>NZ_JASPFO010000001.1:2500-600000 GCF_036856015.1 Sphingomonas sp. LR55
GGGACGAGGATTGCTTCGGCGGTTCGTGAGCGCTTCGGCGTCAGCGAGCCAAGCGAGCGGTTCGAGGCTCCAGATATCGACATCATCATAACTAATAATCTGGCTGAGATTATAATCATCCGCACCTGACAAAAGCTAACGCGCACTGCTCTGCCGAGTTGGTGACGTTCTTCGGAACGCACCCAGTGATGTCGTTGGTGGTGTGGACTCTCAAGCGTGAGGTAAGGGCAATTCGTGGATGCCTTGGCACATACAGGCGATGAAGGACGTGGCACGCTGCGATAAGCGTCGGTGAGCTGTGAGCAAGCTTTGACCCGACGATTTCCGAATGGGGAAACCCACCTATCCCGATTAATTCTACTTGCGCGGTAACGCACAGGTCGAGTTAATTAGGTTAGGTATCACTTAGCTGAATACATAGGCTTCGTGAAGCGAACCCGGCGAACTGAAACATCTCAGTAGCTGGAGGAAAAGACATCAACCGAGATTCCGTTAGTAGTGGCGAGCGAACGCGGACCAGGCCAGTGCCTGAATTTCAACTAGTAGAAGTCTCTGGAAAGTGACGCCATAGCGGGTGACAGCCCCGTATACGAAAGTGAGAATTCAGGACTCGAGTAGGGCGGAACACGTGAAATTCTGTCTGAACATGGGGGGACCACCCTCCAAGCCTAAATACTCGTATGTGACCGATAGCGAACTAGTACCGTGAGGGAAAGGTGAAAAGCACCCCGATGAGGGGAGTGAAACAGTACCTGAAACGGATTGCCTACAAGCAGTTGGAGGGCTTTTATGGCCTGACAGCGTACCTCTTGCATAATGGGTCTGTGACTTAATGTATCAAGCAAGCTTAAGCCGATAGGTGTAGGCGCAGCGAAAGCGAGTCTGAATAGGGCGCCAGAGTTTGATGTATTAGACCCGAAACCCGGCGATCTAGGCATGACCAGGATGAAGGTGCAGTAACATGCACTGGAGGTCCGAACCGATTAACGTTGAAAAGTTACCGGATGAGTTGTGTTTAGGGGTGAAAGGCCAATCAAGCCGGGAAATAGCTGGTTCTCCGCGAAAACTATTGAGGTAGTGCCTCGCACGAACACCTTAGGGGGTAGAGCACTGGATGGGCTAGGGGGTCGCGAGATCTACCAAACCTAACCAAACTCCGAATACCTAAGAGTGATATGCGGGAGACAGACGGCGGGTGCTAAGGTCCGTCGTCAAAAGGGAAACAGCCCTGACCTACAGCTAAGGCCCCCAAATCGTATCTAAGTGGGAAAGCATGTGGGACTTCCAAAACAACCAGGAGGTTGGCTTAGAAGCAGCCATCCTTTAAAGAAAGCGTAACAGCTCACTGGTCTAAACAAGAGGTCCTGCGGCGAAGATGTAACGGGGCTCAAGATACGTGCCGAAGCTTAGGGTGTGCCACTTATGTGGTACGCGGTAGCGGAGCGTTCCGTAAGCCTGTGAAGCGATCTGGTAATGGGTCGTGGAGGTATCGGAAGTGCGAATGCAGACATGAGTAGCGATAAAGAGGGTGAGATGCCCTCTCGCCGAAAGACCAAGGGTTCCTGCGCAAGGCTAATCCGCGCAGGGTGAGCCGGCCCCTAAGACGAGCCCGAAGGGGGTAGTCGATGGGAACCACGTTAATATTCGTGGGCCTGGTGGTGTGTGACGGATCATGTGTGTTGTCATCCCTTATCGGATTGGGATGGCTTCGAAATGGTTCCAGGAAATAGCCCCACCGTATAGACCGTACCCGAAACCGACACAGGTGGTCAGGTAGAGTATACCAAGGCGCTTGAGAGAAGTGTCCTGAAGGAACTCGGCAAATTGCCTCCGTACCTTCGGAAGAAGGAGGCCCTCACTATGCGCAAGCACTTTGAGGGGGCACAGGCCAGGGGGTAGCGACTGTTTAGCAAAAACACAGGGCTCTGCTAAGTCGGCTTCAAGACGACGTATAGGGCCTGACGCCTGCCCGGTGCCTGAAGGTTAAGTGGAGGGGTGCAAGCTCTGAAATGAAGCCCAGGTAAACGGCGGCCGTAACTATAACGGTCCTAAGGTAGCGAAATTCCTTGTCGGGTAAGTTCCGACCTGCACGAATGGCGTAACGACTTCCCCACTGTCTCCAGGACATGCTCAGCGAAATTGAATTCTCCGTGAAGATGCGGAGTACCCGCGGTTAGACGGAAAGACCCCGTGCACCTTTACTGCAGCTTCAGAGTGGCATTAGGAAGAAACTGTGTAGCATAGGTGGGAGGCTTTGAAGCATCGGCGCCAGCTGATGTGGAGCCATAGGTGAAATACCACCCTGTTTGTTTCTGATGTCTAACCTCGTTCCGTAAGCCGGAACAGGGACCCTCTGTGGCGGGTAGTTTGACTGGGGCGGTCGCCTCCTAAAGAGTAACGGAGGCGCGCAATGGTGGGCTCAGGACGGTCGGAAACCGTCTGTTAGAGTGCAATGGCATAAGCCCGCCTGACTGCGAGACTGACAAGTCGAGCAGAGACGAAAGTCGGTCATAGTGATCCGGTGGTCCCTCGTGGAAGGGCCATCGCTCAACGGATAAAAGGTACGCCGGGGATAACAGGCTGATAACCCCCAAGAGCTCATATCGACGGGGTTGTTTGGCACCTCGATGTCGGCTCATCACATCCTGGGGCTGGAGCAGGTCCCAAGGGTTTGGCTGTTCGCCAATTAAAGTGGTACGTGAGCTGGGTTCAGAACGTCGCGAGACAGTTTGGTCCCTATCTGCCGTGGGCGTCGAAATTTGAGAGGAGTTGACCCTAGTACGAGAGGACCGGGTTGAACATACCTCTGGTGTACCAGTCGTTCCGCCAGGAGCGCAGCTGGGTAGCTATGTATGGACGGGATAACCGCTGAAAGCATCTAAGCGGGAAGCCTCCCTCGAGATAAGATTTCATAGAGCCGTCGGAGACCACGACGTTGATAGATCGGATGTAGAAGTGCGGTAACGCATGGAGCTAACCGATACTAATTGCTCTATTCGCGCTTGAGAGTCTCACACCATCAATGACAACACTGGGTCACCAGTAGCGACAAACGATGCGTGCGGATGATTAAGACGACGCCAGATTGCCAATCCCCTCGCCGTCGAGGGATTGGTACCAACTACAAATACACCAGCACTCGGTGTTCCGAGAGGCTGGCAACCAATATGTGCACGGTATCGATTTTAAGCCCCGTCTCAGCGAAAGCGCCGACGGGGTACCCAAAGCATTCCCCAACGTATCGTCGCACCGGCTCCATTGCCTGGTGGCTATAGCGTCGGTGTCCCACCCGATCCCATTCCGAACTCGGCCGTGAAACCCGACTGCGCCAATGGTACTATCGCTCAAGCGATGGAAGAGTAGGTCGTCGCCAGGCATTGAAGCCCGTGCGGCAATACGCAAACAGAACGCTTAAAACCCATTCACCATGTCTCATACCCCCTTCGCGAAAGCGAATGTCGCGGGGTGGAGCAGCCCGGTAGCTCGTCAGGCTCATAACCTGAAGGTCACAGGTTCAAATCCTGTCCCCGCAACCAACTACAATAGCCCCGCCCACAAAGCGGGGCTTTGTTGTGTCTGGCCCACACGCACCGCTCGCAAACTCCAGCATGCGTACAGGCCCCCGTTAAGGTGCGGATGTCGAATGGCGTAACGTCAGCACCGCAGGGACCGTCACGGGCGTGGTCGTTGCCAGTCGGGCGTCGAGATCCGCGATGATCAGCGCGACCGCCCGCGCGGTGACTTCGGCGATCGGCTGGACGACCGCGGTCAGCGGTGGATGCGCGAGACGAATGATCGGTGTGTCGTCGAAGCTGATCAGCGACAGGTCGCAAGGAATTGCCAAGTCGCGCTCGCGCGCCAATTCGAGTGTCGCAAGCGTCATCTGATCGTTGCTCGCGATGATCGCGGTCGGGGGCTCGGCCAGCGCCAGCAGCTGCATCGCCGCGGCGCGTCCCGACGCGTGGCTGAAGTCGCCGACCGCCAACAGATCATCGCATGCGACCCCCGCCGCCTGCATCGCCGCGCGCCAGCCATCGACCCGCCACGCGCTGAGTTCATAGTCTGCCGGCCCGGCGATGAAGCCGATGCGCCGGTGGCCGAGTTCGAGCAAATGCTCGGTCGCGATGCATGCGGCCCGCGTATCGTCCATGACCAGTCGGAGGCCAGGCCCGTCGGTCAGCGAGCCGATCCGTGCAAAGCTGATGCCGTGGGCCTCGAGCAGGTTGATGATCAGCGGATTGCCCGAATGCGGCGGCGTCAGGATCACGCCATCGGGCTGCAGCGCGGCGATCGCGGCCTGCAGCTCGCGCTCGATATGGTCGCTATGCGTGTCGACCAGCTCGACGATCAGGCGGTAGCCGTGCTCGGCACAGGTGAGCATGCCGCCGAGCATCATCTGGTCGAACCAGTCGGTACCCTGTCGCGCGCGCCAGTCGGCGATCGTCCGCTCGCGGTCGTTGAGCGCGAGGATCAGGTACGAGCGCGATCCGCCCATGCGTTGCGCGGCGATCGACGGGACGTAGCCGAGCTTGTCGATCGACGCCTGGACGCGGCGCATCATCTCGGGGCGCACGCCCGAGTCCTTGTTGACGACGCGACTTACGGTTTGCAGCGAAACGCCTGCATCCGCCGCGACATGCTTGATCGTTACCGCCTGACGTCGCCGTGCCATGCGTCTGAGTTCAGGCTGCGAGGACGGGCGAGGGAGTGGGGGCGGTGCCGCAGTAGCGCGCGACATAGGCGGCGTGCTCGGGCAGCCCGGCGACGGTCGCGTTGGTGCCGTCGCGCAGGCCGGCGAGCAGTCGCGCCAGTTCTTCGTCGCGCAGCTTGGTGGCGATCGGGTGATAGCTCCGCGGCACGATCCCCTGGCCGAGCATCACCTGCACCCAGCTGTTCTCGGCGAACAGCTCCTCGTTCTTGCGGAAAACGCGGCCGGTTTCGCGGAACAGCTCGATCTTCTGTTCGAGCGAGGCGGGGATCGGCATCGCCGCGCATTGCCGCCAGAACGCGCTGTCGCGGCGCTCGGTCGCCTTGTAATGCAGGATCAGGAAATCGCGGATCTGCAGCATGTCGGTATGCTGCTGGTCGTTGAACTCGGCGACGTCGCGGGGGCTGACCGCGCCCGACGGGAACAGCCGCAGCAACCGCAGCACGGCGCGCTGGATCAGGTGGATGCTGGTCGATTCCAGCGGCTCCATGAACCCACCCGACAGGCCGATCGCGATGCAGTTGCGATGCCATTGCTGGCGTCGCGCTCCCGTGACGAAGCGGATCATGTTCGGCTCGGTGAGCGTCTTGCCCTCGATGTTGCCGAGCAGCCGGTCGAGCGCCGCATCGCGGTCGAGATAGCGGCTGCAATAGACCAGGCCGTTGCCGGTGCGATGCTGGAGCGGGATACGCCACTGCCAGCCCGCATCATGCGCCATCGCGCGGGTGTAGGGGAGCGCCGGGCGGACGCTCTCGGTCTGGATCGCGATCGCGGAGTCGCAGGGCAGGTAATGCGTCCAGTCGTCGAACCCCGCGTGCAGCGCGCCTTCGATCAGCAGCGCGCGAAAGCCGGTGCAGTCGAGGAACAGGTCGCCCTCGATCCGCGCACCGGATTCGAGCACCAGCGCGGCGATGTCGCCACTCTCGCCGTTAAGCTCGACCTGCGCGATTTTGCCCTCGAGGCGGCGCGTGCCGTCGGCTTCGGCCATCCCGCGCAGATATTTCGCGTAGCGCGTCGAGATCGAGCTGATACGCATAGTTCATCCGATCGTCGGGTAGATGCGCGAACTTGCCCTGCAACGCCGCGCGCAGCTCGAGACAGTAATCGTCGTAAGGCTGGTCGTGGCCCTTGGTCAGCCCGTGCAGCCAGAAATGCTGGAAGCCGGCGGACCAGTGATCCTTGCCGGTGATGCCGAACGAGTGGAAATAGCTCTCGCCGCGATCCTTCCAGTCGTCGAACAGGATACCGAGTTTGAACGTCGCCTGCGTCTCGCGCATGAACTCGGCTTCGTTGATCCCGAGCAGGCGGTTGAAGGTGATCATCGGCGGGATCGTCGATTCCCCCACGCCGACCGTGCCGATCGCGTCGGATTCGACCAGCGTGAGCTCGATCGTGCTGCCCATCGTGCGGGCGATCGCCGCGGCGGCCATCCAGCCGGCGGTGCCGCCCCCGGCGATTACGACGCGACGAACAGGTGTATTTGTCATCGGCTGAGCGCTCTCAGGAGGAAGGCGCGGAGGCGACCCGCGGTGTCGGTGGTGAGCGGCGCGAGCACGCCGCGTGCTGCTTCGGGGATATGGTCGACGACCTCGCGGCCATTGGCGAAGACGTAATGATCGAACATCTCGCGCCAGTGCTGCTTCTCGTCCGCAGGCAGATCGCGGATCGCCAGCATCGCGTGGTTCAGCGCATCCTGCGGCTGGCCGAGCCACCGCGGCGTCTCGCGCCACCAGTAATTCACCAGCACGTTGAAGTCGGACAGCCCCTCGACATGATGCCACCACATCGCCGGGATGTAGAGCGCGTCGCCCGCCTCCAGCTCGGCGACCTGGCCGTGCGTCAGCGCCTCGCGGAAGTGGGGATGCGCGGCGAAGTCGGGGGCGTGGAAATCGACCATGCTGACCGCGCGGCCCGCTGGCGTGTTGTCGACCGGGCCGAGGTAGAGATTGCGGAACTGATCGCGCGGGAAGACCGTGAAGCGTCGCCGGCCGACCGCCACGCAGGCGAGGTTGTCGGGAACATCGTTGTGCGCGGCGATCCGTGTCCGGGTGCCCATCCAGATGCTGGCAAGCGGCGTGCGGTCGCCGAGGTCGACATGGTTGGCCTCGTGCAATCCGGCAAAGAACTGATGCAGGTCGATCGACGCGAGATAGATCGCGTGCGCGTCGACGGCGCCTTCGTTGGCGTCGATCCGTGCGAAGATCTCGTGCAATTTCGCGCGCAGCATCTGGAAGTTCATCGCGTGCGTCGCGTCGTAGAACAATCGGCCGCCACTGTCAGGCATCGCGACTGAAACTGCGAAAGGGAGGTCGCGCGCGTGGGCCTGGATATAGTCGCGTGCGGCCTTCGCGGATTGCAGCCCGGCGCGGACCATCGGCCAGTCGGCGATCAGCCCGCGCACGATGAACGGTGTGGTCGCCTCGCGCAGATGCACGTCCAGGTCCGTGGCATCGCGGATGACGATCTCGCGGATGCGCGGCATGGTCGCGAAGATGCCGGGCCCCGCGTCAGCCACGCGTCATCCGCCGGTTCTTCCGCGCGACGAGATCGCCGATGTTGCCGAGCGAGGCGAGCGCCATGAAGATCGGCATCATGTGCCCGCCAGCGTGCAGGTCCGCTACCGCAGCGCCGTCGAGCGCGGCCAGCCGGTCCTCGTCGATCACGTGATACCCAACCAGCCGGTTCTTCGCGCCATCGTCGAGCGTGACATCGAGCGTCAGTGGTTCAAGCAGCTCGTAGCGGCGCAATGCGGCAAAGAAATCGGCGGACGCGACATAATCGGTGTCGAGCGCCCGGAGCTGATCGGCGATCCGTTCGAGATACGGCGTCGGTCGGCCCGTATCGTCGAACACGCGCATGCCTTCGTCCGCCCCGATCCGCGGGCTCGCCATGTCGATATGGACCTGGCGGACGTCGCCGGCGCCGCGCCCGACCAGGAACGGCTGGCTGTCGATCGCGAGCGGACGATAGCGCACGTCCCAACCGGCGTCGGTCAGGAATAGGTTCTCGCCCGGCTCGAACCCGAACATCGCCAGCGCGGTGAAGCTGTCGCGCTCCGCGTCGAGCTGGAACAGGATCGGATAGTGCGTCTGGACCCGCCGGAACTCGCTCGGGACGGTGATGCACGTCATCACCGCGTCGCCAAGTTCGGGGGCGCGTTCTGTACGGATACGAAGGTCGCGGTGATCTTCGGCAGTGAGGATGACGTGGTCGGACATCAGGCTGACAATTCCATGGCAGGGGCGGTCGCATGCCGCAGGGCATCGAGATAGGCACGGTTGGTCGGCAGGCCAGCGGCGAGCATACGCTTGCGCTGATCGACCTGCGCCAGCAAGGTTTCCGTCCGCGTACGGTCCGCCGTGGCGATCGGTCCGCGGGTCGGTACGGGGAAGCCCATGCCGTACAGGACATATTGATAGCTCGCGGCCGGGAAGATCTCGTCGATCATCGGGAAATCGGTGCGCGACGGCGGTTGGTGGCGCCAGAGCGTCAGCAGTTCGGCGAGCCGCGGGGGATCGATGCGGCGTCGCGGTGATCTAGCCAATAGGGTTCGTCGCGCTCGCTGAGCACGTAATGCAGCTTCAGGAACTCGACGATCCGGTCCCAGCGATAGCGGAACAGCGTGTTGAAGCGCGTCGCGTGAATATCCATCGCGCGCCGCGTCGCGGGGAAATTGTCGAGCAGCGCATCGAGCGACAATTCGATCAGGACGATCGCCGAGGCTTCGAGCGGTTCCAGGAACCCGGCGGACAGCCCGACCGCGAGGCAGTTGCGCTCCCAGAACCGCGCGGTGACGAGACTGGAACTTGAGTTGGCGGAAAATGGGTAATGCGGCGTCGGGCACGGTGGTGCGGATATAGCGCTCAAGCGTCTCAGCCGCGGCGTCGTCGCTCAGATGCGCTGAGGAATAGACGCAGCCGATGCCGCGGCGGGTCGGCAGGCCGATGTCCCAGATCCAGCCCGCGGCGTGCGCGGTGGCGTTGGTCTGCGAGGCGATCGCGCTGTGGGGCGCGACCGGCATCTGCACCGCCAGCGCGCGATCGTTGAACAGCTCGCCGCCGCGGTCGATCGTGGCGATGCCGTAATGGCCGCCGATCAGCAGCGCGGCGTGGCCTGTGCAGTCGAGGAACAGGTCGCCCGCGATCGCACCCGACGCGCGCGTGCGGACCGCGGCGATGTCGCCGTGCTCGGTGCCGTCGATGCCGACGACGTGGTCGCGGACGTGGCGCACGCCGAGCCGCTCGGTTGCGTGACGCATCAGCAGTGCGGCCAGCTTGCCGGCGTCGAGGTGGTAGGCATAGTTCAAAGTGCCCGCGTAGTCGGGCATCGCCCGCTGGCGAGGCGCGAGGTCGCGGTGGCAAATCTCGCCTTGCGCGCCGACACTGTTCGCGAACTGGCCGCCGTGCTCGGCCCAGGCTGCGACGATGTCGCGCGGGTCGCCGTCGACGGGTGCGGTGAAGGGGTGGAGATAGCTGTCGTCGGGGGCGCCGGTCCGCCAGCCGTCGAACCGCGATCCCTGTTTGAACGATGCGTCGCAGGCGAGGAGAAAGTCGGTCTCGGTGATGCCGATGCGTTCGAGCGTGCGGCGCATCGTCGGCCACGTGCCTTCGCCGACGCCGATCGACGCGACGTCGGGGGATTCGATCAGGGTTACCTCGAGGGGATGTCCGGCGCCGCGATCGGTGCGGGCGGCGATCAGGCAGGCAGCGAGCCAACCGGCCGTACCGCCCCCGACGATCACGATGTTCGTGATCGGGTGGTCGCTCGTTGCTTCGGGGCCGGTATTCGTGGCCATCGTCTGCTGCCTGTTTCCCTGTTTCCGCATGCCAACTTGCTCCGTCGGCGGCAGGAGCGCCATCCTTGACCGTCATCCCGGAGAAAGTCAGGGCCCGGAGTACCGAAAGACGACCCTCTGCCACTCTGGATCCTGACTTTCGTCAGGATGACGGAGCGGTTTGGGGCGCGTCCATACCCTGCAATCCTCCCCCTTGCGGGGGAGGATTGTGCTCCTCAGAAGTTGAAGCGCAGGCCGGCCGAATAGCGTGCGTAGCCCGGCTGCGCGAAGGTGACGAAATTGTCCGAGCGACGATGCCCGCGACGCCCTTGGCCGGTAAGGTTGATGACCTCGCCGAACACCGCCAGCCCCTTGGTCATCTGGACGCTCGCGCTCGCATCGACCTGGCCGTACGCCTCGACATAGGTCGGGTCGAACGCGCCGCCGGCATAGAATTGCCCGCGCCAGTTATACGCGACACGCGCCTGGAAGCCGTTCTTGTCGTAATAGCCGACCGCGTTGGCGCTGTCGCTGAGCCCGGTCAGCGCGAACTGGCCGATATTCGGATCGAGCGCGTTGTCGTACTTCGCGTCGCCGTTGACGATCGTGTAGTTCAGGATGACGCCGAACCCGGTTTCCCACAGGCGGTGCTGGATCGCGAATTCCCAGCCATTGATGTTGGCAGTCTGGTCGCTGTTGAACGGCTGGCTCACCTGGAAGTTGAACAGATCGTCCTGCGGCAGGCCGAAGATATTGCCCGTCAGCAGACCCGCATCGCTCGTCCCCGTGACCTGCGACGAGGCCGGGAAGTTGCGCAGGATGTAATCGCGCACCAAATTGTTGTCGGTCGATCCGAGTGCCGCCACCGCCTGACGATAGCGCGGGCCCGAGCCCGGGTTGCGCAGGTCGAATGCCGGCGTGTTGATCTGCGTCGTGCCGATGAAGTTCTGCACGTCCTTGGTGAAATACCCGACCGAAATATAGCTTTCGCGGCCGTAATACCATTCCGCGGACAGATCGATGTTCTTCGACTTGTACGGGATCAGGTTCGGGTTGCCCTGGCTGCCGGTGCCGCCACCGATCCGCGGGTTGGAGTCGATGTTCAGGCCGCCCTGGAGGCTGCCGTAATCCGCGCGTGATGGTGTGGCTGTACGACGCGCGCAGCTTGACGTTGCGGACCGGTTCGATGTCGAAATCGACCGCGGGCAGCCAGTTGTGATAGCGGCCCTTGAGCGTCGTGAACGCGGCGTTGGCCGCATAGGTCAGGGCGAATTCGTTCGCCCCGGTCCAGCGCGTACCGGTCGGGATCGGCACCAATGCCGACGAGTTCACCTGCGTCTCGTCGTAGCGGACGCCACCGATGATGTGCGCCGGTCGATCGAAGACGTCGAACTTGCCGTTGAACTGGATGTAGGGCGAGATCGTCCGCTCGCGGATGCGGCGATCATTGGTGTAGTTGGCAAGGCACGTGCCAGGCGCGGCGGTACCGGTCTGTGGGGCGCTGCAGATATTATACTGCGACCGCAGCAGTTCGGCCATCTGCTCGAAATTGAACGTGTAGATCGACTGCGGGATCGCCGGATTGTTGGCGCCCGAGACACCCTTGAACTTGTCGGGGATGCTGGTGAGGTTGAAGAAATCGTCGGGAACCGCCGCTGCACCGGCCGCCGCGCCGCGCGGATCGATCCCGCCCCAGGTCTCGTTCTGGATGAAGCCGTAGGCCGAGCGGACCTTGTTGTCGACGTACGAGAAGCCCCAGTCGATGCTGTCGAGGAAGTCGCCGTCGTGGTCGTAATGCCCCTTCAGCTGGAGCTGGTTGATCTCGTCCTTGAAATACGCGTTGCGGAACGCGTTGCCGGTCGGCGTGATCAACGACGCGTTCAGCGGGTCGATGCCGGGGTACATCTGGTACGAGATGATCGGCAGGTCGTTCTCGAAATTCACGGTCTGCGACTGGACGCCGAAGATCGCGCCGCCGATCGACGTGCTGCTACCGTAATCGTTGGTCGGCTTGGAAACCGCGGTCGAGTGATGCGCGTCGAGCGACATCGTGACGTTGCCGGGCGCTTCCCAGGTCAGGTTGCCGCCGATCGACTTGTTCTCGGATTTGTTCGCGGTGAGCGAGCTGCTGTACGACAGATCCTTGCCCGGCGCGAAATTCTCCGAATAGAAGACCGGACCGGCTGCCGGCCCGTTGGTCCATGCGCTGCGCGTGTCGCCGAAGTTGAACCAGATGCCGACGCTGCTGTCGCGCACCTCGACCTTGTTGCTCGAATAGGTGAGGTCGAGCGTCGCCGTCAGCGTGTCGGTCGGCTTGGCCTGAAGGACCAGCTGGCCGTTGATGCGCTCGCGGTCGATGTCGATGACGTCGTAGGCGGCACTCTGCGGGATCTCATAGACGTCGGTCGGACCGGGGCGGTTGGTGATGTTGGCGGCGCCCGGCGTGCCGGGCTGTGCCAGCGTGCCCCAGTTATTCTCAGCCCCCAGGAACCCGTCGCGGAAGCCGACGCTCGCCGAGTTGTTGCTCGCCTTGCGACGCTGATACGCGCCGCTGAACAGGATACCGATCCGGTCGTCGGCGAAGGTGGTGGACAGGATGCCCGACACTTCCGGCGTGATCTGGTCCTTGCCGTTGCGCGAGCTGTCGAGCACGCCCTTGGCGGCGATGCTGCCACGCGTGCCCGGCTTGTCGAGCGGGCGCGGGGTGCGGATGTTGATCGTCGAGCCGATGCCGCCCGAGGGCACGGCGGCGCGACCGGTCTTGTAGACCTCGACCGCGGCGACGCCTTCGGAGGCGAGGTTGGCGAAGTCGAACGAGCGCGAGGCGGGCGCGCTGGCGCCGTCGCCGAGTGTCGAGGTCGGCATCTGGCGACCGTTCAGCGTGACGAGGTTATATTCCGGGCCGAAGCCGCGGACGGTGACGGTCGAGCCTTCACCGTTCGAGCGGTCGATCGATACGCCGGTGATGCGCTGCAGTGACTCGGCGAGGTTGGTGTCCGGGAACTTGCCGATATCTTCCGACGAAATCGCGTCGACCACGCCCTGGCCATTGCGCTTGATGTCGATCGCCTCGCGCAGCGATGCGCGGATGCCGGTGACGACGATATCGTCGGTGGCCTCGTTCGGACCGGTGGGGGTGGCCTGCGGTACGATGTCCGAAGAGCCTGGATTGCCGACCGTTGCGGCAGCGTCCTGCGCCATGGCGATGCCGGGCAGGCCAACTAAGGCCAGTGCCGATGTGCCGATGACGAAACGCGAAAGCGAGCGAGCTGTGAAGCCACGCATGATAGTCCTCCCCTGTAGACGGCGCTATAAGCTGCGCCTTCCCCGTGAACGTTCACATTCTCTGTCCGTCACAGTGTGTCAAGCACGGTAGCGCTACCGTTGTGAACGTTCACAAATTATGTTGAATATAGTGTCCGCGCTGCAACACGTCGCGGTTCGAAGGGGCTGCGCGTCGGGTCGTGCGGCGATGCAATGCGTCGCGCCAAGGGCCTCAGAGACGACCGTGTTGGCGACGGACGGAGGTTGCCCTGCTGGTATCGCGCGGCCTAGGAACAGCGCAATGGCGCGCCATCCCGCTCTCCCGACCGCGCCGCTACCCGACCGTCGGTCAACCGGCTTTCTGCTGGTTTTCGCGCTCGCTTATGTCGGTGGAGTCATCGGCTACCTGCCGTTCTTGACGTTGCTGTTGCCGATCAAGGTCGCTGCCGTCGCCGGGGCAGGGCGGCTGGGCGTCCTCACCATGATCGTGGTTGCCGGCGCGCTTTCGGCCAGCGTCGCCAACATCGCGTTCGGTTGGCTGAGCGACCGATCGGTGGCCCGCGGTGGCGGGCGTCGCAAGTGGCTTGCCGGCGGGCTCGTCGCCACGACGCTGTCCTATGCGGCGATCGGCGCGGCGACGTCGTCGACCGGTCTCATCCTGTCGGTTGTGACGTTCCAGGTCGCGGTGAACGCAGTGCTCGCGCCGTTGCTGGCGATCATGGCCGACGAGGTGCCCAATGCGCAGAAGGGGCTAGCCGGCGGTCTGCTCGCGGTGGCAAGCCCGGTCGCCGCGGCGCTGGCGGCGGCGTTGATGGCAACCGCCCTGCTCGGCGAGGCGGCGCGGCTGGCGATCGTGCCACTCGTAGTGGTCGCCTGTACGATGCCCCTGTTGCTGCAGCGCGCGCAACCGGTCGTGCCGGACGACCCGCCACGGCCGGCGAGGGCGGTGCTACGGCGCGATCTGGCGCTGGCCTGGATCGCACGGTTGTTCGTCCAGATCGCGGGCAGCGCGCTGTTCGTCTATTTCTTCTACTATCTCGAAAGCGTCGCGCCGACAGTCGCACCAGCGACGATCGCGGCGCGGATGGGAACGGTGATGATCGTCGCCTATTCGGTGCCGCTGCCGATCGCGGTCTTCGTCGGTCGTCTTGCCGATCGTTCGGGTCGGACCAAGCCGTTCCTCTTCGCGGCAACCGTCGTCGCGGCTGCCGGACTGGTGGGAATGGCGGGTGCGCAGAGCTTTACGGGCGGTGCGGTCGCGTTCTGCGTCTACAGCGCCGGGACGTCGGTGTTCCTGGCGCTCCATGCGTCGTTCGCGATGCAGCTGTTGCCCGACGCCCGCCATCGTGGCCGCGATCTCGGGTTGCTCAACCTGACCAACACGCTGCCCGGCCTGCTTGGACCGACGCTGACCTGGGCACTTGCCACGCCGACTGACTTCGATGGGGTGATGCTCGTGCTCGCCGCACTGACGCTGTGCGGCGGGCTGGTCATCCTCTTCGCGCAGGGCGCCGGTGAAGGGGGCTTCGGTCAGCGCTGCCAGTAGCGGACGTAATCGATCGCCATCCGCTGCGGAAACGCCACGTCGTCGATCCCCTTCTGGCCACCCCAGTCGCCACCCACCGCGAGGTTGAGGATCAGGTCATAGGGGCGCGTGAACGGCCACGCCGCCTTGCCGCCGGGCTGGTCGTTGGCGACGCGCATGATCGCGCGGCCATCGACACCGATCGTGATCGCATCGGCGCGCCAGTCGAGCTGATAGCGGTGATACGCCGTGCAGGCGGTCGCGAGTCCGATCTGCGCGCCGCGTTGCGTGCCCTTGGTGTGATTGAATGCCGCGGTGTGGAGTGTCGCATGGACGACGTTTGCATCCCAGCCGACCATCTCCATGATGTCGATCTCGCCCTCGTCGGGCCATTTTCCGCCCGACGGCAGCAGCCAGATCGCCGGCCAGCTGCCACGCCCACACGGCAGTTTCGCGCGGACCTCGTAAAAGCCATACCCACGCGGGATGCGCGAGACGAGCTTGGCTGAGGTATATGCCTGACCGCCCCAATCGGCGAAGCGCGCCTTCGACAGCGTCTCGCGCCGCGCCTCGATCACCAGAGCGCCGTTTTCGATCCGCGCATTCTCGGCCCGGTCCTTGGCGTAATATTGGCGTTCGTGATTGTACCAGCCCTCAGCATTGCGCGACACGTCGAAGCGCCATTTCGTCTGATCGATCGCCTTGCCGTCGAACTCGTCGGCAAAGCTCGGGCGGCCTTTGGGTACGGGCATCGGTGCACTGACGCTGTAATTGGTCGCGCCCAGCGTGGCGGCTTGCGCGGCAAGTATCAGCAGGATCATCGGATCGCCCTCGAAATCATGATGCGCCTGATCGACCCGTCCGGCACAAACCGGTGCGTTGGCTGCTGGTTCATGCGGCACCTCTCCCAATTCGCCCCGGAGCCGTCACCGCGTGATGCGGATGCGTTCGGGTAGCGCGGCAGACCTAGGTCAATCGGTACGCGAGCTCAACTCCGGTCCTGCCAAGGCGCGGTGTACCTGGCCGAGCGGCGGTGGTATCGGCGGCGGTCGGCTGGCGTGATCACCGTGGCCGGCCGGGAAACGTCGGCAGGCCTTCGTCGCGTGCGAGAGAAAACGAGAAGCGTGTGGCGGACAAGATGGTAAAGACCTGGGACGGGGCGGTGGCCCGCAAATGGCTGGAAAGCCGGGTCGTTGCGGCGCGCGGATCAGGTCGTCGCGGAGCGCGGCGGGCGGGAGCTTCAGGACGATTGCGATAAGGCTAGCGCCGAGGAGATGGTCTGCTCGCTGATCCTGAAGGCCAAAGCATCGCTGGATACGCAGGAGGCGGTATCGAACCTCCTCCGCGCGCTGCTGGAGCGAGACGAGTATATTTGGCGCGGCGTCTACGACGACACGCGTTTCGACCGGCACGTCCGCAGCTATGCGAAGAAGGTGATCCGGATGGTGAAGCTCAACGACGGCTTCGAGAAGGTCACGCATTACCAATAAACCGGGACCAGTGAACCGGGACCAGTAAATCGGACGTTGCCCGTTTGCCGTCCCGCCGGATGCCCTGCATGGTCGCTTCGCGGAGCCGAGCGTGTCATACCGGGCAAGGATCGCCATATCGGTGAGCCCGCCCTACGATGATCGCGAACCGTCGTGAAGAAAGATGCCGCTGCGCCCTATGATGCCGACCGACGAGACATTGGAAGATCTTGGCTGGGATGACCATTTCAGCGCCCAGCTGTCGGACGAGGACCTGCGCGACCGTCATCCCGTCCGGGTGATGTCGGTCCATCGTGGTCAGATCGCGGTGGCGGGAGCCGGCGGCCGGCAGCTCGTGACGCCCT
Organism: Sphingomonas sp. LR55; assembly: GCF_036856015.1. NCBI lineage: Bacteria > Pseudomonadati > Pseudomonadota > Alphaproteobacteria > Sphingomonadales > Sphingomonadaceae > Sphingomonas > Sphingomonas sp. LR55. Next base: position 18,606 of record NZ_JASPFO010000001.1, read on the forward strand.
ATATCGCGGGGGCGCAACCGACCGACGATCATCCGACAGTCGGCGACTGGGTGCTGATCGAGACGTCGACCGGGTTGCCGATCCGCGTGCTTCGTCGCAAGAACCTGTTCAAGCGTCGCGCGCCGGGCGATCCGCGTCGCGAACAGATGATCGCCGCGAACGTCGATACGGTATTCCTCGTCGCCTCGTGCAACGAAGACTTCAGCGTCGCGCGGCTCGAGCGCTATCTGGTGTTGGCGCACGACGTTGGGGTTACCCCGGTGGTCGTGCTGACCAAGGCGGACTTGACCGACACACCCGACGTTTACGTCGCGGCGGCGCGAGCGATCGAGCCCGGATTGCGGGTCGAGATCGTCAATGGGCGTGATCCACACGCCGTCACCGGCCTCGCGGACTGGTGCGGCCCCGGCCAGACCGTCGCGTTCCTCGGCTCGTCCGGGGTCGGCAAGTCGACGCTGGTCAACTCGCTACGCGGCTCGGACAGCATCGCGACCCAGGCCATTCGTGCGAACGACTCCACCGGTCGCCACACCACGACGGTGCGCGAGATGCACCGGCTGGCGCAGGGAGGGTGGCTGCTCGATACGCCGGGCATGCGCGAATTGCAGTTGGCCGACGCGGCCACCGGGATCGCGGAGATCTTCGACGATTTCGTCGCGGCTGCGGAGGAGTGTCGTTTTTCCAACTGTTCGCATAGCGTCGAACCCGGGTGCGCGGTTCAGGCCGGGATCGCAGCGGGACATCTGACGCGTGCCCGGTTCGAGCGTTGGCAAAGGCTGGGCGCCGAAGAGCGCGCGAACACCGCCAAACAGACCAAGCGAAGGTCTCCTAAAGGGGTGTAACAGCCACCGGGGCGCTCCCCAAGGCGGGCCCCCAAAGCCGATTGTATCCGCGTCTGTCTTTCCATCCCCTCCTGCTATCGGCCTGACAATGTTGAAATCCCGTATCAAGCGACGCATGATCGAGCATGACCGGGCGGTGCTGTGCCTGGCGGAAATCGAGGCGTCGATCACCGCCTTGAACGACGAGGACCTGCTCGATCTGGCGGATATCTTCGCTCGAGCAACGCGCGCGCCGCTGACCGCGATGGCGGCAGCCGAAATGACCAAACGGAATTTGAGCCTGTGATGACGACGACACGGTGCCTGGGGGCATGAAGCCGCGCCCGTCCCGACTCCGTCGTCTTGACGATGCGCTGGCTGACCTGCCGCTCGAAGAGCCGATGCTGCTGACCGAGCTCGACGGGTTTCTCACCGGGCTGCTGGTCGGACCCGAGCCTATCGAGCAAGGCGAATGGCTGCAGAGCATATGGGGGCTCGATGAGGACGGCATCGCACCGTTCGAGGATCCGCTCGACGTGCAATGGTTCGTCGACGCCGTCATGGCACGCTACGCCGAGATCGCCCGCGATCTGGAGCGTGGCAAGCTGCGTCCGATCTTCGACGTGGACGAGCGGACCGGAGACATCCTTTGGGAATTGTGGATCGACGGGTTCGCCGAAGCGATGGCGTTGCGGCCCGAAAGCTGGGACGCGGTGGCGGCTGGCGACGACCCCGAGGCGGTCGACGGCCTCGCGCGTCTGTCGGTGCTAATCGCGATCGCGCGCAACGAAAGCGCGCTGGACAGCATGGAGATCAACGAACGCGAGGACCAGGCACCGGCCGATCTCGCGACGAGTGTCCTCCAGCTCCATGCGTCCCGATTGCGGGCGGCTGCCGCCGTTCCGCTGCCAACGGCCAGCGCAGCGTCGGTCAAGGCAGGACGGAACGATCCCTGTCCATGCGGATCGGGCAAGAAGTCCAAACGCTGCTGCGGGTGACGGGCGTCATTTGCGTGCGGCGCGAGCCCTTCGCCAGGCCAGCGATTGCCGGTTGAGTACGACCAGATCCAGTTCGCCCGCCAAGCTCGCTTCGGCGAGCGCGATAGCGCGATCGAGCACGACGCGGTCGGCGCGCGCATAGGCGGGTCGATCGGGTATGAAGTCGTACCAGACGCCGCCACAGGCGTTGTCGAGGAAGATACGCTGGAAGCAATGATCGGCGCGGACCGGCCAGCCACGCGTCGGCGCCGCGGTCGGCAGGATGTCGCGCGTCAACTCAAGCCAGCGAGCCTCGGCTGAAGACCGGTCATTTGGGGCCATCGGATCGCACCGGTACCGCGCCGCCGGCCTCGATTGCGGGCGCGGCGGCAATCAGGGTCGGCGCGTCGCTGACGAAGGCGTCGAGCACGCCGTCCGCAATTCTTATCGGACCATCGAACCGGGTCGCGCCGGGGATCGTCGTGATCGCAGCCGCCTCGCGCGCCAGTCTCCCCGCGTCTGCGAAATAGCGTGCGGCGGCAGTGCTGCCGCTATTGGCGGCGCCGAGCCCGGCGGCCGTCAATTGGAGCGCGCGTCCCCAGCGCTGCATCGCGTCGAGCCAAGGCCGCGCCTGCGCCGCGAAGCTGGGGTCGATCGTCCCGGAGCGGATGATGTCGGGCGCGTTGGCGATTGCGTCGGCACGCGTGGTCAGGTCCGTGATCGCCCGCTCCCGCGCCGCCGCATCGCCATCCGCCAGCGCTTCCCGGACCGCGTCGAGCGCCGCCTTCAGTCGCGGCGCCTGCTCCTGCCAGGGCTGGCTGCCGAAGGTCGGCGCCATATGCTGCGTATCGAAGAAAGTGAGCAAGGCTGCGGTCGCGCGTTCGTCGCCGCCCGCCAGTTCGCGCGCGGAGAAATGCCAGGTCCGCTCGGCATCGTACGCGGTGTCGTTCCAGCCGAATGCGGCCACGCCGGTGACCGCCGGGCGGCTCGGGGCCTCCTGGTTCATCGGGTTCGACAGGATGCCGGTCAGTTCGCCCGACAGTCCGGCCTCGCGTCGCGTATAGGGTGCCATCAGCAGCCGACCGGTAGTTTGTGCGTAATCGTTGACCGGATAATTGTCCCATAACAGCGTCTTGCGGCCAAACGCCTTGGTCGCCGCCTTGGCATCGGGGATCGAGATGGCGGGCGGGACGACGTCGGTGCCGGTCCACTGGACGACGATCCGCGGGTCGAGATGCTTGCGCAACGCCGCCTTGTACGGCGTTTCCTTCGCATCGTAATATTCGGTCGGCACCATGATCAGCGCGCGCACCCGGATCCTTGGCGCTCAGGCCGGCCTGCACCGCGTTGAGCAACTGCGCCTGCGCGACGCCGGCCGCTTCCGCGCCCGAGGGGCCGAACGCGGTCTTGTCGCGCTCGCAGTTCCACTTGGTATATTCGATGTCGTCGAGCGCGACGTAGAAGCTGCCGACGCCGATCGCTCGCAGCGCGTCGAACTTGCGTTCCAGCGCCTGCACGTCGGCGGGGTCGGAAAAACAGACCGACGGGCCCGGCGAGACCGCGTAGACGAAATCGACATGGTTGCGCCGCGCGGTCTTCGCCAACGTGCCAAGCGCCGACAAGGTCGCGGCAGGATAGGCTTCGCGCCACCGATCGCGCGTACGGATCGTCCTTCGGGCTGTAGACATAGGTGTTCGCCTTCACCGTGGCGAGGAAGTCGAGATGCCTGGTATGATCGGCCATCGACCAGGGCGCGCCGTAAAAGCCCTCGATCGTGCCGCGGATCGGCATTGCGGGGTAATCCTGGATCACCAGCGCGGGCAGGGTCGGGCGCCGGGCGAGCTGGCGGAACGTCTGGACCGCGTGGAACAGGCCATCGGCGTCGTGACCGGCGAGCGTGACTATGCCCGCACCGGCCGCTAACACGGCGAGGGTGTAGCCTTCGGCATGCGTCTCCAGCGTGGCCTTGCTGCGTGATAGCGAGTCGCGCACGACGCCTGAGTCGCCAAGGCCGAGGACGATGTGAACGCGGTCGGACGCGACGGGCAGCCGGCGCACCGATGCGATCGTCTTCACCCCCGCCGCCGTCAGGATGTCGCGGACCCGGGCAATGGTCTCGGGATCGGTACCCGGCGCTGTGATCAACACGACGGCGGTGCCCAAGGCGAGTGTGCCCGAGGTCAGCACCATCGAAGTGGGCGCCGGGAATATCACGGGGCGCATCACCGGGTGTCCCGATGCATGGCTCGGCACCGCGATCGCCAAGCTCGCGGACGTCACCATCAGCGCTCCGACGGCGCCAATCTTTTCGCCACGTCGCGCCATCCTCTGCTCCCCGGTATCAGATTGGTCTTGTTGTCATTCGATAAGGCTATGGCGCGGGTGCGGCAAGGGATGTGTACGAGAGTATTTGGAAGGGGTGGTGCCGGTTGCAGGAATCGAACCCGCGACATCCAGTTTACAAAACTGGCGCTCTACCAACTGAGCTAAACCGGCCCGGTGCGTGTCAGGCCTAACCGCCCAATGCTTCAAGACACGCCGAAGGTCCAGCCCTCGGTTTGCGCAATATGCGGTGTCATCGCGGTCGGTGTCCAGAGGTCCGGGCGATGCGCTGCCGTGCGGAGCCAGGCGGCGGTCAGGATCGCGTCGGTGGCGTGATCGTCGTAGCGGGCGAGCAGATCATGGGGCGCGCTGCCGAGAGCGTCCAGCGCGGTATCCAGTGCATCCGCATCGCGCATCTTGCTGAGGCCCTTGCGGATACCCGCGGCGCGCGCGGCGATCGTGGTATAGATTTCGACGATCGCTGGTCCTTCCGAGGGCAGCGGATCGAACGGCCAGACGGGGACGCGGCCGGCGAGGCGGTGCAACACGCGCATGCCGGTGAGGCTCGACTTGCCGACCTGCGCCGCACCGACGAGGTTGAAGCAGCTTGTCGGCGAGAAACCCATCGCGCGCTGGCCGTCCTCGCAGACGCGCATCCGGCCTGCGCCGCCGGGGAACAGGTCTCCGCAATCGCGGTGCTGGCGGAAGTGCCGGCGGATGTCTGGATCGGTGAGCAGGGTCGATACCGCGAGGTGCGGATCGGCGGCGGAGGCGTGGTCGACCATCGCCCAGAGCGCGCGGGCGTCTGGGGGCTTTCGGGGGCGCCGGGGAAATAGCCGGCGAGGTCGACGAACGGAAACGCGGGGGAGAGATCAAGGCCGATCAGCGTCGGCGTGTCCTGGTCGATCAACCAGTCGAGGACATCGTCGCGCGACCATGCCGACGCTCCCGGCGGCGGGACCAGTCTCGGCGCGGCATCACCGGTTTCGCAGATCGCGACCGCGATGCCCTTGTGACGATGCCCCTGCGCGCCGGACCAGTCGATCGCCGCAAACCGCGTAAACCGTGGCTCAGCCATTCTTCTCGGTGCGCAAGGCATCCCAATAGGCGAGCCGTTCCGACAGGCGCTTCTCGAACCCGCGTTCGGTCGGCGTGTAGAAGGTCTGCGGGCTCATCTCGTCGGGCCAGTAATCCGAGCCGGAGAACGCATCCTCGGTATCGTGATCGTACGCATAGCCCTTGCCATAGCCGATATCGCGCATGAGCTTGGTCGGCGCGTTGCGGATCGACGCGGGCGGCATCAGCGAACCCGTCTCGCGCGCCGATTTCCACGCCGCCTTCTGCGCCTTGTACACCGCGTTCGATTTGGGCGCGGTGGCGAGATAGACGCAGGCCTGCGCGATAGCGAGTTCGCCCTCGGGGCTGCCGAGGAAGTCGTAGGTGTCCTTGGCGGCGATGCACTGGACCAGCGCCTGCGGGTCGGCGAGGCCGATATCCTCGACTGCGGCGCGGGTCAGGCGGCGGAGCAGGAACAGCGGTTCCTCGCCTGCGGTCAGCATCCGCGCGAGATAATAGAGCGCCGCCTGCGGGTCGCTCCCACGGATCGATTTGTGCAGCGCGGAGATGAGGTTGTAATGCCCCTCGCGATCCTTGTCGTACACCGCGACACGGCGTTGCAGGAAGTTCGACAGCCCGGCGGGATCGAGCGGTTCGGGCAGGTTGACCGAGAACAGTGTCTCCGCCTGGTTGAGGAGGAAACGGCCGTCGCCATCGGCACTGGCGATCAGCGCGTCCTTGGCGGGCGGGGTCAGGGGGAGGGGCGCTCCATCTCCGTCTCGGCGCGGTCGAGCAACTGTTCGAGCGCACCGCGACCGAGGCGTTCGAGGATAAGTACCTGCGCGCGGCTGAGCAGAGCGGCGTTGAGTTCGAACGACGGGTTCTCGGTGGTCGCGCCGACCAGCGTCACCGTGCCGTCCTCGACATAGGGGAGGAAACCGTCCTGCTGCGCGCGGTTGAAGCGATGGATCTCGTCCACGAACAACAAGGTGCGCTTGCCGATCTTGGCGTGCTCGCGTGCCTCGGCGAAAGATTTCTTGAGGTCGGCGACGCCGGAGAACACCGCCGAGATCGCAACGAACCGCAGGTCGACTGCGTCGGCGAGCAGCCGCGCGATCGTGGTCTTGCCGGTGCCGGGGGCCCCCAAAGGATGATCGAGGACAGTCGTCCCGCAGACACCATCCGCCCGATCGCGCCTTCGGGGCCGGTGATGTGATCCTGCCCGACCACCTCGCTTAAAGTGCGCGGACGCAGGCGGTCGGCGAGCGGCGCGTTTTCGGGATGCGGTTCGGTGGGGGCGGCGGGTTCGAAGCCCGCGAAGAGATCAGCCATGCGCGGAAGATAGGGGCGGGGGAGAGGTTTGCCCATCCGTTGGGGGCCACCCATGCGCGCTGGTCATCCTAACGCGCATCGTCATCCCCGCGCAGGCGGGGATCCATACTGGCTGACGCACCAAATAGCCGAGCGGTCCGAGGATCTGGGTCCCCGCCTCCGCGGGGATGACGGACAAATGGAACAGCGAATTTTCCGACGCACCTCTTGAACCCGAAACAGTCTGCGATATATCTTGGTTCATGAACGAAGATATATCGGAGAACACTCAAATGCGTTTTGGTATTGGATATGGAGCTTGGACCGGCGGCCCCCGTGGCGACGGTCACCGGCATGGTGGTCGCGACCACGGACCTGAGCATGCTGCGTGGAAGCAGGGTGGTGGCCCACGTGGGCGTGGCCGGCGGCTGTTCGATGGCGGCGAGCTGAAGCTCGTCATGCTGAAGCTGATTGCGGACGCACCGCGCCACGGCTACGACCTGATCCGCGAGATCGAGGGGCTAACCGGGGGTGGCTATGCGCCGAGCCCGGGCGTTGTTTACCCGACGCTCAGCATGCTCGACGAGATGGGGCTGATCGAGGAGCAGCAGTCGGAGGGCGCGAAGAAGCGCTTTGCGGCGAGCGACGAGGGGCGTGCGCATCTGGCCGAGAATGCCGCCGTGGTGGACGGCCTGTTTGCGCGGCTGTCGGCGGTCGGGGCGGAATCCGAGCGGACCGATGGCGCGCCAATCCGGCGGGCGATGGGCAATCTTCGGCAGGTGCTCCAGCACCGGCTGATGCGCGAGGACGTCAACGAGGACACGCTGCACGAGGTTGCGGCGCTGCTCGACGAAGCCGCGCAGAAGATCGAGCGGCTCAAGTGAGCGTCTCGGTCGCACGCGTGCCGACGCATTCGGCGAGCAAGTATCTCCATCAGCTCGCCAAGCATTGGAGCCACAAGATGGAGGTCACCTTCTCGGAGGAAGAGGGCCGCATCGCCTTCCCGAACGGGGCGGTTCTGGAGATGCGCGCGGACAGCGAAACGCTCGACGTCGCGCTGACCGTGCCGGAGGGCGAGGACGTCGAGCGGATGCGCGGGGTGGTGTCGAGCCACCTCGACCGGTTTGCGTTCCGCGAGGCGCCGCTGACGTTCGATTGGGCGACGGTCTGACATCGTCCCCCAAACCGTCATCCCGGCCCTCGATCGTCATCCCAGCGAAAGCTGGGATCTCCCCATTCGGGTCGCGGCGCCCGCCAACAGGGATACCCCAGCTTTCGCTGGGGTGACGGGGAGGGAGCGGGGGAAGGTGAATTCGAAAGGTACACGTGGCAGACAACTTAGCCACCCCGCCGCACCATCACCTCGAGATACGTATCCAGCACCGTCTGGTTGATCGTATCCCACAGATACCCGGCGGCCTTGTCGTGTCCGGCCCAGCCCATCGTCTCGCGCAGGCCCGGCTCCGAAACAATCCGCCCGATCGCGTCGGCGTATCCCGCGATATCGGTCGGCGGCACGAGGAACCCGGTCACGCCGTCATCCACCAACCCGACCGCGCCCGATGCGCGCGCTGCGACGACGGGAACACCTGCCGCCATCGCCTCCAGCGTCACGTTGCCGAACGTCTCGGTCACGCTCGGATTGAAGAACACATCCATCGACGCGACCGCGCGGCCGAGATCGTCACCCGACTGGAACCCGGCGAAGACCGCGCCCGGCACGCGCTCGGCGAACCAGTCGCGTGCCGGGCCCTCGCCGATCACCAGTACCTTGTGCCGTACCCCGCGCTGCTCCAGCGTTCGGATCACGTCGGCGAAGACGTCGAGACCTTTCTCTTTCACCAGTCGCCCGAGAAACCCGACCGCAACCTCGCCATCGGCGATCCGCGCGCGCGCCGCCATTCGAGATCGCGGCGCGTCGGTGCGAAGCGGTCGTGGTTCACGCCGCGTGACCAGATCGCGGTCGGCGTCGTCACGCCCCAGTCGCGGACGATCTCCGCCATGCCGCGCCCCGGCACCAGCACTTCGTCGACCCGGTTGTAGAAGCGCGTGAGGATCTTCACCATGATCGGCTCGAAGAACGCCATCTTGTAATAGCGGAAATACGTCTCGAACCGCGTGTGCAGCGACGCGACCGTGGCGATGCCGTTGCGCCGGCCATAGCTGATCGCGCGGTGGCCGAGAAAATCGGGCGCCGACACGTGTACGATGTTCGGCGCAAACGCATCGAGATCGCGACGGATCGCCGCGGGCAGCCCGCGCGCCATCTTGTATTCGCCGCGCCCTGCAGGGAGCGGCAGCGACGGCACCGCGACCAGATCGCCGGTCGGCGGGAAGGCCGGCTTGGCGTTGGTCGGCGAATAGACACGTACCGTCGCGCCCTTCGACAACAGATGACCGACGAGCAGATTCAACGCCTGGTTCGCGCCGTCGCGGACGTAATTATAGTTGCCGCTGAACAGGGCGATGCGCAGGTCGGTGGCGTGCATCATCGCGCGGATAACGCCGTGCGCTGTCAAGCGCCACTAAATCCGCAACATAGGTCGTATGCCGGCCATTGATGTTCCCGTATCGTTCTCGTACATCGGCCGCATGGCGAAACCCCAGAAGCGTTATGTGTGTCAGTCCTGCGGATCGGTGTCGCACCGCTGGGCGGGGCAATGCGCCGATTGCAACGAGTGGAACACGCTGGTCGAGGAGGCGAACACCGCCGCCACGCCGTTCCATTCGAAGCATAATCTCCAGACCGGCGGCCGCGCGATCCAGCTCGTCGGGCTCGATGCGGAGATCAAGCTGCCCGACCGGATGGCGACCGGCATCGCCGAACTCGACCGGGCGCTGGGCGGCGGGTTCGTCGAGGGTTCGGCAACGCTGATCGGCGGCGATCCTGGGATCGGCAAGTCGACGCTGCTGTTGCAGGCGGCGGCGAAGATGGCGCTGGCCGGGCAGTCGGTCGCGTATGTCTCGGGCGAAGAAGCGGCGGACCAAGTGCGTCTGCGCGCGCGGCGGCTCGGGCTCGGCAATGCGCCGGTGCAGTTGGCGGCGGCGACGTCGACGCGCGACATCCTGACGACGTTGCAGACCAAGCCGCCAGCGATGCTGGTGATCGATTCGATCCAGACGATGCACTCCGACTTGATCGAGGGCGCTCCGGGGACGGTCAGCCAAGTCCGTGCCTCGGCGCAGGAATTGATCCGGTTCGCCAAGGAGCGCGGTACGGCTGTCGTTCTGGTCGGTCACGTCACCAAGGACGGTTCGATCGCCGGCCCGCGCGTGCTGGAACATATGGTCGACACGGTGCTGTCGTTCGAGGGCGAGCGCAGCCACCAGTACCGCATCCTCCGCGCGATCAAGAACCGCTTCGGCGGGACCGACGAGATCGGCGTCTTTTCGATGCAGACCGAGGGGCTGGCGGAGGTCGGCAACCCCTCGTCGCTGTTCCTGACGCACCGCGATGACGCGATGACGGGGGCGACGGTGTTCCCGGCGCTGGAGGGGACGCGGCCGGTGCTGGTCGAGATCCAGGCGCTCACCGTTCGCCTGGCGTCGGGAGCGACCCCGCGGCGCGCAGTGGTTGGCTGGGACTCGGGCCGATTGGCGATGATTCTCGCGGTGCTGGAAGCCCGGTGCGGGCTGAGCTTCTCGAACGCCGAAGTCTATCTCAACATCGCCGGTGGTTACCGCGTGCAGGATCCGGCTGCGGATCTGGCGGTGGCGGCGGCGCTGATCTCGGCGATGTCGGAGCGGCCGGTGCCGGTCGATGCGGTGGCGTTTGGTGAGGTCGCGCTGTCAGGGGAAATCCGTCCGGTCGCGCATGGCCCGCTGCGGTTGAAGGAAGCGAGCAAGCTCGGCTTCGAACGCGCGTTGGTACCGGCGTCAATGACGGGGGAGAAAAGCGGGATGAAGCTCTCGGGCTTCAAGACGCTCGCGTCGTTCGTGGATCACATGATGGGACGGGGGTAACGAACACAAGAAGGTAGCTTGTTTCCCCGCGAAGGCGGGGACCCAGACTGGGCTCCCGCCTTCGCGGGAGAACAGGGCCGATCGTAGTGACGGTGCGGAACCACGCATACCTTTATGATGGGATGGCTGCGGTTCGTTATTAACCTCCCGGCTAGGTACCACCCCGGCGGAGGCCGGGGCCCAATTGGGAAACGCTGGTGGCGGTCGCTGCGCTTCGCCACCACGACCTTTCCAATTGGGCCCCGGCCTCCGCCGGGGTGGTGCACCAACTGCGTTCGTTAGGCACCGATCAATCAAGCGCGTGACGGCATCCCCGCCAGCAAAACCGCGACCACTCCCAACGCATGGCCTCTCGCGACAGCCATGCTATGGCGCCCGCATGGCGAACACTAAAAGCAATACCGGTACCGTCGAGGTCGATGGCACCCGATACGATTGGAACCTCGAGCGCGAGCCGCAGCACACGGATGCCGAAGGCTGGAAGGGCATGACGATCTCGCTGCTGCAGGACGATGCGCAACGCGAAGCGCTGCTGGAATTCCCCGCGCCTAAGCGTCTGTTGAAGGGCTTGCCGCGCGGGCGGCTCCAGATCGACGACGCGACGATCGTGCGCGGCGTGCGGGCCGCCTTGCAGGCGGGATGGGAGCCGATGTCTCGGGGCAAGCCGATGGTCTTCACGGTGGATTCCGAAGGGAATTGAACCGTGGATCGGCGTGACATCCCGACCCAACCACCTGCCGACGTGGAAACCACGCTGCTGGGACCGATCCTTCTCAATCGCGAGTGCGGGGATTGCACCGCGTGCTGCACCGAGCTGACGGTGAAGACGCCCGAATTCGCAAAACCCGCGGGAACGCCGTGTGTCCACCTCTGCGACCAAGGGTGCGGTATCCATGCGGATCGCCCGCGCATCTGCCGGACGTGGTTCTGCGTCTGGCGCCGGGTCGCGAGCCTGCCGGACGCGGCTCGGCCCGACCGGTCCGGGCTGCTCGTCTCACTCAATTTCGTCGACAGGCCGCAGACCTGTCTCGAGGGCGTCTCGATCCATGTCCGTCTGCTCGCCGGCAGCGATGCGATCGCGAACGGCATGGCGGCGGCGGTATTGGACGCCGTGTGCGACCAGCTAGTCCCGGTGTGGTTCAGCGACGGGGCGGAGAAAATGCTGATGCATCCCGACAACGACGTCGCTGGCTTCGTCCTCTCGGGAGAGGCAGCGCCCGCACATCTGCAGGACGAAGTCGCCGCGTGGCGCGAACGCTACGGTGTTTTCGGCTTGCACCGCTAAGACTCGTCGGGCGCAACCCGCACTAGCGGTTCGCCTCCCGCGTCCCTATTCCAGAAGCCATGAACCTTTCCGCCCTAGACATCGTCGTCCTGCTCGCCGTCGCCGGCTCGGCGGTGCTGGGGCTGATCCGCGGGTTCGTCACCGAAGTGCTGTCGATGTTCGCCTGGGTGGCGATGGTGGCGATGTTGAAGCTGTTCCACATCCCGCTCGCCGCGACGCTGTCGCCGATGGTCGGGACCGTTGGTGGTGCCGCGGTTCTGGCGTTCGCGATCATCACCGGCGTCACCTATATCGGCGGGCGGCTGGTCGCCAACGCGATCGGGGCGCGGACGCGGACTTCGATCCTTGGTCCGGTTGACCGTGCGCTTGGCTTCGGTTTCGGGGCGTTGAAAGGGTTGATCCTCGCCAGCCTCGTCTTCCTGCTCGCGACGTTGGTCATCGACACGATGAGTGGCGGACCATCGCGCCGGCCGGAATGGATGACCCGGTCGCGGACGTATCCGCTGCTCAACGCGACCAGCGCGGGTATCGCCGATTTCGTCGACCGCCGCCGCCGCGGTCAGCCGGTGTTCGGTGCCAGAACGCCGCCTTCCAAATCCGATAACGCAAGCGAACCAAAGCCATGAGCGCGCCCCTCTACAACGCCGAGATCCTCCGCCTTGCCGCGACGATCCCGTATCACGAACGCCTCACCGAGCCGATGGCGACCGCGGAGAAACGCTCGCCGATCTGTGGCAGCCGGGTGACGATCGACGTCGCGGTGGACGGCGAAGGTCGCGTCAGCGAGGTCGGCTTGCTGGTCCGCGCCTGCGCGCTGGGGCAGGCGTCGTCGTCGTTGCTGGCGGCGAACATCCTCGGCCGCACCCCTGCCGAACTCGCCGCGACCCGCGACGCGCTGACCGCGTGGCTTGCGCGCGAAGGCGATGCGCCCGATTGGCCGGGGATGGATATCTTCACCCCCGCGCTCGACTATACCGCGCGCCACCCATCGATCCGCCTCGCCTTCGAAGCCGCCGCCGAGGCTGCCGACACCGCTGCAAAGGCGAAAGTCTGATGGCGGAGGGTACGGCCCCGTCGCTGCTCCGCGACGGCGTCGTATTGCTCGGTTTCGGCCTGATGTTCGTGCTGCTGTTCCGCCGGCTCGGGCTCGGTGCGACGCTGGGTTACCTGGTCGCGGGCGCAGTCGTCGGGCCGCATGTGCTGGGACTGGTCGGCGATGCGGAGTCGAAGCTCGGGTTCGCCGAACTCGGCATCACGCTCCTGCTGTTCATCGTCGGGCTCGAACTGAACCCGTCACGCCTCTGGAGGATGAAGGAGGAGATCTTCGGGCTCGGCCTCTTGCAGGTCGCGATCTGCGGGCTCGCAATCACCGCGATCGTCTGGGTCGGGGCGAAGTTCTCGCTCCCCGCCGCGCTCGCGCTCGGGCTCCCGCTCGCGCTGTCGTCGACCGCGCAGGTGCTGCCGATGCTGCGCTCGTCGGGGCGGATGCGGACGCCGTTCGGCGAGCGTGCCTTCTCGATCCTGCTGTTTCAGGACCTTTCGATCGTGCCCTTGATCACGATCGTCGCGGCGATGAGCCGCAACCCGGCCGATGCTAACGCGCCGCCGGGATGGCTGCTCGCGGTTTATACGGTGCTGGCGGTCGTCGGTCTGGTGATCGCCGGGCGCTTCCTGCTGCGGCCGTTCTTCCGGCTGATCGGCAATCTCGGCGAACGCGAGATGTTCGTGTTCGCGGGGTTGTTCACCGTCATCGCCAGCGCGGCGATCATGGAATGGCTCGGGCTGTCGACCGCGCTCGGGGCGTTCATCGCCGGCGTCATGCTCGCGGACAGCCCGTATCGGCATGAGCTTGAGGCCGATGTCGAGCCGTTCCGCTCGATCCTGCTAGGCCTGTTCTTCCTCGCGGTCGGCATGGTGCTCGACCTAGGCGCGATCGCCGAACGCCCGGTCTTCGTGATGGCGATGGCGGCGGCGCTGATCCTCACCAAGACCAGCGTCATCATGCTGATCGGCATGGCGTTCAAGATGACGTGGCGGCAGGCGTTCGCGCTCGGCCTGTTGCTGAGTCAGGGTGGCGAGTTCGGCTTCGTGCTGTTCGCGCAGGCGCAGGCCGGGCTGCTGATCGAACCGCAGGCGGCAAGTCTGTTCGGGGCGATCATCACGCTGTCGATGGCGACCACGCCGTTCCTGATGGGTATCACCCGCCGCTTCCGCACCGAGCCGATCGCCGAAGGGCAGGAGCGCGACGGCCCCAAGGTCGACGGCGCCAATGCGATCATTGTCGGCTATGGGCGGTTCGGCCAGACGGTCGGCCAGATGCTGCTCGCGCAGGATATCCCGGTGACGCTGATCGACACCGATATCGAGATGATCGACATCGCCGGCGAGTTCGGCGCGAAGGTTTATTATGGCGACGGCACGCGGCTCGACCTGTTGCGACAGGCGGGCGCGGCGGAGGCGGAGATCATCTGCTTCTGCATGGACGGCGACCAGCTCGATCCGGACACGATCGAGGGCGTGCATGAGGCGTTCCCGGACGCCGCGATTTACGTCCGCGCGTTCGATCGCCGTGCGCTGGTGAAGTTGAAGAACACGTCGGCGACCGCGGTGGTGCGCGAAGTGATGGAGTCCGCGGTGAAGATGGCGCGGCTGGCGCTGCGCGGGCTCGACGTGTCGCCGGCGGATATCGACCGTGCGGAGGAGCAATACCGGTCGCGCGACAAGGAGCGGTTGCAGTTGCAGATCGACTCCGGCGACATGCGCGCGGCGCGGGCCGAGACTGCCAAACGCTTTCCCTGGGGGAATGATACGCAATGATCATCGCCATTCTCGCAGCATTGTCCGGGGCGATCGCAGTCGCGGCAGGGGCGTTCGGTGCGCACGGTGCGACCGGCTCGGCCGCGGAATGGTTGAAGACCGGCGCGCAATATCAGCTCGTCCACGTCGTCGCGGCGCTGGTTGCGATCCGGATGGAGGCGCGCGGGCCGGCGTGGCTGTTCGTGGTCGGTGCGGCGATCTTTGCGCTGACGTTGTACGCGATGGCGCTGGGCGCACCGCGCTGGTTCGGCGCGATCACGCCGATCGGCGGGGCGCTGCTGATCGGCGGCTGGTTGTGGCTGGCCTGGACCGCGCGCGGCTAAACCTTTCGCGTGCAGATCAGCGCAGTTCCTGCTGCCATAACCGCATCTGTTGGATCGGATCGGTCTCGGCGATGGCGGTGGCGATCGCCGCGCGATAGCCACCGGGACGCAGTCCATAGCGGGCCAGGAATGCACGGCTCGCATGGCTTTCGGTGACTAACCCTGCATCGAGCGCGATGTCTGCGAATGAGCGCCGTTCGGCGGCGTTGGAGAGCGCCCGCCGAACATGTTCGAGGCGACGTGCAAGTATGAAGGCCGCGAGCCCGCGTTGCGGCCGCAGCATCCGGTACAGCGTGGCGCGCGAGACGCCGCTTTCCGCAATCGCCGTCTCGGGATCGAAGGTCGGGTCGCCCAGCCTTCCATCGACCAACGTGCGAAGCTGACCAAGCCGCCGCCCGTCGCGGCTGCCTTCGACCACTGCGTCGTGCAGACCATAGGCTTCCAGCGCAACCTTCAACAGCGTGCAGAGCGCGGAGGTCGCAGCCGGGAGCGACGACGTCTTCATCGTTGGCAGGTTGGATAGCAGCGACCGGACGAAATCGGCGTAAAGCCGGCAATGATCGGCGGCTAGCACGCGCCCATGGAGCGCGCCGATCGGCCCTACGGTCTCCTCGATCCGGTCCTGCGCGATCGCCAGCGTCGCGATCCGCGCGTCCCGCATCATGTTGCGTGTCGCGCGGCTGACATCGATCAGGACGATCTCGCCGGCCCTGATATCCTGCATGCCATCGCCGAAATCGACCTGCAACAGACCTTCGAATACCAGGGTGACGGTCCAGTGCGTGAACCCGTCGTGACCGACCCGCTGTTCGCTCCGGCTATGGCTTATGTCGTTCAGCCGCCGGTTGTAGAGCAGCGCGCGGTCCAGTCGCCACGCCTCGAACGTCGCACGCGGGTTGGGGCCGACCTGCGTGACGTCGGCGCCGATCGCATATAATGCGCGATAGCGATCCATCCGTTCGTCCGGTGGCAACGCCTCGCTGTCGAACGCGACCCGCTCGGGTGTTTCGGGACTGGTCATGCGGCGCAGTGCTGGCGATAGCGGTATCGTACCGCACCGACCGCCATGGCGCAGGCGCAGCTTGCGATGACGCCTGTCGTGAACAACGCGGTGCCGAGCGCCCCGGCCGGGGACGTGGTGCCCGCCCCGATCGTAGCGGGACCGCTATGGGCAAAGGTCGCCAGCGCCCCCGTCAGCAACGGTCCGATACCCACGCCGACCAGCGTGACCAGCGCGAAGAAGATGCCGTTGATGGTGATGCGTGCCGACACCGGACTGAGCATTTGCACACCGAACAGCCCACAAAACGATGCGATCCCGAGCGTAAGGTTCGCGATCGCCACGCCGACGGCCGCCTCCGTCAATCCCGGCGCCCAGACCAGCGCCGCCAGCGGCAGCAATGTTGCGATCAAGCTGATCAGGATGATCGCCGGGACATGACGGTGCCAGGATGCATAGCGCGTCATCAGCCAGCCGCCCGCAAGCTGGCCAGCGGGCGCGGTGAAGAGCGTGATGGCCCCCAGCAGCATTGCCGCCTGGGCGGGCAGGATCCCGCGGTCTCGTACGAACAGAGTCGGCAACCACGCGCCCATCGCCTGAATAAGCATTATGGGCATGATCGCCGCCGCAAAGAACAGCGCGATGGTCCCCCATTGGACACCGGCGTGTGCCGGCGCCCGGGGTGGCGCCCGTAGCGCAGTCGCCGATGGGCTCGGGAGCGGATCGGGCATGGGATCATCGAACGCAGGCGCGACGGAGCGGTGACGCGCGTCTCTCCTGCGGAGACCGGCGAGCAGCGGGATCATCACGATGTTCGGCAACGCGGTGATCATGAAGAGCAGGCGCCAATGCGCGATGCCGCCGAGAGTGCTTGCGGAATTACCGGGGGTGATGACGGTCAATGCCGAAAGCAGGGCGCCGATCGTCAACAGCGCGGTGCTTCGCCCGATCGTCGACCCGCTCGTGAAGAGCGACAGCGCGCGCGCGACCGTCGATGCCTGCAACGTCGACGAGCCAGGCGATCGCGACCGGCACAAACATCGCCTGACCGATGCCGAGCCCCGCTCGCGCCAGCATCAGCGCTGCGGTGGACTGTGCCGCGCCGGTCACGAGCGTGGCAGCGGTCCAGATCGTCACGCCGCCGATCAACCACCATAGCGATGCCCGCCGCCCACGGAGGATCGTCGCCAGCACCAATGCGGTCACGCCATACGGCAAGGCGAACGCGGTCCCGATCAGCCAACCCGCTCCGGCATCGGTCATCGGCAGGTCCACACGCATCAACGGCAACGCGCCACCAATCATGGTACGATCGATGAACGCGAGACAATGAAGCGTGGCGAATATGGTAATAATACGCCTGATGACCCGCGCCCCCGGCGTTCGATATTTCCAATAACAGCAGCGACTTGGTCTTCGCCGTCGCAGGGGTCAAGCCTTGGTCGCGACCGGCCGGCGGCCGTGCCATCAGGCGGCGGTGGGTGGGGTAATTGTGACAAGATCGTAGGGGCGGGGGGCAGGACTAGCTTGGCCGAATCCTGTCTTCGGGTAGAATATAAAAACATCCAAATCGGGCCGGTTTTTAGAACCAAGGTTTTGGCGACCAGTCTGGGGTAAGTATTGTTATGCTTGTTGCAGATATCGCGAAAACTGGTCGAGCAATCGGCGCAAATGGCCCTGCAGATTATAGTTAATCGATAGAGTGATGCCGATCCTTTGCCCGGTCGGCGATGCTTGCTTGGCTGGCGCCGGCGTCTAAAAGGCCGGGTGCAGGGGAGTAGAGCATGGCATATCGAACGACACGCAGGACGGTGCTCGGCGCGATGGGCGCGACCCTCGTCTTTCCGCTGGCGGCGGCGGCGGCGCGCGCATCTAGGGCCGCGAGCCTCGCACCGAGACTGATCGCGGGAACCTATGCGCGCGAGGGCGGCAAGGGTCTGTATCCGATTACCGGTGAGGGCGATCGATGGCGGGTCGGGGCGCCGGTCACGGGGATCGCGGATGCATCGTTCGGGATCGGCGGCGGCCCCGGCGGCATGTGGTATCTGGTCCGCGAACAGGCGCAGGGCGAAGTGTCCGCCTATTCCACCGGCTGGGCCACCGGCTGGGATCACCGCGCGACGGTGTCGACCGGTGGTGCCGACCCGTGCCACCTGGCGCTCGATCGGCCATCCGCCTGCCTCGCCGTCGCGAACTACTCGAGCGGCAGCGTCGCGTTCATCCAGCTCGATCGGCGTACCGGGGTGCCCGCACCCGCGACGGTGTTCCGCCATGCGGATACCGGTATCGGCGCGGGCATGGGTACCGGGAAGGATCACGACCGCCAGGAAGCCCCGCATGCGCACTGGGTCGGGTTCAGTCCGGACCGGCGCTGGCTTCATGCGGTCGATCTCGGGGCCGACGCGATCTTCGCCTATCGCTTCGATCCGCAGGCGCGAAGCGTGGCGCCGCCGGTGGTCGCATGGCGCGCGCCGGCCGGGGCGGGGCCGCGTCACATCGCCCGGCATCCGCGGCAGCCGCTGGCCTATGTCGTCTGCGAGCTGTCGAACGCACTCTATACGCTCGATGCGCGCACGGACGGGCACTTCGTGACCCGTCACAGCATCTCGACCCTGCCCAAAGGCTATACCGGCGCGTCGCAGGCTGCGCATATCGCGATCGATCGCGCCGGGCGGCGGCTGTACGTCTCGAACCGCGGGCATGACAGCATCGCCGTCTTTGCACTCGACGCCGCGGGCGTGCCGACGCTGCTCCAGCACATCGCCAGCGGTGGGCACTGGCCACGCGTCTTCGCGCTGCTCGATGACGAACGGCAGTTGGTCGTGGGCAACGAGCGATCGGGGACGCTGGTGGTCTTCCGGGTCGCCGGCGATGGCCGTCTCGCGGCGACCGGGGAGACGCTGTCCGTACCGGGCGTCGTGTTCCTCGGGCGACCGGAATAGTCATATCCGACGCGACCGGGGCATCGATCTGCGCGTCTTTTGAGCCAGCGGTAATGCAGACATCGCCCCCGCTTTGCGATTATCCCGCGATCTCCTATGTTCGCCGTGCATTGGTGTCCGATATTGGCGCGCCGGGCGAGAGGAAGGAGTGCCAATTGGCACAAGACGACGACCTGCCGACGCGGGCACGGACAGGGATCGACGGGCTCGACGATATCCTCAATGGCGGACTGACCCCGGACCGGATGTATCTGATCGAGGGGACGCCGGGCACGGGCAAGACCACGCTCGGGTTGGGGTTCCTGCTCGCTGGCGTGGAGGCGGGTGAAATCGGCCTGTATATCACGCTGGCCGAGACCGAGGTCGAACTGCGCGCGGTCGCCAAGACGCATGGCTGGTCGCTGGATCCGCTGGTGCTGTTCGAGATGGTCCCTGCGGACGGGTTCAGCGAAGATCACGAACAGACGTTGCTCCACCCGAGCGAAGTCGAACTCGGCGAGACGATCCGCGACGTGATGGCAAAGGTCGACGAAATCCGCCCGGCGCGGATCGTCATCGACAGCCTGTCCGAATTGCGCCTGCTCGCGCAGAGCGCGATCCGCTATCGTCGCCAGATCCTCGCGCTGAAGCACTTCTTCTCGACGCGCGACTGCACCGTGCTGTTTCTCGACGACAAGAGCGGCAGCGGCAGCGATCTCCAGTTGCACAGCATCGCGCACGGTGTGGTGTCGCTCGAGCAGACGCTGTCCGGCTTCGGGTCGCAAAGGCGGCGGCTGCACGTCGTCAAGATGCGCGGCGTGCGGTACCGCGGCGGCTATCACGACTTCGAGATCGAGCGAGGCGGGCTTCGCGTCTATCCTCGACTGGTCGCGTCGGAGCACGGCGATCCCTATTCGGACGAGGCGATGTCGACCGGGTCGAACGAACTCGACGCCTTGCTCGGCGGCGGGCTCATTCCCGGCACGGCCACGCTGCTGACCGGCCCGGCCGGCGTCGGCAAGACCACCGCATCGGTACAGTGCATGATCGCAGCGCTGAAGCGCGGCGAGCGCGCCGCCTATTTCCTGTTCGACGAGCGGTTGCCGACGTTGCTCAAGCGGAGTGCCGCGCTGGGCATGGACATGGCGCCGTTCGTCGACAGCGGGCAATTGCTGTTGCGCGCGATCGACCCTGCCGAAATGTCGCCCGGGGAATTCTCGAACGCGGTGCGTGCGGCGGTCGAGGTACACGGTGCCAAGGTCGTCGTGATCGACAGCCTGAACGCATACCTGCAAGCGATGCCGAACGAGCAGTTCTTGATCCTGCAGATGCACGAGATGCTGACCTATCTCGGCCAGAAGGGCATCGTCAGCCTGCTGATCCTCGGGCTGCACGGGATCACCGGGGACGTCCGGTCCGATGTCGACCTGAGCTATCTGTCCGATACGATCGTCCAACTGCGCTATTTCGAGGCGCATGGCGAAGTCCGTCAGGCGATTTCGGTGATCAAGACGCGTACCGCACGGCACGAACGGACGATCCGGGAGTTTCAGATCGGCAGCAGTGGTCTGCATGTCGGCGAACCTCTCCGGCATTTCCAGGGCGTGCTGACCGGCGTGCCGACATTCTCCGGTGAAGGGAAAACACTCATGGCTAGCCGGATCGGGACCGAGGACGTGCAGCGCTAGCATGCAGGATCGGGTGCTAATTCTCGCGCCGCGTGGCCGCGATGCGGCAATTGCGGCCGACCTGCTCGACAGAAACGCGATCGTTGCGACGATCTGCGACGATCAAGCGGCGTTGCTCCGACACCTCGATGTCGCGGCGGGTACGGTGCTGCTCACCGAGGAGGCGCTGACCGCCGAGGATCTCGACCGCGCTGACCGCCTGGGTGTCCGCGCAACCAAGCTGGGCGGATATCCCGTTCGTTGTGCTGACAAACGGCACCAAGACGCCGCGGACATTGCACGCGACGCAGCGCCTGCGCGATCTTGGCAATGTCGTGCTGCTCGAACGTCCGCTCCATGCCGAGGCGATGCTGGGCGCGATCCGGTCGGCGCTGACCGCACGCAGTCGGCAATATGAACTGCGCGATGTCGCGGTCACGCTCGAGCGTGCGGTCGAGGATCGTACCGCCGAACTCCGGCTGGCGCGTGAAAGCCTCGAAATCGCGCTCGATGCGGCAGGGATGGGCAGTTGGGACTTCGACCTGAAGACCGGAGAAACGCGCCGGACCCAGCGGCATGACGATATCTTCGGGTATCCGCACGGGGTTGCGCAGTGGAACCTCGACTCGTTTCTCGAGCATATCGATCCCAAGCAGCGCGACGACGTGAAGCATGCGGTCGACGAGGCCTGGCGGATCGGGACGCTCGATCTCGAATGCAGCATCGACGCGGCCGACGGGGTCAAGCGCTGGGTCGTCCTCAAAGGCCGGGTCCGCCACGATCCCGAAGGCGCGGCGGTACGGATGTCGGGCGTCATCTCCGACGTGACCGATCGCAAGGAAGCCGATGCACAACTCGCGCAGGCGCAGAAGATGGACGCGATCGGCCAGCTGACCGGTGGCGTGGCGCATGATTTCAACAATCTGCTGACCCCGATCGTCGGCAGCCTCGACCTGATGCGACGGCGGCACAAGGATGACGAGCGGACGCAGCGGATGATCGGGGCGCGCTACAGGCGGCCGAGCGCGCGGCGACGCTGACCCAGCGCCTGCTCGCGTTCGCGCGGCGCCAGGCGTTGCAGCCGCGCGCGGTCGATATCGGCGCGTTGATCGACGGGCTTGTCGACCTGATCCGTCGATCGCTCGGACCGTCGATCACCGTGGTGCTCGAAGTGCCGCGACATCTGTCGTCCGCGCGGGTCGATCCCAACCAGCTCGAATTGGCGCTTCTCAACCTCGCGATCAACGCGCGCGATGCGATGCCGGGGGGCGGGCGGCTGACGCTGTCGGTCAGTCAGTCGGTGGTCGACGACCGCAATATGGTCGGGCTCGCGGCGGGGAGTTATGTCCGGCTGACCGCGGCGGATACCGGAACCGGGATGGACCGCGCGACGCTGGCACGGGCCACCGAGCCGTTCTTCTCGACCAAGGGCGTGGGCAAAGGCACCGGGCTCGGCTTGTCGATGGTCCATGGTCTTGCCGCACAATCGGGCGGCACGCTACGCCTGACGAGCGAGCCGGGTGCCGGGACCGCAGTGGAGCTTTGGCTGCCCGCGACGACCGAGACGCCCGTCGATGCGATCGAGACCGCGTCCGAACCCGTCCAGGCGCGACAGGGCGCGAAGGTGCTGCTGGTCGACGACGAGGATCTGGTGCGCGCGGCAACCGCGGATATGCTGCGCGACATCGGCTATGTCGTCATCGAGATGGCATCGGCGAGCCAGGCGCTGTCGGCGATCCGATCGGGCGTCGATGCCGATATTCTCGTCAGCGACTACCTGATGCCGGGGATGACCGGGGGCCAATTGATCGGGGAGTTGCGATCGTCAGGCAACCGCATGCCGGCGCTGCTCGTCACCGGCTATGCGGCGGCGGGCGAGGATGTCCCCGACGACATCATCCGGCTCGCCAAGCCGTTTCGGCAGGTCGACCTGGCCGCGCGGGTCGACGAATTGCTGCGGCAATCGCCCGCGGGACGGCCGAAACTGCGCGCGGTCGACTAAGGCTGATCGCGCATTCGATTTGAGACTGCCACCTCGGCTTTCTCACCGTCATGCCGGACACGGTCCGGCCTCCACGGTCTGTAAAATCGACTGCCCCGCGCCCTGTTCTCTCGCAGAGGCGGGAGAACAGCCTGGATCCCTGCCTTCGCGGGGAAACAGGTTTGCTTACTCGAAAAGGATACTCAGCGGATCATGCGCGCGATCGTCTTGGCGGCGGCCGCGCCGTAAGGCGGTTTTAGGCCGGCGAGTTTGGCAACGTCGAGCTTCGATTGCTTGAAGACGGCGCGCGCGTGGCTGAACGTGCGGAAGCCGTCGATGCCGTGATACGCGCCCATGCCCGACGGACCGCTGCCACCGAACGGAAGGTCCTCCATCGAGATGTGGAAGATCACGTCGTCGAGCGTCACGCCGCCCGAGATCGTCCGGTCGAGCACGCGTCGGCGTTCGGCGTCGTCGCTGCCGAAATAATAGAGCCCGAGCGGCCGGTCGCGGCGGTTCACCTGCGCGATCGCGTCGTCGATGCCGTCGTAGCGGCGGATCGGCAGGACCGGGCCGAAGATCTCCTCCTGCATCACGATCATATCGTCGGTCGCGTCGCGGACGATATGCAGCGGCATCTTCCGCAAGTTGGCGGCGCCGAAATCCTCGTTGGCGGGGTTCACGACCTCGACCGTCGCGCCTTTCGCACGAGCGTCGGCGATCCAGTCGGTGAGGCGCTGGTGGTGGCGATCGTTGACCACCGAGGTGTAGTCGGCGTTGGCGAGCAGGGTGGGGTACATCGCGCTGGCCGCGGCCTTGATGCCGTCGACGACCTTGGCCTCATCCGCCGAGGGCACGAGCATGTAATCGGGCGCGAGGCAGATCTGGCCGGCGTTCATCATCTTGCCGAGCGTCACGCGTTCGGTCGCGCGCGATATCCGCCGAGGCGCCGAGGATGACGGGCGACTTGCCGCCGAGTTCGAGCGTGACCGGCGTCAGGTTATCGGCGGCGGCGTGGAGGATGTGGCGGCCGATCGCGGTCGCGCCGGTGAAGATGAGGTGATCGAACGGGAGTGCGGAGAACGCCTTGCCCACCTCCGCATCGCCCGAGACGATCGCGAGTTCTTCTTGCGCGAAATATTTGGAGGCGATCTCCTCGAACAGCGCGGCGGTGGCGGGGGTGTACTCGCTCGTCTTCGCCATCGCGCGATTGCCCGCGGCGAACACGCCCGCGAGCGGCCCGACCAGCAGGTTCACGGGGAAATTCCACGGCGCGATGATGCCGATCACGCCCTTGGGCTGGTATTCGACCCACGCCTTCGCGCCGAGCAGGCCAAGCGGGAACTGGACCGGACGGCGGTCGCGCTTCATCCACCGGTCGAGATGCTTGGCGGCATGCGCGATCGGCGCGAGCGAGGCGCCGATATCGGTCATCATCGTCTGCTCGCGACTCCGGTGGCCGAAATCCTCCGACACGGCGTCGCAGAACCGCGCGGCGTTATCGCGCACCATCGCCGCGGTGCGCTTCAGCCGATCGAGGCGGACGGCCTTGGTGACCGGCATCTCGGCCATAAACGCTTCGCGCTGGGCGGTGAGGATGGTGTGCATGTCGGTCATCGGGACATCCTAGGAATGGGGAGTTTTCAGGCATTCGAGCGCATGACTGGTGATGCTATTGATATGTCCTGAGGTACGCCGTCGGGATATCGACCGCGTACAGCAAGCCGGACAAGGCCGCGATTACAAACGCGCCGAAGACGATGCCCGTGCCGCAGAAAGCGGCCAACAGGCCGGCTCCCAACCGTTGGCTTCGGGCGTACGTCAGCCAATAGGCCGCGCACCCCAGATGCGTGAAAAGCGCGGTGATCGCGAGCAGGTAATAGGGCGCAAAAAACCAGTAGAATCCGGCGACATGAAAGCCTGCCGCAGCGAACCGAAAATCGGTGTCGAGCGCGAGCGCGATCCGCCCGTAGAGTATGGAGGCGAC
Source organism: Sphingomonas sp. LR55 (assembly GCF_036856015.1). Classification (NCBI taxonomy): domain Bacteria; kingdom Pseudomonadati; phylum Pseudomonadota; class Alphaproteobacteria; order Sphingomonadales; family Sphingomonadaceae; genus Sphingomonas; species Sphingomonas sp. LR55. The sequence continues at coordinate 43,037 of NZ_JASPFO010000001.1, forward strand.
ATGATTGAGCAGAAACGCCGACAGGTACAGACCGGAGATGGCCTGAAGCCAAGCCACGATGCCCGTTCTTCCGCGCCAGCCGCGAATGACGAGCGTGATACCACTCAACACCTGGACTGTGATCAGCGTGAGAAGGATCGGCTCCACGACCGGGTTGCGATAGACGGGGCGGATCGCGGCCATGAACGCGATATGGTCGGCCTGACCCTGCAGGCCCACCAAGTGATTAGCCATGTGTAGGGCGGCAAACGTCAGCAACACCAGGCCGGACGTTCTATGCGCGACGCGAAGCGTTGACTTGTACGGGCGGCGCGTCGTTCGATCATCACCGTTATTAAGTATGATGACGGGATGATCGCCAGTCATCGGCGACGATCAACGGCTAGGGCGCGATTGCTAATTTTCATGCCCCTACCGGCAAATCCCGGAACGCCTGGTCCTTGTCGACGCGGATTTCGCCGGGGAGGCCTAGGACACGTTCGGCGATGATGTTCTTGAGGATCTCGTCGGTGCCGCCGGCTATCCGCAAGCCCGGCGCCCACATCGTCGCGGCGTGGAACGCGCCTTTGAGCGGCGTCAGCGCGGGGTCGGATATGATGCCGTATTGATCGCCCGCCTCGATCGCGGTGTTGCCGATCGCCTGCAACTGGTTGGCGGCGACGATCTTGCCGATCGAGCTTTCGGGGCCGGGCACCTGGCCTTTCGACAGCGCGGTGATCGTGCGCATCCGGGTGTTGCGCAGGCCCTCCGATTGCACCCACCAGTCGGCGAGCGTCTGGCGGAACGCGGTGTCTTTCAGCAGCGGGCCGTCAGCGCCGTTGGCCTGGGCGGCGAAGGCGAGGATGTCCGCGGGGCCGACGCCGCCGCTCGTGCCGATCGCGAGACGCTCGTTCATCAGCGTGAACAGCGCGACCTTCCAGCCGCCGTCGACTGGGCCAAGGCGCTGTGCGTCGGATATCCGGACATCTTCGAACCACACTTCGTTGAAGCTCGACCCGCCGGACATCTGGTGGATCGGTCGAATCTCGATCCCCGGCGCTTTCAGGTCGAGCCAGAACATCGTCAGGCCCTGGTGCTTCGGCACGTCGGGATTGGTGCGGACCAGGACGATGCCGTAGTCGCTGTAATGCGCGCCCGAGGTCCAGACCTTCTGGCCGTTGATCACCCAGTCGTCGCCGTCTCTTACCGCGCGTACGGATCGCGGCGACGTCCGAGCCGCCGGCGGGTTCGGAAAAAGCTGCGACCAGATCTCGTCGCCGCGCACCGCCGGGCCGACGAACCGCCGCTTGGTCGCGTCGTCGGCATAGGCCATCACCGTCGGCACGCACATACCGAGCCCGATCGTGAAATAACTGCCGTCGACCGCGTGTTTCGCCTCTTCTTGCCCGAAGATGACGCTTTCGATCGGTGTGCCGCCACCGCCACCCCATTCCTGCGGCCATGTGATGCACGCATAGCCGCCCGCCGCCTTGCGTGCCTGCCACGCCTTCGCCTTAACCATGTCGTCGGGGTAGTGGCCCGCGTCATGCTCGGCGATGTTCGCGTCGAGCCAGTCGCGCGCGACTGCACGATAGGAGGCTTCCGCGTCGCTGTCCTTGAAGTCCATCATCTGCTCCGATCAGGCGGCGTTGCGCATTTCGAGTTGGCCGACGAGGCGTTCGCGCCATGCCGCGGGGCTGCCGGCGACGAGTGCGAGCTGGCGCGAGCGGCGGTAATACAGGTGGCAATCGGACTCCCAGGTGAAGCCCATTCCGCCATGCGTCTGGATGTTCTCCTTCGACGCGAACCAATAGGCGTCGGACGCGGCGACGCGCGCGGTGGCGGCGGCGAGCGGCAGTTCGGCGGCGCCGACGTTCAGCGCCCACGCGCCGTAATAGGCGTTCGAGCGCGCCAGTTCGTTCTTCACGTACATGTCGGCGAGCTTGTGCTTGATCGCTTGGTACCCGCCGATCTGCCGCCCGAACGCGTAGCGATCGAGCGCGTAGCCCTTCGCCATGTCGAGACAGCGATCCGCGCCGCCGAGCTGCTCGAACGCGAGGAGGACCGCCGCACGGTCGAACACGGCCTGCATCGCGGCGATGCCGTCGTCGGCGCCGAGCCTTTCGCACGGCGCGTCGGTGAAGGTGAGGCGGGCGGCGCTGCGGGTAGGGTCGAGGGTTTCGAGGACTTCCGCGGTAACGCCAGCGCCGTTTTCGACGAGGTAGGGGCCATCGCGCGCGAGGACGACGATCAGGTCGGCGACGTCGCCGTCGGTGACGGGGATCTTCTCGCCGGTGAGCTTGCCGCTGGAGACGGTGGTGCGGATCGAGCGTGCGGTGACCGGGCCGGCGCCTTCCGAGGTGGCGAACGCGCCGATAACGTCACCCGCCGCGATCCTCGGCAGCCATCGGACCTTTTGGGTGTCGCTGCCGTAGAGCATCAAGGCTTCGGCAACGAAATAGATGGTCGAGGCGAACGGGATCGGGGCGCAGGCCCGCCCCAGTTCCTCGGCGATCGCGCAGAGTTCGATATGGCCGAGGCCTAGTCCGCCGAACTCTTCGGGGATCGCTGCGCCGAGCCAGCCTTGTGCGCCGACCGCTTTCCATAAGTCCGCATCATGCGCTTTGGCGGGATCGTCGAGCACCGCGCGGACGCGGTCGCTGCCGCAATGCGCCGTCAGGAATTTGCGCGCTTCGTCCTTGAGGAATTTCTGGTCGTCGGAATAATCGAAGTTCATGCGGACTCCTTAGGCTTCGCCCAATATTCGTCGCGGAGCAGGCGCTTGTAGAGCTTGCCCGTCTCGTGCCGCGGCAGCGTCTCGCGGAAGTCGATCCGGCGTGGCGCCTTGACGTGGCTGAGGTTCGCGCGGGCGAACGCGCTGAGTTCGGCCGCGAGCTGCGCGCGGTCCTCGGTCGGGTCGGCGGGGCAGACGATCGCGACCACCTGTTCGCCCATCTCGTCGTCGGGTGCGCCGATCACCGCGACGTCGGCGACCTTCGGGTGCGTGACGAGCAAATTCTCGATCTCGGCCGGATAGATGTTCACGCCGCCCGAGATGATCATGAAGCTCTTGCGGTCGGTGAGGTAGAGATAGCCCTCCTCGTCGAGCCAGCCGACGTCGCCGAGCGTCGTCCAGCCCTGCGCGTTGGCGGCTTCCGCGGTCTTGGCGGGGTCGTTGTGATATTCGAACGCGCCGCCGCCCGCGAAATACACGTCGCCTTCAGCGCGCGGGGGCAATGCGTTGCCCTCCTCGTCGCAGATCATCGTCTGCGCGGTGAGGTTGCGGCCGACCGAGCCCTTGTGCGTCAGCCATTCCGCGCTGGAGATCGCGCAGAACCCGTTGCCTTCGGTACCCGCGTAATATTCGCCGATGATCGGCCCCCACCAGTCGATCATCGCCTGCTTGACCGGGAGCGGGCAGGGCGCGGCGGCGTGCCACACCGCTTTCAGCGACGACACGTCGTAACGCGCGGACTTCAGGCGGGAGCTTGAGCAGCCGGATGAAGTGCGTCGGCACCCATTGCGCGTGTGTGACGTGGAACCGCTCGATCGCGGCGAGCGCAGCCTCGGGGTCGAAATGCTCCATCACGACGACGGTACCGCCGACCTGATGCACCGCCATCGACCAGCGCAGCGGCGCCGCGTGATAGAGTGGCGCGGGCGAGAGATAGACCATCTCGGGGGTGAAGCCGTACAGCCCCTTGCCGAGCATCACGAGCGGCGAGACGTTGGTCCCGAACGGCTCTTCCGAAAGCGCGTGCTTGACCCCCTTCGGCTTGCCGGTGGTGCCCGACGAATAGAGCAGGATGCCGCCGGGCGAGGGATCGGCAATGGGCGTGGCGGGTTTCGCATCGCGCGCGGCTTCGTAAGACGCGTACCCGTCGATCGCGCCGTCTACGACGTAGCGCCGCACGTCATCGAGCATCGGAACCAGGGCCGCTGCCACCTCTGCGCAACCTTCGCTCGCGATCAGCACGCGGCAATCGCCGTCGCGAATGATGTACGCCGCCTCTGCCGCGGTCAGTTTCGACGATAGGCAGGTGCAGTACACGCCGGTGCGTTCGGCCGCCCACATCACCTCAAGGTAGCGCGGCGAATTGTCCATCAGCACCGCGATCCCGTCGCCGCGCTTGAGCCCGAGCGACCGGAGCAGATGCGCGCCCTGGTTCGCGCGGACGTCGAGGTCGCGATACGTCACCGTCTCGCCCGTCGCCGCCATGATATAGGCGGGCTTGTCGGGCGTCGTCAGCGCGTGCGCGACGGGGTGCATCAGACGCGCTCGATGATGATCGCCGGGGCCATCCCGCCGCCCGCGCACATCGTCACGAGCCCGCGCTTCAGGTCGCGGCGTTCGAGTTCGTCCAGGATCGTGCCGATCAGGATCGCGCCGGTCGCGCCGATCGGATGGCCGAGCGCGATCGAGCCGCCGTTGACGTTCACCTTGTCACGGTCGAGTTTCAGGTCGCGGATGAACTTCTCGGCGACCACCGCGAACGCCTCGTTGATCTCCCACAGATCGATGTCGTCGACGGTCAGCCCAGCCTTCGCCAGCACCTTACGCGCGGCGGGAACGGGGGCGTTGAGCATCAGCGTCGGGTCGTCGCCCATGTTCGCCATCGCGACGATCCGCGCGGGGCTTGAGGCCATGCTTGGCGGCGTAATCGGCGCTGGCGAGCAGCACGGCCGCGGCGCCATCGACCACACCGGAGGAATTGCCGGCGTGATGGACGTGCTTGATATCGACGTCGGGATAACGCCGGTTGATCTGCTTGCGATACGTCGTGCCCTTGTCGTCGAGCGGTATGTCGGCAATCCCGGCAAACGAAGGGCGCAACGCCGCAAGGCCCTCGGCAGTCGTATCGGGCCGCGGATATTCATCCTTCTCGAGCACCAGCGCACCGGTATCGTCGGTGACCGGCACGAGGCTGCGATCGAACCGCCCTTCGGCGATCGCTACCGCGGCACGGCGCTGGCTTTCCAGCCCAAGCGCTTCGAGCGTTTCGCGGTCGATCCCTTCGATACTGGCGATCGCGTCGGCGCAGATGCCCTGGTTCGATTGCGGATGCGCCGCGTCAAGCCTGGCGTTGCCCGAGCCGATCCCGAGCGGGCGCTTCCCCGCGGCCATGTCGTCCTGCATCATCGTCGTGGTCAGCGACATCATCTCGGTGCCGCCGGCAATGACGAGGTCTTCCATCCCGCTCATGATCTGCGCCGCGGCGAAGTTCACCGCGGTGATCCCGCCGCCGCAGAACCGGTCGAGCGTCGTCCCGCTCGCCTTGACGTCATAGCCCGCATCGAGCGCCGCCATCCGCCCGAGATCGCCGCTCTGTTCGCCGCGCTGAGTCGAGGTCGACCAGATGATGTCGTCGACATCGGCGGTATCCAGCTTGTTTCGCTCGGCAATCGCCTTCAGGACGGTCGCGGCGAGATGTTGGGGGTGCATGTGCGCAAGCGCGCCCTTGCCGGTCTTGCCGATACCGCGCGGGGTACGGACGGCGTCGATGATCAGTGCCTCGGCCACATCGCTCTCCTGTTGCACCCGCCGGTTCGGTCGTGGTGCCTGAGCCGGATTGCGTCCGGCTTCGGTACGACGTAACATTCGTTATGGGGAATGGCTTGTCAAGCAGGGTATTGTTGGAAGACGGGGCGACACCACGCGCTGATCTGGCGCCGCGCGACTGGTTGGAAATCGGCTTGCAGTTGCTGAAGGACGGCGGGCTGCGTGCGCTGAAACTTCGCGGCCTGGCGCAGACGCTGGGCGCATCGACGGGGAGCTTCTATCATCACTTCAAGGACTTCGACGGATATCATGCGGCGCTTGCCGGGTATTTCGTCGAAGCGCATATCGATCCGTTGATCGCCACGCTGTCCGCGTCGGGGCTTCCGCCGGTCGAACGGATCCGTGCGTTCGCCGACCACGTTCGCGACCACGACATGGCCCAGCTGGCCTTGGCGATGCGCGCCTGGGCGAAAAGCGACGCGCGGGTGGCGGCGGCGATCCGCGAGCATGACGACAAGGTAATGGCGTTCCTCGTCGAGCAACTCGTGGCACATGGGTTCGAGCCGGTTGAGGCAGGGATTCGGGGTTACGCGCTCTTGGCAATCGGGCTTAGCCAGGTCGCTGCGGCCGAAGAGATCGAGCGTAGCGTGTTGCGTGAGGGATTGCTGACCCTGCTGTGCGAGCGCTAGCGTAGCGAACTGACGCGACTCCGTAAAAAGCGGAGCGTGAACAAGAGGATGCGGGCATGCAGACGTATGACTACGTAATTATCGGCGCGGGCTCGGCCGGCTGTGTGCTCGCCGCGCGACTGACCGAGGACCCCGATGTGAGCGTGCTGCTGCTCGAGGCGGGCGGGCGCAACGACGGCGTGCTCGTGCGGATGCCCGCGGGCGTCGGCGAACTCATCAAGAGCAAGAATGCGAGCAACTGGGGCTTTTCGACCGAGCCCGAGCCGCATCTCGACAATCGCCGCCTGTGGTGGCCGCGCGGCAAGGGGCTGGGCGGCAGTTCGTCGATCAACGGCATGATCTACACGCGGGGCCATCCGCAGGATTACGACGAGTGGCGGCAGATGGGGCTGCCGGGCTGGTCGTTCGACGACGTGCTGCCGTATTTCAAGCGGCTTGAAGGCCATCATCGCGGTGAGTGCGATCTGCATGGCGGCGGCGGGCCGCTGACGATCTCGGGCGGCGAGTCCGATAGTCCATTCTACGACGCACTGGTCGAGGCGGGACGGCAGGCGGGCTATCCGGTGACCGAGGATTTCAACGGCGCGAGCCAGGAGGGGTTTGGGCGCTACGACCTGACGGTGGCGGACGGGAAGCGGTGGAGCACGGCGGCGGCGTATCTTCGGCCGGTGTTGGGGCGGCGCAATCTGACCTGCGTGACGGGGGCGCGGACGACGCGAATTCGGATCGACAAGGGGCGTGCGGTCGGTGTCGACTATGTGCTCGACAAGGGCGCGCGGGCAGAGAGCGTGACCGCGACGCGCGAAGTGCTGTTGTGCGCGGGGGCGGTGCAGTCGCCGCACATCCTCCAGCTGTCGGGGATCGGCGATCCCGATCGGCTGACCACGGCGGGGATCGGCGTCGTGCATGCGTTGCCCGGTGTGGGGGAGAATCTGCAAGATCATCTGGACGTCGTGATGAACTGGAAATCGCGCGGGCTGCGGACCGGGTACGCGATGACCAAGGGCGTCGGGATGATCGGCGTCGGGCTCAATTACCTGTTGCGCGGCAAGGGGGCGGGGCGGCAGCAATTCCTCGAGGCGGGCGCGTTCGTGTCATCGCGCGAAGGTCTGTCGCGGCCCGACGTGCAGATCCACGCGGTGCTCGCGATCATGCAGGATCACGGCAAGGTGAAGGCGACCGAGGATGGCTTCACGCTGCATCTGTGCCAGCTGCGGCCCGAGAGCCGAGGCCGGATCGGGCTGCGCTCGGCGGATCCGTTCGCCGATCCGGTGATCGTCGCCAACTATCTCGCGACTGCGGAGGATCGGCGGGTGATGCGCGCCTGCGTCGGGATCGGGCGTGATGTGGCGCGGCAGGCGGCGCTTGATCCGTACCGGGCGGGGGAATTGTCGCCGGGCGAGGACGTCCGGACCGACGACAAGATCGACGCCTGGGTAAGGCGGACCGCGGAGACGATCTACCACCCGGTGGGGACGTGCAAGATGGGCACTTCGGACGATAAGCTGGCGGTGGTCGATGCGACGTTGGCGGTGCGCGGCTTGCAGGGTCTGAGGGTGGTGGACGCGTCGGTGATGCCGACGTTGATCGGGTCGAACACCAACGCACCGACGATCATGATCGCGGAGAAGGCGGCGGACATGATCAAGGGACGGCAATTGGCTCGGGCGGCTTAAGCGTCAGGTTCCGCGACACCGAGCACTACCTCCGCTCAATAGATACCACCCCGGCGGAGGCCGGGGCCCAATTGGAAAGGTCGCAGTAACGGAGCACGGACCTCAGTTACCAACGTCCCCCAATTGGGCCCCGGCCTCCGCCGGGGTGGAGGTTGGTACCCCGCGCACGTGTCCATCCTCACCCATCGCCGTCTTTGTGGTCCTCTCCCAAAGGAGCCCGCGAACGCCCGGCCGTGGGAAGGGTGGGGCCATCTTTACCGCGGCGCCATCCGGATAGCGCCATCCAGCCGCACGTCTTCCCCATTGAAATACCCACATTCGATCATCGTCAGCGCCAGCGCCGCAAACTCTTCCGGCCGGCCGAGGCGCTTCGGAAACGGCACCGATGCGGCCAGCGCATCGCGGACTTGCTGCGGGGCTGCGGCCAGCAACGGGGTGTCGAAGATCCCCGGCAGGATCGTGTTGACGCGGATGCCCTCGCTCATCAGGTCGCGTGCGATCGGCAGCGTCATGCCGACCACGCCGGCCTTCGAGGCGGAATAGGCGGCCTGGCCCATCTGGCCGTCCTCCGCCGCGGCGCTCGCGGTGTTGACGATCGCGCCGCGCTCGCCGTCCTCGCCGGGTTCCAGAGTCAACATGCCTGCTGCCGATTTGGCGAGGCAGCGGAACGTGCCGACCAGGTTGATCTGGATGATCCGATCGAATGCATCGAGCGGGAAATGCTTGATCGAGCCGTCCTGCTTCGATCGTCCCGCGGTCTTCGCCGCATTGCCGGTGCCGGCGCAATTCACGAGGATTTGCTCCTGGCCGTGTGCGGCGCGTGCCGCCGCGAGCCCGGCATCGACGCTGTCGTCGGACGTCACGTCGACCTTGCAGAACACGCCGCCGATCTCGTCCGCGAGCGCTTCGCCCTTGTCAGCCTGGAGATCGAAGATCGCCACCTTGACGCCCTTGGCGGCCAGCGCGCGTGCGGTGGCGGCGCCCAGGCCCGATGCGCCGCCGGTCACGACGGCAGCCTTGTTTGCGAGGTCCATGCATCTCTCCTGTCAAAGCCCCGAGATTCGTGTCCCGGTTGCAGAACATTAGTTATGCCCGTATCCTGGGCTTGCCAAGCCGGCATGTCGCTGAGGATCCGCCGATGAGCCACGCCATGTTGCAGAACGCCAGCCCGCACTGGCTCCCGCGTCAGCGAAAGGGCGCGCTCGATCACATCCCAGGCAATTACGGCCTGCCATTCGTCGGCAACACCTTCAAGTTGCTCGCCGATCCGATCGCGTTCTCGGAAGACATGGCGGCGCGGTACGGCCCGGTGTATCGCAATCGTGCGCTTGGTGGCACCGGCGTGAACCTGCTCGGGCCCGACGCGAACGAACTGGTGCTGTTCGATCGCGACAAGATTTTCTCGTCCGAACAGGGCTGGGGACCGGTGCTCAACCTGCTGTTCCCGCGCGGTCTGATGCTGATGGACTTCGACAAGCATCGCGCTGATCGGAAGACGTTGTCGGTCGCCTTCAAACCGGAGCCGATGCGGCATTACGCGACCGAACTCGATGCCGGGATCGAGGCCGCGGTCGGCGGCTGGGCCGGGCAGACCTTGCGCTTCTATGACGCGGTCAAGAAGCTCACGCTCGATCTCGCCGCGACCAGTTTCCTCGGCGTGCCGCTTGGCGCGGAGGCAGACCGGATCAACCAGGCTTTCGTCGACGAGGTCCAGGCGAGCGTCTCTCCGATCCGCAAGCCTTGGCCCGGCACGCAGATGCGCAAAGGCGTGCGTGCCCGCGCGTATTTGGTCGACTTTTTCGAGCGCGAAATACCCGCACGGCGGACCGGCGATGGCCAGGACTTCTTCTCACAATTCTGCCGCGCGACCGATGACGACGGTGCGCCGCTGACCGCGCTGGCGATCGCCGACCACATGAATTTCCTGATGATGGCGGCGCACGACACGATCACCTCGTCCGCGACCAGCCTGGTCATGCTGCTCGCGCGCAACCCGGAATGGCAGGAGCGGCTACGCGAAGAGGTCGTCGCGCTCGATCCGGATGTGCCGCTGACCGAGCAACTAGATCGCCTCGTCCTCACCGAATACGCGTTCAAGGAATCGCTGCGGATGATGCCGCCCGTCCCGTCGATCCCGCGGCGCGCGCTGAAGGATTTCAGCTTCGGCGGGTTCGATATCCCGGCGGGCACGAGCGTGAACACCGGTATCACCTATACCCACCGGATGGCCGAGCATTGGCCCGATCCCGACAAGTTCGACCCGCTCCGCTTCACGCCCAAAGCGTCGAAGGGCCGCCACCGGTTCGCGTGGGTGCCGTTCGGCGGCGGCGCACACATGTGCATCGGGCTGCATTTCGCGACGATGCAGATGCGGCTGCTGATCGCGCATCTGCTCACGCGCTACCGGATCGAGGCGGCGGCGGGCAGCGGCGATGCGTGGCAGGTCTTCCCGATCCCACGCCCGAAGGATGGTTTGCCGGTGACGTTCGTACCGCTTGCCACCTCGTAATAGTGTGTCATCTTCGCGCGGTTCATTCGAAGGAGCCGTTCGTTGCGCTTGACCCTTGCTCTCCTCCTGCTCGCGGCGACGCCGGCCCTTGCCCAGCAACAGCCAGTCGCGCCGGTCGCCGATGGCCCGACCCGCAGCTTCACCGGCAGCGACCTGTTCGGTCTGACGATCGCGGCTGATCCGCAGATCAGCCCGGACGGCAAGACGATCGTCTATGTCCGCCGCACCGGCGACGTGATGACCGACAAGATGCAATCGTCGCTCTGGCTGATCGACGTCGCGAGCGGCCGCCAGACGCCGTTCGCCACCGACGGCAGCAGCCCGCGCTGGTCGCCCGACGGGGCAAGGATCGCCTATGCCGCGCGCGACGGCGAGGGGTCGCAGCTGTTCGTCCGCTGGGTCGGCGGTGCGCAAAGCGCGCGTGACAAGCTTCCCGGGCGATCCGCAAGCGCTCGCCTGGTCGCCGGACGGGACCAAGCTCGCCTATATCGCGACGGTAGCGGGCGAGGGGACCAAGCTCGGCACGCAGCCGCCCAAGCCCGAGGGCGCGAAATGGGCCGAGCCGCTGACGATCATTGACCGCGTCAACTACCGCAACGACGGGCCGGGCTATGTGAAGCCGGGCTATGATCACCTCTTCGTGGTCGGTGCCGACGGCGGCGCGGCGCGCCAACTGACGTACGGCAAGTTCGACGATGGCGGCCCGCTGTCGTGGATGCCAGACGGCCGCAGCATCGTCTTCGCCGCAATCCGGGGGCCGGCGGCCGATCGCCAGGTGATGAACTCCGACGTGATCGCGGTCGATGCGACGAGCGGCACGATGCGAACGCTGACGACGCGCGACGGTCCCGATGCGCAGCCGCGGGTGTCGCCGGACGGCGCGAAGATCGCGTGGCTCGGCTTCGACGACAAACGCCGCAGCTATGAGAACACGCAGCTCTATGTCGGCGACCGCGACGCCGCCTCGCCGCGCTCGCTGACCGCCACGCTCGACCGCGCGATCGACGACGCGGTGTGGTCCGCCGATGGCCGCAGCCTGTATGCAAGCTATGACGACCACGGCCAGCGCCGTGTTGCGCGCATCGGTGTCGACGGTCGCGTCACGCCGTTGATCGACAATGTCGCGGGCGGCGGTCTCGACCGGCCCTATACCGGCGGCGAGTTCTCGGTCTCGAAGGGCGGCACGATCGCCTATACCGGCGGCGATGCGAGCACGCCCGCGGACGTCTGGGTGCTGGCGGGCGGCAAGCCGCGCCGGCTGACGACGCTCAACGCGGTGCTGACCGGATCGAAGGCGCTCGCGCCGGTGCGGAAGATCGCGGTGATTGCGCCCGATGGTCGCCCGATCGACGCATGGCTCGCAACGCCACCGGGCCGCGTGGCAGGGCAGCGCGTGCCGCTGATCCTCGAGATCCACGGCGGTCCGAACGCTGCCTACGGCCCCGGTTTCGCGACCGACATGCAACTCTACGCCGCCGCCGGCTATGCAGTGCTTTGGACCAACCCGCGCGGTTCGACCTCCTATGGCGCCGAGTTCGCCAACCTGATCGACAAGACCTATCCGGCGGCCGATTACGACGACCTGATCGCCTCGGTCGATGCGGCGATCGCGGAGGGCACTGCCGATCCCGACAATCTGTTCGTGACCGGCGGATCCGGCGGCGGGCTGCTGACCGCGTGGATCGTCGGCAAGACCGACCGGTTCAAGGCCGCTGCGACGCAGAAGCCGGTGATCAATTGGATCAGCGAGGCGCTGACGATGGACAACACGCTGTTCACCTCGCGCTACTGGTTCATTAAGCTGCCGTGGGAGGATCCGATGAGCTATTGGAACCGCTCGCCGCTGAGCATCGTCGGCAACGTGAAGACGCCGACGCTGGTGGTGGTCGGGGGCGACGATTACCGGACCCCGGTGAGCGAGTCCGAGCAATATTATGCGGCGCTCCAGATCCGCGGCGTGCCGACCGCGCTGGTGAAGGTGCCAGGCGCGAGCCACGGTGGCCTTGCCGCGCGCCCGTCGCAATCCGCAGCCAAGGCGTCGGCGATCATCGCCTGGTTCGATCGATACCGGAAGCCGGCAGTCGCAACAGCACCGGCACAGGGAGCAGCACAATGACGATACGGTACATGATGCTTGCCGGCGTGGCGCTGGTCTCGACCGCGGCGGTCGCGCAGGTCCAGCCCCTGCGCGTTGCGAAGAAGCCGTTCCAGGTGACGTCGCCCAATGGCGCGCGCGAGGACGATTATTACTGGCTGCGCGACGACACGCGGAAGAACCCCGAGATGCTCGCCTATCTCGCCGCGGAGAACGCCTATGCGGATGCGCAACTCGCGTCGCTGAAGCCGCTCCAGGCCAAGCTCTACGAAGAGACCGTATCGCATATCAAGCAGGACGACAGCTCGGTCCCCTATGCGAAGAACGGCTATTATTACGGATCGCGGTTCCAGACCGGCGCGGATTATCCGATCCTGGAACGCCGCAAGGGCAGCCGCACCGCGCCCGCCGAAACACTGTTCGACGAGCCGGCGATGGCGAAGGGCCACAGCTTCTTCGCGCTCAGCGACTGGGCGGTGAGCCCCGACAACGCCCGCGTCGCCTGGGCCGAGGACACCGTCGGCCGTCGCCAATATGTGCTCAAGGTGAAGAACCTCGCGACCGGCGCGACGATCGCCGACTCCGTTTCGAACATCGAACCCAACGTCGTCTGGGCGGACGACAACAAGACCTTGCTCTACGTCGAAAAGGACCCGGTGACGCTGCGTGGCTACCGCGTGAAGGCGCACGTCCTCGGCTCGCCGGTCGCCAGCGATCGGCTGTTGTACGAGGAGAAGGACGACACCTTCTCGATCGACGTCTCGCGCACGTCCGACGACAAGTTCGTCTGCATCGGCGTGAGCAGCACGGTCAGCGACGAGCAGCGCTGCGCCCCAGCCGCCGCCCCGACGAATTTCACGATCGTCGCGCCGCGCGCGCGAGTTCCGCTACAGGTCGGATCACATCGGCAACCGCTGGATCATCCGCACCAACAGGGACGCGAAGAACTACAAGCTCGTGACTGTCGCCGACGCCGATCTGGCCAAGGGCACGGCGGCGTGGCGCGACCTGACTCCCGCCAGCGACACCGTCTTCATCGAGAGCTTCAAGCCGTTCGACGGGTTCGTCGCGATCGACCAGCGCGAGGGCGGCAACCGGATGATCCGCGTGCTGAACGACGCCGGCAAGTCGACTGCGGTCACTGCCGACGAGCCCGCCTATCGCATGTCGCTCGACGTCAACGAGGAAATCGCAACGCCTTGGGTCCGCTACACCTACGGCTCGCTCGTCACGCCTACCACCACGTATGAGGTCAACGCGAAAACCGGCGAGCGCCGCGTGCTGAAGGTCGCCCCGGTGCCGGGCTACGATCCAGCGAAATACGTCACGGAGCGAGTATGGGCACCGGCGCGGGACGGCACGCGCGTGCCGGTGTCGCTGGTCTATGCCAAGGGCACGAAGCGAGACGGCACCGCGCCGCTCTTCCAATACGCCTATGGCAGCTACGGGATATCGAGCGATCCGGGCGTCGATCCGGGCCGGATCGGGCTGCTCGATCGCGGCGTGGTGTATGCGATCGCGCATATCCGCGGCGGGCAGGAGATGGGGCGCGGCTGGTATGACGACGGGCACCTGCTCAACAAGAAGAACAGCTTCACCGACTTCATCGACGTCACCCGGTATCTCGTCGCGCAGAAATACGCCGCCAAGGACCGCGTCGCGGCGATGGGCGGCAGTGCGGGCGGGCTGTTGATGGGCGGCGTCGCGAACATGGCGCCGCAGGATTACAAGCTCATCATCGCGCAGGTGCCGTTCGTTGATGTCGTCACGACGATGCTCGACGCATCGATCCCGCTGACGACGTTCGAGTATGACGAATGGGGCAACCCCGCGCAGAAGGCGTCGTACGACTACATGCTGAGCTACTCGCCGTACGACAACGTCAAGGCGAAGGCCTATCCGGCGCTCTATGTCGGCACCGGGCTATGGGACAGCCAGGTGCAATATTACGAACCGACCAAATGGGTCGCAAAGCTCCGCGAACTGAAGACCGACTCCAACCCGCTGCTGTTCCGCGTCAACATGGAGGCGGGGCATGGCGGCAAGTCCGGCCGCTTCGAACGCTATCGCCAGAATTCCGAGTGGCAGGCGTTCATGCTGCAACAACTTGGGCTGGCTAAATAACGGCCCGGCACTCGGAGCGGTGCCGGATCGAAACGAGAAGGTGCGCGGATGCTGGTTCGGATTTTCATGGGCGCGAGCTGGGCTGCGGCGGATCGGCAGGAGGATTACGAGTTCGATGCGCTGCCGGCGGTCGGTCACAAGCTCGCGATCGCGTATGACGATGGTTGGGAGGTGGCGACGGTGCGCGACATCGTCCATCGGCTGACCGATCCCGAGGCGGCGGCGGATATCGCGATTCTGGTGTCGGTGCCGGTCGCGAGCGGAAATGCGGCAGATGCGTTGCCGCTGGCCGGGTTGGATGGCGCTTCCGCGAAGACGCCGGGTGTTTCGGTGCCGAAGACGGCGAGTCCTTGGGGATCGTAACGAGGGCTGGGTGCTAGACTATCGATCCTCCCCCGCAAGGGGGAAGGTGGCACCGAAGGTGACGGAGGGGGCGGAACACGCAACCTCGGCGACCCTATCCTCCCCCTCCGTCTGGCAAGTACCAGCCACCTCCCCCTTGCGGGGGGTCGTTGGGTCAGGCGCCGGCTTCGGTCAGGGAGTCCAACTGGTTCTTGGTCAGTTCCAGCGTCATCGCGGGGAGCAGGTCCTCGACCTGCTTCACGCTGGTGGCGCTGGCGATCGGTGCCGTCACGCCGGGCTGTGCGATCAGCCAGGCGAGTGCGACCTGTGCATGGGTGGCACCCGTGGCCTCGACCACCGCATCCATCGCGTCGAGAACGGCCTTGCCCTTGCCCTCGAGCAGTTCGGCCATCCGCCCACCGCGAACGCTCTGGCCGAGATCGTCCTTGGTACGGTATTTGCCGGTCAGGAAGCCCGAGGCGAGACCGTAATAGGGCAGCACGCCGATATTCTCGGTGACGCAGTAATCCTGCAATTCACCTTCGAACTTGGTCCGGCTGACGAGGTTATATTCGGGCTGGAGCACGTGATATCGCGGCAGGTCGGACGTCTTCGCGGCCTCGACAGCGGACTTGAGGCGGGCGGCGTGGAAGTTCGAAGCACCGATGACGCGGACTTTCCCCGCATCGACCAGCTTACCGAACGCTTCGAGGACGGCTTCCTGCGTTTGCGAGTCGTCGTCCTGGTGTGCGTAATACAGATCGATGCGATCGGTGCCGAGGCGCTTGAGCGAGGCTTCGGCGGCCGCGGCAATGCGCGCGGGGGCAAGCTTTTCGCCACCTTCGCCTGGGAGCATGCCGACCTTGGTCGCGATCAGCACGTCGTCGCGCTTGCCGCTGGCCTTCAGCCATTCGCCGATCATCGCCTCGGACTCGCCGCCCTTGTGACCGTCGACCCACGCCGAATAGACGTCCGCGGTATCGATCATCGTACCGCCGCCGGCGACGAACGCGTCGAGCACCGCAAAGCTCGCGGCGCGGTCGGCGGTCCAGCCGAACACGTTGCCGCCGAGGACGAGGGGGCGATCCTGAGATCGGTCGAGCCGAGGCGGCGAAGGGTCATCGAGTCTGATCGCTTTGATTCGAGGATAGTTCGGGATTCGAGGGTAGTTCTGTATCGCCAGGAGCGGCGGCGACCGCGTTCAGATCGACGCTGTTGGCATCGAGCATCGCGGCGGCTTCGTTCAACTGATGCGCTTCGTCGGCGGTGACGGCGCCGGATTCGCTGGCCGGTGAGCAGGCTGCCAACGAAGAAATAGCGAACAGCGCCCCCACCATCACACCGTCATGCCAGCGAAAGCTGGTATCTCTCCGTGCCGGTCGTCGTGACCCGAACCGGAAGATCCCAGCGTTCGCTGGGATGACGGGGAGGTGGGGGCGCCTTGGCAAGGCTTAGTCCTTGATCGCGTTGCCGGCGCGGGTCAGCGCGTTGCCGGTGGCGTCGGCGGCGCGGTCGGCACCGTTGGCGATCGACGCACCTGCGCGGTCTGCGCCGGCTTCGATCCGGTCACCGGCGCGATCGGCCTTCACATCGAGATTGTCGGTGGCGTTGTCGAGCTTCGCACCGGCGTTGTCGAGCGAGCGCTCTGCCGAACCCAGCGCGCGATCGCTGGCTGCGCTGACGTCGTCGACCGCGTTGGCGGTGGTGGCGCTGGCGTCTGCGGCGATCGCGTTGGCGGCCTGTGCGGTCTGGTCCTGCGCGTTGTTGCTGCAAGCGGCGAGACCGGCGGTGAGCGCCAGGGCGGGGATGAGGAACTTCTTCATAGGTATCTACTCCCGTGGATGTCGTCTTGTGGACCGGGGAATCCCCAGCCCATAGCGCAATCGAACGCGGAGAAAGCGTTTCCGATCCGTCACGATCGCGCGCGATGCGATAAGTCGCAGAGACCTATGGCGGAAATGGAAGATGCGCACGCCTGCGTTGACCTCATATAAAGAAATCTTTATATGAACTTTCATGACGATGGCGCTCGAAATCTTCCGTGCACTGGCGGACGCGACCCGGTTGCGGATCCTTGCGCTGTTGCGGCGAATGGAGCTGTCGGTCGGCGAACTCGCGCAGGTACTTGGGCAGAGCCAACCGCGCGTCTCGCGGCATGTGAAGATCCTGTGCGATGCCGGGCTTGCGGAACGTCGCAAGGAGGGCAGCTGGGTGTTCGTCGCGCTCGGGGCGCCGGACGTGGTCGAGCCGGTTGCAGGCGCGCTCGATACCTGGGCGAAGACCGAGCCGGATCATTGGGCAGTGGCGGACGCGGCGCGGCTCGCGGCGGTGCGCGCGGATCGGGCGGCATCGGCAGCGGCGTGGTTCGAGGGGCATGCCGACGAGTGGGACGCGATCCGGTCGTTGCATGTCGCCGATAGCGAGGTCGAGGCGGCAATGTCCGCGGTGCTCGGTGACGCTCCGGTGGGGACGCTGATCGATATCGGTACGGGCACCGGGCGGATGCTCGAGCTGTTCGGCGGGCAGGCTACGGTCGCGCTCGGGATCGATCGCAGTTCGGAGATGCTGCGGCTGGCGCGCGCCAAGCTGCACGACATGACGCACGCCGAACTGCGTCAGGCTGATTTGTACGCGTTGCCGATGGCCGATGCGGCGGCGGACGTCGCGATCCTGCATCACGTGCTCCATTTCGCGCAACAGCCCGGGGCTGCAGTGAGCGAAGCGGCGCGCGTGTTGGCGCCGGGCGGCCGGTTGCTGATCGCCGACTTCGCGAGCCACGACCGCGAGGAGCTGCGGGTGCGCGATGCGCATACGCGTCTCGGCTTTGCGGACGAGCAGATGGCGGCGTGGTTCGACGCGGCGGGCTTGCAGACGGCGCGCGTGGAGACGCTCGAGGGCGGTGAGTTGACGGTGAAATTATGGCTCGGTCGAAAGATCGGCGCGAGCTTGCGTGAGGTGAAGGCGGCATGACGAACATTTCGATCCCCCAACTGGCAGAAGCGCGCCGCGCGCTCGAAGAACCGCTGTTCGCGGACCTCGCGGGTGATGTCGGCTTAAGCTTCGAGTTCTTCCCTCCGAAGAGCGAGAAAATGGAGACGCAGCTCTGGGAGGCGATTCGGACGCTGGAGCCGCTCGCGCCCGATTTCGTGTCGGTGACGTATGGCGCGGGCGGGTCCACGCGCGAGCGGACGCATGCGACGGTGGCGCGGATCCAGCGCGAGACGTCGATGAACGCCGCCGCGCATCTGACCTGCGTCGAGGCGACTAGGGCCGAGATCGACCAAGTGGCCGAGGAATATTGGGCGGCGGGCGTGCGGCACATCGTCGCGCTGCGTGGCGACATGCCCACCTTGGGCCAGCCGTATCAGGCGCATCCGGGCGGATATGAGAACGCGGCGGCTTTGGTTGCTGGGTTGCGGAAGCTGCATCCGTTCGAGATCTCGGTCGCGGCGTATCCCGAATGCCATCCGGAATCGGGCGGTCACGACGCCGACATCGACAATCTGAAGCGCAAGATCGATGCCGGTGCGACCCGGGCGATTACGCAGTTCTTCTTCTCGCCAGAAGCGTATTTCCGGTTCCGCGACCGGGTCGCAGCCGCCGGGATCACTGCGCAGATCCTTCCGGGAATTCTGCCGGTCTCGAACGTCGCGCAGACGCGGAAATTCGCGGGGCTGTGTGGGGCCGAGATCCCGGCGTGGATGGACCGGTTGTTCGAAGGGCTCGACGATCATCCCTCGGCACGGCAGCTGGTGGCGGCGACGATCGCGGCCGAGATGTGCCGGCGGCTTTATGCAGGGGGTGTGAAGGACTTCCACTTCTACACGCTCAACCGCGCGGAGCTGGCGTATGCGATCTGCCACATGCTCGGCGTGCGTGCGAAGCCGGTCGACAAGGTCGCCGCGGCGTAATTCCCCTCCCGCCTGCGGGAGGGTTAGGGAGGGGCTGGCCCAACCCGACCGTCTCGTTTGCGGCACTTCCCTCCCCGACCCCTCCCGCCAGCGGGAGGGGAGGAGATTGACGATGACACCACGTGAACGTTTCAACGCGGAAGCCGCCAAGCGCATCCTGATCACCGACGGCGCGTTCGGCACCGAGATCCAGAACTGGAAGCTCGACGAGGCGGCTTACGCAGGGTCGCTCGGCTTGTCGCACGACCAGAAGGGCAACAACGACATCCTGGCGATCACCAAGCCGGACGTCCCCGAAACGATCACGCGCGAATATCTCGAGGCGGGGTCTGACATCGTCTCGACCAACACGTTCAGCGCAAACGTCATCTCGCAGGCCGACTACGGCGCAGAGCATCTGGTGCGCGAGATCAACGTCGAGTCCGCCAGGATCGCTCGCGCGCTCGCCAACGAATACGAGGCCAAGGACGGCCGTCCGCGCTTCGTCGCCGGCGCGATCGGGCCGACCAACAAGACGCTGTCGCTGTCGCCCGACGTCAACGATCCCGGCTTTCGCGAGATCGACTTCGATTATCTGAAGGGCGTGTACCGCGAACAGATCGACGCGCTGCTCGAAGGCGGCGAGGGGGTCGGTGTCGACTTCATCCTGATCGAGACGGTGTTCGATACGCTCAACGCCAAGGCCGGGATCATGGCGGCGATCGAGGCGGGCGACGCGCTCGGGCGTGACGTGCCGATCATGATGTCGATGACGTTGACCGATCTCTCGGGGCGCAACCTGTCGGGGCATACGGTCGAAGCGTTCTGGCATGCGGTGCGGCATGCCAAGCCGATCACGATCGGGCTGAACTGCTCGTTCGGCGCGGAGCAGCTGCGGCCGCATGTGAAGACGTTGAGCGCGATCGCGGATACGCTGATCATGGTCTATCCGAACGCGGGGCTCCCGAACGAACTCGGCGAATATGACGAGCAGCCGGAGACGACGGCGGGGCTGGTTGGCGAGTGGGCGGTGGCGAAACAGGTCAACGTGCTCGGCGGCTGCTGTGGCTCGACGCCGGCGCATATCAAGGCGATGGCCGACGGCGTGCGCGGGCTCGAACCGCGTGCGGTTGCGCGGCCTGAAGTGCGGACCAAACTCGCCGGCCTAGAACCGTTCACGATGGCGGCGTAAATCCTCCCCGGCACGGGGAGGGGGACCGCGCCTGAAAGGCGTGGTGGAGGGGCTCTCCACCAAGCGTAACGTTCGTGGAGAGCCCCTCCACCGCTCTGCGAGCGGTCCCCCTCCCCGTACCGGGGAGGAATTGGAAAACCGATGACCACGACTTCCTCCTCTTCCTTCGTCAACATCGGCGAACGCACCAACGTCACCGGCTCGGCGCGCTTCAAGAAGCTGATCATGGCGGGCGATTATCCCGCCGCGGTCGAGGTCGCGCGCCAGCAGGTCGAGAGCGGCGCGCAGGTGCTCGACGTCAACATGGACGAGGGGCTGCTCGACGCGCATCACGCCATGACGACGTTCCTGAAACTGATCGCCGCCGAACCCGACATCGCGCGCATCCCGTTCATGGTCGACAGTTCGAAATGGAGCGTGATCGAGGCAGGCCTGAAGTGCGTCAGCGGCAAGCCGATCGTCAATTCGATCAGCATGAAGGAGGGCGAAGAGCAGTTCCTGGCGCAGGCCCGCAAGTGCATGGCGTACGGTGCGGCGGTGGTCGTGATGGCGTTCGACGAGGTCGGCCAGGCGGACACCAAGGACCGGAAAGTCGAGATCTGCGAGCGCGCGTACAAGCTGCTCGTCGGGATCGGCTTCCCGCCCGAGGACATCATCTTCGATCCCAACGTCTTCGCGGTCGCGACGGGAATTGAGGAGCACAACAACTACGGCGTCGACTTCATCGAGGCGTGCAAGGAGATCAAGGCGCGCTGCCCGCACGTCCATATCTCGGGCGGGCTGTCGAACTTCAGCTTCTCGTTCCGCGGCAACGAACCGGTGCGCCGGGCGATGCACAGCGTCTTCCTGTATTACGCGATCCCCGCGGGCATGGACATGGCGATCGTCAACGCCGGCCAGCTCGACATCTATGACGACATCGATCCCGAACTGCGCAAGGCGGTCGAGGACGTCGTGCTCAACACCGATCCCGAGGCTGGCGATCGGCTGGTCGCGCTCGCCGAACGCTATCGCGGCACTGACGTGGTCGCCGAGAAGGCGGCGGCGGAATGGCGCTCGCTGGGTGTCAACAAGCGGCTCGAATATGCGCTGGTCAAGGGCATCGACCTCCACGTCGTCGAGGATACCGAGGAAGCGCGGCAGATCATCGAGACCAATGGCGGCCGCCCGATCGAGGTCATCGAAGGTCCGCTGATGGACGGCATGAACGTCGTCGGCGACCTGTTCGGATCGGGCAAGATGTTCCTGCCGCAGGTCGTGAAGTCGGCGCGCGTGATGAAGAAGGCGGTCGCGCATCTGCTGCCGTATATCGAGGCGGCCAAGGAGCCCGGCGCGCGGCAAGGGCAAGATCATCATGGCGACCGTCAAGGGCGACGTGCATGATATCGGCAAGAACATCGTCGGCGTGGTGTTGCAGTGCAACGGCTTCGATGTGGTCGATCTGGGCGTGATGGTGCCGTGGTCGAAGATCCTCGAGGCCGCGAACGAGAACGATGCGGACATGATCGGGCTGTCGGGGCTGATCACGCCGTCGCTTGACGAGATGGTGACGGTCGCCGAGGAGATGAAGCGCGCGGGCATGACGATGCCGCTGCTGATCGGCGGTGCGACGACGTCGAAGGTGCATACCGCGCTCAGGATCGCGCCGGCGTATGATGGCCCGGTGGTGCATGTGCTCGACGCGAGCCGCGCGGTGGGTGTGGCGTCGACCTTGGTGTCGGACACGATCCGCGACGAGTTCGTAACGAAGACCGCGGACGAATACGAAGCGGTGCGGATCTCGCGCGCGAACAAGGGGCAGAGCGAGTTGCTGCCGCTGGAAACCGCCCGCGCGCGCGTTCGTGGCGGATTTCGCGATGAAGCCGCCTGCGCCGGTGAAGCCGGGCGTGCATGTGTTTGCGGATTGGGACCTGTCCGACCTGCGCGACTATATCGACTGGACGCCGTTCTTCCGTGCGTGGGAGCTGGCGGGGAATTTCCCGGCGATCCTGACCGACGAGGTCGTCGGCGAGAGCGCGAGTTCGCTCTATGCGGATGCACAGGCGATGCTCGATACGATCGTCGCGGAGAAGTGGCTGACCCCACGCGGCGTCGCAGGGCTGTGGCCGGCACGCCGCGTGGGGGATGACGTGGTCGTCACTGCTTCCCCCTCCCGCAAGCGGGAGGGGCCGGGGGTGGGCACGCGCTCACCTCCCCCGGCACGCCCGAGGATGGCGCGAGCCCACCCCCAACCCCCTCCCGCAAGCGGGCGGGGGGAAGACGTAAGGCTCCCCATGCTCCGCCAGCAGATCGCCAAGCGGGAAGGCCGCGCCAACATGTGTCTCGCCGATTTCGTCGACACGCAGGACGACTGGTTCGGCGGCTTCGCGGTCGGCATCCACGGGATCGACGATCACATCGCCCGCTTCAAGGCGGACAACGACGATTACAACGACATCCTCTTGAAAGCGCTCGCCGACCGCTTCGCCGAAGCCTTCGCCGAACGCCTCCACAAGCACGTCCGCACCGATCTTTGGGGCTACGCGCCCGACGAACAACTCACCAACGACGCGATGATCAAGGAACAGTATCGCGGCATCCGCCCCGCACCCGGCTATCCCGCCTGCCCGGATCACAGCCTCAAGCCGATCCTGTTCGACCTGCTCGACGCCCCGACCGCGACCGGGCTCGAACTGACCGAGAGCTTCGCGATGTTCCCGACCGCCGCCGTCTCCGGCTTCTATTTCGGCCACCCGCAGGCCGAGTATTTCGGCGTCGCCCGCGTCGGCCGCGACCAGCTCGAAGACTATGCCGCACGCCGTGGCGCGGACCTCAAGACCGCCGAACGCTGGCTTCGTCCTAACCTCGACTAAGGTCCGGGCTCGCGCGCGGAACAACCGCCGCGAGCCCGCGCTTATTATGGGTCGACATGCGGAGACCCGATGACCGTTCCCCAGTATCTCTCGATCGCCACGCTGTTCGGGATGATGGCGCTCTTCATGTGGGGCAGGTTCCGCTACGACGTCACCGCGATCCTCGCGTTGCTCGCCAGCATCGCGCTGGGCATTGTCAGCCCGAAGGACGCGTTCAAGGGCTTCTCCGACGACATCGTCATCATCGTCGGCTCGGCGCTGGTGATCTCGGCGGCGGTGCAGCGCTCGGGAATCATTGAACGCGCGCTCGCCAAGTTCGCCAGCCGCGTGACCCGCGTCCGGTCGCAATTACTGCTGCTGACCGCGTCGGTCGGGTTCGCGTCGGCACTGGTCAAGAACATCGGCGCGCTGGCGATGCTGATGCCCGCAGCATTCCAGATGGCGAAGAAGAACGACACCTCGCCCTCGGTCTTCCTGATGCCGATGGCGTCCGCTTCGCTGCTCGGCGGGCTGATCACGCTGGTCGGCACCTCGCCGAACATCATCGTCAGCCGCGTCCGCGAACAGATGACCGGGCACCCGTTCGGGATGTTCGACTACGCGCCGGTCGGACTCGGCCTGACGCTGATGGGGCTGATCTATCTCCGCTTCGCCTACCGGCTGCTGCCGCGCGATCGCCGTGCCGCGCCGACGATGGGCGAGGCGCTCGACATCAAAGGCTATGTGACCGAGGCGATGATCCCCGAGGCCTCGCCCGTGGTCGACGAGACGGTCGATGCATTTCTCGACCGCCACGACCGCGAGGTGACGATCACCCGCATCCTGCGCGCCGGGATGCGCAGCGCGCCGCACGACCACACACATCTGCGCGCGGGCGATACGCTGATCCTCGAGGGCGATCCCGATGCGCTCGAACGGGTGATCGCGCGCGATCGGCTGAAGCTGGAAGGCGAGGACCGGGAGAAGGCGGACGAGGATGACGACGACGAGGTCGGCGTGATCGAGGCGGTGATCGGCCTCGGCTCGGCGCTGGTCGGCAAGACCGCGGCGCGGTTCGCGTTGCAGGCGCGCTACGGCGTCAACCTGATCGCGATCTCGCGGCAGGGCGAGCATCTCTCGCGCCGTCTCGCCAACACCGAACTCCGCGCCGGCGACGTGCTGGTGCTGCAGGGGCCGCTTGAGCAACTGCCGAGCAAACTGCGTGATCTCGGCTGTCTGCCGTTGGCGCAGCGCGAGATGCGGCTTGGCGTGTCGAAGCGGAGCTGGTTGCCGATCGCCATCCTCGCGGTGGCGATGAGTGCGACCGCGCTGGGGTTCGTGCCGGTGGCGGTCGCGTTCTTCGCCGCGGCGGGGCTGATCATGGCGACCGGCGTGTTGCCGGTGCGCGAGGCGTATGATCATGTCGAATGGCCGATCCTGATCATGCTCGGCGCGCTGATACCGGTCAGCGACTCGTTGCGCACGACCGGCGCGTCGGAGGTGATCGCGACCTGGCTGTCGTCGACCGCGGCGACCTTGCCGCCCTGGGGCGCGGTCGCGCTGATCCTGGCGGCGGCGATGGCGGTGACGCCGTTTCTCAACAATGCCGCGACCGTGCTGGTGATGGCACCGATCGCCGCGACCTTCGCGGGCGATCTGGGGTTCCGGCCCGAGGCGTTCCTGATGGCGACGGCGGTCGGGGCGGGGTGCGATTTCCTCACGCCGATCGGGCACCAATGCAACACGCTGGTGATGGGGCCGGGTGGGTACAGGTTCGGCGATTATGCGCGGCTGGGCGCGCCGCTGTCGTTGCTGGTGCTACTGATCGGCACCCCGCTGATCGTTGCGGTCTGGCCGATGCACTAGGCAAGCCTCGAATCCTCCCCCGCCAGGGGGAGGTGGCTGGCTTTTGCCAGACGGAGGGGGAGGAAAGAGCCACCCCTGTTTGGTGTCCTCCCCGTCCGTCGCCTAACGGCGCCACCTCCCCCTGGCGGGGGAGGATTGAGAGGGATTAAGCACCTGCTTCGGCCGGTTTGCCCTCGCGAACATCACCCGGCAGACCGGTGATCGTCTTCACTTCCATGAAGTCGGTCAGGCCATAGCGCCCGTTCTCGCGACCATTGCCCGATTGCTTGTACCCCCGAACGGCGCGCCGATGTCGGGGCTCCACGAGTTGATCGTGACCAGCCCAGCGCGCAACCTCGGCGCGACCTTCGCCGCCGCCGCCGGATCGCCTGAGATCGTCGCCGACAGCCCGTATTCCGTCGCGTTGGCGATGCGGATGCCTTCGTCCTGATCGCTGTACGACGTAATCGTAGCGACCGGCCCGAACGTCTCCTCCTGCGCGATCCGCATGTCGGGGCGGACATCGGTGAACAGGGTTGGCTGGATATAGAAGCCGGCGTTGCGCCCGTCCGGACGACCCACGCCGCCCGTCACCAGCGTCGCGCCTTCGTCGATTGCGGACTGGATCAGCCCCTGGATCTTATCGAACTGCGCCTTGTTGACGACCGGGCCGATGTGCTGGCCCATCTCGGCGGGATCGCCGACCTTGGTCTGCTCCATCATCGACTTCACGATCGCGGTCGCCTCCGCGACCTGGCTAGCATGCACCAGCAGGCGCGTCGGCGCGATGCAGCTCTGTCCTGAATTGGCGAGCACGCCAGCCACGGTTGGCGGCAGGACGGCCGCTAGATCGGAGCCCTCCAGCACTAGGTTCGCCGCCTTGCCGCCAAGCTCCTGATGCACCCGCTTCACGGTCGGTGCCGCGGCCAATGCGACTGCAATCCCGGCCCGCGTCGAGCCTGTAAAGCTCACCATGTCGACCTCGCGGTGCGCGCACAGCGCCGCGCCGACACCCGGCCCGTCGCCGTTGACGAGGTTGAACACCCCCGCCGGCACGCCCGCCGCATCCATGATCTCCGCCAGGATCACCGCGCACGACGGCGCCTCCTCGGACGGCTTCAGGATCATCGTGTCGCCCGCCGCCAGCGCAGGCGCGACCTTCGCGCAGATCTGGTTCAGCGGCCAGTTCCACGGCGTGATCATCGCGACGACGCCAAGCGGCTCGTGCACGACGGTCGCCTTGCCGATGACTTCGGAGAATTCGAACGCCGCCAGCGCCTTCGCGGTCGCCGAGAAATGCGCGAGGCCGGTGGGCGCCTGCGCCATCGACGCGAGCGCCATCGGTGCGCCCATCTCCTGCGACATCGCCTTCGCCAGATCGGGCATCCGCGCCTTGTATTCGGTCATGATCCGGCCAAGCACGTCGAGCCGTTCCTGCACGCTCGTCTGGCTCCAGCTTTCGAACGCGGACCGAGCCGCGGCCACGGCCTTGTCGACGTCGGCGGCGGTGCCGAGCGTGATCTCGGTGCACGGCTGTTCCGTCGACGGGTCGATCACCTGATAGACGGTGCCGCCCTCGCTCTCGACCCACGCGCCATCGATATACTGCTTCAAATAGCTTTTCATCGTGCCTCTCCGCATCTTGTCTCGCCAAGGAATGGGCTCGCCGGAGATCGGTTGCAACCCGAAACGCATGCCGTAGGTTGACCGGGAAATTCATCAGGAGGCCGGCATGGCGAGAGTGGCATTCATCGAGAAGATCGGCGGTCCCGAGGTCATCCAGTGGCGTGACGTCGAACTGCCGCCTCCGGCCAAGGGCGAGGTCTGGATGCGCAACACGGCGGTCGGCCTGAACTATATCGACACCTACCACCGCAGCGGCGTGTACCCGGTCGACCTGCCCTCGGGACTTGGCAGCGAGGCGGCGGGCGTGGTGATGGCGGTCGGCGAGGGCGTCACCGACTTCGCGCCCGGCGACCGTGTCGGCACCTTCGGCCCGTCGCGCGGCGCCTATGCAACCGAGCGCAACGTGTCGGCGAACCAACTGTTCAAGCTTCCCGACACGCTCGACGACCGTACCGCGGCGGCGATCCTGCTCAAGGGCACCACCGCCGAGTTCCTGGTCGAGCGCTGCGCCAAGGTGCAGGCGGGCCAGACCGTCCTCGTCCACGCGGCCGCGGGGGGCGTCGGCCACATCCTCGTCGGCTGGCTCAAGGCGATCGGCGCCACCGTCATCGCCAGCGTCGGCAGCGAGGACAAGGCGGCGCGTACCCGCAAAGCCGGCGCCGACCACGTCATCCTCCACAAGTCCGAGGACATCGCCGCGCGGGTCCGCGAGATCACCGACGGCAAGGGTGTGCCCATCATCCTCGACGGCGTCGGCGGCGCGACCTGGAACGCCTCGCTCGACAGTGCGGCGAAACGTGGCCTGATCGTCAGCTACGGCAATGCGGGGGGCGTGGTCGAGGGCGTCAACATCGGCATCCTCGCGCGGAAAGGGTCGCTGTTCGTGACCCGGCCGACTCTGTTCGATTATTATGTTACGCCCGAGGAGAGGCAGACCGGCATCGCCCGCCTGTTCGCGATGCTCGACAGCGGCGCGATCACGCCCGAGATCGGCCAGACCTTCGCGCTCGAAGACGCGGCCGATGCGCATCGCGCGGTCGAGAGCGGGAGTACCTGGGGGAGCACGCTGCTGCTGCCGTAAGGCCTGTGATCGACTGGCTGATTGAGCGATAGCGAGACGGTGACCGATACGTTAACTGCCGCCTAACGCATTGTACGTACGTCGAACATATGGTTCGTTCTCACAATTCCGCGGTGGCGATCTGCATCGCCGCACAGGGGATCGCAGTCGTCATCGGCTTCGCGGTACTGGTGGCCTGGCCGCCGCGGCATGGCGAATATCTGCTCGTACCGGTCGGCGCGAACGCGGTCGCGAGCCTGTTGCCGACCGCGGTCGCGGGCCATGCCCTGCTGATCGGTGCCGGGCCGTTGCCGAACAGCTACATCGTCAGGGGCGATCGTGCGCAATTGGCGGGGCTTATGATGGCACATGGCGTGGTGCTGCTCGGGGCGTCGGGCGCAGCCTGCGGCGAGACGGCGGTCGCGATATGAACCCCACCGACCTCCAGATCTTCCGCGCGCGGCATCGCCATCGTCGCGATTGCGGGCTGGGTCTGTACGCTATGGCTTGGCATGATGGGCCTGTGGCTCGATGCCGACGGGCTCGTGCCCGTGCTGGTCGTCGCTGTGCTGGTCAATCTAGCGCCGACGCTGATGGCGGTGCGGCGGCGTCATGACCCGGTTGCGCGACTGGTCTCCGGCACGCCCGCCGCGGTGTATCCGGCGCTCGGCGTGTATCTGCTGCAGGGGCATGCCTGGCAGATGGATGCGCACATGTATTTCTTCGTCGCGCTCGCCGCCCTCGTGGTGCTCTGCGACTGGCGGCCGATCGCGCTCGCGGCGGGCCTGATCGCGGTGCATCATCTGGTGCTGGAGACGGCGGCACCCGGGTGGGTGTTCACGGGCTCGGGCAATATCGGCCGCGTCGTCATTCATGCCGCCGCGGTGGGGTTGCAGCTCGCGGTGCTGGGTTATGTCACCGCCCGTCTGCGCAGCCTGATGATCCGCCAGGAGACTGCACGCTGCGAGAGCGAGACGCTCGCGAACGAGGCGATCGACAGCCGCAACCGGATGGAGGAGGCGATCACCGGGATGCGCGCGGCCGAGGCACGCGAGGCGCGCGAACGCCAGCGTCGGCTGGAGATCGAGCGCGAACTCGCCGCGCAGCGTGCCGCCGAGATGCTGGCGTTGGCGGAGGCGTTCCAGGCGTCGGTGGCCGATATCGTCGATTCGGTCGGGTCGGCGTCGTCCCGGCTCGACGGATCGGCGCGCGCGCTGAACGAACTCGCGCAGGTCGCCACCCGCCAGACCGAAGCGAGCGCCGCCGCGGCTACGCAGTCGTCGGAGAGCGCGGGGCGGTTGTCGGCACAGATCCATGCGCTGACCCAGTCGGTGACGTCGATCGCAAGCGTGGCCGAACAGCAGGTCCAGCTCGGGACCGAGGCGCGTACCGCATCGACGCTCAGCCACACGGCGATGATCGCGCTCGTCGAACGGACGCAGACGATCGGCAGCTTTGCCAACTCCATTCAACAGATTGCCGCCAAGACCAACCTGCTCGCGCTGAACGCGACGATCGAGGCGGCGCGCGCGGGCGATGCCGGCAACGGGTTCAAGGTAGTCGCGAGCGAGGTCAAGCAGCTGGCCGGGCAGGCGACCGGCGCATCGAGCGAGATCCGTGCGCTGGCTGGCTCCGCGGAGCAGGGGGCGGGGGTCGCCAACGATGCGCTCGGCCGGATCGCGACGATGATCGGCCACCTCGCGACCGCCGCGGACACGATCCAGGCGGAGGTGCGGCATCACCACCAGACCGCGGCGTCGATCGAGCGCACCGCGGACAGCACCGCGGCGGGGATCGACAGCATGGCGGACGAGATGCTTGGGATCGCGCGGGTCGCAGGCGCGACCGCGGGGCTGTCCGACATGGTCGCGCGCGCCGCAACCGGGCTGCTGGATACCGCGCGCCAGCTCCGCGCGGCGACCGATCGCTTCGTGATCCAGCTCAAGGCCGCGTAGCGCCCGGTTTGCGTGGGGGCGAAAGCGCGGTAGGGCGGGGGCCTATCCAAGTGATCCTGGCGGCGAGACGACGATGAGCCTGAACCTGTTGCTGGTCGAGGACGATGCGGTGTTCGCGCAGGCGATGGCGGAGGAACTGCGCGGGCTCGATCACCGCGTCACGGTCGCGGTCGATGGCCGCGAGGCGCTGGCGGCGGTCGACAGCGCGCCGTTCGATGCGGTGGTACTCGACCGGATGCTGCCCAAGGTCGACGGCATGTCGGTGCTCGCGCGGCTGCGCGGCGGCAATATGACGGTGCCGGTGATCATGCTCACCGCGCTCGGCCGGTCGGTCGAGAAGGTCGAAGGGCTCGAGGCCGGGGCGGACGATTACGTCGTCAAGCCGGTCGCCGCCGCCGAACTCAGCGCGAGGCTGGCCGCGATCGTCCGCGGACGCGGCTGGACCGGCGGTAGCGCCGACACGATCCGCGCAGGCGACATCGTCGTCAGCCCGACCAAGTTCCGCGCATGGCGCGACGGCATCGCGCTCGACCTAGGCAAGCTCGAGTTCAAGCTGCTCGCCGAGTTCGTCGCCAATGCCGACGCGGTGCTGACGCGGGCGATGCTGGTCGAGCGCGTCTGGGGCTACGACTTCGCGCCGACCACCAACATCGTCGACGTCTATGTCCGCCACCTCCGCGTCAAGCTGACCGCGGCGGGCGGCGAGGACCCGATCGTGACGGTGCGCGGCGTCGGTTACATGCTGCGCGGCTGATGCGGTTCCGGTCGCTTCGCACGCTGACCGGGGCCTTCCTGCTGGCGTTCCTGGTCGCGACGATCGGGACCGGGGTCGCGATCCACAGTATCACGCTGCAGACGATCGAGCGGTTGGTCGATCGCCGCATCCTGGTCGTCAGCGACGCGATTGCCGGCGTGCCGGGCGAGCGGCGACCGGCCGACGTCTTTCACCGGATCGATGCGGCGATGCGCGAGCGCGACACTGGCGATATCGGTTTGTTGCTGGTCGATGCGAACGGCCGTCGGCTCCGCGGCAACATCACCCTGTCGCGCCGCCTGCCGCTGGGCTTCTCGACGATCGCGCGGGACGACCGGATCGCCGGTTTGTCTGCCGGGCGCGCGCTGGTCCGCACCCTTGATGGCGGTATGACGCTGACCACGGTCGCCGAGACCGAGCCGTTCGACGACTACAACGCCGCGCGCACGCGGATCTACCTGATCGGGTTCGGCTCGATCGTGCTGATCGTGATTGGTGGCATGGTGTTCTTCGTCGTCACGATCGGCCGGCGGATCGGTGAGACGCGGCGCACGGTCGAGGCGATCATCGACGGCGACATGACGCGACGTGTGCCGATTCATCCATCGGGCGGTGAGTTCGCGAATCAGGCGATGGCGTTCAACCGGATGCTCGACCGAGATCTCGGACTTGATGGCGAGCATCAGCAACGTCTCGAACGACATCGCGCACGATCTGCGCACGCCGCTCGCGCGGCTGCGCAGCCAGCTTGCGCTGACTGTACGCCGGGCCGAGACGGCCGCGCAGCGCGAGGATCTCGAAGCCGCAATCGCGATGAGCGACGAGCTGCTCGCGATGTTCGCGGCAATGCTGCGGATCGCCGAGGTCGAGGGGGCGATCGTCGCGCCGCGTTCGCGTCGTTCGATCTCGCCGACTTGGTTCGGGAGGTCGGCGACATGATACAGCCGGTCGTGGTGGATAGCGGTCGGCAGCTCGACATCGTCGTGAAGGAACCGACCCAGATCGTCGGTGATCGCCAGTTGCTGGGTCAGGCGATGGTCAACCTGATCGAGAACGCGATCCGCCATACGCCCACCGGCACGCGGATCGAGATCGGCGTCGTCTCGACCGATGTCGCAACGATGCTGACGGTGACCGACGATGGCCCGGGCATCCCGGCCGACCAGCGCAAACTGGCGCTTCGCCGGTTCGGGCGTCTGGACATCAGCCGTCACGATGTCGGGCATGGCCTGGGCCTCGCGCTGATCGATGCGATCGTTCGCCTGCACCGGGGGACGTTGTCGCTCGAGGACGCAGGACCTGGGTTACGCGTAGTGCTCACGCTGTCGCGAGACTGAGCCAACAAGTAATCCTCCCCCGCGAGGGGGAGGTGGCAGGCGGAGCCTGACGGAGGGGGCGGGGGCGACACCCTATGTTTGGTATCCTCCCCCTCCGTCGCCTTCGGCGCCGCCTCCCCTTGCGGGGGAGGATCGTGAGGTCAGAACTTGACCGAGGCTTCCATTCCGTAGGTGCGCGGCGCGTTGAAGTTGCCGTAGTCGCCCAGCACGTTGTTGACGCTGCCCGATGTGAGGTTGGTCGTCGGGGCGCCCGGCAGGCTGTTCGACGGATCGCGGCGGAACACATACTGCTTGTCGAACAGGTTGCGGACCCAGGCCGAGATCGTAACCGCGTTGCTGCCGGCGACGTGGATGTTCGCCAGTGCCAGACGCGCGTTGGCGATGAACGCCGGATCGTTCTTGGTCGCGAACTGGTCGAAGGTCTGCGTGGCCTGCGAGTAGTTGCCGTCGAGGTGGAACTTCAGGTCCATGTCGCGGATCGGCATCGTGTAGTCGATCGACCCGTTGGCGGCGTTGCGCGGCGTGAACACGATGTAGAAGTTCTGGTACACGCCGGTCGACGCGATCAGCACCGGCGGGATCTTCGTGTAGGTGTACGCATAGCCTGCGGTCAGCGTCAGCCCGTCGACCGGCTGCACCGTCAGATCGGCCTCGATCCCGCGGATCTTGGTAATCCCCGGCGCATTGATCGTCACGAGGTTGTTAAAGCTGCCCGACGCGGTCGTCTGGATCGAGCTGATGTCGACCTGGCTGTTCTTGCGATCCATGATGTAGCCGGCGAGGTTCAGGCGCGCGCGGTGGTTCCAGAAATCGGTCTTCGCGCCGATCTCGTACGACTTCACGTCCTCCGGGTTGAACGTCTGGTAGTTCGAGGTGCGCGAGCTGGCACCGCCGGCGCGATAGCCGGTCGCGTATTTGGCGTAGACATGGACCGTGTCACTGGCGTCATAGGCGAGCGTCGCCATCGGATTGAACCGGTTCCAGGTGGCGTCGAGCGGCTTGTAGCCGGCCGCCGTCAGCTGCGCCGCGGTTGCCGTGTCGTAGTTTAGGTTGCGCGAATAATGCAGCACGCCCTGCTTTTCGTCGCGCGTGTAACGGCCACCGGCGGTCAGGTGGACGCGATCGGTCGCGTTCCAGGTGACCTGGCCGTAGCCGGCATAGCTCTTCGAATGCACTTCCGAGGCACGATCGATCGATCGACAGCCCACGAGCGAGCCGAACCCGCCCGACCCGGTGCAGGGATCGAGCACTGAGATCGTCGTCAGCGCAGAATTAAACGCCAGCGAGTTCGGCGTCGCCGCGTCGTCGCTGATATGTTCGTTGAAGTAATAGAGCCCGGCGACGTAATCGAACTGGCCGACCGTGCCGACCGCCTGGAATTCCTGGCTGAACTGATTCTGGTGGAGGTCGGCGAGGCTGTAGCGGCTGAAGTTGCACGCGGTACCGGTGCAGCCTGCGGCGACGACGGGGACGCGGTGATAGCCGCCACTGTTGTCATACTGGGTCGCGTTCACGCCGCGCCACGCGGTGATCGAGCGGAGTTCGATCTCGGGTGCGACGTCCCAGCGGATGTTCGAGGTGAAGCCGTGCGTCTTGTCGACGCTCGGCTGCTGCGGAACGCCGATGTCGGCGACCTTCGCGCGGCTGGTGCCGTTGACTACGACCTGGCTCGGGAGCGGCTTCACGGTGCCGGTAAGCGTGGTGTAGTTGGTGCCGGGGAGGGTGCAGGCAGACGATGCCGATTGCGCCCCCGCCTTGCAGCCGTTCGGGTTCACGTTGAGCAGCTGGCTGTAGAACGGGCTGTTCGAGTCATAGCCGTTGTCGTAGCTGAAATCGGCGGTCATGCCCGAGATCGGGCGAACGCGTGCGGTCGCCTTGAAGCCGCGGCGATGATAATAGTTGAAGCCGGTCTGGCCCTCGAGCGGGTTCTTGGTGGTCGCATCCTGATGCTGGATGACGCCGTCGAGCTTCAGCGACACGCCGTAGGTTTCCGGCAGGTCGAGATGCAGCGTACCGTTGTAGCTGCCGTAGTTCGCGATCCCGCCGGTCGCGCTGCCGCCCCATTTGCCGCTCGGGCCCTTGGTGACGATGCTGAGCGCGCCGCCTTCGGTGTTGCGACCGAACAGCGTGCCCTGCGGGCCCTTGAGCACTTCGATCCGGTCGACGTCGAACAGCGCTGCGTTCAGGCCGTGCTGGCGACCGAGATAGACGCCGTCGATATAGACGCCGACGCCCTGCTCGCGGGCGGGCTGGTTGGCGTCGAGCGGCACGATGCCGCGGATGCCGATC
Organism: Sphingomonas sp. LR55; assembly: GCF_036856015.1. Lineage (NCBI taxonomy): Bacteria > Pseudomonadati > Pseudomonadota > Alphaproteobacteria > Sphingomonadales > Sphingomonadaceae > Sphingomonas > Sphingomonas sp. LR55. Next base: position 76,730 of record NZ_JASPFO010000001.1, read on the forward strand.
GTCAGCGCGGACTGGCGCGCTTCGAAGGTCGCGACGCGCAACGACGGCACGGCGCCGTCGGCGAGGTCGTACAGGCTCTGGACGTGACGATCCGTCAGCGCCTGGCTGCTCAGGACATTGATCGCGATCGGCGTCTTCTGAAGGTTCGTCTCGCGCTTGGTCGCGGTGACGACGATCTCGCCAAGACCGGTCTGGTCCGCAGGGTCGGCGGTCACGGGGGCGGCAGGATCGACGGGCACGGGATCGGCGGCGGCGACGGTCGCCGTATCCTTGGTGGCAGTCGGCGTGGCGGCAGCGGCGAAGGCGGGCGACGCGATCGCGACCGTCAGGGCGGCGCCGGCCAGCAGCCGCAAGCGCAGGCTTGCTGAATTCAACATCGAGGAGTTCCCTTTTTCGGCAGTGTTTGCCTTGAAGGGCGCGATAGGCGGCGGTCGTGGCACGTCCGTTACGATTATAAGAATCGCGTGTCCGACGTTTTTAATGTTGGCTTAATGCGCGCCGCAACCGTCGCGCGAGATGACGGGGCTGTCATGTTCCTGTCACGCACGCGTAACGCGGCTGCCATCCGCAGCGGCTACCGCGCCTCCCAAGCCGGCTGGACAAAGCCGGGACATCCGGGGACCCATCATGACATCCAACCTGTCGCGCCGCTTTCGCGGCCCTGTTTTCGCGCATGGCTTGCTCGCAGGCTGCGCGTTGATGCCGTTGAGCATCGCCACCGCGCATGCCGGCCCGATCGCCGCCCCGATCGCCGCAACGCCGGTCGCGGCAACCCCGGTCGCCGTAACGCCAGTCGGGGCGCCGCGCGCCCGGATCGGTTACCGGCACGGTGTCGCAGGCTGGTAGCGGCGACTATCTCGATGGCGCATCGGTCTCGATCCCCGCGCTCGACCTGTCGACGGTCGTCGATCGCACCGGGCGGTTCTCGCTGAACGGCGTCCCCGCCGGCACGCACGAACTCGTGATCCGCTATGTCGGCTTCCCCGATGCGCGCCGGACCGTCACGGTCGCCGATGCCCCGGTAACGCTCGACGTGGCGATGACCGCGGCCGTTGGCACGGATGCGGGCGCAGGCGAGGGGGCGGAGATCGTCGTTTCCGGCTCGCGTCCGATCGCGGAATCCGAAGCCGCAGCGCTCCAGATCCAGCGCACCAGCCCCTCACTCGTCTCGGTCATCGCCTCGGACTCGATCGGTCGCCTCCCCGATCAGAACGTCGCGCAGGCGGTCAGCCGCTTGCCCGGCGTCGGCGTCCAGCGCGACCAGGGCCAGGCGCGCTACATCACGCTACGCGGCGCGCCGATCAACTGGACCACGCTGTCGATCGACGGCATCAACGTCGTCAGCCCCGAAGGCCGCGACGCCCGGTTCGACTCGATCCCGTCGGCGATCGCCTCGCAGATCATCGTGCGGAAAGCCGTCACCCCCGACATGACCGGCGAGACGATCGCCGGCAATGTCGACATCATCACGCGATCCGCGTTCGATTATCCGGGTATGAAGGTGCAGGCCAAGGGCGGCCTCGGCCATGTCGAGCTCGGCAAGAAGACCGAATATGAAGGCTCGCTCGTTATCTCAGACCGGATCGACACCGGGATCGGCGAGTTCGGCATCGTCTCGTCCGCCAGCTTGTATCGCCGCGGCATGGTCACCGACAATTTCGAGACCGATTTCGAGGCGGTCAAGGAAGACAAGCGCCCCGGCTATCAGACACGCAACTGGGCACGCGAGACCGAGAACAAGCTGTATCGCCTGACGCGCAAGAACTACTCGCTCTCGACCCGGCTCGACTGGCGCCCGGCGCCCGGCCACAAGCTGTTCGCGGAGACGATTTACTCGGCGTTCCAGGACGATGAGCAGCGCAACAACTACATCTTCGATCTCGACGACCAACAGTCGCGCGCGCCGACCGGCAGCGCCGGCTGCACCGTCAACGCACGGCCCGCATCGGGCACCACGGGCTATGCCGACGTCTGCACCGGCAACACGCCCTTGCTCGGCACCGTCTACGGCGTCGATCTCAACGCGAACTTCACAGTGCGCAAATACAAGCAGTCGGTGTTCACCAACACGGTCGGCGGCGATCACGAACTCGGCGAGTGGAACGTCAAATGGCGCGGTAACTTCACGCGCTCGATCGACGACCGAACGCAGCCGGCACAGCTGAACTACGAAAGCCCGAGCTTCACGAACGCCACCAACCGGCTGACCGTGGGCTATGACCTGACCGACCCGCAGCTTGCCAAGGTCCAGCTGTTCCGCACGATCCGCAACGCCGACGGAACGTTCTCGCGCGGTGCGCAGGTGACCGCGATCGAGGATTTCCCGACGTCGCTGACCCGTCTCCGCTCGCTGAAGGCGCAGGACGTGACCGAGGCGTACACCGCCAAGCTCGACGTCAGCCGCGAGGCGTCGCTATTCGGCGCGCAGACGGTGTTCACGGCGGGCGTCCGCTATGACGATCGCACCAAGACCGCGAACGAGAGCCTGCTCGACATCAACGGCGCAGCGCAATTCGCCGCCGCGGGAATCTCCACCAACTATTCCGCGATCGCCAAGTCCGGCGGGTTCCAGGGCGAGATCCCGCTCGGCTACACCTTCCAGTATTTCGACCGCGACAAGGTGCTCGGGTTGGTCGACCAGGCGAAGACCGTCGCCAGCTATCTGCCGGTCGACGCGAACTATTATAAGGTCGGCGAGAAGGTCTATTCGGCGTACGCGATGGCCACGGTGACGACCAACTGGGGCAGCATCATCGGCGGCGCCCGCGTCGAGCATATCCGCAACGACGCGCGGGCGTTCTCGATCAACGCCGCTACGAGCGTGGCGACGCCGGTCGAGGCGAAATCGAGCCAGACGCTGGTCTATCCGAGCCTCCATCTGAACTGGGACGTCAACGATCGGATGAAGGCACGCCTGTCGTTCAACACCGGTGCCGCGCGGCCCGATTACGATCAGCTGCGCCCGAACCTGACCTATAACGACGCCAACCTGACCGTGTCCGGCGGCAACCCCGACGCGAAGCCCGAAAAGGCCAAGGGCGTCGACGCCTATGTCGAATATTACACGATGCCGCGCGGCTTCCTGTCGATCGGTGCCTATTACAAGGACGTCACCAACGTCCTGTTCGACTCGGTGCAGACCTTCGGCAGCACGATCCTCAACAGCGGCAATACCGATCGCTCGCAATATCAGTTCTCGACCGTCCTGAACGGCGGCAAGGGCTATATCATGGGCATCGAGGGCGCGATCCAGCAGCAGCTCGATCCGTTCACCGCCGATCTCGGCCTGCCGGACTGGATGGGTGGCTTCGGCATCCAGCTCAATGCGACGATCAACAAGAGTCGCGCGGACACGCCAGGCACGGCTGATATCCCGTCGCGCAAAGTACGACTGCCCGGCGCGTCGGACGCGATCTACAATTTGATCGCCTATTACGAGAAATATGGCTTCTCCGCGCGTCTCGTACCAGAACCGCTCGGCATGGCTCGACGCGATCGGCTCGGTCGCGAAGGTCGGCGACACCGTCCGCGGCGTCGATGGCGGCGACTTCTACTGGGCCAAGGACAATGAGCTCGACGCATCGGTGCGCTACGCGATCAACGGCAATGTCGAGATCTACGGCGATTTCGCCAACCTGCTGAACGGTCCCGGCCGCCGCTATGTCGGGTCGTCGGCGTACACGATCGAACATGAGACGTTCGGGCGGCGCTATACCGGCGGCGTGCGGGTGACGTTCTGATGCGCGCGCTTCCGTTTGCGGCGGTGCTCCTCGCGGGATGTGCCACGACCTCGGCCCCGGTGGCGGTCGAGGCACCGATGGTCGCGGCGACGGCGGAGACCGACCCGGTCGACACCGCCGCCGACGCCGCGGACGATCCGGCGATCTGGCGCAACGCGAGCGATCCGGCGAAGAGCCTCGTCATCGGCACCGACAAGAAAGCGGGCATCCACGTATACAGCCTGACCGGCAAGCGACTTAGCTTCACGCCTGCCGCCCGCCTCAACAATGTCGACCTGCGCGATCTCGGGGGACGTGTGATCGCCGCCGCGAGCGATCGCGCCGACGTAAATACCGCACACGTCTCGCTGTTCACCCTCGACACGGCGGCAGCAAAGCTCGTCCCGCTCGGCCGCTTCTCGGTCGGGCCGGGCGAGGCCTACGGCATGTGCCTCTGGACCCGCGCGCGACCACGCGCTGTTCGGCTTCGTCGTGCTCAAGGACGGCCGCATCGACCAGGTCGCGATCGACCTGTTGGGTGCGTCGCCGAAGGTGACCACGGTCCGATCGATGAAGCTCGCCACCCAGTCCGAAGGCTGCGTCGTCGATGATCGCACCGGGCAGCTTTATGTCGCGGAGGAAGACGTCGGGCTCTGGCGGTTCGACGCCGATCCGTCCGCACCCGTCACCGGGACCCCGATCGCCAAGGTCGACGGCAGGACGCTGGTCGCCGATGCCGAGGGTCTGGCGCTCGCACCCTCGGGCAGGATCGGCGGTTATCTGGTCGTGTCGAGCCAGGGCGACAACGCCTACACGTTCTACCGTCTGCCGGGCGTCACCTATGCGGGCCGGTTCCGGATCGAGGGCGGCGGCATCGACGGGACCAGCGACACCGACGGCATCGACCTGATGCTCGGCGATTTCGGCCCCGCCTATCCGGGTGGGTTGCTGGTGGCGCAGGACGGCGACAACGCGCCCGCCACGCAGAACTTCAAATATGTCGGTTGGGATGCGGTTCGGCGGGCGCTGAAACTGCGCTGACCGCCGCCACGCTGGCGCGCGTTACGCCGCCGCGATCGACAGCGTAGGCAACTGGTCCGCGACCACCACGTGGTCGCGACCGGCGCCTGGCGCGGTACGGCGCGTTGTGGGCCAACGGGCGAGGGTCGATCCGTCGTGCGCGCCCCTTACGAGAGCCGGGCTACGATCACATCACATCGATGAAAATTTGGAGCGGGTGAAGGGAATCGAACCCTCGTCACTTGCTTGGGAAGCAAAAGCTCTACCATTGAGCTACACCCGCCGACACGCGTCGTTCGAGGCGTGGTGCGGTGTCCGTACCCGGCACGATCGCGAAGTTCAAGTATCAAGCGCACACGGAACGTCCGCGGGCGTCCGACGCTGTAGCACCACGGGCGTCGTGCCCGAAAGGACCAGCGCATGTCGACCTCCACACCGATCCACACCGACCCGTCGGACGTTGCGCTGACCGATCCGTCGCGGACCGGCGTGTCGCGGACGGGCTTGTCCAAGCCGGTTGCGGCGTTGATCGTGGCCGGCGTGCTGGGCGCGAGCGCAGTGTTGGGACGGCGTAACGCGCCCGATCCCTCGCACCCCAAGACGCGGCGCTGGTACAAACGGCTCGACAAGCCGGGCTTCACGCCGCCCGACGCGGTGTTCGGCGCGGTCTGGCCGGTGCTCGAAACCGGGCTTGCGGTTGGCGGCTATCGACTGATGCGCGCGCCGGCCGATCCGCGTCGCAACGCCGCGGTTGGGCTGTGGCTGCTCAATACCGCGATGGTCGGCGGGTGGACCGAGTTGTTCTTCCGCAAGCGCGCGCTGGAGACGAGCGCGATCGCGGCAGGCGGGATGGTCGTCACCGGCGCCGCCTATGTCGCCACCGCCGCCAAGGTCGATCGGCCGGCGGCGGGGCTGGGCGTGCCGTTCGTCGCCTGGCTCGGCTTCGCGACCGTACTCGCGACCCGGATCAGCCAGCGCAACGATACCCGACGATGAGCCGGCTGACCGTATGGCATGATGGCGACTGCCCGCTATGCCGGCGCGAGATCGCACTGATGCGGCGGCTCGACCGGCGCGGCGCGATCGAGTTCATCGATGCGACCGATGGCGACGCTTCCTGTCCGATCGACCGGCGCGAGCTGCTCGCACGGTTCCATGCACGTGAGGACGGGCAATTGCTTTCGGGCGCGGCCGCGTTTGCGGCGATGTGGCGGGCGATCCCGGTTCTGCGCCCGCTGGGGCTCGCCGCGCGCCAGCCGATCGTGCTGGGCCTGCTCGAGCGCGTCTATATCGGCTTCCTGCGCGTCCGACCCAAGTTGCAGCGCGCGCTGCGACGGCGCGAGGCGGTGAAACCATGACCGTCGCACGCGATCCGGTGCTGCCCGGACAGACCAGCGTCTGGGACTTCCCCGTCCTGCGATCGCCGAGCGATGTGCGCGCCACATCCGCATCGAGCATCGTGGGCAGGTTATCGCGGATACGCGCGCGAGCGTGCGGACGCTCGAAACCAGCCATCCGCCGAGCTATTATATTCCGCCCGACGACGCGACGATGGCGCTGCTGCGGCGCTCCACGCATCGGTCGTTCTGCGAGTGGAAGGGCGATGCGGTCTATTACGATCTCGTGCTCGATGGAGAGACGCTCCGCGACATCGCGTGGAGCTATCCCGCACCGACCCGCGCGTTTGCGGCCTTGCGCGACCATCTCGCTTTCTATGCTGCACCGTTCGATGTGTGCACCGTCGATGGCGAGATGGTCGTGCCGCAGCCCGGCGGCTTCTACGGCGGCTGGATCACCGCGGATCTTGCCGGGCCGTTCAAGGGCGTGCCCGGCAGCCGCTATTGGTAAGCCTTATTTGAGTCCGGCGGCCCGGCGCACCGCGAGGCCTGCGCCGGCCCAGTCGACATCTTCGCCCTCCAGCGCGATCGCGGTGCGCAGATGGTCGCGGACGATCCCGAGCAACGGCATCGGCGTGCGCGAGGTGCTCGCGGCGGCATCGACGAGATTCATGTCCTTCAGCCCCAACGGCGCGGCGAACCCGGCGGGCTTGAACGCATCGGCCACGAGCATGTCGCCATAGGTCTTGTAGACCGGCGCCGAGAACAACGTGCCGGTCAGCACCTCGAGCAGGGTCGCGCGGTCGACGCCGCCCTTTTCCGCCAGCGTCATTGCTTCCGCCATCGCCTCGACCGCGGCCATGATCATGAAATTGCCGCTGAGCTTGACCAGATTGGCGGCCGACGGCGTGGTGCCGACGCGAAAGACGCGCTGGCCGATCGCCTCGAACAGCGGTTCGCAGCGATCGATCAGATCGTCCGCGCCGGCTGCGATGACGAACAGCTTGCCGGCGTCGGCGGCGGGCGGGCGACCGAATACGGGTGCCGAGATATAGCGATCCGAGTCGTGGGCGAGGCGGTCGGCAAGCGCGACGCCGATCGTGCTGTGCGACACGTGCAGCGCAGGCGCGTTCAGGATGCCATCGGCGCCGTACACCACGGCTTCGAGCGCGGTGTCGTCCGCGAGCATCGTCATTACCACGTCGCCCTGCGCGGCCGCCGCGGGCGTTGCGGCCAGCGTCGCGCCGGCTGCAACCAGGTCCGCCGCCTTGTCGGGCGAGCGGTTCCACACCGTCACCGCATGCCCTGCCTTGACGAGATTGGCGGCCATTGCGCTGCCCATCTGGCCGAGACCGATGAATCCGACTTTCATGCTCGATCCTTCCGACTGTCCGTAGCGGGCCAACGCACGCCGCAGCGGATCGCTGCGTCAGGCGCGCAGCGGCAGGCTGAGACGCGCGATCAGTCCGCCGGTCGGTGATCGGCCCAATGCGAGGCTGCCGCCGTTGAGTTCGGCAAGCTCGCGCGTGATCGACAGGCCGAAGCCGTGACCGTCGCTGCGTTCGTCGAGCCGGCGGCCGGGCAGCATCGCTTCCGCGATCGCGCTGTCGTCGAGGCCGTCGCCATCGTCGGCGATGCCGAGCGTCACCATGCCGTCGGCGGCGCGCGCATCGATCGTCAGCGCCGATCGCGCATGGCGCCAGCCATTGTCGAGCAGGTTGCCGATCATCTCGTCGAGATCCTGCGGGTCGATCGCGACCGCCAGATCGGCGGGGATGGCGCGTTCGACCGCGATCGGCCGATCGGCATGGATCCGCCGCAGCACCGCGAGCAGGTCGTCGACTGCGGGGGCGATCTGTGTTCGAACGCGGGCGCCGCCGGTCGCATCGGCGCGCGCGACCGAGATGATGGCGGACGCGGCGGTCGATCTGCTCGACCATGTCGCGGACGTCGTCGTCCGCGCCGGTCTCCGCCAGCTTGAGCGACAGCGCCGCCAGCGGGGTCTTGAGGCCGTGCGCGAGATTGGCGACATGCTGGCGCGCGTGCGCGAGGCCGGCGGCGTTCTGGTCGATCAGCGCGTTGAGTTCGGTGACGAGCGGTTGCAGCTCGCCCGGCTGGTCGTCGGGGACGTGGCGCTCGGTACCGGCGCGGACCGCGGCGAGCGCCGTGCGGAGGTCGCGCAGCGGGCGCAGGCCGAAGCGGAGTTGCACGAGCGTCGCCAGCGCCAGCCCTACGCCGAGCAGGGCGAGCGAGCCGAGCAGCGGGATCATCGCCTCGCGCAGCAGCTCCTCGACGATCCGGCGCGGCCCGATCGCGGTGATCGTCACGGGGCCGCGCGGCGTGGCGACGTCCATCGTGCGGGAGTGGAGGCGATTGCCGTTGCGATCGCGCGTGTCGCCGGCGTGGAGCGCGTGATCTTCGGGGCCGCCCGGGCCACCGGGACCGGGAGGATGAGGGCGTCCGGGATCAGGCTGCGAGGCTGGAGGTACTGCGTCGATCGGTGGCGCCGGCTTGGGGGCGGGCGGCGTGATTGGGGGTGTGATGGGAGGCAGGGGGCGGGTCGTGCCGCTGTCGAAGCGACCGGCGGGGCCTTCGACCTGCCACGACCAGTCGGAGCCGGGTTCGCCGAATTCGGGCAGGTCGACCGCGCGCGTCCGGTCGAGCGTCGCATCGGGACGCACCGCCCGCGCGAGCACCGCGACCTGCGCGTCGAGCCGCTCGTCTAGCCCGCGCGTGACGAAGCGTTCGAGGACATGACTGATCGTCACCCCCGCGAACAGCAGCGCGAGCCCCGTTGACAGCCCTGCGATGACGAGCATTCGGCCAAAGAGCGATCTTGGGATGAGGCGGAAGTGGGTCATCGCGTGCGCTCTTCCAGGTGTAGCGATCGCCCTACTGAACCCCACCCCGGCGAAGGCCGGGGCCCAATTGGAGAGGCTTTTATAATGGTCGACTGCACTCCGTTAGCGACGTCCCCCAATTGGGCCCCGGCCTTCGCCGGGGTGGTGGATATGGTCATCACACCCCGTCCGCCGTCAGCCGGTACCCGCGGCCGCGCACCGTCTCGATCATCTGCGCCCCGATCTTCCGCCGCAGCCGGCCGATGATCACCTCGATCGAGTTCGAGTCGACATCCGCATCGCCTTCGTAGACGCGTTCGATCAGGTCGGCGCGTTCGATCACCACCTCTCGGCGGAGCATCAGCGCGGAGAGGACGCGCCATTCGAACGCGGTGAGCTTCAGCGGCAGGCCATCATGCTCGAACGTCCCGAGTTGCGCGTCGAACGTCAGCGGCCCGCATGTCACGCGCGCCGCGGCATGACCGGCAGCGCGGCGAACCAGCGCGCGGAGGCGCATGACGACCTCCTCGACGCGGAACGGCTTCACCACATAATCGTCGGCGCCGGCCTTGAAGCCCTCGACCTTTTCCGACCAGCCGTCGCGGGCGGTGAGGATCAGTACCGGCAGGTCGCGCCCCGCCGCGCGCCAGTCGCGGAGGACGGACAACCCGTCGCGCTTCGGCAGGCCAAGATCGAGCACCGCCGCGTCGTACAGTTCGGTGGCGCCGAGATGGCCGCCATCCTCGCCGTTGCTCGCGACGTCGACCGCGAAATGCTCCGCGCGCAACGCTCGCGCCAACCCGTCGGCGATCGCCGCATCGTCCTCGACCAGTAATACCCGCATGCGCCTGTCCCTATGTCCAAGATCACAACGGAAACTGAACGGCTTGGTTCAGCGGGCGTCGGCAGCGTGCGCCTAGAAGGTGATTCGTCAACCAATGAGAGGAACGACGCAATGACCGAACATTCCCACACTGCGCCCAGCAAGCGCTTCAATCTCCGCCGCAACCGCCTGGCACTCGCCGCCGCCGGCTTGCTCGTGGTCGGTGGTGCCGCCGGTGCCGTCACCGTCGCCGCAACCCGTCCGAGCGTGACGATGGCGCCTGCAACCCCAGTCGCGATCCGATCGCTCCAGTCGGACGGGATCGTCACGATCCGCGGCACCGTCGCCGAGCAATACGGCAACAAGTTCGTGATGGCCGACCGCACCGGCCGTGCGCTGGTCGATCTCGGTCGCGGCGGCGAGGGTAGCAACCTGGTCGCGACCGGGCAGCCGGTGACGATCCAGGGTCGGTTCGAGGATGGTTTCGTCCACGCCTCGTTCCTGGTGGCAGCCGGTGGCAAGGTGACCGCGCTCGGCCCGGTCGGTGGCCCACCGCGCGGTCCGCATGGTCCCGGTCCTGATGGTCCGGGTCGCGATGGTCCTGGTGGCCCCGGTGGCCCCGGTGGCCCCGGCGGTCCGGGTGCTCCCCGCCGCCGCCAGCAGGGGTCGCACCGCCGCCGCCAGCCGGAATCGCACCACCGCCGCCGCCGATGGTGTCGGGTGCAGTCCGCGCTCCAGCCGGGTCGCTCCCCGCGCCGGCAGCGGCACCTGCCCCGCAGGCGACGCCAGCGACCTGAAGTCTGTGGAGCCGGGTAACACCGGCTCCATTTTTCAATCGGCGCGAACTCTGCAATCCTCCCCCTGCCGGGGGGCGTGCTTAGCGGGCGATCGACGCGGCCCTTGGCGCTTCGGCGGGGCGTGATTGCGTGATCGGTGTGCGGACCCAGTAGCGGCCGGTCACGACCAGCGGCAGCGCGAGCAGCAGGCCAGCGCCGACATCCCAGACGCCGTCGCCGATCAGGCCTGCGCCGAGCCCGGCACAGGTCGATACGCCCAGCAGGATCGGCAGTGCGAAGATCTGGCGGTTGGTCTTGTGGGTCATGCGATTTCTCCCGCCATCACGACTTCGCGGACGCGCTGGTCGCTCGGACCGCCGCGACGACGCAGCCAAAGATACAGCCCGCTGCCGAGCACGATGATCGTCAAAATGTCGAAGATCGCCCAGACGATCTTCATCGCGAGGCCGCCGTAATTCCCGAAATGCAGCGGCTGAGCGAGAAGCATCGCCTGCATGTACCAGGGCATCGGCACGACCGCGTCCAACCGTCCGGTCGCTGCATCGACGAAGCCGGGCAGCAGCAGCCTCGACGTCAGCGGCGTCGCGCCCTTCAGGAACACGGCGTAGTGATGCTGACTGCTGAAGACGACGCCGGGGAAGGCGATGAACTGCGGCTTCATCTCGGGCGCCTTGCGCTGCACCACGTCGAGCGCCGCCTGGACCGATGCGCGCTGGGGCCCGAGCGGGGTGCGCGTCTCGCTGGCGATGATCTCGGCGAGGCCGTTCGACTTCCAGATGGCGGTGATCGGCACGACGAAGGTGTTGATCGTCCCCGTCACGCCGACGACGCTCGCCCATACCAGCGTGACGATGCCGAGCAGATTGTGGCGATCGAGCCAGCCGAGCCGCTTGCTGCGTCCGCGGCGCAGCGTGCCGAAGTCGAGCTTGGCCATGAACGGAGCGTAGAGCACGACGCCGGACACGATCGCGGCGAAGAAGAGCAGGCCCATCACGCCCAGGAAGATCTCCGCCCAGAAGCCGAGGAACATGTCGGTGTGGAGTTTCAGGATGAACGCCATCACGCCGGGGACGTAGGGCGGCATCTTCGTTCCCGTGCGCGCGTCGAAGGCGAGGAAATGCATCGCTGCAGGCGCCGCGTCGGCGGTGGGGCCGGTGGTGACGTAGACGATCGGGCGCTCTTCGTCGAAGCTGATGTAGAGCGGGAGCTCGCCGGGGCCGCCTTCGCCGCGCGGGCCAGAATGGTGTCGAGCGAGAGCGATGGCGTATTCGCGGGTAGCGTCGCCATCGGCGCGGGCGGGTTAAGCCAGCCATCGATCTCCTCCTCGAAGATCAGCGGTAGGCCGGTCACGCAAAGCATCAGCAGGAACGCGGTGCAGATCAGGCTCGTCCATTTATGGACGAGATACCAGGTCTTGATCGTGCCGCGGGTCATGCGCGGGCAGCGGTTCTGACGAGGGATATGATCTTCCGGGCGGTCACCGGGGTACAAGTACAGAATTGATAACGATGTGCAATAGCGATGTGACGAGCCCGACGATCCTCCCCGCCAGGGGAAGGTGGCTGGCGCTTGCCAGACGGGGGGAGGAAAGGGCAACCGCTGTTGCGCGTTCCTCCCCCACCGCCACCTTCGGCGACACCTCCCCCTTGCGGGGGAGGATCAAACGCTAGGCGACCCCCGCGCCGCCCGTAACCCCGTAGACTTCACCCGTGATATAGCTCCCCTCCTGCGAGGCGAGCAGCACGTACACCGGGGCGATCTCCACCGGCTGGCCCGGACGGCCGAAATGGCTCTTCGACCCGAACGTCTCGACCATCTCCTGCGGCTGGCCGCCACTCGGCTGCAACACCGTCCAGAACGGGCCCGGCGCGACGACGTTCGCCCGGATGCCCTTTTCGATCAGCTGCTTGGCGAGACCCTTGGTGTAGGCGACGATCGCCGCCTTGGTGGTCGCATAGTCGAGCAGATTGTCCGACGGATCATAGCCCTGCACCGAAGCGGTCGTGACCACTGCCGCGCCTGCGGGCAGATGCGGGACGGCGGCCTGGACGAACCAGTGCAGCGCGTAGACGTTGGTCTTCATCGTCTGGTCGAAATCATCGGTCGAGATATCGGCCACGGTCGGCCGCGTCTGCTGGCGACCGGCGTTGACGACCAGCACGTCGAGACCGCCGAACGCATCGACCGCCTGCTGGACCGCGTCGCGACAGAACGATTCGTCCTTCACGTCACCGGGCAGCGCAAGCGCCTTGTGACCCTCGGCCTCGATCAGTGCGACGACTTCCTGCGCGTCGGCTTCTTCGGCGGGGAGATAGACGATCGCGACATCGGCGCCCTCGCGCGCATAGGCTATCGCCGCGGCGCGACCGATGCCGCTGTCGCCGCCGGTGATCAGCGCCTTGCGGCCGGTCATCTTGCCCGAGCCCTTGTAGCTCGTCTCGCCGTGATCGGGCTTCGGGTCCATCTTCGACGCGATACCCGGGGCTTCCTGCGGCTGTTGCGGGAAGGGGGCTGCGGATATTGCGTGCGCGGATCCTGCATCGTGAGCCGGTCGGCCATGGGAAGCTCCTGTCTGGGGGAACAGGGGCAACCGATGGCCGACCGATCGGGTTGCGCTTTACTTGAGCAGGATCAACGCCTTCGACAGCGTCATGTAGATCCCCCAGAGGATCGGCAGCCCGACCGCGAGCCACGCGAACACGACCACCGGCGAGGTGCCGGTAGCCGTCGCGACCGTCCCGCCGGCCACCGTCTCGACCGCAATCGGCCTGTCGTCGGCGGGCATGTGGAACTTGGCGACGACCGGCCGGACGAACAGGTTCGCGACGAACCCGGCGACGAGCATGGCCGCCAGCACCCAGAAGATCGGCGGGTAGATATCGCCACGCGGCACGCCCGCCGCGATCGCGCGGTCACGCATGTTGGCGACGAGCAAAGGCCCGACCACGCCCGCGGTCGACCATGCGGTCAGCAATCGCCCGTGGATCGCACCGACATATTTCGTCCCGAACAGATCGGCGAGATACGCAGGCGCAGTCGCGAACCCACCGCCGTACATCGACGCAAGAATGCAGAAGACGAGGATGAACAGGCCCAATGTGGTACCCGCCAGTGCCGGTGCCGCGAAACCATAGAGCACGGCGCCCGCCGCGAGGATCGTCGCGAACAGCGGCTTGCGCCCGATCCGATCGGACAACCACGCCCAGAAGAAGCGCCCGCCGATGTTGAACAGGCTGATCGCGCCGACAAAGCCTGCGCCGACCGCCGCCGCCGCCTTTTTCTGGTCGTCGTCGAATGCCGTGAACAACACGCCCGGCGCGTCGATCAGGCGTCCACCGAACAGCTCCTGCAACATCGGCGAGGCGATGCCGATGATCCCGATCGACGCGGAGACGTTGAAGAACAGCACCAGCCACACGAGCCAGAATTGCGGCGTGCGGTGCGCGTCCGACAGCGCGACGTTGAAGCGGCTGATCGACGCCTTGGCCGATGTCGGCGCGGTCCAGCCGGCGGGCGCCCAGCCCTCGGCGGGCACGCGGTAGCCGATCGCGCCGGCCATCATGAACACGAAATACACGCTCGCGAGGACCAGGAACGTCTGCCAGACGCCGACGCCCGTCGGGCTTGCGAAATGCTTCATCAACAGATCGGCGAGCGGCCCGCCGATCATCGCGCCGCCGCCAAAGCCCATGATCGCCATGCCGGTCGCCATGCCGCGCCGATCGGGAAACCATTTGATCAGCGTCGAGACGGGCGAAATGTAGCCGAGCCCAAGCCCGATCCCGCCGATCACGCCCGACCCGATCCAGATCAGCCAGAGCTGGTGCATCGACACGCCGATCGCGGCGATGCCCATGCCGCCACACCAGCAGAACGCCGCGACGACGCCGGCCTTGCGCGGACCGGCGCGCTCGAGCCAGCCGCCCCAGATCGCAGCCGACGCGCCGAGCACGACGAAGAACAACGTGTACGTCCAGACGAGATCGCTCACCCGCCAGTCGCAGGTCGTCGTGGTCAGCGCGCCGAGCAGCGAGAGGTCCTTGCAGACGACCGGATCGGTGATCCCGATCGCACGCGACAGCGGCAGCCAGAATACGCTGAACCCGTAGGCCATGCCGATGCACAGGTGGATCGCGAGCGCGCAGGGGGGCACCAGCCAGCGGTTGAAGCCGGGGCCTGCAACCGTGCGCGCCCGGCTCAGAAAGCCGTCCGCGCCCGAGTCTCGTCCGCCAAATTCGCCTGTTTCAGCCATGTGCCCCCCGATTATCTGCTTATATTCGGGGACGATGGCCGATCAGGCGGTGAATGTCACCTCAAGCGGTTCGAACCCTTCGATCGTCGCGCGCACGGTCTGTCCGCGCTGGATCGGGCCGACGCCGGCGGGGGTGCCGGTGAAGATCAGATCGCCGGGCGCGAGTTCGACGAAGGTCGACAGCGTCGCGATGATTTCGGGGACGCTCCAGATCATCATCGACAGGTCGCCCGACTGCCGCGTCTCGCCATCGACCGTCAGCACGATGCTGCCCGATGTGGCGGGGACGCCCGGCGTCAGCGCCGCAACGGGGGCGGAGCGGTCGAAGCCCTTCGCCATGTCCCACGGTCGCCCGATCTTCTTCGCCGCCGCCTGAAGGTCGCGTCGCGTCAGGTCGATGCCGACGCCAGCACCGAAGATCATCGCCGCGGCATCCTCGACTGCGACGTCCTTGCCGCCTGCGCCAAGCGCGACGACCAATTCGACCTCGTGATGCAGGTCTTCGGTTTGCGGCGGGAAGGGCAGGGTGCTGCCGTTCGCGACCACCGCGTCGGCGGGCTTCGAAAAGAAGAACGGCTCCTGCCGGTCGGGGTCCGACCCCATCTCGCGTGCGTGATCGGCATAGTTCTGGCCGACGCAGAAGATCCGGCGAACCGGAAAGCGGTCGGTCGTACCGGCAATGGCGATCGTCGGGGCAGTGACTTCGGGAATATGCATGATGGCTCCTTTGGCGGCCTTCATCACGCGCCCGGCCGCGGTTTGCAACGCAGGCGGAACGTCCTCGGGCACGATGGGTTGGGCCTGCATACCCCAGGAAAACCTGCATTCGCAGTGGAGATACCGATGCCCAGCACCCAACCTGTGCGTTTCGACCCGTCGGTCGAGACGATCGCTCCCGATGAAGCGGAGACGTTGCAGGGCATGAAGGACTCGTTTCGGGAAATCCTGGAAACGACGTCGCAGGATTACGGCCATGCGGTGCGCGCGGTCCATGCCAAGGCGCACGGCATCGCGCGGATCGATCACGATCGCCGACGGCCTGCCGCCGATCCTGGCGCAGGGCATCTTCGCGACGCCTGGCCGGCATGAGGCGGTGATCCGTATCTCGACCAATGCGGGCGATATCCTCGACGACAGCATCAGCCTCCCGCGGGGGCTCGCGCTGAAAATCCTCGATGTCTCGGGGGATCGCCTGCCGGGGTCCGAAGGCGACACGACGCAGGACTTCATCATGGTCAACGCGCCCGCCTTTTCCGCCAAGGATCCCAAGACATTCGGCAAGAACCTCAAGCTGCTGACCAAGACGACGGATCGGTTCGAGGGGGTGAAGAAGGCGATGTCGGCCACGTTCCGCGTCGTCGAGTCCGCGCTGGAGGCGGTCGGCGCGCAGTCCGCGACGCTGACGACGCTCGGTGGCGCCAAGCCCGTGCATCCCCTGGGCGAGACCTATTATTCGCAGACCGCGTTCCGGTACGGCGACGCGATCGTCAAATTCGCGCTGTTCCCGGTATCCCCCGAACTGACGAAACTGACCGGCAGCCTGGTCGATATCACCGCGCGACCGGACGCCCTGCGCGAGGTCGTCCGCGACGCCTTGGCCGAGCATGGCGGGACGTGGGAGTTGCGCGTGCAGATCAATACCGATCTCGATGCGATGCCGATCGAGGACGCGTCGGTCGTCTGGGACGAAGCGGTCAGTCCCTATGTGACGATCGCCAAGCTCGAAATCCCGGCGCAGGTGTCATGGGATCAGGGCAGCAGTGAGCGGACCGACGATGCGCTGGTCTATAGCGTGTGGAACGGGATCACGGCGCACCAGCCGCTTGGCGGGATCAATCGCGTGCGCAAGGAGACCTACGAGATGTCGGCCGAATTCCGCGGACAGTTCAACGGGTGCCCGGTGCATCAGCCATCGACGTTGTCCGACCTTGCCTGATGTATCGGCCAAGGGGGCACGTCGTTGAAGCTGTTCCACGTCAGCGACGTACATTTCGGTGCGGAAGACCCGGCGGCGATCGCGTGGTTTTCCGAGCGGGTCGCGGTCGAGAAACCCGACGCGGTCATCATGACCGGCGACCTGACGATGCGCGCGACCAAGGACGAGTTCCAGCGTGGCGGCGACTGGTTGCGGTCGCTCGGTGTGCCCGTGACGCTGGAGGTCGGCAACCACGACATTCCCTATTACTGGGATCCGTTTCGGCGGCTGTTCGCACCCTATCAGCGCTATGCCGCAGTCGAGCAGATGATCGAGCGGCCGCTGGAGCTTCCCGGCGTCACCGTCGTCCCGCTGAAGACGACCGCGCGCGCAGTGGCGGTGGAACTGGTCGAAGGGGCGCGTGAGCTCCGGTTCGCTCAAGCGCGCGCTGGCGATGATCGCGGATGTGCCGAAGGGCAATCTGATCCTGATCGGCGCGCATCATCCGCTGATCGAGGGCGGGACGACCGGGACGGCGAAGACGCGCAATGGCGACGAGGCGCTGACCGCATTGGCGGAGGCTGGCGCGGATGCGGTGCTGTCGGGGCACGTCCACGACCCGTTCGACGTGCCGGTCGAGCGCGAAGGGCGGATCATCCGGATGATCGGTGCCGGCACGCTGTCAAAGCGCACGCGCGGGAGTCCGCCGGCGTTCAACGAGATCCGGGTCGAGGGTGGGCGTTTCGAGACGTTGGCGCGGACGCTGTCGGACGAGAAGAGGCACTCGATCACGAGTGAAGTTTGAAATGCTAGGCAGTCTGAGGCGTTAGCTCGCGCTCGCCCAATTGCGCGTCTTCGTCATCCTGACTTTCGTCAGGATGACGAAGTTCAGCAGGCGACGCTCGCCTTCTGGTCCGCCTTAGTCCGGCGCTTTCCCCGAATTGAACTCGATATCGATCTCGACCCAGCCGCCGAGGATCTGTTTGCCCCCCACACGCGGCGGGCGGACGCGGAATTGCCACGCGGCCTGCCGCATCGCCCGCGCGAGGCCCGACCCGACCGGCGACTCGCTGAGCGCACGGCAATTCTCGACCTGATAGTTCGCGATCATCCGGCACGCGATCTTCGCCCAGCTGTTGGGCGGCGGTGGGCTTTTCAGATAGCCGTTGAGTTCGGCGTCGGTCGGGCGGCGGTACCATTCGACCTTGTACAGGCGCTCGCCCCCGGACCTTCGCCGGGACCATAGGCCGCACCGCTGTCCTTGCCCTTGCCCGAGCCGCTGCCGCCGTCACCGCCGGCAAGCTGGTCGTCGGGGTGTGACGGCATCTTCGAGATATCGGCGGCGTCGAACATCTCCATCCCGCCGAGCATCTTGATCGGCAGGGGCGAGGGCGACTTTGGCGGCGCAGGCGGCGCCTGTGCGGACTCGGCGCGCGGCGCGGCACGCGGCGGCGACCCACCGCTGGCCCGCTTCTGCTTGGTCGGCGACGGCGTGCGCTTTTGCGGAGTGGGCGCAGTCTGATCGGGCGCGATCTGGAACGTGACCGGATCGCGGCGCTCCTCGGGCTTCACGACGGCCGAGGGCGTCAGTCGCAACAGCAGCAGCAGGATCAGAATATGCGCGATGACGGTGAGCACGAACGCACCACTGCGCCGGCGCGCCGAACCGCGCGTCTCGATCGACGAAGGATGGTACGCCGACCGCATCGGCTGTTCGCCTAGCTGCGCCAAGGCGCGACGGCAACGCCTGGCGTCGATGATCTTTTTGTCACCATGGTCACTGAAAACTGTCGACGAAGTCAGCCGCGCTCATCGACGAGCGCGGCGATCGCGTCCGCAGCAGCTTCTGCGCCGTTCTCCCGCGCAACCTGCGCGCCGACCTGCGCGGCCGTCTCGCGCATTCGGTCGGTCAGGATGGCGGTGATGGCAGCGCCGGCGCGCATGATCGTGAAGTGCTTCGACGACAGCGTCTTGCCGACGCCGATCGATTGGATGCGGTGCGCGTTGTCGTACTGATCCCCCATGTGCGGGACGACGAGTTGCGGCTTGCCGGCCCGCAGCGCCTGGCCGGTCGAGCCCGCGCCGCCGTGGTGGACGATCGCGCTAGCCTGGGGGAACAGCAGCGAGTGCGGCGCATAGCGGCAGACATGGATATGTTCACTGGCCGTTGCCTGATCGTCGCTGCCTGTCAGCAGTACCGCGCGTAGGCCAAGTGCTCGCGCGGTCGCCGCTGCGGTGGTGTAGAAGTCGCCCGGCGCAAACGTCGCAAAGGATCCCAGTGTGAAGACCAGCGGCGGTGGACCGGCGGCGAGGAACGCCTCGAGCGCCGGATCGCGCCTTTCGGGCGCCCCGGTATCGCTGTCGAAAATCGCAAAGCCGGTGACGCGCGCAATGTCCGGCAGGTCAGGCTGGCGCGGCGCGATGGCCGGCGAATAGCAGCACAAGGTCAGGTCGGCGCTCACGGGCGTCTCGAGCAGCAACGCCTGGCGTGACGGCGGCAGGCCGCGTGTCTTGCGAACCGTATCGACGTGCCATCCATACCGATGTCGCAGCACGCCGCGCATGACCCGGTACACCGACCGGTTCCAGGCGCGGCCGATCGGCCCGGTCGGTGCGTGGGCCATCATTGCGAAGTCGGGCGTGCGGGGTGGCGCATAGGCGGAGAAGGTCGCCATGGGCTGGAGCAGAACGTTGACCAGCGGCAAGCCACGCGTCTCGGCGACGATTGGCGCGGCGAAGACGAACAGCGAGGCGACCAAGGCGACCGCACCCTCCATCGCCTCGTCGAGCGCCGTCGTGCTGTCGGCGAGCCACGGCATCAGGATTCTGGTTCATCAGATAGGTCTGATCCGACATGATGCGCTTTGCGACCTGGTCGGGCGGCATGCCCAAAGTCTCCGTCAACGCGTCGAACCCGCCGACGATGGCGATGCCGGTCAGCCCCGCGGCTTCGACCTTGGCGACGTGATCGGCAGGTACCGCCATCATGACCGCAAACCCACGAACCTTAAGAGCGAGGCCGATCGCGATGAAGGGATGCAGGTCGCCGAGCGAGCCGATCGTGGCGAGGACGATCTTTCGCATCGGCTCGGTGTTGTCCTTCCCGGTCGCTAGTTTCCACTGCACCCGCCGCAGCCGTACAGCGGGAATGCGACTCCTTTGTTGCGGGGAATTGCCGGTGCCGTGGCGCGGGGCATGAAGCCAGATGCGCTGGGGGTAGGGCCGATCTACGGTCAGTTCGAACCGCAAGATCATATTTCCCCGTCATGCCGAACAAGTTCCGGCACCCACGGTGG
Organism: Sphingomonas sp. LR55; assembly: GCF_036856015.1. Lineage (NCBI taxonomy): Bacteria > Pseudomonadati > Pseudomonadota > Alphaproteobacteria > Sphingomonadales > Sphingomonadaceae > Sphingomonas > Sphingomonas sp. LR55. Next base: position 96,729 of record NZ_JASPFO010000001.1, read on the forward strand.
CGCAAAACCAAAAGACTTTGTCTTGCGGAGGTGAACGCCGGACCGCGTCGGTATCCCTCTTGAGTAAGAGCCGGCTCGCAATTCGACGGCGGCACACTCTTGTTCTCCCGGGAAGGCGGGAGCCCAGTCTGGATCCCCGCCTTCGCGGGGAAACAAGCTTGCTTGCCATAAACAGATGCCTGCCGAACCCGCGTGGGGTGACCCCGAAATCTTGGACTGGGGCACTCCCAGAACTTTGAAGGTCGATCGGTCCTGATCTTGCGCTCACGCCAGCCAATGAAAAAGGCCGCCGCCCGGTGTCCCGGACGGCGGCCTTTTCCTTAGTCAGCGCGGAAGGCGTCTGACGAAACCGATTACTCGGTCTCGTTCAGATACTCGCCGGCATCCGCATCGGTACCGGTGCCCGAGGTGACGACCGCCGCGAGCGGATCCTCACCCGTGCCGCCTGCATCGCGCGGCGAACGTGCCAGCTCGGCAGCATGTTCGTCGGCAGCCGACATCGGTGCCACGATCGACACCTCCGCCATCTTGCGCTGCTGGACGCGCATCGCGGCGTCGCGGCTGTTGGCCACGACACGCAGGCGGTTGAGGCCTGCACCGGTGCCTGCCGGGATGAGCCGGCCGACGATCACGTTCTCCTTCAGGCCCATCAGCATGTCCTGCTTACCCTGGACCGCTGCCTCGGTGAGGACGCGGGTGGTCTCCTGGAACGATGCCGCCGAGATGAAGCTGCGGGTCTGCAGCGACGCCTTGGTGATGCCGAGCAGGATGGGCTTGCCCTGTGCGCGGGTCTGCTTCTTCTCGAGCTTCTCGTTGGTCGCGTCCATTTCCTCGCGATCGACCTGCTCGCCCTTCAGCAGCGTGGTGTCGCCGCCGTCGGTGATCTCGACCTTCTGCAGCATCTGACGAACGATCGTCTCGATGTGCTTGTCGTTGATCTTCACGCCCTGGAGACGATAGACCTCCTGGATTTCCGACACGAGATACTCGGCGAGGGGTTCGATGCCCATCGTCTCGAGGATGTCGTGCGGATCGGGCGAACCGCCGATCAGGTTATCGCCGCGCTTGACGTAATCGCCTTCCTGGACGTCGATCACCTTCGACTTCGGCACCAGATACTCGACGACGTCGCCGCCATCCTCGGGCTGGATGCCGATCTTGCGCTTCGCCTTGTAATCCTTGCCGAACACGACGCGGCCCGAGATCTTGGCGATGATCGCCGAGTCCTTGGGGATACGTGCCTCGAACAGCTCGGCGACACGCGGCAGACCACCGGTGATGTCGCGCGTCTTGGCGCTTTCGCGGCTGACGCGGGCGACGACGTCGCCGCCGAACACCTGTGCGCCATCCTCGACCGACAACGTAGCGCCAATCGCCAGCATGTAACGACCGGTCTCGCCCGACGTCTCGTCGAGCAGGGTCATGCGCGGACGCAGATCCTCCTTCGACTTGGTCGCCGCACGATATTCGATCACGACGCGCTGGGCGATACCCGTGGCTTCGTCGGTCTGCTCGGTGAGCGTCTTGCCCTCGATCAGGTCGACATACTTGATCGTGCCCGGGTTCTCCGTGATCACCGGCATGGTGAACGGATCCCACTCGGCCATCCGATCGCCGCGCGACACGATGTGACCATCGTCGAACAGCACGTACGCACCGTAGGGGATGCGATCGACCGAGAGCTCGCGGCCGTCCATGTCGACGATCGCGATTTCGCCCGAGCGGCTGAGCACCACGCGACGGCCACGCTGGTCGACGATGATACGCAGGTCGCGGAACTGCACCGTACCGTCGGCATGCGCCTCGAGGTTCGACGTTTCGTTGAGCTGCGCCGCACCACCGATGTGGAACGTACGCATCGTCAGCTGCGTGCCCGGCTCACCGATCGACTGCGCGGCGATGACGCCGACAGCTTCACCGATGTTGACCGGCGTACCGCGGGCGAGATCGCGCCCGTAGCACTTGCCGCAAACGCCGATCTTCGATTCGCAGACCAGTGGGCTGCGGATCTTGCACGACTGCGTGCCGAGGCCTTCGATCGTCGTGATCATCGGCTCGTCGAGCAGCGTGCCCGACGGGATGACGACCTTGCCGGTCTTCGGATCGACGATGTCCTCCGCGGTCGTACGACCGAGGATGCGCTCGCCGAGGCTTGCGATCGTCGAACCACCCTGAAGAATGGCCTTCATCTCCAGCGCGCGGGTCGTGCCGCAATCCGGTTCGATGATGACGCAGTCCTGCGACACGTCGACCAGACGACGCGTCAGGTAGCCCGAGTTGGCCGTCTTCAACGCCGTATCCGCGAGGCCCTTGCGAGCGCCGTGGGTCGAGTTGAAGTACTCAAGGACGGTAAGACCCTCCTTGAAGTTCGAGATGATCGGCGTTTCGATGATCTCGCCCGACGGCTTGGCCATCAGGCCGCGCATGCCGGCCAGCTGCTTGATCTGCGCCTGCGAACCACGCGCACCCGAGTGAGCCATCATGTAGATCGAGTTGATCGGCTTTTCACGACCGGTCTCCTCGTCGACCTTCACCGCACGGATCTCGTCCATCATGGCGTTCGCGACCTGGTCGCCGCAACGGCTCCAGGCGTCGATCACCTTGTTGTACTTCTCCTGCTGCGTGATCAGACCGTCCTGATACTGCTGCTCGAAGTCCTTCACGAGCGCCTTGGTGTCGTCGACCAGACCAACCTTGGCGTCCGGAATGATCATGTCGTCCTTGCCGAACGAGATGCCGGCGCGGAACGCGTGGCGGAAGCCGAGCGACATGATCGCGTCGGCGAACAGTACGGTCTCCTTCTGGCCGGTGTGACGATAAACCTCGTCGATCACGTCGCCCACGTCCTTCTTGGTGAGGAGGCGGTTGACGGTGTCGAACGGCACCTTGTGGCTATGCGGCAGGCACTCGCCCAGCAGCATGCGGCCCGGGGTCGTCTCGTACCGCTTGAGGTACTGCTTGCCCTTCTCGTCGGTCTGCGGAACGCGGCTGATGACCTTGGTGTGCAGCGTGACCGCCTGAGCGTTCAGCGCCTGGTGCACTTCGGCCATGTCACCGAGCAGCATCCCCTGACCTGGCTCATTCTCCTTCATCATCGACAGATAATAGAGACCGAGGACCATGTCCTGCGACGGAACGATGATCGGCTTGCCGTTGGCAGGCGACAGGATGTTGTTCGTCGACATCATCAGGACGCGTGCTTCGAGCTGGGCCTCGAGGCTCAGCGGGACGTGCACGGCCATCTGATCGCCGTCGAAATCGGCGTTGAACGCGGAGCAGACCAGCGGGTGAAGCTGGATCGCCTTGCCCTCGATCAGAACCGGCTCGAACGCCTGGATGCCGAGACGGTGAAGCGTCGGCGCACGGTTCAGCATGACCGGATGCTCGCGGATCACCTCGTCCAGGATATCCCAGACTTCCTTGCGCTCCTTCTCGACCCACTTCTTCGCCTGCTTCAGGGTCATCGACAGACCCTTCGCATCGAGACGCGCGTAGATGAACGGCTTGAACAGCTCGAGCGCCATCTTCTTCGGCAGGCCGCACTGGTGCAGCTTCAGCTCAGGCCCGGTCACGATGACCGAACGACCCGAATAGTCGACGCGCTTGCCGAGCAGATTCTGGCGGAAGCGGCCCTGCTTGCCCTTGAGCATGTCGGACAGCGACTTCAGCGGACGCTTGTTGGCGCCCGTGATCGTGCGACCGCGGCGACCATTGTCGAACAATGCGTCGACGGCCTCCTGGAGCATGCGCTTCTCGTTGCGGACGATGATGTCCGGCGCGCGAAGCTCCATCAGGCGCTTCAGGCGGTTGTTGCGGTTGATCACGCGGCGATACAGATCGTTCAGATCCGACGTCGCGAAACGACCACCATCCAGCGGCACCAGCGGGCGCAGCTCGGGCGGGATGACCGGAACGACTTCGAGGATCATCCACTCCGGGCGGTTGCCCGAATCGATGAAGCTCTCGACGACCTTCAGGCGCTTGATGATCTTCTTGGGCTTCAGCTCGGACTTGGTGACTGCGAGCTCTTCGAGCAGCGCGGTACGCTCACCGACGAGATCGAGCGATTCGAGCATGATGCGGACCGCTTCGGCACCGATACCGGCCGAGAACGCGTCCTCGCCATACTGGTCCTGCGCGTCGAGGAGTTCGTCCTCGGTCATCAGCTGGTACTTCTCGAGCGGGGTCAGGCCCGGCTCGATGACGATGTACGCCTCGAAGTACAGCACGCGCTCGAGCTGCTTCAGCTGCATGTCGAGCAGCAGGCCGATGCGCGACGGCAACGACTTCAGGAACCAGATGTGCGCGACCGGGGCGGCGAGCTCGATATGGCCCATCCGCTCGCGGCGGACCTTCGAGACGGTAACCTCGACGCCGCACTTCTCGCAGACGATGCCCTTGTACTTCATGCGCTTGTACTTGCCGCACAGGCACTCGTAGTCCTTGATCGGACCGAAGATGCGCGCGCAGAACAGGCCGTCACGCTCGGGCTTGAACGTGCGATAGTTGATGGTCTCGGGCTTCTTGATCTCGCCGAACGACCACGAACGGATCTTGTCCGGGGACGCGATGCCGATCTGGATCTGGTCGAACGTCTCGGTCTTGGCGACCGGATTGGCGAAGGGGGTCATCTCGTTCATTTTATTCTCCATTCCCCTCCCGCATGGCGGGAGGGGCTAGGGAGGGGATGTCGTAGCCTCTCGGGGTGGTGCCTGCGGGGACAGGCCTTCCCCGACCCCTCCCGGTAGGGCCCCGTCAAAGTATTACTTTGATGGGAACCCGTCGCGGGAGGGGAGGAGCGAGGCTTACTCCGCCGCGATCTGGATGCCGTCGCTGTCGAAGCCGGGCTCCGACTGCTTCAGGTCCACATTCAGGCCGAGCGAGCGCATTTCCTTGACGAGCACGTTGAAGCTCTCCGGGATGCCGGCCTCGAACGTGTCGTCGCCCTTGACGATCGCCTCGTAGACCTTGGTGCGGCCGACCACGTCGTCCGACTTCACCGTCAGCATTTCCTGCAAGGTGTACGCCGCGCCGTAGGCCTGGAGTGCCCAGACCTCCATCTCGCCGAAGCGCTGCCCACCGAACTGCGCCTTACCACCCAGCGGCTGCTGCGTGACGAGGCTGTACGGCCCGATCGACCGTGCGTGGATCTTGTCGTCGACCAGATGGTGGAGCTTCAGCATGTAGATGTAGCCCACCGTCACCTTGCGATCGAACTGATCGCCGGTGCGGCCGTCGAACAGGTCTGACTGACCCGACGTGTCGAGGCCCGCCAGCGCCAGCATCGCCGAAACGTCGGCTTCGCGGGCACCATCGAACACCGGCGTCGCCATCGGCACGCCACCCTTCAGGTTCTTGGCGAGCTCGACGATCTCGTCACCCGTGCGGGCGTCGATCTCGGCGTGATACTGCTCGCCGTACACCGTCTTCAGGCGATCACGGACCGCCTCCGGCATCGCACCCGGCTTGGCATCCGGATTCTCTTCACGCCACGTCTCCAGAGCCGCGGTGATCGACTGACCCAAGCCACGTGCGGCCCAGCCCAGATGCGTCTCGAAGATCTGACCGACGTTCATGCGCGACGGCACGCCCAGCGGGTTGAGCACGATATCGACCGGCGTACCGTCGGCGAGGAACGGCATGTCCTCCGCCGGCAGGATGCGGCTGATGACGCCCTTGTTGCCGTGACGGCCGGCCATCTTGTCGCCCGGCTGCAGCTTGCGCTTCACCGCGACGAACACCTTGACCATCTTCAGCACGCCCGGCGACAGCTCGTCACCACGCTCCAGCTTCTCGCGACGATCGTGGAACTTGTCCGTGATCAGCTTGGCTGCATCGTCATACTGGATCTTGACCGCTTCCAGATCGCTCTGGACCTTGTCGTCGGCGACCGCGAACTTCCACCACTCGTGGCGGTCGACGCTGTCGAGCAGATCCATGTCGATCACGACGCCCTTCTTGACGCCCTTCGGCGCCGAGGTGGCGGTCTGGTCGAGCAGCATCTCGCGAAGACGCGACCAGGTCGCACGGTTCAGGATCGAACGCTCGTCGTCCGAGATCCTTCTTCAGGCGCTCGATCTCCTCGCGCTCGATCGCCATCGCGCGCTCGTCCTTGTCGATGCCGTGACGGTTGAAGACGCGAACGTCGACGACCGTACCCGACACGCCCGGCGGCAGGCGAAGCGACGTATCGCGAACGTCGCTGGCCTTCTCGCCGAAGATCGCACGGAGAAGCTTCTCCTCCGGCGTCATCGGCGATTCACCCTTCGGCGTGATCTTGCCGGCAAGGATATCGCCCGGCTCGACCTCTGCACCGATGTAGACGATGCCCGCCTCGTCGAGGTTGCGAAGGGCTTCCTCGCCGACGTTCGGGATGTCGCGCGTGATGTCCTCAGGCCCGAGCTTCGTATCGCGAGCCATCACCTCGAACTCGTCGATATGGATCGACGTGAACACGTCGTCCTTCACGATCCGCTCGGAGATCAGGATCGAGATCCTCGTAGTTGTAGCCGTTCCACGGCATGAACGCGACGAGGCTGTTGCGACCCAGCGCCAGCTCGCCGAACTCGGTCGACGGACCGTCGGCGAGCACGTCGCCGGCACGAACCGCATCGCCCACCTTCACCAGCGGACGCTGGTTGATGCAGGTCGACTGGTTCGAGCGCTGGAACTTCATCAACGTGTAGATGTCGACGCCCGACTTGCCGGCATCGATCTCGCCGGTTGCCCGGATCACGATACGCGCCGCGTCGACCTGGTCGACGATGCCCGCACGCTTTGCCGAAATCGCTGCACCAGAGTCACGCGCAACCGTCTCTTCCATGCCGGTGCCGACGAACGGCGCCTCGGCCTGGACGAGCGGCACGGCCTGACGCTGCATGTTCGAGCCCATCAGTGCACGGTTGGCGTCATCGTTTTCCAGGAACGGAATGAGCGATGCGGCGACCGAGACGAGCTGCTTGGGGCTGACGTCCATCAACGTGATGTTGTCGGGCAGCGCCATCAGGAATTCGCCAGCCTGACGCGACGACACCAGCTCCTCGACGAAGCCGTTCGACGAGATCGAGCTCGGCGTTGGCCTGCGCGATCGTGTGCTTGGCCTCTTCCATCGCCGACAGGTACACGACGTCGTCGGTCACCTTGTGGTCGACAACCTTGCGGTACGGCGTCTCGATGAAGCCGTACTTGTTCACCCGCGAGAAGCTGGCGAGCGAGTTGATCAGGCCGATGTTCGGGCCTTCCGGCGTCTCGATCGGGCAGATGCGGCCGTAATGCGTCGGATGAACGTCGCGGACTTCGAAGCCGGCACGCTCACGGGTCAGACCACCTGGTCCAAGTGCCGACACGCGACGCTTGTGGGTGACTTCCGACAGCGGGTTGGTCTGATCCATGAACTGCGACAGCTGCGACGAGCCGAAGAATTCGCGGACCGCGGCAACCGCAGGCTTCGCGTTGATCAGGTCGTTCGGCATGACCGTCGAGACGTCGACCGACGACATGCGCTCCTTCACGGCGCGCTCCATGCGGAGCAGGCCGACGCGGTACTGGTTCTCGAGCAGCTCGCCGACCGAACGGACACGACGGTTGCCGAGGTTGTCGATATCGTCGATTTCGCCCTTGCCGTCCTTGAGGTTCACGAGCGTCTTGATGACCTCGAGAATGTCCTCGGTGCGCAGCGTCGTCACGGTGTCCTCGACGTCGAGGTCGAGACGCATGTTGAGCTTCACGCGGCCGACCGCCGACAGGTCGTAGCGATCCGGATCGAAGAACAACCCTGAGAACAATGCCTCTGCCGTTTCCAGCGTCGGCGGCTCGCCGGGGCGCATCACGCGGTAGATGTCGCTGAGGGCCTGCTCGCGCTCTTCGGCCTTGTCGACCTTGAGCGTGTTGCGGATCCACGGACCCGTCGCGACGTGATCGATGTCGAGCAGGTCGAGACGCTCGATGCCTGCCTGGTCGAGCAGTTCGAGGTTCTCGGACGTAACTTCGTCACCGGCTTCGATGTAGATGCGGCCGGTCGACTCGTCGATCAGGTCATATGCCGAATAGCGGCCGAAGATTTCCTCGGTCGGGATCAGCAGGTCGGTCAGGCCGTCCTTGAATGCCTTGTTCGCAGCGCGGGGGCTGATCTTCTGGCCGTTCGGGAACACGACTTCGCCGGTCTTCGCATCGACGATGTCGAACATCGGCTTCTGGCCACGCCAGTTCTCGACCTGGAACGGAACGATCCAGCCACCCTGGCCGCGGACGAACGTCACGCGGTTGTAGAAATAGTTGAGGATCTCTTCCGACGTCATGCCGAGCGCGTAGAGCAGCGCCGTGACGGGCAGCTTGCGCTTGCGATCGATGCGGACGTTGACGATGTCCTTCGCGTCGAACTCGAAATCGAGCCACGAACCGCGATACGGAATCACGCGTGCTGCGAACAGATACTTGCCCGATGCGTGCGTCTTGCCGCGATCGTGATCGAACAGGACGCCCGGCGAACGGTGCATCTGGCTGACGATGACGCGCTCGGTGCCGTTGATGAAGAACGTGCCGTTCTCGGTCATGAGCGGCATGTCGCCCATGTACACGTCCTGCTCCTTGATATCGATGACCGACTTGGCCTCGGTATCCGGATCGACCTCGAACGCGGTTAGGCGCAGCGTGACGCGCATCGGCGCGGCGTAGGTGATCCCGCGCTGGCGGCATTCCTCGACGTCGAACTTCGGCGGCTCAAGGACGTAATCGTCGAAATCGAGATAGGCGGTGCCGGCGAAATCCTGGATCGGGAACACGCTGCGCAGCGTCTTCTCGAGACCCGAGACGTGGCCGATCGACTTGTCGGAGCGCAGGAACTGCTCGTAGCTCTCGCGCTGGACTTCGATCAGGTTCGGCATCTGCACGACTTCGTGGATGTTGCCGAAAACCTTGCGGATACGGCGCTTTGCAGTGCCGTGTTCGATCGCCTTGGATGCCATAGGTTTATTTTGCCTCGTCAGCCGAAAATTCGTGCTCGGGAACCCCCGAGCGGGACGCACGTTCACGCAAAAAGGCCGCGCGCATCAGGTGCGGCGGCTCTCAGCGTATGAAACCTCGGTATCCAATACGATCGACACGCTGCGCGACGGCATGTCATTTCCCGGATGCTGTGGTGAAATGCGGATATAGGCGTAGCACGGCGTCATGTCAAAGGGCGGATGTCGATGTGTGACGCAATGCTCTAGCTATCGAGATTGAGGGCCGAGATTGAGGGCGGGTCGTTTTGAAACGCCGAGAGTGTCGAAAATACTATAGATTGTGGATCGCCTGCAACGCTAGGCGCATCCGCAGTAGGGCGTCGATCGTATACGTATGGGGGATACGGCAGGATGAACGACAAGGTGACAACCGACAGGGTGATGGTCCACGCGGCCTCCGACGAGGATCGCGCGAACTGGGCGCAACTACTCGATGATCACAAGCGGATCGCCGAGCAGTGCGTCGTACTCGCCGATCTGGCGCAAGGTTCACGCGAGCAGAGCGGCATCGCGTCGCGCAAGCTGATCGAACTCGCGATCACCGTCGCCAAGCATCTCGACCTTGAGGACGAGGTCATCGATCGCACGGTGATGGCGATGGAGGCGAAGTATTCGCCCGACACGATCGCGACGATGGAGGAGAATCTCGACATCCTCCGCTCCGACTGGAAGGCGTTCATCGGTCACTGGCTGCCGATCATCGCGCCCGGCGAATGGGAAAAGTTCGGCGTCCAGGCGGAATCGATGCTCGATCGGCTGTCGAGCCAGGTGATGCTCGAGACCGAGATCCTCTACGACCATGCGCTGCGCGACGGTGTCGTGCGTCCGGGTGGCCTGGTGCTGCACTGAGGGACGGCGGGGCGACTAGCTGGTAATGTCAGGGCGAGTCCGCCAGATAGTACCACCCCGGCGAAGGCCGGGGCCCAATTGGTGAGGTGGTCGTAAAGGAGCGCCGCGCTAAATCATCGGCGCCCCCCAATTGGGCCCCGGCCTTCGCCGGGGTGGAGCCGTTGTGGATCGTCAGCGAGGCCTCGGCGCTGGCTACCGCCGCTTCTTCTTCGACGGCACGGCAATCACAGGCGCCACCGGCACCGGCGGTTGCGCCACAACCTTCACCACCAGCGGCAACACTCCCGGATCAGCCGGATACAATCGCCGCGCCCGCGCGAACACGAACCGCGCCTTCGCCGCGCCCGGGGCGGCCTCGGTGGCCCCGACCCAGCGCCAATGCCACGGCTCCCACTTCACATGCTGTTTGTTGCCACCGGGAAAGCTCTGCTCGAACCCGAACCGCGGCGCGTTCGCCCGCAGCCAGCGCGCGGCAGGCGTCGCGGCCATGCACGCCTCCGCATCGGGACACCCGTTCGCCGGCCGCACCGCGAAATCCAGCGCAAAGCCGGTCGAATGTTCGCTATACCCCGGCGGCGCGACCGAGATCGCCCGATCGGCCGGGCTGCTCGTCTCGCCGCGACAGAAGACGCTGCGCTGGCGGGCGATCGACCGCTGGCACGACAGCGCGCGGAGCTGACCCATCACCGAAGGATCGCCCTGCGCCGCCGCGAACAGTCGCAACAGGTCAGGAAGGATGTCGGCACGCACCACGCACGGATTGCCCACGGAATATTCGGACGGCAGCGTGACCAGCTCGGTTTCGGGCGCGTCGCCGTAGGGCAAATGCCCGAACGCGCGACCGTCGGGGGCGATCGCGGCGCTCTGCCCTTCGCACAATTGGGCCTCCGCCACGGTCGGGGCGAAGAGGAGCGCGAGAGCCAGCGTGCGGTGCAACATCGACGCGGGCTCTGGCACGCAGGCGCTAATGATGGCAAGGGCGGCGGCATGCATGGTGAACGCGTACTCTTCCTCGACGGCGAGGCCCTGGTGATCGACAAGCCCGCGGGGCTGCCGGTCGATCCGCCCCGCGATGGCTCGTTGAGCCTCGAAAATCATCTCGAAAGCCTGAAGTTCGGCTTCCAGCGCTGGCCCAAGGCCGTGCACCGGCTCGACCGCGACACGAGCGGCTGTCTGCTCCTGTCGCGCAACCCCAAGGCGCATGCCCGGTTGCAGCAGGCGTTCGAGCAGGGACTCGTCTCGAAGCGCTACGTCGCGCTGCTCGACGGCGTGGTTGAAGGGACGTCCGGCCTGATCGAGATGGCGCTCGGCAAGGTCAGCACGGCCGAAACCGGCTGGCGGATGGTCGAGGACCCCGAGGGCAAGAAGTCGCGCACCAAGTGGCGCGTGCTCGAGATCAGGGACGGCCGCTCGCTGGTCGAGTTCCTGCCCGAGACCGGCCGCACGCATCAAATCCGCGTCCACGCCGCGAGCGGCCTCGGTGCGCCGGTGGTCGGCGATGGCGTCTATGGCAAGGCGGACGGGCTCGGCATGATGCTCCACGCGCAACGCCTGATCGTGCCGCGCCCGGGCAAGCCCGATGTGCTCGCCGAAGCGCCGCTCCCAGAGCGGTTCGCGAAAGCCGGGTTCGCCGACGAGGCGGCTTCGGTCGCGAACGTAGCTCCGGCTGCCGATGCGGTAACGGCGCCCGACTCCGCCGACGACTGAGCGGGCGAGGGGCTGATGGTCGCGATCCCGATCACCCGATCGATCTCGATCGACGACAGCGAGCTGATCGAGAGCACGACCCGTTCGGGCGGCCCGGGCGGTCAGCACGTCAACACCACCGACAGCGCGGTGATCCTGCGCTTCGACGTCGGCCTTTCGCCCGGCCTGCCGCTGGCGGTGAAGAACCGCATAGCGGTGCTGGCCGGATCGCGCCTCACGCGCGACGGCGTGCTGGTACTCCGCAGCGAAGGCTCGCGGTCGCAACTGCTCAACCGCCAGGAGGTTCGCGAGCGGCTGGTGGCGCTGATCAAGGAAGCGACGATCGTCCCCAAAGCGCGCCGCGCGACCAAGCCGTCGAAAGCAGCCAAGGCGCGGCGGGTCGATACGAAGAAGGTACGGAGCGGGGTCAAGGCGGGCCGCGGCAAGGTCCGCGACGATTGAGCGACACTCTTTGCCGCTCACCCGCCCCTCAAAGCCCGTTGCCGCTCACCCGCACCTCAAAGCCCGTCACCCCAGCGAAAGCTGGGGTATCCTTGAGGAACGGACCGCCGGCGCCAACATGGAGATCCCAGCTTTCGCTGGGATGACGAATTTTGGAGCGTGCCAGTTCCGTCAAGTCGCCGACCAAGGAAGACAGATGTACCAGTTCAATATTGCCGCCGGCACCAAGGCCGATCTCTACCGCGACCTGCTCGCCGCGCTCGACGCGCTGACCGCGGACGAGACCGACCCGATCGCCAACATGGCCAACGCCGCCGCACTGGTATGGGAATATCTCCCCCACCTGAACTGGGCAGGCTTCTACCGGCTGGTCGAAGGTGAGCTCGTGCTCGGCCCGTTCCAGGGCAAGGTCGCCTGCATCCGCATCCCGGTCGGCAAGGGCGTCTGCGGGGCCGCCGCCGCGACGCTGAAGACGCAACTGGTCGAGGACGTCCACGCGTTCCCCGGTCACATCGCCTGCGATGCGGCCAGCCGTTCAGAACTGGTGGTGCCGGTCACCAAGGACGGGGCGTTGATCGCGGTGCTCGACCTCGATAGCCCGGAACCCGCGCGGTTCGACGCCGAAGACGCGGCAGGGTGCGAAGCACTCGCGGCATTGCTCGCCGAACGTCTCGCGATCTGATCCGTTTCGGGACGGCACGCTCGCTGGCGAGTCCCTCCCGGCTTTGGTAAGCAACCTGTTAAGATATTCGGCGTTTGCGCGGGATAGGGTGGCGAAACCAGGGAGACGGACATGCGGAGGCTTTTGATCGCAGGCGCGGGGATAGCACTGGCGAGTGGCGGCGCAGCGGACGCGCAGCACCGCCCCGGCGCCAGCTACGACGTCCCCGGCACGGTGATGCAGGCGCCGATGCAAGCGCCGTACCGCCCGGGGCCGATCGCCGCCCGTCCGCCCGTCGTCTACACGTCGTCACAGCCTGCCGGTCACCGCGCGTCGCGCTGGGGCAGCAAGATCGGCGGGCGCTGGTGGGGCGGGGCGAACGCGCCAGGCGGCTGGGCCGCGTACCGTCGTCCGCATCGGGGCTGGGCGGTGCCGGGCTATTGGAACGCGCCGCGCTTCTACATCAACGACTGGTCGCGCTATGGCCTGCCGCAGCCGCCACAGGGGTATAACTGGGCGCGCTATTACGATGATGCCGTCCTGATCGATCAGCGCGGTTCGGTGTACGATACGGTGAGCGACACCGACTGGGACCGCTATGACTCCGGTGGTTACACCGCGGTCGCGCCACGGGATTATGCGCAGAACGACTCGGTCTATGCAGGCCCGGCCGACCGCGGTTATGCCGCACCCTATGACGACCGCGCACCGCGGCGCGACACGGGTCTCGGCGGCGCGGCGATCGGTGCGGTCGCAGGCGGCGTTGCAGGCAATGTCATCGCAGGACGTGGCAATCGCTTGGGTGGCACGCTGATCGGTGCAGGTGTCGGGGCAGCGGCGGGCTATGCGATCGACAAGGGCGAAGATCGCGGTCGGCGCGCACCGCCGCCACGGGCCGATTACGGCGCGGGCTATGCGCCGCCGGCTACTTACGCGCCCGTCTACGCACCCCCGTCTCCTATGGCGCTGGCTATGCGCAACCGCGTGGCTACGCCGCGGCGCCCGGCGGAAGCTGGGTTTCGCCCGACGGCCTGACGACGGTGACGACGACCAGCGGCAGCGTCTATCCCGCCGGCGGAACCACGGTCGTGGTCCAGTCCGCCCCGATGGTAACGACGACGACCACGACCGAATATTACGACACGGTGTCGTACACGCCGCGAAAGGCGTGGCGAAAGCGCGTCCGGGCGCGTCCGACGTGCAACTGCCGTTGACCGCGATTTGCTGCCGCTCAGCCAGCGGATCAGCCGGAAAATCAGCGCACGTCCTTAGGGGCGTGCGTTTTTTTGGCCTGTCACCCCTGTCGCGAGCTTGGCTCCGGTTGGAGCCCAGGCGCTCCCGAGACCATAACCACCTAATCCGCTCGATATGAATATAGGATATCGTATATTATATTTGACATAATCACGGTGACGTGATGGATTGCGCGCAACATCCAAACAGGGGCGCGGGCACTCATGACATTTTTGGTCGGAAAACTTCGTAATCGGTCGAGCTTGGGCGCGATGGTCGCGATGCTGCTCTCGTCGAGTGCCTATGCGCAGGTCGTGCCCGTGCCGCAGCCAACCGCCGAGTCGGGCGCAGACGACGCCATCGTGGTCACCGGCACGCGCATCCGCCGCCCCGATCTGGCCAGCAACAGTCCTATCACCTCGGTGACGGACCAGGAGATCAAGTATCAGGGCGCGGTCAACGTCGAGAACGTGCTGAACCGCCTGCCGCAGTTCACCGCCGACGCGAACGAGAACGTCTCGAACGGGTCGGACGGCACCGCCAACATCAACCTGCGCAACCTGGGCTCGAACCGCACGCTGATCCTGCTCAACGGCCAGCGCTTGATGCCGCAGCAGGCGATCGATCTGAACTTCGTGCCGTCGGCGCTGATCGACCGGGTCGACGTGGTGACCGGCGGCGCGTCCGCGGTCTACGGCTCGGACGCGGTCGCGGGCGTCGTCAACTTCGTGCTGAAGGATCATCTCGACGGGCTGCGGATCGACGTCCAGTCCGGGCTTGGGTTGCACACCAACGACAACAGCGGGGTGCGCAACGTCCTGACCACGCGTGGCTATGCGAACGCGCCGGGCCGCGTCGCCGATGGCGGCAAGCAGGACCTGAACGCGGCGTACGGCAAGAATTTCGCGAACGGGCGCGGCAACATCACCGTCTATGGCGGCTATCGTCACACCGATCCGGTGCTCCAGGCGAACCGCGATGTCTCCGCCTGCGCGCTCAACCCGTCGGATGCCGCGGGCAATGGTTTCATCTGCGGCGGATCGAGCAACACGCCGATCGGAACGTTCGTGCCGCTCGGCGGGCCCAACTCGGGCAGGACGCTGACCAACAACGCCAACGGCACGCCGACCTGGGTGCCCTACACCTCGGCCTATGCGTACAACTACGCGCCGACCAACTACTTCCAGCGCTCCGACGAGCGCATTACCGGCGGCGCGTTTGCCAAGTTCGAGATCGCACCGATCGCCGAAGTCTATGGCAGCTTCATGTACATGAAGGATCACACCTTCTCGCAGGTCGCGCCGTCCGCATTGTTCCTCGGCACCACCTTCACCGTCCCCTGCAACAACCCGCTGATGAGCGCGTCGCAGCAGCAGTCGCTGTGCGGCGCGGCGGCGGGGACGTCGGCGACGCAGGATACGTTGATCGGTTATCGCCTCGGCTCGGGCCAGTCGCGTCGCGACGATCTGCGCCATCAGGACTATCGCTATTCCGCAGGTGTCCGTGGCGATCTCGGTCACGGCTTCCGCTACGACGTCAACTATCTGCATTCCCTGGTGCGCTACAACGAGACGTATCTGAACAACGTCGACAATGTGAAGGCGCAGCGTGCGCTCGACGTGGTCAACGTCGGCGGGGTTCCGACCTGTCGCTCGGTCATCGATGGCAGCGACCCGGCGTGCGTGCCGATCAACGTGTTCCAGGCGAACGCGATCACCGATGCGCAGGGCGCGTACCTGTTTTCGGAGAGCAACACCGCGTCGCGCAACGTGCTGGACGTGATGTCCGCGAACGTGAATGGCGACCTCGGGACGTTCGGCATCTCCAGCCCCTGGGCGAAGCGCGGCGTCAACATCGCGCTGGGCGGCGAGCATCGTCGCGAGACGCTCAACTTCACCGCGGACGCGATCGCGCAGCAGGGCGGCACGACCAATTCGGATGGCCGCATCACCGTCAATGAAGGCTATGGCGAGATCGAGATCCCGATCCTGCAGGACCTGCCGTTCGCGCACGAACTGACGCTCAACGGCGGCCTGCGCTATTCCGCGTATCGCAACAGCCAGCAGTCGACCGGGTTGAAGTCGCAATACAACGTCTGGACCTACAAGGGCGAGGCAAGCTGGGCGCCGGTCAAGGATGCGCGGTTCCGCTTCAGCTATAACCGGGCGATCCGTGCGCCGAACATCGGCGAGCTGTTCGGCTCGCGCTCGATCGGCAACGTCTCCGCACAGGATCCGTGTTCGGGGACGTCGCCCACCGCCTCGCTCGATATCTGCCGCCTGACCGGCGTGATGCAGGCGCAATATGGCAACATCGTCGAGTGCCCGTCGGATACGTGCTCGGCGCAATATGGCGGCAATTCTGCGCTGAAGCCTGAAAAGGCCGACACCTATACGCTCGGCATGGTGCTGACGCCGCGGATGGTGCGCAACTTCACGCTGTCGGTCGATTATTACCACATCAAGGTGAAGGACTATATCAGCTCGGTCGATCCGTCGCTCGCGATCAGCCAGTGCGTCGCGGCGAGCGATCCGTTCTATTGCGGGCTGTTCACGCGCGACCCGCGTTCGGGCGCGCTGTTCGGCAGCAACGGCTATATCGTGTCGACCACGTACAACACCGGGTCGCTCAAGACGTCGGGGATCGATCTCACCGCCGATTACACGCTGGGGATCGGCGCGCTCGGCAAGCTTAACCTCAACATGGTCGGCACGCGGCTGATCTCGCAGGTATCCGAGCCGCTGAAGGGGCTGGGCAGCTATGACTGCAAGGGGTTGTTCGGGTACACCTGTGGCCAGCCCAACCCGAAGTGGCGGCACGTGATGCGCACCACATGGCAGATGCCGCAGGGCGCGAGCGTGTCGGTGTCGTGGCGGCATATCGACCAGGTCAAATTGTCGTCGCTGTCGGACAACACCTTCCTCGCGGGGACGCCGAGCGTGATCAACCGGAAGATCTCGGCGTACAACTACATCGATCTCGCGGGCACGGTCGCGGTCGGCGAGGGGCTCCAGCTTCGCGCCGGCGTCAACAACCTGTTCGACAAGGATCCGCCGGCGATCGCCTCGGGCATCCTGTCGTCGTTCGGCAACGGCAACACCTATCCCGGCGTGTATGACGTGCTGGGCCGCACGCTGTTCGTCGGCGCGACGGTGAACTTCTGACGCTTGGATAACGCTATGACGAACCTGGTCCGCCGCGACGTTCTGAAGACGGGTGGCGTGACCGCGCTCGCGACGATCCTCCCCGCCGTGCCGATCGGTGCGGCGGGGACGGGCTCGGCCAGCCTACGCGAGATCGTGTCGCTGGCGACGGGGTGGCGGTTCCATCTCGGCCACGCGAGCGATCCGGCGAAGGATTTCGGGTTCGGGCGCTCGCATGACACCTACGCCAAGTCGGGCGATGTCGGCACGCCGGTTGCCGAGCCCAAGTTCGACGACAGCGCATGGACGGCAGTAACGCTGCCGCACGACTGGGCGGTCGACTTGCCGTTCGAAGAGTTCGGGCCGGCGGGGAGCGAGGCGGACCGGACCGGATCTTTCCAGGGGTTCAAGCCGGTCGGGCGGATGTGGCCGGCGACCAGCGTCGGCTGGTATCGCCGGGTGATTGCGTTGGCCAAGGCGGACGCGGGGCGGCGGTTGCTGCTCCAGTTCGATGGGGTCGCGCGCGATTGTCTCGTGATACTCAACGGCTTCGTCGTCGGCTCGACCGAGAGCGGGTATGCGCCGTTCGAGATCGACGTCACGGATTTCGCCAAGCCCGGCGAGGACAATGTGCTCGTCATCCGCTGCGACGTGAGCCTCGGCGAGGCGTGGTCGTACGAGGGGGCGGGGCTCTACCGCGACGTGCGGTTGGTGAAGACCGCGCCGGTGCATGTCCGGCGCTGGGGTGCCACGGTGCGCTGTTCCGTCGAGACCGGCGGCGCCACGGTCCGGGTTGCAACCGAGATCGCGAATGATGGCCCTGCGTGTGAGGCGCGGGTTCGATCGACGGTGATCGGTCCAGACGGGAAGAGCCTAGTGCTGTTCGCGGACCCGCTCGCGCTGCCGGCTTGGGGCGCGACGACCGCGACGCAGGAGACCCGCATCGTCGCGCCTGCGCTCTGGTCGCTGGAAATGCCGCATCTCTACACGCTGATCAGCGAGATCCTTGTCGACGGCACGCTGGTCGATCGCGACACGTCCACCTTCGGCATCCGCACGATCCGGTTCGACGCGAACCACGGGTTCTTCCTCAACGGCAAGCCGGTCAAGATCAAGGGCACCTGCAACCACCAGGATCATGCCGGGGTCGGCTTCGCGGTGCCCGACAGCCTGCACGTCTGGCGACTCGAACGGCTGAAGGCGATGGGCAGCAACGCCTATCGCTCCACGCATCATTCGCCGTCGCCCGCGATCCTCGACGCGTGCGACCGGATGGGCATCCTGATGATCGACGAGACGCGGCAGATGTCGAGCAATGCCGAGGGCCTGGGGCAGCTCGAACGGATGGTCCGGCAGGGGCGCAATCATCCGAGCATCGTCCTGTGGAGCATCGGCAACGAGGAGATCCACCGCGGCACCGAAACCGGCGCGCGGATCGCCGAGACGATGAAGCGCAAGGTCTACGAACTCGACGGGACGCGGCCGGTGACGGAGGCGTTCAACGGCAAGTTCGGCGAGGGGGCGTCGCGCGTGCTCGACGTGATGGGGTGCAATTACTACCTCGACGCGATCGATCCGTATCATGACGCGCATCCCGACATGCCGATGATCGGGACCGAGACGGGCAGCACGGTGATGACCCGCGGCGAATATGCGCGCGACGAAAAGGCCGGCTTCGTACCGGCGTACGACCGCGAATTCCCCAAATGGGCGACCACCGCGGAAAAATGGTGGAGTTTCTACGACGCGCGGCCGTTCCTGAGCGGCGGGTTCGTGTGGACCGGGTTCGACTATCGGGGCGAGCCGACCCCGTTCGAACGCTGGCCCGAGAACGTCTCGAACTTCGGCCAGATGGACCTGTGCGGCTTCCCCAAGGACAATTACTTTTACTACCGCGCGTGGTGGAGCGGCGAGCCGGTGCTGCACCTGTTCCCGCACTGGAATTGGGCGGGGCGCGAGGGCCAGCCGGTATCGGTGTGGGTGCACAGCAACTGCGAGGCGGTCGAACTGGTCCTGAACGGGCGGAGCCTCGGGCGGCAGGCGGTGGTGAAGAACAAACATCTCGAATGGCAGGTGCCCTATGCGGCGGGGCGGATCGAGGCGCACGGGTATCGCGGCGGCAAGCGCGTGATGCACGCGGTACGCGAGACGACCGGGGCGGCAGCGCGGATCGGGCTGTCGAGCGATCGGCGGCAACTGGCGCCGGGCGAGGTCGCGGTGGTGCGGGTCGCGATCCTCGATGCGAAACGCCGCGAGATGCCGACGGCGTCGGATCGCGTGACGTTCGCGCTGACAGGTGATGCCAAGCTGCTCGGCGTCGGCAATGGCGATCCGCGGAGTCTGGAGCCCGATCATGCGACGTCGCGCTCTGCGTTCAACGGCTTGTGCATGGCACTGGTGCAGGCGGGTGCGAAGGGCGGGCCGATCCGGCTCGAGGCGCGCGGTGACGGGCTGGTGCCGGCGATGCTGCCGTTGATCGGTCTGACCAAGGACATCTGATGCTGATACGTCGTTCGTCGCGGGCGCTTGCGCTAGTGTTGCTGTGTGCATCGGCGGCGGCGCACGCTGCACCAGACGAGGCCGCGTTTCGGCGCTCGATCGGCTTGCGGCGGGCGTGGCAGGATCTCACGCGCGACGTCGCGTGGCCGGCGCACTGGACGCCGGATGGGCGGCGCTTTTCGTATCGCAAGACGGTGGCGGGCGGGTTCGCGTTCGAGACGGTTGACGCGAAGACGCTCGCAAAGTCGGCCGCATTCGATACGGCGAAGCTTGCGGCGGCGCTGGGCGATGCGCGACACGAGGCGGTCGATCCGATGCACCTGCCGTTTGCCGATTTTGATTATGCAGAGGATGGCAAGGCGATCGCGTTCTCGCTCGACGAGACGCGCTGGCAGTGCGGGATCGTTGTGTATCGCTGCGAGGCGGCGGTCGATCGGAGCCGACCGCGCGGATTTGGCGTGGTGCGCGATATGTCGGTGCCGGCGGACAATAGTCCGAAGGTTTCGCCCGATGGGAATTGGACCGCGTTCGTACAGGGCGACAACCTTGTCGTGCGCAAGACCGGCGCCACCACGATCGTGCCGCTCAGCGTCGATGGAAGCGCGGGCGATTTTTACGATCCGGAGACGCTGCGCTGGTCGCCGGACAGTCGCTACATCATGATCCACCGCGTTCGTCCGGGGTATCAGCGGCACGTGCTGCGGGTCGAATCGTCGCCGCGAGACCAGCTCCAGCCGAAGTTGCAGAGCCAGCTCTACCCCAAGCCCGGCGACGCAATCGATCAGGAACGGCCGGTGCTGTTCGACGTCGCCACCCGGCGGCAGACGGTGATCGACGACGCGCTGTTTCCCAACCCGTATGAACTCTCTGCGCCGCGTTGGCGGAGTGACGGACGGAGCGTGGCGTTCGATTATGTCCGGCGCGGTTTCGGGCAGGCGCGGATCGTCGCGGTCGATGCGGAGACCGGCGTTGCGCACGCCGCGGTGACCGAGGATGCGAAGACCTTCGTGTTCGCCGACCGACGCTATGCGCACGAGGTGAACGGTCTCGGCGCCGAGATCGTCTGGGCGTCGGAGCGCGATGGCTGGAACCATCTGTACCTGATCGACGGTCGCACCGGGAAGGTGAAGAACCGGATCACGACTGGGGCCTGGGTCGTACGCGATGTCATCCAGGTCGACGATGCCAAGCGCCAGATCGTGTTTGCGGCGGGCGGAATGAATGCGGGCGAGGACCCGTATTTTCGCCACGTCTACCGGATCGATTTCGACGGTCGCCACCTGACCGCGCTGACGCCCGCAAAGGCGGATCACGACGCGCGGTTCTCGCCCGATGGGACGCTGTATGTCGACACCTATTCGCGCGTCGATCTGCCGACCATCAGCGAACTCCACCGGTCGAGCGACGGCGCGCTGGTCGCGACGATCACCAAGGGCGACGACAGCGCGTTGCGTGCAGCGGGGTCTCGGCCGCCCGAGGTGTTCGTCGCGAAGGGTCGTGATGGCAAGACCGACATCTGGGGCGTCGTCGTCCGCCCGCACGACTACGACCCGCGCAAGCGCTATCCGGTGATCGAGAACATCTATGCCGGGCCGCACGACAGTTTCGTGCCCAAGCAATATTGGCCGTTCGGCTATCATTCCGGCGGCGACAAGGTCATCGGGATGCAGGAGCAGGCCGATCTTGGTTTCATCGTCGTGCAGATCGACGGGATGGGGACCGCCAACCGCTCGAAGGCATTCCACGATGTCGCGTGGAAGAACCTCGCGGATTTGGGCTTTCCCGATCGTATCCTCTGGCACCGCGCGCTGGCGGCGAAGGACACGTCCTACGATATCGGCCGGGTCGGGATCTACGGCGCGTCGGCGGGTGGGCAGAGCACGCTCAACGCGCTGCTGTTCCACGGCGATTTCTACAAGGTCGGGGTGGCCTATGCGGGCTGCTACGACAACCGGATGGACAAGATCAGCTGGAACGAACAGTGGCTCGGCTGGCCGGTGGATGCGAGCTATGCCGCCGCATCGGGCGTCGATCATGCCGCGCAACTGACCGGCAAGCTGCTGATGATCGTCGGCGAGCAGGACAGCAACGTCGACCCCGCCTCGACGATGCAGGTGGCCGATGCGCTGATCCGTGCGGGGAAGGATTTCGAGTTGCTGGCGGTGCCGGGCGGCGAGCATAGCGTCGGGCGCTCGACCGGGCCGATCGACTATGTCGCGCGGCGGCAGTTCGGATTTTTCGTTCGGGAGCTGGCCGGGGAAGCCGTGCCGGAGTGGAATGGGGTCAAGTGAGGGCAGACTGAGATACATGCCCCTCAACGTCCCACCCCGGCGGAGGCCGGGGCCCAATTGGGGGACGTCGCTGACTGTGGACGGTCCTTCGTCACGGTGACCTTTCCAATTGGGCTCCGGCCTCCGCCGGGGTGGTGTTCTGACTATTGAGGTGACAGGCTAAGACTGATTGGTGCCGATCCCAGTGGGACGGTGTAGCCGCCGCGTTCGAACTGGGCTCCTGCCATCGTGTAAGACCGACCGGTCTTGGTCGTCGTCTCGACGAACACGCGTGCGGCTGGATTGATCTTCGTCGCCGCATCAAGCGTCAGCGTAATCGCCCCTGTCGCCGGCACATATGTCGCGCGCGATCTTTCCCGCCTCCAGCGTGATCCACAATCCGGCGGGGGCGATGAAGAGCCGCGTGCGGGCGCCGTCCTTCGGGGTGATACTGACCACGCCCGCCGTTTGGTCGACATTGCCGCCGAATCCGAGCCAGCCAAAGGTCGGGTCGTTCACCAGATAGCTCGCGGCGGTGATCGCGTGGCCGTAGAAGCCCATGCCGTAGTCGCCGCTATACGGGTCCCATTTCATCATGTCGGGCGCGGAGTGGAACGCGGCGGAGGTAAACCCGTCGCGGTCGATGTTGGTGATCCCGCCCATCATGCCGCCATAGGCGATCCGCAACAGCCGCAGGTCGGTCGGGTCGGCGCGGTAGGCGTCGAACAGCGGGACGGCGTTGAGCGTCGAGCCGTAATGGTGGAGCTGGCGTTCGATCCGCGGGTATTTGCCGCCGTAGAGAAAGTCCCAATAGCGGCGTGCATTGCCGTTATAGCCCCAGCTCGGGATCGTCGGGTCGTAGGCGAGGATCACTTTCCGCGTCACGTCGGCCTGCGGCTGGTAACCGAAATAGCGCATCCAGGCGTAGACCTCGGGCTGGCCGGTCGAATCCCAGGCCATCTCGCTGCCGAACGGATAGCGTAGCGTGCGCCAGTGATCGGCGCGCTGCTTCATCAGGCGTTCCATCTCGGTCGCCTCCGCGGTCAGGCCTTCGCGCTTCAGGTCCTTGAGGATGTCGACGAACACGTCGCCCTCCATGAGCCCGAACTGCGTGTAATAGGGCGCGTCGCGCATCATCGCGGTGGTGGTCTGATAGGCATGGTCGAGATACCAGCGCCACGGATGCGCGGTGACGAGGCCGGGGTGGTTGCGCGCGACGCGGTACAGCACCCAGTGGCCGATCGCGACGTGCGGGTAATTGTACGCGCGACCAAGATCGCCCGCGTCCTTCTTCGACCACGACGTCCAGGTCTTCCAGTCGACGGTCGGGTCGTAATAGCCGGGATGCGCGGCGGGGTCGTAATAGAACAGGCTCTTCCGCACCGCGCCGGCATGCGGGCCGTCCGGGACTTGCAGGTCGCCCTGGATCGTCTCGTCGACGAGGCGTTGCAGCTTGGCGATCTCGGTGGGGTCGGGGTTGTCGAGCTGTTTCGAAATCGCCGCGACCCAGCTGCCCGCGCCGCCTTCGTCGCTCATGCCCGAGATCCAGACACGTGGGTCCTGCGTCACGACTTTACCGGCCTCGCGGTCATAGGTGAGGATCGCGGGGTTGCGGCCGAACGGGTCGGCCTTGTCCTCGTACCATTGCTGGGTAGTCGAGAAGCGGCCGAGGTCGGCCATCGTCTGGTCGAGCGGCTTGGTGATGTAATAGCTGACCGTCTGGACGCTGCCGTCGGCGTAGGTGATGGCGAGGCTCGCGCGGCCCCAGCCCTTGCTGCGGACGGTGTAGCGGGCCCAGCCTTTCGCCCCGGCGGTGACGGTCGCGGTGAGTGCGCCAGCGGGGAAGCTCTCGACCTTGGCGATCGGTTGCGGCGTCTTGAGGAACAGCGAGGCGTCCTGGTCGGTCGGAACGACGTAGCCGGGGATGCCGACCGCGACGGGGCGGTGGTTCGCGACGAGCGTGTCCTCGATGGCCGCGATCGACGGCGCGGTGACGAAGCGGACGCCGATCGTGCGCGCCGCGCCGGGGGCAAGCGTGAAGCTGGTAGGCGTGTTCCATTGCTCGCCCGCCTTCGCCCATTCCTTCTCCGCGAAGGCTTTGCTGGCGACGGTCCAGTCGTAGAAGCCTTCGGAGGTCTGGCCGCGCTTGCTGCGGTCGGTGAAGATGTCGCCCTTGGGCGCCTTGGCGGCTTCGAGGATCGGGCGGTAGGCTTCGAGCGGCGTGCGCTTTTCGGGGAGCACGAGCAGCGCCGGACCCGCGCCGTTGAGCCGGGTGACCTGGAGGTAGCCGGCGTCGCGGCCGAAATACGGATCGACGAAGCTCGCCTGCGCATGCGCCTGTTCGAGGCTGCGGTCGGTGATGATATTGTCGAACACCATCGGCAGCCCAAGCGCGCCGATCTCCACCGGGGCGGTCGTGGTGTTGGTCAGCGTGAAGCGGAGCGCGAGGACGCCGTGGTCGTCGATCCAGCGACGCTCGACACGCAACGGGCTAGCGGTCCCGAGGGAGGCGGTGATGTCGGCGGCGGCCAGCGTCGCGCCGGTCGCGGGCAGGCGGCGGATCGCCTTGCGGTGTTGTGCGGAGGCGAAGTCGGTCCAGGCGTTACCGGATTGCCGCACGCGGAGGTGGATGTCGCCGATATGGACATAGCCGTCCCCAGCGCGCTCGGCTTCGCGGGCGCCGGGGACGAAGTCGAAGCCGGGCTCTGCGGCGGGGGATAGCCGGGCGAGCGTCTGCGTGTCGGTGCGCAGTGCGACGCGGAAGGCGGGGGTGCGAAGCGCGGTCTGCGCAATCGGTCGATAGCTTGGCTTGGCGGGCTTGGCAGGCTTAGGTTGCGCATACCCGGGCAGCGTCGCGGTGCCGATCAAGAGGAGCGCGAGGAGGGGGCGGAATGCGGTCATGAATGGCTCGCTCGGGCTCGACGGTGGGTGCGAAATGACGCTTGCGCCACTTCCCTGTACGTATAGTATACGATATCCGAATGGAGATAAAGATGTTCGCAAACCGCCGGGATGTATTGATGGGGACGACCGCGGTGGCGCTGTTGTCGGTGGGCGAACAGGCGTTTGGCAAGGGGGCGTCGACCTCACTCCCGACCAAGGCCAAGCCTTTGCCGTTGTCGACGGTGCGCTTGCTCCCGTCCGCCTACGCGACCGCGGTCGAGGTCAATCGCGCGTATCTGCTGCGGTTGAGCGCGGATCGGTTGCTGCATAACTTCATGGTCTATGCCGGGCTGCCTGCAAAGGCGCCGCTCTATGGCGGGTGGGAAAGCGACACGATCGCCGGGCATACGCTCGGTCATTATCTGACCGCGCTGGTGCTGATGCACGCACAGACCGGTGATACCGAGTGTCGCGCGCGCGCCGATTACATCGTCGCCGAGCTGGCGCGGGCGCAGGCGAAGCGCGGCACCGGTTATGTCGGCGCGCTGGGGCGCAAGCGGAAGGACGGGACGATCGTCGACGGCGAGGAGATCTTCCCCGAGGTGATGCGCGGCGAGATCAAGTCGGGCGGGTTCGATCTCAACGGCTCGTGGTCGCCGCTCTATACGGTGCACAAGGTGTTCGCGGGGCTGCTCGATGTGCACGCCGCGTGGGGCAACACGCAGGCGCTTGGCGTCGCGACGGGACTCGCGACGTATTTCGCGAAAGTGTTCGCGGCGCTCGACGATGCGCAGATGCAGACGCTGCTCGGGTGCGAATATGGCGGGTTGAACGAGAGCTATGCCGAGCTGTCCGCGCGCACCGGGAACAAGCAATGGCTCGACGTCGCGGAGCGGCTGTACGACCGGAAGATGCTCGATCCGATGGTCGCGGGTGAGGACAAGCTGGCCAACTTCCATGCCAATACGCAGGTGCCGAAGCTGGTCGGGCTGGCGCGGATCCACGAACTGAACGGCAAACCCGCACCTGCGAACGCCGCGCGGTTCTTCTGGACGACCGTCACGCAGCATCACAGCTATGTGATCGGCGGCAATGCCGACCGCGAGTATTTCTCCGGCCCCGACAGCATCGCCAACCACATCACCGAGCAGACCTGCGAGCATTGCAACAGCTACAACATGCTGAAGCTGACGCAGCAGCTCTATGGTTGGGCACCGGACGGCGCGATGTTCGACTATTACGAGCGCGCGCATCTGAACCACATCATGGCGGCGCAGGACCCGAAGACTGCCGGCTTCACCTATATGACGCCGCTGATGACGGGCACCGCGCGCGAATATTCGACGCCGAAGGACGACGCGTTCTGGTGCTGCGTCGGTACGGGGATGGAGAGCCATGCCAAGCACGGCGAGGCGATCTTCTGGGAGGGCGGCGATACGCTGCTGGTCAATCTCTACATCCCGGCGGAGGCGCAGTGGCGTGCGCGCGGTGCGGTGCTGACGCTCGATACGCGCTATCCGTTCGAGCCGGAATCGCGGGTGACGCTGACGAAGCTGGCAAGGCCGGGGCGGTTTCCTATCGCGCTGCGCGTGCCGGGCTGGGCGAACGGGCGCGCGACGGTGACGGTCAACGGCGCGGCGGTCGAGCCGGTGCTGGCGAAGGGCTATGCGATCGTCGAGCGGCGGTGGAAGGCGGGGGATGTCGTCGCGATTACCGTGCCGCTCGACCTGCGGCTGGAGAGTGCACCAGGCGACGTCGATACGGTCGCGGTGCTCCGCGGGCCGATGGTGATGGCCGCCGATCTCGGCTCGACCGAGGCGAAATGGGAGCAGGCCGATCCGGCGATGGTCGGCGCGCATCTGCTCGCCGCGTTCACGCCGACGGCTGGCGCCGGGGCACGTTACGCTACGAAGGGGATCATCCGGCCCGCCGACCTCAATTTCGTGCCGTTCTACAGCCAGTATGACCGGCGTAGCGCGGTGTATTTCAAGCGCTTTAGCGAGGCCGCGTGGAAGACCGAGGAAGCGGCGTTCCTGACCGAGCAGGCGCGGCTGAAGGATCTCGCCGCGCGGTCGGTCGACGTGATGCACCTCGGCGAGATGCAGCCCGAGCGCGATCATGCACTGACGTCGGAAATCTCGTATCCGGTCAGCTATCGCGGGCGGAATGGGCGCGATGCGAGGTCGGGCGGCTATTTCGAGTTCGCGATGAAGACGCGGCCGGGGCCGCTGGTGGTGCAGGCGACCTATTGGGGCGAAGAGCGCGCGCGATTTCGACATCCTCGTGGATAATGTGAAGGTGGCGACGCAGCATCTGGAGGCGGATCAGCCGGGCAAGTTCTTCGATGTTGATTACCCGCTGCCGATCGGGCTGACCAAGGGCAAGGCGAACGTGAAGGTGCGGTTTGTACCGCATGATCGGTCGTCGGCGGGGCCGGTGTTCGGGGTACGAATGGTCGCTGCCAAGCCGGGCGCAACCGCATGAGCGAAGATGTACCAATGACGCTCGACGAGGTGCGGGGGCTTGCGCGAAAAGTCCTGCTCGGGGCTGGCCTGTCGCGTCCGCATGCCGAGGCTGTAGCGGAAACGATGGTCTCGGGCGAGCGCGACGGTTGCGCGAGCCACGGCATCTACCGGCTGCTGGTCGCGGCGAACAGCATCGCCAAGGGTGTCGTCGCGCTCGATGCCGAGCCGGTGGTGAGCGAGCCGGCGCGCGCCCTCGTGCAGGTAGATGGCGGCGGCGGGTTCGCGCAACTCGCGTTCGAGCGGGGCCGGCAACGGTTGGCGGAGAAGGCGCGCGCGTATGGGATCGCCGCGATGGCGCTGAACAACGTGGTGCATTTCGCGGCGTTGTGGCCGGAGGTCGAGGCGCTGGCGGAGGACGGGCTCGTCGCGCTCGCGGTCACGCCGAGCCATGCCTGGGTTGCGCCAGCGGGGGCACCGAACCCGTGTTCGGGACCAACCCGATCGCGTTCGGCTGGCCGCGGCCAGGCCGCGAACCGTTCGTGTTCGACTTCGCGACGAGTGCGGTCGCGCGCGGTGAGATCGAGCTGCATCGGCGTGCGGGGAAGGCGGTGCCCGACGACTGGGGCTATGATGCGGACGGGCAGCCGACCACCGACGCGGCGGCGGTGCTGAACGGTGCGATGCGGACGTTCGGCGGGCACAAGGGGTCGGCGCTGGCGGCGATGGTCGAGCTGCTCGCCGGGCCGTTGATCGGCGACATGACCAGCCGGGAGTCGCTTGAGGCTGACGCGGCGCGCGGTGGGTCGCCGATCGGCGGTGAACTGATCATCGCGATCGATCCGGTCGGGTTCCTCGGCGATGCGGTCGCCGAGCACCTCGCCCGCGCTGAGGCGATGTTCGGGGCGATCGAGGGGCAGGGTGCTCGATTGCCTTCGCAACGGCGGTACGCGGCGCGGGCGCGGAGTGTGACCGAGGGTGTGGTGATACCCGCAGCCCTGTACCGCGACATCATGGCGCTGGTTCCAGGAGAATGACGATGAAGGCTTTGATCCTGTTGCTCGCGCTGGGCTCGACGGCGGTGGGGGCGGTGCCTCCAAAAACTCCGAAATCGGCCGTGGCGACGTCGGCGGATGCGCGGTTCAAGGCGCTCTACACGGCGGAATATGCGTGGCGGCAGCTCCAGTTCGCACAGGGCGAGGACAATCCGACCGCTGCACCGCGCCTGCCCGATGTCGGCCCGAAGGCGCAGGCGGAGCGCCTCGCACGCTGGACCGATGTGTCGCGGCAACTCGCGGCGATCGCGCCGGCCAGTCTGTCGCCGGCCAACCGCATCAACTACGCGGTCTATGCGCAGCAGATCGACGCGTTGCTCGCCGAGCAACGCTTTCGCGATTACGAGAAGCCGCTCACTGCCGACACGAGCTTCTGGGGTGACGTGGCGGAGAGTTCGCGCGGCAATTTCAAGTCGGTAAAGGACTATCGCGACTATATCGCGGTAATGCGCCAGATCCCGCGCTATTTCGATCAGCAGACCGGCAACATGCGCGCCGGGCTCGCGCGCGGGTTCACCCCGGCGCGGGTGACTCTGACGGGGCGTGACAATGGTGTCGCGCAGGTGGCCGAAGCGAAGACGCCGCAGGAGTCGCCGTTCTACGAACCGTTCAAGAGCTTCCCGTCGACGATCCCGGCTGCCGATCAGGCCGCGCTCAGGGCCGAGGGCGCGGCGGCGATCTCGCAGTCGGTCGCACCGGCCTATGCGACGCTGCTGAAGTTTCTGCGCACCGAGTATATTCCGCACGCTCGCGAGGGGCTGGCGGCGTACGACCTGCCCGACGGCAAGGCCTATTATTTGTCGAAGGTCCGCGAATATACCACGCAGGACATCACGCCCGAACAGATCCACGCGCTCGGGCTCGCGGAGATCGCCAAGATTCGCGGCCGGATGGACGGCGTGATGCGGAGCGTGAAGTTCCAGGGCGACCTGCAGGCGTTCTTCAATCACCTGCGCACCGATCCGCAATTCTATCCCAAGATGCCGAACGAGCTGCTCTACCGCGCGGCGTGGATCGCCAAGACGTTCGACGGCAAGGCGTCGTCGTGGTTCGGACATCTCCCGCGCAGCCGGTTCGCGATCAAGCCGGTGCCAGCGGACATCGCGCCGTTCTACACCGGCGGGCGCGGCGGGCCGGGGATCTATCTGGTCAACACCTACGACCTGCCGTCGCGGCCGTTCTATTCGCAGGTCGCGCTGACGCTGCACGAAAGCGCGCCCGGCCACGCGTTCCAGATGCCGCTCGCGTCCGAGAACAAGAGCCTGCCGGCGTTCCGGCGCGACACGTATCTGTCGGTCTATGGCGAGGGCTGGGCGCTGTATTGCGAGACGCTCGGCGAGGACATGGGGATGTACGAGACGCCGTACGACCTGTTCGGGATGCTGAGCTACCAGGCCTGGCGCGCGGCGCGGCTGGTGGTCGACACCGGCATCCATGCCAAGGGCTGGAGCCGGAAGCAGGCGCAGGACTATCTGCACGACAACACCGCGCTGTCGAACCACGAGATCGAAACCGAGGTCGACCGCTACATAGCGTGGCCGGGGCAGGCGCTGTCCTATTACATGGGGCAGATCGCGTTCCAGGCTGCGCGGAAGAAGGCGCAGACCGCGCTGGGGGCGAAGTTCAACATCCGCGCGTTCCACGATGCAATGCTGGAGATGGGATCGGTGCCGGTGCCGGTGATCGAGGCGCGTACGGATGAGCTGATCGCGGCGGGTGGCAAGGGGCCGTATCCCGACGAGGAGTGAGGGCGGGCTCCCCATCGTCCCCGCGCTGTCACCCCCCGTCATCCCAGCGAAAGCTGGGATCCAGAGCCACGAACGCTGGCTTGCGTGGCTCTGGATCCTGAGTCGAGCCCAGGATGATGGAGAGCGGGGTATCCTGCGTTAGCCGAACGGGCGGTCGATCGAGGGCTGCGGTTCGGTGAACCAGGCGGCGCCGGTGTCGGTGACGTGGAAATGATCCTCTAGGCGAATGCCGAAGCGGTCCGGCACGACGATCATTGGCTCGTTCGAGAAGCACATCCCCGGAGCCAGCGGCGTGCGGTCGCCGCGAACGAGATAGGCGGGTTCGTGGATCGACAGGCCGATGCCGTGGCCGGTGCGGTGCGGCAGGCCGGGGAGGCGGTAGTCGGGGCCGAGCCCGGCTTTCTCCAGCACCGCGCGGGCGGCGGCGTCGATCGCCTCGCACGGCACGCCCGGCTGGACCGCGGCGAACGCGGCGGCTTGCGCCTCGTGTTCGATGTCCCAGATCGCGCGCGCTTCGTCGCCGACGTTGCCGAACGCATAGGTCCGCGTGATGTCGGAGTGATAGCCCTCGACCTGGCAGCCGGTGTCGATCAGCACGAGCTGGTCCTCCTCCAGCAGCTGATCGCCAGGCAGGCCGTGCGGGAACGCGGTCGCGTGGCCGAACTGCACCGCGCAGAAATACGAGCCCGACGAGCCGATCGCACGGTGCGCGTCGTCGATGAAACGGATGACCGCGCTGGCGGCGATACCGAGGTGGAGGATACGCGCGGCGCGGCGCTGGATGTCGAGCGTCATCGCCTTGGCTTGGGCGAGCAAGGCGATTTCGGCGGGACTTTTGATCATCCGGCACGCGTCAATGACCGAGGCACCGTCGGCAACATCGAGTCCGGTGGCGGCGAGCGCGCTGGCCATGCCATAGGGCAGTTGCGGGTCGAGCAGCAGGCGGCCGTTTACGGCATCGGCGACCAGCGCATACGGGCTCTCGTCCTCTTCCCAGAGACGAAGATCGGCGTCGATCTCGACCGCGGCCTCCAGCGAGCCCTGTTCGAACCGCGGACAGATCAGGATCGGCTGGCCCTTCACCGGCAGCAGCAACGCCACCAGCCGCTCGGTCGCACCCCAAGGGATACCCGCGAAATAGCGCAGGCTCGCACCCGCGCCGATCAGCAGCGCATTGGCGCCCGCCGCCTCGGTCAACGCGCGCGCCTTGTCGAGACGCGCAGTTCGCTCCGCTAGGGTGATGCGCGGCGCGCGGTCTGCCCAAGGAGCGATGGTCGCGAGTTCGTCGGCTATCGAAGATCCGCCGATGGTCATGCGTGAGGTCCTTTTTGCCGAAACGGTCGAGGTCGAACGGCGCGAGCGGCACCGCCGGAGTTTCTCCTGCCAACATCGCCGCGACGAGCATCGCGGTCACCGGCGCGAGCGTCAGCCCGAGATGTTGATGACCGAACGCATAAGCGAGATTGGCGTGGCGCGTCGAGCGGCCGATCGCGGGGAGATAGTCGGGCAGCGTCGGCCTGGCCCCGATCCAACGTGTGAACGGCCCCTCGATCGGCAGGCCGAGCGACCGGACGTGATGCTCCAGCCGGTCCCACTTGCGCGGATCGGGCGGGCCGTCGGGATCGCCGAGTTCGACGAAGCTCGCCGCCTGCACGCACGCGTCATAGCGCGTGACGATCATCGAGCGATCCTCGAACACCACCGGCGGCAGGTCGGCGGGCCAGCCCTCGGCGCGCGCGGATATGATAGCCGCGCTCGGCGATCATCGGCACGCGGTATCCGAGCGGTTCGAGCAGCGCGCGAGACCGGACGCCAGCGGTTACCAGCACCTGATCGACATCATGTCCGACGATAACGATCCGATCGGCGTCTTCCGCCAATCGCACCGCCTGGCGGACGATCCGGCCACCCCGGGCTTCGGTCGCTGCCTCGAGCGTCGTTGCGAGTGCGCGCAAGTCAGTAATCTGGCCGCTACCGGTAAAGCGGATCGCGCCGCCGACGGGATCGGCGAGGAAGCCGAGCCGGTCCAGCAAGGCGGGCTCGGCATCGACGATCCGCGCCGTTCCGATCGCGGTTCGCGACCAGCGCTGCCGGCCGGTTTGTGCGCTCGCGGACGAATCCCAGACGACGATGTGCCCGTCCTCGCGCAGTAGATCGGGGGTGCCGAGCGCTCCGACCAGATCACGCCACGCTGGCATCGCGCCGGCGAGCAAGGGGGTCAGCGCGGCCGTTCCTGCCGCGAACTTCGCCGGTGTCGACGCTGCGGTTAGCCGAGCGGCGAACGGCAGCCATTGCGCTGCCATCGACGGCGGCAGCGCGAGCGCACCACCCGCGCTGAACATTCGCTTCGGCACCGATCGCAGCGCGGCGGGGGAGGCGAGCGGCTCGACCTGTTCGACCGCGATGTGCCCGGCATTGCCCCAGGATGCGGCGTTGTAATCGGTGTCGCGTTCGAACACACTCACGCCATACCCGCGATCGAGCAGCGCGACGGCGCAACTGAGGCCGACTACGCCGCCTCCCACGATGCCGATCGTTTTCAACCCATTTCTCCTGTTGCACCGCACCCATCGATTTCGTATACGGTATATATATTGAAACGCAGGAAGGTCGATACCGAATGTCTGTCGAATGGAAGGGCGTATTTCCGGCCGTAACGACGCAGATCCGCGAGGACATGAGCGTCGACCTCGCCGACACGCAGCGCGTCGTCGACGACCTGATCCGCGACGGTGTGACCGGCGTGATCGCGCTTGGCACGGTCGGCGAGAATAACTCGTTCGACTATGATGAAAAGGTCGAAGTGCTGACTGCGATCGTCGAGGCGGTCGATGGCCGCGTGCCGGTCATCACCGGCGTCTCGGAATACGACACGCGGCGCGCCGTTCGGTATGCGCAGGCCGCCGAAAAGGCCGGCGCGGACGGCCTGATGCTGTTGCCGCCGATGGTCTATGTGCCCAAGCCGCATGAGCTCGTCGCGCATTTCAAGGGCGTGGCGGAGCAGGTCGGCCTGCCGATCATGCTCTATAACAACCCGCCAGCGTATCGCACGCTGATCGACAACGACGTGCTCGCCGCGCTGGTCGATGTCGCGAACATCGTCGCGGTCAAGGAATCGGCGCCCGACACGCGGCGCTTCACCGACGTGAAGACTGCGTTCGGGGATCGCTACGTGCTGTTCGCCGGGCTCGACGACGTCGCGCTCGAGGGGCTGTATCTGGGTGCGCAGGGCTGGGTCTCGGGGCTTACCAATGCATTCCCGCGGGAATCGGTCGAGCTGGTCAACGCGTTCGCGCGCGGCGATCACGCCAAGGCTATGGAGATCTATCGCTGGTTCATGCCGCTGCTCCACCTCGATGCCGAGCATGACCTGGTGCAGTCGATCAAGCTGGCCGAGCAGGTCATGGGGCGCGGCTCCGAGCGCGTCCTGCCGCCACGCTATCCGCTGATCGGCGAACGCCGTGCCGAGGTGATCGCGATGGTCGAGAGGGCGGCGGCAACGCGCCCGACGCTCTCGAACTGATGCGCCACACCTTCTTCTGCATCGACGGCCACACTGCCGGCAATCCGGTCCGCCTCGTCGCGGGCGGGGCACCGTTGCTCAAGGGCGCGTCGATGTCGGAGCGGCGGCAGGATTTCATGACCCGGTTCGACTGGATCCGTACCGGGCTCTGCTTCGAGCCGCGCGGGCACGACATGATGTCGGGCGGGTTCCTCTATCCGCCGACGCGCGACGATACCGACATCGGCATCCTGTTCATCGAGACGAGCGGGTGCCTGCCGATGTGTGGGCACGGCACGATCGGAATGGTGACGTTCGGGCTCGAACACGGGCTGATCCAGCCGGCCGTACCGGGCCGGTTGCGGATCGAGGTGCCCGCGGGCGTGATCGACGTGGCCTACGAGACCGAGGGCGCGAAAGTGACGTCGGTGCGGATCACTAACGTCCCGGCGTATGTCGCGGCGCGCGGGATCGCGGTGGATGTCGAGGGGATCGGTCCGCTCAGCATCGACGTCGCCTATGGCGGCAATTACTACGCGATCGTCGAGCCGCAGGGGCGCTATACCGGGCTCGACGACCTCGGCGCGGCGGAGATCATTGCGCTCAGCGGTCGCGTTCGCGAGGCCGTACGGGCACAGTTCGAGCCGGTTCATCCACTCGATCCGACGATCCGCGGCGTCAGCCACGTGCTGTGGGCCGATGTGCCACGCGGAGACGGCGCCGATGGCCGCAACGCGGTATTCTACGGCGACAAGGCGATCGACCGCAGCCCGTGCGGCACCGGCACGTCGGCTCGGCTCGCGCATCTGGCGGACAAAGGCCGCTTGGCGGTCGGCGACCGGTTCGTCCACGAAAGCTATATCGGCAGCCGCTTCATCGGCCGCGTCGAGGCGGAAACGTCGCTCGGCGACACCCCCGCGATCATCCCGTCGATCGAGGGATCGGCGATCGCGACCGGGTTCAACACGATCTGGATCGATCGCGACGATCGTTTCTGGAACGGTTTCCAAGTTTCATGACATTTCGGCTATGCTGGTGCGGTCTTCCCGTTTTCGGAGCCGTCCATCCATGAGCATCGTCGTCCGCACCCTGTCCGAGCAGGTGTTCGAGATTGTCCGCGAGCAGATCGTCACCGGCAAGCTCGCCGGCCATACCGCGATCCGCCAGGATGCGCTGGCGACCGAACTCGGCGTCAGCAAAATCCCGTTGCGCGAGGCGCTGGCGCGGCTGGAGCAGGAAGGCCTGCTGACCAGCCACGCGAACCGGGGCTATTCGGTCCAGCCGATGTCGGCGGACGAGGCGGACGATATCTTCGCGCTGCGC
This sequence comes from Sphingomonas sp. LR55, assembly GCF_036856015.1. Taxonomy (NCBI): domain Bacteria; kingdom Pseudomonadati; phylum Pseudomonadota; class Alphaproteobacteria; order Sphingomonadales; family Sphingomonadaceae; genus Sphingomonas; species Sphingomonas sp. LR55. The sequence continues at coordinate 131,507 of NZ_JASPFO010000001.1, forward strand.
CTCAGCATCGAGCCGCAGGCTGCCGCCTATGCATCGACCGTCGCGAACGACGATGACCGTGCCGTTGCGATCCTCGCGTTCGAGGAACTCGACAGCGCGGCGAGCGAGCGGCTAGCCGAAGTTGCGATCCGTAATCGCGTGTTCCACACCGCGCTGGTCCGGCCGGGCCGCCGCCTGCTCACCACGCAGATGGTCGAGCGGCTGGCGATCCTCGCCGAGCGCTACGTCGTCGCGCATCTGCGGCCGGCGGGGCGCGAGGATCGGGCGCATCTGGAGCATCGCCAGCTGCTCGACGCATGGCTCGCGCGCGACGACGATCGCATGCTGACGCTGCTGACTAGCCATATTCAATCGACGCTGACCGATCTGCGTGCGCAGTTCGACACGGCCCGAGACTAGAGATCACAGGGGATGGGCATGTTTGGACCGCGTAAATCGTTCGAATCGTCTGCCCATAGTCGCGAACACAGCCTCGCCAAGACGCTGAGCTGGCCGCATCTGATCGCGCTCGGGGTGGGCGCGATCGTCGGCACCGGGATCTATACGTTGGTCGGCGTCGGGGCGGAGCGCGCGGGGCCGGGCGTGATCCTCGCCTTCGTAATCTGCGGCGTGATCTGCGCATGTGCCGCGCTCGCCTATACCGAGCTCGCGACGCTGATCCCCGCCGCGGGCAGCGCCTATACCTTCAGCTACACGGCCCTTGGCGAGGGTATCGCCTGGGTGGTCGGCTGGAGCCTGATCCTCGAATATTCGCTGGCGTGCTCAACCGTCGCGGTCGGCTGGTCGGGCTATCTGGTCGGCTGGATCGAGGCGGCGGGGATCCATTTGCCGCACGCCTTGCTGGTCGGGCCGCATGGCGGCGGGATCGTCAACATGCCCGCGGTGCTGGTGTCGCTCGCGGTGATGGGGATGCTGATCCTCGGCACGCGGCAGAGCGCGACGCTCAACATCGTGCTCGTGCTGATCAAGCTGGTCGCGCTGACGATCTTCGTCGTCTACGCGGCGCCTGCGTTCAAGGCCGACAACCTGCACCCGTTCATGCCGTACGGCTTCGGCTCGACCGAGATCGGCGGGCACAAGCGCGGCGTGATGGCGGCGGCGGCGATCGTGTTCTTCGCCTTCTACGGCTTCGACGCGGTCGCGACGTCGGCGGAGGAGACCAAGAACCCCAAGCGCGACCTGACGATCGGCATCGTCGGCTCGATGCTGGTTTGCACGGTGATCTACATGGCGGTCGCGGTCAGCGCGATCGGCGCGCTGCCGTTCACGCAGCTCGCCAATTCGCCCGAGCCGCTCGCACTGGTGCTGCGCCAGTTGAGCCAGCCGTTTGCCGCGCAGATCATCGCGCTGGCGGCGGTGATCGCGCTGCCGTCGGTGATCCTGGTGATGATGTACGGGCAGAGCCGGATCTTTTTCGTGATGGCGCGCGACGGGCTGCTGCCGCGCGGTCTCGCGAAGGTCAGCAAGCGGACCGGGTCGCCGACGCTGATCACGCTGCTCACCGGGCTGTCGATCGCAGCGGTCGCGGGCTTCTTCCGGCTCGATGAGATCGCCGAACTCGCCAATGCGGGGACGCTGATCGCGTTCATCTCGGTCGGGGTATGCCTGATGGTCCTGCGTCGGACCGCGCCGCAACTGCCCCGCCTGTTCCGCTGCCCAGCGGCGTATGTCGTCGGTACGGTGACCGTGCTCGGCTGCCTGTATCTGCTCGCGAGCCTGCCGACCTCGACGCTGGTCCGGTTCGTGATCTGGAACGTCGCCGGATTTTTACTGTATTTCGTCTATGGCCGGCGCAACAGCGACGTCGGCAATCCGGCCCACGCAGTCTGACCGGCGCGCGTCACCGCTTCTTGCGGCACGCGTCCGAGCAATAGATCACGCTGTCCCAGTCGCGCGCCCATTTCTTCCGCCAAGTGAAGGGGCGCTCGCATGCCGGGCAGATCTTGGTCGGCAGGTTCTGTTTGGCGATACCGTTGGGCATCAGCGGGGCTGCGCGTCGAGGAAGGTTTCGACATCGGTGAGGTCGACGGTCTTGTCGAGATAGGTCTGGCCGATCCGCGCGCGAGCAGGAAGGGGAGCGTCCCTGCCGCCATCTTCTTGTCGTGGCGCATGTGATCGACGAGGCGGGCGCCGCTGGCCTGGATCTTCGCAGCCGCCAGACCGTCCGGCAGCCTGACGTCTCGCCAGTGTGCCGCAACGCGCTGCGCGTCCTGGCCGGAACAGATGCCCTGCGATGCTGAGAAGCCGAACGCCAGCGAACAGCCTGCCGCAACGCCTTCGCCGTGGATCAGCGCCTGTGAGAACCCGGTCTCCGCCTCAAGCGCGTGCCCGAACGTGTGGCCGAGGTTGAGCAGCGCGCGCGTGCCGTTGGTCTCGTGCTCGTCCGCCGCGACGATCCGCGCCTTGGCCGAAACGCTGTGCGCGATCGCGTATTCGCGCAGCGCCAGGTCGCCCGCCAGCAACGCGGCGCCATTCGCCTCGCACCATTCGAAGAACGCGAAATCGTCGATCAGGCCGTATTTCACGACCTCGGCATAGCCGGCGCGAAGCTCGCGGATCGGCAGCGTGTCGAGCACCTGCGGGTCGATCAGCACCATCACCGGCTGGTGGAACGCGCCGATCAGGTTCTTGCCGGCCTTCGTGTTGATCGCGGTCTTACCGCCGACCGAGCTGTCGACCTGCGCGAGCAGGCTCGTCGGAATCTGAACGAAGTTGCAACCGCGCTTGAGGATCGAGCAGGCGAACCCGACAAGATCCCCCATCACGCCGCCGCCCAGCGCCACGACATGATCGCCGCGCTCGACGCCCAGTTCCAGCAGCCGATCGCATAGCATCTCCAGCGTCGCCCAGCTCTTGCTGCCTTCACCCGGCGCGAGGACGATCGCCTCGGACGCGATCCCCGCTGCGCTCAACGAAGCCTGCAGCGTCGCCAGATGCAGCGACAAATTCTCGTCGGTGACGATCGCTACACGGCGCTTGCCAGCAAGCGGTGCGAGATACTCGCCGGCCCGCGCGAGAATTCCCGCTTCGATGTGGATCGGGTAGGTCCGCGAACCCAGTTCAACGGTAACGGTCTTCATCGGCCAAGCGCTCTCAGGATTGCGGCGACGGTCGCTTCGTGCGGCGTCTTGTTGCTGACGATATGGATGTGCGCCTGCGCGTAGATCGGGTTGCGCACGCGCGCCAGTTCGGCGAGCACTTTGCCCGGATCGCGGTTGCGGAGCAGCGGTCGCGTATCGCGCCGCCCGACCCGTTCGACCAGGATGTCGGGATGCGCACTGAGCCACACGGAGATGGCGTCGCGTAAGATCAGCGCCCGCGTGTCGTCGTTGATGAACGCGCCGCCACCGGTCGCGATGATTTTCGGGGTGCCGTCGATCAACCGCGCGATCACCCGGCGCTCGCCGTCGCGGAAATACTCCTCGCCGTATTTGGCGAAGATCTCGGCGACGGTCATGCCCGAGGCTGCCTCGATCTCGTGGTCGGCGTCGACGAATGGCAGGTTCATGCGCAACGCGAGCCGCCGGCCGACCGTGGTCTTGCCGACGCCCATCAACCCCACGAGCACGATCGGTCGATCGATCGGGGCTGGCGCGGGGCCGCCTGCGGGCCCGCCTGAGGGGTTGTGGCTTTGCAACATCGTGAGGGGCGCTATACAGCGGCACCGCGCGAGGGCAAAAGCTCTTGGCGCCTGTTTTGTCCACTTCAAGGTTACGCCGCCATGTCCCGTTTCATCGTCTCGGTCGTCGTCGTTCTTGTCGTGGTGGTCGGCGGCCTGTTCCTGCTGGCAGGGCGCGCCACCGAGCGCCCGCAAAGCCGCGTCGAAAAGGCCGTGACGCTTGCGAACCTCTCTTAAGGCGTCCCTGACGGCGGCGGTTGCCGTCGGCGCCTTGGTCGCGCTTGCCCCCGCAATCGGGCAGGACAGGCCTGAATCGATCCTGCCGCCGGGGTTCGGCGAGCCGACGCCCGCGCCTGCGCCGCGCCCGACCGCTCCGGCCGGGACGCAGCCAACGCGCCCGACGGGGCTATCGCAGCCGACTGCCTCGCCGCCTAGCTCCGCACCGGCACAGCCGGGCGCGATGATCCAGCCTCTGCCGCCGACGACGCCGGGTGACGCAGCCCCGGTGCCGCCTGTTGCGGCGCCTGCGCCAGTCGATCCTGCCGTGCTGGCGCAGTACGAGATGCCGGAGTCTGCGCGTCGCTCGCTCGCGACGGTCGGTCCGGTTATGGCGAGCGAAGGCGGGCTCGATACCGATGCGTTCGGCGCTGTCGATGGCCAGTATGTCGAGACGCTCATGCGCCGACTGAATGCGCCGTTGCCGTCGCGCTGGATGTCGATCCTGCTGCGGCGGGCGCTGGTGTCGCACGTCGATACGCCGAGCCGTACCAACGGCGCGGACTTTGCGGCCGAGCGTGCGTGGCTGTTGTTGCGGATGGGCGAATCGGTCGCCGCGCGCGCCGTCACGCAGAGTGTCGATACAAACAACTACACGCCGAAGCTATACGACGTCGCGATGAACGCATCGCTGGCGACCGGCGATCCGGCGGGGCTGTGCCCGCTGGTACCCGGCGCGATGCGCTATGCGGCGGCGCGCGGCTGGACGATGGCGCAGGCGATGTGCGCGGGGCTTTCGGGCAATCCGGCGCAGGCGACCCCACTGATCGCGACCGCCAAGCGTCGCAATGTCGCGAGCGGCGTCGACATGCTGCTCGCGCAGAAGGTCGTCGGTGCCGGCGCGCAAGGGCGTCAGGCGGTGACGATCGAATGGGATGGCGTCGATCAGTTGACCGCGTGGCGGTTCGGGCTGGCGATGGCGACCGGCGTCGCGGTGCCCGACGACCTGTATGCTAGCGCTGGTCCGCAGGTGAAATACTGGCAGGCATTGTCGCCCTCGGTTCCGCTCGGTGCGCGACTGGCGCCGGCGGAGTCCGCGGCGGGGCAGGGCGTGCTCTCCAGCGCCGCGCTGGTCGATCTCTATTCGGCCGCCGCAACCGACGACGACTCGCAAAGCACGGCGACTGCGACCGCCAACGATCTCCAGACCGCCTATGCCGATCGCAGTCCCGATGCGCGGCTGAATGCGCTGCGCCAATTGTGGGGCGGGGCGGATACCCGACCGTCCTATGCGCGCCTCGTCCTGACCGCGCGGGCGGCGGCGCGGATGAACCTGGCGCTGGCGAAGGCCGAGGCCGATCATCTGATCGCGTCGATGCTGTCCGCCGGGCTCGATCGCACCGCCGCGCGCTGGCTCGGGACCGTGCCAGCCGGTGGGGATGCCTGGGCGATGATCATGCTCAGCGATCCCGACGCGTATCGTCGTCTCAGCTATGCCGACCTCGCCTCCTATTCGGGCGGCGAAGGCGATTCGGCGTTGAAGCAGCGGATGTTGTTCGCGGGGCTGGCCGGGCTAGGGCGTCTCAACTTGGGCGACATCGAACGTGCGGCGCAATCGCTCGGCGTTCGGATCGGTGCGGACAACGCCTGGACGCGTGCGCTCGACCGGGCAGCGCGCGACGGGCAGGCTGGGACGGTGGTCGTGCTCGCTGCGATCGGTATGCAGGCGCCCGACTGGAAGGGCATCCCGCCCGAGGCACTCTACCGGATCGTCGGCGCGTTGCGCGCGGTCGGGCTCGACGGCGAGGCGCGGATGATCGCTGCTGAGGCGATTGCGCGGGCGTGATCACGCCGGGCGCACGGGCGTGACCCACGCCACCGACCGCGCGCTGATCGATCGGTTCCTGGAAATGATGGCGGCGGAAGCGGGGGCGGCGGCCAACACCGTAGCCGCCTATCGCAGCGACCTGACGCTCGCTTCGCAGGTGCTCGAAGGCAGGCTGGTCGAAGCGGATGCGGACGCGCTTGCGACGCTCGCCGGTGGCTGGTCGGCGCTGTCCCGCTCGACCGTCGGACGAAAGTCCGCCTCGCTCCGCCGCTTCTTCGCGTTCCTGGCCGACGAAGGTCACCGCGCCGACGATCCCGGCAAGGCGCTCCCGCGACCCGGCACCGCGCGCACCTTGCCCAAAGTGCTGAGCCATGCCGATATCGACCGATTGTTCGCGGCGATCGCCGAGCGCGCCGCGCGCGATCCGCTCGACCCTAACGACCTGCGGCTGTCGGCGCTGTTCGAGCTCCTCTACGGCTCCGGCCTGCGCGCGACCGAGCTCGTCAGCCTGCCGCGCAATGCGGTTCATCCCGACCGCCCGTTCCTGATCCTGCGCGGCAAGGGCGGGCGCGAGCGGCTCGTCCCGATCTCCGACCGCGCGAGCGGCCGTGGCGATTTGGCGAACCCATGTCGCGACCGACCGCCTGTGGCTGTTCCCCTCGGGGAAGGGCCACCTGTCGCGTATCCGCCTGTACCAACTCGTCAAGGCGCTCGCGGCGGAGGCCGGCATCCCGCCGGATCGAGTCAGCCCGCACGTCCTGCGCCATGCCTTCGCGACGCACCTGCTCGCGGGCGGGGCGGATCTGCGCGCGCTGCAATCGATGCTCGGCCACGCCGATATCGCCACCACCGAGATCTACACGCACGTCGATCTCGAGCCGTCTCGTCGAACTGGTCAACACGCGTCACCCGCTGGCGGATATGCCGCCGCGTTGACGCGAGCGATCCCGCACCGTAACCGCCGCCTATGCCAAGCTTCCTCGACTTCGAGAAACCGATCGCCGAACTCCAGGGCCGGATCGACGAACTCCGCGACACCGCCGCCGAAGGCAGCGTCGACCTCGCCGCCGACATCGCCCGTCTGCAGGCGAAGTCCGACAAGCTGCTGAAGGACACCTTCGCGCGGCTGACCCCGTGGCAGAAGACGCAGGTCGCGCGCCACCCGGAGCGCCCGCACTTCAAGGATTACGTCGCCGCGCTGTTCGACGAGTTCGTGCCGCTCGCGGGCGACCGCGCGTTCGGCGACGACCAGGCGATCATCGGCGGCTTCGCGACCTTCCGGGGCCGCAAGATCATGGTGCTCGGCCACGAGAAGGGCGACGACACCGCCAGCCGCCTCCGCCACAATTTCGGCATGGGCAAGCCAGAGGGTTACCGGAAGGCGATCCGCCTGGTCGAGCTCGCCAACCGATTCGGTCTGCCGATCGTCACCTTGGTCGATACCTCGGGCGCGTTCCCTGGCATCCAGGCCGAAGAGCGCGGCCAGGCCGAAGCAATCGCGCGCTCGACCGAGGCGTGCCTCAACGCCGGCGTCCCGATCGTCTCCGCGATCGTCGGCGAGGGCGGCTCGGGTGGCGCAGTCGCGCTCGCCGCGGGTAACCGCGTGCTGATGTTCGAACACGCGATCTATTCGGTGATCAGCCCCGAAGGCTGTGCCTCGATCCTGTGGCGCACCGCCGACAAGGCGCCGGAGGCGGCCGAAGCGATGCGGATTACCGCGCAGGACCTGAAGGCGTTCGGCGTCATCGACGACATCGTGAGCGAACCGCTAGGCGGCGCACACCGCGACCGCGCGACGGCGATCGAGTCGCTCGGCAATGCGCTGTCATCCGCGCTCGCCGACCTTGCGGCGCTCGCGCCTGCCGATCTGCGGAAAGACCGCCAGGCCAAATTCCTGAAGATGGGCCGACTCTAAGCGTCGCGACGCAGCGACAGAACACGGGACAATGAAAAAGGGCGGCTGAACCGAAGTCCAGCCGCCCTGATCGACCGCGATGGTGATCGCGGTACGCTTACTTGTTGAGCTGAGTCGCGACGTTGTTGAACGTCTTGTTCAGGCTGTTACCCAGGCCCTGCATTGCAGCAATGGCAGCGACGGCGATCAGAGCGGCGATGAGGCCGTACTCGATTGCGGTTGCGCCCTTGGAATTCCTGAAAAACTTGCGGATCGTCTTCATTCCGGTCTCCATGGTTGGATTGCTTCAGTGTCACCCGGCTGGACCGGACAGGCCGGATCAGCACGAGGACAAATAGAAGTTGTGAGTTGAGAAAGGCTTAAGGTCGGAGCATTTCGTCGGGTAATTCACGAGGCCCAATGCGGGCCATCAGCGGGCGTTGGCGACCTTCGTATCGACCTTGCCCCACATTCCGATGGTCGAATCGGCAAGGTTGGTCAGGCCGACAATGAGAGCGATGACGACGAAGGCCAGAATCAACCCGTATTCGATCGCGGTCGCGCCGCGGCTATTGCGCAGGACGCGCCGCAACGTTCGACCCGCGATCGTCAGCATGGACTTGTCAGACTTCATAACGATCAGTGTAATCGAGGAAAATTAAGGAATGACCAACGATCGCGCCATTCCAACCGCGCCATCCCTTTTACCGGTCGTGGCGGCGGCGATGGTTGATCTCGAGGGACGCGTGCTGTTGCAGCAGCGCCCCCAGGCAAGTCGCTTGCCGGGCTCTGGGAATTTCCCGGAGGCAAGGTCGAGCCCGGTGAGACCCCCGAGGCGGCGTTGATCAGGGAGCTCGAGGAGGAACTCGGCATCGCGGTGCCGCATGCGTGTCTTGCCCCCGCAGCGTTTGCAAGCGCGCCGCTGGGTGATCGCCACCTCGTGCTGCTGCTTTACATTACGCGGAAATGGACGGGCGTGCCACGCGCGCTGGAGGCGACGGCCTTGCGCTGGGTGCGACCGAACGCGATGCACGCGTTGCCGATGCCGCCCGCCGATCGCCCGCTGATCGGGTTGCTCGATGCACTGATCTGACCGAACGACGCACCGAACGGCGATAATCCCGACTGCGGGCCTCCACATACTCGGCGTTCGACAATAGGGTCTTGATCTCTTTCGATGCGTGCCGCAGTCAAATGGGCCAGCGTGCGCCCCAAGACCGCGCGGGTATTGAGCCACGGCTCGCGCGAGCTATTCCCTTTTCTCGAGTGAGCCGTTCCGGTCGCGCAGTCGCCGCTCGACGCAGCGAGCTCGCTGGCACCACTGCCCGCGCATGCCGCTGCGGGGTGCTTTATCTGTCGATGTTGTGAAACGGAAAACCGCTGGAGGCCCGACCGGGAATCGAACCCGGGTGCGAGGATTTGCAGTCCTCTACGTCACCACTCCGCCATCGGGCCTCGATGCGGACGGCGCAAATGCGTCGTTTTGTCAGCGCGGTCAACCACGACGTGTAGCTGGACACGAATTATCCTCATTCGGCGTCGGCGGCCGCGATGCTCGGGCCGGTCTCAAGGCCCGCCATGACAGGACCCCACGAACCGCATTGCGCCGGTCCGAAAACGTCCCTCGTCCCATTTTGGGCGACGGCGGCGGCATTCGCTGCTAGGAATCGTCGCAGAGGTAGTGCCGTGGTCTTCCGCATGCGCCCTCGACGTCCCGCCCGCGACATCTTCGGTGTCACACGGGCGGGCGGGGCGTCTACACCGCAAAATCGTTCGATCTCCGACCCGCTGCGCGCAACTGCGACTTGGCGCAATCGTCGGCGCGCGATACATATCGGCGCGACAACTAGTGTATTGCGCAACTAAAACAGTTGTGCGACAGGATGGGTTATGACGACGATGAGCCTCGATACCGCAACTGCCGCTTCGGCCTACGACACCATGCGGCATGCGATGGTCGCCAGCCAGCTGCGCACCAACGCGGTGAACGATCAGCGCGTGGTCGCGGCGATGGCACGTGTACCGCGCGAGCAGTTCCTGCCCACGGACGTCCGCTCGATCGCCTATCGCGACACCGCGATCGCGCTCGGCGGCGGGCGCTACGCCAATCTACCGATGGCGACCGGCCGGCTGCTGACCGAGGCCTATCTGACCGCAACCGATCGTGTGCTGCTGATCGGTGCGGCGACCGGCTATACCGCTGCGGTGCTGAGCGAGATCGTCGGATCGGTGGTCGCGGTCGAGAGTGATCCGGCATTGCTGGCGATGGCGCGCTCGGCGCTGGCCGGGGTCGGCAACGTCGAACTCGTCGAGTCACCGATGCAGGACGGCCACGCCGTTGGCGCCCCCTATGACGTGCTGATCGTAGATGGCGCGATCGAGGCGATGCCCGACGCGCTCGTCGCGCAGGTCCGCTCGGGTGGTCGCGTCGCGTCGGGACTCGCCGAACGCGGCGTCACGCGGCTCGCGTCGGGACGCAAGACCGATGGCGGGTTCGCGCTGGCGGCCTTTGTCGACGTCGAATGCGTCGCGCTTCCCGGTTTCGATATCCCCAAACCCTTCAGGTTCTGAGCCCTATGATGCCGCGCACCGCTCGTTTCCGCCGCTTGCTTGCGAGTGTTGCGCTGCTCTACATCGCTGCACCAGCGGGTGCGGAGACGCTGCGCGAGGCGCTGGCCAAGGCGTATACCACCAATCCGATCCTAACCGGACAGCGCGCCACGTTGCGCGCGACCGACGAGAACGTGCCGATTGCGCGTGCGACGGGGCTCCCCTCGGTCAATGCGACCGGCGACTACACCGAATTCGTCGTAACCGCGGCGAACAGCTTCACCGCCTTGCCGCGTCAGGCCGCGGCGCGCGCCAACGTGTCGGTGCCGCTATACCTGGGCGGGCAGGTCCGCAATTCGGTTGCCGCCGCCAAGACCCGCGTCGAGGCCGGCCGCGCGACGCTGCGCGGCACCGAGGCGGATCTCTTCACCAACGTCGTCGCCGCGTACATGGATGTGATCCGCGACGAGGCGATCGTCGGTCTCAACACGCAGAACGTCCGCGTCCTCGACGTCAACCTGCAAGCCAGCCGCGATCGGTTCCAGGTCGGCGACCTGACCCGTACCGACGTCGCACAGTCCGAAGCCCGCCTCGCCCTCGCCCGTGCGCAGCTCCAGTCGGCTGAGGCGCAGCTGATTTCCAGCCGGGAGAATTACATCCGGTACGTCGGCACGCCCGCCGGGACGCTCGAAACGCCACCGACCTTGCCGCATCTGCCCGACAGCCCTGCGTCCGCCGTAACCGTCGCGATCGAGAATAATCCGGTCCTGATCGCAGCGGCGAAAGAACGTGACGCGACGCGCTATGATGTCGGTGTCGCCCGGGCGACCCGTCTGCCACAGATCAGTGCGGTCGGCGGTGCCACCTATACCAACTATCTCGGCTCGGCGTCGAATGCCGACGGCAGCGTCATCACGTTCCCCAACGTCAACAAGACGGTCCAAGCCGGACTGTCGCTGACCCTTCCGCTGTTCCAAGGCGGTCGCCCCGCCGCGCAGGTCCGTCAGGCCGAGGCGTTCCAGAGCCGCGCGATCGAGAACGTCACCGCAACCGAGCGCAACGTGATCTCGCAGGCCCGCTCGGCCTTCGCCGTCTGGCGCTCCTCGGAACAGGTCATCCAGTCCTCCGAGACCGCGGTCAACGCAAACAAGCTCAGCCTCGAAGGCGTGCGCGCGGAGAACAGCGTCGGCACGCGAACCATCCTCGACATCCTCAACGCCGAGCAGGAACTGCTCAACAGCCAGGTGACGCTCGTCACCGCACGGCGCGATGCGTATGTCGCCGGCTTTGCGCTGCTCGCCGCGATGGGGCAGGCGGAAGCGCGCGATCTCGGGCTCGATGGCGGCGTGCTGTACGATCCGGTCGCCAATTATCAGCGTGTGCATCACAAGATCTGGGACTTTGGCGGCGATGGCGAGCCGGTGCCGGTCGGCACACGCACCGCGCAATCGCCCGCACAGGATGCGCATGTCCAGCCGCAGCGCGATCCTTTGCTCGATAAGCCAGTTGACAGGAACCCAGCCTTGACGACAGGTAAGGACGCGCCGAGCCGCCAATAGGGGTGCGCGCGGCTACGGGGTTTGGGATGGTCCGGATGGGGGACGTGAACGGCGAGCCGTCGATGGAGGAAATCCTCTCGTCGATCAAACGCATCATCGCCGAAGAGGGCGACACGCCCGGCCGATCGCGCCGTCCGGCGCGGACAATGACGGCACCGGTCGATCAGTATCCCGCCGACCGCGATGTCGCCGGTCACGCGCCCACCTATCGTGAAGCCGCCTATCTCGACGACGAGATGGATGATGACGAAGTTCTCGAACTGAGCGATCCGATGCCGATGGTCGACCGTACCCCCGCACGCCGAAATCCCCCGTGCTGACCTCGGTCGACGCCGCACCCGAACCGCGCGAGTCGGCGGCAAAGCCGCAACCTCAGGTGCAGCAGCCCGCCGCAGAGCCGCCATCCGAGCCGATCGTCTCGCGTGAGACCGCAGCGGCAACGCGCGCCGCTCGAAGCGTTGACCCGGATGATGATCAAGCCCGAATCGAACAGCGACGGCACGCTCGAAGGCCTAGTCCGCGAGATGCTTCGGCCGATGTTGCGCGAATGGATCGACGCGAACCTGCCGCACATGGTCGAGGACATGGTCGCGCGCGAGATCGCCAAGATCATGAACCAGCAGCCCTGACAGCCAGACGTTTCCGCTACTCCGGCGGCACCATACGATCCTCCCCCGCCAGGGGGAAGTGTCACCGAAGGTGACGGAGGGGGAGGACACGGAGCAGCGGTTTCCCTGCCCTCCGTCTGGCAAGGGTCAGCCACCGCCCCCTGGCGGGGAAGGATCGAACGTCTCCCTGTCGGCGATGCAAACGCTACGGAACAACGCCGCCCGATGCCGGGTTTGGCACGCATGTCCGAAACCGAGATCATCGTGCCCGCTGAGAAGCCCGACCGCCCCGCATCGCACGGCGGACGGAACGATTTTTCGCCCGCTGAGGCCGGCAGTGATATCTTCTTCGCCGCGGTGAAGACGACGCGGATGCCGATGGTGGTCACCGATCCGCACCGCGACGACAATCCAATCATCTTCTGCAACGAGGCGTTCTCGTTCATGAGCGGCTATTCGCAGGATGAGATCCTCGGCCGCAACTGCCGCTTCCTGCAGGGCCCCGAAACCGATCGCGCCGCCGTCGCCGAAGTGCGCGCCGCCATCGCCAAGCGCGAAGAGGTTGCGGTCGAGATCCTCAACTACCGCAAGAACGGCTCGACCTTCTGGAACGCGCTGTTCGTGTCGCCGGTGTTCGGCGAAGACGGCAATCTCAAATATTTCTTCGCCAGTCAGCTCGATATTTCCCGGCGGCGTGAAGCCGAGGAAGCGTTGCATGAAGCACAGCGGATGGAGGCCGTCGGCAAGCTGACCGGCGGCATCGCGCATGATTTCAACAATCTGTTGCAGGTCATCCAGGGCTATGCCGATATTCTCGACGCGCGGATCGATCCTGACGATCGGTCGGCACGCCGCGCGGTCGATGCGATTTCGACCTCGGCGACCCGTGCGGCGACTTTGACGCAGCAGCTGCTCGCGTTTGCACGCAAACAGGAATTGCGTGATCGGCTGATGAACCTCAATCAGTTGATTGGCGATTTCCGCACGATCCTGGAGCGCAGCATCGGCAGCGGCATCACGCTCAGGCGCGACCTTGCCAATGATCTGTGGAATTGCCGCGTTGATCCGGTCCAGGCCGAGATGGCGCTGCTCAACATCACCGCCAACGCGCGCGATGCGACCGGCGGCGCGGGGACGGTCACGATCGCTACGCGCAACGCGGTGCTGCCCGAGGATGCGAGCGTCGCCAAGCTCGAACCCGGCGAATATGTCGTGGTCAGCATCTGCGACGACGGCCCGGGTGTCGACCTGACGATCGCCGACAAGCTGTTCGAACCATTCTACACCACCAAGGAAATGGGCAAGGGCGCCGGGCTCGGCCTCGCCATGGTGTACGGCTTCATGCGCCAGTCGGGCGGCCTCGCCACGGTGCGCAACGGGGCGGGCGGCGGTGCGGAATTCTCGCTGTATTTCCCGCGCGCTAGTGGTGCGGTCGAGCGCAAGCCCGCAGGCCCGGTCGCACCGCGCACCGGTGGCGCCGAGCGCGTGCTGATGGTCGAGGACCAGATCGAGGTCGGCGAGCTTGGCCGCACCATTCTCGAGGATCTCGGCTACGAGGTCGTACTGGTGAACAGCGCACGCGGTGCGCTCGACACGCTGGCGAACGATTCGGACTTCAAGCTGCTGTTCACCGATATCCTGATGCCCGGCGGGATGAACGGCGTTGCGCTCGCGCAGTCGGTGCGGCGCGATTATCCGCATACCGCGGTGCTGCTGACCACCGGGTTCGCGGACGAGGCGATCGACGAGGGTAGCCGGTCGTTCGAGCTGATCCGCAAGCCGTACCGGCGTAATGAGTTGAACGAGCGGATCCGTCAGGTGCTCGACAAACCCGGCGCCCGTACCTGACATGGCGCACCTGACACTGGTCTAGTACGGGGACGCTCGCTAAGGCTCTGCGCATGAGCGAGCTTCCCAAAACCTTCGACCCGGCCTCCATCGAATCGCGCTGGTACGCGCATTGGGAGGCGAGCGGCCAGTTCCGTCCCGACCGTCCGAACGCCGAGCCGTGGACGATCGTCAACCCGCCGCCCAACGTGACGGGCTCGCTGCACATCGGTCATGCGCTCGACAACACGCTGCAAGATATCCTCACGCGCCATGCGCGGCTGAAGGGCAAGGATGCGTTGTGGGTGGTCGGCACCGATCACGCGGGCATCGCGACGCAGATGGTGGTCGAGCGGCAGATGGGGGCGGCTGTTCCTCCCCAGAAGCGTACCGACCTGACGCGCGAGGAGTTCGTGGCGAAGGTCTGGGCGTGGAAGGAAGAGAGCGGCGGCGAGATCACGCAGCAGCTCCGCCGGCTCGGCTGCTCGATGGACTGGGCGAACGAGCGCTTCACGATGGACGAGGGCTTCTCGAAGGCCGTCCTGAAGGTGTTCGTCGACCTGCACAAGCAGGGGCTGCTCTACCGCGACAAGCGCCTGGTGAACTGGGATCCCGGCCTCGGCACCGCAATCAGCGACCTCGAAGTCGAGACCCGCGAGATCAAGGGCAGCTTCTGGCACCTGCGCTATCCGCTGGCAGACGGCTCTGGCTTCATCGAGGTTGCGACCACGCGCCCCGAGACGATGCTGGCCGACATGGCCGTGGCCGTGAACGCGTCGGACGCGCGTTACACCATGCTCATCGGCAAGCAGGTAAAGCTGCCGATCACCGGGCGTTTGATCCCGATCATCGCCGACGATCATGCCGATCCCGAACTCGGCTCGGGCGCGGTCAAGATCACGCCAGGCCACGACTTCAACGATTTCGAGGTCGGCAAGCGGGCAGGGATGGCTGCGGGCTCGATGCTCAACATGCTCGATGCCAAGGCGCGCGTCGTCCAGGTATCCGACGGTCTGATCCCGGACAAGTTTATCGGAAAGCCGACCGACGAAGCGCGCAAGATGGTCGTCGCGCAGCTCAAGGAAGAAGGCTTCCTGATCGCGCATATCGACAAGGACGGCGAGGAGCACGACGCCGAGCCACGCACGATCCAGACTCCTTATGGCGACCGCTCGGGCGTGGTGATTGAGCCGTGGCTGACCGACCAATGGTATGTCGACGCCAAGACGCTCGCCCAGCCGGCAATCGAGGCGGTGCGCACCGGCGCGATCGATATCGTCCCGAAGACGTGGGAGAAGACGTTCTTCAACTGGATGGACAACATCCAGCCCTGGTGCGTGTCGCGTCAATTGTGGTGGGGCCACCAGATCCCCGCGTGGTTCGGGCCAGCACGCGATGCGAACGGTTTGGTTAGCTACATTGATCACAATGTAGATGCGGACGGACGGCTAGTTGAGACCATCTCGGGGCAAAATGAGTCTTTCGTCGCCCTGACTGAAGAGGAAGCAATCGCGGCGGCGCAGGCTGCGTATGGCGATCAGTACAAGATTGTTGTTGATGATCGCTTTCCTCGCGCGACGAACGACACCGTCTATCTTGTGCGAGATACCGACGTCCTCGACACTTGGTTCTCGTCAGCCCTCTGGCCTTTCGCCACGCTTGGCTGGACGGGTGAATCTTCCCCCTCCCGCAAGCGGGAGGGGCCGGGGTGGGCACGCGCTCACCTCGAACGCTGCGTCTGAAGGTGAGCGCGAGCCCACCCTCAATCCCCTCCCGCAAGCGGGCGGGGAGGCCAGCTCGGCGGGCGCTACCCGAACGACGTGCTGATTTCCGGCTTTGACATCCTGTTCTTCTGGAACGCGCGGATGATGATGCAGGGGCTGCACTTCATGAAGGACGTGCCGTTCCGTACGCTCTACCTCCACGGCCTGGTCCGCGCCGCCGATGGCGCGAAGATGTCGAAGTCGAAGGGCAACGTCGTCAACCCGCTCGGGCTGATCGACCAGTACGGCGCCGACGCGCTGCGCTTCTTCATGGCGGCGATGGAAAGCCAGGGCCGCGACATCAAGATGGATGAGAAGCGCGTCGAGGGCTATCGCAACTTCGCCACCAAGCTGTGGAACGCCGCGCGGTTCGCGCAGGCCAACGGCATCGTCGCCAGCACGACGCTGGAGGCACCGCGCGCGGAACTGGCCGTCAACAAGTGGATCATCGCCGAGACGATCGCGACCGTCCAGACGGTCGACCTCGCGCTTGCCGACTACCGCTTCGACGGCGCCGCCAACGCGATCTACCAGTTCGCGTGGAGCCGCTTCTGCGACTGGTATCTCGAACTGATCAAGCCGCAGATGGTCGGCGACGAGCGCGGCGTCATCGATGCTGAATCGAAGCTGGTTGCGGGCTGGGTGCTCGACCAGATCCTGGTGCTGCTCCACCCGTTCATGCCGTTCATCACCGAAGAACTCTGGCACGCGATGGGCCCGCGCGATCACGATCTGATCGTCGCGAAATGGCCAATGGCGGACGCTCGCGCGCTCGATCCCGAGGCGAGCAAGGAAGTCGACTGGCTCATCAGTCTGGTTCAGGAAATCCGCACCGCGCGCAACGAACTGAACGTGCCCCCGGGCACGCGCCTGCCGCTCCACGTCCGCGATGCGAATGAAACGACGCTCGCGCGGCTCGAACGCCAAGCGCCGGCACTCGCGCGTCTCGCCCGCGTCACGCATGCCGAGGGTGAAGCCACCGGCGGCGCGGCGCAGGTCGTGGTGGATGAAGCGACGTTCGTCCTGCCGCTAGAAGGCGTGATCGACCTCGACTCCGAACGCGCCCGCCTTACCAAGGCGATCGCGGCGGCAGAAAAGGAGCGCGACGCGCTGTCCGGCCGGCTAGGCAATGCCAGCTTCGTCGAGCGCGCCAAGCCCGAAGCGGTCGAGAAGGCCAAGGCGGATCACGCCGACAAAGCTGCCGAAGCCGCACGGTTGCAGGCGGCACTCGGACGCCTGGGCTAACCTGCTCCCCTCCCGTAGGCGGGAGGGGATTGCGTGGTTGGACAGCGCCCCGCGCTAACCAACCATCCGCCCGTACGTCCGACCATCCGTCCGTTCGTCCGTTCGTCCGACCATCCGTCCGTCCGTCCGTCACCCCGGCGAAAGCTGGGGTATCCCGGTGAGCAAACGCAACGGCTACCCGACAACGGGGATACCCCAGTTTTCGCTGGAGTGACGGTTTGGGTGGGGCGCTGGATTGTGTGGGCTGGCCATGTCACCCCTTCGTTGTTCTCCCGCGAAGGCGGGAGCCCAGGCTGGGTCCCCGCCTTCGCGGGGAAACACGGCCCGCTGGCACCGCGCGGGACCTACCGGCTTGTTCCGGAGTTCACTCCGCGACTAGGCAGTGGACATGGCAGGGCGCCTGACCGTTCGCGGGTGGTTGCCGGACCGAGTTCGGCCTAACGGAGAGACTGAGTGAGCGACCTTCCATCCGACGTCGAAGCCAGCGCCGTTTCCCAGGACCCATCCAGCGCAAAGCCCGCCCCCCCGCAGCAAACCCAGCCAGCGCGACCTCACCACCGGCCACATCGGCCGCACGCTGCTCGCGTTCGCGCTCCCGACGCTCGGCTCGAACATCCTGCAATCGCTCAACGGCTCGATCAACGCGATTTGGGTTGGACGTTACCTCGGCGAGGGCGCACTCGCCGCGACCTCGAACGCCAACATCATCATGTTCCTCACCTTCGGCGCGGTGTTGGGGTTCGGCATGGCGGCGACGATCCTGGTCGGCCAGAGCTTCGGCCGTCACGATCTGGAAGGCGCACGCCGGGCGTTCGGCTCCGCGGTCGGCCTGGTCCTCGGCGGCGCAATCGTGATCGCCGCGCTCGGCTGGGTGTTCGCGCCCGAGATCCTGCACCTGCTCGCCACGCCCGGCGACGCGATGCCGCTCGCACTTGCGTACCTCCGCGTAATCTTCCTCGGGTTGCCCGCGTCGATGATGATGGTGTTGCTGATGATGGGCCTGCGCGGCACCGGCGATTCGATGACGCCGCTCTGGTTCATGCTGCTCAGCGCGATCCTCGACAGCGGGCTCAACCCGCTGCTGATCGCCGGCATCGGACCGTTCCCGCAGATGGGGATTGCCGGCTCCGCGATGGCGACGCTGGTCGCTAGCCACGTCTCGCTGCTCGGGCTGGTCGTCTACATCTACAAACGCGACCTGCCACTGCGGCTGCGCGGCAACGAACTTCGCTACCTGATCCCCGACCGCGCGCTGACCGGCACGATCGTGCGCAAAGGCCTGCCGATGGGTGCGCAGATGCTCGTCATGTCGACCGCCGGTCTTGCGATGGTCGGGCTGGTCAACCGGCTCGGCGTCGATACCGCGGCCGCCTACGCCGTATCGCAGCAGCTCTGGACGTATATCCAGATGCCCGCGCTGGCGATCGGCGCGGCGGTCAGTTCGATGGCGGCGCAGAATATCGGCGCGGGCCGCTGGGACCGGGTCGGCGAGATCACCAAATACGGCCTGTTGTTCAACGTCGCGCTGACCGGGGCGATGGTCGCCGTGGTGATCCTGTTCGACCGCCCGGTGATGACGTTGTTCATCGGGAGCGACAGCCCGGCGCTGCCGATCGCGCGGCATATCCAACTGATCGCGAGCTGGAACTTCATCCTGTTCGGCGCGACCATGGTGCTGTTCTCGACCGTCCGCGCGAACGGCGCAGTGATCGCGCCGCTGATCGCGCTGATCGTCGCGCTGTATCCAGTGCGGATCGGCTTCGCGTTGCTGGCGAAGCCGTGGCTTGGGGCGGATGCGCTGTGGTGGAGCTTTCCGCTGGGGTCGCTCGCGACGTTGGCGATCGCGATCGGCTATTATCGCTACGGGAACTGGCGGAAGGGCGCGCTGGTGGTGCCGGATGATAGCGAGGAACAGGCGCACGGGATGAGCGAGCCGGGCGGACGGTTGCAGCCTACGGGGTGAGTCCGGTTCCCGTCATCCTGACGAAAGTCAGGATCCAGGATATCCGCGCGCGGCCCCTCGTGACTCTGGATCCTGACTTTCGTCAGGATGACGGGAGTTACCGCAACCGCTTCACGAACGACCGGCCACCTTCGCGGCGCTCATGTTGGAAGTTCGGGATCGTCTCGATCAAATCCGACAAGCGGTTGAACCCGTAGTTGCGCGCGTCGAAGCTCGACCGGTTGCCCGCCAGCTGGCCGAGTTCGGCGACGCTGGCATAGCCCTTCTCGTCGCGCTTCACCGCATTGTACGCGTCGATCAGCAGCTTGATCACCTGCTCGTCGATCGGCTGCGCGGTCTTCGGCCGAGCGACCGGTGCCGGCGCCGCAGCCTTCTCGCCAGCGACGGGGGCCGGGGTCGGCGCGGGCATCGCCTGCGACGTCTCGTTCAGCGCGCCGACGTCGATGAACCGCGTGCACGCCTGGCGGAAACCCTCGGGCGTACGGCTCGTCCCGAAGCCATACACCGGGATGCCATCCTGTCGGATGCGCGTCGCGAGCGGCATGAAATCGCTGTCCGACGACATGATGCCGAAGCCGTCGATGCGCCCGCGGAACAGCAGGTCCATCGCGTCGATCGTCATCTTCATGTCGGTCGCGTTCTTGCCCTTGGTCAGGTCGAACTGCTGCTGCGGCTCGATGCCGTGCTTGATCGACATGTCGCTCCACGCCTTCAGCGCGGGCTTCGACCAGTTGCCATAGACCCGCCGGACGTTGACCGTGCCGAGCTCGGCAAGGACGGTCAGCACCGGGTCGAGGGTCGCCGCGGACGCATTGTCCGCGTCGATCAGGAGGGCGACGTTGCGCGTTGTGGTATCGATCATGCGCGCAGGATTAGCCGCGCGCGCCCCGCGTCCACGCTCCACGCGCCGCCACCGGCCGCGGCAAGGTACAGGAAGACGAAGCAGTAGAGCACCGCGGGCTCGCCGCCATTGGCGATCGGGAAGGGACCTTGGGGGAAATGCGCTAGGAAATAGGCGACCGCGGACATGCCCGACAGCACGAACGCTACTGGCCGCGTGAACAGGCCAATGATGAGCAGCCCGCCGCCGACGACTTCGAGTACGCCGGCCACCGTCAGCAACGGGTTCATCGGCATCGGAAAGGGGGCAGGCCGAAGAACTTCGAGATGCCGTGGCTGAAGAAGACCAGCGCGACGACGATGCGCATGACGCTCAGCAGGCGGGCGGACCAAGTGGCGGGTATCGGCATGGGGAAGTCCTCGAGTGTCGTTGCGTGGGCGAAACGTCACACGGGGCGAGGTTTGGGTCAATTCGCGTAAATCGAAACGGATCGTTCGCGGGGGAACTCACGATCCTCCCCCGCCAAAGGGAGGTGGCACCGCAGGTGACGGAGGGGGAGGACAGGGAACAGCGGTTGCCCTTACCTCCCCCCGTCTGGCAAGTGCCAGCCACCTCCCCCTGGCGGGGGAGGATCGCACCGTCAGGGATACCCGATCGCCATCACTTCGTATTCGCGTTCGCCGGCCGGCAGGTCGACCCGCCGCACATCGCCGATCGCCGCGCCGCGCAAGGCGCGCGCGAACGGTGAGTTCCAGCCGATCCGTCCATTGCTCGCATCGGTCTCGTCGTCGCCGACCAGCGTCAGCACACGCTCGACGTCATCTTCGTCCGCGACCGTCACGCACGCGCCGAACCATACGCGGGAGCGATCACCTTGCGCGGCGGGGTCGACGACCTTGGCCGCCTTCATCCGCTTCGACAGCCAGCCAAGCCGGCGATCGATTTCGCGCAGGCGCTTGCGTCCGTAGATATAGTCGCCGTTTTCCGAGCGGTCGCCGTTGCCGGCGGCCCAGGAGATGACTTCGACCAAGGCGGGGCGCTCGGTCGACAGGAGTTGCTCGTATTCGGTGCGGAGTACGGTGTAGCCGGCAGGGGTGATGTAGTTCGGGCGGTCCATGCGCGAGGCTATACCGCCTCGAGATCGGTCACCCTAGCCGGAACAACCGTCTTCTTGACCGCAACACCCGTCATCTCGGCAGCAACGCCCGTCATCTCAGCAGCCCCGCCCGTCACCCCAGCGAAAGCTGGGGTCTTCCGCGGCTCAAGTCCGACCGACAACCGGGATACCCCAGCTTTCGCTGGGGTGACGGGTGTTTGGGGCGGGGAACACTCTTAAGGGATCTAAGTGATCAACCGGGCCGGTTCTTCCCCAGATACCACGATAACCTTGCCGCCCCCCGGCTCTTCGCCCGCGCGGGGTTCATCAGGTCGTACACCACCGCATTCTCCAACACGCGCTGCACATAGTTGCGCGTCTCCTGGTACGGGATCGCCTCGACCCAATCGACCATGTCGACCGCCCCGGTCCGCGGGTCGCCGTTCGCGCGGAGCCATTTGTTCACGTTGCCGCCGCCCGCATTATACGCCGCAACCGCCAGCGGATAACTGCCGTAATTGGCGTAGACCCGCTGGAAATAGCTCGAGCCTAGCATGATCGACATGTTCGGATCGGTCGTCAGCGCCGCCTGGTTGTAGGCGAGACCAATCTTGCCCGACTGCTCGCGCGCGGTCGCTGGCATCAGCTGCATCAGCCCGCGAGCCCCTGCATGCGATACGGCAGCGCGATCGAACTGGCTCTCCTGCCGCGAGATCGCGTGGATGATCGTCCAGTTATCCTCATACCCCGACGGCACCGATACCATCGGGAAGCCGACCGCAGAATAATCGCTGAGCCCGTTCGCCAGCGCACTCCGCCCGACCATCACGCCCAAGTCAGGCCGGTTGATGCTCTTCGACAGTTCGGCGGCGAGCAGATGATCGGTATCGGTCGTCGCATCCGCCGCGATCTGGCGGACGAACGCGGTCTGGTCCTGCCAGTCGTTGATCTGGCCAAGGAACTTGACCGCGCGCACCGTCTCGCGCTTGTCGAACGCGGCGCGTGCCGCTGGATCGACCGCGACTGACGCGACCGAAGGCGGCGCGACCAGCGCGCGGCCGGTGCGCTCGTTGGCGAGCTGCCCGTAATATTGATCGCGGGACCCTGACGCCTGGCCGTAGAATGCCGCCGCCTGAGGCGCCAACCCAGCCGCTTCCGCCGCACGCCCCGCCCAATAATAGCCCTTCGACCGCACCTGCGGCGAGCGCGAGCCGCGCGCGTACCGGTCGAACAGCGTCATCGCATCCGCCGGCCGACCGAGCTGCTTCATCGCGACGCGTCCACCGAGCCAGGCGAGATTGGTGTATTCGTCGCGCTCGGCATAGGATTTCGTCGAGACGTCGGTGCCGAACGGATACGCATCGTCGATCTGCCGCGCGATGTCGTAGGCGACCTGATACTGCCCGTCGTTCGCTGCGCCGTTCGCATTGGTGACGAGTACCTCGTACCATTCCGCCGCATTGCCGGGCCGCGTCGTCAGCGACCGGGGCCGCGCCAGCCACGCGCGCCGACGGGCTCGCGCCCGAATTGCGCAACCACTGCGCCCGATCCGCGACATAGCCAGCGTCGTTCGCATACAGCGTCTGTGTCGAGGCCGAGATATCCGACGCGTTCGGTGCATTCGTCCGGAACGCCAGTCGCGCCTCGAAGATCGGCCGTCGTGCCGCACTCGTCCACACTAACTGCCGCTGTGCCGCGCCGGTTTGGCCGGCCCACAACAGCGCGTCCATCCGCGCGTCCTGGTCGTCCGGCGTCAGTGCGCCGGGGAAGCCCGACACCACCATGGCCTCGTCGGTTGGCGTAAGCCCGGCGCTGCGCCACGCCGTCCGCACCGCTGCGTAGGCCTGATCCCGCGCGCCGGTCGCCTGCAAAGCTCGTGCGTAGGCGACGCCGCCGGATGCGGACTGCGGGGGATACCGGCGGAAGAAGGCGATCACGCTATTGGGCAAACCGGTCGCCGCCTTGCGCTCGGCCGCACGCCGGTTCGCCGTCTCGTTAGGCCAGCCCGGATGCGCCATCAGGAAGCCCGCATAGCTGTCGAACGGCAGCGCATCGGTCTGCTGCAACGCACGCCACTGGGCGATCGTCGAGGCGATCGCGCCGTCGGTTGCCATCGGCTGCGCATTAGGCCCCATATTGGCCAACTGCGTGCTGTATCGATCGAGCGTCTGTTGACCCGCGCCTGAGGAAACAGCGGTCTGTGCGACGACTGCAAGAAGAAGGCTCGTTTTCAACATCGATGCTACCATGTGGACAGCATACGCCTCCAACCCGTATCTGTCCTGAACGAAATCCGGATTTCGCCCGGTATTTGGCGCAACAGGCCAGACTTCTCTTCTAGTATGGACGCAGGCTACCGCATGTTTTCAGGATCGATTCCCGCGCTCGTCACGCCGTTCGCCGCCGATGGCAGCTTCGACGAACCCGCGTATCGCGATTTCATCGAGTGGCAGATCGCCGAGGGCTCGTCGGGGCTCGTCGCGTGCGGCACAACCGGCGAAGCGGCGACCTTGTCGTATGACGAGCATTTTCACGTGGTCCGCGTCTGCGTCGATCAGGCGAAGGGCCGCGTGCCCGTCATCGCCGGCGCAGGCTCGAACGATACGCGCGTCGCCTCCGCCAATCTGCGTGCCGCGAAAGACGCCGGCGCCGACGCCGCGCTGATGGTGCCGCCCTATTACAACCGGCCGGGGCAGGAGGGTATCTTCCGCCATTTCGAAGCGCTCGCCGCGTCGACCCCGCTGCCGATCATCCTCTACAACGTCCCCGCGCGGACGGTGACGGATATCCAGCCCGCGACGCTCGCACGGATCGTGAAGGCGTTCCCGGACGTCTTCGTCGGCGTGAAGGATGCGAGCGGCGTCCTCGCCCGCGTTTCCCAGCATCGCGCGTCGTGCGGGCCGGACTTCTGCCAGCTGTCGGGTAACGACGACCTCGCGCTGGCATTCAACGTCATGGGCGGCACCGGCTGCATCTCGGTGACGGCCAACGTCGCGCCGAAGCTCTGCGCGGAGTTCCAGGCAGCATGCCAGGCCGGCGATTTCGTCAAGGCGCTGGCGTATCAGGACCAGCTCTATCCGCTCCACGAAGCGCTGTTCACCGACGCGTCGCCGGGGCCGGTGAAATACGCGATGACCAAGGTGCGGGAAGGCTTCCCCGAAACGCTCCGACTGCCGATGACCCCCGCCGGTGAGGCCTCGCGCGCGGCGGTTGATGCGGCCGTGGCGCACGCGCGTCTCGCCTGAAACCCACTCCGTCATCCTGACGAACGTCAGGACCCAGAGCCAAGCAGGGCATCGCTCCGCAATCCTGGGTTCTGACTTTCGTCAGGATGACGGCGCGTGAGGGAATAAACGGAAGCGCAAACACCGCCCCCGCTTCCCCTAAGCCCTCCGACCTCCTACATCGCGCGTCCCATGGCACGTCCCAAACCCCCGACCTTCGAGAAGACCAAGATCGTCGCCGAGAACCGGCGCGCGCGGTACGACTATTACATCGAGCAGGTGTTCGAGGCGGGCATCGCGCTCACCGGCACCGAGGTGAAGGCGCTGCGCGGCGGCGAGGGATCGATCGCCGAGGCCTATGCCGAGGTGAAGGGCAAGAACGTCGTCCTGGTCAATTCGAACATCCCCGAATTCAGCCACGGCAACCGCTTCAACCACGAGCCCAAGCGCCCGCGCAAGCTGCTGCTCCACGAGCGCGAGATCAACAAGATGTTCGGTGCGGTCGCGCGCCAGGGCATGACGCTCGTGCCGCTGATGATCTATTTCAATTCGAAGGGCCGCGCGAAGATCGAACTGGCGCTCGCCAAGGGCAAGCAGAACCACGACAAGCGCGATTCGGTGAAGGAACAGGACTGGAAGCGCGAGCAGGGTCGGATCATGCGGGATCGCGGATAACCTGTGTCCAAGGCGCCGGGCAGTATCTTCGGGCGCCTCGCGGCGTGGTCGCATCGCAACCTGCCGACCCGCGAATCGATGGAGCGGAACCGTCTGCTACGCCCCGTCGCGCACCGCGTCCTTGCGCCGGAACTGTGGCGCTTCACCCGCCGCTCGGTCCCGCGGGGCGTCGCGCTCGGGATGGTCGCGGGCATCCTGATCCCGGTCGCGCAGACGCCCGTCGCGGCGATCTTCGCATTGCCGTTCCGCGCCAACGTGCCGACCGCGGCGCTGACCACGTTCATCACCAACCCGCTGACCACGCCGCCGCTCTGGATCGCGGCCTATTGGATCGGCTCGTCGCTGCTCCGGCTCGACGCGCACGTCCCCGGCCAGCCTGTCGCGGACGCCGCGGCACGCACTGAATGGATCCCCTGGCTGATGCAGGCGGGACCCGCCACGGCGCTCGGCCTGCTGGTCATTACCGTTGTCTGTTCGGTCGGCGGCTATGCACTCAGTGCGCTCGGCTGGCGATTGTGGATCGCGCGCAAGTGGCGCAATCGCCATGACAATCGCGGATCGTAACAATCGTCACTAATATTGACCTACCCGAATTGACGGACCGTCCTATCGGCGTAGAACACACCGCATCCTGACGATCTTTCTCCGAGGTTCTTGATGCGCAAGTCGATTGTTACCGTGATCCTGCTCGCGTCCGCGGCGTCGGCTTTCGCCCAGACGAAACCCAGCACCAACCGCCCATCGCCTGTGCTGGCGAAGGCCGCGAAAGGCCCGGTCGCGGCCAGGGACGCGAACAAGCCGCAGATCGGCGATTTCGGCTTCGACATGGCCGGCCGCGATACCAGCGTGACGCCGGGCACCGACTTCTTCGATTACGCGAACGGTGGCTGGGTGAAGACCACGCCGATCCCTGCCGATCGCTCGTCCTACGGCATGTTCCACGTCCTTCAGGACCTGTCGCTCGAACGCACCCGCACGATCCTCGACGTCTCCGCCAAGACGCCCGGCGACAAGGTCGGTGATTTCTACACGAGCTTCATGGACGAGGCGGCGGTGAACGCGAAGGGCGCCACGCCGGTCAAGCCGATGCTCGCCGCGCTGAAGGCGACCCAGGACAAGACCGCACTCGTCACCGAGATTGCCAAGCTCCAGCGGCAAGGTGTCGGCGGCCTCGTCGGCGTCGGCGTATCGCAGGACGACAAGGACCCGACCACCTATGTCGTCCAGCTCGGCCAGAGCGGTATCGGCCTCCCCGACCGTGATTATTACCTCAAGGACGACGCCAAGCTCGCCACCATCCGCACCGCGTACGAAGCGTATCTCACGCGGATGTTGACGCTCGCCGGCGAGCCCAACGCCGCCACCCGCGCCGCCGCCGTCTTCAATATGGAGAAGGGCCTCGCGACCGCGCACTGGACGCGGATCGAGAGCCGCGACGCCGACAAGACCTACAACAAATGGACCGCCGCCGACTTCGCCGCGAAGGCGCCTGGCTTCCCGTGGGCGCAGTATATGACCGCGATGGGCGTCACCGGCCGTCCGTTCTACCTCGTCGCACAGCCGAGCGCGGTGACCGGCGAGGCCAAGGTCTTCGCCGACACGCCGATCAATGTCCTGCAGGACTATGCGATGCTCAAGGTGCTGCGCGCCTACGCGCCGTATCTGTCGAGCGACTTCGACAAGACCAACTTCGCGTTCTACGGCACCACGCTGTCGGGCACGCCCGAGCAGCAGGTCCGCTGGAAGCGCGGAGTCTCGACCGTGTCGGGCGCAATGGGCGAGGCGATCGGCCAGCAGTACGTGGCCAAGTATTTCCCGCCCGCGTCGAAGGCCGCCGCCGACGACCTCGTCAAGAACGTCATCGCCGCGATGGGCGAGCGTCTCCGGAACCTCGAATGGATGGCGCCCGAGACCAAGACCAAGGCGCTTGCGAAGCTCGCCGCCTTCACCCCGAAGATCGGCTATCCCGATAAGTGGCGCGATTATTCTGCGCTCCAGATCCAGCGCGGCGACCTCGTCGGTAACGTCGCGCGCGCCAACGCGTTCGAGTACGACCGCGACCTGAAGAAGCTGGGCCAGCCGATCGATCGCGGCGAGTGGTTCATGACGCCGATGACGATCAACGCCTATGCCAACCCGACGATGAACGAGGTCGTCTTCCCGGCCGCGATCCTGCAACCCCCGTTCTTCGATCCGAAGGCGGACCCGGCGGTCAATTACGGCGGCATCGGCGCGGTGATCGGTCACGAGATCAGCCATCATTTCGACGACCAGGGCCGCAAATACGACCTCAACGGCAAGCTCACCGATTGGTGGACGCCGCAGGACGTCGCGCGCTTCAAGGTGTTCACCGACGCGCTGGTGAAGCAGTATGACGCGTACGAGCCCTTGCCCGGCCAGCACATCCAGGGCGGCCTGACGCTCGGCGAGAACATCGCCGATCTCGCTGGCCTCACGGTGGCGTACGACGCGTATCACAAGTCGCTCGGCGGCAAGCCCGCCCCGATCATCGAAGGCACGACCGGCGATCAGCGCTTCTATTACGGCTGGGCCGGCGTATGGCGCACCAAGTTCCGCGATGCAGCGCTCCAGCAGACATTGCTGTCGGATCCGCATTCGCCGGGCCACCAGCGCGTCCTGACGGTCCGCAACCTCGACCCCTGGTACGCCGCGTTCGGCGCCAAGCCGGGCGAGAAGAGCTACCTCGCCCCCGCCAACCGCGTCCGCATCTGGTAACTACACGCCGCATACCCCGACCTTGCACCACCCCGGCGAAGGCCGGGGCCGAGTTGGGGGACAGACGTAACGGCGGACTGTCCCCCATTCCCGAGACCTTTCCAACTGGACCCCGGCCTTCGCCGGGGAGGTGGTATTGGAGGGGGTGCGCCACCGAAATTCTAGGAGAACCCCATGAAGTCCTTCATTGTCGCCGGCCTACTCGCCGCAACCGCCATCACCGGCGTCACCGCCGCCATCTCGCAAACGGCTGAGCCGACCGCGCCAACAGCCGCGTCCACCGGCGCGCAATACGGAACGTTCGGCTTCGACGAGAAGGGCATGGACAAGACCGTCCAGCCCGGCGACGACTTCTACACCTTCGCCAACGGCAACTGGTCCAAGAACACCCCGATCCCCGCCGACAAGTCCAACTACGGCTCGTTCAACCTCCTGTCCGACCTGTCCGAGACGCGCACCCGCGGCATCCTCGACACCGCCGCGAAGGACCCGAACTCGAAGATCGGCCGCGCCTACGCGACGTTCCTCGACACCGGCACGATCGAAGGCAAGGGCCTGGCCCCGATCAAGCCGTGGCTGTCCAAGATCGCCGCGCTGAACGACCGCGCAGGCTATCCGGCCCTCCTCGCCGAAGCAGACCGCGCCGGCATCGGCGGCCCGTTCGGCGGCGGCGTCGGCCAGGACGACAAGCTCCCCGAGCAATACGCGCTCTCGCTCGGCCAGTCCGGTCTCGGCCTGCCCGACCGCGATTATTACCTCAGCGCCGACGCGAAACTGGTCGAGGCACGCAACGCCTACCGCGCGCACATCGTCAAGATGCTGACGCTCGTCGGCGAACCCAATGCCGAGGCGCGCGCCACCGCCTTGCTCGCGTTCGAGACCGAGATCGCCAAGGTCAGCTGGACCCGCGTCGACAGCCGCGACGCCACCAAGACCTACAACAAGATGACCGTCGCCGACCTCGCCAAGCGCGCCCTCGGCTTCGACTTCGCCGCCTATTTCAAGGGGATCGGCACGCCCGTCCCGACCGTCATCGTCGCACAGCCCTCGGCGATCACCGGCATCGCCAAGCTCGTCTCGACCGCGCCGATCGGCGTGCTCAAGGACCAGCTGATCCTGCGCTCGCTCGACGGGTACGCGGACGTCCTGCCCAAGGCCTTCGACGCCGAACAGTTCGCGTTCTATGGCACCGTCCTCGGCGGCACGCCCGAGCAGGAAGCCCGCTGGAAGCGCGGCGTCCAGTTCACCTCCGGCGCGCTCGATGACGAGGTCAGCAAGCTCTACGTCGCGCAGTATTTCCCGCCCGAGACGAAGGCCGCAGCCGACAAGCTCGTCAAGAACGTGCTCGCCGCGATGGGCCGCCGGATCGACAAGCTCGAATGGATGGCGCCCGAGACCAAGGTCAAGGCGCACGCCAAGCTAGCCGCCTTCACGCCGAAGATCGGCTATCCGAGCCAGTGGAAGGATTTCTCCGGCCTGACGATCACGTCCGGCGATGCGTTCGGCAACGAATGGCGCGCGAACGAATGGCAGCATCAGGACAATATCTCCAAGCTCGGCAAGCCGTTGCAGCGCTGGGAATGGGGCATGACGCCGATGACGGTGAACGCCTATGCCAATTTCGGCATGGTCGAGATCGTCTTCCCCGCCGCAATCCTGCAGCCGCCGTTCTTCGACCCGAAGGCCGACGACGCGGTCAATTACGGCGGCATCGGGGCAGTGATCGGCCACGAGCTGAGCCATCATTTCGACGACCAGGGTTCGAAGTACGATGCCAAGGGCCAGCTCACCGATTGGTGGACGCCCAAGGATATCGCCGGCTTCAAGGCGCTCACCGGCAAGCTCGGCGCGCAGTATGACGCCTACGAACCGCTCCCCGGGATTCACGTGAAGGGCCAGCTCACGATGGGCGAGAACATCGCCGATCTCGCCGGCCTCACGGTGGCGTACGACGCGTACCACACGGCATTGGGAGGCAAGACCGCGCCCGTGCTCGACGGGTTCACTGGCGACCAGCGCTTCTATCTCGGCTGGGCGCAGGTCTGGCGCCGCAACTACCGCGAAGCCAACCTTCGCAACCGCCTGCTGACCGATCCTCACTCGCCGTCGCAGCAGCGCGCCTGGGTCGTGCGCAACCTCGACCCCTGGTACGCGGCGTACAAGCCGACGCCCGGGCAGAAGCTGTACCTGACGCCGGAGCAGCGCGTCCGGATCTGGTAACGGTCGGATCGCATACTTCTGGTTTCCCTGCGGAGGCGGGGGTAGGAGCCAAAAGGGATGTCCTTCGTAACCCTGGACCCCCGCCTCCGCGGGGGAGCAGAAGGTCGGGCGAGGCCGGTTCACAACTACGTAGGCATCGACGCAAATTGTGGCACCACCCCGGCGAAGGCCGGGGCCGAATTGGGGGACGGTTCTGACGATGGACGGCGCCTCGTTACTACCACCTTTCCAATTGGGCCCCGGCCTCCGCCGGGGTGGTGTGGTTCTGTGGAACCGGCTTCCGCGACGAAAGTAGCGCCCCCAACAATCCCGCATCCCGCTTGACGCCCAACCCCGCTTGAGCGGATGACGTCGCCGATGGCATCGCTCGCTTTACCCACCCCCGCCCGCAACGCAGCATTCGTCGCCATAGCCTCGGGCGTCGCCGCCGCCGCGATCGTGCTGCTGCTCGTCGGCAGCTGGATCGCCGCCGCCGGTTTCTTCGCCGCCGCCATCATCGTCGTCGGCGCGCTGATCGCGTGGCGCCTGCTCAACCCCGTCGCCAGGGACGCGCCGCGCCCGGTCGACTGGGACCTCACCCGCACCGTCGCCGAAGCCGGGACCGACGCCCTCGCGATTACCGACCGCGCAGGGCGGCTCGTCTGCGCCAACGACGCCTACGAAGCGCTGTTCGAAGGCTTCCCGACGCCTCCCGGCTTGCCGCTCGACGAAGCCGGCAACGCGGCACTCGCCGACGCCGGCCGCGCGGCCTGGCGCGACGGCACCGCGCAGGTCGAGCGGCTCAATGCCCGCGGCGTCTGCCTCTCCGCACAGATCGCGCGCGCCGGCGACGATGCCGACATGCTCGTCTGGCGCTTCGTCACCGCACAAGAACACGACCTTGCCGAGACGCTCGCCGCGCTGCTGACCGGCCCGACCGGAGACCGGCTAGGCGGCAGCGGCATCATGGCGGCGTTGCTCTCCCCCGACGGCCGCGTCCGCACCGCCAACCGCGTACTGCGCGCGAGGGCGTGCGGCGACGAATACGATACGATCGAAGGTCGCGACTTCGCACGCTTCCTCATTACCGACAGCCGCGGCCTCGTCCGGTTCGAACGCGAAGGCCTTGAAGGGACGCCACTCCGCGTCCTCCAGATCCCGTTCCTCGAAGGCGACGACGCGCCCGTATTGGTCGCGCTGCTCGACGACGAGGAGGACGCGCCCGCACTCGGCGCCAGTGCCTCCGCGCACGTCCGCAGCCTGGTCAGCATGATGCCGTTCGGGATGGCACTGGTCGACCGCGACGGCCGCTTCCTGCAGATGAACGACTCGTTCCTGCGCGCGGCCGGCGTCAACGCGGTCGCGCCGCCGCTCTATCCGGGCGACCTTGTCGTTCGCGAGGACAAAGCCGCGGTCGCCGACGCGATCCGCAAGTTCGCGAATGGCGCGACGCACTCCGCCGACATGGCCGTCCGCCTCAAGGATCACCCCGACGAGCCGGTCGCGCTCACCATCGCCGGCGCACGTGGCCTAGGCGACGCCGCCGTCCTGCTCAGCCTCAAGGACAATAGCGAGGAGAGCCGCCTCAAGCGCGAGGTCGCCCAAGCCACCAAGATGCAGGCGGTCGGTCAGCTCGCGGGCGGCGTCGCGCATGATTTCAACAACATCCTGACCGCGATCATCGGCCACTGCGACCTGATGCTGATGCGCCATTCGCCCGGCGACAGCGATTACGACGACATCCAGCAGGTCCGCACCAACTCGAACCGCGCCGCCAGCCTCACACGCCAGCTGCTCGCCTTCTCGCGCCAGCAGACGCTTCGCCCGCAGATCCTCCAG
Organism: Sphingomonas sp. LR55; assembly: GCF_036856015.1. Classification (NCBI taxonomy): domain Bacteria; kingdom Pseudomonadati; phylum Pseudomonadota; class Alphaproteobacteria; order Sphingomonadales; family Sphingomonadaceae; genus Sphingomonas; species Sphingomonas sp. LR55. Next base: position 163,189 of record NZ_JASPFO010000001.1, read on the forward strand.
CTACCCGACGTCGTCTCCGAGGTGTCGAACCTGCTCAAGCGCCTGATGGGCGAGAACGTCCGCCTCGACATGACGCACGGCCGCAACCTCGGCCCGGTCCGCGCCGATCCAGGGCAGCTGGAGCAAGTGGTCGTCAACCTCGCGGTCAACGCGCGCGATGCGATCGTTTCCGCCAACGCGCGCGGCGGCGGCGTGCTGACGATCACCACACGTGCGGTGCCGGCATCGGAGGTGCGCGAGATGGCGTCCGACATCCTGCCCGTCGCCGACTACACCGCGCTGATCGTCCAGGACACCGGCACCGGCATACCGCCCGACGTGCTGCCCAAGATCTTCGAGCCGTTCTTCACGACTAAGGAATTCGGCAAGGGCACCGGGCTCGGCCTCTCCACCGTCTACGGCATCGTCAAGCAGTCCGGCGGCTACATCTTCGCCGACAGCAAGCCGGGGCAGGGCGCGACCTTCTCGATGTACCTGCCGGTCCACTCGGCGCCCGCCACGACCCGCCCCGCGGTGGTGAAACCCACGCCGAAGCCGGTCGATCTCTGGGGTACCGGCACGATCCTGCTGGTCGAGGACGAGGATATGGTCCGCGCGGTCGCCGAGCGTGCGCTGACGCGACAGGGCTATACCGTGCTGACCGCGGAAAACGGCGAAGTCGCGCTGGAAGTGCTGGAGAAACACGGCCGCCCCGACCTGCTGATCAGCGACGTCGTGATGCCCCAGATGGACGGCCCGACGATGGTGCGCCATGCACGCGAAAAATTCCCCGACCTCCCGATCCTGTTCATGTCGGGCTATGCGGAGGAGCAGTTGCGCAAGTCGATCGACCTCGACAACGTCGCGTTCCTGCCCAAGCCCTTCTCGGTCCAGGAACTGGCCGAGGCGGCACGAGACGTGCTGGCAGCGCGGTGATTCGAACAAGATGTTGGCAAGTCGTAACAATCCCGACTATGCGCATGGCATGACCGCTCCCCAGCAGATCCTTATCGTCGAGGATGAACCGTTGATCGCCATGATGCTCGAGGATTTTCTCGAAGTTCTGGACAAGGGAGTCGCAGGCTCGGTCGATACCGTAGCCGACGCCCTGAAGCGGATCGAGGAGGGCGGCGTCGACGGCGCGATCCTCGACGTAAACCTGCGCGGCGGTGAAAAGAGCACCGCGGTCGCCGAAGCCTTGGCGGCAAAAGGCGTCCCCTTCGTCTTCGCCACCGGCGGCGGCGATGACGGCGTGGCGCCCGAATTCCGCGATCGTCCGCGGTTGCAGAAGCCCTTCACGATGGACGGCGTGGCGAAGGCGCTAGAGGGCCTTTAATTTCCTCGGGATGATGGCGGCAGCTGCCGGCTATCTCTTCCGTCATTCCCGCGAAGGCGGGAACCCATACTGGCTGGCCTCGACGACGGGATCGCGAACCCTTGGGGATCTGGATCCCCGCCTTCGCGAGGATGACGAAGCGGGGATCAAGTCTTCCACTTAAAATTCAACGCAACTCTCTTGCGCAAATGCCCCCTCCCGCGACATAGGCGGTCGCCATGAGCAACCGTTTCGACAAATCACGCCTGCCGAGCCGCCATGTCTCGGTCGGCCCCGAGCGCGCCCCGCATCGCAGTTATTATTACGCGATGGGGATTCCCGAAGAGGATATCGCCAAGCCGTTCGTCGCCGTCGCCAGCGCCGGCAACGACAGCGCGCCCTGCAACATCACGCTCGACGCGCAGGCCGATGTCGCGCGCCTCGGCGTGATCCAGGGCGGCGGCATGCCGCGCCGGTTCAACACGATCACCGTCACCGACGGCATCGCGATGGGCCATCAGGGCATGAAGACCAGCCTGGTCAGCCGCGAGGTCATCGCCGACTCGGTCGAGCTCAGCGTGCGCGGCCATTGCTACGACGCGCTGATCGGCTTTGCCGGCTGCGACAAGTCGTTGCCCGGCATGATGATGGCGATGCTGCGGCTCAACGTGCCGTCGATCTTCGTCTATGGCGGCTCGATTCTGCCCGGTCGTTTCCACGACAAGGACGTGACGGTCGTCGACGTGTTCGAGATCGTCGGCAAATACGCGGCGGGAGCTTGCCCGCTGTCCGAAGTCCACGCGCTCGAAAAGGTCGCCTGTCCCAGCGCCGGCGCGTGCGGTGGCCAGTTCACCGCGAACACGATGGCCTGCGTCGCGGAGGCGATCGGATTGTCGATGCCGAACAGCAACATGACGCCCGCACCGTATAGCAGCCGCGAACAGATCGCGCATGCCGCCGGCGTCCAGATCATGGAGCTGATCGAGCGCAACATCCGCCCGCGCGACATCTGCACGCGCGAGGCGTTCATCAACGCCGCGCGCGTCGTCGCCGCGACCGGGGGCTCGACCAACGCCGCGCTGCATCTGCCCGCGATGGCGCATGAGGTCGGCATCGAGTTCGACCTGTTCGACGTCGCCGAGGCCTTCAAGACCACGCCGTACATCGCCGACCTCAAGCCCGGCGGGAAGTATGTCGCGAAGGACATGTACGAGGCCGGCGGCGTCTACATGCTGATGAAGACGATGCTCAGCGGCGGGTTCCTCGACGGCAATTGCATGACCGTGTCGGGCAAGACGCTCGGCGAGAATATCGACCAGGTCACGTGGAATCCTGATCAGAAGGTCATCTACGACATCACGACGCCGATCACCCCGACCGGCGGCGTCGTCGGCCTACGCGGCAGCCTCGCCCCCGATGGCGCGATCGTGAAGGTCGCGGGCTTGCACCGCCTTCAGTTCAGCGGCCCGGCGCGTGTGTTCGATTGCGAGGAGGACACCTTCGCCGCGGTCGAGAACCGCGAGATCAACGAGGGTGAGGTCATCGTCATCCGCTATGAAGGCCCCAAGGGCGGCCCCGGCATGCGCGAGATGCTGTCGACCACCGCCGCGCTCTACGGCCTGGGTATGGGCGAGAGCGTCGCTTTGATCACCGACGGTCGCTTCTCCGGCGGCACCCGCGGCTTCTGCATCGGCCATGTCGGTCCCGAAGCGGCGGACGGCGGTCCGATCGCATTGGTCGAGAATGGCGACATCATCCACATCGACGCCGAGGCCGGCACGATCGATCTCGACGTGCCCGAGGACGTGATGGCGGCGCGGCGTGCCGCGTGGGTGCCGCGCACCAACGATTACGGCTCGGGCGCACTCTGGCGCTATGCGAAGACCGTCGGCCCCGCGTACAAGGGCGCGGTCACGCATCCTGGAGCCGCAGCCGAAACCCATGTCTACGCGGATATTTGAGACCACGCGGATAGGTAAACGAGACACGCGCTCCACCCGTCACCCCAGCGAAAGCTGGGGTATCCCGCTTGGCGCGTGCAGCGACCCGAACGGGGAGATCCCGGCTTTCGCTGGGATGACGGATGGTGGTTCAGATATCGGCTTCAGTAAGACAGTGAACCGCCTCCTGTGCCTCGCCCTCTTGTCGTTCCCCCTCGCGGCATGCGGGCCAGGCAAGCCATCCAGTACGCAAGTCGCGGCCGGGCAGACCGCCAAGCAGGCCAAGAAGTCCGCCGGCGACCCCCGCATCCCCTGCGCCCGCGGGCCGCAGCGCTCGAAACGGTCTGCACGATCGAACAGGCCAAGGGCGAGACTGGCCCGATCCTGACGATCCGCCACCCCGATGGCGCGTTCCGCCGCCTGCTCGTGACCAACGACGGCCGCGGCGTCGTCGCGGCGGACGGGGCAGAGGTCGCGAAGGTTGGCCTGGTCGAGGGCAACGGTATCGAGGTGACGATCGGCGACGCTCGCTATCGCCTCCCGGCCACAGTCAAGAGCGCGACCAAGCCGTCATGATTCACATCGAGGGCCAGGCGATCCTGACCGCCGCCGAAATGCGCGCGGCGGAAGACGCGGTAATCGCCGGAGGCGTGTCGGTCGAAACGTTGATGGAGCGTGCCGGTACTGCAATCGCGCACGCGGTCCGCCGGTTGGCCGGCGCGAACGACGTGCTGATCCTGTGTGGCCCCGGCAACAACGGCGGCGACGGCTATATCGCGGCACGGGTGCTGGTGGAAATGGGCGTGGCGGTCCGCGTCGCGGCGCTGTCGACTCCGAAGACGGATGCGGCAAAGTCGGCAAGGGCAGGGTGGTCCGGCCCGGTCGAAACGCTGGCGGCGGCGATGCCCGCCCCGATCTTGGTTGACGCGCTGTTCGGCACCGGTCTGACCCGCCCGCTCGATTCCGGTTCGACACCCACCCCCAACCGTTCTCCCGCGGACGCGGGGGCCCAGCTGAGTTCCGAGCGCTCACCCAACGGCCTACTCTGGGCCTCCGCGTCTGCGGGGGAACGGTCTGTGGTCGAGTGCCTTCACGCACTCGCCAACGCCGCCCAACTCAGCATCGCAGTAGACCTCCCCAGCGGCCTCGCTACCGACTCCGGCCAAGCCCTCAGCACGCCCCCGGTCTTCCACCTCACCCTCGCGCTCGGCGCCGTAAAACCCGCGCACCTCCTCCAACCTGCCGCGCGCTACTGCGGCCAGATCTGCCTCCTCGACATCGGCGTCCCAACGACCAGCGAAGCCGAAGTCCTCAAACCCCCGGTCCTCCCAGCTCCCGGCCCGGACTCGCACAAATATACCCGCGGCATGGTGGCAGTCATCGCCGGCACCATGTCAGGCGCGTCCGACCTCGCAGCGCTCGCCGCGATGCGCGCCGGCGCAGGCTACGTAACCCTGCTCGGCGACAGCCAAGGCCCGCCCCACGCGCTCGTCCGCGCACCGTTCACCGACCACGCGCTCGCCAACGACCGCATCGGCGCACTCGTGATCGGCCCCGGTCTCGGCCGCGACGACCTCGCCAAAACCCGCCTCGAAGCGGCACTGATCTCAAACCACCCACTGATCATCGATGGCGAGGCGCTCCGCCTCATCGCGCCCGAGCGGATCAAGGCGCTGACGGTCCCAGTCATTCTCACGCCCCACGCCGGCGAGTTCGACGCGCTCTTCGGCAAATCCGATGCCGACAAGATCGCGAGAGCCCGAGACGCAGCCGTCCGCGCGAACGCCGTCGTCGTTTTCAAGGGCGCCGACACCGTCATCGCCTCGCCCGATGGCCGCGTCCGCATCGCACAGGACGCCAGCGACTGGCTCTCCACCGCCGGCACCGGCGACGTTCTCGCCGGCGCGATCGGTGCGATGCTGGCGGTAAAACTCGATCCGCTCGACGCAGCCTGCGCGGGAGTGTGGCTCCACGGTGACGCTGCCCGACGATTGAGGCCCGCATTCATCGCCGACGACTTGGCGGAAGCGCTCCGGTCGGCCAGAGCGGCCCCATGACCACTGACTCGACCTCTGAATCGAATATCGACACGATCGTCCGCGTCGCAGCCCGCGGCGACGGCATGACCGCCGACGGCCGCCACGCCGCCTTCTCGGCCCCCGGCGACACGCTCTCTGCCGACGGCACCGTGATCCCCGGCCCGCACCACCAGACTCCCCTGCATGCATTTCCCGACCTGCGGCGGCTGCCAGCTCCAGCATCTCGACGACCAGGCCTATGCCGCGTTCGTCACCGATCGCATCGCCTCCGCGCTCGACGGCCAGGACCTGTCCGCGCCGATCCGCACCCCGCACATCTCCCCGAGCGCAGCCGCCGCCGCGCGACGCTCCACGCCGAGGCCAAGGGCGGCAAGATCACGCTCGGCTTCACCGCGGAGAAGGCACACACGATCGTCGACATCAAGGAATGCTGGATCCTCGATCCGCGCCTGTTCGCGCTCGTTCAGCCGCTCCGCCAGCTGCTCAAGCGCCTCAATTTCCGCCGCCGCGCGGACATTCACCTGACGCTCGCCGACCAGGGCGCGGACATCCTGATCACGGGGTTCGCCCCCGAAGGCCTGCCCGCCGCCGAAGCGCTCACCAAATTCTGCGAAGATCACAAGATCGCCCGCGTAGCCTTCGATGACGGCCTCGGCCCCGAGACGCGCTGGGAGCCTGACGCGGTCACGATCACGCTCGGCGGCGTCCCCGTGCCGCTCCCGCCGGCGTCGTTCCTCCAGGCCACCCCCGATGGCGAGGCCGCACTCACCGCCGCCGTGCTCGAAGCGATCGGCAAGCCCGCTACGGTCGCCGATCTGTTCGCCGGCCTCGGCACCTTCACACTGGCGATCCCCGCCAAGGTCTACGCGGCCGAAGGCGCACGCGACGCACTCGGCTCGCTGAAGGCCGCCGCGCACCGGACCCAGCGGCCCGTCTACCCCGAGCACCGCGATCTCTATCGCCGCCCGCTGACAGTCGCCGAACTCGACCGCTTCGACGCGGTGGTGATCGATCCGCCCCGCTCGGGCGCGCGCGAACAGGCGACCGCGCTGGCGGAGTGCAAGACGCCGGTGATCGCCTATGTCTCGTGCAACCCGGCGAGCTTCGCGCGGGATGCCAAGGAGCTGTGCGACGCGGGTTGGCGGATCGACTGGGTTCAGCCGGTCGGCCAGTTCCGCTGGTCGACGCATGTCGAGTTGGCTGCCAAGTTCGTCCGCTAACCGAAGAAGATTGTTCCCCCGCGAAGGCGGGGGCCCAGTCTAGACCCCCGCCTTCGCGGGGGAACAAGCTTCCTACGGGTAGACGGCCCTCACGAAGAACAACCCGTCAGGCGGCGCATTCAGCCCCAGCATCGCCCGATCCTTCGCCGCGAGCGCAGCCGCAACATCGCCAACCGCCCAACGCCCCATACCCACCAACGCGAGGCACCCGACCATCGACCGCACCTGGTGATGCAGGAACGACCGCGCCGCCGCGTACACGAACAGCCGCTCCCCCTTCCGCACCACCTCCAGCCGGTCCAAAGTCCGCACCGGACTATCCGCCTGGCAATGCGCCGACCGAAACGTCGTGAAGTCATGCCGCCCAACCAGCGCCCCCGCAGCCTCCGCCATCGCCCCCTCGTCCAGCAACTGCGGCACCTGCCAAGCCAGCCCCGCCTCGAACGTCAGCGGCGCGCGCCGGTTGACGATCCGATACTCATACGACCGCCCGACGCACGAAAACCGCGCATGCCAATCGTCGTCGACCACCTCGCACGCCAGCACAGACACCGGTGCCGGCTTCACCAGCGCATTCAGCCCTTCCATCAACCGAAACGCGGCGAGCGGCTTCGCGATGTCGACATGCGCGCGCATCGCCATCCCGTGCACCCCCGCATCGGTCCGCCCCGCCGCTTGCACCGACGCGGTCTCGCCGGTCATCTTAAGCACCGCGGCCTCCAGCGCCGCCTGCACACTCGGTCCGTGCTTCTGCCGCTGCCAGCCCATGAACGGCCGCCCGTCGAACTCCACCGTCAACGCGAACCGCGTCAAAGCTGCGTCCCCGACCGAATCGGAAACCCGCGCAGCATTTCCTCAGCAGACGTCACGCCACGCCCCGCCCGCTGCACCAAGGTCGGCCGGATCGCCCCGTCGCCGCACCCGATCGTCAGCTCGGCATTGACCGTCAGCCCCTCGCACCCAAGAAACGAGAACGGCAACACGTCCGCCGCCAGCACCTTCACCCGCTCACCGGCATGCTCGAACCAAGCCCCCGGCGCCGGGTTCATCGCCCGCACCAGCCGCTCGACCTCGACCGCCGACCGCTCGAAATTGATCCGCGCCTCCGCCTTCTCGATCTTGGCGGCGTAGGTAACGCCCTCCTCGGGCTGCGGCCGGGCAGGGTAGGCGTCGAGATCGCCCAGCACCTCGACCATCAACCGCGCCCCCATCGCCGACAGCTCGGACGTCAGATCCCCCGCGGTCTTGCCGACGATCGGCGTCCGCCCCTCGAGCCGAACCGGCCCGGTATCCAGACCCGCCTCCATCTGCATGATCCCGACACCCGTCTCGGCATCGCCAGCAAGGATGGCCCGCTGCACCGGCGCCGCCCCGCGCCACCGCGGCAACAGCGACCCATGCACGTTGAGACACCCGAACCGCGGCGCCTCCAGCACCGCGCGGCAGAATAAGACCATAGGCCGCAACGACCGCCACATCCGCGTTCAAGGCCGCAAACGCCTCGCGCGCCTCAAGCCCGTCCGGCAGAGATGCCTTGAACGACACCGGCGTCCGCACTTCGATCCCCAGCGCTTCCGCCCGGACCTGCACCGGCGAAGGCACCAGTTCGCGCCCACGCCGCCCGCCCGGTCGCGCCGGCTGGCAATACGCCGCCACCACGTCATGCCCCGCCGCGACGAGAGCCTCCAGCACCGGCACTGCGAAGTCCGGCGTTCCCATGAAGATGATCCGCATGGCTCTCTCGAACACGCTGGCGGGGAGCCGCGCAACCCCCTATCTGTTCCCTATGGCATCCCCCGAGATCGAGGCGCTGACGCAGGCGCTGGCCCGGCTCCCTGGCCTAGGCCCCCGGTCCGCACGTCGCGCCGTGCTGCATCTGCTCAAGAAGCGCGACGCGGCGCTGGGTCCCTTGCGTGAGGCCCTCACCGCGGTCGACGAGCGGCTGGAGAATTGCTCGACCTGCGGCAACGTCGACACCACCAACCCCTGCGCGATCTGCGCCGACCCGCGCCGCGACCAGCGTTCGCTGTGCGTCGTCGAGGAAGTCGCCGATCTCTGGGCATTGGATAGGTCCCGCCTGTTCCCCGGCCGCTTCCACGTCCTAGGCGGGCGGCTGTCCGCACTCGAAGGCATCCGTCCGGAGGATCTCAGCATCGACAGCCTCGTCCGCCGCATCGAAGCCGGCGGCATCGACGAAGTCGTCCTCGCGATGAACGCCACGCTTGAGGGCCAGACCACCGCGCACTACATCGCGGAGCGCATCGAACGCTTCCCCGTCCGCGTCACGCAGCTCGCACATGGCCTGCCGGTCGGCGGCGAACTCGACTATCTCGACGAGGGCACGCTGGCGCAGGCACTTAGGGCAAGGCGGCCAATGGCTTGAGCCAAGTCCTTGACGCACCCGGCACGCGTACCTTAGCGGACGCACTATGACCGTCATGACCGTTCTCGAAGTCCCCGATCCCCGCCTGCGCCTCGTCGCCGAGCCGGTGGAGACGGTCGACGACTCCACCCGCACGCTCGTCGCCGACATGATCGAGACGATGTACGACTTCAACGGCATCGGCCTCGCCGCGACCCAGGTCGGCGTGCAGCAGCGAGATCCTCGTCATCGATCTCCAGGAGGAGAAGGACGAGGACGACAAGCCGATCAAGAACCCCAAGGCGTACATCAACGCCGAGATTCTCTCGGTCAGCGACGAGGTCTCCACCTACAACGAAGGGTGCCTCTCGATCCCCGAGCAGTATGCCGAGGTCGCGCGCCCGGCGCGGTGCCGCGTGAAGTGGCTCGACGAGACCGGCGCGGCGCATGAAGAAGATTTCGACGGGCTGCTGTCGACCTGCATGCAGCACGAGATCGACCATCTCGACGGCGTGCTGTTCATCGACCACATCAGCCGCCTCAAGCGCGACATGGTGCTGAAGAAGCTGGCGAAGCAGCGCAAGCTGGGCTGAGGGGCGGGGGCGTCGCTGCTCTCTGTTCTGAGAGTGCGTCCCTGAGAGCGCGGCTTATTTGCCCAACACGAAACCACCCCGGCGAAGGCCGGGGCCCAATTGGGGAACGTCGCCAACTGAGCGCAGTCCCTCGTTATTGAAACCTTTCCAATTGGACCCCGGCCTCGCCGGGGTGGCGCTATTCGGCGAGGGTGTCGGAGCGCCCCCTTTCTAGTTCCCCCCGCGAAGGCGGGGGCCCAGGACCACGAACACTACCGCCAGTAACCCTGGACTCCCACCTCCGCGGGAGAACAACATATTCCGATTGTCCTACATCAACCGTTCGACGTATGTTCCACGCATGACGTCTCCAATCCCCTTCCGAACCCAGCCGCCCGCGCGCGCATTCTCACTTCCGAAAATGCTGCGCCAGGGTCTGCACTTTGTGCACTTCCAGCTAAATTCGAGCGTGCAAAATGGCTGAGTTCGCCATCATCGCCATCCTCGCGCTAGCCGCCGGCATCCTCCTCGGCTGGCTGCTAGCCTCCCGTCGAGCCGCCACCCTAGCCAGCGAACTCGCCGTCGCGCAGACCAAGGTCGCCGACGCCGACCTCATCCGCACTGCGCGGGATGCGGTCGAACGCGAACGCAACGCCGCGATGCAGGACCTTGCAACCCTCCGAGCCCAAAATGCCGAGCGCGCCACCGACACCGATCGCCTCCGCCTCGACCTCGCCACGATCCGCGCCGATCGCGACGCCGCCCGCACCGAGATCGCCACGATCAAGGCGCAAGGCGAGGCGTTCGAAGCCCGCCTGCTTGAACTCCGCGAAGCCAAGGACCTGATGGCCGCACAGTTCGGCGACGTCGCCAACAAGCTGCTGAGCGACGCGCAGAAGACCTTCCTCGAACGCGCCGACGCCCGCTTCCGCCAGTCCGAAGAGTCCGCCGGCCTCAACCTCAAGTCGATGCTGCAACCCGTCAGCGACCGCCTGCAACGCTACGAAGAAGGCGTCGCCAAGGTCGAAGCCGAGCGCCGCGACGCATTCGGCGACCTCAAGGGGCAAATCGAACAGATGCGCCTCGGCCAGGAAAAGGTCTCGACCGAAGCCGCCAAGCTCGTCAATTCGCTCCGCAACGCCCCTAAATCCCGCGGCCGCTGGGGCGAGCAGCAGCTGAAGAACGTCCTGGAAACCTGCGGCCTCAGCGAACATACTGACTTCCAGACCGAAGTCTCGGTTGCGGTAGGCGACGACGGCGCCCGCCTCCGCCCCGACGCGATCATCCGCGTCCCCGGTGGCCGGGCGCTGGTGATCGACGCGAAGGTTTCGCTCAACGCGTACCAGGATGCATTCGGCGCGGTTGATGATGCCGAACGCCTGATCGGCCTAGCTGCCCACGCAGCCTCGATGCGCGCACACGTCAACGGCCTCGGCAACAAGGCCTATTGGAGCCAGTTCGCCGACACCCCCGACTACGTCATCATGTTCGTCCCCGGCGAACACTTCCTTTCCGCCGCGCTCGAACACGACCCGACGCTCTGGGACTTCGCTTTTGAAAAGCGCGTGCTGCTCGCCACCCCCACGAACCTGATCGCGATCGCCCGCACCGTCGCGGCGGTCTGGCGCCAGGAAAAGCTCGCCAACGAAGCACGCAAGATCGGCGAACTCGGCAAGGAGATGCACGACCGCCTCGCCAAGGTGGCGGACGACCTGCGGAAGGTCGGCGTCGGCCTCAACAGCGCGGTGAAGAATTTCAACGGCTTCACCAATTCGTTCAACGGCCGCCTGATGGTAACGGGTCGCAAGTTCCGCGACCTGAACATCGAGACGGGTGCGCGAGATCTTGAGGACGTATCCTCGGTCGACGCGCTGGCGCTAGGCGAGGGGCCCGCTTTGATCGAGAAGCCGGAGAACGTCGAAAGCTGAGACTAGCAGTTGTGAACCACCCCGGCGAAGGCCGGGGCCCAATTGGGGGACCCGAATGATGGACGCTGCGATCCGTTACTCCAGCTTTCCCAATTGGGCCCCGGCCTCCGCCGGGGTGGTAAGGAAGTAAAGTTCTTGCACCGAAAACCGATCGGTACAAAAATCGTTCACCTCCCGGCAACCTTTCCCAACGCTGCGCATTAACCGGATAACACCCCCAAGAGTCACCCGGTCATGAAACACCTCGTCCCCATCCTCTGCGCCCTCATCCCCTTCGCAGCAATGATCGGCGCCTGCGTAACCTGCCCCTGACACCCACCGCAAAAAGCACAAAAGAAAAGGCCCGCCCGGATCGCTCCGGGCGGGCCTTTCTGTATCGGCTAGAAGGGAAGCGAAGGGATCAACCCTGCGCCTCTTCCTCTTGGTCGCGCGGTGCTTCGGCGGTCGCGCCGGGCTCTGCGTTCGGATCGTAATCCTCGACGAAGCCAGCCTCGTCGCGCTCGAACATCGACGACATCACGTCGACGCCCGAAGCCTGCATCTCGGCCTCTTCAGGCGAGCGGGCGACGTTGACCTTGACGGCCACCGACACCTCGGGGTGCAGCGATACCTTGACGGTGTACACGCCGATCGCCTTGATCGGCTTGTCGAGCACGATCGCCGACTTGCCGACCTTGTGACCGTCGGCCACCAGCGCATCGACCAGATCGCGAACCGCGACCGAGCCGTAGAGCTGACCGGTGTTCGACGCCTGACGGATCAGGGTCACGGTCGCGTCGTTGAAGGTCTTCGCTTCGGTCTCGGCATCGCTGCGACGCGATGCGTTGTCCGATTCGATCTTCGCACGGTTCGACTCGAACACCTTGCGGTTGGCTTCGTTCGAACGAAGCGCCTTCTTGTTGGGAAGCAGGAAGTTACGCGCGTAACCGTCCTTGACCTTCACCACGTCGCCGATAGCACCAAGCTTTTCGACGCGCTCAAGCAGAATGACGTCCATGTGGGCGTGTCCTTACTTAACGATGTAGGGCAGCAAGCCCAGATGACGCGCACGCTTGATGGCCTGGGCCAGTTCGCGCTGCTTCTTTGCGGCCACCGAAGTGATACGCGACGGGACGATCTTGCCACGCTCGGACACGAAGCCCTGCAGCAACCGGACGTCCTTATAGTCGATCCGGGGAGCGTCTTTGGCGGAGAACGGGCAGCTCTTGCGGCGGCGGAAGAATGGACGTGCCATGTTTATTCAGCTCCTCTTCGCGGTCACGACGGGGACCACGGTCCGGACGATCGCCACGATCGGGACGGCCCTCACGGCCACCTTCACGGTCGCCACGACGCTCGCGGTCACGATCCTGCTTGCGCATCATCACGGTCGGGCCCTCTTCGAGGGTGTCGACCTTGACCGTCATGTAACGGATGATGTCTTCGTTGATCTGGGTCTGGCGCTCCAGCTCTGCGATCACGCTGCCCGGGGCATCGATCTCGAGCATGACATAGTGCGCCTTGCGGTTCTTGGCGATCTTGTACGCCAGCGAACGCAGGCCCCAGTTCTCGGTCTTTACGACCCGACCTTCGTTGTCGTTCACGATCTTGGTGGCGATTTCCGCCAGTGCGTCCACCTGCGCTTGTGCCAGATCCTGGCGCGCAAGGAACACGTGCTCGTAAAGAGCCATGTCTTGTCCTTCGTCTTGGCCGATCGCTGATACACGCCCCATGCGTGCACCCCTCCGGCTGTCGTCTCTAGAATGCAAACAGGGGCGAGAGACGCGAATCTCTCACCCCGGTTGTAATGGGCCTTAGCCGATTATCCGGCAAAGGCAAGGTTGGCGTTGGGTTTACCGGCCCTATTACCGGAACGCGCCGCCACGGACCTGAACCACGTTGCCGCGGCCGTTGATCAGGATCGCGTCGTTGCCCGAGCGGACCCACTGGCTGCCACGCGGCGGGGCGGCGAGGCGATAGTTGCGATACGTCGTGATCACCCGGTAGTTCTGAGCATAGCGGCGATCGAAGCGCTGGCCGGCGCGCCAGTTGCGATACTGGTTCGGGCGGACGACGGTCTTCTTGGTGACGACGGTGCGGCCGTTGTTGTTCTGGCGCACGGTGGTCACTTCGCGGCGCTGCTGTGCCTCGGCCGGGGCTGCGGCGAGCAGCGGGCTGGCGACGAGGGCAGCGGTCAGTGCGCTGAGGATGAACTTCTTCATGGTAATCTCCCGTTTGAAACACGGCGCCGTTGTGCGGCGTCATCCCTAATCTGGGACCGGATTGTCGCAGGCGCTTGTCGCAAGGTCGGCGAAATGGTCGCATATTGTCGCAAGGCCGCGGGGTTCGTTCAGGTTGCAACTCGACGCGCACCTTTATAGGCCCCGCGCTCAAACGAAGACCCAACATAGAGGAGAGGCCATGCGCGCGTTCATCTTCCCCGGCCAGGGGAGCCAGTCTGTCGGCATGGGCAAGGCGCTCGCCGACGCCAGTGCCACCGCCCGCGAGGTCTTCGCCGAAGTCGACGAGGCGCTCGGCCAGCACCTTTTCCGCCTGATGAGCGAAGGGCCGGCGGACAACCTCCTCCTCACCGAGAACGCGCAGCCCGCGATCATGGCGAACGCGATCGCCACCTTGCGCGTCGCCGAAAAGGAAGGCGGCCTCCGCCTCGCCGACAAGGCCGATTACGTCGCCGGCCACAGCCTCGGCGAATATACCGCCTTGTGTGCCGCCGGTGCGCTCGACCTGTCGACCACCGCCCGCCTCCTTAAACTTCGCGGCCGCGCGATGCAGGCGGCGGTTCCGGTGGGCGAGGGCGCAATGGCCGCGCTGCTCGGCACTGATCTCGAAAAGGCGCAGGTCATCGCCGGCGCCGCAGTCGACGCGATCCTTGCGGAGGGCGGCCCCGAACTGATCTGCACCGTCGCCAACGACAACGACCCGTCGCAAGTCGTCATCTCCGGCCACCGCCTCGCCATCGAAAAGGCGATCGCACTGGCCAAGGACCTCGGCGCCAAGCGCGCGGTATTGCTCCCCGTATCCGCCCCCTTCCACTGCCCCTTGATGCAGCCTGCTGCCGAAGCGATGGAAGCCGCCCTCCTGGACGCCGACCTCCGCGCGCCCCTCGTTCCCGTCTTCGCCAACGTAGATGCCACTGCAGTCGCCGACCCAGGCGCAATCCGTCACCTGCTGGTGCAACAGGTAACCGGCATGGTCCGCTGGCGCGAATCGGTGTTGGCGATGCATGCGGCGGGCGTCGGCCACTTCGTCGAATTCGGTGGCAAGGTGCTCAGCCCGATGGTCAAGCGCATCACTCCCAACGCCGAAACGACGAGCGTCATCACCATGGACGACATCGAGGAATTCGTGAAGAAGATGTGATTCACGCGAAGGCGCAAAGGCGCGAAGATGATGGATCTCGAGGCTGCCGCTTCCGACGTCATTGATGTGTCGCTTCGCCTTCACCGGGAGCTTGGGCCTGGATTGCTTGAAAGCGTCTACGAGACTGTCTTGGCGAGCAAGCTCGCCAGTCTGGGATATGAGGTCGAGCGGCAACGCTCTGTCTCGATCGATTTCGAAGGGCTGCATTTCGACGCGGCGTTCCGGATCGACCTCATCGTCGGCAACCAGCTACTGGTTGAAATCAAGTCGGTCGAGCGGCTGAACGCCGCTCATGCAAAGCAACTGCTGATCTATCTGCGACTAACCAAACAGCCCTTGGGGCTACTGATCAACTTCGGAGGCGAAACGCTAAAGGAGGGGCTCCGCCGGATCGTCAACGGCTACACCCCCTTCGCGCCATCGCGCCTTCGCGTGAACAAAATCTGATGGAGACCAAAATGTTCGACCTCACAGGCATGACCGCCCTCGTCACCGGGGCATCCGGCGGGATCGGGTCCGAGATCGCCAAGGCCCTGGCCGCGCAAGGTGCACGCCTAGCCGTGTCCGGGTCCAACGCGGACAAGCTCGAAGCCTTCCGCGCGAGCCTCGGCGGCGACCACGTCGCGCTTCCCTGCAACCTGTCTGACGCCGCCGCCGTCGATGCGCTCGTCCCGCAAGCCGTCGAGGCGCTCGGCGGCAAGCTAGACATCCTCGTCAACAACGCCGGCGTCACCCGCGACAATCTCGCAATGCGGATGAAGGACGACGAGTGGGACAGCGTCATCCGCGTCAACCTCGAGGCTGCGTTCCGCCTCATGCGCGCCGCCGCCAAGCCGATGATGAAGGCAAGGTTCGGCCGGATGATCTCGGTCACCTCGATCGTCGGTGTCACCGGCAACCCCGGCCAGGCGAACTACGCCGCGTCGAAGGCCGGCCTGATCGGCATGTCGAAATCGATGGCGCAGGAACTCGCCAGCCGCGGCATCACCGTCAACTGCGTCGCCCCCGGTTTCATCACCTCGCCGATGACCGACGCGCTGCCCGACGCGCAGAAGACCGCGCTCACCGCGAAGATTCCGGCCGGTCGCCTCGGCGAAGGCGCAGACATCGGCGCGGCGATCGTGTACCTCGCTAGCCGTGAAGCCGGGTACGTCACGGGACAAACCGTGCACGTGAACGGCGGGATGGCGATGATCTGAACTTGCGCGCTGAACTGCCGCGTTCTAGGTGCGTTCAGGAAATACCGAAAACCCCCAGATTTGAAGAGGGAACTACCATGAGCGAGACAGCTGACCGCGTGAAGAAGATCGTCGTCGAGCATCTCGGCGTCGAAGCCGACAAGGTGACCGAGGACGCGAGCTTCATCGACGACCTGGGCGCAGACAGCCTCGACATCGTCGAACTCGTCATGGCGTTCGAGGAAGAATTCGGTGTCGAGATCCCCGATGATGCCGCCGAGAAGATTGCGACCGTCAAGGATGCGATCACCTACATCGACGAGCACAAGGCCTGATCAGGGTTTAGGGTCCGAGACTTTGGACCTGCCCTGATGGGTGTGATTTGAGCGGCTCCCCGTCCTTGGGCAAAGAGGGCGGGGAGCCGTTTCGTTTTGAGAGCAGACGGAGTTTGAAGCCATGCGGCGTGTCGTCGTAACCGGGCTAGGCCTGGTCACCCCCTTGGGGGCGGATGTTGAAACGGCCTGGGCGAATATCCTCGCCGGCAAGTCGGGCGCGGGCCCGATCACGCGCTTCGACGCGTCGGATCAGGTGTGCCGCATCGCCTGCGAGGTGAAACCGGCCGACCACGAATATGGCTTCGATCCCGGCAAGCGTGTCGACCACAAGGTCCAGCGCCAGGTCGATCCGTTCATCATCTACGGCATCGACGCCGCTGGTCAGGCCTTAGAAGATGCCGGCCTCACCGAGATGACGCTCGAAGAGAGCTGGCGTGCCGGCGTCTCGATCGGCTCGGGCATCGGCGGCCTGCCGGGCATCGAGAGCGAATCGATCGTGCTCCACACCAAGGGTCCGCGTCGCGTCTCGCCGCACTTCGTCCACGGCCGTCTGATCAACCTGATCTCTGGCCAGGTCTCGATCAAATATGGCCTGCGCGGTCCGAATCACGCGGTCGTCACCGCCTGCTCGACCGGGGCGCACGCGATTGGCGATGCAGCGCGGATGATCGCGATGGACGATGCCGATGTGATGCTCGCGGGCGGCGCGGAGGGCACGGTCTGCCCGCTGGGTATCGCCGGGTTCGCACAAGCCCGGGCGCTGTCGACCAACTTCAACGATTCGCCCGAAAAGGCCTCGCGTCCCTACGACAAGGACCGCGACGGCTTCGTGATGGGCGAGGGCGCTGGTGTCTTGGTGCTCGAAGAGTACGAGCACGCGAAGGCACGCGGCGCGAAGATGTATGCCGAGGTGATCGGCTACGGCCTGTCGGGCGACGCGTACCACGTGACCGCACCGCATCCGGAAGGTGACGGCGCCTTCCGATCGATGCAGATGGCGATCAAGAAGTCGGGCCTCGCGCTCGAGGACATCGATTACATCAACGCGCACGGCACCTCGACGCCACTCGGCGATGAGCTTGAACTCGGCGCGGTCCGCCGCCTGTTCGGCGATGCGATCTCCGGTCTGTCGATGTCGTCGACCAAGTCCGCGATCGGCCATCTGCTTGGCGGCGCCGGCGCGGTCGAGAGCATCTTCTGCATCCTCGCGCTGCGCGACCAGATCGTCCCGCCGACGCTGAACCTCGACAATCCGAGCGACAGCTGCGTGGGGGTCGATCTCGTCCCGCACGTGGCCAAGAAGCGTGAAGTCCGCGCGGTGCTGAACAACTCGTTCGGTTTCGGCGGCACCAACGCGTCGCTGGTGATGACGAAAGTTCGTTAAGAAGGTTTGTTCCCCCGCGAAGGCGGGGGCCCAGACTGGGCTCCCGCCTTCGCGGGGGAACAAGAGGTAGTGATGCGCAAGGTCGGCTGTTTCGGACTCGTCTTAGGCCTTGCGGCCGTCGTCGCGCTGTTCCTGGTCGTTCAAGGCTGGGGCGGCGCTGGCCCGGCCCCCGCACGCTGACCGTGCAGATCGGTGAAGGCAGCACGCTGGCCGGCGCTGCCACCGAACTCGAAAAGGCCGGCGCGATCCCCTCAGCCCGCCGCTTCCGCCTCTACGCCCGCGTGTTCGGCTCGGGCGATCCGATCAAGGCGGGCGAATACCGCATCGCGCCGCACACCAGCCAGTCCGACATCCTGAAACTGATGCAGGCCGGCAAGGTCGTCCAGCGGCTGGTAGTAGTGCCCGAGGGCTATCCCTCGGTCCTCGTTCATGACGCGCTGATGAAGGCGGACGGCCTGACCGGAACCGTGCCGATCCCCGCAGAAGGTTCGATCCTGCCCGACAGTTATGCGTTCGAGCGCGGCGACACGCGCGCTTCAGTAGTCGCGCAGATGCAGTCGGCGATGAAGGCGTATCTCGCCAAGGCCTGGGCGGCGCGCAAGCCGGGTATCGCCGTGACGACCCCCGAACAGGCGATCATCCTCGCCTCGATCGTCGAGAAGGAAACCGGCAAGCCCTCCGAACGTCGCACGGTCGCCGCTGTGTATGGCAACCGCCTGCGCAACGGCATGCCGCTCCAGGCCGATCCGACCGTGATCTACCCGATCACCAAGGGGCGCCCGCTCGGCCGTCGCATCCTGCGCTCCGAACTGCAGGCGAAGAACGGCTACAACACCTATGCCGAAGCCGGCCTGCCGGTCGGCCCGATTGCCAACCCCGGCCGCGCCTCGATCGACGCGGTGCTCGACCCGGCGCAGACGCAGGCGCTCTACTTCGTAGCGGATGGTACCGGCGGCCACGTGTTCGCGAACACGCTGGCGGAACACAACGCCAACGTGAAGAAATGGTACGCCATCCGCAAAGCCCGCGGCGAGATGTAATCCTCCCCGGAACGGGGAGGGGGACCATCCGCAGGATGGTGGAGGGGGCTCACCGCGAGCGTACCGTCAGTGGCGGGATACGGCAGGCGGTACGCTCGCGGCGCTCCCCTCCACCCCGCCGCTGCGCGTCGCGGTCCCCCTCCCCGTGCCGGGGAGGATTTACCCCCGCTTCGCGTCACCCCCGCTTCGCGTCACCCCCGCAGCGCGTTAGCCGCGCGCGCCTTGATCTCGATCTCGGCCATCGTGCCGCCGGTCACCCAGCTCCCGCCAACACAGAGCACCGGCTTGAACGTCAGCCACTCGGGCGCACTCGCCTCGGTGATCCCGCCGGTCGGGCAGAAGCTGCACTGATAGAACGGCGCGGCCAGAGCCTTGAGCGCCTTCAAGCCGCCATTCGCCTCGGCCGGAAAGAACTTGAAGTGCGTCAGCCCAAGGTCGAGCCCGGTCATGATGTCCGCCGCATTGGCGATCCCGGGCAGGAACGGAATGCCGCTCTCGATGATCGGCATCGCGAGGCGCTCGGTCAGCCCCGGCGACACGATGAACTCCGCTCTCGCATCGCGGACCTGCGCGAACTGCTGCGTATTGACGACGGTCCCGGCGCCGACGATCGCGCCAGGCACTTTCTTCATCTCGGCGATGGCTTCGAGCGCAGCGCCGGTGCGCAACGTCACCTCGAGCACGCGCAGGCCGCCGGCAACCAGCGCCTCGGCGAGCGGTCGTGCGAGCGCTGCGTCCTCGATCACCAGCACCGGGATGACGGCGCTGGTCTGCATGATATCGGCGATAGTTGCGGTCATTGGGTGTGTTCCTGTGCGAAGGCGGCCGCGGCGCCGAACAGGCCGGGCTGGGGATGGGTGATGAGCTTGACGGGCATCGCCGCCATCATGCCCTGGAAGCGACCCTTGGCGACGAAGCGTTGGTCGAAGCCCGAGCGGATCAGGCGATCCTTGATCCGGAAGCCGAGGCCGCCCGCGATCACGACAGCCTTGGCACCCTGTGCCAGCGCCAGATCGCCCGCGACCGCGCCGAGCGCGAGGCAGAACCGGTCGAGCGCGGCGAGTGCGATCGAATCGGTGCCGTCGATCGCCTCGGTCCAGATCGTCTTGTCGTCATGGCTGGGCACCGCGCGGCCTTCCAAAGCGGCAAGCGTCTCATAGATCGCGACGATGCCGGGCCCCGCGACGACGCGCTCGGCGGATACGCGTGTGAAGGTCTTGCGCAGGCGGCTCAGCAACGCATCCTCGATTCCGTCGAGTGGGGCGAAGTCCATGTGGCCACCCTCGGTCTCCAGGACTTGGTAGCCGTTCTTGCGCCGCAGCAGCTGCGCGACGCCGAGCCCGGTGCCGGGACCGCAGATCGTCGTGATGCCCTCGGAGGGCAGCGGCGTATCGGGGCCGCAGAGATGAATGAAGTCGCTGCTCGGCACCTGCGCAACGGCATGACCGACCGCGCCGAAATCGTTGACCACCACCCACTGGTCCGCCTTCAGCCGCTCGGTGATCAGCGACTTGCGGATGATCCACGGGTTGTTCGTCAGCCGGATGACGTCGTTCGCAACCGGCGACGCGACCGCGATCGCGAGCGCGCGGGGGAGGGGCGGCCGAGCCCGGCCTCGAACGCCTGGTACGCGGTCTGGAGCGACGCGTGGTCCGCGGTCTTCAGCGTCGCCGGCTCGCCGAGCGACACGACGCGGCCATTCTCGACCTCGGCAATCGCGAAGCGCGCATGCGTCCCGCCGATATCTGCCGCTACGATTTCCATGTCATCCTCCGTCCGTTTTCATCATTACCGCCACCCCCGTCATCCCAGCGAAAGCTGGGATCTCAGGCCGCATAGTCCGTCCCCGTGGCGCGAGGTCCCGGCTTTCGCCGGGATGACGGGGGTGTGGCTGAGGCGACGGCGGCGTTTGAGACTTGTTCTAAAGCCCAGCGCCCGCCAGCATCGCCGACGCGCCCTTCTCGGCCTCGTCGGCAAGCCCGCGGAACATCCCGAACAGCTCGCGGCCCATGCCGCTCACCGGTGGCGGTATCGCGACCATCTCTCGGGTTGCCCAGACGTCCGCATCAACCAAGGCTTCAAGCGTGCCATTCACAGCGTCCACCCGGATCACGTCGCCATCGCGGATCAACCCGATCGCGCCGTCGAGCAGCGCTTCGGGCGAGCAATGGATCGCGCACGGCACCTTGCCACTTGCCCCCGACATCCGCCCGTCGGTGACCAGAGCCACCTTGAACCCACGATTCTGCAAAACGCCCAACGGTGGCGTCAGCTTGTGCAGCTCCGGCATCCCGTTCGCGCGCGGCCCTTGGAAGCGGACGACGACGACGACGTCCTTCTCCAGCTCGCCGCGCTTGAAAGCCTCGATCACGTCGAGCTGGTCGTCGAACACCATCGCAGGCGCCTCGACGATCCAGCGTTCGCGCTCGACCGCCGACACCTTGATGCACGCACGGCCGATATTGCCCGCGAGGATCCGCATCCCGCCATCCGGCGAGAACGGCGCCGTCGCAGGACGTAGGATCGTCTCGTCGCCGCTATCGGGCGTATCGCGCCAGCCGAGCGTGTCGCCCTCGACGACCGCGGTCTTCGCATAGGCCGACAGGTCGTCGCCACCGATCGTCATGATATCGCCGTGCAACAACCCTTCGCCGAGCAGTTCGCGGATCACATAGGGCATGCCCCCGGCCGCTTCGAACGCGTTCACGTCCGCCGAGCCATTGGGATACACGCGCGCGATCAGCGGGACCGCGCAGGAGAGGCGGTCGAAATCCTCCCAGTCGATGATGATCCCCGCCGCGCGAGCGATCGCCGGAACGTGGAGCAGATGATTGGTCGAGCCGCCGGTCGCGAGCAGGCCGACCGCGGCGTTCACAATCGCCTTCTCGTCGACGCAATGCCCGAGCGGCCGATACGAATCGCCACGCGCGCCGATCTTCGCCAGCCGATGCACCGCCGCCCTCGTCAATTCCTGCCGCAGCTTGGTGCCCGGATTGACGAACGCCGCGCCGGGCATGTGGAGGCCCATGACCTCCATCATCATCTGGTTGGTGTTCGCCGTGCCGTAGAAGGTGCACGTGCCCTTCGAATGATACGCGCCGATCTCGGCTTCGAGCAGCTCGTCGCGCCCGACCAGCCCCTCGGCGAACTTCTCGCGAACCGCGGCCTTCGCCTTGTTGGGCAGCCCGGTCGGCATCGGGCCGCCGGGGATCAGCACCATCGGCAGATGCCCGAAGCGCAGTGCGCCCATCAGCAGGCCAGGCACGATCTTGTCGCAGATGCCGAGCAACGCGGCACCCTCGAATGTCCCATGTGACAACGCAATCGCGGTGCTCAGCGCGATCGTATCGCGGCTGAACAGCGACAGCTCCATCCCCGGATAGCCTTGCGTCACGCCGTCGCACATTGCCGGCACGCCGCCCGCGACCTGCGCGGTCGCACCCGCTTCGCGCGCCCAGATCTTCATCAGCTCGGGATAGCGATAGTAGACGGCGTGGGCCGAGAGCATGTCGTTATACGCGGTGACGATGCCGATGTTCATGCCGGCATCGGCCTTCATCGCGTCGCGGTCTTCCTCGGTCCCGGCATAGGCGTGCGCGAGGTTCGCACAGCCCAGACCCGGACGCCGGACCTGCGCCGCCGCCTCGCGCTCGATCAGCGCAAGGTAGGCGGCTCGGCTGTCCCGAGACCGCTCGATGATCCGGTCGGTGACCGCGGAGACGACGGCGTTGAGCATCGTCACGGTGCCCAGTGCACGTCGACCGGCAGCTCGACCTCGGCCAGCACGCGGCCGATCGGGTAGGACGACGACGGCCCCTGTTCGATCGCCTGCTCGAGCACTTTCTTCTTCGCGTCGCCGGTGATCATGATCATCAGCGCCTTCGACGATGCGATCGCCGCCGCCGACAACGTCACGCGTGCGAGCGGAGCCTCGGGTGGCAACGGATCGGGCATCACGCCGAGTGCACGACGCTCCTTGGGACCGCTCAGCGCCTCGTCGTAATCGGGGCCGGGGAAGATCGACGCGGTATGCCCGTCGCCGCCCATGCCGAGCAGGCAGAAGTCGAGCGGCCAGTGCAGGTCCTGCATCAGCGCATCCGCCGACCGGCCTGCCGCCTTGTAGTCCGACATCGCGTCGGGGACGATCGGCTTCACGCGCGCCCTTGGGGAGGAAGATCTTCGCCAGTGCGGTCACGTTCGACAACGGATCGCCGAGCTTCACGATACGCTCGTCGCCAGGGATGATCGTGACCTTCTTCCAGTCGAGCTTCGCCTGGGCGAGCTTCTCATACGCAGCGAACGGCGTCTTGCCACCCGCCAGCGCGATCACCGCCGAGCCACGCGCGTCGAGCGCACTCTCGATGACGAACTGGATATCGCCCGCGACTGCGTTGGCGAGCTCGTCGGAATCCTCGTAATCCCACCATTCGATTTCGGTCATAAACTTGAACTCACTCAGAAAATTGCTGTCAAAAATGCCGTTCGTGCCGAGTAGGGATCGAGCGAAGTCGAGATCCCGTATCGAGGTACAATGCCACAAACGGGCCGATCCCTCGATACGCCTTCTCGACTTCGCTCGAAGGCTACTCGGGATGAACGGAAGAAAACAAACTCAGTCGTCCTGCCAGGTCACCCCGTCACGCTCGGTCAGCGCGATCGCCGCCGACGGACCCCAGCTACCCGAAGCATAGCTCTTGGGCTTCATCGCGTTGGCCTTCCAGCCCTCGCGGATCGCGTCGATCCAGGTCCATTGCGCCTCGACCTCGTCACGGCGCACGAACAGCGTCTGGTCGCCCTCGATCAGGTCGAGCAGCAGCCGCTCATAGGCGATGCGCCGACGCGTGCCGGCAAACTCGGCGTCCATGCTGAGGTTCAGCGGCACTTCGCGCAGGCGGACGCCGTCACGGTCGAGACCGGGCTCCTTCGCCATCACCAGCAGCTGGACATATTCCTCCGGCTGGAGGCGGATGATCAGCATGTTGGGTTGCAACAGGCCACCGCGCCCGGCGAACATCGAATGCGGTACCGACTTGAACTGGATCGCGATCTCGCTGCGGCGCGCGGCCATGCGCTTGCCGGTGCGCAGATAGAAGGGCACGCCGCGCCAGCGCCAATTGTCGACATGCGCCTTGATCGCGACGAACGTCTCGGTGTTCGACGCCTCGCCGAGTTCGTCGGAGTAGCTCTTGACAAACTTCCCCTTGACCGCGCCTTCGCCGTACTGGCCGGTGACGGTGACGTTGGGCACTTCCTCGGGCTTGATCAGGCGCAGCGAGCGGAAGACCTTCGACTTTTCGTCGCGGACGTCGGTGCCCTCGAACCGCGCCGGCGGCTCCATCGCGATCAGCGCGAGCAGTTGCAGCATATGGTTCTGGACCATGTCGCGCAGCGCGCCGGCGCTCTCGTAATAGCCTGCGCGCTCCTCCAGCCCGACCGTCTCCGAGATCGTGATCTGGACGTTGTCGATCCCCTGCGCATTCCAGACCGGTTCGAAGAACGAATTGCCGAAGCGCAGCGCCAGGATGTTCTGGACGGTTTCCTTGCCGAGATAATGATCGATCCGATAGGTTCGGTCCTCGGGGAAGGCCTTCGCCACGGCGTCGTTGATCTCGCGGCTGGTGTCGAGGTCGTAGCCGAGCGGCTTTTCCAGCCCGACACGGACCGTTTCGCCGGCGAGGCCGACTTTGTGAAGCCCTTCGATCGCCGATTCGAACAGCGACGGCGCGGTCGAGAGGTAGATTGCGAGGCCGCCGGAGATATCGCCGATCTTGTCCGCCAGCGGCTGGAACGCGGCCGGATCCGACAGGTCGGTCGCCTGATAGAACAGCCGGTCCAGGAACGTCCCGATCGCGCTCTCGTCCTTGCGATCCTCGGGCAGGAACTCGTCGAGCGCCTTCTTGGCGAACTTGCGGTAATCCTTGTCGTCATGCTCCTGACGCGCGGCGCCGGTGATCGTCAGTTCTTCGGGCAGCAGGCCGTCGGCGTGCAGGCCATAGAGCGACGGCAGCAGCATGCGCTGCGCGAGATCGCCGGTCGCGCCGAACAGGAGCAGCTTGGCTACGGGATTACGGTGCATGAAAGCTCCTGGAACTAGCCGGTTTCTTTAGAAAACCAGGCCGGCGACCGGGTCGACCCCGGCCATGATGTTGAGGTTCTGGACCGCGGCACCGCCGGCACCCTTGCCCAGATTGTCGAGCGTCGCGACCAGCCGCGCATGGCCGACCGCATCGTTGCCGCAGACCCGCAGCGTCAGCCGATCGGTCCCCGCATTCTCCTCGATATCGACCGCGCCGATATCGCCGGGGGCGACCGAGACGAGCTTCGAGCCATCGAACGCCGCGCGCAAGACGTCGTCGATCGCAGCGAGCGACGGGCGGCCGGGCAGGGCATGGAGATGCAACGGCACCTCGACGACCATGCCGCGATACGTGTTGGCCACGGCAGGCGCGAAGATAGGCGCGTGCGTTAGGCCCGCATGCTGAGTCATCTCGGCGATATGCTTGTGCGCGAGGCCTAGCGCGTAGGCGCGGAAGGCTGTCGCAGGCTCGCCGCTCTCGAACGCCGCGATCATCGCCTTGCCGCCGCCCGAATACCCAGAGGTTGCATTGGCGCTCAGCGGGAGGTCGGCGGGGACAAGACCGGCAGCGACCAGAGGCGCGACGAGCGCGAGGAAACCGGTGGGGTAGCAGCCGGGGTTGGACACGCGCATCGCGGTTGCGATCTTGTCGGCCCGACCCGGTAGTTCGGGGAAGCCGTAGGTCCAGCCGGCAGCGACCCGGTGTGCGCTCGATGCGTCGATCACGCGGGTGCGCACATTGTCGATCAGCGTGACGGCTTCGCGCGATGCTTCGTCCGGCAGGCAGAGGATGACGAAATCGGCATCGTTCAGCGCTTCGCGCCGCGCCGCCGGATCCTTGCGCCGATCCTCAGGCAGCAGCGCCAGCGTGATGTCGGTCCGCCCGGCGAGCCGTTCGCGGATCTCGAGTCCAGTGGTGCCGACCGCGCCATCGATGAAGACCGTGGTCATGCCGCGTCCGTCACCGAAAGATCGAGCGCTTCGGCGGCGACATAGCCGACCAGCCCGCTAGGACGCGCAACGCCCCATGCGGAAACGCCAGCAATTTCCAGTACTTCGAAACTGTCGCCAGGCTTGAGGTCGACCATCGTATCGCTCGCTTCGTCTCGTCCGCTGCGCAACAAAGCTGTGCGCGCGACGGGCCGTATCATCGGCACCGCATAGTGTGGAGCGAATACGTATTCGGCGAGGCGAATATCGGCGATATCGCGGCGAACGGCGTGCGTGCGCGGATCGAGCTCGACCGAACGGCCCGTCAGCGCGAAGCTGGTCCGGGCCTTGTCGTCGAACGGCTCAAGCGTGAGCGGCGTGGCCGTTGGAGCCGGCTGGGGCGGGGCCGTCGCCGATGAATTGCCCGAACTCTTCAAGAAAATCTGCCCCTTCGGTGGTGCGCGCGACGAAGATGTTGCGCTTGTCGCTATCGTCGCGTTGCCGGCGCAGATAGCCGAGGGCACCCAATCTGTTCAAGGCGCGCGTGACGACGGGCTTCGATACGTTCAGCGCACGCGCCAGGCCGCGCACCGTATGCGGCCCAGGTTTGAGGTAGACGAGCAGTAGCAATGCCATCTGACGATTGGTCAGATCGGGTTCACCCGAGCGGACATAATCCACCAGAGCGGTCATCCAGGTCGATAAGGTATTGGCTGCCATTGATGCCACAGCGTTGATCCGCCATCTGAATTTATATGCACGATACCCAGTCATGAGCGTCATTACGGGGTCACAACGCCCCCGGACGTCATGTTTCCGTCGTTTTGCGATTGGCTTGCGATATGCGGAGCCCGTGTTGCGGTTGATCGAAACCTCGGTGTCGCCTATGTGCGCGCCTTCGCAAAAGTTCCGGGGTTTTCCGCGCAATGTTCGCCTTTCTGCTCGTCATCCACGCGATCATCGCGGCCGCCCTCGTCACGGTGATCCTCATGCAGCGGTCGGAAGGCGGCGGTCTTGGCATGGGCGGTAGCCCGTCCGGCCTGATGTCGGCCCGCGGCGCGGCCGATTTCCTGACCCGCGCGACCGGCGTGCTAGCGACGATGTTCGTGCTGTTCTCGATCCTGCTCGCGGTCCTCGCGGCGAATCACCGCACCACCACGATCGACACGTCACTCGCGCGTACCCCGGCGGCGGCATCGGCAGTCCCGACCGCGCAGCCCAAGGGTGACGCGGCACCGTTCGCTGGTGGCGCCGAGAATGCCGGCGTACCAGCCGGCACGACTAAGCCTGCCGACAACGGCGCGGTCCCGCTAGCCAACTAAACACTCCATTCGCCGATAAAAGGCCCCTGCGTGATCCGCGGGGCTCTTGTCGTTCGTCCCCAACACACGCTACGAGACTCTTCCCATGGCTCGGTACATTTTCATCACCGGGGGCGTGGTTTCGTCGCTCGGTAAAGGTCTCATGGCGGCATCGCTTGCCGCTCTCCTCCAGGCACGCGGGTATACCGTCAGGATTCGGAAGTTCGATCCGTATCTGAACGTCGATCCCGGCACGATGTCGCCGTATCAGCACGGCGAGGTGTACGTCACCGACGACGGCGCCGAGACCGATCTCGACCTCGGCCATTACGAGCGCTTCACCGGCGTTCCCTCGCGCCAGTCGGACAACGTCACCTCGGGCCGCATCTATCAGCAGATCATCACGCGCGAGCGTCGCGGCGATTATCTCGGCGCGACCGTGCAGGTGATCCCGCACGTCACCGACGCGATCAAGGCGTTCGCCCGCGCCGAGACCGACGGCATCGATTTCATCCTTTGCGAGATCGGCGGCACCGTCGGCGATATCGAATCGCTCCCCTTCATCGAGGCGATTCGCCAGCTCAAGAACGAGGAAGGCCGCGGCAACGCGATCAGCATCCACGTGACGCTGGTGCCGTACATCGCCGCCGCCGGCGAACTGAAGACCAAGCCGACCCAGCATTCGGTTCGCGAACTCGCCGCGCTCGGCGTGCAACCCGACGTGCTCGTCTGCCGCTGCGAGCACCCGCTGCCGCCGTCGGAGCGCGCCAAGATCGCGCTGTTCTGCAACGTCCCCGCCAGCGCGGTCATCCCCGCGCTCGACGCGAAGAGCATCTACGCGGTGCCGCTCCAGTATCACGGCGAAGGCCTCGACATCGAAGTGCTCCGTGCGTTCGGAATCGAACCCGCCGAGGCGCCCGACCTGTCGCGCTGGACCGAGATCACGGACCGCCTGACCAACCCGCAAGGCGAGGTCACGATCGGCGTGGTCGGCAAATATGTCGGTCTCCAGGACGCGTACAAGTCGCTCAACGAAGCCTTGGTCCACGGCGGCATCGCGAATCGCGTGAAGGTCAACGTCCGCTGGATCGACGCCGAGCTGTTCGAGAACGCCGAGAGCGACATTGCCGGGCAGCTCGAGCCGTGCGACGCGATCCTCGTTCCCGGCGCGTTCGGCGAGCGTGGCGCGGAGGGCAAGATCGCGTCGGTCAAGTTCGCGCGCGAGCGGAAGATCCCGTATTTCGGGATCTGCTTCGGGATGCAGATGGCCTGCGTCGAGGGCGCGCGCGATCTCGCTGGCATCCCCAATGCGTCGTCGACCGAGTTCGGCCCGACCGACGAACCGGTGGTCGGCATGATCACCGAATGGATGGGCCGCGAAGGCCTCGAAACGCGTGCGGCCGAGGGCGACATGGGCGGCACGATGCGGCTCGGCGCGTATGACGCGAAGCTCACCGGCAACAGCGTGGTGGCGTCGATCTACGGCGGCACCGAGATTTCGGAGCGTCATCGTCACCGCTACGAGGTCAACACCGGGTACAAGGAAGCGTTGGAGCAGGGCGGGCTCGTCTTCTCGGGCATGTCCCCAGACGGCACGCTCCCCGAGATCGTCGAACGCCCCGACCACCCCTGGTTCGTCGGCGTCCAGTTTCACCCGGAACTGAAGAGCAAGCCGTTCGACCCGCACCCCCTGTTCGCCAGCTTCATCGAAGCCGCCGTCAAGCAAAGCCGCCTGGTCTGAGTCACATCTCCCTCTCCAAAGGGAGAGGGAGATGTCGTTCTCATAGAGATACCTGCCAACGCCTCCTTGTTCTCCCGCGAAGGCGGGAGCCCAGGCTGGATCCCCGCCTTCGCGGGGAAACAGGGCGGCGGGTGCCGTTCGCGGATGGTGGCGATCGTACGCTTGAGCTCTTCGTCCTTACCAACGAGCGCCACGAAGCCGCGCTTTCTCCGCTCCAAGACAAGCTCGCATTGAATATCCCCCGAATTACTAGACTTTGCGCGGCAAGGTTCAGGGGAAAACATTCATGTCGCTTACGCTTGCGCTGTTGCTTGCCGGTCAGGCCGCTACCGTATCAACGCCGCCCGTCGCGCCGCAGACGCCTGCCGGGACGCAGGCTGACCCGCAGGCCAACGGCCGTCTCGGCAACCAGCAGCAGGGCGGGGGCGGGGACGTCGTCGTCACCGCGCGCCGTCGCGCCGAGACCATCCAGACCGTCCCCATCGCGATGTCCGTCATCGGCGGTACCGCGCTGGCCGAGACCGGCGCGTACAATGTCAGCCGCCTGACGCAGCTCCAGCCGACGCTGCAATTCTATTCCACCAATCCGCGCAACTCCGCCGCGAACATTCGTGGTCTCGGCGCACCGTTCGGGCTGACCAACGACGGGATCGAGCAGGGCGTCGGCATCTATGTCGACCAGGTCTATTACAGCCGGATCGCCTCGGCGACGTTCGACTTCACCGATACCGAGCGGATCGAAGTCCTCCGTGGACCGCAAGGTACGCTCTACGGAAAGAACACCACCGCCGGCGCGATCAACATCACCACGCGCAAGCCCAGCTTCACGCCCGAGGCGCGGATCGAACTCACCACCGGCAATTACCAGTTCATTCAGGCCAAGGCCTCGGTGTCAGGCCCCCTCATCCCCGACAAACTCGCGATCCGGCTGTCGGCGTCGGTGACCGAGCGTGACGGCACGATCCACAACGTCGTGACCGGCAAGGATCTGAACGCACAGGACAATAAGAGCGTCCGCGGACAGCTCTATTGGAAGCCGACCGACAATCTCGATCTCGCTCTGTCGGGCGACTACGGCCAGCAGAACCCGAATTGCTGCGTGCAATATTACGCGCGCACCGGCGCGACGCAGCGGCCGCTCAACCGGCAATATGCCGCCCTCGCCGCCGCGCAGGGCTATGACGTGCCGTCCACCAACGCGTTCGACCGGGTGACCGATGTCGATACGCCGTTGCGCGCGAAGCAGGAGCTGGGCGGCGTATCGCTGCTCGGCAATCTGGATCTCGGCGCATCGACGATCACCTCGGTCAGCGCGTGGCGGTTCTGGAACTGGGATCCGTCGAACGATCGCGACTTCATCGGCCTGCCGATCACCACCGTCTCCGCCAATCCGTCGCAGCAGACCCAGTATAGCCAGGAGCTGCGGATCGCCTCCAACGGCAAGCACGCGCTCGATTACGTGCTGGGTGCGTTCTATTTCTACCAGACGATCGATACCCAAGGGCTTCAGGTGCAGGGCCCGGCGGCGAGCGCGTTCCTGCTCAACCCGACCAGCGCGGGCGGCAAGAATCCGGCGACGCTGAACGGGCTGACCTCGCGCAACACGATCGGCTTCACCAACACCAGCGCTGCGCTGTTCGGTAAGCTCACCTGGAACGTCAGCGACCGGTTTCAGATCGCGCCGGGCCTGCGTTTGAATTACGACAAGAAGAAGGGCGACTATGTCTCGGTCGTCACCAACGGCACCGGCACCGCGCTGACCGCGGATCAGCGCGGCGTGCTCGCGCCGCAGAGCTATCAGCCCGATTTCGACAACTGGAACCTGTCGGGCGACATCACGGCCGCCTACACCGTGACGTCCGACATCCACGCCTATGCGACCTACGCGCGCAGCTACAAGTCGGGCGGCATCAACCTGTCGGGCTTGCCGCTGGATGGCAGCAACAATCCGATCCTCTCGGCCGCTACGGTGAAGCCCGAAAAGGTGAACCACTTCGAATTGGGGCTCAAGACCCAGTTCCTGGATCGCCGGGTCACCCTGAATCTGGCCGGCTTCTGGACCGAGATCAGCGATTACCAGGCGACCGTCACCAACGGCCAGCTCGGCGTGCTGCGCGGCTATCTCGCCAATGCCGGCAAGGTTCGGACTCGCGGTCTCGAATTCGATTCGGCGTTCCGTCCCACCGACCGGTTCAGTTTCTACGCGAACGGGGCGTATACCGACGCGAAATACGTGAAGTTCGTCGATGCCCCGTGCCCGCCCGAACTGTCCGGTGGCACCACCGCGACCGCCGGCCAGACGCCGAGCGCACCCGGTACGGCCGGCGGCATCAGTCCGCAAAATTGCGACATCTCCGGTCAGCGCCTGCCCGGCGTATCGAAATGGGCGTTCTCGTACGGGGCCGAATATGATCTGCCGGCAACGCTCGGCGGTCTCGATGGCCAAGTGTATCTCGGCTATGACGGCAGCTACCGGTCGACCTTCTCGTCCAACCCGTCGCGCTCGGCTTACACCGATATCAACGGCTACGCGCTCAGCAACTTCCGCCTCGGATTCAAGGCGAAGGACAGCTGGAACGTGTTCGGCTGGCTTCGCAACGCGTTCGACAAGAAATATTACGAGGTGCTGGCGCTGCAGTCCGGCAGCACCGGCCTCGTCGTCGGCCAACCCGGCGATCCGCGCACCTATGGCCTGACCGTCTCGCGATCGTTCTGATCGTTACGTCCAGGTCGTCAGCCTCTGAACGTCACCCTCTGAACGTCACCTCCTGATCGTCACCTCCTGATCGTCACCTCCTGATCGTCACCTCCTGATCGTCACTGCGCGTTCAGGTTTGACGTCTTATACGGCTTATACGGCGGGATACGGCCCGGAGAGACATCGCAGTCGGAAGCTCCCGATGTCTCTCCGGTTCGGAGCAATCGACGTCCCCAAGCTGCATTGATGCGCGTCCGACGCCATCCCCTTGCGCGCAGCCCCTGCGAAGCGCAGTCTGTTGACCCAAAGCCATAGGCTCAGGCTAATCGAGCCGGACTAACGAGGGTGGCGGCATGTTCTTCGTACGACAGGGGCCCTTGTGGTTTCGGCTGACCACGGGCGCCCTCGTCGCCTGGGGGCTCGTCGGTTGTTTCATGTGTCTGCAACAGGTGCGACTCGGCGCTGATGCGATGGGGAGGGCGAGTGCCTATGACCGGGCGCTCTACGCGGCGTTGCCCAACTGGTACGATCCGCTGTTCGCTGTCGCGGTACTGGCCGGGCTGATCGGCGCCGTGCTGTTGTTCATGCGCCGCGCCAGTGCCCGCCCGTTCCTGATCGCATCGCTCGGCGCTACGATCGTGCAGTTCGGCTGGCTGTTCGCCTCGACCGACATTGTCGCGCAAAAGGGTGCCAGCGAGACGCTCGGTTTTCCCTTCGTGATTATCGGTATTGCCGCGTTCACGCTCTGGCTCGTCGGCCATGCCAGGCACAAGGGCTGGGCGGTTTGAACCGGGCGAGGCCGCGAAGACTGGGCGAGCCCAGGGTCGCACGCTAGAACGCGCGCATGTCCACGACCTACACCCTCGACACCGCGACGAGTCGCGCGAACCCGACGCCCGCGCCGCTCAAGCGCCTGACGATCCCCGCGATCCGTCGTCAGAAGGGCAAGACGCCGCTCGTCATGCTCACCGCGTACACGGTTCGCACGGCACAGCTGCTCGATCCGCACTGCGACATGCTGCTGGTCGGCGACAGCCTGGGGCAGGTGATCTACGGCCTGCCGTCGACCGTACCCGTCACGCTGGAGATGATGGCGGCGCACGGCGCGGCGGTGGTGCGCGGCAGCTATCACGCGGTGGTCGTCATCGACATGCCGTTCGGCAGCTATGAGGCGTCGCCCGAAAAGGCGTTCGAGAGCGCGGCGTGGCTGCTGAAACAGACCGGCGCGGCGGCGGTGAAGCTCGAGGGCGGCACCGCGATGGCGCCGACCGTCAGGTTTCTCACCGAGCGTGGCATCCCCGTGGTGGGCCATGTCGGCCTCACCCCGCAGGCGGTCAACGTACTCGGCGGCTACGGCGCGCGCGGTCGCACGCCTGAGGAAGCCGCCAAGATCGTCGCCGACGCGCAGAGCATCGCTGACGCGGGCGCGTTCTCGCTGGTGATCGAAGGCGTGGTCGAGCCGATCGCGATCGAGATTACCAACACCGTTGCCTGCCCGACGATCGGGATCGGCGCATCGGCGCAGTGCGACGGCCAGGTGCTGGTGACGGAGGATATGCTGGGCATGTTCGACCGTACCGCCAAGTTCGTGAAGCGCTTCGCCGATGTCGCCGACACGATCTCGACCGCCGCGCAGACCTATGCTGACGATGTGCGCGGCCGCGTATTCCCAGGGCCCGAGCAGGTCTACGCCCCCAAGGATTGATCCGCTTCCGTTTCGGTCCCGGCGCGGCTAAGGTCCACGCCGTCCATCCCCCAAATATTCCGGAGCTGTCCTTGGCCCTCCCGCCGAAAACCGATGAAGCATTTTTGCGCGAGGTCGACGAAGAACTCCGACGCGACCAACTCGCCGGGTTCTGGACGACGTGGGGCAAATGGGTCGCGATCGGCGTCGTTGCCGCGCTCGCCGCGTTTGCCGGCTTCCTCTACTGGCAGCATCACAATGGCGAGGCTGCCGGCGTCGAGGGTGAGCAGCTCCAGGCCGCGTACGACTCGCTCGGTGCGAACAATGCCGCCGCTGCGTCGAAGCCGCTCGCGGAACTCGCCAAGTCGAACCGCGATGGCTACCGCGCGCTCGCGCTGTTCACGCAGGCTGACGTGCTGCTCCAGAAGGACGACCTGAAGGGCGCCGCCGCCAAGCTCGGTACGATTGCCGCGGACACGTCGCTGGCCAAGCCGTTCCGCGATCTGGCGCTCGTTCGCCAGACCTCGGCCGAGTTCGATACGTTGAAGCCGCAGGTCGTCGTCGAGCGTCTCCGTCCGCTCGCCGTTCCCGGTGGTCCGTGGCTGGGCAGTGCTGGCGAGATGGTCGCGATCGCGTATCTCCGCATGAACCAGCGCCAGCAGGCAGGCACACTGTTCGGCCAGATCGCGCGCGATACCGGCGTGCCCGAGACAATTCGTCAACGTGCGGTTCAGATGGCCGGCGTACTGGGCGTGGATGCTGTTGCCACTGGAGCTACGGCCAGGGTGATCACTCCGGCTGCATCAAACGAGGATACCAAGGCGCAATGATGAAGACATATCGGGTGACGGTCGCCGTCGCCGCGCTGGTGGCGCTCAGCGGTTGCGGGATCTTCAAGGGTAGCGTCAAGAAGACGCCGACGCTCGGTGACCGCGTGTCGATCCTGGTCTCGGAAAACGAAGTCGAGACCGACAAGACGATCGCCGATGTCCAGGTCCTGTTGCCCGCGCCCGCGGTCAACGATGCCTGGGCGCAGCCCGGCGGCAACCCCGCCAAGTCGATGGGCCAGCTTGCACTCGCCGATCAGCCCAAGCGCCTTTGGCAGTCGGGGATCGACGGCGGCTCGAACCGCGAGCGTCTCGGCGCGGCGCCGGTCGTCGCCGACGGCAAGCTGTTCGTGACCGACGTCACCGCGACGATCCACGCGTTCACCGCTGATACCGGCGCGGCACTGTGGAGCGCGGGGATCACCGAGGGCAAGATCAACCGCTCGGCGCGGTTCGGCGGCGGCGTCAGCTATGACGACGGCAAGCTCTACGCGACCGACGGCGTCGGTGACGTCGTTGCGATGAACGCGGCCGACGGCGCGATCCTGTGGCGCGCCAAGCCCGGTGCGCCGCTGCGTGGTTCGCCGACCGTCGCCAACGGCGCGGTGTATGTCCTGACGCAGGACAATCAGGTCTTCTCGCTCAACCAGGCCGACGGCAAGGTCCAGTGGGTCCAGTCGGGCACGCTCGAAACGCAGGGCGTGTTCGGCGTCGCGGCGCCTGCGGTCAGCCAGGGCACCGTGGTCGCCGGCTTCTCGAGCGGCGAGCTCAGCGCCTATCGTTACGAGAACGGCCGTATTCTCTGGCAGGACGCCTTGTCGCGCACCTCGGTCACCACCTCGGTGTCGAGCCTGTCGGACATCGACGCCGCACCGGTGATCGACGGCGGCCGCGTCTACGCGGTCGGGCAGGGTGGCCGCATGGTCGCGCTCGAACTGTCGACCGGCCAGCGCCTTTGGGAGCAGAACTTCGCGGGCATCTCGACGCCGTGGATCGCAGGCGAGTGGCTGTTCGTTGTCACCGACGATGCGCGCCTGGTCTGCCTGTCGCGCTCGAACGGCAAGGCGCGCTGGATCGCGCAGCTGAAGCGCTTCCAGAACGAGAAGAAGCGCAGCAACGCGATCACGTGGTTCGGCCCGATCCTGGCCGGCAACCGCCTGGTCCTCACCAACTCGCGCGGCGAGATCAATTTCGTCTCGCCGACCGATGGCACGGTAAGCTCGACGATCGAGACGAAAACGCCGTTCTCGCTGCCGCCGATCGTCGCGAACTCGACGCTCTACACGCTCGACCAGAAGGGCAAGGTCACCGCGTATAGGTGACGTCGAGTCCCTCTCCCCGGCGGGGAGAGGGACTAGGTGACCTTTGCCGCGACACGCGCTAAGGCCCCCCTCATGTCCAAACTCCCCGTGGTCGCGATCGTCGGCCGCCCAAATGTCGGCAAGTCGACTCTGTTCAACCGCCTCGTCGGCAAGAAGCTCGCGCTGGTCGACGATCGCCCCGGCGTCACGCGTGATCGCCGCGAGGGCGACGCGTCGCTGATCGGCCTCGAATTCCGCATCATCGACACCGCCGGCTACGAGGACCACGACGCACAGACTCTGCCCGGCCGGATGCGCCAGCAGACCGAAGCCGCCGTCGCGCAGGCCGATGTCGCACTGTTCCTGTTCGACGCCCGCGCCGGGATCGTCCCGCTCGACGAAGAGATCGCGCGCTGGCTCCGCACAGCCGATGTCCCCGTCCTCCTCGTCGCCAACAAGGCCGAAGGCCGCGCCGGCGAAGACGGCATCCTCGAATCGCTTGCACTAGGCTTCGGCGACCCCGTCCAGTTGTCGGCCGAGCACGGCGAAGGCATGGGCGACCTGTTCGAAGGCCTGCTCCCGCTGCTCGAAGGCAAGGAAGAGCCGCCCGAGGAGCAGCCCGACAACGAGTACGAAGGCCCGCTGAAGCTCGCGATCGTCGGCCGCCCGAACGCCGGCAAGTCGACGCTCGTCAACCGCATCCTCGGCGAAGACCGCATGATCACCGGCCCCGAAGCCGGCATTACGCGCGATCTCGATCAGCGTCGACTATGACTGGCATCCGACCGGTGGCGAAGCACGCAAAGTGCGGCTGATCGACACCGCCGGCATGCGCAAACGTGCCAAGGTGCAGGACAAGCTCGAGAAGATGTCGGTCGAGGACGCGCTCCACGCGGTCGACTTCGCCGAGGTCGTCGTGCTGCTGCTCGACGCGACGCTTGGCCTCGAGGCGCAGGATCTCCGCATCGCCGACAAGGTACTGCAGGAGGGCCGTGCGCTCGTCATCGCGCTCAACAAATGGGATATCGCCGAGAGCGCATCGTCGCTGTTCAACGGCGTCAAGCGTGCGCTCGAGGACGGCCTGAGCCAGGTCAAGGGCGTCACCGTGATGACCGTGTCCGGCGCGACCGGCAAGGGCATCGACCAGTTGCTCCAAGCCTGCTTCGACACCCGCGACGCCTGGTCGAAGCGTGTCGGTACCGGCGAACTCAACCGCTGGTTCGAACGCGCGATCGAGGCGACGCCGCCACCGGCGCCCGGCGGCAAGCGGATCAAGATGCGCTACGTCACGCAGGTCAAGACGCGTCCGCCCAGCTTCGTCATCTTCGGCACGCGCGTCGATCAGCTGCCCGCAAGCTACGAACGCTATCTGGTCAATTCGATGCGCAAGGATCTCGGCTTCGGCGCGGTGCCTGTCCGATTGATGTTCCGTGCGCCGAAGAACCCCTATGACGACAACGGCAAGGGCGGCGGCGGCGGCAACTAGGCTGGGCGATGTCCGGCGTGGTCCGTATCGATGCCAGGGGCATGTGCTGTCCCTGGCCGGCGCTGCGGCTCGCCCGCGCGTTGCGTGATGGTGCGCGGCGGGTCGAGGTCTTGGCGGACGATCCGCAAGCACCGACCGAACTCGCCGCCGTCGCCGACGCGGCCGGCGCGACGGTAAAGATCATTTTGGACGAATTTTACCGGACCTTTGTCGTAACTTGTCGGTAGTATGACAACAGTGTGTTTACCTGAAACGGGTAAGATACGATTTAATCTTGATGGCGCTACTGCTCAACGGGAGAAGGCGACAGTGTCGTTCGAAGGAAGCACCTTGATCAACTGGCCGGCGTATTCGCAAGCCCGAAGTGAACTGGGTGCGGGATTTGTCCGTATCCTGGGCTATTTCCGCGAGGATGGCGTGAAGTCGGTTGCGGCGATCGAAGCGGCGATGCGCGCGTTGAATGCCGCGGCGATGGTGATCCCGGCGCACACGCTCAAGGGCGAAGCGCGACAGTTCGGTGCCGAGCCGCTGGCGGATCTCGCCGAGGCGATCGAGACGATCGCACGCGATTGCGTGGAGCTGCAGGATACGCCTGAGGAGGCGCTGGAGCATATTGTTCGCCTGCGCCC
Source organism: Sphingomonas sp. LR55 (assembly GCF_036856015.1). Taxonomy (NCBI): domain Bacteria; kingdom Pseudomonadati; phylum Pseudomonadota; class Alphaproteobacteria; order Sphingomonadales; family Sphingomonadaceae; genus Sphingomonas; species Sphingomonas sp. LR55. The sequence goes on from NZ_JASPFO010000001.1 coordinate 200,514, forward strand.
GCTGTTTGGCGAAACGCTGACGTTGCTGGAGCGCGAAGCCAATCCGATCGTCGCGCGCAAGCCTGTTGTAGGTGGCGGGTTCGGTCGTCGTGCGATCCCAACGGGGTTCGGCGGAGACTAAAAGAAATTAATCCTCCCCCGCCAGGGGGAGGTGGCTGGCGCTTGCCAGACGGAGGGGGAGGCAGGCGAAACCGCTGCTCCGTGTCCTCCCCCTCCGTCGCCTAAGGCGCCACCCCCTGGCGGGGGAGGATGAAGTCCTGCAGGCGATACCGGATCACCGGCATCGCCCGTAGCTCAGCCCTTCAGATACGGCGCCGCGCCAGCCTTGGGCGAGTCATGCTCCGAGATCGAGTTCAGCTGGATGTAGTTGTGGATCCCCATCCGCGCGATCATCTCGAACTGGCGCTCAAGCGTGTCGACATGCTCTTCCTCGCTGGCGAGGATGCGCGCGAACAGGTCGCGGCTGATGTAATCCTTGACCTCTTCGCAGTACGAGATCGCACCCTTGAGCTGGACGGTAGCCTCGACTTCGAGCGCGAGATCCGACTTCAGGACCTCCTCGACGGTCTCGCCGATACGGAGGCGGCCGAGCAGCTGGAAGTTCGGCAGGCCATCGAGAAACAGGATGCGCTCCGACAGCCAGTCGGCGTGCTTCATCTCATCGATCGATTCCATCCGCTCATACTGGGCGAGCTTGTAGACTCCCCAATGCTCGAGCATCCGGTAATGGAGCCAATATTGGTTGACCGCGGTCAGCTCGTTCTTGAGCGCCTCGTTCAGATAGTCGATTACTTGGGGGTCGCCGCGCATGGCCATATCTCCGTCACCTCTGACGGACATGTAGCGCTGGCCGTACAGCAACTGCAACCCAAGAAATGGCGGATTTCTGCGGTTTCTTAGCTGTTGCGACGCTTATGCAGCGGCGCGCTCCTCGTCGATAATCGCTCGCGCTATCGAGGTGCACTGGCCACATTTGGGTTTCCGACCCATCGAACGGAACGCTTGGCAGGGCGTCGTGCACCCGCCGCGTGCGCAGTTGCGGACATCGGATTCTCGTATGGCATTGCAAACGCAGACGACCATGAATGCTCCCTCGCTCTGCGACCTAGTATAGCTATTGCGAAACGCTCGCAAGCTAAATTGCGTCGCGTTCGCAACAAGCATTATCGGCTCGTCGCGAAAGCAGACCCGCGCATCGGCTGCCACGCAAATTGGGCGAGGCTGCGCCAGAGCCATTCGAGTGGACCATAGCGGAAGCGATCGAGCCAAGGCTTCGACCAGACGAGCATCAGTAGCCAGATCGGCACGACCACCAGATAGAGCTGCGCGCGGGAAAGGTTGCCGTACAGGCCCAGTCCGTAGCCGTAGAAGAGCGTCGTGCAGATCAGCGTCGTGCCGAGATAGTTGGAGAACGCCATCCGACCGGCTGTCGAGATGCGCGTGGTCAGCCATCCGCCGGGGCGGGCGAGCAGGATGATCGCGGCCGCATAGCCCATGATCGTCGGCGGCCTCAGCGGGGTCGCGAGCGCCAGCCACGACAGCCCGACGTAGCGCGCGTCGAATCCATGCGCGATGTCGAACGCAGCGATCGCCGCATAGCCAAGCCAGCCGATCCCGATCCCGGCGACCGCGGTCCCGGTATAGCGTCGCCGCGACCATAGGCCGGTCAGGAACCCAGATCGCAGTCCGGCCATGCCGAACAGCATGAACCCGAGCGTCTCCGGGCCATTGACCATGAGCGATGTGATCGGCCCGACCGCGTGCGCCCAGCGCCACGCGAGTAGATCGCGCCATCCGCCGCGCCCGATCGCAAGCTCGCGCGTAACCGACGCGGCCGAGGGCTGGCCGAATTGCTCGGCCAAAGATTGCCAGTTCGCGATCACCCGCGCGGTTGCTCCCGGTCTGTGCGCGGAGGCATGGAGGTCGAACGTATAGGCGACCAATGTCGTCAGCTCGACCATCTGAAACGCGATGCAGGCCAGCCCGACGGCGATCAGCCACCGCACCGGCAACCGTGCAAACATGAACGCGATCGCGCCGACGAGCGCATAATGTGCGAGGATATCGCCCCACCACAGCAGGTAGAGATGCGCGATGCCGAACACGAACAGCCACGCCATTCGCGTGAAATGTACCGTGACCGGGTCGTTGCCATTCCCCTCCGCGCGGTCGAGCACCAGCACCATCGACGCGCCGAACAGGAACGAGAACAGCCCGCGCATCTTGCCGTCGATGACGATGAAGGTGGTGACCCAGGCGATGAGGTCGGGCGTGCTCGGCCGGCCCATCGACGCGGGGGTCATGTAGGCGAATTCGGGGAAGCCGAACGCGGCGATGTTGGCGGCGAGGATGCCCATGACGGCGACGCCGCGGATGAGGTCTAGCGTGGCGATTCTGGAGGGGGCGGGGGTCATGCGGGCAGAGTGAAGTGTAGGAAGTATAGACGCTCGCGCAGCATTTCGTGGGGTGTTTCGCAGGGGCGTCTTGGCGGCGGGGATGCGGCGTGGTGGCGCCTTGACGTGGCGGGGGCGCGGCGGATCAAGTGGGCAGTGTCGCCCTCTTTCGACGCTTCGCGGGTACATGGCATTCGCAGACGCACGAGGTTCGTGCGGGAGGGAGGACTGCTTCGATCATCAGTCCGACGCTGGCACATTGGGGTGACGTAGGACAGCCCGTGCGACGGGCGGATGCTAGCGTCGCTGTACTGGGCCTATCGTGACAGGATAACCCTGGCGATACGTACACGCCGGTAATTGTTCGTCGCCGTCTAACCCGCATTCGTATCCGAACCGGTACTCGTATCCGTATCCGTATTCGGGACTCTGACCCAGCTCTGGCCCGCACCAACCGTCACCCCAGCGAAAGCTGGGGTATCCCCGTTGGCGCGTGCTACGACCCGAAATGGGGAAATTCCAGCTTTCGCTGGGATGACGGGGTGGGGGGCAGGAATGGGTGACGGAGCTCGGGTGGGGAGCGACTTGGGTTTAGTGACGAGCGACGGATGTCAGGTGAAGGCTATCGTGACGGCCTGGGATAACGCGGGCAGAGAACGGACCGGCAGCAACAATACTTACCGAGGTTTAGCGCGCCATCGACAGCAGGCAGAAGCGCGATCGGACGACACCTCTGGACAACACCTCTCACTGCCTTGTTCTCCCGCGAAGGCGGAAGCCCAGACTGGGTCCCCGCCTTCCCGGGGACACATGCTATGGTTCGAGGCTGTTTCCTTGACCCAAAAGCCGACCACCCCGGCGGAGGCCGGGGCCCAATCGGGGGACGGTGGTGGCTGGGGGCGGCGCTTCGTTACCGCTGCCTTCCCAATTGTGCCCCGGCCTCCGCCGGGGTGGTAACTTTGCGGTGGGATGGGGCGCTCTCTCAATTACCCACCGCGGCAATGGTTCACGCCAGCGCCGCATCAACCCCCATCAGCTTCGGGAAGAACCCCTCGTGCGCCGTCCGCAGCGCATCCAGCGCGATAACGTCGTCACGATCGGGGCGTTCGAAGATCAGGCGCTTGCCGCCGGTGCGACCAAGCGGCTCGGCCTCGACGTCGGCCGCATGCGCAGCGCCCAGGAAGTCGAGCAGCGCATGGTCCTCGACCGTCACGATGTAGACGCCCTGGTCCTCGGCGAAGAACGAGCGCGCGCAGTCGAACGGCTGCTTGCGATCAATCATCGCGCCGATCCCACCCGCCAACGCCATCTCGGCAAGCGTCACCGCGATGCCGCCATCGGACACGTCATGCACAGCGGTCAGCTGCCCCAGCGCGATCGCCTCTCGGATCAGGTCGCCTACACGGCGTTCGGCCGCCAGATCGACCGGCGGCGGCGGGCCTGCCTCAAGCTGTTCGCGACCATGGCATTCGCGCAGCCAGAGCGACTGGCCGAGATGACCGCCGCGCGTGCCAACCGCGAGGATGATGTCGCCCGAGCCCTTGAACGCGATCGTCGCATTCTTCTGCCAGTCCGCCAGCAACCCGATCGCGCCGATCGCCGGCGTCGGCAGGATCGCCGAACCGCCGCCGGTCGCCTTGGACTCATTGTAGAGCGACACGTTGCCCGAGACGATCGGGAAGTCGAGCGCGATGCAGGCGTCGCTCATCCCTTCGAGGCAGCCGACGATCTGGCCCATGATCTCGGGGCGCTGCGGGTTGGCGAAGTTAAGGCAGTTGGTGACCGCCAAAGGCAGCGCGCCGACCGCGGTCAGGTTGCGCCACGCTTCGGCGACCGCCTGCTTGCCGCCCTCGACGGGATCGGCGAAACAGTAACGCGGCGTGCAGTCGGTGGTCATCGCCAGCGCCTTCTGCGTGCCGTGGACGCGGACGACCGCGGCGTCGCCACCGGGGCGCTGCACGGTGTCGGCACCGACCATGTGGTCGTACTGCTCCCAGATCCAGCGGCGCGAGGCGACGTCCGGCGAACCCATCAACGTGAGCAGGTCAGCGGCGATGTCGCTGCTATGCGGCGCGTTGGCGAGCGGCGCGGGCTTGGGCGTCGGGACGTGCGGGCGGTCGTAGAGCGGCGCTTCGTCCGCGAGCGGCCCGAGCGGGATGTCGCAGACGGTCTGGCCCTTGAAATTCAGCACCATGCGGCCGGTGTCGGTGACACGGCCGATCACCGCGAAATCGAGCTCCCACTTCTTGAAGATCGCCTCGGCCTCGGCTTCGCGGCCGGGCTTGAGGACCATCAGCATGCGCTCCTGCGACTCCGAGAGCATCATCTCGTACGGCGTCATGCCGGTCTCGCGCTGCGGCACGTCGTCCATCGTCAGCTCGATGCCGACGCCGCCCTTCGACGCCATTTCCACGGCCGAAGACGTGAGGCCCGCGGCGCCCATGTCCTGGATCGCGACGATGACGTCGGTCGCCATGAGTTCGAGGCAGGCTTCGATCAGCAGCTTCTCGGTGAAGGGATCGCCGACCTGAACGGTCGGGCGCTTGGCGTCCGAATCCTCGCCGAAATCGGCCGAGGCCATCGTCGCGCCGTGGATGCCGTCACGCCCGGTCTTGCTGCCGACATAGACGATCGGATTGCCGATGCCCGAGGCGGCGGAATAGAAGATCTTGTCCTGATCGGCGATCCCGACGGTCATCGCGTTGACGAGGATGTTGCCGTCGTACGCGCTGTGGAAGTTCACCTCGCCGCCGACGGTCGGCACGCCGACGCAATTGCCGTAGCCGCCGATGCCGTGGACCACGCCCGAGATCAGGTGGCGCATCTTGGGGTGATCGGGACGGCCGAAGCGGAGCGCGTTGAGGTTGGCGATCGGTCGCGCGCCCATCGTGAAGACGTCGCGCAGGATGCCGCCGACGCCCGTCGCCGCGCCTTGGTACGGCTCGATGTACGAGGGGTGGTTGTGGCTCTCCATCTTGAAGATCGCCGCCTGGTTGTCGCCGATATCGACGACGCCGGCGTTCTCGCCGGGGCCGCAGATGACGCGGGGACCCTTGGTGGGCAGCTTCATCAGGTGGATCTTGCTGGATTTGTAGCTGCAATGCTCGGACCACATCACCGAGAAGATGCCGAGCTCGACCATGTTCGGCTCGCGGCCGATGGCGCGCAGGACGCGATCATATTCTTCGGGGGACAGGCCGTGGTCGGCGACGATCTGCGGTGTGATCTCGGTCATGGGGCGCAGATAGCGGCGCGGACGGTCCGCGTCACCCTTTGTACGTCAGATTCGTGTGGCGGTGTCGCGCAAGCGGGTGTCGGGGGTGTGTCGTGCGGAGGTCGGCGGTTTCGGCCGGTTCGATTCGGACCCAATCCCGCTGGACTCGACAGTCTTCGTATGTGGAACTCCAATAGCGGATCAGCATAGATCCTCAGGAGGAAATATTCATGACCGAGGCAGTCGGGTATTATATAGTAAAGCTGGACGTTAAGCATGGCGGGTTTGCCGGTGCGCCAACGCTTCATCTCGATCTGGGTGTGAATGCCGTGAACGGACAAGTTTCCGGCTCGGCACAGATCACGCAAGCATTACCGCCACCCTATGGAACGACGATCATCCCGTATGTTACCGGTGCGATCCTTCATACCGGGTTTGGGCAGGACACCCTGCTCGTGCACCTGACCGGGCAGTATATCGTGTCGGTACCGCCACCAGCGATCGGCTCCTATCTCGCGCACTTCAGTGTAGCGCTCGCGGTGGCCAAGGACTGGAACGGCAAGGGATCGTTCGAATATAACGGCCACGTCATCACCGACTGCACGGTGAAGAACGTCTCCACCGGCCGATCCTATACGTAAGGCGGCTGCGTGTACCCCTTCGGGCTCAGCGTGAAGATCTCGCAGCCGTCTTCCGTGATGCCGATCGAGTGCTCGAACTGCGCCGACAGCGAGCGATCGCGCGTGACCGCCGTCCAGCCATCGTCGAGCAGCTTCACGTCGGGACGGCCGATGTTGATCATCGGCTCGATCGTGAAGATCATGCCCGGGCGAAGCTCGGGGCCGGTACCGGGCTTGCCGACATGGACGACTTCGGGGGCGTCGTGGAAGAGCCGGCCGACGCCGTGCCCGCAGAAATCGCGGACCACGCCGTAGCGGTGCTTCTCGGCATGACGCTGGATCGCGTTGGCGACGTCGCCCATGCGGTTGCCGGGCTTGGCGTGCTCGATGCCGATCATCAGGCATTCGTAAGTGACTTCGACGAGGCGGCGTGCCTTGATCGGCACGTCGCCGATCAGGTACATCCGGCTCGTGTCGCCGTGCCAGCCGTCGAGCAAAGGCGTGACGTCGACGTTGACGATGTCACCCGATTTTAGCGTCTTTTCGCTCGGGATACCGTGGCAGACGACATGGTTGATCGAGATGCAGACGCTGTGCGTATAGCCGCGATAGCCGAGCGTCGCGGGCACGCCGCCACCGGCGATGATGAAGTCGTAGATCAGCCGATCGATCTCGGCGGTGGTCACGCCCGGCACCATGTGCGGCACGATCATGTCGAGCGTCTCGGCGGCAAGCCTGCCCGCCTTCATCATGCCTTCGAAGGCGGCGGGGCCGTGGAGCTTGATGGCGCCGGTGCGCGCGTCGGGCTGGTCCGAGGTGACGGTTACATATTCGGTCATGACGCGCGATATAGCGTGGCGGGCGCGCTTTTGCGAGGCTATGCGAGGGGCATGGTAGAGGAACGCATCTGGACGGCCGCGCTGACGATCATCGGCGACGAGATCCTGTCGGGCCGCACGCAAGACAAGAACGTCGCGCAGATCGCGGCCTGGCTCAACGTGCAGGGCATCCGCCTCGCCGAGGTGCGCGTGGTCGCCGACAAGACCGAGGCGATCGTCGAGGCGGTCAACATCTTGCGCGCGCGCAACGATTACCTGTTCACGACCGGCGGGATCGGGCCGACCCACGACGACATCACGGTGGACGCGATCGCCGAGGCGCTCGGCGTCGCGGTCGAGCATCATCCGCGCGCGATGGCGGTGCTCGAGGAATATTATGCGACGCGCGGCGGGCTGACCGAAGCGCGCGAGGATGGCGCGGGTGCCGGTCGGGGCGGACCTGATAGACAACAAGGTGTCGGGCGCGCCGGGGATCAAGATCGGCAACATCTTCATCATGGCGGGCGTGCCGCACATTACGGCTGGGATGCTCGACGCGCTGACGGGGATGCTCGAGGGCGGCCGCCCGGTGGTGTCGAAGACGATCGGCTGCTGGGTGGCGGAGAGCGAGGTCGCCGACATCCTGCGCGACGCCGAGAAGGCGCACGAGGGCGTCGCGATCGGCAGCTATCCGTTCTTCCGCGACGGCAAGACGGGCGCGAACTTCGTGGTGCGGAGTTCGGACGAGGCGCTGGTCGACCGCTGCCTCGCCGACCTGACGCGCGATCTGGAAGCGACCGGGCGAACGGTCAGCGCGCAGGGGATCTAGGCTGTCTCAATATCCTCCCCCACCAGGGGGCGGTGGCGCGTAGCGACTGAGGGGGAGGGGGCGACGACCTCTGTTGTGTGCCTCCTCCGTCCGGCAAGTACCAGATATCTCCGCGGGGGAGGATCAGGAGTTCACGCCCCCCACTCCGGGCCTTCGGGGTCGGGATAGAACGCGTCCGGATCGAAGGGCGCGGCGCGGCTACGCGACCGGGCCGCCAATTCTCTCTCCACAAGATCCGGTAGCGTCGGCGCACCGCCGCCGAAGCGGATGCGGACATAGCCCATGCTGCCGACCAGCGCCTGGAATACGACGACATGCTCCTCCTGCTGGATGCGGCGCCCGATCAGCGGCGCGCGTTCGGCGGAGAGATAGCCCATCTGGATACCGCGCAGGCTGAACACCGCGACCGCGTTGGCGTCGTGCGGGTTCTTCGGTTCGCAGCGCAACTCGACCGGCTCGCCGGGGGCGCAGAGCAGCAACTCCATCCGCCGGTTGCTCTTGCTGCGATCCGTGTTGGGGAAGTCGATGCCGACCACGCCGAGCGTCAGTTCGTCCATCCCGCGAATCTCCCAGCCTCGATGCATGACGCCTTGGCGCACTTAGCCTGGGTGTACAGCGCGGTATCGCCAATCGTCAGGCAGCGATGGACCGCGGACAAAAAAATAGCGGCCCGAAGACCGCTATTTCCTTCAACGAAGTCGTTAGACTTAGTTGCTGTCCGAGTTGTCGTCGTTGTCTGCAACGATAACGATCCCGGCTACGACTGCTGCCGCTGCCAGGATTGCGACGATAACGCCGCCACCTGCCAGCTCGTTCTTGTCAGCCGAAACCGAACCCGAACGAACCGACTTCGAAACCGACAGGCTTGCCGGTGCTGCCATGGCCGGAGCAACTGCCATCGTGGCTGCTGCTGCGGTCAGGATGTACTTCCCAAGACGCATGATGAACTCCCTTTGTGCTCGTCGCCCCGCAATTGGCACGAAACCAACCCCAAGGCAACCGCGGTAACTGGCACGAAACCGAAGTGTTCCGCACTGTTGCGGCAGTGCAACATGCATCTGCCTTCCGGGGTGCATAGCCGTTGCCGAAGGCCGGAGAAAGGGGCGTATCGCCCTCGTTGCCGTAAATTCCCGCCAAAACGGCAGGCGCTTCGCAAGAATCTAGGACGTCGCATCGGGGGCACGCGACCCCGTCGTCTGCACCTGCCACGTTTCGCCGCCCTCCAAACCCAGTGCGGTGAGCTTGCCGGATGCGTACGCGCCCGTATCGACCCCGATCCGATGGTTCCGATAGTCGACCTCGTCCGTCATCGTATGACCATGAACGATGATCTTCTCGAGCTTGTTTCGGTGATCGAGAAACGGATCGCGGATCCATCGGAGATCGGAAGGCCGTTGCCGATCCAGCGGCGCGTCGGGGCGCACGCCAGCGTGCACGAACGCGTAGTCGCCGATCACGATCATGTCCTCGAACGCGCTCATGAAGTCGCGATGCGCCGGGGGGACCAGGTCGCCGAGGCGCTGGACGAGCTCTTCATAATCCAGCCGTTCATATTCGGCGGCGTCCATGCCGTAGCTCAATATGGTCTCGCGTCCGCCGATCCGGCAAAACAGGCGCAGCGCCTTGGGTTCGCCGTCGAGCGCACCGAGAAAGATTTCCTCGTGATTTCCGAGCAGAAACCGCACCGTCCCGCGGGTCTCGGCCAAGCCGCGCAAGCGCTCGATCACGGCCGCGGACGCCGGACCACGATCGACGATGTCGCCAAGGAAGATCAGCGTTGTATCGGCGGGCCCGCGTTGCGCCTCGTCCGTATCGATCAGCGCAATCAGTTCGTCGAGCAGATCGACGCAGCCATGAATGTCGCCAACGGCATAGATCCGCTGCCCTTCGGGCACAAAGGATGTGGGGGCTTTTGCGGCGGTACGTGACTTGAAAAGCTTGGAAATCATGATGCCGACAATGTGTGGAGGACGGTATCGAACGGCAATACCGAGGAAAGCGCCGCGCATACGGGGTAACGCGTCGGGTCGCAACACACGCACGCCGACCCGTTGGCCATCATAGGGTGGAGGCATGACGTGTCGGGCGAACGCGGCTATTGCCCGATCATGACCCTCATCACCCGGCTGATGCCGCTTCTCCTGCTGACCGCGGCGGCGCCTGCCAAGGAGCCCCCTCTCGCACCTGCATTTTTTGATGCGTTGCGGGTTGCGGATCTCCGCCTGGCGACGATCGCCTATCGCCTGACGACGGCCAATGCGCCGCTTTGCGACAGGCTACAGCCACAGATCGGCATGCCGATTCATGCGCTTAGCCAATATGCCCCGGCGGCACGCGCGACCGCGACGGCGGTCTTTGGATTCGAATCGCTGATCGGCGTCGAGGCGGTGGTGGCGGGTGCGCCGGCGGATCGTGCAGGTATCGCCGCGAACGATTCGCTGGTCGCGATCGGCGAGACTGCGCTGCCCGGACTACCGGCCGCGAACGCGCCGGAGAATGCCGCGGCTCGGGATCGCGCCGAGGCGGCGATCACTGAGGCTCCGCTGCGCCAGCCGCTGCGCCTGACCGTGCTGCGCGAGGGGCAGCGTCACGCGATCGCGGTGACTCCGGTCGCAGGCTGCCGATCGCGCTTCGAGATTCTGCTCGGCAGCGGTCTCGATGCCAGCGCAGACGGTTCGGTGGTCCAGATCGGCGAGCGCTTCTTCGAAGGCTATACCGATGCCGAGATCGCGGTGGTCGTCTCGCACGAACTCGCGCACAACATCCTGCGTCACCGGAGTCGGCTCGACGCGGCAAAGATCAATCGTGGATTGCTGGCTGAGCTCGGTCGCAATGGCCGCCTGATCCGCGAGACCGAGGATCAGGCCGACCTGCTCGGAATTTATCTGCTCGCCAATGCCGGGTTCGACCCGATGTCCGCGCCGAAATTCTGGCGGGACAAAGGGGGCGCGGTCGATGGCGGACTTTTTCGCAGCCGTACGCATGCCTCGTCCAAGGCGCGCGCCAACGCGCTCGAAGCCGTCGCGCAGGCGATCGCGGCCAACCCGGTCCGGCCGATCATCCCGCCGGTCGTCGCGACGCGGGACGTGCCGTTGCGCTGACGATCGATCGCGGCTGGTCGGGCCAGATCCCGCGCGTGTCGAGCACCGCTTTGTCGGCGCGCTCCTCGAGCGGAATCGATTTGAAGACGTCGTGATCGACCAGCACGACCATGATCGGGCAGGTCTCGATCGCGGTATCGACGTCGATCAAGGTCGCACCGGTACCGGCAAGTGCTGCGGGCAGGGTCCTGGCATAGGGCTCGACGATCCGGACGCGGTCGCCAAAGGCGTCCGCGACGGCTTGCGCGACTTTCAGCGCAGGGCTTTCTCGGAAATCGTCGATGTTCGCTTTGAAGGCGAGGCCGAGGCACGCCACTGGCGCGCCGGGCATCGATTCTACCAATGCCGCCACCTGCGCGATGACATGGTCGGTTTTGCCGTCGTTTACCTCGCGTGCGGTCCGGATCAGCGGGGTCTGGTCGGGGGCGGCGTGGACGAGGAACCAGGGATCGACCGCGATGCAATGCCCGCCGACGCCCGGCCCCGGCTGAAGGATGTTCACGCGCGGATGGCGATTGGCGAGACGGATCACCTCCCACACATCGACCCCCATCGTGTCGGCGATCAGTGACAATTCGTTGGCGAAGGCGATGTTGACGTCGCGAAACGCATTCTCCGTCAACTTCGTCATTTCGGCCGCCCGTGCGGTGGTGGTGACGCACGCGCCACGGACGAAGCGCCGGTAGAAGGTGAGTGCTTTGCGCGCGCAGCGTGGTGTGATCCCGCCGATGACGCGATCATTGTCGATCAATTCGACCAGGATGCGGCCGGGCAGGACCCGTTCGGGGCAATAGGCGATCGCGATATCCGCCTGTTCGCCGGCGCGGCCGGGAACGCGGATGTCGGGACGCAACGTCGCCAGCAGATCGCGGACCTGTTCGGTGGTGCCGACCGGCGAGGTCGATTCGAGGATGATCGTGTCACCCGGTTTCAGCACGCCGGCGATCGTCGTCGCGGCATTCAGGACATAGCCGATGTCGGGGGCATGATCGTCGTCGAACGGCGTTGGTACCGCGATGACGAACACGTCCGCGGGTTCGATCGTCGTCGAGGCGCGCAGCGTTCCCCGCGCGACGACGCCGGAGACAAGTCCATCGAGATCGACCTCTTCGATATGCACGCGCCCCGAGTTGATCGTCTCGACCACCGATTCGGTTACGTCGACGCCGAGTACGCGCGCGCCGGTGCGCGCGATCACCGCAGCAGTCGGGAGCCCGATATAGCCCAGGCCCATGACGACGACGGTGAGTTCAGTCTCGGTCAGCATGCGTGTCCTGTCCCTTTGCGATCTCGGATGCGTCTCCGGGAACGATCCCGGGCGCGATGAAGTTCGTGACGATGGCGGCGATACGCGCGGCGGCGTGGCCGTCGCCGAACGGGTTGTGCGCCCGCGCCATCGTCGCATACGCGGCCTTATCGTCGAGCAGCGTGAAGATTTCGGCAACGATTCGCGTCTCGTCGGTTCCGATCAGACGTGCCGTGCCGGCGGCGACGCCTTCGGGCCGTTCGGTCGTCTCGCGCATCACCAGCACCGGTTTGCCCAGCGCGGGCGCCTCTTCCTGTACGCCGCCCGAATCGGTCAGCACGATGTCGGCCATGCCGAGCGCCCGGACGAAATGCGGGTAATCGAGCGGCTCGATCCGGGCGACGTTCGCGCGATCGCCGAGAATTTCGTCCATCACCGAAACGACGTTGGGGTTGGGGTGGACCGGGAAGAGAACGGCGACGTCGTCGCGTTCCGCGATCCGTCCGATCGCGCGGGCGATCGCCGCCATCCCGTCACCGAAATTCTCGCGGCGGTGCGTCGTCACCAGGACGATCCGCTTTCCCACAAAGCGTGCGGCAATCGCGTCCAGCCCGGCGGCGAGCGATGGGTCGGCGGCGACCTTGGCGCTGGTCCAGTGCAGCGCGTCGATCACGGTGTTGCCGGTGACGTGGATCGTGTCGGGCGCGATTGTCTCGCGGCGCAACGCCTCGGCCGACGTCTCGGTCGGTGCGAGATGCAGCGCGGCGATCGGTGCGACGATCCGGCGGTTCACTTCCTCTGGCCAGGGGTGGTAGATATCGCCTGAGCGCAAGCCGGCCTCGACATGCGCGACCGGGACCTTGCGGTAATAGGCGGCAAGCGCACCGGTCATCGCGGTGGCCGTGTCGCCCTGGACGATGACGAGGTCGGGTCGTTCAGCGTCCATCACCTCGCCGATCCCCGTCAGCAGCCGCGCGGTCAGGCGATCGAGCGACTGGCCGGGCTCCATCAGATCGAGGTCGATATCGGGCGCGAGATCGGCGATCGCCAACACCTGATCAAGCAACCCGCGATGCTGCGCCGTGACGCAGGTGCGCACCGACAGGCTCTGGTCTTCAGCCAAGGCACGGATAACCGGGAAGAGTTTGATCGCTTCGGGACGCGTGCCGAATATGACGAGAATTTTGGACATGGAACCTTCGTAGCGCATCGCGTTTAATGACGCGCTAACCGGCCGTGACGTTTGATCGATTGGTCAGCCCGATTTGCACTGATCCGTAACGACCGATAAACACGCCGGAAAGATTGCCGATCCGACTATAATCCTGGAGTTCAGAATGACTATAAAGCCACTGCGCAAGGCTGTATTTCCGGTGGCTGGACTTGGCACCCGCTTTTTGCCCGCCACGAAGGCGATGCCGAAGGAAATGCTGACCGTCGTCGACAAGCCGCTGATTCAATATGCGGTAGAGGAAGCGCTTGAGGCGGGGATCGAGCAGATCATCTTCGTGACCGGCCGCGGCAAGGGTGCGCTCGAAGATCATTTCGATATTTCGTACGAGCTTGAGGATACGATGCGCGCGCGGCAAGTCGCTCGATGCGATCAGCCATATCCGGATGAAGCCGGGTTCGCCGGTCTATGTCCGCCAGCAGGAGCCGCTTGGTCTCGGTCATGCGGTATGGTGTGCGCGCGATATCGTCGGTGACGAGCCATTTGCGGTGCTGCTCCCCGACGAACTCATGGTCGGCAGGCCCGGCTTCATGAAGCAGATGGTCGAGGCGTATAATAAGGTCGGCGGCAACGTCATCGGTGCGCTCGAAGTGCCTGATTCGGAAACCGACAAATACGGCATCATCTCGCCGGGCGCGATCGACGGCCGACTGACCGAAGTCACCGCGCTGGTCGAGAAGCCCAAGCAGGGCACCGCGCCGTCGAACCTGATGATTCCCGGCCGCTACATCCTCCAGCCGGAGGTGATGCGGATCCTGGAGACACAGGAAAAGGGTGCGGGTGGCGAGATCCAGCTGACCGATGCGATGGCGCAGCTGATCGGCAACCAGCCGTTCCACGGCTTCACCTTCGATGGCCAGCGCTACGATTGCGGCGACAAGGGCGGGTATATCCAGGCCAATCTGGCGATCGCGTTGTCGCGCGACGATATCGGTCCGGGTGTTCGTGCGTTTGCCGAGCGTTTGCTAGCGAACTGATCGAGCCGATACGCCTAGCGCGGGTCGAGTATCGTGCGATCCTCCCCCTGGCGGGGGAGGATCCTCGAACCCGCACCGTAACGTATCACTTCAGCGCGATGGTCGTTTCCGAAGGCGTCGCCGCCACCATCGTGGTCTTCGGCATGTCAAGCCCCGCGGCGCTCCACTGCGCCGACGTCTTGCACGTCCTGTTCTGAAGGTGGCTGCCGGTAACGGCCGGATCGGTCACGCAATATTTCTGCATCTTCGCATCGTATTTCAGCTTCGTCGTCGGCTGCGACCCGGCCGCGAGGCTCGGCGCGGCGGTGACGAGAACGGTGGCGGCGATGAAGCTGTTCAGGATGAGCGATGGCATGATGGCGTCCTTCGGATCGTTGGTGTCGCAACCCGATCGGGTTACGGGACGACCAATGCACCGAGTGTGCCAGTTTACTAATACGGTGCTACACGAAGTGCAACTCGTTGAACCTGATGGGTATTTTACGATTGCCATGTCGCGCTACGGAAATGACCGCTCCGTACGCCGTACCATGATCTGGCGCGACGTACGGGACATTGGCGCTTTCAGCGTTCCAGCAACCGCGGCATGAGCTCAACGAAATTGCAGGGGCGGTGGCGGCTGTCGAGCTGGGCGCGCAGGATTCCGTCCCAGCCGTCCTTCACCGCCCCGGTCGAGCCCGGCAGCGCGAAGATATACGTGCCATGCGACACGCAGGCGCACGCGCGCGACTGGACCGTCGAGGTGCCGATCGTCTGGTAGCTGAGCATGCGGAAGAGTTCGCCGAAGCCGGGTATCATCTTCTCGGCGACCTGCTCCACGGCCTCCGGCGTCACATCGCGCCCCGTCACGCCGGTCCCGCCGGTGGTGATGATGCAATCGATCTCGGGATCACCGATCCAGGCGTGAAGACACGAGACGATCGTCTCGACATCGTCCTTCTCGATCCGGCGGTCGGCGAGCACGTGTCCGGCTTCGGTCAGCCGCGCGACGAGGGTATCGCCCGAGCGATCCTCGGCAAGGCCCCGCGTATCCGACACGGTCAGCACGGCAATCCGCACCGGCAGGAATATCCGGCTCTCGTCGATCGGCATGAAACTCAGTCCGCGCGTGACGGTGGTAGACTGCGGCCCGACGCTCGCATTCACCGCGACCGTCGCCTGCATCGGCGTCACGCTGGCATGATATTGCGTGTACGGCTTGGCGGCCATCCTGACCGCCGCTGCACCCGGCAGGCCGGGGAAGCGCGGCCACATACCCTGCGCGAGTGCATTACGGCTGACCGACGCCTTCTTGCCGCCCTGCGCTTCGTACATCCAGTAGTTGCGCAGCACGGTGGTCACATAGCCGCGCGTTTCCCAATACGGGATGCTCTCGATGTACATCAGCGGATCGCCGTTATCGTGGACAATCGCGTTCCAGTCGCCGACCGGGCGCGGCCCCGCGTTATAGGCCGCGATCACCTTCGGCAGCAGGCCACCGGTCACGCCCGCCATATCGCGCAGCCGCTCGAGATGGCGCTGGCCGATATCCATGTTGGTCGATGGCTTGGTCAGCGCCTTCATGTCGATCGAGGTGCCACGCTCGCGCGCGAAATCTGTCGCGGCGGCGGGCATGATCTGCATCAGGCCATACGCGCCGGCCGGGCTCTTCACGGTGTTGCGGAACCGCGATTCCTCGAGCGTGTGCGCGTAGACCAGCGCCTTGTCGATGTGCCAGCCGCTGTCGGGCGTCCAGTTCGGCGTCGGATAGCGCGCCTCGGCAGTCGACGTGACCCCTTGCGGACAATTATGCGCAAGGAAGACGGTGGTCGCGGGCAGGCTCAGCGCTTCGGAGATACGGACCAGGTTGCCGAACTCGCGCGGGTCGCCGATCTTCGCCTGCTGACGGATCACGGTATCGGCCAGATCGGTCTCGCCGACCTCGACCAGCGCCGCGGCGACGCGGACGTTCGGACGCTTGCCGACCACTTGCCAGTCGCTGGCAACGAGCCCGCCAACCGACGTGCCCTTGTCCTTCATCGCCAGTTGCTGGCGCGCAAGCTGGCCGTAGAAGCTCTCGCTGAACTGCGCCGCCGCCTTCAGGCGACCTTCGATCTTGTCGGGGCGCGAGCACACCATGTCGGCACGCGACGCCCAATACAAAGCCGCCGCACGCAGATCGACGTCGCCCGCACGCGCCGCGACGCCCTCGAACCCGCTCTCGGCATTCGCACAGTCGTTCTGCCGCCATGCCGACAGCGCATTGACCCAGCGGCCCTGGACCGCCCAGTCGCCGACGCCGTCCTGCGCCTTGGTCGCCATGACCCGCGCGTTCACATCGTCGCCTTGCAGGAAATAGATCCACGCGATCTTCTGCTGCCATTCGGTCAGCGCCTCCGGGGTAAGACCGGGCGTGCTCTCCAACAGGGACTGCGCTTCGCGGCCCATATCGGCCTTGACGTAAGGCTGCATTTTCAGCGCGAGATCGGCGGCGATCATGTCGCCCTTCAGGCTCTTCGCGCGGACGCGACGCGGCGCGCCGTCCTGCCAGATCAGTCGCTGTGCGACCGGCAAGGGGGCAGGCCAACCGCACCGCGCATCGACGCGAGCCGCGCAATTTGCTCGGCCTCTGGCAGCTCGGGCGCTTCGTTGAGCAGCGCGACCAGCGGCTCCATCTCGACCTTGGGCGATCCCTTCGCCGTATACATTTCGGCGCGCGCGATCGCGTGCAGCGGGCCGGGCTTCATCGTGTCGAGCTGGATCTGCGCGTCGGTCCACTTGCCGTCGCGGATCGCCGCGAACACCGTCTTGTACGCCTCGCGCTGGCCCGCATCGAGCTGGTCGGGGATCTGCTCCAGCGTCAGCGCACCGACCAACTGCGTCGTCCCGAGCCGGGCATCGCCGCTAGGCTCGCCGGCTACGGTCGCTGCCAGAGCTGGGAAGGGAAGGGCGCTCAGCCCGAGAACGATAGCTAGAGTCCGAATCATCTCACACCCTCTTGCGTCTGTCCGCGCATCAGCACCTGCAAATCCTTCCAGGCCTCGGCCTTGGCCGCCGGCTTCTCGATCAGGAACCGCGGATGAAAGCTCGCGACTACGCTCGTTTCTCCGGTCTTATGGTTAAACCCGTGTAAACGCCCGCGCGCCGCCTGTAATTCCGTCCCGAGGATCGCACGGCTCGCCGCATTGCCCAGCAGAAGCAACTGCTTGGGGGCGACCAGACCGATGTGATGCTTGGCGATTTCCGCGAGCCGTTCTTCGACGTCGCTATGGATCCGTCCTGCGGTAGGCCGCTTCGCGCAGACTGCGGCCAGATGCACTTCGTCCCGCGTCAGACCGATCGCCGCGAGCATCCTGTCGAGCAACCGCCCCGACGCGCCGCTGAGCAATGCGCCCGCATCGCCGTCGTCGCGGTCGGGACAATCGACAAGCACCATGACCGTAGCGTCCGCGGGTCCGATCGCCGCCAGCGAAACCCCGCTCCAGTCCGCCTCGGGAACCTCCGCACCGCTCCGCCAGTTTAGGAAATCGGCGAACAGAAGCGGCATCGCAGACGGTGCAACGGCCGATGCGGCAGGCGCTGCGGCGGGCACGACAAGCGGTTCAGGCGCCGCAAACCAGTCGCGCGGCGCGTCGTCGACCAGCGTGTCGACGCCAGCCTCGTGCCACCAGTCGAGCGCACTCGCCGCAGCATTTCGCCAGTCGATGGTTTGGTCCGCCCCCACGCGGTAACCTATGCTGCACGGTTGACGTGGCGGTCAACTCGCGCAATCGCCATATTGGATAAGACGGTGCCGGCCCGAGCCCGAACGAAGGGCAGGGGCGGATAGACTGGGCTAGAGGGGACATCCCCCGGGAGACGATGATGACGACACGTGAATCGATGCCCTATGATGTGGTGATCGTCGGCGCAGGTCCGGCGGGGCTTTCGGCAGCGATCCGTCTCAAACAATTGGCGGCCGAGAAGGACGCCGAGATCAGCGTCTGCGTGCTCGAAAAGGGCTCCGAAGTCGGCGCGCATATCCTGTCCGGCGCGGTCATCGATCCCAAGAGCCTCGACGAGCTGCTGCCGACCTGGCGCGAGGACGGCTGTCCGCTCGCCGAGGTCCCGGTCACCGAGAACCATCACTGGATCCTCAGCAAGACGAAGAAGAGCGAGATGCCGCACTTCGTCACGCCGTCGTTCCTGCACAACAAGGGCACGTACACCGGCTCGCTCGGCAACCTCTGCCGCTGGCTCGCGGGCAAGGCGGAGGAACTCGGCGTCGAGATCTTCCCAGGCTTCGCCGCCGCCGAAATCCTGTTCAACGACGACGGCTCGGTGAAGGGCGTCGCGACCGGGGACATGGGCGTCGCGCGCGACGGCACGCACAAGGGCGACTACACCCCGGGTCTCGAACTCCACGCCAAATACACCTTCTTCTCCGAAGGTTGCCGCGGTCACCTCACCAAGGAGCTGATCCGGACGTTCGCGCTCGACAAGGACAGCGATCCGCAGGTCTACGGCCTCGGCATCAAGGAATTGTGGGACATCGATCCCGAACTTCATGTCCCCGGTCGCGTCATCCACACGCAGGGCTGGCCGCTGTCCGAAACCGAAGGCTCGAACGGCGGCGGCTGGATCTATCACCAGGCGAACGGCCAGGTCTCGATCGGCTTCGTCACGTGGCTCAACTACACCAACCCGCATCTCTCGCCGTTCCACGAGATGCAGCGCTGGAAGACGCACCCCGAGATCGCCGCGCTGCTGAAGGGCGCCAAGCGCGTCAGCTACGGCGCACGCGCGATCAGCGACGGCGGTTTGCAGTCGATCCCCAAGCTGGTCATGCCTGGCGCAGCGCTGATCGGCGACAGCGCCGGTTTCCTCAACGTGCCGCGGATCAAGGGTACGCATACCGCGATGAAGTCCGGCATGATGGCCGCCGAAGCTGCTGTCGAGGCGATCGTCTCGCAGCGCGGCCATGACGAACTCGCCGCCTATCCCGAGGCGTTCGAGAAGTCGTGGGTCAAGAAGGAGCTGTCGGTCGTCCGCAACGTCGTGCCGCTGGTCAAGAAGTTCGGCGACCTGATCGGTTCGGGCCTTGCCGGCATCACGATGTGGCTCGAGCATCTAGGGATCAAGGTCCCCTTCACGATGCACCATCATCCCGACCATGAGAGCCTGTGGCGCAAGGACCTCGTCAAGCCGATCGCCTATCCGAAGGCGGATGGCGTCCTGACGTTCGACCGCCTCTCGTCGGTGTTCATCTCGAACACCAACCACGAGGAGGACCAGCCGGTCCACCTGACGCTCAAGGACCCGGCGGTACCGATTACGTACAACCTGCCGATGTACGACGAGCCCGCGCAACGCTATTGCCCGGCCGGCGTTTACGAGGTGGTCGGCGTCGAAGAGGGCGATCCGAAGTTCGTCATCAACGCGCAGAACTGCGTCCACTGCAAGACCTGCGACATCAAGGACCCCACCCAGAACGTCAACTGGGTCGTACCCGAGGGCGGCGGAGGCCCCAATTATCCCAACATGTAAGCCCGTATTCTTCGCACTCGGTCTCGTCCTGGCGGCTCCCGCCACGGCCGGGACGGGTGACCTCTCCGCCTATCTGAAGGCCCGCGCCGCCGACGCCGCGGGCACGCCGGACCTCGCCGCCGCCAGCTACGCCAAGGTGCTGGCGGCATCGCCTGCCGATCCCATCGTCGCGATCCGCGCCTACCGCGAGGCGCTGGAGGCGGGCGACATGCCGCTCGCCACGCGTGCCGCCGCGGTGCTGGGCAAAGCTGGCGTAGCCCCCGCCGACGCCGCGCTTCTCCCGCTCGCCGATGCCGCGCGACAAGGCGACACCAAGGCCGCGAGCGCCGCCATCGCCACGCTCGCCACCGGTCCTCTCGTGGTGCTCGCGCCCTCGCTCTACGCCTGGGTCGCCCGCGCCGAGGGTCGCGACCCCGAACCGTCGCTTGCCACTGCCGCGAAGGACCCCGTCGCCAACCGCTTCGCCACCGAAACACGCGATCTGATCGCCAAGGCGCCCGCCAAGCAACCGCTCGCGATCGGCGTGTCGCGGCTGCTCGCGCGCCTCGCCAGCGACCTCGCCGCCGGCGAACCTTCGCCGCTGTCGATCGCCCTGACGCAGGCCGCACTGCGCGCCGACCCCCGCTATGACGGCGCGCGTATCCTCCTCGCCGACGCGCTCGCCCGCAACAAGGTCGTCGACCGGGCGCTCGCGGTCCTCGACGAGATCGACCCGAAGGGCCCGTCCGCCGGGGCCGCCGCGGCCGAGCGCATCGATATCCTGTCGAACACCGACCGCGACGGCGAGGCGCTTGCCGCCGCCAAGAACCGCGTCGACCAGAAGGGCGCGGAGCCCGCCGACTGGCAACGTTACGCCGATCTACTGCTGACCACCGGCAACCCCGCCGAAGCCGCGACCTGGTATCAGCGCATCATCGCCGCCGACGGGGACAAGGGCGGCACCTGGGGGGCGTGGCTGCAATATGGCGGCGCGCTCGACCAGGCCGGACGTTGGCCCGAAGCGCGCGACGCTTTGGAAAAAGCCGTCGCCCGCGGCCCTGCGCAACCGCTCGCGCTGAACTATCTCGGCTTCGCGCAAGTCGAGCACGGCGACGACATTCCCGCCTCGATCCGGCTGCTCGAACGCGCCACCCGCCTCGACCCGACCAACGCGTCGGTCACCGACTCGCTGGGCTGGGCCTACCACCTCTCCGGCAACACCGCGCGCGCTCCCGCTGCTCGAAACCGCCGCGCAGGCCGAACCCACCAACGCCGAAATATCCGATCACCTAGGCGACGCATACTGGAGCACAGGCCGAAACTACGAAGCCCGCTACGCCTGGCGCGCCGCGCTCCTCACCGCCGAACCAGCCGATACCGCACGCATAACCGCAAAGATAGCCAACGGCCTCCCCCAAAAAACCGGCGCTAAGTCCCTCTGCCACCGGGGAGAGGGAAGGACCCCACACTACCCAAAAACCGTCGCCCCAGCGAAAGCTGGGGTATCCCAAGAGGCACGCGCCGCCTGCCAAACCACGATATCCCGGCCTCCGCTGGGATGACGGATGTTTTGTGGCTAAGCCGATGCACAACGCCGGACGCCGGCCAAGTCCGCCCAAAACCTCGAGACCCCGCAATGCCCGCCATAACCGAATCCGCGCCCGCCAAGATCAATCTGGCTCTCCACGTCCGCCGCCGCCGCGCCGACGGCTATCACGACCTCGAAACCCTCTTCGCCTTCGCCACCGACGGCGACCTAATCACGGTAGAAGCCGCCCAAACCAATAGCTTCACCATAACTGGCCCCTTCGCCGTCGCACTCCTCCCAACCCCCAACACCCCCCGGCGAAGGCCGGGGCCCAATTGGGAACGGACAATGAAGACGCGCACGGCTTGCCCAACGCCACTCAAGGCAGCGCCCCTTGGAACGGCAATCTCGTAACCGCTGCCGCAGACGCCTTCACCACCGCATTCGCTCCGAACACCCACCACGCCATAACTCTCGAAAAGCACCTCCCGATCGCCTCGGGCATAGGCGGAGGATCAGCCGACGCCGCGGCCACCCTCCGAGCGCTGGCCCGACTCCACGGCGTCCCGTCAACCGACCCCCGCCTTCACGACATCGCCGCAAAGCTCGGCGCAGACGTCCCCGCCTGCCTCGCCAACCGCACCACGCTCGGCACCGGCAAGGGCGACACGCTTACCGAGATCGAAGGTCTCGTCGGCACGCCACTGCTCCTCGTGAACCCCGGCGTCGCCGTCTCCACCGCCGCTGTCTTCAAAACCTGGGACGGCAAGGACCGAGGCCCGATCTCCAAAGGTGACCTCCTCGCTCGCGCCCTCGAAGGCCGCAACGACCTCGAGCCCCCCGCGCTAGCGCTCGCCCCCGAAATCGCGGAAGTGCGCACCCTTCTCGACGCAGCGCACGGCGTCCTCCTGTCCAGAATGTCCGGCTCGGGCGCCACCTGCTTCGCCCTGTTCGAAACCCTTGAGGCCAGAGACGACGCCGCCACCGCCGCCCAAGCCTGCGACTGGTGGACCCTCGCAACCACGCTCGCCTGATCAAACGCGACCCCTAATAAGCCCGCCCTCGTAAGAAAGACTGACCGAATTTCGATCAAAGATCGCCGCCCCCACCCCGTCATTCCCGCGGAGGCGGGAACCCATACTGGTTGGCGTCGCAATAGGATCGCTGGCCCTTCAGGCTATGGATCCACGCCTGCGCGAGGATGATGACCGATCATATATTAAGGCGGCCGATTTCGTGGCGCCGTGCCCAGCGCATCCGTGACCACGACCAAGCCCTAAATCTTTCCGCACAAACCACCGTTCCCCACTTGTTCCACAAGAACAAAGAGAATACATGGCGTTTGACGCGTTGAATGGCACGCGCGCTTGCTTTAGCGATGGGAGCTTATCAATGGCCGCTAATCTGAAAGTGATCGACACCGGCATGGCAACCGCAACCAACGACCGCCAGAAGGCGCTCGACGCCGCGCTCGCGCAGATCGACCGCGCCTTCGGCAAGGGCTCGGCGATGCGCCTGGGCTCGAAGGAAACCATGCAGGTCGAGGTCATCTCGACCGGATCGCTCGGGCTCGACATCGCACTCGGCGTCGGCGGTCTGCCGCGCGGCCGCGTGATCGAGATCTACGGGCCGGAAAGCTCAGGCAAAACCACGCTCGCGCTCCACGTGATCGCCGAAGCGCAAAAGGGCGGCGGCACCGCCGCGTTCGTCGATGCCGAGCACGCGCTCGATCCGGTCTACGCGAAGAAGCTCGGCGTCAACATCGACGAGCTGATCGTGTCACAGCCCGACACCGGCGAGCAGGCGCTCGAGATCGTCGACACGTTGGTTCGCTCGAACGCGATCGACGTGCTCGTGGTCGACTCGGTCGCGGCGCTCGTGCCGCGTGCCGAAATCGAGGGAGAGATGGGCGACAGCCATGTCGGCCTCCAGGCCCGTCTCATGTCGCAGTCGCTGCGCAAGCTCACCGGCTCGATCAGCCGCTCGCGCTGCATGGTGATCTTCATCAACCAGCTCCGCATGAAGATCGGCGTCATGTACGGCAACCCGGAGACGACGACCGGCGGCAACGCGCTGAAGTTCTACGCCTCGGTCCGCCTCGACATCCGCCGCATCGGTGCGATCAAGGCCGGCGAAGAGGTCACCGGCAACCAGACGCGCGTCAAGGTCGTCAAGAACAAGGT
Organism: Sphingomonas sp. LR55; assembly: GCF_036856015.1. Classification (NCBI taxonomy): domain Bacteria; kingdom Pseudomonadati; phylum Pseudomonadota; class Alphaproteobacteria; order Sphingomonadales; family Sphingomonadaceae; genus Sphingomonas; species Sphingomonas sp. LR55. The sequence continues at coordinate 224,138 of NZ_JASPFO010000001.1, forward strand.
CGCCCCGCCGTTCAAGCAGGTCGAGTTCGACATCATGTACGGGCAGGGCGTTTCAAAGCTCGGCGAAATCCTCGATCTCGGCGTAAAGGCCGGCTTAGTCGAAAAGTCCGGCGCATGGTTCAGCTATGACAGCGTTCGTCTCGGCCAAGGCCGCGAGAACTCGAAGACCTTCCTCAAGGACAACCCCGAAACCGCCGACCGCCTCGAAAAGCAGATCCGCGCGCACTGACAAGGTCGCCGAAGAAATGATGGCCGGCCCCGACGCCGAAGACGACGTATAAGGCTTTTCCCCTCTCCCTCCGGGGAGAGGGAGGGGCCCATTGCCTTCGCAATGGGAGGGTGAGGGTGCGCGGTGGCTTGGTTGCATCGGCATCAGCCTCTTTGCGTCGGCGTCGGATTTCTACGCAGGCAACGCACTGCCGCTCCCCCAACGCTCCACCCCGGCGAAGGCCGGGGCCCAGTTGGAAAGGTCGCAATAACGAAGCGCGATCTTTCGTTACAATCGGCTCCCAACTGGGCGCCGGCCTGCGCCGGGGTATCAGTTCCTACCGAATGCGGCACCCGTCCCCCTTGTTCTCCCGCGAAGGCGGGAGCCCAGTCTGGATCCCCGCCTTCGCGGGGAAACAAGGAAGGGCAGACGACCGCCCAAAGGCAACACAACAGGCCCCGCGACGCCGCTAATTCCCCAACGCCAAACCCGCGCGAGCCTCTATACTTCCTATACTTCACTTCAAACCGCCGCCCCCGATCCGACCATGAGGCACTTCGACCCATGACCACCGCCTACGACTGGACCGGCAGAATAGGCGACGTCTGGGCCGAAGAATGGCGCCGAACCGACCGCAGCTTCATCAACCTGACGCCACGTTTAAACGCAGCGATCCTCGCCGCCGCGATCTCCCGAACCCGCAAGATCATCGACATAGGCTGCGGCGCCGGCGCAACCTCGCTCGCCACCGCCCAAGCCTTCCCGAACGCGACCGTAACCGGCATAGATCTCTCACCAACCCTGATTGAGATCGCGAGACACCGCGCCGAAACCCAGGCCAACGCTCGCTTCGAATGCGCCGACATCACCGTCGCCGCCGCGAACCACGCCCCGACAGACCTCTACGTCTCGCGCCACGGCGTCATGTTCTTTGCGGACCCCATTGCTGCCTTCACCACTTTGGCTGAAGCCGCCGCCCCCGACGCAAGGCTCGTCTTCTCCTGCTTCGCCGACCGCGCCGCCAACCGCTGGGCCGCCGAAATCATTACCGTGACCGGTGGCAATGCCGACGCTCCGGCAACCACCGCACCCGGCCCTTTCGCCTTCGCCGACCCGACCTACGTCGCGAGCATCCTCGAGAAATCCGGCTGGCCTGTTGTGTCACCCCAGCGTGTCGACTTCGCCTACCGAGCAGGGGAGGGCACCGACCCCGTCGCCGACGCCGTCGACTATTTCAGCCGCATCGGCCCCGCCGCCTCAGCCATCCGCGACGCTCCTCCCGAGGAACGCGAGCAGCATATCGCGCGTCTCACCCAGGTCTGCGACTGGTACGAAAGCGGCGACACGGTGGAATTCCCCGCCGTCGCCTGGATCTGGACCGCGCGCAAATCGTCCGAATAAAAAACAGGGGGCCCAGCATGATCATCGTCCACCACCTCGAAAACTCGCGATCGCAGCGGATCCTCTGGATGCTCGAGGAACTCGGCCTCCCCTACGAGATTAAGCGCTACGAGCGGAACAAGGCAACGATGCTCGCGCCGCCCGAACTCAAGCAGGTCCACCCGCTCGGCAAGTCGCCGGTAATTGAGGATGACGGCCAGGTGGTCGCCGAGACGGGCGCGATCGTCGAATATCTCGTCGACAAGGCGGACGGCAAGCTCGGCGCCCCCGCCAACCGCGCCGACGCGCTACGCTACCGCTTCTGGCTTCATTATGCGGAAGGCTCGATGATGCCGCCGCTGCTGCTGAAGCTCGTCCTCGCGCGCATCCCGATTCTGGGCAAGGCAGCGACCAAGAAGATCCAGCCGATGATCGACGTCCACCTCGACTATGTGGAGTCCGAACTGTCGCAGCGCCCTTGGTTCGCCGGCGCCGAGATGACCGCCGCCGACATCATTATGAGCTTCCCCCTCGAAGCCGCCCGCAGCCGTGGCGGCCTCAACGAGTCCCGCCCCGCGACTATCGCGTGGTTGGCAAAGGTCCACGCACGACCTGCGTACCAGGCCGGCCTAAAAAGGGCGGCCCCTATGCCTACGCTTGAGTAGCGCAAGTCGGGAACCAGCTGGGGGCCAAGAAGACGATCTCTCCCCCAAACACCACCCCGGCGAAGGCCGGGGCCCAGTTGGAAAGGTCAAAATAACGAGACGCTACGGTGATCGCTGGCGTCTCCCAACTGGACCCCGGCCGCCGCCGGGGAGGTACTTCTTCAGTGGTCTGCCAGCGTAAAAGGACAGCCTTGAGAAGTTACCGGTTCAAGATCGCCGTCCACCCTCAAACCTGCCCCGGCCCGATCTTCTCATAGCTGTCCACATCCACCTTCGGCCCATGTCCGGTAGGTGCATGCGGGAAATCTCGATCCGCCGGCTCGCGCTCATCAAGCCCACCCTCCCATTTCGCCACCACGGTCGCCGCCACCGCATTCCCGATCACGTTCGTCGCCGACCGCCCCATGTCAAGGAAGTGATCCACCGCCAGGATCAGCAAAATCCCGGCCTCCGGAATCTTGAACATCGACAACGTCCCCGCGATCACCACCAGCGACGCGCGCGGCACGCCGGCGATGCCCTTCGACGTCACCATCAGCACCAGCAGCATCGCGATCTGCTGCCCGATCGGCATGTGGATGCCATACGCCTGCGCGATGAACAGCGACGCGAACGTCATGTACATCATCGACCCGTCGAGATTGAACGAATAGCCCAGCGGCAGCACGAAGCTCGCGATCCGCGGCGGCACACCGAACCGGTCGAGCGCCTCCAGCGTCCGCGGATACGCCGCCTCCGACGATGCCGCCGAGAACGCCAGGATCAACGGATCGCGAATATACCGCACCAGCAACCGCGTCCGCGGCCCGATCAGCAAGAACGCGATCCCGATCAGCATCGCCCACAGCAGCGCGAGCCCGATATAGAAGGTCAGCATGAAATAGCCGAGCTGGCCGAGGATGGTCGGCCCCCGCTCGGCAAGCGTCGCGGTCACCGCGGCAAATACCGCGAACGGCGCGAACCGCATCACGTAGTTGGTGATCTGGAGCATGACCGCGACCAGCGCCTCGATCGCCTTTACCAGCGGCGCGGCCTTCTCGCCGACCGCGGTGATCGCGACGCCGACGAACACCGAGAACACGACGATCTGGAGGATCTCGTTGCCCGCCATCGCCGCGATCATCGAATCGGGGACGATATGCGTGATGAACTTGGCGAGATCGAACGCCGCGCGGTCGACGCCGCTCGACGCGGTCGCCGGCGGGATAGCGAGCGCGAGGCCGACGCCCGGCTGCAACACGTTGACGAGGATCAGGCCCAGCGTGAGCGACAACAGGCTCGCGCAGATGAACCAGCCAAGGCTCCTGAGACCAACGCGGCCAAGCGCGCCGGTATCGCCCATATGCGCGATACCGACCACCAGCGTCGAGAACACCAGCGGAGCGATGATCATCTTGATAAGCCGCAGGAACAGCGTCGTCACGATCGAGAAATAGCCCGCGATGTCCTTCAGCCGTTCGGCGGACTCGGCCGTGCCGTTGTCGATCGACGCGTTCAGGATCCAGCCGACGACCATCCCCGCGACGAGGCCGAACAAGATGTAATAGGTTAGCCGCTTGGCCATTAATCGCTCCCGAGAAGTGCGAACAGGAAGGGGATTGCGGCGCCCGGGTCAAGGACCCTATCGTCCGGCGATGTCGACCGCATGCCACAAGCCCGCCTTCAGCCCCTCGCGCCGCGACCTGCTGAGCCTCGCCCTCGCGGCGCCGTTGCTGTCGACTACCGCGATCCTCCGCGCCGCCGAACCGGACCTGTCGGCGCTGTCCGACATCACCGGCACGACCAGGCCGATCGACGCCACCGAACGCGCCGCGCGGCTGGTCCGCGCGCAATCGCTGATGAAGGCAGCCGGCATCGGCGCGGTGCTGATCGAGCCCGGATCGTCGATGATCTACTTTTCGGGCGTCAGTTGGTGGCGCAGCGAACGGCTGACCGCGATGATCCTCCCGGTCGAGGGAGAGCCGTGCATCGTCACGCCGTTCTTCGAGGAGCCTTCGATCCGCGAGACGCTCGCCATCCCCGCCGAGGTCCGCGTCTGGCAAGAAGACGAGAACCCGCTCGCCGTGGTATCCGGGTTTCTGCGCGACCGGAAACTGGCCACGCGTCCGGTCGGGCTGGAGGCTGAGGTGCGCTACATCGCTTATGCGGGGCTCGCGCGCGTCCTGCCCGACGCCAAGATCGTGTCCGCCGACCCGGTCGTCCGCGCCTGCCGGATGATCAAGACTCCGGCCGAGATCGCGCTGATGCAGGCCGCGACCGAGGTCACGCTCGCCGCGTATCGCTGGACGAAGCCGCGTGTCGAGAAGGGCATGACCGGCCCCGAGATCGGCGCGCTGATGAACGCCGCGACCCGCAAGCTCGGTGGCGCCCCTGAGTTCGCGCTCGCGCTGATCGGCGAGGCGTCGGCCTATCCGCACGGCAGCCGCGAAATCCACCGCGTCGCCGAAGGCCAGGTCGTGCTGATGGACTGCGGCTGCACCGTGCAGGGCTATCAGTCCGACATCTCGCGCACCTGGGTCCACGGCGCGGCAAGTGCCGACCAGCGCAAGACGTGGGATCAGGTCGCCCGCGGGCAACAGATCGCATTCGCCGCCGCCAAGATCGGTGCACCCGCCGGCAGCGTCGACGACGCGGTCCGCCGGCATTACGAAACGCTCGGCTACGGACCGGGGTACAAGCTCCCCGGCCTGTCGCATCGCACCGGCCACGGCATCGGCATGGACGGCCACGAACCCGTCAACCTCGTCCGCGGCGAGACGACCAAGCTGGCGGCGGGGATGTGCTTCTCGGATGAGCCGGGCATCTACATCCCGGGGAAGTACGGCGTGCGGATCGAGGATTGCTTCCACATGACCGACGCTGGCCCGAAATGGTTCAGCGAACCACCCAAGTCGATCGACGCACCACTCTGAGGAAAGGGACGACATGAAGCTGCACGCAGCCATCGCGATGATCCTGCTGCTCGGGGCGAGTGCACCCCCGGTCCGAAGGCGACATCGACGCGGGCGCCGATCCGTGTCGGCACCTGCGCCTTCACGACGGTCAGCGTCGTGACTCAGCGGCTCGAAGACAATGGTCGTCCAGTCCCCGACTCCGGATCGAGCATCACCCTGAAGAACGGCGTCTACGGCGTCTCCTATGATCAGGTCGCGGCCGTCCAGCATGCGCGCGTCGGCGACCGGGTGATGACCTGCCTCGCCAAGCTGCCGACGCACTGCCCGCCGGGCGACCAGCGCGGCAAGTGGTACACGACCACCAATCTGCGCACCGACGAGTCTTGGACGCTGCCGGATGCCGAGCACATGTGCGGCGGTGCATGATTGGCTACCCGCCGATCTCCACCGCCCTACCAATCTCAACCACCCCGGCGAAGGCCGGGGCCCAATTGGGGGACGAGCATAACGAAGCACGGCGCTCCGTTATTTCCACCTTTCCAATTGGGCCCCGGCCTTCGCCGGGGTGGCGGCGGTGCGGAGTGGCGGCTCTCAACGAACGACAGCCCCCGCTTCCTTGTTCTCCCGCGAAGGCGGGAGCCCAGTCTGGATCCGCGCCTTCGCGGGGAAACAAGCTTGCTTCGTTTCAATCGGATACGTCCGAGCCTCCTCACACACCTCCCTTGAGCGAACCGCCCCGCTCGCCTAAGTCCCCGCGCATGACATCGACGAACGACATCCGCCGCGGCTTCCTCGACTATTTCGGATCGCAGGGGCACCAGATCGTGCCCAGCACGCCGCTCGTGCCGCAGAACGACCCGACGCTGATGTTCGTCAACGCCGGGATGGTGCCGTTCAAGAACGTCTTCACCGGCCTCGAATCGCGCCCCTACACCACCGCGACGTCGTCCCAGAAATGCGTCCGCGCCGGCGGCAAGCACAATGATCTCGACAATGTCGGCTACACCGCGCGCCACCACACCTTCTTCGAAATGCTCGGCAATTTCTCGTTCGGCGATTATTTCAAGGAACAGGCGATCGTCCACGCCTGGACGTTGCTGACGCGCGAATGGGGCCTGTCGCCCGACAAGCTGACCGCCACCGTCTACCACACCGACGACGAGGCGTTCGATCTCTGGAAGAAGATCGCCGGCCTCCCCGATCACCGCATCATCCGCATCCCGACCAAGGACAATTTCTGGTCGATGGGCGACAACGGGCCATGCGGGCCGTGCTCGGAAATCTTCTACGACCACGGCGAGCACATCTTCGGCGGGCCTCCCGGCAGCCCCGACGAGGACGGCGATCGCTTCGTCGAGATCTGGAACCTCGTGTTCATGCAATATGAGCAGGAGAATGCCGAGATCGTCGGCAATTTGCCCAAGCCCTCGATCGACACCGGCATGGGGCTCGAGCGCATCGCCGCGGTCATGCAGGGCGTCACCGACAATTACGACACCGACACGTTCAAGGCGCTGATCGCCGCCTCGGGCGCACTGACGCACACCGCGACCGACGGTGCCAACACCGCCAGCCACCGCGTGATCGCCGATCACCTGCGCACCGCCGGTTTCCTGATCGCCGACGGCGTGCTGCCCGCGAGCGAAGGCCGCGGCTATGTCCTGCGCCGGATCATGCGCCGCGCGATGCGCCACGCGCACATCCTCGGCGCCAAGCAGCCGCTGATGCACCGGCTGGTCCCCGCCCTCGTCACCGAGATGGGCGCGGCCTATCCCGAACTGTCGCGCGCACGCCCGCTGATCGAGGCGACCCTCCAGCAGGAGGAGACGCGCTTCCGCCAGACGCTCGACAAGGGGCTGAAGCTGCTCGACGAAGCGACCACCGGTATGACCGACGGCACGCTGGCCGGCGACGTCGCGTTCAAGCTCTACGACACCTACGGCTTCCCGTACGACCTGACCGAGGACGCACTGCGCGAACGCAACATCGCGGTCGACCGCGCAGGCTTCGACACCGCGATGGCCGAGCAGAAGCGCGCCGCCCGCGCCGCCTGGAAGGGCTCGGGCGCGAAGGCCTCGGACGACATCTGGTTCGACATCGTCGAGCAGACCGGCGGCACCGAATTCCTCGGCTACGCATCGGATACCGGCGAGGGCGAGGTCGTCGCCTTGGTCAAGGACGGGGCGCGCGTCGACCACGCCACGACCGGCGATACGGTCGCGATCGTCGTCAACCAGACGCCCTTCTACGGCGAGAGCGGCGGGCAGGTCGGCGACGCGGGCCACATCTCCAACGACACCGGCCTGCGCGCGAACGTCACCGAGACGTCGAAGCAGCTCGGCCGCGTGTTCGTCCATCACGCGATCGTCAACGCCGGCGAGATCAAGGTCGGCGACCCGGTCAAGCTCCAGATCGACGTCGCCCGCCGCGCACAGATCCGCGCCAATCACTCGGCGACGCACCTGCTGCACGAAGCCCTCCGCGAACGCCTCGGCACGCACGTCGCGCAGAAGGGGAGCCTCGTCGCGCCCGACCGCCTGCGCTTCGACTTCTCGCAGCCGGTCGCGATGACCCCCGCCGACATCGCGCAGGTCGAGGCCGACGTGAACGCGCAAGTCCGCGGCAACGGCGCGGTTACGACGTTGCTGATGACCCCCGACGACGCGATCGCGATGGGCGCGATGGCGCTGTTCGGCGAGAAATACGGCGACGAAGTCCGCGTCGTGTCGATGGGCTCGACCGAGGACGGGACCTACTCGATCGAGCTGTGCGGCGGCACGCACGTCAACGCGCTCGGCGACATCGGCCTGTTCAAGGTTGTCGGCGAAGGCGCTGTCTCCAGCGGCATCCGCCGTGTCGAAGCGCTCACCGGCGAAGCGGCGCGCGCCTATCTGACCAGCCGTGACGATCGCCTCCGCGAGACCGCAGCAGTGCTTAAGTCGACCCCCGACGAGGTCCCAGCGCGCGTCGCGTCCCTGCTCGAAGACCGCCGCCGCCTCGAACGCGAACTCGCCGACGCGAAGAAGGCGCTGGCGCTGGGCGGCGGCGGTTCGGGCGAAGCGGCTGGCCCCGAACAGGTCGGCGGCGTGGCGTTCATCGGCCAGGTGCTTAACGACTTCGAAGCGAAGGGTCTGCGCGGCGCAGTCGACGAGGCAAAGCAGCGGCTCGGCTCGGGCATCGCGATGCTGGTCGCGATCAACGACGGGCGAGCTTCGGTGGCCGTCGGCGTGACGGCGGACCTTGTCGCCAGCCACAACGCCGTCGACCTGCTCAAGATCGCGGTGGCCACGCTAGGCGGTCAGGGCGGCGGTGGCCGTCCCGACATGGCGCAGGGTGGCGGTCCCGATGGCGATAAGGCTGCGGACGCGGTGGCCGCGGTGCGGGCGAAGCTTGAAGCGGCAGGCGCCTAAACTCGCGGAACGTCGCACGCTAACCCCAACCAGTGCTCCCCGCGGACGCGGGGGCCCAGCTAAATACAGTTGGCGAGCTAGACTCCTGTTCCCCGCTTTCGCGGGGGAACAGGCTGCACCAATGAAGTAACACGCTACAACTAGCTCCACCCCGGCGAAGGCCGGGGTCCAGTTGGCACGTCCGGAGTAACGGAGGGCGGTGAGTCGTTACTGCCGTCCCCCAACTGGGCCCCGGCCTTCGCCGGGGTGGTGCTCGTGTCGAGCGTTCGGCATCACTTTTGGATACAGCTCAGCCCCCGCGCACCTTCGCCAATGTAGTCCCCGCGGTAATCGCCTCGATATCCGTCACCAGATGCAGCATCCGCACCCCGCCGCGCCCCATCGCCCGGTCCAGCGTCTCGGCAAAGTCCTCCGTCCGCGTCACCGTCTCCGTCCAGCACCCATAAGCCCGCCCGAGCGCGGCAAAGTCCGGGTTGCGCAGTGCCGTCCCAGACACCCGCCCCGGATACTCCCGCTCCTGATGCATCCGGATCGTCCCGTACCCGCCGTTATCCACGACCAGCACCAGCATGTCCGCCCCGTGCGCAACCGCAGTCGCCAGTTCCTGCCCGTTCATCAGGAAACACCCGTCGCCCGCCAGCGCCACGACCGTCCGCTCCGGATGCCGTAACGACGCCGCAACCGCCGCCGGCACCCCGAACCCCATAGCCCCAGCAGTCGGCGCAAGCTGCGTACCCGGCCCGGCATACGCCCAATACCGATGCCACCACCCCGAATAATTCCCCGCGCCGTTGCAGATGATCGCATCTGCCGGCAGCCGCTCGCGCATCGCCGCCACGCACGGACCCAAGTCCATCACCAGATCCCGCGGCGCCGGCGTCGACCAGTCGAGCCACTCGGCATGCGCCTCCGACCCGGCAGTCCGCGGCGGCAGGTCGACCACCAGCAATGCCTCGGCAAACTCCGCCATCCCCGCACATACCGCGACATCCGCGCGGTACGCCCGGTGCAGTTCGTCAGGATCGGGATGAACATGGACCAGCCGCTGTCCCGGATGATCGGGCGTGATCAGCGCATAGCCATCGGTCGTAGCCTCCCCCAGCCGCGGCCCGACCACCAGCAGCAGATCCGCCGCCTTGACCCGCTCGACCAGCTTCGGATTGGGCCCATACCCAAGGTTTCCCGCCCAGACCGGGCAGTCGTTCGGAATAGCATCCTGCCGCCGAAATGCCGCCGCCACCGGAATCCCGTTACGATCCGCCCAGGTCGAGAACGCCCCCGACGCCGCGACATCCCAGCCCGCGCCGCCAACGATCGCGACCGGCCGCTCGGCGGTGGTCAGTAGATCGGCAAGCAAATCCATCGTATCGGCGTCACATCCTTGCGCCACCCGCTCGACCCGCGGCCGATCGACCGCGTCGACCATGTCCAGCAGCATGTCTTCGGGCAGCGCGAGCACCACCGGCCCCGGCCGCCCCGACATCGCGGTCGCATAGGCGCGCGCGACATATTCCGGGATCCGCCGCGCATCGTCGATCCGCGCCGCCCACTTCGCGATCGGTGCGAACATCGCCTGGAAATCGATCTCCTGGAACGCCTCGCGGTCGCGCGTGCCGCGGTCGATATCGCCCACGAACAGGATCATCGGCTGCGAATCCTGCATCGCGACATGCACGCCGATCGACGCGTTGGTCGCACCCGGTCCGCGGGTCACGAACGCCACCCCCGGCCGATGCGTCAGCGTCCCGTCCGCGCACGCCATGAACCCGACACCGCCCTCCTGCCGGCACACGACCAGATCGATCGCCGGCGTGTCGTGCAGCGCATCGAGCACAGCCAGGAAGCTCTCCCCCGGCACGGTGAAAATCCGGTCGCAGCCCTGTGCGACGAGTTGGTCGACCAGAATACGGCCGCCGGTGCGTGGTGTGATCATCCCCGCATCCTGCCGCCGGTTGCGCGCGAAGTCGAGAAACGTCGTGCGTGGCGCCGCAACGCGGCTACGCTTGCGCCGAAGTCGGAGCCAACCCGACTCGCCTGGAGAGGATCATGACCGAATTCACCACCGTCGCCAGCGGCTTGCGCTTTCCCGAAGGCCCGGTGGCGATGCCCGACGGCAGCGTCATCCTCGTCGAGATCGAAGCCGGCCGCATCTCCCGCGTTTCACCCGATGGCACGAAAACAACAGTTGCCGAACCCGGAGGTGGCCCCAATGGCCTGGCGATCGGCCCCGATGGCAAGCTGTATTGCTGCAACAATGGCGGCTTCGCATGGCGCGAGGCGAACGGCTTCCTAACCCCGCACGGCCAGCCGGACGACTATTCGGGCGGCCGGATCGAGCGGATCGACATCGCCACCGGCGCGGTCGAGAACCTCTACAAGGACGGCGATTTTGGCTGCGCGCTGCGAGGCCCCAACGACATCGTCTTCGATTCGCACGGCGGGTTCTGGTTCACCGACCACGGCAAATCGCGCGACCGCGCCCGCGACATCACCGGCATCTTCTACGCGAAGGCCGACGGCAGCCATCTCAAGGAAGTGATCTTCCCAAGCGAAAACCCCAACGGCATCGGCCTCTCGCCCGACGGCACGCGGCTCTACGCGGCGGAGACGTTTACCTGCCGCCTGATGGCGTTCGACATCGTCGCACCGGGCAAAGTCGCCAGCGCCTCGGGCACGCCGCTCTATCGCCCCGCCGGCTACAAGTTCTTCGACTCGCTCGGCGTCGAGGCATGCGGCAACATCTGCGTCGCAACGATCGGCGAATGCGGGATCAGCGTGATCTCGCCCGCGGGGAGCTGGTCGAGTTCGTCGCGACCGACGACGTGTTCACGACCAACATCTGCTGGGGTGGCGCGGACGGCATGGACGCGTACATCACCTGCTCGGGTAGTGGGCGGCTGGTGAAGACCCGGTGGCAGCGGCCGGGGTTGAAGCTGGCGTATTGAAGCTACCGTATCCTCCCCCGCCAGGGGGAGGTGGCTGACACTTGCCAGACGGAGGGGGAGGAAAGGGAAACCGCCGTTTCGCGTACCTCCCCCTCCGTCACCTTCGGCGACACCTCCCCCTTGCGGGGGAGGATCGTAAGATGTCGATCTAGTCAACGTTGCCGACCGAGCATCGCCGCCGTATGCGAGGCTAAAGACCTGAGGAGGATGCATGGCGAACAAGCGCTACACCGACGCGGCAACGGCACTAGACGGCGTGCTGTTCGACGGCATGACGATCTGTGCGGGTGGGTTCGGGTTGTGCGGCATCCCCGAGCGGCTGATCGATGCGATCGAGGCGTCTGGGGTGAAGGACCTGACGATCGCCAGCAACAATGCCGGGATCGACGGGCAGGGGCTGGGGAAACTGCTCCGCTCGCGCCAGGTGAAGAAGATGATCTCGTCCTATGTTGGCGAGAACAAGGAATTCGAGCGGCAATATCTCAGCGGCGAGCTCGAGGTCGAGTTCTGCCCGCAGGGCACGCTCGCCGAACGCTGCCGGGCAGGGGGGCGGGGATCCCCGGCTTCTATACCAAGACTGGCGTCGGCACGCAGGTTGCCGAGGGCAAGGAGACGAAGGTCTTCGACGGCCAGGAATACATCCTCGAACGCGGCATCCGCGCCGATCTCGCGATCATCAAGGGCTGGAAGGCGGACGAAAGCGGCAACCTCATCTTCCGCAAGACCGCACGCAACTTCAACCAGCCGATGGCCACCGCGGGGAAGATCTGCGTTGCCGAGGTCGAGGAGATCGTCCCCGTCGGCAGCCTCGACCCCGACACGATCCATCTGCCGGGCATCTACGTGAAGCGGATGATCGTCGGCGCACCCTACGACAAGCAGATCGAATTCCGCACCGTCCGCGAGCGCGCGACGGCATGACGCCAAGCCTGATAGTTGATCGCAAGCGCTCCCCGTTCTCCTGCGAACGCAGGAGCCCAGGGTCGCGGGCGGGGCGCTTGGTATCCTGGACCCCTGCGTTCGCAGGGGCACTGGCTTTGCAGGGGTGCGTAAGTGTCTCCGCGCCGACCTCGATCGCAGCCACGCCAACTGTCTCCGCGCCCGTTACCGTCGATGGCGTCCCCGCAGGCATGCAGTATCTCTACGCCTCGGGCGAAGCTGCCGCGGTCAGCATCCAGGCCTGGAACGCGCTCGTCGGCTACGTCCGTACGCAACGCACGCCAACCTCCGTCGTCCTCGCCCAAGGCGCATCGCTCGCCGCCCCCGCCTGGACCCCCTGCAGCACAAAACCAAAGGCCGCGGTGTTCGACGTCGACGAAACCATCCTCCTCAATCTCGGCTTCGAATACGACGCATCCTCCGGCCAACCTTGGTCCGATCCCCGCTGGCAGGACTGGGAGCGCACCGGCGTCAAGCAGGTCGCCCCCGTCCCCGGCGCCCTCACCGCACTCAAGCAACTCCGCGCGATGGGCGTCACCGTGATCTTCAACACCAACCGCTCCGCCGCCAACGCCGCACAGACTGAAGCCACGATCGAAGCCGCCGGCCTCGGCCCAGCCCGCCACGGCGAGACGCTGTTCCTCGCAGGCGACGACGCGATGGGCTCGAAGAAGGACGGCCGCCGCGCGACGATCGCGGCGCGGTACTGCGTCGTCGCGATGGGCGGCGACCAGCTCGGCGACTTCAGCGACCTGTTCAACGCTGGCCAGACCCCCGCCGCCCGTCGCGCAACAGTCCAGTCGCCGGCGATCGCAGCCAGATGGGGGCAGGGTGGTTCGTCCTGCCCAACCCCGTCTACGGCACCGCGCTGAAAGGCAACCGCGACGAGGTATTCCCGCCAGCAGTCCGCTGGGCCCCGACAGGAGGCGTACGCTAGTGGCCGACCATCCCGCCAATCACCCCAACGCGATCGCGCTCGACAAGGGCGCGCAACTCACCAGCGAATCGGTCGAGGTCGCGCGGATCTGGATCACCAACGGCGCCGGCAGCAACGTGCTGATCGACGCGGGCATCCTCGAGGATCCGACCGTGTTCGGCTACCTCCTCGCCGACACGATCCGCCACGCCGCGCGCGCCTATGCGGGCACCTGGGGCCTCGACGAGGACGCCGCGTTGCAGGCGATCGTGGACGGCGTCGGCACCGAACTTCGCGAACAATTCACGACCATCACCACCATCCAGGAAGGAATGCACTGATGCCCTGGGACCGTAACCAGATGGCCGCGCGCGCGGCGCAGGAACTGAAGGACGGCTATTACGTCAATCTCGGCATCGGCATCCCGACGCTGGTGGCGAACAACATTCCCGAGGGGATGACCGTCACGCTCCAGTCCGAGAACGGCATGCTCGGGATCGGCCCGTTCCCGTACGCGGGCGAGGAGGACGCCGACCTGATCAACGCCGGCAAACAGACGATCAGCGAACTCCCCTCGTCGGTCTATTTCAGCTCGTCGGATAGCTTCGCGATGATCCGCGGCGGCCATATCGATCTGACGGTGCTCGGCGCGATGGAGGTCAGCGAAGGCGGCGACATCGCCAACTGGATGATCCCGGGCAAGATGATCAAGGGCATGGGCGGCGCGATGGACCTCGTCGCGGGCGTCAAGCAGATCATCGTCGTGATGGACCATACCGCCAAGGACGGAAGCCCCAAGTTCATCCCGTCGTGCACGCTGCCGCTGACCGGCAAGAACGTCGTCGACATGATCGTCACGGATCTCGCCGTGTTCCAGCGCCTCGATCACGACAGCCCGTTCACGCTGGTCGAGATGGCGCCGGGCGTCACCGCGGACGAGATCGCCGCGAAGACCACTGCGCGCTACACCGCCTGATGCGCTACACGCTCGTCACCGCGAACCGCAATTACTCGAGCTGGTCGCTGCGCCCCTGGGTCCTGATGAAGGCGCTCGGCATCGACTTCGAGGACCGGATCGAGCCGTTTCTGGAGCCGGTGAATTACGACGCGTTCCGCACCTTCTCACCGACCGGGCAGGTGCCGGTGCTGATCGACGGCGAGCGAACCGTGTGGGACTCGCTCGGCATCGTCCTCTACCTCGCCGAGCGCCACGACGGCGTCTGGCCGGTCGACGCCGACGCGCGCGTGGGCGATTTGCGCGACGGCGGAAATGCATGGCGGGTTCTCCGCGCTGCGCAACGAGCGGACCATGAACGTCGGCGTCCGCGTGAATGCCGCCCCCGGCAGCGACGCGCTCGACCGCGACGTCGCGCGAATCGCTGAACTCTGGAGCGAGGGACTCGACCGGTTCGGCGGCCCTTGGCTTGCAGGCGCGCAGTTCACCGCACTCGACGCGTTCTATGCACCATTGGCGTTCCGCGTGCGGACCTACGGGATCGACGTCGGTCCGGCCGGGCTCGCCTGGGTCGAGCGGATCATCGCCCACCCGGCGATGCGCGAATGGGAGGCGACCGCGCTCGTCGAGACATGGCGCGAGGAAAGCCACGAGGCCGACCTCGCGACTTGCGGGTCGATCACCGCGGACTTCCGCCGCTGATGCGCCGCGCCGTGATCGTCATAGCGCTGATCGTGATCCTGATCGCAGGCACGGCGTTCACCGCAGGCCCCGGCACGCTCAGCGTCCTCGACGGCATCATGGGCGGCGGTCGCGGCACCGCGCGCATCCGCGAAGGCGTCCCGTTCGGCACGCACGGCCAGAAACTCGACGTCTGGCGCCCATCCGGCGGTGCGAAGACCGGGTTGCCGGTGCTGATCTTCTGGTACGGCGGCGGCTGGGTCCACGGCTCGCGCGGCGCCTATGCGTTCGCCGCCCGCGCCTATGCGAAGGCGGGCTACGTCGTCATCATGCCCGACTACCGCAAAGTGCCCGACGTCCGTTTCCCCGCCTTCCTCCAGGACGGCGCCGAAGCGGTGAAATGGACCCGCGACCACATCGCGGAGGCAGGCGGCGACCCGAACCGGATCGCCGTCGCCGGCCATTCTGCGGGCGCCTACACCGTCGCGATGCTGACGCTCGACCAACGCTGGCTGAAGGCCGAAGGCGTCGACCCGCGCATCATCAAGGCCGCCGTCGGCCTGTGCGGGCCCTACGATTTCTACCCCTTCACCGCGAAACGCGCGATCGACGCGATGCAGGGCGCGGCGGACCCGGTGATGACCCAGCCGATCCACTTCGCGCGGGCGGACGCCCCGCCGATGCTGCTGATCACCGCCGGCGACGACACGCAGGTCAAGCCGCACAACGCGATCAACCTAACCGCGCGGCTGAAGGCGCTTGGGGCGCCGGTGACTCACATCGATTATCCCGGTCTGAGCCATGAGAACGTCGCGATGGCGCTCTCGAAGCCGTTCCGCGGCAAGGCCCCTGTGCTCGCCGACAGCGTCGCGTTCCTGAACGAGGCGATGCCTGCGCGATAGACTCGCCCCACCCCAAAGTCCGTCACCCCCGAAGTCCGTCACCCCCGAAGTCTGTCCCCCGGTAATCCGTCACCCCAGCGAAAGCTGGGGTATCCCAGTTGGCGGATACCGCGACCCAAACCGCGAGATACCAGCTTTCGCTGGCATGACGGATAGGGGGGCAGCGGGCGAACGATCTTCTCCCGATCGCACCACACGTCCGCCTCGGCGACCGAAAATTACATCGAACCTTGGCGTCGCATTCCTTTTCGGTTACCGCGCGCTCCATCATGGCTACTCCGCAAACGCTGTACGAAAAGATCTGGGCGGCGCACGTCGTCGAACGCCGCGACGACGGCACCTGCCTGATCTATATCGACCGCCACCTCGTCCACGAAGTCACCAGCCCGCAGGCCTTCGAAGGCCTCCGCGTGGCGGGCCGCAAAGTCCGCCGCCCCGACCTGACGCTCGCCGTCCCCGATCACAATTTGCCGACCACCGCGCGGAAAGATGCCGCCGGCCGCGTCCTGCCGATCGCCGACCCCGAAAGCGCGCAGCAGCTCGACGCACTCCGCCGCAACACCAGCGAGTTCGGAATCGACTATATCGACGCGACCGCGATCGAGCAGGGCATCGTCCACGTCGTCGGCCCCGAACAGGGCTTTACGCTCCCCGGCACCACGCTGGTCTGCGGCGACAGCCACACATCCGCACACGGTGCACTCGGGGCGCTCGCGTTCGGGATCGGCACCAGCGAGGTCGAGCACGTCCTCGCCACGCAGACGCTGCTGCTGTCGCAGGCCAAGACGATGGAAGTCCGCGTCGACGGCGAACTCGGCTTCGGCGTCAGCCCGAAGGACGTCATCCTCGCGATCATCGGCAAGATCGGCGCGGCGGGCGGCACCGGCCACGTCATCGAATTCACCGGCAGCGTGATCCGTAAGATGTCGATCGAAGGTCGCCTGACGATCGCCAACATGTCGATCGAGGCGGGCGCGCGTGCCGGCCTGATCGCGCCCGACGACACGACGTTCGCCTATCTGAAGGGCCGCCCGATGGCCCCTACCGGCGAGAACTGGGACAAGGCCGTCGCTTGGTGGCGCAGCCTCGCGACCGACCCCGGCGCACGTTACGATAAGTCCGTCACGCTCGACGCCGCCGATATCGCGCCCGGCCTAACCTGGGGCACCAGCCCCGAGGATGTCGTCCCGATCACCGGATTCGTCCCCGAACCGTCGAGCTTCGCCGATCCCGCCAAGCAGGCCGCCGCACAGAAGTCGCTCGATTACATGGGTCTCACCGCCGGCACGGCGATGCGCGACGTCACGATCCAGCACGTCTTCATCGGTAGCTGCACGAACAGCCGCATCGAGGACCTCCGCGCCGCTGCAGCGATCGCCGACGGTCGCCATGTCGCGACTGGCGTGCGCGCGCTCGTCGTCCCCGGTTCCGGCCTCGTCAAGCGCCAGGCCGAAGCCGAAGGGCTCGACCGGATCTTCATCACCGCCGGTTTCGAATGGCGCGAACCGGGTTGTTCGATGTGCCTTGCGATGAACCCGGACAAAGTCCCTGCGGGGGAGCGTTGCGCTTCCACGTCGAACCGTAACTTCGTCGGCAGACAGGGTCCCGGAGCGCGCACGCATCTGGTATCACCCGCAATGGCGGCGGCGGCGGCGGTTACCGGTAAGCTGAGTGACGTCAGAGAGTTGATGGGGGAAAGAGCGTGAAGAAGGTTTTCGTATTGCTGGCGGCTGGCGCAATGCTCAGCGGCGTCGCGGCCTATGTCGCATCGGCACGTGTGGTTCCGGAGCGTACGGAGCAGCGATGACCCCGGTCACGACCGTCTCGGGCCGCGCCTATCCCTGGGGCGCGAAGAACATCGACACCGACGTCATCATCCCGGCGCACTGGCTGAAGACGATCACGCGCACCGGCCTCGGCCGCGGCGCGTTCGAGACGGTTCGCGCGCAACCCGGCAACATCTTCGACGACCCGCGCTATGCCGGGTCGCCGATCCTCATTGCCGGCGATAATTTCGGCTGCGGCTCCAGCCGCGAGCATGCCGCGTGGGCGCTCGCCGACATGGGCATCACCGCGGTGATCGCGCCAAGCTTCTCCGACATCTTCTCAGGCAACGCGTTCAAGAACGGCATCGTCCCCGTCGTGCTTCCTCAGGAAGCGATCGACCGCCTGATTGAGGTCGCCAAGGACCAGATCGTCACCGTTGACCTCGAGACGATGACCGTCACTACCCCGTTCCAGGATCGCTTCACCTTCGAACTCGACGCCTTCCGTCGCCAGTGTCTCATGGAAGGGCTGGACGAAGTCGGCCTGACGCTGGCAAGGGATACCCAGATTTCGAAATTCGAGGAGGCGGTCGCATCGAATCGCCCCTGGATGACGGTGGAGAGCGGGTATGCGAGCATTGGTGTCGAAGGCAGTCGGCGGACCTGAAACTCTGGAAATGGTCGAGCTGCCCGATCTGGTAGCCGGCCCCGGGCAGGTCGTCGTCGCGGTGAAAGCCTGCGCGATCAACTTCCCCGACGTCCTGATCATCGAGGACAAATACCAGTTCAAGCCGCAACGCCCGTTCGCACCGGGCGGTGAAATTGCGGGCACGATCGCTTCGATCGGCGAGGGTGTGACAGGCTGGGAGATCGGCGACCGTGTGATCGCGATGCTCGGTCACGGCGGGTTGTGCGAGAAGGTCATTGCCGACCCCGCCAAACTGTACCGCCTCCCCGAGGGTCGCAGCTTTGCCGAGGGCGCCTCGCTGATCCTCACCTACGGCACGACGATCCACGCACTTCTCGACCGCGGGCATATCAAGGCGGGGCAAACGCTGCTCGTGCTCGGCGCGGCCGGCGGGGTAGGACTCGCCGCGATCGAACTCGGCAAGGCGTTCGGCGCGAAGGTGGTCGCCGCGGTCTCGTCCGAGGAGAAGGCCGCCGCGGCCAAGTCCGCCGGCGCCGACGAAACGCTGATCTACGCCCGTGCCCCGTTCGACAAGGACCAGTCCAAGGCGCTCGCCGAACAGTTCAAGGCAGCGGTCGGTCGCGACGGCGCGCACGTAATCTACGATCCGGTCGGTGGCGACTATGCCGAGCCGGCGCTCCGCTCGATCGCCTGGGAGGGCAAGTACCTCGTCGTCGGCTTCCCTGCCGGTATCCCGCGTCTGCCGCTCAATCTGACTTTGCTCAAAAGCTGCGACGTCTGCGGCGTCTTCTGGGGCGCGTTTGCCGCGCGCGATCCGAAAGCCAACCAAGCGCACATCGAAACGCTTTTCGCCTTGTGGGCAGAAGGCAAGATCGCGCCGCGCGTGACCGAAACATTCGCGTTCGAAGATGGCGGCAAGGCGATCGCGAAGATGGCCGCGCGCGGCGCGATCGGCAAGCTGGTGGTCGAGGTCGGCTGACCGCAACCCGCCGAAGCAGCGGTGATTATTGCGCGCGGGCGGTCGCCGACCTATCTCAGGCCGGAGTACGAGACTGAACGGGGACCTGCGCAATGACCACATTCGACGATCGCGAACGCGCCAGCGAGGCGAATTTCGCGCGCGAAGAGGAAATGGCGTTCCGCATCACCGCGCGTCGCAATCGCCTGCTTGGCGGTTGGGCTGCGAACGAGATGAAGCTGACCCCCGAAGAAACCGATGCGTATGCGACCGCGCTGGTCCATGCCGACATGGAGGGCGGCGGCGATGACGACGTCGTCCGCAAACTGGTCGGCGATCTGACCGCGGCCGGGCTCGACCATGACGAGGCGACCGTCCGCCGCGCTCTCGCGCAGCAGATGATCGAGGCCCGTCGCCAGCTGCTGGAGGCGCAATAACATGCCGATGGCTGCCGACGATATCGCGACGATGATCCGCGACGCGATCCCCGATGCGCAGGTCGAGATCACCGATCTCGCCGGTGACGGCGATCATTATGCCGCAAAGGTCGTCGCGCCGAGTTTCGCTGGCATGAGCCGCGTGAAGCAGCACCAGGCGGTCTATGCCGCACTCGGTGGCCGCATGGGCGGCGTGCTGCACGCGCTTCAGCTTACCACCGCAATTTCCTGAGGACCCAGAGATGACCCAAGATATGACCGACGACACCAACGCCCGCATCGACGCAGTGGTCAAAGCCAGCCCCGTCGTCTTGTTCATGAAGGGCAGCCCGCTGTTCCCGCAGTGCGGCTTCTCCAGCCGCGCGATCGCGATCCTCAACCATCTCGAAGTCGAGTTCGAGAGCGTCGACGTGTTGCAGGACCAGGGCATCCGCCAAGGCATCAAGGCCTATTCGGATTGGCCGACGATTCCGCAGCTTTATGTCGATGGCGAGTTCGTCGGCGGCTCGGACATCATGATGGAAATGTACGAGAGCGGCGAACTGGCAGAACTGTTCGTGAAGCAGAAGGCTGGCTGAGACGCGCGCCGCTTTGCGCATCCTTCAGCCTACACTGACAAACGTCGCCCAAGCGAAAGTTGGGGTATCAGCATGAGGCGGGCGACATCGGCATCGATGGAGACCCCAGCTTCCGCTGGGGTGACGGACTGGCGTCGCAAGCAGCCGCCAGCGCCATGTTCGATCGGCCATGATTGGAAATGTCACCGGGGCGGGTGGATCGACGCGAGACCGGACGGTAGCGGTCGATCCACCCTGCTTGAACGCCGCAGCGTTCGGTGACGTGGCAGAGGATGCAGTGCGTATGCCAAACGCGATTTATCCCGGATTTGTGCGACATTTGTTAGTTAATGCCCGGACGCGCCGCTGCTGAGCTGTAAGAAACGGCGACACATCCGCCTGATCAGAGGATCTTGTCATCGCCGACAATCACGGCCATCTCGGTCCCATGGCTGAGCATCCGACCGGCATTCCGATCCAGCTCGAGCCTCTCGTCATCCGCGTGCTCGCGCCGAATCCGTCACCCTACACCTATACCGGCACGCAGACGCACGTCGTCGGCACGACCGATCTGGCGGTGATCGATCCTGGTCCCGACAATCCCCAGCATATCGCTGCGCTGATCCGCGCGATCGATGGCCGTCCGGTCACCGCGATCGTCGTAACGCACCACCACCGCGATCACAGTCCTGCGACGCGGTCGTTGCAGGCAATCACCGGCGCGCCGATCGTCGGAGCGGCGCCGTTTGCTCTGGATGACGCGAGTGCGCGGGCGGATGCATCGTTCGACGCGGACTATGCGCCCGATCGCGTGCTCGTCGAAGGCGATACGATCACCGGCGACGGCTGGACGCTGGCGGCGATCGCGACACCCGGCCATACCTCGAACCATCTTGCCTTCGCTTTGCCCGAGACCAACGCGCTGTTCTCAGGCGATCACGTCATGGGCTGGTCGACGACGATCGTCTCGCCGCCCGATGGCGATATGGCGGCGTACATGGCGAGCCTCGAAAAGCTGATGGGTCGCGACGACCGTGTCTATTATCCCGGCCACGGCGAAGCGATCGACAAGCCGCAGCGGCTGGTGCGCGGCATGCTTGGCCACCGCAAGCAACGCGAGGGGCAGATCCTGCGGCTGTTGCGCGCCGCGCCGCAACCGATCGGGCGGATCGTCACGCAAATGTATGTCGGGCTCGACGCGCGGCTCGTTCCCGCCGCCGAGCGTTCGGTGCTGGCGCATCTCTACGACTTGCAAAACCGGGGCTTGGTGATCGAGGAAGGCGAAACATGGCAGATCAAAAATTGACCGAACCGCGGCAGGGCGCTGGGATTGGCGGTTTCCTCGCCAAGGCGGCGGGCTTCGTCGTCATCCTCGTGCTTGCCGGGTTGCTCGCGCTGTGGGGCGTGCAGCGGTATGTCAGCGACCGCCTGACCCCCGATCCGACGACGATCGCCAGCGCCAGTCTGGAAGGCCTGCGCGAGCAGAACCGCCTCTCCGCGTTCGCCGCGCGCTATGTCGCGGTCGTGACCTCGAAACAGTCGCAGCTCGGCTTCACCACCGAGAAGACGCTGATCATGCCCGGCATGGTCCGGTACGAGGTCGACATGGGCAAGCTGACCCAGGCCGATGTCGCGTGGGACGGTACCAGCAAGACGCTGTCCGTGCGCCTGCCCGCGGTCGAGGCGGATGGCCCGCAGGTCGATCTCAACGCGGTCCGCGAATATGGCTCGGGCGGCGTCCTGACCACCTTCACCGACGCCGAGAAGAACCTCGATGCCGCTAATCGCCGCGCTGGCCAGATCGAACTGATTCGGCAAGCCCGCGAACCCGCGATGATCAAGCTTGCGCGCGACGCCACGCGCCGTGCCGTGGAACGCAGTTTCGCGATGCCGCTGCGGGCCGCAGGGATCGACGCGACCGTCGCGGTGCGCTTCGCCGACGAACCGATCGCGAGCACCGAGCGCTGGGACACCTCGCGCTCGTTGCAGGACGTGCTAGGGAATCGTCGCTAGAAGACGGGCGCTAAACTCGGGATACGACCATGGAATTGAACCAGAACTTCGCCGGCATCGACATTCGCGCCGAGATCGAGCGCCTCCGCAAGGAGAAGAACGCGGTCATCCTCGCGCATTACTACCAGAAGCCCGAGCTTCAGGATCTCGCCGATTTCGTCGGTGACAGCCTCGACCTGTCGCGCAAGGCGGCGGCCACCGACGCCGACGTCATCGCGTTCTGTGGCGTGCGGTTCATGGCCGAGACCGCCAAGATCCTGTCGCCCGACAAGATCGTCGTGCTGCCTGACATGGACGCCGGCTGCAGCCTGGAGGACAGCTGCCCGCCCGAGCAGTTCGCGGCCTTCCGCGCGAAGCACCCCGATCACATTGCGCTGACCTACATCAACTGCTCGACCGAGGTGAAGGCGCTGTCCGACATCATCGTGACGTCGTCGTCGGCGGACACGATCCTCGCGCAGATCCCGCCCGAGCAGAAGATCATCTTCGGCCCCGACCGCAATCTCGGCGGCTATCTCGCGCGGAAGACCGGTCGCGACATGCTGCTCTGGCCAGGCGTGTGCATCGTCCACGAGGCATTCAGCGAGACCGAGCTGATGAAGCTCAAGGCGCAGCACCCCGGCGCGCCCGTCGTCGCACATCCCGAATGCCCGCCGATCATCCTAGATCATGCCGATTATGTCGGCTCGACCCGTGGTATTCTCGATTACGCGTTGGCGATGCCCGGCGACACGCTGATCGTCGCGACCGAGCCGCACATCATCCACCAGATGGAAAAGGCGCTCCCGAACAAGCGCTTCATCGGCGCGCCGGGTGCGGACGGCAACTGCAACTGCAACATCTGCCCGTACATGGCACTCAACACGCTGGAAAAGCTCTACGTCGCGCTGCGCGACCTGAGTCCACGGATCGAGATCGAAGAAGGGCTTCGCCTTCAGGCCAAGAAGAGCCTAGATCGGATGCTGGAAATGGCGTCGAACACGGTAGGGAAAGGCGACCTGGGTCCTAAATAACGACCGTGCACGCCGGATGAACGAGCCGGGCGGGTCTCGACCCGTCCGGCTGTGCCTCGTGTTCAGGCCGGAACGACGTCCAGGCTGAGCTGGGACAGCGCCTGATCGATGTGGATTGCCGCCAGCGGCATTTGCAGGGCATCCGCCAATGCGAGGGCCTCATCGAGCAAAGCGTTCAAGCGTGCGACATCGGCCATCGTTTTCGTAGGCATTGTTGGATCCTTGAGTAACAGTCCTGCAACTCGCCAATCAGCCGTTTGTTCCCAGCATCGTCAAAAATTATTCCAAGTCATCGGTCGGCGGTATCTGCTGGTCCACACCATCGCTTTTTGGCAATCGAGCCGGCATCGCCGGTCGGTGATATTTGGGAGAATCTAGGTGAACGCAGCATTGCCCGAATCGTTCGATATCGACGGGTTCGTCGCCGCGACCCTGGCGGAAGACCTTGGCACGATTGGGGACATCACCTCCGCCGCCGTCATTCCTGCCGATGCCCGCTTTACCGGCGTGATGGATAGTCGCGATCCCATCGTCGTCGCGGGTTTGGCGCTCGCCGAAGCGTTTTTCCGGGCGCTCGATCCCAGCGTACATATCGAACGTCTCGTGCAGGACGGCGATTCGGTCGCGGCCGACACCGATCTGCTTCGTCTCGAGGGTGCAGGCCGAGCTTTGCTGACGGCAGAGCGATCGGCACTCAATACCGTCCAGCATCTGTCGGGGATCGCGACGATGACGCGTCGCTATGTCGACGCCATGGCAGGAACGGGCGCTATCCTGCTCGACACGCGGAAAACAATCCCGGGACTGCGCGTGCTGGAGAAATATGCGACCCGGATGGGGGCGCGCAAAACCATCGCATGGGGCTGTGGGACGCGGCGATGATCAAGGACAACCATGTCGCGGTTGCCGGCGGTGTCGGCGAAGCGGTGCGACGCGCCAAGACGGCAGGGATCGCGCATATCGTCGTCGAGGTCGATCGGATCGACCAGATCGAACCCGCGCTCGCGGCGGGTGCGACGCACCTGTTGCTCGACAATATGGCGCCAGCGATGTTGCGCACGGCGGTGGCGTTGGTCGACGGGCGGGTGCCGACCGAAGCCTCGGGCGGCGTCGCCCTGGATACGATCCGCGCAATCGCGGAAAGCGGCGTCACCTATGTCTCGGTCGGCCGCTTGACGCAGTCCGCACCGGCGGCGGATATAGGGCTCGATTTCACGACAGCATGACCGCTTCATCCGCGTGACGACGCATGCGTGACGCGACACCGGGCAGGGGGCCGAGACAATGAACAGATCGCCATCGATATTCTGGCCCGATCAGCGGCGGTCCGATCAGCGGCGTTTCGCGGCGGGCGTGCTGGCGCCGATCATGTCCGCGATCGGTCGGTCGGGTCGGGCCGTAACTATCAGTGCCGATTCGACCTCGCGGGCATCGATGCCTGTGTCCGGTGTAAGGCGAGGATTGGCTGGAACGAGCCTCGTAGCCGCGGTGCTTGCATTGCCGGTCGCGGCGCAAGCCCAGACGTATCAATGCTCGGTGCCGTCATCGGTCGAGCGTGTCCGTCCCGATCTACCGTCGGACAGCCAGCCGAAGCGCGATATTCCGATCGGCAGCTACACGCTGGCTATCACATGGGCACCGCAATATTGTCGCGACAACGGCAGTCGCGCGGGCTCGACATTTCAATGCGCGGCGGGAAATCGGTTCGGCTTTACGCTGCACGGGCTGTGGCCCGATGGCGTCGGCAAGGACTGGCCGCAATATTGTCATGACGCGGAATTCGTACCGCCCCCGGTGATCAAGGCGCATCTCTGTACGACACCATCGGCGCAACTGCTTCAGCACGAATGGGCCAAGCACGGCACTTGTATGCCGGGGTACCGTCCTGCGAGATACTTCGCCCAATCGGCTGCACTCTATGGCAAGTTGAAATTCCCCAACATGGACGCCTTGTCGCGAACGTCACTGACGGCGGGGCGGTTAGCGGCCGCGATGGCCAGCGCCAATCCAGGCCTGAAGGCCGACATGATGCGTGTAACCGCGACAAAGCAGGGTTGGTTGGACGAGGTCTGGATCTGCCTCGATCGGCGTTTTCGCTACCGCCGCTGCCCGGTGCATCAGGGTGGTCTGGCGCCAGGTGCCCCGCTCGAGATCTGGCGAGGCTCTCGCTAGCCGCCGCCGCACCGGATCGACGGCGCCGTCAGATTTCGAGCGTCGCCGTCGATGGATGATGCTTGTCGAGATGCTTCTTGATGATCCGCAGGTTGCGCGTGTTCGAGCGGAAGAAGAAATCGGGGATCGCGCCGACGAACGGGATCATGCCTAGCGCCCAGTCGACCCCGACATTGCCGAACATCCGCGCCATCTGAATTTTCGACATGCCGATGTTGCGGGCCTCCCACGCCATCCACGCGCCGACCGCGGCGGCGATCGTGCTGCCCACGAACGGGATGATGTCGAGGATCACGTCCATGCCGACTTTGCGGTTGGTGCCGGGAATCGTGACCAGCCCCTCCATCACGCGCTCCATGGCCTCGACACGACGGCGAACCGACAAGGCGTCGCGTCCCATCGGAAGCGTATCGAGGATCGATCCAGGAGCTATGCGCGTCGGGCGTTGGGTCATGGCTGTCAGTTGGTGTCGGCGCGCAATCGGTTCAACGGGTGCCAGGCTCGCGTATTGGGCTGCCATTGTCGTAACCGGGTCGATACGAGCGACCATCGCAGCGGCCGCGCGAGCGGGATGAAGGCGACGTCGGCGTTCATCGCGACATCCGCGGCGGCGATCCGCTGCGCCCTCTCCGCGAGCGTCGGCGCCTCGCGCGCTGCGGTGATCGCCGCCTGCGCGGTCTCGCCACATACGACGCAGGCCGTTGCCAGATACCAGCGCGCGCTATCATAGGGCGCGACCGCATCGACCAGCATCAGGTCGGCGTCGCTACCCAGCGCGACGCGGTACGGCGTGATCCCGACTGCGATCAGCGAGGCCGCCACCTGCGCATACAATAATGTCGCGCCAGGCCCGTTCGGGAGGGCGATTCGCAGCGCCACCGGTCCGCCCCCATCCAGCAACCCGCTGCCGCGCGGCGATACGACGCTCGTCCTGCGTCAGCAGCGTCCAGGCGGGCACCTGGGGTAGCGCTGCCGAATCAAGGATATCGGGCAGAATGCGATCGGCCGCGTCCCAGGCTGGTGCGATCGCCGCCGTCAGCGCGGTGCGATCGATCGCTTCCGCCACGGCCTCGCGGTTCGCGGCATCTGCAAGAAACCCATCGCGGCGGATGATGGCCAGTCCGAAGAGTCCGGCGGCAGGGTCGACGCGGATGGTGGCGGGCGATATTTCGGTGGTCGCGAGCAGGGGCCAGTCGACAAAGCTGCCACCGCTGACGAGGTCCGAATCCCGATGAGCGAAGCGCGCAATCGCCCGTGCCGCCCGTTCGCCGATCAGCCGGACATCTTCTTCGGGCTTGGTCACCCGCTGGTCTTCGGGATCGGCCTGGTTGGGATCGAAGGCCGGGCGCAGCAACGGCGCGCGCCCGCGCCCGTGCGGCGCGACACGAAACGGTCCGCTCCCGCCGGACGGCGTCAGCCGCAGCAAACCAAGCTCGGGTTGCGCGAACAGCTTCAACAGATCGGGACGCGGCCGGCCGAGTCGCACTTCGATCACCTGCGGCGTCATCGCGACGATCTCGTCGATCGCGGTCAGAAAGGGCGCCAGCGGATTGCGCGAACCGGGTGCGATCTGACGGTTCAGAATGGTTACGACCTGATCCGCCGTCACCGGCGTGCCATCGCCCCAATCGCCCTCCCGCAGGCGAAAGATGTAGCTCATGCCACCGTCGATCACGATCCAGCGTTCGGCCAGGCCAGGCTCGATCTGTCCAGCGGCGTCGAACCGGACCAGGCCTTGTGCGGTCGAGTCGATCAGCAACCGACTTGGCGTGTCGACCGGTGCACGGCGGGCATCGACGATGTGAGGTGGGGGGCCGATCGCGCTGACGATCACCGCGCCGGTATCGGGACGACGTCGCTCGCAACCTGTCAGCGTCGTGGCAAGCACGACGCAGGTCGTTAAAAGAAGGGCCGCGCTGGTGCGGACGGCGGGAGTGTGCCCCGTTTGCCTCACAAACCTCAGAAAACCGAGACTTTCAGCCCCTCCGCCATCACTCTTAATCCCTCCATTTTGTACCTCCTTTTCGTCCGTGCAGTCAAGGCGGGGCCGGGCGGGGGAGCCGCCGAGAGGTGGAACAGAGAGCATGAAGGCACTGGTATGCGGGAACGCTCGGGCGGACAATCTGGTAAGCGATGGCGCCGCCGTCCTGGAGCTGGTCGCTGAGGTATCCGAAGGGGGGCTGGAGTTTATCTGTGCGGCGGGAACATGTTCGCGGATCACGTAGGGTGCGGCGTCGTAATCGACCAAGTCGACCCGGAGTCGCGAGAGGGCCAATCGTTCGCACTGACATCGGCGTGCCTGGAGACCCTGAACTCGTTCGACGGCGCTTCGGTCGACCTGGGGGAGGGTGCTGCCGGCCATTACATGGGGTGCGGCGTTTACGTCGTCGATCAGGTCACAGCGGACGGCTCAGAGACCCAGCGGATCGTGTTGACACTGGAGGACCTGGAGACCCTGCCGGCCTGGATAGGCTAGGAGCGTCTGGGAGAGTCACTGACAGGCGTTAGGCGTCGCCATGTCCCAAGGGTAGCGGCGGGGCCCGCATGGGACTCAGTGAGTCTTCTAATCGGTTCTCATGCCAAAGCCCTTTTGGACGCCCCCTGGTACACGCCAAACATTCGCGGGACGGCGAGGGACCGAACGGCCCTGCCGCACCCTGCCGCGCTGTCCGAACGTCCGATTAGGGCAGGAAAGCGGACATTCGCGAGATCGCGTGATCGGGGTCCGCTACAATCAGAAGCGGACCCGTGTCGGACAGATCAGGCAGGAAAATGAATTCCGCACAATTTGTTGCCGTCGGGGTCACGGAAATAGGCCAGCTCGATGGTGCCCATTGAAGCAGTTTCGCGCGGTCCGGGCGGAGCTTCGATCGATGTCCCGCCAGCGGCAACGGCGGCATCGTGAAGCTGCTTCACCTGTTCGGGCGAGTCGCATGAAAATGCGACGGTGCTGCCGTTGGCGACGCTTGCCGATTCGTCGTTGATCGGCTGGCTGACGATGAAGTTCGTTCCTTTGCCGTTATTGTATATCAGACGTGTATGGCCGCTGTCGGCGATGTTCCGCGTTCCTTCCCCTGCACCCAAGGTGCCGAGCACCGTGTCGTAGAAGCGCTTGGACCGTTCAATGTCATTCGATCCGACCATGGTGTGAAAAAGCACAGGCACTCTCCTAAAGACTGATCGACTTCCGATCGCTATTAGCAGTCTCACCTAGCCGGCGGGTGATCCGCAGTCACCCCGGCCCGTGGAGTGTCCGCTATTGGGCGTTAGCGGAATGGCTGGAATGGGAAAGGAAGCGGACTGGCAGCTTTGGAGATCGAAGCCTCTTTAACGGACATGCCGCTTTGAGCGGATGGACACCATGCCGGCCGTAAAGCTGACGACGATCCAGATGAGGCATAGGGCTATAAGCGCCATTGCCCCCATGCCTTCCCAGTCGTTGACGCGGGCGAAAGCCTCGTACCTCACGTATAGAGCTAATACGGGGACAGAAACGACAAGCATCACCGCTAAAAAAGACCGCGATTGCCACAGTCGCGGCGCTACCCAGCCGAGCAATGCGGCGACCAGACAGATCAACATCAATATTTCCATTTTCACACTCTTATACGAGGCGCATTGTAGCGCCACGTTTATAGATGAATGAGCGGCTGCTTCAGAGCAATCTATAGTTGCTGGTAGGCGACCGGCAATTGGGCGAAGCCGGTCATTCGGTCGCCCCTTGGCCTTCTGCGGTGTACTACTTGACCAATACGGCCCTGGTAACGCGAGGAGGCCTGCGGTTACTGGTCGTCGTCCTCGGGATCGACCCCGGACGGATCGGCTTCGAAGGCTACTGCGGCTGCCTCCAGGTCTGCGGCGAGCTGGTCGAGGGCACGGGATGCTCCAAGGCCCTCCAGGCCATCCCTGCGGTCTCCCAGGTGCGACTGGTCGAGCCTAGCGCGGTCTGCCCGTAACTTGGCGATCTTGGCGCAAGCCCTCAGGGTCTCGACGTCCATCGTGGGATCAGTCGATGTTCATCGTGGGCGTCCAGGAGTGCGGTCGCCACGTTCCCGTCCCTCTCCCGTCCAGAGGGGCCGCCATGAGCGTAACGCCTGCCATTGACCCGAGATAATACCGGGTGCCCGGTTGATCGCTGAGGAGGACGAGAGCGCCCTCCACACGCGCATCCTCGACAGCCATCGGTGACGAAGTGCCGGGGAGGACGATGCGGACGTTCATGCCCAGGGCCAGCTCCTCTAGGATCGTGTCGACTAGGCAGTCCTGCCAAGCCCTCAGGGCCGGTTGGGGGCGTTCGGTATCCATGCCGGCATCCTATGCATTGCCGAGTCGGCGTGAAGTCGAAAAAGAACCCCCAGCGTCCCGAAGGAGGCTGAGAGTATGTGAGGTTCACGGAAGAGCGCGTACGGGTCGTCGTTGAAGTCGATAGGGTAAGTCGACCGGGCAGCAGCGAGGAGCGCCTCGGACCTTGCGCCCTATCGTTCCAGGGGGTGACGGTGGAAACTTATAGGCTGTTGACTGGCCATAGGCCGACTGAGAGGGCAGGGAGAAGGCGCGGCCAGCCCTCATCTTCGCTCCTGGTTGCGATGCGACGGTGGACGAGGTGACTTAGAAGCGAACGTTTCTTGGTTAGTTTTGGCTAGGCCATCACCGCTTCAAGATCGGTGCTCGCCTGACGGAGCGAATTGTCAGCCATGCGGTGTAGCAGTCAAAGTTGTCGGACGATCTTGGACAAGGCCTCGCCCCCGGCTAAGCCAACGAAAAATTGGGGGGGTAGAATGGCGATCTGGGACTTGTATTCGAAACGACAGGCGGACGCGGCCCGTTCGGGCGCTGACGACGTTTATCAATACACACAAGTTTCCAGCCCTTTGCGGGTGCAAATAACTCAGATTGCAATTCAGGCGATTGGAAAAGTTGCGCGATCGGGCGGCTCTTACGGCTTCCCCGACGTTGAGAACTCGCTCTGGACGGGCATCGAGAAGGTGTATTGTCGAGAAAAGGGCATTTATAAAATATCGACGGAAGAACACTCTGGGTCTCGCATCATTAGCTTTATGAGTAAGGCTAATATTACGGATTGGCTCGATCTACTTGAACTAATTTGCAAAGCGATCATGGTTGCCGGGCATCAGAACCAATATGGCCACCGCTCAGAGTGGGAAGTAGAGGGATCAGGTGCTGATGCTATCGACGAGATTAACTACCGCCTCCGGCAGGCTACTTTAGGATACCAGTATGAGAGCGGTAATTTACTGCGAATCGACAGCCAGTACATCCATGCCGAGGTGGTTAAACCTGCTCTAAGCCTTTTAAATGGGCCAGCATACGCAGGACCTCGTGAGGAATTTACGCAGGCACACAGTCACTACCGCAAAGGCGAGCATCGCCAAGCCGTCGCGATGGCGGCGAACTCTCTAGAAAGCACTTTAAAAGCGGTCTTTGAAATTAAGGGCTGGCCTTACACAAAAGGAGCCAGAATCAGCGATCTCATGAAGGTTGCACGGGCAAATAAGCTGTGGCCAGAATATCTTGACACATCATTTGACCAACTGGTCGCAACTATACAATCTGGGCTACCGAAAATCCGCGACAACGATGCCGCACATGGTCAGGGAGCGGCACCTAAAGTCGTACCGTCTTACGTTGCAGCCTACGCACTGCATCTAGCTGCCAGCAAGATAGTTTTTATAATTGAGGCTTCAAAGTAAACGCCGAGAACAATCTACGTTCGCTGCCAAACGGTTTTGAATCGAACAAATCGGCCCTATCGCAACCTCCTCCAATCCGCAATTTGCAAGAGCGACGTCGCCCTTGCTGCCGCGTAATCTCGAATTGCGAACCTGATGCCTGAGAGACGGCGCAGGCGATCGCTTACACAGGGTCGGATTGGCGCCGTGGGCGCGGGAGCGAAGCCGTCGATTTCGAACCCGATTGACCACGATTGCCACGGGCTCCCCCGAGGGCGGCCAGGGGACCCGTGATCGAAATGCCCCACCGACCACGGCGTCCTGCGGTGCCCGGTCGGCGACGGTGCGGGCGAGCTGTGGCAGATCGTAGAACGAAGCGATCCGCCGTGTAGGGTATTGCAAAGGCCGCCCGCCCCCAGTTGAATGATCTGCCAATCAGCTAGGTCCGAGAGCAGATGTCAGCAGAGACTGATTCATATGAATGGATACGGCGTTCCGCACTCGGGTTCTGGAGTAAGGCGGACGGTGCGAGGTATCTAGCGTTTTGTATGTGGTCCATGCGATCCGGCGTCCCCATCGACCCGTCACCAATTGGCGGGGAGGTGGAAGGTGCCAAATCGGCCTTATTTTGGGGGTGGCTACGCGAAAGCAGTCTGGCGCTCGAACTCATCATAAAGGCGGCACTCGCGCAGAAACAAGATTACAGAAAAGGCCACGCTTCTGTTCCTAGTACGCATAACCTTCCCCAAATGTGGAAGATGGCTCAGCTACCCAAGCCATCATTGCAGCAGGAAGACCACCTCCGGTCAGCGCATCAGGTTCTTCAATGGTCAGGGAGATACTCCGCGCCCCGTAGGGGCAGTGACGATCTACATGTCAATCGGGAACCTTTGCCGCGATCGAAGTGCGACGACAGACCAAGCGCCCCGCTATCCCTGAAGATGCAGTGGGAAAGTTTTAATACGCTTTATCAGATGGCACAAGAAGCCTATTTTAAAGAGATTAATGAACTCGCATATTAAGTCAGAAGAAGACGATCATTGGCTGAATAGGGTTCTTGCCTGCTCTCTACAGGGAAACTACGCTTCGGCCCCCTGAGCCTACGCCTTCCCCCGGTCCGTCATTGCAAACCAGCCACCCGCCTCGTCGTCCTCAGAGACCGGAAGGACCTTTTGCGACTGGCGGGCAAGAGAAGCACGTCGGCGCCTGAGAAATAATCGGTTCTATCCAGGGCGATCCTCAGGGGGCCGGCGGGTGTGCACAGGGTCGGACTGGCGCTGTGGCGGCGCGAGCGAAGCTGTCGATTTCGAACCCGATTGGCAATGATCGCAATGGGCTCCCCGGCTGGGTGGAAGGGGACCCAAATGGGACCCTAAATGTCTGAAGAAGCGAGGGTTTTCGCCACGCCGTGATGCTGACCGGAAGCCTGTTAGCGCCGCCAAGCATAGGGACCTGGAGGGGACTGGCGGCCTTCGTGGAGGACATTGGCGCTTCGGTCCGGCCCGGTCGTGAACCGCCGGGGACATTGGGCCTGGAAGCCGCGGCCTGTGTGTCGATGATACTACATAACATGGGCTTGCAAGGGCCGGCGTGGGACCTGAACGACCGGGGAGACCCGCCGTGTCCTGCCGTCTCGCTGGAGTATACCTGTACGAGTCGATGCCGTGATACACTTTTTCCGTCTCGATAGGGTTGACTTCAGGTTGCGAGACGTTCACTTGATGAACCTCTAGAGCCTAACGAGACGAGTACGGGACATGGCAAGCATCATCGGTTACGCACGGGCATCCTCGGACGATCAGGACTGCACGATCCAGGAGCGGGCCCTCCAGGCGGCAGGGTGCTCCATGATCCGGTCGGAGAAGCGGAGCGGGACGTCGCTGGTCGGGCGGACTGAGCTAGATACGATCCTCGCCTTTCTCCAGGCTGGGGACACGCTGATGGTCACACGGATTGATCGCCTGTCGCGGTCCGTCCGGGACCTGGAGGAGATGGTCGAGACCCTGAAGACCCGCGGGGCGTTCCTCCGGGCCACGGAGCAACCGATCGACACCTCCACGCCCGCAGGCACGGCGTTCCTTCAGATGCTGGGGGTCTTTGCTCAATTCGAGACGGCGTTGCGCCGGGAGCGCCAGATGGAGGGCATTGCGAAGGCCAAGGCCGCAGGAGTCTATAAGGGCCGCAAGCCCTCCGTGGACGTCGCCCAGGTCCGCCAGATGAAGGCTGACGGCGTTGGCCCGGCGGAGATTGCCCGGCGCCTGGGGATTGGCCGCGCGAGCGTCTACCGGGTCTTGGGGGACGCTGAGGGTGCGGTCGCGTGACCTTGGGCCTACAGTGGAAGGAGGAGACGCTGGCGCTGGAGGCGATCACCCTCCGGGAAGACTTCCAGCTCCGGGCGGGCGGGATTGATCGTCAGCACGTCCGTAAGCTGCTCGGGATGCTCCAGGCCGGCAAGCCCCTTCCGCCCGTGAAGGTCGCTCGGATCGGCAAGGCCCTCTATCTGGTTGACGGCTTCCACCGCTATTTTGCACACGAGGACTACGGGGTCTCGGGGATCAAAGCGTCCGTCGCTCGGATGAGCTTGGAGGAGGCCCGAGGGGAGGCGATGGTGGCCAACACCACGCACGGGAAGGCCTTGGGCCGTGCCGACAAGCGGAAGGTCTGGGACTCTTTCGTCGAGGTCGGCGGACACCTGGAGTCGCCCGAGGTCCCGAAGTCCTCCCGCGTGATCTCGGCGGCGCTCAACGGCATGTACAGCCATGAGACCGTTCGGGCCCGTCTGAGGGAGCTGAGCTTGGAATTGAACGAGGGGCCTACCTTCAAGCCTTGGGGCGGCGGAGAGGGGCCGGAGAAGGACGACGAGGACCTGGAGGGCCCGGCGGTCGACCCGCTGGCGGCGGAGCGAGCTGAGAAGGCCCGCGGGCACCTGGGGGCCTTCGGTGCCTTGCTCCACTCACTTCAAGAGGATGACCGGAGGGGACTGCTAGCCTCCGCCCGGACCCTGCTGGAGGCGTGGGAGAACGGGGAGGGCTCGATGAGGCTGATGGAGCCGGCGGTCGTCCATCCGTTCTGAGGGGGCCAGTGGGGCACCCAGGGACCTCTGAGCGTGTTCTTGGGTAGCCGGGCGGAGACCCTCGGAAACCCTCGGTTCTTGGGGTCTTCAGTGTCAAATTTGACAGTGCAGGGAAACGGCGGCCTGAGGGCCTGTCGCTACTTA
The DNA here is from genome assembly GCF_036856015.1 of Sphingomonas sp. LR55. Taxonomy (NCBI): domain Bacteria; kingdom Pseudomonadati; phylum Pseudomonadota; class Alphaproteobacteria; order Sphingomonadales; family Sphingomonadaceae; genus Sphingomonas; species Sphingomonas sp. LR55. Next base: position 258,505 of record NZ_JASPFO010000001.1, read on the forward strand.
TCATCCCCTGCCGGTATCCTATCGATCGCTGAGGCCAGCCATTGCCCCGACGACGGGAAGCTCCAACCGGTCCGCAAGGTCCAGAAGTTCCTTCAGCCGCGCCTTCAGATACTCGACGGTCTCAACGGTGCGACATGTACTCAGGTGTCTGCGGATGCTGCCGCGTTCGCTGAGGGCCGGCGGCCGACCGTGGCGAGATTACGGGCTCAGGGAGTCGCGTCTCTGGGATGCCTTACGGCGGCGTTGAATGAGGAAGGTATTCTTACGCCAAGGGGGCCGCTGGCACGCTTCGTCCGTGCGGAACCTGATGGCCCGGCTGGACCCCCAGGATGCTCAGGAGGGCGTAGCGTGACCAAGAGCCTTTAGTGGAAGGAGGAGACGCTGGCGCTGGATGCGATCGAGCTACGGCACCGGATATTTAAGGATCACGTTGGCGAACAAATCTTCTACGAAATCAACAACCTTGGCGCGGCTAAATGCGATGTCTGATGGATGAGCTGCGCTGTTCCGCGTGCCTAGCTTTTGATCCAGTATCTTTCGAACGTCGTTTGAGATAATTCCCGCCTGTCGGCAGAACTCAATAAACTTCCCCTCCGGTATCTCGCCGAAATCATCACGTTTAGCAACACAGGTAATCTTTACGCGTTTATCGTTATTCCCGGCAAGGACCGCATTAAATGCATCCTGATGACCCGACAGGATCAACTCAAACAGATGGTCCAGCGTTAAGAGCCATGTCATCATTATGGTCGCGCGATATGCATGTACGCCAAAGCAGGCTAGTGCTTCTGTAAGAAACGCTTTTTGCGCTCCTGTCGGTAGGTCATCGGCTAGCTTTTGCAAATCTACCGGCACGTCGAGGGTGACCATTTCAGCGCCTATGCTTGCGGCCAGGCGCTCTTTGGTATGTCGTTCCAGACGGTAGCCGCCAGTCCCAACCTTTACAAACGTTGGAGGTTTGCCCTTTAGTCCGCGTGACAAATACTGCGGTACGTAGGATGGTAAGGCTAAGTCGCACTCGGTAAAACAGGCTAGCACATCTTTCGTGGTGGCACTTGGAGCTTCTGCTAGTACAGTCAGGTAATAAACGAACGCGTCAATACGTTCCCCGGCTGTAAGACTGTTTCGGCTTGGCAGAGAGCTGTAGAATTTGGCAGCGGAGGTCAACGTGCCTTAATCCTTCTTTTTTAGATCGTGTTCGAAGGCCGTATCCCCGATATGTGTTACGTAGATAGCGTCTAGTTTCTCAAACTTTATAAAATGACGGACTTTGTGGGCATCATACAGAGCCTGAGCGAAGGCAGTTGGCGGCTTCTCTTTCACTATCCGATAGCATGTAAAAATATGGTCGGCCGTGAATGGAACAATACCAGCATCGTTTGACAGGTAATGAGCGAAGAAAAGGACCATATCTTTGTGGCCCTTTAGCTCATACGAACTGAAAGCCTCTACCAGGCCAGGAAGCTTCAGGTCAGGGTCGACGCGTGGTTCATATCTAAGCTTCTTTGTGCCGGCAGTTTCAGAAGAATTGCTAACGCGACGACGTCGGACTGGGTTGCGTTTGACGCTGACACCGGTCTCTGTATCATTTAACTCGTCGCCGGCCGCTACCTCTTCGCTCCGATCCTCTATTTCGTCAGCTGGCGGCGTAAGTTCAGGAGAGCGTCTAGTGGCCCTTTCACCAAAGAACCGTCCAACGTAGTCCTGAAACTCAGAGTGCATAGCCTTAACGAACTCGTCTTCTCCCTCAGCTTCAAACGTGCCTTCTGCGAGGTTTATTCGTAGTTTGGCCGCCATGCGTTCCCCCTCATTGTCGTACTAGTTACGCCCCAGTGCGAAAGTTAGCGGCGGGCGCAGCGGGTGCAAGTGGTTTGGTACGCCGTGTTCCTTCGAAGACTCCCGACTGCCCACGGGCAGGGATGCCGTCACGCCCAGTATGTGCGACGCCCTATAGGCCAGGCACCACGTACCGCGGAATTTTCTCGATCGCTTCTGCCCGCGCCGCCGCCGTTGGTGCACCGTACTTCCGGCCCTCCGTCGTCGCGGCGTGTCCCTGGATGGCGTCGGCCATCCGCTCTTCGATCCCCGCGCTGTAGGTCACGGATTTGAAGAGGTGGCGCCATGCGTGGTTGGGCGCGATGCCGTCGTCGTCAATCCCCACATCCTTCCGAACCCATGCGGCCAGACGTTCGCCTACCTTGGCGACGTGCCGATTGGCGGGCCCTTCGACCCGCTGGCGACTAGGGTCGTAGAAGATCGGGCCGGCGCCCTGAGCCTCCACGATCGCAAGAAACCCTTGGTCGATCAGATGCGAGTGGATGGGGACTAGCCGGGCCTTGCGGGTCTTCACCTTGCCGGCTTCCGGCGTGATGTTCATCATCCAATAGCCGTCGACCTTTCGGACGTCCTCCGCCCGGAGCTGAGACAGCTCGTTCACGCGAGCGCCGCTGTAAGCACACAGCCACGGTATCCACCGGCGAGCGAGGGCGTGTCCCTTGGTCAGCTTGTTGGCCGGCGGGATCAGGCTGGCCTCCAGGATCGCTAGCGCTTCTTCGGACGTGAAGGAGCGTTCGCGTAACTGCTCGGTGGCTGGGACGCTGACAGGAAGGCCCGCAGCGACGTTGTCCTTCAGCTTGTTGTTGTCGACTGCCCAGGAGAGCATGGCCTTGACCGAGCCGATATACTTGCCGCGGACGGTCTTCGGGTGTCGTAGGGCTCCTCGCTTCGTCGTCTCCTTCAGGAGCGCATTGCGCCAGTCCAGGAGGTCTTGCCGGGTCAACTTGGCGGCGTCATCGTGGCCCAGGAAGGAGACTAGGTGGGCGACGCAAGGCCTCCAGTCCTTTGCCGTGGTCGGGCTGATTTGCGACTCTTCCGCGTAGTCGTCGAATGTCTCCAGCATCGGGACCCGAGAAGGCCGGTCGGTCCCTGCGGAAGCCTCGGGGGCGGAGGGGCGGGCCGGAAGCTCCACCGTCTGCCCGGAGAACTGGGCGAGGGACTGAGGCCCTACTCGGATGGCCGCGTCGTTCAACTCCCGGCAAAGCCTATCGAACCCGTCCGGGTCGTTTGGGTCGACCACAAGGTCCTGTTCGCTCAATAGCGTGCGGGCGTGCTTGCTCCAGAATTGGCGGATCGCTTCCGAGTCGCCATCGCCCTTCCATTCGATGAAGCCGGGCAGGCACTCCTCCCAGCCGTCCCGGACACGCTGCGCCCAATCAGGGCCTTTTTCCCACCGCTCCAGGCCTTCACGCTCCAGCCATTCGATCTCAAACACCTTTCCCAGGTAGGCGACCCGAGGCGCGTCCAGGCTGTCGTAGGCGCCCGTGGCGGCCTTCCGTGCCTTCGCGACGATCGTGTCATATCGTGCCGACGCCTGGGCGAACGCTGCGCGGAACCGAGGGGAGTCCGGGTCCTTCGTCCCCATCGAGACCTTCAGGACGGCGGGAGGTTTTCCGTTCGGTCCGGCTGGGACGAAGGGGATAAGGCGGGCCGGGAAGGCCCGAAGGTAGATCAGGCGGCCCGTTTTCTTGTCTGCTTGGACGTGTTTCACGACGATACCCATTGGCGCTCTTTGTACCTCCACCTAGTCCCTTGGTGAGGCCGAAAGCCACGGAAATCTGCCATTTCTAAGGGTTTTCAGGCCCTTAGAGACGGATTGGTGCGGACGGCGGGACTCGAACCCGCATTCCTAGGGAGGGAGATTTTAAGTCTCCTGCGTCTACCGGTTTCGCCACGTCCGCACACGCCCCCAACAAGACGACGCCGTCCGCTGGGTCAACCCATCGCAGGGACAAACACGGCCGATCGGCGCCAGATCCTGAAATTTATGCGGGGTCACACGTTCAGGCGTGCGCGCATTTCCTTGCCCGGCTTGAAATACGGAACGCGTTTCGCATCGACCTCGACGACTTCGCCGGTACGCGGATTTCGGCCGGTTCGGGCATCGCGGGCGCGCGTTGAAAACGCACCGAAACCGCGCAGCTCGACCCGTCCGTCCGCTGCAAGGCGTTTCGAAATCTCGTCAAAAAACGTGCTGACGATAAGCTCGACTTCGTTCGGTTGCAGGTCCGGATGCGCCTCGGCGATCTTGAGGACCAGTTCAGATCGAATCATTCGTTTTCCCGCTCATATGGCAGTTCCGCTAATTGATGTAAGTCAACTTGCGAAGCGTTAGCACTAATCTGAGCGTAGTCAAAACCAAAGTGAGATAGTCAATAAAAAGCCCGGCATGTACGAGACATGCCGGGCCAATTTATCGTTAAGTCGTGAGACTTACTTCTTCTCGGCGTCCGTACGAGCCTTGAGAGCCTCGCCCAGGATGTTGCCGAGAGTCGCACCCGAGTCCGACGAACCGTACTGCGCAACAGCCTGCTTCTCTTCCGAGATCTGCATAGCCTTGATCGAGAAGGTCGGCTTCTTCGAACGATCGAAGCCCGTGACCATCGCGTCGAACTTCTGGCCGACCTGGAAACGCTCCGGACGCTGCTCGTCGCGATCGCGACCCAGATCCGTGCGCTTGATGAAGCCGGTCGCGCCATCGTCGCCCTGCTGCACTTCGAGGCCCGCGTCGCGGACTTCGAGAACGGTCACGGTAACGATCGCGTTCTTGTTCAGCTTGTCGCCTGCTGCTGCGATGCCGCCGGCCGATGGCCCGCCGCGCTCGAGCTGCTTCATGCCGAGCGAGATACGCTCCTTCTCGGCGTCGATGTCGAGCACGACGGCCTCGACGGTCTCACCCTTGCGATGCAGGTTGAGCGCGTCCTCGCCCGAAACACCCCATGCGATGTCGGACATGTGGACCATGCCGTCGACGTCGTTGTCGAGGCCGATGAACAGACCGAACTCGGTCGCGTTCTTGACTTCGCCTTCGACGGTCGAACCGATCGGATGAGCGGCAGCGAATGCCTCCCAAGGATTGGCCTGAGCCTGCTTGAGGCCGAGCGAGATGCGACGCTTCTCGGAATCGACTTCGAGGACCATGACGTCGACTTCCTGCGAGGTCGACACGATCTTGCCCGGATGGACGTTCTTCTTGGTCCAGGACATTTCCGACACGTGGACGAGGCCTTCGATGCCCGCTTCCAGCTCGACGAACGCACCATATTCGGTGATGTTCGTGACGCGGCCGGTGAGCTTCGCGCCGACCGGGTACTTGACCATCGCGCCATCCCAGGGATCGCTCTCCAGCTGCTTCATGCCGAGGCTGATGCGCTGGGTGTCCTTGTTGATGCGGATGATCTGCACCTTGACGGTGTCGCCGATGTTCAGGACTTCGCTCGGGTGACCGACGCGCTTGTAGCTGAGATCGGTGACGTGCAGCAGGCCATCGATGCCGCCGAGATCAACGAACGCACCGTAATCGGTGATGTTCTTGACAACGCCGTCGATGATCTGGCCCTCGGCCAGACTGAGGATCAGGCCCGAACGCTGCTCTGCGCGCGTCTCTTCGAGAACGGCGCGACGCGACACGACGATGTTGCCGCGCTTGCGGTCCATCTTCAGGATCTGGAACGGCTGGGGGATATCCATCAACGGGGTGACATCGCGCACGGGGCGGATATCGACCTGCGAACCGGGCAGGAACGCGACGGCGCCGTTCAGGTCGACGGTGAAGCCACCCTTCACGCGGCCGAAGATGACGCCTTCGACGCGGGTCGTCTTGGAGAATTCGGTTTCCAGCTTGTCCCATGCGGCTTCGCGACGGGCGCGATCGCGGCTGAGCATCGCTTCGCCGTGGACGTTCTCGACGCGGTCGACATAGACTTCGACTTCGTCGCCGACCTTGAGGTCAGCCTTCTGGCCCGGCGCTGCGAATTCGCGAAGCGGCACGCGGCCTTCCGACTTAAGACCGACGTCGATGACGGCCATGTCGTTCTCGATGCCGGTCACGGTGCCATGCACCACTCGGCCCTCGAAGCTGTCGGCGTCGCCGAGCGTTTCGTTCAGCATCGCCGCGAAATCGTCGCGGGTCGGCATTACCTGGGTTGCCATAGAATTCAGTAATCCTAGTCTGTTTCCGGCCAAGCGGTTGGGTCCGCTGGTCTTGGCCTTCGTTGCCGCGACGACCGAACGTCGAACGCGGCATCCGGACGGCACGAGGCGCGGAGGACGTAGACGCTGAATGCGAAAACGGCGCGTGAGACTCGAGGGTCTCCGCGCCTTCCTCCACGAGCATCGCTCGCCGGACGGTTCCGTATAGCCGAAACTGGGTCTCGGAGCAAGTTCGCCGCTGCTTCGTTAGGGGCCGCTCACAACAGGAGCGAAGATTTGAACGAACGCGGCATTCTCGTGCTGGGGTGGGTCGCCACGGTGACGGCGATCGTGATGTACCTGTCGTACATCGACCAGATCATGCTGAACCTTTCAGGGCAGAAGGGATCGGTGGTCCAGCCGTTCGCGACGATGGTGAATTGCGCGCTGTGGGTGGGGTACGGGTTCCTGAAGGACAAGCGGGATTGGTCGATCGTCGTGGCGAATTTCCCGGGGGTGGTGTTCGGGGCGGTGGCGCTGGTTACTGCGCTGTAGGGCGCGCGTGGGTGACCGGGCGATAGGTGTCGGGAGGCCTGGGTGATTGCGCACGGCGCCCCCGCTTACTTGTTCTCCCGCGAAGGCGGGAGCCCAGTCTGGGTCCCCGCCTTGTCTGGGTCCCCGCCTTCGCGGGAGAACAGGGTTGGGTCGCGGTAGCTTAACCCAACAGAGCAACCACCCCGGCGAAGGCCGGGGCCCAATTGGGGGACGGTACTAACTGAGGACTGCGCTTCGTTACTGCGGACGTTCCAATTGGGCCCCGGCCTTCGCCGGGGTGGGGCCAACAGGAGTGGACGATGGCCCTAAACCGAAGCCGCCTTCTTCGCCCGCTGCGCCTCCACCAACGCCACCGCCCGCTGCACCGAAGCCTCGATCGACAGAAAACTCGTATCCAGCAACGCAGCATCCGCCGCCATCACCAGCGGCGCAGTCGACCGCCCACTATCCCGAGCATCCCGCGCCCGAATATCCGCCAGAACGCGATCCTTGCTCGCAGTCCCGCCCCGAGCCTGCAACTCCGCATGCCGCCGCTGCGCCCGGATATTCGGCGTCGCCTTCACGAACAACTTCGCATCCGCATCCGGCGCAATCACCGTGCCGATGTCGCGCCCATCCAAAATCGCGCCACCCTCCTGCGCCGCGAACCGCTTCTGCCGGTGCAGCAGCGCCGCGCGCACCAGCGGATGCGCCGACACCACCGACGCCAGCGCGCCGATATCGTCATCACGCAACGCCGGATCGCTCAGCAGCGCATCGCTGAAATCGCACGCTGCGACCGCGTCGGCTTCCGTCTCCGGATCCAGCCCCATCCGCGCCACGCTCAACGCGACCGCGCGGTACAACAGCCCGGTATCGAGATACGGCAACTTGTAATGCTTGGCCAAGGCACGCGCGATCGTGCCCTTGCCCGATGCCGCCGGACCGTCGACTGCGATGATCATCTTAATTCCCCGGCCGGTCAGCGCATCGAGCGACCGGAAGAACACGGGATAGCTCGTCGCCACCGGCGATACATCGTCAATCGTGACGGGCTCGCGGGCACCAAGTCCAGCCACCACCATGCTCATTGCGATGCGGTGGTCGAGTTTCGAGGCGATCCGAGCGCCACCGCGAATCGCCGCGCCGCCCGACCCGGTGATCGCCATGCCGTCTTCGAACTCCTCGCAAGGAACCCCGCACGCTTCGAGCGCAATCCGCATCGTCGTGATCCGGTCCGATTCCTTCACGCGCAATTCATGCGCGCCGCGCGCAATCGTCGTGCCCGTCGCGAACGCCGCCGCCACGAACAGCACCGGATATTCGTCGATCATGCTCGGCGCGAGATCGGCCGGCACCTCGATCGCGGTCAGCGGAGCATGCCGCACGCGCAGATCCGCGACCGGCTCGCCGCCGACGGTCCGCGGGTCGAGCTCGGTAATATCCGCGCCCATCATCCGCAAAGCCGTGACGATCCCGATCCGCGTCGGGTTCAGTCCGACGTTGCGCACGACGATATCCGACCCCGGCACGATCGACGCAGCCACCAGCCAGAACGCCGACGACGACGGATCGCCCGGTACGACGATATCCTGCGGCTTCAACTCCGCTTCGCCGGTGATCGAGATGATCCGCCCGGCCTCGGTTTCCTCGACGGTCAGCTTCGCGCCAAACCCGGTCAGCATCCGCTCGCTATGATCGCGCGTCGCGACGGGCTCGATGACCCGCGTGATCCCCGGAGTGTTGAGCCCCGCCAGCAAAATCGCCGACTTCACCTGCGCCGAAGCGACCGGCAGCGTATATTCGATCGGCACCGCCGGGCACATCCCGCGCACCATCAACGGCAGCCGTCCGCCCGGGGAGGACGTGATGTCCGCCCCCATCTGCGACAGCGGCTCGATCACGCGCCCCATCGGTCGCCCCGACAGCGATGCGTCGCCGGTAAAGGTGCAGGTGATCGGATGGCTCGACACGAGGCCCATCAGCAACCGCGTCGACGTTCCCGAATTGCCCATCTCCAGCGCGGTCTCGGGCTGGAGCAATCCGCCGACCCCGACGCCGTCCACAGTCCATATACCATCTTCGCCCCGCTCGATCGTCGCACCCATCGCGCGCATCGCGGCGGCGGTGGCGAGCACGTCCTCGCCCTCCAGCAGACCCTCGATCCGGCTGGTGCCGACCGCGAGGCTCGCGAACATCAGCGCGCGATGGCTGATAGACTTGTCGCCGGGGACCGCGATCGAACCGGTCAGAGGACCGCGCGCGACGACGTCCATCGAAGTGGGGAGGGGTGTGCCATGGGGCCGGGCTTTTGACAGTGGCCTTGCGCTATGGCAAGGCGCGCCCACTTTGCGAGGGTATCCCCCCGCAATCCATTCATCCGAAAGGTTCTATCGGCATGATCAAGCCGGAATGGGGCACGAAGCGTTCGTGCCCGAAATGCGCGACGCGTTTCTACGACCTCGAAAAAGCCGACCCCGTGACCTGCATCGAATGCGGGTATGCGTGGGAGCCCGAGCCTATCCTGAAGTCGAAGCAGCCGCTGCCGTTCGAAGTCGCCAAGCCCGATACCAAGAAGCCCGACGCGGATCTCGAGGGTGACGAGGAAGAAGACATCGCCTCGATCACCGGCGAGGACGAAGAGCCGTCGGCGGACGACGAAGTCGATCTCGGCGGCGACGACGACCTCGGCGTCGAGACGCCGCAGGACGAGCACGAGCGTTAAATACAATAAATTTGGCAGGCGGCATTTACGCCGCTTGCCAACCCGGGCGGGTCCGGTTAGTGACCCGCCTCCCAACGGGAATGGGGCCGTAGCTCAGCTGGGAGAGCGTTCGCATGGCATGCGAAAGGTCAGGGGTTCGATCCCCCTCGGCTCCACCATTTCCGTTGATGACCGGTCGATTGGACCGTTGTCCCAGATAGCGCGATCAGGTCTGACGGAAACGTCGTTGGCCTGTTGCCTCAGCCCGCCTCGAACGGTGTTCGGGACGCGGCGCCTCCACATCCCGAACACCGTCGCCACGCAGCTAGAACGCGGCGGATAGCCCTGCGAACGCCGAGACGCTGTCGCGGTCGTCGCGCAACGCGTAGCCGGCGACACCCGCGCGGAGCGACAACTGCCCCGCGACATTGCCGTCCACACCCATCGCGTAGCTCATGTAACTGCGATCGGCACGTTCCACCGTGCTCGTGAAGCTGATCGGAGCACCGGTCGGGGTCAGCGTCAGTGTCCGCGGATCGTCGTCGAACTCGCGCTCGTAGCCGGCGCGGGCGAAGAATCGCACGGGTTCGCCCGGGACGGTTCGGACCACCGCGCCGAACCGGCCGGTCAGGCTTTTCACCTCCTGCTTGCCGAATGCCGCCGCGGTCGAGAACCCGCCGGTCTCGACATAGCCGGCGATCCGGACCCGGTCGTATTGCGCCGCGAGGTCGGGGCCGAACGCCACGCTGCCGAGCGTGATCAGATCGAACGCGGCGGTGACGCGGCCGGCGACATAGGTGCCGTCGGTTTCGCCCTCGTGCGAGCGGATCGCCGGGCCGAGCTCGACGGTGCGGCGAATGTGGCGATAGTCGATCTCGCCGTACGTCCCGTCCGCGAGCAGGCGAACCGGGCCGAGTTCGCCGCGCGCGTAGCCGCTGACCGACCACGCGCGGTTTGTAGGTGCCGGCGCCGGCCTTGAAGTCGCCGGTGCCATCCGAATAGCCGCCAGCCACGCCGACTCCCGACGCATCGCCGATCGCGAGGTCGGCACCCGCGGTACCGCTAAAACCGCGTTCGGTGATGCCGACGCGCTGGGCGGAGGTGCCGCTCGCATAATAATGATAGCCCGCACTGCCGAACAGCGAGAGCGCATGGCCGCTACGCTGCGCGCCGCCGCGCTCGGCGCCTTCGAACAGGTCGCGCTGGCCGCGGAACATCGCCTGCGCCGCATAACCGAGCCCGGCGATCTGGTCGGGGGCCTGGACGAGGCTGGCCACTGCCTGCCCCTGGATGCGCTGCGTCTTGCCCGACGGGTGGACGCTATCGGCCAAGATATAGGTCTCGTTGGCGTTGGGCGAGACGAGCGTCGCGCGCGTGCAGGCGAGCGACGACGGCACGGTACAGGCGACGCCGGTGATGTTGGTGTAGCCATAGGTCGCTGGACTCGCGACGAGTTCGCCGAACAGCCGGTCGGTATCGAAATACAGCGCGTTGACGTTCGCCGCCGCCAAAGCCGCGGCATAGGTCCGGTTGAACAGCTGGAGTCCCGCGGCGCCGCCGGTCTGGACCGCGAGCGTGACGATCCGCGTGGCGCCCGCCGTCTGGAGCCGGCTGACCTGCGCGGCAAGCTGGGTAGCTGCCGTCGTCAGGATCGCGGTGTTGGTGCTGCCCGCCGCCTGGAACGCGAAATAGTCGTTCCCGCCGCCCTGGATGTAGACGAGATCGCGCGGACCGAACGTGCCGCCAGCGGCGAGGAAGTTGCTGATCTGGGTCGTGACCGGGATGGAAAATCCATTGGCCGCCGTCACGCGCGCCGCCGACGGCGTAATTGGTCCCGCCCTTGCCGTAGACCGGATCGAGCGGAAGGCCGAGTCGCGCTGCGAGGACCTCGGGCGAGACCGGGTCGGGATTGGTCGTGAAGCTGCCCGCGTCGCGTGGCAGGCTTGGATCGAGCGCCAGGTAATAGCCGCCGTCGGCGAGGCTGTCGCCGAACACTATCATGCGGTTATAGGTCTCGCTCGCCGCGACGCTGGTCGGGCTGGCGGTCTGTGCCTGTCCCGGAGTCGCGAAACTCAGCGCAGTCCCGACCAGCAACGCCGTATAGGTCGTCTTCATGATGTCCTCTCCCTGGCGGCGAGGGATCATTGTCCTTCGCTCTACCGGGAGTGTCGGAGCCGGTTACGGCTGCGTCAATAGACTGTCGCTTAGGGGTGGCGGGCGGTTCAGACGAACAGCCCGACCAGCAGATAGGTGCCTCCACCGATCAACCCGGCTGCTGGTAGCGTCAGCGTCCAGGCGACGACGATGTTGCTCGCGACATTCCAGCGCACCGCAGACAGGCGCCGGGCGGCGCCGACGCCGACGATCGAGCCGGTGATGGTGTGAGTCGACGAGACCGGGATGCCCCAGAAGGTCGCGGCGAACAGCGTGATCGCGCCGCCGGTCTCCGCGCAGAAGCCCTGCGCCGGGGTCAGGCGCGTGATCTTGGAGCCCATCGTGTGGACGATCCGCCAGCCGCCCGACAGCGTGCCGAGCGCCATCGCCGCCTGGCAGGACAGCACGACCCAGAGCGGCACGTGGAATTCGCCGCCGAGCAGGCCTTGCGAATAGAGCAGCACGGCGATGATCCCCATCGTCTTCTGCGCGTCGTTGCCGCCGTGTCCGAGCGAGTAGAGCGCGGCCGAGATAAGCTGGAGTTTCCGGAAGCGCTTATCCACACCCAGCGGGGTGAGCTTCAGGCTGGTCCACGCGACCGCGAGCACGAGCACCAGCGCGAGCATCAGGCCGATTGCAGGCGACGCGAAGATCGCGACGACGGTCTTGATCACGCCGCTCCAGACGATCGCGCCGAAGCCGATCTTGGCGATGCCTGCGCCGAGCAGGCCGCCGATCAGCGCGTGGCTGCTGCTCGACGGGATGCCGAGCACCCACGTAATGACGTTCCACGCGATCGCGCCGATCAGCGCGGCGAAGATCACCTGCGCATCGATCACGTGCGCCTGGACGATCCCGGTACCCACGGTCTGCGCGACGTGGAGGCCGAACACCGCGAACGCGATGAAGTTGAAGAACGCGGCCCAGAGGACGGCGTATTGCGGCTTCAGGACGCGCGTCGAGACGACCGTGGCGATCGAGTTAGCCGCGTCGTGCAGGCCGTTCAGGAAGTCGAACAGCAGCGCTATGCCGATGAGGCCGATGAGGAGCGGGAGCGAGAGGATCATGCGACCGCCGCCCTATCCGCTACTATTCCACCCGCCCGGCGAAGGCCGGGGTCCAATTGGGAAGGCTTTAGTAACGGCGCGCCATCCTTCGTTATAGCCGTCCCCCAATTGGGCCCCGGCCTTCGCCGGGGAGCTCCGCGGCAGGTCTTGGACTCAAACGACACTTCAAGCATGGTCGATGACCAGCCCCTGGATCTCGTTCGCCACATCCTCGAAGCGGTCGACGATCTTTTCCAGGCTGCTGTAGATCTCGCGGTTGATGATGAAGGTCATCGGGTCCGCGCTGATCTTCGACGCCTGGAACAACGCACGCAGGCCGGTGTCGTGGATATCGTCGGCATGCCCCTCGATCTGGATCAGCCGCGCTGTCAGGTCGTGCAACCGGCCTGCGTTGGTGCCGAGCGAACGGAGCAGCGGGATCGCCTCTGCCGTAATCCGTGCGGCCTCGACGATGATCCCCGCCATGTCGCGCATCTGGGGTGAGAACTCGGTGACTTCGTACAGCGCGATCGCGTTGGCGGTGCCGTTCATCTGGTCGATCGCGTCGTCCATCACGCCGATGAGGTCGGTGATCGCGCTGCGGTCGAACGGCGTCACGAACACCCGGCGGACGTCCTGGAGAACCTCCCGCGTGATATCGTCGGCCTCGTGCTCGCGCTTGACGATCTCGGCGATCTGACCCTCGATCGAGCCCTCGCCGTGGAGCAGCCGTGCGAGCGCATCGGCGCCGGCGACCAGGGTCGCGGCATGCGCGTCGAACAGTTCGAAGAACCGTCCCTGCTTCGGCATCAGCGACTGGAACCAGCCCAGCATCGGAATTCTCCTTTTCGCACTCTTGCGCACGACGGGTAAGATACGTTGCGCGAACGACGCCGGGATCGGCGGTTCGCGGAAAGCAGCGATCAGCGCCTTCAGGCCGGGCTCATTGACAGCCTCCGCGGCGCGATCAAGCGTAAACCAGCGGGTCTCGCGCTGATGACGCTCGGGCCAGTCGTTGACCTGCTCGACGAACGCGAGCGGAAACACGGTGACGATCATGTCGCGGTAGCGGCCGGTGCGGCGGCGTTTGCGGTAGCTGAACTCGCCGACCGCGGTGGGGCAGGGGATGCCACGGATGCCGGCTTCCTCATACGCTTCCTGCGCCGCCGCCTCGTGGCTGGCGAGCCCGGCGATCGGATTGCCCTTGGGGATCACCCAGCGCCCGGTATCGCGTGAGGTGATCAGCATCACGCGCGCGTGGCCGTCGGCGTCGATCACATAGGGAAGTGCCGCAATCTGCTGGATAATTCGGGTCCTTGTGGGCGCGGAGTCGCGGCGCATGGCGGCAGCTTATACGGCGCGATAGGGCAAGGACAGGGGGCTGCTGCGTGCGGCTCGACGCGCTTCCGGCGGCGCAATTCCGTCCCATTCCCGGACGGCTCGGGTTTAACCATTTTTGCGACTGGTCGAATTGGTAAACGCCGCGTTAACGTTTGCATCATGACCAGACGCCTAGTCCTCACCAACGAAGCTGCCCGCCATCCGCTGCGCCGGTCTTTGCCGCCGCCGGTCGTCGCGGCTGCGAAGAACGACGATCACGACGTGAAGCTGTTTTTCCTGAGCTTCGCGGCGTTCTTCACGTGCTTCTACAGCTTCATTTTTTGACAACATGCCGTTCGCCCTGAGCGAAGTCGAAAAGCACGTCCCAGGTGAAGGTGCTTCGACTTCGCTCAGCACGAACGGATGCCGGTGGGCCGGTGAGCGAGCTACCCCCTCAACGTCGGCAAGCACCCGACGGCATCGTTGTCACACGCGCGGTGCAGCTTCTGCGCCAGCCAAGCCGAGACCAGGCACATCGCCGCGACCAGGAACAGCATGTCCTCCGGCGTCACGCCCATCGCGGTAATGCCGATCACCAGAATCGAACCGATCGTCATCGCGCCCGAATTGACGACATTGTTCGCCGCGACGGTCCGCGCAGTCTGATCCTTCTCGACGGTCGTCGTGAGGAACGCATAGAGCGGCACGACGAACATCCCGCCGGTGATCGCAATCGCCAGCAGCGTGGCGAGCACGGGGATCGCGCCCGGCTGATGAATGAAGCCGGCCCAGTCGTAATATTGCCCCGCCGGTGCAGGCGTCCAGTTCCGCGCCAGGAACGAGAACAACACGACGAAGCCGCCCATCGCGATCACCGATGCCGGCGAGAACTTCGCCGAGATCCGCCCTCGCAGCATCGAGTTGATCACGACCGACCCGATCGCGACTCCGACCGAGAACACCGCAATGACGAAGCTAGCGACCCGCTCGTCGGCGGTCAGCACGTTCTTCACCAGGGGCGGGAAGACGATGATGAGTACCGCGCCGATCGTCCAGAAGAAGCTGATCGCGATGATCGCGAGAAACAGCCGCGGGATGTGCAGCGTCGCGCTGATCAGTCGCCACGACGCCGTGAACGGGTTGTAGTCGAGCTTCAGCGGCGGACCTTCGCGGGGTGCGGGGGCACCTGTCGGCCGGCGAACCAGCCGACCAGCGCGACGATCAACACGCTGGCGGCGGCGCCCTCGATCGGGATCCAGCCCGCGGTCACCGTGCCGAGCAGGATCGCAAGATACGTTCCCGCCTCGACCAGCCCGGTGCCGCCGAGCACGTCGCACGGTTTCAGATGCTGCGGCAGGATCGCGTATTTGATCGGCCCGAAGAACGTCGAGTGCACGCCGAGGCACAGTACCGCGCCGAGCATCAGCCCGATTCCCAGCGACGGATGTCCGAAGCGCGCCACCATAAGCCCGGTCGCGCCCAGGATCATGATGCCGATCTCGACCGTCTTCACGATCCGGATGATCCGCGCCTTGTCGTGACTGTCCGCCAACTGCCCGGCGAGCGCGGACAGCAGGAAGAACGGCAGGATGCCAAGTCCCGTCGCCAACGCGTTGAAGTTCGCCTCCATCTTAGGGTCGTTGAAGACCGCATAGGTGGCGAACAGGACCATCGAAGTCTTGAACAGGTTGTCGTTGAACGCGCCGAGAAACTGCGTGGTGAACAGGGGCAGGAAGCGACGTTGCTTCAGCAACCCGAGGGCATTGAGCATGCGAGAAATCGCCCAGATCGTTGCGAAAATACGCCAAACCCTTAGCCCAGCGCCATGCTCACGCCAACGCTTAAACCGGTTTCGCCGCGCGACCGACCGGTATAGGGGTGGTGGGTGCTGAGCTTGCCTAACCTCCTGACATTGTCGCGGATCGTCGCGGTGCCCCTGCTGGTCTGGTTCCTGTGGTGGCCCGACTGGGAGGCGGGGTACGGCATCGCCTTCGTGCTGTATTGCCTGATGGGCATCACCGATTATTTCGATGGTTACCTCGCGCGGTCGAGCGGTGCGGTGTCGCGGCTGGGGATCTTCCTCGATCCGATCGCCGACAAGATCATGGTTGCCGCGGTGATCCTGATCCTGGTCGGCACGCGCGATATTGCCGGCATCCATGTGATCGCCGCACTGGTCATCCTGCTGCGCGAGATCGCGGTGTCGGGGCTGCGCGAGTTCCTGGCGCAGGTGCAGGTCTCCGTTCCCGTGTCGCAGCTCGCCAAGTGGAAGACGACGCTGCAGCTCGTGTCGCTGGGCGGCATCATCCTTGGTGGCGCGGTGCCTGATATGATCTGGGTCCATACCGTCGGCATCGTCGCGCTGTGGGGCGCGGCCGTCCTTACGTTGCTGACCGGGTGGGATTATCTCCGCGTCGGCTTGAAGCACATGGACTGAAAATGACGGTACGGATGGTGTATTTCGCCTGGGTGCGCGAGCGCATCGGCACGGGCGAAGAGTCGGTCGAGCCGCCTGCGAGCGTAGTGACGGTGGCCGATCTGGTCGACTGGCTGGCGGAAACGAGCGAGGCACACGCGGGCGCGTTCGAGAACCGCTCGCGGTTGCGCGCAGCGATCGATCAGGACTTCGTCTCGCTCGATACGCCGATCGGTCGGGCGCAGGAGATTGCGATCTTCCCACCGGTGACCGGCGGATGATCCATATTTCGGTCCAGCAGTCGTCGATCGATATCGCGGCTGAAATGACGCGCGCCGAGGCGGCAGGGGCCGGCGCGGTGGCGACGTTCACCGGCCTCGTACGTGCTGACGATGGCGTCGGTACGCTCGAACTCGAACATTATCCCGGTGCGACCGAAGCGGCGTTGCTGAAGGTTGCCGAGGGCGCGATCGAACGCTGGCAGCTAAGCGGCGCGATCATCGTGCACCGGGTCGGGCCGATGCATCCGGGGGAGCGCATCGTGTTCGTCGCGGCGACGGCGGCGCATCGCGGCGCGGCGCTGGAGGCCTGTGCGTATTTGATCGATCGGCTAAAGACCGATGCGCCGTTCTGGAAGCGCGAGACCCGTGGTGCAACGGCTAGCTGGGTCGAAGCTCGCGATGGCGATCATGCCGCTGCTGTTCGGTGGGATAAGCCGAAGGCCTAAACCAAAGGTTGTTCTCTCGCGAAGGCGGGAGCCCAGGCTGGGTCACCGCCTTCGCGGGGAAACAAGATACGGGCCACGACCTTTTTGTGAAGGTCGCGGCCCGCAATCTTTTAGCCGAGCTTCGGAACGCTCATGCCGTTGGTCAGGTGGACGACGCCGTTCGTCTCCTTGATGTCGGCCGTATCGACATACGCCTTGATCCCGGCGGTGTCGGTCAGCTCGATGTTGCCGTTCGGCCCGAGCGAGGCGATCAGCGGTTGCCCGGCGAGCGTCGTCAGCGTGGCCTTGCCACCACCGGCGGTGATCTGCGCCTTGAGCTGGTCCGACGTGATCGCACCGGCAACGACGTGATACTTGATGATCGTCGCGAGCGTCGGTGCCGACTCAGGCTTCAACAGCGTGTCGAGCGCGCCAGCGGGCAGACGGGTGAACGCCTCGTCGCTCGGGGCGAACACGGTGAACGGGCCGGGGCCTTCGAGCGTCGTCTGCAACTTTGCCGCGGTCACCAGCTTGGTCAGCGTCGCGCGGTTCGGCAACGTCGGCAGCGCAGCGGCAATCGTAGTCGTCGGCGCGGCCGTCGGTGCAGCCGAAGCCGCAGTTGCAGGCGCTGCCTGCGGCGTAGCGGTGGTGGCTGGCGCCGTCTGCGCCGGTGCTGCGGGCGCCGCAGGCGTCGTCGTCTGTGCGGTCGCACCGGCGGCGAGGATCATGCTCGATGCGGCGGCAATCAAAAGGTTCGTCTTAACAGTCATATGCGACTCCAAATGTAATTGGTGGGACGATTGGAAACTCGAACGGAAAAAGTAGGTACGCGTCCGGCTCGTCTTCAATGTTTTGGCGGACCAGCCGCGCCATCGATGCGACGAACCGAGCCCGACAATCATGCCGATCAGCTAAGTTTCGGCACGATTACGCCGTTGACGACATGCACGACGCCGTTCGACTGGCGCACGTCTGCGGTCTCGATATAGCTCTTGTTACCGTTGACGTCGGTCAGCGCGATCACCGCACCGACCAGCGTCGCGGTGATCGGGTCGCCCTCGACGGTGGTCAGCGTCGCCGTACCGCCGCCGGCCGCGATGCGCTGGCGAAGATCATCGGCGGTGATCGCCCCCGGCACGACATGATAGGTCAGGACCTTGGTCAGCGAGGCCTTGTTCTCCGGCTTCAGCAACGTATCGACCATGCCCGGTGCGAGCCGGCCGAACGCGTCGTTGGTCGGCGCGAACACCGTGAACGGCCCGGGACCCGAGAGCGTGCCGACCAGATCCGCGGCCTTAACCGCGGCGACCAGCGTCGACAGGTTCGGTGCGGCCGACGCGTTGTCGACGATCGTCCGCGTGGCCATCATCGGCACGCCGCCGACGGTCGGATTGGCGACCGCAGGCGGGCCGTTCGGCACCGACAGCGCGGGATTGGTCGACGGACTGGCCACGTCGTCCTTCGATTTGCCACTGCACGCCGCGAGCGCCAGTGCACTCGTCATCAGCAGTAGCGGAAGCGTCTTCGACATCATCGGGTCTCCAGCGGGAACTCGCGAAACATACGATCGAACGCCGAGTTGGTTGCGCATCCGTGCCAATCTCACGGTGAGCCGAGCCGCTTACTGAACGTCGGCCAGCGCCTTTGCCATCAATCGAAAGTCCTTTTCCCGCGGGCTCGCCCGCCGCCAGACCAAGGCGATTTTCCGCACCGCGTTGATCTCGTCGAGCGGCCTGGCCGTAATGTTGGTGTTGTCGAGGATGCCGGCCTTCAGCGCCATCTCGGGCAGCATCGTGATGCCAAGCCCGTTGTCGACCATCTGCACGATCGTGTGCAGCGACGTGCCCAGCATCGTCGCCTCCGCGCGCAATTCCGGCCGGTTGCATGCCCCGAGCGCGTGATCCTTCAGGCAATGCCCGTCCTCAAGCAGCAGCAACCGCGTCTCGTCGATCGCCGACGCCGGGATCGCGGGCAGCGCGGTCTGCTCCTCGCCCGACGGATAGGCGACGAACAGACGATCCTCGAACAGCGTCTCGGACGTCACTTCGCCGCACGCGTAGGGAAGCGCGAGCAGCACGCAGTCGGTCCGGCCATTGTGCAACCCCTCGCACGCCGGACCACTAGGCTCCTCGCGCAGGAACAGCTTGAGGTCGGGATAGTCCTTCCGCAACCGCGGCAGGATCCTCGGCAGCATGAACGGCGCGATCGTCGGGATGACGCTCATCCGCATGTCGCCCGACAGCGGTTGGCCGGCGGCGCGCGCCATGTCGCCCAGCTCCTCCGCCTCGCGCAGCACGCGCCGCGCCTTGTCGGCGATACCGTCGCCTAGCGGCGTGAACCGCACGACTCGCCGCGTCCGCTCGACCAGCACCACGCCGATCAGCGTTTCGAGCTCGCGCAGGCCCGCCGACAGCGTCGATTGCGTGACGAAACACGCCTCCGCGGCGCGCCCGAAATGGCCGTGGTCCTTCAGCGCAACCAGATATTGCAACTGTTTCAACGTGGGTAGGTAGGTCGCAGCCATTAATCGCCTCTATCGATCATCAGATGATAAATAGAGCGTTGGATCGATTACACCAGCCCCCTATACCGCAATGCACAACAACCGAGCGGGCCAACCGCCGCCCTTGAGGATGCCTGGAGCCAATTATTTCCAGGAGGCTTCCATCATGTTGACCATCGGCGACCAGTTCCCATCGATGACCATTCCCGTCCAGCAGGGCACCGCCGCGCTGCCCGCCGGCGAGACGCTCGACCTGACGACGGCATATCCCGGCAAGTGGAAGGTGCTGTTCTACTGGCCGAAGGATTTCACCTTCGTCTGCCCGACCGAGATCGTCGGCTACAGCGACATCCGCAGCGATTTCGAAGACCGTGACGCCGTGCTGATCGGCGCGTCGACCGACACCGCGCACGTCCACCTCGCCTGGCGCAAGTCGGACGCGGACCTGGCCGCCGCGGACTTCCCGTGGCTCGCGGATAACGGCGCGAAGCTCGCCGACGCGCTCGGCATCGTCGACAAGAACGAGCATGTCGCGTTCCGTGCGACCTTCATCATCGATCCCGACAACGTCATCCAGGCGGTCCAGGTCAACGGCCTGAACGTCGGCCGCAACCCCGCCGAGACGCTTCGCGTGCTCGACGCGCTGCAGACCGACGAGCTCTGCCCGTGCAACTGGAACAAGGGCGACGACGTCCTCCAGCTCGCTGCGTAACTGAAACTCCCCTCCCGCTTGCGGGAGGGGTTGGGGGAGGGCGTGTCCACACGGACCGCCCTCTCTTTTGTCTCCAGTCCCTCCCCGACCCCTCCCGCAAGCGGAAGGGGAGCAGAAGGAAGTATCATGTCACTCAAGGAATTCGCGGGCACGCTGCCCGATTACGCCAAGGACATCCGCCTCAACGTCGGTTCGCTCCTGAACGAGACTCACCTCACCGACCAGCGCAAATACGGCCTGCTGCTGACTTGCGCGCACGGCTCGGGCTACAAGCCGCTGGTCGAGGCCGCCGAAGCCGAATGCGCGCCGAAACTCTCGCCCGAGGCGGCCAATGCAGCGCGTGCAGCGGCAGCGGTGATGGCGATGAACAACGTCTATTACCGCTTCACGCACCTCGCCGGGAACCAGGAATATCGCAACATGCCGGCCAAGCTGCGCATGAACGTGATCGGCCAGCCCGGCATCGACAAGGTCGACTTCGAGCTGTTCAGCCTAGCCGTGTCGGCGATGAACGGCTGCGGCATGTGCATCGACAGCCACGAGCAGATTCTGAAGAAGGCCGGCGTGACCGCCGAGGCGATCCAGACGTCGGTACGGATCGGCGCGGTGATGGCGGCAGTCGCGACGATCCACGCGACGCTCTGACTTCTGTTCCCCTCCCGCTTGCGGGAGGGGTTAGGGAGGGGCTTCTATTCCAACCGCGCCGGCGTATTGAGGCCAGCCCCTCCCCGACCCCTCCCGCGAGCGGGAGGGGAGTTGGGTCAGTGCCAGATCGCGCGGTAGAGCCCGAACAAGCTCGTGATCGTCAGAATCACCCCCACCAGCACCATCAGCGTCTTAGCCGGCACGCGCTTCGCCAGCATCGCCCCGAACGGCGCCGCCAGCACGCCCCCGATCAGCAACCCCACCGTCGCCTGCGTGAACGCCGCCCAGCCAAGCTGCGTGATGAACGTCGCCGAGATCGTCGCGGTCAGGAAGAACTCGGCCGTATTCACCGTACCGATCGTGGTCCGCGGCGATGCGCCCTGCACCAGCAGGTTCGACGTCACCACCGGCCCCCAGCCGCCACCGCCCGCCGCGTCGAGGAACCCGCCGACCAGCCCGAGCGGCTCGACGATCTTCGGCTCCTTCTGCTTGGGCGGATAGCGCAAGCCCCGGTACAGCAGGTACACGCCGATCGACGTCAGATACGCGAGGATGAAGGGTTTCGCCGTGCTCGCATCGATGTTCGACAGCACGTACGCGCCCAGCACCCCGCCGATTACGCCCGGGATCATCAACCGGAGGAACAGTTTCCAGTTCACGTTCTTGTGCAGCACGTGGCTGATACCCGACACCGCGGTGGTGAACGTCTCGACGGTATGCACCCCCGCCGACGCCGCGGCGGGTGGCACGCCGACCCACAGCAGCAGCGTGTTCGATATCACCCCGAACGCCATCCCCAGCGCCCCGTCGACGATCTGCGCGGCGAACCCGACCAGGATGAAGGGCAGGAGCGTCTCGAAACTCAAGGTCGTCAGGTCGAACATCGGCATCCCCTCAATATGGCGCCTAAACTGCACAGCGCGGGCTTATCCCACAACAAAGATAGGCTTTACCCCGATCCCGGCAGTCCGATGTGGCGGCCTGAGGCGGCCCTTGCGCCCGGTTCTGGAAATCGGCGGTTCGATACCCTAGATACTGAAATCCTGAAGGGGACTGCGGATGTCGAGCGGATTACTGGCCTATCTGGATCTCGATCCGCGCCCGCGATCCCGCCCCGCATTCGCGCGCCGAAATCATGCTGTATCCCGGCGTCTGGGCGCTCGGCTATCACCGCATCGCGCACCGCCTGTACAAGGCGAAACTCTATTTCCTCGCGCGCTGCGTCAATCACTGGTCGCGCTTCACGACCGCGATCGACATTCACCCAGGCGCGACGATCGGCCGCAATTTCTTCATCGACCACGGCTTCGTCGTGATCGGCGAGACCGCGGAGATCGGCGACGACGTGACGATCTACCAGTGCGTCACGCTCGGCGGCACCAGCCCCGATAACGGCGTCCAGGGCAAGCGCCACCCGACCATCTCCGACGGTGCGATCATCGGTTCGGGCGCGCAGGTGCTGGGCCCGATCACGCTCGGCAAGCGCTCGCGCGTCGGCGCCAACGCGGTCGTCACGCGTGACGTGCCGGCAGGCACGACGGTGGTCGGAATCCCCGCGCGCGACGACGATCGAGGGCGGCAACGCGCCCGAAGTGCCCCGCTTCGTGCCCTACGGTACGCCGTGCAGCGAGATGTTCGATCCGGCGACGCAGAAGATGGAGATCATGCGCTGCGAGCTCGAGACGATGCGCAAGCGGCTCGACGCGTTGCTTGCCGATGGTCTTCCCGAGGATCGACGCGACCGCGCATGATGGTGGATAATTGATGGGCGTCGTACCCTTCCCGATACCGTCCAAGGCGACGCAGGTCGGCTTCGAACGCCTCGAACTCAACCGGATCCTCGATCTCTACGGCCGGATGGTCGCAGCGGGCCACTGGCGCGACTACGCAATCGATCTCGGCAAGGACGCCGCCGTATTCGCCGCCTTCCGTCGTGCCGCGGAACGCCCCGAGTTCCGGATCGAGAAACGCCCGTCGTTGCGCAACAAACAGGGCATGTGGGCCCTGATCGGCGAGGGCGGCGCGGTAGTGAAGCGCGGCCATGAGCTTGGCCCGGTGCTGGCCCCGGTAGAGCGCCGCTTCATGAAACTCGTCGAGGACTGAGTTCCCGTCATCCTGACGAAAGTCAGGATCCGGAGTTACAAAGGACGTCGCGCGTTACTCTGAATCTGATTTTCATCAGGATGACGGGAGACGGTCCGCCCGCCATCAGCGGACCGCCTTCCCCACTAGATCACGCCCGCGGGATCAAAGCCCCCACGACAGACGGATATACCCGAACTGCCCCGGCACGTCGTATGTGGTTGGATCATAGTTCGGCCCGGTGCAGCTGAAGCAGGCCGGCGGGTCCTGGTTGAACACGTTGTTGACGCCGATCGTCAGGCCCAACCGGTTCTCCAGCCAGCCCGGCGCCAACGTTAGCTGGACGTCGCCGTAGAAGGTGCTGTCGAGCTTTTTACCATCGGCTTCCTTCACGCTGTTGATGTAGCGCCCGGTGAACGACGCGCGCGCCGCGCCGATATCCCAGTCGACCACCGCATTGCCCTTGAACTTCGGGTAGGACTGGTCGGGGAAGCCGCGCGTCGTGCCGCGGTAGTCGGTGGTGGTGAAGCCCGTCGCCGCCGGGAACGTCTCGGTGTATTTCAACAGGATATTGCCGTTGAGCGACAGCCCGAACGTCCCTGCCGAGGTGCGTGGCGAGCGATAGATCGCGGTCACGTCGACACCGCGCGTGCGGATCCCGCCGATATTCTGCAACTGCGCGTTGATCCGCGAGATCAGCCCGTTCGAGGTCCGGGTGATCGCCGCGCAGCTCAGCGCATCGCCGGTTTCCGCACACCGGCTCAGCGTTAGCTGTGCCGCGACCGGTGCGATCGCGTCGCTCACCTTGATGTCGTAGTAATTGCCCTCGAGGCTCAGCTGGCTGGCAAAGCCGCTGCTCCTGGCCCAGTTCGGCGCATAGACGCCGCCGAACAGCCAGGTCCGCGAGGTTTCCGGCTTCAACGCGCTGTTGCCGCCGGTCAGCACGCCGAGCTGGCCGCCATTGGGCTCCTGGTAACTCCCGTTCGCGGGTACGCCGTTCGCGGTGCAGTTCGCCCGCACCGTGGCCGAGCTCTGATACGGCGACCCGGCGACGTTGGTGCAGGGATCGTCGATCGGCGCATCCGACCGCGATTCCGCCCCGAACAATTCGCCGATGCTCGGGGCGCGGAACCCTTGCGCATAGGAGGCGCGGAACAGCAGGTCGCTGACCGGCTTCCACAGGCCGCTGCCGGTATAGGTCGTGTTGCTGCCGCTGGTCGAATAGTTCGAATGCCGCACCGCACCGCCGACTTCGAGCGAATGGATCAACGGCGTGTCGTGGATCAGCGGCACGCGCAGCTCGGCATAGACCTCGTCCGAGTTGAAATGACCGCGCGGGCTGCGCCGGAATGTCCGCGCCGAGCCCTGCGGTGATCAGCGGGTCGGGCGTGAAGCTGCCATATTGGACGCGGTGCTCATACCCCGCGGCGATACCGACCGGGCCGGCGGGCAGGTCGAACAGGTCGCCCGAGATATTGGCGGTATAATCCTCCAGGCTCTGCGAACTGCGTGCGCGCTCGTCGAACGCGATATAGGCGAGCATCGCCGGCGTCACCGAGCCGGCGCCGCCGAAGATGTTGAACGGGACGCATGCGCCGGTGCAATTCGCGACCGGGCCGAGCGCCTGTTGCAGCAGCGCCGCATTGATGTTGCCGGTGAACAGTTGCTTGGCATCGTTGAAGCCGAGCACAGCGTTGGCATCCCAGTAGAATTTACGGCTGCCGACCATGAACGAGCCATCGAGCGTCGCGGTCGCCGACATCGTGTCGACGGTCTGCGTATAGGTGCGCTGCCACGCTTCGACGAGACGACGACGCACCGTCGAGTAATTCGCCGGCGCATTGCCCGCGCCGCCTGCCGACAGCGTATAGCCGAACGGATTATACGGGTTGGTCGCATCGATCGAGATCGTATCGAGCAGATTGCCGTTGCCCGCATCGGGCCCGACGAACAGCGGCAGGAACGCCGCCTGATTCTGCGAATTGCGCCGCGTGTAGTTCATCTTCACGCGCAGGTTCACGCTGTCGGTCAGCTCCTGCTTGGCGCTGACGAAGAAGCCGTAGCGCTCCGACGGCGTCAGGAAATAGTTGAACGGTGCGAAATTGAACCGGTCCGAGGTCGTGAGCAGACGGTAGTCGCTGTTCGCGCCGGTCGGGTTCGCCGCGTCGTAGCGCGGCCGACCGAGGATCGGTGCCGACTTCAACGTCAATGCCGCGCCGGTCAGCTGGACATAGCCGTTCACCGTCGCGCTCGAACAGCCGCCGATCGGATCGGTGCAGCTCGTCTGGCCGGGGTTGGGGAATTGCGAGATCGCGCGGTCGCCGGTGCGCACCGCCTCCTGCTTCACATAGCTGCCGCCGAACACCACGCTCGTCCGCGGCGCCTGGATCCCGTAGCTGACGTTATAGTCCTGCGTATGGCCGTCGCCCTGACGGAACGTACCGAACTGCGCGGAGGCCTTGAGCCCTTTCTGCTGCGACTTGGTGATGATGTTGACGACGCCGGCCAGCGCGTCCGAGCCATAGAGTGGCGACTGGCCCGACTGGAGGATCTCGATCCGCTCGATCGAGCCGACCTGGATCGTGTTGAGATCGACCGTCGAGGGAATCCCGCTCGCCGACGCGCCGTTGACGAAGCGCAGGCCGTCGACCAGCACCAGCGTCCGCTTGGCGGTGAGATAGCGCAGATCGATCTCGGCCGACCCTGCACCCACGCCGCCGCCATCGGGCGGATTGCCGATGTTCCCCGAATTATTGGCCTTCGAATTGAGCCCGCCGGCCGCGCTTGGTAGCCGCTGGAGCACGTCGGCGACCGACGACAGCCCGGTCCGCTGGATCGATTCCGCATCGACCGTGATGACCGGCGAAGGCTGCGACAGCGGATCGCGACGGATGCGCGATCCGGTGACGACGATCTCTTCCCCGCTGGTCTGATCGACGGGGGCGTGGCCTCCGCCGCGGGTGTCGTGACGGTTTGCGCCTGGACCGGCGCCCCCGCTAGCATCGTCGCCAGGGCCAAACTACCGACGCTGGCATATTTGCCCGAATGTCTGCCCAGATATCTGAACGTTGTCACTGCACGCATGAACCATCCCCCTGTTCGTGTTTCCGCACCGCATCCGCTCTTATATTTTGTATACGAATGATGGCTCAGGGGCGTAACGAAGCAAGGTAATATCGCCGTGTGTAACAATTTTGTTGCGAAATGTGGCTGGTGTGTTGCGCAGATGCCACGTTTGGCGAGTTAGACGAGCACCGGTGCGCTCGCCCGGTCGGCTTCGCCGAATACGCGCAAATAACGGGCGATTTCGGAGGGTTCGCCGGTCGCCTTGGCGGGATTATCCGACAGCTTCACCGCAGGGCGCCCGTTCGCCTCGATCACCTTGCAGACCAGCGAGATCGGCTCCAGCGCCGCCGCGCCATCGGGATCGCAGCCGCGGAAGTCGTTGGTCAGGTTGGTCCCCCAGCCAAAGCTCATCCGCACACGCCCATGGAAATGGCCATACACCTGCTCGATCGTGTCGATGTCCATCCCGTCGGAAAAGATCAGAAGCTTGGTCTTCGGATCGACGCCCTGTTCCTCCCACCAGCGGATGATCTGCTCGCCACCCGCGATCGGCGGCGCGCTGTCGGGGCGGAACCCGGTCCACTCCGCCAGCCAGTGCGGCGCGTTCCGCAGGAACGCGGTCGTCCCGAACGCATCGGGCAGCGCGATCAGGAGGTTGCCGTTATAATGCTGCCGCCAATGCTCGAGCACGCGGTACGGCGCGTCGGCCAGCTCGGCATCGCTCTCGGCCAGTGCGGCGGTCACCATCGGCAGTTCGTGTGCGTTCGTGCCGATCGCCTCCAGATCCGCATCCATCGCCAGCAGCACGTTCGAGGTGCCGATGAACCGGTCGCCAAGCCCCTCCTTGAGCGCCTCCACGCACCAGCGCTGCCACAGGAAGCCGTGCCGCCGCCGCGTGCCGAAGTCCGACAGGACGAGGTCGGGCAGCTCGCGCAACCGCTCGACCTTCTCCCACAGTTTCGCCTTGGCGCGCGCATAGACGATATCGAGTGCGAACCGGCCGCGATCGCGTAGGGCCGCACGCGATTTCAACTCGTTGATGATCGTCAGTGCAGGGATTTCCCACATAGTCGTGTGCGTCCACGGACCGTCGAAATGCAGCTCGTACTGCCCATCGACCTTCCGCAGGTCGTAGGCGGGCAGCTGGAACTCGCCGAGCCAGGCGAGGAACTCGGGTCCGAACATCTTCTGCTTGCCGTAGAAGCTGTTGCCCGCGAGCCAGATCAGCTCCTTCTTCGCGAACCTGAGCGTTCGGGCGTGATCGAGCTGCGCGCGCAGTTCGGCCTCGTCGACGATCTCCGCCAGCCGCACCGTCTTCGTCCGGTTGATCAGCGCGAAGGTGGCATGCACGTCCGGATAGACCTGCCGGATCATCTGCAACATCAGCAGCTTGTAGAAATCGGTATCGAGCAGGCTGCGCACGATCGGATCGAGCCGGAAATTGTGATTGTACGTCCGGGTGGCGATATCGGTCACGGCCATGCGCGCGGGCTCCTGCGTTGCTTGGGGGTTGCGGGTGTCCGAGATGACGGGAGTGTGTCAAGCAGCGGTCAAAGGAGACGGGCGATGGCGCGGTTCGTGGTCGTGGTGGATACGCAGTGGGATTTCATGGCGGCGGACGGCGCGCTGAGCGTCGCGGGGGCCGAGGGACTGGTGGCGCCGATGCAGGCTTGGCTGTCGGCTTTGAAGCCCGGTGAAACCTTAGGTGTCCTCTTCACCTTCGACACGCATTTCCGCGAAACCTACGCCGCGTCGCCCGAAGCGGCGATGTTCCCGATCCACTGCGTCCGGGGCACGCGCGGGTGGGAGAACATGCTCGATGTTGCACTGGTCGATCCGGCGATCCCGGCATGGCGGATCGAGAAGGGGTGTTCGACATGTGGGCCGAACCGGGGCTCGCGATCGAAGACGCACGCGATGCGAGCCGGACGATTCCCCGCGAAGAGTTCTTCGATCGCCTTGCCGCGCAACGGATCACCGAGGTCACGGTCATCGGCGTCGCTGCGGACTATTGCGTCCGGTGGGCTGTCGAAGGCCTGGTCGATCGCGGTTTTGCGGTACGCGTTCCGGCCGCGTTGACGCGGGGAATCGAGCGCCAGATCGACACGGTCGCAGCGCAAGATTTCGTCGGCAAGCGCCTGGAGATTTCGGCCGAACCAGCCTGACGCCACGCGTTCGTGCGCGCGGCGCAGGCCCCGATCTTGCACGCGCGATCAATTGTCCCGCGTTTCGGATGGTGTCCTCGACCGGCGTAGCGTCGGTGTGTCCTCGAAATACTGCGGACAAGATTGGCGCGCAAAACTGCCTCCGGGGATCTCGGAGGGCAGTTTCATGCAGCACCAGTCAATATCGTCGCCCGAATGCGCGATCGGGCGTCATGCGCCGCGTTCGCGCCACCGGGATGTCCTGAGCGAACCGATCCAGCGATCCGCCTGTCGTCGGTGCGGCGCCACGATCGTCAAGTCGGCGGTCAGCCGACGCTGGGTCATCTCCGGACTGCTCGGCTGAGATGCCCGAATTCATTATCAAAAGGAGAAAGACATGACGCCAAGGATAGTGCCGATGCTTGCACTGCTGATGGGAATGCCGGGTATTGCCAGTGCCCAGATGCAGCGGGCAGGGCCACCAAGGATCGACGTCGTGACGCTGCAACGGCGCGAGGCGGACGACATGGCGCTTCTGCTGCAGCTGCGGGCGGCGCAACGTCCGGCACTCGACGCATTTCTGCAGTCATTCGTACCGCCGTCGGCGATGCCGCGCGGGGAAAAGACGCGTGAGGCGATGCCGTCGGACGGTTTCGAGCAGCATTTGCAACGCATGACGGAGATGACGGCCCAGCGCGCAGCCGATGACACCCGGCGCATCGCCGCGGCGCGAAGCTTCTATGATGGCCTGGATACGAAACAGCGCGCCGCATTCGAGGCGTTGATGCGTCTACGTCACGGCCCCGCGATGATGGGCCCTCCCATGATGGGCCCCTCCATGATGGGACCCCCGATGATGAGGGCCATGCCGGGTGGCCCGATGCGCGATCCCGACGGCGGCCCGTTCCTCGACGGCCCTGCGGGTGGCGGCGTACCGTCGCACGTAGGTTTGTCACAGCAACTGCCAAAGGGCCCGGGCAGCGACCAGTAGGACGATGCTCAACTGACGGACCTCGGCGAACCCTCGCTATCAGGGTTTTTCGGGGTCCCTGTCGCGGTGGGGTTCGACCGGCGCATCGGATCCGTTGCGCCATGTCTCGGCCCCGGCGCGTGGCAATTCCCCGCGCGTTATCGCGCCATCGTGATTGCGGTCCAACGCCGCGAAACGAACCGTCGCGGTGCTCGTGAATTCGCTGACGTCGACCCCGCGGTTGCCATCGCGGTCGGCGGTAATGACCGGCTCGGGAAAGTCGAAGAACCCGAACCGCGCCGCACCCTGGCGTTCTCGGGCCACGGCAGTCTTGCTGGAACCACCATTGCCAAAGCGCATGCCGTCACCGCCGCCTCCGCCCCCGTTTCGACCGCCGCCGTTTCGACCGCCCCCGTTATCGCCACGCCGCCCGCTCCCATCGGCCATGCGGCGGCCGCCGACGACGCGGATTTCAGGGACGAGGACGTTTTCGTAAAATGCGATGTCGTCCGGGTCGATTTCCCCGTCCTTGCCGCGATCGAGCACCGCGAAAAAGCGCATCGCGTCGTGCTGGAACTCCGTCAGCGTAAGGCGTCCGTCACCATCCGCATCCGCTCCAGCGAACCAAAGGGCTTGCGCGGCGCCGGGGCGAAGGATCGTGCGAAACGGCTCGCCCATTGGGCTGACGAACAATTGGCCGCGGCCACGCTCAGGCGGATCGCCGGGGCGCGGGAGGTCGGCGGCACAGCCTGCCAGTGCGCCCGCCAGCCCGATGAGGATTACGCGTCGCATAGGGACTCCTTGCATGTCGCCGGACAAAAACGGTCAGCCTGGTAGCGTGATGCGGGCTCGCAACCCGCCTTCGGGGCGCACATCGAGCGTCGCATCGCCGCCATGCGCACGGGCCACCGCGCGGACGCTGGCGAGACCCAGTCCGATCCCGCCGGTATCGCGGTTGCGCGATTGTTCGGCGCGAAAGAACGGTTCGAACGCACGGATCAGGTCGTCGGGCTGCATGCCGGGGCCGCGGTCCTGCACTTCGATGACCACCGTGTCGCGGTCGCGGTACAGCAGCACCTCGGCATGACCGGCGTATTTGATCGCATTGCCGACCAGGTTGCCGATCAACGCCTTCAGCGAGGGGGCATCGCCTTCGATCGTCAGGGGATCACCGATCTGGAGCACGACGTCGTCGCCGCGGTCCGCGAACTCGTCGGTGACGCTCTCCGCCAGCGATCGCAGATCCAGGCGTTGGCGACGAACATGCCGTGTCATGTCCCGGACGAACGCCATCGCCGCACCGATCCGATGGCTCATCTCCTGAATGTCGTCCTCGGTGGCGATGCGGATGTCCTCCGGCGCCTTTTCGAGCCGCAACGAGAGCCGCATCAACGGTGTTCGCAAGTCGTGCGCGACCGCGGCGATCAGCGTCGTGCGATCCTCGACATAGCGATTGAGCCGTTCCTGCATCACGTTGAAGGCGATTGCCGCCTCGGCAATCTCGGGCGGGCCGATCAGCGTCAACGGTTCCGCGCGCGGATCGCGGCCGAGGCGTTCGACCGCTGCCGTGAATCGGCCGATCGGCTTGACCACGCGTCGGGCGAGCGCCCAGGCGATCGGTGCAACGACTGCCAGCGCGACTAGAAACCACAGGATGATGCGGATTCGCCACGGGCCCATGATCGCGCTGGTCGGGCGGATCACGCGCCATCTGCCACCGCCGACGTCGATCGAAACGACGAACGGACCGAACAGCGCATTCTCCAGCGCGGCGAAATTATGATGCCGACGGGGTCCGATCGGCGGTCCCATCGGTATCGGCGGTCGCAGCGCATCCGCGAACATCGGGCGTCCGGACCGCTCCGCCTCGACGACGACCGCGGTCGCGGGCAGGCCGAGATCGGTGGCGATGATCGCGCCCAGCCGTCGGTCGCGCGGACTGTCGGTCGGGTTGGGCGCGCGGGTCGCAATCTCGGTCTTCAGCAGCTTGGCGGGGTCGACGCCGGTGCGGGCGAACGCTGCGATCCGGGTGGTGGTGAAGATGATCGGCGTCGGCGGCGGCATCAACAGCAGCGTGGCGAAGTTCAGCACCTGGACCAGCAGCACGGTGATCAGCATGAGCGCGAAGATACGCAGGAACAGCGGCCAGGATCGTTGCAGATTACGCGCGGGCACGGCGTCCCTGCCGGTATCGTTGCCGATCGGCTTGGGGGAGCGTCGACGGCTTGGTTCACAGCCGGACCACGCGTGGCACGAAGAAATACCCTTCGTTGCGGATCGTCCGGATGATGTCGTCACCGCGGGAGCGGAGCTTGCGGCGCAGGCGACTGACCTGGACGTCGATCGCGCGGTCGAAGGCATCGGTGTCGGGCCCGCGTGCCGCTTCCAGCAGTGCGTCGCGCGCCAGGACGCGGCGGGGCCGCTCGACAAACGCACGCAGCACCGCAAACTCGCCATCCGTAAGATCGATCAGCGTATTTTCCGCATCGAACAGTTCGTGCGCGGCGAAATCGACGCGCCACCCGAGAAAACCGTAGGAACGCCCCTCGCTGGCGTCCTGGATTTCGCGGGCGCGCAACGCCGCGCGGACCGTCGCGAGGATTTCGCGCGGGCTGCACGGCTTGGTCAGATAGTGGCTGGCGCCGATCTCGAGCCCCAGGATACGGTCGGGCTCCGCGCCCAGTGCGCTCAGCATCACCACCGGCGGCCCGGCCGCACGCGCCAGGCGACGGCAGACCGACAGGCCGTCCTCGCCGGGCATCATCACGTCGAGCAGGATCAGCGATACCGACTGGCGGGCCAGCACGCTGTCCATCTCCTGCGCGCTCGTCGCGGTCTCGACGTTATAGCCATGCATGCCCAGGCTTTGCGCCAGCAGCGTGCGGATCATGTGATCGTCGTCGACCACCAGCAGCGTCGGTTTCGGCACCACGCCGTCAGGGGCCGGGGCGAGCGATTCGGGGGCAGGGTTCGGCATCATGCGACGATCCTAGCGAGCGCGTGTGTTCGCGATATTTCTGCATGCGCCAAAGCGCGTCGTCCCGCATCTTTTCGTTGCAGCAACATAGGTTAGGATAACGCCAGCCCTCCAATGTTTCAAAGCGGGGCGGGCGGTGTCACATCGGGAAACATCCCGGACAAACACCGGGTGCAGGGCAGGACGCATGGCTCACCGTCTCCCTCTCCCCGAAAGTCGCCGGCGATGAACGTTTCCCAACATTACGAACCCGTATCCGCCCGCCCGCCGCACATCGCCGCGTGGCAGGACGACGCGATCCACGAGCCCGCGGACGATGCCGGCTACCAGTCGGCCCGGGTCATCATCGTCGACGACGACCCCGGTCTTCGCGAGCTTCTCACCGAGTTCCTCGTCGACAACGGGTTGGGTGTCGAGGCGGTGTCGAGCGGGGCGGCGTTGCGCGCCCGTCTCGTCCAGCGGCCCTGCGATCTCGTCATCCTCGACATGATGATGCCCGGCGAGGATGGCCTGTCCGTCCTGCGCGGGCTTGCCCAGTCCGACGATCCGCCCGGTGTCATCATGCTGTCGGCCTTGTCGAGCGAGGTCGACCGCGTGGTCGCCCTGGAGATGGGCGCGGACGATTACGTGACGAAGCCATCGACCCCGCGCGAAATTCTCGCGCGGATTCGATCGGTGCTGCGGCGGCGCAATCGGACGGTGCCTCTCGGTACGGACATCGGTGGCATGGTCGAGGCGGGTGACACGCCGCGATTCCATACGACCTATCGGTTTGCAGGCTGGACGCTCAATTGCCGGATGCGGTCGTTGCAGGCGCCCGGCGGCGAGATCGTGTCGCTGACCGAGGGCGAGTTCCAGATGATGGATGCCTTTGTCACGCATCCCCATGCGGTCCACACGCGCGAAGACATGATCGCGCTGTCGGGGCGTGCGGATACGTCGTCGAAGGATCGCACGATTGACGTCAACATCAGCCGTCTCCGCCGCAAATTGGCGGCCTTCGACCGGACCGAGATCATCCGTACGGTCCGCGGGAAGGGCTATCTGTTTATCGCCGACGTCAGCGGCGCCTGACCAGGGTATCGGATCGGCCGCAAGTCTCAGGCGGCGGCGCGGGGCGTCGTCGCCGGATCCCCCGGATGCGCGATGCACCATGCGCGGAACGGCTCTGCCGGCATCGGTCGCGCGAACAGGAACCCCTGCGCCTCGTCGCACTCCATCGTCGAGAGGCAGGCCGCGACGCCCTCGGTCTCGACGCCTTCGGCAACCACGCGGTAGCCGAGTTCGTGCGATAACCGGATCATCGTTCGGACGAGCGTCTGTTCGTCGCCGCCGCTGATGGTCGCATCGAGATCGCGCATGAAGCTCTGGTCGATCTTGACGACGTCGACGGGCAATTGCTGAAGATAGGCGAGACTGCTGTAGCCGGTGCCGAAATCGTCGATCGCCAAACGCACCCCGGCGTCCCGGAGGGCGGCAAGCTGTTCGCGCGCCTGCGCGACGTTCCGCATGATCGCGCTTTCGGTAACCTCGAGCTCAATCCGCTCGGCACGGATCCGGTGCTTGAGCAGCAGCAGCTGGACCCGCGCAGCGAAATCGGGTTCCTCGAGATTGTTCGCCGACAGATTGATCGACAAATTACCTGTAAAGCCTTCGGCAATCCAGCGACCGAGTTGTTCCAGCGCCCGATCGACGACCCAGTGAGTCAGCGGTTTGGCGTGCCAGGTCTGTTCGATCAACGGGATGAACTCGGCGGGCGACACGTCGCCCAGTACCGGATGCGTCCAGCGCAACAGCACTTCGGCACCAAGGCATTGGCGGGACACCAGGTCGACCCGGGGTTGATACACCAGGCTCAACTGATCCTCGCTCGCCAACGCCGCCTCGAAGTCGCGCAGCAGTTCGTAGCGACGGCGATGCGCGGTGTCGTTCGCCGACGAGAAGAAGCACACGGTGGCTTCCTGTGCCCGCGCATCCTGCGCGGCACCGTGCGCGAACCGCAGGACGTCGGTCGGTTCGACCATGCCGAGCGTGATCGGCGCAACGCCCACCGCGCCGGTGGTGGCAAAACGCAGCGACGATTTCACGCTGCAATCCGCGACCTTGTCCGTCAGCAGCGTGACATAGGCGGCATCATCCACATCGGGTTCGGCGAAGAACACGAACTGCGTCGCGGCGACATGGTACGCGCGACGATTTGCAGACAATGCGTCGCGGAGTTGCAGCGCGGCGGTCTTGACCATTTCAACGACATGCTCGGAGCCGAGCACGCGGGTCATGTTGTCGATCTGATCGGTCCTCGCCAGATCGAGCATCACCAGCAGGCGGCGCTCGCCGCAGTGATCGCGCGTCAGGTCGGCGAGATCGTCGAGAAACTGCTGGCGGTTCGGCAACCCGCTGATCGGATCGATCCGGCCAAATGCATGTTGCAGCTCGATCTGCGCCATCGCCATCGCCGCAAGATCGCGCAGCGCTCCCATCTCGGCGGTGGTTGCGGTCCGCGGTTCCGAGCCGAGCACGCACAACGAGCCCAAACCATAGCCATCGCGAGTCGTGAGGGGCGCCCCGGCGTAGAACCGGGTGCCCGAACTGGCGAGTTGGCTCGAGGCATAGAACGGATGATCGAGCAAATCGGGGATGACGAGAGGCTTGGTGGTCTCGGCGACCTCTGCACACGGTGCACGGTCGCGACTGAGTTCGGTGTGCTCGATACCGACCCGGGATTTGAACCACTGGCGATCGTCGTCCGTCAACGAGATGGCAGAGACGGGCAGCCCGAAAATCTGGCTCGCCATCCGCGTGATACGGTCGAAACTCTCGCTGGGAGGGCTGTCGAGGATATCGAGCTGCCTGAGAGCGTCGAGCCGCGCCGCTTCGTTTACCAGTTCAGTCATGGCAACACTCTGTCAAATATGACTTAAGTGAATGTGAATATTAGTCACCATGCGTATAACATAAGTTAGACCAGGCGGATACTGCGCGCGGTGCGATCACGTTTTGCTGCGTATAGCGCCGCATCGGCGCGTCCCCAGGCTGCAGCGAAGTTCTGAACGGCGGAGCTTGTCGTCGAGCCATCCATAAGCACCGCCCCGACACTGCCTCCGACCGGAAGCGTGATGCCGTCGCTGGTCATCCGCTCGCACAATGCGCGTTCGATACGATTGGCGACGACGGACAGCCGGGCGTCGTCGGCGTCGGGCAACAGGACGGCAAACTCGTCGCCCCCCAGACGCGCGAGATGGTCGCTGGCGCGGACGGCCCTGCGCAGACGCCTCGCGACCTCGACCAGAACCGTAT
The DNA here is from genome assembly GCF_036856015.1 of Sphingomonas sp. LR55. Classification (NCBI taxonomy): domain Bacteria; kingdom Pseudomonadati; phylum Pseudomonadota; class Alphaproteobacteria; order Sphingomonadales; family Sphingomonadaceae; genus Sphingomonas; species Sphingomonas sp. LR55. The sequence goes on from NZ_JASPFO010000001.1 coordinate 293,748, forward strand.
CGCCGACACTATGCCCAAAGCGATCGTTGATCGCCTTGAACCGGTCCAGGTCGATCGCGATGATGCCGACCGCCACGCCGGGACTGGTCTGCGCGAGGCGCTGATCGAGACCGCGGCGATTGAGCAATCCCGTCAACGGGTCCGTTTCCGCGGCGACGACCGCGCGCAACTGGCGTTCCCGATCTTCGGAGATGTCGATCGTCACGCCGACGATCCGCAACGGACTGCCATCGGCGGCCCGAAGCAGCTTGCGATCGCACCGCATCCAGCGCGGGCCATTGATCGTCGACAATTCATATTCGACGGAGGCGTTGTCGATCTCACCGTCGAGCAAGGTCTGGACCGACGCCGCATCGCGGTTGGCAGGCGCGATATAGTCGCCATACGTATCGAGACCGATCGGCCCTGACCTTTCCGGTCCACGCACGAAGCGCGAGAAACTCGGGGAGGTTTCGAACCGTTTGGTTTCCACATCGATGTGCCAGAAGCCGCCGCGTACCGCCTCCATGGCCAGCGTCATCCGCGCGTTGATCTCTTGGAGCGCGCGATCGGCGCGCCGTCGCTCGGTGACGTCCTGGATATGCGCGATTACCCGGATCAGCGCGCCGTCGGGCGCGCGGACGGCCGATACCGCGAGCGACGCATGGACCGGTTCGCCGTTCTTGTGAATATAGCGCTTTTCGAGCGTGTAGTCGTCCCGCCCGCCTGCCACGACCTCGGCGAACAGCCGTGCGTCGGCCTCCTGATCGTCGGGATGCGTGATCGTCCGGAAATCGAGACCCGCAAGCTGGACGACCGTTAGCCCGAGCATGGCGGCGAACGCAGCGTTTACGCGTTCCATCCGCCCATCGGCATTGGTGACCGCCATGCCGACAGGGGCATGCTCGAACGCATCGTTGAACATGATCTCCTTCTCGGCGATGCGGGCCTCGAGATCGCGCCGGACGCTGATATCGGTCACCAGCACGACGACACCACGGATGACCCCATCGGCATCGACATCGGGGACGTAGCTTCCCTGGACGCGGCGCGCGTCGCCCCCATCGAACAGCGTATATTCGTACGTCACGGGTGTGCCGGCCAATGCTTCGGTCAACCGCGGCAGCACGGTCGGAAAGTTACCCTCGCCGACGATCTCGCGACAATGCCGTCCAACGATCTGGTCGGGCGCGATCCCGCGCCACGCTGCGTAGGTCGCGTTGGCGTAGCGATAGGTCAGGTCCCGATCGAAATACGCGACCAGCCCCGGCAGCATGTCCAGGATCGCGAGTGCGGATGGCACGCCGTCCGACGATCGCTCAGGCCCGGTCGGAATAGATCCATTTTGAGGTCTATCTGTCGCGGAGGTAGGGCGGTGGGTCATGACGCTGCATACGGGCGGCATGGTTAAGTGATAGTTCGCGTCGTCGATCGATCGCGTATCGTGATCGACACCTACCTCAAAAGCCCAATGATCCCAACGCGATGGGCGGCGAGCTCTCAGCGCTGCACGCCAGCGATTGTAAAAGCTCATAGCTCGCGGCGTTCGACGAGGGGCGCTGTCCCTCAGCTATTTCGCGCCACCTGAAACCCTGCAAACGACTGGCTCACCGGCATGATCTCGAGCCGGTTGATGTTCAGATGCGGCGGCAGTTCGGCGATCCACAACAGCGTCGCGGCAAGGTCGCCTCCGGTCATCGGATCGGCGCCGCCATACAGCGTGTCCGAGGCGGCCTGATCGCCGGCGGTGCGGACGAGCGTGAATTCGGTTTCGATCATGCCCGGCTCGATCGATGTGACGCGCACGCCCTTGCCATGGAGATCGGATCGAAGCCCGAGCGAGAATTGTTCGACGAACGCCTTGGTGCCGCCGTACACATTGCCACCCGTATACGGATAGGTTGCCGCCACCGACGAGATGTTGATCACCGCACCCTTCCGCGCGATCAGCCCCGGCAGCATCTTGTGCGTGAGCGATACGAGCGCGGTGACGTTGGTTGCGATCATCGTCTTCCACTGATCGACTTCCGCCTGGTCCGCGGGCTTCGTCCCCAGCGCCAGTCCGGCATTGTTGATGAGCAGATCGACGTCGCGAAACGCCTCGGGCAGCGCGTCGAGTGCGGCATCACGCGCGCGCTCGTCGCACACGTCGAAGACCGCCGGATGGACCTTGTCCGCGCCGAGGGCGGCGACCAGCGCCTCCAGCCGTTCGGCACGGCGCCCGGTCGCAATCACGCGCCAGCCAGCCTTCGCGAACGCGTGCGCGGCGGCCTCGCCGATTCCCGAGGTCGCGCCGGTGATGAGGACGGTTCTGGTCATGTCGCTTCCTAGCCGTGGTCCGCCCCGCATCGGTCGGGGGCAGGGGCTATGTAGGAGCGATCATCGTGCTCGCAAACGTTGCACCTATAGAGCGCGTACCGCGGCCAGGATCATCCGTCCCGTCAGCCGCGCCGTCTGGTCCTCGGACAGCCGCGGGCGCGACAGGGTCCGGTGGCCGAGCCCGAACATGAAGGCGAGAATCAGCTCCTCGGCGCCTTCCAGTTCATTCTCCTGCAAGTCCGGGTTGGCGACGCAGGCGAGCTCGCGGATCATCCGCCGGAAATCGCGGCACAGGTCGGCGATCGTGTCGGCGACGTCGGCATTGCGATGCGCCTCTGCCATGATCTCGAACGAGAGCGCCTCGTCACCCTTCGACAACGCACGCCGTGCCAGTTCAACGAACCCTTCTTCGATCGAGAATCGTTCCGATTTGACCGAGTCGTTCATCGTCTGCAATTCGGCCATCTTCGCCGCCGCATCTTCCATCACGATCGCCTGGATCACGGCGTTCTTGCCGGTAAACAGGCGATAGATCTGACCGACCGACACACCCGCCGCAACGGCCAGTTCGGACATCGGCGTCTGGTGAAACCCTTGGGTCGCAAACAGATGACGAGCTGCGGCGACGATGCGCTCCCGGCTTCCCATCTCATGCTGCACTGCACTCAAAACTATATTCCCGACGCGTTTTTGGTTGACCGGCCGCTCGCACAATCCTAGCGGGCAAGCAAGCGGAATGAACGTTCATTCCGGTGAACCTAATCTGCACGGACGTCGGGATGCTTAACATGCAGCAATTGAACCTCAAGGGATCGGTGGCGCTCTTCGCGCTCGCCCTGCTGTCGGCTTGCGGCAAGGAGCAGGCTCCGCCGCCTCCGCCTACACCGACCGTCGGCGTCGTTACCGTCGGTGAGGAAGCGGTCGTGCTAACCTCCGAGCTCCCCGGGCGTATCGCCGCGGTAGAGACGTCGGAAGTCCGTCCGCAGGTCAGCGGCGTGGTCCGCGATCGGCTGTTCACCGAGGGCGCGATGGTCAGCAAGGGCCAGGTGCTCTACGCGATCGAGGACGCCCCCTATCGCGCCGCACTCGCCAGCGCGCAGGGGCAGCTCGGCGCGGCCCAGTCGCAGATCAACGCGACCCGCCTCCAGGCGCAGCGCTACGGCCAGCTTGTGCAGCTGAACGCGGTCAGCAAGCAGGAAGCGGACAACGCAAATGCCTCCGCACAACAGGCTCGCGCCAATGTTGCAGCGCAGCAGGCAGCGGTCCAGTCGGCGCGCGTCAATCTTGGCTTCACGCGGATCAAGGCACCGATCTCGGGTCGCATCGGCCGGTCTCTCGTGACCGTCGGCGCGCTGGTCCAGATGGGCCAGACCGATCCGCTCGCGACGATCCAGCGCACCAACACCGTCTATGTCGACGTCGTCCAGTCGGCGGCGCAGCTGCTCGATCTGAAGCAGGCGATGGCAAGCGGCGGCGTGACCCGCGGCGACGGCAGCGCGCGCGTCCAGCTGATCCTGCCGAACGGCACGACCTATCCGATCGAGGGTCGCCTCCAGTTCGCCGAAGTCACCGTCGACCAGACCACCGGCGCGGTGACGCTGCGTGCGACGTTCCCCAATCCCAACGGCCTGTTGCTGCCCGGCATGTACGTCCGCGCCAAGCTGGTCGAAGGGACTCGCCGCCAGGCGATCATGGCACCGACCGCCGGCATCACCCGCGATCCGCGCGGCGGTGCGACCGCCTTGGTCGTCAACGCGCAGAACAAGGTCGAGCAGCGTAATGTCACCACCGATCGCGTGATCGGCGACAAGTGGATCGTCACCAGCGGCCTGAAGCCCGGCGACAAGCTGATCGTCGAGGGCCTGCTCAACCTGCGTCCCGGCTCGACCGTCAAGCCCGCTGCCCCGCAGCAGGTCGCCAAGCCCGCCGGCGCTGCACCCGGAGGCGGCGACGCGTCCGGTGCGACCAGCAACAGTTCCGCGCAGGCCGGGAAGTAACCGCCCATGTCACGCTATTTCATCGATCGACCCATCTTCGCGTGGGTCATCGCCATCATCCTGATGCTGGCCGGTATCCTCGCGATCCGGTCGCTGCCGATCGCGCAGTTCCCTGAGATCGCCGCCCCCAAGGTGACGGTCGCGACGTCTTATCCGGGCGCCGACGCACAGACGCTCGAGAACACGACGACGCAGATCATCGAGCAGCAGATGAAGGGCATCGACAACCTTCGCTACTTCGCCTCGACCTCGGACGGCTCGGGCAACCTCGCGATCACGCTCACCTTCGAGCAGGGCACCGATCCCGACATCGCGCAAGTCCAGGTGCAGAACAAGCTGCAGCAGGCGACTCCCTCCTGCCGCAGGAAGTGCAGCAGGCGGGTCTTCGCGTGACCAAGGCGACCGCCAACTTCCTGCTCATCATCGCCGCCTATTCGGAAAACGGCGACCACGACCAGGTCGATCTCGGCGACATGATCGCCTCGAAGCTCCAGGATCCGCTGAGCCGCATCAAGGGCGTCGGCGACACGCAGGTGTTCGGCGCGCAATATTCGATGCGGATCTGGGTCGACCCGTTCAAGATGTCGAACCTCGGCGTCACCGTCACCGACATCACCTCCGCACTGACCGCGCAGAACGCCCAGGTCTCGGCCGGCCAGGTCGGCAGTCTGCCTGCCGTGAAGGGCCAGTCGCTCAACGCGACCGTGACCGCGCAATCGCGTCTCCAGACGCCAGAGCAGTTCCGTGCGATCATCGTCCGCTCGGCGACCAGCGGCGCGACCGTGCGCCTGTCGGACGTCGCCCGCGTCGAAATGGGTTCGGAGAACTACAGCTTCCAGGCACGCTATAACGGCAAGCAGGCGGCGGGCTTCGGCGTGAAGCTGGCACCGGGTGCCAACGCGCTCGATACCGTCAAGCTGGTGAAGGCCGAGGTGAACCGGATCGCCAAGCAGTTCCCGCCCGACGTCAAGGTCGCGTTCCCGATCGACAACTCGACGTTCGTGCGGCTGTCGGTCGAGCAGGTCATCCACACGCTGATCGAGGCGATTGTCCTCGTCTTCCTCGTGATGTTCCTGTTCCTCCAGAACTTCCGCGCCACGCTGATCCCGACGATCGCGGTCCCGGTCGTGTTGCTCGGCTCGCTCGCCGTGCTCCAGGTCGCGGGGTTCACGATCAACACGCTGACCTTGTTCGGCATGGTGCTGGCGATCGGTCTGCTCGTCGATGACGCGATCGTCGTCGTCGAGAACGTCGAGCGCCTGATCCAGGAGGAAGGGCTCAGTCCCAAGGAAGCCGCCAAGAAGTCGATGGACGAGATCAGCGGCGCGCTGGTCGGCATCGGCCTCGTTCTGTCGGCGGTGTTCCTGCCGATGGCGTTCTTCAGCGGCTCGACCGGCGTGATCTTCCGCCAGTTCTCGATCACCATCGTGTCGTCGATGGCGCTGTCGGTGCTGGTCGCGTTGATTCTGACGCCTGCGCTTTGCGCGACGATCCTGAAGCCTGCCAAGGAAGGTCATAGCGAGAAGAAGGGCTTCTTCGGCTGGTTCAACCGCACCTTCGACAAGGGCGTCGGCAAGTACGGCAACGGCCTGCGCCGCGTCGAGAAGGGCTGGGTCCGCACGATGCTGGTCTATGCCGTGATCGTCGTCGCGATGGCCTTCATCTTCGTGCGCCTGCCGTCGGGCTTCCTCCCCGAGGAAGATCAGGGCGTGATGTTCGCACAGGTCTCGATGCCGTCGGGTACGCCGATGGAGGAGACCGCACGGACGATGGACAAGGTCCGCGATCACTTCATGATCGACGAGAAAGCCAACACCGCGGGCATCTTCACGATCAGCGGCTTCGGCTTCGTCGGTCAGGGCCAGAATGTCGGCATCGCCTTCATCCAGCTGAAGCCGTGGGAAGATCGTAGCGGCGCAGAGAACGGCGTCGCTGCGGTCGCGGCCCGTGCCAATCAGGCGCTGGCCGGAATCCGTGCCGGCATGGTGATCGGCTTCGTGCCGCCCGCCGTGCAGGAACTCGGTAACGCCAACGGCTTCGACTTCATGCTGAAGGACAATGCCGGCGTCGGTCACGAGAAACTCCTCGAAGCGCGCAACATGCTGCTCGGCATGGCCAGCCAGGACAAGCGCCTGATGCAGGTCCGCCCGAACGGCCTGGAGGATGCGCCACAGCTGAAACTGAACGTCGACCAGGCACAGGCTGGCGCGCTCGGCCTCAGCCAGCAAGACATCAACACCACCGTCAGCACCGCGTTCGGTGGCGCGTACATCAACGACTTCATCGACCGCGGTCGCGTGAAGAAGGTGTTCGTGCAGGCCGACGCGCCGTTCCGCACGACGCCTGCCGATCTCGGCAACTTCTACGTCCGCGGCACGACCAGCAACGCGATGGCACCGTTCTCGTCCTTCTCGACGACGAGCTGGAACTATGGGCCATCGCGACTCGAACGGTACAACGGCGTAGCCTCGTTCGAGATCATGGGTTCGCCGGCGCCGGGCGTCAGCAGCGGCACCGCGATCAAGGCGATGGAGGAGATGGCGGCCAAGCTGCCCCCCGGCATCGGCTATGAGTGGACCGGCCTCAGCTACGAGGAAAACCTGTCGGGCGGCCAGTCGACCACGGTCTATGCGCTGTCGCTGCTGATCGTGTTCCTCTGCCTCGCGGCGCTGTACGAGAGCTGGTCGATCCCGATCGCCGTCCTCCTGGTGGTGCCGCTCGGCGTCCTCGGCGCGGTCGGTGCGGCAATGATCTTCGGGCTGAACAACGACATCTACCTCCAGGTCGGGCTGATCACGACGATCGGCGTGGCGGCGAAGAACGCGATCCTTATCGTCGAGTTCGCCGAGGAGAAGATGGGCGACGGGATGAACGCGGCCGATGCCGCGGTCGAGGCGGCCAAGCTTCGCCTTCGCCCGATCCTGATGACGTCGTTCGCGTTCATCTTCGGCGTGTTGCCGCTCGCCTTGTCGAGCGGTGCCGGCGCCGGCGGCCAGAACGCGATCGGCTGGGCGGTGGTCGGCGGCATGCTGTCCGCGACCGTCCTCGCGATCTTCTTCGTGCCGCTGTTCTTCCTGCTCGTGAAGCGCGTCTTCAAGCAAGACAAGGCCGGCTCGGGGCAGGACCGCGACCAGGTGCCCGACCGCGACGGCAACCGTGACGACAACCGTGACGGTGGCACCACGCCCCCCACGACCAGCGGCCGCAGGAGGCCTGATCCAGATGTTCTCGACCAAGATCTCCAGCCGCACCGCGCTGACGTTCGCCGCCGGGCTCACGCTCGCCGGCTGTAATCTCGCCTCGAAATACGTCCGGCCCGAATTGTCCGTGCCGGCGGCGACGCCTTCAGGGCCCGCCTATGCCGCCACCGACGCGGCGGGCGCGATCATGCCGGCGGACACGTCGTGGGAGGTGTTCTTCACCGACGACCGCCTGCGCCGCGTGATCCGCACCGCGCTGGAAAACAACCGCGACCTCCGCGTCGCGGTCGCCAACGTTGCGCAGGCTCGCGCGCAATACAGCGTCCAGCGCTCGAACCTCTTCCCGACGATCGCGGCAAGCGGTAGCGCGACCTACCAGAAGTCGCCGTTCGGCGCGGTTGGCGGCGGGCTTGCGGGCGGTACGGGTACCGGCGGCACCGGGACGGGTGGCACCGGAACGGGCGGTACTGGTACGGGCGGTACCGGCACGGGCGGTACCGGCGGCGGGACTGGCGGGACCGGGTCCAGCGTCGTCTCGAGCGGTCGTGCCGACATCTATTCGGCGAACGTCGGCATATCGGCGTGGCAGATCGACCTGTTCGGCCGCGTCCGCAACCTCACTCAGGCGCAGCAGGAACAGTATTTCGCGGCGGAGGAAAACCGTAACGCCGCCCAGGTGTCGCTGATCGCCGAGATTGCAACGCAGTGGCTGACGATGGCCGCCGACCAGGATCGCCTAAAGATCGCGCGCGATACGGAACGTGCGTTCGGCCAGACCGTCAAGTTGACGCAGGACCGCTTCCGGATCGGCATCGCATCCGAACTCGAAGTGCGCCAGGCGAGCACCAGCTACGATCAGGCCCGCTCGGACATCGCCGACGCGACCACGCTGATCGCGCAGGACCAGAACGCGTTGAACCTGCTCGCGGGCACGACCCTGACCGCGGACATGCTGCCGGCCCGGCTCGATACGACCAGCCCGACGCTGGAGAACCTGCCCGCCAACCTGCCGTCGCAGGTGCTGCTACGTCGTCCGGACATCGCATCGGCCGAGCATCAGCTGATCGCCGCCAATGCCAATATCGGCGCAGCGCGCGCGGCGTTCTTCCCGAACATCTCGCTGACCGCCGCCTTCGGTACCATCAGCCTCGGGCTGTCGAACCTGTTCGGCAACGGATCGCAGAACTGGTCGGTCGCGCCATCGGTCAGCCAGACCTTGTTCGACTTCGGCCGCAACAAGGGCAATCTCCGCTACGCCCAGGCGACGCGCGACGCCGCGGTCGCCACCTATGAGAAGAGCATCCAAACGGGCTTCCGCGAAGTCGCCGATGCGCTTGCCCGCCGCGGCACGATCGGCGCGCAGTTGCAGGCGCAGACCTCGCTCCGCGACAATGCGGCAGGTGCGTTCAAGCTGTCGGAACTGCGGTTCCGTGCGGGGATCGACACGTTCCTCAACACGCTCGACTCGCAACGCTCGCTCTACACCGCGCAGCAAAGCCTGCTTGCCGCGCGCCTGACCCGCGACAGCAACTCGGTCGAACTCTACCGCGCCCTTGGCGGCGGGGTAACGACGACCCAGTCCCCGGACCCGCGCCCGCAAAACTAACCCAATGATCCTCCCCCGTCAGGGGGAGGATCGTAAGTGGCGAATGGCGGTTGGCCTCAGACCCTGTCGCCAGGCTAGCGATCGGGCCCATAGCGCGGCGCCGACCGTTGCGCCCCGGTGCAACTCTTCGAATCCCTCGACATCATCCTGCTCGCCGCGCTGGTCCTGCTGGTCCTCGCGCGCAAGCTGAACGTCCCGTATCCGACGTTGCTCGCCGTGGCGGGACTCGGCTTCGCGATGCTACCGTTCGCGCCGAAGATCGCGGTCGAACCGCATCTGGCGCTCGCGCTGTTCATCGCCCCGGCGCTGCTTCACGCCTCCTACAACACCAGTCCGCGCGTTGCGGCGGTTCTGGTTCCCCTCCTGTCGCTGGCGGTGTTCGCGGTGCTCGTCACCACGGCGACGGTCGCGCTGGTCGGCGTGACGCTCGGCGGGCTACCGCTCGCGGCCGCGTTCGCACTGGGGGCGATCGTCGCGCCGCCCGATGCGGCCGCGTCCGAAGCGGTACTGGGCGAAGTCGGCATTCCCCGTCGCGGCCTGCTGCTGCTGCAGGGGGAAAGCCTGCTCAACGACGCCACCGCGCTGCTGTTGTTCGGGCTCGCCAGTGCGTTCGCGACGCATTCGGATACGCCCGTCACGCCGCTCGCGCTGGCCGCTGCGGTGCCAGGCGGGATCGTCTTCGGTGCGTTGGCGGCGTGGGCGTATCTTCGCGTCACGCCGCTGTTCGCACGAACACTGGGGGCAAGCCTCGCCGATTTCGCCGTGACGTTCGGGATCTGGCTGATGGCCGAGCGTCTCCACATTTCGCCGGTACTTGGCGTCGTCACCTTTGGCATGATCGTGTCCCAGCGCCGCCCGATCAAACAGCCCGCGCGCGACCGGTTGCAGAGCGCCGCGGTCTGGTCGGCAGCGGTCCTCGTCCTCAACATCATCGCCTTCGCACTGATGGGGCTGCAATCGCGCGACATCCTGATCCGGCTGCCGAGCGCGGAGCGGTGGCCCGCGATCGGCTTTGCCGCCGCGGTCCTGGCCACCGTGCTGGCGACGCGGATCGCCTGGGTGTTTCTCGTCCGCTTCGTCGAAGGCGGTATCGCCAATCGCTATGCGCCGTCCTGGTTGCCCAAGCCGCCGCCGTGGAACGCGTCGGTGATCCTGTCCTGGTCAGGGATGCGTGGCCTGCTGACGCTGGCCACCGCCTTCGCACTGCCACGGTCGGTGCCGGGCCGTGACCTGATCGTGCTGGCCGCGTTCGGCGTGGTGATCGGCACGCTCGTACTGCAGGGACTGACGCTGGGTCCGCTGATCCGGCGCCTGGATCTCGGCGAGGACACCGGGCTTGCCGACGAGATCGCACCCGCACGCAAGCGACTGATCGACGCCGGGCTTGCAGTGCTACCGGCGCGTGCGGGCGAGGCGGCGGACGCGTTGCGCTTTCGTTACGGCGCGGCGAGCAAGGTCACCGCCGAGGCCGACGATCCGCAGGCGACCTCCGAATTCGACGAACTCCACCTCGAGATGATCGCCTGCCAGCGGGTCGTGCTGCACCAGATGCGCGACAGGGGCGAGGTGGCCGAAGACGTGTATCGCCGCCTGCAGGAGGAACTCGACTGGGCGGAGGTCGACGCGCGCGCCTTCGGGGACAACATCCTCACCGCCACCTGAAACGCCACCCTGAAATGCCACCCTGAAATGCCACCTTGGAAATGGGTGTCGGGAACATCGGCGCCCGCTACGCTGTTTGAAGGAACCACCGAAGAAAGGGTCGATGCATGTCCGAGGCGAATTCGTGAGCAAGTCCGTGAAGCCCGCACCGCCGACGACGCTCGTGATTTTCGGCGCCTTTGGTGATCTGACCCGCCGTCTGTTGATGCCGGCGCTGATCAACATGACCCGCCTGGGGCTGGTCGGTAACGATTTCCATGTGCTCGGCGTCGGTATCGACGAGGGTAACGACCAGTCGCTCCGCGACGCACTCGGCAGCTTCGATGCGAAGGGCGGCGAGGGCGATAGCGAGAAGGGCGACGCCTGGGCGCGGCTCAAGGACCGCGTCGGCTATCTCCAGGGCGATTTCACCACGGACGACGTCTACGAGCAGCTCAAGGCGCGGGTGAACGGTAACGTTGCCTTCTATTTCGCGGTGCCGGCCAAGTTCTTCGGAACGATCGTCGACAAGCTCGCCGACCACGGCCTGATGGCGGAGACGCCGCACGGCTTCCGCCGGATCGCGATCGAGAAGCCGTTCGGCCACGACCTCGCCTCTGCCCGCGATCTCAACGCGCGTATCCTCGCGCGCGTGTCGGAGGCGCAGGTCTACCGGATCGACCATTTCCTCGGCAAGGAAACCGTCCAGAACATCATGACTGCGCGGTTTGCCAACATGATGATCGAGCGCGTCTGGAATTCGGACTGCATCGCGCACGTCCAGATCACCGCCGCCGAGACGGTCGACGTCGGCACCCGCGGCAAGTTCTACGACGGCACCGGCGCACTCCGCGACATGGTGCCGAACCACCTGTTCCAGCTGCTGTCGATGGTCGCGATGGAGCCGCCGGCGAGCTTCGACGCCGAGGCGATCCGCAATGAGAAGGGCAAGGTGCTCAAAGCCGTCCGCGTCTATTCGCCCGGCAAGGCGAAGCGCAACGGCGTCCGCGGGCAATATACCGCGGGCAAGGTGAAGGGGGTCGACGTCCCCGCCTACACCGCCTCGCCCGACGTGGCGCCCGACAGCAGGGCGGAGACTTATGTCGCGCTGAAGCTGATGGTCGATACGTGGCGCTGGGCCGGCGTGCCGTTCTACCTGCGCACCGGCAAGGCGATGACGTGCCGGGATACCGAGATCGCGATCACCTTCAAGCCGGTGCCGTTCGCGTCGTTCCCGGGTGCGGCGGCGGATATGCTGCCGCCCAACCGCCTGATCATCCAGATCCAGCCCGACGAGGGGCTGAGCATGGACATCAACATCAAACGCCCCGGCCTCGAAGTCGCAACCGCACCGATCGCCCTAGATTTCCGCTACGCCGACGCGTTCGATATCGGCCACCTGACCGGTTACGAGTCGCTAATTTACGACCTTTTCGTGGGTGACCAAACCCTGTTCCAGAGGGCGGATGCGATCGAGGCAGGCTGGGCCGCAGTGCAGCCGTTTCTCGACCTGTGGGCGCAGGATACCAGCGCGCCCGAGCCCTACGAAGCCGGCACGCTCGGCCCGGCCGCAGCCGATGCGCTGCTCGCGCACGACGGCCACACCTGGCACGAACTCGCCCCGGCAGGACAAACCGTACCTTAACACCACCCCGGCGAAGGCCGGGGCCCAATTGGGCAACGTCGCTAATGGACGGCGGCGCTCGGTTCCGCCGACCTTGCCAATTGGGCCCCGGCCTTCGCCGGGGTGGCGCGTGTATTTAGCCGCCGCTCGAAATCAAACCCGCTCAGTCAGCTCGATTTCGCCCTCGACCTCCATCTCGTCCTCGTCGCCCATCTCGTCCATGTCGGGCATCGTGAAGTCGGCCTTCCAGTCGTAGACCTTCTCCACCCCGCCCTGCACCCAGACGCGGACCGCGCCCTCGGTGATCTCGCCGCCCATCGCGCCGACGAAATCCGCCACCAGCGAATCCGCCGCATCCTCGTGATCGGTCGCGCCGGGGATCGTCGCGGCGGTCATTTCCTCATCGAGTTCGATGATCTGCGCCCAATATTGCTTCGCCATGGTCTACTCCTGAGAAATGCTGCCGTCAGCCGGCGGTAATGATGGGGTGATCCTCGCGCAGCCGGTCCGCCAGCCGCTCGACCGAGTCGACCTCGCTTGCGCTGCCCGATGGCGTCACCGCCCAGTTGCAATGTGCGTGCGTTGCGAGGCTGTAGACCTTCACGTCGCCGACGATCAGCCGCCACCGCCGCCGATCGCCGCTATTGTATCGGACGAGGTTGGTGACGAACAGGCTCTGGAGATCCGATGCGGTCATCCGCGCCCCATAGCGACAATCGCCCGGCCGCCGCCACCGCAAATGGCGTAAGGTGGATCCCTTCCAAATTACGGCGCGTTTGGGATCGGAACACATCGTAGGAATAACGGGAATTGCACATGGCCAGGACGGCATTGGTAGTGGGAACGAGCGGAATCGTCGGCAGCGCGACCGCCGCGGCGTTGGTGGAGTCGGGCTGGACTGTCCACGGACTCGCGCGGCGCCCGACCGAACAGGACGGCGTGCAGCCGGTCGCGGCTGATCTCCAGGATCCCGCTAGCCTCGAAAAAGCACTCACTGGCCTCAAGCCCGATGCGGTCTTCATCGCCACCTGGTCGCGTCAAGACAGCGAGGCGGAGAACATCCGGGTCAACGGCGGCATGGTCCGCAACCTGCTCGGCGCGCTCTCGCCAGCGGGTAGCGTCGACCACGTTGCACTGGTGACGGGCCTGAAGCATTACCTTGGGCCTTTCGAGGCGTACGGCAAGGGCGCACTCCCGCAGACCCCGTTCCGCGAGGAGCAGGGCCGCCTCGACGTTGAGAACTTCTACTATGCGCAGGAAGACGCCGTGTTCGAGGCGGCGGAGCGGGACGGCTTCGGCTGGAGCATCCACCGCCCGCACACGATCATCGGCAAGGCGGTCGGCAACGCGATGAACATGGGCACCACGCTCGCGGTCTACGCGGCTCTGTGCCGCGAGACCGGCCGCCCGTTCCGCTTTCCAGGCTCGGCGGCGCAGTGGAACGGTCTCACCGACATGACCAGCGCGACTTTGCTCGCGGACCACCTGATTTGGGCCGCAACCACCTCCGCGGCACGCAACGAGGCATTCAACGTCGTCAACGGCGACGTCTTCCGCTGGAGCTGGATGTGGGGGCGGATCGCCGAGTGGTTCGGGATCGAGGCCGCACCCTTCGACGGTACCGTGCTGACGCTCGACGAGCAGATGAAGGACGATGCGGGCATCTGGCGCGAGATCGCGGCGCGCGAAGGTTTGGCCGAGGCTGACCTGTCGCGGCTCGCATCGCCCTGGCACACCGACGCCGATCTCGGCCGCCCGATCGAGGTAGTGACGGACATGAGCAAGAGCCGCCGCCTGGGGTTCAAGGAATATCAGCCCACCGACGACGCGTTCTTCGACCTGTTCACGGAGCTGCGCGCGGATCGCCTGATCCCGTAAATCTTGAGACGGTGCGGAACCCACGATCGAAATCCTCCCCCGCCAGGGGGAGGTGGCTGGCGCTTGCCAGACGGAGGGGGCGGTAAGAGGTAAGCGACGTTCCGTATCCTCCCCCCCGTCACCTTCGGCGACACCTACCCCTGGCGGGGGAGGATCGCGAAGTCGAATTCTAGTTCTTCACCGCCACCGTCGCCACCACCGCCGGGTCATCCCGCAGCTTCAGAAACAGCGCCCCGCCAACCGGCTTGGGTACGTTCAACGAAGCCCCGGTAAACCCCTCCGGCACCCGCACCGCGTCCGCGAACCCCCCATTCGCCGCCACCGAATCGATCAGGAACAGGTCGCTCCCCGCCAGCGTGCACGCATCCTTGCACGTCACCCCGGCCAGCGCAGGCACCCGCACCAGGCTCGTCAACGGCACCCAGTCGCCGGCGACGCCGTTCTGCACCAGCCGCCACCGCAGCGGCCCATGCGCGGACACGCCTAGTGCCTTGCCCGGCTCGACCGAGATCACCGCGATCCGCTCGTCCTGTACGGTCAGCCCGCGACCCGACGCGACGGTCATCGTCGGTCCACCAGCGACCGCCCCGATCTCGACGCTGTCCCCCGCCGCAAATCGCGTGGTCCCTTCGGCGCGCAGCGAGAAGGTGATCCGGGCATCCTGCGCGATTGCGGTGTCGCCCGCCAAGGTCACTGCGAGGCCGGGGGAGGGCGGTGCAATCACACTCTTGGCGATCAGAGTCGCCTTGGGTCGTGCCGCGGCGACGGTGACCTTCACCGACCGCTTGCGCCCATCGGTCAGCGTGACGAGCGCGGTCTTGGTCTGACCTGCCGCGAAATTCGGCGCCGCATCCGCGGTGAGCCCCAGCAGATCGCCCTTGTCCGCGCGCATCACTTCGCCCGGCTTGAATGCGACCCCGTCGACCGCCATCGACGCGACCAGGTCGAGCCGCGTCCCCGCGAGCGTCCCCGCCGTATCGCCCGCGTATAGCGTCAGGCCATCGATCCGCCCCGCCTCGGCCAACGCGGTCAGGGCGATCTTCTCCGGCGCCACGACCCCGTATTGCTTCACGAGCAGCGTCAGCTTCCCCGGCGCTGTCTTCCCCAGCGGCAGTGTCAGTCCGATCCGGTCGCCGCTAGTCGTCCACGCCAGCGGCACCTCACCGGAGGAACCAACCAGCGTCACTGCCTCGACGCAACTCGGCGTCGGCCCGGCCAGCGCCACCGGGTTGTCGCGCCCGACCACCAAATTCTCGGGGTCGGTATCGACCATCTGCCAGCCACCAGCGCTCGGCACCTGCAAGCGGAACCGCGGCCCGTCGAACGGCGTAAACCCCCAGCGCCCGTGCAGCGTCGCGTCGGTCACCGCGCTCAGCCCGGTAGTCCGCATGCCGACCTGATCGAGCACGTAGCCGCCGCGCTCGGCATCGGCCTGCACCGGCAGCTCGACCGCACCACCCTGCGGCGTCGTCACGCGCAGGCTCATGGCATGCGCGAACTTCGTCGCATAGATCAGCGGCGCACCCTCGACCGGCAGCACCAGATCGGGCTTCGCCGCGCAGACCAGCCGGTCCGCCTCCGCACGACGCAACGTCGGTGTCTTCGGCGTGCCCGTCTCGATCACCGGCATCGCCACCACCATGACCGATTTCGGGCTGGCGAACGACGGCGCCGCGTTCAGCAGCAGCGCCATCCGATCTTCGCGCACCCGCGCCAGCGCCGGGATGTAGCGGAACTGCGTCGACTGGAACGCACCGAAGATCTTCGCCAGATCGCGGACCACGCCGATATACGGACTGTAATAGCCGAGCCCGCCCGCCGGTGTCGCGCTGAGTTGCAACGCCAGGTCTGTGGGCGCGCCGACGAGCGTATCGGCCAGTGTCGAACTCTGGCCATCCGCGAGCAGCAGCGACTCACGGTTCTGCGTCAGGCACGACGCTTGCAGATCGGCCGTGAGATCGAGGCATTCGGCCTTGAGCTTGACCGCAAGGCTGCGCGACAGCAGCGGCGACACCGCCTCGATCCGCTCCGGCCGGGTCCGTTCGAGCGCATGGATGCCGTCGAGAAACGTGTCGAGTCGCGCGCGATCGAGTGACGCCTGATCCAGATCCTGTACCGCACGCACGAACGCACCAGGCTGTTTGCGTACCGCCGAGACGACCGCATCGAACCCGCCGCTGTCGGGCACCAGGAAAACCACCAGCTGGCGCGCCCCTTCCGGCACCTTCAACGCGAGCGTGGCCTTCTTCACCTTCCACGTTTCCGCCTTGAAGAACCACGACTTCGGTGGCGGTTCGGTCGCACCGCGCAGGAACCCCGCGACCAGCAGATAGCGTTCGGCGTCGTCCCTCTTGCTGGTCGGTAAATCCGCCGCGATCGTTACGCGGTCGCCGGTCGCCAGCCTCGGCACCTGCGCGATCGGCAAAGTCGCCGTGCCGTGCGTCACCCCGACGCGCAGACTCGGGCCAGTCAGGTCGAACGGCGCGGGATCGGCGCTCGCGGTGGCCGGCACGAGCGCGGCTGCCAGTGCGCAGAACGGAAGAAAGCGAAGCATCATCAGGGGCGACCTCGTCGTCTGGAACATCTCCGATGGCCTGTACCGGTGTCGAGAATAGGGCAAGGCCAGCCACCGCACGATCCTCCTCCGCCAGGGGGGGCACTCGCCAGACGGAGGGGGAGGTAAGCGGCCACGTGGGTTGCGTGTCCTCCCCCTCCGTCACCTTCGGCGACACCTCCCCCGGCAGGGGAGGATCGATCCCACTCTTGTCCGATCACGCTTGGTGACGCACACGAAGCCCAACTCGGGGAAGGGGATAACTTCATGAAGATCGCTACGATTCTAACCGCCACGCTGCTCGCAACCACCGCCACCACCGCAGACGCGAAGACGGTGGTCGTCACCGCCGCGCACATGATCGACGTCCTCGCCGGCAAACAGGTCGATAACCCGCAGGTCACGATCGTCGATGGCCGCATCACCGCGGTCGGACGCAAAGGCGATGCGGTCCCCGCCGGCGCCGAACGCGTCGACCTCGGGACGCGCACTTTGCTCCCCGGCCTGATCGACATGCATGTCCACCTGACCAGCGATCCGACGCTCAGCGGGTACCGTACGCTCGAGTTCACCGACAATTTCTGGACCGTCGTCGGCGTCGCCAATGCGCGGAAGACGCTCGACGCGGGCTTCACCACGGTGCGCAACGTCGGCTCCGCCAATTATGATGACGTCGCGATCAAGCAAGGGATCGATCGCGGCTACGTCCCCGGCCCGCGCATCGTCCCAGCGACCTACGCGCTCGGCGCGACCGGCGGGCACTGCGATGCGACCGAATTTCCGCCCTCGATCCAGGTCCCCCATCCGCAGATCGCCAACACCCCCGACGAGTTTCGCGGCGCCATTCGCACGATCCGCAAATATGGCGCCGAGGTGGTCAAGGTCTGCATGACCGGCGGCGTTCTCTCGAAGACCGACAGCGTCGGTGCGCAGCAGATCAGCCTCCCAGAGATCAAGGCGATCGTCGAGGAGGCGCACATGCTCGGCATGAAGGTCGCGGTCCACGCGCACGGCGTCGAGGGCATCAACGACGCACTCCGCGCAGGCGTCGACACGATCGAGCACGCCAGCCTCGCCGAAGCCGAATCGTTCAGGCTCGCCAAGGCCAGCGGCGCATGGTTCGACATGGATATCTACGACGACGACTATATCCTCGCCGAGGGCGCCAAGAACGGCGTCTTCGCCGAGAGTCTCGAGAAGGAGCGCCAGGTCGGCCTCAAGCAGCGTCAGACCTTCCGCGCCGCGCACGCCGCCGGGGTAAAGATGCTCTTCGGTACCGATGGCGGGGTCTATCCCAACGGCAACAACGCGCTGCAGTTCGCCAAGATGGTCGAATGGGGCATGACCCCGATCGAGGCGATCCAGGCGGCTACCTCCAGCGCGGCGCAGGCGCTCGGCAGGACAGCGGACGTCGGCGCGATCCAGCCCGGCCGCTTCGGCGACCTGGTCGCAGTCGATGGCGATCCGCTCGCCGATGTCCGCGAGCTAGAGCATCCCAGCTTCGTCATGAAGGGCGGGGCAGTGGTCATCGCACCAAAGTAGACTCGCCTTCCGAATCCTCCCCCTGGCGGGGGAGGATTAATATTTGACGTCGTTACGCCAGCCGCGTTTCACCGCTACCAAGGCGCAACTCGTCGCAACGCGGGTTGCCGTCGGGCCGTGTTCAGCCTCCCCCGCCCACAACGCCGCGACGACCGCGCGCAGGGGATTTTCGACAATGACGACCGATCGCGGGGCGCTGGCCGCCCTGCTCGCCACCATGACGATGCTCGCATCGGCCAGTCCGGCAACGGCACAGACCGAGCAGACCGCGCCGGTCCGTGGCCTGGAGGGCTTGGCGAACCCAGCGCCGCAGACCAGCACCGCGGTCCCGATCCCTGACGCGCCGACGATTGTCCTGCCGAGCGAGACGCCCGCGTCCCGCCGCGCATCGCGTTCCCGCGCCGCGGAACCAGCTGCTGCGGAAAAAGCCGTCGTTACACGGCCCGCCGCGCGCAACGAATCCGAACCGTCGCAAGCCCGTACCTCGACCGAGCCGACACGTTCATCGGGCTCCACCGAACCCGCGCCGATAGCGACTCCTACGCCCCAGCCGGCATCGGCCCCGCCGCCGTCGGAAGCTCAATCGACGGAGTCCGGCCCGCAAGTCGCTGCCCCGCAACCCACAGTCCCGCAACCTACGCCCACGCCCGACGCAACGACACAATCGACGGTCACTGCACCAGAGACGGGCAGGGCGATGCCGCTCTGGCTTTCGCTCGCAGTCGTCATCGTAGTCATCGGCGCGCTCTGGCTGCTCCGCCGCAAACCCCGCGGCCGTAGGCAGGACCGCGTAGAGGTCGAAACCGTCGTCCAGCCGACACCGGAGCCGTTCGCGCCTGAGCCCGCCGCTGCGCCGGAACCCGCCGTCGGCCCCGCCTCATCGATCGAGCCTATAGCGGTCCCGGTCGCGCCTGCTACGTCCGTCGCAATTCCCGTGGCCGCGGCGGCCGCGCCGAAATTCCTCGAACCGCGGGCAAAAACGCCACCGCCGCCGCCTGCCGTTCCGCGGGCTCGCGTAACCTGCGACCTCCGTCCCTTGCGCGCCGGTCTCAACCTGCTGAGCGCGACGGTCGAGTGCGAACTCGTCGTCACCAACACCGGCACCGTGGCCGCCGAAGCGATCCGCACCGGCATCGCGCTGCTGACCGCGCATGCTCGTCAGGACACCGACCTCGCCCAGTTCAATGCCGCTCCGATCGGCCGCCCGGCCACGCCACCGTTCGCGCTGGCGCCTGGCGAGACCCGCACGATCCGCACCGTCGTTGCGATCGCGCGCGAGGCGATCCAGACCATGACCGCTGCCAACCGCCCGATGTTCGTCCCCGTCGTCGCCACCAATATCCTCTACACCACTGCCGGTGACGACGCGCAGACCGCCCGCGCGTGGGTCGTCGGCATCGAACGCGTCGACTCCGCCAAGCTCGCACCGTTCTGGCTGGATGCCCCCGCAAAGATGTTCACGACGGTCGCCGCCCGGCCGCATGCCGCGACGTTCGAGCGGTGAATTAAAGGGGGCGGGAAGCGAGACGTCGCTAGCTCTCCCCGTTCGTGCTGAGTAGAGACCGAGTAGCTTCGTAGAAGCGTATCGAGGGCTCGTATCGAAGCACAGGTTCCGCGCGCTACGCCCGCGTACGCAGGACGACCCACCATCACCAGACACGAAAAAGGGCGACCCCATCGCTGGGGCCGCCCTTTTTCTTAGCTGCGGCCAGCAGGGGCAAAGCCCCTGCTTCGTCGGTCGGCATGAATGCCGCCGGCCGGCCTTGCGGGAGTGCGGGCCAGTATGGCCCGTCTCTCCCGCTGCGGCTTACTTGACCTCGACGGTCGCGCCAGCTGCTTCGAGCTGAGCCTTGATCTTGGCGGCTTCGTCCTTCGACACGCCTTCCTTGACGGCCTTGGGAGCCGACTCGACCAGCGTCTTGGCTTCGGTCAGGCCGAGCGCGGTGATCGCACGGACTTCCTTGATGACGTTGATCTTCTTGCCACCGTCGCCGGTCAGGATGACGTCGAATTCGGTCTGCTCTTCTGCTGCAGGAGCAGCGGCGCCGCCGCCTGCTGCCGGTGCTGCGACCGCTGCTGCGGCCGAAACGCCCCACTTCTCTTCGAGCAGCTTCGAAAGCTCAGCTGCTTCGAGAACGGTCAGTTCGCTCAGGCTCTCAACGAGCGCGTTCAGGTCTGCCATGATAAATCTCCATCTCGGGGCTCGTGCCCCATCAGTTCAAAAAGGTAACGAAAGGCCTGCAAGATCAGGCGGCTTCCTTCTCCGCGTAGGCGGAAAGCACGCGCGCGAGCTGCGCTGCCGGAGCCTGCGTGATCGTTGCCAGCTTCGTGGCGGGTGCCACGATGAGGCCAACGATCTTGGCACGCAGTTCGTCCAGCGAGGGCAGCGTTGCGAGCGCCTTCACACCGTCGACGTCGAGGGTCGTCGCGCCCATCGCCCCACCCACGATTTCGAACTTGTCGTTCGTCTTCGCGAATTCCACGACCACCTTGGCGGCCGCGACGGGATCGATGGAGCTGGCCAGACCGACCGGACCCGTGAGCATGTCGCCCAGCGAGCTGTAGTCGGTGCCGTCCATTGCGATCTTGGCAAGCTTGTTCTTCGAGACCTTGTAGGTCGCGCCGGCGTCGCGCATCTTGTTCCGCAGCACAGTGGACTGTGCGACGGTCAGGCCGAGGTTGCGCGTGACAACGACGACGCCGACCTCGGAAAAGGTGCGGTTCAGCTCGGCTACGGCCGCGGTCTTTTGATCACGATCCATGCCATTCTCCACGTTTTACGAGTTCACCGCTTGCGCAGGGAACCCGGTTACTAACCGGAGGCGCAGACAAGCCCGCGCTTCCGGGGTGTCTCGTCGATGGGGCATGGGAGAGGGCAGGCGCACGAAGCGCTCCGCAAAATCTCATTCCCCGTCTAGGTGGGAGATTAAGCACCGGCAAACCCTGTGCACCCACTGTCTCGGACGGAGTTCGACGAGCAAGCCCGCCGAACGAGCCCGCGCCTTAGCGGAATTGGCGGCGGAGTCAATCGGCGATGGACGTCGCGGCCGGTCTAAGGGCCTATAGTCGCTTTCAGATCATCGGCGAGGGCGCGCACCGCAGGCAACCGGGGTCTTTCGGCAACCGGATCGTGCGGAACCGCAGCGCCAGCAGGTCAACGAGCAGCAGCTTGCCCGCCTGATCGTCGCCGAAGGGCGCGATGGAGCGGAGCACTTCAAGCGCGGCAAGGCTGCCGAGGATGCCGGTGACGGGGCCGAGCACGCCGTCCTCCGCACAACTCGTTTCCGCCCGTTCGGGATCTTCGCCGACGAAGCAGCGATAGCACGGCTTGTCGGCTTCCCACCCGCGATAGGTGGCGAGCTGGCCTTCGAACTGGCCGACCGCCGCGGAGACCAGCGGGATGTGCAGCGCGTGGGCGGCATCGGCGACGCAGAACCGGGTGGCGAAATTGTCGCAGCCGTCGAGCACGACGTCCGCCCCGGCCAGCAGGTCCGCGACGTTGGTGGGGTCGATCCGGATGCAATGCGCGGCGATCTCGACATGCGGGTTGATCCGGCGCGCGGCGGCGGCGGCGGCCTCGACCTTGGCGAGGCCGGTGTCGGCGGTCGTGAAGATCGTCTGGCGCTGAAGGTTCGAGGGCTCGACGCTGTCGTCGTCGATCAGGATCATCTGGCCGACGCCCGCCGCGGCGAGATACTGGATCGCGGGCGAGCCGATCCCGCCCGCGCCGACGACTGCAACGCTGGCCGCCTTCAGTTTCGCCTGACCGGTACCGCCAAATTCCTTCAGGACGATGTGTCGGGCGTAGCGGACGAGCTCGTCGTCGGAGAGCATCATGCGGTTCAGCTGCCTGCCCAGGTGAAGGTCATGCTGGTGCGATACCAGGTGTCGGTCTGCGTATCGTCGAGGTCGATCGCGTCGCGCGGCGTACCGACGAGTACGCCGGCAGCATATTGCTCGACCGTCGGGCAATCGATCGCGCGCGGCGTCACGCGGCGAAACCGGCCCTGCGGCGTCGCGAGGACGGCGAGGTCGAGCGTGAGCGTCCAGCCCTGCGCGGTCCGCACCGCCTTCGCACAGCGTCCCGCCATCACCTCGCCGTGGACGTACATCGAGGTGTTCGCCTGGATCGTCGCGGACCGGCGGATCGGAAGAATTGGCAGCCCGCTCCAATCCTGCGGCGGCAGGGGAACGCTGGCGGTCGGCGTGGCGGCAGATGGTGCGGCCGGCGCGACCTGCGTCGCGACGCCTGGCGGGGCGACGGCCTGAAGCAGCAGGAGAAACGCGGCGATCATCGCCCGGTCGATCCGAAGCCGCCTGCGCCGCGGGTGGTGTCGTCGAGCGTATCGACTTCGGCGAGCGTCGCGCGGAGGACGACCGCGGGGACCAGTTGCGCGATGCGGTCGCCGCGTGCGATCTCGAATGGGGCTTGGCCGAGATTGGCGAGGATCACCTTCACTTCGCCGCGATAGTCGCTGTCGATCGTGCCGGGGGTGTTGAGGCAGGTGACGCCGTGCTTCAGCGCAAGGCCGGAGCGGGGGCGGACCTGCACCTCATGGCCTGCGGGAATGGCGATCGCGAAACCTGTCGCGACCGCGGCTCGGTCGCCGGGGGCGAGCGTCAACGCCTCGGCGGCAACGACGTCCATCCCGGCGGCACCCTCGGTCGCATAGGCGGGCAAAGGCAGGCCCTCGCCATGCGGCAGGCGCTTCAGTTCGATACGGATCATGATGCGGCTTCTAGCGCATCGGCGATGCGGTCCGCCAGTCGTGCGGCAACCGCGTCCTTGGGCATGCGCTTCCAGCTCTCGACGCCCGCGGCGGTGACGAGGTGCACGCTGTTGTCGGCGCCGCCCATCACGTCGCCCGAGACGTCGTTGGCGACGATCCAGTCTGCGGTCTTGCGGATACGCTTGGCGACGGCGTGTTCGATGACGCGCTCGGTCTCGGCGGCGAACCCGATCAGCAGGCGAGGGCGGAGGGGCTGCGCGCCAAAGTCGCGAGAATATCGGGATTTTCCGCGAGCGTCAGCGTCGGCGTGGCATCGCCCTTCTTGATCTTCTGCTGGAAGGACTCGACGTGCCAGTCCGCCACGGCAGCCACCATGACCGCGGCATCGGCGGGCAGCGCGCGGTCCACCGCGTGCGCCATCTCGCGCGCGGTCTCGACGTCGATCCGGTCGACGCCGTGTGGAGTCGGCAGCGTCACCGGGCCCGCGACCAGCGTCACGCGTGCGCCGAGCCGTGCCAGCGCTGCGGCGATCGCAAAGCCCTGTTTGCCCGACGAGCGGTTGGCGATGTAGCGCACCGGATCGATCGGCTCGTGAGTCGGTCCGGCGGTGACGAGTACGTGGCGGCCCGCAAGGCGCTTCGGCAGTGCAGGCGAGAGCAAGGCCTCGATCGCGGCGACGATCGCGGGCGGCTTGGGCAGGCGGCCGGGACCGTATTCGCCGCACGCCATCGCGCCTTCGTCGGGCATCATCACCGTGACGCCATCCGCGCGAAGCTGCGCCACGTTGCGGACGGTCGCGGCATGGCCCCACATGCGGACGTTCATTGCCGGCGCGACGAGCACCGGCTTGTCGGTGGCGAGCAGCAGCGTCGTCGCGAGATCGTTCGCGAGGCCCGCGGCCATGCGGGCCATCAGGTCGGCGGTAGCGGGCGCGACGACGATCAGGTCGGCCTGCCGGCTGAGCTGGATATGGCCCATCTCAGCCTCGTCCTTGAGGTCCCACAGCGTCGTGTAGACCTTGTCCTCGCTGAGCGCGGCGAGCGTCATCGGCGTGACGAAATGATGCGCTGCCTCGGTCATCACGCAGCGTACCGCGTGGCCATCGCGTTTGAGCAGGCGGATCAGCTCGGCGGCCTTGTAGGCGGCGATCCCGCCGCCGACGATCAGGAGAATACGCGTCATGGACGGCGTCTTAGCGTATTACGCGGCGGACCGTAATGCGTCGCCCGTCGCTCGCGGCTCGTACCAGATCGCGCAGTCCGTCGGCTGCAAAGACTATCCCCACGAGCGAGGCCGGCGCGATCAGCAAGGCCCAGTAAAATGTGTCGATCCGCCCGAACAGGCCAAGCATCAGGCCATAGCCGGCGAGCAGCGCGGCCATCCGCCCGGCGAGCGGATCGTGCCAGGCGGTCCAGCCGAACGCCGCGATACCGACTATCGGCGCGGCAACCACGAGCGGAAACAGGCTGAGCGCAGAGGCATCGACGATCGCGCGGACGACGAAGCCGACCCCGAGCATGCCGGCCCAGCCCGGCGACGACGGATCCAGCGGATGCACGACGAGCGACACGGCATGCGCGTGGAGCACCAGAACGATCGCGACGATGGCGAGCGATCCGATCCAGGCGGCGGCCTCACGGCGGCTTCCTTCGACGAGCGCGAAGACCGCCATCAACACGAGATACGGCGCGGCGGTCTCGCGGACAAGCGCGGCGGCAAGGCCTAATGCGACCGCTTCGACCCAATAGCCTGGACGACGCAGCGCGAGCGACAGCGCGATCAGCAATCCTGCCCAGATCTCGTGGAACAGCACCAGGCCCGCCTGGAAGAACGCTAGCATTCCGCCGAGCAGCAGGATCATCGCGATGGCGAGCGCCGGCTGGCTCAACGCGGGGCGCAGGCGGCGACACCAGGCGATCAACGTCGCGGTCGCCAGTGCGTACAGCATGGCGACAACCGCGAAGGCGGGCAACGCTGCGGCCACGACCGCGAGGGTCGGTAGGCGCATCGTGACGAACGGCTTCATCGGATAGTTGCCCGCGCGCATCGCATCGGCCGCGACCGCATAATAGGGGCCGCCGTGCCGAACACCGTCGACGATTCCCGCGTAGAGCGCCATGTCCGTGCCGTGATCGGCACCGGTTGCGCGGCGCGCGGTCGGTACCGAAAGGGCAAGCCACGTCGCCAAGATCGCGATGACGAACACCGCCAGCGTCGCGCGTGCACCCGACTGCGACATCGCCGCAAACCGCGACGGTCTCGTCAGCCACAAAGGCGCTACGGGACGGCGCATCATCCGGTCCGGCAGGCGGATATCACCGCAGCAAGAGCCAGGTCGCACCCACGCTGGTCAGCGCGGTTGCGAGCGCCACCGCCATGTAGCGCCAGCCGCCGCCGATCCGGATCACTTCGATCTCGCGCAGCGGCATCGTCGGCGGCGCGCCACCGGGCGCGGGGTAATGCGCCTCGATCCGGCGGACCAGCTCAGGCAGCCGTGTGAGCGTCTGGAAGTCCGCGATCAGCCGGTCGGCGATCATCGCCTCGGGGCCGAGTTCGCCGCGGATCCAGTCGCGGACGAACGGCTCGGCCGCTTCCCACAAATTGATGTCGGGGTTGAGGCTGGTCGCGACGCCCTCGACCATCACCATCGTCTTCTGGAGCAGCAGCAGGTGCGGCTGCGTGACCATGTCGAAATCGCGCGTGATCGAGAACAGGCTGTCGAGCATCATCCCGATCGACATGTCCTTGACCGGCAACCCGCGCATCGGCTCGCCGACCGCCCTCAGCGCGGTCGCGAACTCGGCGACGTCGTGATAGGCGGGGACATAGCCCGCCTCGAAATGGATCTCGGCGACGCGTTTGTAGTTGCCGGTGATCAGGCCGTAGAGGATTTCGGCTAGCCAGACGCGGGCGCGGCGGTCGATCCGGCCCATGATGCCGAAGTCGATCGCGGCGATGCGGTTGCCGGGAAGCGCAAACAGGTTTCCCTGGTGCATGTCGGCGTGGAAGAACCCGTCGGCGATCGCCTGGCGCAGGAATGCGCGAACGAGCGTGTTGGCGAGGCCGGGAAGGTCGTAGCCGGCGGCGACCAGTGCGGGGCGGTCGGACAGCTTGATGCCGTCGATCCACTCGATCGTCATGACCTTATTGGTCGAGCGCGCCCAATCGATCGCGGGGATGACGAAGTCTGGCTCGGCGGTCATGCCCTCCGCGAGTTCGGAGGCCGAGGCGGCCTCGCGGCGGAAGTTCAGTTCGCGCAGCGTCCAGCGCTTGAACGTCTCGATCGTGAGGCGCGGACGCAGGCGCATCGCTTCGGGGCTGAGCGCCTCAAGTTGAGCTGCGGCCCAACTGTACGTGTCGATCGCGCGCGAAATCGTCCTCGACGCCGGGCCGGAGGACTTTCACCGCGACCTGGCGGCCATCCGTCGTAACGGCGCGGTGGACCTGCGCGATCGACGCGGCGCCGACCGGGATCGGTTCGATGCGCGAGAACAGCGTTTCCAGCGGCTTGCCGAAGCTCGCCAGCATCGCCGCCTCGATCGTCGCGTAGGGGACGGGGGAGAGCTGGTCCTGCAACCTGAGCAGATCGTGCGCGGCGTCTTCACCGACGAGATCGGGGCGGGTGGCGAGCGTCTGGCCAAGCTTGATCGCCGCGGGGCCGATCGCCTGGAACGCATCGGCGTACCGCGGGACTGCCGGCACGCGTGCGCCGAACCGTGCGATCCGCGCGAGGCGACGGACGGGGGCGGGCGTGTTGGGGTCACGCTCGATGCCGCGCAGCGCGCCATGGCGGGCTAGGATGCGGCCCCATTTGAGGAGTCGCCAGACGTGGGTGGTTGAGGCGGTCACTGTGGTCGAGCGCCTTGAGAAGGGGTTTGTTCATGCGAAGGCGCGAAGGCGCGAAGAGAAATTGGTTCACGCGGAGACGCGGAGCCGCGGAGAGAAAGAAGAAGTGGTTCGCGCGGAGGCACGGAGGCGCAGAGATGTGGCGCCTCGCCGCGCTTGCGGCTTTTCATAACCAACATAGCGGCAGCAAAGCGCTGACGCGCGAGAAACCTGGCGCCTTCGCGTCCACTTACTCTCCGCGTCTCCGCGTCTCCGCGTGAACCACTCTTCGCGCCTTCGCGCCTTCGCGTGATCACTAGATCTTCCACCCCGAGTGTATCGCGACCAAACCGCCCAGCAGAGGTTCGACCTTCGTCTGCACGAAGCCGGCATCCGCGATCATGCCCTTGAACTTCGGCATGTCGGGGAAGCGGCGGATCGACTCGATCAGGTAGCGGTAGCTGTCGGCGTCCTGTGCGAGCAGCTGGCCGAGCTTCGGCACCATCTTGTGCGAATAGGCATCGTACACCTCGGCGAACCCCGGCCACACGGTGGTCGAGAATTCGAGGCAGTAGAACCGCCCGCCACGCCGCAGCACGCGGTGGGCTTCGCGCAACGCCTTGGGGATATCGGTCACGTTACGGATGCCGAACGCGATCGTGTAGGCGTCGAAGAACTTGTCGGGAAAGGTTAGCGTCTCGGCATTGGCTTCGGTCCAGACTAGGCCGTCGATGCCGCGCTTCTGGGCGCGTTGCATGCCGACTTCGAGCATCTGCGGGTTGATGTCGGCGACTGTGATCGAGGCGCCCGACGGCTCCATGCGGAAGGCAATGTCGCCGGTGCCGCCGGCCATGTCGAGGATCTGCTCGCCCTCGCGCGGTTTCACGCGGCGGACGAAGCGGTCCTTCCATAGCCGGTGCATGCCGCCCGACATCGCATCGTTCATCAGGTCGTATTTCCCTGCGACGTTCGAGAAGACGCCGCCGACGCGGGCGGTCTTCTCGGTGGCGGGGATGTCTTCGTAGCCGAAGGAGACGGTATCGGGCGTGAGTGCGGGCGCGGGCGCGATCAAGTCGTTCATATCCTGCGCTCTAGCCGCGCCTTGTGGCGCGAGCAAACGCAACCTAGCTGCAAACCGTGCCAGAATTACCAGAAGTCGAAACCACCGTGCGCGGGCTGGAGCCCGTGCTGAAGGGCCAGCGCCTGACCTCGGTCGAGCCGCGTCGTGCCGACCTGCGCAAAGCGATCCCGGTCGACCTGCGCCAGCGGATGACCGGGGCAACGGTAACGACGCTCGGGCGGCGCGCAAAATACGGACTGATCGATACCGATCGTGGCGATACGCTCGTCTTCCATCTTGGCATGTCGGGGCGCTGGCGAGTCGATCCGAGTGAACTCCTCGCGCACGATCATCTGCTGATCGGCACCGCGGCAGGGCGGACGGTCGCGCTCAACGATCCGCGGCGATTCGGCTTTCTCGATCTGTGGGCGACCGACGACATCGCGAATTACCCGCCGTTCCTCAGCATGGGGCCGGAGCCGCTCGGCCCCGACCTGACCGCGGCCTATCTGCTGGAGGCGCTCGAAGGGCGGGGGGCGTCGATCAAGGCGATGCTGCTCGACCAGCGAGTCGTCGCGGGGCTTGGGAACATCTATGTGTGCGAGGCGCTGCACATGGCGAAGATCGCGCCGTCACGCGCGGCGGGACGCATCTCGCTGTTTCGACTCGAGCGACTCGTCGAGGCGATCTCGCACGGTGCTGACCGCGGCGATCCTCGCGGGTGGCTCGTCGCTGCGTGATTACGTCCGGCCCGATGGCGAGCTCGGCTATTTCTCCAAGCAGTGGCGCGTCTATGGGCGCGAAGGCGAGCCGTGCGAATGTGGGGCTACCGTGAAGCGGCGGACGGAGGGCGGGCGCTCGACGTTCTGGTGTCCGAAGTGCCAACGCGGTTGAGCCTATCAGTTGACGTGCCAGGACAAAGTGAGTAGGGCCGCGGCTTCGAGAGGGCGTAGGAGCAATCCGGCGCCCCTTTTTATTCATTCGAACATCCAGAGGGCTTCATGGCGAACACGCCGCAGGCGAAAAAGCGTATCCGTCGCAACGACCGTCGCGCGGAAGTGAACGGCAACCGCGTCGGCCGTATCCGTACCTTCATCAAGAAGGTCGAGGCCGCACTGGCTTCGGGCGACAAGGGCGCAGCGACCACCGCACTCGCAGCGGCACAGCCAGAGCTTCAGCGTGGCGTCGCCAAGGGCGTGCTGCACAAGAACACCGCGAGCCGCAAGTTCGCGCGTCTGACCAAGGCCGTGACCGGGCTCGCATAAGCGACCGATCACTGTCGAAAGCGGATCACCCGTCGGGACATTCCCGGCGGGTTTTTTGCGTCTGCGAAGGGAACCAAGTGCGACGGTGCGTAACCCACGGATTCCCCGCGATTCGAGTGGCCCGAAGTCAAGTCATGGAATGATGGAATTCGCAAAAAATACGTAAACACAGCCACTTATAAAAATATCGACGCATTTCCGCGGCTTGATCAAGTCAACCCGCTTTATTTCGAAAATGTGACGCGTCGGGGTCTTGCCCGGATCGCCGATCGCTTCATAACGGGGCTCACAGCGACGGTGGTTTCCACCGCTGCATCAAACACACAGGGCGAAGATGCCGGATGACCCTTGGGGTCGTCGGGGGACCATTTTCTGTCGGGACTATATCACCCGCGCGAGCAATCTCGCGGGGTCGGAGAAGCGTGCGCGTGACGAAGTGGCAAGGATCAATGACGCACGCGACCGAGGCCGAGAAGGCCTGGGCCCGCGTGCGTGCATCCTTGCGCGAGTCGGCGGGGGCGCGACTGTTCGAGCAGTGGCTGAAACCGATCGAACTCGTTCCGGGTGACGATCGCGACACGATCCGCCTCGCGTTGCCGTCGGCGTTCATGACGAACTGGGTCCGCAATCACTATGCCGACCGACTCGTGCTCGAATTCAAGCAGATCCTGCCCCATGTCCGCACCGTCCAGATCGAGACCCGTGCGCCGGGCCGTGCGCCCGTCGTGCTGGCGATCGAACCGGTGCCCGATGCCATTCCGGCCAAGCCCGTCGCCGATCCGGTGCCGGTCGAGGCCAAGCCGGCTCCCAAGCCGGTCGCCGAGCCTGCGCAGGTTTCGATGAAGTTCGGCGTCGATCCTTCGCTGAAGCCTGCACCGGCGCCTATCGTGGTCTCCGCGCCGGTCGGCGTGCCGGCCGAGCGGCCGCCGCTCGACCCGCGCTATACGTTTGCGCGATTCGTCGTCGATCCGTCGAACAAGGTCGCGTTCAACGCGGCCAAGGTGCTCGCCGAGCCGGGCCCGGTCCGGTTCAGCCCGTTGTTCCTCCACAGCGGCACGGGCCAGGGCAAGACCCACCTCATGCACGCGATCGGTCACGCGTTCCTCGAGCATAACCCGCACGCGATCGTGCTGTGCATGTCCGCCGAGCGGTTCATGTACGATTTCGTCGCGTCGATGCGCGCGCGATACGCATGCCTTCAAGCAGCGGCTGCGCGGTGCCGACCTGCTGCTGATCGACGATCTCCAGTTCATCGCCGGCAAGGATGCGACGCAGGAAGAATTCTTCCACACGGTCAACGAGATCATGGCGGCGGGCAAGCGGCTCGTCATCTCTGCCGATCGCTGCCCGCAGGCGCTGGAAGGCGTCGAGGCGCGGATCGTCAGCCGGATGTCTGTCGGCCTTGTTGCGGATATCAAGGCGCCCGACCTGACGCTGCGTCGGACGATCCTCGACCGGAAGCTCGTCGACCTGCCCGACATGCGCGTGCCGACCGACGTGCTCGACCTGCTCGCGGCGCGCATCCATGCGAACATCCGCGAGCTCGAGGGCGCGCTGAACCGGGTCGTGGCGTATGCCCAGCTGACGGGCGACACGATCGACCTAGACTTCGCGGTCGCGACGCTCGGCGAGGTGCTTCGCGGCGCGCAGAAGCGCGTGACGATCGACGAGATCCAGAAGCTGGTGTCGGCGCACTTCGAACTGAAGCCGCTCGACCTGATTTCGGCGCGGCGGGCGCGGGCGGTGGCGCGGCCGCGGCAGATCGCGATGTATCTGGCGAAGCGGCTGACGACGCGGTCGCTGCCGGAGATCGGGCGGAAGTTCGGCGGGCGCGATCATTCTACGGTGATCCATGCGGTGCGGAAGATCGAGGAACTGCGCGATTCGGACCGGGATATCGACGCTGCGGTCCGCGTGCTGATGCGCGAGCTGGAAGGCTAGGCTAGCCTACGCTTTCATGTTCTCCCGCGAAGGGGGAGCCCAGACTGGACCCCCGCCTTCGCGGGGGAACACGCTAGTGCGCGCGATATCGCGGCATGTGGCCGCGTGACTCGGCACACCAAAAACTTCCCCGGCACACCAAAAATCGCCGTCATCCTGACGAAAGTCAGGATCCAGAGTTACGGGCGCTGCGCTTTATGGCTCTGGATCCTGACTTTCGTCAGGATGACGGAATATGGGGTCAGGCCTGCAACCCCATCGCGTCCTGCGTCTGCTTCAGCACTGGTGCGGCCAGCGCGCGCGCCTTCTCCGCGCCTGCCTGCAACACCGCCGTCACCGCGCTGCGATCGTCGAGCATCCGCACCATCTCGTCACGGATCGGCCCGAGTTTCGCCACCGCGAGATCCGCCAGCGCAGGCTTGAACGCGCCGAAGCCCTTGCCGCCGAACTCGCCGAGCACGGTCGCCACGTCGCTATCCGCCAGCGCCGCGTAGATCGTCAGCAGGTTGCGGGCCTCGGCGCGGTCGCCCAGTTCCTCGACGGTCGCCGGCAGCACGTCGGGGTCGGTCTTCGCCTTGCGGAACTTGTCGGCGATTGTGTCGTCGCTATCGATCAGCTTGACCACCGACTGCTCGGACGGGTTCGACTTCGACATCTTCGCCGACGCATCGCGCAAGCTCATGATCCTCGGCGCGGCCTTGCTGATCAGCGGGGCGGGGAGCGTGAACAGGTCCACCTTGTAATCACCGTTAAATTTGGTGGCGATGTCGCGCGCGAGTTCGAGATGCTGCTTCTGGTCCTCGCCGACCGGCACGTGCGTCGCGTTGTAGAGCAAAACGTCGGCCGCCATCAGCACCGGGTAGTCGTACAGCCCGACGCTCGCGCCCTCGCGGTTCTTGCCCGCCTTGTCCTTGAACTGCGTCATGCGATTGAGCCAACCGACGCGCGCGACCGTGTTGAGCAGCCACGCCATCTCGCTGTGCGCGGGCACGCGCGCCTGGTTGAACAGGATCGACTTGGCCGGATCGATCCCCGCCGCGATCATCGTCGCGGCGACCTCGATTGTGTGCGCCGACAATTCCGCCGGCGCGATCCATTCGGTCGGCGCGTGGAGATCGGCGATGAAGAACATCGACTCGCCGCCCTGTGCCGCGACATCGTCCTGCAGCTTCACCCACTGCTTCACCGCCCCCAGGTAATTGCCGAGATGGAGATTACCGGTGGGCTTGATGCCGGAGACGACGCGCATGGAAAAACCTTACTTGGAACGACGCAGAAGCGTGGAGATGTCGCCCAGCCGGAACGCGCCGGTGAGCAATGTCGCGATCGCATAGACCACCCCGCCGGTGGTAACCAGCACCAGCATGGCACCCCAGCGCTGGATGCTGGTGCCGGTCACGAACGGCTGGAACAGGTCGTTGAGGAAAAACATCACGACCCCCATGATCAGCGCGGCGACCAACAGCCGCCACGTCCGCCGACGAAGCCGTGCGTCAGGCGTGAAATGCCCGCGGCGGACGAGCGTGCGGTAGAGCATCGCAACGTTAACCGTGCTCGCGATCGCGGTGGCGAGCGGCGGGCCCATATGCCCGAGCGGCTTGATGAAGGCGAGATTGAGAACGAGGTTCACGACCATCGACATCGTCGCATACCGCACCGGCGTGCGCGTGTCCGACCGCGCATAATAGCCCGGTGTCAGCACTTTCACGAGGATGTACGACGGCAATCCGATCGAGAACGCGGCGAGCGCCTGTGCGGTGAGCACGCTATCGTCGAGTGCGAACTTGCCGTGCTGGAACAGCGCGCCGACGATCGGCACGCCGCACACGATCAGCGCGACCGTTGCGGGGAGAGTCAGGAACAGCGCAAGCTCCATGCCCCGGTTCTGCGTCGCCATCGCCTCCGCATCCTCGCCGCGGCCGAGCTGTCGTGAGATAGTGGGAAGCAGGACGGTGCCGAGACCGATGCCGATCAGGCCCAGCGGGAGCTGGTTCAGCCGGTCGGCGAAATAGATGTACGAGACCGATCCCGCCGGCAGCAAAGCGGCAGCAAGCGCGGTCGAGACGACAAGGTTGATCTGCACGGCGCCGGCTCCCGCGGCGGCGGGCCAGATCAGCGACATGAGCTTCTTCACGTCGGGGTTAAGCTGCGGACGCTTCAGCCGGAGCTTCACGCCCGACGCCCGGCACGCGTAGATCAGCCATCCGAGCTGCAACGCGCCCGATATCGTCACCGCGATCGCCTGGTTGCGCGCGGTCAGCAGTGGCTGGTGCTCGTGGAACAGCAACAGCGCGGCGATCAGCGTCGCGTTAAGCAGGATTGGCGCGGCCGCGTTGATCCAGAATTTGTGCAGCGAATTGAGGATGCCGCCAAGCAGCGAGACAAGGCTGATCAGCGGTAGGTAGGGCAGCATGATCCGCGACAGGTGGACGACATAGTCGAACCGCTCAGCGCTCGCGCCATTGAACCCGAAGGTCAGCAGCCACGTCATCGGCCACGCCGCGAGTTCGAACAGCACCGTCATCAGGATCAGCGTCGGCAGCAGCACCGACAGCGCGTCCTCGGCGAACGCGATCCCGTCGGGCAGCCCGCGGCCATCCTTGTCGCCGACCTTCCGATTGAACATCGGAATAAACGCGGCCGAGAACGCGCCCTCCGCGAACAGCGCGCGGAACATGTTGGGGAGGCGGAACGCGATCAGGAACGCGTCCGACGCGAAGCCGGCGCCGACGAACCGCGCGAACAGCGAGTCGCGCACGAGCCCCAGGACACGGCTGGCGAGCGTCAGCCCGCCGACCGATCCCAGCGCCTTGGTCAGGTTCATCTAATACCGCTCCGCCTCCGTTCGATCAGGCTTGGCCGAAATCGCCGACGTTCGGCTGGATGCCCTGCTGCTCCGACTGCGTCAGGTACAGCTGGCCGAAGTCGATCGGCTCGAGCAGCAGCGGCGGGAAACCACCGTCACGCACCGCATCCGACAACACGCGGCGCGCGAACGGGAACAGCAGGCGCGGAGCCTCGCCCAGCAGGAACGGCTGAACATGCTCGGCCGGGATGTTGCGCAGTCCGAAGAGCCCTGCGTACGAAAGGTCGACGATGAACGCGACCTGCCCGTCGGTCTCCGCGCGGACGTCGATCTTCAGCACGACCTCATGCACCTCGTCGCCGACCTGCGCCGCGCCGATGTTGAACTGCACATCGATCGCCGGCGGGGTCTGGTTCTGGTAGACCGCGGGAGCGTTCGGGTTCTCGAACGACAGATCCTTGACGTACTGCGAGATCAGCCCGGCGGCTGGAATCGTGTCCTCGCCATTCGCGATAGCCTGGTCCGGCATGGTGATGCCGTTGTCCTGATCGTCCATTCGTCATGTCCTTGAAATGCGCAAAGATGGGACCGAAGCGGAATGCTCGTGCGTTCCATTGGGTCGAGGCGGTGCGATTAGCAGTGCCCGAGAGGCGTTTCAACGGGCGCGGGTTTGAATAACCGCAGCTTTGGCCTATGTTAGCCCGAAGATCGGAGGCACGGTTGTTTTACGTAGTACTTCTCGCGATGGTTGCAGGCTTCTTGGCGATGCGACTGTACAGCGTGCTCGGTAAGCGGACAGGGCATGAACAGCCCTTGCCGCGCGCTGCCGAGGATCGGCCTGCGCTCGCCGCGGTTCCGCGAACGGTCGATGCGACGCCTGAGCCGCGTGAGATCGTCAGCCGCAACATCGAGCCGCGCGCCGAGGCAGGCCTGCGTTCGATCGTCGCCGCCGAACCTGGGTTCGACGTCAACCAGTTCCTCGAAGGCGCACAGGCGGCGTACCGCATGGTGCTTGAGGCGTTCTGGAAGGGCGACGAGGAAGAACTTGGCTATCTGGCCGAAGACGATGTCCGGACGGCCTTTGCCGAGGCGATCGCCGCACGGATCGCGGCGGGCGAAGTGCTCGACAACCGTCTTGTCTCGATCGAACGCGCAGTGATTGCCGATGCGAGCGTGTCGGGTCGCGACGCGCGGATCACGGTGCGGTTCGACGCGGATATTGCTGCCGTTACGCGTGATGGCGAGGGCAATGTCCTGGCCGGCTCGCTGACCGACGCGGTAGAGACGCACGATGTCTGGACCTTCGCACGGACACTAAAGAGCAGTGATCCGAACTGGAAGCTTGCCGACACCGACGAGGCGTGACCGTGCGTTTCAGGGGGCGGGGCTAAGCGCACTGGGTCTAGCTTTGGCGCTTAGCGCGTGCGTCGGCGGCGTTGAGCCACCGCGCGCAGGCCCCGCGCCGGTCGATCGCGGCGGTAATTCCGACCGAGAGCCTTCGCGCGAGCCGGTCCGCGTCCACCCGTCGCGCGATACCGGTGCATCGCCTAATATCCGTGGCATTCAGATGCCCGCGCGGATCGTCGGCGCGGTGCCGCTGTTACCGGCTCCCGCCCTTGCACCCGCGGCCCCCGTCAACGCGGCGACCGCCGGCGTCACCGCTGGTCCGGCGATCGCGAGCCTGCCGATCGACGATACGCAAGCGCAGTCCGCGCTCGCGGCTTTCGTCACGAGTTGCCCGTCGCTGGTGCGCCGCAACGATGCGTCGGGACTGACGCGCGGTGCCGATTGGCAGCCGGCCTGTGCGGCGGCGGCGTCCGTCCCCCGCGGTGGCGCGCGGAATTTCTTCACGCAGTGGTTCGAGGCGGTCCAGGTCGGCGACGGCAAGGCGTTCGCGACGGGCTATTACGAGCCCGAGATTGCCGGCTCGCTCGAGCGTCGCGACGGTTATGCGCCGATCTACGGGCGGCCGAACGATCTGATCGATGTCGATCTCGGCGCGTTCTCGACGAGCTTGAAGGGCAAGAAGATCCGCGGTCGTGTCGATCGCAGCAATCTGGTGCCCTATTACGACCGCACCGCGATCGAGCAGGGCGCGATTTCGGGGCGTGCGCCGATCCTCGCCTGGGCGCGCGATCCGGTGGAGTTGTTCTTCCTCCAGATCCAGGGGTCGGGGCGGCTTCGGCTGCCCGATGGCGAGATCCTGCGGATCGGCTACGCGACGCAGAATGGCCGCGATTACACCGGCATCGGTGCGCTGATGAAGTCGCGCGGGCTTCTGCAACCGGGACAGACCTCGATGCAGGGGATCGTCGCTTGGTTGCACGCGCATCCGGCCGAGGGGCAGGCGATCATGCGCGAGAACAAGAGCTTCGTCTTCTTCCGCGAACTCGACGGCGCACCCTTGGGGGCACTCGGCCTGCCAGTGACTGGCCAGGTCAGCGCGGCGGCGGACGTAAAGTTCGTGCCGCTTGGCGCACCGGTGTTCCTGTCGCTCGATCGGCAGGATGCGAGTGGCTTGTGGGTCGCGCAGGATACTGGCGGCGCGATCAAGGGCAGCAACCGCTTTGATACGTTCTGGGGCGCTGGCCCAGCAGCCGAGTCAACCGCGGGCGGCATGGCGGGGCGCGGCACCGCGTTTCTGTTGCTGCCGATCGGTACCGTACAACGTCTCAACAGCCAGCGGTTCAACGGTCTAGCGAATGGGGCGCAAGATGGCGGGTCGACCCCTCAACCCTGACCCCCTCACCCCCGAGGAGGCGCAGCTCTGGGCGCGCGTGATGGCGAGCGTCCGGCCGATGCGCACGGTCGCAATCCGCATTCCAGAGCGCGCCCCGCCGCTACCGCCTCCGCCGAAACCGGTGATCGGACCCAATGGCAAGGTTGTGCCGCCGCCCCCGCGCCGATGGGGCGGGTAAAGCCGCTCGTCCCCACTGTCGTCACGCCGTTCGCTAGCCGACCGGGTGCGAAGCCGGTGGCGGCACCGCGGCCGGTTGCGAAGCCGATCACCGCGAACACGCTCGATGGCGGCTGGGACAAAGGGCTGACGCGCGGCGTGGTCAGTCCTGACAGTTCGATCGACTTGCACGGGCATACGCTGGCGTCGGCGCATGCGATGCTCGACGTCGGGCTGGGCAGGGCCATCGCGCGGGGCGACCGCGTGCTGCTGCTGGTGACCGGCAAGCCACCGCGCCCCGAAAGCGAACGCCCGCACGCGCGTGGCGCGATCCGGTCGGCGGTTGCGGACTGGCTGGCAGGGTCGCGTCACGCGGACTCGATCGCCGCGGTCCGCGGCGCGCATCCCCGACACGGCGGGCAGGGGGCGCTGTACATCGTTCTGCGTCGCGGGCGGGAGTAGGCGTTCTTTCTCGCTACTCGGAACGGGGGGATAGAGAGCGTAAGGGAACGCTGACCTACATGCCCTCGTCATCCCAGCGAAAGCTGGGATATTTCACGATACGCGCGTCGCATGCCAAACGGGGATACCCCAGCTTTCGCTGGGGTGACGGGTTCCTGGGGGCGTTGCGAAGCTAGCGATACGGGTCGCGTTCGCCGATTTACCGCAACGCCCGCGTAATCACGCCTGCATAGATATCCGTCAGCGTCCGCAGATCCTCGACCGCGACCGCTTCGTCAACCTTGTGCATCGTCGCGTTGACCAAGCCGAACTCGACCACCGGGCACAGCTTCGACAAGAACCGCGCGTCGGAGGTGCCACCGGTTGTCGACAGCTCTGGTGTGATGCCGGTTGCATCCGCAATCGCATCCGACAGCAGCGCCGAGAACGCACCCGGCTCGGTCAGGAACGCCTCGCCGGATACCTTGCCCGTCACGATCGTACCCGGCGCATGACGCTCGGCGATCGCGCGGATGCGGTCGATCAGATCCGCGCCACGGTGGCGGTCGTTGAACCGGATGCTCAGCCGCGCCATCGCCTTGGCCGGAATGACGTTGTGCGCTGGGTTGCCGACGGTGATGTCGGTGACCTCGATGTTCGATGGCTGGAACCAGTCGGTGCCCTGGTCGAACACCACGGTCTCAATCTCCGCGAGGATCGCGATCAGCCGCGGGATCGGGTTGTCGGCGAGATGCGGATAGGCGACGTGCCCTTGGCGCCCCGGGACGTCGATCCAGATGTTCACCGAACCGCGCCGCCCGATCTTCACCATGTCGCCGAGCCGTGCGGTCGAGGTGGGCTCGCCGACCAGGCACAGGTCGGGCACGATCCCCCGCGCCGCCATCCGCTCCATCAGCGCAACGGTGCCGTAGGTCGCTGGCCCTTCTTCGTCACCCGTGATGATCAGCGACAGCGTTCCCGCATCGCTGCGGCTGGCGGCGGCCACGAAGGCGGCGACCGCGCCCTTCATGTCGACCGCACCGCGTCCGTACAGCAGTCCGCCGCGGACCTCGCCGGACCAGGGCGATCCGGTCCAGCCCTCACCGGGTGGAACGACGTCGACATGCCCGGCAAACGCCAGATGACGCGGACCTGCGCCACGCGCGGCGAGCAAATTCTCCACCGGGCCGTCAGGCGCGTCACCGACCACGAACCGGTCGACCGCGAAGCCGATCGGCGCGAGCGCCGCCTCCAGCACGTCGAACACGGTTCCCCGCGCGGGCGTTACGCTGTCCGCGCGCAACAGCGCCTGGGTCAGTTGGACGGGGTCGATCATCTTGTCCTCCCGATCAAGCGGGCGTCGCAACCGGCTGTTCGAATTGTTCGAGGACCCATTCCTCTTCCTGCGCGGCGGCGATCCAGTCCTGCATGAAGGGATGTTCGAACATCGCCTGCATATAGCCTGCCGCAAAACGGGCGATCGGCAACTGATAGGTGACGATCCGCGTGACGAGCGGCGCGAACATGATGTCCGCCGCGCCGAACTGGCCGAACAGGAAATCGCCCCCGCCACCGAAGCGCGCGCGCCTGCGCCCATAATTCCATGATCCGCTGCAATTCGATCAGGACGTCATCGTCGGGTTGCTGCGCGGGGAACACCTGGCGCACGTTCATGCTGTGCTTGCGACGCAGCGCGGCAAAGCTCGAATGCATCTCGGC
Organism: Sphingomonas sp. LR55; assembly: GCF_036856015.1. NCBI lineage: Bacteria > Pseudomonadati > Pseudomonadota > Alphaproteobacteria > Sphingomonadales > Sphingomonadaceae > Sphingomonas > Sphingomonas sp. LR55. Next base: position 332,771 of record NZ_JASPFO010000001.1, read on the forward strand.
GGCCATCGACCGTGCCATCGCGCGTGCGGCATTGTCCTCTGGCCAGAAGCGCTCGCGCCCGACCTTGTCGGCGAGATAGTCGACGATCGCCAGGCTGTCCCACACCACCGCGTCGCCGTCCCACAGGATCGGCACCTTGCCCGACGACGGCGCGAACTCGTCGCCCGAGCGGCGCTTTTCCCAGTCGGCGTCGTACATCGGCACGACTACCTCCTCGAAGGGAAGACCGGATTGCTTGCAGGCGAGCCAGCCGCGCAGCGACCAGGAGGAATAGGCCTTGTTGCCGATGATGAGTTTCATGCGCGCGGTGCTAGGCTAGGGGGCGGCGAGAGGCAACTCGCTCGCCGCCGCCCTCTTGGCTCCAGCGGTCAGAACAGGCCGGGAACCTCACGCTGCGCGGTGCCGGGCCGATCCGGCATCAGCAGGTCGCGCCGTGGCTCCGACGTGCGCAACGACCGTGCGCTCGCGTCGCCGGTGATCGGCGTGCAACTGCGCCCGGCCAGGAAGTTCAGCGCCTGACGCGTCGACGATTCAAGCGGATCGCCGAGTTGATAGCCGATATCGTCCGAGGCCTGACAGGACGCCTCGACCTTGGTGGCGAGCCCATCATAGTAATCACCGGTGCGCGCGGCATTCTGCGTCGCCAGTGCCACCACGCGGAGGCGATCGTCGCACGCTTCCTTGTCGAGCGCGATCTGTCCGACCGGCTTGCCATAGGTGTTGGTGCCGATCAGCCCCGCGTTGGTGTGCAGATACGGCGTGAACGCGTTGATCACGAGCTCGCTCGCCGACGCCGTTCCGCCGGTGCCGATGAACGCGATCCGCGTTGGCGCGATCGATTCGGGCTGCGGTGCGAAGAACCGAGTCGTGTTGTTCGAGGCCTTTTCGGTACGGAACGTGACGTAATCGAAGACCTCCGATGTCGATCGCGCACCGCCGAGCAGATCGCCCAGATACTCCGCCGTCTCGATCAGGCCGCCGCCGTTGTAGCGCAGATCGATGATGACCTTGGTCACGCCCTTCGCGCGGAAATCGGCAAACGCCGTCTTCAGCGCGGGTTCCGCGGTTTTGATGAACGTCCGAAGATTGATGTAGCCGACGCTCTGTCCGCCATCCTGGATGACCTTCGCACCATAGCGAGTCGACACCGGCAACAGCGAGAAGTCCGCCTTGGCGACGGTGACGGTACGCGTACCCGCGGCGTCGTTGATCTGGAGGACCCGCGAGGTTCCAACGGTATCGGGGCCAAGCGCGGCGGTTAGTCCGGCGGTACCCTCCGCGGCGACGATCGCACTGACGGTGCGCAGAGTGGCAGCCGTCGTCCCGATCGCCAAAATCTCCGTCCCGCGATCGATCCCGGCGGCAAGCGCGGGCGCGCCCTCGAACGATTCCGCCGAGAACAGGCGTTGGCCGGTTTGATCCAATGCGAGTCGGAATCCAAACCCGGCGCTGGACCCGGCGTTATAATAGGCGGTCTCTTCCTTGATCGACGTCAGATAGGTGAAATACCGATCCTTGCGCTGCGCTCGCGCGGTGGCGGTCAGCGCGTCGATATAGTCGTCGACCGTCGTGTACGCCGCCGGGCTTAGGCTGGCGGGCAGCGTATCGGGGAACAGATACCATTCGCGAAGCTGTGCCGCGGCCCAGTCCTGGCGTTCGCGGAGCGAACAGCCCGCGGTACTCGTAGGCGTTGGCGAAGGCGTGCTGCCGCCCGTCGAGATCGAACCGTTATCGCTGCCGCCACAGCCCGACAGCATTGCCGTCATCGCCAACAGCCCCACCAATGTCCTACGCATACCCACGGTCCCCTTTGACGAGAGGCTACGAAGTTTGACGGACCGTGTCAGGCGGAAATATCAGATTGATCGAAAGTCGGTTCTTTCTCGGTGCGCCGGTCATGCCGACCTTCGATCCTCCCGCTCGCGGAGGAGGATCGATGAGGACCGAATCGCTTAGCTGACCGCTTCGACGACCGCCGCACGCAGTTCGGGAATGCCCATGCCGTATTCGCTCGACGTGACGAGGATGTCGGGATGCGCGGCGGGACGCTTGCGCGCCTCGATCGCGGTGCGCTCGGTGACCTCGACGAGCTCGGACGCCTTGATCTTGTCCGCCTTGGTCAGGACCATGCGGTAGCTGACCGCGGCCTTGTCGAGCATCTCGAGGATCTCGCGGTCGACGTCCTTGATTCCGTGGCGCGAGTCGATCAGCACGAGCGCACGCTTGAGAACATCACGCCCGCGCAGGAAGTCGTTGATCAGGAAACGCCATTTCTTGACGACGTCCTTGGGAGCCTTGGCGAACCCGTAGCCCGGCATGTCGACGAGACGGAACGCGAGCGGGGCGCCGACGTCGAAGAAATTCAGCTCCTGCGTACGGCCCGGGGTGTTCGACGTGCGTGCCATCGAATTGCGCCCGGTGAGCGCGTTCAACAGCGACGACTTGCCGACGTTCGAGCGGCCGGCGAACGCCACCTCCGGCACCAACGCATCGGGCAGGAATTCGAGCGTCGGCGCGGATTTCAGGAAGCCGACATGCCCCGCGAACAGCTTTCGCGCGTGCTCGAGCATCTCGGGCGTGAACGGCGCGTCGGTCTGCTCGAGGTCGGGACCTAGATCCGAGCCGGGGTTAGGAACGTCGTTCACTTGGTCACCGGCACTTTCAGGCCCGGATGGCGGGCGTACAACAGCTTCTGCTGGATGATGGTCAGGCAGTTCGACGTGATCCAGTACACCTGGAGGCCGACCGCGAATGGCGCCATCACGAACATCAGCACCCATGGCAGCAGCTTGAAGACCTGCTTCTGCGTGTCGTCCATCGGCGTCGGGTTCAGCTTGAACTGGAAGTACATGCTGATGCCGAGGATGATCGGCACGACGCCGATCGCGATCATGTGCGGCGGCGTGAACGGCAGCAGGCCGAACAAGTTGAGCGGCGTCAGCGGATCGGGCGCCGACAGATCCTTGATCCACGCGACGAATGGCTGGTGACGCATCTCGATCGTCAGCATCAGCACCTTGTACAGCGCGTACATGATCGGGATCTGCAACAGCGTCGGCGCGCAACCGGCGAGCGGATTGACGCCCTCGGTCTTGTACAGCGCCATCACTTCCTGCTGCATGCGGACCTTGTCGTCCTTATACTTCTCCTGCAGCAGCTTCATCTTCGGCTGCACGGCGCGCATCGCGGCCATCGACTTGAACTGGCGCTGTGCGATCGGGAACAGCAGGCCGCGGATCGTCACGGTGAGCAGGATGATCGCGACACCGAAATTGCCGATCATCCGGAACAGCCAGTCGAGATAGTAGAAGATCGGCTTCTCGACGATCCGGAACCAGCCCCAGTCGATCGCGTAATCGAGCTTCGCCACGCCCTGCTGATCGGTGTAGCGATCGAGCAGGCGGACTTCTTTCGCGCCCGCGAAGAAGCGCGAGGTCTGCGTGATCGCCTGGCCGGGCGCGACCTGCTTGGGCTGGAGCGCGTAGTCGGCCTGGTACGCCTTGTTGGCGCCGGCGCGGAACTGGCCATCGAACGCCTGGCCCTGGTCGGGGATGATCGCGGTCAGCCAGTATTTGTCGGTAAAGCCGAGCCAGCCACCGGTCGTCGTGAACTTCTGCGCAGCCTCGTCGATGTCCTTGTAGTTGGGACGGTAATGCGCGCCGCCATTGTCGACCGACATCGGCCCGACATGGATCGTCATCGACGACGGATCCTTCGAGATGCCGACGCGATTGACGAGGCCGTAGGTGGCGACGGGGACGGGCGCGGTGCCCGCGTTCAGGACGGTTTGGCGGACCGTGAACATGTAATCCTGGTCGACCGCGATCTGGATACGGAAACGCTGGCCGGTGGCGTTGGTCGCGTCGAGCGTGACCGGCGTGGTCGGCGTCAGCGTGGTCGCGCCCGAGGGCGTCCAGACGGCGTCGGCAGCAGGCGGGGTCAGGCCCTGCGCGCGCCAGCCGAAGCTTGCGAAATACGCGTCGGGCGCGCCGGCGGGCGAGAGCAGACGGATCGGCGGCGAGTTCTTCGCGACGGTCTCGTCATAGCCCTTGAGCACGAGATCATCGATCCGCGCGCCCTTGAGGTTGATCGAGCCAGACACGCGCGGCGTCTCGATGCGGATACGCGGGGTGCTGGCGATCACGGCGTTACGATCGCCGATCGCGGCGGCACCGTCCGCAGCCGGATCGGCGGCGGGGTTGGCGATCGCTTTGGTCTTGCCACCCTCGATCTTCGTGACCGGCGGATTCGCGGTCGGGAAGAACTTGCCCTGGATCAGCGGCCATCCGAACAGGATCAGCGCCGCGATCACCGCGAACAGCACGAAATTCTGCTTGTCGTCTTTCACAGGGCGGCGTCTTTCAATTTTTTAGGCTTCAGCTCTGGGACCGGATCGGGGCCGTACCCGCCCCACGGATGGCACCGCGCAATACGCTTCGCCGCCACCCAGCCCCCTTGAGCGCGCCATAGCGCCCAACCGCCTCTATTGCATAGGCTGAACAGGAAGGATCGTAGCGGCAACTCGACGGCAGGACGAGCGAGGGGCCGAGTTGCCACGCGCGGGCGATAAGGATGAAGAGGCGGGCTAGCATGTCAAAACCGACGTTCGCCGACACCACAATATTGTTTCCCCGCGAAGGCGGGGACCCAGACTGGGCTCCCGCCCTCGCGGGAGAACAAGGGCCAAGAGGACCGCTTCGAGTGAGGCATTTCCACCCCGGCGAAGGCCGGGGCCCAGCTGGGGGACGTCGCTAACGAATGGCGGCGCTGAATCACGGCCGCTTTCCCACCTGGGCCCCGGCCTTCGCCGGGGTGGTGGCTTGCGCCGATGCGGTATCAGTGGCCTGTGGCGTGACCTTGCGGAACGCCTTGCCCAACTCGGTCCGCAGCAAAGCGAAATCGCGCTCGACACCGCCATTCCGCCCGATCAAAACATGATCGGCCCCGGCAACACCGCGTTCCGCCAACAGCTCGCGCGCCAGCGCCCGCAACCGCCGTTTCATGCGGTTCCGGACGACGGCGTTGCCGATCTTCTTGGTGACGGTGAAGCCGATTCGCATCGTCGCGTCACCGTCATCGCGGGGGCGCATGAGCAGGACGAATCCCGGCATCGGTGCGCGCTTCCCCGCATTCGCCGCGAGAAAATCGCGGCGTTTGTCGAGAATAGTTAGGCCGACAGCTTCTTGCGACCGCGGGCGCGGCGTGCGTGGATCACTGCCCGGCCGCCGACCGTCGCCATCCGTGCGCGGAAGCCGTGACGGCGTGCGCGTACCAGGTTGCTCGGCTGAAAGGTCCGCTTCATTGGTCATTCCCTAGGTCATCAAATAGAAAACGGCCGCCACAGGGACGGCCTTGATGGCTGGGCGCTTACGGAAAGGGCGGCAGTAAGTCAATTCGCACCGGCCTTGGCAGCAGCGCTTTTCGACGCCTTCGCTCGCTCGTGGCGCCGCATCGCGCTCTGTCGCCGCATCATCCGGTCGACGAAATGCCCGGTCCGCGGCCAGCGCCGCTTAAGCCGCGCCCATTTCAACCGCGCCCAGCGCGAATTGCGCAGGACCAGAACCATCCCGCCCGCAAACAGGAAGATGCCCGCCGGTCCCGGCAACGGCGCAAGGAGCGGCGCTGCGACGATCAACAGCATCCCGAGCACCAACTGGCCGAAGCGGAGGACGGGGAGCGGACTGCTTTCACGGAAGGCATGTGGGTCCGGTGTATTAGGATGGCAAGACGGCGCGGATCGACGGCGTTGGGCCGCGCGTCCTTGCAGACATGGCAAATCGGGTATGAATAAGGCGTGACGTCGTGTCGCGGGGGAGCGGGCATGGCGGCGATCGTGGCGACGGTGGCGTATCTGGGACTCGAGGCGCGTGCGGTCGAGGTGCAAGTCCAACTGATTCCAGGACTTCCTGCGTTCAAAATCATCGAACTGCGGGACATTGGAAAATCTGCGCACGAAAACAATGGCTTAGCGCGTCGCGGTGGATTGCCGACTGTGCGTCAAACGTCGCGGAATGTCCGAGATGGGCAGGTTAGCGGACGTTGCGGCGTGCGAAAATGTAGGACGGCGCGTTGCTTCGATCCATCACCTCAATGCTGGACGGATCGCGCTCCCGATCAAGTCGCAGCTTGAGCGGATATGCACTTCGATCGATATCGAGCCGGTTGCTGGCGACACTTACAAGGGCTTTTGGCAGGACGTAAGCGCCGCCCTTATCCTGTTCGACAACATAGGAGACAGCTTCGTTCCCGCCCCGCAATTCACCACCTTGCAGGGTCAAAACGCCACAGCAGGGATTGTAATAAGTCCCATCTGCACTGGTCGCAGGTAATCGTGGTTCGTCAGTCGAGAGAATGATGATCCACGCAGCTACGATTCCAAGCACCAGCGCGATCGATACCCATTTGCGCGTTGCCATAGGCCCTCATACCAGATGTGGGGATGTCCGCCATTGGGCGTTTTCAGACATAGGCAGTCCGAAGAGAAACCCGCGCTTCCTTAACATAACCATCCGTTTTCGGCTATGCTGGTGAGGGGCGGAAATCGATAAAAATGGCTGAAAAGCGTCTTGCACTGTGCGTCAACTACGAACGTCGTCGGCCTTGCGGACAAGGCGGTCGGCGAAAGCCGCGAACGCGTGCGTGGTGCGATCGCGGGCATGGGGCTGTCGCTGCCGCCGAAACGCATCGCGGTGAACCTGTCGCCCGCCGATCTGCCGAAAGAAGGATCGCATTTCGATCTACCCATCGCGCTCGCGTTGCTGGCTGCGATGGGGGTGGTCGATGCCGAGGCGCTGGCAGATTACGTGATCGTCGGCGAACTCGGTCTCGACGCAAGGATCACAGCGTCGCCGGGCGTGCTGCTGGCCGCGCTGCATGCCTCGGAAGTGGGGAAGGGGCTCGTGTGCCCCGCAGCCCAGGGTTCGGAGGCGGCTTGGGCTGGAGAGATCGAAGTGATCGCCGCGCCCGACCTGCTGTCGCTGCTAAATCACTTCAAAGGCCACGGTCTGCTCAGCCCACCCAAGCCCGGCATCGCCGACCAGGCCGACCACGGCCCGGACTTGCGGCAGGTCAAAGGGCAGGAGACGGCCAAGCGTGCGCTGGAGATCGCCGCTGCGGGATCACATAATTTATTGATGGTAGGCCCGCCCGGTTCCGGAAAGTCCCTGATGGCCTCCTGCCTTCCCGGTATCCTACCACCGCTCGACCCTACCGAGGCGCTCGAAGTGTCGATGGTCCAGTCGGTTGCGGGCACGCTCTCCGGCGGTCGCCTGACCCGCACGCGCCCTTTCCGCGCGCCCCATCACTCCGCATCGATGGCGGCGCTCACCGGCGGTGGTCTGAAGGTGAAGCCGGGCGAGGTCAGCCTCGCGCATCTCGGCGTGCTGTTCCTGGACGAACTTCCGGAGTTCCAGCGCGCCGTCCTCGATCTCGCTTCGACAGCCGCTGGAGACCGGCACGGTCAGCGTTGCGCGCGCCAACGCACACGTAACCTTCCCGGCCCGCGTGCAACTGATCGCCGCAATGAACCCGTGTCGGTGCGGGCACCTTGGCGATGCGAGCCTGGCCTGCGCGAGAGCCCCGAAATGCGCCGCAGACTATCAGGCGAAGGTCTCGGGGCCGCTACTCGATCGGATCGACCTCCACATCGACGTCCAGGCGGTCAGTGCCGCAGACCTGATCCTACCGCCACCAACCGAAGGCTCGGCAGAGGTTTCCGTCCGCGTCGCTGCCGCCCGCGCGATCCAGTCCGACCGCTACCGCGATCACCCGGTGCGCACGAATGCCGAGGCGGATGGGGCATTGCTCGATGCGGTCGCCACGCCCGACGAAGCCGGCCGGAAACTGCTCGCCCAAGCGGCCGAGGCGATGCGCCTGACCGCGCGCGGCTACACCCGCATCCTCCGCGTCGGTCGCACGATCGCCGATCTCGCCGGCAGCGACACCGTCGGCCGCATCCACATCGCCGAAGCGCTCAGCTATCGTCGCCAACCGCCGAGAAACTGAACCGATACGTTTTCCGATCAAGACAGCTTGCGGCAAACGAAAGCTTCGTCTAGCCAACCCGCCGCTGCCCCTGTGGCGAAATTGGTAGACGCGACCGACTCAAAATCGGTTGCCGCAAGGCATGCTGGTTCGATTCCGGCCAGGGGCACCACCGCACTTCGCCGCACATTTGTGCAAGGCGAGGCGATCTACCATCCGCGTCGGCTCGCACATTCCACGCGGCGATGTGACCGATCGCTGTCGACCTCAGCCCTCTGACTTCCCTACCGCCGGGTCCACAGATCCAGTCGGTACGATGCCGTCCGCTCCGCCCGCTCGACCGTGATGGCGTTGCCGATCGCCGCGGATATCTTGTCGACGGCCGCGTCTCCGGTCTGCGGATAGTCGGTGTCGCCGATCCAGTGCACCAGCAATATCCGTCCGCCGGGGACGACATGCGCCCGTAACCACGCCCCGGCGGTGGTGATGTCGTCATCGCTCCAATAATACACGACCTCGGAGAGTAGGACGAGATCGAGCGCGTTGGTCGCGGGAACCTGATCGGGGAAAACGACCTTCTCGAAGCGAACCTGCGGCAGGGCTTCGCACCGCTTGCGTGCATAATCGATCGCCTGCGCGGCAATGTCGATGGCGAGGAGATCGTCGCATAAAGGCGCCAATTGCCGTGTGAGCACACCGTGAGCACAGCCGATCTCGAGCGCGGCGGCATAGCGACGATCGTCCAGCACGGCGATGGTGCGCGCAAACTTGGCCGCTTCATATGGGCTGCTGGCGAGCGACCATGGATCGTCGTCGCCGGCAAAAATATCCTCGAAATAGGCGGCAGTCAGGCTGCCCCCGCTTTGGGGCGGCTTATCGGGCATCGGCAATTCCGTTCAGATGAAGGACGTCCTCCGCCGGCATCCGCCAGGCAGTCCGCGCGAGGCGAAAGCCCGCGCCATAGGCTGCACCCGTCTGGCTGCGATGCGCCAGCAGTGCCCGGCGACGCTGGCCGACCGGCATCGGGCGCGTGCGGAATGTCGTACGCGCAGGCGGCACGGCGGGATCGGTCCATACGCGGTAGTCGAATATCGTCACCGTGCGCCGGGCGGCACGGATTGCGGCGAGCGCGATCGTCCGGAACGCGGTATGATCGCAATGCGGTTCGTCGGCGCCGGTGACCGCGATCGCATCGACGCCACGTGAGCGGATCAGTGATGCAAGGCGCCGGACCGTCGCGCGCCATGCCGCGCTGTCGGGGCGATGGGGATGCGCATCGGGCCAGTCGAGGAACACGGGCAACGCCGCATCGCGTCCGGCCAGCCGCCGGACCGCCAACGCCGCCTCGCGCCGCCGCACCCGTGCCAGCCAGACGCCGCCCGCGTCGTGCGATCCGGCGCCATCGGTCAGGTAGACGACCCCCGCAAGGCGACGTGCCGCCGCCGCCTCGGCGACCAGCGCGCCTGCGCCCAGCGTCTCGTCATCGGCATGCGGCGCCAGCACCAGCCAGCGCGCGTGCGAACCTGCTTGTCGCGAGCGGGCGGGCAATGCCTACCACAGGCGATCCTCGCCCCAGCAATCATGATCGATCCAGTCGCGCACGGCGGCGTCGCGGACCTGGTCGGGCCCTGCCTGACGCAGGTACAGGCTGAGATCGCGGATGATCTTGTCGATGCGCTGCCCCTCGAACGTGCTGCGGGTGCCAACAAGCCGTGCCGCATGCTCCATCACGTCGAGCCCGGCGCGCTCGACGACGCCGCGGGTCATCCGTGCGAACGCCGCCGCGTCGGCATCCTCGCGCGCCGCGCGCACCGCCGCCTCGCGCACCCACAGCCCGGCGGTACGGGTTGCGACGACCGCGTGCCCGAATGCCGCACGCACCAGCGGATCGGCGCGGGCCGCCCCCGAGAGCGCCGCGCGAGTCTCCGCCAGCAGCGCCTCGATCCCGCCGAGTTGGACCGCGGTGAACCGCCACGCACCCGCGGTGAAGCGCGGTTCGCGATCATAGTCGCCGGGCTGGCCCAGCAGTGCATCCTCGTCGATCGGATAGCCGGTCAGGTCATAGGCGCCGCTCATGCTCGCGCGCATGCCCCGGACACGCCAGCCGCTGGCATCGGTCCGGTCGGGATCGTCGGCGCCGACGATGGCCAGTCGGCGGTCGCCGCTATCGGGCTGGATCGTGACGATCGCATAGCCGATCCCGCCTGCGCCACTGGCGAAGCTCTTCGCGCCCTGCAATGTTCGCCCGCCCAAATTCTCGATCAACGCGACCCCCGGCGCCGGCTCGGTTGCCCATACGCCGAACGCGGCGCCATGATCGAGCACGCGGCGCAGCCAGTCCTTCTGGCCGGCGGTCGCATACCAGCCGAACAGCGCCATCGCGTTGACATGGCCTTCGAACAACCGACCCACACTCAGGTCGCCGCGACCGACCCGACGCAGTGCGTCGAACATTGCGCGATGGCGGGCGCCGGCGTCGGCAAACGCCTCGCCACCCGAATCGACCGGTGCGAACCGGCGTAGCAAACCCGCCTCCGCGAGCAGCGCGATGCTGTCGGCGGGATGCCTGCGCTCCGCATCATAGCGTTCGCCCAGCCTGGCGAGCGCAGCGACCAGCGGATCGTCGAGCACCGTCGTCATTCGTTCGCTCATCCGCGCTCTCCATCGGCCAGGGCCATCACATACGTTGCCAGACGGGCTGCACCATCCGGGTCGTCGAGCGCCGCCTGTGCGGCGGGATCGAGCTGCTCCGTATGCGTGAGCAGCATCGGCCAGTCCGCTACGGCGGCATCGTCGCACATCAACGCCGCACCCGCCGCGACCAGTCGCTCGGCTTTCGATCGCTGTTCGTCGAACGGTCGATCCTCCGGCAGGCAAATAAAGGGTCGGCGTGCCGCCAGCACCGCACCGACCACGCCGTCCCCTGCGCTGCCGATGACGATCGCGGCGCGTGCGATCCACGCCGCGGCATCGTCGACCCAGCCTGATTGCTCGAGATTGGCTGGCGCGTCGACGACTGGCGGGCAATCGCCGATGATCCGCCACATACGGTCGGGCGTGGCACGCGCCGCGCGGGCCCAGACCGTGCCATCGATCGCCGAGCCGCCCCTGCCGCTAACGACAAGGACCGATCGGGGTTCGATCGATGTCGTCCCGACACGGTCGACGAGGCCGGGGGCATAGACGGTCTTTCGTCGGACCCAATCGGGGGTGGCCGGATCGTCGAGTGCTTCGGCAAATGGCGCAACGATCGCGATCGCGGCGCGAAACGCGTCATGATGCGGGGCGTCGTCACGCCGGCCGCCGAGCCTGACGTACACGGTCGGTACCGACGCCAGCCGCGCCAGCATCGCGATCTCGCACGATACGTCGACGATCATCAGCGCGGGTTGCTGTTCGGCGATCCAGTGCGTGATCGCCGCGACCCGGCGACGTATGCCGTCATGGTCGAGCGGTGCATAGTGCAGCGCCGCGGGCCGATCCGCGGCATCGTCGCGACCGTCGAACCCGCAAGCAAGCCGGTCGTCCGGAAGGTCGACATAGCGGTGGGCACCGCTCCGCCCGGCGATGTTCGTGCCGATCAAAGTGATCTCGCCCGTCGGCATGATCCGCGATCGCCGACGCTCGCATGCGGTGTCCGGCGCCGTGGTGATGGACGTAATAGCCGATCGGACGTCGGCTCATGATGCAAGCAAGGACGTGGCGGGCTCGATCGAGATCGCGCCGGGATATTGGGGCAGGGGCATGTCGCTAGGCATTGGCGGCAGGTCCGCCTCGCGTGCCAGCATCGCCGCGACGCCGTGTGCGTGGCGGGTTGCACGCCGCCAATGAGCACGGGTCCGCCAATGCTCGAACGCAGGTACCCACGGATCCGCGCCCCGATCGAGCGTTGCTGCGAGTTCGGCCATCGCGAGCGCCATGCCCCCTGCGGCACGCCCCTCGGTGCGCGCCGACACGCGGGTCCAGACCGAAGGCGGATGGACCAGCCGCCCGCCCGCCGCGACCGCGTCGATGACCATCGATCGATCCTCGCCCGATGCGATTGGCGGGACCCCGCCGATCATGCGGTACAAGGCTGCGTCGATCGCGATGCTTGCCCCGGTGTGGTCGCCGTGACGCGGCGGCGGATCGTGCGGGGATGGGTCGACCGCGTCCTCGATCGCGCGGACCGCGGCCCAATATCGATCGAACCGTTCGCGCATCGCGGTGATCGCCGCGTCAATCGGCTCGGCGTCGTCGAGGACGATCCGTCCACCAACGATATCCGCACCCGTGTCGATCGCGGCGAGGTTGGCGGAGAGCCAGCCAGCGGGAGGACGACAATCCGCGTCTGTGGAAATCAGCACGCCGCTGCGGTGGTCGCCGCCGATACCGCCGCCGTCGATCCCACCGTTAACGACATGGCGATATCCCATCTCCATGGCGTGGCCACGCGCGCTCCCGGCATGTGCTAGCGCCGGGGCAAAGGTGCGAGACTCGACTATGATGTCCAGCCGTCCGGCGTACCGTATCGCGATATTACGCATGACGCCGACGCTGTCGTCGTCGCTATTGTTGATACACAGCGCAATCGGGATACGCCCGTCGATCGTTTGCGCGGCAAGTGCCTCAAACAATATCGGCAGGCGCAGGCTTTCGTTGCGCGCAGGTACGCAGACACAGAACGGCCTCATCGGCGCAGCGCGCGGTTTGCAGGCGCTGGTCTGCTGGCTGCCAGGGCGGGCCACATCGCCGACGCCAGCGGTTCCGGGATCGGCCCGGATATGGAGAGCGGCATCGGCGGAGCAGCCGTTTCCGCGCGCATTTCCGCGCACATCTCGGCATACAGCGCCTCGTAACCGTCGATCATCGTTTCGGCATCGCAGATCGCAACGGCGCGCGCGGCTGTCCGATCGGTCGAGGTGCATCGCCCGTCCGGCCGCGGCGGCGAGCGACCCGACATCGTCGGGGGTTGCCAGCACGCCACTACCGTCGTCGAGCAAGGTCGGTATCGCACCGCGCGCGAACGCGGCAACCGGTGTGCCGCACGCCAGTGCCTCGGCAACGACCAGACCGTAAGGTTCGTCCCAGCACGGCGTACACAGGAATGCCCGGGCACCTCCGATCAGCAACGATAGCGCCGCGTGATCGAGATGGCCGACATAGCGCACGGCATCGCCGAGATGCGGGGCCACCTCCGCGGCATAATAGTCCGGATCGGAGATCGGACCGGCAATACGCAGCGGCAGCCCGACCTTCTGGGCCGCCGCGATCGCCAGATGAAGACCCTTTTCGGGGACGATGCGACCATACCAGACCAGATAGGGATCGGCGTCGGGGACGGCCCGATAGGGGAAGCGGTCGAGATCGATACCGTTGCCGACGACCCGGTCGATCGGGACGATCGGCGACCACATCGTGCGGATCGCCTCCGATACGGCGACGAACCGCGTCGCTTCGGCGCGGCACAACCGAATGCCGCTCTCGAGCCAGCAAAATGGCGGGGTATGCAGCGTCGTGACCATCGGCATCGGCAACGTATCCGCCATCGCAACCGGCAGATAATGCAGTGAATTATTGTGGACGATATCGAAGCCACCGCGACGCAGTTCGGACATCAGCCGCAGATAGGCGTGATGTTCGCGGAAGAACGCGATGTCGGTCGCTTCCGCGACGCCGGTCGCCATCAGCGCGGTCTCGTCGCAAATCGCGGTCAGCCCGGTCGCGGGATCGGACCGCGTCGACGCGAACAGCACGACATCATGGCCACGTGCGCGAAGCCGGGTGGCAAGAAGATGCGTGTGCATCTCGAGTCCACCGGCAAACGGCTCGACGATCGCATGCTTCAGATGAGAGATAATCGCGATACGCATGATCGAGCTCGAGCGTCCCCTTTATGGTTCAGCGTCGTAACGAGCGTGCATCGATAGAAGACCCATATACAGATCGTGAATCGTGCTGATGGGGATCAATAGACCCGGTATACTATAGTTTAACCGGCTAGTGCGCTCGAATACGCATAGCGCGCCGTGGAGACTATACGGGTTGTTCGCGCGAAATCTGTGTTCGGCAGAACAGTCATCCGAGGGTGTGCGATGATCACCGCACGGCCGATGCGGACCTTTTAGGCAGGATGTCAGCGATGCGGCAATAGGATCACACGCTTGGGACGAGTCAGCGGATCGACTTGTCGACTGGCTCCGTTGCGGCGGCATACCTGGTGGCAATGCTGCCGATCTCGACATCGTCCTCGGCGACTTCGATCGCACGGTGAAGATGACAGGCGGCCAGATCGGCCCGGTCGCGGTCGAGCAACGCGAGCGCCATCTTCATCAGCGAAACAGCGGTTTGAGAACGTGTTAGCATGATCTAAGTTAGGATGACTGGTTTGAGGAGGCAAGCGAAAGCGGCGTGTTTCGTCCGGTTCGGATGCGACGGCACGGTGTGATCTCTTCCGCACGACGCCATGCCGATCGCCCTGATGTACAGCGTCACGCGCCTCTCTTGGGCACCGGCAATCAACCCAACATACCCGCATAGGTCTGCGGCGGCGGCGGCAACAGGACCCGCGCGGCGCCGCCGCTAGCCAGTACCAGCAGCAGTATGACGATACCGGCGCGGGCGATGTGTCGGGGCGGCGCGCGATCGGCCAGCAAAACCACCGCCACCGCGGTCGCGATCATCGGCCACAGGTGATAGCGCAGGTCCGACGCGATGCTGAGGACCGCGAAGCTCGCTTCCAGGGCGAGCGCGGAGACGAGCAGCGCCGTGGCAAGATCGCGGACTGGATCGGGGGCCGGATCGGGGGGACGCGACAGGCCTGTCGCCAGCGCGGTGATCGCGATCACGATCCAGCTGATCGGCCAGCCCAGCGGCGTCTCGACGATCATGGCGGTCAGGCTTTCCCAGTGCCTGGCGGCGGCGTTCGGGCTGGCGAGACCGACCGTGTTGGGCTCCGACATGGTCGGGGGCTGCGCTCGGCCAGTGGAACGGGACCAGCCAGCGATCGGTCGAGTTCAGATGCGCAAAGCGGTGCGCCGCATAGGCGATCGGATGATGCAGCGCCGATCCGGCAAGTGTCAGGTAGAGCGTACCGACGGGTAGCGCCCGAAGGCGCGCCATCGTCGTTCCGCAATGCGCGTCGTCGCCGAGCGGATCCCAGAAGAACGGCGAGGCGCAGTGGCGCGCGACCACGGCGTCCGCTTCGGCGCGGGTCAGGCCGATCGCGGTCCCGTCGGGTACGCGCGCGGCGATCCCGGCCAGATCGAACAGCGCCTGCGTCGATTCCACGCCGCTGCGTTGCGCGCGCAGGATCTGGTGATTGACGACCGGCGCCACGCCGAGGACGACGACGACCGCAATCAGGCCGGTGATGATCTTGGCGACGGTTCCGGCGGGGCGGGGGGCGAGCGTTACCACCAATGGCACGACGATGAAGACGGCATTTGCTCGGACGAGGACCGCATAGGCCAGCAGCAATGCGGTCGGGACCCAGAGTGCGCGTGGCATGGGCCGGTGGGAGAGCCTGTACCAGCCGATGATCCCGCATGCCCCGAGCAGCGCGCCGGTCAGTTGCGCGTCCTTGAGGACGACGCCCTGCCAGCCGAGAAACGGCGGCAACAGGCCGATGACGATGATCGCCACCGCGCTGCGGCTGCGCCCCGCTCGCGCCAGCGCGGCGGCGATCAGGCCAAGGCCGAGCCAGTAGGTGCCGAGCTGCAGCACCAGCATCGGCGTCGCAGCCGACCCGAGCGGTGCAAGCAGCGCCCAGGCACGCGCCATCGCCGGCGGATGCCAGTCGTCGTACACCCCCGACAGGACCTGCTTATATTGCGCGACGGTGTCGTACATCGCGACCCCCGGCCAGAAGAGCGCGAGCGAGGCCACGCACAGCGCCGTCGCGACGAGCGCGATGGGGCGCGGGGTGAGGCGGCAGGCAGGGTCGATCGACATTCGCGGGTCCTGCACCGGTGGCTCATGCGCCGCGACCTCCTGAGAGCCGGACGTCGGGGCAGGGCGACCTTTCGGAGGCTCGTGCGCGAGGGTCAAGAGAGTTAGGGCCGAAACGGGATGGCTTGCCCGGTCTGGTCGGTTGGTTGGGTATCACGCAACGTGATCCTGACGATCGTCAGGAGTCGGAACCAAAAGCGTTGCGGGTGGTACCCCTGGGCCCCGACTTTCGTCGGGATGACGGGGAGGGGGCATGCTCGAACTCTGATCCTCCCCGCCAGGGGGAGGTGGCGCCGAAGGCGACGGAGGGGGAGGATGCGGAACGGAGGTTTCCCTTTCCGCCCCCTCCGTCAGGCAAGCGCCTGCCACCTCCCCCTGGCGGGGGATGATACCGGCATTAGTAGTGGATCGCGCGGCCGTAGGCGGCGAGGACGCTCTCGTGCATCATCTCGGATAGCGTCGGATGCGCGAACACCGTCTCCATCAGCTCGGCCTCGGTGGTCTCGAGCTGGCGCGCGACGACATAGCCCTGGATCAGCTCGGTCACTTCGGCGCCGACCATGTGCGCGCCGAGCAGTTCGCCGGTCTTCGCGTCGAATACCGTCTTCACGAAGCCCTCGGCCTCGCCCAGCGCGATCGCCTTGCCGTTGCCGATGAAGGGGAATTTGCCGACCTTCAGCTCGTAGCCGGCTTCCTTCGCCTTCGCCTCGGTCATGCCAACGCTCGCGACCTGCGGGCGCGAATAGGTGCAGCCGGGGATATTGGCCTTGTCCATCTGGTGCGGCGAGCCACCGGCGATCTTCTCGACCGCGATGATGCCCTCGTGGCTGGCCTTGTGCGCGAGCCACGGCGCGCCGGTGACGTCGCCGATCGCCCAGATGCCGTCGACGTTAGTGCGGCCATAGCCGTCGATCTTGATATGGCCGCGGTCGGTCTCGACGCCCAAGGCCTCCAGCCCGATATTCTCGGTGTTGGGGACGATGCCGATCGCGATGATCGCGTGGCTGAAGGTCTCCTCCGAAACCTTGCCGTCCTTCGCCTTGATCTTGGCGGTCACACCGTTTGCCGAGGGGACGAGACCTTCGAGCCCGGTCTGGGTCAGCAGCTTGATGCCCTGCTTCGACAGCGCCTTGTTCATGAACGCCGACACTTCCTCGTCCTCGACGGGGAGGATGCGGGGGAGCATCTCGACAATCGTCACGTCGGCGCCCATGTCGTTGTAGAAGCTGGCGAACTCGACGCCAATCGCGCCCGAGCCGATGACCAGCAGCTTGGTCGGCATCTCGGTCGGCACCATCGCATGGCGATAGGTCCAGATCCGCTCGCCGTCGGCCTTGGCGAACGGCAGGTCGCGTGCGCGCGCGCCGGTCGCGACGATGATGTTCTTGGCTTCGAGCTCGACGGTCTTGTCGCCCTGCTTGACGCTCAACTTGCCCTTGGCCGTCACGGTGCCGACGCCTTCGACGACGGTCACCTTGTTCTTCTTCATCAGGCCCTTGACGCCCGCATTCAGCTGGCCCGCGACTTTCCGCGAGCGGTCAACGATCTTGGCGAGGTCGAAGCCGACATTGTCCGCCTTGAGGCCGTAGCTCTCGGCGTTCTGCATGTAGTGATAGATTTCCGACGTCCGCAGAAGCGCCTTGGTCGGGATGCAGCCCCAGTTGAGGCAGATGCCGCCCAAGCGCTCACGCTCGACGATCGCGACCTTTAGGCCGAGCTGCGACGCGCGGATCGCGGCGACGTAGCCGCCGGGGCCCGAGCCGAGGATGACGAGATCATAGGTATCAGCCACGGTAGAGTCCTTTGAAAATCAGTTGGTTTCGGGCGGCACGGGCCGCGGTTTGCGATCGTCGCCGACCGCTACGAAGATGAAGCGCGCTTGGGTCACCTTGCAGCTGTCGTTGCTGTGGCGAGCGCGGCGCCACGCCTCGACCTCGATCGTCATCGAGGTGCGGCCGACCGCGATAAGCTCTGCGTAGACCGACACCTCGTCACCGACGACGACCGGCATGTGGAACTTCATCGCGTCCGCCGCGATCGTAACGGCGCGACCGCCGCTACGCCTGGACGCGACCGAGCCGGCGGCAAGATCCATCTGACCCATCAGCCAGCCGCCGAAGATGTCGCCGTACGGGTTCGCGTCGGCGGGCATCGCGGTGACGCGGATCGTCGGAGCCTTTTCAGGCGGCAATTCGGTCACGCTTCACTCCTGCGGGTAGTTCCGTCGAGACGACGCGCGCGGCGCAATGGCCCCACGCCCATCAGCACGGTCGCGACCATCGCCGCGGCCCCGCACGCCCAGATCACGTCCTGCCCGAGCGGATAGGACCATGCCGCCGCCCAGGTGATCGCGACGGCAACGGCGAGCCCCGCGAGTATGTGCAGGATCTCGATGGTCGTGTTCTTCATGTCGAAACAGAACCGCACACCCCGTTCGCCCTGAGCGAAGTCGAAGGGTGTCAGACTCACCTGCTTCGACTTCGCTCAGCACGAACGGGGTGGGGGTGCGGGGTGCGGCGGTCATGCTTTCGCGCTTACGCCAGCATGCCCAGCGGGTTCTCGACGAGGTGCTTGAACGCCTTCATGAACTGCGCGCCGTCGGCACCGTCGATCGCACGGTGGTCGAAGCTGCCGGTCGCCGACATGACGGTCGCCACGGTGAGTTCGTCGCCGACGACGTACGGACGCTTCTCGCCCGCGCCGACCGCGAGGATCATCGCCTGGGGCGGGTTGATGACCGCGTCGAACTGTGTGATGCCGAACATGCCCATGTTGCTGATCGAGGCGGTGCCGCCCTGATATTCCTCGGGCTTGAGCTTGCCGTCGCGGGCGCGGGCGGCGAGGTCCTTCATCTGCGTCGAGATCGACGACAGCGACGCGGTGTCCGCGCCGACGATGATCGGCGTGATCAGACCCGACGGCGTGCTCACGGCGACCGAGATGTCGGCACGCTGGAACGTGATCAGCTGGTCGGGCGTGAACATCACGTTGCAGGTCGGCACCTGCATCAGGGCCACGGCCTGCGCCTTAATCAGCAGGTCGTTGACCGACAGCTTAACGCCGCGCGATTCGAGGCTCTTGTTCAGCTCACCGCGCAGCTTCAGTAGCGCGTCGAGGCGGATGTTCACGGTCAGATAGATGTGCGGGACGGTCTGCTTCGACTCGGTCAGGCGACGCGCGATGGTCTTGCGCACGTTGCTGAGCTTGGTCGCCTCGTGCGGAATATCCGGCACGGTCGCTGGCTTCGCGGCAGGGGCCGGAGCAGCGGCAGCCGTCGGAGCAGCAGCTTCGGTCTTCGCAGCAACGGGAGCCGCACCCGGCTTGGCGCTCTCGACGTCGGCCTTGACGATACGACCCTTCGGGCCCGAACCCGCCACGGCGCCGAGATCGATCCCCTTATCGGCGGCGAGACGGCGCGCGAGCGGGCTCGCCTTCACGCGGTCACCCGACGAGGCCGGGCCGGCATCTGCGGGACGACCGTGATCCTCGGCCGAAGCCTCGGTCCGCTCGACCGGCCTGGCCTCGCTGCCGGTGTCGTTCGGATCCTTGGGATCAGGCTTGGCTTCCGACTCCTTGGCAGCGGGCTCGGGCGTCTCGCTTTTCGCCGGCGCCGAGGAAACCGACGAAGCATCTTCGCCCTCTTCGGCGATGATCGCGATGACCGTGCCGACCTTTACGTTGTCGGTACCCTCGGCGACGAGGATCTTGACCACGGTGCCTTCGTCAACGGCTTCGAACTCCATCGTCGCCTTGTCGGTTTCGATCTCGGCCATCAGGTCGCCGGATTTCACGACGTCGCCCTCCTTGATCAACCATTTGGCGAGGGTACCCTCCTCCATGGTCGGGGACAGCGCAGGCATCTTGATCTCGATCGACATGGATTTCCCCAGGGCGTGACGTAACGGCATGCCTACTCGCGCCCTCGTCCGCTCGGGTCAACCCCGGCGCACTTGCGTATCGACCCGCCTCGGCCCAATTACCGGCAATAACGGGGGCTAAAATGCGCATTTATCTGGTGGTTATCGACGACAGTCCGGAAGCCGGCATCGCGTTGCGGTTCGCGGCACGGCGTGCGGTAAAGACTGGCGGCGGCGTCGAGATCCTCACCGTGATCCCGCCGCAGGAGTTCATCGCGTTCGGCGGCGTCCAGGCGACGATCGAGGAGGAAGCGCGCCTGCATGCCGAGGGGCTGGTCGCCGGGGCCGCGGGCACGTTGATCGAAGAGTCCGGCTTGCGTCCGTCGATCACGGTGCGCGAGGGCGAGGGGCCGAAAATCATCCGCGAGATGATCGCGGCCAATCCCGAGATTGCGGCGCTGGTGTTGGGCGCCGCGGCCACCGGCGCGCCGGGCGAACTGATCGCGCATTTCACCGGGGCTGATGCGGGCGCGTTGCCGGTGCCGGTGATGATTATCCCGGGTTCGCTGACGCGCGAGGCGATCGACCGGCTGAGCTGAGCGCCCGGGGCGGGCCGTTGGCGATAGCGGCCAGTGTCGTTGATGCCGCTAAGAAGGTCGATCAGCCGACAGGTACGGCGATCTTCTGATCCAGCAACAATTCCACCTTGTCGATACCGGTCTGCGTCAGTTGTAGCGCATCGATGCCGGGAAGCGTCGGTTCGAAGAGTGCCTTGGACTGCAGCACGCGCAGCCAACGCACGATCGTGGTCTGCGATAGCGGGATATGGTTGGCGACCGTCGCGATCGATGCGATCCGGCCCTCGGCTTCGGCGACATAGGTCAGCAGCAGAATCGTCCAGGCGTGATCGGCGAACAGGTCCGCCCCAAGGATGTCGTCACGCGCGCGCATGATGTCGAGGAGTTCCCGAGCGCGACGCCACAGTCGATAGGGCGCGGGGTCTTGATCGAGGATGTCGTCGATCGTCGACAAGGTTCCGACCAGATGGCCACCATCGGATCCCATCACCCGGGAAACCTGAACGTCCACCGCGATGATGTCTCCCCTGCCACCGATATAGCGTTTGCGGATTTTTGCGGATTGTCCGTTGGCTTGGAGTGCGGAGACCTTCGCCAAGTTTAGCGCAAGATCGTCGGGATGTGTGATCGACATATACGAAATACCGATAAGTTGATCTCGCTCGCGCTGCAGCAGTGTTGCGACGGGGCCGTCGATAGCCTGTATGACGCCCTCGCTGTTCGATACTGAATGCCCGATGATCATCGATCGTCCTCTCAAGACAATCATATGGTTAGCATATATATGAAAAATTTATCATACTTCGATCAGTTTTCGACCAGTTCGAGTTTTTGTAAGGGTCTGACATCAAAGCGGAGCTTGGTACGCCTGCCGCTATCGCTGATCGACCGGTGCCTTACTATTGGCTTGAGCAGCGGTGCCGATCGCGGCACGGTCTGCCAATGTCGATATACGCTCTCCCGTCGCTGCTTGCCGCCGCTGCCGCGGCCCCGCTTCCTGCTCCAACGCCAATGCCCGCACCGTCTGTGAAACGGTTGCAGGCGGACGTCACGACGATGGTCGGTTTCGGTACCCGGCATACTGCGTCGACGACGACCGATCCGAGGCGGGGATCGGCGCGGCTCGGACCTGGGCCGCAGAACGTTTCACGCAGATCGGCGCATCGTGTGGCGGCTGTATCGTCGTCGACCGGATCGCCCGCTCGTTCACCGGGCCGCGTGCACCGGCCGGGGTCGTGGTCGAGGATGTGCTGGGCATCCAGAAAGGCCGCAATCCGAACCGCGTGGTGATCGTCGGCGCGCATATCGATAGCCGCGTGACCGACGTGATGAACGCCACCTCCGACGCGCCCGGCGCCAATGACAACGCGTCCGGCGTCGCGCTGGTGCTGGAGGCGGCACGGTTGCTGTCGCAACGGCAGTTCGACGCGACCATCGTCTACGCGGTGTTCTCAGGCGAGGAACAGGGCCTTTGGGGTGCCGAATTGCTCGCCGACACCGCCAAGGCGCGTGGCTGGTCGGTCTCGGCGATGCTGAACAACGATATCGTCGGCAACACCTTGGGGCAGGGCGGGGTCCGCGTTGCCGAAAAGGTCCGGGTCTTTTCCGAAGGTATCCGCGCCTCGGAGGATCTGGCCGCGCAACAGGGGCGTCGTGCGGACGGCGGCGAGGATGATGGCCCCAGTCGGTCGCTGGCAAAAATGATCGACGGAGTCGCAGGCGATGTGCCGGGCGGGCTCGACGTGATGCTCGATCGCCGCCCGGACCGGTTCGGGCGCGGCGGCGATCACGAGCCATTTCTGAAACTCGGCTATCCCGCCGTACGGTTTTCGGTCGCGGCCGAAAACTGGGACCGCCAGCACCAGGACCTCCGCACCGAAAAGGGCGTCGTCTACGGCGACACGATCGAGGGCATGGACTTTCCGTATCTGGCCAAGGTGACGGCGATCAACGTCGCGACCTTGGCTCGGATCGCGGCGGCACCCGCGGCTCCCGAAGACGTGTCGATGGCCGGAGCATTGTCGCGCGACACGACGATCAAGTGGAACGCAGTGCCGGGCGCCGTGAAGTACAGGGTTCGCTGGCGTCGCAACGATGTCCAGGACTGGACCGATGTGCGCGAGGTGGCAGCGACCGGACCAAATCCGCAGACGGTGCTGTCGCAGGTGCCGGTCGACGACAATTTCGTCGGCATCTCGGCGGTTTCGGCCGATGGCGCGGAAAGCCTGGTAAGTTTTGCGGGACGCGAACGCCGCCGCTGACCGCGCGTATTCGGGAGGTGGGTCCGGCTCGCGCCGGGCCTGCTATCGTCCGCTAGCTAGGTAGCGATCAGGCGGCGACCGCATCTTTCCAACCGCGGTTGGCGAGTGTGCGGGCGTCCTCGGCTGACATCGGCCGCCCGAAATAGAACCCCTGCGCATTGGTGCAGCCGAGATCGCGTAGGGCTCTGAGTTCGGCTTCGGTCTCGATACCCTCGGCCGTGGTGGCCATGCCGAGGCTCGTCGCAAGGGCGATCCCGGCGCGGACGATCGCCACGGCCTCGCGCACGCCGCAGGCCGCGTCGCGCACGAAATTGCGATCTATCTTGAGCGAGGAAAAGCGCGTGCGGCTGAGATAGCCGAGCGAGGAATGACCTGTGCCGAAATCGTCGAGACTGAGGCGAACGCCGAGTTCGGCCACACGATCGAGAATCTGCGTCGCACCAAGGCCTTCATGCATGAAGACGCCTTCGGTCACTTCGAGCTCAAGCCGTTCGGGTGACACGCCCGTGCTCGCGAGCGCCGACGCGATCGTGGTCACGAAACTGGGATTGCGGAGTTGGTCTGCCGACACGTTGACCGCGATCCGCATGTCCGATGGCCAGCGGGCGGCTTCTTCGCAGGCGGTCCTGACTACCCAGGCGCCGATTGGACCGATCAGCCGGGTTTCCTCGGCAAGCGGAATGAACTTGGCCGGCGATACGCAGCCGAATTCGGCGCTGGTCCAGCGCAGCAACGCCTCGAAACCGCAGGGCAGCGCGCTGTCGGTCTCGACGATCGGCTGGTAGACGAGGTGCATCTCGCCCTTCTCGATGGCGTCGCGCAAAGCCATTTCGAGTATCCGCCGCTCTTCCGCCTGAACGTGGAGTTCCGGTTCGTACCGGCGGAACACGCCGCGTCCGGCGTCCTTGGCGCGATAGAGTGCGAGGTCGGCCGAGCGGATGAGCATGTCGGCGGTGCGGCCGTCACGCGGACCGATCGCAAGGCCGATGCTGGCACCGATATGGAGTGTATGGGCGTCGATCTCATAGGGACGCGACAGCGAGGCGATGATCCGCTCGGCAAGCCGCTCGACCGCGGCGGCGTCGCTCGCGTCGCGGACCACCACCGCGAATTCGTCCCCGCCCAGGCGTCCGCAGGTCTCGTTGACGCCCATCAGCGCGTGGATCCGCTCCGACACACGGCCAAGCAGTCGATCGCCGATCGGGTGGCCAAGCGTATCGTTGACCGCTTTGAAGCGATCGAGATCGAGCATCATGAACGCATAGCGGCCGCCCCAGCGATCGGCATCCGCCATCGCCTTCACGAGCGTCTCATTCACCATCAGTCGGTTCGGCAGGCCGGTCAGGGTGTCGAAGCGCGCCATCCGGTTGATCTTGTCCGCCGACGCACGCTGTTCGGTCACATCGGAGCCGACGCCGCGAAAGCCGTAGAACTCGCCGTGATCGTCGAAACGTGGCGACGCAGCCATGCTCCACCAGCGATCCTCCCCGCCAATCTGGACGGGAAGGCGTAGATCGCGGAAGCTTTCCCGCCGTTTCAGCCGCTCCGCCAGAGTGCGCAATGCGGTATCGAACTCGCCGGTTTCCCAGCTCGGGCCGGCCAGCAGCTGCAACAGCGGCAGGCCATTGATACTGGCCGGATCGAGGCCGCACGCAAAGGCGAACCGCGGGCTGGCTTTGACGACGCGGCGGGTCGCGTCGGTTTCCCAGAGCCAGTCGGCGCCGGTGCCGTCGAACTCGCCGAGCAACAGGCTGACCGTCTCGTTGCGATCGTCTAGAACGATCTCGCTCGCGCGGAGCATGATCAGAGCGCGCGCGATGGATGCATGCGACCATCAGCAACCCGGTGAACAGCAACAGGCCGAGCGCGGCGGCGAAACTGCTGGCGAAGGCGAGTTGGATGGCCATTGCCACACCAAGATAACCCAGGAATACGAGCGTCGCGGGTGCGAGCGGCGCCATCGCCAGGGCGGCGGCGGCCATCAGCACCGCAAGTGTGAGACCCAGCCCCGCGGTCGTCCCGGTCGGTGCATGCGTACAGAAGAAGACCGGCACCGCAGACCAGACGAGCGCAAGAACGAAGCCGTCCCAGATCGTGTGACGAAGCTGGCGCAGGCTCGCATAGCCGTCGCCGCGATGATCGGTGGCGAGCCGGCGAAACCCCACCCAAACCGCCGCAGCGGCGACCAGCGCCGCCCATGCCGCGATCTGCCAGTGCGGCACGACGCCCCGCAGCAGGAACGCGATCGCCAGCATCGCGACGATGTTGCTGGTGAGCAGGAACAGCGCCACGCGGCGCCCGGCGAACAATTGCGCCGCGCGGATCCGGCCCCACACGACCGGATCGCCGCCTTCGCGGATCGCCAATAGCGTGGCGAGGTCGACGACGATGCGGCTCGACGCGGAAGGCGGGGTCTTGGTCACGCCAATGGCATAACCACGCGTTGGTTAGCGGAACGTATGCATCACACCAAACTGGATCTAATTGCTGTCGTTTTGGTCAAATCTAACCAGAACACGATCATTTTTAGCGCGGTCGGCCTGTCAGGCGGCAATATCATACGGTTTGATGTCACCGCTGAGATACAGGTTGCGCGCCTTGGCACGGCTGAGCTTGCCCGACGACGTGCGCGGCAAAGTACGTGGCGGGATCAGTTCGATCAGGCAGTTCATGCCCGTCACCGAGCGGACGCGCTCGCGGATCTCGTCGCGCAGGCGCAGGCGTTCGGCCTCGTCCGAGCTGCGGCACTGGACCAGCACCGCAGGCGTCTCCTCACCACCGGGCGTGGTGATCGCGAACGCGGCGATGTCGCCGGCCTTGAAGCCGGGGAGCTGTTCCACCGCCCATTCGATGTCCTGCGGCCAGTGGTTCTTGCCGTTGACGATGATCATGTCCTTGGCGCGGCCGACGATGTAGATGTAGCCGTCGGACATATAGCCCATGTCGCCGGTATCGAGCCAACCGTCCGCCATGCATGCCTCGGTCGCGGCGTCGTCGCGGAAATAGCCGACCATCACCGACTTGCCGCTGCACCACACCTTGCCGATCGCGCGATCGGGGAGCGGCGTGCCGTCCTCTTCGCGGATCTCGATCTGCATGTCGCGCACTGGCTTGCCGCAGTTGACGATCGCGCGGTAGCGCTGAGGACGGTCCCCGCCGCGCGAGCCACCCGAAAGCTGGGTTTCCTCGACCAGTTCGACGCGGATGCCTTCGCCAGGCGGCATCAGCGATACTGCGAGCGTCGCCTCGGCAAGGCCGTAGCTCGGCAGGAACGCGGTTGCCTTGAAGCCTGCATCGGCAAAGGCATCAACGAACGACTGCATCACGTCGGGACGGATCATGTCGGCGCCATTGCCCGCAACCCGCCAGCGCGACAGGTCGAAGCGGTCGCTCGCCTTGGTCTGCGACGACATGCGGCGGGCGCAGATATCGTAGCCGAAGGTCGGGGAGTAGCTGAGCGTCGTGCCTTCGTTGCGGCTGATGAGATCGAGCCACGCGAGCGGACGGCGCGCGAAATCCTCGGTCTTGAGGTAATCGGTCGAGACCTGGTTGGCGATCGGCGACAGGAAGCAGCCGACCAGCCCCATGTCGTGATACCAGGGCAGCCAGGAAACGCAGCGATCGGTGTCGCAGACCTCCATGCCGTGGCTGTGCGCGGCGAGGTTGTTGAGCAGCGCCGCGTGGGTGATGACGACGCCGTGCGGGAAGCGCGTCGAGCCGCTCGAATATTGCAGATAGGCGATGTCGTCGGGCTTGGCCTCGGGCAGCGTCGCGGCCGGTGCCTCGCGCACGGCGAACTCGGACCAGTCGATGCCGACGGTACCCGACAGGCGTGCGGCCTCGCCGGCCATCTGCGCCAGTTCGGGCGGGAAGATCAGCATCTTCGGATCGCAGCTCGCAAGCTGGACGCGGAGCTGTTCGATGTACGAATCGCGACCGCCGAACGAGGTCGGCAGCGGTAGCGGGACGGGCCATGCACCGGCGTAGACGACGCCGAAGAACAGCGCGGCGAACTCGGGACCGGTCTCCGCGACCAGCGCGATACGATCGGCAGGGGCGACGCCGGCGGCGATCAGGCGATCGGCCATCGCGCGGGCATCGGTGCGAAGTTGCGAATACGGGTAGGGCTGCGACAATGTCCCGCGCGTCGTGAAAATTAAGCCCGCGGTTACCGCTTGCCGCGTAATCGAGGGCTTCGCCCAGCGTGCCGAAATCGGCGAAGCGGCGCGGCAGGGCGTCTTGGGTCGGCGTCGCAACGATCGTCGCTACGGTCGTGCCGCCCTTGTTGGCCGTGTCGGTCGTCATCGCAGTTCCTGCCTTGGTTGGTCGCGGTGCTCGCACACCACACCTATCTTCAGTCTAGCCGTTCAACTTCGGGTGCCAGTGTGGCACAATGATGGCGTGACCGATGATAGCCACAGCGCAAGCAACGCGTTTCCCTCGTCGCTGGATGCCGGCGACCCGGAAAACGGCGCGTTCGACGACAGCGGCACCACGAAGCGGCGCGGCGGCAAGAGCTGGGGCAAAGGCGGCGGGAAAGGCGGCAGCAAGGAGCGATCCCGCGAGCGTCCCGCGCCGAAACCGCTCGATGCCGCGGCGCTCGAGCAGATGGCGCTGCGCTATGTCGAGCGATTCGCGACGACGCGGGGGCGGCTCACCGATTACCTGATGCGGAAAATCCGCGAGCGCGGTTGGGACGGGGGCGACGGTGCGGCACTGGCGGAGCCTGGCGACCTTGCACAGCGGATGGCCGAGCTCGGCTATGTCGATGACCGCGCCTTCGCCGAACAACGGGCTGCTGCGATGCAGCGACGTGGCTTGGGGGCGCGGCGGGTTGCCGGCGCATTCCGTGAGGCCGGCATCGACGAAGGCGACGCGGAGTCGGTGGCGCCGGCGATCGCGGACCGCGCGGTCGAATCGGCACTGGCCTATGCACGGCGCAAACGAATCGGACCATATGGCAGCGGCGAGGGCGATCGGAAGCTGCACGAAAAGCAGCTCGCGGGAATGCTGCGCGCGGGGCACAAATTCGATCTCGCACGCAAAATTGTTGCTGCACCGCCGTCCGATACCCCCGAGTTGCTCGATTTCGAGTGAACACCACAACGGATTCATTGCGGCTGCGACGAACCGTGCTAGCAAGGCGCTCAGGGGTGTAACAATGCGTAACGACACGCAGCAGGTGCTGACATGCCGGTAGAAATGGGGCCAGTGGAGGCGGGAACGACGACGCTTGCGAGCGGTGGCCTCGCGACCGGTGGTCTTGTGGGCGGCGGCCTGACGAGCGGTAGCCTCGTGGGGGACGGCGTAGCTAGTAGTAGCCTCGTGGGGGGCGGCGAGCGCGTGAGTGCCGTGATCGTCGGCGGTGTCGTGCCGGAGGCCCGTGCCATCGGCGGGGTCATCAAATGGTTCGACGTGACGCGCGGCTTCGGGTTCGCGGTCGCGGACGACGAGACCGTCGGCGATATCCTGGTGCATTTCTCGGTCCTGCAACCGCATGGCCGCCGCAGCCTTCCCGAAGGCGCGCGAGTCGAGACGTTGTCGGTGCAACGCGGCCGCGGGTTCCAGGCACGCGAGATCGTCTCGATCGACATGACCAACGCGGTCGAGGAGACGGTCCGTGCCCCGTCGTCACCCGACCGGATCGATCCCATCGCGATGATCGACGCCGCCGGACCGTTCGAAGCGGCCTCCGTCAAATGGTTCAACCGTTTGAAGGGCTATGGTTTTCTGATACGCGGCGCCGATGGCAGCGATATCTTCGTGCATATGGAAACGCTGCGTCGCGCGGGAATCGAATCGGTCGAACCCGATCAACCGTTGCGCGTGCGCGTCGTCGACGGGCGCAAGGGGCCGCTGGCCGTTGCGGTCGAAAAGGATCTGGGATGAGTTTCACTGTCAAGGCCGCGTTGGCGGCGGTGCTGGCGCTGGGCGCCGGCGCCGGGGGTGTCGCGTACATGAATAGCGGCGCTGATACCGAGGTGACCAAGGACGGCACACTCGCGCTCACGATCAAGAGCACGAACGGGACGCATGCGTTCACGGTCGAGAGCGCGAAGACGCTCGACGCGCAGGCGCGGGGGCTGATGTTCCGTACCGACCTGAAGCCCGATGGCGGCATGCTGTTCTGGCCCTATCCGCCGGCCGGTGGCGCGCCTGTGGTCGCGAACTTCTGGATGAAGAACACGCCGAGTTCGCTGGATATCATCTACATTCGCGCCGACGGCACGATCGCGCGGATCGCCGAGAATACGGTGCCGTTCTCGGAAACGCCGATTCCGTCGGGAGAGCCGGTCGGGGCGGTGCTGGAATTGATGGGCGGCCGGGCTGCGGAACTGGGGATCGCCGAGGGTGATCTGGTGACGTGGGACAAGGCGAAGTAGGCGCCTCCTCCGGGGTGGGCAAAAAACGCTCCACCAAAAGCTCGTCATCCCAGCGAAAGCTGGGATCTCCCCGTTCCAGGCCAGCGCTCGCCAACGGGGATACCCCAGCTTTCGCTGGGGTGACGGAATAGTGGGGGTGCCGGAATAATGGAGGCGAGTGATTACGGTCCAAGGACGCTTGGGCTGACGGAGGGGGAGTTCGTTATGGAGGGGGCGCCACCCCTCCGTCTGGCTTCGCCAGCCACCTCCCTTTGCGGGGGAGGATCAATCCTGACCGCATCGGTGGCTGTATTCCCCTATCATCGAGGTTGAAGCCCGCCCCCACTCGGGTTAAGCGCCCGTCATGGGCTTTCTCGCATCGACATTCACGTGGTGGAACGGCGCCACCCTCGGCACCAAATTCGGCCTGCGCAGCATGGCGAAGATGGGTGAGGACGCGCTTGGCAACGTCTATTACCAGGGCGGCAAGGACACCGCGGGCAACCCGCGTCGCTGGGTGATCTATCAGGGTGCGACCGACGCGAGCCGCGTGCCGCCGGCGTGGTTCAGCTGGCTGCATCACCAGGTCGACGACGTGCCCGATCGCGCATTGCCGCCGATCCGCGCCTGGCAGAAGCCTGCCGTGCCGAACATGACCGGTACCGCGCTCGCCTATCGGCCTGCCGGCGCGCTCGAAAAGGGTGGCCACCGTGCCGCTGCGACGGGCGATTACGAAGCCTGGACGCCCGAAGGGTGATCATGCGCTGGCTCGCCGCGGCCGTGTTGGTCGTGGCGTTGGCGGTGGGCGGCTGGTTCGGATACCGCGCGCTCATCAAGCCTGCGAGTCCGGTTGCCGCGGTCCAGCAGGACCTGCCCGGCGCGGATGACGCCGGCAATTCCTCGATCGAGACGATCGATACCGGCGCCGCCGCGATCGCCAATGGCGGCACGCCGATGGCGCAGCGCGTCGCGGTGCTCGGCCTGCTCAACAAGCGTAACGGCGAAACCCGCGAAGTGACGCTGAGGCCCGGTCAGGCGACTCGGCTGGGCGATGTCGTGCTGCGGCTCCGCGCGTGCGAGCAGACCGCGCCGTGGGAGCAGGAGCAGCTGACCGGCGCGTTCGTCCAGGTGCTGGTGCGCGGCGTCGATGCGCATTGGCGGCGGACGTTCTCGGGTTGGCTGTACAAGGAACGCCCCGTGCTGAACGCGGTGCAGCATCCGATCTACGACGTTTGGACCAAGAGCTGCGCGATGACCTTCCCAGCGACCGGGCCGGATACCGCGCCGCCTGCCGAAGCCTTGCCCGCCAAGCGATCGAGCGCGCGGAAATCGCCCGCAGCCGCCGAGACCCCGGCGGCGGACGACGGCTTGAGCGCACCGTCGAGCGCCGCGCCCAGCAACGCCACGTAATCCGCGCGGTCGATCTCGATCGCGCCGAGCGAGGCGAGATGCGAGGTCTGGAACTGGCAATCGAGCAGCGTGAACCCGCCCGCGCGTAGCCGGGCGACGAGGTGTGCGAGCGCGACTTTCGACGCGTCGGTCGCGCGGCTGACCATGCTTTCGCCGAAGAATGCGCGGCCGAGCGACAGGCCGTAGAGCCCGCCGACCAGCTTGCCGCCGTCCCAGCATTCGACCGAATGCGCGAACCCCATCGCGTGGAGGGTCTGGAAGACGCGTTCGATGCCGTCGTTGATCCACGTCTCGGGGCGGCCCTCGACGCTTTCGGCGCACAATTGCACGACGCGGTCGAAGGCGGTGTCGACGGTGACCTGGAAGCGGTCGGCGGCGATCGTTTTCTTGAGCGAGCGTGAGAGCTGGAAGCCGTCGAGCGGGAGCACCGCGCGGCGGCGGGGCTCGACCCAGTAGACGCTGGCGGCATCGCGGCTGTCCGCCATCGGAAATACGCCGACCGAATAGGCGCCGAGGACGAGTTGTGGGTCCAAAATGTCGCTCATGCGGTGAGCCGGTGTTCGATCCGGCGCCAGAGGTCGGCAAATGCCTGCGCCGCTGCCGACTTCGGTGCGAAGACGCCGACCGGCGCACGTTTCACCGTCATCGACTCGATCCCGCTCGCCATTGGGATGACCGGCCAGTCGGGATGGCGTTCGAGCGCCTCGGCATGCAGCGCGCGGCGCTTGTCGACCATGACGTGCACCGGGAGCAAGGCCGTCCGGCCACCGAGATGGTCGACGACCGCGTCATAGGCGCGGGTCGAGAGCGGGGACGGGATCACCGGGATGACGATCAGGTCGGCGGCGCGCATCACCTGGTCCGCGGTCTCGGTCAGGCCGGGCGGGCAGTCGAGAATCACGCGGTCATAGGTCTTCAGGTCTGTAAGCAGCTTCGCAAGCCGCTTCTTCTTGTCGAGATCGTGGAACAGCTGGTCTAGCCCGCGTAGCGACGCGTCCGCGGCGATCAGGTCGAGGTGGCGGTAGGCGGTCGGCCGCGCCTGCTTGGCGACCGGCACGTCCTTCGAGAACATCGCCTGCGCCTGATCGACTTTGCCCGCACCGCCGAGCACCCAGGTCGAGGCGGCCTGCGGGTCGAGGTCCCACAGCAGCGTGCGGCGTGCGGACAAGGTCGCGGCGCACCACGCCAGGTTCACCGAAAGCGTCGTCTTCCCGACGCCACCCTTGAGGCTGTAGATCGCAACTGTTGCCATCGTGGCAGCGTGCCGGTCCGCGGCGACGAGGGCAAGAGTGCGCGGCACAAAGAAAAACGGCCGGCGGATGATCCGCCGGCCGTTTCAGAACGAACAAACGCCAAAGACTTACGCGTGGCAGATCTGGGCCGACTTGCCCGGCGCGGTCAGCGTGACGTTGGTCTCGCTGCCGGTCATCGACCAGCCGCCCTCGGCAGTCTTCGGCGCGCCGGCGACATCCGACTTCAGCGTCGTCGGGGTGCCGTCCTTCTTGGTGCGGACCACCGCCTGCTTGTCGCCCTGGAAGAACGTCACGTAGAGCAGGCTGTTGTCCTTGCAGCGCAGCGTCGCCTCGGACTTGATCGCCGGCGGCAGCTCGACCGGCGCGGCGTTGGCGAGCGTGTTGGCCATCGGATCGGGATTGCTGTCCAGCACCTCGGGCGTAGCGGGCTTGGAGTTGCAGGCGGCCAGCACGAGCAGCGCGGCGACGGCGGAGAGGGGGAGGATTTTCATAGCGGAACCTCGCTTCGCGCATGCAGCATGGAGCGTCAAGGCTTATGGCCTTTCGTTCGCCCAGACGTTCGCCGCGCCGATTTTGCCTGACGACGAGCCGTGGCGTTTTCGCGACGGCGGCGTCACCGGATATGGGGCGGCACGAAATCCGGCGTGTCGCCAAACGAGATCGATCCGGTCGTCGAGCACCGCGATCGGCGTCATCAGATGCGCGGCGATCAACGTCTCGCCAAGTCCGTCGAGGAGGTGCAGCGCTTCGTCGAGAAGCGCGCGGACGTTCAGATACGGTTCCACGATGCTTTGCCTCCGCCCAGAGATGAGGCGCCGATGTAACATAGATCAAGCGGGAGACCTAAATTCGGCGGTCGATGGGTTCATGCGGTCGGCGGTTTGATACGACAAAGTTTCGCTCGCTTGCCCGGTGTCGCTCGGGACGCCACATATGCTCCATGCAAACGACACCCGACACGCTCGCCCTTATCGGCAACACCCCGCTCGTCCGGCTGAAGGGACCCAGCGACGCCACCGGCTGCGACATCTTCGGCAAGTGCGAATACGCCAATCCCGGTGCGTCGGTGAAGGATCGCGCGGCGCTGTTCATCGTCGAGGACGCCGAGCAGCGCGGCTTGCTCCAGCCCGGCGGCACGATCGTCGAGGGGACGGCGGGCAATACCGGGATCGGGCTCGCGCTGGTCGCCAATGCGAAGGGCTACAAGACGATCATCGTCATGCCCGAGACGCAGAGCCGCGAGAAGATGGACACCCTGCGCGCGTTGAATGCCGAACTCGTGCTCGTCCCGGCCGCGGCCTTCTCCTCGCCCTGCCATTTCGTCCACACCTCGCGGCGGATCGCCGAGGAGACGCCGGGTGCGGTGTGGGCCAACCAGTTCGACAACATCGCCAACCGCCGTGCGCACATCGTCGGCACCGCGGAGGAGATCTGGGCGCAGATGGAAGGCCGCATCGACGGCTTCACCTGCGCCGCAGGAACCGGCGGGACGATCGCCGGCGTCGGGCTCGGGTTGAAGGCGAAGGACGAGAATGTCTGCATCGCGCTGACCGACCCGCACGGCGCCGCGCTCTATAACTATTATGCGCACGGCGAGCTGAAGTCCGAGGGATCGTCGGTCGCCGAAGGAATCGGGCAGGGGCGTATCACCGCCAATCTCGAGGGCGCGCCGATCGACACGCAGTTCCGGATCTCGGATCAGGAGGGCTATGCCTGGGTCCGCCGTCTGCTCGACGAGGAGGGGCTGTGCCTCGGTCTGTCGTCGGGGATCAACGTCGCGGGCGCGGTGGCGCTGGCGCGGCATCTGGGACCAGGCAAGCGGATCGCGACGATTCTGTGCGACACCGGATTCCGCTACCTGTCGACCTTGTACGACCCGGCGTGGCGTGAGGCGAAGGGGCTCGGGTGAGCGACGTCATGCGCGGGAATCGACAGCGGCGCGGCGGTCGGGTATCCTGGCGCGGCAAGATGAAGCTAAACCATGAACCCTCGCAGAGCATGCAGCGCATCAAGGTCGGGATGATCGGCCTCGCCGCGGTCGTGCTGCTGATCGGCCTTGCGAGTGCGATCATCGGATCGGCCAGCCGCGAGCGTCCGGTCGCGACCGCGGGGACGGCACAAGCGGACGTGGTCGCCAACATGGCGGTCTCGAACGTAATCGACACGAAGAGCGCGGGGGAGCCACTGGCCGAGATGGGCGTGGCCCCGAGCGCGAACGCCCAGGCGCCTGCGCCATAGGGTTTGGCCTTGGTTTTGTGACCGCAACTTCGGTTTGACGGGCCTCGCGATCGATTTGAAACGCCCCATTCGGTCCATTGGTGAGCGGTTGCGTCAGATTTGAAGCTGACTCGTCGCTTGATCAGCCCAGTGCCCCGATCCAGCCCGCTGCCTCGACCCGGCCCTTCGCCTCGACCCTGCTCGTCACCTCGGCCTAGCTCGTCTCCTAGGCCTAGCTCGTCTCCTCGGTTTAGCTCGTCACCCCAGCGAAAGCTGGGGTCTCCTGCGAGGCAGATGACGCACGCCCTACGAGGAGACCCCAGCGTTCGCTGGGGTGACGGGTGGTTGGGTGACGGATGGTTCGGATGGCGGGGTGATGGCGTGGCTGGGTGACGGATGGCTGGGTGAGGGCATGGCGGGGTGACGTCGCGGCCCGGCTCGTCACCCCGACCTAGCTCGTCACCCCAGCGAAAGCTGGGGTCTCCCGTGAGGCAGATAACGTACCCCTTGCGAGGAGACTCCAGCTTTCGCTGGGGTGACGGATGGTTGGGGTGACGGATGGCGGGGTGGTGGCGTGGTTGGGCGACGGGTACGCTGGCTCGCGCGCACCGATATAACCCTATCCCCGAAAATCCCCCGCCCAGATCGCCACCGCCACGCCGATGGAACCCGATCTGCACGGAATTCCCTCCAAACCGGCGCGCGAAACTCGTCGCAAATCCCTACAATCCCCAAAAATCCCGTTGCGTCCCCGAAGCGCTATGGTAGATGGAGGTTAATACAGGGGCATTTTCATCGTTCGCTGAAAACGCGGTCGAAAGGTAGCGATGGCTGTCTTTCGAAGCGGTGAAGCGTGCGCGCCAGTTCGAAGGGTTTTGGCGTGTCGGTACGGGGTCGCTATCAAGGAGACGGTATTGGCCTTGTCGACGACAAGGGCCGGGTAGCCATCCCCTCGGCACTCCGCACGATGCTCTCGGCAAATGCACCAAAGGCGAACGGCAAGGACGGCGGGACCATCATCATCGGCGCGCATCAGAAGAATCGCTGCCTGGTCGCGTATGATCCCGGTTACGTCGACATTCTCGCCGAGCGCCTCGATCGCCGCGAGATCCGAGAACACGTCCGAGAACGGCGAGTACGACTACAACATCAAGCGCGCCGCCGCGTCCGGCGAAGCGGTGCCGTTCGACGGCTCCGGTCGCTTCATCATGCCCGCGTTCCCGCGCTTCTATGCGGGCATCAAGGGTCATGCGTTCTTCTATGGCGTGCTCGACTATATCGAGATTTGGGACCCCGCGACGCTGATCGCCACCGATGGCATGCCCCCCGTCGTCAAGGAGATGGCGCGCTTCTACATGGCCGAGAAGGGGTGGAGCTGTGAGCAGCCCCGACGCGCCGCACATCCCCGTCCTGCTCGACGAAGTCCTGGCCGCGCTTTCCCCTGAGCCCGGCGAGACGATGGTCGACGGCACGTTCGGTGCGGGCGGCTACACGCTGGCGTTGCTCAAGTCGGGCGCGCGGATCGTCGCGTTTGACCGCGATCCAGACGCGATCGCCAATGGTCGCGCGATGGAAGAGGCCGAGGAAGGCCTGACGCTGATCGCCGCGGATTTCTCGGCGATGGCGTCCGAGCTCGAAGCGCGTGGCCTCGCGCCGGTCGACGGCGTGACGCTCGATATCGGCGTGTCGTCGATGCAGCTCGACCAGGCCGAGCGCGGCTTCTCGTTCCAGTCGGATGGCCCGCTCGACATGCGGATGGCGCAGGCCGGGATGTCGGCGGCGGACTTCGTCAACGAGGCGGATGAGAACGAGATCGCCGACGTGCTGTATCAATATGGCGACGAGCCCAAGTCGCGGCGTGTCGCGCGCGATCGTCGCGGCGCGCCCACTGACGCGGACCGGCGAGCTGGCGCACATCGTCCGCCGCGCGCTCGGCTACAAGGCGCACGACAAGAAGGACCCCGCGACGCGGGCGTTCCAGGCGATCCGCATCCATGTGAACCGCGAGCTGGGCGAACTCGCCGACGGTTTGCTCGCGGCAGAACGCGTGCTGAAGCCCGGTGGTCGGCTTGCGATCGTGACCTTCCACAGCCTCGAGGACCGGATGGTGAAGCGCTTCCTGCGCACCCGTTCCGGCGGCTCGCCTTCAGGTTCCCGTCATCTTCCGCAGGTGAAAGCCGTTGCGGAACCTAGTTTTTCTCATGTCGGCCGCGGTGTTCGCGCCGGCGAGGCCGAGATCGCACGCAACCCGCGCGCGCTCGGCGACATTACGGACGGCGCGGCGGACCTCCGCGCAACCTTGGACGGAAGAGGTGACGACATGACGGCGGCGTATCGGATGAAGGGTGTGGGCTGGTTCGGGGGCTGCGTGGCCGTCGTGCTTGGTTTCTACCTCGTATCGCTGCAGGTCGCCGCCGAGCGCAAGAAGCTGGAGGCGGTCAATGGTCAGATCCGCTCCGCGCAGCGCGACATCCGCGCGCTGGAAACCGAGTTCGACACGCGCGGCAATCTGGCGCAGCTCGAGCGCTGGAATGGCGACACGCTGGCGCTGTCGGCGCCGACCGCGGGCCAGTTCGTCGTGAGCGAGGCCGCGCTCGCGGCGCTCGACGTCAACAGCCTGCGCGCGGATGGGGTCCAGACCGCCGCGCTGCTCGTGCCGTCGGGGGCGGGGTCCGTCGTTTCCACGTCGATCGTCCCGGTCACCGCCGCTCCTGCCGTGGTGAAGCTTGCTCCGGTGCAGATGGCGCAGGTTAGCGCACCGCGTGCGATGAACGTCGCGATCCAGGCTGCGTCGAAGACCGCGCTCAAGCCGGTCGTGATCCGCGCGTCGGTGTCGACGCCGCGCTCCGCCGAGGCCGCACTTGTTCGCGCTGCCAAGACCGATCGCCTCGCCGCCGTCGCGAAGGTTCGTCCGCAGGCGGTTGCGATGCTCGACCGCAAGCTGCTGTCCGACACGACGCTGGGTGACATCATGAGCGGCGCCCGCTCCGAGAGCCGTAAGCGGCGGTGACCGCCTTGGTCGCCCGGCCCGTATCGCAGCAACGTAGCGCCAACCAGCGTCATGCACTGGTGGCGACGGCGCACACGCGCCTGATGATGCTGATGTTCCTGTTCGGAGCAGCGGTGCTGGTGGTGGTCGGTCGGCTCGGGATGCTGGCGGTGCAGGCGTCGCTCGCCGATCCGCAGGCGCGCTCGGCGGCGATTGCGGCACGCGGCGACATCGTCGATCGCAACGGCGCGCCGCTCGCGCGGACGATCGATGCGTGGACGATCGCGGTCCACCCGAAAAAGCTGATCGGCGATCCGACCGAGATCGCCAGCAAGCTTGCCGCGTTGATGCCGGAAGCGGGCGACCAGGCGCATTATTATGCGCTGCTGACGTCGGGCAAGAGCTTCATTTATCTCCAGCGGCGCGCGTCGCCGGCGCTGGTCGAGCAGGTCAATGCGATCGGCGAGCCCGCGATCGTGTTCGACCGCGATACGCAGCGGCTCTACCCGCAGTCGACGATGGCGGCGCATGCGCTGGGCTTCCTGTCGACCGCGGGCCACGGCATGAGCGGGATGGAGCGCGTGCTCGACGAGCGGCTGACCAATCCTGCGCTCAACGGCACGCCCGTCGCGCTGTCGCTCGACAATCGCGTCCAGGCGGCGATGGAGAGCGAACTCGGTCGTGCGATGACGACGTTTTCGGCACGCGGCGCTGGCGGTATCGTCCTCGACGTGGCGACCGGCGAGGTGATCGCGATGGTCTCGTTGCCGACCTTCAATCCCAACCGCGTCGGCATGTCGGGCAGCGAACAGCTCCGCAACATCACGACGCAGAGCGTGTTCGAGCTTGGCTCGACGTTCAAGCCGATCACGATGGCGACCGCGATGGACACGGGTGTCGTCACATCGTTCGCGCGGCGTTTCGATGCGACGCATCCGCTCCAGGTCGGGCGTTTTACGATCCACGACGAGCGCGGCGATCCGAAGCGCTGGCTCAATATGGCCGAGACGCTGATCTACTCGTCGAACATCGCGACGGCGCGGGTTGCCGACGAGGTTGGGCCCGCGAAGATGCAGGCGATGTTCAAAAAGCTCGGCTTCGATACCAAGCCCGATATCGAACTGCGCGAGAAGGGCCGTCCGTTGTGGCCGAAATACTGGGCGCGGACGACGACGATGACCACCGCCTACGGCCACGGCATCGCGGTGACTCCGCTGCATCTGGCGAGCGCGTATGCGGCGCTGGTCAATGGCGGGATCTGGCGGCCGGCGACGTTGCTGAAGGTCGCGCCGGGTCATGCGGTTGCGGGTCGTCGCGTGATCAGCGAGCAGACCAGCGCGCGGATGCGGCAGATGCTGCGGCTGATCGTGCAGCGCGGTACGGGTCGCAAGGGCGATGCGCCAGGCTACCGCGTCGGTGGCAAGACCGGGACGGCCGAGGCCGCTGTGTCGGGCGGGTATGATCATTCGCGCAACGTGGCGACGTTTGCCGCGGCGTTTCCGATGGATGGACCACGGTATGTCGTGCTCGCGATGCTCGATTCTCCGCTCGGCACCAAAGAGACAGGCGGGTGGAAGACTGCGGCGTACAACACCGCACCAGTCGTCGGACGGACGATCTCGCGCGTCGGTGCGATCCTGGGCGTGGTGCCCGACGCGCACCGCGATATCGACGAGTCTGACATCCTGCCGACTTTGTGGCAGGACCCGTCGCGTACACAGCCGACCGGGCAATGAGGACTATTGCATGAAACTCGCAGCGCTGACCGACGGGACGGAAGAGGCGCAGGTGACGGGGTTCGCGATCGATCACCGCAAGGTCGCGCCGGGCACGGTGTTCGGCGCGTTCGAAGGCGCGCGTGTGAATGGCGAGGATTTCGTGGCTGATGCGATCCGGTCTGGTGCGATCGCGGTGGTGGCGCGGCCGGGGCTGACGGTCGAGGGCGCCACCTACATCGCCGACGACAACCCGCGCGAGCGGTTCGCGCAACTGGCCGCGAAGTTCTTCGCGCCGTTTCCCGAGACGTCGGTGGCGATTACCGGGACCAACGGGAAGACGTCGTGCGTCGAGATGACCCGGCAGTTGTGGCGGATGGTGGGGTTTCATGCGGCGTCGATCGGGACGCTGGGGGTTACGACTGCGGACGAGCGGGTTACGACCGGGCTCACCACGCCGGATGTGGTGACGTTCCTGTCGAATGTCGCCGGGCTCGCGCGGGAAGGCGTTACGCATCTGGCGTTCGAGGCGTCGAGCCACGGCCTGACGCAGTACCGGACCGAGGGTCTGAAGGTGGCTGCCGCGGCGTTCACCAACTTGAGCCGCGACCATCTAGATTATCACGGCGACATGGCGGCGTATTTCACCGCCAAAATTCGGCTGTTCTCGGAAGTGCTTTCGACCGACGGCGCAGCGGTGGTGTGGGCGGATGATCCGCAATCGGCGCGGGTGATCGATCTGGCGCGCGAACGTGGCAACCGGCTGATCACGGTCGGGACGCAGGGCGAGACGTTGCGGCTGGTAGGGCGCGATCCGACGTTGCTGGGGCAGGGGCTGACGATCGAGGCGGAGGGCCAGACGTACAAGGTGACGCTGCCGCTGATCGGAGCCTACCAGGCGGCGAATGCGCTGGTATCTGCTGGGCTGGTGATTGCGACTGGTGGCGATGTGGCCGCGACGATCGCCAATCTCGCACGGTTGCAGCCGGTGCGCGGGCGGCTGGAACGCGCGGTGATTGCGAAGTCGGGTGCGCCGGTGTACGTTGATTATGCGCATACGCCCGATGCTCTCGAAGCAGCAATCGCTGCGCTTAAGCCACATGCCGGCGGCAAGCTGATCGTGGTGTTTGGGGCAGGTGGCGACCGGGATACGGGCAAGCGCGAGACGATGGGGCAGGTCGCAGTGCAACACGCCGACCGCGTGATCGTCACCGACGACAATCCCCGGACCGAGGACGCGCGCGATCCGTTGCGACGTCCTGAAGGGCGCGCGGGGGCTGAGGAAATCGGCGACCGGCGCGCGGCGATCGGGGCAGCTGTGCGCGAGGCTGGGCCCGAGGATATTGTGCTGATCGCGGGCAAGGGCCATGAGCAGGGGCAGATCGTTGGCGACATGGTGCTGCCGTTCGACGACGTGACGGTGGCGCGGGAGTGCGCGGCGTGAGGGGCACGGCATCGTCATTCCCCTCCCGCCTGCGGGAGGGGCTAGGGGAGGGCGCGACGTACGTACTGGCGTCCGGTCTGTTTGGTCAGCCCCTCCCCGACCCCTCCCGCAGGCGGGAGGGGAGCAGTGAGCTTGTGGACTTCAGCAGAGATCGCTGCCGCTACCGGTGGTGTGGTGTCTAGTAACTTCGCCGTCATTGGCGTTGCGTTCGACTCGCGTGAGGTCGGCCCCGGCGACTTGTTCATCGCGATGAAGGGCGAGGCCAGCGACGGACACCTGTTCCTCGATCAGGCCTTCGCACAGGGCGCGGCGGGGGCGATCGTGTCCGAGCCTTGCGATCATCCGCACGTCCTCGTCGCGGACAGTTTTGTCGCATTAAACGCGCTTGGCGCCGCCAGCCGCGCGCGCTCGTCCGCGAAGATCATCGGCGTGACTGGTTCGGTCGGGAAGACCAGTGCCAAGGAAGCGCTGTTCGCCTGCCTCGACCGCGCGGCGCCCGGCGAGGTGCACCGCTCGGTCAAGAGCTACAACAACCATACCGGGTCCCGCTCAGCCTTGCCCGGATGCCGCGCGACGCGAAGTTCGGCGTGTTCGAGATGGGGATGAACCACGCCGGCGAACTCGCCGAGCTGACCCAGCTCGTGCGGCCGCACATCGCGATGATCACTGCGATCGCGCCTGCGCATACCGCGTTCTTTCCCGACGAGAGCGCGATCGCCGATGCCAAGGGGGAGATCTTTGCCGGGCTCGAGCCGGACGGGACTGCGATCGTGCCCTATGACAGCCCGCACCGCGACCGGCTGCTCGGCCATGCCGCGCCGCATGCCGCGCACATTGTCACGTTCGGGAGCGATAAGGGCGCCGATGTCCGCGCGATCGAGGCGATGCGGCTGCCGACCGGCGGGACGTTCGTCACCGCGCGGATGGGGCAGGGGGCGGAACACGAGCTGAGCTTCACGATTGCGCAGCCCGGTGCGCACTGGGTGTCTAATGCGCTTGGCGTGCTTGCGTGCGTGCAAGAGGCCGGGGTGATCTCGGGCTGGCCGGCCTCGCACTCGCGGAACTCGGCGGGCTACAAGGCCGTGGTGCGCGGTCGCTGGTGACCGTCGGCGAAGGCCAGGCGCTGGTGATCGACGAAAGCTACAACGCCAACCCAGCCTCGATGCGCGCGACGCTCAGCGTCCTCGGGCATGAACCCGGCCGCCACATCGCGGTACTCGGCGAGATGCGCGAACTGGGCGAGAGCTCCGACGACTATCACGCCGCCCTCGCCGAGCCGATCCTCGCCGCGCGCGTTGAAATGGCGCTGCTCGTCGGTGAAGCGATGGCGCCGTTAGCGCAGGTGCTTGAGGGACAGATCGAAACCGTCCATGTGGGCGACGCTGCGGCCGCGCTCGCGTCGTTACGGACGATCCTGGCGCCGGGCGATGTCGTGCTCGTCAAGGGATCGAACGGGGTGGGCCTCGCCCGCGTCGTGGCTGGTCTTCAAGCTGGCCTCAAAGGCGGGATTAACTGAATGTTGTACTGGCTCGCCGAGCATCTGGGGTTTCCCGGCCTGCTGAACCTCATCCGTTACCAGACGGTGCGGACCGGCGGTGCCGTCGCGACCGCGCTGATCATCGGCCTGATCATCGGGCCGAAGTTCATCGGCTGGCTGCGCGTGCGGCAGGGCAAGGGCCAGCCGATCCGCGCCGACGGCCCGCAGTCGCATCTGTCGAAGCGCGGCACGCCGACGATGGGCGGGCTGATGATCCTGACCTCGATGTGCCTCGCGATCTTCCTGTGGATGGACTTGAGCAATCCGTATGTCTGGGCGTGCGTGTTCGTGACGCTGGGCTTCGGGACGATCGGGTTCCTCGACGACTATGACAAGGTGCGTAAGGCGAGCACCGCGGGGATCAGCGGGCGGACGCGGCTGCTGCTCGAGTTCGCGATCGCCGGGATCGCCGCGACGATCATCATGTCGCAGAACGGGCCGCATCTGTATCTGCCGTTCACGTCGCGCATGTACCTCGATCTGGGCTGGTTCTTCCCGGTCTTTGCCGCTTTCACGATCGTGTCGTTCGGCAATGCGGTGAACC
This sequence comes from Sphingomonas sp. LR55, assembly GCF_036856015.1. Lineage (NCBI taxonomy): Bacteria > Pseudomonadati > Pseudomonadota > Alphaproteobacteria > Sphingomonadales > Sphingomonadaceae > Sphingomonas > Sphingomonas sp. LR55. Next base: position 374,850 of record NZ_JASPFO010000001.1, read on the forward strand.
TGACCGATGGGCTCGACGGGCTGGCGACGATGCCGGTGATCATCGCCAGCGTCGCGTTCATGGTGATCGTGTACCTGGTCGGGAACGTGAAGTTCGCGGATTACCTCGGCATTCCGCATGTGCCGCGTGCAGGTGAGCTTGCGATTTTCTGCGGGGCGATCGTCGGCGCGGGGCTCGCATTCCTGTGGTTCAATGCGCCGCCAGCTGCCGTGTTCATGGGCGATACCGGGTCGTTGGCTTTGGGCGGTGCGCTGGGGACGATCGCGGTCGTCGCGCATCATGAGATCGTGCTGGGGATCATTGGCGGGCTGTTCGTGATCGAGGCGCTGTCGGTGATCATCCAGGTGTTCTTCTACAAGCGCACCGGCAAGCGCGTGTTCCGGATGGCGCCGATCCACCATCATTTCGAACAGCTCGGCTGGGCTGAGGCGACTGTCGTGATTCGGTTCTGGATCATCGCGCTGGTGCTGGCGCTGGTCGGGCTTTCGACGTTGAAGCTGCGGTGATCGTTGCGAAGGCTTGGCGCGGGAAACGCTACGCGGTGCTGGGGCTGGCGCGGTCAGGGTCTGCGACTGTGCGGGCGCTCTTGGCTGGCGGGGCGCAGGTCGTCGCGTGGGACTCCGACGAAGCCAAGCGCGACGCATTCCTCCCCGGTACGGGGGGGGACCAACTCTGCTGGTGGAGGGGGCAGCCACGGGCGTTACGCTTGTGGATGCCCCCTCCACCCCCAGCCTGCGGCTGGCGGTCCCCCTCCCCGTACCGGGGAGGATTTGATCGTCGCGCCGTTGGAGGACCTTTCGGGGTTCGACGCTTTGGTCGTATCGCCGGGAGTGCCTCTGAACACGCACCCGCTCGCCGCCGCTGCGCTCGCAGCTGGCGTGCCCGTCGTCGGCGACATCGAACTCTTCGCGCAGGCCCGCGCCGACCTCCCCCGCACAAGGTCGTCGGAATCACCGGCACCAATGGCAAGTCCACCACCACCGCGCTCGTCCACCACATCCTCAAGACCGCCGGCATCCCCACGCTGATGGGCGGCAATATCGGCCTGCCGATCCTCGAACAGGAAGCGCTCACCGAGGGCGGCGTCTACGTGCTCGAACTGTCGAGCTACCAGATCGACCTGACGCAGACGCTCGATTGCGACGTCGCGGTGCTGCTGAACATCACGCCGGATCATCTCGATCGGTATGACGGGTTCGAAGGCTATGCCGCCTCCAAGGCGCGGCTGTTCGCGATGCAGTCGGCCGAGCATGAGGCGGTCATCGGCATCGGCGATGCGCCGTCGGCGCTGATCGCGCGCGGGCTGTCGGCGAAGAGCGAGCATCTCACCAAGATCGCGCCGGGCGTATGCCTGTTCCAAGGCAATTGGCCTGCGCTTCAGGGACCGCACAACGCCCAGAACGCGCTCGCCGCGATCGCGGTCGTGAAAGCGCTGGGCGTGAGCGAGGTCGATATCGATCGCGGCCTCACCAGTTTCACCGGCCTGCCGCACCGCATGCAGCAGATCGCGTCTTATGGCGGCGTCGCCTATGTCGACGACAGCAAGGCGACCAATCCCGAGAGCACTGCGCCGGCGCTCGCCGCGTTCGACCGGGTCCATTGGATCGTCGGCGGCCGCGCGAAGGGCGACGACCTCGACGCGTGCAAGCCAGCTTTTGGTCACGTCGCCTGTGCCTACACGATCGGCGAGGCTGGTCCGATGTTCGCCGAGATTTTGAAAGGTTCCATGCCCGTCGAGAACGTCGGCACGCTCGACGCCGCAGTCCGCGCTGCCGCTGCCAACGCCAAGCCCGGCGACACGGTGTTGTTATCCCCCGCTTGTGCTAGCTTCGACCAGTTTCGCGATTACGAAGCACGCGGGGCGGCGTTCCGCGCTGCGGTGGAGTCGCTGGCATGACCGATATGCGCGCTGGGACCATGGATATGGGTGTGTCCGGACAGAAGAACGGGATCGTCGCGAAGATGAAGCGGCGCGGCGGGCGGGGCGACCAGTCGCCTCTCGGCACGTGGTTCTGGGACATCGACCGGATGCTGCTGTTGCTGACGCTGTTCCTGATCGCGATCGGGCTGATCGCGGTCGCCGCGGCGTCGCCGGCGAGTGCGGTCCGCTATTCGGGCGAGCATCACAAGATTGCGCCACTTTATTATTTCTGGCGGCAGTTGATGTGGGTCGGCGTGTCGCTGCCCGTGCTGTTCGGCGTGTCGATGATGCCGGTGTCGATGGCGCGGCGGATGGCGATCGGCGGGTGCGCGCTGTTCGTGCTGATGCTGATGGTGACGCCGTTCATCGGGGTCGAGGCGAACGGCGCACGCCGCTGGCTCGGCGTCGGCTTTGCGCAGTTCCAGCCTTCCGAGTTCCTGAAGCCGCTGTTCATCGTCACGGTCGCGTGGCTGTTGTCGCTGCGCGCGAAGGATGCCGAGCTGCCGACCGTGCTGATCACCGGCGCGATGACTGCGGGCGTCGCGGTGCTGCTGATGCTGCAGCCGGATTTCGGCCAGACGATCATCTTCTGTACGGTATGGATGACGCTGCTGATGATCGCGGGGACGCCGGCAAAGGTGCTGTTCGGGCTGATGGCGATGGCGCCGGCCGGGCTGGTCGCGGCTTATATCTTCTACGGCGTGGCGCGATCGCGGATCGATGCGTTCCTGTTTCCCGGGGTCGAGGGCGAGGGCGCGGGCGACCATTTCCAGACGAATGCCGCGCATAATACGCTGACTGCGGGCGGCTGGACCGGGACGGGGCCGGGCGCGGGTGCGGCGAAGTTCGGGCTGCCCGAGGCGCATACCGACTATATCTTCTCGGTGATCGGCGAGGAATTCGGCCTGATCGCGTGCTCGGTGATCGCCGTGATCTTCCTCGCGATCGTCGTGCGCGTGTTCGTCAAGCTGCTGGACGAGCAGGACGAATTCAAGCTGCTGGCCTCTGCCGGGCTCGCGACGCAGTTCGGCGCGCAGGCGCTCGTCAGCATGGCGGTGAACACGGGGCTCGCGCCGTCGAAGGGTATGACGCTGCCGTTCATCAGCTATGGCGGGTCGTCGATGATCGCGTTGTCGGTCGGCATGGGGTTGCTGCTGGCGTTTACCCGGCGCAATCCGTTTCTCACGCGGAGCCCCTATGTCGTCCGCTGGAGTGGTGAATGAGTAAGCATTATGTCCTCGCAGCCGGTGGGACCGGGGGACACATGGTCCCGGCAGCGGCGCTCGCGGCCGAACTGACGAAGCGCGGCCACCGCGTCGCGTTGGTCAGCGATGCGCGCGGCGTGCGCTTTCCGGGGTTGTTCGAGGATATCCAGACGCATGTCTTGCCGGCGGGACGCTTTACCGGTGGACCGCTCGGGTGGGCTCGGGCCACGCGGGAGATGTGGCGCGGGCGGGCGATGGCGCGCGAACTTTACCGGACCTTTAAGCCCGCCGCCGTGATCGGCTTCGGCGGCTATCCTGCGTTGCCGGCATTGCTGGCAGCGTTCGCGGACAAGATCCCGACTGCGGTGCACGAGCAGAACGCGGTGTTGGGGCGCGTGAACCGCTTCGTCGCCGGGCGCGTGGACGCGATTGCGACCTCGTCCGAGCCGACCGAGCGCCTCGCGCCGAAGCTGCTGGGCAAGGCGCATCTGGTCGGCAATCCGGTGCGCGAGGCGGTGCTGGCATTGCGCTCGCGGCCGTATCCGTTGCTGGAGGAGGATGGCATCTTCCGTGTGCTCGTGACGGGTGGGAGCCAGGGGGCGAGCATCCTGTCGCAGGTGGTGCCCGATGGTCTGGCGATGCTGCCGGTGACGTTCCGGCGGCGGTTGCAGGTGACGCATCAGGCGCGGATCGAGGATATCGATGCGGTGCGTGCGAAGTACGCCGAGCATCATATCCCGGCCGAGCTGGCGACGTATCTACCCGATATGCCCGAGCAACTGGCCTGGGCGCATCTGGTGATCGCACGCGCGGGGGCTTCGACGATTTCGGAACTGACCGCGGCGGGGCGGCCGGCGATTTTGGTGCCGCTGCCGGGTGCGACCGACGATCACCAGACCGTGAACGCGCGCGAGATCACGCGGGCGGGCGGCGCGCGGACGATCGCGCAGGGAGACTTTACCGCAGTGGAACTGGCCAAGCAGATGCAGAAACTCGGGCTCGATCCGGCGGCGTTGCAGAATGCGGCGGGGCGTGCGCGGAGTTGCGGGCGGCCTAACGCGGCGAGCGATCTGGCCGATCTGGTAGAGAGCCTCGATGCGCCACTGTCCCGCATCCCTGTCGGCGCGCCCTCCAAGCCGAAGGCGCAGTTCGCATGAAGGGCGTCGCAACGGATATCGGCACGATCCACTTCGTCGGGATCGGCGGGATCGGCATGTCGGGCATCGCCGAGGTGATGAAGAACCTCGGCTACCGCGTGCAGGGCTCGGACGTGGCCGAGGGCTATGTCGTGCAGGGGTTGCGCGATAAGGGCATTCCGGTCGCGATCGGCCACGCCGCGTCGAACATCGGCGACGCCGCGGTGGTGGTCGTGTCGACCGCGATCGTGCGCTCGAACCCGGAGGTCGAGGCCGCATTGAATGCGCGCGTGCCGGTCGTGCGCCGCGCGGAAATGCTCGCCGAACTGATGCGGTTGAAGTCGACCGTCGCGGTGGCTGGCACGCATGGGAAGACCACGACGACCTCAATGGTCGCGGCGCTGCTCGATGCGGGCGGGGTCGATCCGACGGTAATCAACGGCGGGATCATCAACTCGTATGGGTCGAATGCGCGGCTGGGCGCGAGCGACTGGATGGTGGTTGAGGCGGACGAGAGCGACGGCAGCTTCCTGCGGCTCGACGGGACGATCGCGGTCGTCACCAACATCGATCCCGAGCATCTCGATCATTACGGCTCGTTCGACGCGGTGAAAGATGCGTTCGTCGAGTTCGTCGAGAACGTGCCGTTCTATGGCGCCGCGTTGCTCTGCCTCGATCATCCGGAGGTGCAGGGAATCCTGCCACGGGTGCGTGATCGTCGCGTGGTGACGTACGGTTTCTCGGCGCAGGCTGACGTGCGCGGGGTGGAGGTTACGCCGATCCCGGGCGGCAATCGTTTCGATTGCGTGGTGCGCGAGCGGGATGGGGCGACGCGGACGATTCATGGGATCGAGATGCCGATGCCGGGGCGGCATAATGTGCAGAACGCGCTGGCGGCGATCGGCGTGGCGCTGGAGCTTGGCATTGCCGATGCGACGATCCAGCAGGGGTTTGCCAAGTTCGGCGGCGTGAAGCGGCGCTTCACCAACGTCGGCGAAGTCGATGGTGTCACGATCATCGACGATTACGGCCATCACCCGGTCGAGATCCGCGCCGTCCTGGCGGCGGCGCGCGAAGGCGTAAAGGGTCGCGTGATCGCAGTTGTGCAGCCGCATCGCTATTCGCGGCTCGGCAATCTGATGGAGGATTTCCAGACGGCGTTTAACGACGCGGATCGGGTGCTGGTGACGCCGGTGTACGCGGCTGGCGAGGCGCCGGTGGAGGGGGTCGATGCGGCGGCGCTGGTCGAGGGGCTGAAGCGGCGCGGGCACAGGTTTGCGGGTGTGGTCGCTGATGCGGATGCGCTGGCGGTGGAACTGGCGGCGACGATCGAGGCTGACGACATGGTTGTTTGTCTGGGGGCTGGCGACATCACGAAATGGGCGGCCGGGCTGGCCGATGCGATCGCCGCCGAGCGCGCGAAGGTGCTGGCGTGAGTGGCGCGTCGCAAATCCTCCCCGGTACGGGGAGGGGGACCATGCAGGGCATGGTGGAGGGGGCGTCCACGAGCGTAACGCTTCTGGCAGCGCCCCCTCCACCGCCTTTGGCGGTCCCCTCCCCGTGCCGGGGAGGATCTGCGTGGTACTCTGACGGCTAATGGCAGTCTGGCGGACTTTATCTGGTTTCGTACCGGTGGCCCGGCGGAGTGGCTGGTGCGGCCTTCGGATGTCGAGGATCTGGCGGAGTTGCTGAAGACCCTCGACCCTTCGACTTCAGTGCTGCCGGTTGGCGTAGGATCGAACCTGATCGTGCGCGATGGTGGCGTGCCGGGGGTCGTCGTACGGCTTCCCAAGGCTATGGCGAAGGTTTCGGTTGAGGACGGGCGTGTTCGAGCGGGAGCAGGGGCGATGGGGATTACCGTTGCTAGCGCCGCGCGGGACGCGGGGATCGCCGGGCTTGAGTTCTTGCGTGGGATTCCGGGGACGGTCGGCGGTGCGGTTCGGATGAACGCGGGGGCTTATGGTCGCGATGTCAGCGATATTCTGGTCGAGGCTACCGTGGTTACGCGAGAGGGTTCGGTCGAAGTCTGGTCCGCCGAGAAACTCGGGTTCACCTATCGTCACTCGGACCTGCCCGCGGGAGCCGTCGTGGTCGAAGCCGTATTCTCCGGCACGCCCGGTGAGCCTGCCGTGATCGGTGCGGAGATGGACCGGATCGCGGCCGAGCGCGAGGCTTCGCAGCCTCTCCGTTCGCGCACCGGGGGGTCGACGTTCAAGAATCCCGAGGGGCACAAGGCTTGGGCGTTGATCGACGCGGCCGGGTGTCGGGGGCTGACTCTCGGCGATGCGCAGGTCAGTGAGAAGCATTGCAATTTCCTGCTGAACCTCGGGTCCGCGTCGAGCGCGGAGATCGAGGCGCTGGGTGAAGAGGTACGGGACAGAGTGAAGGCGCATTCGGGGGTGACGTTGGAGTGGGAAATCCAGCGGGTGGGTGAATACCTCCCCTCCCGCTTGCGGGAGGGGTCGGGGAGGGCGGTCTGGATACCGGCATCTCGCATCAACCCCTCCCCGACCCCTCCCGCAGGCGGGAGGGGAGCAGTGAGCGCGCCTCTTCACATCGCGGTGCTGATGGGCGGCTGGTCGGCGGAGCGTGAGGTTTCGCTGATGTCGGGTAACGGCTGCGCCGATGCGCTGGAATCGCTCGGGCATCGGGTTACGCGGATTGATATGGGGCGGGATGTTGCCGCCAAGCTGGCCCAGGCTCAGCCCGACCTTGTGTTTAACGCTTTGCATGGGACGCCTGGTGAGGATGGGTCTGTGCAAGGGCTGCTCGACCTGATGGGCCTGCGCTACACCCATTCGGGTCTCGCTACGTCTGTGATCGCGATCGACAAGGTGCTGACCAAGCTGTTGCTCGTCCCCGCGGGCGTGCCGATGCCAGGTGGGCGGATCGTCAAGTCGGCGGACTTGTTCGAGAGCGATCCGATGGCTCGGCCTTATGTTTTGAAGCCGGTCAACGAAGGCTCGTCGGTCGGCGTGGCGATCGTCACTGACTCCGGCAATTACGGCAATCCGATCGCGCGCGACAGCGTCGGGCCGTGGGGCGAGTTCGAGGAATTGCTTGCCGAACCCTATATCCGTGGGCGCGAGCTGACCACCGCGGTGCTCGGCGGCAAGGCGCTCGGCGTTACCGAGTTGAAGCCCAAGAGCGGCTGGTATGATTACGACGCGAAATACACCGACGGCATGACGGTGCACGTCTGCCCGGCGGAGATTCCCGACGAGATCACCGACGCCTGCAAGAGCCTCGCGCTCGAAGCGCACCGGTTGCTCGGCTGCAAGGGCGCGTCGCGGTCCGATTTTCGGTGGGACGACGAGCGCGGCGTCGATGGGCTGTTCCTGCTCGAGGTGAACACGCAGCCGGGGATGACTCCGCTCAGCCTCGTGCCAGAACAGGCGCGGCATATCGGCATGAGCTATGCCGAACTGGTCCAGGCGATCGTCGACGAGGCGTTGCAGGACAACCCCTCCCCATGAGCCGCACGATCAAGCGCGGTCCGCCGCCCAAGCGGCCCGCCCCGCGGCGTAAGGTCGCGGTCAAGAAGGTGTCGGTGATGGACCGGCTGGTCGGGATGCTCCCGGTCAGCGAGGACACGCTTCGGAAAATCGCGACCTGGTCGATCCTCGGTGCGGGCGGCGCGGTGGCGATCGCGGCGGCGACGTGGGTCGGCATCCCTGGCATGATCGGCGCGGCGGTGGCCGAAGGGGCCGGGCGCGCGGGCTTCAAGGTCGAGCAGATCGAGGTGACGGGCCTCAAGCGGATGGACCGGATGTCGGTCTATGCGGTCGCCCTGGAGGACAAGCAGAACCAGACGTCGATGCTGTCCGTCGACCTCGAGGCGGTGCGGCAGAAGCTGCTGCGTTATGGCTGGATCGCGGACGCGCATGTGTCGCGGCGGCTGCCGAATACGATGCTGGTCGATATCGTCGAGCGGACGCCGGCTGCGGTGTGGCAGGACAATGGTCAGCTGACGCTGATCGATTCGTCGGGCGTGCTGCTGGAGCCGGTGCAGCCGGATGCGATCCCGAATCTCCCGCTGGTCATCGGGCCGGGCGCGGATCGGCAGGAGGCGTCGTACCAGACGCTCCTCGCCGCTGCGCCGGCGCTGAAGCCGCGCGTGAAGGCGGCGACCTGGGTCGGCAACCGGCGCTGGGACCTCACGTTTGAAAGCGGCGAGACGTTGGCGCTGCCCGAAGACGGTGCACCTCGTGCGCTGGTAAAGTTCGCCGAACTGGATGGGGCGCGGCCGTTGCTGGGGCGCGGCTGGATCCGGTTCGACATGCGCGATCCGACCAAGCTGGTCGCGCGCAAGCCGGGCGCGAGCCTGGCGCACAGCGTCGACGTGCCGGCGCCTGCGAGCGTGCCGGTAACGGGCACTACAGAGACGACTAATCCGTCGCAAACGGCGGGCGCGAACGTAACGGGCGGGGAGGGATGACATGGCGAAGGTGGCACCGGAAGGGCTGATCACGGCGCTCGATATCGGGTCGTCGAAGGTTTCGGCGATGATCGCGCAAAAGGGGGACGGCGGCGAGCTGATCGTGCTCGGCACCGGCCAGCGCGAGAGCCGCGGCGTCAAGCGCGGCTATATTGCCGACATGGCGACGACCGAGGCGGCGGTGCGCGAGGCGGTCGAGCAGGCCGAGCGGATCGCTGGCATCAACATCGAGAATGTCTGGGTCGGCTTCTCGGCCGGTGGGCTCGTGTCCGACGTCGCCGAGGTCGAGTTCGAGCTGGGCGGCCACCGCGTCGAACAGCAGGATATCGATGCGTTGCTTGCCGCAGGGCGCAACTCGATCGATCCACAGGGTCGCATGGTGCTGCACGCGCAACCCGCGCTCTATACGCTCGACGGGCTGACGGGCGTGAAGACGCCGCTCGGTCTGCATGCGGATCGGCTCGGCGTCCACATCCATGTCGTGGCGGCGGACGGTTCGCCGGTCCGCAACCTCGATCTCTGCGTGCGGTCCGCGCATCTCGAGGTGAAGTCGATCATTGCCTCGCCGGTCGCGACAGGGCTCGCCTGCCTCAGCGAGGAGGAGCGTGAGCTCGGCGTCGCGCTGGTCGAGATGGGGGCCGGAATCACCAACGTGTCGCTGTTCGCGGGCGGGATGCTGGTCGGGCTGACCTCGATCCCGATGGGCGCGGCGGACATTACGGATGATATCGCCAGCGCATTCGGCACGCGGCGGCAGAATGCGGAGCGGATGAAGTGCTTCCACGGCTCGGCCAACGCCAGCCCCCGCGATAATCACGACATGATCCCGGTCATGCCGATCTCCGCCGAGGACGGCGCGGGCGAGGGGCTCAGATCACCAAGGCGCAGCTGATCGGCGTGATCCGCCAGCGGCTCGAGCATCAGATGGGCGAGGTGCGCAACGCGCTCACCAAGCTGAAGTTCGAGGGGCCGGTCGGGCGTCAGGTCGTGCTGACCGGTGGCGGTGCCGAGCTGAAGGGCATCGCCGACTATGCGCAACAGGCGCTCGGGCGGTCGGTGCGGATCGGTCGACCGCGCGGGCTGACCGCCTTGCCAGAGGCGCATGGCGGACCGGCGTTCGCGACGCTAGCGGGGTTGGCCTTCTATGCGGCGACCAACCCGATCGACCTTCGCGGGCTCGCGCCGCAGCGGACGACGGTGCATCGGCCAAAGGGTATGGGCATGGTGCGCAAGTTGATTCAGGCGGCGCGCGAATTATTAAGAGTTTCGAAGCGTCTGGCGTTATTTCGGCTGGAACAGGCCGTGACGTTGGTGCACACAGATTAATCAGGGGCCCGGCCGTAGCGTATCTACCGGGTTGTGCGGAGAACGGCGATGAGCATCGAATTCCTTAGTCCCGAAGTGGACGATCTGGCCCCCCGCATCGCGGTGATCGGCGTCGGCGGCGCTGGCGGCAACGCGATTGCCAACATGATGCGGGCCGACGTCCAGGGCGTCGACTTCCTCGTGGCGAACACCGACGCGCAGGCGTTGAAGCAGTCGACCGCGCCGCAGCGGATCCAGCTCGGTACCAAGATCACGCAAGGTCTCGGCGCCGGCTCGCGTCCCGAGATCGGTCGCGCAGCTGCAGAAGAGACGATCGACCAGCTCGCCAAGATGCTCGAAGGCGCGCACATGTGCTTCATCACCGCCGGCATGGGCGGCGGCACGGGGACGGGTGCAGCACCGGTCATCGCCAAGGCGGCGCGCGACATGGGCATCCTGACCGTCGGCGTCGTGACCAAGCCGTTCGCGTTCGAGGGCAACCGTCGCGCCAAGTCGGCCGAGGGCGGCATCGACGAGCTGCAGAAGTACGTCGACACGCTGATCGTCATCCCGAACCAGAACCTGTTTCTCATCGCCAACGCGAACACGACCTTCAAGGAAGCGTTCACGATGGCGGACGAGGTGCTCCAGCAGGGCGTCCGCAGCATCACCGACCTGATGGTGATGCCGGGCCTCATCAACCTCGATTTCGCCGACGTCCGCTCGGTGATGCAGGAGATGGGCAAGGCGATGATGGGCACTGGCGAGGCTAGCGGCGACAACCGCGCGCTCGAAGCTGCGCAGAAGGCGATCTCGAACCCGCTGCTCGAAGGCGTCAGCATGCGCGGCGCGAAGGGCGTCATCATCTCGATCACCGGCGGCGACGACATGCGCCTGCTCGAAGTCGACGAAGCCGCGAATCACATCCGCGACCTGGTCGATCCCGATGCGAACATCATCTGGGGCTCGGCGTTCAACCAGGAGCTCGAGGGCAAGATCCGCGTCTCGGTCGTCGCGACCGGTATCGATGCCGATGCGCGTCCTCCGGAAGTTGCACCCGAGCCGACCCGTTCGTTCAGCTTCGGTGCGCGCAAGACCGACGAGAACACCTCGTTCCGCCCGAGCGAGCCTGCCGCCTCGTCGGCCGCGCCCGCTGCTTCGTCCGCCGACGAAGAGCCGCTCGACCTGAACGCGTCGTCGGAAGTCGAGCCGTCGAAGTCCGATGACGAACTCGTGCTCGGCGCCGAGACGATCGTTCCGCAGGCTGCTCCGGCACCGGCGCCCGCGCCTACGCCGCATACGCATACCTCGCCGACCTACGCGGCACAGGCACCGCGCACCTATGGCGACGAGCCCTATGGTCGTGGTCCGATCGCGCGTCCGGCCTCGGCATCGGCCGTGCCGCCGGCGCGTGCGCCGATCGCGCCGGCTATTCCGGTACCGACCCCGGCTGCCGATGAGGGTGGTGCACGTCGCCGCTGGCTCGCTCCCGGGGCCGAGGCAGCGCCCGAGGCGGTTCCGGCCGCACCGCGCGTGAAGCTGGGTGGTACGCTGTTCGAACGCATGTCGAATGCGGCACGCGGCGCGGCGAAGGAAGACGGCGAAGCGGCTCCCCAGGATCCGCTCGACATCCCGCGTTTTCTGCATCGGCAGAACAACCAGTAAGTCTGGGCGCCGTTCTCTCGGTTTGGCGGGAGAACGGCGGTACGAGATGGGTTGATCGGGGATATTGGTTTCCAACATCGTCACCTCCCCGGCGGAGGCCGGGGCCCAGTTGGCAAGGTTGATGTAACGGAGCGCTTTCCATCGTTAACTCCGTCTCCCAACTGGACCCCGGCCTCCGCCGGGGAGGCGGCGTTTCGGAACGAACGCTTTTCCAAGATCACAGATGTCGTCTCCGCAGATCGTAGCCCTCACCCGTTGCTCACTCCTCGGCGCTTCACTCGTCGCCGCCCCAGCCCAGTTCGCCGCGCGCATGCGCCGCAGACATTGCCGGTTCGGTCGGGCTGGCGTCTAGACAGATGATCCTCATGACCCGCTCGTCCCATCATCTCCTGACCGCCGCGCTGGCACTTGTGCTCGCGGCCGTGCCCTGCGCCGCGTCCGCGCAAGCCGTCGTCCAGGCGATCCCCGGCACGACCGACGCGGACAAGCTCGGCGACGTGATGCGCCAGCTTGCGAGCAACCCCCGCAACATCGACGCACTGATCAAGGCCGGCGACCTGTCGATGGGCCTCGGCGATCTCAGCGGTGCCGCAGCCCTGTTCGCGCGCGCTGAAAAGGTGAACCCGCGCGACGGTCGGGCCAAGGCGGGGATGGCCTCGATCCTGGTCCGGTCCGAACGCCCAGGAGAGGCGCTGCGCTATTATGCGCAAGCCGAAGCTCTAGGCCTCGACCCGCGCAATTTCGCCGCCGACCGCGGTCTCGCCTACGACCTGATCGGCCAGCAGGATCGAGCGCAGCGCGATTACCGCGTTGCTCTTCGCGATGCGCCCGATGACGAGACTATCCGGCGCTACGCGCTGTCGCTCGGAATTTCTGGAAAGCCTGACCTCGCGATTCAGCAGCTCAACCCGTTGTTGCTCAAGAGCGATCGTGGCGCGTGGCGCTCGCGCGCGTTCATCATCGCGATGAACGGCGACGTCGCCGGCGCCGAGAAGATCGCAACTACGATGATGCCGCGCGGCACCGCGCAAGGCCTGCAACCCTTCTTCCAGCGCCTGCCGACCCTGCCGGCCAGCGACCGCGCGTTCGCGGTGCATTTCGGCGAGGTGCACGCGACGCCCGCGCGTCTCGCCGACGCACGGATGGCGCCGCCGCTCGGCATGCTCGCCGCCGACCCGACCGCACCGGTGATGATGGCTGCGGTGACGCCGCAGCCGACCGTTGCCGCGACCACCGGCAAGAAGGACAAGCGCGACCGGCGTGCCAAGCCTGACCGAGTCCAGATGGCTGCGGCCACGCGCACGCCCGCGACGCCCGCGACGCCCGTGGCTACCACCGCGCCACGTACTGTCACTGCCGCTCCCGCCCCCTATGCTGCGCCGGTCCAGCTCGCAGCCGCGCCGATGCAGATGGTCCAGCCGCTTCCGGCTCGCACGGTCCAGCCTACACCGCAGCCGAGCTATTCTGCCCCGACCGTCGCGGTCCAGAGCGCCCGCACCACGCCGGCTGCGGAGACGAATTCCGTGGTTGCGGCGACTATCCCGCCTAGCACAGCGTCGGTACCGGCAACCTCGGTCGCGCGCGTTCTACCCGCGCCTTCGACGGCGGGAACGCTCCCCCAGAGCGTAGCCACGCAGATGGCGGCGATCCCAGTGACCCAGGCACGGGTCGATCCCACCCGCGCGGCCAATGCGCTCGCGGCGTCGGCGGCGGCGTCGCCCTCGGTTTCGACGCAGCCGACATGGGTACAGCAGCAGCCGCTGCAGGTCCCGCCGCAGCAGTACGCGCCCGTCCAGAGTGCGAGCGCCGCAACGCCGACGCCCGGATTCTCCAGTTCGTCCACGCCTGCGCCGCCAGCCTCGACCGCAGTGGCCGCCACGGCATCGCCGCGGACCCATGCGGTCGCTGCCAGCGAGGACTCGATCCTCGCGCGGATCGTCGCGGGTCTGTCGATCCCCGCGTCCGAACTCGACGTCGCGCCGATGCATCCCGCACCCGTCGTGACGCCCGCCGCCATTCCGGTCACCGACGACGCGGAGCGCGTGCTCGCCGAGGCGAAAGCCAAGACCGAGCGCGACGCAGCCGCCAAGGCGATAGCCGCGAAGACCCTGGCCGCGGATAAGCTCGCTGCCGACAAGAAGGCGGCACTCGACAAGAAAGCCGCCGCGAAAAAGGCGATCGCCGACAAGAAGGCGCTCGCCGAGAAGAAGGCCGCCGCCGCCGAGAAGCTTGCCGCCGACAAGGCTGCGGCGGAGGAGAAGCGGATCGCGCGCGCCAATCCCGCGCGGACCTGGGTGCAGGTGTCGACCGGCGCGACCGAGGGCGATCTGCCCAAGGCGTGGAAGAAGGCGAAGGCCAAGGCACCGACGGTGTTCGGCGCTCGCGGCGGCTGGACCGCGCCGTGGAAGGCGACCAACCGGGTGCTCGCCGGCCCGTTCAAGACCGATGCCGAGGCACGCACCTTCGTCAATCAGCTCGCCAAGGAAGGCGTCCCAACGTTCACCTTCACCAGCGATCCGGGCGAAATCATCACGAAGCTGCCGTCCAAGTGAGTTACCGCGCGCCCTGGGCATCGGACCCGGCGCGCAGCAAAGGACGGCTTCACGAGGAACAGAACGGGTCCGTCCGTGGCCCACGCGACGCCTTCCAGCGTGACCGCGACCGGATCATCCACTCGATCAGCTTCCGTCGCCTGCGCCACAAGACGCAGGTGTTCATGGCACCCGACGGCGATCATTTCCGCGTCCGCCTGACGCACAGCCTGGAGGTCGCGCAGATCGGCCGGACGATCGCGCGGACGCTGGCGCTGAACGAGGATCTGACCGAAGCGCTGTGCCTCGCGCACGACATCGGCCATCCGCCGTTCGGCCATGCAGGCGAGGATGCGCTGAAGGCGGCACTGACCGGCCAGGGCGGGTTCGATCACAATGGCCACACGCTGCGCACGCTCATGACGATCGAGCGGCCCTATCCGATGTGGAACGGCCTGAACCTGACATGGGAAACGCTCGAGGGGCTGGCCAAGCATAACGGCCCGGTGCGGCATCCGGGCTGGGCACTCGCGGTGGCTGACGCGGAATACCCGCTCGCGCTCACCAGCTTTTCGAGCCTCGAAGCGCAGGTCGCGGCAATTGCCGACGATATCGCCTACGATAACCACGACATCGACGACGGCCTGCGCGCGGGGCTGCTGACGCTCGACCAGCTGCTCGCGGTGCCCTTGGTCGCACGCGGCTGGGACGACGTGCGCCGCCGCTTCCCCGACGTCGCGCCGAAGCGGCTGGTTGGCGAACTCGTCCGCACGCAGATCGGGACGATGGTCAACGACCTGATCGCCGAAACCCGCCAGCGGATCACGGCGAGCGGCGTCAGCAGCGTCGACGACGTCCGCGCCGCCGGGCAGTGCCTGGTCGGCTTCTCGCCCGAGATGCGCGAGGCGGAACGCGACCTGAAGCGCTTCATGTACGCCAATCTTTATCATCATCCGCGGCAGCTGGCGGCGGCGGATGCGGCGCACGGGATCGTGTCAGGGCTGTTCGCGGTGTACCGCGACGATCCGGCGACGATCCCCGAGGAATGGCGCGAGCGGTTACCTGCGGAAGATCCGGATCGCAGCCGACATATCGCGGACTTCATTGCGGGGATGACGGACCGGTACGCGGTGTCGCGCTACCGAGACCTAGTCGGCCCGATCGACCTGCCCGAAGGGTTTTGAGAGAGACGTAGCGGGCTCCCCCTCCGCCATCCTGACGAAAGTCAGGACCCAGGGTAACGAACGACGTCCTCAGTGGCTCTGAATCCTGACTTTCGTCAGGATGAAGGACGTGTTGTGGTAGGCCGAAGCCACACGCAAAAACGGCGGCCGGACCGAGGTCCGACCGCCGCTGCAACCACCTAAAAGCCGGTTAGCTCAGCGAGTGACCGAAGCGATCCCGCCGGCAGCGCCATTGGCCTCTGCGGTCTTGAACGCGACCGGTACGCCGCCCGACACACCCGACACGCGGTCGCCGCGGACGATCAGGTGGAACTTCTGGCCCGACGGATAGCGACGGCCGTCGATGACCTGGCGGCCACCGTCCTGCGTCGAGGTATAGACATACGTGCTGCCCTCGTGGACGAAGCTCTGCTTCGCGTCGGCGGCCATGCCGATCGTCGAGGTGAGGGCGGCGGCGACTGCTGCGATGATCTTGATGGTCGTGCGCATGATCGTATCTCCCGAAGTGCGTCGAGCCGGATCAGGTCTTCACCCAACTCTCGAGTCAGCGCAATATTGCGGTGCAGCATGGGTTGCAATTGCAAACCTATCCGTCGCGATTGCACGGCGTGCAACGACGAACCGCGCCGCCGACGCGACGAGCGGCGGAGGCGACATACTTCCACGACATTTGGCGCCTAATTCCAACGCCGAAGGAGAGTGTCGTGTCTGCTTCCAGTATCGCGCTCAATCGGTTCGGTCTCGGCGCAAGGCCGGGGGATGGCCCAAGTGATGGCGTAACCGGCGATCCGGCGAAGTGGATAATGGCGCAGTGCGAACGGTTCGAGCCACGCCCAGCCGTGATCGCCAGCGCCCCCTCGACGGCCGGCATCTCGGTCAGACTCGTCGCCTATTATGCGCAGGAAAACGCGATCCGCGCACAGTTCGGGCCGCGCACGCCGAAAGCGATGGGCGGCACGGACCCGAAACCCGTCGTCGCTGCCTCGACGATGCCCGGCGCGATGAGCTCCGCGCCGCAGTCGCCAGGCGTTGCGCCCCCGGCAATGACGCAGGCTCCCGCTATGCCGCCCGTTATGCCGGGTGCGATCGATCCGGCTACGGCCGCACGGCAGGAGGCGCGCCAATTGATCGGCAAGCAGAGCCGCAACGATTACGGCGCGGCCGTCGCGGCACGGACGATGGCGGCGCTGACCGGGGACGCGCCGTTCGTCGAGCGCCTCGTGCATTTCTGGGCCAACCATTTCGCGGTCTCGACCGAGAAGTTCGAGGTGATGGCGCTCGCGGGGCCAATGGAGTTCGAGGCGATCCGTCCGCACGTGCTCGGCAGTTTCGCCGACATGCTGAACGCGGTCGAGCGGCATCCGGCTATGCTCCTGTATCTCGATCAGGCGGTGTCAATCGGTCCCGACAGCTCGTTCGCCGTACGGAAAACCCGCCGCCGCACCGGGCTGAACGAGAATCTCGCGCGTGAGATCATGGAGTTGCACACGCTCGGCGTCCGCAGCGGCTACAGCCAGGCCGACGTTACCGAGTTCGCGCGGGCGATGACCGGCTGGACGGTCGCGGGCATCGGTCGCGGTCCCGGCGCGCGCATCCAGGACGATTCGCGCGCGGGCGCGTTCCTGTTCCTCGACGACGTTCACCAGCCCGGCGATCGGACGGTGATGGGCAAGCTCTATCCCGCGGCGGGGGAGGCACAGGCGCAGGCGGTGCTGTCCGATCTCGCCGTTCACCCCGCGACCGCGACGCACATCGCGACCAAGCTCGCGCGGCATTTCGCGGGCGATACGCCGCCGCCGGCGATGGTCGCGCGGCTGAAGACGGCGTTCCTCAAATCGGGCGGCGACCTGCCGACGGTGTACCGCGCGCTGGTCGCCTCGCCCGAGGCATGGGTGGCGCAACCCGTGAAGTTCAAGTCGCCCTGGGAATGGTATGTTTCGACCCAGCGCGCGCTCGGCACGACGACGGTCCAGCCCGGCGTGACGGTGGGGATGATGAACCAGCTCGGCCAGCCGATCTGGCAGCCGGGGCAGCCGATCGGCTACGACGACGTCGCCGCAGCCTGGGCCGGGCCCGACGCGATCCTGCGACGGGTCGAGGCGGCGGAGCGGTTCGCGGCGCGCGCCGGGCCGGTCGATGCGCGGGCGTTGGCGCCGACATTGTTCCCCGCCGCGCTCAGCCCCACCACCGCGCAGAGCCTGTCGCGCGCGGAAAGCCCGGCACAGGCGCTCGCGCTGTTGCTCGTCGCTCCAGAATCGCTGCGGAGATAGTCATGCTCGACCGTCGTTCCTTCCTCTCGACCGGTACGCTCGGCGTGCTGGCCTCCGCGTTCGCGCCGCGCATCGCCTTCGCGCGTGCGGCGACCGACAAGCGGTTCGTGTTCATCATCCAGCGCGGCGCAGCCGATGGTCTCGGCACGATCGGCGCGGTCGGCGATCCGGCCTTTGCCGGCGTGCGCGGCGATCTCGCGGCGGACTTTGCCACGGGCACCAAGCTCGACGGCATGTTCACGCTCCACCCGGCGATGACCGCGAGTGCCGGGCTCTACAAACAAGGCCAGGCGCTGTTCGCGCACGCGATCGCCTCGCCCTACCGGGATCGCTCGCATTTCGACGGGCAGAACGTGCTGGAGACGGGTGGGACCAGCGCCTACCAGGTCCGCGACGGCTGGCTCAACCGACTGCTCGGCGTGCTCCCCGCGGACGAGGCGCGCGCGATCGCGGTGGCGGCGACTGTGCCGATGGCGCTGCGGGGGCGACGCGAGGTGGCATCCTATGCGCCGTCGAGCCTGCCCGACGCGTCCGACGACCTGCTGCAACGCGTGGCGATGCTCTACGACGGCGACCAGCAACTCCACGGCTTGTGGAGCGAGGCGATGGAGACGCGGCAGCTCACCAGCGATCTCGCGCAGGACGGCGGGCGCAATGCGGCGGCGACGGGTGCGCTCGCCTCGCGGTTGCTCAAGCCCGACACCGGCGCACGGATCGCGATGATCGAGACGGGCGGCTGGGATACGCACACCGGCCAGCGCGGCCGACTGACCGCGCAATTGAAGGGGCTCGACGCGATGGTCGCGTCGCTTCAGGCGGGGCTCGGGCCATTATGGGCAGACACCATGGTCCTGGTCGCAACCGAGTTCGGACGCACGGTGGCGGTCAACGGCACCGGGGGGACCGACCACGGAACCGGCACGTCCGCGATGTTGTTCGGCGGCGGCGTGAAGGGGGCCGCGTAGTATCCGACTGGCCTGGCCTCGCCCCCGCCGCGCTCTACGAGGCACGCGACCTGAAGCCGACGATGCAGCTGGATGCGTTCATTGGTGGCGCGGTATCGTCACATTTTGGCGTTGAGCCAGCGCGGGCGATGGCGGCATTGTTCCCTGCGAGCGCGAGGACTGCGGCGATTGAGGGGCTGGTTCGGGTTTGAGGGAAGGCGGTCTGTAGATGTGCCAGCGAGTCGTGCACCTGAAGGCATTGTTGTCCGCTGACCGCGGTAACCCCAACCACATCCGTCATCCTGACGAAAGTCAGGACCCAGAGTACCAAGCGTTGCCCCCAGTAACCCTGGATCCTGACTTTCGTCAGGATGACGATGGGTAGGGGGGCGATCGGGAGGAGGGGTAACGGTGAGTACGGATGACGGTGAACAGCGAGGCATCATTCTCGGCAGTAGTACCGCTCGCCCATGTCCTTCGTCACCGCGCCCGTCCTTGTTGACGCTGTCCAACACCAACCCGCACCCAAACCCGTTATCCTGACGAAAGCCAGGACCCAGGGTACCAATCGCTGCCCTCTGTAACCTTGGGTCCCGGCTGCTGTCAGCATGACGGGGCGTGGCGGGCTGAGCGCGAGATCTATCCCGGCCTTCTGTTCCCTCGCGGACGCGGGGGCCAGGATCTCGGGCGGAGGATGTGGTTTAGCTGGGCCCCCGCGTCCGCGGGGGAACCGTTATCGCTTGCCCATGTGGCAGATTGCGCTGGGCGGCGCGGACGGCCACCCGGTAACGGGATTAAAATTGAGCGCCGCGCCGCGATGGTCTAGAGCGCGCGCTTCCTTGACGTACCGGGACTGCCATGACGCTCTACACCCGTTTCGCCGCGCATATCGATGCGGCGCTCGACACGCTGACCGCGGCGGGGACGCTGCCGGCCGGTCTCGATCGCAAGAACGTCACGGTCGAACCGCCGCGCGACACCAGCCACGGCGATCTCGCGACCAATGCCGCGATGGTGCTCGCCAAGCCTGCCAAGACCAATCCGCGCGTTCTCGCCGATGCGCTGGTCGCCGAACTGTCGAAGCTCGAGGACGTCGCCTCTGCGAGCGTGGCGGGCCCCGGCTTCATCAACATGAAGCTGACCGATGACGCCTGGCGCGCCGAATTGGCCGCGATCCCCGCGGCTGGTGCCGACTATGGCCGGTCGAAGCAGGGCGACGGGATCACCGTCAACATCGAGTATGTCTCGGCCAACCCGACCGGCCCGATGCACATGGGCCATTGTCGCGGCGCGGTGGTCGGCGATGCGCTTGCCAGCCTGCTGGAGTTCGCCGGCCACAAGGTGATCCGCGAATACTATGTCAACGATGCCGGCGGCCAGGTCGACGTGCTCGCGCGTTCGGTCCACCTGCGGTACCGCGAGGCGCTCGGCGAGACCGTCGAGATCCCCGAGGGCCTGTACCCCGGCGACTATCTCGTCCCCGTCGGGCAGTCGCTCGCGAAGGAGTTCGGCGACCGCTACGTCGGCGCGCCCGAGAGCGAATGGCTGGTCGTCTTTCGCACGCAGGCGGTTGCCGCGATGATGGTGATGATCCGTGCCGATCTGGCGCTGCTTGGGATCGAGCATGAGGTGTTTGCGTCCGAGGCCGAACTGCAGGCTGCAAAGAAGCCTGAGGCGGCCGAGGCCGAACTGCGGTCGCGCGATCTCGTCTATGACGGCGTGCTCGAAGCGCCGAAGGGTGAGACGCCCGACGATTGGGAGCCGGTCGAGCTGCCGCTGTTCCGCTCGTCGCAGTTCGGCGACGATCAGGATCGCCCGATCAAGAAGTCGAACGGGTCGTGGACCTATTTCGGTGCCGATCTCGCCTATCATTTCCAGAAGAGCCAGAGCGCCGATCAGCTGATCGACATCTGGGGCGCGGATCATGGCGGCACGGTCAAGCGGATCGTGGCTGGCGTAGCGGCGCTGACCGGCGGCAAGACGCGGTTCGACGTGAAGCTGGTCCAGATGGTCCGGCTGTTGCGCAACGGCGAGCCGGTCAAGATGTCGAAGCGCTCGGGCAATTTCGTCACGTTGGCCGACGTCGTGCGCGAGGTCGGCAAGGACGTCGTCCGCTTTACGATGCTGACAAGGCGGTCCGATGCGCAGATGGATTTCGACTTCGCCAAGGTCGTCGAGGCGTCGAAGGACAATCCGGTTTTCTACGTCCAGTACGCGCATGCGCGCATCGCATCGCTGCATCGGCGCGCGGAAGAGGCGGGAATTACGCCTATTTCTGCGGATTTGTCCCGGCTTGATACGGACGAACTGGCACTCGTGCAGCTCGCGGCGCAGTTCCCGCGGCTTGTCGAGATCGCCTCAACCGCGCGCGAACCGCATAGAATCGCGTTCTATCTCTATGACTTGGCCGCTGCGTTTCATGCGCTGTGGAACGTCGGCAACGATCGTCCCGATCGCCGTTTCCTCGTGATCGAGGATCCACAGGCGACTGCGGCACGGCTTTTCTTGGCGTCCGCTATAGGGCAGATTATTCATAACGGCCTCGCCATCATGGGTGTCGAAGCGGTTTCGGAGATGAAGTGATGGCCGAAGACATGGATCTGCGCGAGGAAGACCGGCTCCCCTGGCTCGAAACCGTCGAGCCGGACGAGCAGGATACGGTCGGAATCGGTCGCGTTATCGCGCTGGTCGTGCTTGGCCTGGCGGTGCTCGCGGCGATCATCTTCGGCATCTACAAGCTGCAACAGCGCGCACCCACGGGCGATGGCCAGATGATCGCGGCGCAGGAGGGCGACTACAAGGTCAAGCCCGACGACGCCGGCGGCCTGAAGGTCAAGGGCGAGGGCGACTCGGCAATCGCGACCAGCGCGGGCAAATCGGGCAACGGCGCGATCGACCTGCGCGGCGTGCCGGAAGCGCCTGTCGACGGCAAGCGGGCAGTCGCGACCAAGACGTCCGACGTGGCTGGTCGCAACGCGGTCGCGCAGGTGCCCGCATCGGGCGGCCGCCTGGTCGCCGCAACCCCCTTGGCGCCGTCGAAGCCGAACGGTGCCGGAACGGCCTCCGGTGGTTCGCTGGTCCAGCTGGGCGCGTATCCGAGCGAGGCGGTCGCCAACGCGGCCTGGACGACCTTCTCCAAGCGGTTCGCCTATATCGGCGCGTTGGGCAAGTCGGTCCAGCCGGTCGCGACGGGCGGTCGCACGCTGTACCGTCTGCGCGTCAATGCGGGCAGCGCGAACCAGGCGGCGGACATCTGCGGCCGGTTGCGTGTCGCTGGCGAAACCTGCTTCGTCGCAAGCTGATCGCGCGGCACGATCGGGGGGCGTCGCCCTGCAATCGCCTGTTCGGGGCGCCGGTCAGACTTCTCGTTGGCGCTCGCGGGGAACGGTTGCGGGTACGGCTATGTCCCAAAGCCGACCCTGTAGATCCTAAGCGTCGTACCTCGCTAACGCGCCCAAGTTTGTCGGCGGCAGGTGCGCATCTAGCGAGACGCCCGAACCGACCTCGACGGAATCGTGTTGGGTCGCCTTCCGCACACGGTCGCGCGATGGCTATAATCCGCGATCCGCTGCGCACCACAAAGCCGTGCCGCTCCCGACCCGCACTCAGATCGAGCGACGGTGCTTTCCGCCATATTTGCGGCCGATATAGTCGCCGATCTGCGCCACTTCGGTGGCGGCGGCTTTGGCACCGCTTATCTGGCAGGGGAGCGGATCGCTGGCATGGTCGTTCGCGCGTCGCTTGACCGTGTCACAGAGCTCTTCGATGTCGGCGCGCGACAACACGTTCTTCTCGCGAAGCAAGCAGATCAGGCTTTGCAGGATCACGAGATTCTTGTCTTCGGGATCGGTTTGGAGGTCCGGGTACGTTGCCATCAGGGTTTTCCTCTCTTGATCGAAAAGAGGATATGCCGAATGCCGCAACAAGCAAGGTGTAAGATTTACGCGGGGTAAGCGTCGGTCCACCATGCCTCGAACGCGGCGGTTTGTTCCGCGTTCAGGCCAAGCCCGATCTTGCTGCGACGCATTATTGCATCTTCGGGTATCCTTGCCCATTCCCGGTCGTGCATCCAGCGCGCTTCGATCTCCGTCAGGCCACCGCCAAGGTCTGCGCCGAGACCCGCTGCGTCGTTCACCCCCGCAAGCATCTCGTCGAGCAATGCGCCGTAAGCATGCGCCAGCCGTTCGCTGCGCGCATCGCCGAGGAACGGCCAGCGCGCGCGGACCTGCGCGAGATAGGTGGCAAACGGAGGGATCGTGCCGCCGGGAAAGGCACGGGTGCGGGTCATCGGGTGGACGGTCTCACCGAGCGCGGGGGCGATCTTATCGAGCGCTTCCTCGGCGAGATGGCGTGCCGTCGTGATCTTGCCGCCGAACACCGACAGCAAGGGAGCGCCGCCGGCATCCCCAAGCGTGTCGAGTTCGAGGACATAGTCGCGCGTCACCGCCTTCGCCTCGCTGGCGCCGTCGTCGTAGAGCGGGCGGACGCCGGACCAGGTCGAGGTGACGTCGGCGGGTGTGATCTGGCGCGTGAAATGCTGATTCGCGGCGTCGCACAGATACGCGATCTCGCCCGCATCGATCACCGCGTCTTCGGGGCGGTCGACGGGGATGTCGGTGGTGCCGATCTCGGTCTGGCCCTGATAGGGGATCGCGAAGACGATGCGGCGGTCGGCCAGTTGCAGGATATAGGCGTGGTCGCCCTCGTAGAGCTTGGGCACGACGATGTGGCTGCCCTTGACCAGTCGGACGCCGGCGCTGGCGTTGATGCCGAGGCGACCGAGCAGTTCTGCGACCCACGGGCCGGCGGCATTGACGAGCGCGCGCGCGGTGACGTCGCGTCCGTCGGACAGCGTTGCGCGCCACAATGCGCCATCGCGGCGGGCGGTGACGAGTTCGGTGCGGACTGCGATTTCGGCACCATTGTCCTGCGCATCGATCGCATTCAGCACGGTGAGGCGGGAATCGTCGACGAACGCATCGGAATAGACGAAGCCACGTGCGCCGTTCTTGAGCGGGGCGGTATAGGCGGTGTCGCTCTTGCGCAGGCCGCGGGACCGCTTCAGCGTCATCCGGCCGCCGAGCCAATCGTAGAGGTACAGGCCTAGCCGGACCATCCACCAGGGGCGTACCGCGTTCTCGTGCGGCAGGACGAAGCGCATCGGGCGGATGATGTGCGGCGCGGCCTTCACCAGGCGTTCGCGTTCGCGCAACGCTTCGGCGACCAGCTTGAAGTCGTAATATTCGAGATAGCGCAGGCCGCCGTGGATCAGCTTGGTCGATGCGGACGAGGTCGCACCTGCGAGGTCGCCCTTTTCGACGAGCAGGACGGCGAGCCCGTTGAGCGCCGCCTCGCGGGCGATCGCGGCACCGTTGATGCCACCGCCGACGATGAGAATGTCGTAACTTTGCGTCATGTGCAGAGCTTTAGCCGTTTGGTAATGCTGGGCCTACCGACTATCTCTGTCTCATGTACAAACCAAAAGCCGGTCTTCCGACGCGCGAGCAGATCCTCGACTTCATCGCCACTTCCGACGTGCCCGCGGGCAAACGCGAGATCGCCAAGGGCTTCGGGCTCAGCGCGCAGGACAAGATCGGGCTGAAAGCGCTGCTCAAGGACATGGCCGACGAAGGGCTGATCGACAGCGCCCCCGGTCGCGCGTTCCACAAGATGGGCGGGATTCCCAAGGTAACGGTGCTGCGGATCGCGGATGTCGACGACGGCGGTAACGTCTGGGCGGTGCCCGAGCGCTGGGAAGCGGAGGAGTCCCACCGCCGCGGCTGCGGGTGCGCGAGCGGAAACGCGGTGCGTTGGGCGTCGGCGAGCGCATCCTTGCGCGGACCGAGGAAGCTGGAAACGGCTGGATCGCGCATCCGATGAAGGTGCTCGCGCCCGCCTCGGAGCAGGTGCTGGGCGTGTTGCGCGAGGAGGCCGGGCGGCTGTGGCTGACCGGCGTCGACAAGCGCGAGCGGCGGGAGTTTGCGGTGGCGGATGCGGGGGCGCTGCACCGGGCGATCTGGTGCTGGCGGAACTTGCGGGCAAGCCGCCGAAGATCGCGGCGCGCGTTGTGTCGAAGCTGGGCGATCCGTTTGCCGCGCGCAGCTTCTCGCTGATTGCGATCCATAAGCTTGGCATTCCGGACGTGTTCTCGCAGGAGGCGCTCGACGAGGCGGAGCGCGTGTCGAAACTGCCATTGGGGGAGGGCCGCGAGGATTTGCGCGACCTGCCGATCGTCGCGATCGATCCCGAGGATGCGCGCGATCACGACGATGCGGTGTGGGCGGAGGCGGACGACGATCCTGCGAACGTTGGCGGGTGGAAGGCGATCGTCGCGATCGCCGATGTCAGCTTCTATGTGCGGCCTAAGTCGGAGGTCGACCGCGAGGCGCGGCGGCGTGGGAACTCGGTGTATTTCCCCGATCGCGTGGTGCCGATGCTGCCCGAGATCCTGTCGGCGGAAGTGTGTTCGCTGAAGGAAGGCGCGGATCGTGCGGCGCTCGCGTGCCATTTGCGGATCGGCAAGGATGGTTCGCTCAAGTCGTGGCGCTTTACGCGCGCGGTGGTGCGGATCGCGGCGAACCTGGCGTATGAAGAGGCGCAGGCGATTATCGACGGGATGGCATCGAACGATGCCCCCCTGTCCGACGGTTCTATCTCGTCCGACAGCCCCAGCATCTTGTCCGATAGCCCCAGCCCGTCACCCCAGCGAAAGCTGGGGTCTCCCTCCACAGAGGACGCCCTCGCGGCACGAGATCCCAGCGTTCGCTGGGATGACGGCCGGGTAGATGACGAGCGCGTGGCTGCATCGCTCGTCCCACTCTGGGCCTGTTGGCATGCGCTCGCGAAGGCGCGTGACGCCCGCGCACCGCTCGATCTCGATCTTCCCGAACGGCGCGTGGTGCTCGACGAGCAGGGGCGGATCATGTCGGTGTCGCCGCGTGAACGGCTCGATGCGCACCGGTTGATCGAGGATTACATGATCGCTGCCAACGTCGCCGCCGCCAAGGCGCTGGAGGCGAAGAAGGCGCCGGTGATGTACCGCATCCACGAGCCGCCGAGCCGCGAGAAGTTGGCGGCGCTGAAGGAATATCTCGAGACGTTCGACGTGCCGTTCGCGCTCGGGCAGGTCGTGCGGCCAGCAACGTTCAACCATATCATCGAGCGGATCGGCGATGCGGACTTCCGGCCTCAGGTCATGGAGCAGATCCTCCGTACGCAGACCCAGGCCTATTACGCGCCCGGCAATCACGGGCATTTCGGGCTCAGCCTCGGCAGTTACGCGCACTTCACCTCGCCGATCCGGCGGTATGCCGATCTGCTCGTCCACCGCTCGCTGGTCTCGGCATACGGCCTCGGCGAGGGCGGGTTGCCTGCGGACGATGCGGCGAACATGGAGTCGGTCGGCGAGATCATCAGCCGGCTCGAACGCCGTGCGATGGAGGCCGAGCGCGACACCACCGATCGCTATGTCGCGGCGTTCCTGTCGGAGCGTGTCGGCCAGGTGATGGACGTACGGATCACCGGCGTGACCAATTTCGGATTCTTCGCGACGGTCGAGGGGATTGGCGGCGATGGCCTGATGCCGGTGCGTGATCTGGGCGGCGAGTATTTCCGCTTCGACGAGGGTGCGCGGACGCTGACCGGCGAACATAGCGGCGACGTCTTCGCGCAGGGCCAGACGCTGGAACTGCGGTTGGCGGAGGCGAACCCGGTGTCGGGCGCGCTGCGCTTCGAGATGCCCGAGGGGAAGGGGCTGCTCCCCCATGCGCGGCGGGCGGAAGCCGGTGCGTGAGATCAAGCGGCGCGGGCGCCCGGCGAACATCCGCCATCAGGGCAAGCGGCGTTAGGATTTGCGCAAACCCCTCGCGGTATGCGACACCCATGCGGGGGAGACTGGCATGTTCGGATTGGGTCTAGGCCGATCGCGGCGGCGGATCGTCAACGATTTCGTCGCGGCGAAGGCGACCGTGGCGGACCGTGCGATCGCCTATGAGGCTAAAGACGCCGGGACGTTTCGGCGATTGTGCGGCTATGGCGCGATCGTCGACGACGGCGCGGGGCGCTATCATCTCGACGCCGGCAGGCTCGGCGCGTTTCGCGGCGCGGTGCGCCGGCGGGCCGCGGCGATTGCTGCGACGTCGGGAGTCGTTGCCAGCGCAGCCGCTGCCGCGACGGTGTTCGCACTGGCGGAATGAGGCGAGGCTGCCTTTGGTTTAGCCGGATAGGCTCATAGAGACATCGCCAGTCTTTGACGGCGAACCAAAGACTGTTTCCCCGCGAAGGCGGGGATCCAGACTGGGCTCCCGCCTTCGCGGGAGAACAAAAGGGTCGCTGTTGCGAGATTGGGGCCCGCTTCACATCATCCGACAGTAAAGCTCAGCCCCGCCTTCGCTATCAGCCGATCGCGCAGTTTTGCCCCCATCAACGCGCCCGGCGTCCAGATGCAGCCATCGCCCTGCACGTCCTGCACGAGGCACAACGCCGCCTCCGCGATCATCTTGCTGGTCGAGCCATACCCCGGATCGCGATCGCCCGTGACGACCGCGTCGATCCGCTCACCGTCGGGCATGATGCCCACGAACAACAGGTCATAGTGCCCCGCGTCGCGCTCCTCCTTCGACGGTCCCTCGCCGGGCTTGGGCCCCTTGTCGCTTGAGAACGGATTGAACTTCGCGATCGCCTCCGCCGCGACCTTGCCGAGATCGCCCAGTCCCGCGACCATCATCTCGTCATAGACGAAGTCCGCGCCATACGCCTCGCCGAGCAGGAAGTTGGTGCGGTGGACGTTCTTGGTGTTGATCGGCGCCATCACGAAGGGTGCTACCCACGCAGAAATGGTCGTGTCGTATTCGGGGATCAGCCCGGTTGGCTGGTGCGGGCCGCTGAAGCCGGGGGTGAGCGCGAACGGGCTCGTGAGCAACTTGACGATGCCGGGATCGCGCGGCGGCGGCGAGCGTCGCCTTTAGGCTCGCCGCGGTGCCGCCCGAGAACGTCCCCTGCATTTTCCGCACGCGACCTTTCACACGGGGTGCGGGGATGCCGTATTTCGCCTTCGCGGCGTCCTGCAACGTCAGCACGCCGAGATCGAACGGGATGCTGTCGAACCCGCACGAGAACACGATCCGCGCGCCGGTTCGCGTGGCTTCGTCCTCATGCGCGTCGATCATGTGGCGCATCCAGGCGGGTTCACCGCAGAGGTCAACATAGCCGGTGCCGGTCGCGGCGCAGGCGGCGACGAGGTCGGAGCCGTAAAGCTGGTACGGGCCGACCGTCGAGATGACGACAGTGCCGCGCTCCGCCATCGCGCGAAGGCTGGCGGAATCGTCCGAGTCGGCGGTGATGAGCGCTGTATCGGCGGGCGCACCGATCAGGTCGCGGACTTGCTGGAGCTTCGCCAGAGAGCGGCCTGCCATCGCCCAGCGGACGCCGGTCGGGTAGGTCTGGACGAGATATTCGGCAACCAGCCGCCCGGTGAACCCGGTAGCGCCGTACACGATGATGTCGAAGTCGCGCATGTCCATCTCCTGTTTCGCCGAGTTTGCGCGCGTGGACGCGGCGTCGCAAGCTATACACCATCGTCGGAGTAGCTCGCCATCGGCGCGCCGATCTGCCAGCATCGGCAGATGGCATCCGATCGAAAAACCGTCGCGTTCATCGTCGACCAGCTCGCCGCGGCGGGGGAGGTCTCCGCAAAGCCGATGTTCGGCGAATATGGGCTATATTGCGATGGCAAAATGGTCGGCCTGATCTGCGACGACCAGCTGTTCGTGAAGCCGACCCTAGGAGGCCGCGCGTTTGCGGGGGCGATCGACGAGGGTGCGCCGTATCCGGGCGCGAAACCGTGTTTGCTGGTCGATGCTGATCGCTGGGACGATGCAG
This sequence comes from Sphingomonas sp. LR55, assembly GCF_036856015.1. Classification (NCBI taxonomy): domain Bacteria; kingdom Pseudomonadati; phylum Pseudomonadota; class Alphaproteobacteria; order Sphingomonadales; family Sphingomonadaceae; genus Sphingomonas; species Sphingomonas sp. LR55. Next base: position 403,328 of record NZ_JASPFO010000001.1, read on the forward strand.
AGTGGCTAGCAGACCTCGTCCGTATATCGACCGCGGAATTGCCTGTGCCGAAACCGAAGAAGGCCAAGGCCAAGAAGGGCTAGGACGCCGCTTCTTTTTAAACGCGTGCACCTCCCCGGCGGAGGCCGGGGCCCAGTTGGTGAGGTCGCGGTAACGGAGCGTAGCCGTCGTCATCGACGTTTCCCAACTGGACCCCGGCCTCCGCCAGGGAGGTGATTGTCGGTCAGGTAAGATTACCTACCCAGTCCGGGGAGACGGAGAGCTTGGGGACTATCGCGACCTAAAACGGCCTGCCGGCGATCGGTTCTACGCCGCCTCGTTGAACTGCAAACTCGCCAGCCGGGCATACAGCCCGCTGTTGGTCATCAGCGACCCGTGCGAGCCTTCCTCGACGATCTGCCCGTCGTTCATCACGATGATCCGTTCCGCCGCGCGCACGGTGGCGAGGCGGTGCGCGATGACCAGCGTGGTGCGGTTTGCCATCAGTCGCTCGAGCGCCTCCTGGACTAGCCGCTCGCTCTCGGCGTCGAGCGCACTCGTGGCCTCGTCGAGCAGCAGGATCGGTGCATCGCGGAGCAGCGCGCGGGCGATCGTCACGCGCTGGCGCTGGCCGCCCGACAGCCGTGCGCCGCCTTCGCCGAGGAACGTGTCGAGTCCGTCGGGCAGTTTGCGCAGGAATTCGGCGGCGTTGGCGGCTTCGGCGGCGGCCCAAAGCTGGTCGTCGGTCGCGGACCAGTCGCCGTAGCGGAGATTGTCACGGGCTGACGCGCCGAAGATGATCGTCTCCTGCGGCACCATGGCGATCCGAGCGCGGACCTCCGCCGGGTCGGCGTCGCGCAGATCGATGCCGTCGAGCGTCACACGCCCGGCGTCGGGATCGTAGAAGCGCTGGACCAGCTGGAACAAGGTGGTCTTGCCCGCGCCCGAGGGGCCGACGACGGCGACCGTCTCGCCGGGCTTCACGTCGAGCGAGAAGCCGTTGAGTGCGGCGACGTCGCGGCGCGTTGGGTAGTGGAACTGAACATTCTCGAACGCGAGCGCGCCCCGCGGCGGCTGGGGCAGGGCGAGCGGGTTGGTGGGCGCGGCGATCTCGGGCTTTTCGCGAAGCAACTCGGACAGGCGTCCGGCCGCACCGGCGCCGCGCAACAGGTCGCCATAGACTTCGGTCAGCGCGCCGAATGCGCCTGCGACGATCCCGCCCGTCAGCACGAACGCGGCGATTGCGCCGCCGCTGATGCGGCCCGCGGCGACGTCGATCGCGCCTTCCCACAGGACCAATGTGATCGAACCGAACACGAGGCCGATTACGATCGCGGTCATCACCGCACGGAGCATGATCCGCGCGGGCGGCAGCGAAGGTCGCGCTGACCGCGTCGGAGAAGCGGATCGCCTCGCGGTCTTCCTGGCCGAACGCCTGCACGACCTTCATCGCGCCGAGCGTTTCCGTAGCGATCGAACCGACATCGGCGACGCGGTCCTGCGAGGTGCGCGAGTAGTTGCGCACGCGTTTGCCGAGCAGCGCGATCGGCAGGATGATCAGCGGGATGCCGATCATCAGCATGCCTGCGAGCTTCGGCGAGATCGCGAACAGGTAGATCAGCCCGCCGATGCCGGTGAAGGTGTTGCGCAGCGCGATCGACACCGTGCTACCGACGACCTGCTCGATCAGCGCGGTGTCCGAGGTGAGGCGCGAGGCGATCTCGGACGGGCGGTTCTCCTCGAAGAAGCGCGGTGTCAGGCGAAGCAGGTGGCGTTGCACATTGGTGCGGATATCCGCGACGACGCGCTCGCCGAGCCACGAGACGTAATAGAAGCGCACCGCGGTCGCGAGTGCGAGCACGACGACGATCATCAGCAGATAATGGAACGAGTTGGCGACCGATCCGCCCTCGCCGGGACCAAAGCCGCGATCGATCACGCGCTTGAACCCGTACGGGATGCCGATCGTCGCCGCAGACGTCGTCAGCAATGCGAGACCGGCGAAGGCGATCTGGCGCGGATAGTTCGCGGCGTGACGCCACACCATCGCGAGATCGCCCATCCGGCGGGACGTCTTTTCTTCGGGTATCGACTTGGCCATGCGCGGGACCTAGCAGTGGCGGGGGTGGCGCTCAACGACAACCGGGCGATCGTGCGTGAGATCCGCCGGGGTCGTCCTTGGAATGCCGCATTGCGCCGCAGCGGATTTGCGTTACCACTTCGGCAGCCCATATTAGGGCAAAGGATACCGCATGCTCTACGATGCTTACGAATTCCAACGATCGATGTTGTCGGGCGCCAGCAAAATGGCGAGTTTCGGTGCGGAAATGCTCAGTCATCCGGCAAACCCGTTCTCCTATTTGGGCGGCGGTGCGGTCATCGGATCGGCGTTGGAGGTGTTCGCACACGCGAATGCGACTCGCGGAAAACCTGCCTTCGGGCTCGACTCGACGACGATCGACGGCCGCGAGGTCGCGGTCCGCGAGGAGATCGTGCTGCGGAAGGATTTCGGCCAGCTGAAGCGCTTCGTGCGGGAGGATGTCGAGGGCGGTCCGAAGCTGCTGATCGTGGCACCGATGTCGGGGCATTACGCGACGTTGCTGCGCGGCACGGTCGAGCGGATGCTGCCGTTCGCGGACGTCTACATCACCGACTGGCGTGATGCGCGCAGCGTGCCGGTGTCGGCGGGGCGGTTCGATCTCGACGACTATATCGATTATCTGATCGCGTTCCTCGAGCAGATCGGCTCGAACGAAGGGCAGGGCGGTACGCACATGCTCGCGGTCTGCCAGCCTTCAGTGCCGTGCTACGCCGCCGCGGCTCTTATGAGCGCGGACGAGAATCCGTGTCGACCGAAGACGCTGACGATGATGGGTGGTCCGGTGGATACGCGCGAGGCGCCGACTGCGGTCAACACGCTGGCGACCGAGCGGCCGCATGCGTGGTTCGAGCAGAACGTGATTGCGACGGTGCCGGGCAATTATCCGGGTGCGGGGCGGAAGGTGTACCCAGGGTTCCTGCAACTTGCCGGGTTCATGTCGATGAACCTTGGCAACCACATGGTCTCGCATTGGGAGATGTATAAGCATCTCGTCCAGGGCGACGGCGCGAGCGCGTCGCAGAGCCAGGATTTCTACGAGGAATACCGCTCGGTCTGCGACATGACTGCGGAATTCTATCTCCAGACGATCGACGTCGTGTTCCAGAACCACGCACTGCCGCGCGGGATCATGACGCATCGCGGGCGGCTGGTCGATCCGGCGGCGATTACCGACATCGGGCTGCTCGCGGTCGAGGGGGAGCGTGATGATATTTCGGGGTTGGGGCAGACGAAGGCTGCGCTGACGCTGGCGACCGCGCTACCTGACGAGAAGAAGCGCTATCTGATGGCGGAGGGTGCTGGTCATTACGGGATCTTCAATGGATCGCGTTGGCGGGATAAGATCGCGCCGGTGGTTGAAGAGTTCATCACCGCGAACGGATAAGGCTTTTAGTTCGCTTCAATAGTCCGTCACCCCAGCGAAAGCTGGGGTCTCCCTCCTGGTTGACGTCAACGCTCGAACTGGGAGATCCCAGCTTTCGCTGGGATGACGGAGGGGAAGGGGGCGGTAGTTTCATGCCCCCTCCCCGCCGGTCTTATGCGATCGAGTTCACCACCGCGTGGCTGCTCGACTCGTCCGACTGGATCGTACCGCCGAACAGCATCTTAAGACGCCCGCCGATCGAGATGTCGGTTTCCCACAGCTCGGCGCTGTCGATGTCAAAGCGCAACAGCGTCAGGTTCGGGTCTTCCTTGCCACCCGGAAACCATGCTTCGACCTGGTTGTTCCAGAGCTTGTCGATCTGCGTGCGGTCGTTCGACGTCGAGACGTCGCCCGACATGCACGCGAAGAAATCATGACCCTTGCCGACGAACTGCGCCATCGCCGCGCCGCCCTTGGCGATACGGTTGTCGCGGCCGGCGAAGAAGAACAGCGTGTTGGGCTGATCGTCGTCGATCTGTGCGGTCATCGGCTCGGAATGCTGGCTCCCCGAATGCTGGCCGTCGTGCAGGCCGATCATCACGAACGGGCTCGCCTTCAGCTTGTCGATGAACTTCGCTGCGACTTCCTGCGGGGTATCCTTGTCGGCCATCGTCATTCTCCTAGTGGCTTGGATTGCCTGGGAGAACGGGTGGGGCGGACGTTGGTTGCGATGCCTGGGCGATCATACCGACGGTTCGCGGGTCGATGATGCTTGGCATAATCGTTTCGGGCGCGTCATGATGGCAATGGCAGCGCATTTGCTGCCGAACAAGAAAGGTAAGGTGTATGCAACTTGCCGATCTGTGCTTGATCCTCGGCATGCTCTTCGCCTTCGCGACATTAGTCGTGAAGATCATCGAAGTGTCACGCAAAGGCTAGGTGCACGGGAGGGGCTTGGGCTGACACCCAAGTCCCAAACGTATTGAGCCCCGGCCGCTGACACGACCGAGGCTCAAACAAGAAAGGCGGTGTATGCAACGCCGATATAGTACATGCGCTACACCGGCGTGGATTTCAAGTTCACAGCACTTCGAACAACCCGGCTGCGCCCATGCCGCCGCCGACGCACATCGTGACCACGACATACTTCGCGCCGCGACGCTTGCCTTCGATCAGCGCGTGGCCGGTCGCGCGGGCGCCGGTCATGCCGTAGGGGTGACCGATCGAGATCGCGCCACCGCTGACGTTGAGCAGCTCGTCGGGGATGCCGAGATGGTCGCGGCAGTATAGCACCTGCACCGCGAACGCCTCGTTCAGCTCCCACAGGCCGATATCGTCCATCTTTAGGCCGAAGCGCTTGAGCAGCTTGGGGATCGCCACCACGGGGCCGATGCCCATCTCGTCGGGCTCGGTGCCGCCGACCGCCATGCCGACATAGCGGCCGAGCGGCTGGAGACCGCGCTGCGAGGCGATCTTTTCCTCCATCAGTACCGATGATGACGAGCCGTCCGACAGCTGCGATGCGTTGCCCGCGGTGATCGTGAAGTCGGGGCCCATCACCGGCTTCAGCGACTGGAGACCTTCCAGCGTGGTGTCGGCGCGGTTGCCCTCGTCCTTGGTGATCGTCACGTTTCTGTAGGTGACTTCCTTGGTCGCCTTGTCGACGATGGCCATGTTGGCGTCGACGGGGATGATCTCCGCATCGAAATAGCCGGCGGCCTGCGCGGCGGCGGTGCGCTGCTGCGACTGGAGCGCATAGGCGTCCATCGCATCGCGGCTGATGCCGTAGCGCTTGGCGACGACCTCGGCGGTCTGCAGCATCGGCATGTAGACGTCCTTGTGCATCGCGATCAGCTGGGGATCGGGGGCGACGCGCATCTGCGGGGTCTGGACGAGGCTGATGCTCTCGACGCCGCCGCCGATCGTGATGTCCATGTTGTCGGTGATGATCTGCTTGGCGGCGGTGGCGATCGCCATCAGGCCCGACGCGCACTGACGGTCGACCGACATGCCCGAGACGGTGACGGGGAGCCCGGCGCGCAGCAACGACGTGCGGGCGATGTTGCCGGCCTGATGACCCTGCTGGAGCGCGCAGCCGAAGACGACGTCGTCGACTTCGGCGCCATCGATGCCGGCACGCTCGACCGCGGCCTTGATCGAATGCGCCGCCAAAGTGGGGGCGGGGGTGTTGTTGAAGCCGCCGCGATAGGCGCGGCCGATGGGCGTGCGGGCGGTGGAGACGATGACGGCTGAACGCATGAAGTGGCTCCTAAGGATTTTGCACGTCACCCCAGCGAAAGCTGGGGTCTTCCAGTTAGTGAGCGTTGTGGCTCCAACCGGGAGATACCAGCGGGCGCTGGTATGACGACTTTGGTTGATGGGGTCTGGTTGCTGGTGTTTAGACGAAGACCTGGCTGATCCATTCGGCGATCAGGGCGGGCTTTTCCTGGCCTTCGATCTCGACGGAGAAGGCGTTGGTCTGCTGCCACTGGCCGGGGCGCTTTTCGTCGAACGAGAGCAGCTTGAACCGGCCGCGCACCTTCGAGCCGGAGCGGACCGGTGTGAGAAAGCGGACGGAGTTGCCGCCGTAATTGACGCCCATCTTGGCACCCTCGATGGTCGGCGCGTCGGGGACTTTCGACGACAGCAGCGGCATCAGCGACAGCGTCAGGAAGCCGTGCGCGATCGTCCCGCCGAACGGGGTCTGCGCCGCGCGGACCGGATCGATGTGGATGAACTGGTGGTCGCCGGTCGCATCGGCGAACTTATCGATCATGGCCTGCGTCACCTCGACCCAGTCGGAGACGGTTTCCGTGCCGATACGGGCCTGCATCTGGGCGGTGGTGATCGTTGCCACGGGGTTCCTCTCTGGTTGGCGCTGAACGCTAGCGCGTCTCTAAACGCGTCGGCAAGCCTCCTGCAAGCCTCGACCAACCTAAAAGTGGAAAAACCCGTATCTGCTAAGGCGCGGGTGCGAACCCGACATTCTAAACTTCGGCGCGCGCCGGTCTGCCTTCGGGGTACGGCATGACCACCGAGCCATCCGGCGCCGCCATCATGTTGACCTGGGTCGGGAAGGCGATCTCGATTTTTTCGTCGTTGAAGCGCTTCAGGATCGCGATGCCGACTGCGGTGCGGCCGTCGTAGAAGCTCGCATAATCCGGACCCTTGCTGTCGAACTGGACCTCGAAATCGAGGCTCGACGCGCCGAAGCCGGTGAAGCCGGCGCGGGTGAAGATCTTGTCGTTGGCCTCGACGATTTCCTTCAGCATCGCGGGGATGCGCGAGCAGACTTCGGGGGCGTGGAGTAGGTAACGCCGATGACGAACTTTGCGCGGCGGTGGTTGCGCTGCGTGTTGTTGAGGATCTCCTTGTTGAGGAGGTTCTTGTTCGAGATCACGCGTTCCTCGCCGTCGATGCCGCGGATGCGGGTCGATTTGAGGCCGATCGCCTCGACGCTGCCCGAGGCCGTGTCGTAGCTGATCGAGTCGCCGCGGCGGAAAGGCCGGTCGAAGATGATCGCGAGCGCGGCGAACAGATCGGCAAAGATGCCCTGTGCGGCCAGGCCGATCGCGATGCCGCCGACGCCGAGACCTGCAACGAGTCCGGTGACGTTGACGCCGAGATTGTCGAGTACCACCACCAGCGCGACCGCGAACACCACGAAGGTGACGAGCAGGCGGATCAGGCCCATCGCCGAGAGCAGGGCCTCACCCGAATAATGTTCGGACTGCGTGCGGTGCTCGATCGCGCCGAGGATGATCTCGCGCACCCAGACGGCGGCCTGGAACACCGCGGCAACGGTGAAGAGGAAGTCGATCGTCTTCGATACCTCGCCGGGCGCGGCGGAATAGCCCGACACCAGTTTGGCGGCGAGCATGACGATGAAGAAGTTGCCGGTGCGCGCGATCGCCTTGCCGACGACGATGCCCCAGCCGTTGAGCGCGCGGGGGCGTTCGCAGAGCTTGCTGCCGAAGCGGCGCGCGGTGTGGAGGACGATGACGATGACCGCACCGATCCCGAACGCGATCAGGATCTGGAGCCAATAGGCCTGGATCCAGGCGAAGCTGGCGGTGACGAAGCCCTGGGCGTGATCGCCGACGTCGCTTGCGTCGAAGATCGGTTGTTTGGCGGCAGTGGAATTGGACATGGAAATACTCGTCAGGCCGCTTTGGCGCGTGGGGATGCGATAGTGGCGGTCGCAGGCGTGCCGGCCTCGAGGAAGGCGATCAGGCCGCATTCCTCCCGGCTGAGATGGCGCTTGGCGCGCGGCAGGCGGAGTGCCTTGCGGAAGGTCGACTGACCGGTCTTCACGAGCGCGATCAACGATGGGTGGACATAACTCTTTCGCGCGATCGCGTGCGTGTTGCCGAGCCGCGCGACGACGGGTTCGAGCATCGCCTTCAGGCTGAGGTCACGCTCGGCTGATGCGAGCGCCTCGAACGCGGCGACGCTGGCAGCCCAGGTGCGGAAGTTCTTGGCGGTGAAATCGGTGCCGGTGACGTCGCGGATGTAGCAGTTAACGTCGGTCGAGGTGACAGGATGCGCGACGCCCGTATCGTCGAGCCATGCGAACAGATGCTGTTCGTCGAGGTCCTGGCATTTCTTGACGAAGCTGCTGAGCGAGCGGTCGGTGATCTTGAGCGTCCGCATCTTGCCGGACTTGCCCTTGTACTGAAGTTTCAGCGTCGAGCCCTTCACTTCGCCGTGGCGCTTGCGCAGCGTGGTGGCGCCGAAGCTTTCGTTTGCCTCCGCGTATGCCTCATTGCCGATGCGGATATGGCCGCCGTCGAGCAGGCGGATGACCGCGGCGACCGCGCGTTCGCGGGTCAGCGAGCGTTTGCGGAGGTCGGCCTCGACCGCCTTGCGGATCTTGGGGAGCGCCTGGCCGAAATCGGCGCAGCGTTCGTATTTGGCAGCCTCCTGCGCTTCGCGGAAACCGAGGTGATAGCGATATTGCTTGCGCCCCTTTTCATCCCAGCCGACGGCTTGAATATGGCCGTTCGGCTTGGGGCAAAACCAGGCGTCGCGATAGGCGGGGGCAAGGCGATCGCGTTTAGCCGGTCGATCTCATCGCGGTCGGTGATGCGTTCGCCCTTGGCATCCCAATAGCCCCAGCCGTTCCGCATCTTCTTGCGGGTGATGCCGGGCTTTGAGTCGTCGGAATACACGATCTTGATGGGCAATGCGGGGGTCCTTCTCGTCTGGAAATGTTCGGGAGGTCGCATCGTTCCGGAACGACCCACGCGGCGCGGGGTTGAGGGGGCACGGGATTTCACTGGAGACATGACATGACCGATCTTTCCCAAGCTCGCGTATTGATGCTCGCTGCCGATGGTTTCGAGACCGTCGAACTGTTCGAACCGCGCAAAGCGCTGGAGGCGGCGGGTGCGACGGTTACGCTCGCGTCGATCAAGACCGACCCGATCCAGGGCATGAATGGAGACATCAACAAGGCCGAGACGACGACGCCCGACCTGACGCTCGACGAGGTCGACACCGACGATTACGACGCGCTGGTGCTGCCGGGCGGCGTCGCCAACCCTGACACGATGCGCCAGGAAGAGCGCGCGATCGAGATCATCACCGAGTTCATGGAGGACGGCAAGATCATCGCCGCGATCTGCCATGCACCGTGGTTGCTCGCCGAGGCTGACGTGATCGACGGTCGTCGCGTGACGAGCTTCCCGTCGATCCGGACGGACCTGGAGAATGCGGGCGCTAACGTGGTGGACGAGGAGGTTGTTGTCGACGGCAATCTGATCACGAGCCGCAAGCCGGACGATATCCCCGCGTTCAACAAGGCGATCATTGCGGCGCTGGAAGAGGAACTGGCCGACGAACCGGTCGACTGAACTGTTCCGCTTCCGCTAGGGGTTAGGGGAGGGGAATGGGCGCTGACCTTTATGGCCGCCCCTCCCCAACCCCTCCCGTGAGCGGGAGGGGAGCCTGTTGAGCAAGCGTTGGGCGGGGCGTTCTATCAGGTGGTAGAGCGCGATCGATGATAGCAGGACCAGGCAGAGGTACAGACCGATCTTCGCGGGCGACACGGCGGTCGCATCGCTGACGAAGGCGAGCTTGAACGCTTTCCACAGGATGAAGTGGCTGAGATAGGTCGCGTAGCTGATCTCGCCGAGATAGTGCGTCCATCGTAATTCGAACAGATTGCCACGCTTGCCGGCAGTTAGCGCGAGCAGCAGGAGGGTGGCGGCGAATATCGCCGGAACGACAAGCGTCTCCGGTGCGCCCGCGACCCAAGCCGCGGCGAGCAGTACGGCTGCTAGTGCGGCATATACCGGCCCCCAAGTCAGGTCTCGCCAGCGCAGCCACAGGGCGCAGACGATACTGCCGGTGGTGAACTCGACCAGACAGCGCAGCAGGCCGTAGCGCGGGATGTCAATGCCCAGCGTCGGGGCGCCCATCGCCAGATGCAGGCCGATAAACAGCGCGCCCGCGATCGCCAGCAACGCCACGCTCGGCAAGCGCCGCCAGTTGACCGCGGTCACCAGCACCGGGAACAGCAGATACGCCCCGAGCTCCGCGCTGATCGACCAAGCGGGATCGTTCCAGGCGAGATGCCGGGTGAAGCCCCAGTTCTGCAGCAGCAGGATGTGCAGCGGCAGTTCGGAAAACACGAATTGCGGATCGCTGCGGCCGGTTGCGCCCAACACGAGTGCCAAAGCGACCGCACCGCCGAGCGTTACCAGATGCAGCGGCCAGATTCGGGCGATGCGTTTTTGCAGGAAGCGGGGGATGCTCGTCATGCCCCCGGTACGGATACGGCCGGACCAGGTCAGCCAGATCACGAAGCCCGACAACAGGAAGAAGAAGTCGACCGCGAGATAGCCCTTCGCGAAGACGTCGCGCAGACCGATCGGCAAACCCGCGATCGACAGGCGGATGTGGTAGAACACGACGAACCACGCCGCGATTCCCCGCACGCCGGTCAGCGCGCGGAGTTCGTGGACCGGAGCGCGATCCGTCACGCCGGAGATGGCGCGGCACTGCGGCGCATCGGCCGGAACGACTGTTCGCTCCGCTTGCGCGACAGATACGTGTCGAGCCCGATCTGGGCGCCGATCAGCATGTAGATGAACGGTTGGAACGCGATCGCGATGAACGCCGCACCGAGCAGGTAGACGATGTGGCCGCTCTGGAGTGCCGCGGCGAGCGGTCCGGCCCAGGCGAACTCGCCGTCCGGATCGCGGTAGCGGCGGCGCACGATCTCCATGCGGACGATGCCGATCAGGTTGATCGCGAGCCACAAAGCAAGGCCGGGATAGCCCTGTTCGCCGAGCATCTCGAAATACGCGCTGTGATAGGCGCGGGCCTTGTCGACCTCGACCTTGGGCGTTGCCGGGGCGGCGGAGGCGGGTCCGGTCGTGCCGGGTGCGGTCTTCAGATCGTAGCGGATGCGGTTGCCCAGATACGCGTTGAAGCCGCCGCCGAACGGATGCGTCTTCGCGTATTCGATCGTCCATTGCCACACTGCGAGCCGCGTCGAGGCGGATTCGTCGGCGTCATAGGTCTTGATGGTGTTCATCCGGCTGGTGAAGGTCGACGGCAGGAACGGGATCGCCGCCACCCCCAGCACGCCGAGCATCGCCAGATACGCGACCTTGCGCTTTACGTTGCGGATCGACAGCAGCGCGAGCAGGCCGATGCAGAGCAGCCCGGTGCGTGTCGAAGTGCCGACCGGGATCAGCAGGCACGCGAAGACCAGCGCGAGGCAGTAGCTTTTCACGCGCCAGTCGGGTTTGAAGATCGTCCCGTGGCTCATGAACCAGATGATGATCGGGATGATCGCGATCGCCACCGCGCTGATCGTGCTCCTCGTAGAGCCCGCTATTATTGTCGACCATCAGGTTCAGCTGACCGTACCCGCCGCCGCCGCTGGCGATCGTTTTGATCCCGCCGACGACGATGATCGACGACGCGGCGAGGATCATGAACAGCAACAACGCCTCGATCCGGACGCGCGTCCGCAAGGTCAGGGGAGGAAGGCGGCGAAGGCGAGCGCCTTCCACACCCAGTCCCATTTCTCCTTGGCTTCGGTGGGGAAATCGGCGGCGATCGTCGTACCCCAGCAATAGAGCAGCAGCAGCACGATCAGCACCTGCCGGCCGCCGACCCGCGTGTCGCGCTTGTCGTCGGCGAGGATCCAGCCGCCGACCGCCAGCGCGACCGCGATCAGCGAGATCGGCACCGAGTTGAGCAGCAGATAGGTCAGCCGCTGTGGCGATACGATGTCGATATAGACGTAGACAAGCACGAGCAGGAACGGCCGCTTGAAGCCCATCGCGAAGAACGCGAGCAGAAAGGCGATGAACGCGAGATCACGCATCGCGGCGAGGTTTCTCTATCGGCGCGCGCTTCTTGTCTGGCGCGTCGTGCGGGCTGGGCTCGCGATCGAGATCGGGGCGCTTGAGCAGGAGGAACGCGGCGAGCATCATCAGCCCGTGGCTGAGGCCGAGCGCGAGATTGTCGATCATGGGTTCGGCCTCCTTTCCTCTGAGCGCTTCATCAGATTCGTGCGTAGCCATAGTCGGTTGACGCGCCGTTAAGCGATCTGTGGCAGACGACGTCGACGATGCGTATCCTTCATATCCTCGATCATGGCCTGCCGCTGCAAAGTGGCTACACGTTCCGCACCCGGGCGATCCTCAAGGCGCAGGAGGGGCTGGGGTGGACCGTCGCAGCCGTCACCGGCCCGCGGCACGGCGTGGCACCAGCGTCGGTGGAATCGGTCGACGGACTGACCTTTCACCGCACCGCGGCAGAGGTGAGGCCGGGCCCGGTCGGCGAGGTCGTCGGGATCGCGGCGTTCGCAAAGCGGATCGAGGCGGCGGTCGATGCCTTCAAGCCCGACATCCTCCACGCGCATTCGCCGGTGATCGATGCGCTCGCCGCGCTGATCGTCGCGCGCAAGCGGAAGCTGCCCTTGGTGTACGAGATCCGCGCGTTCTGGGAGGATGCGGCAGTCGGCAACGGTACGGGGACCGCGACGTCGCTGCGCTACCGTGCGACGCGGGCGCTGGAGACCTGGGCCGTCAGGCGCGCGGACGCAGTGGCGGTGATCTGCGAAGGCCTGCGCAACGATCTGGTCGGGCGGGGGATCGCGGCGGACAAGATCACGGTGTCGCCCAATGGCGTCGATCTCGACCTGTTCGGGACGGCGCCGCCGCGCGACGATGCATTGGGAGCGGAATTGGGGCTCGATGGCGCGGACGTCGTCGGGTTCATCGGCAGCTTCTACGATTACGAGGGGCTCGACGACCTGATCGCGGCGATGCCGGCGCTGATCGCGGCGCGGCCGAAGGCGCGGCTTGTAATGGTCGGTGGCGGACCGATGGAGGCGGCGTTGCGCGCGCAGGCGGCGGCGTCGCCGGTGGCCGATGCGATCCGGTTCATTGGGCGCGTGCCGCATCAGGAGGTCGAGCGCTATTATGGGCTGGTCGATATCCTCGCTTATCCCCGCAAACGGATGCGGTTGACCGACCTGGTCACGCCGCTGAAGCCGCTCGAGGCGATGGCGCAGGGCCGGCTGGTCGCGGCGTCGGATGTCGGCGGGCACCGCGAACTGATCCGTGACGGGGAGACGGGAACGCTGTTTCCGCCCGACGATCCGCAGGCGATCGCGACCGCGCTGGCGGGCATGTTCGCGGATCGGTCGGGTTGGGACGAGCGGCGGGCGCGGGGGCGCGCGTTCGTTAAGGATGAACGTAACTGGTCGTCAAACATTCGGCGCTATGATCCTCTTTATGGACGGCTGATCGCGGCCGCCGCACGGGAACAACGATGATCGCGCTTGGCCGCCAACCCCTGATCCGCGCGCTGCCGCTTTACGGCGCGGTCGCCGGTGGGCTGCTCGCCGCCATCGGCGTGCTGGTGATCTCGAGCGACACGCTGGAGACTTTGGTGTGGACCACCGGCGTGGCCGCACTGGTGCCGGCCGCCGCGCCGCCGCTCGGGATGGTCGCGCGCGTCCTCCTGGCGCTCGGCAGTGGGCTGCTGGTCGGCGCGTTGCTGTGGTCGTCGCTGTTCCTGCTGTTCGGGCCGGGCGGGTTTCTCGTCCGCCGTGCGCCGCGCGAAGACGGCGTGCCGGTGGTGCGCCGCGCCGATGCGCATCCCGACGCGCCACCGCGTAAGCCCATGTCGGCCGCCGATCTGGGCACGCCGATGATGGAGCTGGGGATCGGTGCCAACGGCGCGCGTGACGAGCGGACGATACCGGTCGATCTCGACCTGCCGCTCGCCGCGTTCGATCCGAAGGCGATCCTGCCCGTGCCGATGGAGCCGGTGCGCCCGGTAGCGCCGCTTGCGCAGCCGATGGTCGCGCCGGTGGTGGATATGCCGCGTTCGGCCGAACCGGCAACGTTCGTGACCGCGCCTGCGCCCGCGGCCAAGCCGGTCGAGCGGCCGGTCGAAATTGCGTTGGAGGAGGATGCTCCCGAACCGGTGCCCGAAACCATGCCCGACCCTACGCCGGAAATGATCGCGCCGACCCCGATTGCGCGACCCGGTCGCCCGCCCGCCGAGCCGACCACACCGCCGACGATCGAGGCACTGCTCCTGCGGCTCGAACAGGGCGCGCTGAAGCGGGGGCGTATCGGCTCGCACTAAAGCGTGATCGCAGATGCTCTGCCGTACCCGACCCAATCGAAACCGCTGTTTCTCTCTGATTCCCTCTGATACCCATAGCTCGAAAAACATCGAGGAGGGATCATGGCGGGTGCGCAAACCATCGGGGACGATCCGGAAAAAGGCGCGTCGCGCTACGCCTGGTACGTGCTGTCGATCCTGTTTCTCGTCTACGTCCTGAACTTCGTCGACCGGCAGATCATCTCGATCCTGGCGGAGGACATCAAGCGCGACCTGGGGTTGAAGGACCAGGATCTCGGCTTCCTGTATGGCACTGCGTTCGGCGTGTTCTATTCGCTGTTCGGCATCCCGCTCGGGCGGCTGGCGGACAATTGGCACCGCGTGCGACTGATGACGATCGGGCTGTCGCTGTGGTCGGTGATGACCGCGCTGTCGGGATTTTCGAAGACCGGCGGGCACCTCGCAGCGGCACGGATCGGCGTGGGGATCGGCGAGGCGACGGCCAGTCCGTCCGCCTATTCAATCATCTCCGACTATTTCCCGAAGCGGCTGCGCGCGACCGCGCTGTCGATCTATTCCGCCGGGCTGTACGTGGGCGGCGGCTGTTCGTTGTTCATCGGCGGGCTGATCGTGCAGGGCTGGAACAAAGCGTATCCCGGCGGCGGGCCGCTCGGGCTGGTCGGCTGGCAGGCGGCGTTCATGGCGGTCGGCGTGCCGGGGCTGTTGCTCGCCGTCTGGATCGCGACGTTGAAGGAGCCGATCCGCGGGCTGGTCGAGGGCCTGCCCGAGCCGGAGAAGCATCCTGCGCCGTTCAGGGCGTTCGGTGCCGAGCTGGTGACGATCGTGCCGCCGCTGACGTTGATCGGTGCGGCGATGGGAGGGGCGCGGGCGCTTGGCTATAACCTCGTCGCGCTCGCGGTGGTGGTCGCGGCGGTGTCGGGGCTGGTCGCGGCGGGCGAGCCGTGGCCGCAATGGTTGGCGATCGGGATCGGCGTGTATGCGGTGTTCTCGTGGGCGTCGGCGCTGAAGCGGCGCGATCCGCCGACCTTCGCGTTGATCGTCGGCACGCCGGCATTCCTGTGCACGGTGGTGGCGTATGGGCTGAACGCGTTCCTGAGTTATGCGGCGAGTTTCTGGGCGGCGCCCTATGCATTGCGGGAGCTTGGTGCGACGCCGTCGTCGGCGGGGTTCATGATTGGCAGCCTCGGCGCGACCGCGGGGTTTCTGGGGCTGACGATCGGTGGAGTGGTGTCGGATCGGCTGCGGCGCGGCAATCCGGCGGGGCGACTTTGGGTGGTGATCTTCGGCGCGGTGGTGCCGGTGCCGTTCCTGGTGCTCGCCTTCACCGCGTCGTCGCCGACCGCGTTCTATACCGGAATATTCCTGGCGCAGTTGACCGCGTCGTGCGCGCTGGGGGCGGCGGCGGCGACGACGCAGGATATGGTGTTGCCGCGGATGCGCGGGACGGCGACGGCGACGTTCTTTATCGGGACGACGCTGATCGGGCTGGCGCTCGGGCCGTATATGGCGGGGCGGGTGTCGACGCTAACCGGGAGCCTGTCGATCGGGATGCTGTCGTTGCTGGTGGTGACGCCGATTACGTTGGCGTGCGCGATTGCGGCGTATCGGTTGGCGCCGCGCGCCGAGGCTACGCGGGAGGAAAGGGCGCGGGCGGCGGGGGAGGTGGTCTGAGCTTTGCGATCCTCCCCCGCCAGTGGGAGGTGGCGCCGCAGGTGACGGAGGGGGAGGACACGCAACAGAGGTTTCCCTTTCCTCCCCCTCCGTCTGGCAAGGGCCAGCCACCTCCCCCTGGCGGGGGAGGATCGCGCGGTTTGGAGGTGCGTGGCTTTCCGTTCGTGCTGAGCGAAGTCGAAGCACCTGCGCGCGGGGCTGGCCCTTCGACTTCGCTCAGGGCGAACGGGGAGAGGACAGGTTGGTGCGCGGGACCTGTGCTTCGATACGCGCCCTCGATACGCTTCTGCGAAGCTACTCGGTCGCTACTCGGCACGAACGGGAAGGGTGTTACCCCGCCTGGAACACCCCGCAGGCGATCCGTCCGCCGCTGTTGCCGGCTGGATCGGTCATCAAATCGTCCGGACCTGCATGCACCACGAACGCCGAGCCGTCCGTGTCCATCAACCCCGCCATCGTCGCGCCCGGGATCGTGATGCCGATCGTGCCGCGTCCATCGGTGCCGATGATCAAATTGGGCAGATCGCCTTCGTGCGGCCCCTGTGGGTTCATGCTGCCGTGCTTCATGCCGGTCGGGTTCCAGTGGCCGCCCGCGGTCGTGAAGTCGGGGGCGTCGCAGCGGCCGACCATGTGGATGTGCGCGCCGTGCGTGCCGGGGGGCATCGCCTTGGCGTCGAGCGTGAAGCGGAGGCCGCCCGCGACTTCGGTGGCGGTGGCGCGGCCGACGTCGGTGCCGGTCGCGGTCTGGAGCATGGCGGTGGCGCGCTGGCCGCCCGCAACCGGCGTGCCGGTGTCCATGCCGCTCTTATCGCAGGCGCTCAGGCCCATCGTCGCCGCGCCGAGCAGTGCCAGTGTCGCAATCCGCATGTCGTCTCTCCCTGTTGATCTCTTGGCGAACCCTTCGCCGTCGCTCAGGTTCCACCCCGGTATTGAGCGCCGCCCGCGCGACGGGGTCGTCCAGCGCGCCGGCGTGACCGGGATAGCCTTCGTACAGCATGAGAACGCATGACGGGAAGGGCGCGCTCGAGAGTGCGGCACGGGCAGCACCATCGCAAAGTCGACCCCGGCCGATTGGGATGTGTAGCAGGCAGCCGCGCGGTTCGGGCGGAATGGCCCGTAGCTGAACGGCGCTAACCGCCTACTCCGCCAGGCGAATGCAGCGACCTCCCTTGCGGAATATACCCGCGCCGATCCGTCCCAAATCAGGCCCCGCCGTCGCTTGATCTACATCTGTCATAAGATTGTCATCGTAAGGGCCGACTGCACCCCCATGGCTACCTCCACATTCGCACCCGACACGCTGATGGCTGATTCGAGCGCTCCATCGGCGCCGCGCACTGGTCCCAAGCTCGATCATTCGCTGCACCCGGCGGGGCGGTGGATCTTCCTGGCCGTCTTGATCGGCGGGCTTGCCTATGCCGGGTTCAGCATCGCGTTCGATACAGCCCAGGTCGGCGAGAGCCTGGCGGGCGGGGCGTTCGCGTTCCTCGCGCTCGCGCTGCTGATCGCGCTCGGGTTCGAGTTCGTGAACGGCTTCCACGATACCGCGAACGCGGTCGCCACCGTCATCTACACGCATTCGATGCCCGCGCCGCTCGCAGTCGTTTGGTCGGGGTTCTTCAACTTCCTCGGCGTGATGCTGTCGTCGGGCGCGGTGGCCTATTCTATCGTCACGCTGCTGCCGGTCGACCTGATCCTCAACGTCGGCAGCGTCGGCGGGTTCGCGATGATCTTCGCGCTGCTGCTCGCGGCGATCGTGTGGAACCTCGCGACCTGGGCGGTCGGGCTGCCCAATTCGTCGAGCCATGCGCTGATCGGCTCGATTCTCGGCGTTGGCCTCGCCAATCAGCTCATGAACGGCGGCGCGGACGGGACGTCGGGCGTCGACATGGCGCAGGTCTGGAAAGTGCTCTCCGCGCTCGCGTTCAGCCCGATCGTCGGGTTCGTCGGCGCGCTCTTGCTGCTTCTGGTGATGAAGCGCTTTCTCCGCGACAAGGCGCTGTACGAGGCACCCGAGGGCCAGACGCCGCCGCCGCGCGGCATCCGCGCGCTGCTGATCGGCACGTGCACCGCGGTCAGCTTCGCGCATGGCAGCAACGACGGGCAGAAGGGGATGGGGCTGATCATGCTCATCCTGATCGGCTGCGCGCCGACCGCCTATGCGCTTAACCGGACGATGCCCGAGAGCGCGACGCCGGCGTTCGTCCAGACCGCGCAGGCGGCGTCGGCGGCCTACCGCGCGCATGCCGATGGCGCACCGACCGACGTGGGCGCGGCGCGCGCAGGTCACGCAGGCGCTGAAGAGCAAGCATGTCGCCGACCCGGTCGTTTATGGCGCGCTGGCAACGTTGTCGGACGACGTGTCGAGCCGGATCGCGGGCTATGGTTCTCTCGGCAAAGTGCCCGCCGCGGCGACGCCGAACCTGCGCAACGACATGTATCTGGTGCTCGACACGACCAAGCTGATCGCCGCCGACAAGGCAGCGCAGGGTCGGTTTACCGCGCAGGAGATCACCACGCTAAAGAGCTATGATAGCGGGCTTGAGCAGGGCACGCGTTATATCCCGACCTGGGTGAAGGTGACCGTCGCGCTGGCGCTGGGCCTGGGCACGATGGTCGGGTGGAAGCGGATCGTCGTGACGGTGGGCGAGCGGATCGGCAAGACGCATCTGACCTATGGGATGGGCGCATCGGCCGAGCTGGTTGCGGCGTCGACGATCCTGCTGGCGGTGAACTTCGGGATGCCGGTGTCGACCACGCATATCCTGTCGTCCGGCGTTGCGGGTGCGAGCGTTGCCAATGGCGCCGGGCTGCAGCGGCGCACGGTGATGAACATGGCGCTGGCCTGGGTGATGACGCTGCCGGTGGCGATGCTGTTGTCGGGCGGGCTGTACTGGCTGCTGCTGATGCTGGCGCATACGCTGGGGTATTGAGCGTTCTAAGATCCTCCCCTTTGAGGGGAGGTGGCTGGCTCTTGCCAGACGGAGGGGTGCCGCCCCTCAACTTGGGGCGGATACCCCTCCGTCAGCCCCTTCGGGACTGCCACCTCCCCCGATGGGGGAGGATCGAGTTCGGCGGAACCGCTCGCCCGCCCTACGGGTTGCCGGACCCATGCGATTACGATGCTCGATCTGTGGGAACTGGGACTGGCTCCCGCGTGAGGACTGGTCCGAGTGTAGCCACTGCCGCCTGATGGTGCGCGACGTGAGCGAGGTCGGCGAAGTGGCCCGCGACATCGTCGCCCGGCTCGAAAGCGGTGTGGTCGATCTGGAACGCGAGCCCGCCGAGCGCTGGGCGCTCGACCCGGCAGGATTGCGCAACGCGGCGTGGCGGTTCGGGTTCGAGGTCGAACCGACCGCCGTCGCGCCAAACGCAGTCCGCTTCCCGCACGACTACCGGCCTGCCCAGGCGGAGGCGGTCCCTGCGCAGACCGTGCCGCATGCCGTTGGCCTCGGCATCATCGCGCGTGCCGCCGACACCGCCGATCTCGTCGACATCGCAACACATTATCGCAGCGCGTTTGCCCGGCTCGTCGTCCTCCTCGACGCTACGGCAGACGCTGCGCGCGAACTTGCTGCACGGCTTCCGTGGATCGAGGTCGCCCACCGCCCGCTCGACGGCGATTTTGCTGCCCAGCGCAATCGGCTCCAAGACATGATGCAGACCCGCTGGGTGTTGCAGATCGACACCGACGAACGCCCCGACGCTGCCTTGCTCGATGCGCTCGGCTGGCTGGTCGCGGCGGCGGATCGCGATGGGCTGCGTTCGCTGGGACTACCACGCCGCAACCTCGTCGACGGCGTGCAGTCCGCGTCCTACCCGGACATCCAGTACCGCCTCAACCGCAGCGACATCCGCTTTGCCGGACGCGTCCATGAGCGCCCGGTCGTACCGTTCGTCGAAAGTTCGCTGGCGCTGGCCGGTGCGCTCGACCACCGGCTCGATGGCGAGCGGGTACGCGAGCGGACGCGGATCTACGAAGCGATGTCGACTGGCGCGGGCAGGCCCGAGGACGAGGCGTTGCTGCTCGCCCCCTTCGATCCCGTGGCGGTGCGGTAGACCGCGATTGTCTGCGCGGCGAGCGTGTCGCGCGTGAACATCCCTGCGGCCCTGCGGCTCGCAGCGGCATAATGCGCACGCAACACCGGGTCTTCGACCAGCCGCTGGATCTGCGTCGCGAGATCGTCCCCGGTGCAGGTCTTCGCCAGCAATCCCGCGCCGCTTTCCCCAATGAACAGCCGCGCGCTTGGATCCTCCGCACAGGCGACGACGGGGCGGCCGAACATCATCGCCTCCTGATACACCAGCCCGAAGCTCTCGTACCGTGACGGCGCGACGATCACGTGTGCCGCCTCCATCAGATCGTGCAGCATGGCCTCCTCGACGCGGTGGTGGCAGGTCAGCCGCGCGGGCCGACGCCGGGATCGCACCGACGTCCTCCGCGCGTACGCCGACGATCGTCAGCCGGAAATCGCGCATCCCGGCATCCGCGCGGCGCGACAGGATACGCAGTGCCATGATCAGCGCGTCGAACCCTTTGCGATGCTCGTCGCGGCCAACGAACAGAAGGTCGATCGGTTCGCCGAGCGGGTAGGTCGCCGCAGAGCCGCGCGCGACGATCTCGGGCGGCAGGCTGAGGCCGATAACCGCGTGCCGCGCGTCTTCGCCGGGCGCAGCGACGCCGTACAGAGCTGCGATCTTGTCGCCGTGAAGCTGCGTGTTCGAGATCAAAGCCTTGCTGAAGCGCGCGGTGATGCGTTCCGCCAGCATTGCGGCGCGGCGATCGAACCGGTCCCGCAAGCTCGTGACGGTTTCCGCCGAAGTTGCCGCCGGGGTGGAGTTGCGCGTCACCAGAGGTGCGGGGCCGGTAAGCGCGATCGCCAGACCGGGTGCGTACCAGTTGGTCGCCTCGACGATGTCGAACGGTGCACGACGATGCTCGCGCGCAACCGCTCGGCGGAACGCGAACGGCGCCACAAGATGCCCGATCCCGGCGATCTTGCGCAGGCGCGCGGGCAAGGACCCTTCGCGCAAACCGCAGCCGAACACCGAAACCCTGCCGTCGCGGCTGTCTTCGCGCCTATCCATCGCAAATACTGTGACGTCATGACCCGCTTCTGCGAGCGACTGCGCAATCTCGCGCGGCGCGCGTAAGTCCGCTCTTTTCAGGGGGATACGCCCAGGTAAGTAGAGCAATCCTCACGATGCGTTGTCGCACGGCGACCGGCGTACCAAACAGAATGTATTAATCTGCGTCAATTCAAGGGTTTCGCGTTTCATCTGCCCGGAACTCGGCAACCCCGCGGGGGTTCCTTGTGTGAATTCCAGATGAACGGGGAAGGGTGTTCGTACTACATATCGCGTTACAGGGGTGTCTACGCGCAACCGACGTCGAATACGGACTCACCGCGGATACCGGCGGGCATATCCGCTATCTGCTCGATCTCGTCGCTGCCAGCGGTCGAAATCCGGCGATCGACCGGATGGAAATCGTCACCCGCGCCTTCCGTCATATGGCGTATGCCGAATGCTATGCCGAACCGATCGAGACGATCGACGGCACCACGCGGATCGTCCGCCTGCCGACCGCATCGGATGCGTATCTGGTCAAGGAAGACCTGTGGACCGAGCATGACAGCCTGGTCGAGGCCCTCGTCGCGCATATCGCCACGCTCGACCGCACACCCGACGTCATGCACGCACACTACGCCGATGCAGGGCTGATCGCAGCGCGTGTTTCGGCGCGCACCGGCATTCCTTACGTCTTCACCGCGCACTCGCTGGGTCGCGTAAAGTTGGCCGCGTTCGACCGCGACTGTGCGGAGACCGCCGGGCTAGATCGGCGCATCGCGATCGAGGAAGAGGCGATCGCGGGTGCCGCCGCGATTATTGCCTCCTCGCGCGACGAGGCCGAGGTCCAGTATGCCGATTATGCTGCCTATGATCCCGGTCGGATTCGCGTATTCGCGCCCGGCAGCGACCTGAAACAGTTTGCCAACTGCCGCACCGACGCACGCGTCGACGCGTTGATCGACCGGTTCCTCGACGACCCTTCCAAACCGGTGATCCTCGCGATCGCGCGACCGGTGACCAAGAAGAACCTTGCCGCGCTCGTTCACGCTTATGGCCGGTCGCCTGCCTTGCAGGCCGCAGCGAACCTCGTGATCCTGGCTGGCACGCGCGACGACAGCGCGACGCTCGAGCCCGAGATCCGCGACAACATCGCCGAACTGCTCCAGTTGATTGATCGCTACGACCTGTACGGCAAGGTCGCGTATCCCAAGCACCACCGCCCCGACGATATCGCTGCGGTGTATGCGCATGCACGGACCCGACGCGGCATCTTCGTCAACCCGGCACTCAACGAACCGTTCGGGCTCACCTTGCTCGAAGCGGCGGCCAGCGGGCTGCCGGTGGTTGCGACCGACAGCGGTGGTCCGAACGACATCGTCGAGACGTGCGGCAACGGCATCCTCGTGGATCCGCGCTCGTCGACCGCGATTACCGATGCGATCCTCAAAATCCTCGACGATCCTGCACTCTGGTCGCGCTATTCAGCGGCGGGGTCGGTCGCGATCCGGGCGTATGACTGGGACCGCCACGTACAGCTTTACGTGGGCCTGCTCGAGGAGGTCGTCGGCGCCTCCGCGGTTCCGCTCGCTGAGCGCGACCCGGCGTTGTTGCTGGTTTCGGACATCGACGGGACGCTGATCGGTTGCGCGCAAGGCGTCGGCGATTTCGCAGCGTGGCATGCGGCGCAGACTGACGTTGCGTTCGCGATCGCCACCGGGCGCAGCTTTCACAGCGCGATGGCGGTGCTCGGCCAGCACGACGCGCCACGCCCCGAGATCCTGATTACGTCGGTCGGCTCGGAGATCTATTACCGGACGGTGCGCGGTGCGGTATACGACCGTGACACCGAATGGGACGGGATCATCGCCGCTGGATGGGATCGCGACGCGGTTGCCGCGCTGATCGGCCAACACGCCGGACTGACTCCGCAAAGCCCGCTCGAGCAACGCCGGTTCAAGCTCAGCTATTTCGCTGACGGCGACGTGGCGGCGGCCGAACGCGTCCGCGCGCTACTGGCGGAACACGGCCATAGCTGCTCGATCATCCAGAGCCACGGCCGCTATCTCGACGTGCTACCGCACGCAGCATCGAAGGGGACGGCGGTCGAGCATGTCCGCCGCCGCCTCGGCCTCGAACCGCGTCAGGTGATCGTCGCGGGCGACAGCGGCAACGATATCGAGATGCTGCGCTCGTCGCGCCACGCGATCATCGTCGGCAATTACTCGGATGGCCTCGGCACGCGCGCCGACCTCGCGCATGGCTATGTCGCGGTCGGCCATCATGCGCGCGGGGTGATCGAAGGCGTGGCGTATTTCCGCGCCGCGGCCGAACAGTCGGAGTCGCTCACCGCGGCACGGAAGCAGGCCTCGTGAGCGTCAGCGTTCTCACGCTCGTCCGCGGGCGTCGCGCGCATCTGGCGAACCTGATTGCCGGGTTGAACGCGTCGCGGCGCAAGCCCGACGAACTGGTGATCGCCTATATGCAGCCAGCGGCGCATATCGATCTACCCTCGACCGACTTTCCGATCCGGGAGGTGTTCGTATCAGGCGACGCGATGCCGCTTGCCGCGGCACGCAATCGTGCGGCGGCGGCCGCATCAGGCAAGCAACTTATCTTCCTCGACGTCGATTGCGTGCCGTCACCGACCCTGGTCGAACGCTATGTCGAGACGGGATCCGAGCCTGGCGGCATTCGGTTGGGAGAGGTTCTGTATCTTCCCGCTGGCGCGATCACGGACGGTATCGATTTCGTTGCGCTTGACCGGATCGGCAAGCGCCACCCCGACAAGCCGCCGATCGCTCTCGGCGAGATCCGTCCGACACCCACGCATGGCGAACTCTGGGGCTTGTCGTTTGGGATTTCCGCCGCGGACTGGACGCGAGCCGGGGGGATGGACGAACGCTATGTCGGCTATGGCGGGGAGGAGACGGACTTCGCCGCACGACTGGAGCGCGCGGGCGTCGCAATGTGGTGGGTTGGAGGCGCGCGCGTATCATCAGCACCACATCGTCCACACGCCGGCCTACCAGCATTTCGACGCGATCATCCGCAATGCGCGGTTGTTTCGGGCGACATGGGGGCGATGGTGCATGCAATATTGGCTTGGCCAGTTCGCCGAGAACGGTTTGATCGCGTGGGATGCGGATACGATAACGGTCTTGCGCCAGCCGACCGAGGCGGAAATGATTGCTTCGAAGATGCCACCGGAGACGCTGTTCAGCTGAGGCCAGGTGCCTGCCCGACTTTACGTGTGTAGGTGGTGAATGCTCTCTTTGCCGACATTAGCCTATGCTGCCTCTGCCTGTCCTGTTCCCGCTACGCCTCTTCCGCTTTCCGGCATGTCCCCAATTTCATTACCCCAGGGAACGCCGGGGAGTCTCGTGAGACAGCCGGCGGGAGCCCCTTGATGAGATCCCAGCTTTCGCTGGGATGACGAATATAGCGAAGGGCTGGAAGGCGTCCCACTTTCGATCCTCCCCGACGGGGCGGGACCGGAATGTGCTTATCCCGTCGCCCACAGCGAAACCGCCAGCCCTTCCAGATACTCCGCCGCGACCTTCGCCGCGTCGTCGTCGTAAAGTTCGGCAAGGGCCGCCGGATCGAGTGCCTTGGCCGCATCGAGGATCCCGCGCCATGGTGCCAGCGCGCCTGGCCACGCTGGAAGCGCAACCGCCGCACCCAGTTCCGCAAGTCGCTCTGCCTTGCGCGTCTGCTCACCGAAATACCGCCATTCGGGCGCGCAAACATAAGGCCGCCCCACGCGCGCGATCTCGTGCACCGTGTTGTCGCCCGCCGACGCGATCACCACGTCCGCCGCGGCGATGTGGTCGGTCACGCCCGGTACCCAGCCGAGCTCGACGAGATTGCCGAAATCGGTTTCGTGTCCCTCGCGGTGGACCGGCCCCAGCACCAGCCACAGCGCATCCGGCACCGCCCGCGCCGCCATCGTCAGCGGCGCATAGGGCGTGCCCGCGCCGCCGCCGCCGGTGAGTACGACGATAATCTCCTGGTTCGGATCAAGCCCGAGTTTCGCACGCGCTTCGGCCTTGGTCGGGACCGGATCGACCGTCGTGCAAAGGCCGCCCGCGTAGCATGTCTTCGCGCGCACCCAGCCTGGTGTGTCGCCTTGCTCGAGCGCTTCGCCGAACGGCGCGAGCAGGCCGACACTCGCCTGATAGGCGCCGAGATGCCCGGGATCGAGCCGGTCGCCGTGCATCCGGATGCTGATCGCCGGGACGCTGGCGATCTCGCGCGAGCAACGCGATCTCTGCGGAGACGTCGACCACGAACAGCGCCGGATCGACGTCGTCGAGATGGTCGATGATCGTCCGCATCGTCGCCCGCGTCTTCGTCACCCCGAGCGGGACGCAGTGCATCACCTCGGGCGTGGCCTGTGCGAACAGCCCCGGGGTCGGCACGGGCGCGCCGATCATGTCGGGCAGCGCCGCGATCGCGATCGGCCGCTCGAACCCGTCGAACAGCGACGGTTTGGCGGTCAGGATCGTCACCATGCGCTCGGGCGGCAGTTCGCGGATGATCGCCATCGCGCGGTTCGCATGGCCGCGGCCCTGGTGATGGATGAAGAACGTGATCGGCTGGCTCATGCCGATTGCTGTACCGGAGCCACGCGCGAAGGCGATTGATGTCGATCAGCATAGTCGGCGCTCAAGCCGAACGCCGCCTCGATCTCGGGATCGAGCCAGGCGGCGATATGCGCCGCATCCGCTGCTGCGAGATCGGGATAGGCTGTCGGCACATAGGGCGCGTAGCCTTGTCCCTTGTAGCTGGTGATCGGCACGAACTGTGGATGGTGCGCCAAGCCTGCTGCCGCCGCCAACGCGCTCACGAATGCCGCCGGATCGCGCGCGAACGCGTCATAGCCGAGCAGCGCGACGTTGTGCGCGCGGTTGGTCAGCGACGACCAATGGCGCAGCTTGGCGGTCCGCTTGGCAATGCAATTGGCAAAGCGTTCGCCGGTCTCGGGATCGCGTTCGTGCAGCATCTCGTCGCCATGCATCGGATGGCCGGGCTCGATATGCCCGAAATGATCGTCCCAATAGCTGTGCCAGTCGCTGCGGATGAACGCGTCGAAGGGCTTGGCCTTCAGCTCGGGGTGCGCATGCCAGGGCTGGCGGTGGAGACTGCGCGCCCAGTCATACGCATCGCGCGCCACGACCAGCACCAGCGTATCCTTCACGAACAGCGTCTGCGGCGGTACGAACCAATGCTTGAACCCGAACGCCTCGGTGATCTCGACGCCGGGCATGTTCGCCTCGATCGCGCGCGTGACGAGGTTGGTCCCGCTGCACCGCTGGCCATAGATCTGGACGCGCGTGATCGGTACGTCGCCACGCCGCAGGATTCTGCAGGCCCGGCAAGGGCTGCAACCAGTTCAAGGACTTGGCGGGCGATGGGGGCGATATCGACATGGCAGCATGCCGCTAGCCCCGCGTCGGGTAACGTACAATGACATCGTTTAGTCGCCGCGCGGGATGCATCGCGCGGGGGCGCCGTGGCTAAAGCCCGATCGCGAGTCTCAGCGTGACCGCCCGCGGTCGGATCGGAACGGTCTGCGTGGTCGTTGCCAGCGTGAAGGGATTGCCGAACCCGAAACTATTGCCGCGTCCATCGAGGAGATTGTCGATCGCGACCGACCAGTGTCGTGGTCCGTCGTCGAGCGTCGCGCCCGCGCCGATCGTGGCATAATCGCCTGCCGGCCGATCGAGCAGGGGATCGAAGCTCAACCGCGTCTGGCCGATATACCGCGCTGTGACATACCCGCTCGCCGGCATCCCGATCAGCGAGAACCGCCGCGTGATCCCCAGCCGCGCGGAATAATCGGGCACGACCGGCAGGCGACGATCGTCCTGCCCGGCGCGATCGTACGCGCGATCGTCGGCGGGTGATGTCAGTCGCGCGCGCTGGATCGTAGTGCCGAAGTCGATCGTGTAGGGCCGCGCGTCGAACCGCCCGCCGAACTCGACGCCGTAGTTCGTGGCATTCCCCGCATCGACCGTGCCGAACAACCCATCAGATCCGACGACGTCGCTGCGAAGATGCTCCCAGAACGATCCGAAGATCGCCCCGCTGAGACTGAGCCGATCGTCGAGGCCGTGGATGCGCCACCCCATCTCGATGCTCTGCAACTCATCGCCGGGGATGCGTTGCTCGGTGCTGATCGATGCCCGGGTGACACCGGCGGGACGGATCGCGCTGGCATAGCGTAGCCAGATCAGTCCGACGTCGTCGCGGTGCCAGCTGAGTGTGCCGCTCGGCGTGACGCCCAGCTTGGTGGTGCTCTGGTCGTCGGGACCTTGCTGTTCGATGTCGTTCACCGTCACGAAGCCGCGCAGACCGATCTTCAGGTCGAGCGTCGACGACAGACGTTGCGTGCCCTCGGCGAACATCGCCGCTTCGAACACCGCCTCCTTGTCGTCGCGCGCGATAACCGTGCTGGCGTCGGATTCGAAGCGGCCTTTCAGGCGGGTGGTCGCATGCAGGATCGACGCGCCGACGATCCAGGGGTGGCGTGCGGTCGGATCGCTCAGCCGGACCTCCTGCGTCACCAGCCGGATCGCGCGGTCCTCGACATAGGCGACCGGTGCGGTCGTGCCGAGCGCAGCGGCCATGACGCTCGCATCATAGGTGCTGCCGAATTCGTGCGATACAATCGAGGTGGTCGACTGCGCGTCGAGGCTGCCGATCGGGCCGTGAATATCGAGCGACCCGGACAGGAAATCATTGTCCTGCGGCTCGGCGATCGCCGTCGCGCGCGATAGCCCGCTGGTCGCATATTGGCTGTCGCGCGCATCGATCCGCTGGCCGATGCCGCTCATGGTCGCAGTCCAACCATCGCCGATCGCCCACCGCAGCGCTGCGCGGCCCCGCTGCGCGCGGTGCGGTTGACGTTGCGCGTGTTGCGACCGGTGTCGTCGATCCAGCCGGGCATGGTCTCGGTCCAGCCCGACGCACGCAACGCCAATGTACTGGTCACGATCGGCAGGTTGAGCGTGGCGTCGAGCGCACCACCGAATGCGCCATTGTTGATACCCGTCGCCTCGCCCGCGACATTGCCCGAGACGTCGTCGAGATCGGGTGCGGTCGTGACGATCCGGATCACGCCGCCTAGCGCACCGGTGCCGTAGAGCGTGCCCTGCGGTCCGCGTAGAATCTCGACACGGTCGATATCGACCATCCGGAGATCGGGATCGGGCGAGGAATAGCCGATCCGCGCATCGTCGAGATACAGGCTGACCAGCGACTGGCTGGTGCCGTTGAACGCACTGTCGGCGACCCCGCGCAGGAACACGCGGTCGCGGCCGGGGCCGAGATTGGTCGAGAAGGCGCCATCGGTGGTCGCGAGCAGATCGACCAAACCGCGCTTGCCGGCGAGCCGGTCGAGCGCGGGGCCGGCAAGGATGGTGATCGACGCAGGCAGGTCGGACAGGCGTTCGTCGCGCTTGCTGGCGGTGACGATAATGTCGCCGCCCTCGACGATCGGCGGTGCGACGGCATGCGCGGTTTTGGGAGAGCGGGGCAGGGGCTCGATCCGCCAGGTCGTCGCATCGACGCGGACCGCGCGCAGATGCGTTCCCGCGAGCAGTCTTTTCAGCGCCTGCGCGACGTCGTTGGCCCGCGTGATTTTGCGGGTCGGCGCATCGGGCAGCGCGCCGGCCATGCCGATCGAGATGCCGGTCTGGCGGGCCAGCGCATCGAGCGCGGTGCGCAGCGATCCGGCAGGCAGGACGATCGCGCGTGTCGGGTCGGTGCGCGCGGGGTCAGCGTGGGCCGGTGCGTTCGATATGGACGACACCATCAGCGCGGTGCAGGCGTAGCGGCAGCACCGCGCGAAGCTGATCGAGAAGCCGCGAGCCGTCGCCAATCGTCAAAACCCCGGAAAAAACGAGCCCGGCGGCAGACGGATCGACCACCAGCGGGGTCCGTGCATACCGCGATATATCGGCGACAACCAGCGGCAACGGCGCGCCGTCATAGTCCAGCCGCCCATCGGTCCAGTCCGCGACCGACGTCGGTGCGACCGTGCGACGTGCGGCGACCCCGGTGGCAGGATCGATGTCGAGCCGCTGACCTGCGGTCAATGTGGTCGATGTGCTGCCATCGTCGACGTGCGGCCCGACGCTGACGCTGCCCTCGGCGACCGCGACCGAGATTCGCCCCTGCGCATTGACGACCGCAAAGCGCGTGCCGACATCGCGGATGTCATAACCGCCGGCTCGGACGATCAACGTCCGCGTCGGATCGTGGCGCACGGAAAAGCTTGCCGCGCCGTCCGCGATCTCGATCAGCGGCGTCGTACCGCCCGACACCGACATGCGCGACCCACGATCGAGCCGCATCGAACTGCCATCGGCGAGCGTGACCGCGCGGGTGTTACCGGCGTCGGTCGCATAGGTCTGCACGCCGCTATCGGGGTCGGTTAACGTTGGCCCGACGAGCAGCAACGCCAGACCTGCGGCGAGGGCGCCGCCGGTCCCGGTCGCCATCCACCGCCAGCGGGTCGAGCGCGCTGGCGGGGCATGATGGGAAACGCCGTCGTCGTTCGCCGGCAGCAACGCGGCGATCGCGGGGGCCGCGGCGGCGATCTCGGCATCGAGCAGCGCGATCGAATCATAGGCGGCGCGGTGCGACGGATCGGCGTCGAGCCAGTCGCCGAAGCCCGCCCAGTCCATGTCGGGCGCATCGATCCGCGCGTGCCAGGTCGCCGCTGCGTCGATCGGATCCTGGGTCGTTGCATCCATCACGGCACCCTCGTTCCGAGCGGA
This sequence comes from Sphingomonas sp. LR55, assembly GCF_036856015.1. Classification (NCBI taxonomy): domain Bacteria; kingdom Pseudomonadati; phylum Pseudomonadota; class Alphaproteobacteria; order Sphingomonadales; family Sphingomonadaceae; genus Sphingomonas; species Sphingomonas sp. LR55. Next base: position 432,921 of record NZ_JASPFO010000001.1, read on the forward strand.
TGCCCCCCGCTCGCCTCATAGACGCCACCACGCGCCAGCCACCGCAGTCCGGCGCGAAAATCAATCATTTAGCGCCTTTCTGAGATGGCGGAGCGCGACTGCGATATGCTTTTCGACGGCGCTGCGGCTGATTCCGAATTCAGCGGCGACTTCGGCATGCGACAACCCGTCGATCTTGTGGCGGCGAAACACGCGCATCGCGCCCTCGGGCGGACCGGCGAGCGCGGCGGCGAGCTGCGCTATTCGCTGGCGTCCGGCGACCGCGTCGAACGCCGAGGGCGCGTCGTCGATCGCCTCAGCGCCTGCGGCCAGCCCCCGTAATTGTCGTCGTTGCCTCGACATAGCCGCTGTCGCGTCGCGCTCGCCGACCGTTCGCCCGCACGCGGTCGAGGACGATGTTCATGCCGATCCGGTGGAGATAAGCGAGCGGATTGGCGATCGGCCCCGTTATTGGCTGAGCGATGTGCAGCCAGATTTCCTGCACGACGTCCTCGGCTTCGGCGATGCTACCCGTCCGCCCGGTGAAGAACCGGACGAGCTGCGGGCGATGCGCCGCAAGTACCGCCGACAGACCGGCAGGCTGAAGAGGATCCGAGTCAGCTACGACGTCGCTCCGAATGTCATGCCCCGTTCGAACATGGTGGCTCTCTAGCGCCTTGCCGGATCGGAAGTCGCGTTTGAAATGGTGGCCGACGCAGTGGTCCGCACCGAACCGTCTTCCCCGGAAAGGGGCGGGGCGTCAGACTGCGGCACCGTAAAGTCATGCGATACCCGGCAAAAATCACTATACGCCGGCACAAGAGGAGCAGGACATGACGCACAAGGACGCGCTGGCGAAGGTGCCCGCGGTGACGCTGGGGTTCTGGATCGTCAAGATCCTCGCCACCACGTTCGGCGAGACCGCGGGCGACACCGTCAGCATGTCGATGAACCTCGGCTATCTGATCGGCACGGCGATCTTCCTGGCGATCCTGATCGTGCTGGTCTGGCGACAGATCGCCGCGCGCCGCTATCACCCGCTGCTATATTGGGCGACGATCATCGCCTCGACCACCGCGGGCACGACGATGGCGGACTTCGCGACGCGCTCGCTCGGGATCGGCTATGCCGGCGGGTCCGCGCTGCTGTTCGCGTGCGTGGTCGCGTCGCTGGCGGTGTGGCGGTCGGTGCTGGGATCGGTCGCGGTCGAGACCGTCCACGAACCGCGCGCGGAACTGTTCTACTGGATCACGATCACCTTTTCGCAGACGCTCGGCACCGCGCTGGGCGACTGGACCGCGGATACCGGCGGGTTGGGCTATGGTGGCGCGGCGGTGATCTTCGGCGCGATGCTGGTGGTGATTGCGGCGCTGTATGCGTGGACCGCGGTCGACCGCGTCCTGCTGTTCTGGAGCGCATTCATCCTGACACGTCCACTGGGCGCGGCGGTCGGCGATTTTCTCGACAAGCCGGTCGATCATGGCGGGCTCGCGTTCAGCCGGCCGCTGGCGTCGGCGGTCCTGGCAGTGGCGATCGTCGTACTGGTGCTGGCCCTGCCGTCGCAGCGTGCGCGTATCAGCCTCGGCGCAACCCGCTGATCATCCGCCACGCCAGGATGATCGCGACCGCGACCAGCAGCAGGGCCGCCGCCACGAACGACAGATAGAAGAGCGGCGCGCGCCACGGGGATGCCGCCACGGTCTGCGGCGTGTCGAGCACGCGGTCCTGCTCGATCCGCGTCGTCCGCGCCGGCGTGACGAAACGGGACGTTTCGTTGATGATGAAGGCAGGTGGCGCAATCGCGGTCATCGTCCTGTTCCTTGCTGATACCGTCGTGTGTGATCGATCGCGGTGTCGTTGCCGGCCCCGTAGAGCGCGAGCAGTGCGTCGAAATGATCGTCCATGGTCCGGACCGGGCGGCGGCGCTGCGCCGAGGTCTCGATCGTGCCGGCAACCGCCAGGATCGCCTCGGCGGCGTCCTGCGCATCGCCCGAGCGATACAGGGCGCCGTCGTTCGCGCAGGCGAGATCGGCCGCACCGCCGCGGTCGGGGGCGATCAGCGTCAGCCCCGACGCGATCGCCTCCGCCGCGACGAAGCAGAACGTCTCCGCCTCGCAGCCATGGATCAGCGCGTCGGCGCTCGCCATCAGGCGGGCGAGCGCGCCGCGATCGCGGACCGGTTCGAGCAGGCGGACGTGCGGATTGTCGCCGATCGCGTCGATCACCCGGCGTTGCCGCGCACCGCCGCCGATGATCAGCAGCCCGACCGGCGCCTGCGTGCCCGCGATCGCAGCGGCCTGCGCGACCATGTCCCAGCGTTTTTCTGGGGCATGGCGACCGACGCCGATCAGCAGCAGCGCATCCTCGCCGAGACCGCACAGCGCGAGCATCTCGCGGCGTAGCTCGGGATCGCGCAGCCGTGGCGAGAACTGGCCCGGCTCGACGCCCATCGGATCGGTCGTGACTTTGCGCAGACCGCCGTCGCGCAGGCGTTGCGTCAGGCTTTCGCTCGCGCTGACGATATGATCGAACTGCGCATCGAGCCGCCGCAGATGCCGCCAATACCAGTCGAACGCGCGATCGATCGCCTGCGTCGAGGCGACGTTGCCGAACCAGCGATAGGCATAGGCGGATAGCGGGTCGGCATGCGCGATCAGCGACAGCCGCGCGTGCGATCCCGACCGCGTCCGCCAGTCCGCGACCATCGAGGCGCTGCGCCACGGCGACGACACTTCGACGACATCTGCATCCTCTTCGTCGAGCATCGCGTGCAGCGCCTCGCGATCGGCGAAATAGCGATAGGAGCGGTCGAGCGGAAAGCGCGGCGAGCGTAGCCAGCGGACGCGCGCATTGGGGCCGCGCTGTTCTTGGCGGTCCTCCTCGCCAGGCGCGATCACGACGATCTCGTGACCGCGGTCGGCGAGCGCGACCAGTTTCCGGTCGATATAGGTCCGCACTCCGCCGCCGGTCGGGGTGTAGAACGCGCAGACGTCGACGATCTTCATGCCGCCATCGCCAACGGGACTGGCTCGGCGACCAGATCGGCATAGCGCGACACGGTGCGGCGTTCGGCGAGCGTGCTCAGCGTGCGGTCGATGCTGGTCAGCAGCGATTTCTTGGTGACGTCGCCGGGATGGACCGCAACGCGCATCGTCGGCATCCAGTCGGGCAGCGCGCGCGGCGGCGGCGACTGCGAGCGAACTGGCGGTGCGCGCAGGCGAACGGCTGGCCCAGGTCACGACAGGGCCGCGCGCGACGATCGCGCCGGTCCGCGGCTGCCAGACACGGAAATGATCCTCGGCGAGCGCGAAGTCGCAGGCTTTCAACGCGGCGTGCGCGCCCGGACCGTAGAGCCAGGCGGGGGCGATGAACCCGGCGACCGAGCGGCCGATCGCCTGTTCGACCATGTCGCGGCCGGCGCGCATTCGAATTTCAGCCTCGACAGCGTCGAGCCCGAGAAACTCGCCTTCGCCCGCGGTCATGTAGCGCGCCTTCAACGCGCTGGCGCCGCCGCGGTGTGCGCTGGAATCGCGGTGGAACCAGCCGTGGAGGAACATCTCGACGCCCGCATCCGCCCAGTCGCGCAGCCGCCGGACGAACGCGGGGGATTGGTCGAGGCGCGCGGCGCCCCAGTGATCGGGCACCACCAGCATCGCGAACCGCGGCCCGCCCAGGATCGCCTCGATCCGCTCGGCGAGCATCGCGATCGGCAGCGCGAAAGTTGGCGAGACATCGTGGATCGACACGACCAGGCGCTTGTCGGGAGGAGGCGCCCGCAACGGGGCCGGATCGGCGAATTCGGTCTGCACCATCGTATAGCTCTCGTTCGTCATGGCATCGCTGTTGACGGGACGGCACCGCGGATCTGCGTCCGCAGTCCTCACGCCGTGTGTGGCAAAAATTTATTTCACCGCAGCGACAGCCACGGCTGCGGGGGCCGCGAACGGCGGCGTCGTTGGGCCATGATCATGGTTTGCATGCCCGTCTCCCATCCCGCCGATGCGCGACCCGCGAGACTTCCCAGACCCCGTATCGTTCGAAGGAGCGCCGCATGAACGACATGCCGCTGACGATGACACCGTTGCCGCGCGTGCAACTGCCGCAGTTGACGCCGACGACCGTCCGCAAGAATTTCCTCGGCCGCTGGCTCGCGCCGTTATTGTCCGCCGCGATCCTGATCGCCGCCTTGTGGCAGCTGCGCGGGATCGACGTTCGCGAGATGCTGCGGATGGTGCCGCACTCGCCACTGTTCTGGACGATCTTCGCGCTCGGCTATCTGGTGACGCCGTTCAGCGAATGGGTGATCTATCGTCGCCTTTGGCAGCTCCCGCCCAGCGGAATCCTCGCACTGCTGCGCAAGCGGATCAGCAATGAGATCGTGCTCGGCTATTCGGGCGAGCTGTATTTCTACGGCTGGGCGCGGAAACACGCGACGATGGTCGGCACGCCGTTCGGTGCGATCAAGGACGTCTCGATCCTGTCCGCGGTGGTCGCCAACGTCTGCACCTTGGCGTTGGCCGTGGTCAGTTGGCAGGCGCTCGGCGCGCTGCATCTTGGCACCGATGCCAAGGTGATGACGATATCGGCGGCCAGCATGGCGATTCCGTCGCTCGTCACGCTCGTCCTGCGCAAGAAGCTGCTGACCCTGCCGCGTCCCGAATTGAGCCGGATCGCGGTCATCCATTTCCTTCGGATCGTCGCGACCACGCTGTTCGCCGCATTGCTGTGGGCGGCGGTGATGCCGGCCGCGCCGCTCGCCTGGTGGCTGGCGCTCGCGACGCTGCGCCTGCTCGTATCGCGGCTGCCGCTGCTGCCCAACAAGGACATCGTGTTCGCCGGGCTGGTCGCGTTCACCGTCGGGCGGACGTCGGACGTGACCGCGGTGCTAACGATGATCGCCGGCCTCTGGCTCATCACCCATCTGCTGCTCGGCGCTGCGCTGACCGCCGTCGAACTCGTGACCATGGAGCGTACCAAGTGATCCTGCTTGCCCTGCTGGCGCTGGCCGCTACGCTGCCCTCGACCCCGGCGCTTGGCACCGCCGAAGCGCGCTGCCGTCCGCACGAGCAAGGCCCTGCGCTGATCGTCGACGTCGATGGTCTCAAGGATCGCGTCGGCGTGGTGCGCGCCGAGCTCTATCCCGCGAAGGACGGCGATTTTCTCGCCGACGACAATGTGCTGATCGGGCAGGGCAAGGTGTTTCGCCGCGCGGTGCTCACCGTGCCTGCCGCAGGAACCGTGTCGCTGTGCCTGCGTGTCCCGGCGCCGGGTGCCTATGCGCTGAGCGTCGTCCATGCGCGTGACGGCGGGCACGGGTTCAGCCTGCTGCACGACGGCATCGGCTTTGCGAGCAATCCCCGGCTCGGCCATTCGAAGCCGCAGGCCGATCAGGCGACGGTCCTCGTCCATGATGGCCTGACCACCACGCATGTCGTGATGAACTATCGCAGCGGGCTGTTCTCGTTCGCGCCGCTCAAGCGCTAGCCGCGCCGCTTTTTCTACGTGTCTTCAAGAGGACGATATCATGCTTCGATATCTGATGGTGGCCGCTGCCGCCGTAACGCTGACCATCGCTCCCGCCGCCGCCATCCCGGCGGCGCACGACATCACGCTGATGACCTATAACGTGCACGGTCTGCCCTGGCCGATCGTCGAGGACCGCTCGACCGAATTGCAGGCGATCGGCGACCAATTGAAGGTCATGCGCGAGCGGCATGTCCAGCCTAGCATCGTCGCGGTGCAGGAGGCTTTCGTGCCCGAGGCCAAGGCAATCGGCCGGACCGCGGGCTATCGCTACGTCGCGTTCGGCCCCGCCGAGGATGCGGATGGCGCACGCGCCCCCGGCGACGACGGCTTCGTCGCGGACGGCAGCCGGCTGGTCGGCGAGCGGCTCGGCAAGCATGTCGACAGTGGACTGGCGATCTTCTCCGATTATCCGATCGTCGCGGTCCGCCGGATGGCCTATCCGGTGTGTGCCGGATACGACTGCCTCGCCAACAAGGGCGCGCTGGCGGCGCTGATCGCGGTGCCCGGCATTGCCACGCCGATCCTGGTGGTCGACACGCATCTGAATTCGAACGGCGCATCGGGCGCCCCCAACGCGAGGGCGATCTACGCCTATCGCCGGCAGCTCGACCTACTCTCGCGCTTCATCGCCTCGATGGGCGCGGGCGATCGGCCGGTGCTCGTGGCGGGAGATTTCAACGTTGGGCGCGATCTGGCGCGGCGCGCGCATTTCGATCTGCGGATGTTCGGGGGGAACGACTTGCTCCAGGCGGCTGCCGTGACATGCCGAACCGCGCCTGCGTGTCCAATTGCCGAGCCGCTGGCGATGGCGGAGTCGCTTGGCCGCGCGAAGGACTGGCTGATGTACCGCTCCTCGCCAACCGTCGGGATCACGCCGATCGCCTTGGCCGCCCCGTTCGGCCGTCGCGCGGATGGCTCGATGCTGTCGGATCACATCGGCATCGTCGCGCAATACCGGATAGAACGGCGCGTGGTGCCGCAGGCCACGGCGATGACCACCGCGAGCCGCTAGGCCGAGGGATCAGCCGGCCCTGAGCCACTGGCGCAGTACGGCGGTGACCTCGCCGGGGCGTTCGAGCGGCGCAAGATGACCGCAGGCACGCAACAGGTGGAATCGCGCCTCGGGGATTTGCAGCGAGAGCGACAGCGCGTCGTCGGGCGAGCAGATCCGGTCACGATCGCCAACCGCGACCAAGGTCGGGACATGGATCGCGGCGATCGCCTCGCTGATATCCGGCCGAGCGAGCAGCGCACGCTGCTGGCGTTCGAACACCACCGGGCCGACGCGGTCCGCCATCGCTTGCGCGGGGCCACTGACGATCGTGCTCAGCAGCGGATCGGCGTGCGGGGCGGTGGCGAGCATGCCCTGTCCCGCGACGGTGCGGGGCCGGACGTCCATCGATGCGCGCGTGCCGAACAGCGCGATCCGCTCGATCCGATCGGGCGCCTGGCGGACCATCTCCATCGCGACGTAGCCGCCGAGGCTGACCCCCGCGACCGCGAACCGCGGCGGTGCGCTGGCGAGCACGCGCGCGGCCATTTCGGAGAGCGTATCGTCCCGCGACAGGTCGCCGAAATCGACCTGTGCGACGGCGGCGAGGTCGACGATCTGGCGGGCCCAGAGCTGCCCGTCGCAGCCCATCGCGGGGAGCAGCATCAACGGTGTACGCGGTCGGACCATGCGAAATCTCCGGTAGCGGCGGGTTGCGGGGATGCTCACCTCAGGCGACGAACGGGAACGCGAGCGCGATCATGCCGACGATCGTCATCACGACGCAGACGGCGATCGCGGGCACGAGCGTGAAGCGCTGGTGATCGGCGAGGTCGATGCCGACCAGGCTGACCAGCAAATAGGTCGACGGCACCAGCGGGCTGAGCAGATGGACCGGCTGGCCCATCAGCGACGCGCGGGCGATCGCCTCGGGCGCGACGCCGTAATGCGCGCCGGCCTCGGCGAGGATCGGCAGCATCCCGAAATAGAACGCGTCGTTCGAGATGAAGAAGGTGAACGGCATGCTCAGCACCGCGGTGATCGGCGCCATGTACGGCCCGAGCGCGGGCGGGATCACGCCGACCACCGCCTTGCTCATCGCCTCGACCATGCCGGTGCCGCCGAGAATGCCGGTGAAGATGCCCGCCGCGAAGATCAGCGACACGACCGCCAGCACGTTGCCGGCATGCGCGGAGATGCGCTCCTTCTGGTCGGCGACGCCGGGATAGTTGACGATCATCGCGATCGCGAACGCCAGCATCATCAGCACCGACAAGGGGAGGATACCCCACACCAGCAACGTGAGCAGCGTGATGACGAGTGCGGCGTTGAACCAGATCAGCTTGGGGCGACGTGCCTCGGGATATTGCGAGACGGCCATGCCGGTGAACTCGGTATCGGCAGTGATGCCGGCTTCGCCCATCCGGACGCGCTCTTTCCGACCGAAATACACGGCGAGCCCGATCAGGAAGGCGAGGCCGGCGATCATGCCTGGGATCAGCGGCAGAAAGAGCGTCGCGGGATCGAGCTTCAGCGCACTTGCCGCGCGCGGTCGGCCCGCCCCACGGCGTCAGGTTCATGATCCCGCTCGTCGTCATCAACAGGCAGACGAGATATAGGCGATTCATGTTGAAGCGCTTGTAGAGCGGCAACAGCGCGGCGATCGTGATGATGTAGGTGGTCGACCCGTCGCCATCGAGGCTGACGAGCGCGCACAGCACGACCGTCCCGATCAGGATCCGCATCGGATCGCCGTGGACCATCCGGATCAGCCGTCCGACCAGCGGATCGAACAGGCCCGTGTCGGTCATCGTCGAGAAGAACAGGATCGCGAACAGCAGCATGACGCCGGTCGGCGCGAGGTTCTTGATGCCGTCGATCATCATCGGGCCGAGACCCGCGGCCTCACCCGCGAAGACGCCGAAGATCGACGGGATCACGATGAGCGCGACCAGCGGCGTCATCTTCTTGGTCATGATCAACGTCATGAACGTGGCGACCATTAGGAAGCCGAGCAGGGCAAGGTTCATCGCATCGTCCTAGAAAAGGGCGTGAATAGGGTTGGCGTAGTGTCGAATGCGGACGCCGAAGGTCGGTCGGTCCGGGTCGACGGACGCACTATCTTCTCCGTCATGCCGGGCTCGTTCCGGCATCCACGGTGCCGCGGAACCGAGAGATCTTGGCTTGCGGAACGGTGGACCCCGGAACCAGTCCGGGGTGACGGAGTGATCTTCGTACCATCAGCATCAGAACGTCACCCCGACGCGGGCGCTGAGCGTCTGGCCGCTGTCGTTGCCGACATAGTCGCCGGCGCGGTTGTCGGTGTTCCACTGGATCGCGTTCACCTGGAAGCGGGTGAAGGAGTTGAGGTACCAGTTGACGCCGACGGTCGCCGCCCAGCCGTCACCACCGGTCAGCAGATTGTCGAAATCGAGGCTTTCGTAGCGCGCGGTCAGCTCGATCGCGCCGACGCCGCCGTCGAACGTGGGCTTCAACACCTTGGGCTGGCCGAAGCTGCCGAGCCGCGGGTTGTACGGCGGCAGGTCGCCGGTCAGGAACAGGCCACCCGAGACGCTCCACGCCTTGCTGACGAAATCGGGACGCCCGCCGTCGAGCCGCGCGTTGCGGCGGCCCGCTTCGCCCATCACCCACAACGGCCCGCGATAGCCGCCGAGCTCGACGCCGTAGCCGGTCGTGCCGGTGCCGCCGATCAATGGTCCGGTAGACACGCGCAACGCGCCGTTGAAGCGGCCGCCGATCACGGTGTTGCGGGTCAGCGTGCCGGCGACCGACGATAGCGATTCGTCGAAGCCCCACGCGCCGATGTGAAGCACGCCGGTATCGGACTTGATCGGGTTCCAGTGCGCGCGGCCGAGCACCGTGCGGCTGTCGCCGACGGTCTGCGTGCCGTCGATCCGGTCGCCGGTGATCGTCACCGAGGCATGGCCGGTCTTCCAGAAGATGCGCGGCATCACGCCGATACCGTAAAAGCCGCGCTGCGGGATGATCGCGGTGGCGACCGTGGTGCGCTCGAGGAACGGGGTCGAGATCCGAGCCGGTCGAGCCTTCGAAGCCGCGATCGTTGAACAGGTGGCCGGCGCGAACGTCATAGTCGAGGCCCGGCTTGATCTTGTTGCGCCAGCCGACGAACGCGGTGACGACGTCGACCTCGTTCTCCGAGAAGTCGCTCTCGAACTGGTAGAAGAAATGCGTGCCGACGCCGCCTTCGAGGCCGAGGCGCAGCGCGCGCATGCCGGTCGTGGTGATGTTGCGGCCGTCGTACTTCGAGCCGAAGCTGGAGCTGACGTCGGTCAGGATGCGGCCGCGCGGCTTGAACGTGTAGACGCCGTCCGCCGAGTGGAAGACGGGCAGGCCGGCGCCCCATTCGGTGGTCACGCCCGACGGATTGTCGCGCGCGGCAACTGCCTGCGCGACGCTGCGATCGGCGGGGCCGGGAGGGCGAGCTGCGGCGCGAACGGCACGGTGCGACGCGGCTCGGTGTTCTGCGCGACTGCCTGCGGTGCGATTTGGACGGGCGGCACGGGCGCGGACACCTGCGCGACGGCGGCGTTGTTCTCCAGCCGGTCGAGCCGCGACTTCAGCGCGGCGATCTCAGCCGCCTGCGCACGCACCAGCGCGGCGAGGTCGGCATCGGTCGGAGCCTGCGCGAGTGCCGGGGTTGCTGCAATCAAGGCGAGTGCGGCGCACCCGGTACGGAAGAGGGTCATTGGGCTTTGGCTCCGGTGGCGAGGATCGCGGTCCAGTCGCGCAGGAAACGCTGGCGCTTGACGCGGTCGAGGTTGACGAGAAGTTGTGGCCCCACGCGGATCGGTCGCGCCTGGCTCGAGGGAAGACGGCGCGCGGCAACGTCGGTGCGGACCGGCCACAGGCTGCGCTTGGCGAGCAGCGACTGGCCCTCGCGCGACAGCAAGAAATCGAGGAACAGTTTCGCCGCCGCGGGGTGCGCGGCCTCGCGCGCGATGAACGCGATCCGCGACGTGACGATCGTATAGTCCTGGAGGAACGCGACGCCGATGCGGGGATCGGTCCGCGCGCGCTCCAGGGCATAAGAGCCGATGACGTTGTACGCGATCGCCTGCCGCCCCTCGGCGACGCCGCGCAGCATCGGCTCGCTGGTCCGCGACAGCACCGGCCTGGTCGCCGCGATCGCCTCCAGCAGCGACCGCGTATCGCGGGTGATCGCCATGTCCTCGGACAGGTACAGATAGCCGACGTTGGAGCGTGCCGGGTCGAATGTCGTGACGCGGCCGGTCAGCGCTCCCACGTTCTTTCGCAGCCATGTCTCCAGCGCGGCATGCGTGCGCGGCACCTGTCCGGCGGGCACGAGGCGCTTGTTGTAGACGATCCCGATCGGCTCCGCGGTGACGCCGAAGCCCATGTTCTTCCACACCGACACCGGCGGCAGCGCAGGCTTTTCGGGGCTCGCATAGCCTTGCGCGAAGCCGTCGTTGATCAGCTTCACCTGCAGGTCCATCGCCGACGACCAGACGAGATCGGCGGATAATTTCCTGGCGCGCGTTTCGGTGACGAAGCGGCGATACATCTCTGTCGAGCCCAGGTCCGCATACAGCACGGTGATGCCCGGATACCGCTTCCGGAACGCGACGACGACCGGGAGAAGTTCGGCGCGATCGGCATTGCCGTAGATCCGCACCTGCCGCTCGGCACGCGCGTCGGAGATCAACTGATCGTAGGATCGCGGATAGCCCGTCGGACGCTGCGCCACGAGCGGAGTCGCGGCGAAGCTCGTAGCCAGCAGTGCAATCTTCAGAAAAATTTGGGCCATCATCACTCTCCTCGCCTTCCGTCTCTGTGTTCGGATAGACTGCATCGGTGGAGTACGAACCGAACCTGTCACCAACCTTTCATGGTTTTTCATGCGCATCCTGCTGATCGAGGACGATGCGGCATTGGCGCGGAGCATCGGCGCGTTGCTGCGCGCGGGTGGCAATGCCGTCGACCATGTCGCGACCGGCGAGGACGCGCTGTCGGTGGTCGCGGGCGAGCCGTATGCGCTGGTGATCCTCGACGTCGGCCTGCCCGGCATCGATGGTTTCACCGTGCTGGAAATCTTGCGGCGTCGTGGCGAGCGCGTTCCCGTACTTATGCTCACCGCGCGCGACGCACTCGACGACAGGGTTCGCGGGCTCGATCTCGGCGCTGACGATTACCTCCGTAAACCGTTCGAGCCCGAGGAACTCGAGGCCCGCGTCCGCGCGCTCGGCCGGCGACGCGGCGGCGATCCGCTGCCGGTGCTCAGCGTCGGTACGCTGACGATCAACCGCTCGACCGGCGACGCCGACATCGCCGGTCGAGCACTGGACCTGCGCCGCCGCGAACGCGCGGTGCTGGAGGCACTCGCGACACGTGCCGGCCGGGTCGTCCCGCGCGAACTGCTGATCGGCGAGGTGTTCGGATTCGACGAGCCGGTCGGCGGCAACGCGATCGAAGTCCACGTCACCCGCCTGCGCACCAAGCTTGCGCCCGACGGCCCCGGCATCCGCACCGTGCGCGGCGTCGGCTACATGCTCGATGCCGGCTAAACCCCGCACTCCGGCGCTCAGGACGCGGTTGCTGGTAGCGGTGCTCGGCCCGTTGCTGGCGGCAGCGATCCTGATCGGCGTGGTCGGCGCGACGCTGATCGCCGACGTGGTCCGCCGAACCAACGACCGCGTGCTCGGCGGTGCGCTCGGCGCGATCGCGGAGACGGTGCAGGTCGAGCGCGGCGAGGTGACGCTCGATCTGCCCGCCGCCGCGTTCGGGATGCTGGAGAACACCGAGCGCGACAACGTCTATTACCGTGTCGCCGTGGGGAACGACCTGCTTACCGGCTATGCGGACCTCCCCGCGCCCGATCCTGCCACGCTCGCGATCGACGTGCCGCGCTACCGCTTCGCCCGCTACCGCGATCAGCAGATCCGCATCGCCGAAGTCCGCCGCGCGCTTCCACGCATCGACAAGCCCGTGATCGTCCAAATCGCCGAGACACTCGACAACCGCGGCGCATTGACCCGCCGCTTGATGCTCGCGCTGCTGATCGGCGAATGCGTCCTGGTCGGTGCGGCGGCGCTATTGCTCCGCCCCGCCTTAGGGTGGTCGCTGCGGCCACTCGCGCGCCTTCGCGGTGCCGTCGAAGCGCGCGACGAACGTGCGCGTCCGGATTTCTCGCGGCTCGACACTGGTCCGTTGCCGAGCGAACTCCGCCCGCTCGCCAGCGCGTTCGACCGTCTCCTTGCACAGCTCGACACCGCGACCGTCGGCGTCCGCCGCTTCACCGCCGACGCCTCACACCAGATGCGCACGCCGTTGTCGGTGCTGAAGGTCCAGGTTGCACTTGCCCGCCGCGGCTCCGACGCCGAACGCCGCGAGGCATTGGACGAGATCGCCGATGTCGCAGTCCGTCTCGAACGTCTGGTAACCCAACTCCTGGCGCTCGCGCGGGCCGAGGAAGCCGGCGTTTCGGCCCCGCTCGAAGCGGTCGATCTGCGCGAAGTCGCTTCTGCGGTCATCGCTCGTCAGATCAACCAGGCGATCAGGGCGGGTGTCGATCTGGTTCTCGAAAGTGACGTGCAAACCCAGTACATGGTCTCCGGTCACCGGACGCTGATCTTCGAAATCCTGTCGAACCTCATCGACAACGGCATCCGTTACAATCGGCGCGGCGGGATGGTGTCCGTTGCGTTGCAGGCGGATGATGCGCAGATCGCGGTCGTGGTCGCCGACGATGGCCCGGGGATTGCGCCAGCCTATCGCGAGAAGGTGTTCGACCGTTTTGTCCGGCTTGGCACCGCGAACAGCCCGGAGGGAAGTGGTCTCGGACTGGCGATCGTTAGGTCAGCGGCCACCCGTCTGACGGCGACCGTCGGATTTGTCGACGTCGACCGTGGTACGGCAATCGTCCTGCGGTTCGCTCCGCCTTTATCTTAATTCCGCACCCGTCGGCGACATGGGGGTCGCCCGACGGGTGCGGTTTAGCGTTCGCTTAGAGGACGCGGTTGATCAGGTTTTCGATCCGCTCCTGCTGGCCGGAGACCGGCTTCGGATCGATGCCGCGCTCGATCGCGAGGTCGGCGATCCCCGCCAAGTCGAGCACACCGATCGCGCCACCGAACTCACCGTCCCAGCCGGCATAGCGCTTGGTCTTGATCGCATCGATCCGGCCGTCTTCGATCAGCTTGGCGGCGTTGAGCAGGCCCTTCGCGACGACGTCGATCGCGCCGACATGACCGTAGAACAGGTCGGCCGGGTCCATGCTCTGGCGCCGCACCTTGGCGTCGAAGTTGAAGCCGCCGGTGGTGAACCCGCCCGCGCGGATGATCTCGAGATTGGCGAGCGTCAGTTCCTCGACCGAGTTCGGGAATTGATCGGTATCCCAGCCGTTCTGCGGATCCCCGCGATTGGCGTCGATCGAGCCGAAGATACCGAGCGCCGCGGCAGTCGCGATCTCATGTTCGAACGTGTGGCTGGCGAGCGTCGCGTGGTTCGCCTCGATGTTGACCTTGACCTCGTTCTCAAGGCCATAGCGCTTGAGGAAGCCGTACACGGTCGCGGTGTCGAAGTCGTACTGGTGCTTGGTCGGCTCGAACGGCTTGGGCTCGATCAGGATCGTGCCGGTGAAGCCGATCTTGTGCTTGTGCTCGACCACCAGGCTCAGGAAGCGGCCGAAATTGTCCAGCTCGCGCTTCATGTCGGTGTTGAGCAGGGTCTCGTAGCCCTCGCGACCGCCCCAAAGCACGTAGTTCTGGCCACCGAGACGGTGTGTCGCCTCGAGCGCATCGCGGACCTGCATCGCGCCGAACGCGAACACTTCCGGATCGGGGTTGGTCGCGCCGCCGGCGGCGAAGCGCGGGTGGCTGAACAGGTTGGCGGTGCCCCACAGGAGCTTGCGGCCCGTTGCGGCCTGGAGCTGTTCGAGATGGTCGACGGCTTCGGCAAAGAACTTCCGATGCTCGATGATGTTGGCGGCGTCGGCCATCACGTCGACGTCGTGGAAGCAGTAATAGGGCACGTCGAGCGTCTTGAAGAACTCGAACGCGACCTCGCGCTTCATCGCCGCAGCGGCGCTGTCGTTGGCGCCGCGGTGCCACGGGCGATCGAACGTGCCGCCGCCGAACACGTCGGAACCGGGCCAGCAGAAGGTGTGCCAGAAGCACGCGGCGAAGCGGAGGTGATCCTCCATCCGCTTGCCGAGGACCATCTTGTCCTTGTCGTAGAAGCGGTACGCCAGCTCGTTGGTGCTGTCGGGGCCCTCATATTTGATCTGGGGGATATCGGCGAAGAAGTCGGACATTGGGATTCCTACGATTTTGGGGTGATGCGGGAATAGGCTTGGCGGAACGCGGCCTTCTTCTCGGCGAGCGCCGAGACGAGGGCAGGGTCGGGGACGATGGTGTGCGAGACGGGGGCGCGACGCAGATTATGGCGGGGTCGCCGCCGTCGACGCCGAGCTGGGCAAGGCGTGCGGCGCCCAGCGCGGGGCCGACCTCGCCGCCCTGGAGATAAACGAGCTCGACCTCCATCGCCGCGGCGATCACCTGGCCCCAATAGCGCGAGCGGGCACCGCCGCCGATCACCGCGAGGCGTTCGACCGTCGTGCCCGCCTCACGCAACACGTCGAGGCCGTCGGCAAGCGCGAACGCAACGCCCTCCAGCACCGCCTGCGACAGGCGACCGGCATCGGTGTCGTTGTCGAGGCGGAGGAACGCGCCGCGCACCTCCGGGTCGTTATGCGGCGTGCGCTCGCCAGAGAGGTAGGGAAGGAAGATCTCGGGGCCACTGGCGGGACCAGCCGCCTCGGCGCGCGCGAACAGGTCGGCGGCACCGGCGGCTCCAATGATCCGCGCGACCCAGTCGATGCACGAGGCGGCCGACAGATGGACCGACATCTGGTGCCACATGCCGGGAAGCGCATGACAGAATGCGTGGACCGCGCGCTGGATTGGGGCGGAAATCCTTGGTCGCGACGAAGATCACACCCGACGTGCCGAGCGACAACAGCGCATCGCCGTCCTTGACCACCCCGACGCCGACCGCGCCTGCTGCATTGTCGCTGCCGCCTGCCGCGACCGGCACCTGCGGCATGCCCCAGAGTTCTGCGACCTCGGCAGTCAGCGTGCCGGTGATCGCCGACCCTTCGAACAAGGCCGGCATCTGCGCCTGCGTCAGTCCGCACGCGGCGAGGATCTCGTCGCTCCAGCAGCGGCCGCCGACGTCTAGCCACAAGGTGCCGGCGCTGTCGGACAGGTCCGATGCCTTGTCGCCGGTCATCAGCAACCGGACATAGTCCTTGGGCAACAACACCGTCGCGATCTTCGCAAAGACCTCGGGCTCATGCTCGCGGACCCACAGCAGCTTCGGCGCGGTGAAGCCCGGCATCGCGATGTTGCCCGAGATCGTGCGCAGATCGGGAACCGCGCGCTCCAGTGCCTCGCATTCGGCGAAGCAACGTCCGTCGTTCCACAGGATCGCGGGGCGGAGCGGCTTGTCGTCGGCGTCGAGCAAGGTCGCGCCGTGCATCTGGCCGGCGAGCCCGACGCCGCGCACCGAGCGGCGGACGCTCGGGTCGATCGCCTGGACCGCGGCGATCGTCGCCTTCCACCACGCATCGGGATCCTGTTCGGACCAGAGCGGATGCGGCCGCTGCACGGTCAGCGCGGCGGTACCCTGGCCCACCACGCTGCCATGCTCGTCGAGTACCACGGCCTTGACACCCGAGGTGCCGATATCGATTCCGAGGAACATCAGTTGACGAACGGATCGATGGTCGGGATCGAGCCATCGGGCGCGAACTTCAGTTCGGTCACCTTGACGTTGCGCAGGTGGTTCTTGTTGCTGAGCTGCGTGTCCGCATAGAACAGCCACCATTTCTTGTTCCATTCGATGATCGAATGGTGGCTGGTCCAGCCCTGTACCGGCTTCAGGATATGGCCGCGATAGGTGAACGGACCATAGGGGTTGTCGCCGGTCGCGTAGTTCAGGAAGTGCGTGTCGCCGGTCGAGTAGGTGTAGTAATATTTGCCGCCGCGCTTGAAGACCCAGGATGCCTCGAAAAAGCGGCGTTCATGGTCGCCGCCGAGCACGGGCTTGCCGGCTTCGTCGAGGATCTGGACGTCGCGCGGGGTCTCAGCGAAGCTCTTCATGTCGGGATTGAGCTTGGCGATCTTGCCCGAGAGTGCGGGCTGATCATCCTTGCCGAGATCGGTGTCCGAGCCGTTGGCGTCGAACTTGCCGTCCTTCCAGCGCTGGAGCTGGCCGCCCCAGATGCCGCCGAAATACATGTAGCTGGCGCCGTTCGCGTCGGTGAACACTGCGGGGTCCATCGAGAAGCTGCCGGCGATCGGCTTGGGATCGGCCTTGAACGGGCCGACCGGGCTCTTCGAGGTGGCGACGCCGATGCGGAACGTGCCGAGGCCGTTCTTGTCGAGCTGTTTGTCACGGACCGGGAAGTAGAGGAAATAGGTGCCGTTCTTGTAGGCTGCGTCGGGTGCCCACATCTGCTTCGACGCCCAGGGCACGTCCTTCACGTCGAGCGCGACGCCGTTGACCTTCACCGGGCCGCCGATCCGATCCATCGACAGCACGCGGTAGTCGCGCATCGCATATTGGTTGCCGAGATCGTCGTCGCCGATCGCCGCATCGATGTCATGGCTCGGATAGACGTAGATCTTGCCGTTGAACACGTGCGCCGAGGGATCGGCAGTGTAGATCGACGTCACCAGCGGCTGCGAGAGATAGCGCTTGCCGTCGGGACTGCGCGGTTCGGCCTTGGCCGTCTTCGGTGTAGGCGCTGGCGCGGTCTGGGCCAGCGCGACGCTGCCGACGAGCGCAAGCGACAGGCTCGCGGCAAGGGTGGGTATACGCAGTGGCATGGCCAGTCGATCCTTCCTAATTCAAGCGATCTTCTACGAGATCTGACTTCCGTCGTTTTGCGGAAATAGCGCTACCATAACAGTCTGTACGGGCCGGGCAAGGGGACTTGTGCCGCGTATGTTGCCGTGCGTCGACCGCGGCTTGGACGCGGGCGATGCTGCACAGGGCACCACGACGAAGGTCCAAAGTCGTCGGCCATTTCATGCGGCGAGCGGTTGCGCTAACGATATGACAAATGACCACTCCGCTTCCCACAGCCAAGCCATCACGCCGCGCCGGCGGTGCACCGACGATCAGCGACGTCGCGCGCCGCGCCGGTGTCTCGCCGATGACCGTCTCGCGCGTCATCAACGGCGAGAGCAACGTTCGCCCGGTCACGCGCGAGGCGGTCAACGCCGCGATCACCGCGCTGAACTATGCGCCCAACCCGGCCGCGCGCAGCCTGGCCGGGGCAGGGCAGACGCGGATCGGCCTGCTTTATAGCAACCCGAGCGCGGGCTTCCTCAGCGAGTTCCTTCTTGGCAGTCTCGACCAGGCGGCGCGCAGCGACGTCCAGATCATCGTCGAGAAATGCGACCTGGGCGAGCATGAACTCGAGGTTACACGGCATCTGATCGCGGGTGGAATCGATGGCATCGTCCTGCCGCCGCCGCTGTGCGAAGCCGAGGCGATCCTCGAACTGCTCGCCGAGGCGCGGATTCCGACGGTGTCGGTCGCCAGCGGCCGTCCGTCCGACGACGTCCTTGCGGTGCGGATCGACGATCGTGAGGCCGCGCTGACGATGACGCGGCACATCATGGCGCTGGGCCATCGCCGGATCGGCTTCATTACCGGCAACCCCAATCTCTCGGCGAGCGCGCGCCGTCTCGAAGGCTATGGCGCCGCATTGCAGGAGGCCGGGATCGCGGTCGACGAGACGCTGATCCAGTCTGGGCTCTATACCTATCGGTCGGGGCTCGATGCTGCCGAGGCGCTGCTCGCGCTGCCCGAACCACCGACCGCGATCTTCTCGTCCAACGACGACATGGCCGCCGCCACCGTCGCGGTCGCGCATCGCCGCGGGCTCGATGTGCCGGGCGATCTGACGGTGTGCGGGTTCGACGACACGATCATGTCGACCGCGATCTGGCCCGAGTTGACGACGATCTACCAGCCGATCGCGGACATGGCGCGAGATCGCGGTCGAGATGCTGGTCGCGGCGATTCGTCGCCCCAGCGGTATCGTCCCCGCGGATCGCCACCGGCTGCTCGATTATACGCTGATCCGCCGCCAATCGGATGCTGCGCCACGGCGGCGTCCGCGCGCGGACGTGGGATGAGCCACGCGGTGTAAGACGGAAATTCGCAGGGCAGACGGCAGCGGAGCACGCTTGACGTCGGCACAGGAGATGGTAGCGATACCAGCATAAATGGACGCCGACGGATCGGTGATCGTTCGACAGGAGAGTTTTGCGTGCAACGGCAACCGGTTCGGCCCTTCCGATCGCGTGACTGGTTCGCGGACCCCGCGCGCTCGGACATGACCGCGCTCTATCTCGAACGTTTCATGAACTCTGGCCTGACGCCTGCGGAATTGCGCTCCGGGCGGCCGATCATCGGCATCGCGCAGACCGGCAGCGACCTGTCGCCGTGCAACCGCATCCATCTCGATCTCGCGCGCCGCGTTCGCGACGGCATCCGCGACGCGGGCGGGATCGCGATGGAATTCCCGGTCCATCCGATCTTCGAGAATTGCCGCCGGCCGACCGCCGCGCTCGATCGCAACCTCGCTTATCTCGGGCTGGTCGAGACGCTGTACGGTTATCCGATCGACGCGGTCGTGCTGACCACCGGGTGCGACAAGACCACGCCGTCGGGGATCATGGCTGCGTCGACCGTCGATATCCCCGCGATCGTGCTGTCGGGCGGACCGATGCTCGACGGCTGGCACGAGGGCGAGCTGGTCGGATCGGGTACCGTCATCTGGCGCTCGCGCCGCAAGCTCGCGGCGGGCGAGATCGACGAGGAGGAGTTCCTCCAGCGCGCGACCGACAGTGCGCCGTCGGCCGGGCATTGCAACACGATGGGCACCGCCTCGACGATGAACGCGGTCGCCGAGGCACTCGGCCTGTCGCTGACCGGCTGCGCGGCGATCCCCGCGCCCTACCGCGAGCGCGGCCAGTTCGCGTACGAGACCGGGCGGCGGATCGTCGACATGGCGTATGAGGACCTGCGGCCCTCGCAGATCCTCAGCCGCGAAAGCTTCCTCAACGCGATCCGCGTCGTGACCGCGATCGGCGGGTCGTCGAACGCGCAGCCGCACATCCATGCGATGGCGAAGCATGCGGGGATCGAGATCACCGCCGCCGACTGGTCCGATCACGGCTATGACCTGCCGCTGCTGGTCGACGTCCAGCCGGCCGGACGTTTCCTCGGCGAACGCTTCCACCGTGCGGGCGGCGTGCCTGCGGTGCTGAGCGAGCTGCTCGCGGCGGGCAAGCTCGATGGCGACTGCCTGACCGTCACCGGCCGGACGCTGGCGGAGAACATCACCGGCCGCGTCGCCACCGACCGCGAGGTGATCCGCGCCTACGACACGCCGCTGAAGGAGCAGGCCGGTTTCCTGGTGCTGTCGGGCAATCTGTTCGACGTCGCGATCATGAAGACCAGCGTGATCTCGCCCGCCTTTCGTGCGCGCTATCTCGAGCGATCGGGTGCCGAGGACGTTTTCGAATCGCGCGCGATCGTGTTCGAGGGCTCGGACGATTATCACCACCGGATCAACGATCCCGCGCTCGACATCGACGAGGACTGCATCCTCGTGATCCGCGGCGCCGGGCCGATCGGCTGGCCGGGCTCGGCCGAGGTCGTCAACATGCAACCGCCCGATCACCTGATCCAGCGCGGCATCATGACGCTGCCGACGCTGGGCGACGGGCGCCAGTCGGGGACGTCGGACAGTCCGTCGATCCTGAACGCGAGCCCCGAAAGCGCGGTTGGCGGCGGGCTTTCGTGGCTGCGGACCGGCGACATCATCCGCATCGACCTGAAAGCAGGGCGGTGCGACGCGCTGGTCGACGATGACGAGATCGCGCGGCGGCGTGGCGAGCCAGCACCACCGGTGCCAGCGAGCAACACGCCGTGGGAGGAGCTGTACCGCGAGAAGACGGGGCAGCTTGCCGATGGCGCGGTGCTCGACTTCGCGGTCAAGTACCGCGGTATCGCGGCGCGGACGCCGCGGCATAATCACTGACCGGTTCGACGAACAAACCCAAAGACGACACCAGGCCGCAACGGTCGGCGCACAGGAGAGGAACATCATGGCGAATATGCACAGCGGAGATCCGGGAGCCGGACTACAGGGGAGCGCCGCGGTCAATCATGGCTTCATCGCCGCGATCGTCGCGGTGGCGACGATCGGCGGCTTCATGTTCGGCTATGATTCGGGTGTGATCAACGGCACGCAAAAGGGCCTGGAGGCGGCGTTCGGTCTCGGTCGGCTCGGAATCGGGGTCAATGTCGGGGCGATCCTGGTCGGCTCGGCTGTCGGTGCGTTCGGCGCCGGGCGGATGGCCGACGCGATCGGTCGCCGCAACGTCATGATGCTCGCCGCTGCGCTTTTCCTGTTCAGCGCGCTGCTCGCCGGTGCTGCGACGGGCTCGGAAATCTTCATTTTCGCACGGATCATCGGCGGCCTTGGCGTCGGTGCGGCTAGTGTCATCTCGCCGGTCTACATTTCCGAAGTCACGCCAGCCTCGATCCGCGGCCGCCTGTCGAGCGTGCAGCAGGTCATGATCATCTCCGGCCTGACCGGCGCGTTCGTCGCGAACTTCGCGCTCGCCCGCTATGCCGGCGGCTCGACCGCGGATTTCTGGCTCGGCTATCCCGCCTGGCGCTGGATGTTCTGGCTGCAGGCGATCCCGGCGGCGATCTATTTCTTCGCGCTGCTCGTGATCCCGGAAAGCCCGCGCTTCCTGGTCGCTAAGGGTCGCGAAGCCGAGGCGCACGTCGTCCTCACGCGGCTGTTCGGCAGCGACGAGGCGGACCGCAAGGTCGTCGAGATCCGGGGCTCGCTCGCCGCCGATCATCACAAGCCCAAGCTCAGCGATCTGGTCGACAAGACCACCGGCAAGATCCGTCCGATCCTGTGGGCGGGCATCGGCCTGGCCGTGTTCCAGCAGCTCGTCGGCATCAACGTCGTGTTCTATTACGGCGCGGTGCTGTGGGAAGCGGTCGGTTTCACCGAGGACAACGCGCTGCAGATCAACATCCTGTCGGGCGTGCTGTCGATCGCGGCCTGCCTGTTCACGATCGCGACGGTCGACAAGATCGGTCGCAAGCCGCTGCTGCTGGTCGGCTCGGCCGGCATGGCGGTGACACTGGCAGTGGTCGCCTATGCGTTCTCAACCGCGGTGACCGGCGCGGACGGCGCGGTATCGCTGCCCGGCCACAACGGCATGATCGCGCTGATCGCGGCCAATCTGTACGTCATCTTCTTCAACGCCAGCTGGGGTCCGGTGATGTGGGTGATGCTCGGCGAGATGTTCCCGAACCAGATCCGCGGATCGGGTCTGGCGGTGTCGGGCTTCGCGCAATGGATCGCCAACGCGGCGATCTCGGTCAGCTTCCCCGCGCTGGCGGTGTCGCCTGGCCTGGCGGTGACCTATGCGGGTTACGCGTTCTTCGCGGCGGTCTCGTTCTTCTTTGTGAAGGCGCTGGTCAACGAAACGCGCGGTCGCGAACTCGAGGACATGAGCGGCTGATCGAGAGACGGAGCGTGTAGGGCACCATCACGATGATTGGCACCGTCATGCTCCTGCTCGTTCTCGCCATCGGATGGTTTGCAGGCGGACGCATGGCGTCCGGCCTGCGCCGCCTGGGTTGGTCGCGGGGACTAGCGATCGGTGTCGGCGGGTCGCTGCTCGCCGTCGTGATTCTCGCGGTGTTCTGGACGACCGCGTTCTACTTCGTGTCAAAGCCGCCGGGTCCGCATGAGACGGACGCCGGCGCCATGGCCTTTGCGGCATTTTTCATCGTGGGTGGCGCAATCGCCGCATCCGCCTGGATCGGCGGCATGGTCGGCGCGATCCTGGCGGTGCGACGTTAGGCGTCGAGCGGTCGAAACGCCGATGACGTAATCTCATAGGCAGGTTGCCCCGCCACACCGGCATCGAACGTAAACACATCGCCCGCGAGCGGCTGTCGCGCGCGATCTTCGTCGCTCAATCCCTTGGACGCGGTCGTGACATAGGCGGTGCGGCCGTCGGGGCCGCCGATCGCGATCTTGGTGATGTTGGAGACGGGCAGGCGGATCTCGGCGACCTGCGTGCCATCGGGGGCATAGCGCCGCACGCACCAGCCGCCGTAGAACGACACCCACACATGCCCCTCGGCATCGACGATCGGGCCGTCGGGATACCCCTGTGTCGCGACGTCGACCGCTGCGAAGACGCGCGTGTCGAGCAGGCTGCCGTCGTCGCCGATCGTGCAGGCGTGGATCGTGCCGGCCAGTGTGTCGCAGTGATAGAGCGTCGTGCCGTCGGGCGAGACCGCGGGGCCGTTGGTGATGACGATCCCGTCGACCGCCGGCGCGACGCCGTCCGCATCCGCGCGGTAGATCAGCCCCGATGCGGTACTCTCACCATCGTCCATCGACCCGAACCAGAGCCGTCCCGCGGCATCGACGGTCGAATCGTTGAGCCGGTTACCCGGTGCATCGGGCTCCACCACGTGGAGATGCGTGAAGCTGCCATCGGCCGGATCGAAGCGGTGGAGCCCGGTCTGCAAACCGGCCAGCATGCCGCCATCTGCCATCGGCTGAACCCAGCCGACCTGCGCGGGGGCGGTCCATGTCCGGTGATCGCCGGTCGCGGGGTCGAAGCGGTGAACCCGGTGCTGCTTGATATCGACGAACCATAGGGCATCGTCGAGCCACAACGGCCCTTCGCCGAGCGTCGCACCGACACCCAGGACGCGTTCCACGCCGCCACTCACGCCACCGGTCACCGCCATCCTGCATCCACCCAATAATTATGTCCGGTGCACATACGCGCATCGTCCGACGCAAGAAACAGCGCCATCGCGGCGATATCAGACGGTTGGATGCGGCCATCGAGACACTGCGCCTCGACGATCTCCGCCTCGCCCTCGGGGGTGTACCATTTTTCCTGACGCGGGGTCTGGACGTTGCCCGGCACGATCGCGTTGACGCGGATATTGTCGCGGCCGAGATCGCGCGCGAGGCTGCGGGTCATGCCCTCGATCGCGGCCTTGGCGGTCTGGTAGAGGATCAGTTCCTTGAGCGCGAGATGCCAGCTGATCGACCCGAAATTGACGATCGCGCCGCCACCCGCAGCCTTCATCGACGGCACGACAGCCTGTGCCGCGAAGAACACGTGGCGCAGGTTGACGTTCATCCGCTGGTCCCAATAATCCGCGGTGACTTCGCCGACGGTGTGGCGATCGTCGTTGGCGGCGTTGTTGAGCAGGATGTCGACGCCGCCGAGCTCGTCGATCATCGCCGTGAACGTCGTGTTCAACGCATCCAGATCGGTCAGGTCGAGCGGGTGGAAGCTCGGCGCATACTCCGCGCTCTCGGTCAGCCGCTCGATCAGCGCGCGGCTGTCATCCTGCGCGACGTCGACGAACGCGACCTTGGCGCCCTGTGCGACGAACGCCTCGACGAGCCCTGCACCAATGCCCGATCCGCCGCCGGTGACGATGACGCGCTTGTTGCGGAGCGAGGGGTAGACGGCGCCTTCGTGGCGGCCGGCGGTTTTCTGAAGCACGCTGTTCTCCGAATAGGTCATGCCGACAACAGCCCGCGTGCGGCGAGGTTGCGCATGAGCGCCACCAACCCGAACGTCCAGGGCGGTGCGGCCTTCGAGGTGGTGACGGTGTTGATCAGCCGGCCAAGGCCAGGCGTCGCGATCGACACGGTATCGCCGGGCTTGTGCGTGAAGCCGCGGCCGGCATCGTCGCGATCCTTGGTCGGCGCGAACAACGTGCCCAGGAACAGCACGAAGCCATCGGGATATTGATGCTCGCTGAGCGCCTGGCGGACCAGTTCCTCGGGATCTCGGCTGATCTGGCTCATCGAGCTGGCGCCGTCGAGGACATAGCCGTCGGTGCCCTCGATCCGCAGCGCGACTTCGGCGGTGCGCACGTGATCCATCGTGAAGCTCTCGTCGAACAACCGGACGAACGCGCCGAGCGAGCAGGATGCGTTATTGTCCTTCGCCTTGCCGAGCAGCAGTGCCGAGCGCCCCTCGAAATCGCGCAGATTGACGTCGTTGCCGATCGTCGCGCCGACCGCGCGGCCATCGGGCGCGACCAGCAGCACGATCTCGGGCTCGGGGTTGTTCCAGGTCGAGTCCGAGCGCACGCCGATCTGCGCGCCCCAGCCGACCGTCGACAGCGACGGCGCCTTGGTGAAGATCTCCGCATCGGGGCCGATCGCGACCTCGAGATATTGCGACCACAGGCCTTCCTCGATCAGCGCGGTCTTCAGCGCCGCCGCCTCGGGCGTGCCGGGGACGACGCGCGCGAGCCCGCCGCCGATCCGCTCCTCGAGCCGGGCACGCACCGCGGTCGCGGCCCCCGCATCGCCGCGCGCCTGTTCCTCGATCACGCGTTCCAGCGCGGAGACGGCGAAGGTGACGCCCGCCGCCTTGACGCACTGGAAGTCGATCGGGCTGAGCAACCACGGAAGGGTCTCAGCGGACAGCCCGAGCGTATCGAGATCGCCGATCGCCTCGCCCGCGCTCTCGTCGAGCAGGTCGCGCGCGACGAGTTCCGCCACCGTCGGCGCGACCTTGCTCATGTCGAACACGATGCCGCCTGCGACGATGACGGGGGTGGGCCCGTCGCCGCGGTCGATCCGGCCGATCCAGCGCCCCTCGCGCCAATCGGGTCCAAGGGCGTCGAGGGTATCGAAAGCGAATGTCACGGCAACGTCTCCGGCAAGTCTGTATCGGCAAAGGATGGGCGGAAGGGGATCAGGTGGGAATGATGCGCGACCCGCGAGCATCGGACGAAGGTCGCGCCGTGCGCGCCGCTCGATCGCCAACGTCGCGCATCGGATGCGGTAGCGGTACCATTAGCGAGGTCCATCCAGGCTTTGCAAGCGGGCAACCGATGGGCGGGCCAGATCGGTCATCGTGGCAGCGCGCTCGTCGATGCGGCGGTGAAATCTGCCGAACGCGTGGGAGCGCCGGTGTCGGGCTGGCCGCCGCCGACGCTGACCCGGTAGCGTCCGGCGCTCACCTGGCGCGCGCCGTCGGGCGTCACGCTGCTCAGGTCGCGGGGCGACAGGGCGAACGTCACGGGCTTGCTCTCGCCAGGTGCGAGCGTGACGCGGCGATAGCCCCGTAGCGCGATCCGTGGCGTGCCTGGCTGGTCGGGGAAGTTCAGATACAGCTGGACGACCTCGTCGCCCGACCGCTTGCCGGTATTGCGAACGATGGTCGTGACGCTCAGCCCATGCTCGGCACCGCCGGGTGCGGGGGCAAGGCGGAGCGGTGCATAGCCGAACGTCGTGTAGCTGAGCCCGTGACCGAACGGATAGACCGGCGTGCCCGCATAATAGCGATAGGTGCGCCCAGTCATCGCGTAATCGTCGAACGCGGGCAGCGCGGCGACGTCGCCGTAGAAGGTGACGGGGAGGCGCCCGGCGGGATTGGTCGTGCCGACCAGCGTCTCGGCGACCGCGCGGCCGCCCGACTGGCCCGGATACCAGGCCTCGACGATCGCAGCGGCATTGGCCTTGGCCCAGCGCAGGTCGATCGCGCTGCCGTTCATCGCGATGACGATCAGCGGCTTGCCGGCGCGCTTGGCCTGTTCGAGCAACGCGACCTGGTCGGCGGGCAGCGCCAGAGACGTGCGATCGCCGCCTGCGAATCCGTCGACCTTGACTGGCATCTCCTCGCCTTCGAGATCGGAGGTCAATCCGACCACCGCGATCACCACGTCGGCGTCGGCGATCCCCGCGGCCAGATCGCGCTCGGGCGTCCGGGTGATGCGTTTCCAGACCAATCCGGGAATGCCCGACCCGCTCGACTCGGCTTCGAGCCGCAGCGGATAGCGCTCGCCCTTGACCAGGTCGACGTCGCTCAGGTGGAGCGGTTCGGCCCAGCGCGATGCGGTGGCGGCGGCGACGCTGCGATTACCACCAAGCGTGATCGCGCCCGTCACGCCGGTCAGCGCGATCCGGTACGTGCCGGTTTCGGGGGCGACCAGCGCGCCCGTCCAGACGATCTTGTGGCGCTCGCCGACGGTGCTCAATTGCCCGGCTTCGGACCGGACGTTGCGCTCCGTGCGGGTCGCGATCGCTTTGGTGTCGTAGGTTGCCTTGGCCGGACCGTTGCCCGCCGAAGCGCGCGTTGAAATAGTCGGCGCGCAGGCCTGGCTGGCCATCGGGTGTGACGAAGGCCGTGTCGGGGACCGGGTCGCCATCGGTGATCGACGCGGTGAAGGGGACCAGGGTCACCTGTTCCGGCGGCATCACCTGTCGCAAGCCCGCGTCGATCGAGATCGGCGGGGCGCTCTGCGACGACGAGTAATTGCCGCGCAGCACGCGTGTCGCATCTGCGAGCGGACCGATCAGCGTGATCCGCGTGCCGGGCTTGAGCGGCAGGATGCCGTCGTTCTTGAGCAGCACGAGGCTCTCGGCCGCGATACGCTGCGCCAGCGCGCGGTGCTCGGCGGTGTCGATCGCCGCGACCGGGGTCGGCGTGCGCGCCATTGTCCCGTGCGCGAGATCGCCGTTGCGATAGCGCGCGGAGAACAGTCGGACGAGCGCGCGATCGATGTCGGCCTGCGCGATCAGCCCGCGGGACAGTGCCTCCTGGTAGCGCGCGCCGAGGTTCGGCGTTCCCGACAGCGTCGCGCCGTTGCACTCATTGTCGACGCCTGCTTTCAGTGCGACCGCGACGCCTGCCGCCGGGTCCGCGGCGTATTTGTGATGCTCGGAGATGTCGACGACCGCATCGCAATCGGACACGACATAGCCGCGAAACCCCCATGCGCCGCGTAAGTGGTCCTTGAGCAGCAGGTCGCTGCCGCACGCCGGCTGGCCGTCGACGCGGTTGTACGCGCACATGATCGAGCCCGCCTTGCCTTCGACGATCGCGGCGCGGAACGCGGGCAGATACGTGTCCTCGAGGTCGTGTGGCGAGGCGATCACGTTGGCGCTGTGGCGCGTCGATTCGGGGCCGCTGTGCACCGCGAAATGCTTTGGCGTGGCGATCACGTCGGGCAAAGCCGGGTTCGGCCCCTGCATGCCCTCGATGAATGCGACGCCGAGCGTGGCGGTCAGATACGGATCCTCGCCATAGGTTTCCTGCCCGCGGCCCCAGCGCGGATCGCGGAAGATGTTGATGTTGGGCGACCAGGTGTCGAGCCCGGTGCCGATCTTCCCCAGCCGCCCGGTCGTGCGGCCGAGCGTGTGGAGCGCGCGCACCTCGGTGCTGATCGCGGCTGCGACGGATTTCAGCAACGGCGCGTCGAAGCTTGCGGCGAGTCCGATCGGCTCGGGGAAATTGGTGGTCGGCACCGGCCCGAGCGCACCGTGGAGCGACTCCGTCCACCAGTTATACGCCGGGATGCCGAGCCGCGGGATCGCGGGCGCGACGTTGAGCAACTGCGCGATCTTCTCGTCGATCGTCAGCCTCGCGACCAGCGCTGCCGCTGCGCGATCGGCGTCGGCTTCCACGGCGGTCGGCGCGATCGTCGGGGCAGGGGCCTGCGCGACGATCGGCCCGGTTGATGCCAGGATTGCCGCGAGCGCCACGCCACCGCGCCACAAAATTGGATATGCACGCATGGCGGTTCTCTTTCGTGTCACGTCAGGAAAGCGGGATCTCGAACGGTCCGACCGGCAGTTGCGCGTCGTCGGCGAGGTTTACGACCGGGCTGTCCGCCCAGGCGTAGCGGACGCGGACGACTGGCTTGCCGTCTGACGCTAGCGTTACGCGGTCGCCCTGGACGAGGCCGTCGGCGTAGCGGCAACTCCCGGCCGCGGGGCCGCAGAGTTCGAAGCCGATCGCGGTGCGCGATGCTTGCGCGTGGAGCGATCCGGTCACCCCGGTGAAGCGCAGTGTCACGCCGCCATCGGCTGTGCGGTTGGCGGTGGCGATGCTCGGGCCTACCGGCTCGCGTCCGGCATAGGCCAGCGGGCGGAGGACGCGCGCGAGTCGCTGGCCGACCGCATGCTTCTCGCCCGGATGGATGTCGAGCGGATCGCCGAGATCTATCGTCACCGCGACGCCGGCATGACCATCGCGCGCGGCCATCAGCCGCTGTGCCTCGCGGACGTCGGCCCAGCCGCTCTCGCCCGGCGCGATCGGCGGCGCGCCGTAATTGGCGAGCTGCGCGATCGCCAGCGAAATCGTCGGCTTGCCGAACTGCTGCCGCCAGCCACGGGTCATCGCCGCGAGCCGGGTCTCGTATCCGGGCAAGCCGGTGTCGGACTCGCCCTGATACCAGGCGATCCCGGCGAGGGCGGTCGGCCCGAGCGGCGCGATCATGCCGTTGTACAGCGTCCCCGCGCCGTTGATGTCGTCCCAGGGCGAGCGTGGCGCGTTGCCCGGCACGCGCTTGGCGATCGCATAGCGCCAGCCGTCGCCGATCGGCACGTGGGTGCCGTCGGCCAGCGTCAGCATCATCGCGTCCGCCGGACCGGTCATCCCGCCATAGGCATAGACGTCGTCGTCGTTGACGGTGATGACGTTGCGCCCCGGCTTCAGCGCGCCCGCCGGCAGCGTATAGACGCGCGCGCGCGCCGCGTTGCTGTTGCCGCCGACGCCGATCCCGTTGACCCAGGTACGGTCCGCATCGTCGACCACGCCGATCGCCAGCGTCGCTGCACCGCGTGCCTGCGCCGCGGTCAGCGTCACGACGCGCTGATACCACACCATGCCGTTATAGTCGGCGAGCGCGGGCACGCCCCATTGCTCGAAATTGCCGATCTTCGGCACCGGCTTCCAGTCGAGCGCGGCGTCGGGCTGCCACGGTTCGCGACCCAGCGCATCGCCGGTACCGCGTCGCCACCAATCCTCCCAGATCGTCGACGCGCCGCGCTCCGCCGCGACTGGATTTGTCGCATGCAGCGCGAGCAAGTCCGCCTCGCGCGCCATCCCGGCGGACCGCAGGGCGGCGTCGCCCATCCACGCGCTGATCCGCGATCCGCCCCAGCTGGAATGGATCGCCCCGATCGGCACGCCTTCGCTCCGCCGCAAGGCCTGCACCATGTAGAAGCACGCTGCCGAGAAGCTCGGAACGGTGTCGGCGCCCGCTGCTGTCCACTTCGGCCTCGCCGCAAACCGCGTAAGCGGTGTCTCGCTGCTCGCCTTGGCGATCGTCACGAGGCGCAACTTATCGTCGAGCGGCGGATGCGCATCGGGGATCAGGTCCTGCGCGGCGTTGACCGGCAGCTCCATGTTGCTCTGCCCCGAACACAGGAACACGTCGCCGATCAGCAGGTCACGCACCGTCGCGACGCCCGTGCTACCGGCAATTTTCAGATCGTAGGGGCCGCCTGCGGGCAGCGATTTCAGGCGCAGCTCGAACCGGCCATCGCGATCCGCCTTCACCGTCGAGGTGCGCCCCGCAAGCCGGGCCGTGACCGATGTGCCCGGTTCACTCGTGCCACGCAGCACGATCGGCTGGTCCCGCTGGATAACGGCGTGGTCGCCGATCAGTCCATCGAGGCTAGGGGCGATCTGCGTCTCTTCCGCCATCGCCGCCGCGCCGAGTTGCGTTGCGCCGAGCGGTACGGCGATCCCGAGCAAGGCAGCAGGCAGGGCGTTCGACGGACGGATCTTCATACGTGTGCTACTTCGCTGCGAGGAACGGGATCGGGCATGCTGCACGGCGCAGGCTGCTGGCTTAGCGCCACGAGCCCGCGCAGCCGGCCGGAGATCGCACTCGGACCGTATATTTTTGCGGAGTTTTTGAACGGCACACCGAGAGCCATCCCGATCGGACGGGCCGCCATGCCGGTGCAATCGACGAACAGTGTGTTCGCGATCTCGGTGGCATCGACCACGCTATCGATATCGTTAGCCGACGCAGCTGTGATCGCTAATCGGTAAGCCACTGTCTTCACCCTCTCCCTGCGTTCGTGACGCCTCTCCGCTGCGACTGTCGATCAGGCAGAGAGCGTGAAGCGGTCCATTTTTTTACGTCACACCGGGCATCGTCCGACGTCACCGCATGGTATCGCTCACACGTCGATTTATACGCGGACAAAGATCGCCAGCAACTCTTTTCTTGCACCCGCGAACCTGCCATCTTGTGCATCGTCCAGATCCCAGACGAGCGGTCAGCGCGACTGTCGGGGATCGGTGCCAAGGGCTGCGAACGACGGCAGATAATGCTGCGAATGCGGGCGTCGGGAGAGGGGGCGTGAAGCATGGGAATGACTGACCGCAGCCATGCAGGCCAACCTGCGGTTGACCCGATCGGGCGGCTCCGTTGCATATCGAGCATGTGAGATCAGTGGCGGGATATCGCCCGCCGATCTCGGGTGGCAGATGCCTTTGCGAGGAGCAGCGAAGCCGGTCCGCGAAGGCTCCGTGTCTGTTAGCGATATCAGCATCCTGCCACATCCGGGATAGAGGTCTGATGCCATCACGTCGCGCCGAGATGCGCCCGGCCTCCACCGCCGTCCGACACGATGGCGGGACTTATTGACCAACGGGCGTACGGCCGCGTTCCACCTTGCCGTCGCAATCGTTTCTTCGGGAGATTTGCAATGCCGAACTGTGCCAAGTCCGACACGTCGCGTCGCCGCTGGACCTCCGCACTCGGTGTGCTGTTGGCATCGACGCTGGTAGCAGGTTCTGCGACGGCCGACCCGCTCGCCCCGACCGGTCGCTGGAGCGCGAATGAACAGGGGCAGGCCGCGGTGCCGCCGATGGGCTGGAACAGCTGGAACGCGTTCAACAGCGGGATCGACGAGGAGAAGATCCTGGCGTCCGCACAGGCGCTGGTCGATACTGGGCTGTCGGCGATGGGGTATCGCTACGTCAATATCGACGACGGCTGGTGGCTCAAACGGCGCGCCTCGGACGGACGCATGGTCATCCGGACCGCGCAATTCCCGTCGGCACGCGCGTCGGCCACATCGGGACAGGGCGCGGACACTACCAGTTTTCGCCCGCTGACCGACCGACTCCATGCCCTGGGTCTGAAAGCCGGGATCTATTCGGACATCGGGCGCAACAGTTGCGGTCAGATCTACACCGCGCAGTTCGACAACCAGCCGGTTGGAACCGTCGCCGAACGGGAGGTCGGGCTTTACGGCCATGTCGACCAGGACATCCGCCTCTTCTTCACCGACTGGGGGTTCGATCTGATCAAGGTCGATGGTTGCGGCGTACGCGGGTTGCCTGCGGATCACCCGCGCGTCCGGTCGGGACTGTACCGCGCGTTTCCACCGATCATCGATATGCAATCGCTCGGCCGGACCAACGTCGCCGCAGTCCGCGCGCTCTACACATCGGTTGGCGCGGCGCTCCGCCGCGAACGTCCGCGGGGCGACTATTTGCTCTCGCTGTGTCTCTGGGGATCTGCCGATGTTCGCGCATGGGGCAAGGATCTCGGCAATATCTCGCGAACCAGCGACGACATCACGCCGCACTGGACGCGGATGCTGACCAACTTCGATACCGCGGCCAAGCGCGAACTCTATGCACATCCGGGATCGTGGAACGATGCCGATATGCTGTTCGTGGGCACCGGCGAGTTCGATGCGCAGCACATGACCGAAGCGAAATCGCATTTTGCGCTGTGGGCGATGATCAATTCGCCGCTCGTGATCGGCTACGACCTGCGTAGGCTCACGCCGTCCCTGCTCGCGATATTCGGAAACCGCGACATCATCGCGCTGAACCAGGATCCGGCGGGCAACCAGGCGGTGATCGCCTATGACAGCGACGACGTGCAGTTTCTCGTGAAGACGCTCGCCGACGGCAGCAAGGGCGTCGCGCTGTTCAACCGCGACGCAGCCCCGGTCGACGTCGTCCTGCATGCCGGGCAGCTGAAGTTCGCGACGACGTGCCGGTGACGCTGGTCGACCTGTGGAGCAAGACGACCACAAGGTTCACCGGCGAGCAGCGCTTCACGCTGGCGCCGCACCAGACGCTGGTGTTTCGCGCGCAGGGTGCGCGGCGGCTTGGTGGGGGGATGTATGTGTCCGAGCAGCCCGGTCGCGTGAATCCTGCGGTCGACGGCGTCGATACGCCGCGAGCGGACCCGACGATCCATCATTCGGTCACCGCATGGTCGGGCACGAAGGGGCCGGGCGAGCATGTCCAATATGGCGGTTGGGGCGGCTCGCGGGCGGACCGGGCGGTATACGGCCAAGTGTTGCGTGTCGCCGGGAAGGACTATGACACGGGGTTGGGGGTGCTCGCGGGGTCACGGTTGGAGGTGCGCAACGCCGGGTTCCGCCGGTTTGCCGCCGAGGTCGGTATCGACGATGCCGGGCTGGCGGCAGGCGGGCCGATGCGCTTCGCGGTCTATGGTGACGGCAAGCTGCTCGCGACCTCGCCGCCGATCGACTTTGGCGATCCGGCAACCGTGCTGGAGGCCGACGTTTCCGGCGTGAAGATCGTCGAACTCGTCACGCGATCGAGCGGGCCGGGCGACGCCCTGCCACCGCGTCCGGCGGTCTGGGCGAATGCAAGGCTGCTACGATGACCGGATGATGATTGTCGCCGATCGTCGCCTTCCCAGCGGGGGACGCGACGGATTTCGGTAGCGGGAGGAGGCGGTGCGGTCGCTCTGCAACCGCCGGCTTGGATAACTGCGGTCGTGCCAATCATGCTGTTCCGGGAGTGCTGGTTCGAGCGGCAGCGATCTAGCGCATAGCCTTTTGGTCGTAATCGTCGGAAGCGATCGACTTCCAGCGGGCAAAACCGGGATCGCCGAACGCTCGGTTCGAGCACTTCTGACTCGCAGACGATATTTGTCCGGGATTCTCTTTCATCGCTTCGACGACACCTTGAGCCTCTGCAAGTCTCTCCCGCTTAATCTTCGAGAAATACCACGTCTGAAGCACATACAGCCCCTTTTTGGCGACAGGGGTGGCGCCAAACTCATCGGCATTTTGCTCCAAAATCCGGATCATGACGGCGCAGTGTAGATCATCGGACGGGTTGATCGCCGAAGCCCCAGCGGCCGTACAGCCCGCCAAGCCGAGCAGCGTTGCTCCCAAATACGCCTTGTTCATAGCGGCTCCCGATCGATCGATGCCGCGGGATAACGCGTGAGCGGTAAAGGCTTGGTTGCTCGGCAACCGTAATCGTCCCGCTTTGACTATGACGGGATCGACAGGACGGCTGATGGTCAAATCGTCGGGGAAGGCGGGCGCGCACCGCGGGGTGCGCGCCGGTTTGGCTAGAAGCGAACGCCTACACCGCCCAGAACATTCTGACGCGAGGTATGATTATGGAAGTTTGCGTATTTATACTCTGCGCTAACGTAGAAATTGCGGACCAGTGAATATTCGATACCGCCGCCAACCTGATACCCGTCCGTGCCGTGGCGAGTTTTGAAGGCTGTCCCGCCAGCCGGATCCCCGGTGAACGTCTTGCGCTGGCTGTCGCTGACGTACCCGGCCTTCCCGAAGATCAGCAAAGCCGGCGTTGCCAGATAACCCGCCCGGACCGCGGCGCCGACTTCGCGTCGCGAACGTGTGCAGACTTCCCCTCCCAGGACGCCGGCCGCGCAGCTTTTACCCTGCGTATCCAGATAGCTGGCCTCAGGGCCGATGACGATCTTGTCGCCGATGATCCCATCCCAGCCACCAGCGACGCCGTAGACGAAGCGGTCGTCGTGATTACCATGAGCTTGAAGGCGATCGACGCCAGCTTTCGCTTCAATGCGAAAGCCGCGAAACGTCGTGGACTGAGCATAGGCCGAAGACCCGCACATAATCAGTGCGATAGCACCTAAATATACTGTGTATTTGCGCATCAAGTCGTCCTTAATATTGTGTCGAATCGGATAAAATCATTCCTTTTGAAATGAAGATATGATGATTCGGAATTAGTTTCGACGAGATTGCTAACGTATATTCATAGTGAATGTAATGTACCATTTTTATGACTGTTGTATTCGTTATCGGCATGGTAGACGTGCGGTATATTAGTTCGGGGCTATGATAGCCCTGTGCGCCGGTTTGTGCTTTGTAGGTGGCATAACTGGCGACTGCGCGATGCTACATGCAAAATTGTTCAGCGCGGATGCTTCATGAGGCGCGCTTGCATGACGCTGCAATCCGGTTACCCGGGACCCTGTTCACGATGTTGATCGCAGCATTGCTGCCTGTGCCCGGGCGAATAGGCAGCGTTACCGGGCGGTGGGAGTGTTTCCACGCCGCCCGCGAGACGGGGCGCTAGACGAGTGCGCGGCGGCGGCCCGTCATCGGCGACCATCGAGCGCAAAAGCGTCGATGTCGAGATAGCCGCCACGGCCGGCAGGATTGTAGCAGAACAGGCTGAACTGCTGGCCCTGGAACGTGCCCGTGCGCCAGTCGAATGCAAGCGGGAAGGGCGTGCCGAGCGGCGTGAAGGTCGTGCCATCGATGCTGTACGCCACCATGCCGGTGTTGCGGACGAAATCCATCTCGGTCCGCAGTGTCAGATGCGTCGTGTCGATCGTGATGGCCGGGCTTTCGCGAATGGCGTGCTGGATCGTCGTCTTCGCCGGGCCTGCCCGATCTTCGATGATCTGCATCGACAGCGTCAGGCGACCGTTCGCATCGCGGCCCAGGGCGACGCCGCCGCTATATTTGCCGAAGACACCCGCTCCGCATCGGTCGCCGCGCGCGATGTGCGTAGCGTCGATCGTGATCGTCGCCCGGCTCGACGGCGCCTGTCCCTTTTGAAGAAGCGTGTTGCGTGCTGTCCAGATCGAGCTGCCGGGGGCGGCGTGCAAGCGCAGGAAGCCGGGGCGCTCGGTCAGCGACCATCGATTGGGGAGCGGGTTGTGGTTCCATTGCCATTGCAGGCCGAGCGTCGGCTGCGCGAAGTCGTCGGCGGCGGCGGGAGTTTCGATAGGCATGCCCTGGATCGGCTTGCGGGCGATCGCGGGCACGCGGTTCGGCGCCGCGGGGGTTCCCCAGATCGGCCAGCCATCGCGCCAGTGGATCGGGCTGATGCTGGTGGTGCGGCCGACCGCGCCCGCGTCGATCATAACGAAGCCATAGTCGCTGCCGTCGGGCAGATCGACGATCGCGCCCTGATGCCCGCCGGTCGTGTCGTCGATCTGGTTGCGCGTCTCCCATGGTCCTGCCAGCGCAGTGGCGCGCGAAACCGTCAACCCGAGCCGCTGCGGTATCGCATTGAACAGGTAGTAATGATTGCCGCGTCGGACGAGCTTCGATCCCTCGGCGCCCTTGATGTAGTGGATCACGCGTCGGGCGGTGATCCTTCGCAGCGTCGGGTCGAGGCTCAGGAGCGTCTCGGTCCCGTCGGCACTGCTTGCGGTCGCGATATAGGCCGTCCCGTCAGCATCGAAGAACAACCCCGGATCGAAGGCGGACTCGCTCAGCCGGTTCATCGTCCATGGACCAGCGACGTCTTTAGCGCGGTAGATCCGCGTCGGCTCGCCGACCGGCGTTACCGCAACGTAGAACACGCCGTCGTGGTGGCGCAGGCTCGGCGCGAAGATGCCGTGGCGATAGGCGCCACCAGTCTTCAGGTCGTATTCCGGGCGCCCGGTCAGCGTCGCGACGACGTGCGACGCGAACCGCCAGTTGACGAGATCCTTCGACGTCAGGATCGTCAGCCCCGGCGCATTGGCGAAGGTGCTGGTGATGAAATAGAAATCGCCGCCGACGCGGATAATGTCAGGGTCGGGATAGTCGGCGTTCAGCGGCGGGTTGGCGTAGGTGCCGTCGCCTCGGTCGGATTGCCACGCCTGCGCTGCCACCACCGAGGCCGATCCGAGCAACGCGATCGCGAGCAAGCCGGTGCCCAAGCCGCGCATCCTCACCGCGTCCCGGCGGCGGGGTCATAGACATAAGGGCCGACGATCGTTCCGACGAACCCACCCGCGCGCGGTGGTCAGCAGGTTCGCATCGAACTTCGACTTCAGCGTGCGGCGACCAGCCCGGGTCTGGTAATCGAACGTCATCTCACCGGCATCGGCACGGATCGTCAACGTGACCGGTCCCGAAAGGTCCACCGGTGCAGCGGCGACGAGCGTATCGGATTGTGCTTTGTCGCGGGCATACAGCGCGACGACGGGTTTGCCGGCAATCCGCGTCAGGCCGAAGAACAGGAACGAGATCGTCGTTCTGCACCGCGGCAAGCCCGGCTCGTGCACCATCGGTCCCCGGCACGAACGTCACGCGCGTCGTGATCGTCGCGACGTGATGCTGTTGCCGGCGTCCGAGAAACGCCGGCACGCCCTGCCGATCGCCCAGCGCGGCCCGCGAGTGCAGCGTCAGTCCGCCAGTACCAAGCGTATAGAACGGCGTGGCCGGCGTGCGGATGCCGATCCATTGCATCGCCAGGCCCTTGCCGCGGAACGTATCGCTATAGCCGAAATCGCCGGTGACGGGCGTCGTCGGACGTGGTTGTACGGGCAGCTTCGGCTTGGCGGCGGCGAACGGGATCGGGGTCTTCGGCGCGAGAATGTGCGGCCAGCCATTGGACCAGGTGACGGGCAACAGGAACGTCTCGCGGCCGATCGCATAGCGCTCGGGCGCATAAGGACGCGTCGCGAGGAACGTCGCCCACCAGTCGCCATTCTGCGTCTGGACGAACTTGGCATGCCCGGCCGACGTCACCGGGTTCGGTCGATCGGCGGCGAGCCCGCGCTGCGTCAGGATCGGATTGCCGACATAGGGAGCGAACGGTCCGGTCAGGCTTTTCGACCGGAACACGACCTCGGAATGATTGTCGCCGGTGCCACCTTCGGCCGCGATCAGATAATAGAAGCCGTCGTGCTTGATGAGGTGGGGGCCCTCGATCCAGACCGGCTTGGTCGCGAGATCGACGCCGCCATTGACGATCTGCGTGCTCGGCCCGACCATCTTGCCCGCGCGCCAGTCATATTCCTGCACCCAGATCGCGCGGTGCCCGTCATAGCGCGGCGGCTCGTTCGGCGCGCGATTGTTGACGATATAGGCCTTGTCGCCTTCCCAGTAGAGCGACGGATCGATCCCCTCGAACGCCAGCCAGATCGGGTCGGACCACGGCCCCGCCGGGTCCTTCGCGGTAATCACGAAATTGCCTTTGCACGCGACGCAGGTGTTGACGATGTAGAAGACGTTCGCGTGCCAGGAGATGTCGGGCGCGAAGACGCCTTGCGACACGGCGCGCCCGGTGAAATCGAGCTGGCTCGGGCGGGAGATCGCGTTGCCGATCTGGACCCAGCTGACCAGATCCTTCGAGCGAAAGATCGGCAGGCCCGGAAAATGCGCGAAGCTCGAATTGACGAGGTAATAGTCGTCGCCGACACGCGTAACCGAGGGATCGGGGTAATAGCCCGACAGGATAGGATTGCGGTACGCGTTCGGGGCCACCACGACGCGTTCCTGCGACCGGCCGTCATAGCTGAAGCGGTCGAAGCGCGCAGTTTGCGCGGCTGCCGCCTGAGCCACAACCAGTGCTGATAGCGTCGTCACGAGGCGCGGTATGGATCGAATCATCGGAGCTCCTGGTCTGAACGGATCCGTACCGCGCGGGTGACCTCAGTGATTGTCGCGCGGCAGGCCCATGGTCTGTGCGATGCGCTGATATTTCTCGGCGCCTTCGAGGATCGCACCCGTCTCCATCTGGCCGACGGTAGCCCGCTGGATTTCCTGCCACGGCGTCTGCGATCGGGGATAGGCATAGCCGCCGGCCTCGGTCAGTGCGGCACGGCGCTCGGCGAGCTCCTCGTCCGAAATCAGCACGTTGGCCGATCCCTTGGCGAGATCGATGCGGACGCGGTCGCCGGTGCGGATCAGCGCGAGGCCGCCCATCGCCGCGGCTTCGGGAGACGCGTTGAGGATCGAGGGCGAACCCGAGGTGCCCGACTGCCGCCCGTCGCCGATGCAGGGAAGGGCATGGACGCCTTCGCGGATCAGATAGGCGGGCGGACGCATGTTGACGACCTCGGCGGCACCCGGATAGCCGATCGGGCCGGCACCACGCATGAACAACAACGTGTCGGTGGTGATGCCGAGCGAGGGGTCGTCGATCCGGTGATGGTAATCCTCGGGACCGTCGAACACGACCGCGGGGCCTTCGAACGCCTCGGGATCGGCGGGGTTCGAGAGATAGCGCTCGCGGAACTCCGGCGAGATCACACTGGTCTTCATGATCGCCGAGTCGAACAGATTGCCGCGCAACACGATGAAGCCGGCATCCTGGAGCAACGGCGTCGCGAACGGGCGGATGACGCGCTCGTCCTCAATCGTCGCGGTCCGGCAATTGTCGCCGATCGACTTGCCGTTCGCGGTCATCGCGTCTTCGTGGATGAGGCCCTGCTTCATCAGTTCGGCGACCACCGCGGGGACGCCGCCGGCATGGTAATAATCCTCGCCGAGATACTCGCCGGCGGGCTGGAGATTGACCATCAGCGGCACCTTGTGGCCGTGCGTCTGCCAGTCGTCGATCGGCAGGTCGACGCCGATGTGGCGTGCGATCGCGGCCAAGTGGATCGGCGCGTTGGTCGAACCGCCGATCGCCGAATTGACGACGATCGCGTTGTGGAACGCTTCCTTGGTCAGGATGTCGCTGGGCTTGAGATCCTCGGCGACCATGTCGACGATGCGCTTGCCGGTGCGATAGGCGACCTCCTGGCGGTCGCGGTACGGCGCGGGGATCGCGGCCGAGCCGGGCAGCTGCATGCCGAGCGCCTCAGCGAGGCTGTTCATCGTCGTCGCGGTGCCCATCGTGTTGCAGTAACCGGTCGACGGCGCCGACGACGCGACGAGCTTGATGAAGCCCTCGTCGTCGATCGCGCCGGTCGCGAGCAGCTCGCGCGCCTTCCACACGATCGTCCCCGAGCCGGTCCGCTCGCCCTTGTGCCAGCCGTTGAGCATCGGGCCCACCGACAGCGCGATCGCCGGGATGTTGACGGTCGCCGCGGCCATCAGGCAGGCCGGCGTGGTCTTGTCGCAGCCGATCGTCAGCACGACGCCGTCGAGCGGATAGCCGTAGAGCACCTCGACCAGCGCCAGATAGGCGAGGTTGCGGTCGAGCCCGGCGGTCGGGCGCTTGCCGGTTTCCTGGATCGGATGGACCGGGAATTCGAGCGCGATGCCGCCGGCTTCACGGATGCCTTCGCGCAGGCGTTCGGCGAGCACGAGGTGGTGGCGGTTGCAGGGGGACAGGTCGCTGCCGGTCTGCGCGATGCCGATGATCGGCTTGCCCGAGCGCAGTTCCTCCAGGCTCAGCCCGAAGTTCAGATAGCGCTCGAGATAGAGCGCGGTCATGTCGATGTTCTCGGGGTTGTCGAACCACGCGCGGCTTCGGAGCGGCTGGGGAAGCTTAGGCATGTCAGTCATCGGAGAGCTTTCTGGAGATCGACTATCAGCGCGCGACGGAGAGGCGGTAGATCATCGCATGGTGATAGGGTTTGCCTGGGTCGACGCGGGCGGAAATGAAACTGGGCTTGTTCGGCGCATCCGGGAATTTCTGTGGTTCGAGTGCGATGCCGTCTCCCATGCGGTACAGATGGCCCTTCTTGCCGACGAACGTGCCGTCGAGGAAATTGCCGGTATAGAACTGCACGCCGGGTTCGGTCGTGAGCACGTCGAGGACTCTTCCGGACACGGGATCCTCCAGCCTTGCGGCCAGTTCGGGTTTAGTCGTCAGGCCCTTGTCGAGCGCGAAATTGTGGTCGTAGCCATGGCCGTAGCGGATCTGCTGGTCTCGGCCGTCGCGAATACCCTCGCCGACGATCCGGCCGCTGCGGAAGTCGAACACCGTACCTTGGACGGGTTGCAGCGCGCCGGTCAGGAATCAGTTTATCGTCGACGGGCGTGATCGCCTTGGCGGGGATTGTCAGCCGGTGGCCGTTCGCGCCCATCGTCGAGCCCTCGCCGCCGAGATCGAAGATCGCGTGGTTGGTCATGTTGACGATCGTCGGCGCGTCGGTCTTCGCGTCATACGCAATGCCGAGGTTGCCGGCTTCGTCGAGCGTGTAGGTGACGGTGACGTCGAGGTTGCCCGGATAGCCCGACTCGCCGTCGGGACTGCGATGACCGAGCACGAGCGTCGCGGTCGGTCCGCTCTTTATCGACACGACCGTCCACGCGACCTTGTCGAAGCCCTTGCCGCCGCCATGCAGCGAGTTGACCTTGTCGTTGAGCGGTAACTGGTAGGTCTTGCCGTCGAGCGTGAAGCGGCCACCGGCGATGCGGTTGGCGTAGCGCCCGACCGTCACACCGAAGAAATTGGGATGGTCGATATAGGAGGCGAGGTCATCGTAGCCGAGCACGACATCGGCGATCTTGCCGGCGCGGTCGGGCCCCATCAACGATTGGAGCGTCGCGCCATAGGACAGGATCTTCGCGGAAACGCCGTGCGCGTTGCTGAGCGTCACCGCCTCGATCGCGGTGCCGTCCTTCAGCGTTCCGGCGGGCGAGCGCTTCGCCTCTGCCGCGTCGGCTGCGTGCGCCGAAAGCGCTGCCAGCAAGGTTGCCACGATGATCCCCGTCTTCCTGATTGCACGCATTCCGGTTCCCATCCTGATCGCCGACGCCGTTGACGCGCCTTGTTCGGCTATATAGTCAGACAATATATTTCTGGGCAAGCCGTGCGGGAAAAGACTGTTCCAGTCACCGACATGGCGCGGAGGATGAACGAATATGGCCATGCCGATACAGCCGACACAGACGCAGACCGGCGCTGCACCCGTCACCGCGACGGGCAGCCCCAGTTACCGCTCCGCGCTGACCCTGCTCGCCAGCCTGTTCTTCATGTGGGGCTTCATCACCGTCATCAACAACACGCTGCTGCCGCACCTGCGCAGCGTGTTCGACCTCAGCTATACGCAGACCACGCTGATCGAGAGCGTGTGGTTCATCGCTTATTTCTTCGCCTCGATCCCGTCCGCCAAGCTGATCGAGCAGAGTCGGCTATCAACGCGCGATGGTGTTCGGGCTCGGCCTGATGGCGGTCGGCGCGCTGATGATGGTGCCCGCCGCGCGGCTGCCAAGCTACGGCGTCACGTTGTTTGCGCTGTTCGTAATCGCCAGCGGCATCACCTTGCTGCAGGTCGCGGCCAATCCCTACGTCGCGGTCGTCGGTCCGCCGGAAACCGCATCGTCGCGGCTCAATCTGGTGCAGGCGTTCAACTCGGCTGGGGCGACGCTTGCCCCCTTGTTCGGCGGCTATCTGATCCTGGGTCGCTCGACCTCGGGCACCGCGGTTGCCGGATCGACCGCGGTGCTGACGCCGGCCGAGCGGCTTGCCGATGCACAGTCGGTGGTGTTGCCGTACCTGATCGTTGCAGGCGTGCTGGTGGTTCTCGCGATCGTGATCGCGCGTTTCCCGCTGCCGGCGATGGGGACCGCGACGCAGCGGTCGGCGAAGGCCGACCGCAAGGGCCTGTCGCTTTGGTCGCACCGCAACCTCGTGCTCGGCATCCCGGCGATCTTCATCTACCTGATCGCCGAGATCGGCGTCGCCAATCTCTTCATCAACTTCGTGAGCCAGCCGCAGATCGGCAATTTGACGCATGAACAGGCCTCGCACTATCTGTTCATCCTGTGGGGCGGGATGATGGT
The DNA here is from genome assembly GCF_036856015.1 of Sphingomonas sp. LR55. Lineage (NCBI taxonomy): Bacteria > Pseudomonadati > Pseudomonadota > Alphaproteobacteria > Sphingomonadales > Sphingomonadaceae > Sphingomonas > Sphingomonas sp. LR55. The sequence continues at coordinate 475,022 of NZ_JASPFO010000001.1, forward strand.
CGGTCGGCTGATCGGCAGCGTCGTGATGCGCACAATTCCCGCCGAGCGTGTGCTGGCGGTGGCGAGCATCGGCGCGTTCGTCGTCATGCTGATCGCGACCTTCACCACCGGACACGTCGCGATGTGGGCGCTGATCTCGGTCGGGCTGTTCCACTCGATCATGTTCCCGACGATCTTCACGCTCGGCATCCGCGGCCTGGGACCGCTGACCGAGGAAGGGTCGGGGCTGCTGATCATGGCGATCGCCGGCGGTGCGCTGGTGATCGTCCAGGGCTGGCTCGCCGATACCTACGGGTTGCAGATTTCGTTCCTGCTGACCGCGGCCTGCGAACTCTACATCCTGTTTTACGCGGTGTGGGGCTCACGCGTGACCGACGCGCTGCCCGATCCCGTCACCGTTCACTGATCTACCAGGGGATGCGGCGAACGCTTCAATGCGTGATTGCCGTGTCTCCGGATGCTCGGAGTAATCGTTCTAGCCCCACCCCGCGGAGCCGTACCTGGACGGTTCCGCGCGAGGCTTCGCGGTGGCGATTTTTCGGCTGTCGTATCTGCGCGGCATGATCCTGGTGTTTGTCAGGTGCCTTATCCTGGATGAACTCTCAGCGAAAATTTACTAACGGTTTACCCCGCAGCACTACTTCTCAGGTCGTGGGCCATCCTTAACCGGCGGGTAATCCGGGTCCATGGCTTGAGAAGGTTTGTTGCATGATCGCCTTGGATCACCAGGAAAATTTTGGGAATTTGGGTACAGCTGTGGAGCTGCCCGATTTCGATCGCAGGCAACTCCTCGCGTTTTTCTCCAGCGCGCCCATTCTGGCATTGGGGGGCTGTGGTGGCGGGAGCGGCGCAGCACCGGCCACAGATAGCGTGACGGTCGTGCCTGCTTCCGCCGCTGCGCCGGTCGCGACGCCGGTAGCGGTGGTGACACCAGCCCCATCAACGACTCCAGCGAGCTCCTCGTCCAGCCTGTTTTCCGCGCAGTCGGCCTGGAACGCGACGCCGGTCAATCCCGTACTCGGCAGTGATACCCTGCCGAGCGCCAACCAGACCCCGTGGGTCGAGGAAGGCGCATACTCCTCCAAGATCTTCCGCGCGGTGGCCAGCGACAGTCCGATGACCGTCACCACGGACGATATCGCCAACCAGCTCGAAGCGGGCACCGTGACGATCCCGCGGTTTCCCGCAGCGACCATGCCGGCGACGGGGCAGGATGGCCATTGTGAGATCCTGGACACGATCGACGGTACGCTTCACAGCTTTTACCAATTGCGTAAGACAGCCGGTAGTTGGCACGCGGGCAAGTATGCGCGGTCATCGTGGCAGGGCAGCGGCTGGGGCACGGTCGCCAATCCGGACAATGTGCGCGCGGCTGGTTGCTCGACGGCCGGTGGCCTGTTGCTCGCGTCCGAACTTGGTCTCGACATCGTGCCCCACGCGCTTGCGATCGGGATGGACAAGAACGCCTTCATGCCAGGACCGATCTGGCCGGCGACCCTCGAGGATTATACCGGGGCAACCACCTATAAGGGTGTGGCGGGGCAGCGTTTCCCGATGGGGGCGCTTCTCATGCTCCCAGCCAGTTTCGACGTCGGCAAGCTGGGCCTCGCGGAATCGAGGGCGATCGCGCGGACGTTGAAGAAATATGGCGGGTATATCGTCGACGCGACGGTCGGGTCGATGAACATCTACGCCGAGACCGGCAGCGGCTGGAACAAGAGCATGGTCGACGGCAAATACACCGCCGCGTTCAGTCCCGACATGCAGGCGATCAAGGCCGCGATTCGTCAGGTCGTGTCGCAGAGCGGCTATCTGGACCGGGATGGCACGCCGTTCACGCCGACCCCGTTCCGCGCGATGAACCTGCTGTCGATGCGCGGTCTTTGGCAGAGCTATAATGGTTCGAAGGTGTTCGGCCGGTACGATGCGGCGGCCGACCTCTTCCAAGCCGAGGCGACCGCCGACGCCCGCACCATTCGACAGATTCTCTACACGCACGACGACAACGATCCCGACCGCTTCAAATGGAAGAAGCAGAGCTGGAACCTCAACCCAGAGCCAGGTGCGAAATACAGCGTTCGCGCGATCGGTAACGGTGACATCATGGCGACGCTCAGCGTGAAGAAGAGCGACTACAAAGCCAATTACGGCACGACCGGAAAGCTGGCGCCAGGACAGTCGGCGACGTTCACATGGCCTACCGATTCGGGCACCGTTACCGAAATCTATCTCGACAAGCCCGCCGGCGCCGCGGCCAACATCCGGCTCGAATTGGTCAAAGCCTGAGCGAAGTCCAGCGGGCTGCAGGGGAGGGCGGTGACATCCAGCGCCTGACGGTTGCAGCGTAGCCGCGCCCGCCGCTTCACTTTCCGGGAACGGGAATCGGTAGGGTGAGCAGCGCTTCCAGATTTCGGACCACTTGGGCGGACGTCTAAGTCGTCTGCATCCGTGACGTCGGGGTGACGCAAGGCATCGCTTCCTTCGTAGCGTTCGCGGAGGGGATGGGTGGCGAACGAGACTGGCCAAGCGGGCTTCGGCGTCGTCGTCATCCTGGTAAGTTACGCTGTGAAGCCGAAAAAAAGTTTGATATGTGTTACATAGGCTCAAGAAGCCGTTTCAGAGCGGAGTCGGTATGGTGCCGTTAACCCGGCGGCGTGCATGGAAGCACGACCCGCCGGCGCGTAACCTGACGACGGTGCCTTCTTTGGGACAATTTACTACCACAAGGAATCACGGATGGGTCTGTTGCGTGCTATCTGTTCGATAGCGATTATCATATCCGCGTTGGTGGGCTACCGGCTGTACAGCAGCGGCGTTTCGATCTGGACGCTGGTCCCGCTGATGGTCGGCGTTGCTGCCCTGCTCGCGATCGTACCCTTCGTCGCGAATACACGCCCACGGCGGACCCGCGTGATGAAGGCGTGTTTGGTCTTTGCCGTCGGGGGTGGCGTTTCGTCCGTTCTCGCAATCGCTTCGCATCTGACGGCGACCAGCGTCCTGTCAGTGGTATTTCCGCTGTTCGGGCTCGCCTTGTCGGGCTGGGCATACCGGACCCGGGGTCGCTATCGCGTCGCGCGGTATGCAAACTATTACCAGGAATAGTCGGTCCAGTTGAGGATCGCAGACTGTTCGATATGTCGGGAGGCCAGTGGAAACTGGCCAAGGTCTGCAGGCCCGCGTCCGCGTGAGATTGGCGCATCGAAGTGCGGCCAGTACATCTGATACAGTTCGGTGCCGACGCCGCATCACCGCCACGTCACCGAGAGACGCCGTGGCACTAATCTCGCTCGGGTCAATTCAGGGTGCCCTGCCAAGCCGGAACGGGATATGCCGTGCAGGTCGCGGCGAACTGTATTCAATCGTGCTCGTCACACGTGTTCGCCGCGACAATGCGTCAAAATGGGACCCGCGGGGGATTGATTACCGCATGGGGCAGTGGCAAATCACACCAATCGCAGCGGGTTGAGCTTTCCCAAGACGCCTCCCCGCTGCGGTGTCACCCTTATTGGCTCGTCCTTGGTCGATGCGTCGTCGCCGGCCTCTTGAGCTAGGCCTTGACCAGTTCCAACCGGATGCTTGCCGTTGCACCGGCGGGCTTGTCGACGAAGATTTCGGTCACGGTCGCCGGATCGGTCGGCCAGGTGAACGCCACGGAACCACCGGGCGCAAGCTTGGTGGTCGCCGCATATCGTTTGAAACTCTTGGCGTTCACCGCGAGCGTGGCCGTTATGTCGCCCGCGCCGATCGCTTTCACGAGATACCGCACGCCGGGTTCAGGGTTGAGGTTCCAGCTTTGTTTCTTGTACCCGAACCGGTCGGCCTCATCATGTGTATTCAATACCTGGCGGACGGTGCGCGGCTCGGCGGTCGCCTCGGCCTGGAAGAGATCGGTCGCCGCATCATACTTACCGAACGACTTCGACCCGTTATAGCTCTGCCACGGCCCGCGCATCGACAAGAGGTTCATCGAGCGGAACGGCGTGGGGGTGTAAGGCTTGCCATCGCGATCGAGGAAACCGTCTTGCGCCAATAGCTGGCGCAATCCCGCCTTGATCGCCTGCATGTCGGGACTGAACGCAGCCGTGTACTTGCCATTGACGTAGCTCTTGTTCCAGCCGCTGCCGATCTCCGCGTAGAAGTTGAGCGAACCGACCGTCGCGTCGACGATATACCCGCCGTATTTTTTGAGAGTCCGGGCGATCGCCCTCGATTCCGGCAGGCCGAGTTTGTCGACGTCGAAACTAGCGGGCAGCATCAACAGCCTGCCCATCGGGAAGCGTTGCCCCGGCACGCCCTTGTACGTGGTCGCGCCGGTATAGTCCTGGAGCGTTGCCGGCCAGACCGGCCCCGACAGGAACGCGTTTTTATCCATGCCGATCGCCAAGGCGTGCGGCACGATATCCAGTCCCAGTTCAGACGCGAGCAGAAGGCCGCCGGCCGTCGAGCAGCCAGCCGCGCGCACATTGTCTGGATTGGCCACCGTGCCCCAGCCACTTCCCTGCGCGGACGTACGGGCATATTTTCCCGCGCGCCATGTCCCCGCGGTCCGACGCAGTTGGTAAAAGCTGTGCAGCGTACCGTCGACCGGGTCCAGGATCTCGCAATGGCCATCCTGACCGGTCGCCGGCATGGTCGCTGCGGGAAACCGCGGGATCGTCACCGCACCGGCCTGAAGCTGGTTCGCGATGTCGTCCGCAATGACGGTCATCGGGCTATCGTTTGCCGCGGCGCGGAAGATTTTGGACGAGTATGCGCTCTCCTCGATCCAGGGAACCTGCTTCGCGGTCGGCAGGGTGTTGTTGCCGAGCCGGGGTTTGATCGGCGTCGAGTTCCACGGCGATTGCGCAGAAAACAAGCTGGGCGTCGTGGCCGTCTTCGAGGTCGTCGACGCTGCCACTGTCTTTGCCGCCGTTGCCGAGACCGCGTTCTGTGTAGCGGGGGAGCCGGTCACGACCGTTATGCCGTCCGTTGCGGAGGCTGCGCCCGTCGCAGGCGTTGCGTCGCTACCGCTACCGCTGCCGGCCGCCCATGCAAGAGCGGGGACGCTGGAGAGAAAGGCAAGTATGAGTCTGCGATCCACATCGGGCAGATTTGCTGCGGTGCCCGAATCGTCAAAAACTTTGTCGTGATCCACACCGATCATGAAACGAACCTTCTCTTGCCAGAGGCCTGGATTTCTCGCGGACGACGTGAATGGCCCGTAGGCTTCGGGTAGGTGCTGGCGGGTTAACCCTCGGTAAATAAATGCAATAGCCGAGAGATCCGGCTTCAGTCTTGGACGCTGGCAAGTGTTTTGCGAAGAGCGGGCCGCGCGAGTTGTCGCTAGCGACGGTCATGCTGGCGCTAATTCCTTGGGCGCAGAGTACGGCGGGGCGGATGACAATCTGATCGTGCGGTGACAACAGACCGGCCGTATCAACGCGTGAGAACGAACCGCGAATGTCATAATGTGTGTAATAACGGCGGGGCGTTGCCGCCGGCCAATCTCAGCAAAAGCCGAGGATTTCCTGGCAGAAAATGGCTCCCTGAGTAGGATTCGAACCTACGGCCACTCGATTAACAGTCGAGAGCTCTACCGCTGAGCTATCAGGGAACGTTGCCGGAGGCGGCTCTATAAACGGCCAGTCGGACGATGCAAGCAGGTTTCTCCGCAAAAATGCAAAGTCCGCGATAAACCACGGTCAGGAGACGAACTGTTCCATCGTAATCCGATCGTCGAGCGCGTGCTCGGGATCGAACAGCAGCGTCAGTTCGCGCGCGATCCATGCAGATGTCGACCTGCGCGACGTCGCGGATCTCGCGCTGGTCGGCGACCGCGGAGACGGGGCGCTTGCCGGGATCGAGCACGCGGATGCCGATGCGCGCCTTGTCGGGCAGGATCGCGCCGCGCCAGCGCCGCGGGCGGAACGGGCTGATCGGGGTCAGCGCGATCATCCCCGAACCGAGCGGCAGGATCGGACCATGCGCGGAGAGGTTGTACGCGGTCGAACCCGCGGGGGTGGCGACGAGGATGCCGTCACAGGCGAGTTCGGGCAGGACGATGCGGTCGTTCACCGTCACTTCGAGGTTCGCGGTCTGGCGGGTTTCGCGCAGGAACGATACCTCGTTGATCGCGGGCAGCGTGTGCGTGCGCCCGTCGACGCCGAGCGCGGTCATGCTGAGCGGGACGACCTTGAACGGTTTCGCGCGCTCGAGACGGTCCGTAAGGCCGTGGTGGCGCCATTCGTTCATCAGGAAGCCGACCGTGCCGAGGTTCATTCCGAATACCGGCACAGGCGGCTTGCGGCGCTCCAGCATCGCGTGAAGCGTTTGGAGCATGAAACCGTCGCCGCCGAGCGCGATGATCACGTCGGCGTCTTCGACAGGCACCCAGTCGGCCATGTCGGCGAGTTGGGCCTCAGCGGCACGAGCGGGCGGGGTGTTGGACGCGACCAGCGCCCGCCGCTCGTATCGGCTCATCCGCCGGTGACGCTCATGTGGCGCGCGACTGCGGGGCCTTCGCCCTGGCCAATGCGGAAGTCGTGCGCTTTCGGCTTGGCGAACAGGCCAGCATCGATCGCCTCGTCGAGACCAGCAGTGCCGCCCTCGCGCAGGGCGGCCTTGAGATCGACCTGATCGTCATGGCCTAGGCACATGTACAGCTTGCCCTCGGTGGTCAGGCGGACGCGGTTGCAGCCGTCGCAGAAATTGGCGGTCAGCGGCGAGATCAGCCCGAGCCGCGTGCGCGTGCCGTCGACATTCCAGTAGCGTGCCGGGCCGCCGGTCTTGTGCGCATCGCGGGCGAGCGTGAACTGCTGGCCGAGGTCTTCGAATACCTTGGTCAGCGGCAGAAAGCGGTCGGTGCGGTCCTCGTCGATCGCGCCGAGCGGCATCGTCTCGATCAGCGACAGGTCGAAGTCCTCGTCGCGGCACCAGGCCAACATCGGCGCGATCTCGTCCTCGTTGAAGCCCTTCAACGCGACCATGTTGATCTTGATCGCGAGGCCGGCGTCACGCGCTGCGTAGATGCCGCCGATCACCTGCGACACGTCGCCGTGGCGGGTGATGTAGCGGAAGCGCTCAGGGTCGCGGCTGTCCATGCTGACGTTGACGCGGCGGATGCCGGCGTCGACCATCGCCTCGGCATGCTGCGCGAGGCGCGTGCCGTTGGTCGTCATCGTCAATTCTTCGAGGCCTGAACCGATGTTGTGACCTAGACGCTGGACGAGTTCGGCTACGTCACGGCGCACCAGAGGCTCACCACCCGAAAGACGGATCTTGGTCACGCCGCGCGCAATGAAACGCTCGGCGATGATCGCGATCTCTTCGAGGCTCAACAGCTTCGATCGCGGCAGGAACGTCATCTTCTCCGACATGCAGTAGCGGCAGCGCAGGTCACAGCGATCGGTGACCGAAATCCGCAGATACTTGATCGTACGACCATGCGTGTCGCGCAACGGCTTCTGGTTGAGGGCGGGCGCGAGCGTCATGCCTTCAGAGCTAGGACCGGACTGTCCCAGGAACAAGGCCGGATCGGCTGGTAATGGATTGGCGGGGGGCGATACGCTAGCTAGGCTCGCACCGATGGAGCAGGGTGCGACGGATATGGAAGACATGCAGACGGCAACGACGCTGTTCGCGGTATCGTTCCGTCAACGCGGTGAAATCGCAGAGATTTTGGCGTGCGCCGGGGTCAGCGCGGACTGGCACGCGCAGGTCGTGAGCGATGCCGAAGCGATCGAAAGCCGCTTTCTGGCGAGCGGTGCGGCGGTCGCGCTGATCGATGCGCGTGGCGCGTTCGAAGAGGGGCTGGCGGCGACGCTGTCGCTGGGCGGGCTGATCGCGACCAATGGCGCCGCGCTGCTGGTGCTGGTGTCGCGCGGCGACGTCGGCGCGGTCGGCGAGTTCTTCGATGCGGGCGCGACGCAGTTCCTCGCCAGCCCGGCGAGCGACGGCGAACTCGTCCAGGCGTTGCGGTTTGCCGGGCGCCACGCGGTGCGCACTGCGGGCAGCGCGATCGATCGGCGCAGGATCCCCGGCGTGTCGCTGTACGACCGCGAGACCGGTGACGTCCGTCGTTGGATCGTCGGGCGGATCGCCGCCGACCTGCCCGTCGCGGTGGTGCTGGTGTCGTTGTCGCGGCTCGATATCGTCAATGCCGCGCATGGCCGGCCCGCGGTCGATGCGCTGATCGAGGCGGCGGTGCGACGGACCGAGACGATCGCGCATGCCGCGATCGGCGTCGATCTCGATCGTCGCGCGGCTAGGCGGGTCCGAATTCGCGCTGGCGATCGAGGCGTCGGGGGCTGCGGTGACCGCGGCGATCACCGCGCTCGATGCGGCGCTCGCACGGCCGTTCCGGGTGGCGGATACGCGTGCGGTGCTCGGCTGCCGGTTCGGCGTGGCACAGCGCCAGCCGGGCGACGATGCGGCGGCACTGCTGCGGCGGGCGAGCGAGGCGCTGGCGGAGGCGAAGGTGAGCGACGGGTCGGTGCTGCACGTCGCGCTGCCCGATGGCGTCGCGCCGATCGATGCGCTCGCGATCGACCTGCACCACGCGATCGAGCGCGACGAGATTGATCTGCGCTGGCAGCCGCAGGTCGAGATTGCGAGCGGCAGGATCACCGGGGTCGAGGCATTGGCACGGTGGAACCACCGGACCTTGGGGCCGCTTGGGGCGGATACACTGTTCGATGCCGCCGATCGCGCGGATCTGGGGATCGCGCTGTCGGATCATATCCAGCGGCTGGTGCTCGCGCGTGCCGTGGCGTGGCCGGAGGCGCTGGGGACGCTGCGGGTGTCGCTCAACCTGACTGCGGCGGATATCACGCGGCCGGGGTTCGCGGCGCTGTTCCTCGCGCGGATCGACGAGAGCGGGTTTCCGCGGGGGCGGCTGACCGTCGAGATCACCGAGACCGGGCTGATCGAGGATCTGGCGGCGGCGTCGGCGTTGCTCGCGGAGCTGCGCGGGGCGGGGTGTCGCGTTGCGATCGACGATTTCGGGACGGGCTATTCTAGCCTCGCCTATCTCAAGTCGCTGCCACTCGATTACGTGAAGATCGACAAATCGCTGGTGCGCGATATCGACGGCAGCGCGCGTGACCGCGTGGTGGTGGCGGGCGCGATCACGATGGCGCGCTCGCTCGGCCTCGCAGTGGTGGCCGAGGGGGTGGAGACGCCGTCGCAACTCGAATTGCTCGCCGCGGGAGGGTGCAGCCTGTATCAGGGGTTCCTGCTGTCCGAACCGGTCGGCGAGGCGGGGTTGCTCGAACTGATGGCGAGGGAATGATGCAGGCCTTGATCGTTCCCTTCGCGCTGATCGCTGCCACGTCGGCGGCGCCGGTGCCCGCCGAGACCGCGATCCGCCAAGCGATGGAGGCAAGCGCGGCGGGGTGGAATGCGGGTGATCTCGCGCGGTTCATGGCGGTGTATGCCGATGATGCGGTGTTCGTGACGCCGAAGGGATTGCTGCGCGGCAAGCCGGCGATCGCCGATAAATACCGGCCGAGTTTTCGCGGCGTCGGCAATGCGCGCGGCACGCTGTCGTTCGCATTCCTGGAGATGCGCGGAATCGATCCGCGTCATGCGATGCTGTTCGCGCGCTGGACGCTGACCGGGCCATCGACGACCGAAAGCGGCATGACGACGTTGGTCTTCGCGCGGCGTGGTACAGCGTGGCAGATCATCGCCGATCACAGTAGCTGATCCCCCGCTTGGCGGGGAGGATCGGTCAGTGCTGGCGGGTGGCACCGGCGGCGCGGACGTCGGCGATCGTCGGGTAGCCGTTGACTGCCATCAGCAGGTCCGCCTCCGCGAGCAGGCATTTCAACACATGCGCCGCGCCCGTCGCGCCGCCCAGCGCGAGGCCGTAAGCATAGGGACGGCCCACCCCGACCGCAGTGGCACCGAGCGCGAGCGCCTTCACCATGTCGGTGCCCGATCGCACGCCGGAATCGAACAGCACCGGCGTCGCGCCCGACGCCGCTACGATTTCAGGCAGCATGTCGATCGCCGCGATCCCGCCATTCGCCTGCCGCCCGCCATGGTTCGAGCAATAGATCGCGTCGGCGCCCGCATCGATCGCGCGGCGCGCATCGTCGGGGTGGCAGATGCCTTTCAAGACCAATGGCAACTTGGTCAGCGAGCGCAGCCAGGGCATGTCGGCCCAGGTCAGTACCTTGCCGAACACGCCTGCCCATTGCCGCACCGCTGCCGCGCCGTCTTCCTCGGGCGGGCGGTCGAGCATCGCGCGGAATACCGGGTCGCTGAAGTAATTGGCGAGCACTTGGCCGCGGAGCTGCGGGAAGTTCGCGGTGTTGAGGTCGCGCGGGCGCCAGCCGGTCACCCATGTGTCGAGTGTGACGACGATCGCCTTGTATCCGGCAGCTTCGGCGCGGCGGACGAGGCTTTCGGTCAGCGCGTCGTTCTTCGGCGTGTAGAGCTGGAAGAACCCTGGCGTATCGCCGAACCGCGCGGCGACGTCCTCGAGCGGATCGTTGGAAAGCGTCGACTGGCACAAGGGTACGCCGGTGATCGCCGCCGCCTGCGCCGCCGCGAGATCGCCATGGCCATCCTGCGTGCAGATCCCGTTGATCCCGACCGGGGCCATGAACAGCGGCGTCGGCAGCGTCATCCCGAACAACTCGATCGACAGATCGCGGCGGGTGCAGTCGACCATCATCCGCGGCGTCATTCCCCAATGTGCGAAGGCATCGGCATTGTGACGCTGGGTATGCTCGTCGCCGCAGCCGCCCTGGAGATAGGCAAGCGTCGCGGGGGCAAGGCCGCGGACGCGCGTGCCTCCAGCGTCGCGAAATCGACCGGCACGCTCGGCACCACGCCGTTCAGCCCGGCGAAGTAAATCGCGTTCTGGTAATCGCCGAAATGCGGCGCAGTCTTCGGGGCCACGGCCATAATCCTCTCCTATGTTTTGCGGACCTTATACGGCGCTACCGGTGACGAAGTCATTCCTTGTGCCTAAGGATGCGCGACCGATTACAGAAAGTCCGACGATGTCCCTCCGCCTGCCTCTTCTCGCTCTTCTCGCATTGTCGACGAGCGTGATCGCCCAGACGCCAGCCGTCGATCCGAACATGTATCTCGAGGATATTCACGGCGCGCGTGCATTGGAGACGGTGAAGCAGTGGAACACGCGGTCGCTCGCTGCGCTGGAGGCGAAGCCGGGCTTTGCGCGCTACCGCCAGCGCGCGCTCGACCTGTTGCAGGCCGACCGCCAGATCGCGACGCCCGACGACGTGCTCGGCGACCAGGTGCTCAACCTGTGGCAGGACAAGACCAACGTGCGGGGCCTGTGGCGGGTCGCGTCGCTGGCGTCGTTCACCGGCGGCAAGCCGGTCTGGCGGACGCTGATCGACGTCGATGCGCTGGGCAAGGCGGAGGGCAAGAGCTGGGTGTGGAAGGGCGTGACGTGTCGTTCGCCGTCTTATGACCGTTGCATGGTCGCGCTGTCGGACGGCGGCGGCGATGCAGTGGTCGAGCGCGAGTTCGATATTCCTTCGGGCAAGTTCGTGACCGACGGCTTCGTCGTGCCGATCTTCAAGACGCGGCTGAGCTGGGCCGGGCCGGACGCGCTGTATGTCGCAACCGACTTTGGCGCCGGCAGCCTGACCAAGTCGGGCTATCCGCGCACCGCCAAGCTGTGGCGCCGCGGTACGCCACTGACCGCCGCGACCGAGATCGCCAGTGCGACGCAGGACGACGTAGGGATCAACGTCAGCGTGTTTCCGGATGGCGAGCAGCGCTATCCGCTGGTCGTCCGCGACACCGATTTCTTCCATTCGAAGCGGAGCCATGTCGCCAGCGACGGACGGCTCGTGGCATCGCCGCTGCCCGACGATGCGGTGATCAACACTGTGCTCGACGGCCGGCTAATCGCGACGCTCGCCTCCGACTGGCGCGGGGTGCCGGCGGGGGCGATCGTCGCCTACAGCATCGCCGACGTGCTGGCTGGCCGTGCGCCGACGATCGAGCGGGTGCTGGTGCCGACCGCGACGCAGGCGGTGGAGCAGGTCGATTCGAGCAAGTCGGTGCTGTGGGTGAAGATGCTCGACGACGTTTCCGGGCGGCTGGTGTCGCTCGCGCGCGATGCGGACGGCAGCTGGACGCAATCGGTCGCGGCACTGCCTGCATCCTCGACGATCCATCTCGATGCGACCGCGGGGAAAGACGATCTCGCGTTCGCGATGGTCGAGAGTTTCCTCAGCCCGCCCGCGCTCTACGCCATCCGCCCCGCCGCCAAGCCGGTCGCGGTCGACACGCTGCCCGCCCGGTTCGATGCCTCGACGATGCAGGTCGAACAGCGGTTCGCAACCTCGAAGGACGGGACGAAGATCCCGTATTTCCTCGTCCGCAAGAAGGGCACGACCGGCTCGGTGCCTGCGCTCGTCCATGCCTATGGCGGGTTCCGCAATGCGCAGACGCCGACCTATCTGGTCGACCAGCCGTACCGGTCGGGCCCGGCGGGGCTGTTCTGGGTCGAGGAGGGCAACGCGTTCGTGCTCGCCAACATCCGTGGCGGCGGCGAATACGGGCCGCGCTGGCATCAGGCGACGCTGCGCGAGAACCGGCAAAAGGCGTATGACGATCTCCACGCGGTCGGCGACGATCTGGTTCGCACCGGTGTCAGCGCGAAACGGAAGATCGCGGTGTCGGGGCGGTCGAACGGCGGTCTGCTGGTCGGCGTCGCGATGGAGCAGCGGCCGGACCTGTATGGCGCGATCGTGATGGGATCACCGCTTCTCGACATGCAGAAATACTCGCATCTGTCGGCGGGGGCGTCGTGGATGGGTGAATATGGCGACCCGGACAAGCCGGCGGACTGGGCGTTCATCTCGAAATACTCGCCGTATCAGAACCTCACGCGCGGGGTGAAATACCCGCTGCCGTTCATCTACACCTCGACCGAGGATGACCGCGTCCACCCAGGCCACGCGCGGAAATTCGCGGCGCGCTTGGAGGCGTATGGCGATCCGTTCTTTTATTACGAGAACCCCGAGGGCGGCCATGCGGCGGGCGCCGACAAGATCGAGGACGCCAAGCGTGCGGCGCTCGTTACCGTCTATCTCAACTCGCAACTCGTCACCGCGCCGCAGCGCTGATCATCAGGAATTCATGATGCGTAATTTCCGTCTGCTACTCGGCGCCGCGATCCTGGCGCTCCCCGTTTTGTCGATCCCTGCGCCCGTGCTGGCCGCGCAAACCGAGAACCCTGCGTTCGCGTCGCTGTCGAAGCGCTATGTCGATGGCCTCGCCCGGCTCAATCCGTCGTCGGCGACGTCGCTCGGCGATCACCGGTTCGATGCGCAGATCACCGACATGTCGGCTGCGGGGCGCGCCAAGCGCGAGGCGTTCTCGAAGGCGATGCTCGCCGACCTCCAGCGGATCGACCGGAAAGCCCTGTCGCGCGAGGAGCAGGTCGATGCGGCGTTGCTCGACAATGCGCTGCGCTACGACATCTGGGACACCGAGACGCTCGGCGGCTGGGCGTGGGATCCGCAGGTCTATAACGACATTGCCGGCAGTTCGCTCTACTCGCTCGCCGCGCGCGATTTCGCGCCATGGCCGCAGCGCCTGAACGCAGCGACGGCACGGATGGAGGCGCTTCCCGCACTGCTGGCGCAGGCGCGCGCGAACATCGTGGTTGCGCGGGTGCCCTCGATCTATGCGACGACGGTGGCGAAGCAGAACAGCGGTATCGTCGATATCGCCGAGAGCATGCTCGCGCCGCATAAGAGCGAGTTGTCGGCAGCGGACGCCAAACGTTTCGACGCCGCGCTCGTGAAACTCAAGGCGGCGGTCGCCGAGCATCAGGTCTGGCTCGACAAGACGCTCGTCCCCGGTGCGAAGGGCGACTTCCGCCTTGGTGCGGCGCTCTACGACAAGAAGCTCCGCTTTGCGCTTCAGTCGGATCTGACCCGTACCGAGATCAAGCGTCGTGCGCAGGCCGCGATCGTCGATACTCGCGCGCAGATGTACGCGATCGCGCGGCAGATCTTCGGTGCCAAGAAGGACGCGCTCCTGCTCCCCGAAAAGCCCTCCGATGCGCAGCAACAGGCGGGGATCCAGCTCGCGCTCGAACTCACCTACGCCAAGCGGCCTGCACGCGACGGCATGATCGACGCCTCGACCAAGGCGCTGGCGCAGGCGACTGCCTTCGTCCGCGACAAGGGGCTGGTCGGGATGCCCGACGGTCCGGTGAAGATCATCACGATGCCCAAGTTCCAGCAGGGCGTCGCGGTCGCCTATTGCGATTCACCGGGCCCGCTGGAGAAGAATCTCGGCACGTTCTTCGCGGTGTCGCCGATCCCCGACGATTGGACCGAGGCGCAGGCGACGTCGTTCCTGAGCGAATATAACGACTATATGATCCACGACCTGGCGGTGCACGAGGCGATGCCGGGGCATTTCCTCCAGCTCGCGCACGCCAATGCCACGCAATCGACGCTGCGCGCGGTGCTCGGCTCGGGACCGTTCGTCGAGGGCTGGGCGGTGTATGCCGAGGGGATGATGGCGGACGAGGGCTATCTGAACGGCGATCCGTTGTTCAAGCTGACCGTGCTCAAGATGCGGTTGCGGTCGATTTCGAACTCGCTGCTCGACATCGGCATCCACACTGAGGGCATGACGCGCGAGCAGGCGATGCAGCTGATGACGCATACCGCGTTCCAGCAGGAGCGCGAGGCGGCAGGTAAATGGGTCCGCGCGTCGCTCGGCTCGACGCAGCTGCTGAGCTATTTCACCGGCTATTCGGAGCATATGGCGCTGCGGGACGAGGTCAGGAAGCGTGAGGGCGCGGCGTTCAACCTGAAGCGCTACAACGATGCGCTGCTCGCGCATGGTTCGCCGCCGGTCCGCTATGTCCGCGAGCTGCTGCTCGACCTGCCGATCGGCTAAGTGTCGGTCGCTTGACCGGGTCTGCGAATGCTGTGACCCTGCTCCGATAAGAAGCCATCGGAGAGGTATCATGGCGACGGGAGATGGTCTGCGCGGTACGGGGCTGCGGCGATGAGTGGCCCACTCGCCGGGATCCGGATCGTCGAGCTAGCCGGAATCGGCCCCGCGCCGTTCGCCTGCATGATGCTCGCCGATCACGGGGCGGAAGTGATCCGGATCGAGCGCCCGGACGCGAAAGGGGCGGGCCGGGCGGCGATCCGGCCAAGGACATCCTCCTGCGATCGCGGAAAACGATTGCGGTCGATCTCAAGTCCGCCGCGGGGATCGGTGTCGTCCGCGATCTGGTCGCATCGGCGGATGGCTTCGTCGAGGGGTTCCGGCCTGGCGTGACCGAACGATTGGGGCTCGGGCCGGACGTGCTGCTTGGGAGCAACCCGCGGCTCGTCTATGGCCGGATGACTGGCTGGGGGCAGGACGGGCCGTACGCGCAGGCTGCGGGCCACGACATTAATTACATCGCGCTGGCCGGGGCACTGCACGCGTTCGGGCGGGTAGGCGAGAAGCCGACGCCGCCGATCAACATGGTCGGCGATTTCGGCGGGGGCGATGATGCTCGCATTCGGCATGGTCAGCGCGCTGCTCCACGCGCGGACGACCGGGCAGGGGCAGGTGATCGACTGCGCGATGACTGATGGTGCCGCGCTACTGATGAGCATGATCTGGAGTTTTCGCGGGCAGGGCTTGTGGCGCGACGAGCGCGGCGTGAACCTGCTCGATAGCGGCGCGCATTTCTACGACACCTATGCCTGCGCAGACGGCAAATACGTGTCGATCGGTGCGATCGAGCCGCAATTCTACGCCGTGCTGCGCGAGAAGGCGGGGCTGACGGCAGATCCCGCGTTCGATCGCCAGATGGATCCGCGCGGCTGGCCTGCGCTGAAAGAAAAGCTGGCGGCGGTGTTCGCGACCCGGACTCGCGATGATTGGTGCGCGATCCTCGAACACACCGATGCGTGTTTCGCGCCGGTACTGTCGCTGGCCGAGGCGCCCGCGCATCCGCACAATGCTGTGCGGGGGACGTTCGTCGAGGCGGGTGGTGTGATCCAGCCAGCGCCTGCGCCGCGTTACTCGGCAACACCGACCACCACCCCGCAAATGGCGGGCGAACAGACCGATACGGAGAACGTGCTGGCGGAGATCGGCTATACGACCGCAGTTATCGCGGCGTTGAAGACCGACGGGGTCGTCGCCTGAGGCTCAAGGTCGGCGGTTCGGTGCGATCGGGTTCAGCCGGTTACCGGATAGCTGGCACGAGACAGAATGCGGGCCGGTGCTTGCACACCGGCCCAGTAGATTAGTTGCTGTCCGAGTTGTCGCTATCGCCGTCGATGGCGAGATACAGACCACCGCCAACTGCGATCGCGGCGAGCGCGATGATGATGATGCCGCCATCGCCGCCGACCTTGCTCTTGTCTGCGGTCTGCGAACCCGAGCGAGCAGCCTTGCTGACCGACAGGCTGGCAGCCGGAGCAGCACTTGCAGCGACAGGTGCGGCAACGAGGGCGAGGCCAGCAGTCGCCATGGCGAAGGATTTGATAAACATTACAAAGTCTCCCGAGAGCACGGCGAACACCGCCGTAGCCACCAAAAACCTACATGCAGGGTCGAATGTTCACAAACGTTAAAGACCGGGACACTAATATTTATAAAGTTGTGGTGGGTAGTATGTCCGCCACAGTTCACCGCAAGCTGCTCCCGGCTAGATATGGCGGGCAAGCTGTTGTTATTCGAGAATTTAAAGCCACGAGAACCGCCGCAAGGTTTTTAGCGAACCGGGGTTTGCGATGGATCAGGGTTGTCGATGGATCAGGGGGGCAGCGGCTCGGCGCAAATTATATGCGGCGCGAAATGCGGAGCGGTTGGTGGGCCCGGCACCTATCGAACTGACGCCCTTATGCCGCGTTCGTCGGCGGGCATTATACCCCCGGGGATACCCCCGCGTGCGCAGGGGTGGGCAGCATGAACCTCCGCATCCTGAAGAAGCTATCCGCGCGAGCCGCGCCGTACCTCGCCCCGCTCGGCGATCGCCGGCAGCAGTTCCTGTCGGAGAAGCACGACAACTATCATGGGCTGCGGATCAGAGACCGGACATGCTGGGATCGATCGCGTTGCCATGCGACCTATCGCGGACATGGGGACGAGATCGTCTTTGATACCCGCGCTGGGTACCGTGTCGTCATGCGCCCGCCGTCGCATCCGCTGAAGGGGACTGCGATGGTCGGCGGGATGTCCGGCTATTACGAGCCCGAATGGGACGAGGACGCCGCCTGGTCCGTGCTCGATGGCATGGTCCGCGACCACTTCTGCGACTGGGACGAGAACGGCCCCACGCCCACTCGGAGGATCCGGAGCCCCAGCGACGTGTTCCGATGCGCCGACGAAATGCTCGCCGCATGATCATCGACACCCTCTATCCCAAGTCGGCGAAGTCAAGTCGGTGAGCGGCCGGGCGCGATGGGAGATAGACTGATGACCGTCAGCGCTGCATGTTACGCCGCCAGGCTAATTGTTTGGTTTGGTGGGGCGGGTGCGGAAATGGAAGAAGTGATTGCGGGTGTACATGCCGCCGTGGATTCGAACGCACTTTACGCAGCTCTCGCGTTGGCACTTGCGGTACCCGACATTTGTGCGCGAGTAGAAACGCCGGATGTGGGAAGCGCAGTTCGTTATTCCCGATGGTGGAACGAGAATGCTGTGGGCAAGTACACTTTTAACGGCTGGGACGGAAAACCCCGTATTTTTCTGACCGGCAATGACGTGTACGCACTACGGTGCGCGCTTCTACACGAAGGCCAAGCTGATATAACGGCGCAGCGCGCACGCCAGGCGCTAGAACGCTTCATATTCACAGAAGATTGCCATTTTCACTGCAACCTTATAGAAAATGTTCTACAATTAAGCGTGGCAACCTTATGCCGCGACATTGCGAACGCCGCAGCCGCGTGGGCAGGGAGGCGCCGTGGAGATGGTCAAACAGTAGAGCCTCAAGCAGTGATTTCTATCCTGCCTACGGGGTCGAGCATACGATAGCGCGGCGTACACTTTGCTGAGACGAGATTCCTTCGCTGTTCCTTATCAGGGTAGAACGGTGGGTAAGTGTCGATCTACCGCTGACAGCCCCAGCAATTCGACGTAAGCCGCGCCTATGCGCACCAAATTGATAGTTCTGCTGACGTTGGCATTCGGTCTTTCGCTAGGGGCCTGCGATGGGAAGCCTGCGCCTCAAGCAGCGAACAGCGCTACCGCTGAAGACCCTGTCGCTCAGGACGTTAAGCAGATCGAATACGGAGTGCGCCTAGCTGCAGCGAATAAACGAATCGACGAACTGGAGCGGAAAGTCGGCGAGTTAGAGAATACCCCAGAGAAACTAGACCTTGATCTTCTAAACCAGCGGATAGCTGTGCTGGAGGCGAATGCGGCCGAAGGGTCGACACCATCTCCAGCAGTTGCTTCTGACGCGGGAAAAGACCGGCTTCTTGCCAGTCCCCGACGGGTGAGCAGTGAAATCCCAAGAACGCAGACCAAAGCCCCTAAACTCACTTTGCCTGAGCTTGAAACTAGAAGCCGACCGGCGACCCCGGCCGAGGTGAAAGCGTTTTCTGCTGGACCTCGGGGCTAAGCACCCCATTCCGGCCCTTCCTCATCAGGATAGAACCCGGGGAAATCGGCAAATCGAGTCGACGGCTTTGCCCTTTCAGCCGACGACGAGCTTCAAACTCGGTTCACCGTGATGCGCTGGCCGCCCCGCAGCCTGCGAGAGCGCGATCACTCGCTCTTCGTAAAATTGGGCGAGGTTCATATGAAATTCCATCACCGGCACGGTTACCGCTAATGTCGCCAGCATGATGTGATGTCGCCGAGCAGCCTCGAGGTCGATGAGATTAAAATCAGGCGGGAATAGCATTTGGGCCATCTACCGCGTTGAGATTTAACGGGACAGAGATGATGACCCGATTTGTGGCTAACCAAGGTTAATATGGCCGGAATTGTAAGCATCGAGCCAGGCCCAAGCCTATGCATCGAGGCTGGGGCGGCGATATGCTTCGATATGCCACCTCTCAATGATCCACGCACCCAATTGCGCGCATCGATATATTTTATCCAGGGAGAGGACGTTGGACGAGCAGGCGGAGGGTCGCGAGACTGTCGTTATTTTAAGGGGTCGATCGCCTTCACAGAATGGATGGCGGGCTTTCGAGAAGGTTGCGCAGCGCACTTTGATCTCACCGACGAGATGAGGATACCTCTTCCCTAGGCGCTGAACTGCGGCCGTTTCCTCATCAGGTTACAACGATCGGTGGTGAGGCAGTGTCAGCCAGTTTGCAAAAACAGCAATCGTATTAAGCCAAGGCGAGGGCCGGTATCGTGCCGTTCACGATCGAGCAACCTAACCTCGATCTCGATATTGCAGTCGCTATCGCCGCGAATTATTACGATTTCTATGGGGATACGAGATACCATGCGCGAGGCTTTCGTGCGTGCGACACAACACGGCGAGTACGTCATCAGCTGGCGACTTCGCGTAGGATCAATCGAGCAGCTCGCTGCGGATACAGAGCGGGTCCTTGGGTACAGGCCAACGAACCTGAAATCGTTCCTAGGTTTGCCGATAGAAGTTTGCCCGTTCGATGCGCCTAACGAATTGGTGACATCGGAAGGCGCCACAAAGCTAAACGCGGCTCCAAGTTCGCGGGCGCGTCTGGTAAGGGCGCCAAGTCTAGCTGGTCACGCTCCGAACTCCGGCCCTTCCTGATCAGGATAGAACGTAAACTAGCCACGCGTGCGAGCTAGCTCGGCTTCAAGTTCACTGGCAGCGCGTTCGAGGGCCAAAGCGACCTGCTCGATAGCGTCGGTTAATACGGCGCCAGACATGTGATTGTGAAGGCTGCGGTATTCCTGTGCCTGCTGGCGCATTTGGTCGGGCGTTTTCGTCATGCCGGGCCCGTTATGAGCTTCAACATTGACGGCTCATTGATGAAACGGTGATGCCGTGCGCGAAATCGTACTGAGCCAAAGCAGTAGGCCGGGCGATCCTGTTCGACGAGCGTTGCCTAGGTATCGGAGAAAACCAATGGCTGAAACCTTGCGACCAGACGCGTTCGAGATCACGGCTACTGAGGGAAAGGTGTTGATGGAGGCGCCGGGCATTGTTGCGACGCTCAACGTCGAGGCGGCATCAACCCTATCTGACCAACTGCTCGCCGCATGCGGGTCAGCTAGGCTTCAGCAGCGCCGTGCTATCGGTCAGGAGAAGATAGGCCAGGATAATCACCCAGTCGATTGGGTCTGACTAGGCGCCAAACTCAGGCCCCTCGTCGTCTGGATAGAACGCGTGGGGATCGTACACCGGTCGCGGTCACAATCAGAATCGGTCGCGGTGGCTGGGGCGGCTGGGGCTTCGGAACATCAGGGACAGGGTCGGGCAGGGTAGGTAACCCGCCTCCGAACCGGATCCGGATATAGGCCCCGCTACCGTGCATCGCCTGGAAAACCGCGGTCGCGTCGTCTTCCTTCATCCGCTTGCCGATCAGGGGCGCACGCTCTGCGCTGACGTAGCCCAGCTGCGTGCCGCGATCGCTCCAGACGGCGACCGCATTCTCGTCGAACGGGTTCTTCGGCTCGAGGCGCAGTTCCACCAGGTCACCCGGGGCGCACATCATGCACTCCATCCGCCTGTTGCTCTTGCTCGCGTCCTCGTTCGGAAAGTCGATGCCGACTATGGAGGTGGTGAGTTCGTCCATGCTCATCCACTATGTGGTTGCACAGGATTGGGAAAGTCATAGGCTCGAAACCCCATGCCGTTCAGCACCTTCGATTTGATTTTATGCGTTTGCATGCTGGTCGCCCTGGTTGGCGCAAGTTCGTGGTTGCTTTTCGTCGGCAAGCGATTGGACGGGATTGCGCAGCAAAAATCGTCTCGATGGCATCACGAGTATTTTCATAACGGGGGGCTTGTTAAAGCCCTGATGGGGCGGTGGAACCGGCAAGCCCGCCTAACAGACAAAAGCGCCAGTTGCGAAAAACGCATTCCAGATTAACCAAATTTGCATTCGCCATTAGCCGCGCATCACCATATCAGGGTGGCGCCTTTCAGGCATCCTCTCCTACGAACTTCCCGGGTCGCTTTGGCGGCCCTTTTTTTGTCCGCGGGAGAAACGTCGTGATCAATCGCGGTCGAGATGCGCAGGCCGTAGCCATTTAGGGTCAGCGACTGCGCACGTCAGCCGTACTCGGGTGGTCCGCAAACCGCCGAACAAAGGACCCGTACATGTAAAGCGGGTCAGCGCCATCGGGCAATGTGTGGGTTGCGTCAGCCGCTAGCACCGCTGTCGTTTCATCGAACGCGTCATCGGTGATTCTGAGCTCGATCGATGTCGTGAACGGGACTGTGCGATGCAGGGTGATCACCGAGCCGCCATCGCGAATGCTGTAAACGCCAATCACCTGCTGATCGCCGGACTGCATTACCTCGCCGTCGCGGAGTATGTAAAAGTTGTCGCTGGCTCGATCTAAGGGCTGCTCCTCCACGAGGTAGAACCATTCACCCCGTAATGCCGCTTCAGTGATCGCTGCCATGCTCGTTCCCTTCACTGCCCGATCTATGAACTGACGGTGTGAAACGGAAGCCGCTCGTATTCCGGTCGCCAGGGTTTGCCCTGATCGCCTGATGTAGGTTAGCTTCCGGGCGGGGTGAAAAGCTATGACACGGGTCGAACGAGTCGCGCGCGCCCTATGCAAGTTTCAAGGCTTGCCCGAAAATACGAAGTACGAAGGGCGTCAGATGTGGGAGAGCTTCGTCGAGCAGGCTATCGCTGTTCTCGAAGCGGCTGACGAAGCACCACCCAGGGTACGGGCAAAGGGTCGGGAGGGATCCTAGAACGCCTCCTTGATTATGGTGGCTCATTCAGCATG
The DNA here is from genome assembly GCF_036856015.1 of Sphingomonas sp. LR55. Lineage (NCBI taxonomy): Bacteria > Pseudomonadati > Pseudomonadota > Alphaproteobacteria > Sphingomonadales > Sphingomonadaceae > Sphingomonas > Sphingomonas sp. LR55. Next base: position 496,886 of record NZ_JASPFO010000001.1, read on the forward strand.
CGATCATTTGCAAAAATCGACCGAGCTCGCCTAGGCTCTCGGGATGGATCAGCCCACACCGAAGCCGTGCGAGATGGCAGACGCCGAACTGCTGCGAGCATATCAGCAGACGACGGGGCGGGGGAACGACATGGTCGCCAACGCGCTGCTCGCCGAGATCGAGCGGCGTAACCTCGACATATGATGAACGACCGCGAGATCATGTTGAAGGCGGGTGCCATACTCGCGGAGCATGGTGCACTCACCGTCGACTACATCCTCGGGCAACTGGCAGACGTCCTGAGCGATCGCCCCGCAGCCGAGGAGTGGCGGCGCATCGCCTATGCCGTTGACCAGATCACAGGGGCTCGCGCGACAGGCGTTCATTGAGAACATAGTGGGAACACGGTATGACGTCGATCTGACGAGTCGGAGCTGTGTTGCCGTGTCGAAGCCTAACCGAACGACGTTCATAGCCCTGGTGGTGCTGGACGATGCGATCAGGACGCTTCAATCCGAAGGCTCCCTAAAGCCCCCGCAGCACGGCGTACGTCTCGCGCTGGCATACCTATACTCGACCTGCCTATCGAAGAACCGCGACCCGTTCGATACGCTCTGGCTGACCCTGCTCGGCCGCGATCGTCAGCCTCCTGACTTCCGGGTGACATGGGCGGGAACCCAGTTCGCGAGGATCTGTCAGGATATCGGAGTGCGGCAGGACATTGAGCTCGGGAAAGCGTTGGCTCGCCTCCGGGCTGACAAGCCGGCGACATCAAGCTAGCTCTACGACGTCGTGGCGTCATCTCTGCCTTGGTGAGTGGCGCCGCGATACCTAGACACGGGAGCATAAATGACCCGTACCGTTAGGGGGTTCGTCCTAACGATTTATAAAAGACTCAAGTCGTAAGATCTGCCGTTCCAATAGGCGCGCTGGCCAAACGCGATGAAAAGGGTCTGGGATGACACTGAAGATTACAACCATCCTTGCTGAACATCCGATCGCAATCGCCGGATCCGTCGGTATTGCAATAGTGGCGCTCATCATCTTTTCCGAAATATGGCGGTATACACCGATTGATGGAACGGTATGTGTCGCTTGCCAGGGCGAGGAGGGCCATTACGTAGGCGCTAAGCCCTGCGAGGTATGTCGCGGCACCGGACAAGCCATTAACACTTAAGGTGGGGCATGTCCCCCAAATCTGAACCCGAGCACCGAGTTGCTGTAACGTGCGCGCCAGATCGTAGCCGATTCGAGGTACGACGACAGGATCTTCCACGCGCTCGTAATGGACGGGTTAATAGATTTCGATATGGTCAATTTCGTTCTCGTCGGGGCATCCGGCATAGTCCACGAATGGAGTGATCGCGGCGTCACCTCTGCCTTGGTGAGTGACGCCGCGATACCCGGCTAGGCCTTAACCAGTTCCAGCCGGATGTTTGCCGCTGCACCCGCGGGCTTGTCGACAAAGATTTCGGTCACGGTCGCCGGATCGCTCGGCCAGGTGAACGCAACAGAACTACCGGGCGCAAGCTTGGTAGTCGCCCCATACCGTTTGAAACTTTTGCTGTTCACCGCGAGTGTGGCCATAATGTCGCCAGCACCGATCGCGCGTACAAAATACCGCACACCGGGTTCGGGGTTTAGGTTCCAATTCAGTCTTTTGTACCCAAACAGGTCGGACTCATCATGCGTGTTTAGTAGCTGGCGGATCGTGCGCGGGTCTGTGGTCGCCTCGGCCCGAAAAAATCGGTCGCCGCATCATACTTACCGAACGACCTTGAACCGTTGTAGCCCTGCCAAGGCCCTCGCATCGACAACAGATTCATCGAACGGAACGGCGTTGGCGTATAAGGCTTACCATCGCGATCGAGAAAACCGCTGTGGACCATCAACTGGCGCAATGACGCCTTAATCGCCTCCATGTCGGGTCCGAAGGCAGCGCTATACCTTCCGTTGACATAGCTCTTGTTCCATCCGCTACCAGTCTCAGCGTAGAAGTTTAGCGAGCCGACCGTCGCGTCGACTATATAGCCACCATATTTCTTGAGGGTACGAGCGATCGTTCTTGATTCCGGCAAACCGAGTTTGTCGACGTCGAAATTCGCCGGCAGCATCAGCAGTCTGCCCATGGGGAAACGATGCCCGAACGTTCCCTTGTAGGTGGAAGCGCCGTTGTAATCCTGCAGTGTCGCGGGCCAGACGGGTCCCGGCAGGAACGCGTTCTTGTCCATGCCGATCGCCAGCGCATGCGGCACGATGTCGAGTCCGAGCTCCGACGCGAGAAGAAGGCCGCCAGCCGTCGAGCAGCCCGCCGCGCGCACATTGTCTGGATTTGACACCGTGCCCCAGCCGCTTCCCTGCGCCGACGACCGTGCATACTTCCCAGCACGCCAGGTTCCTGCCGTCCGACGTAGCTGGTAGAAGCTGTGGAGCGTACCGTCGACCGAGTCCAAGATCTCGCAATGGCCGTCCTGACCGGTCGCCGGCATAGTCGCGGCGGGGAACCGTGGGATCGTTACTGCGCCAGCTTCGAGCTGGTTGGCTATGTCGTCGGCGATGACCGTCATTGGACTGTCGTTTGCCGTCGCGCGAAATATTTTGGACGAGTACGCCCCCTCTTCAATCCAGGGAATCTGCTTCGCGGTTGGCAGAGTGTAAACTCCCAGCCTGGGCTTAATAGGCGAGGAGTTCCACGGCGATTGTGCCGAGAACAAGCTCGCACGGGAAGCCAGGGGTGCGGCGGCTGGCGTTGCAACGGCTTCGGCTTCCGTTGCCATGATCTCTACCGGCGTGCTGGAAGGGCCGGTAACGACCGTCACCTTGTCGGACACAACCGCTGTACCGTCACCGCCGGCGCCACTGCCATCAGCATTGACAGCAGCATAGGCCCCCGCTGCAAAAACTGGCACGCTGGCGAGAATAGCGAGTAACCGTCGGCGATCGTAATCGGGCAAGTCTGCGGCTGCCCCCAAATCGCTAAAAATATCCTTGTGGTCGACCGCGATCATAAATTGCCCCTTCGCTCACACTGAAGCCGCATCATTCGACGCGACGTGATCCCCGCATGAGAGAATACGAACCGCCAAGTTTACTCCGGGTAAATCCGTATGGATAACGCATCTTAGGCCTTGACGAGTTCAAGCCGGATGCTGGCGCCGGCGCCTTTAGCCTTGTCCACATAGACCTCAGTTACCGTGCCCGGCTCGATCGGCCAGGTGATCGTCGTGGACTCGCCTGGTGCAAGCTTATCCGTAGCCACATAGGACGCTTTGTAGTCAGATTTCTTGACCTGCATCTTGGCTGTGATCGCGCCCCCGCCAATGGCGCGCACGATGTACGTCGCGCCCGGTTCGGGGTTGAGGTTCCAGCACGACTTTTGCCAGCCGAACTTGTCCTTTTCGTCGCTCGTCCACAGGCTCTGCTGGACGGCGAGCGCCTCGGTGGTGGCTTCGCTCTGGTATAGGTCCGAGCGCGCGTCGTAGCGGCCGAACAACTTCGAGCCGGGATACGGTTTCCACGGTCCGCGCATCGATAGAAGGTTCGTCGAGCGAGGCGGCGTGGGCGTGAACGGCTTGCCGTCTCGGTCCTTCCACGCGGCGACTGAGGCGACCGGACGCAGCGCCGACTTGATCGCCTGCATATCGGCCGGGAACGATGCCGACCACTTCCCGTCCACGTAGCTCTGGTTCCACCCGCTGCCGATCTCGGCATATATGTTCATCGTGTCCTGCGTCGCATCGACGATCCGCCCTCCGTATAGCTTCAGCGTGCGCGCGATCGTGCGGGATTCGGGCAACGCCAGCGCCTCGGCGTTGAAGCTGGCGGGGAGCATCAGCAGCGCACCGATTGGGAATGGCCCGCTGTACCCGCCCGCATAGTCTTCGAGCGTCGCCGGCCATACCGGACCAGCCTTGATGCCGTTCTTGTCGAGGCCGATCGCGAGCGCGTGCGGCACCACGTCCATGCCACGCTCCGACTTCAGCAGCAGCCCGCCGGCGGTCGAGCACCCGGCGGCGCGGCTGTTGTCAGGATTGGATACCGTACCCCAGCCGCTGCCGCTGACCGACGAATACGCATACTTGTCGCATACCCACTGGCCCGAGAACTTACGCAGCGCGAAGAAGCTATGGAGGTCGTCACCATCGACGATCTCGCAATGGCCGTCAGATCCCGTCGCTGGCAGGGTATCTGCCGGGAATCGCGGGATCAGCACGTCCGCGCCTTCCAGCGCGTTGGCGATCTGCTTGGCCCGTACCGTCCGTACCGAGTCTAATGGCGATCTGACGTGGCATCGGACCTCCTATTCGGTGAAGTCGTCGGGCTCTTGGCCGGACAGGTTGTCGATGATGATCGGTTCGATCACGGGCAAGACGTCGGCGAGAAGACCGAGATCAACTTTGCGAGCGGTGCCCATTGTCATGATCGCGCCGAAATCGAGGCCGACCGGGGCGCCCATCATGCCAGATCGAAGCTGGCGGTCGCAGGCGGTCAGGACTCGCCACACGCCTTCCTCGGCCTCGGTCTGCGGCTCTTCGACGATGTACGGGCATTCGTTGCAGCGCCGCCCCGTTTCCGCGGCGCAGGCTTGCTGGCAGTATCGTTGTCCGGCATCGCCGCCGCCCCAATGCCATTCGGAGAGGCGGCGAAGTCGTTTCCCGGCTCTTCCCGTTCCCGTTCGCGCTGGACGAACGGGATCACATAGGCAGCGTCAAACGCCTCGAAGGTGACCGGGTCGGCGAGCGCCATCGCCAGGTTTTCCGCCGAGAACTCCAGCACCTCGCCGGTGCCTTCATCGCTCTCGTCAGCCATGACGCACACGCCGCGCCAGTCGCGCACCCCCTCGACAATCAGCGCGCGGCTCATGGCGTCGCCCATTTCCTCGAGCATATCGATCGCCGATGTGCCGTCATCGTCCGCCTCGGCGACCGATACTGCCCGCGCCGCGCGCGCGCGCGCATGAGCATCGGGCGGTCAATCGGGACGAACAGCACCTCGGCGCCCATCACAGGGGTCCATACGTCCCCCTCGGCTTGCGGACGACGAGCATCAGGCGGTGTACGAGGGGACGTCGTTGATCAGCGTGACCACGACCGAGTTGCCAGATGCCGCCTTCGACGACTGCCAGTTGAAGGCCTGCATAATACCGTTCGGCCCGGTGACGGGCTTCTTCGCCTGCGGCATGAACACGCGCCCGACCAGGAAAATCAGGCTGAACGTGCCGAAGTTCCAGCCGAAGGCCAGTTCCATTGGCGTTGGCGGCTGCGCGGTCGCGGCATCGAGCAGAACGCGATCCTTGAAGCGCACATTCACCGAGCCGGACATCTGCGCCATGCCAGGGTCGCTGTCCTCGATGCGGCCGTCGGGCTGGATCGTTTCAACTTTCTCCAGGTTGTTCGAATAGGTGAAGTCCGCGCCGACGACGCTGCCGAGCAGCTGGCCGTCCTTGCGCACGAAACCGACAGCCTGCGGGAAGCGCGTGGTCGCAAGCGTGGCAGGACTGGCCGCGCCGACCGTCGTCGCAACCGGCGCGGTCTCACCGATGCAGATCAGGCTGCAGGTCGCATTGAGCAGGCCGGAGCGCGACTGCGAGATGCGAAGCTGGTTGCCGCGCGCGCCGCGATTGACCGAGAATGCCGGCACCTCGGGAGCGCCCACCTCGATCGACATCGATGGAAGCACGATCGCGCCTGACTTGAAGACGTGCGTGTATGCGCCTGCGGAACCGGATACGGTCGGGTCGCCGAAGAACAGCCGCAGCCAGCGGCCGAAGTTGCGCACGTCGACCGGCACGACGATGTCGCCATCGTTGGTCGCCACGTCGGGCGTGGGGTCCTGCATCTCACGGCCCATGCCGAGCAGATCGCTTTCGATCAGCGGGCGTTCTTCACCGAGCGAATGGCTGACGAGCGGCACATTGAACCATGGGACGCTGGACGCCGGAACGACACCGGGAGTGTCTTCGAATGCGGCAACGACCTTGGCGTTAGAGCCGCGGGCGCGGGTGGGGGCGACGGCCATTCGGCTTCTCCTTCAGGACAGTTCGGAATTGGTGACGTAGGTGGCGGTCAACACGAGCTCTGCCCCGCGGGGTGGCTCAGCGCCGTCGGTGTAGATGTCTTCGCTGCCGGGGGCGGCAATGCTGAGCCAGTCGCAAAGCCCGCCTAGGTGCCGGTTCGCGGCGATCGCGGCGCCGAACTTCACGAGCATGGCGTCGAGGGCTTCCTCGCTGGTCAGCGTGGCGGTCTCGACGGCCGTGAACTCGATCGGGATGCGGTGCGACCAGTTATAGGCGAGCGGGCTGAGATCGATCTCCGGCTCGCCCGGGTCGCCGGTGCGGATGATGATTCTGCCGTTTGCCGGCACGCGCGCGGGCGCCGCTTCTTCGCCGTTGAGCCCGACCACCTCGGCGAGAGGAACTGCAACCGCAGTGAGCAGCTTGAGCGCCTTGAGGATATCCAGCTTCTTGCTCATTTCGCCCCCAGTTGCGCGGTGAAGCGAGCCTCGAAGTTTGCGGCCCAGCGCTGCGCCACGACGTCCAGATCCAGCACGCGCGGCAGGCGTACGCTGGGCACCATGACGAACATGAGCACCGGCTTGGGATCGCGGCCCTGCGCGCTGCGCCCCTTGGTGGCGACGCGAAACCCGCGACCGCCGCGAATATCGCGAACGAAGTGCGGGTCTTTAGCGGCCAGACGGCCGAACGTGACCGGAGCCATGTCATGGAGCGTCAGGAACGCTTCGATCGTCTCCGGCAGCGGGGGAAGTGGCGTGTCCATGGATCAGCCATGTACGTAGGACGCCTCCTACCGTCAAGTGCGAATAGTAGGAACAGTCCTATCGTTCCCGCTGGTGTCGAAATGTGGGATGCGTCCTACATGGACGAGCCCGAACAAGTGACCCCTTTGCAGGAGGTCCTGCTAAAAACCATCTCCATGTCGGGGAAAACGCGCGAGCATTTCGACACACTCTACCGCACGAAAATGGGGAAGACCGGGAAGCCAATTTACGACATCATGCGAGGCGTCAGCAAGCGCCCGCAGCCCGAGACATTGCGGGCCATTGCCCAGGTTATGGGCCTAGAGTCCGAGAAGCTCGTGCGCATCGTCTACGGTCAGAACCTCACCACGATCGTCCCTGAGCCCGACCAACCCGTCGCACATGCTGCTGACGGGGGCGACACCGTCGAGATCGTCAAGCTAGACCTCGCCTTCTCCATGGGCGCAGGCGCCAATGTCGATGACTATGTCGAAGAAGAGCGGGTCTCGTTCGATCTGGGTTACGTCCGTTCCTTCACGCGGACCGCTCCAGACATGCTTCGGATCGCACAAGGTGTCGGTGACAGCATGCACCCCACGCTAAACAGCGCGGACTTGGTCTGGATTGATACCACGCAACGGACGCTTAACCAGGCAGACCGCATCTGGGCGGTATCGATCAACGGAGCCGCAGCGATCAAGAGACTCCGGCCGATTAAAGATGGGCGCGTTCTTGTCGTCTCTGACAATCCGTCCGTAGACAATTATGAGGTCGATCCCAATGAACTGCGGATCGGCGGGCGCGTGATACGGTTTGCAAGGGATCTGTAATGGCGATTGAACTTGATCCGTCCCTAACCGCGGTTGGTGGCGACACAGCGGAACTATCCGTCGTATGGCGCGAGGTGCCTACGGTGCTCGTCGACAGCGTCGTCGGTTTCGTAACGGTCGGAGACGTTCCTCGCGTCACATTGGGCGCGATCAGTTTCAAAGGGCGCAACGAACTACCTCACTATATCCCCCAGATCACCATAGCCGCACCCCGGGAGGCGCTGCGTTTCATGGCAGCCCAGTTGCTAGAGATTGCGAACCAGGTTGAGGCAACTCATGGTGCGCCAGAGGGTGACTAAGCCGCCACTGAGCAGTTCCGGATCGACCAAGCTTCCCAGCTATGCAATGGTCATGGGTGCGATGGGTGCCGGGATCACAGGTGCCGGCGTCACCTTTGGCCAAACGCCGACATCAAAACCCGCCGGAATCCAGGGATCTACGATGACACCGCAGGATCAAGAGTTCATCTTCGCGAAGGTCGACGGAAAGCTCGCCGATATGCGCAGTGATGTCCGTCTGAACACGCAAGGTTTAGCGGATCTGAAGGAGAGGTTCGTCGAGCTTTCCGGGCGCATGTCGTCCGTGCCCACGGATTTAGCGACACTTAAAACGAAAGTAGACTTGCTCCCCGGCAAGGGGTTCGTCGTGACGGCCGCCATTGGGTCTGTGACCGGACTGACCGGACTGCTGATCCTTCTGCAGAAACTCGGCGTACTGCACTAGCGGTAGTTTAGTAGGACGCGTCCCACTTTCCAGTTGACAGAGTAGGACGTGTCCTACTAACTCACCCCAACAGGCCATCCCGGCTTGTCGGGAGATCAACGTGGGTTTGCCCCGTTCAGCATTTCAAACTCGGAAGCCGCCGCGGGCAGGGCGCCCGGCGTGGAAGTGCGCTGAGGAATACAAGCGCTGGTTGCGTAAGGTGCCGTGCGCGAAGTGCCTGCATACCGGTGACCTGACCAACCCAGTCGTGGCGGCGCACGTCGACCACGCGGGCGGAAAGGGCATGGCGTCGAAGGCGCCCGATAGCGCCTGCATCCCGCTCTGCGACGACTGCCACAAGGCTCAGCATTCCGCCGGCTGGATGACGTTCGAGAAGATGCTGCCGCTCGGCGATGCGGTTGCGCTGTCGTCGGTATATTGGACCGAGTGGCCGGGCCGATCGGCATGGGAGCGCGAGCTCGCCGCTGATCCAGCGCCGCAGCGGGGCGTGCAGCGTGACCGGCCGCACCATCAAATCCCACGATCCTGACCTTGATCAGACGATCATCGACATGTCGTCCGCGTGCCACCGTCTGCGGCTGGCTGAGGACCGCGTGATCTATCTCCGGGGCAAGGAAGAGCACCCCGCCGTACCCGCCGCTGTGGCGCACGCCGCGGCGATCCGAGACACGCTGTCGATGCGCGCGGGGCGCATGGGCATCAAGCCGGCGTCCGCGCTGCGCCTGATCATCGATCAGCACGAGTTCCTTCGCCAGAAGATGGGTCGCCGCCCGAACATGGAGCAGCTGGAGGCGTCCGTTGCCGCCGCGGCCGATGTCCTCGCGCGGCAGGCGATCGCCGACCAGGCGCTGGCGATTGAGGCGGAATCAATCGCACGCCGCAGCCGCCATCTGGATGGGGCAGGGGTCGCCGCTGTCGAATATCTGAGGGCCTGCGCATGACGATAGTCTGCGCCCCCTCATCGAACTGGCAGGGCAGCGAACAGGATGGCTCGCGCTGGACGGTTCAGCAGGTCAGCGTGCTCATGAAGCTGGGCAAGGATCCGCTAGTCGTCCGCACCGCAACTATCCTGCGCGCCGGCGAGGTCGACGCGGTCAACTGGTTCATGGCGCCCCCGAAGGTCGAGGTAGTGCTTCCGTGCCTCGCGATCACGAAGGACGGCAAGCGCGCGAAGGTGATCCTTCCGTCGGGTTGGACCCAGTGGATGGAGCTTCCCCGTGGCCGATAAGCAGTTGATCGATCGCTTGGTCGAGACCGGGATCGCGCGCGACGAAGCGACATGGGCAGCGGACAAGGTGTTCGCCGCGGTCCTGTCTCTGCTGGTCGACGGAAAGACGGTCGGCATCCCTGACGTGGGCCGGCTGCGCGCACCGTCAAAGGTCACGAAGGTCGGCTTCCCGCCCGACTTCCTGCGCGAACAGCGGAAGGTTGTGCTGATGGCCGCGGCGACGCTCGAGCAGGGCGAGCCGTACCCCGACCCCCGCGCCAAGCCGCGCAAGGTCTCGACCTACGTGGGTGGCTACTGATGCCGCGCCCGCTGCCTCCGGTGCCCGACCTCTGCGGTCGCGTGTCCCCCGAAGTCATGAACGAGCTGATGCTCGCAATCCTCAATCGTGGAGTTCGCCCGTGAACTGGACCTCTTTCATGCACGGCCTCGGTATTGGTTGCCTGCTGTGCATCGCCTCAATCGCTGTGGGCGTCATCATCGCTTCACTTGTCCCCAACTGGGCGCGCATCTGGGACACCGCCTGCGGGCGCCCCTGGCCGATCGCGCGCCACCCCGTTTCCCCGACCGCCTCGGTCCTGCCCCTCAGGACGTCTCTACCTCCGCTGCGCGCTGACGAGGCCGACGCCCAGCCAACCACATTGGCAGCCCGTCGTGGCTGACGTGGCGGCGATTGCGAGGCTCAAGGCGTTTTCCGTGACCGAGGAGAACGAGAACACCGGGGGCATCGTGTTTGCGAAGCACGCGATCACCGCCCGACGGATCGGCGCAAACCAGTATGCGGACGGCGAGTTCGGCTATGTCACCTGTCGCCGCGCCAAATGGGCCGACGAATACGCGGAACACGGCGACGTCCCCCTTTCCGCGATGGTCGAGGCAGGGTGGGACTTCGAGTGCGGCAGCTGCGGGCGCCGGATCGACAGCGACATGTGCTGGGAGCGCGACATTGCCCTCGACGACATCATCGGGTCGCAGCGGTCAATCGCTTACTGCAACGCCGTTTGCGAGGCTGAGTACAAGTTGACCCGCGCCAAGGCTGAGCGAGTGCAGATGAGGTGGATCCGCCGCTTCCGCCGTTTGGTGAAGGCCAGGTTCCCCGATGCAGTTATCGTCAAAGGTGAGGGCATCGGAAGCGAGAAGGGGGCACACGCTTACGCGACCACCGCCAAGGACGGCCGCTGGCATATCGACCAAGTAGCTGTGTCGTTTGAGTTTCCCGGCATGCAGATAGCGCCGGCAACCCTTCGGTATGATCGTAGGTCCAGCTGGGGGCGTAACGGCACGCGCCCGAACAAGCCCTATTGGTCGTGCTGCAACGGCGACCGCGAGGTGTTTGAGGCCTGGGCAAAGCAGTCTCGCCCAGTCCGCCAGCACCTTGAGCAGGGGGCGACGGCGGGGGTTCCCGAACTCAACGAGCATATGTTTGGACAAGGATCGAACCAATGACCGATTCCGCGCGCCACCGTCGACCGCCGCGGCGACTGCCTCCTGCGCATCGCCGATGTCCGCCGGCGCACTGGTCTATCTGTCGCCACCGTCTACCGTCGAGGGGAGCAGAAGACGTTCCCGCCGAAGGTGCGGCTCGGGCCGAAGTCGGTCGCCTGGTACGAAAGCGACATCGACAAGTTCGTCGCCGACCCGACCGGCTACCGCGCCGCCTGATCGCGGATCAGGTCGTAAGGATGCGCCAGCCCCTCAGTGATCATCGCGGCCCACGTCTCGGCCAGCGTCCGCCGGCGTTCCTTGAACTTGGCGCGCATGTAGGCGAACTCGGATCCCGATACGCCCTTCGGCCGGTGCGCGAGCATCAGGTCGATCAGCAGCCGGTCGCCTTCCTTGCCGTGCTCCATGGCCCACTCGTTCATGTTGGTGGAGAACGCAGAGCGCCAGCCGTGCGGGACGTGCCGGCCCTTGTACCGGCCGCCGTCCATGCGCTTGTAGAGGGAGCTCAGCGCCGCATCGCTCATGGGTTCCTTGGCCGCCAGGTTCCCCGGGAACAGCAGCCGCCCGCGCCCTGTCATCTGGTGCAGCGCGCGCAACGCGTCGACCGCCGCGGCCGGCAGGGGCACGTCGTGGTCGAATGCCTCGTCCCCCTTGTCCTCGACCTCGAGCTTCATCCGTTCCGCCGAGATCCGCCACAGTGCAGCTGGGGCAGGGGAGTCGATGTCAGCCCAGTCGATTCCTTCGAACTCGTCCCACGTCGCCGTGCGCAGGACGCCCACGCGAACCGCGGTCATCGCGAGCAGGCGCGACGCGAGCTTTGTGGTCGGGTTGGACGTCGAGGCGTCCACTATGCGCTGGAGGGTCAGCAGGTCGGGGAGGGCGGTCAATGCCGGCTGCTTCGACCCGCGGGGCGTGGGCTTCAGCGCGTTGATCAGGTCCGTGGTCGGGTTCACCGTCACGAGGTGCTCGCCCTTCGCACGCACGAAGATGGCGCTCATGTAGCCCAGCACCCGCTTGGCCGTCTCGATCGATCCGCGTCGCTCGATCTTCCGCAGCGCCTTCAGGATCAGGGGGCCGTCGACGTCCGCGATCGGAAGCTTGCCGAGGTCGGGGAAGACGTCGCGGTGCAGGGCGTTCGACACGACGACCGCATGCCGGGGCGACCAGCGCGGCCGCTCGTCCTCATGCCACGCCAACGCGCTTGCCTGGAACGTCGCACCTATCGCTGCGATCGCCGCGCGCCGGTCGCGTTCCGCCTCGATCGCCGGGTCCTTGTCACGCCGCAGCGTCGCCCGCGCCTCGTCGCGCCGGTCGCGCGCCTCCGACATCGACACCTCAGGGAACTGGCCGAACGTCAGGACCTTCTCTTTCCCGCCGTACCGGTACTTCATCCGCCAGGACTTCGTGCCCTTCGGAGTCACGAACAGGTACAGACCCTTCTCGTCTGCGAGCTTGTAGGCCTTGGGGCCAGCTTTCGCGTTGCGGGCTTGGACAACGGTCAGCATGGGGCGCCGCCGCTGGTCACCCGCCGCGGCGCTGCGGCTCTGGCGTCACGCCGCGCGCGATCAGCTGCCGAATCGCTTCCGACCTCGACCAGATGCGCTCCTTCGCTCGCCATGCGTCCAGGGCCTCTATCTCGCTCGGCGAGATCACTAGCTGAACCCTCACGTCTTTCTTCTCCATCCGCGCCGTGTGCCGTGGCTGACGTCGCTGCACAACAGCCAGTTACACAACTCACTTGACCTGTGCAACCGCATACCTTACACAACTTACACACCCACAGGAGGCAAGCATGACCGTAGAACTCAGCGCCGCACCGACCACCGCGAGCACCGAGGCGCAGAGGAAGGGTGATTGGATGCAGGTCGCGAGCGGTCGCGCATTCTGGCCGTTCGATCCTCGCGCCGATGAGATCTGCATCGAGGATATCGCGCATGGGCTGTCGATGCTTTGCCGCTTCGGTGGTCACGTCCAGCGGTTCTATTCGGTCGCCGAGCACAGCGTGTGGTGCAGCCGGATCGTGCCGCCGGAGCACGCGTTGCAGGCGCTGATGCACGACGCGACCGAGGCCTATTGCGTCGACATCCCGCGGCCACTCAAGCGGGGGCTGTCGAACTATGCGGAGATTGAGGCCGGGATCTGGTCGGCAGTCTGCGACCGCTTCGACCTGGTGCCCGATCTGGATGCGACGGTGAAGGTCGCTGACAACGCGATGTGCCTGGCCGAAGCGCGGCAGATCATGGCCCGCCCAGAGATCGACTGGAGCGCAACCGGCGAGGCCGCCGCGATCACGGTCGAATGCTGGTCACCGGAAGAGGGCCGCCGCCGCTTCCTGGAGAGGTTCGCCGAGCTCACGCAGGCGCGTGGGTCATGCTTCCTCTGCGCCGGCAAGTGCCGAGGTCATGGCTTAGCTGATCCCGTGGCATGGGAGCCGGAGGTGGGATCGGTCGCTGCGCTCGCTCGGACGAAGGCGGAAAAAGCATGATGCGCCCGATCATCACCATGAACGGAGATACGCGTCGTGAACTGGTGGAGCAGCGTATCGCTGCCATGCGCGGCATTGCGACGGCGATGGAGGCTATGAAGCAGATGTCACCGGACGGCCGAAACTACATCGGCAATCCGCCGCGATTGGCAGCCGACAAGGCGATCTACGCCGCGCGCTATGCTGCCCTCAGCCAGCTTCGTGACGAGATCCAGGAGGAGGCACTGGCAATCCAGTCCCCCGCCTCTGAGGCAGGTCAAGCCGCGGAAACCGGCGCCGAATCGTGATGTTCGGGGGTATCGCCGCCGCCGTTTCAAGGAATACCCCCAAGGGTTACCCCATCTGCGCCGCTCTCTCAGTTCGCCATATGGAACGTGTGAGAAGAAAGACCCCCACAAACCACGGGTTTCTGCGGCTTCTTGACGAGGTAAGGTAGTGATGATTGAGGAAATTGGTGGGCCCGGCAGGAATCGAACCCGCAACCTAGCCGTTATGAGCGGCCAGCTCTAACCGTTGAGCTACAGGCCCCACCGGCGCCTGCGTTAGCGCAAGCGATCATCGCGCAAAAGGGCGCAAAGCAAATGCGCAAAGAAAAAGGGCGCTCCCGAAGGAACGCCCTTTCCGACACTAAATCCTATCGAGCGTAGAAACGCCCGACAGATTTTAGTTCATGTTGTCGGTCTTCTCGTCGGCAGCGTCACGGACGTTGTCGGCAGCTGCGTTCATGTTGTCAGCAGCGTTCTCGAGCACGTCGGTAGCGACTGCGTTCGAGGTGTTGTCCGCCATGGCGTCCATGTTGTCAGCCTGCATTTCCATGTTGTCAGCCAGCATGTCCGCGTTGTTCTCAACGGCGGCGGCTTCTGGCGACTTGCTGCAGGCTGCGACGGACATCAGGCCGGCGGCAGCAGCGATCAGAACGATCTTCTTCATTCGAATGCTCCCAAGCATAGTTTCACTCGCGGCCGACCCGATTGCCGTCGCGAAGTCACGTCAAATAGCGGACCCCGGCGGGCGGTCAATCCGCTAAATTCATCTGTCCGCAAGGTTTGCGGCAGAACGATGACGTTTCGGTTGCTGCGACTGGTCACTTTCCGGGCACGATTGAACCGATTTCCTCAGGCGCGTTGGCGACCGTCGCGATCATCGCGGTCCAGGCCGCGACGTTCTGGCGAAGCTGTTCGGGGTCGATCAGATCCAGCGTATCCTCGGGCGTATGATGGTAATCGAAGTAGCGCAGGCCCGATTGATTGAGGTCGATTCCGGCTACCCCCGTGGCGATTACCGGGCCGACATCGGTGCCACCATGGGGGGTGTCGGCACCACGGACGATCCCGAGCGGGGCGAGCGCGACCGCCAGGCGATTCTCGATGGGCTTGGCGGCGGCGGGCAGGCTGCTCTCGAACCGCCAGACGCGATCGGCACCGAAATCCGATTCGGCAGCGGTCGCGTGGCGCTCGCCGGCGTGCGCCTTGGCGTAGGCGGCACCACCGAAGCCACCGCTCTCCTCGTCGCCGAACCAGACGACGCGGATCGTCCGGCGTGGGCGCTGGCCGCTGTCCATGACGAGCTTGGCGGCAGCCGCGGTGATCGCGATGCCCGCGCCGTCATCGATCGCGCCGGTGCCGAGATCCCAGCTGTCGAGATGGCCACCGACCAGCACGATGCCGGCCTTGGGATCAGTGCCCGGAACCTCGGCGACGACGTTACCCGATTCCTGCATCCCGGCCTGCTTGTCCTCGAGCACCAGCTTCAGCGTCACCGGCTTGCCCAACTTTACGAGCCGCTCAACATGCTCGGCATCCGCAACCGACAGCGCCGCAGCAGGGATCGGCGTCACGCCCGCTTCGAAATTGGTGTTGCCCGCGTGCGGCCCGCGGCCGTGATCGGTGCCGATCGACCGGATCACGATCGCCGCGGCGCCCTTCTTGGCGGCGACGTTCGGTCCGACGAAGCGCGCGGTGCCCTGCGATCCATAGCTCGACCCGTCCTGGGTCGGCTGCATCGCGTTCGAGACGAACGCGATCTTGCCTTTCAGGCTGCCGTCGGCGGCGAGCGCCAGATCGTTGTACGTCGCGAAATACACGATCGGCAGCGTCAGCCCGCCCGGCGGTGTCGCGCCCGAATTGCCGAGGCCGACCAGATGCAGTGTCTGCGCATAGGGGGCGACCAGCTCGCCACTTTCCGTGCCGCGCGACCAGACCGGCAGCTGGTATGGCTCGATCCGCACGTTCTTGAACCCTAGCGCCTTCAGCTTGGCGACCGACCAGGCGCGGGCCCGCGGTGCCGCCTCGGTGCCGGTCATGCGCGGGCCGACCTCGGTCGTGATCCCCTCGACGATCTTGTAGGCGGTGTCGTCGGTCAGCGCCTTGTCGCGGAGTGCAGCGACCTTCGCATCCGCCGCAGTCGGCGGGGCGGCGGTGCGCTGCGCCACGACGGGAACGGCGGTGATGACGGCACAGGCCGCCAGAAGTGGTGCGATACGCGTCATCGGCTATTCCCCTTGGTAGTCGACCCACCGTTAGGTCCGAGCGCGCGCGTTGCCAACCTTCGCGCCTGCCCTTACATGCGCAGATCAATCCCGCCCTCACGAACACCCGAACGGAGACCCACGTGGCCGGCCAATACGCCTATGTCATGAAGGACATGACGAAGACCTTCCCCGGCGCGCCCAAGCCGGTGCTGTCGAACATCAACCTGCAGTTCTATCATGGCGCCAAGATCGGCATCGTCGGCCCCAACGGTGCGGGCAAGTCGACGCTGATCAAGATCATGGCCGGCATCGACAAGGATTATACCGGCGAGGCATGGCCGGGCGAGAACGTCACCGTCGGCTATCTCGAGCAGGAGCCGCAGCTCGACGCCTCGAAGACGGTGCTGGAGAACGTCAAGGACGGCGCGCGCGGCGTTGCGGACATGGTCGACCGTTTCAACGCGATTTCGGCCGAGATGGGCGATCCCCAGGACGACACCGACTTCGACGCGCTGCTCGAAGAGATGGGCACGCTTCAGGAGCAGATCGACGCGATCGACGGCTGGACGCTCGACAACCAGCTCGAGGTCGCGATGGAGGCGCTGCGTTGCCCGCCGGGCGACTGGCCGGTCGACAAGCTGTCGGGTGGTGAGAAGCGCCGCGTCGCGCTGACCCGCCTGCTGATCCAGAAGCCGGGTATCCTGCTGCTGGACGAGCCCACCAACCATCTCGACGCGGAAAGCGTCCAGTGGCTGGAGAACCATCTGAAGGATTATGCGGGCGCGGTGCTGATGATCACCCATGACCGCTATTTCCTCGACAACGTCGTTGGCTGGGTGCTCGAACTCGATCGCGGCAAGTATTTCCCGTACGAGGGCAATTACTCAACCTATCTCGAGAAGAAGGCCAAGCGCCTCGAGCAGGAGGACCGCGAGGAATCCGGTCGTCAGACCGCGATCAAAAACGAGCTCGAATGGATTCGTCAGGGTGCCAAGGCGCGCCAGACCAAGTCCAAGGCGCGTATCGCCAACTTCGAACGCCTCGTCTCCGCACAGGAGAACCGCTCACCGGGCAAGGCGCAGATCGTCATCCAGGTGCCCGAGCGTCTCGGCGGCAAGGTGATCGAGCTGGAGAACGTCTCCAAGGCGTACGGCGACAAGCTGCTGTTCGAGAACCTCTCGTTCACGCTGCCCGCAGGCGGCATCGTCGGCGTCATCGGTCCCAACGGCGCCGGCAAGTCGACGCTGTTCAAGCTGATCACCGGGCAGGAGACCCCGGACAGCGGCACGATCGACAAGGGTTCGACCGTGCGGCTCGGCTATGTCGACCAGAGCCGCGATCATCTCGACGACAAGAAGAACGTCTGGGAGGAGATTTCCGACGGCCTCGACTCGATGAAGGTCAACGGGTTCGACCAGTCGACGCGCGCCTATGTCGGGGCGTTTAACTTCAAGGGCCAGGACCAGCAGAAGAACGTCGGCAAGCTGTCGGGCGGCGAGCGCAACCGCGTCAACATCGCCAAGATGTTGAAGCGCGGCGGCAACGTGCTGCTGCTCGACGAGCCCACCAACGATCTCGATGTCGAGACCTTGGGAGCGCTCGAGGAAGCGATCGAGAATTTCGCAGGGTGCGCGGTGGTGATCAGCCACGATCGCTTCTTCCTGGATCGTCTGGCTACGCACATCCTGGCGTTCGAGGGCAACAGCCATGTCGAATGGTTCGAGGGCAATTTCGAATCCTACGAAGAGGACAAGCGCCGCCGTCTGGGCGATGCGGCGGATCGTCCGACCGCGCTGTCCTACAAGAAGCTGACTCGCTGATCATGGCGTGCTGAGAGGCCTTGACGAGGAACTGGCGGCTCACAAATACTCGCATGTCGAGCGTGAGCGGCGGTTCCTCGTCGATCCTCTGAAGCGGCCATCGCTGGCTGGTTGCCGATCGATCCTGATCGAGGATCTCTACATTATGGATACGCGGTGCGGGCTGCGGCGGATGACCGACAGCGTCGGCGGGCGCGTGGTGCTGAAGTTGTCGAAGAAATACGACGTCCCTGATCCGCTCGCGCGGCCGCTGGTGACGACGTATCTGACGCTTGAGGAATACGCGCTGTTCGCGGCGCTGCCTGGGCTTGAGCTTGCGGAAATCGAGCAGTCGGATGCCGCCTCGCTGGACGCGGTGCAGGTGCCCGAATGGACCCGGTCCGAGGTCATGTATGATCCGAACTTTCAGGGCGGCACGTTGGCGTTGCTCGATCCGGCAGGCGCACAGAGTTTCGTCCGGCAGGCGATGCACTGACTAAAGCACGGTGGTGTTTACCCTCAAGTCCGGGATCGTCGTCGACTCGATTCCCGTGTCGAAGGGTATCTCACGTGACCGGGTGAAGCTATCACCAACCGGCGCCCACATCTGGTGGATCATCCCGGCGCGGACGTTGACTACCCAATATTCGGCAATACCTTCGCGCGCATAGATCTTGCGCGTGCGGCCGAGGTCGTTGCGCAGCGTAGTATCGGCAACTTCGATCACCAGTGCGAGCGATGCAAGCGGGATCAGGCCCTCGCCCTCCGGCTCTGCGGTCACGGCGATATCGGGCTCCGGGACGTTGTAGGGCGGCATCGAAACCGATCCTTCGACCAACGCCTCCAGATTGATCGGCAGATTATCGAGCGCATCAGCGATCAGGCGGAACAGCCGTGACTTGATCCGCGCGTGCGGCCGGTGCTGCGCGTTCATGTAGACGATTTCCCCGTCCAGCAGCTCGGTCTTGCTATAGCCCTCGAACGCGCCGGCGGCGTCGAGCATCAGATAGTCCTCGACCCGAAGCTTTACGGGGAGCGGCACGGTGGTAAGAGGCACCATCTCGTTCATGGGGGCGATCTACCATGATCTGCGAGAGTCCCCAAGGCGTTCCGATCACGCCCCCGGACGCGTCCAGTATAGCGGAGTTCAACGTGGCTATCGTCGAAAACTCTCCCGGCGGGGATACTGCTCCGGGTGCGGGCGAGCTTGAGTACCGCCTGCGTCAGCAATCGATCCTCGCCGATTTCGGGATCGAGGCTCTGCGCGCGCGATCTGCAGCCGATGTTGCAGCGCGCCACCGAATTGTGCGGCGAGGGGATGCGCTCGAAATATTGCAAGTTCCTCGAATATCGCCCCGAACAGGATACGCTGCTGGTGCGGGCAGGCATCGGCTGGGAGCCGGGCGTGGTCGGGTCGACCGAGATGCGCACCGATCTCGGCTCGCCTGCCGGGTTCGCGCTGGAGACGGGGCTGCCGGTGATCTCGAACCATCTCGAGAACGAACAGCGGTTCCGGACCCCTGAGTTCATGGCGAGGCACAATATCCGGCGCGCGATCAACGTGCTCGTCGAGACGTCGGGCAAGCGCTTCGGTGTGCTCGAGGTCGACAGTCCCGACGAAGGCCAGTTCGAGCCCGCCGATTTCGCGTTCATGCAAGGGTTCGCCAACCTCATCGGCGTCGCGATCGAGCGGCAGCAGGCCGAACAGCGGCTGAGCGAGGCGATGGAGCATCAGGAGCTGCTCACCCGCGAGGCGAGCCACCGCGTGAAGAACAGCCTCGCGCTCGTTTCGGCGATGCTCAATCTGCAGATGCAGGAGGACGACGATCCGCGGATCCGGCGGCTGCTCGGCGATGCGCAGGCGCGGATCACCGCGATCGCGCAGACGCACGACCAGCTTTGGCGCGGCGATCGGGTCGGCATCGTCGCGCTCAACGATCTGGTCTGCGGGATCGCGACGGGGCTGGGCGAGCAATCGCTCAACCACCGGATCGACTGCGATATCGAACCGATCCTGATCAGCGCGGACGTGGCGATCCCGATGGGGCTGCTGGTCACCGAGTTGGTCACCAATGCGATCAAATATGCCTATGGCGACGACGGTGGCGTGATCCTGATCACCGTGCGCAGCGCGGATGGGCGGATCGTCCTGACGGTGTCGGACGAGGGCGGCGGATTGCCGGTGGACTTCGACCTGAAGGTAGCGTCACGCAAGAGTCTCGGGATGCGGATGATCGGCAGCCTTGCGCGCCAGTTGCGCGGAACCGTGACGATCGAGAATGCTGCGGTAGGGACGTGCGCGACGCTCGACGTGCCTGATCCGCGGGTTGAGGAGGCTGCTTAGGCAGCGTCTCTAAACTGAGCGCGGCGCTTCGCTGCTGCGACCTTTCCAATTGGGCCCCGGCCTTCGCCGGGGTGGTGCGATCTCAGACGATGTTGCCCGGTAATTGTTTCCCCGCGAAGGCGGGGATCCAGACTGGGCTCCCGCCTTCGCGGGAGAACAAGGGGGCGGGGGCTGACCTTCGCTTTCAGGCAGGCGCCATAACCCGGATGATCCCGGCCGCGACCTTCGCCGTGACCGGGGTCTTCGCCAGCACCTCGCCGTCGATCGAGATCGGCAAGGGCGGGATGGTGTTGATCTTCAGGCTCTTCCCGCGAAAGTCCCGCACCTTCTCATGCCGCGATTCAAGCCGGAACACGCTGGAGAACCAGTTCTGCACCAGCCGGCGCTTCACATGGCCCATCACCGCCTGCACGACGATCTCACCCGAATCGACCGCGGCTGCATCCACCAGTTCGGTGCCGCCATGATACGGCCCGTTCGAGATCCGCACTTCGACTACCCGAATCTTCACCGCGGTCGGACCCTCGCCGACGATCAGTGTGAACGGGCGGAAGCGCATATATTGATACGTCGCCCAGGCGAGATAACCGACCTTGCCGAAGATCTTCTTCAACCCGTGCGGGACGGTTTCGGCGATTTTCGGGCTGATGCCCATCGCGGCGCAGTTCGCGAAATAATCGCCGTCGATCATGCCGAGATCGATCCGCCGTGGCTTGCCGGTGCGAATGACTTCGACCGCGCCCTCGATATTCAGCGGAATGCCAAGCGTGCGTGCGAAACTGTTGGCGGTACCGAGCGGGAGGACACCGAGGATCACGTCGTGGCCGACCATCAAGTCGACCAAGCCGCTGACCGTGCCGTCGCCGCCGCCGAGGATCAGCAGGTCGGGCTTCTTCGCCAGCGCGCGCAGGACGGTGGCCTCAAGGTCCTTCGGATCCTCGACCGCATGCGCATCGACCTCATAGGGCAGCCCCGACATCGCCGCACAGGCGCGCTTGAACAGCTTCTGGCCCTTGCGCGACTTGGCATTGACGACGAGCGCCGCGGACGTGATCGTATCGTTCGACATAAGGCCCCCAACGCACGGCATGCGGTTTCGCATCCGTAACGCTCTTGCGTAATGCTTGATCCGTCCGCGCGCATCCCGCAAAGCTCGCCGCATGACCGCAAGCTATCCCGCGCTTCGCCTCCGTCGCACCCGCGCCTCCGCCTGGAGCCGCCGCCTCCATGCCGAGACCGTGCTGACTCCCGCCGACCTGATCTGGCCGCTGTTCATCGCCGAGGGGGAGGGCGTTGAGCAACCGATCGCCAGCCTGCCTGGCGTGTCGCGCTGGTCGGTCGACGGGATCGTCGCGCGCGGCCGCGAGGCGCGCGACCTCGGCATTCCGTGTATCGCGCTGTTCCCGTACACGCAGGTCGAGCGGCGGACGGAGGATGGTCGCGAGGCGCTCAACCCGGACAATCTGATGTGCCAGGCGATCCGCGCGCTGAAGGACGCAGTGCCGGAGGTCGGCGTGCTGACCGACGTCGCGCTCGATCCGTACACGAGCCACGGCCATGACGGGCTGGTCGACGCTGCCGGCTATGTCGTCAACGACACCACTGCGGAGATGCTCGTCGCGCAGGCGCTCAACCAGGCGAATGCGGGTGCCGACATCATCGCGCCCTCGGACATGATGGACGGCCGGATCGGCATGATCCGCGCTGCGCTGGAGGCGGAGTCGCACCATAACGTCCAGATCATGTCCTACGCCGCCAAATATGCGAGCGCATTCTACGGGCCGTTCCGCGATGCGGTCGGCTCGCGCGGGCTGCTGAAGGGCGACAAAAAGACGTACCAGATGGACAACGCCAACGCGGAAGAAGCCCTGCGCGAGGTCGCGATGGACTTGGCGGAGGGCGCCGACACGGTGATGGTCAAGCCCGGCCTGCCGTATCTCGACATCATCGTTCGCGTTCGCCAGGCGTTCGAGGTACCCGTGTTCGCGTATCAGGTGTCTGGCGAGTATGCGATGATCGAGCATGCGGTTGCGGCGGGCGCGGCGGAGCGTGACGTCATGGTGCTGGAGACGCTGATGGCGTTCAAGCGCGCCGGCTGCTCGGGCGTGCTGACGTACCACGCGGCGCATGCGGCGAAGCTTCTCGGCGGATGATCCAGACCGAGCGGCTGATCCTGCGTGGCTGGCATGGCGACGATGCCGCCGCGCATCATGCGATGTGCGCCGATCCGGCGGTGATGGCGTATCTCGGACCGGCGCCTTCGCTAGCCGATTCCGCTGCGGTGGTAGCGCGCCAGAACGCGATCCTTGCCGACTATGGCGCGTGCTTCTGGGCATTGGAGCGGCGGGATACCGGGGCGTTCATCGGCTGGTGCGGGATCAAGCCGGGCCCGGTCGGTACGCCGATCGACGGGAGACCCGAGATCGGCTGGAGTCTCGTCCGGACCGCGTGGGGGCAGGGATATGCTCGGGAAGCTGCGGAGGCCGCACTTGCGTGGGGATGGCGAGAGCTGGGCGTCCCGACGGTCTGGGCAATCACCGTCACCGCAAATGCAGCCAGCCGCAAGCTCATGGAACGGCTCGGGATGATCCGCGTGGTCGACGGCGATTTCGACCACCCGAAGCTCGCGGAAGACGACCCTCTCCGTCGCCATATTCTCTACCGGATCGACCGTCCCGCCTATGTCTGAGAAACCGTTGATGGCGCGCTGGTGCCGGACGATGTTCGTCGCCACGATCCTGACCGGATCGTTCCTGCTGTTCCTGGTCCAACCGATGGTGGCGCGGATGGCGTTGCCGCGGCTCGGCGGCGCGCCGGCGGTGTGGAACTCGGCGATGCTGGTGTATCAGGCGCTGCTGCTCGCGGGCTATGCGTACGCGCACTGGCTTGGGCGGGTGCGACCGCGTGCGCAGGCGGCGATCCACCTCGGCGTGCTGATCGTTGCGGCGCTGTGGCTGCCGATCGGACTGGTCGCGATGGCGCCGTCGGCGGAGGCGCAGCCGGCGCTGTGGGTGCCTTGGCTGCTAGGGCTGTCGATCGGACCGCTGTTCTTTGCAGTCTCCGCGCAGGCGCCGCTGATCCAACGCTGGTTCAGCGACGCGAGCGGGGGCGGTGATCCCTATGCGCTGTATGCCGCTTCCAACCTCGGCAGTTTCGCGGGCCTCATCGCCTACCCGCTGCTGGTCGAGCCGTTGATGGCGGTGCACGGCCAGAGCCTGCTCTGGAGCGGCGGGTATCTGCTGCTGATCGTGCTGGTGCTCGCCTGCGCCACGCGGCTGCCTAAGACTGCGGCGGTCGACCACGTCGCCGCGACCAGCCCGCTGCCGGGGACCAAACGGATTGCGCACTGGATCGCGCTCGCCCTCGTGCCGTCGGGGCTGATGCTCGCGACGTCGACCTATATCACCACCGACATCGTCGCGATGCCGCTGCTATGGGTGATCCCGCTCGGGCTGTATTTGTTGAGCTTCAGCGTGGCGTTTGCGAACGATCGCTGGCTCGCCGACCTGCTGACACGGATCGCCCCGATCACGATATTGCTGTTCGGCGGGATCATTATGGGCGGCGTCAACGAACGCCCGTTCTTCAGCGCGGGCATCGCGCTGGTGCTGCTGTTCATGATCTCGGTCGCTCTGCACACCACGCTGTACCGGAAGCGGCCTGCGCCCGATCGGCTGACCGGCTTCTATCTGGCGATGTCGGCGGGTGGGGCGCTTGGCGGGGTGTTTGCCGCGCTAGTCGCGCCGGTGGTGTTCGACTGGACCTATGAGTATCCGCTGCTGATCCTGGCGGCCGGCGCACTGGTGCCGCAAAAGTATCTGTTCGGCCAGTTCCGCAGCATCTGGATGGCGCAGGGGCCGACCAGGTGGATCGCGCTCGCGGCGATTACCGTCACCCTCGTTGTCGTCGCCGGATTGCGGATTACCGACCCGACCGGCGTGTTCGGCGAGAGTCGGCAAGGTCTGGACTTCCTCGTCATCGCGACGCTCGGCTTTGCCGTCATCGGCGCGCGCGTCCCGTACATGATCGTTCTGTCGGGCGCACTCGTCCTGTTCGGCGGGTATCGCAGCCTCGAACTCTCGCTCGAATCAGGCGCGCGCGTCCGGAGTTATTTTGGCGTCTATACCGTGCGTGACGAGCCGGGACCCAATGGCGGTACGCGCGAGCTCGATCATGGGACGACCGTCCACGGCATCCAGTTGCGCGGCTCAACCGACCGCGAGCGCACGCCGACCACCTATTACGCGGCAGGCTCGGGCGTCGGGCAGGCTATGCAGGCCGCACCGGCGTTATACGGTCCGGCCGCGCGGATCGGCGTCGTCGGGCTCGGGACGGGGACGCTGTCGTGTTACGCGAAGCCAGGCCAGCGCTGGCGGTTCTACGAGATTGACCCGGCGGTCGTCCGCATCGCGCGCGATACCGGCCAGTTCACCTATCTGTCGCGGTGCCTGCCAAACCCGGAGATCCGGTTGGGCGATGCCCGCGTGGCGCTCGCGCACGATGCGTCGAACAGCCTCGATTTGCTCGCGCTCGATGCGTTCTCGTCGGATTCGGTGCCGATGCATCTGATGACGCGCGAGGCGTTCGCGACTTATGGCAGGGTGCTGGCACGCGACGGGCTGTTGTTGGTGCATATCTCGAACCGGTTCATCGATCTCGAACCTGTGATCGCGGCGGCGGCGCAGGAGGGCGGTTGGATCGCGGTCGAGATGAAATACCGGCCGCCGAGTTTGCTGGTCGACCGGGCGTCAGCGTCGGACTGGGTGGCGTTGTCGCGTGACCCGCGTGCGATTGCGGCATTGCGCGCAAAGAATCTGGATTGGGTCCCGCTGACACCGCGGAAAGGCTTTGCGGCGTGGACCGACGATTACTCGACGATCCTGCCGCTGCTGAAGGGGTTCTGAGTTTCTCGATCCTCCCCCGCCGGGGAGGTGGCTGGCGCTTGCCAGACGGAGGGGGAGGTCAGTGCAACCGCCGCTCCGTGTCCTCCCCCTCCGTCGCTTCGCGCCACCTCCCCCTGGCGGGGGAGGACTAGAAGGGTGCGCTTACGCTGACGGCATGCTCGCCTGGATGCGGGTGATCGTCGCGCCCTGACGATCGCTCTCCGCCTGCGCCTTCGTGCGGATCGCCGCCAGCGCCGGATAATCCGGCTGGAGCTTCGCCGCACGATCGGTCGCCAGCGCCTCGATATCGGTCACCAGCGACGAGCCCTGCGCACGCCAGTCGTCGAGCCCGGCGAGCGCGGTCTGCGCCGTGATCCACGCGTCGCTGCCGACCGCCGCACCGCGTGCCGACCGTGCCAGCATCTCCGCCTTCGCCGCATCACGCGCAAAGCCGGTCGTGATGGCATCGAGCTTGGCCGAGATCGCCGCAATGTCCTTGTCGAGCGCGGGATCGGGTGCTGCCACCGCAGCCTTCACCTCGGGCTCGGCAAATCCCAGCTTCTCGACCGGGCGCTTCCCGAGCGACGGATAGGTGTTCGGATCCTCAATGCACGCACCGGTTGCGAGGACCAGCGCGAACGATGCGAAGCGGAGCGAAAAGGCGTGTTTCATGCCTGCCGCTCTATGCCGCCAAGCGTTCGTGCACAACTTTCTCGCGGCAAACCCTTGCGCCCCCGAAAATGCCTGCTATCAGCGCCCCTCCAGTGCACCCATAGCTCAGCTGGATAGAGCATCAGACTACGAATCTGAGGGTCGGGCGTTCGAATCGCTCTGGGTGCACCAGGATTTTTCCGCTTCATAGCGGGCTTGTCGAACCGGACACGGAACGGCGATGCACCCATAGCTCAGCTGGATAGAGCATCAGACTACGAATCTGAGGGTCGGGCGTTCGAATCGCTCTGGGTGCACCATTCTTCATTAACGGGTCTTCAACCACGCGGCGATGCGATCGAGCAATTGCGGCGTCGCGTCGCGTCGAGCCGAGTGCCCATCTGTACGAGCACGTGCATCATTCCGCCCTTCTGTCGATCGACCGTAACGCGGGCTTTGCCTGGCGGTCGTGTCCGGTATCGTGCGAGCTTGTCTATCTGCGGGCGCACCGCTTTCGTGGGTCGGGCGTTCGACCCGGGCGGCGAGCCTCGAATGTGTTGCGACTTTGGACTTGGTTGCGCGTTCGGGGCACAAGCGAAGTGAAGGAGATGGTGATGAGGCGGACGGGCAAGGGATTGATCGGTGGCGCGGTGCTCGCGGCGGTGTCGGGGATCGCGCTGTCGCTCTATTCTAGCCGGGTCGCGCGGCGGGCCGAGGAACTGGTGCCTGCGGAGGGGCGCTTCCTCGATGTCGCGGGCGCCCGGCTCCACTATATCGATGTGGGGTCGGGGCCAGCGATCGTGATGGTGCACGGCCTTGGCGGGCAGTTGCGGAACTTCAGCTACGCGCTCGTCGACCTGCTCAAGGACGACTACCGCGTGATCGTCGTCGACCGGCCGGGCTCGGGCTATTCGACCGCGACCGGCAACACGACGCCGGGGATCGTCGCGCAGGGCGCGATCATCGCCGACTTCATCCAGAAGCTCGGGCTCGATCGGCCGTTGCTGGTTGGGCATTCGCTCGGCGGAGCGATCGGCTTGGCTGTAGGGCTGGACCATCCGCATCTGGTCCGCGCGCTCGCGCTGATCGCGCCGCTGACCCGGCCGCAGGAAGAGGTGCCGGAGAGCTTCCGTGGCCTTGCACGCGTGCCGGCGGGCGCGCGTCGCGGGTTTGCGCAGATCATCGGGACGCCGCTGAGCCGACTGACCTCGGCGAAGACGCTTGAAGGCATTTTCGCGCCCGAGGCGGTGCCCGAGGATTTCGCGATTCGCGGCGGTGGTGCGCTGTCGCAGCGGCCTATCGCGATCGCGGCGGCGGCGGCCGATCTGGGCGGCGTGAACGACGATCTGACGCCGATGGTCGAGCGGTATGGCGAGATCGGCGTGCCGACGCGGATCCTGTTCGGGCGGCAGGATGCGATCCTCGATCCGGCGTATAACGGCCACCGGACGGCTGCGGCGATTGCGGGGGCGAAGATCGATACGATCGAAGGCGGGCACATGATCCCGGTGACGGCGCCGGAGGCTTGTGCGCGGTTTGTGATTGCTGCGTTCGCGGCGGGGTGAGGGCGAGGGCAAACAGACCAACCTAACCGACATAGTACCACCCCGGCGAAGGCCGGGGCCCAGTTGGAAAGGTCGATGTAATGGAGCGATGCGCTCCGTCAGCTACCATCCCCACCTGGGCCCCGGCCTTCGCCGGGGTGGTGGCAGACGATTCGGCATCTAGCAGTCGCTAATTCAACTGCACTCCTGCTTCCTTGTTCTCCCGCCTTCGCGGGAGAACAAGCTTTAGGTTGCGTTCAACCCGCGACGGGGAGCTTTACCTTGCCCGCATCGTCGCGCTCCAGCGGGCCGTAAGACAACACGACCTCCAGCAGCAGCGGCCCACTGTAGATGTGCGGGAACAACTGCCCGCCACGCGACTCTTCCCACTTCACGTCGTCGCCGAGCGCTTCGAGATCGATCGCCGCGACGTGCAGGTCCGACTGGCCAGCAAAGTGCTTGTCGACCGTCTCCGTCAGCTGCTCGGCGGTCGACAGGTGGATATAGCCATCGGCCAGATCCACCGGCGCCCCCGCAAAGCTCCCGCTCTCCAGGGTCGCCAGCTGCTCGCCCGTCAGCACCTTGTACGCGATCGGATCGCGGCTCATTCGCCGTCCTCCGGACCCGCAGCCGTATCCTCGCCGATCGTCGCGCCGGCATCCGGAGCGACCTCGGGAACCGCGTCGGCCAGGTTGACCTCGGCGTCTTCCTCGGTTTCCTCGATTCGTGCAGCCGAGACGACGTGTTCGCCCTTCGCCACGTCGAACAGCTTCACGCCGGCCGAATTGCGGCTGATGACGCGGAGCGACGCGAGCGTCGTGCGGATCAGTTTCGCCTGGTTGGTCACCAGCATCAGCTGATGGCCCTTCGCCGCGGCGAAGCTGGCCACCACTGGGCCGTTGCGCGCGATATTGTCGATGTTGGTGATGCCCTGGCCGCCGCGACCAGTGCGGCGATAGTCATAGGCGCTCGACAGCTTGCCATAGCCGTTCTCGCAGACCGTCAGGATGAACTGCTCGCGGTCCTTGAGATCGTTGTAGCGGTCGGCGCCCATGCCATGATCGCCCTCGCGCTCGCCCTTCCACGGTGCGAACTTGAGATACGTCTCGCGCTCCTCGGGCGTCGCGCCGACGCGGTGCAGGACCGACAGCGAGATGACCTCGTCGTCGCCCTTCAGCGTGACACCGCGCACGCCGGTCGAGGTCCGGCTCTGGAACTCGCGGACGTCGTCGCCGGCGAAGCGGATCGCCTTGCCGAGCTTGGTGGCGAGCAGCACGTCGTCATGCTCGCTGAGCAGCGCGACGCCGATCAGCTTGTCCTCGGACCCTTCCTCGAAGCGCATCGCGATCTTGCCGTTCGACGGCACGTTGGTGAACGCATCCATCGCGTTGCGGCGCACGAGGCCGCGCTGCGTCGCGAACATCACGTGCAGGCGGCTCCACTCGCTCAGATCCTCCGGCAGCGGAAGCACGGTCGAGATCGTCTCGCCCGGCGCCAGCGGCAGCAGGTTGATCATCGGCCGGCCGCGCGTGGCGGGGCCACCCTCGGGCAGGCGCCAGACCTTGTAGCGATAGACCTTGCCGAGGTTCGAGAAGAACAGCACCGGGGTGTGCGTCGAGGTGACGAACAGCTCGGTGACGACGTCCTCGTCCTTCGTCGACATGCCCGCGCGACCCTTGCCGCCACGCGCCTGCGCGCGGAACGTGTCGAGGCTGGTGCGCTTGATATAACCCTGCATGGTCACGGTGACGACCATGTCCTCGCGCTCGATCAGGTCCTCGTCGTCGATGCCGTTGGCGGCGGCGGCGATCTCGGAGCGGCGCGGGGTGGCGAATTCGTCGCGGATCGCGATCAGCTCGCCGCGCATCACTTCGTACAGCTTGGCGCGATCGCCGAGGATGTGGAGCAGCTCGCCGATCGTCGCGGCCAGCGCCTTCAGCTCGTCGCCGATCTCGTCGCGGCCGAGCAGCGTGAGACGGTGCAGGCGGAGATCGAGGATCGCGCGGACCTGCGGTTCGGACAGCTTGTAGATGCCGTCGGCCTGCTTGTCCTCGACCGCCTCGACCAGCGCGATGTACGGCGCGATCTCCTCGACCGGCCATTCGCGCGCGAGCAGCTTGCCGCGCGCTTCGGCGGGGCTCGACGAGCCGCGGATGATCTTGACGACTTCGTCGAGGTTGGTGACCGCGATGACGAGGCCGAGCAACAGGTGCGCGCGCTCGCGTGCCTTGGCGAGTTCGAACTTCGAGCGGCGGGTGATGACCTGCTCGCGGAAGGTGATGAACGCGCCGATGATGTCGCGCAGGTTGAGCAGTTCGGGGCGACCGCCGCGGATCGCCAGCATGTTGGCGGGGAAGCTCGACTGCGCGGGCGTATGCCGCCAGAGCTGGTTGAGCACCACGTCGACGGTAGCGTCGCGCTTCAGGTCGATGACGATGCGGACGCCCATCCGGCTCGATTCGTCGCGGATGTCGCTGACGCCTTCGATCCGCTTGTCCTTGGCGGCTTCGGCGATCTTCTCGACCAGGCCGTTCTTGCCGGTCTGGAACGGGATCTCGGTGAGGACGATCGAGCGACGGTCGCCCTTGCCCTCCTCGACGATGTGGCGCGAGCGGACAATGATCGAGCCGCGGCCGGTCTCGTAGGCGGACTTGGCGCCCGCACGGCCGAGGATGATCGCGCCGGTCGGGAAGTCGGGACCGGGGACGATCTCGAACAGTTCCTCGGTCGTGATCGCGCCATTGTCCATGTAGGCGAGGCACGCGGCGATGACTTCGCCCAGATTGTGCGGCGGAATGTTGGTCGCCATGCCGACGGCGATGCCGCCCGCGCCGTTGACCAGCAGGTTCGGGAAGCGCGCCGGCAGCACCGAAGGCTCACGCTCCGAACCGTCATAGTTGGGCGTGAAGTCGACCGTATCCTTGTCGAGATCGCCGAGCAGCGCGTTCGCCACCTTGCCGAGGCGGGCCTCGGTGTAGCGCATCGCCGCGGGTGGATCGGGATCCATCGAGCCGAAGTTGCCTTGGCCGTCGATCAGCGGCACGCGCATCGACCAGTCCTGCGTCATGCGGGCCAACGCGTCATAGATCGAGCTGTCGCCGTGCGGATGGTATTTACCCATCACGTCACCGACGATGCGTGCCGACTTGCGGTACGGCTTGCCGGCGACGAAGCCGCTCTCGTGTGCGCCGTACAGGATGCGGCGGTGGACGGGCTTCAGGCCGTCGCGGACGTCGGGCAGTGCGCGCGCGACGATGACGCTCATCGCATAGTCGAGATAGCTCGACTTCATCTCGTCGACGATCGAGATCGTGGCGATGCCGGCGGGCTCGCCGCCCTGGGGTTCGGCGAGTGTGGTCTCGTCGGTCAAATCTGAACGCTTTCGGCTTGTTGCGGTGTTGTGACACACCTTAGCCGAGGGGGGCACCTTACTACCCCCGCGCACGCTTACGCACGCGATTGAGAAGGGTTTCATCGTTAATTTCGGGCTTATTTGCAGGCGGTCTTCGTCTTGTTGCCGGCGAGCGAGCAATTGTACGTGACGGTCTTGCCGTTCGCGAGTTTGGCGGTGACCATGCGGCCCTTGGCGACGGTCGTGGTGCGCTTGGCGACCTTGGTGTTGCCCATCGGCGTGGTGGTCTTGGTGGTCGTGGTGTGCGTCGCGACGGTCTTCGGCTGGACGGTCTTGGCCTGCGTTGCGGCGATCGCGGCGGTGCCGGACAAGAGCGCGCCGCCGGCGAGGATCGCGAGGGGGAGAGACTTGGTCATAGGATATCCTCTCTGTTTCGGCCTTGGTGGACGATGGTCGGAGAGTGCGCCGGGGGACCTGAACGGATTGTGGCGGATAGGTGAAATCCGCGTCATGCTAAGGGTGTGAGGAGCCTAGGAGCTTAGGAACGTCAGATGTCTGCGTAGGGGTTCATGTGGTGGCCGCCTGCATTCCCACCCCCAATCCGTCACCCCATCCAACACTCCGTCATCCCAGCCAACAAGCCGTCACCCCAGCGAAAGCTGGGGTATTCCTGTTTGGCGGGCGGCGTTCGCCACACGATGATATCCCAGCTTCCGCTGGGATGACGTGAAGGGGAGCGCGCTATGGGGTAACTTCCGCCCCATCCCACGCGAACAGCTTGCCGCTGTCCGGGGCGCGCAGGCCGTCGATCACGTCGAGCAACTGCACCGCCGCGCGATCGGCCTTGAACAGGTTGCCTGGCGTCACATTCCCCTGGAACGGCTTCGACAGCCCGGTGTCGACCGTCCCCGGATGCAATCCCACGACGATCCCGCTCGAATTGCGACGCTTGTCCTCGATCGAGATCGTCTTCACCAGCTGGTTCAACGCCGCCTTCGACGCACGATAGCCGTACCAGCCGCCGAGCTTGTTATCGCCGATGCTACCTACGCGAGCGGAGAGCACCGCGAACACGATCCGCCCCGCCTTCGGCGTCGTCGGTAGGAAGTGCTTCGCCACCAACGCCGGCCCAATCGCGTTGATCGCGAAGTTGCGCGCCATCCACACCGGATCGAGCTCGCGCATCGCCTTCTCAGGACCCTTGGCGCCGTCGTGCAGCAGTCCCGTCGCGACGATCACCAGCGTCGGAGACCCAACCCGCGAAGCCGCTGCCGCAATGCTCGCCTCGTCCTCCAGATCGAGATGCCGGTCGCCGCTTTCGGACCGCGCAAACCCGTAGACCTTGTCGAAAGCCCCTTCCTCGATCAGCGCCTCTTCCAGCGCCTTGCCGATCCCGCCCGAGGCGCCGATGACGACCGCGCTGCTCACTTGCGCACGAACCGGAACTGCGCGTCGCTGCTGCCCGCCGCGTCATAGGCATAGCCGTCGCTGTCGAACCCCTTGATCCCCTCGATCGTGTCGACGCGGTGCTCGACCAGCCACCGCGCCACCATCCCGCGTGCCTTTTTTGCATGGAAGCTGACGAACTTCTGCGCCTCGCCCTCGCGGAAATCGATCGCGACGACGCGTATGGAGGAGGGCAATTTCCCTTGCGCCGCCGCCCAATATTCCTGGCTGGCAAGGTTCAGGATCGTCCCCGACCCCTCCGCCTCGACATCGTCGGCGAGCAGCTTGGCGATCCGGTTCCCCCACCAGTCGGTCAGCTTCGTCTTCCGCGGCGCCCACCGCGTGCCCATCTCCAGCCGGTAGGGCCGCATCAGGTCTAGCGGCCGCAGCAACCCGTACAGTCCCGATAGCATCCGCACGTGATCCTGCGCGTAATCGACCGCCGCCTCGTCGAGCGTCTTCGCCTCCAGCCCGGTATAGACGTCGCCCGCAAACGCGAACATCGCCGGCCGCTCGGGCAGCGTATCGAAATCGCGATACCGGTCGGCGTTGAGCTTCGCCAGCGCGGGCGAGATATGCATCAGTTCCGACAGCTTCTTCTGCGTCAGGTGCGCGGCAGCATGCGCTAGCGTTTTCGCCTCGTCGGCAAACCGCGGCGTAGTCGGCTCGAGCTTGGGCAGCGCGCTCTCGTAATCGAGCGTCTTGGCGGGCGAAAGGACAGCGATCATCCTCGCGATCTAGCGACCGCCGTGAGCGCGTTCAATCGACGTTCACCAGCTAATTTGCAGGCAGGGGATCCGGACCGCTTGCTTGAACGTATGCACCACGGACCATATAGCGTCGCGGCGCGCCACTTACGTAAGCGGGCCGACGCAGAGGGAGAGTTTCCGCATGAAGACCATTTCCAAGCTTGCACTGGTTGCGGCGTTCGCGACCGGCGCAAGCAGCATGGCGATCACCACGCCCGCCTTCGCCAAGGACAAGAAGGCTGACGCCGCTCCGACGGTTAAGCTCAGCCCCGAAGTCCAGAAGCCCGGCCTCGCCGCGCAGACCGCGCTGGCGGCCAAGGATTACCCGACCGCGCAGACCGCGATCGACCAGATCGATGCCGCCGCGAAGACCGATTACGAGAAGTATATCGGTGCCGCGCTCCGGTATCAGCTTGAGTCGGAGAAGCTCGTCGCTGCGCAGACCGCCAACCCCAACGCGCCGATCAACGAGACGACTCTCGCTACCCCGCTCGACGCGCTGATCGCCAACCCGGCGACGCCCGCCGCGGATCGTGGTCGCTATGCCTATCGCCGCGGTGCGCTGGCGTTCAACGGCAAGCAGTATCCGATCGCGCTTCAGTATTTCTCGAAGGCAAAGGAACTCGGCTACACCGATCCCAACCTGTCGTTGCAGATCATCAAGGCGAAGATGGATAGCGGCGACGTCGCTGGCGCCACCGCCGATCTCGATGCCGCGATCACGCAGATGACCGCGTCGGGCCAGAAGGCGCCGGAGGAATATTACCGCTACGCGATCGCCAAGTCTTACGCAGCCAAGCGCAAGCCAGAGACGATGGCGTGGCTCAAGAAGTGGATCACCGCGTATCCGTCGGCAAAGAACTGGCGCGACGTATTGATCCTGTCAGGCATCCAGAAGGACGCGTTGATCACGCTCGACGAACCGCAGAAGGTCGACATCTTCCGTCTGATGCGCGCAACCAACTCGCTCGCCGATCAGACCGACTATCTGCAATATGCGGACAGCGTGAACCGTCGCGGCCTGCCGAGCGAAGCGCAGGCAGTGATCAAGGAAGGTCTCGCCTCGGGCAAGATCCCGGCGTCGAACACGATGGCCAAGGGTCTGCTCGCAGATGCGGCCAAGAATATCGCGGCGGACGGCCCCTTGTCGGGTCTCGAAAAGCGCGCTGCGACGGCGCCGAACGGCAAGCTCGCCGCGGGTACGGCAGATGCATATCTCGGTCAGAACAACTACGCGAAATCGATCGAGCTCTATCGCCTGGCGCTGACCAAGGGCGGCATCGACGCGGATGACGTGAACCTGCATCTCGGCATCGCGCTTGCGCGCTCGGGCGACAAGGCTGGCGCAGCGACGGCGTTCTCGGCGGTGAAGGCATCGCCCAAGGCGGACATCGCGAGCCTGTGGACGACTTGGCTCGGCGCACCGGCTGCGTAAGCGGTCCGGTCTCTGGTTAAAGAACGGGGTGGCAGCGATGCCGCCCCGTTTTTGTTTGAGGATGGGAGCTTCGAAGCTCGATCCTCCCCTGTCAGGGCCCTGTCAGGGGATGTGGCAGTCCGCAGGACTGACGGGGGAAGCGTCATCGCGAGGGTGTCACCCCTCCGTCTGGCAAGCGCCAGCCACCTCCCCTTGAAGGGGAGGATCGAAGTCGCCCCTTAGTCGACCACCACCGGGATCCCGGACAGCGCCTTGGCCGTCCGGATCGTGAGCGACGTCTTCACGCTCGCCACGTTCGGCGCCGGCGTCAAATGCGTCGTCAGGATTTCCTGGAAACTCTTCAGATCCGCCGCGACGATCTTCAGGATGAAGTCGATCTCGCCGTTGAGCATGTGGCATTCCCGGATTTCAGGAATATCCGCGATATGATGCTCGAACGCGGCGAGGTCGTGCTCGGCCTGGCTGCGCAACGACACCATGGCGAACACCGTGATCGGAAAGCCTAGTCGGCTCGCATCGAGATCGGCGTGATAGCCACGGATCGCGCCTGCCTCTTCGAGCGCGCGGACGCGGCGCAGGCAGGGCGGGGCGGTAAGCCCCACCTGGTCGGCCAGGTCGACATTGGTCATCCGACCGTCGGCCTGCAACAGCGACAGGATCTGCCGATCGATCCGGTCAAAACTCATTTCACGCAACTCCCGATAGGCATCGCAAACCAAGCGATTCATTCCTCATAGCGATAAGATTGTTGCGGTGAAACGCAATTGTCCCACTATGCGACGAACCCGTATCCGCACCAAAATGGATTGTTCCTTCGATGAGTCGGCGGCGTTAAGGAATCGGTACGGAGAGCGTGGTACGCCCACCTAAGCCGGGGAACGATGTGCGGTTCGACGATAGCCTGAAGACGATCCTCGCTGCCGACATGGCCACCGGTTTCGGCGCGCAATCCGCGTGGCGGCAACTGGTCGACCTGATGGGCCGCGGGCGGACGGCTGTCGATGAACCGGCGATCGCGCGGTTGCGGCTGTTGCGCCAAGCGGTGCCGGTCGAGGTGCGTGCCGCCAGTGCCCGCGCGCTCGCGTTCGCCCGGCCCGATGCGAACCTGGTCGGGTTCTTCGCCGAGGATGCGCTGGCAATTGCCGCACCGGTGCTGCGGACCGCGACTCTGGAGCCCGACGAATGGCTGGCGATCCTGCCGCGGCTGACGCCGGCTAGCCGTTCGGTGTTGCGCCATCGCCGCGATTTGCCCGCATCGGTCCAGCGCGGCCTGCAGAGCTTCGGTCCGACCGACTTCGTGCTGCCGCAACCCGATGCGCCGGCCGAGCCCGAGCCTGTCGAAGCCGAGCGGGTCGTTGCAGAGCCGATCGCTATTGAGCCAGCGCCGATCGCAGCGCTGACTGTGGCTGAAGAGGCGCCGTTAGCTGAAGAGCCGAGTTTAGCTGAAAACCTGGCTGTCGAGGTGATCGACACACCTCCGGTCGACACGCCCTTCGCCAGGGCACCCGAACCGTCGCTCTATTCCGCGCCTCCCAGCGAAACCCCCTCAGCGAAACCCCGTTCATGGCGCTCGGCGCGGTCGCCCGCGGCCTGCCGTTCGTCGCCGAGGCGTTTCGCCATGCCAAGCTCGCCGAGACGGAAGCGTCCGTCGCCGAACCGGCTGAACCCGCGCCGGCAGACCGCTTCGAGATTTCCGACCTCGTCGCGCGGATCGAGGCGTTCAATCGCGACCGCACCGTCGACGCCGCAACGCCAACACCCGCGGCGGCCGAGATCGAGGGCTTCCGCTTCGAAACCGATGCGCAAGGCGTCATCCGGATGGTCGATGGCGTCGCCCGCTCCGCGCTGGTCGGCGTGTCGCTCGCCTATGCCGCGCAACAGGGCGAGGCGCATCTCGATGGCGTCGCGGCTGGCGCATTCCGTCGTCGCTCACGGTTCAGCGACGCGCGGCTCGAGGTCGGCGGGCTGTCGGACGCGTTCGGATCGTGGCGGCTGTCCGGCGTGCCCGCGTTCGAACACGCGTCCGGCCGCTTCATCGGCTTCCGCGGCACCGCGCGCCGCCCACGTCGCGACGAGACCGCGGCGCCGGCAAAGCCCGCATCGTCGCCGGTCGCCGATTCGCTCCGCCAGCTGGTCCACGAACTGCGCACGCCGACCAATGCGATCGCCGGGTTCGCCGAGCTGATCGAGACGCAGTTGCTCGGCCCCGTCTCGCCGACGTATCGCGACCGCGCGACAGCGATTCGGACGCAGGCGGGCGACCTGCTCGCCGCGATCGATGATCTCGACACCGCGGCGCGGATCGAAGGCCATGCGCTCGATCTGCGACCGACGACGGTGCCGGTCCGTGCGTTGCTCGACCGCGTCACCACGGACCTCCAGCCGCTCGCCGCATTACGCGGGGCGAGCCTGTCGGTGGCGATGCCTGCGAGTGACCGCGATATCCTCGGTGACGATCGCGCGGTCGAGCGGCTGGTCGGTCGCCTGCTCGCCGCGCTGGTGTCGGCCGGGCGCCAGGGCGAGCAGCTTGGGATCGTCGTGCGGCCGGTGGGCGACACGATCACGATCGAGTTCGATCGCCCCGCCGCGCTCGCTGCGCATGCGACCGACGTGCTGCTCAGCATCGACGCCGAACAGGAGAACGACGGCGCACCACTACTCGGCACCGGCTTCGCGCTGCGTCTCGCGCAGAATCTCGCGGTAGAACTCGGCGGCGTCCTGACGATCGGCGCGGAACGCCTGACGCTGCAACTTCCCGCTGCCGATATCGTGGAAGCGGAGCGCCCGACCGCCGGTGTCGCGGAAGTGGAGCGCGTCGCCGACGATCAGCGGTGACCTACCGCCCGCCGCGGCCAACCGATGCGCAGCGGGTGATCTGGCCTGAGGATTTCGGCACCTGCTTCACTGTCTTCGTGGACGTCGAGGAAGAGTTCGACTGGCGCGCGCCGCTTGATCGCCGCAACCGGGCCACGACCGCGATGGCGGCGTTTCCCGACGCGCACCGCCGGTTCGCCGAGCGCGGTGTCGCGCTCAACTGCATGGTCGACCACCCGATCGCCACCGATCCCGCTTCGGTAGCGGTCCTGTCGCGCGTCCTCGAAGATGGGCGGTCGGAGATCGGCACGCAGTTGCACGCCTGGGTCAATCCGCCGTTCGAGGAGGTGGCGACATCGGTGGTGAGCTATGCAGGCAACCTGTCGCGGGCGCTGGAGGCGGCCAAGCTTGAGACGCTCACGGCCGCGATCACGACCGCATTCGGCACCGCCCCGCGTGCGTATCGCGCTGGTCGCTATGGCATTGGCCGGAACAGTTTCGAACTGCTGGCAGGGCTCGGCTACCGGATCGATAGCTCGATCCGCCCCGGCTACGATTATAGCGGCGATGGCGGTCCGGACTTCTCGCTGGCGGATGCCGGTGCGTATCGCGAAGGCGGTATCGTCGAACTGCCGCTAACCACCGTTTTCACCGGCCGCGCGCGAGGGCGGCGGCAGGCTGTACACTGCGCTAGGCCGCCTACCGAAGGGCAGGGGGTATTCGCGCGCGCGCCTGTTGTCGCGGATCGCGCTGACGCCCGAGGACATGCCGATCGAGGCTGCGTTGGAAGCCGTCGCGGTCGCGGCGGGCGAGGGGTTGCGGCTGCTCAATTTGTCGTTCCACTCGCCGTCGCTGGCGCCGGGTAACACCCCCTATGTGCGCGATGCCGCCGACCTGAAGCGCTTTCATGCATGGTGGACGACGATGCTCGACGCACTGGATCGACGCGGCATCCGCAATGCCTCGTTGGACGAGATCATCACCGCGCTGGGATAGGCCGTCGCGTCCGAATGATCCTCCCCCGGAAGGGGGAGGTGGCGCCGAAGGTGACGGAGGGGGAGGACACGGAACAGCCGTTTTCCTTACCTCCCCCTCCGTCTGGCAAGAGCCAGCCACCTCCCCCTGGCGGGGAGGATCGCCGCAGACGCCGCTTTCTATCTTGGGCTCCTGTGCGCGGGAGAACGATGTCGTCCTGCACCAATGCCCCAAACGAAGAAGGGCGGCCCGTTGCCGGACCGCCCTCTTGGTAAGCAATACTGAAAGCGAAATTAGCGCTTCGAGAACTGGAAGCTACGACGGGCCTTCGCCTTGCCGTACTTCTTGCGCTCGACGACGCGGCTGTCGCGGGTCAGGAAGCCTGCTGCCTTGACCGATGCGCGCAGCACCGGCTCGAAGCGGGTCAGGGCCTGGCTGATGCCATGCTTGACCGCGCCGGCCTGGCCCGAAAGGCCACCGCCCTTGACGGTGCAGACGACGTCGTACTGACCTTCGCGCTCGGTGATGCCGAACACTTGGTTGATGACAAGACGCAGCGTCGGACGTGCGAAATACACTTCCTGGTCACGACCGTTGATCGTGATCTTGCCGGTGCCGGGCTTGACCCAGACGCGCGCGACGGCGTCCTTGCGACGGCCGGTCGCGTAGGCGCGGCCCTGCTTGTCGAGGATCTGCTCGCGGAGCGGCATCGGCTCCCGGACGGGCTCGTTCGAGACCGGCGCTGCGATATCGCCTTCGCTGGTCGGCAGAGCCTGCTCGGCAGAAGCAGCCGGCGCGGGCTGGTTGGTCAGGCTCGCGAGATCGGCGAGCGACTGGCGGTTGTCGGACATTATGCGCCCACCTTGTTCTTGCGGTTCATGCTGCCGATGTCGAGCACGGCAGGGTTCTGTGCCTCGTGCGGATGCTCGGTGCCCTTGAAGATACGCAGGTTGCGCATCTGCTCACGACCCAGCGGGCCGCGCGGGATCATGCGCTCGACGGCCTTTTCGAGAACGCGCTCCGGGAAGCGGCCGTCGAGGACCTTGGCGGCAGTGATGCCCTTAATGCCGCCGGCGTAACCGGTGTGCTTGTAATAGATCTTCTTCGCGGCCTTGTTGCCGGTGAAGCGGATCTTGTCGGCGTTGATCACGACGACGTTGTCACCGCAATCGACATGCGGGGTGAACGACACCTTGTGCTTGCCGCGCAGGACGTTGGCGATGATCGATGCGGCACGACCGACGACGAGACCTTCCGCGTCGACGATATGCCACTGCTTCTCCACCTCAGCCGGCTTCGCCGACTTGGTGGTCTTCATGAGCGCCTTCATGGGCGTTAGACCTTCCAGATTGAATGCAAGCGCACCAAGGGGAGGCCCCGCAGCGCGAATGCCGGCCTAATGCTGAAAGGGGGCTTCAAGTCAAGCTTTCCGCCGGTTTCCTGACGGGTATTATTATACCCGCTGCGTAATGCAGGGTGCGGTGCCGACTGCGTGGGCGGCGAACATCGCCGCGATCAGGAGGAGTGCGGCATTACCCTGGTGCGCGACCGCGACGTCGATCTGCACGCCGGTCATCAGCGTGGCGATGCCGAGCATGATCTGGAGCGTGACGAGGCCGACGACGAAGAACCCCGCGCTGCTGCCGGTCTTGGTCGCTTTGACCGCGAGCCAGATCAGCCCGGCGGCGGCGGCGAACGCGAACCAACGGTGGATGAACTGGACGACGATAGGGTTGTCGACGGCGTTGCTCCAGGCGGGATTCACCATCGGCACGTCGGCGGGGAACAGCCCATCGCCCATCAGCGGCCAGCTCGCGAACGCATAGCCCGCATCGAGCCCGGCGGTGAACGCGCCGTAGACAAGCTGCACGAACAGCAACGCCAGCGCGAGGATTGCCACCGGCCGCATGCGGGCAGGGGCGGCGAGCGGGTTGCGGTTCAGCGCCATCAGGTCGAGCGCGGTCCACACGATCCCCGCGAGGATCGTCAGTGCGGTCAGCAGGTGGACGGCGAGTCGAATGTGGCTGACGTCGGTTCGCACCGACAGGCCGGAGGCGACCATCCACCAGCCAATCGCGCCCTGGAACGCACCGAGCGCGAGCAGTGCCGACAGCCTCCAGCCATAGCCGACCGGGATGCGCTTGCGCACCGCGAACCAGATCAGCGGTAGCGCGAACACGAGTCCGATCACGCGGCCCCATAGCCGATGCAGATATTCCCAGAAGAAGATCGCCTTGAACCCGCCGACCGTCATGTCGGCGTTGAACGCGGCATATTCGGGGATGCGCTTGTAGGCGGCGAACTCGGCCTGCCACTGCGCGTCGTTGAGCGGCGGGATGATCCCGCTGATCGGCTTCCACTGCGTGATCGACAGCCCCGATTCGGTCAGCCGCGTGATTCCGCCGATGACGACCATCGCGACGATCAGGCCCGCGACCGTGTACAGCCACAGGGCGACCGCACGAGGACGGGCTTTGGTGAGAAAGGCGGCACTGGGTTGAAGCATTGCGATGAGATAGTCCTTTGCGCAGCCCGGCGCCATTCCTTCATGGTGAGGCATTGCTTCATGTTGCCGGACTGGCGGAGGTGCAGGGGGCGCAGCGTCCTGCCGCTCCTCCCGTCATCCTGACGAAAGTCAGGATTCAGAGTTACGCACGCTGCCGCCTGAGGCTCTGGATCCTGACTTTCGTCAGGATGGCGACGGATAGCCACTACGCGATCTCTGGCGGCGATCCGACCTGACGAACCTAAAATTCCTCGCAAGAAAATCTGCAATGTAATGTTGTATCCTTTCAACTGCCCATCTATATCCGACGGACGATGACGCCTTCGGCTACGCATACCCACCGCTTCGCCGGCCTCGATCGCTATGCGATCGGGCTGTCGGGCCTGTGCATGGTGCATTGCCTCGCGACCTCCGTACTGGTCGCGCTCATGTCGACGGCGGGCGGTTTCCTGCTCGATCCGATCTTCCACGAAGTCGGCCTGACGATCGCGATCGGCCTCGGTGCGCTCGCGCTTGGACGCGGCGTTCTCAACCACGGCTATATGATGCCCGCCGCAATGGGCGCGCTCGGGCTCGGCATCATGGCCGGCGCGATGACGCTGCCGCACGACAGCGGTGGCGGCGAGACGTTGTGGACGATCGTCGGCGTCGGTCTGCTCGCGTTCGGTCACGATCTCAACCGCCGCGCGGAGAGTTAAGTCGGGTTGCTGGAACCCCTCCGGCATCCTACTTCATCCAGCATGGCGCACGCTCACACCCACACCGAACCGCAAGGCGCCGACCTCACCGTCGCAGCACAATCGACACTCGAAAAGGCTGGCGAACAGTGGACCACGATGCGCGCCAGCGTGTTCGCGGCGCTGGCCAGCTTCGAGAAGCCGGCGTCTGCCTACGACATCGCCGAAGCCGTCTCGAAATCCGAAGGCCGCCGCGTCGCCGCGAATAGCGTGTATCGCATCCTAGACCTGTTCGTCGGCGCGAACCTCGCACGGCGTGTCGAGAGCGCCAACGCGTACGTCGCCAACGCGCATCCCGATTGCCTGCACGACTGCATCTTCCTGGTCTGCGACTCGTGCGGCCAGACGACGCATCTCGATAACGACACCATCACCAAGGGCGTCCGCAACGCGGCTGAGGCGGCCGGCTTCTCTCCCGTACGCCCGGTGATCGAAGTCCGCGGTCGCTGCGCGGAGTGCGAGGCGAAGTAACCCCGACCACTCAATCCTCCCCCGCCAGGGGGAGGATCAGGTTCTACCCAGATCCTTCCCCATCCGGATCATCGGCACCGGCACATCTCCCGACGTCTCGATCCGCTCGATCGGCAGATACCCGCAAGCCCGGTACAGTGGCTCCCCCGCCAGCGTCGCCATCATCTCCGCCCGCGCAAACCTCGCGTCGCGCGCAGCCGCTTCGCAAACCGACAGCACCAACCGCCCGACACCCTGCCGCGTAAAATCCGGATCGGTATACATCGCCCGGATCCGCGCCGCGTCGCGCGCCGGGTCGAGCAACGCCGCATCCCGCAACGCCGTACTGTGATCGCCACCGTACAGCGTCGCCCGCCGACTCCACCCGCCACACCCGGCCAGCCGTCCTTCCACCTCGACCAGCAGATACGTCCCGTCCGCGATCAACTGCGTATCAAGCCCCATCACCGCACGGCTTGCCTCGACCTGCGCCGGCGTGAGGAAATCCCGCTGCAACGCGCTGATCGCCCGCGCCATCAGCGCCGAGATCGCCGGGATATCCGCCGCGACGGCAACACGGTGCGTAAAGTTCATAATTGTGCACTTCCCGAGCGATTTCAGCGCGAATGCTACGTCAAGACACGGTAACAATCGACACGATACGCGCGCTGCATTAAGCCCGTCCGATGGCCGACCTTCCCTCGACACCGCTGCTCGATACCGTTTCGACGCCCGAAGACCTCCGCAAGCTGCGCCCGGACCAGCTCCGCCAGCTCGCCGACGAACTGCGGACCGAGACGATTTCCGCGGTCGGCACCACCGGCGGGCATCTCGGCTCGGGCCTCGGCGTGGTCGAACTGACGACCGCGATCCATTACGTGTTCGACACCCCGCGCGACCGGCTGGTTTGGGACGTTGGTCACCAATGCTATCCGCACAAGATCCTTACGGGGCGTCGCGACCGGATTCGGACGCTGCGCCAGGGCGGCGGGCTAAGCGGCTTCACCAAGCGCAGCGAGAGTGAATACGACCCGTTCGGCGCGGCACATTCCTCGACGTCGATCTCGGCGGCGCTGGGCTTTGCGATTGCCAACAAGATCGCGGGCACGCCCGGCAAGGGCATCGCGGTGATCGGCGATGGCGCGATGTCGGCGGGCATGGCGTACGAGGCGATGAACAACGCCGCGCAGGCGGGCAACCGCCTGGTCGTGATCCTCAACGACAACGACATGTCGATCGCCCCGCCGGTCGGTGGGCTGTCGGCGTATCTTAGTCGGATCGTGTCGAGTCGCGAGTTCCTCGGCTTTCGCGATCTGGCCCGGAAGCTTGCCAAGCGGTTGCCACGGCCGATCGCCAGCGGCATGCGCAAGACCGACGAGTTCGCGCGCGGCATGACGATGGGCGGCACGCTGTTCGAGGAACTCGGTTTCTATTATGTCGGCCCGATCGACGGGCATAACCTCGAACACCTGATCCCGGTGCTCGAGAACGTCCGCGATGCCGAGGAAGGCCCGATCCTCGTCCACGTCGTCACCAAGAAGGGCAAGGGCTATGCCCCCGCTGAGGCCGCTGCGGACAAGTATCACGGCGTCCAGAAGTTCGACGTGATCTCGGGCATCCAGACCAAGGCGCCACCGGGACCGCCGCAATACCAGAACGTGTTCGGCGCGCAGCTCGTCGCAGAGGCCGCCAAGGACGACCGGATCTGTGCGATCACCGCGGCGATGCCGTCGGGCACCGGCCTCGACGCGTTCGCCAAAGCATATCCCGACCGGTTCTTCGACGTCGGCATCGCCGAACAACACGGTGTCACTTTTGCCGCCGGTCTTGCCGCGCAGGGGATGCGGCCGTTCTGCGCGATCTACTCGACGTTCCTTCAGCGTGCGTACGACCAGGTCGTGCACGACGTGGCGATCCAGAACTTGCCGGTCCGTTTCGCGATCGACCGCGCGGGGCTCGTCGGCGCGGACGGTGCGACGCATGCCGGGTCGTTCGACGTCACCTACCTCGCGACGCTCCCGAACTTCGTCGTGATGGCGGCGGCGGACGAGGCCGAACTCGTTCACATGACGCACACCGCGGCGCAGTACGACACCGGGCCGATCGCGGTGCGGTATCCGCGCGGCAACGGCACCGGCGTTGCGCTTCCCGAGACCCCGGAATTGCTGGAAATCGGCAAGGGTCGCATCGTGCGGGAGGGCAAGACCGTCGCGATCCTGTCGCTCGGCACCCGTCTCGAAGAAGCGCTCAAGGCCGCCGAGATCCTCGAGGCCAAGGGCCTGTCGACCACGGTCGCCGATCTCCGCTTCGCCAAGCCGCTCGATGTCGACCTGATCCGCAAGCTGCTGACCACGCACGAAGTTGCTGTGACGATTGAGGAGAATTCGGTCGGTGGCTTCGGCGCGCATGTCCTGACGATGGCGTCGGACGAAGGGCTGATCGATGGCGGGCTCAAGCTCCGCACGCTGCGCCTGCCTGATGTCTACCAGGATCAGGACAAGCCCGAAGTCCAGTATGCCGAAGCCGGGCTCGACGCGACTGCGCTGGTGGATACCGTGCTCAAGGCGCTCCGCCACAATTCGGGCGGGGTCGCCGAAGCGCGCGCATGACCGGGCCGACCAAGGGTCTCGTGATCATCGCGCTGGCGGTGGTCGTGATGGTGTCGTTGAACATTGCGATGTGGCGGCGGATGCGCGGTGGCCTGGCGGCGGCGAAGGCTGAGCAGGCGGCCAATCCCGAGCTGTTTGATGAGGACGGTTCGCGGATTTCTT
This sequence comes from Sphingomonas sp. LR55, assembly GCF_036856015.1. Taxonomy (NCBI): domain Bacteria; kingdom Pseudomonadati; phylum Pseudomonadota; class Alphaproteobacteria; order Sphingomonadales; family Sphingomonadaceae; genus Sphingomonas; species Sphingomonas sp. LR55. The sequence goes on from NZ_JASPFO010000001.1 coordinate 541,254, forward strand.
AAGCTGGCTTTGTCGGCAGGCACCACCCCGGCGGAGGCCGGGGCCCAGTTGGAGAGGTCGCAGTAACGGTGGATTGCGCGCAGTTAGCGACGTTTCCCAACTGGGCCCCGGCCTTCGCCGGGGTGGTGTATCGTTTGTGGGGGGCGTCACCCTCCCAGATAAGTCACCCGCCCAGATAATGCGTCTGCGCTGCATCGGTCGCGCTCACCGCAAGGATCGACCGCGCCTTGCTTGGCGGCAGCGCCTGCCCCCGGCCATCGCCACTCGCCGCGATCACCCGCTCCAGCAGATCCTGCCCCTCGCGCCACCATCCGATGCCGCTTGCAGCATTCAGATGCCCCTGCGGGCCGGCGTCGACGAAGTGGCTGCCCCAGTCGGCCGCCATGCTGTGCGCGCGCTGCGGCGTGATCCAGGGGTCGTCGCTGCTCGCCACCACGATCGACGGGAACGGCAAGGGCGTGCGCGGCGTCGGCGAAAAGCCTTTCAACTCCGCCTGCGCACCGCCCCGATCGACATCCGCCGGCGCCACCAGCAACGCGCCCGCCACTGGCCATCCGTAGGGCTGCGGGCTGAGTTCGGCCCACCATGCGACCGCGAGGCACCCGAGGCTGTGCGCGGCGAGGATCACCGGTGCATCCGCGCGGCGGATCGCCTCGTCGAGTCGGGTCACCCAGGCGTTGCGGTGCGGGGTGTTCCACATGCCGAGTTCGACGCGCACCGTGTCGGGGCGGGCGTCCTCCCACAGCGTCTGCCAATGCGAGGGGCCGGAACCGCCGAGACCCGGCACGGTCAGGATGGTCGGCTGGACGGAATCATACAGTGCGAAACTACCCACAGCGCTTCTCCTTCTCCAAGGCCCCGTTTCGGGGTGGCCCGTTTCGGGGTGGAAAGCGTGACCGGGAGGACGCTCTAGGGGACGCCGGCTGATCACGCTTCCCAAGCCTCAACGTAATCCTACTTGATAGGTAGGCAATAGCATTGCGGCGAAAGGAAGGCAGCTTGCGGCGATCGGATCTGGGGGCGATAGGCGGGCGCATGGCAAAGTTACGCGCAGACCAGATGCTGGTCGACAGAGGCCTCGTCGAGTCGCGGACGCGCGCGCAGGCGCTGATCATGGCAGGCCTCGTGTTCGCGGGGACCAAGAAGGTCGACAAGCCCGGTCAGACGCTCCCCGACGACGTCGTGCTCGACGTTCGCGGACGCGATCATCCCTGGGTCTCGCGCGGCGGGATCAAGCTCGCGCACGGCCTCGCGCATTTCGGCTGGGACGTGACCGACGCGGTCGCGATCGACGTAGGCTCTTCGACGGGCGGCTTCACCGACGTCATGCTGAAGAACGGCGTGGCGCGCGTGTACGCGGTCGACAGCGGCACCAACCAACTCGCCTGGCCGCTCCGCCAGGACGACCGCGTCATAGTCCACGAGCAGACCAGCGCGCGTATCCTCACGCCCGCGCATATTCCCGAACCGATCGACCTGATCGTGTGCGACGCGAGCTTCATCGGGCTCGCCAAGGTCCTCGAACGGCCGATGAGCTTCGCCAAGCCCGACGCACGATTGATGGCGCTGGTGAAGCCGCAGTTCGAGGCGGGCCGCGAGGAAGTGGGAAAGGGCGGCGTCGTCCGCGATTCCGCGATCCACCAGCGCGTCTGCGACCAGGTCGCGGCATGGCTGACCGGGCAGGGATGGCATGTCGAGGGCGTGGTCGAGAGCCCGATCACCGGCCCCGAAGGCAATGTCGAATTCCTGATCGCCGCCTTGCACGGCGGTGGTTCTCCAGAGCCGACCCAAACTCTCCCGTCATCCTGACGAAAGTCAGGACCCAGGATACCGAGGGCGATCCTACTTGGCTCTGGGTCCTGACTTTCGCCAGGATGACGGAGGACGGTGTTGATGCGTGCCTAACCGCCACTCACCGTGCCGGAATGAACCACTAGCGGAACGATTCTCGCCAACGCACGGTTTACCGATCGCAAAATGCGCGCCAGGACGAGCGCGCGTAGAGACGGAAGGATTTGTGTGGGCGGTATCGCTTCGAAGGGCCAGTTGAGGATGTCGTTCCTCCGCTGGGCGGTCGTGACCGTGCCCCTGATCCTGTTGCTCGGTTTTCTCTCCGGTCGCTCGGTCAGCGTCGGTAGCGACAATGCGTGGTACATGGCCCTCGCCAAGCCTGCGCTGAACCCGCCGGGCTGGGTCTTCCCCGTAGTCTGGACGACGCTCTATATTCTGATCGGGCTTGCGCTAGCGATGATCCTGAACGCGCGTGGGGCTCGGTTGCGCGGGCTCGCGGTTGCGCTGTTCGTCGGGCAGTTCGCGTTCAACCTCGCCTGGACACCGATGTTCTTCGGCGCGCACAGGATCGGCGCATCGGTGCTGGTGATCGTCGCGATGCTCGCCTTGTCGATCGCCGCGACCTTCGTCTTCGCGCGGATACGGCCCGCCGCGGCTTGGCTGATGGTGCCGTATATGGTCTGGATCAGCTTTGCCGGCGTGCTCGCGTTCAGCATCGGGCAGTTGAACCCCGGCGCCGAGACACTTGCACCCGCCAGCCATACGTCCCAAATGCTGTGACGAACTGATCTTACGGGAATTTGAAGCAATGCAGTCCGAAAACCGCGTGTTCGACGATATCGTCAAGGTCTTGAACGGTGCGGCCGGTACGCTTGCGGGCGTCGGACGCGAAGCCGGTTCGGGCGTGCGCGAGCGTGCCCGCGAATGGCTTGGCGGGCTCGATTTCGTCAGCCGCGAAGAGTTCGATGCGGTCAAGGCAATGGCCGCCGCAGCCCGCGACGAAAACGACGTGCTCAAGGCGAGGCTCGATGCGCTCGAGGCCAAGTTCGCCGCGCAATCCACAGTAAATGCGCCGTCCGGGGCGTCATACGAGGCGGCGGTCGACTGACTTTTCCACAGTTTTCCGCAGAAACGGATTCGATGGGGTTGCCGTGGCGTTTTTGCCTCGGCACCCTTTGTCGTGCGATAAGGACCGCCAGGACCCTATGATGCTCGAGCAAGTAGACCACGACCACGAAGACGCCGCCCCGATCGACATGCTCGAGAGCTACTATGCCGCGCATGGCTGGGAGCACGAGCGTCATGAGGATGAGATCGTTGCGACCGTAAAGGGTAGCTGGACGACGTACGAACTCCGCGCGTTGTGGCGCGAAGACGATAGCGTGCTGCAATTCCTCGCTTTTCCCGACATCAAGGTGCCCGACGAGCGGCGCCAGGCGGTCTATGAGACGATCGGGCTGGTCAACGAACAGCTCTGGATCGGCCATTTCGAACTGTGGTCGTCGAGCGGCATATTGCTGTTCCGGCATGCGGCGATGGTCGACGGTGGCGATGAAGGGACAATGTCGCTGGACGCCGCCGAACTGCTGGTCGAATCGGCGATCGAGGAATGCGAGCGTTTCTACCCCGTGTTCCAGTTCGTGTTGTGGGGCGGCAAGAGTCCCAAGGAGGCAATCGCTGCGGCGCTGATCGAAACGCACGGCGAGGCGTGAGCGTGAGTTTCCCCGAAGGCCCGCTGTGGCTGATCGGTTGCGGCAACATGGGCGGCGCGATGCTGCGCCGCTGGATCGCCGCGGGGCTTGATCCGGCGACCGTGACGGTGATCACGCGGAGCGGGAAGGGTGTCCCCGAGGGTGTCCGCTCGCTGATCGCGCTGCCCCACGAAGAGGCTCCTGCCACGCTGATGCTCGCGCTCAAGCCGCAGCAGATCGAGGCTGCGCAGGCGTTGCTGGCACCGATGAAGGGCGCACCGACGCTGCTGTTGTCGATCCTCGCTGGGGTCGATCATGCTGCACTTTCGGCGCGGTTCGCGGCTGAGATGATCGTCCGCGCCATGCCCAACCTCCCGGTCGCGATCGGCAAGGGCGTGACGTCGCTCTACGCTCCCAGCGAACCGATTGCCGCGGCCGAAGCCTTCGCTGCCCCCCTCGGCCATTACGAATGGATCGCCGACGAAGCGCATTTCGATGCGGTAACCGCGCTCGCAGGCTGCGGCCCCGGCTTCGTGTTCCGCTTCGCCGACGCACTCGCCAAGGCAGGCGCAGCGTTGGGGCTGCCGGCTGACCAAGCCGCGCGCTTGGCGATCGCCATGCTAGAGGGCTCGGCGATCATGGCTGCCGATGCTGACGTGTCACCCGCCGTGCTCGCGGACCGCGTGGCGAGCCCCGGCGGATCGACCCGCGAAGGCCTGAACGTCCTCGACCGCAACGATGCTCTGGTAACGTTGCTAAAGGAAACGCTAGCCGCCTCCGAACGCCGCAACGCTGAAATGGCGGCCGCCGCGCGCTAGGCCGTGGAGGGTAGGCGGGTCGTCACTCCAGCTTCAGTCGCTATCCGAACCTTGCCGTGCCATTCCAACCTTACCCCGTCATTCTAACCTAACCGCGTCATTCTAACCTTACCCGTCACTCCGCCCCTATCCCGTCACCCCAGCGAAAGCTGGGGTATCCCAGCGTGGCTCGCGACATCTGCCAAACCATGAGATCCCAGCTTTCGCTGGGATGACGGTTGAGGAGTGGGCAAGACTGGATGCGGGGTGAAGAGCAGTGGCGGCGGCAGCAGCTGACAGTCAGGCAGTCATCAGTCGGGCAAGTCTCAGTAAGGCGTGCATCAGACTTTGGTCCGGCAGGCATCGGGTATCGAGCAACATTCCGGCACGCAACGCGCTTCAGGCATCAGCACTCCGCGCTCGTGCGCTTACCCGCGCAGCCCGATCACCTGCGACCGCTCGCTCTCCGGCACCAGGCCCTCGAGAACCGCCCAGAAGCCCGACACCGCGCTCTGTCCCGCACTCGCATACGCCGCCGACATCTGTACCCGCGCCGCCTCGAACAGCTCTCGCTCCATGATCGAGCCTTCCGGCGTCAGCCTTAGCAACCGCTGCCGCCGATCGCGCTCGCCTGGCCGGGTCTCGACCAGCTTGCGGTCGGCCAGTTCGTTCAGCACGCGCCCGAGCGACTGTTTTGTGATCGCCAGCAACGACAGCAATTCGCTCACCGTCATGTCGGGTTTGCGCGCAATGAAATACAGCGCACGATGATGCGCGCGTCCCAAGCCTTCCTGCGCGAGCCCCTCGTCGATCGATCGCGTCAGGTGGCTGTAGCCGAAGTACAGCAGCTCCATGCCACGGCGGAGCTCGGGTTCGCGAAGGAACAGGGTGAGGCAGGCGAAGCTGTGGCAGACATGTTGACCGGTTTAGCCATCGCCCGTAGTCGTCGGCAACCCGCCTTGAGAGAGAATTCGATGTCCGCTCCAGCTTTTACGTCGCCCTCCGCCTTTCGGCATGAACCGAATGCGACTCCGGTCGAGGCGAACGAGCGCGCGAAACGGCTGATCGACCCCGGTTTCGGGCGCGTCTTCACCGATCACATGGCGATGATCCGCTATAGCGAGACCGAGGGCTGGCATGACGCCCGCATCACCGCGCGCGCCGCTCACGATCGATCCCGCATCGTCGGTGCTGCATTACGCGCAGGAGATCTTCGAGGGGATGAAGGCGTATCGGCTCGCCGATGGCGGCACCGCGCTGTTCCGTCCCGAGGCGAACGCGCGCCGCTTCCAGGATTCGGCGCGACGCCTCGCGATGCCCGAATTGCCCGAGGAGCTGTTCCTCGAATCGGTCGAGCGGCTCGTCAAGACCGACGCGAACTGGATTCCGGAGAGCGATGGCGGCGCGTTGTACCTACGCCCGTTCATGTTCGCGTCCGAAGTGTTCCTCGGCGTGAAGCCGTCCGCCGAATACCTGTACATGGTGCTCGCCTCGTCGGTCGGCGCGTATTTCAAGGGCGGCGCCCCGACGGTATCGATCTGGGTGAGCCAGCAATATACGCGCGCCGCGCAGGGCGGCACCGGCGCGGCCAAGTGCGGCGGCAACTACGCAGCCAGCCTGCTCGCGCAGTCCGAGGCGATCCGCAACGGCTGCGATCAGGTCGTCTTCCTCGACGCGGCCGAGCGTCGCTGGGTCGAGGAACTCGGCGGCATGAACATCTTCTTCGTGTTCGACGACGGCAGCATGGCGACGCCCGCGCTGACCGGCACGATCCTCCCCGGGATCACGCGCGACTCGATCCTGACGCTGGCGCGGGCGCAGGGTATCGAGGTCCGCGAAGAGGGTTACACGATCGACCAGTGGCGCGCCGATGCGGCGAGCGGCCGGCTGGTCGAGGCGTTCGCGTGCGGCACGGCCGCGGTGGTGACGCCGATCGGTACGGTGGCGAGTCCCGAGGGTCGCTTCACGATCGGCAGCGGTGGCCCGGGGGCTTTGACGATGCGGATGCGCGACGCGCTGGTGTCGATCCAGCGCGGCACCGCACCCGACGACAACAACTGGCTGCACCATCTCGCGGATTGACGTCCGCGGGGGCTTTTCAGACGCCGCCGCCCCGCTATAAGGCCGCCTCTGTTGGGGCGTCGCCAAGTGGTAAGGCAGCGGCTTTTGATGCCGCCATGCGCAGGTTCGAACCCTGCCGCCCCAGCCAGTCTCGGTTCCCGACCAATCTTCGTATTCGAGCCGATCCTTGCTCGACTGCTGGAGCAACCCACCCGGTCGATCGTTCGGTATCGCATGCGCCAAGCCACCACATCGCTCACCATCGACACCCGCCGTCAGGGCCTTGTCGACGTCACCGACCCTATCGAGCGATGGGTGCGCGATCAGCGGATGGCGGAAGGTCTGCTGACGGTATTCTGCCGCCACACCTCCGCCTCGCTCCTCATCCAGGAAAACGCGGCGCCCGAGGTTCGCACCGATCTCGAAGCGTATTTTGCGCGGATCGCGCCGGAGTCGCGTGAGTATCTCCACGACGACGAGGGGCCGGACGATATGCCCGCACACTTGCGCACGGCGCTCACGCAGGTCCAACTCTCGATCCCGCTGATCGACGGGCGACTCGCGCTTGGGACGTGGCAGGGCATCTACCTGTTCGAACACCGCCGCCGCCCGCATCGGCGCACACTCGCGCTTCACGTCATCGGCGACTGACGCAGATCATGAAAAATGCGTCAGGCCGGTGGCGCATTGGAGCGATGTCGTTCATCAACCGTTCCACCACTGACGGCTAATAAGCGGCGTTTCGCCGCATTCGCCGCGAACGGAGACGACACCATGTTCAAGACACAGGGTCGCAAGGTCGCACTCGCAGCGCTCGCAACGGGCACGCTGCTGTTGGCCGGATGCGCGACCGAGACCACTTATCGGCCCGCAACGGGGCAGGGGTTCAGCCGCACCGGCTATAGCGACCGCCAGGTCGAACCGGGTCGCTTCCTCGTCAGCTTCGCCGGCAATAGCGTTACGTCGCGCGATACCGTCGAGCGGTACCTCTTCTTCCGCGCCGCCGAGCTGACGTTGCAGAACGGCTATGATTACTACCTGATGGCCGACCGCGACACCAACCTCCAGTCGCGGACCTACTCGACGCCGGGGATCGGTGGCGGGTTCGGCTATGGCGGCTTCGGCGGCTATTGGGGTCCGTCGTGGCGCTATTATGGTCGTGGGTTCGGCTGGCGCAACTGGAGCCCGTATGGCGGCTTCGGCGGTGGTTTCGGTGGCGGCTATGGCGGGTTCGGTGGCGGCCCATGGGGCAACGACTTCGATATCCGTACGATCGATCGCTATGAGGCGACCGCGGAGATCGTGATGCGCAAGGGCCCGATCCCGCGCGACAACATTCGGGCGTTCGATGCGCGGAAGGTTGTGGACAGCATCGGGCCGAGTGTCGTGCTGCCGAAATAAGCGTTACCTTCGAGATGCCAGAAAGGCCGGGCTACCCCAGGGTAGTCCGGCCTTTTTGTTACGCTGCTTCCTCTCCCCTGCGGGGAGAGGGCCGGGGTGAGGGGTTATTGTAAAGGGCAGCGCTCGCGGCGCCCCTCACCCAACTCTCTCCCCAGAGGGGAGAGGGCTTAAGATGCGGCCTTCGCCAGTCCCTTCGACAATTGAAGCGCCCCGTGCAGCCGAGCCTTCGGATCGCCCCAAGCCCGTTGCAGCACCAGCTTGCTGTCCGGCCGCAACCGCGCGACGCCGTTCAGCCGCTCGACATACGCCAGCAGCTTGTCGATGTTCGGCGGCTTGTCGTCGTGGAACGATACCAGCACGCCCTTCGGCCCGACATCGATCTTCGACACGCAGGCGCGTTTCGCGTTCAGCTTGATCTCGATGACCTTGATCAAATTCTCGGTCGCATCCGGCAGCGGACCGAACCGGTCGATCATCTCGGCGGCGAACGCCTCGATCTCCTGGCCCTCGTCGAGATCGTTGAGACGGCGATACAGACCCATCCGCAGGTCGAGATCGGGCACGTAGTCCTCGGGGATGAGGATCGGCGCATCCACGGTGATCTGCGGCGAGAAATCGCGCGGCCGCGACGAGGTCATTCCGCCGGCCTTGGCGTCCATGATCGCCTCCTCCAGCATCGCCTGGTAGAGCTCGAACCCGACCTCCTTGATATGCCCGGTCTGCTCGTCGCCGAGCATGTTGCCCGCGCCGCGGATATCCAGATCGTGGCTGGCAAGCTGGAAGCCCGCCCCCAGCGAATCGAGATCGGACAACACCTTCAGCCGCTTCTCCGCCGTCACCGTCATCTGCCGCTCGGGCGGGGTAACCAAATACGCATAGGCGCGCGTCTTCGACCGTCCGACACGCCCGCGCAGCTGGTACAGCTGGGCGAGGCCGAAGCGGTCGGCGCGGTGGACGATCATCGTGTTGGCGGAGGCGATATCGATCCCGCTCTCGATGATCGTGGTCGAGACGAGCACCTCGAACTTCTTGTCGTAGAACGCCGACATGCGCTCCTCGACCTCGGTCGGCGACATCTGGCCGTGCGCTACGACGAAGCGGATCTCGGGGACCTGTTCGCGCAGGAAATCCTCGATCTCGGGTAGGTCCGCAACGCGCGGGGTGACGACGAAGCTCTGCCCGCCACGGTAATGCTCGCGCAGCAGCGCCTCGCGCAGCACGACCGGATCGAACGGCATGATGTAGGTCCGCACCGCGAGGCGATCGACCGGCGGGGTCTGGATCACCGACAGCTCGCGGATCCCCGACATCGCCATCTGGAGTGTGCGCGGGATCGGCGTTGCGGTCAGCGTCAGCATGTGGACGTCCGCCCGCAGCGCCTTCAGCCGCTCCTTGTGCGTGACGCCGAAGCGCTGCTCCTCGTCGACCACCACCAGCCCGAGCCGCTTGAAGTCGATGTTCTTCGCCAGCAGCGCATGCGTGCCGATGACGACGTCGATCGTGCCGTTCGCCAGCCCCTCCTTGGTCGCCTTCGCCTCGCTCGCGGTGACGAGGCGCGACAGGCGGCCCATGTTCATCGGGAAGCCTTCGAAGCGGGCGACGAAGTTGTTGTAGTGCTGGCGCGCGAGCAGCGTCGTCGGGCAGACGATCGCGACCTGCTTGCCGCCCATCGCCGCGACGAACGCCGCCCGCAGCGCGACTTCGGTCTTGCCGAAACCGACGTCGCCGACCACCAACCGGTCCATCGGCTTGCCCGCGGCAAGATCGCCCAGCACGTCCTCGATCGCGCGGTCCTGGTCCTCGGTTTCCTCGTACGGGAAGCGGTCGACGAAGCTGGGGTAGCCGCTCGCATCGGGTTCGAGCACGTCGCCCGGATGCAGCGCGCGTTCGGCGGCGGTCGCGATGAGTTCGCCGGCGATCTCCCGGATCCGCTCCTTCATCTTCGACTTGCGGCGCTGCCAGCCTTCGCCGCCGAGACGGTCGAGCGTCGCGCCCTCCTCGGACGAGCCGTAGCGCGAGAGGACGTCGATATTCTCGACCGGCACGTAGAGCTTGTCGCCGCCGGCATAGCTCAGCGCGACGCAATCATGCGGGCTCTGGCCTACGGGAATTGAGGTCAGGCCCTCGTACCGCCCGATGCCGTGCTCGGTGTGGACGACCAGATCACCCGGCGTCAGCGTGGCCAGTTCGGCGAGGAACGCGTCGGCGGACTTCTTGCGCTTCTTGCGGTGGACGAGTCGGTCGCCGAGCATGTCCTGCTCGGTGAGCACCGCGATCCCCGGTGCGGTGAATCCGTGGTCTAGCGGGAGGACGATAAGAGCTACGCCGAAGCTCTTGGCGGTGTCAGCTACGCCGAGCGCCTCCTGCCAAGTCTCGGCGTGCTTGCCCCCCTTCATGCCGTGGTCGGCGAGGAGGCTCCCCAGGCGTTCACGTGCGCCGATCGAGTAGCTCGCGAGGATCGGCCTGCGACCCTGTTTCCGGAGCTTCTCGACGTGATCCGCGACGGCCTCGTAGATGTTCGCTTGCGCCGCGCGCTCGGGGCCGAAATCGCGCGGGCCTTCGACGTCGAAGTCGAGCACGGTGTCGCTCGGCGGCTCGTGGAACGGCGAGGTGATGTGCGCGGCGAACGCCTCGACGCCGCCGGACCATTCCTGCGCGTCGAGATAGAGCGCCTTGGCTGGCATCGGCCGGTAGCTGCCGGGCTGGGCGGCCTCGGCGCGCTTGCGGTTCTCGTAATAGTCCGCGATCGATTCGAGCCGGCTTTCCACCGCCGCGGCGACGCCGTTGTCGCGCACCACCACGTCGTCGGCACCGAGATGGTCGAACAGCGTCGCCATCTTCTCCTCGAACAGCGGCAGCCAATGCTCCATGCCCGCGATCCGCCGGCCTTCGGAGATCGCTTGGTACATCGGATCGCCGGTTGCGGTCGCGCCGAACGCGTCGCGGTAGCGGGTGCGGAAACGCTTGATCGAGTCTTCGTCAAGCAGCGCTTCGGAGGCGGGGAGCAGGACGAAGCCGTCGATCCGGCCGGTGGTGCGCTGGTCGGCCGCGTCGAACGTGCGCACACTCTCGATCTCGTCGCCGAAGAAATCGAGGCGCAGCGCGTGGTCTTCGCCCGAGGGATAGAGATCGACGATCCCGCCGCGGACCGCATATTCGCCCTGGTCGTGGACGGTGTCGGTGCGGACATAGCCGTTCGCCTGGAGCAGCATGGCGAGCTTGTCGCGGCCGATCCGTTCGCCGGGCGCAAGCCGCGCGACGAGCTGGCGGATGCGGAACGGGGTGAGGACGCGCTGAGTCGCGGCGTTGACGGTGGTCAGCAGGAGCTGCGGGCCCTTCGGCTTGCCCTGGAGTCGTTGGAGCGCGGCGACACGCTCGGCCATGATGCGCAGCGTCGGCGAGGCGCGGTCGTATGGGAGGCAGTCCCAGGCCGGGAAGCTCAGCACTTCGAGATCGGGCGCGAAATACGCCGCGGTCGAGGCGACCGCGCGCATCGCCGCATCGTCCGGCGCGATGAACACCGCGCGGGTCTTCGCAGCGCGTGCGAGGTCGGCGAGCAGCGAAGGCTGGAAGCCGGACGGCACGCCGGAGAGGATCAGCGGGCTCGTCGCGGAAAGGATCGTCTTGAGATCTGGCATTGGTTTCCTAAAGCCCTCTCCCCGTCGGGGAGAGGGTTGGGTGAGGGGCTGTTCCGGGCGCTGCACTGCTTGGCTGCCCCTCACCCCGACCCTCTCCCCAGCAGGGAGAGGGAGTATGTTACTTCACGACCGTCACGTAATCGATGTCGCGCATCGCCTGCATCATCGGCCCGTCCCATTCGGGCGGGCACGCGATCGAGCCGATCGCCCAGCCCATAATGTCGACGTCCTGTTCCTCGAGCAGCGCCTCGAACCAGTCGAGCTGCTCGGGCGTCCACGTCCGGCCATAGGTTTCGAAGAAGCCGCCGATCATCATGTCGGCTTCGCGCGTGCCGCGGTGCGAGCTGCGAAAGCCCAGGCGCTTGAGGCGGGTCTCGTGGTCCATCGTATCTCCAAACACGAAGAGCCGGCGACCCGCTGGCGGCGGGCGTCGGCTAGGCTATAGAGGCCAGATAGTCATGCGACCCGAAATCCTCAATCCGCTGTTCGCCGAAACCCTCGTTCTGAAAGGGGTGGGGCCTGCGCTTGCCAAGCCGCTCGACCGGCTCGGGCTCGCGCGCGTCGTCGACGTCGCCTTCCATCTGCCGACCGGATACGTCGATCGCCTGCCGCGCACCGAACTGATGTCGAGCGATGCCGGGCGGATCATCACGATCACGCTGACCCCGCGCGACTACAAGATTAGCGCTGGCCGTGGTCCAACCCGCGTGCAGGCGACCGATGAGCTTGGCAATTACGTCAGCCTGGTCTTCTTCGGCGGGAGTTCGGGCTGGGCGAAGAAACTGCTCCCGATCGGCGAGGCCAAGCGTATCTCGGGCCGGCTCGACGAATATGGCCAGGAATTGCAGATCGTCCATCCCGACATCGTCGAGCCGGACGAGGAACTGCGCGAGCGCGAGCCGATCTATCCGCTGTCGGAAGGCCTCACGTCGCGGCGGCTGGCGGCGCTGACCACGCAGGCGGTCGCGCGCGCCGGATCTGCCCGAGTGGATCGAGCCCGGCCTGAAGGCAAAACGCGAATGGCCCGGCTGGCACGAATCGCTCCAGCGTATCCATGCAGACCCGTCGGACGCAAAGGCGCGAGAGCGGCTGGCGTATGACGAAGTGTTCGCGAATCAGCTCGCGATCACGCTGGTCCGTGCCGACACGCGCAAACGGCGAGGGCGTGCTCTCCACGGCGACGGGCGGCTGCGTGATCTGCTGAAGCTCCCCTACACGCTGACCGGCGCGCAATCGCGAACGGTAGCCGAGATCGAGGGCGACCTCGCGCAGACCGCGCCGATGCTCCGGCTGCTGCAAGGCGATGTCGGCTCGGGCAAGACTTTGGTCGCGGCGATGGCGATGCTGATCGCGGTCGAGGCCGGCGCGCAGGCGGCGATGCTCGCCCCCACCGAGATCCTCGCGCGCCAGCATTTCGAGACGCTACGGAAAACGCTCGCCGGCCTGCCGATCAACGTTGGCGTGCTCACTGGGCGCGACAAGGGTCGCGTGCGCGAGGCGACGCTGATGGCGCTGGCGAGCGGCGAGATCGACATCCTCGTCGGCACGCACGCGATCTTCCAGGATGCGGTCGGTTATAAGGACCTCGCGCTGGTGGTGGTCGACGAGCAGCATCGCTTCGGCGTCGCACAGCGCATGACCTTGCAGGCGAAGGGCGTCGCGCCGCCGCATCTGCTCGCGATGACCGCGACGCCGATCCCGCGCACGCTGACGCTCGCGCAATATGGCGAAATGGACGTCAGCCGCCTCGACGAGATGCCGCCCGGCCGCCAGCCGATCGAGACGCGCGTGATCTCCGAGGACCGCCTCGACGACGTCGTCAATGCGCTCGGCCGTCATCTGGCGGATGGCGGGCAGGCGTACTGGGTGTGCCCACTGGTCGAGGAGAGCGAGAAGAGCGACCTCGCCGCCGCCGAGATGCGCGCGGAAACCCTCCGCGCCCGCTTCGGCGACAAGGTGGCGCTTGTCCATGGCCGGATGAAACCCGCGGAGAAGGACGCGGTGATGGCCGAGTTCTCCGCCGCCCGCACGTCCGTTCTGGTTGCAACAACGGTGATCGAGGTCGGCGTCGACGTCCCCAACGCGACGCTGATCGTGATCGAGCACGCTGACCGCTTCGGCCTCGCCCAGCTCCACCAGCTCCGCGGACGGGTAGGGCGCGGCACCGGTCGGTCGATCTGCCTGCTGATGCGCGGGTCGTCGCTCAGCGAGACGTCGCGTGCGCGGCTCGCATTGATGCGCGAGACCAACGATGGTTTCCGCATCGCCGAGGAGGATCTCCGCCTCCGCGGTGCCGGCGAACTGCTCGGCACCAAGCAGTCGGGCGAGATGGCGTTCCGGCTCGCGACCCCCGACATGATGGCCGACCTGCTGCAATGCGCGCACGACGACGCGCGGTTATTGATCGACCGCGACGGCGGGCTCGAAGGGCCGAGGGGACAGGCGGCGCGTACGGCGCTGTATCTGTTCGATCGCGACGCCGGCGTTGCCTTGCTCCGCTCCGGCTGACGTCAGATGTTGCGGACCATCACCGTCAGCATGCCATAATAGTCCGACAGCGGAATCGTCTGTTCGAGTTCGCAGCCGATCCGTCCACCAAGCGACCAGCGTACGATCGCATCGACGCCGCCTAGAATTGGCAGGGTAATCCGCAGCCGATCGCCAGCCTCGGGCGAACCCTCGCATCGCGCCATCAGTCCATTCGCGGACATGTTCACCAGCACCAGTTTCATGCTCCGACCATCGCCGTCGATCGCATGCGTGCGGTGCATCACCTCGTCGCGTGGCTCGCCGCGGTGGTCTCGAACAGCCGTGGCATAATTTCGCATCGGATGTTCCCCGTTTCTAGGACCATTGGCTTACCGGCGTCGCTGTGAACCTCGTGCGAACGGAGATGCCTAACGGCGTGTTTTTCACAACCAAAATGCTTTCCGTTACGAGGGAGTTAGCATCCCATGCCGCTTTTTCCCGAGGCTCAGACGGACCGGTGCCGCGACATCGATCGAGGCGGTCGGCTCCTTTTCCACGGCACCGTCGATCCGTACCGCACCCTCGGCGATCTTCCGTCGCGCTTCGCCGTTGGAGGCGACGAAGCCTAGCCCGACGAGCGCCTCGACGATCCCGATCGAGCCACACGCAACGGCAAAGCTTGGCAAGGAATCGCCGGATGCACCCTCCTCGAAGGTCTTTCGCGCAGTCTCCGCAGCCTGTTCGGCGGCAGCCCGGCCGCGACACATTGCCGTCGCTTCGTTGGCCAGGACGATCTTGGCGGCGTTGATTTCCGCGCCCTCGAGCGCTTCGAGACGGAATATCTCGTCGAGCGGGAGGTCGGTGAATAGGCGCAGGAAGCGGCCGACGTCGCGGTCGTCGGTGTTGCGCCAGAACTGCCAGTAATCGAAGTTCGGCAATTGATCTTCGTGCAGCCAGACCGCGCCCGACATCGTCTTGCCCATCTTGCCGCCGTCCGCGGTCGTGATCAGCGGGGTGGTGACGCCGTAGACCTCGGTGCCGTCCATCCGGCGCGACAATTCGATGCCGTTGACGATGTTGCCCCATTGATCCGAGCCACCCATCTGCAGGCGGCACTCAGCGCGGCGCGACAGTTCGAGGAAGTCGTACGCTTGGAGGATCATGTAGTTGAATTCTAGGAAGCTCAGCGACTGTTCGCGGTCGAGGCGGAGCTTGACCGAGTCGAACGCGAGCATCCGGTTGACCGAGAAATGCTGGCCGACATCGCGCAGGAACGGGATGTATTCGAGCGCGTCGAGCCATTCCGCGTTGTCGAGCATCACCGCGTCCGTGGGCCCGTCACCGAACGTGAGGAAGCGTTCGAAGATGCGACGGATCGACGCGACGTTGGCCTTGATCCCGTCCTCGCCGAGCAGTTTGCGCGCTTCGTCCTTAAAGCTCGGGTCGCCGATCTTGCCGGTGCCCCCGCCCATCAGGACGATCGGCTTGTGCCCGGTCTGCTGGAGCCGGCGGAGCAGCATGATCTGGACGAGGCTGCCGACGTGGAGCGACGGCGCGGTCGGATCGAAGCCGATATAGCCGGGCACGACCTGCTTACCGGCGAGCGCATCCAGCGCGGCCGCGTCGGTCATCTGGTGGACATAGCCGCGCGAGGTCAGCGTGGTGAGCAGGTCGGACTGGTAGGTCATGGTGCGTCTCGTTCCCCTCCCGCTTGCGGGAGGGGTTAGGGAGGGGCTTCGTGGCTCCCATGCCCTCCCCGACCCCTCCCGCAAGCGGGAGGGGAGATTCACGTCATTCCGGCCATCACCGTCATCCCAGCCTCAACCGTCATCCCAGCGAAAGCTGGGATCTTTGTGGGGCGGGTGCCGTGGCCCGAACCGGGATATCCCAGCTTTCGCTGGGATGACGGGAAGGGAGTGGGTTACGGGTAGTGGACGGATCAGCTTCGCGGCAGCTGCGACGTCGGATCCACCGGCGTCCGCCCCTTGCGCAGTTCGAAGTGCAGTTCCGGACGATCCGCAAACCCGGTGTCGCCCGACAGCGCGATCGTCTGACCGCGCTTCACGCTCTGGCCGCGCTGCACCAACAGTTTCGACGCATGGCCGTAGACACTGGTCCAGCCGCCGCCATGCTTGACGATCACCAGCCCACCGAGCGCGGCGATGCCGTCGCCGACATAGGCGACCACGCCGTCCGCCGTGGCATGGATCGGTGTCGACATCGGCACGGCGATCTTGATCCCGTCGTTGCGTTCGCCGCTCGCCCCCGGACCGAAGCGCTTCACGAGCTTGCCGTCGACCGGCCACAGAAAGCCGCCGCTTGCGAGCCGGGCTGGTGCGGTGACGACCGCGTTTGACGGCAGCACGCGACGCGGTGTCGCGATCGGCCGAGCTGGCGCCTGATTGTTCGCCAGCGCGGGCTCGCCACCGGTGAGGATGTCGTCGATGTCGAGCTTGAACGCCTGCGCGCGTTCCGAGGCACTTGGCCTGCCGCCCCCGGAGCGTCGGGGATCTGGATGCGCTGATCGGCACGCAGCACGTATGGTTCGACCAGCGCATTGGCGGCAACGATCCGCGACCATTCGACGCCGTACGCGCGCGCGATCGCGATGCCGGTCTCGCCGCGGCGGACCTGGTGATAACGCCCGCCGGGGATCGTCAGCCGCTGGCCAGCGCGGATCGTGTAGGGCGATTCGAGATCGTTGGCGCGCGCGATGGCTTCCATGCTCGCGCCGCTGCGGTCGACCACACGGGCGAGCGTATCGCCGGGCCGAACGAGATAGGTCGAGTCGGGAATGGTCTTCGCATCGGCACTGACCGGCCGCGCTTCCCAGGCGGGGCGCGGTGCGGGCAGGGCGGCGACTTCGCCGGTATCGCGGCCAGGAATATCCTGCGGCGGCGTGTCGTCCCGGCGCGGCCGATCGTCGTCTTGTCGTGGCCGATCATTGTCCCGACGGGGCCGATCATTGTCCCGACGGGGCCGATCATTGTCCCGACGGGGCCGATCATCGTCCCGACGGGGCTGATCATCGCGCCGCGGCGGGGGATCGCGATACGGCTGGCCCGGCGCGGTGCCGTAACCGGCCGGACGTTCGACCTGCGGAATACACGCGACGAGCCCGAGCAGCGGCACTGTCGCCACCGCAAACAGGCTCGCGCGCCGCATCAGCGATAGGCCCGTTCGAGCATATCCATCGACTCGAAATGCGTCAGGTCGAGATGCAGCGGAGTCACCGACACATACCCCTCCGCGGTCGCCTCGAGGTCGGTCGCGTGCGCGGGCGTCTCGACGGTGCGGCCCAGCGCGAACCAGTGATACTCGTAGCCGCGCGGGTCGGTGTTGCTGACGATCTGCAACCGACCATAGTCGCGCAGGCCCTGGCCGACGACGCGAACGCCCTTCACCGCATCGGCCGGGCCGGCGGGAAAGTTGATGTTGACCAGCGTCCGCGGCGCGAGCGGCGCATCGATCAGCGGGCGCAATACGCGCTCGCCCCAGGCGGCGGCGGCCTCGAATGGCACGCTGTCGCGCATGCCCTCGCGGCTGTAGATCTGGCTCAGCGCGATCGATCGGATGCCGCCCAGCGCGCCTTCCATCGCTGCCGAGACGGTGCCCGAATAGGTTACGTCCTCGGCGAGGTTCGCGCCGCGGTTGACGCCCGACAGGATCAGGTCGGGCGGGCAATCCTTCATGATCTTGGCGAGCGCCATCATCACCGCATCGGTCGGCGTGCCCGCAACGGCGAAGCGCTTCTCGCCATGCTTCCGCACGCGGATCGGCCGCGACAGCGTCAGCGAATGGCCCGCGCCGGACTGTTCGTCGGCAGGCGCCACCACCCAGACATCGTCCGAAAAGGTCCGCGCGATCGTCTCCAGCACCTTGAGACCGGGCGCATGATAGCCATCGTCGTTGGTCAGCAGGATCCGCATCAGCGCTTTGGCTCCAACACTGTCAGACCGCCGAGATACGGCTGGAGCACCGTCGGCACCGCGACCGAGCCGTCTTCCTGCTGATAGTTCTCCAGCACCGCGACGAGCGTCCGGCCGACCGCGAGCGCCGACCCGTTGAGCGTGTGGACGAACCGCGTGCCCTTCTCGCCCTCGGGCCGATAGCGCGCGTTCATCCGGCGCGCCTGGAAATCGGTGCAGGTCGAGACGCTGCTGATCTCGCGATAGCGCGCCTGGCCCGGCAGCCAGACTTCGAGATCGTAGGTGCGTGCCGCGGTAAAGCCCATGTCGCCGGTGCATAGGAGCATCCGCCTGAACGGCAGCTGCAACGCGTCGAGAACGCCCTCCGCGCACGCCGTCATCCGCTCGTGCTCGGCTTCCGACATGTCGGGGGTGACGATCGAGACCATCTCGACCTTGTCGAACTGATGCTGGCGGATATAGCCGCGCGTATCGCGCCCTGCTGCGCCTGCCTCGGAGCGGAAGCACGGCGTCAGCGCGGTGAAGCGCAGCGGCAGTTCGGCTTCGGTCAGGATCTGCTCGCGAACGATGTTGGTGAGGCTCACCTCCGCGGTCGGGATCAGCCAGCGACCATCGGTGGTACGGAACAGATCCTCCGAGAATTTCGGCAACTGGCCGGTACCAAATACGGCCTCGTCGCGGACGAGAAGCGGCGGCGAGACCTGCTCGAAGCCAGCGTCGGCGACGTGATCGAGCATGAACTGGCCCAGCGCGCGCTGCAGCTTGGCGGCAGGCCCGCGAACGAGCGTGAACCGCGCGCCGGACATCGCCGCACCGGTCTCGAAATCGAGGCCGATCGCAGGGCCGATCGCGTCATGCTCGCGAGCGGTAAAGGCGAAAATCGTGGGCGTGCCGCGGGTATGGACGAGCGCGTTGTCGTCCTCGCCACCGCCCTCGGGGACGTCTGCTGCGGGAAGGTTGGGAATCGCCGCGAGCATGTCGCCTAGCTCGCCGCTCAGCCGCGCCTCGTCCGCCTCGAGCTGCGGCAGCGCCTCCTTCAGGCTCGCGACCTCGGCCATCAGCGCCTGCGCCTTGGCCTCGTCCTTCTGCGCCTTGGCCTGGCCGATCGCCTTCGACAGCTCGTTGCGACGGGTTTGCGCGGTCTGTGACTCCGCGATCGTCGCCCGCCGCTGCTCGTCGAGCGCGACCAGTGCGGCGGACTGCGGTGCGAAGCCCCGCTTGGCGAGGGCGGCGTCGAAGGCGGCGGGATCGTCGCGGATCAGGCGTATGTCGTGCATGCCCGAGGCTATGCCGAGACGGGTGCGCAGGCGCAAGGCGGGCTCTCCTAATCCCCCCTTTGCCGGGAAGGATCGGAACGCGCCGCAACCTCTCGAGTTTGCGGCGCGTTCATTCATCACACGCACAGCGAAGAAGGAGATATCGCATGCATCTTCCCCATAACTCGGTCGTGCTCGTCGCGGACGGTCGGAAAATGCTGTTTCTGCGTAACGAGGGCGACAATACGGACTTCAATCTGGTCGTCGAAAAGGCACAGGAGCACGTCAATCCCGCAACCCGCGATCAGGCAACCGATGCCGCCGGGCGTGCATCGTCGCCGCGTGGCGGTGTGCAGAGCTCGGTCGAGCCGACTGATTTCCACCAGCTCGAAGAAGATCGTTTCGCCGCCGAAGCCGCCGATTTCCTCAAAGTCCGCGCGCTCAAGAACGATTACGAGTCGCTCATCGTCGTCGCACCGCCCAAGACTCTCGGCGAGCTGCGCAAGCATTATCACAAGGAAGTCAGCAGCCGGCTGACGGGTGAGCTCGACAAGGATCTGACCGGCCATCCGATCGCGGACATCGAGAAAGCGCTAAAGGCGGCCTGACGTCAACGCCTAAGCAAAAGGCCCCGCCGGACATGTCCAGCGGGGCCTTTTTAATGTGTGAGGCGAAAGCGTCAGGCGGCGATCGCGGCCGGCTTGGCGAAGCGTTTGCGGGCGACCAGCGCGGCCGCGGCCGCCCCGAACAGCAGCACCATCGGCGGCGCGGGAACCGGGGCAGGTGGCCCGCCGCTGGATCCGGTGCTGCCGCTCGAACTGGCGCTGCTCGCACTGCTCGCGCTGCTGGCACTGCTCGCGCTGCTGGCACTCGATCCGCTCGAGCTTGCCGACGATGCACTGCTGCCCGACGAAGCCGAGCTGCCCGACGATCCGTTCGAGCTCCACCCGCCGGTCGAATTCCAGCCGCCGTTCGATCCCCAGCCCTTGCTGCTCGAGCCATAGCTCGACCCGTCATGGCCGGGTTTGTCAGGCTTGCCGCCCGACGAGCTGCCGCTGCTGGCCGACGATGCCGAGGACGCGGACGATGCCGACGATGCGCTGCTCGACGAGGTCGACACGTTGCCGCTGGATGACGAGGACACATCGCCGCTGGAACCGCCGGCCGACGTCGATCCGCCACTCGACGTCGACGAGATGACGATACTGCCGCTCGAGCCGCCGCCTCCGCCAAAGCCGCCGCCGAAGCCACCGCCAAGCCCGCCGCCGAAAAAGCCACCGCTGCCGCCAATGACAACCGGCGCTGCACCAGCCCCGCCGCCGCCGATATACCCCTCGCCAACCGGCGCGGGGATCGGGACCGGCGCGGCATTGGCGACCGTGACGACGGTCGGAGCACAGGTCGTCCGGGTCGTGGTGGTGACGCGGCGAACGCGGGGTCGCTGCACAGCGGCGATCTGCGGGCGGGCAACGCGTTTGACGAGCACCCGCTTGGTATTGGCGGTGCGATTGGAGCTTTCCGCAACATGCACGGCGCCGCCGCCGATCAGGGCACCACCACACGCACAGGCGCACAATTTGGCCAAGGCCATCCTAACCGACATAGCGTCATTCTTTCGTTGCCGGCACCCTCGTGTTGCCGGATCCCCGTGTGCGATGATTACGACATCGCTATCCCACTAACTGCAAAACAAACCGTTAAGTGCAATAGCATTAACCACATTCGGCGGGCTGAATCACCTGTTTGCCGACATCGATGGATCCGACTCGCCGTTAACGTGCCGGCTTGGGACATCTTTGATCGTCTGGGAAGCGAATGGGGGAGGAGCCGCAGCCAATGGTCGGCTGCCCGGCGTGAAACGCGAAATTGTATACTTGTAATATAATGTCGAGGTAGGCGATGTTTGCGCAAGTCCGGTCGCTTGTGGTCGTCTCCGCGCACGACTATAGGCCCATTCACCATTTGGGGGCGGTCCTCGGAGATCAGCGTGGTTGATCCGACGGGGCCAGAGGGAGAGTGGTATGGCAACCGTGATGAATCGTATGGACGATACCGGAACTACCAACCGAAACGCTGCGAACGACAGCGACGTGGAAGGCTATCGGCCTGATGCCGACGAACCCTTTATGAGCTTGAAGCAGCAGGCGTATTTCCGTCGTAAGTTGCAGGAGTGGAAGGAGGCGATCCTTCGGGAGTCGCAGGAGACCTTGTCGCAGTTGCAGGTGGATTCGCTGCGCGAGGCGGATCTCACGGATCGTGCGTCGAGCGAAACCGACTGGTCGATCGAACTCCGCACGCGGGACCGGCAGCGCAAGCTCGTCTCGAAGATCGAGGCGGCGATTCGCCGGATCGACGAGGGCGAATATGGCTATTGCGAAGTCACCGGCGAGCCGATCAGCCTGGCCCGGCTTGAGGCACGACCGATCGCGACGATGACGGTCGAGGCGCAGGAGCGGCATGAGCGCAACGAGAAGGTCTCGCGCGAAGATTGATTCGGGATATCCCCTCGATCGAGCCTGAGCTAGAGTCGCGATCGGCCGGCGCCCGCCGTTAAGTATTTCGGCGGGTTTTCGGCCTATACGTGAACGTGGCTTCGGCCACTGGGCCTCGACGGTGCGAGACAATGATGGACAGCTTCGATCGTACGACAGCCACGGATCGATCTTCGGACGGCGTGGTGCACGATGCACCGTCGGGAGATTCGGGTTCCGGAAAGCGGGCAGTGGCGCGCGACAGTCTCTTGCTGGTCGCGCAATGCCAACTTGGTGACGAGCGCATCGTACACGAGGTTCGCGTCCGCAATCTGTCCGAGGGAGGGCTGATGATCGAGCTGGACAGGCCGGCCGACGTTGGCACGCGAGTCTGGCTGAATTTGCGCGGGATCGGTGAGATCGTCGGCAAGGTCGCCTGGAGCATGGCCGGACGGATGGGGATCGCGCTCGATAAGCCGATCGATCCTAAAAAGGCGCGCAAACCAACTAGTGGAACTGTCAAATCGTCTTCGTGAGCTTTGATGTCCAGTGATGCCCTCGTGTAGCGGCACCGGATGCGTTTGACCGTGACGATCGCTCCTCAAATCCCTGCCTGAAGAGCGATCGCAGGATAGGTGTGGTTCAGACCATTACAGGCTGACGATCTCTTCCTTGAGCCGCAGTTTCTGCTTCTTCAGGCTCGCGAGGATAGCAGCGTCGGGCAAGGGTCGGTGCGTTTCGGCGGCGATTCGCTGATCGAGCACGGCGTGCTTGGTTTCCAGGGCTGTCTGATGCGTCGTCTGCACAGTGAAGTACCTCCTGCATTAGGTTTGGGTACTGAGTAAACCACCATGTCACGATAATGTCTTCATCGAAAATGGACCAAATCGATTGGGCGACCGGTTCAGGCGATGACCCGTTTCTGGGTGGTAAGATCAAGACCCATTGTCGGTCGTGTCGATTTACGCGAAGTTTCGTTGCATGACGCGCTTGCGCCCGACGCGATCCTCGCGACGCTTTAGCGCTCGCCAGCGCGTCCGCATTTGCTAAGGACTCGGGCGACGGAGGATCGGCATGTATCTTAGAGACGGCGTGGACGAGGCGCAGATTCGGGTTCGGCTCGACGGGATGCGGATCGAGCACCGCGACCTCGACGATGCAATCGCCGCCCTGATCCTGCTGCCGGTCCCGGACCAGTTGCAGATTGCACGACTGAAGAAGCGGAAGCTCAGGCTGCGCGATGAGATCGCCGCGTGCGAGGACATACTCGTTCCCGATATCATCGCCTAAGCGGCGGTGATGACGAGCATCAGGACGCACTGATCACCGTCTGTGTCCAAGGTGCATCGTTTTGGTACGTTTCGTACAAACCGCCGGTTGGATCACTGGTCATCACACTGGGCGGGGCGGGGTGCCTATGGCATCGCACCTCGATGAATGGTCTGCAGGAATCGCCTTTGCATCGGCGACTGGTCGATGCGCTGTATAGCGAAGCGATGGTGTTGGCCGATGAGGCACGCACCTATTTCGATGAGGTAGGGCGCACGGACCGGGATACGCTCGATCCGATGATCCGCGTGAGCTTCAGTTGCGAGTCGCTGAAAGTGACGACGCGATTGATGCACGTGATTGCCTGGTTGTTGACGCAGCGAGCGATCGAGTCGGGCGAGTTACACCCTCGCGATGCGCTCGATCCCGCACGACGGCTTGGCGATGCACCGGTGACCGACCAGAGCCTGCTCGACGTCCTGCCGACGCGGGCGCGGACGCTGATCGAGGCCAGCGCCGATCTGCATCGCCGGGTCGGCCGGCTTGATCGGGGACTGGACCAGATCGACCTCGATGTCACCAGCCCCGCCTTGTCGATACAGCGCATGCTCGCACGGGCATCATTCTAGGGCTTACCCGGCCGCAGTCACGATCCGACCGATTAGTACGGATACGCCTCGAGCCGAGGAGGCTAAGTCAATTCGCTGCATCGCGCCTTCACATGCAGAGGCGGGGGGCACTGGCTTACGAACGAGGCCCAGCAGGGCTTGGGATGGAGCGGTCAGAGCGCCAATCGCGTCCGCGCCGCGCGATACTCGCGCTCCAGCCGGTCGACGCGATCGGCGACGCTTTCGACCTTGCTCACCGCGCCGATGCCCTGGCCCGAACCCCAGATGTCGCGCCACGCCTTGGGCTTCGACCCGTTGCCGCCGCCGAAGTCCATCGTTTTGAGATCACCCTCGGGAAGATTGTCGGGGTCCATCCCCGCCGCCTCGATCGACGCACGGAGGTAGTTGCCGTGCACGCCGGTGAACAGGTTCGAGTAGACGATGTCGGCGGCCTTGCCCGCGACGATGCCGTCCTTGTACGCTGCGTCCGCGTTCGCCTCGGTCGTCGCGATGAACGGCGAACCGATATACCCGAAGTCCGCGCCCATCGCCTGCGCCGCGAGCACCGCGTCGCCGGTTGCGATCGAACCCGACAGCGCGAGCGGACCATCGAACCACTGGCGGATTTCCTGGATGATCGCGAACGGCGATAGGCGACCGGCATGACCACCGGCCCCGGCTGCGACCGCGATAAGACCGTCGGCGCCCTTCTCGATAGCCTTCCGCGCGAACCGGTCGTCGATCACGTCGTGCAGCGTGATGCCGCCCCAGCCGTGTACCGCGGTGTTCAGGTCCTCGCGTGCGCCGAGCGAGGTAATTACGATCGGCACCTGCCACTTGGCGCACGTCTCGAGATCGCTCTCGAGCCGGTCGTTGGATTTGTGGACGATCTGGTTGACCGCGAACGGTGCCGCCGGGCGATCGGGATTAGCGCGGTTATGCGCGCTGAGTTCCTCGGTGATCCGGTGCAGCCACTCGTCGAGCATAGCCTGCGGGCGCGCATTGAGCGCGGGGAACGAGCCGACGATGCCTGCCTTGCACTGCGCGATCACCAACTCGGGGCCGGAAATTATGAACAGCGGCGAGCCGATGACGGGCAGGCGCAGGTTTTTAGAATAGCGGGTACGGTCATGCCAGTTTCCTAGCGCAACCCATTCGCCCACGCCAGACCCGGTTTTGCCCTCCACCCCAGCCTACGATGCGGCGGGATGGAGGGCAGGGTATCAGGCCATCTTGCCGATGACCTTGTCGAGCGTCAGCGGGTATTCGCGGATGCGGACACCGCACGCATTGTAGACCGCGTTGGCGATCGCCGCGCCGACGCCGCATAGGCCGAGCTCGCCGATGCCCTTGGCCTTCATCGGCGAGGACTTTTCGTCGAGTTCGTCCATGAAGAACACGTCCTGCATCGGAATGTCGGCATGCGCCGGCACATGATATTCGGCGAGGTCATGGTTGACGAAATAGCCGAACCGCGTGTCGACGATCGCGTCCTCCATCAGCGCCGCACCGACGCCCATCGTCATCGCACCGATCACCTGGCTGCGGGCCGATTTCGGGTTGAGGATACGACCCGCCGCGAACGCGCCGCTCATCCGGCGGACGCGGATTTCACAGGTCGCCGAGTCGACGCCGACCTCGACGAAATGCGCGCCGAACGTGGCCTGCGCATAGGTCTTGGTCAGATCGCCGAACTCGATCGAGATCCTCGGCGGAGAGGCCGGCATCGCCAGCCGCCTCGGCGAGCGAGACGCTGCGGTTGCCCGACTTCACCTTGCCGTCCTCGAACACGACGTCGGTCGAGTTGAACCCGAGTTTCCGTGCAACCGAGTCACGCAGCGCCATGCACGCGGCATACACGCCCGCGGTCGAGCTGTTGCCGCCCCACTGGCCGCCCGAGCCCGACGAGGCCGGGAAGCTGCTGTCGCCGAGCAGGACGACGACCTTGTCCATCGGTACGCCCATCATCTCGGCAACCGTCTGGCCGATGATCGTGTAGCTGCCGGTGCCGATGTCGGTCATGTCGGTGGCAACGGTGACGACGCCCTTCTTGTCGATCCCGACGCGCGCGCCCGACTTCATAGTGACGTTGTCGCGGAACGCCGACGCCATGCCCATGCCGACCAGCCAGCGGCCGTCGCGGACCTGACCGGGGACGGGGTTGCGCTTGTTCCAGCCAAAGCGTTCGGCGCCGGTCTTCAGGCAGCCGACCAGATCGCGCTGCGAGAACTGACGCGCCGGCTTTTCCGGATCGACCTGCGTATCATTGATGATCCGCAACTTGACCGGGTCCATCTTCAGCTTCTCGGCCAGCTCGTCCATCGCCGCTTCGAGCGCGAGCAGGCCGACCGCCTCGCCCGGCGCACGCATCGCGTTGCCTTCGGGAAGGTCGAGCACGGCAAGACGCGTCGCGGTCATCCGGTTGGCGCCGGCATAGAGCAGACGCGTCGCGTTCGGCGCGGTCTCGGGACCACCGCCCGGCAGGTCGCCCGACCAGCTTTCGTGCGCGATCGCGGTGATCTTGCCGTCCTTCTGCGCACCGATGCGGAGGCGCTGGATCGTCGCGGGGCGATGCGTCGTGTTGTTCATCACCTGCGGGCGGGCGAGCGCGAGCTTCACCGGACGTCCGCCGATCGCACGCGACCCGAGCGCGGCCATCACCGCATCGCTGCGGACCCAGAGCTTCGACCCGAACCCGCCGCCGACATAGGGCGACATCACATGGATGCTTTCCTTGGGCAGCAGCAGCGTCTCGCTCATGTCGCCGACCGCCCAGGCGATCATCTGGTTCGAGGTCCAGAGCGTGAGCTTGCCGTCCTTCCACGCCGCAGTGGTGGAGTGCGGCTCCATCATCATGTGGCTCTGGTCGGGCGTGGTGTAGCGCTCGTCGACCTTGACCGCCGCCTTGGCGAACGCGCCCGCGAAATCGCCGACGGCGGTGTCGGGGTTGCCGCTCTTGGGCTTGGTGGCCGACGCTTGCGATGCGGCGAGATCGAACTTGCCGGCGGCCCGTGCGTAGTTGACGCGGAGCAGCTTGGTGGCCGCACGCGCCTGCTCGAACGTCTCGGCGACGACGACCGCGACGGCCTGATCGTAATGCTGGACCTCTGGCCCGGCAAGCATCCGTGCCGTGTGGTTCTTTGCCTTGCCGAGCTTGCCGGCGTTCTCATAAGTGACGACCGCGAGCACGCCCGGCGCGGCCTTCGCATCAGCCGTGTCGATGCTCTCGATCCGGCCCTTGGCGATCGCCGCGCCAAGGATGTAGCCATAGGCCGCATTGGGCGCGGCGTCGTTGCGCTCATAGGCATAATGCGCAGTGCCGGTGGTCTTCAGCTTGCCGTCGATGCGGTCGAGCGGCTGGCCGAGCACCTTCATGCGGTCGGTCGGGTTCGCCGTGGCGGGGGTATCGAACTTCATGGCGATCAGGCCTTCGCTTCTTCGAACACGGCGCCGATGGTGCGTTCGACCAACGGCAGCTTGAACGCGTTCTGTGATGTGGTGCGGGCGCCGGCGAGGACGGCCGACGCGGTCGCCTTGGCGCCATTGGGTATCTGCGCCTCGGCAGCTTCGACGCGCCACGGCTTGTGCGCAAGACCACCGAACGCAAGACGCCCATGGCCACCCGGCTGGATCACGGCGGCAACCGAGATCAGCGCGAACGCGTAGGACGCACGGTCGCGCACCTTCTGGTAGATGTGCGTTCCGCCGATGGGCTTGGGCAACGTGACCGCAGTGATCAACTCACCCGGCGCAAGCGACGTCTCGATGTTCGGCGTAGCACCGGGGAGGCGGTGGAAGTCCGCGATCGGAATCGTCCGCGTCTGGCCGGTGGCATTCACCGTTTCGACCGTCGCATCCAGTACGCGCATCGCAACCGCCATGTCGCTCGGGTGCGTCGCGATGCAGGCATCGCTCGTGCCCATCACGGCGAGGTTGCGGTTGAACCCGCCGATCGCGGCACACCCACTGCCGGGCTGACGCTTGTTGCAGGGCTTGGTGGTATCGTAGAAATACGGGCACCGCGTGCGCTGAAGCAGGTTGCCCGCGGTGGTCGCCTTGTTGCGGAGCTGACCCGATGCGCCGGACACCAGCGCGCGGCTGAGCACGCCGTAGTCCTTCCGGACGCGCGCGTCGGCGGCGAGGTCAGTGTTACGGACGAGCGCGCCGATACGGAGACCGCCCTCGGAGGTCGGCGTGATCTTGTCGAGGCCGAGGCCATTGACGTCGATCAGATGCTGCGGCGTCTCGATCTGGAGCTTCATCAGGTCGAGCAAGTTGGTGCCGCCCGCAATGAACTTCGCGCCCGGCGTGCGGACTGCGGCGCTGGCGGCTTCCTTCGCCGAGGTGGCGCGCTCGTAGGTGAAGGCCTTCATGCGCTGCGCTCCGTACCCGCGACGTCGTGGATCGCGTCGATGATGTTCGCATAGGCACCGCAGCGGCAGATGTTGCCGCTCATCCGCTCGCGCAGTTCGTCGGTGGTAACCGCAGGCTGCGCGGCGATGTCGCCGGTAACGTGGCTAGGGATCCCGGCCTTGATCTCGCCGAGCGTAGCGACTGCCGAACAGATCTGGCCCGGGGTGCAATAGCCGCACTGATAGCCGTCATGCTTGACGAATGCCGCCTGCATCGCATGCAGCTTCTCGGGCGTGCCGAGGCCTTCGATCGTCGTGATCTCCTCGCCTTCGTGCATGACCGCAAGCGTCAGGCAGCTGTTGATCCGGCGACCCTCGACGATCACGGTGCACGCGCCGCACTGACCGTGATCGCAACCCTTCTTGGTGCCGGTGAGCTTCAAACTCTCACGCAGCGCGTCGAGCAACGTGATGCGCGTGTCGACGTTGAGCTTAGTGGTGCGGCCGTTGACCTTCAGCGTCACCGGCATGGTCGGCGGAGCCGACTGCGCGGTACCCTGGGTCTGGGCCTGTGCCACGGGTGTCGCTGCCAACGTGGCAGACGCGACACCGCCGGCGATCACGCCACGGCGCGATACCGGAAAACCTTCATCCTGATGCATATAAACCCCTGTATATGTTGGCCTAACGGGTGAAGCGCGGCAAAGTTGCGCTGCTTCGCATTTGGTTCCGTGAATTCTCGGTCATGAAGCTTTGGGTAGGGTATTGTAATGCGGACGATTTCTTCCGGCGTGTCGGTTCGGCTGTATCATCTCGACGACAGCGGCGAGGGCGGGGCCGCGACTACGCTGTTCTATGGGCCGCTGGGCGAGGCGCTGGCGATCGCCGCGCAACAGGAGGAAGATGTCCAGGCGGGGCTGTATCTGGCGACGGAAAACGACGTGGTCGCGTATCTGGACTTGGAGGAGTAGCTCAGATCTAACGATCCTCCCCCGCCAGGGGGAGGTGGCACCGAAGGTGGCGGAGGGGGAGGACACGGAACGAAGGTGGCGCCTACCTCCCCCTCCGTCTGGCAAGGGCCAGCCACCTCCCCCTTACGGAGGATCAGAAGTGAGCCTCAGGTCCCCGGCGTAAACCCGTCATCGCGATCCGGCGGGGTCGGCGCGTGCACCTCGCTACAAATCGAGCGGAGCGCGCCTTTCATCCCCTCCTCGAACGTCGGATGATAGAAGGGCAGATCGAGCACCTCGGTCGCGGTCCAGCCGCTCTGGATCGCCCATGCGATCAGATGCGCGCTATGCTCGACCGCTGGCCCCGCCATCGTCGCGCCGGTCAGCCGCCCATCACGGCGGTCGGCATAAAACCGCACCAGCCCCGCATTGCATGCTTCGACCTTGGCGCGGCCCTGATCGTCATACGACGCAGTGCCGATAACGCTGTCCGCATCATCATCCTTGGCGATCTTGCCGATCACCGCGACGTTAGGATGCGTGAAGGTTATCGCGAACGGCACCGTTCGCTTCCCCGGCGTCACCTCGGGATAGCTCGCCGCATTCCGCCCCGCGATCGTGCCTTCTGCCGACGCCTCGTGCAGCACCGCCCGGTCATGATCCGCATCGCCCGCGATGAAGATCGGCGCGGTGCCGCACTGCATCGTCTCACAATTATACTCCGGCATGCCATGCTCATCGAGCGTGAGGCCGGTCGTCTCGAGCCCGATACCCTTGATGCGCGGCGGTCGCCCGGTCGCGACCAGCAGATAATCGAAGCGCTGCTTGCCGGAAGCCGGCCCACTCCACGACAGCATGACGCCATCATCCTCGGGCGTCACCTCGAGCTCGACACCGAGCAGGATCGGCATCTCGCGCGACAGGATCGCGTGATAGGCTTCACCGACATGGGGGTCCTTCAGCCCGCCGATCGTGTCACCCGTATCGAACACCATCGTCTCGACGCCGAGCCGCGCCATTGCCTGCGCCAGTTCGAGCCCCAACGCACCCGCACCGACTACACCAAGCGACTTGGGCAGATCGTTCAGTTCGAAGATGCTTTCGTTGGTCAAAACCCGGTCGCGCACCGCGTCGAACATTGCGGGGATCATCGGGCTCGATCCGGTCGCGATCACCACCGCCTTTGCATGAACCTCGCGACCATCGCTGAGCGACAGGACCGTCGCGCCGGCGAATTTCGCACGCGCCTCGATCTTCACGTCGTCGGGCAGTTTGTCGATTGAAGCCTCGACCCCGGCGACGAACGCGTCGCGTTCCTCGCGAACCCGCGCCATCACCGCGACGCCGTCGACCTTGCCCGACGCCTCGACCCCGAACACCGAAGCCTGCTCGACCGCGTGCATCGCATTCCCCGCCGCGATCAACAGCTTGGAAGGCATACATCCCACGCTCGTACAGGTCGTACCGCCAAAGCCCTCGTCGATCAGCAGCGTCTTCGCATCATTGCGACGCGCACTGCGCTCGGCGGCAAGGCCCGCGGTCCCGGCGCCGATGATCGCCACGTCGCAGGTCAGCTTCGTCATAAGTCTCTCCGTTGCCGGAGAATTCCGGAGCCATGGTCGACGAAACCTTCGACACCGCCCAGCCGTTCCGCAGTGCAGCACATTCCCTGACGAAGGACGCTCATGTTAACCCTCCACCACCTCAACTACTCGCGTTCGATCCGCGTCCTCTGGCTGCTCGAGGAACTCGGCATCGAATACGACCTCGCCAAATACGAGCGTGACGAGAACTTCCGCGCGCCGCCCGAGCTGAAGGCAATCCATCCGCTCGGCAAAGCGCCGGTCCTCGTCGACGACGCACTGACACTCGCCGAAAGCGCGCCGATCCTGTCATACATCGACGAACGCTACGGCGACCGCCGCTTTTCGCCGCCGGTCGACAGCGATGCCGCCGCGATCCACGACGAGTGGCTGCAATATGTCGAAAGCTCGGCCGCGTTGCCGATCATGATGACGATGTTCGGCAAACGGATGGGCGGACTGCCCGAAGGCCTGACCAAGTTCACCGGCCCCGAGGTGACCAAGACGCTCGACTATATCGCTGCAGGCGTTGGCGATGGCCCGTATCTGATGGGCGAGCAGCTCATGCTGGCCGATATCCAGATGTGCTACATGCTGGCGATCGCGGAGAGCACGGGCTTGCTGAAGGAGCATCCCGAAGTCGCCGCCTATCTCGATCGCCTGCGCGCGCGCCCGGCGTTCATCTCCGCAACGGAGATCGGCGGACCGTTGATGCCAACGCGCCGCTAATCGCGTGACCGCCATCCCGGCGCAGAGCCGGGATGGCGGACCCCGCATGGCCTGCGCATACGTATTCAGCGGCATGGTAGCGGTAGCGGCTTGATTCTGTGGCACGATTGTCACGGTGCCGCCGCGCCGTTCGTTGACGCGCCCCGCATTCTCGAGTGATGCTCGATCACGGTCACCCCGCCAGCAAGGCGCGTGTGGAACCGTGAGGATGCTGGAGGACCCGATCGTCGTGACTGCCGCCGCCAAGCCTATGGGCAAGCTCACGGGAAAGCCGACTTCGTTCGACATCGCGCAACTGGCGGGCGTGTCGCAACCGACGGTCTCGCGAGCGCTGCGCGGCAGCCCGACGGTCAATCTCGCGACGCGGCAACGGATCGAGGCGATCGCGCGACAGCTCAACTACACCGTCGATCGTAGCGCCTCCAACCTGCGCAACGGCACGACCAAGACGATCGCGCTGCTGCTGTTCCGCGATCCGACACCCGACGAGACGGTGGTCAATCCGTTCTTCCTCGGCATGCTCGGCGCGATGATGGCGGCGTGCGCGTCGCACGGTTACGATCTGCTCGTATCGTTCCAGCAATTCTCCAGCGACTGGCACACCGATTACGAGGACAGCCACCGCGCCGACGGGCTGATCCTGCTGGGATATGGCGATTATGCCGATTATCGCGCGCGGCTCGAGATGCTGGTCGCGCAGGGGACGCACTTCATTCGCTGGGGCTCGGTCCAGCCAGGCCAGCCTGGTCTGACGATCGGTTGTGACAATATCGCAGGCGGCACGGCGGCGGCGCGGCATTTGCTCGAACGGGGGCGTAAGCGGATCGCGTTTCTCGGTAGTGCGACCGATCATTATCCCGAGTTCCACGATCGGTATCGCGGCTATGTCGCAGCGCTCGGTGAGCAAGGCCTGACGGTCGATCCGCGACTCCAGGTCGAATCGATCTCGACCGAGGAGGACGCGACCAGGGCCACGCACGAACTGCTCCAGCGCGGCGTTCAGTTCGACGCGATCGTCGCCGCGAGCGATCTGATCGCACTGGCGGCGATGCGCGTGCTGGCAGGGGCGGGGATCGCCGTGCCGTACGATGTCGCGATCGTCGGGTTCGACGACATCCCCGCGGCCAGCCTCGCCAACCCACCACTTACGACGATAGCGCAGGATAGCGGTCTGGCCGGGCGGCGGCTCGTCGAGATGCTGCTCGCGCGGATCGGCAATCGCCCGGTCGAGAGCATGATGCTGCCCACCCAACTCGTGATCCGGCGTTCGTCGGGCGAAGGACGCTGAATGCTGTCACGTAGGGAGAAGCCGGCCCAGGGGTTCTGGGGGCTGTGGAACATATCGTTCGGGTTTTCGGGATCCAGATCGGCTTCGCACTGCAGAACGCGAACGTCAGCCGGATCTTCCAGTCGCTGGGGACCAGCGTCGATGATCTCGCCTTTCTGTGGATCGCCGCGCCGTTGACCGGGCTGCTGGTCCAGCCGGTGATCGGGCATTACAGCGACCGGACCTGGGGCAAGCTCGGCCGCCGGCGGCCGTATTTCCTCGCCGGGGCGATGCTGGCCACGATCGCGCTGATGGCGATGCCCAACGCGCCGGTGCTGTGGGTCGCCGCGGTGCTGCTGTGGATGCTCGACGGATCGCTCAACGTCGCGATGGAGCCGTTCCGCGCGTTCGTCGGCGACATGCTCGGCAGCCGCCAGCGGACCGCGGGGTTCGCGTTCCAGACCGGGTTCATCGGTGCTGGCGCGGTGATCGGCAGCCTCGCGCCGATCATCCTCACCGACGTGTTCCAGGTCGCCAACACCGCGCCCGCGGGCGGCATTCCGCCCTCGGTGCAATACGGCTTCTACATCGGCGCGCTCGCGTTGTTCTTCGCGGTGCTGTGGACCGTGCTGACAACCAGCGAATATTCGCCGGCAGAGATGGCAGCGTTCGAGGACGAGGGTGAGGTTGCACCGCGCGACACGCACGTACGGTCGAGCGCAAAGCTCGCGCCGGTGTGGATCGCACTTGGGGCAATCGTCATCGCCGCGGTGGCGCGGTTCGGGCTCGACAAGCCGGTCTACCTGCTAGGCGGCGGGCTAATCGCGTTTGGCGCTGCGTTGCTGGCCAGCGCAGCGCTGGTCCGATCGGGTAGGGAGTCCAACGTTCTCAGTCAGATCGTCGGCGATCTTGGCACCATGCCGCAAACGATGAAGCAGCTAGCACTCGTCCAGTTCTTCACCTGGTCGGCGCTGTTTATCATGTGGATCTACACCACGCCGATCGTCACTCAGCATGTGTTCGGCACGACCGACACGACCAGTGCGGCGTATAACGAGGGCGCGAACTGGGTCGGCGTGCTGTTCGCGGTGTATAACGGCGTCGCCACTTTGTGGGCGTTCGTGATGCCATCGCTCGCGGCGCGGATCGGCCGCCGGAATGCCCATATCCTCGGGCTGCTCAGCGGTGCAGCCGGGTTTGCGTCATTCCTTGTGGTGCGCGACCAGTATCTGCTGATCGGATCGATGGTCCTGATCGGGATCGCGTGGTCGTCGATCCTGACGATGCCCTATGCGATCCTGTCCAACGCGCTGCCGCAGGCGAAGCTCGGCGTGTACATGGGGTTGTTCAACATCTTCATCGTGTTGCCGCAGCTGATCGTGTCGTCGGTGATGGGGCAGGTCGTGCGGACGTTCTTCCCCGGCGACGCAGTGTGGGCGATGCTGATCGCCGCGGGGGTGATGGGCGTGGCTGCGCTGGCAATGCTACGAGTGCCGCGGGCCGCCTAGTCGCTTAGAAATAGGGCGCGTCGGTCATCCGTTGTGACATCCACCAGAGTATCCCGCGCGGATCGCGGATGCCGCCCTGTCGGTCGCCATACGGCATGTCGGAGACCGGCATGATGCTTTCTCCGCCCGCCGCGATCGCCCGTGCCATCGCGGCATCCGCATCGGCGACGTAGAGGTACAGCGATACCGAACTCGCCGGGAATTGGTCGGACGCTTCGCTCAGCATGATCGCCGAGGTGTCGAACAGCATCTGGCAATTGGCGATCCGGCCGGTCGGATCGCTGCTCCGGCCCATCTCGCGCGCGCCGAACGCGGCTGTGAGGAAGTCGATATACTCGTTGGCGCCGTCGACGAAGATATACGGCGTGACGACGGCAAAGCCCGCTGGAACATGCATCGTATCTCTCCCCCTGATCGGAAGACCGGTTCGCTATAGGCGGATCAGCCGCCGAAGCTGCGTCCGCCGAACCCGCCACCGAAACCGCCGCGCGAGATCACCGAACTGCGCGACTGAACGCGGGCAGGGGCTCTGGCGGTGGTTGGCGTGAAGGCATCAGAGCCTACGCGGGTGCGGCCCGTGACATAGTCGCGGTTGATACGCCCGCCGGCGCCGCCATAATAATTGCCGTCACGATCCCGGTACATCGGCGCGCCGCGGTTGCCGAAGCCGCCGTTAAGCGCCTGCCCGACGAGGAATCCGGTCAGCAACGGCGTGAAGAAGCTGCCGCCGCTACCGTTGTTGCGCGGCTCGCACTGCGCGGCGCCGTATTGCTCCTCGCAGGTCTGCTTGTCCTCAAACCGAGGCGCGGTCTTCGCCGCATCGGCCTTGGCCTGCTCGAACGCGGTGTCGCACTGGACCGCCGACAAGGCACCCGCCGCGCGGCACTCCTGCACCGACGCATAGCTCTGCGCCTCGACGGGCTTGCCGCCGACATCGCCGTCGCACGCGGTCAGCGAGATGCCCGAGCCTGCGATCAGGCTGGTGAGGACGATCGATCTGGAACGCTTCATCGCTATGCCCCTCAGTTCGTCATGCAGGCGGCGTTGAGGATGCCGACGCACAGCGAGATGCTTGCCATATAGGTCGCCGCCGCGATTTCGCCGCGCACGATCCGGTCGTTGAAGTCGCGCATCACGAAATGCTGAACCACTAGGAACGTCACGATCTGGATCACGCCCGCAAGCAACGCCCAAACCGCGAACTCGACTAGCGAAACCGTATGCGTCAGCGCGGAGGCCAGCGGCAGGACATAGCCGAGCAGCGCCGCGCCGAGCGTGATCGCCGCGGCGGTATTACCTTCGCGGATCAGCGACTTCTCGTGATACGGCGTCGCGACCTGATAGACGATCTTGAACAGTATCGTGAACGCCCCCGCCGCAACGAACGCGATCAGGAAGGCGAGCGCGCTGGCGCCGAAGCTGTATTGGTCGATCATGGCATTTCCCCGGAGCCGTCTGCGCGCGACGCTAGGCCCTGAACTCGCCGAGTTCCAGTGCCACGCCCAGCATGATATCGAACGAGACGTCGCCGGACTCGGTCTCCATGTCGATCGCGAGCAGCAATTCGCGGCCGTCGTCGCCCGGCAGGTCGCGGCTGAACAACATGCAGGTCTGGAAGATCCGGCGATCGACGATCCCGTCACGGTCGTCGTGGAGTTCCTCCCAGAACGTCACGGGCTCCTGCTCGCTCGCTTCGGGGCCGAACCATGCGCGGCTGTATTCGGGCAGCCCTTCGGCAGTGAAGGTGCGTGCCTTGAGGCGGCTCTTCCAGGCTGGGCGCTCGGCGGCGGACGACGGGTAGCTGCTGTCCCACGGCGCGAACAGCGTGACGTCAGTAACGTCCTGCCCGTCGCGGTCGTTCGACACCGCCTGGAACATGATGTCGTCGTCGGTGTAGAACCGGTGGACGAAGCCGCCTTCGTTAAGGTCGATCAGCCCCTGCGCAACGATCACCAGCGTATCGCGGTCGAACGGAAACAGCAGCTCCGAGCCGAACCGGCGCCACGCCAGCGGATCGACCGTTACCGTCCGCCCTAGCGTGACGTTGCGGACGACGGGCAGGGCGTTGCCGTCAAGCGCTGGCTTGCGGCCGAACAGGCGATCGAACATGCAATCCTCGCGTCTCTGTGGTTGGCGTGCCTCTTAGGCCAAAGCGGGCGGGCTCGCAAAGCGCAACCCCCGTCATCCTGACAAAAGTCAGGACCCAGAGCCAACAGCGCCGCCCTCCGTGACCCTGGGTCCTGACTTTCGTCAGGATGACGGAAGTGGGGAGGGTGGCAGGCGCTGGCGAAAAGCCTATGTGTGCGGTCGAGCGACAAGCACGGGAGTTCTTGCATTGACCGACATCTGGACCGTCCGCAGCCTGAAGGCGGCGCTCGACACGTCCGAGCCTGCGAAAGCCGGCGAGTTTTCCGCACGGATCCTGGAAGGCGCGGACCCGGTATTGCTGGTGACGATGCACCATCACGGCGACCTCGAACTGTTCGTCAACGTCAGCGAAGCGCAGATTGCGTGCTCCACTTTGCTGTGGCCGTGCGACGAGCAGGAGGACCAGCTGGCGTTCAACACCTTCCTGCTGAAGTCGCAGAAGCTGGTGCCGCTGTCGAACTTCGGGATCGGCACCGTCGAGGGCCGCGACTATTACGAGCTGTTCGGCGAGCTCGCGACGTCGAGCCCGCTCGATACCGTGATCATCGAACTGCGAACGCTTGCCGAGAATGCGATCGATGCGGCCACCGATTTGCGCCACGCGCAGATCCCCGCCGCCTGACATCATCGCCTGATTTAGATACAAACGGAGAGACTGGCATGGCCATCTGGAGCAAGCTTTTCACCCTCGGTCGTGCCGGCGCGCACGAAGCGGGCGCGGCGGTCGTCGATGCGAACGCGCTGCGTATCCTCGACCAGGAAATTCGCGATGCCGACAAGGCGCAGGGCAAGGCGCGCGACGACCTCGCGGGGCTGGTAGCGCGCCGCCGCATCCTCGAAACCGAGGTCGAGAGCTTCCGCGCGCAGGCGACCAAGTACGAGGCTTCGGCTCGGATCGCGGTCGAAAAGGGCAACATGGATCTCGCGCGCCAGGTCGCGCAGCGGATCGCGGACCTCGAGCAGGACATCGCGCTGAAAAGCCCGCAGGTCGAAGACATGCGCGCTGCCGAGGAGCAGATCCACACCGCGGTCGCGCAGACCGACCGTAAGATCGAGCAGCTCCGCCGCGAGGTCGAGGTCGTGAAGGTCAACGAGTCGGTGCAGAAGGCGCAGGCCTCGGTCGCGTCGGGCAGCATGGGTGCGGGCAACAAGCTCGGCTCGGCGGCGGACAGTCTCGCGCGTATTCGTGAACGCCAGGCGATCCGTGGCGAGCGGATCAAGGCAGCGGGCGAGTTGGAAGACCGTCGCACCGGCGCCGACCTCGACGAGAAGCTGCGGCTCGCGGGGATCGGCCCCGGCCAGTCATCGGCGGACGACGTGCTCGCGCGCCTGACCGCCCCGAAGACGCCGCAAGTCGGCCAGACTCTGCAGATCGGTCAGCGCGACGACTCCAAGACGTCGGACTCCTGATGCGCCGGATCGCGGTCGACCCGCGCGGCGACTGGCGCGAACGGGCCGACGCGATCGGGTTCGTCTATCACGACACGGATGGCGAACCCTATTGGGACGAGGGTGCTGCCTACAGCTTCAAGCTGGCGGAGATCGAGGACGACCTGGAACCCGCCGCCGAACAGCTGCACGCGATGTGCCTCGATCTGGTCGACGAGGTGGTCCGCGATCAGCAACTGATGGAACGCCTCGCGATCCCGCGCGAGCAGTGGAACTACGTCGCCGAGACGTGGCGAACGCGTCAGCCGTCGCTCTACGGCCGGTTCGACTTCGCCTATGACGGGACCGGGCCGGCCAAGCTCTACGAGTATAATGCCGACACGCCGACCTCGGTGTTCGAATGCGCGACGTTCCAATGGATGTGGCTGGAAGATCTGCTCGCGAGCGGTGCGCTGCCGGCGGGGACGGACCAGTTCAACAGCCTGTTCGACAAGCTGCGCGAGCGGTTCCGTGCGCTGTTTCCGAGCGGCGGCTTCGTCCATTTCGCGGCGGATGCGTCTGCGATCGAGGATCGCCAGACGGTACGGTTCTTCGAGGATCTTGCGTCGCAGGTCGGGATCGAGCCGAAGTTCGTCGAGATGAAGGACATCGGCCTCGCCGCCGATGGGCGCTTCGTCGATACCGACGGCTTCGAGGTGCAGGCCGCGTTCAAGCTGTACCCGTGGGAGTTCATGCTCCGCGAGCCCTATGCGCCCAACCTGTCGCGCGCCGACGTGCGCTGGATCGAGCCGGCCTGGAAGTCGATCCTGTCGAACAAGGGCATCCTGCCGCTGCTATGGGAGCGCCATCCCGAGCATCCGAACCTGCTGCCCGCGTTCTTCGATGACGACCCCGCCGCGAAGATCCTCGGCCCGAAATATGTGCGGAAGCCGCTGTTCTCGCGCGAAGGCGCCAACGTCGAGGTGATCGGCGATAGCGGCCACGCGGTGCTCGACCAAGGTTACGGCGCCGAGGGTGCGATCCGCCAGGCCTATGCGCCTCCACCCGTGTTCGACGGCCGCCATCCGGTGATCGGCGCGTGGATGGTCGGCAACGAAGCGGCCGGCATCGGCGTTCGGGAAGATGACACGGTCGTGACGCGCAATCTCGCGCGGTTCGTGCCGCATATCATCGAGGCGAATGATGACTGACGCGCGTGAGCTACCCCCGTTGCCACCGATGGAACGGCTGGTCGAACTGATGTTCGACGCCGCGCGGACGGGGCGGGACGAGATGATTCCGGCGTTGTTGCAGGCGGGCGTCGATATCGAGGTGACCGACGCCAAGGGCTACACGCCGCTCGTGATCGCCAGCTATAACGGGCAGGCGGATGCCACCGCGGCGCTGCTCGCGGCGGGCGCGAAGGTCGACGGTGCCGCGGACGCGCGGGGCAATACCGCGCTAATGGGCGTCTGCTTCAAAGGCTATACCGAGATCGCGCAGATTTTGCTCGATGCTGGGGCCGACGTGAACCGGCGTAATGGCGTCGGCCAGACCGCGTTGATGATGGCGGCGTTGGTGAACAAGACGGCGATCATCGATATGTTGCTGGAGCACGGCGCGGATCCGGCGATCGTCGATGCGGCAGGGAACAGCGTGCATTCGCTGGCAGTGTCGCAGGGTAATGCGGCGTTGGCGGCGCGTTTCGCAACGACCTGTTAGTCCCTACGCTACCACCCCGGCGAAGGCCGGGGCCCAATTGGAAAGGTCGCAGTAACGGAAGACTGCGCTTCGTTAGCACCGTTTCCCAATTGGACCCCGGCCTTCGCCGGGGAAGGTAAAAACTCGTGAAGTTCCTGCAAATCAATCCGCCCCATGAGTCTTCGGCAACACCGCCCCGACATGCGCCTCGCCCCGAGCCTCCGCCAACCGCATTTGCCGCTCGCGCTCCGCATAGCCCGCGCGCTGCGTCTCGTCCCGCGCATCATGACACGCCGGGCAACTCACGCCCTCGACATACAGCGGCGAGGCACGGTCCTCCACACTCATCGGCATCCGGCACGCATGGCACAGCACATGACTTCCCAGCGCAAGCCCATGTCCGACCGCAACCCGCTGATCGAACACGAAACATTCCCCCTCCCAAAGGCTCTCCGCCTCGGGCACGGTCTCCAGATACTTCAGGATGCCGCCCTTAAGGTGATACACCTCGTTCAGCCCCTCGGCCTTCAGGAACGCGGTCGACTTCTCGCACCGTATCCCGCCGGTACAGAACATCGCGATCTTCGGCGGCGGGCCGTCCCCGACCAGTTCGTCACGATGCTCGCGAAACCACGCCGGAAAATCGCGGAACGTCCGCGTCTGCGGATCGACCGCGCCGGCAAACGTCCCGACCGCGACCTCGTAGTCGTTGCGCGTGTCGATCACGATCGTCCCCGGCTCGGCGATAAGTGCGTTCCAGTCCTCCGGCTCGACATAATGGCCGACGCCCTCCAGCGGATCGATCGCGGGCTCGCCCATCGTCACGATCTCACGCTTCAGCCGGACCTTCATTCGGTGGAACGGCATCGTCTCGGCGCGTGATTCCTTGACGTCGAGATCGGCGCATCCCGGCAGCGCGCGAATATGCGCGAGCACCGCGTCGATTTCCTCTTCGGACCCAGCGATCGTCCCGTTGATCCCCTCGGCGGCGAGCAGCAAAGTCCCCTTCACGCCGTTGGAACAGCACACCAGCGCAAGCGGCGGCTGGATCGCGGCGATGTCAGCGAACGGCGTGAAGCGGTACAGCGCCACGACGCGGATGGGGAGGGTTTCGGTCATCGGTTCATCGTGCAGGTGAGGAGGTGCGCTCCCTTAGCGCAAGTCGCCCGCCGCGTCAGCCTGCGGTGACGATCATCCCGTCGACCACCGCGACCGGCCACGGCGTTAGCCGCGTGCCCCCGCACGGTCCGCCGACGCACGCGCCACTGTCGATCTCGAACAGCGCGGAATGCCAGCTGCAGGCAATGAGGTCGCCGCGCGGCGTGAGATAATCGTCGAGCACCTGCGCGAGCGGAAGTCCCATGTGAGGGCAGCGATCGACATAGCCGAACACCACGTCGCCCTTGCGCACGACAAATCCGTGGAAGCGACCCGCGCGCATCTGAAGCACGAAGTTCCGCGCCTTGCCGTCCACGATCGCGTCGAGCGGCGCTAGCTTGATGCCACTGGGTGTGGCGGTCAGCCGTTCGCTGTCGCTCATGCAGGGTCTGCGTCCGGCTGCCGGTCGGGGTGCGCCGCGGCGAGGGCGGGTAGGGCGCGGGCGTTCTCTGCCGCCGCCTTAAGCTTCGGGTAAGGCGAGAGGTCGACCGCAAACCTTTCCGCGGAGTAGACCTGCGGGACGAGGTGGCAATCGGCGATCGTCGGTGTCGCGCCGAACGCGAAGCCGTCACCATAGCGCGCGATTTGCGTCTCGAGCGCGGCGAAACCGTCGCCGATCCAGCGCGCGATCCACCGGTTCACCGCCGCCTCGTCCGCTCCGAACTCGCAGCGCAAGGCGTTCAGGATGCGAAGATTGTTCACCGGATGAATGTCGCACGCGATCGTTGCGGCCATCGCACGGACGATCGCCCGGCCGTTCGCGTCGGTGGGGAGCAGCGGCGGATCGGGATAGGTCTCGTCGATCCATTCGAGGATCGCTGGGCTCTGCGTCAGGACTACATCGTCGGTCTCCAGCGCCGGAACGAGCCCTTGGGGATTGAGCGTCCGATACTCGGCCTTGCGTTGCGCGCCGGTGCGGAGATCGTGCGCGACCCGTTCGTACGCGATACCCTTCAAGGCCAGCGCGATGCGGACGCGGTAGGCTGTGGTCGAGCGCCAATAGCCGTGCAGCGTCAGGCTCACTTCGGCAGGACCGCTTTCGGGAAATCCGACCAGACCGCGTCGTAATCGAGCTGCGAATGCTCCAGCGCATAGGCGGTCGGCTTGTACGGCCAGCAGCTCTCCAGCATGAACGCCATCGTCCCATCGATCTTGTGTGGCTTCAAATCCGCCGCGCTCGCACCCTGCCAGCTCGCCAGATCCGGCCCGTGACCCGACATCAGATTGTGCAGTGAGATACCGCCCGGCGCGAACCCCTCAGCCTTCGCGTCATACGCGCCGGTGATCAGCCCCATAGCCTCGGACATGATGTTGCGGTGGAACCACGGCGGCCGAAACGTCCTCTCGGCAACCATCCAGCGAGGCGGGAAGATCACGAAGTCGGCATTCGCGCGGCCGGGCACGTCGCTCGGCGAGGTCAGCAGCGTGAAGATCGACGGATCGGGATGGTCGAAGCTGACCGTGTTGATCGTGTTGAACCGCGACAGATCGTAGCGCCACGGCGCGAGATTACCGTGCCACGCGACGACATCGAGCGGCGAGTGATCGAGCGTGGTGGTCCACAGCGAGCCCATGAACTTCTGGACGACCTCGACCGGTTCGTCGCGGTCCTCGAACCACGCAACCGGCGTCTCGAAATCGCGCGGGTTGGCGAGGCCGTTGGCGCCGATGGGGCCAAGATCGGGGAGGCGGAACAACGCGCCATGGTTCTCCGCGACATAGCCGCACGCTTCGCCATCGGGAAGTTCTGCGCGAAAGCGGACGCCGCGCGGGATCATCGCGATCTGGCCGGGCGCGATGTCGATCCGGCCGAGTTCGGTTAGCAGCCTAAGCCGCCCGGCCTGCGGTACGAACAGTAGTTCGCCGTCCGCATCCATGAACACGCGCGCCGTCATGTCGGTGTTGGCGGCATAGACATGCAGCGCCACGCCTTCGAGATCGGCGGGATCGCGGTTGGCGAGCATCGTCGTCATGCCGTCGATCAGGTCGGTGCCCGGGAAGGACGCGGCGATCGGGTCCCAGCGCAGGCGGTTGGGTGCGAGCGGCGCGTCGGTGGTGCCGGGCGCGAACCGCTCGGCGCCGATGTAGCGCTCGAACGGCGGATGCTCGGCGGTCGGGCGCATGCGGTAGAGCCAGCTACGGCGGTTTTCGGGGCGCGGCGCGGTAAACGCGGTGCCGGAGAGCTGTTCCGTATAGAGCCCGAAGGGGGGCGCTGTGGTGAATTGCGCCCGATCGGCAACGCGCCGGGGATAGCCTCGGTCGATACGTGATTGCCGAAACCGGGCAGATACTCGGTCTGGCCGGCGGTCTCGCCTGCGGCGTCGATTGGCTGGTGAATTGTCATGGCTTCCTCTCCGTCACCTGTTCCGATCAACGCCCGAACCGCCGGCCGTTCAAACTCTTTCTGTTCCTCTCCCTCAGGGGAGAGGGAGGGAGACGCGCACTTGCGCGGCGGAAGGGTGAGGGCACGTGTCGGCGTCGCGCGTGCCCTCACCCTCGGCGCTGAGCGCCTGTCCCTCTCCCCGAGGGAGAGGGCTTAGAACTTACGCGTCGACCGTTATGACCCCGCGACGGATCTGGTCGAGTTCGATGCTCTCGTACAACGCCTGGAAATTGCCGTTGCCGAAGCCCTCATTCCCCTTGCGCTGGATGATCTCGAAGAAGATCGGCCCGAACATGTTCTCGGTGAAGATCTGCAGCAGCAGCCCCTCCTCGCCGACATTGCCGTCGATCAGGATACGGTTGCGGCGCA
The DNA here is from genome assembly GCF_036856015.1 of Sphingomonas sp. LR55. Taxonomy (NCBI): domain Bacteria; kingdom Pseudomonadati; phylum Pseudomonadota; class Alphaproteobacteria; order Sphingomonadales; family Sphingomonadaceae; genus Sphingomonas; species Sphingomonas sp. LR55. The sequence continues at coordinate 584,151 of NZ_JASPFO010000001.1, forward strand.
GGCGTTCGAGATCATGGCCGTGGTTCGGCACGCGCTTGTCGACCAGTTCGTAATAGGTCTCGATCGTGTCCTGCAGCTTGACGCCGCGGGCGCGCAGCTTCTCGACCGTCTCGAAGATGTCATCGGTGGTCAGCGCCAGATGCTGGATGCCCTCGCCGTTGTAATCCTTGATGAATTCCTCGATCTGGCTCTTGTCGTCCTGGCTCTCGTTGAGCGGGATGCGGATCGCCCGGTCGGGGGCGATCATCGCCTGGCTGAACAACCCGGTCGCCTTGCCCTTGATGTCGAAATACTTCTGCTCCTCGAAGCCGAAGATCTGGCCGTAGAACTCGGCCCAGGTCCGCATCTGGCCACGCTTCACATTGTGTGTGAGGTGATCGAGCAGGTCGAGCCCGACATTGTTCTCGGCCTCAGCCTCGGCCGCGCCCGGAACCGCATTCCAGTCGTCGTACAGGCTGCCGGCCGCGCCGTGCTTGTCGACCAGATATAGCAGCGAACCGCCGATCCCTTCGAGCACATAGCTGCCCTCGCCGAGCGCACCCATGGTGGCATCGGCCGCCTTGGCGCCGCGAGCGAGCGCCGCGTCGAACGCCGCCTTGGCGTCATGGACGCGGAACGCCATGCCGCTTGCGGACGGGCCATGATCCGCGCGGAATGCCGCCGCATGACCACCGTCTTCGCGGTTGAGCAGCAGGTTGATGCGGCCCTGCTTGTAGCGCGTGACCGCCTTGGTCGGGTGGGTCGAGGCGGCGACGAAGCCGAACTGCTCGAACTGCGCCGCCATCCGGTCGGGATCGGGCGAGGTGAACTCGGCGAACTCGAACCCGTCGAGACCCATCGGGTTTACGTCCATATGGTCCATGATCACATCCTGACAGTTGGTATCCGTTGTTACCAATCTGGCGGGTTGAACAACTGGTGTCAATCGTTACGATTTTGATATGCCCAACTCCGATGCCACCCGCGCACTCGTCCTGGACGATTTCATCCCGTATCGCCTGTCGATCACCTCGAACCTCGTCAGCGAGGCAGTGGCGGATACATATGAGGCGCTGTTCGGGCTGACGATCCCGGAATGGCGGCTGGTGGCGGTGGTCGCCGAGGCGGACGGCATCACGCAGCAGCAGGTCGGGCAGCAGACGCGGATGGACAAGGTCACGGTGAGCCGCGCGGCGATCGCTTTGGTCGAGCGCGGGCTTATGCAACGGCATGCGAACCCGGAGGATCGGCGATCGCATCTGCTGCGACTCACGGACGACGGCCACACGCTCTATGCGTCAGTCGCACCGAAGGCGCTCGATCTGGAGCGGCGGATCTTTGCCGGGTTCTCAGGCGCGGAGGTCGAGCAGTTCGTCGTGATGCTGAGACGGATCGATGCGGTGACGATCGACCTCGTTCAGGAATCCCACGGCGGCGTTGGCGACCAGAGGCCGCGCAGGTAATCAAGCAGTGCGGACGTGCCCGACGACACGGCACCGCGAGCATGCACCGCGTAAATCCCGACGTCCGCAGACCCGGCGAGTTCAGGCAAGACGCGGACGAGTCGGCCGCTCGCGAGATCAGCGCTCACATCCCAGAGAGAGCGCAGCGCGATGCCAACGCCGGCCAGTGTGAGCTCGCGCACGACTTCACTGGAATTGGTAGCGACGTAGCTCGGGCGGTCGATCGTAACTTCGCCTTCTGGTCCGGTAAGCCGCCACGGCATCTGGCCCTTTGCTGCAAGCAGGCGGTGTTTCGTGAGATCGGCCACGTCCCGTGGCGCCACGTAGCTCGGTGCGGCGCAGAGAACGCGGCGGCTGTCGGCCAGACGATAGCCGGTCAGGCTCGGCGGTATGACAGGCGCGATCCGGATCGCGAGGTCGAGCCGCTCGCCGATGACGTCGGCAAAACCGTCGGACAGGTCGAGGTCGAGTTCGATCGCAGGGTGCGCGTCGAGGAACGGCTTCAGGTGTGGCGCGATGTGCAGACGCCCGAACGAGGTCGGCGCGCTGACCCGCAATGGCCCCGCCGGCGTCTCAGCGCGGTCCGACACGCGCGCCTCGGCGTCGCGGATCGCGGCGAGGATTTCCACCATGTCGCGGTGATACGCCGCGCCCCGCGCGGTTAGCTCCAGCCGCCGTGTTGTCCGGTTGAGCAACCGCACGCCCAGCCGCGCTTCCAGCCGCGCGATCCGTTTCGACACCATCGCGGGCGAGATGCCGAGCGATCGCCCCGCCGCACTTAGGCTGGCCGTGCGGACGACTTCGGCGAAGAGGACGATGTCGGGATCCATTCGTTCTCCAGGCGATCAACAGCTTTCGCTTTATAGTGCCTAGTGGCGAAGGTGGCGCGCGTCTATCGTGTCGCCAGAGCATAGGAGAGCAGCATGGCCGAGATGATCGAAAAGGCAGGTCTGAAGATCGCCGCATCGCTCGTGGACTTCATCGAGACACAGGCGTTGCCGGGGACGGGTCTCGATGCCGCCGCGTTCTGGCAAGGCGTGTCCGATATCTACGCCCGGTTCGCGCCGGAGAACGCCGCGTTGCTCGTTGTCCGCGATGACCTTCAGGCTAAGATCGACGCGTGGCACGAAGCCCGCGCCGGCAAGCCGATCGACCAGATGGAGTACCAGGCGTTCCTGCGCGAGATCGGCTATCTGGTCGACGAGCCCGCGCCCTTCGCAGTCGCGCCGAGCAAAGTCGATGCGGAGGTCGCCTCGCTCGCCGGCGCGCAACTGGTGGTGCCGATCCTGAATGCGCGCTTCCTGCTCAACGCCGCGAACGCGCGCTGGGGAAGCCTGTACGACGCGCTCTACGGCACCGACGCCATCCCCGGCGCGGCGTCCGGCAAGGGCTATGACCCGGCGCGCGGCGCGCAGGTGATCGCATGGGCGAAGGCATTCCTCGACGATGCCGTGCCGCTGGCTAGCGGGTCGTGGACCGACTGGACCGGTGGCACGCCGCAGCTTGCCGAGCCGAGCCAGCTCGTTGGGCACGCAGGCGACAATATCCTGTTGCGTCACAACGGCCTGCACGTTGAACTGGTGATCGACTCTCAGCATCCGATCGGGCGCGACGACCCCGCGAACCTCGCCGACGTGGTTCTCGAATCCGCGCTCAGCACGATCGCCGACCTGGAGGACTCGATCGCCGCTGTCGATGCCGAGGACAAGGTCGCCGCCTACGCCAACTGGCTCGGCCTGATGAAGGGCGACCTGGCCGCCAGCTTCGACAAGGGCGGCCGTACGGTCACACGGTCTCTCGAACCCGACAGGCAGTACACCGGCCCCGACGGCAGCGCGTTCACGCTCCCCGGCCGCAGCCTGATGTTCGTGCGCAACGTCGGCCATCTGATGACGACCCCCGCGATCCTGCTCTCGGATGGCAACGAAGCTCCCGAGGGTATCCTCGACGGCATCGTCACGTCGCTGATCGGCTTGCACGACCTCAAGAGCACCGGCCCCATCCGCAACAGTCGCGCGGGCTCGATCTACATCGTCAAGCCGAAGATGCACGGTCCCGACGAAGCCGCCTTCACCAATCGCCTGTTCGACGCGATCGAGGACCTGCTCAACCTAGCACGGCACACGATCAAGGTCGGCGTGATGGACGAGGAGCGTCGCACCTCCGCCAACCTCGCCGCGTGCATCGCCGCGGTGAAGGACCGCGTTGTGTTCATCAACACCGGTTTTCTCGATCGCACCGGCGACGAGATGCACACCTCGATGCGGGCGGGACCGATGATCCGCAAGGGCGACATGAAGGCCTCGTCGTGGATCAAGGCGTATGAGGATCGCAACGTCCAGATCGGGCTCGCCTGCGGGCTCAGCGGAAAGGCGCAGATCGGCAAGGGCATGTGGGCCGCGCCCGACCGGATGGCGGACATGCTCGAGCAGAAGATCACGCATCCGATGACTGGCGCGAACACCGCCTGGGTGCCGTCGCCGACCGCGGCCACGCTGCACGCGACGCATTACCACCGCGTCGACATGTTCGCGCGACAGGCGGAGCGCAAGGCCGAGCCGATCGCGTCGCTCGATGCGCTGCTGACGATCCCCATCGCGACGGGGCACAACTGGCAGCCCGACGAGCTGCGCAAGGAACTGGAAAACAACGCGCAGGGCATCCTCGGCTATGTCGTGCGCTGGGTCGACCAGGGCGTGGGCTGTTCGAAGGTGCCCGATATCCACGACATCGGCCTGATGGAGGACCGCGCGACGCTGCGGATCAGTTCGCAGCACATGGCGAACTGGCTGCTCCACGGCATCGCGACGCCTGGCGAAGCGGATGCAGCGCTGCGACGGATGGCGGCGAAGGTCGATGCGCAGAATGCGAGCGATCCGCTGTACCGGCCGATGGCGGGTCATGAGGACGAGAGCCTAGCGTTCCAGGCCGCCCGCGCACTCGTGTTCGATGGCCTGACGCAGCCGAGCGGCTATACCGAACCGCTGCTCCACGCGTTCCGCGCGGGCAAAGAAGAGGGACGCCGCCTGATGCCACTCTACGCGATCGAGGGTAGACGACCGACGCTTGCCGACGACGTCTGGGTCGCACCCTCCGCCGACGTGATCGGCGACGCGCGACTGGGGGAGGGCGCAAGCGTTTGGTTCGGCGCGGTGATCCGCGCCGACAACACGCCGATCCTGGTCGGTGCGCGGACCAACATCCAGGAGGGCGCGATGCTACACTCCGATCCCGGCGCGCCGCTGACCGTGGGTGAGGGGTGCACGATCGGCCATCATGCGATCCTCCACGGCTGCACGATCGGCGACAACGTGCTGGTCGGGATGGGCGCGACGATCCTCAACAACGCGGTCATCGGCGAGAACAGCCTGATCGGTGCGAACGCGCTGGTGACCGAGGGGAAGGTGTTCCCGGCCGGTAGCCTGATCGTCGGCGCGCCGGCCAAGGCGGTGCGGGACTTGCCGCCGGAAGCGATCGCCGGCCTTAGAATGTCAGCCGCGGCCTATGCGACCCGGCAGCGCGTCTATGCCGAAGGGCTCGAACGGATCGACGACTAGGGGCCAGCGCATCGCGCCGGCCCCAGTCACCTCACAGCCCGAAGCGCAGCGTCGCGCGGAAGTCGCGGCCGGCGAGCGGTGCGAAGTCCTTCAGAAAGCTCGTCGCGCGGCGCGCGTTGACGTCGAACAGATTGTTCGCGCTCAGCAGCAACGTCGTCTTCGAATCCTTGCCGAACGGACTGAGACCGATCGACGCGTTGACCATCGTATAGTCGTTGGTCTTCGTCTCGAACGCGGCGATGCGGTTCTGGTCGAACACGTGCTCGACCTCGACGCGGCCGTTGATCCGGTCGCCCTGCGCCTCGATCCCGCCGAGCACGCGCATCGGCGGAATGCGCGGGACCGGACCCTGGTCGACGATGTTGGCGTGGACGTAATCGCCCAGCACGTCGGCGTTGACCGCATAGCCGCCGATCTGCGCCACCTTCACCGAAGCATCCGCCTCGAACCCGTAATAGCGCGCATCGGCCTGCTGATACTGGAAGCAGGGCAGGTCGACGGTGCGGTTCGAGGGATCGGCCGCGGTCTGGCAGACCGAGGGGGCGACCTGGTTCTCCGAGATATAGTTCGAGAACCAGTTGTAATAGGCCGACGCGTCGAAGCTGAAACCGTCGCCATGCGCGTGCAGCGTGCCCTCCAGGCCCCAGGACTTTTCCAGCTTGAAGTCGGGATTGCCGAGTTCATACGCCTGCGTGCCGGCATGCGCGCCGTTCGCGAACAACTCCTCGGCCGACGGCGCACGCTCGGTCCGCGATCCGTTCAGCCCGACGCGGATGCTGTCGGTCAGCGCATAGGACGCACCGAGCGAGCCCGATACCGAATGATAGCTCTGGCTCCCCCGGAAGAAGCGCAGATCGTCCTCGGGCGTCCGCGCGGCGAGATCAGTGATCTCGTAACGCACGCCACCCTCGGCGTGGAACTTGCCCGACTCATACTGCTGAAGCGTGAAGAGCCCGGTCTGGTTGGTCTCGTTCTTCGGCAGGAAAGCCTCGTCGCCGACTACGTTGAAGATCCGGTTGTAGAACTGCACGCCCGACGCGCCCTGCCAGCCGCCACGGTTCGCCTGTACGACTTCGAGGCGCCCTTCGAGGCCCTTGTTGTAGAACGCTGTGCCGACCGAATTGTCTTCTTCAAGCTCGAAGTGACGATAGCTCGCCTGGCCGACGCGGACACGGATCTTCGAAAACACGTCGCCGCCGGTGTCGATCTCGCCGCGCAGGTCGACGCGGTTCTGGACGACGTCGAGACGCGGTGCCTCCTGCTCTTGGCCGGCTTGCGTGGCGTAGCGGATGGGCACGCCGTACAGGCTGTCGTAATGGCTGTACGACACGCCGAGGCTGCCATTGTCGGTGATGATCGATGCGCCAGCACCCGCCGTCCAGGTCTCGGCCTGCGTATTGGGAAGCTTGCCCTTCAACTGCGCCGATGCGGCATAGTCGATCGGATCGGCCTCATTCGGGTCGACCGGCTGGGCGGCGGTTGCCAGCGCCTGGGCGCGGGCGTCGCGCGAGAGGATGTAGCCGCCGGTACGGAGATCGCCGGACTTCAGATACGAGCCATCGGCGTGTAGCACGAGATGCTGGCCGACGGCGACGTCGCCGGCCAGCCCGCCCGATCGCTCGTTCGCCGCCGACCCATAATTGGCGATGCCGTTCAACCGGTAGCCGTTCTCGGGCACCGACCTCGGAATGCGCGTGTCGATCACGTTGACGACGCCACCAACCGCCGACGTGCCGTAGAGCAGCGCGCTGGGCCCGCGCAGGATTTCGATACGCTCGGCGAGCAGCGGGTCGATGATGACCGCGTGGTCGACCGATGTGTTCGACACGTCGATCGAGCCGATACCGTCGGTCAGCACGCGGATGCGGTCGCCCTGGAAGCCGCGCAGGATCGGACGCGAGGCACTGGGTCCGAACGAACTGGCCGAAACGCCGGGCTGGCGTGCGAGCGTCTCGCCGAGCGACGGACGCAATTGACGCGTGAGTTCCTGGCCAGTCAGCACCGTCGTACCCTGCAACACGTCGCGCTCGCTGGTCTGGAGCGGCGCAGTGACAATGATGTCGCGCTGGTTGGTCGAGCCGACCGATGCCGAAGTAGGGGCGGGCGTCGTGGTATCCGTGGCGACCGTCTGGGCGTGAGCCTGAGGGGCGAGGAGCGCAGCCAGGGCGGTGGCGCCGAACAGCATCGTCTTCATGAAATTCCCTTATCGTCGTCGGGGTATCGTCCCTGTACAACTCGTTGGGTAAATTTGATGATACATCATATCAAGTGACAATTTTGCCATGTACGCCTTTGGTCATCGCGCTGTTACCGCAATGCAACACAGATCAAGACCTGCGCAACGAGACGGGTCACTCGGTCAGACCAGCGCCTGCGCCACCGGCAGCACCCGGGCCAGCCGCTCGGCCCACGCCGCACATCCCTCGCTCGACCCCAGCAGATCCTGCCGAACCTCGATCTCCGCATAAAGCCGCCGCTGCGGATACGCATGACGCGGGATGGTATAGTCGATCAGGTCCATCCGGTACGGTTCGTTGTCGCCCACCACTAGATCCGCCTCGTCGCGCAACACGTCGAGCAGTGCATGCGCGAACGCGGTGTTGCCGCCGTCGTGCAGGATGCCGATATGCCAGGGCCGCGCCTGATCCCGCAACGCGCCCTTCATCGCCGGCGTAAAGCTGTGCAACGCGACCAGCACCGTCGTCATCCCCGCCGCATCGCGCCGCGCGATCTCCGCCTCGACCGCGGCCTGATACGGCGCGTGGATCTCGGCGAACCGCGCGGCGCGATCGACCTCACCAAGCGCAACATTCCCCGGCACCACGGTTCCGTCGCTGATCTCGGCGATCAGATCCGGCTGGCTCGGGCTGCGGTTGCAGTCGATCACGAGCCGCGAATAGGTCTGCCGGACGAACACCGCGTCGAGCGTGTCCGATAGCAGCGCGCCGAGTTCGCCGATGCCGATGTCCCAGCCGATGTGCCGCGCCAACTCCGCGTCGCTCAGGCCCAGCGACCCCAGCGCCTTCGGTACGGCATTTCCCGCATGATCGCCGATCAGCAGGAACGATGACGCGCCTTTGGGGTTGACCACCACGACCGGTGCGGCATCTTCGGTCCCAAGCAGCGTTTGGCTGGCAGTGCTGTTCATGCGACGTGGATCCTCGATGCCATCTCTAACGCTCTCTCATGTAACCAAATACTCGTATCGCCAACCGGTTGCGTTCGGCGAGCACAGGATCATGGTCCGGCCGCGCGAAAGCTACGACCAGCATCTGATCGACACGCAGCTCACGATCACTCCGGAGCCCTCCGACGTCCGTTGGCTGCACGACGTGTTCGGCAACGCGGTCGCGATCGCTACGTTCGACAAGCGCGCCAAGGACCTCGTGATCGACAGTCGCGTCCGGCTCGATCACACCCCCGCCGAACTCCAGAACGTCGATATCGAACGCTACGCGCGCTTCTATCCGTTCACCTATTCGTCGGAGGAGATGCCCGACCTGCTCCGCTCGATCGAGCGCCAGCATCATGATCCGCTCCGCGAGATCGACAGCTGGGCACGGCGGTTCGTCGCGCCGGGCGGGCAGACCGATACGCTCGCCATGCTGTCCGAGATGACCGCGGCGATCAAGCGAGAGTTCACCTATGTCCAGCGTCCCGAAAAGGGCACGCAGTCGCCGATTGAGACGCTCGCCAAGCGCAAGGGCACTTGCCGCGACTACGCGATGCTGATGATCGAGGCGGTCCGCGCGCTCGGCTTCGCGGCACGGTTCGTATCGGGCTATGTCTACAATCCGACGCGTCGAGAGCATCGCACCGGGGGCGGCAACACGCATGCCTGGGTCCGCGTCTATATTCCCGGCTCGGGCTGGGTCGAGTTCGATCCGACCAACGGCATCGTCGGCAACCGCGGGCTCGTCCGCGTCGCCGTCGCGCGCGACATCTACCAGGCGGTGCCCGTCTCCGGCACCTGGAGCGGCTTTCCCGGCAGCTTCCTCGATATGAGCGTGTCGGTCGACATCACCGTCGACGAAGACTCGGACGAGGCCTCCGACCACCACCAATCATCACACACTGCGTGACCAATGGCGCGACAAGGGGGACATCGATGCTGATCCGGGCTGGCTATGACATTCGTTTCGAAACCGACGTCGAAACCCCGATGCTGGCGATGCTCAGCGTGCATCCGTCGCGCAACAAGGATTTCGTGACCCCGCACCGGATCGCCGCCGATCCCGACGTGCCGACCTATGATTATCTCGACGCCTTCGGGAATGTCTGCACGCGGTTCACGGTGCCGAGCGGCGGTTTGACCCTGTCTTGCGACTTCACGATCGAGGACAGCGGTCTGCCGGATCCCGTCTCCCCCGACGCGGTCCAGCATGCGGTGCAGGATCTTCCCGACGACATCCTGATCTACCTGCTCGGCAGCCGCTATTGCGAGACCGATCGCCTGTCGGAGACCGCCTGGTCGCTGTTCGGCCACGTTCCCGCCGGCTGGCAGCGCGTCCAGGCGATCGTCGACTTCACGCATAACCATGTCGAGTTCGGCTATCATTTCGCGCGCTCGACCAAGACCGCGTGGGATGTGTATCAAGAACGCCAGGGCGTCTGTCGCGACTTCGCGCATCTTGCCGTTACACTGTGCCGCTGCATGAACATCCCCGCACGCTATTGCACCGGGTATCTCGGCGACATTGGCATCCCGCCGGTCGATGCACCGATGGACTTCTCTGCATGGTTCGACGTGTATCTCGGCGGCACGTGGCACACGCTCGACGCGCGCCACAATCGCCCGCGGATCGGGCGGATCCTGATGGCGCGGGGGCGCGACGCCACTGATACCGCGCTCACCACCAGCTTCGGCCCCGCGCGTCTGGTCGGGTTCGACGTCCACACCGACGAGGTCGAAGCGCTAGGCCGGGTCGAACAGGCGGGTTAAACCGGCTATGCTTCAAGTTAGGCCTTGTCGCATGTAGCGCGTTGGGCCTAACGGCACCGATCCCCTAACTTATGCTGCGATGCACAACATGACCTCGACCCCAGACCAGTCCGCCCCGTCCAACGCAAACGCGCTGCTGCTGCAGGCGATCGCGCTGCGCCAGTGCATCACCGCGACCTATAACCGGATGGTCTGCACGCTGGCACCGCACATCCTCTACACCAAGCATGACGACGTGTTCGTCGATGCGATCACGCTAGAGCGCGACGGTCAGCCGCCCAAGGAGATCAAGCTCGGCACGTTCAAGCTCGCCGGTCTGAAGGATATCGAGGTCATCGATCGTCCGTTCGTCCCCGACGCGATCTTCAACCCCGGCGACATCAAATACGACCGCGTCACCCTGTTCGTCGTCGACCGCACCTAAAACTGCACTAACGATCCTCCCCCGCCAGGGGGAGGTGGCAGGCGTCAGGCTGATGGAGGGGGAGGCAAGCGAAACGCCTGCTCCATGTCCTCACCCTCCGTCACCTTCGGCGACACCTCCCCCTGGCGGGGAGATCGGAATTTCCCTAAGCCGCAGGCGGCAACCACGCCGTCTCGATCTCGCCATAGCGATCGGTGAACCCGGTCGCCGCGACCAGCGCCGCCTCGTCGACGATCCGCACCCGCCGCCCGGTCCGCTCGATCACGCCGCTCTTCTCCAGCGCGCGGATCGTGCGGTTCACATGCACCTTGGTCAACCCCAGCGCATCGCCGATATCGGTCTGTGTCAGCGGCAGGTCGAATGAGTCGACGATCCCGCCCGCCGTCACGCGCAACCGCGCCATGATGTCGAGCAGCAACGTCGACAGTCGCTCGCTCGCGCCCATCCGTCCGATCGTCGTCAGCCGGTCGCTCATCGCGACGTTTTCCGCCGCGGCGATCGCATACAGCAGCCCGGCGATCCGCGGTTGCGCGCGGAACAGCAGCCCGAGTTCGGTCTTTGGCAATTCGATCACCCAGCAATCCGAGATCGCGGTCAGCGTCGCCGCCGCCTGCGACCAGGCCATGCTCGACGTACCGATCAGGTCGCCCGCATAATGGAACCTCAGGATCTGCCGGCCGCCGGTGATCAGCTTGGTCGAGGAGTGTAGCCACCCCTGGCGCACGACGTACAGCGCATGGCTCTCGCCACCTTCCGCCATCAGGATGTCGCCGGCCTTCAACCGCCGTTCGCCGCGCTCGGCCCGCGTGATCGCGTCACGCTCCGCATCGGTCAGGTCGAGATGTCGACCAAGCCGTGCGATCAAACCGCTCAATTGCATTGCATCGCCCTGTGTGTCCTAGCCCTCTGTATCCCTCATGTCGGCGTTGCACCAACCGCGCCCCCTGCGAAAGGGGGAATGCGAGGCACACGATACGACGACGCTAGACGATGCTGCGATGGCCCCGCCAGCCGCTTGCGATCCGAACACAGAGCCGTGCACCAAGTGTTTCCGATCATTCGGCCTTTTTCAAAGCATTCTCGACGACCGGTGCGACACGGGCAGCAATCTTGTTCACGCCGTTTTGATTGGGATGGACATGGTCCGCCTGCATCAACTGCGCGTTGCCGATCACGCCGTCTAGAATGAACGGATACAGGGTCGTATCATAGCGCTTCGCAAGATCTGGCCATATCGTGTTGAACTGCGATGAAAATTCAGGTCCGAGGTTAGGCGGCGCCATCATTCCCGTTAGCATGACCGGAATGCCGCGCCGCTTCGCCTCGTCGAGCATCGCGGTCATGTTCGTGCGCGTCTCGGCCGGCGAAATCTGCCGCAGCACGTCGTTGCCACCGAGTCCGATCAACACGAGGTCGGGTTTGCGCTTCATATTGTCGAGCGCGAACGCGAACCGCTGCCGCCCCGCCGCGCTGGTATCGCCCGAGACGCCGGCATTGATGAGCGTCGCGTTGACTCCGTCCTTGCGCAACCGGTTCTGCAATGCATCGGGCAGGCTCTGCCCGCGGTCGAGGCCATAGCCGGCATACAGACTGTCTCCGAAGGCGAGGATCAGTCGCTCAGGACTCTGCGGCGCTGGGGTCGCAGCAGCTGGCGAGACCGCGTTCGTCGTAGGCAGCGGGGCAGGGACCTCGGGTGTCCGATCGCAGCCGGCCAGCAACCCCGCTTGGAGAAGCGCCAGTCCGCCCCCATAAAGAGGCCAGCGTCGCATCCGTTTCTCCAAGATATTGGTCTCCATGTCCGAACCTGCTTCCGCCGATATGGTGATTTCGGCGCGCGATGTCACGCTGACACTCGGCGCATCGACTGCCGCGACGACGATCCTCAAGGGCATCGATCTCGACATTGCGCAGGGCACCAGCGTCGCGCTGCTCGGGCCTTCGGGGTCGGGCAAGTCGTCGCTAATGGCGGTCCTCTCCGGTCTGGAGCGCGCCACCAGCGGACGGGTCCAGGTGGCCGGGCTCGATTTCGGCAAGCTCGACGAGGACGCTCTGGCCCGCGCGGCGTGGACGCATCGGGATCGTCCTCCAGGCCTTCCATTTGCTGCCGACGATGACCGCGCTCGAGAACGTCGCCGTGCCGATGGAGCTGGCCGGGATGCCCGACGCGTTCGAGCGCGCGGAGGCCGAACTCGCCGCGGTCGGCCTGTCGCATCGGATCGGTCATTACCCCACGCAGCTTTCCGGCGGCGAGCAACAGCGCGTGGCGATCGCCCGCGCCCTCGGCCCGCGCCCCGCGCTCGTCTTCGGCGACGAACCGACCGGCAACCTCGACGCCGCGACCGGCGCCTCGGTCATGGACCTCCTCTTCGACCGCCGCGCCGCGACCGGCGCTACGCTGATCATCATCACCCACGATCCCGTCCTCGCCGCGCGCTGTGATCGCATCGTCGAACTCGCCGACGGCCGGATCTTCGCGGATCGCTTACGGTGAGCGAGTGGCGGCTGGCGTGGCGGCTTGCCCGTCGCGAACTCGATCTTCGCTTTCGCGGGCTGCGACTGTTGCTCGCCTGCCTGTTCCTAGGCGTTGGCGCTTTGGCCGCGATTGGCAGCCTGACGCAGTCGATCGACGCCGAGCTTGCTTCCCGCGGTAGCGCGATCCTGGGCGGCGATGTCGAGTTCGGCACCTCGCAGCGCGCCGCGACGCCTGACGAGCGCGCGGCGATGGCGCGGTTCGGCACGGTGTCCGAGACCGTGCGGATGCAGGCGACCGCGATCCGCGGCACCAACAGCGTGCCGGTCCAGCTCAAGGGCGTTGACGCGGTCTACCCGCTCTACGGAACGTTGGCCGTACAGGGTGGATCGGTCGCGAAGGTCGACGATCCCAAGACGATCTGGATCGTCCCGGCCTTGGCGCAGCGGCTAGGCGTTGGGCCCGGCGCGCGTACGGCTGGGGACCGCGGACTTCACCGTTGCCGGCGTGATCGCGAATGAACCCGACCGGCTGGGCGAAGGCTTCACGCTCGGCCCCGTCGCGATCGTCTCGATAGCAGGTATAGCGCGGACCGGTCTGGTCCAGCCCGGCAGCCTTTACGAGAGCAAGTACCGCGTGCGCCTGTCGCCAAGCGCCTCGCCGACGACCGCAGTGGATCGGTTCAAGGCGGCATTCCCCACCGGCGGCTGGGAAACCAAGACGCGTGACCGAGCCGCGCCTGGCGCCGAGCGCTTCGTCGATCGCATGGGGCAGTTCCTGTTGCTGGTCGGGCTGTCCGCACTCGTCATCGCCGGGATCGGCGTCGGCAACGGCGTGTCCTCCTACCTCGCCGCCCGCCGCAGCAGCATCGCGGCGTTGAAGGTTCTCGGCGCGACGTCCGGCCTCATTGCCAAGATCTACCTCCTCGAAGTCGCGATCGTGGCGGCGATGGGGATCGTTCTTGGTCTGATCGCGGGGGCGGCGACGGTGCCGTTGATCGTCTGGCTCGCAGGCGACGTTCTGCCGGTGGCGCCGCGCTTCTCGCTCCAGTTCGTCCCGCTCGCGCTCGCCGCTGCTTACGGCATGCTGATCGCGCTGGCCTTCACCGCGCCTCCCTTAATCGAGGCGGGCAGCATTCCCGCGGCCGGCCTGTTGCGCGGCGTGTTCGGCAATCGTGCCGTGCCGCTGCGCCGAACCTTGCCCTGGGTCCTTGGTGCAGGCGCCGCGATCGTCGCGCTCGCGTTGTCGACCGCGGACCAGCCCGGGCTCAGCGCAGGTTTCCTCGCGGCGGTAGCCGGCGTGTTGTTAGTACTGGCAGGGTTCGGCTGGGCCGTGCGCCGGATCGCCGCCGCGCTGCCCCGCTCGCGCAAGCCGTTGCTCCGCCTCGCCATTGCCGGACTCCACCGCCCCGGCGCGCGGACCGGCACTTTGGTCGTCGCACTCGGTCTAGGCCTAACGCTGTTCGTCCTCCTCGCGGGCATCCGCACCAGCATCGACGCGAACATCGCACTCACCGTACCCAAGCGCGCGCCGGCGCTGTTCGCACTGGACGTTCCGCCCGACCGCGAGGCGGAGTTCCGGCGGACGATCGAGGGCGTGTCGATCCATCCGGTCATCCGCACCGTGCCGGCCATGCGCGGAACGATCACCGGCTACGGCGCCACGCGTGTTGCCGATCTCAAGACGCTGCCCGAGGGCGCATGGGCATTGCGCGGCGAACGCGGGCTGACCTACTCCGCGACCTTGCCTGAGGGTAGCGAACTGACTGCAGGTCGGTGGTGGCCGCGTGACTATACGGGTCCGCCGCTGGTCTCGATCGACGAGCGACTGGCCAAGGTGCTCGACCTCAAGATCGGCGATCCGCTCACCTACACCTTGCTCGGCGTCGAGCGGACTGCGCATATCGCGTCGTTCCGCCGGATCAGCTGGGATACGCTCGGCTTCAATTTCGTCATGGTGTTCTCGCCCAACGCGATCCAGGACGCGCCGCATAATCTTGCCGCGACGATCGAGCTCGCGCCGGGGCAGGAAGCACCCGTCATGCGAGCATTGTTGCCGCGCTTCCCCTCGGTCTCGGTGATCGAGGTTCGCGGCGTGCTCGGCCAGGTTCGCGATATCGTCTCGCAGATGGCGACCGCGATCACCGCAGCCGCGTCGGTGGCGATCCTTGCCGGGATGGCGGTGCTGATCGGCGCGATCGCGGCGGCGCGAGAGGCACGGACCTATGACGGCGTGATCCTGCGGACGCTCGGCGCGACCCGGCGGCAGGTGCTCGCGGTGCAAGCGCTTGAATACGCGTTCCTCAGCATCGTGCTGTCGGTGCTGGCATTGCTGTTGGGGCTGGGTGGCGCCTGGTATGTCGTGACGCAGCTCTTCAGTTTCGAATGGCGCCCGGACTACGCGACGGTGTTGGCTACGTTGCTGGGTGGTGCGGGGTTGACGATGGCGATCGGCTTGATCGGCGCATGGCCCATTCTCGGCGCGCGGCCGGCACAGGCGTTGCGGCAACTCTGACGGCACGTTTGCGTCCGCGCGGCGTTAGGCCGGAATATCGAGGAGGGGCAAGACGCTGAGCACGTACGAAACACGACCCAAGCATCAGGCCACTAGCCCCTGGTCGATGTCGGCTCGCGAATGGTGGAAGGTCCTCAAGCGCACCTGGGCCGAGGGGAACGACGACAATATCGGTCTGATCGCGGCGGGCACCGCGTTCTACGGGTTCGCCGCGATCGTCCCGCTGCTGGCATCGGTGGTGCTGGTCTACGGGCTGGTCGCCGACACCGCGACGGTGGTCGCGAACATCCGCGCGCTGTTCAACGTCCTTCCCGACGACGCCGCCCGCGTGATCGGCGACCAGCTCGCGACGGTCGTCAACACGTCGGAGGGCAAGAAGGGGTTCGGCCTCGTGATTGCGCTGGGCATCGCGCTGTATGGCGGAACGAAGGGCGCATCGTCGATCGTCACCGCGCTCAACATCGCTTACGAAGAGAAGGAGACGCGCGGGTTCATAGCGCT
>NZ_JASPFO010000001.1:605000-3355000 GCF_036856015.1 Sphingomonas sp. LR55
GTATCTAAGTGGGAAAGCATGTGGGACTTCCAAAACAACCAGGAGGTTGGCTTAGAAGCAGCCATCCTTTAAAGAAAGCGTAACAGCTCACTGGTCTAAACAAGAGGTCCTGCGGCGAAGATGTAACGGGGCTCAAGATACGTGCCGAAGCTTAGGGTGTGCCACTTATGTGGTACGCGGTAGCGGAGCGTTCCGTAAGCCTGTGAAGCGATCTGGTAATGGGTCGTGGAGGTATCGGAAGTGCGAATGCAGACATGAGTAGCGATAAAGAGGGTGAGATGCCCTCTCGCCGAAAGACCAAGGGTTCCTGCGCAAGGCTAATCCGCGCAGGGTGAGCCGGCCCCTAAGACGAGCCCGAAGGGGGTAGTCGATGGGAACCACGTTAATATTCGTGGGCCTGGTGGTGTGTGACGGATCATGTGTGTTGTCATCCCTTATCGGATTGGGATGGCTTCGAAATGGTTCCAGGAAATAGCCCCACCGTATAGACCGTACCCGAAACCGACACAGGTGGTCAGGTAGAGTATACCAAGGCGCTTGAGAGAAGTGTCCTGAAGGAACTCGGCAAATTGCCTCCGTACCTTCGGAAGAAGGAGGCCCTCACTATGCGCAAGCACTTTGAGGGGGCACAGGCCAGGGGGTAGCGACTGTTTAGCAAAAACACAGGGCTCTGCTAAGTCGGCTTCAAGACGACGTATAGGGCCTGACGCCTGCCCGGTGCCTGAAGGTTAAGTGGAGGGGTGCAAGCTCTGAAATGAAGCCCAGGTAAACGGCGGCCGTAACTATAACGGTCCTAAGGTAGCGAAATTCCTTGTCGGGTAAGTTCCGACCTGCACGAATGGCGTAACGACTTCCCCACTGTCTCCAGGACATGCTCAGCGAAATTGAATTCTCCGTGAAGATGCGGAGTACCCGCGGTTAGACGGAAAGACCCCGTGCACCTTTACTGCAGCTTCAGAGTGGCATTAGGAAGAAACTGTGTAGCATAGGTGGGAGGCTTTGAAGCATCGGCGCCAGCTGATGTGGAGCCATAGGTGAAATACCACCCTGTTTGTTTCTGATGTCTAACCTCGTTCCGTAAGCCGGAACAGGGACCCTCTGTGGCGGGTAGTTTGACTGGGGCGGTCGCCTCCTAAAGAGTAACGG
Organism: Sphingomonas sp. LR55; assembly: GCF_036856015.1. Classification (NCBI taxonomy): domain Bacteria; kingdom Pseudomonadati; phylum Pseudomonadota; class Alphaproteobacteria; order Sphingomonadales; family Sphingomonadaceae; genus Sphingomonas; species Sphingomonas sp. LR55. Next base: position 606,147 of record NZ_JASPFO010000001.1, read on the forward strand.
AGGCGCGCAATGGTGGGCTCAGGACGGTCGGAAACCGTCTGTTAGAGTGCAATGGCATAAGCCCGCCTGACTGCGAGACTGACAAGTCGAGCAGAGACGAAAGTCGGTCATAGTGATCCGGTGGTCCCTCGTGGAAGGGCCATCGCTCAACGGATAAAAGGTACGCCGGGGATAACAGGCTGATAACCCCCAAGAGCTCATATCGACGGGGTTGTTTGGCACCTCGATGTCGGCTCATCACATCCTGGGGCTGGAGCAGGTCCCAAGGGTTTGGCTGTTCGCCAATTAAAGTGGTACGTGAGCTGGGTTCAGAACGTCGCGAGACAGTTTGGTCCCTATCTGCCGTGGGCGTCGAAATTTGAGAGGAGTTGACCCTAGTACGAGAGGACCGGGTTGAACATACCTCTGGTGTACCAGTCGTTCCGCCAGGAGCGCAGCTGGGTAGCTATGTATGGACGGGATAACCGCTGAAAGCATCTAAGCGGGAAGCCTCCCTCGAGATAAGATTTCATAGAGCCGTCGGAGACCACGACGTTGATAGATCGGATGTAGAAGTGCGGTAACGCATGGAGCTAACCGATACTAATTGCTCTATTCGCGCTTGAGAGTCTCACACCATCAATGACAACACTGGGTCACCAGTAGCGACAAACGATGCGTGCGGATGATTAAGACGACGCCAGATTGCCAATCCCCTCGCCGTCGAGGGATTGGTACCAACTACAAATACACCAGCACTCGGTGTTCCGAGAGGCTGGCAACCAATATGTGCACGGTATCGATTTTAAGCCCCGTCTCAGCGAAAGCGCCGACGGGGTACCCAAAGCATTCCCCAACGTATCGTCGCACCGGCTCCATTGCCTGGTGGCTATAGCGTCGGTGTCCCACCCGATCCCATTCCGAACTCGGCCGTGAAACCCGACCGCGCCAATGGTACTATCGCTCAAGCGATGGAAGAGTAGGTCGTCGCCAGGCATTGAAGCCCGTGCGACGATACGTAACACAGAACGCTTAAAACCCATTCACCATGTCTTCTACCCACGTTCTCCAACGAGAACCGTCGCGGGGTGGAGCAGCCCGGTAGCTCGTCAGGCTCATAACCTGAAGGTCACAGGTTCAAATCCTGTCCCCGCAACCAAACCGAAAAGCCCGTAAGTCGAACGACTTAGCGGGTTTTTTTGTGCTTACTTTTAAGGCTAATTGTCGAGCCGTTTTGCTGTAAAAAAAGCGGGTTTGACGCATCGCAAGATCAATGGGTTAGCCTACCGCCTGTAAATCACTCGATTCTTTTTCTGTGTCGATTGTACCGCACGCTAAGGGAGCCAAGTCAGAAACCCGAGCCACATCCCTGACATACGACGTTCGAGATCTGATCGGCGACGGTTAGGTGGTAGGTCATCTGTAGACCGTTCTTGTAGAGCGTTTTTCCACAGCCGTAACAGTGCGTTTCCATGGTAGCTCCGCCGCAGTCCGAGCACTTGAAGTACCATTTCCGGTTGCCGGCTTCCGTCCGATCCGGCGTGACGTCGGCTGGCTCGTGGGCCTTGCCGCAGCTGATGCAGAAGCTGTCGGTCGACCGGCATATCTCGACCCGGCCTTCGGCGCCGTTCAGCTCCTCGGACCGTGGTTCGGGGAATACGTCCTGAAGCCCCAGCGCGATCAGTCGTCGCAGGTTGGTCAGCGACGACCCGCTCGAAACGGCATCTGCCGCGAGCTGAATGCTGCCGCGCGCATGGTCGGTCGGCGAGGCCTGCCCATAGTCGCTGTCGGGCCCCCATCCCAGGGGCGACGTGCGGTGATCGACGGCATTCCGTGCAGGCTGCAGAATAAACACGCGGTCGCCGTCCTGCCCGTACTTTTTCTTTTCCACCAGCAGCGTCAGCATGTCGGCGAGCTCGTCGCGTTTCCACCGGGTTCGGAACTTCGCGTCCATGACGAGCCCGGACTGCCGCGGGGCCAGATCCTGGAAGATAGACCTCGCTCTCTCCCGCTCGATCTGGCGCGCAGGAGCCGATCTGCTGATAGAGAAACGAAGGCGGAAGTCCGGACGCCGGCCGTTCGCCAGAACCGGCTCGACATCGAGACGAGCAGCGACGTCGGGGTGAGGTCGCCGGAAGTCGAGCGACAACCCCTTGCCGTCCGCGCCGCCGGGACCGCAGACAGCGGTCACGATGCGTCCGACCCAGTCCCCCTGGGCGACGAACCCGAAGTCCTGAGCGAGGACGGCGATGATCTTCACCAGGCACCAGCGCTCGTACAGCGCGCTGGCGTGCAGCGTGTTGATGCGGCCCAGCCGGTCCAGCGCATCGGCTCCGATGCCTGTACGCCGCTCCAGCTCGGTCACCTTGTGGAACGCAGCGAGGGCCGCTGCATACACGGGGTTCTGGACAAACCGCATGCCCATCGGGAATGCAGTGCTGGATTCCACCTTCAGGACGGCCCAGTCGTCGTTCTGACGACCGAGCCCCGCACCGACTACACGAAGTCGAGAATGAATGTCCGCGCCGAGGTCGGCCCCTTCCTGAAGCCGCGCAGCACGCGCCTGCGCCGTGCGCGCTTCCGAGCGGTACTCCACCCGCTCCTTGCTTGTGATAGCGCGGCGCCATCCATTGCGTTCATAGCGGCTGCGCAGGGCTTCTCTTCTCTCCAGTGTGGGCGAACGAGCGCTTACCCCGTCCACCCTGTCGAAGGTCGCCCTGCGACCCGGCTTGCCTGCTCGTCTAGGGAACGTACCAACGGTCGCCCGCCCCACGAGGTTGAGGTGGATCGCCCGATCAACATGGAAGGCCTCTGCTACCAGATCGTGCAGTGTGTCCGGCAGCTTCAGCACGCTGACCCCGAAGCCGTCATCTCGACTGACCTGGACGTCGACATTCCGATAGAGCAGCTCGCCTTTTCCGCCCGTGTACTCGCCCCCGACCGTGAACCGGTATTCGCGACCTTCGTGCGGGGTCGAGGTCGTGTCGCTCCTCCAGTCGCCGATGGCATCCATGAGCCGCCGGATGTCCGCGATCTGGTTGTCGAAGACGACCGGGTCGATCACGATCTCGCCGGTTGCCAGAAGCTGCGCTGCGCGGACATTCTCGCGCGGATCGCGCTGCGAGGTGCCCCTGATGGCGACCTGACGATCGCGCCACGGAATCGGCCAGGCGACGACAGTGCTCCACCATGCCCCTGATATAGCGGTTCTCCGGTACGTCGGCGCTCTCTCGTGCCGTGCGTCCGGGATACATCCGGGCGCCGGGACGTCGCATGGCTGCCCGGAATGTCTCCGCGCTGGGGCGCAGGCGGGCGGAGGACGCCAGCTCGATCACTTCGCGGATGTCCCGTGCGGGATGGTCGAGCACGCGCATCGCAGCCTTCGTGAAGTCCTCTAGCGCATCAACGAGTTCGCGGCTGTAGTCGGAACCGATCTGGCCGGTCGCGCCGGTCGGCTGCCCGACGGCAAGCCAGATCAGCTCGTCTGCGAAATCGTCGAGGTATTCCTGCGCATGCGCCCGATCGAGCTCGAGCGCCACGGCGTCGATCATCAGGTTCCGCCGCGGACCGAGTTCGACGACGAACGAGCCGAACGAGCGGTGCATCTCCGACATGTGCCGGCCACTCTGCCTATTCCACCCTGTCGACGGGATCCACCATGTGTCGCCATGCTCGTCGACCACAGCCATCCACGGCACGCGATCGTTCTGAGCGGTGATCGTCGCCGGTTCGATCCGGGCGAGATCGCCCGATAGGCGCAGGCCTAGCCATGGCGCGAAGTCGCGGAAGATCGCCGTCTCGAGATGCATCGCGCCATCGGGACCGGTCTCGATCTCGATGGGATAGGTGGATACCGTCACGCGACGGGCGATGCCCTCCGACTCCCAGTCGATCTCGAGATGGTGCGCCAGCACGTCCATTTGCCGTTCAGCGCAGCCAGTAGTTGACGATGCCGTTGTTGCCTTCAGCGAGGCGGATCATCCGGTCGAGTTCGGCGACGCTGCTCGCGCTCATGTCGACGTTCGTGCCCTCGAAGCGTTTCGCCAGTTCGCCGCGCAGATCGACTAGGATTTCCTGCCGGGCGCGACCGCTGCCCGACGGACGAGCAGTGTCGAACGCCATTTTTGGCAGGACCTTGTGCCTGACGACGTTGTCCAGCGCCTCGTCCTGGCTCAGGCCCGCTGCACCGGCCGCGGCGATATAGCCCTGCGCCTGCCGGATCGCCCGGAGACCGAACTCCACCCCGAGTGGATCGAGGTACCGGCGCGAAATCTCGGAAAGGAACGTCACGTTCCCGTCGACGCGATCGAAGGCGGGATAGTCCTTGCGAAGCCCGATCTCGTCCGATCGGATCAGCACCGACGGCAGATCGGCGGGCAGCGTGTCGGCGGCCTTGTCGATCTCGGTTTCGATCGCGTCCCAGTCGGCCAGCATCGGATTGCCGAACCGCAGCACGTGCACGCGGTCGAGCACCTTGGGCGACAGCTGATGTGTCGTCTCGTCCATGTTGACGGCGCCGAAGATCCAGACATTCCCCGGCATGGTCAGGGACGTCGGCATGCGCATCTGCGCCGCGAGCGACCGACGCAGGCGGGCGTGATGCAGCAGCACCGACTCCGTATCGGCGAGCCCGCTCAGGCGGTGAAGCTCGGCGTTCGCCCGATCGTCGCTCAGGATTTCCTCGAACGTCGCCGTGTCGTCGAGCCCGGCTCGCTGCCGCGCCTCCGCCTCGACGTGAAGGAACAGCCCCTGCTCGACGACGACGTGACGTTCCTCGTCTGCGGTATAGAGCTGGATCGTCGGCAGGTCGGTGCGCTGCTCGAGCAGGCTGAGGAAGTCGGCGAAATAGTGTTCCACCCGCGCGAGGTTCATCTCGTCCAGGCAGATGAAGTGGGGGACCTCCGGCTGGCGCGCTGCGGCCTGCAGCGCGACGAGGAACGATGTCGCCTGATAGCTGCGCTCCATGGGATTGTAGTATCCGAGGAGATCCTCGGGTCCCGTCCAGTTCGGCTTGACGGGCACGACGGTGCATACGCCGCCGATCGCCTCGGCAACCGCGCGCACTAGGCTGGTCTTGCCCGAACCGGAGTCGCCGGCAAGGACGACGAGGTCACGCGTGCGCAGCAGAGCGAGGAAGTCGCGAAGCAGCGCCTGGGTGTAGAGCAGGCCCTTCTTCTGTAGCTGGACCTGCAGAACGGGTGCGAGGAGACCGAAGTTACCGTCCAGCGCCTCGGCGAACCCGACGCCTGGCCGATCGTCGTTCCCGCTTTCGTCTTCCGGCATCACCGCATCGATGTCCGACGCATCGACGAGGCCGAGCGCAATCAGGCGATCCCGCTTCTCGGTCAGCAGCTCCTTCAGCTGACGGTGTCGAAGTTGCATGAGCTGCGTCTCTTCCTGGATTTGCCGTTGGTGTCGTTCGAAATGATCGATTTCCGCTGCCAGCCGACGCTGGAGTTCGGCAGCTTCCTGTCGTGCAGCGTCGCCGCTCGACCGGTGCGCGGCCAGTTCCTGGTCCAGATCGGCGATCAGCCTGCTGGCATCGTTCTCGGCCTGTCGTCTGCTGACCGCTAGATCGCTGAGCAACCTCTGGGTTTCTTCGTGTCGCTGACGCAGTTGCTCTTCGCCGGCAAGGATGGTCTTGCGAATTTGCTCCCCGATACGGTCACGAGACGAGGTGAAGATGCGCCGTACCGATTCCGATCCGAGCACCTGGACTTCCCACTCCTCCGGAATCTGGGTGAGCAGACGCACGGTTCCCGGGCGTACGACCACGCTCAACGGGTTACCGTGTTTCTTGCGTTGCTGGACGGACGAGAGTTCCACCTCTGCCATGGCCCACTGCTGTCCAGCCGCAAGCAGGCTCGCGGGAGCAATGTCGTGCGAAATCCCCTGCGGTACGAACGCCATGACGGGTGCTGTTCCGGTCTTCGGCGTGCCCGCGATAGTCGGATACTCGAGCTTCGTACCCGTCTCGGGGTGCTCGAGGTCGTTCAGGAAGACCATATCTGCGCCGTCGCTTCCGCGGAACGTCAGCGTCAGCCGTCCGACCACCCGAATAGGGCGTTCGGCTGGCATGTCCCAGGCCGCACGCAGTTCGCAAAGCAGGTCGTCCGGCGTACGCGCCAGCGCCGCGGACAGCGCCTGTTCGTCGGCCGGTGACAGGCCTCTGTTCCGCTGCGGCGTTGCGCCGCGGTGATCCGCGCCCGACGGGCCATGCTGCCCGTGGCCAAAGGCATGTGGTTTCGCGCCGCTGATCTGTCGTCCGTCCGTCATTTTATGGTCGTTCTAGGATGGACCCCGGCGTTCGCCAAACTCGATCAGCGGTCAGGCCTGCAGACCGGCTCGCTACCTAGCCATCCCTCCACACGCGAACATCTTGACGCAGAGGTCAGGCAGCATGCTGGCCGAGGATGGAAAATAGGCTGGGTTCCTTGACTGGTTCGATACGATCGTCCCACGCGAACTGCCTGACCGACCGGCGGACTGATCCGTCTGAAGCGGTGATCACGATCTCCTTTTCCTCGCGCAGTAGCGCGAGGCGACTATCGACGATGTCGCCGGTGACCGGCGTGTCGTTGCACCGGGAGATGAAAATCTGCTGCTTGGTGAGCGGCGGACCTCCGCTCTTCGTGCTGGCATGGATGAGGCGGGGTAGCTGATCCAACACCGCCATCTCCGATCGCGTCCGAGCATTGTCGTTGAAGCCAAAGTCGAAGTTGTCCTCGCGCACGTCGACGCCGGGAATGAATCCGAGTGCATTGAAGCCGGTACGTCCGAAGTGCTCGAAGGTGTTCTCCATGCCCCAATGCACCTTGCCCATCTCCTCGCGAGCCTGGTGGTGCTTGGACAGGTGAATGAGCCAGTAGTCGCGGTTCGACCTTTCGGGATGGATAAAGAAGGGGTGTAGAACGCTGCACCCGTTCGCTCTTGTATATGACTGTAGACGGTGTTCTGGATGATCCGCTTCCAGCCCTTCTGCTGCTTCAACGCCATGAGAGCCCTAATGTCTTCCCGGTCATAATCAATCGCGGTCAGAGCGCGGAAATCCGACATGCGCTCGTGAAGCAGGTTCACCAGGTTATCGACCATGAAGGTCAGGATCACCTCGGGATTGGCCAGCTGCCTCATGATGTTCCGCACGGTCGCGAACGTCACGTCGCTCCAGCCGTACTGATCGAGAAAAAGAGCGAGCGATGAGCACGGCCCTTTTTTGAATCGCCTCAATGACGGTTGGGTAGGCATTCTCGAACGTCGACCGTATGATCCTGATGTCATGCCCGATGCGACTTCCATGACCACGTCGCTGGAGGAGATCGCGCAGGAACTCGATGTGGTTCGGGTTGTCGTCGATGAAGACGAAGTCGGCCTTGATTTCGAAGCCCATTGCTCTTGCGGCGCTGAGCTCCGCCTGTGCCCGCTCAACGGCGGCCAGCATGCGAAGCGGTGAGCCGTCCACCTCGGTGCCGTCGAGGCTGTACCGACCCCCACCGCAGAAGCCGTCGATGATCGTGAGGTTCAGGGCACGCTTGAGATGGTTGCGGGTCAATGTGCGTATGTAGGCCGCGATGTACCGGTCAAAAACTTCGTGCTTCGCTACGCTGTGATGACCAAGCTCCGGAAGGTCGCCGCCGAGTATCCAGTCGTATCCCGGACGTTTCCCCACTGATCTCACTCCGCCGACGCCTTGCCGTCGGAGCAGTAAATATGGGTATCCGGCTCGCAATCTGTCTAGCGAAAAGCGGTTGACGGCCCCTCAAAATGCCATGTTCAACTGCCAAATTCATTGCGTCGTGGATTGCAATATGGCAGATTCACGGTTCGTTCTCGAAGGCGTGATTACGATGGCTGATGGTAGTGCAATCGAGTGGACCGACGCGACGTGGAACCCGGTAACGGGCTGTACCAAGATCACCGCTGGGTGTGACAACTGCTACGCAGCGAGGTTCTCGGAACGCTGGCGTGGAGTGCCTGGGCACCCGTTCGAAAACGGTTTCGACCTGACCCTGCGACCAGAACGTATCGAACAGCCGCTGGCGTGGAAGCGGTCGCGGATGATCTTCGTGAATTCCATGAGCGACCTGTTCCACAAGGACGTGCCGCGGCCGTTCATAGACAGCGTGTTCGACACCATGGAGAAGGCAGACTGGCACGTCTTCCAGGTCCTGACGAAGCGCAGTTCGCTCATGCGCGATTATCTGAAGCGCCGCTATCGTACTGCACCGCCGCCGGCGCACATCTGGCTTGGTGTGTCGGTCGAGAATAGCAAGTCGAGGGCGCGTATTCAGCATCTCCAGCAGGCACCTGCCGCAGTTCGTTTCCTGTCGATCGAGCCACTGATTGGCGCGGTCGGGCAGGTCGATCTTGCTGGCATCCACTGGGTGATTGCCGGGGGAGAGCGGGCCGGGTGCGAGGCCGATGGCAATCGAGTGGGCGCGAGAGATACGCGACCAGTGCGCGGATCAGGATGTGGCGTTCTTCTTCAAGCAGTGGGGCGGTATCCGGCCGAAGACCGGTGGCCGCAATCTCGATGGCCGCGAGTGGAACGAGCTTCCTGCGCCGGTTGCGTCGAGGGCCGCCTGATGGCGCTGGATCTGGCGAACTACGGGGGGCGCGAACAGGCGTATGTGAAGCATCACTTCCTGGCCGATTATCTCCAGAGCCTGATCTTCAAGGTTGCCAGCGGCTTCGAGGAGATCGTCTATGTCGACGGATTTTCCGGACCTTGGAAAAACCAGGGTGAGCAATTCGAGGATACGTCGTTCGGCATTGCGCTGAGGGCATTGACCTTGGCGAAGCAGACTTGGGCTACCATGGCCGACCCATCGCAGCGCAGAAATGTGCGAATGACGGCTCACCTCGTCGAGACCAACAAGAAGGCCTTCTCGAAGCTGGGCGCCCTTCAGGACATGTTCCCAGACGTCACGATCGTCGCTCATAATGAGAGCTTCCCGACCATAGCCGGACACATCGCGAATCAGATATCGCCCAAGGCGTTTTCGTTCGTCCTCATCGACCCGAAGGGCTGGTCAGTCGATCTCGAAGCACTTCGTCCTTTGATCTCGCGCAATAACTGCGAGGTCGTGTTCAACTTCATGTTCGACTTCATCAACCGCTTTGCGCTATCTGACGACCCTGTGATTGCGGCGCAGCTGGACGGGCTGATCCCTGGGCGGGACTGGCGCTCACGGATCAGATCCATTGATCGAGAGACCTCGTCGCATGTCGTAGGCCATCGGATATCCGACGCGCGCAAGGGGGTACTGGTCGAGGAGTTTCGGGCTGCACTCGCCGACGTGGGCGGCTATCGGTTTGTGTCGGACATCGACGTGCTCAAGCCGACCAAGGACCGGACGTTATATTTCTTGGTTTACGCCACCCGACGACCAAAGGGCGTCGAGGTTTTTCGCGACTGTCATGTCGCGTCGCTCACGGTTCAGAGCGAACTGCGTGGTCGACGCAAGCTGGAAGGCAAGGCGAACCGAACAGGCCAGTTCGAACTGCTTGCGTCCACGAACGACATGGGGCCGGATAGAAGTTCGATCTCGCTCGTCGCGGAGGAGCAGCAAGCCGGCGACCTTCTGCGGACGCAGGTGCCGCAGGGCGGGCCAGGCGTCCGATGGGACGCCGTCTGGCCCGTTGTTCTGACCAGGCATGTTATACGCTTGAAGGACTTGAAGCGCATCGCCAACGATTATCGCAAGATGGACATTCTCGAGTTTCCGACATGGCCCGCAGGTACTGTCCGCACGCCGAAGGACGATTTCCTGGTCCGACGCGGAAGCGCGAGCATGGTACAGGCAGCGTTGATCTAGCCGCTCTCCGCGCTGCAGAACGCGTTAGAGTGTTATTTCACAGTGATCTTCCGTCTCGTTCGTACACCATATGGCGGTCAGCCGCCCTGCCTTGCGACGGTCCATGCAGTCCATGCTTCGTCCATGCGTCCGCCATCGATAGCCTCTCGCATGCGACGTACGGCGTTGTCGGAATAGCTCGGCACCCGGGTACCGTCGAATTCGAAAACGTGATGGCATGCAGGGTCGTGGTCGATCCCAAGCAGATCACGCATCGCCTTCGCCTTGTTTGTGTTGATACCCAGCCGTTGAGCGAGACTCTTCGGGCGCAGATGGAAGCGCTTCTGTAGGTCGACTTCTCGGATTGCAGCTGCGGCCGCAGGATCGTCGCCGTCGACGAAGCGCACCGGCGCACCTTCCTTTTCGAGAACTTGACCGTGAAGGTTGTGCCTTCACCTTCCGTGCTCGTCCCAATCGTCGTCAATCGCGGGAAAACGTCCGCGATCGCCTGCTTGGCTCGCACCGCTTTTTCAATCCGGTCGATGTCACGTTCCGACACTTCCACATGATCAGCGACCATCGCTTCCATCGCGAGCATTGAGCGAATACGACCACGTCCTTCGTCGCGTTTCCGCCGGCCGGGCTCCAACAGTTCGCCGATGAGCTGGTATTCCCGATCGATCAAGAAGTCGAAATCCCCAGGCGGCTTGGTCGAGACGGGAAGGACGCGTGGCGGAATATGGGAGTAGAGATCTGTCTCGAAGGTTCGCTTCAGGTAGGCATCGAAGGCGGTGATCAACGCGCGGGTGTGGAGGTAAAGCAGGTCCTCCGAATGAAACAGGAACCAGTGCTGTGCGGCGTTCCGCAGACTGTCGACCGTCCGCATGATGCCGGCTTCATCCGAGAGGAGTCCGTGGTCGGACGAACAGAGCCTGACGCAGCGGTCAAAGCTGATCGACATGCCGCTCTCGCGGTCGAATACCTTCACCTTCCGCTGAACGAGTACCGCCTTGAGCAGCATCTCACATGCATGCTGGAGGTGCATTAGCACCATCGTAACGCGCCCTTCGTCGTCGTAGCTGTTAAAGGCCGTCATCGCGGTCTTCAGCGAGCTGATGGATTTTCCCTTCAGTGTGCGGGCATCCCGAAAGAGCTTCAAATTCAAATCTCCCGGCGTGCCGCAGGTTTGGTCCTGACGATCGCGATGAGGGTAGCGAGCGACCCAGCCATGACAAGCCGCATCATGGACTGTTCCCTAACTGTTCTCTTCGTCCTACAACGTGGCATGACCTTGGCGAGAACGATGATGCTGACGCTCTACGAAGTGCCGTTCGAACTGGTGCCCACCGAGGCGCGGATGCTCGTTGAGACGACGCCCGCCGGCTTCCCGTCGCCTGCGCAGGACGATATGGACGAACCGATCGATCTGGCCTCGTGGCTAATCGATCACCCGGCGGCGAGCTATGTGATGCGGGTGGCGGGCCACTCGATGGTCGATGCCGGCATTGCCGACGGTGACATGGTTGTGGTCAGCCGAGCGATCGAAGCGCGTCCCGGCGACATAGTCGTCGCGCTGGTCGACGGCAGCCGAACGATGAAGCGGCTGCGACGATCGGCCGGTCGTCTGTGGCTGGTGCCGGAGGCGGAGGGTTACGATCGGATCATCGTCGATGAGACGGTCGAGGTCTGGGGCGTCGTCGTGGCGTTGGCCAGGCGATACCGCAGGTGAGCACGATCGCGCTCATCGACTGCAACAACTATTACGTTAGTTGCGAGCGCGCCTTCGACGCCAGTCTGACGGGTGTACCGGTCGTCGTCGCCAGCAACAACGACGGCTGCGCGATCGCGCGATCCAGCGAGGCGAAGGCCTTGGGCGTGAAGATGGGGGACCCCATCCACCTCATCCGCGACCGTCTGACGAAGCACGGCGTGGTCGTACGGTCGTCGAACTACACGTTGTATGGCGACATGCAGCGCCGGGTCGTGGCGGCCGTCGAGGATTTCGCCAGCGAGGTTGAAATCTACTCGATCGACGAGACATTCCTCGATCTCGAACCGTTCGCCGGCCGCAATCTCGTCGAGCATGCGAACGCCATGCGCGACCAGGTACAGCGCTGGACTACGATCCCGACGTGCGTGGGCATTGCGCCAACCAAGACGCTGGCCAAGCTCGCGAACGCAGCAGCGAAGAAGAACCCCTGTTCGACGGCGTCGCCGATCTGCGCGATCCCGTGCTGCGGTCGTGGGTTCTCGATCGTTTTCCGGCTGCTGACGTCTGGGGCGTCGGCCGTGCGACGGCGACGAAGCTCGCCGAGCTCGGGGTCACTACCGCCGGCCAGATCCGGGACATGCAGATGAAGCAGGCTCGTAGCCTCGGCACCGTCGTGCTGGAACGCCTCGTCGCCGAACTGCAGGGCGTTCCGGCCAGCGCAGTCGAGATGATCGAGCCGCAGCGCAAGGGCATGGCGGTGACGCGGAGCTTCGGGACGCCCGTGCACGACATCGAGACGCTGATGGGCGCCGTCGCCCAGTATGCCATGCGGGCAGGCGAGAAGCTGCGTCAGCATGGTCTGGTCGCCGGTCAGTTGACCGTCTTCTTCCATACCAATCGTTTCAAGACCGGGGCCGGTCAGTATCAGGGTGCCAGGCGTATGGCGCTCCAGCCTATGACTGCGGACTCGCTCGAGCTGCTGGCGGCCGCCCGGCGAGGCGTCGAGGCGGCTTGGCGTGACGGCTACGCCTACACCAAGGCGGGCATCATGCTCGACGACCTGATCGCTGCAGAGCTACGACCGCGGACCTTGTTCGAAGGCGATACGGACCGACGCGATCGGCTGATGACGGCGCTCGACGAGGTGAACGGGAAGTTCGGCAAGTTCACCGCCGTGCCGGCGGCGCAGGGGTTCAGGCGCGACTGGAAGATGCGGGCGGAGAACCGATCCCCGGCATGGACGACGCGCATCGACGAAGTGCCGCTTGTCCGAGCGGACTGATCGTACTGGTCGCGTTCAGGAAACCGTACTATTAAAGGGGCATGACGCTGCGTCGCATCATCCGCGCATCGGCGCTCCTCATGCTCGCCATGATGATGTTGGTGCGCATGGGCCCGCTGTGCGAGTCGATGGCCATGGCAGCGACGCCGGCCTCCGGACACGTTGCCATGTCCGACTGCGACCGACCGGTGCCGGTCCGTCAGAATCGAAGGGAAGGCGACCATCGGCGCATGTGCTGGCGCGTGCCTGGCAATCGAGGTGGATCGCCAGTCCATCGTCGCCGAACCGATGTCTCGATCAGCCCGATACGTGCCGGCGTCGTATGCTCAGCTGGAAGGTTTGTCCGGCGCCCCATCTCCGCCTCCTCCGCGAACCGCGTGATCGATTGACGACATCGACGATCACGTAATTCGAGGAAGGCCTATATGAAGACGATCAAGTTCATCGGTGCGGCCATCGCGCTCGCACTCGTCCCTGCAACCGCGTTCGCGGCAGCCGACTGCTGCGCCGACAAGACGTGCTGCAAGGACGGCGCGGACTGCTGCAAGGACGGCAAGGGCGACTGCTGCAAGGACATGAAGGGTGGCGACAATGCCGGCCACGACATGTCGGGCATGAAGATGCCATCCAAGTGATGCTGCCGGCGGAGGCTGGTGCCTCCGCCGCTCAGCCCTGAGCGTCCGGGACGGTACCGCCGTTAATACGCCAAGGCCTGTTCCGCCCCGGCAGTCTCAGACGAAGCGACGCCGCTCGGCCGCGGATGCCGTCTGCCGTACGATTCAGCCCGCGCGATGTCACTGATCTCCTGACGGGCGGCGATGCGCCGGCGTAGATCGTCGTCATCCTCTTCCGACCAACGTCGGGGCGGCCTTCGTCCCGGCGGAGCGTCTTCAGGCATGGACCTCATGCCCGTCTCCGCATGGTTCGCCCCGCGCCTCGGTCTGCACAGTGACGTGCGAGATGTCGAAGCGCTGGTCCAGCATGGCCGCGACGCCGAGACGAACGGGATCCGGATCGCAGCCCTGTCCCAGCGTCACGTGTACCGTGCAGCTGACGTCGTCGTTCGACATCGACCAGACGTGTAGGTCGTGGAGCCCGGCCACTCCCGGCACCGCCGCGATGGCGGAGCGAACCTCGGTCAGTCGCAGACTGGATGGAACGCCCTCGAGCAGCACGTTGGTGGTATCGCGAAGTAGGATCCAGGTGCGCGGCAGCACCCAGAGGCCGATCGCCACCGCAACCAGGGGATCGATCCAGGCCCAGCCGGTGAAGTGGATCACCGCGGCGCCTGCGATGACTCCGATCGAGCCGATCATGTCGGCCCAGACTTCGAGATACGCGCCCTTTACGTTGAAGCTCGCATCTTTGCCGGCGGTCAGCAGCCGCATGGATATGAGGTTCACGACCAGACCGATCGCCGCGACGATCATCATCCCCCAGGACTGGATCTCCTGTGGTTCGGTGAACCGCCGGATCGCCTCCACGAATACGTAGATCGCGATGCCGAACAGCAGCACCGCGTTGAAGGCGGCAGCGAGGATCTCGAAGCGTCGGTAGCCGAACGTCCGCTTCTCGTCCGGCGCCTTGCGTCACAGTCTGATCGCCAGCAGCGCGATCACCAGCGCCGCGACGTCGGTCATCATGTGGGCGGCGTCGGAAAGAAGGGCGAGGCTGTTGAAGACGATGCCGCCGATCACCTCCGCCACGAGATAGGTGGAGGTCAGGGCGAGTGCCCAGCCGAGCATCTTGGCGTTGGCTCCTGCCGTGTGATCGTGCGAGTGTCCGGCTTGGCCGTGGTCATGCGGCATAATGCGCCTCCTCGTATGTGGTTGCGGGTTTCGTGTCGGCGCGCCGCCACCCGCCGAAGCGGGCGTAGAGCGTCGGCAGGACGAACAGCGTCAGCAGCGTCGCCGAGATCAACCCACCGATGACGACCGTCGCCAGCGGCTTCTGCACCTCCGCGCCCGCACCGTGGCCGAGCGCCATCGGCACGAAGCCGAGGCTGGCGACTAGCGCGGTCATGGCGACCGGCCGCAGACGGGCGAGTGCCCCATCATGGGCGGCCTGCACCCGGTCCATGCCGCGCGCCATCAGGTCGTGGATGGACGACACCATGACGAGGCCGTTGAGGACGGCGATGCCGGAGAGCGCGATGAAGCCGACGGCTGCCGAGACCGAGAACGGCATTCCCCGCAGCGTCAGCGCCAGCACGCCACCGACCAGCGCCAGCGGAACGCCGGTGAAGACGATCACCGCATCGCGTACCGAGCCAAGCGCCCCGTAAAGCAGCAGCATGATGACCGCGAAGCAGACGGGAACGACGAGCAGCAGCCGGTCGCGTGCCGAAGCGAGGTTCTCGAACTGCCCGCCCCATTCGACATACGTGCCCGGGGGCATCTTCACCTTCGCGTCTATGGCGGCACGGGCGTCGGCCACCACGCCGGCGACGTCGCGATCCCGGACGTTCGCCTGAACGACCACGCGGCGTTTACCGTTCTCGCGGCTGATCTGGTTCGGTCCGTCGACGACCGCGATGTCGGCGACCGTGGACAGCGGCACGAAGCCGCCGGCGGAGGTCGGTACCGGCACCTGAGCCACCTCGGTCAGGTCCGACCGCGATGCCTCCGACAGGCGGATGACCACGGGGAAGCGGCGATCGCCCTCGAAGATCACACCGGCCTGGCGACCGCCGATAGCCGCCGCGACCGTATCCTGCACGTCACCGGCGGTGACGCCGATCCGCGACATCGCCATGCGGTTGGGGCGGATGTCGAGCATCGGCAGCCCTTCGGTCTGCTCGACCCGTACGTCGACGGCACCGCGGGTCTCGCGCAGGATTTCGGCAATGCGGCCGGCGGCGGCGTTCATGCCGCCGAAGTCGTCACCGAACACCTTCACGGCGATGTCGCCCCGGACGCCCGCGATCAGCTCGTTGAAGCGCATCTGGATCGGCTGAGTGATCTCGTAGGCGTTGCCGGGCAGCGTCGAGAGCCTCTTTTCCATCCGCTCCACCAATTCCTCCTTGCTCAGGCCGGGGTCGGGCCACTCGGCACGCGGCTTCAGGATGACGAAGGTGTCGGTGGCGTTGGGCGGCATCGGGTCGGACGCGATTTCCGACGTCCCCGTGCGCGAGAAGGCGAAGCGCACCTCGGGCTGCCGGGCGAGCATCTTCTCGACCTGGAACTGCATCGCCTGGCTCTGGTCGACCGAGGTCCCGGGAATACGGACGGCCTGGACGAGGATGTTGCCCTCGTCGAGCTGCGGCAGGAACTCCTGCCCCAGCGTCGTGAACGCGATGCCGGCAAGTGCCAGTGCACCGACCGCGACGCCTAGCGTGACGCTCGGCCGCCTCATCGCCTTTCCGAGACCTGGTTCGTAGCGGCGACGGAGCCAGCCGATGATCCGGCTCTCCTTCTCGTCGACGGATCGGCTCAGCCAAATGGCGATCGCGGCGGGCACGAACGTCATCGACAGGATGAAGGCGAACACCAGCGCGATGATGACGGTCAGCGCCATCGGCTCGAACATCTTGCCCTCGACACCCGTGAAGGTGAGCAGTGGCGCATAGACGAGGATGATGATCGCCTGGCCGTAGACGGACGGGCGGATCATCTCGCGCGCCGATGCCGCGACCAGATCGAGGCGTTGCCGGATCGGCAGCGGTTCGGTGCGGCCGTGCTGGGCATCGCCGAGCCGCCGCAACGCGTTCTCGACGATGATCACGGCACCATCGACGATCAGGCCGAAGTCGAGTGCGCCGAGGCTCATCAGATTGGCCGAGACACCCGCGCGGAGCATGCCGACGCTCGTCAGCAGCATCGTGATTGGAATGACCAGCGCTGCGATCAGCGCCGCGCGGAAATTGCCGAGCAGCGCAAAGAGTACGACGATGACGAGCAGTGCCCCCTCTGCGAGGTTGCGCGTGACGGTGGCGATGGTCGAGTTGACCAGCTCGGTGCGGTTGAGCACCGGCTTGACCACAACATCGACCGGCAGCGCGCGGCCAATTTCCTTCAGTCGTTCGCCGACGCCGGTGGACACGGTGCGGCTGTTCTCACCGATCCGCATGACCGCGGTGCCGACGACGACCTCGTGGCCGTTCTCGGATGCCGAACCCATGCGCAGCGCCTGTCCGGTGCGGACCGTGGCGATCTGGCTGAGCAGGATCGGCACGCTCTCGCGCGTGGCCACGACCGTCCGCGCCAGTTCGTCGGCGTTGCGCACGCGGCCATCCGCCCGAACGGCAAGCCCTTCGCCGTTGCGGTTTACGACGCCAGCACCGGCGCTGGTGTTGTTGCGCTCCAGCGCGATGGCGAGATCCTGCAGAGTGATCTTCATCGCCGCCATGCGCTGGATGTCGGGGACGACCAGATACTGCTTGGTGTAGCCGCCGAGGCTATCGACGCCCGCGAGGCCTGCGCTGCTCTTCAGCTGCGGCGTGACGATCCAGTCCTGAACGGTGCGAAGGTAGGTCGCTTTGTCCGCGGGATCGACGAGATGGTCGCCCTCCGGCGTGATGTAGCTGCCGTCCTTCTGCAGGCCCGGCTCACCGTTGCGGTGGTTGACCTGGTCGAGCTCGCGGTATTCTACCGTCCACATGAAGATGTCGCCGAGCCCGGTAGCGATCGGCCCCATCTCCGGGTTCACGTCCTCGGGCAGGTTCTCCTCCGCCGTGCGAAGGCGTTCGGCGACCTGCGCCCTCGCGAAGTAGATGTCGGTCTTCTCGTCGAAGACGGCGGTGATCTGAGCGAAGCCGTTGCGGCTGAGGGAACGCGTGTATTCGAGGCCGGGGATGCCGGCGAGTGCGGTCTCCACGGTGAAGGCGACCTGCTTCTCGATCTGGTCGGGCGAGAGCGCAGGTGCGACGACGTTGATCTGCACCTGGTTGTTCGTGATGTCGGGTACAGCGTCGATCGGCAGCCGTTGGATTGCGAACACCCCGGCGAGTGCCGCGGCGATCGTCAGCAGCAGGACGAGCCATCGCTTCTCGACGGCGAAGGTTACGATGCGGGCGAGCATGGCCTAGTCCTCGTCCTTCGCTTCGCTCTTGCCGAGTTCGGCCTTGAGCGTGAACGAGTTAGTGGATGCGATGCGCTCCTCACCGGTCAGGCCTGCGGTGACGCTGACCGAACCGCCGTTTGTCCGGCCGAGCGTCACGGGTGTAGCCTTGAAGCCCGACGGCGTGCGGACGAAGACATGCGGCTTGTCGCCGATCATCTGAACGGCGGCCGATGGCACGGCGACGCTGCGATCGCCAGTGGCGGGCAGCAGCACCGAAACGCCGACGTTCTCGCCGACCCGCCATGTGCCGCCGGCGTTGTCGATGGTGGCGATCACCGGCACTAGACGGGTGGTTTCGTCCAGGATCGGGGAAACGAAGGTCACGCGACCCTCCTGTCGACGCCCCGCCGACGTCACCTCGACGCGTGCGCCAGGCCTGACGCGGCCGGCATCCGCCGGCACTAGCGACATCGTTACCGACACCTTCGCAAGGTTCGCGACCCGGAAGATCTCGGCGTCCGCAGCGATCTGCTGGCCAAGTGTCGCTGACCGGGCGATCACCTGACCGGAAATCGGCGAGCGGACCGTGATGCGGTTGAGGGCGCCGCCGCCGCCGCCGGTTGCCGACAGCTGTTGTCGGGCGAGACGCAGCGCGATGTTCGCCTCCGTCGCGGCGGTGCGGGCGGCGATGAGGTCCTGTTCGGGCGACACGCGTTCTGCGAACAGGCGCTGCTCGCGGCGCAGGTTCGATTGGGCCAGCGAGGAGCGAGCGCGGGCGGCTTCCACCTCGGCGTTCAGGCTTGCGGCTTCACGGCTCTCGATGATGGCGAGCGTATCGCCTCGCCGGACCGGCTGGCCGAGATTGCGCGTGAGCGAGACGAGGCGTCCCCCGATGGCAGCCGATACCACCTGCACGCCCTGAGGATCGCCCTCGATGGTGGCGGGAAGCTCGATGGCGCCGGCGACGCCGCCGACGGTTGGACGGGTGACCTCGATGCCCGCATCGGCAATCTGCTGGGCTGACAGCTTGGCGGTCATCGGATCGCCGGTGGCGGCCTCCTTGCTCTCGTTGGCCTTGCCGGCATTGTCGGCCGGTGCCTCCGAGCGGCCGCAGCCAGCGATGGCGAGAGTAAGGACGGCCGGCATGGCGACCTTCAGTATGCGGTTCATCGTTGATCGTCCTTGGGGAGCGGTGCGGCGGCGGTCAGGCGTTCCAGGCGTGCCTGGGCATCGTGGAGGGCGGCCAGCGCGTCGATCGCGGCCGTCCGGGTTTCGAGCAGCGTGCGTTCGGCATCGAGCAGATCGAGCTGCCCGAACTTGCCTTCGCGGTAGCCGATCCGGGCGATCCGTGCCGCCTCGGTGGCGGCGGCGAGCGCCGGTCCGGTGGCGTTGCGCGCAGTGGTCGCGGCGTTGTCGGCATCGGCTCGAGCCGTCGCCACGTCCTGGTCGGCGTCGAGCATCGCGACCCGTCGCAGAGCATCCGACTGCTCGCGTTGCGCCTCGGCTACGGCCATGTTCGCGCGCCCGTTGTTGAAGACGTTGAGGGGGATGGAGATGCCGAATACTGCGGCGACGTCGTTGGTCTGTTCCAGCCGCCGTGCGCTTGCGCTGACCGTGAGGTCGGGCACCCTCTGGCTGCGCGCCAGACGCACCTGCGCGGTCGCCGTGTCGAGGTCGGCACGCGCCGCTGCGACCGTGAGGGTTCCGGAGGTCGCGATCGGTCGCATCGCGCCAGTCGAAGGGACCGCGTCGAACCAGCTGCGATCGAGCTGCCCCACCGGCATGTCGAGCAGCCGGGCAAGATTGCCGGAGGCCGCTTCTGCCGAGCGCCGTGCCCGTTCAAGCGCACCTTCAGCTGCAATGCGCGCCACGTCGGCGCGCTGCTCCTCGAGCGGCGATGCGCGGCCGGCCTGAACCCTCACGTGGGCCCCGCGAAGCACTTCGGCAGCGATACCGACCTGATCCTGTGCGATTGCCATCCGGCGCTGCGCGGCTGCGGCGGCATTGTAGGTCTGTGTGACCCTCAGCCGCAGGTCGGCGCGAGCGATCTCCGACTGGAGACCGGCGCGTCCGATCTGTGCCTCGGCGACGGCGATGCGCGCTCCGCGCTTGCCGCCGAGTTCGAGCGGCAGGGCGAGGCCGAGCGTCGTCTCCGACGATCGCAGTCCTTGATAGATGCCGGTGCCTGCGACGTTTTCCGCCTCGCCGACGATCGACGGGTTGGGGCGAAGACCGGCGACGCGGCGCTGGGCCTCGGCGGCACGGATGCCGGCCGCAGCCACATCCTGAAAGGGCGATGAGGCACCCGCTCGGTCGAGCGCTTCGGCGAGCGTGAGGACCGGCGACGAGGCCGCGGTCGGGTCGGTCTGGGCCTGCAGCGACGATGCGCAGGCGCCTGCGGCCAGGACGGCCGCGATGATGCGATACATGGAGTGCTCCTGACGATGGTGACCCGGACGCGCGTCGGCGCGCGCCCGATCGACGCGTCAGGCCTGGGGAGGTCGGAGGGCCGCTTCCGTGACGTGACCGCTCAACGTGCGACTGGGCGGTGCAAGCGGCATCGCCGATGTCGCGACGGCCGCGCTTATGGTGGTCCGGATCATCGGTGTGTTCACGTGGTGCTCGTGGCAGCTCGCGTGGTGGTGCGGGTAGCCTTTGTCCGCGTCCGCAGGAACTTCGTCGCCATCGCCCGGGGCGTGCGCGGCCATCTCGGTCCGGCTCATCTCGACGCCGCGTGCTTCCGCGGCATGAGCCATGCCGGCCCACGTCGTGAGGACCAGCATCAGGCACGCCAGGAAGGGCACGAGCTTGCGCATGCCGTTCCCTATCATTCCGCCGGCACCGTGTAACCCCGTCCATTCGGGACAAGTTCGGATCGCGCCTGCACGATGATCTGCACGCCGCCGCTGATGCCGAGAACGGCCATGACGCCCGCTACGATCAGGTCTGGCCAGGCGGTCCCGGTCCCGAACACGCCGACTGCGGCGAGCACCACTGCCACGTTACCGATCGCGTCGTTGCGCGAGCAGATCCAGACCGAACGCATGTTCGCGTCACCGGTGCGATAGCGATATAGCATCAGCGCGACGCCCGCGTTCGCCACCAACGCAATCACGCCGACCACGCCCATGATCCCGGCCTGCGGCGTGCCCCCGTGCCAGACACTCCACAGAGCGGTTGCCAGCACGTAGACGCCGAGGATGGCGAGCGTGACTCCCTTCAGCAGCGCCGCCCTTGCGCGCCAGGCGAGGGCCATGCCGGTCACGCCGAGACTGATCGCGTAGTTGGCGCTGTCGCCGAGAAAGTCGAGTGCGTCCGCCTGCACCGCCTTCGATCCCCGGCTACGCCGGCGACTATCTCGGCGGCGAACATCGCGCCGTTCACGCTGAGCGCGATCCAGAGCGCTCGCCTCCACCTGGGATCGGCGGAAGTCCCATTGCCGGATGATGCGCAGCAGCTGTTGCAGGCCATGGTCGTCGCCCTTCGTGTTCTTCGTGCGACGCCCTATATGCACCCTGTAGCTGCTACAGGGTCAAGACATGAATGCGTTGACGATCGGCAAGCTGGCGGAGGCGACCGGCACCAAGGTGGAGACCGTCCGCTACTATGAACGTGCGGGTCTGATCGCCCCACCGGCTCGGACATCGGGCAACTACCGTTCGTATCAGTCGGAGGATCTGGAGCGGCTGCGGTTCATCCGTCGCACGCGCGATCTCGGCTTCTCACTGGACGAGGTGCGCGCGCTGCTCGACATGGCGGTGCAGCGGGACCGGGACTGTGGTACTGTCGACGAGCTCGCCAACAGGCACCTGGGGGAGATCGACCGCAAGATCGCCGACCTTACAGCGCTTCGGCGCGAGCTTGCCGGGGTCATCTCGAGCTGCGCCGGTGGCACGATGGCGGAGTGTCGCATCCTCGAGGCATTCGCCCCGGGTGGCCGCTGATGGATGCCGAGGCCATGTATGGCCCGGCTCGAGCAGCTTTCGGCAAGCTAGTATCAACGGCTGATATCGTTTCCGTTGGAGCTAGCGGGATATCCAGCCCAACGCCGCAGCACTACTGGGCATCAGTGCTTTTCACCCGGCTGGTGGTGACGGCCAAGAGCATCCAAGTCCTGACGCCGGCGCTTGGCCCGAACACGCACGTCGACTTCAGCGCGGTCGCGTCGATCGTTCGCAATCTGGCCGAATGCTACCTGTTCTTCTTCTTCCTCTGCATCGACGATGTGCCGCAGGATCAGAAGGACGCGCGCATCATCCTGCTCAATCTTCACGATGACGGATCAAGGGCGAAACTATTTGCCGAACTTGGCGAGGAGGAACTGGATGACGAGACACGTGCTCTCCGCATTGTCGTCAGGACCGACTTGGAGACGAAGTTCGCCGCAAATTCCTATCTCGCGGCGCTGCCGGAGAAGAGACAGCGCGAACTTTTAAGGGGTGAGAAAACCTTCTTCGTTCAGGACGACGTGATCGACCGAACGGACCTCGACAAGAAGAACTTCCGCTTCTTATACCGATTCCTGAGCAACCACACCCACACAGGCCCGGTCGCCTTCTACCGCATGGGCGAGCACGGTCGGGGGCAGGTTACCGGAACGAGAAGGACACCTTCTATATGGCGTCCGCTCTGGAGTTCGCGGCGACCCTTCTGACCCCGGCGATACGTGACATGTCGGGTCTGTTTCCCGAGGCCGAGGAGAGAGGGCGTAAGGCGCGTTCGGCTGATATGAGAAAACCTGCGAGGGCAAATGTTCGCCGACGTGGATGACGGCGGCAGTAGATCATCGTGCGATGGCGATTGCGGAGTGGTCCATGGATGGATCGATCGGCACGCCGCGTTCCTTGCGTTCTGAATATCGGTCGACCAACTGGCCCGAGTGGGGTCGCAGAAGCACCGTGAACCGCACCAGCTCCTCCATCACGTCGACGATACGGTCGTAGTAGCTGGAGGCCCGCATACGGTCGTCTTCGCCGAATTCCTTGTAGGCCATCGCCACCGACGACTGGTTCGGGATCGTGAACATGCGCATCCACCGGCCGAGCAAGCGCAGGGTATTGACGCTGTTGAACGACTGGGATCCTGCCGACACCTGCATCACAGCCAGCGTGCGCCCCTGCGTCGGTCGCATGCCGCCCATCGAAAGCGGCAGATGGTCGATCTGCGTCTTCATGACGCCGGTAATCTGCCCGTGCCGCTCGGGACTACACCATACGTGCCCCTCCGACCACATCGACAGCTCACGCAGTTCGTGCACCGCCGGGTGGTCGTCGCCGGCGACCTGGTCGGGCAGCGGCAGGTCGTGGGGGTCGAAGATGCGTGTCTCCGCGCCGAACAGCTGCAGCAGCCGTGCCGCCTCTTCAACGCAGAGGCGCGAGAACGAGCGCTCCCGGAGCGACCCGTAGAGCAGAAGGATGCGTGGCGGCGGCTGATCCGTCCCGAGACCAAGCGCCAGCTGATCGATGACGAAGGATCGGTCGAGTGCCGGGGTGTGCGTCGGGTCGGCAAGCGTGCGGAGAGGCATGAAGATAGCTCCAGGATAGCTGTTCGCCGTCAGGCTGTTCGCGGTGCAAGCAGGATCACGCAGGTGCCTGCCAGGCATAGTGCAGCTCCACCGACGTCCCATCGGTCCGGTCGAACACCCTCGACGCTCCATAGCCACAGTAGCGAGGCGCAGATGTAGATGCCGCCATATGCAGCATACGCTCGTCCTGCCGCGTCGCTGGCCACTCGGGTGAGCAGCCATGCGAACAGGATGAGCGATACGATGCCCGGGGCGAGCCAGATGGGTGACTTTCCCATCCGGAGCCACGCCCAGAAGGCGAAGCACCCGGCGATCTCGGCGAGCGCGGCGGCGATGTAGACGATGGCGGTCATGCGATGGAGAGCCTCAGGGCAAGGGCGGCGAGCGTGATGAGCAGCACGGGCACGGTAAGCGTCATGCCGACCTTGAAGTAGTAGCCCCAGCCGATCTTCACGCCCTTCTGGTCGAGTACGTGCAGCCAGAGGAGAGTAGCCAGCGAGCCGATCGGGGTGAGCTTGGGCCCGAGATCGCAGCCAATGACGTTGGCGTAGATCATCGCGTCCCTGATCGTGCCCGTGGCGTGCGACGCATCGATGGACAGGGCGCCCACCAGCACGGTCGGCATGTTGTTCATCACCGACGACAACACGGCCGCGATGATTCCGGTGCTGAACGCCGCGCCCCAGACGCCACCCTCGGCGGTTCTATCGAGCAGTGTCGAGAGGTGCGTGGTGAGGCCGGCGTTCCGCAGGCCGTAGACGACGAGATACATGCCGAGCGAGAAGATTACGACTTGCCATGGGGCGTCGCGGATCACCTTGCGCGTCTCGATGACTTTTCCTCGTCCGGCCACTGCAAGCAGCAGAATCGCCCCGACCGCGGCGACCGCGCTGACCGGTACGCCGAGTGGATCGAGCACGAAGAAGCCGATCAGCAGCAGGGCCAGAACGATCCAGCCGGTGCGGAAGGTCGCAGGGTCGCGAACGGCGTCCGCCGGCATCCGGAGCTGCCCGACGTCGTATTTCGCGGGGATGTCTCGCCGGAAGTAGAACGTCAGAACGAGCAGAGTGGCCGCGATCGCCGCGAGATCGACGGGCACCATGACCAACGCATACTTGCCGAAGCCGAGGCGGAAGAAGTCGGCAGACACGATGTTGACCAGGTTGGACACGACCAGCGGCAGGCTGGCGGTATCGGCGATGAACCCGGCGGCCATGACGAAGGCGAGCGTCGGTTTCGGACCATAGCCGAGCGCACGCAGCATCGCGATGACGATCGGCGTGAGGATGAGGGCCGCACCGTCGTTCGCGAACAGCGCGGAGACGGCCGCCCCCAGCAGGACGACCATCGCGAAGAGGCGACGGCCGTGCCCGCCAGCCCATCGGGCGACATGGAGCGCGGCCCATTCGAAGAAACCGGCGGCGTCGAGCAGAAGGCTGACGACGATGATCGCCACGAAGGTCGCGGTCGCGTTCCAGACGATGTCCCACACCACCGGGATGTCGGATACGGTCACCACGCCGGCGATCAGCGCCACCGCGGCGCCGCCCATCGCGCTCCATCCAATGCCGAGGCCGCGGGGCTGCCAGATGACTAGCGTGATGGTGACGACGAAGATGAGTAGCGCGGCAATCATCCCGCCACGCGGTTCCCGTCTGCGTCGACGACCTTCTCGCCGTCCTCCTTGGCGAAGGCGCCGCGTTGCGGCTTGGGCAGGATGCCCAGCACCGCCTCGGACGGACGGCAGAGACGCACGCCGAGCGATGTGACGACCAGCGGGCGGTTGATGAGGATTGGGTGATCCATCATTGCGTCAATCAATCCTTCGTCGCTGATCGCCTCGTCGTCGAGGCCGAGCTCGGTGTACGGGCCGCCCTTCTCGCGCAGCAGCTGTCGTGGCGTGATGCCGGCGCGCTCGATCAGCTCGACGAGCATTGCGCGGGAAGGCGCCGTCTTCAGGTATTCGACGACGTGCGGTTCGACGCCGGAGTTGCGGATCAGCGCCAGCACGTTGCGCGACGTGCCGCAGGCAGGGTTGTGGTAGATGACGACATCGGTGGTCATGTGCTCGGCTCCATTCAGCAGCAGGTGAGTTCGGCCACGAGCGGCTCGCACAGCTCGGCGCTCCCCTGGCAGCAGTCCTTGGCAAGGAAGACCATCAGCGCTTTCAGCGCGCTGACGTCCGCACGCTGAATGAGGTTCCGGCCGCGCTTCTCGGAACGGATCAGTCCTGCCCGGACGAGAACGGCGAGATGCGTCGAGAACGTGCTCTGCGTCAGCGCGAGCTTGTCGACGAGCTCGCCGGTGGACAGCCCGTCAGGTTCATGGCGGATCAGCGTGCGGAAGGTCGCGAGTCGAGTGGGGTGCGCCAGCGCGGCAAGGGCACCCAGTGCGTCATCTTCAATCATCCATCGGTTTTAACCGATGGATGATATGGGTCAACTTCCATCGGTAGAAGCCGATGGGTCGTTGGTGAGGGCGACGCTTACCCTCGGCATGTCGAGCCGCAGACACGTGCCGAGCTCGGGTTTTCTCGCGTTGAGATACGTCAGGCTTCGTACCACTATCGGCAGGGGGTCGGTGAGATCATGGCGCACCAGGCGGGTAAGCGGGACCGTCGCGCTTCGCTCGACCGTCGGAAGGTGCATTAACCAGACATGGAGCGTCTCGAGCGGGTGATGATACCAGATGTTCTCGGCGACGCGGATGACGCACCGCAGGCCTTCGGGAGCGAGATAGGCCTGGATGTCTATCTTGCGGTCGGCCGACCGTAGGGACTGATCCTGCCAGATTGCCTCACGCCGGAGCCTAGCGATGAAGGCCTCGACCGTGGTGTCCGCCGCCTCGACCGCCGCGACGAGCAGGATCGGCAGATCGAGATGATCTCCGGTGAAGCGGAGGCGGCGGTCGGTATCCGGACCCTGCGTGACCGCCGCGACGGATGCATTTCGGCGGTCGTCGTCGGTACGGCCGGTCATCGCTTGGTCCTCGTTGCACTGTCCGGCAGAGCAAGCTGGTCCTCCGTTCCCTCGGGCGGCGCCGAAGTCCGCTGAGCTGCCCGTCGAAGTCGAGCCGCAGCACATGGACGTTGCTGAGCGCGCCCGGCGACATCAGCCGCACGCCCGACCACGCGGGGCGCTGGCGATTTGATTCAGTGAACCTGCGCCCAATCTGCAAATTAGACCGTTGCGTTCATAACGTCCCGGAGCCGTATTGGAGAAGTGAAATGGCACTAGAAAACATTGTTAACGCGGCCAAGTCTGCTTTGAAGGATGTCGTCTCGTCGCCATCTGCTGACCCAATTTCCGACCGTGACGAGGTTTTGCAGGACTTACATCTGGCCGAAAAGGCATGGGCGACCGACGGTGTTCATTCAGGAGTATGGTTCGTCCGTGACGGCGAGCATGTTGCCTTCACGCCCACGACGCGAAATGGGGCGACACTGACGATCGGTGGTCAAACGACGAACTTCATTCCCGCTGACCGCTTTGCCGACTACCTAGTGAACATGCGGGCCGCTATCGAAGCAGGCGAATTTGATCGTGAGATAGCAGGTGCGCTCCATGGTTCGGCTAACGTCGGGGGAATTGCCGAGGTTGCGCTTCCGCCGGCTAGAGAAGGCAGTCCGCAAGATATCCGGCAAGTGCAACAGGATGCTGTACTAATTCGTGAGGGGCGCAATCCGGACGGATCGTTATCTGCAGTCGTGAGCAGTGGTTCTTAGCAACTACTGCGAACAGAGGTGGCTCGGCAGAACTGGGGAGGGGCCTCTGTCTCGCCTGTCCATTTTCCAAAAACTGTTCCCGATTGTACCGATAGTCGTATTGCCGCACGCGACCGTTATGCCACCATGTTCGTTGCAACCGCTTGGGCAAACTTTCATGGCCCCACTTTGAAGGAGCAACACGATGTCGGACCTCAGCCTACACGACCTGTCAAAGAAGATGGCAAAGTTGGACTTCACGATGATGGCCACTCGCTCACCCAATGGCACCCTGACAGCCCGCCCGATGAGCAACAACGGCGATGTAGAATACCAAGGCGACAGCTACTTTTTCGCCTACCAAAACTCGCGAAAGATTACTGACCTGCGTGCCGATCCGCACGTCACGCTTAGCTATACCGGTGCCGTCGGTATGCTCGGCGGTCCCCCGCTGTTTGTAACTGTCGAAGGCGCCGCTGCGCTGATCGAGGACAAAGGCGCGTTCGCCGATCACTGGACCAAGGATCTCGATCGGTACTTTCCCGAGGGCATCGACACACCCGGTATCGTAATGATCCGTGTCGATGCAAAGGCGATCCGCTACTGGGATGGTAGCGATGAGGGCGAGATCACAATCTAAGCAAGTCACCTAAAGCCCGTATCACATAGGACTTCCGCGGCATTCTCGCGGAAGTCCTAACTTTCGCGACAGCAGGACAGCCGATTGCTGTGTAACCGTCGATGCTGATCGGCGCGGCTTGTCAGCGCTACATGCGACCCGCCCAAGTGTCGCAAAACACCTGTTTTCCGCATAGTCGTGATTGCGACAGGGTTTTTCACACAGTTGCCCCCGAGGTAGGGTCGTTGTTCAGGCAGTGCGAAGGGCGGGAGACTCCAGTCCCAGCCAAAGCCGCGCTTGAGGGACGCGCCGCAGCAGGACCCTTTCAACAATCGTCACGACCAACAGCGTCAGCCCGAACAGCGGCATATAGATCCCAAGGCCGACGATCGCTGCGACTAACGCAGGCCGGTAGCGTGGGTGCGCCGATGGCACCGGCGCACCCAACAAACCCGTCGGTCGCCTCCGCCACCACGTAACCCCGCCCGATACGGCTAAAACGACCAGCAACAGCGCAGTGAGCGTGCCGAGGATCTGATTGGCGATACCGAACAGCGCGCCCTCGTGCGCTGCGATGCCGTAGCCGATGACCCGGTCGATCCAGTGGCGCTCGGCGAACGCGACACGGCCGACAAGGCGCCCTGTCGCACCATCCACCTGCGCGTCCGATCGCAGCGGACGATCGGCTGCGTCCGATGACACCGCCCACGGTGCACCATCATGCTCGGGCGGAGACAGCAGCACGGGCGGCGCGATCCGCAACGGCCGGACCGTCGCGATCACGCGGGCAAGTTCACCCGGTCGGATCGTGGGCGTGGCCATCACCATGCCGTCATGCCCAGCGTGAGGGCCGAGCATTGCGTCCGTTTTCGGCGTCGGCGCCTTGCCGCCGATCGTCCAGTCAACCGGACCCTGCGTCGCGCCCGTGAGCGTGCGGACTTCGCCGAGATAGCTGCCCCAGGCGTTTGCCCACGGAAGGCCAGTGAGGATCAGCCCGAGCGCGAACACCGACACCCAGATGCCGGCAGTCGCGTGGATATCACGCCAGAACAAGCGTCGTCCGCCCCCCAGGCGTGTGTAGAGGACACCCGCGAGCCCTTTCCGGTTGCGCGGCCACCACAGATAGAGACCCGTCAGGAGCATGACGATCGCCCAGCAGGCGGCGATCTCGACGAGGTAGCTGCCCCACACCCCCGCCAGCAATTCGCCGTGAAGGCGCGACACCACGTTGAGCGGCCGGTCCTCCTCGCCAATGACCCTGAGAACCGCAAGCGAGTGCGGATCGACGTAGACGCGGTGATCAACGCCATCCGCGGAGACGATGACACGCACGGCGTTTCCCGGATATTCCGGAAGCACATATCTATGCAGCGACGATCTTGGGACTGCCCCCAGCGCCGCGCGGACCTGCGCATCGGGTGAGACCGTCCGCCCGGCAACGGGAAGATGATCGTAGGGCCGGTCCAACAAGGCTTCCAGCTGCGGCCGCCACAGATAGATCGTGCCCGTCAGCGACAGCCAGATGATGAACGGGATGCAGAACAGCCCCGCATAGAAGTGCCAGCGCCATACCGCGTTGTACCACCGTGCGCCGGGTGTCCCCCGTCCGTTGGGTGAGTTCCTGTTCATTACCGAAGCGTCCATGCCCGCCATCATAAGGCCTTGGTCAAACGTATCCCGACCGTCCGCGGCGGTCCGACGAGATAGGAAAAGTAGCTGGTCGCAGTGGTGTTGCCGGGCGACGTCGTGAACTCCTGACCGAAGACCGGCACGGCGTCGAACAGGTTGGTGACGAACAGGTCGATCCCCACGCCGCCACGCATCGTTACCCCGGCCGATGCGTCGACCAACGTATAGGCCGGACGCGGCAGCACCTCGCCTTCGCCGAACCCGCTGTTGGATCCGCCGACGTGGCGCGCCGCGGCGAACAGCGTGCCGGTCAGCCCTTCTGTGAGCGCGGTCTCGTACTCGCCGCGCACATTCCACAGCCAGCGCGGCACATCGAGCACACGGGACCCTGCCGGCAGCAGCAGGTTGGGCACGTCGTTGCGGTAGGTCGCGTCGGTGAACGATCCGCCCGCGTGAAGATCGAGCCCCGGGCCGGCGACACGGAAACTTCAAGCTCGCCGCCACGGCTACGAACGCGGCCGGCATTGACGGTAAAGGAGATGGTCGTCGCGTTGTTGATCCCGCACGCTGTCTGGAACGCCTGCTGATAGTCCTTCCAGTCGATCGCATAGGCAGCGCCGTTGATCCGCACACGACCACCCCAAAGGCTGGTTTTGGCGCCTATCTCGTAATTGTCGGTACGATCGCTGTCGTAGGGCGGCGGTACATCGGGAATGCCTGCCGCGCGACGTTCCGCAGCCGAGCAGATATCATCGGTCACGGGCGCGTTGACGCCCCCGGTGCGGAATCCCTGCGAGTAGCTGGCGTAGAGCGTCGCGGCACGGCTTGGCTCATAGCTTAGCGTGAAGCGCGGTGTGACGCCGTTCTCGCGATTGCGCTCGTCATAGTCGTAGGCGAGATCGCCGTCTGCTACGCCACCGATGCCATAGCGTCGGCTCGCTTCACCCTGGCGATAGGCAAACACGCGGGCGCCCGCCGCGACCTTCACCTTCGGCACCACGGCGTAGGTCAGCTCGCCGAACGCCGCGATCTCACTCTCACGGAAACGCACCGTCGTGTCCTGGATGACGGCCGGGCTGCTGGCACCGAGCGGCAGCGGCGCGGCGACGCCGAACAGGTTAGCGACGGTGATCGTACGGCCGGAGTCCTGATGAAGGTCGCGGTAGAGCGCGCCGAACACATATTGCAGCCGCCCCGGGCCGTCGGACACCGCGCGCACCTCCTGTGTGAACTGCTTCGTGCGGCCAAAATCCTTGAGCGGTGTTGGGAACAGCTTGCCGCCTGGACCCGGCCCGACAATGTCCTCGACGATTGGAGAGTCGAACGCGGTGACGTCGAACGACAGCCGGTTGCGCCGGTCGAGCCAGGACGAGTTGGACGACACGGTGAAACCACCTAGTGCATCGAACCGGTTCTCCATTAGCAGCGAGCCGATGACGAACCGATCCTTGGCATATGTGTCGGCATACCGCGCCTTGAGCCGCGCGCGTTTGCCAAAGGTCACGTCGCTATGGGGGCGGTCCGCATTGCTGTACGCGTCCTGCCAGACCAACGACGGGGTGATCGTCAGGCTCGGCGTGGCATTCCAGCGAAGCGCCGCGCGAACCGTGCCGGTGCGCGTCCAGTTGACGTCCTTGCGAACCGCCGACGTTCCCGCATTCTCGGTCAGGTCACCGGTAGTCGGCCGCAGATCGTCGATCCAGCCGCCCTGCCGGACAAACCCGCCCGATATGCGCAGCGCCAGTCTATCGGTGACGATCGGCAGATTGAGCATCGCCTTGGCGTCCCAGCTCGTACCGCCATCGGTAACGGTCGCAACGCTCGCCTGCCCCAGTGCGGCGATCTTGGTGGCATCGGGCTGGTTGGTCACGATGCGGACCAGGCCGCCCATCGATGACGATCCGAACAGCACGCCTTGCGGTCCGCGCAGCACTTCGACCCGAGCGACGTCGAACAGCTGCGGGTCGGGCTGTGAAAAACCGCGGAGTGCGCGGGTCTGAAGTGGGGTCTCGTCGAGGTAGACGCCTGTGGTCGGCGACTGAACGAACCCCACCCCGCCGATCCCGCGTATGATATACTGCGAGTTGCCGGGCCCGGTGGTCGCGAAGGCTAAGCCCGGTACGGAGTCCGCCGCGCGGGAGAAGTCCTGCGCGTTGAGGCGGCGAAGCAGGTCAGCGGAAAAGATGGTGACGCTAGCGGACACATCCTGGAGCGCTTGCGGGCGTTTCAGCGCGGTGACGATGATGTCGCCGGGTTCCGCTGGTCCAACGCTCAGCGCGTTGTTCGCTGTTGCGTCGGCCTTCGTGGGGGGTGCCGCCAGCTCCTGAGCAGATGCTGGTACGGCGAGCAGGAGGCAGGGCAGGCATGCCCCCGCCAACAAGTGGGATCGGATCATGAATAGGCCTTTGACCGGCCCCGAGAAAGCACTCGGGCCGTGGACGTGGTTGCTCCCGAAGGAGCACGCGATCAGTTGGTCAAAGGACGGCTGGGGGGCCTCGAAGCGGAGGCCGAAGATGGGTGCGGCGAATGATTGCCGGCAGCACGGTTGGTGACAGCCCGACCGCCATGACGAAGGTGATCAGGGTGACGAGCTGAATAGGATCGATCGCACCGAGCGTTGCGGCTGACAGGCCCGCAAACGCGCACGGCATTTCAGCCTTGCCGTGGTCCCGCGACTTGCCGTGATCAGGCATGTCGCCGTGCATACCCGGCATTGCCATCGTCACGGCTCGAGGGGCGACGCCGGAACATAGCTCGATTGTGATCCGGCCGTGCTCGCTGCCGATCATGTACCCGGCCGGCACGAGCAGCTTGAGCAACAGCGTTGCCGCGCACACGAGCACGGCGAAGTAGCGTTGCGCTAGGAGGCGACGAACGGCGAACACCGGACGCGGGTAGCGCAGGCAGGCAGTCCTGTCATTGCCGTGTCGATCTCCCCTGCAAACGGACGGGATCAAAGAAGGCCGAGGCTGTCTTGCCGATCGGAACCATCCCCGGTACGCAATGTCTGTCAGGCCGGAGAAGTATCTCCGACCCGACAATGATCGCGCTGGTGTCCCGAGAGGGACTTAATAGGGAACACGGTGTGGGAGACGCTCTCCCGAAGCCGAGGCTGTCCCTGCAACTGTAAGCGGCGAGCGAGACATACATCGCGTCCTCTTCCGGAGGGTGCAGCCACTGGATCAACGCCATAACGGCCGAGATCCGGGAAGGCCGTATATCGAGCGACGACCCGTGAGCCAGGAGACCTGCCAGCGTCTGGTCGCTCTTGCTTTGATCCAGGGGATGGTCGGGGCACGGTTCTTCCGTCTGGGCGACGAACGAGCGGCGGGGGTCGCATCGGTTCGTGTCGCGGGCGCTTGCGTCCGCCTGCCGACGCGTGCCGACCGTTCGCAGCGGACGCCCCCGTCCGAAGTCGCTTGGCGCACGGGGGACGGACATGCAGAATCTGAGATTACGAACAAAATGGCTCGAATGCGTGGCTATCGCTTCGGCATGTAGCACCACACCAGCATGGGCTCAGAGGCAAGACACCGAGGCTGTGCCGTCACAGGCACCAAACGACATCGTCGTATTCGGCCGCGGCGAAGCGAAGATCGGTGTTGCGCATGCAGCAAGTGAGGGCACCGTCGCCGGTGCCGACCTTCTGATTCGCCCTCTGCTGCGCGTTGCCGAACTGCTGGAGGCGATCCCTGGCATGGTCGCTGCGCAGCATTCGGGAAGCGGCAAGGCCAATCAGTATTTCCTGCGTGGCTTCAATCTCGATCACGGTTCGGACTTCACGACCTATATCGACGGGGTGCAAATGAACCTGCGCACCCACGGTCATGGCCAGGGCTATCTCGATCTCAACGGACTGATACCGGAGATCGTCGCGCGCGAGGATTTTCGCAAAGGGCCATACCGTGCCGATGGCGGCGACTTCGCGCTGGCGGGGGCTGCGTACATGACCACGATCGACAGCTTTGCCCGGCCGTGGCTTTCGGTTGAGGGCGGCTCTTATGGCTATGGTCGGATCGCCGCGGGCGGGACGATTGACGGGATTGGTGCGGGGAAGCTGACGCTCGTCGCGCAGACCAAGGTCTACGACGGACCATGGGAGGAGCCTGAGCATCTGCGACACGCATCTGGCTTCGCGAAGTATGCCGCTCCAGCTGGCGCAGGCCAGCTCGAAGCCTCGCTCAACGCCTACCGCGCGACCTGGCGTCCGACAGAACAGATTCCCGAGCGCATAATCGGTACCGCGCTCTGCAAGGACGTGTTCTGCTCACCCGATCCGACGGCGCGGGGTGAAACGACACGGCTCGTCGGCAACGTCGCGGTCCGCCAGCCTGACTGGCACGCCAATGTCTATGGTCAGTTCTACGACTGGTCGATGTATTCGAACCCGACCTACACCGATCCGGAGGGGACCAGCGCGCAGATCCGCCAGTTCGACAAACGCTGGATCGTCGGTGCAAGGGGCGAAAAGCGCTGGACGGTCGCACCGACCCTTGCCGTCTCGCTCGGTACCGAAGAGCGCTACGACCATATCGGCAGCGTCGGTGTTTATCGCACTAGTGCGCGATCGTTCCTGTCGTCGCTCGGCCGCTACCATGTCGAGGAGGCGTCGGCAGCTTTGTATGGCGAAGCGACTTGGACACCGGTCACTGGTCTCCGACTGATCGGCGGGGTGCGCGGTGATTATTATCATTATGTCGTGCGCGCGGGATCAGGCGGCGGCGGTAGCCGGCGAGGGCAGTGGAGACGATACGATCCTGTCACCGAAGGCGTCGATCGCGTACTCACCAACCGATCGGCTGGAGTTCTACGGCAACTGGGGGCGCGGGTTCCACTCCAACGACGTCCGCGGCGCGGTAAACGTCGAAACGCCGGTGCCTGTGCTGGTCCGCGGCAACGGCCGTGAAGTCGGCGCCCGGTGGCAGTTACCCGGCATTACGCTGACCGCGACCTATTGGTGGCTCGACGTCGACAGTGAACTGCGCTTCGTCGGCGACTCTAACGCGGTCGAGCCGACCGGTGCGAGCGAACGTCGCGGCTATGAACTGGTGGCGTTCTGGCGGCCTAGGCCGTGGCTCGCGATCGACGGCAACTATACGGCAAGCCGGTCGCGCTACGACAATGGCGACCGCATTCCCAACGCCTTCGAGAACGCCGCATCCGCCGGGATCGCGCTGGTGCTCGATCCGTGGGAAGCGAGCGTTCGCGTCCGTCACCTCGGGCCTTATCCGCTGATCGAAGACAACAGTGTCCGGGATTCAGGAAGCACGGTCGTCAACGTCCGCGCGGCTCGCAAGATCGGACGGTTCGAGGTGTACGGCGAGGTGCTCAACATCCTCGACAGCCGCGACAAGGACATCGCCTATTCCTACGAGTCCTACATTCCCTCGTTCGATACCGCGGGACCGACCGATGGTCGGTTGAGCCGCGTAGTTGAGCCACGCACCTTGCGCCTGGGTGCCCGCGTAAATTTCTAGACAGTGCTAGATGATCGCCAGCCTCGAATGAAGCTGGCGATCGTTGGATTGCTGGATTGCTGCACACCTACAATGTTGTTGCATAGCGCACGCATGGGCTCTGCTTTCAGATCGCGAACGCCCCCACTTAAGCGGGTAGGGTTCTCACAAACGATGCTCAATCGGGAACCGCCGACATTAGGCGAAGTCGGGTATTGCACCAGCGAAAGTAATCAGCAGCGCACGAAGCTCGCCATTCTTAACGGCCTCGATCGCTGCGTTGATGGGCATCCAGCATCTCTCTCGTTGCCGCATTTCGGGCCAGCTGGCATTTTCCTGACGGACCAGCATTGGAAACGCCCGTACGGCTATCATTTCGGCTTGGCCGTCTTCGTGGGTCTTGACCTGACGGTAGGTCCCAACGGGTACGGTGCTGATCGTGCCTACGACGCCCGCTTCCTCGAAGGCCTCGCGGGCGGCAGATCGATGCGCTGGCATCCCGCGCTTTACCTTACCCTTGGGCAATACCCACCTGGATCGCTTGCGAGAGGTGACTAGCAGAACTTCGACGCCGTTCAGGTCACTTTTGCGATATGGTATGGCGGCGGACTGGAGGATGAGGTCTGTACCTGCTTGATCGCAATTCGGTGGACATCATCTATCGTAATTATGAGGAGCAGCGCAATCGAAACGGCTACCGACCCTGGCGCTGCGATTTTGCCAGAAAGTCATGCTCGGCTCTTTCGATCGGGTGCGCCAAGTCCGCAGGACGTATCTCAGAACCTGCCCGAGCAGATTGGCGAGGGTCGCTTTGACAAGATGCTCCGGCTTGCCCTTTCCGATCCAGACGATGAAGTCTGGCGCTACGCCATCGAGGTGTCGGGGCATCTCGTTAGCCATGCGATCCCGGAATATGGGGCTGCGATCCTGCATAGTCAGGTTTAACCTTACGAACACGTTGCAGCTGCCCCCGTCGTCTCGCACGATGCTTAGAAACATGACCCTTAAATTAGACTACTTGCCGAAAACGATCGAATATCGGGAAAGCAGGCACCCTTCCCAAAAACCGCCGCTCATGCTGTTTTGAGGAATCTGTCAGTCGAAGACCCGCGGCCCTCCTCCTACTTGGAGAGCCGCACTATGACACCAAAGCCGCGATCCGGTGAGGATAGAAGGGCATCGCCGCCATGGCCGATCGCGACGGCGCGAACCAATGCGAGGCCCAGCCCATGCCCTTCAGTGGTGCGTGACGTCTCGGCGCGGGCGAAACGCTGGAACAGGCGTTCGGCATCAGCAGAAGGAACCCCCGGGCCGTTGTCCTCCAGCATCACCTCGATCGCATCCCGCGTCGCCTTCGCGGTCAGTATCGCCGTAGTACCGGCCGGCGTGTGGCGGAGGGCGTTTTCCAGCAGGTTCGACAGCGCCTGAGCCAGCAGACGGCGGTCGCCCTCAATGTGCAGACCGGTCGGAATGTTCGTCAATAATATGTGGCCGCTGGCTTCGAAATCCGGGCGGTAGGTTTCAGCCATGTCCTCCAGCAGTGCCGAGAGATCGAGCCACGCCAGCGCCCGGCGTTCCGCCATTCCTTCGATCTCGGCGATGCGGAGCAGCGCAGCGAAGATTTCCAGCAAGTCGTCAGCTTGCAGTCGGGCAACGGCAATAGCTGCGGCATCGCCCGCGGCTGCGCGGTCGAGCTGGTTGCACAAGCGCGTCAGAGGCGTGCGCAGGTCGTGGGCGACGTCGGTCGACACCTGCCGCAGATTGTCCATCAGCGCCGACATTCGGTCGAGCATTCGGTTAAGCGTCGCAGCGAGGCGGTCGAACTCGCTGCCGGAGTCGTCTCGGGGTACCCGCTGCGTCAGGTCGCCGGCGATAATCGAATGCGCGGTGGCATCGATACGCGACAGGCGACGCCGAGTTAGCCATCCGACCAGCACGGCCGCGCCGATCCCGAGCGCCAGCATCGCCGTGAGGGCGGCTGCAAACAGTAGCGCCAACGTCCGGTCGATCGCCGAGAGGTCGCGCCGATCGGCGACGACGACGAGCATTCCCGCGGGCAGCGGCGTGGCGAGGGACTGTCCTACGCCGGTTTCGTTGCCGCGCCGAAAACCGAAATGCTCCTGATAGCCTGATGCCAGCGGGGCCAGTGGCGCGATGGTGGCGGCGATCTGCCGGCTTGTGTGGTCGACCAGCAAATAATCGAGACTCGCTTCGTTGCGTGCATTTTCGCGCAATCGGATCGCGTCAGCCACCGCAGCTATGCCACCCTTGCGTGCCTCCGCCACCAGCGCGCGCGTTTCAACCGCGATACGGTGGTCCAGCTGCTCCTCCAGGGCCTCGTGCGTCACCTCATAGGCGATGGCACCGATGCCTACCGTCGCGGCGCTGAATGCCAGCGCGACCAGCACGACGAGCCCGAAGGTCGAGCGCCACAGGCGGGCGAGCATCTATTCGCCCCGGATCATGTAGCCGGCACCGCGGACCGTCTCGATCGCATCGGCGTCGGAACCGGCATTGAGCTTGGAGCGCAGGCGGCTGAGGTGCGTCTCGACGATGTTGGTCTTCGGATCAAAGTCGAAATCCCACACCCGCTCCAGCAGCATGGTGCGCGTCATGACCTGGCGCGGGTTGCGCATCAGTTCGGCTAACAGCGCGAACTCGCGCGGCTGAAGCGTGATGCGTCGACCACGCCGCTCGACGGTGCGGCGATGCAGATCGAGGACGATTTCACCGACTCGAAGAATGTGCGCGTCATCGCCACGCACAGCAGGCCGACGGGTCAATGCGTTGAGGCGGGCGGCCAGCTCGGAGAAAGCGAACGGTTTGACCAGATAATCGTCTGCGCCGCTCTCCAGTCCCTCGACGCGATCGGCGATCCCGCCGACAGCCGTCAGCATCAGAACCGGGGTCGCGTCGCCGGCCGCACGTAACGCCTTAACCAGCGCCAGCCCGTCGAGACCGGGCAGCATCCGGTCGACCACCATCGCGTCGAACCCACCCCCGGTCGCCTGGAACAGCCCGTCGCGGCCATCAGCGCTGACCGCGACCTGGTGCCCCGCCTGCCCCAGCCCCTGCGCCACGAAGGCGCGGGTGTCGGCATCATCCTCGACGATCAATATCCGCATCCCCCACCTATCGCGTAGCGGCGTCGGTTCGCCAACCGCCACCCAGCGCGCGGAATAGTGCGACCTCTGCCTGAGCGACCGCCAGATCGGACTGGACCTGTTGCAGCGTGGCCGACGCCGACGCCCGCTGGGCGTCGACCTGGAGCAGCCCGGGCGCGTCGCCGAGGCGGACCCGGGCACCGGCCCGCCGCGCGTAGGCCTGCGCCTCGCGCAAGGCGGTCGCCAGATCGCGGTTACGGCGGGCCTCAGCATCATAAGCGGCCAGCGTCGTCTCAACCTCGCGAAGCGCGCGTAGGACTGCCACGTCCCACCCGGCCAGCGCCGCACGCTCGGTTGCGTGGGCCTGTTCCAGCCTCGCGCGGACCGGTGCCTGGTTGGGGAAGGCCCAACTGACAAGCGGCGTCACCGCCGCGCTGATACCGCCGGATAGCAGCCCGACCGCCCCGCCCAGATTGACGCGGGGGTAGAGGTCCGCGCGTGCCACGCCGATCCGCGCGGCTGCGGCAGCAAGGCGGCGTTCCGCCTCGCGCACGTCGGGACGGCGCAGCAGCAGCGCGGTGCCGTCGCCGACCGGCGCGGCCCCGCGCAGGCGCGGTGCGGCGGTGCAGGCGAAGCGATAATTGCGGGCCTCAGCAGGGGGACGGCCTTGTAGCGTGACGAGCCGGTACAGCGCGTTGGCGCGCTGCGCCTCGAACGGGGCGATGGCGGCGCGGGTGGCGGCTGCGATCGTCGCAACTTGCGATACCTCCAGAGGTGATACCTCGCCGGCTCGAAGCTGTTCGCGGACCAGCGCGACCGAACGATCCTGTACGGAGGCAACCTCGCGTGCGGTTGCGATGGCGCGGGTCGATCCGCACAGGTCGACATAGGCGAGGACGGTGTCGGCGACGACTGCGACGCGCAAGCCATCGACGACGGCGGCCTGCGCCTCCGCATCCGCGCCTGCGGCGGTCGCGGCCGATCGCAGCCGGCCGAACAGGTCGAGATCCCAGCTCGCCGTCGCAGCGATATCGTAATCCGTCGTCGGCACCTTCCCTGACGCGCTTGGCTGTCCGGCGGGATCGTCGACGCCCAGCGCGCTTTCGATCGTCGTCTGCGGCAATCTTGCGGCCCGTGCCTGACGCAAGACCGCGCGTGCCCCGTCGAGATTGGCGTAGGCGACACGCAGATCGGCGTTGGCGGTCAGTGTAGACCGGACCAAACCGTCAAGCACCGGATCGTCATAGAGCCGCCACCAGTCGTCGGGCACCGCCGCGATCAATGCGACGGGAAGCCTGGCGAAAGCGCCCGTCGCGCTGGGCGGCGCGATCGTCGGCGATGGCGCAGGCACACTCATGCAGGCGGAGGCGAGCAGGGCAACGGCGGGGGCCAAGCGACGGATCATGCCAGCGCCTCCTTATGTGGGGCGGCAGGCGGATCGGGCTGTTCCTTGCCATAGCAGGCGTAGAGCGCGGGCAGCAGCAGCAGGTTGAGCGCAGTAGAGGAAATCAGACCCCCGAGTATCACGATCGCCATCGGATGCTCGATCTCATGCCCCGGCGCATTACCCG
This sequence comes from Sphingomonas sp. LR55, assembly GCF_036856015.1. Classification (NCBI taxonomy): domain Bacteria; kingdom Pseudomonadati; phylum Pseudomonadota; class Alphaproteobacteria; order Sphingomonadales; family Sphingomonadaceae; genus Sphingomonas; species Sphingomonas sp. LR55. The sequence goes on from NZ_JASPFO010000001.1 coordinate 645,520, forward strand.
CGACGATCAGCGGCACCAGCGCCAGCCCGGCGCAGGCGGCGGTCATCAGGATTGGCGCCAGACGCTCCTCCGCACCACGCAGCACCAGCTCGCGACCGAACGTCATCGCCTCATGCCGTTCGAGATGCTGATAATGCGACAGGAGCATGATGCCGTTGCGTGCGGCGATGCCGATGACGGTGACGAACCCGACCAGGGAGCCAAGCGACAGCACCCCGCCGGTCAGCGCGACTGCGACCACCCCGCCGACCAGCGCGAACGGCAAGCTGATGGCGACCAGTGCGGTGATGCGAGACGAGCGGAACTCCATCCAGACCAGCAACAGAATGCCGACCAAGCACAGCGCACCGATGCTCGACAGGCGGCTGCGCGATTCCTTCAGCGCGGCATATTCGCCCAGCACCTGAGGGTGATAGCCGGTGGCGAACGGCACCTTCGCGACTGCGGCCTCGACAGCCTGCGCGACGGTGCCGAGGTCCGCGCCCGCGACATTCATCGTTACGTCGAGCCGGCGTTGCCCGTTCTCGCGCTTCACCTCGTTGGGGGCAGGCGCGATCTCTATATCGGCAACATCGCCGAGCCGAACCGGCGCACCGGTGACGGGGGCCTGGATCATCAGGTCGCGGAGCGCATGGACGCTGCTCCGTACTGCGGGCTCCCCCACACCGCGACGTCGAAGGCGCGTTGATCGCGGTAGATCTCGCCGACCTTGGTCTGCGCGACCAGCGTCTGCGCCTGACGGCGGACCTCGCCCGCGGTCAGGCCGAGCCGCGCCAGTTCGCCGGCGCGCGGACGGATGCGGATTTGCGGGACCAGCACCTGGCTCTCCAGCTTTAGGTCGGAAACGCCCTGAATACCGCCGATCGCATCGCGGACACGCGCGCCAGCCGCGCGCAATTCTGCCTGATCGGGGCCGTAGATGCGTACGACAATAGTCGCGCCAGCACCCGTCAGCACCTCCTTGATCCGCTCGCGCAGATAGGTCAGCACGTCGCGGTAGAGGCCGGGATAGCCCTCCACTACCTCCTTGATCCGCTTCACCGACGCATCGTAGTCGGCATTCTCGTCGAGGCTGATCCACAGTTCGGTGAAGTTGGGGCCGACCACCTCGTCGGCCTGTTCGGCGCGGCCGATATGCGCGCCGAAATTGCGGACGCCGGGGATGCTGCGTAACTCCTTCGATGCGCGGATCGTGATCCGGTCCATCGCCTCGATCGACGTGCCCGGCTTTTCGACGAAGTGCATCAGAAAGTCGGTTTCGCGGAAGTCGGGGAGGAACTGGTCCTTGAAGGTTGCATAGCCGACGCCTGCCAGCAGCAGCCCGCCCGCCACTACCCCGACCGCCAGCGCCGGACGTCCGACGACGCGCGGCAGGAAGCCGACATAGCGGCGCTTCAGCGCGGCGACGATGCGGGTGTCTCGCTCCTCTGTCAGCGGTGCGTTCGGCAGGAGCAATAGGCACATCGCCGGGGTCACGGTCAGCGCGACCAGCAGCGACATGCCGATTGCCAGCACATAGGCGATGGCGAGGGGCTGAAAGAAGGTGCCCGCCACCCCGCCGAGGAAGAAGATCGGCACGAACACCAGCATCACGATCAGCGAGGCGAAAACAACCGCCGAGCGCACCTCCAGCGACGCGGCGAGGACCACCTCGAAGGCTGGCTTTGGATCGACCGACTCACGGTTCAGGCGCAACCGGCGTGCGATGTTCTCCACGTCGATGATCGCATCGTCGACCACCTCACCGAGCGCGATGACGAGGCCGGCGATAATCATCACGTTGATCGTCGCGCCCGACCACAACAGTATCAGGCCCGCGCCGAGCAACGACAGCGGTATAGCGACTAGGCTTATCGTCGCCTGCCGCCAGTCGCGCGTGAACAGGAACAGCACCGCCGCCACCAGCGCGCAGCCGATCATCAGCGCGCGGGTGAGATTGTCGATCGAGCGTTCGATAAACGTGGCCGGCCGGAAGATCCTCGTATCGACCTTCACGTCCTTCAGACCGGGCTTCAGCTCCGCAAACGCGGCTTCGACCGCGCGGGTCATCTCCAGCGTGTTGGCGGTGGGCTGCTTCTCGACGATCAGCATGATGCCGGGACCGTCATCGATGATCGCATTGCCGATCGGCGCGTTGAAGCCGTCGACCACGCGCGCGACATCGCCGATCCTGACCGGCGCTTCGCCCGCCTGCTTGACGATCGCCTGCGCGAGGTCGGCCGCAGTCTGGACGGTGCCGGTCTGCTGGACGGCGAGGCGCTGGTTGGGCGTATCGACGAACCCGCCGCCCCCGACCAGCACCGCATCGCCGGCCGCGGCGCGTACCTCCGCCAGCGTCACGCTGGCCGCGCGCAGGCGATCGGGATCGACCAGCACCTGCAACTGCCGGTCGCGCTGGCCCCAGACCGCGACGTTGGCGACACCGGGAACCGCCATCAGGCGCGGCCGGATCGTCCAGCGCACCAACTCGGACAGTTGCATCTGGTCGAGCTTGCCTGAGGAAAGGCCGACCTTCATCGCGCGACTGGTCGAGGACAGCGGAGGCATCAACACAGGTTGTCGCGCCGCGAGCGGCAGCCGCGGCTGCACCTGCGCGATCCGCTCGCCGATCATCTGTCGAGCGCGGATCACGTCGGAGCCGCGCTCGAACAGGATCTGCACCGACGACAGACCCAGCACCGATTTGGAGCGCAACGTCATCAAGCCGGGGACGCCGTTGACCGCGGTTTCGATTGGCGCCGTGACCAGGCTCTCGACTTCCTCGGTCGACAACCCCGGTGCCTCGGTCTGGATTTCGACCATTGGGGGCGCGAACTCGGGGAATACGTCGAGCGGCACGTCGCGGCCAGCGCGGACGCCGAGCACGACCAGCAACGCGGCAAGCGCAAGGACGAGGACGCGCTGCGCCAGCGCGAAATGAACAAGCCGGCCGAGCATCAGTGCGCCGCCCCGAACTCGGTGCCGAACAGTTCGGCCGCGCCATCAGTTACCACCTGCGCCCCGGCGGCCAGGCCGCGCGCGAGCAGTGCCCGTCCGCCGGTCTCCGACGCTACTTCGACGCGCTGGCGCACGAAGGTGTTCGGCGCGGTCTTCTGATAGACCCACTCGCCACCATGAATGTCGCGCAGGATCGCGGTCGATGGCACCGACAACCCGTCGGTCTGCCCAGCGAGCGGCAGGTCGACCGCTACCCGCTGGCCGACCCGGAAGGCGCGGTCGCGATTGTCGAGCGCATAATAGAGATCGACCGTGCCCGCGACGGTGTTGGCCGAAGGCGGAGCCTGCACCGGACGTGCGATGCGCGGCGCGCCGCCTTCCCCGAGCGTGCGGACCGTAACACCAACTTCGCGGCGGACCTCTCCCATGTCACTACCGAACACGGACGCGCGCACCCACAACACGGGTTGCGAACCGAGCGACGAGACCGCCGGTCCGAGCAGCCGGCGCTGCTGCCGTGCGGCCCCGAGTGCGGCCTGCACCGACGCCAGCGCCGCTGCGGCCTCGTCGCGGGCGCGCACGCTCCCGGCTTCCTCGCGAACGAGGCTTTCCGTGCGGTCGAACGCGATCCGCGCAAGTCGCGCTTGCGCGGTGGCACGCGTTAGTTCGGCATCGGCTGCGGCCTGCTGGCTTCCGATCTGCTGGAGATTGGACGTCGAATTGACCGGCACTCCGTTGGCGGTGAGTGGCGGCACGACGATCTCGCCGGCCACCTCGCGCTTCGCGATTGCAGATCCGCCGCCCACCCGCGCCAGCACAATGCCTAACCGCTGCTGCGCTTGTGGCGTCAGAGTCAGCTTCAGCAGGTCGCCCTCGTGCGCGATCGTTTCGGCATGGGCGGGCGGTGCGGGCGGCTTCGCGGTCTTCTCGCCGCAACCGGCGAGCAGGGTCAGGATCAGAAGGCATGTTTGGCGCATCGTGACGGCTTAGTCACGAAACGATGGGCGCTGCTGGAGCCGACTATACAAAGTCCCAATGTAGCCGGTGTCCCACCAGTTTCGATTTGAATTTTATGCTCCGACCTGATGATCGCCCGCTCTGGGGGGATGCGTATAGTGAGGGTCAACGTGACGAGGAATCATTCTGCCCGTAAAGTTGCTGAAATCACTTTGGGCTTTTGGCTGGCCAAGGTCGTCGCAACCACATTGGGCGAGGTTGCTGGCGACGCCATCGCCCAGACGCTGAACTTGGGCTACGTCGCCGGGCTTGCCATCACACTGGCCATGCTGGCGGCCTTCCTCGTCGCACAGGTTCGTGTTGATCACTATCGCCCTTTTCTCTTCTGGGCGACAATCGTTGGTACGACGACGGCCGGAACCGAAATAGCCGACCTGTCGACGCACACACTCAGCCTTGGCTATAATGCAACGTCGGCCATCCTTTTCGGTGGCATGTTGCTGACCCTGGGCGTTTGGTATTTGAGGCGGGGCACTTGTGACGTGAGCGCGGTGGTGGACCGTGAGAGCGAATTATTCTTCTGGGTGGCCGTTCTGTTCTCGAACAGCCTTGGCACTGCGTTCGGCGATGGACTGGTTTATGTTTTCGGCCTCACATACACCACGGGGTCTTTGGTCTGCATGGTGGTGATAGGTGTAGTGTTGCTTCTGCACTATGTTGCTCGGGTCAACGCGGCACTGATATTTTGGGCAGCATTCGTTTTCACAAGGCCGTTCGGCGCCGACTTCGGGAATTTGCTCACGAAGGAGGCAGCCAAGGGTGGATTTGGCCTCAACACCTTTGCCACTGCCTTAGTATGCGTCCTGCTACTCGCTGGCATCGTCGTATTCTTCGAACGTCGACAGCGCCGTATTGATGGACGTAGCAGTACCGCAGCTTGAGCGGCTAAGCGGAGACGACGTTGGTGGACCTTTAGCCGATCCCCTTTCTCGATTGGGAACGGCAGGCGAGAAGGGGTGAGCGTTCTCGGAATCGATGGTGAAGCGGGAAAACTTCCGCAGGCTCATTAACGGGCCGGCGGCTGCATAAGCTCTATCGTGATATGATCGGGGCCTGAAACGTATGCCACCAACGTACCCTTCCGGGGACCACCCGCGATCGGTAGCGGACTACCCTTGGCCTTCCATCCTGCTGCCTCGACGCGGGCAATAGCGGCATGGATATCGTTTACAGCCAGGGCCAGGTGGGCCGCACCGATCGCCCCCGCGCTGTTGGGCACGGCACCGTTCTGGCGCCCTTTTGAGTATTGCAACAGTTCGACCACATAGCCGTCCGGTGCCCTGACGATCGCCGTTTTGACATTAGGATCATCGACACCAGTCACCTGATGCAGGAAATGGCCCCCCATCTCCGATTGCCGCTCAAGTGTGAAACCGAGCGCTTCCTTCCAGAAGCGAACGGCTTCGTCTAAAGACGATACGGCGAAGCCTGTATGGTCCACGGCAATAACGTTTGCGGCGTCTGTCATTACTTCACTCTCACTTGGCCGCGCTTGCGATGTCAGGGCCTGCTGGTCACTGGAACGGTAGCGTCCGGTGCCTCGATCTATCACGCCATTTAGCACGGGTTACAGGCGCTTCATGCTCTTCCCGTTTGAGCATCGAGTTTTCAGGAATGCCCAAGTTGGAGAGGAAAGAGGACGTCAGATTTAGTGAGCTGCCGTGTGCGAGAACGCGTTCATTACTATGACGCCAGTCACGATCAGTCCCATACCTATTACGGCAGCAGCATCGAGTTTTTGCCCTTGGAATGCCCATGCCGCAGTTGAAATGAGAACAATGCCGGCACCCGACCATATTGCGTATGCGATTCCTGTTGGGATCGTTCGAAGGGTCAGGGACAGAAAGTAGAAGGCAATACCGTAGCCAACGACGGTGACGACCGTCCAAGGCATACGCGTGAAACCATCCGACTGCTTCATAGCAGTTGTGACACAAACCTCGGCGACGATGGCGATTGCGAGCATGAGATAGTTCATGCCCGATCTAGTAGCACACCAAATGCGGCCGATTTTCGACGCCGGTCAAGCTGCGCCGATTGCCCGCTAATGGGCGCTTTCTGCCGGTCTCCCGCTTCTCGAAAAAGAACGGTCAGCGAGAAGGCGCGGCGTTCTCGGAATTGATCGTGAAACGGGAATTGCAGGCGAGGGCGGATGCCCTGCCGTTTACGCATGGCTCGCTCTCGCCATTGGCCGCTACATGCAATAATTCCCGTATCGAAGGCGATTTGGGATCAGTGTTTATGGCGCGTCTAAGTGTGAACCTGAACAAGGTCGCCCTACTGCGAAACTCCCGGCGAACAGGCGTGCCCGATCTACTCGCCTTCGCCCGCATTGCTCATGAAGCTGGCGCGGACGGGATTACAGTGCATCCGCGCCCCGACCAACGCCATATCCGTGATGATGACGTATCGGCACTCGCGGAGTGGATGAAGCCTCTCAGACCGACCTTTGAACTAAATATCGAGGGCTATCCCGACGATCGACTATTCCGGATCGTGTCTGCTGTGCAGCCTGAGCAATGCACACTCGTTCCTGATCCTCCCTCCGCGTTCACATCGGAGGAAGGCTGGAAGTTTGACGATCGAGACGCGGCAATACAGATTTATAATGATGTCGCCCGCTTCCAGGCGGTAAGCGGACGCGTAATCCTGTTTATTGATCCGGACCCGACGGCAGTACGCGGCCTTATCGAAAGCGGCGCTGATGGCGCAGAAATATACACCGGCTCCTATGCGGCCGAGCATCGCGCCAATGGTCCCAGTCGTATTCTCGCGGCCGCAGCGGAGGCGGCGCGAGCACTGCATATTGCCGGCATGAGGGTGAACGTCGGTCATGACCTCAACCTTGCCAACCTATCCGATTTGATCGGCGCTATGCCTCCGATCGCCGAAGCGTCCATAGGCCACGAGTTGACGGCAGACGCGTTAGTGATGGGGTTCGGGCCAGCAGTTGCGGCCTACAAGGCGGCTCTAGGCTAGTCGTCTTCCAATTCTCGATTTGGACGGTATTTTGGGAATGGTGGTCGGTGACAATCCGTGATCCTGATCGGCGTCGATATAGCTTCTACGCTATCGTATTCGCCCACCGGCCCTCGAGATTTGGTGATGGAATAAGGCTCGCTGGCCTCGGCATGCTAGGCGGTGGGGCGAAAACACCGTTCGCTAGGTAATTGATGGCGTTGACGACACCCGCATGGGAGAATGGTTTTGCAATCACCCCATGCGCACCGGAGAAATCTGCCGGTATTTTCGACACGTTGGCCGTAACGAAAACGATCAGCGCATCGGGCCAGTGTGTCCGTATGTAACGACACACGTCGAGGCCGTTGGAGTCCTGCGCGAGATGGATATCAACAAACGCAAGCTGCGGATTCAAATCGTCTGGTAGCGCCTCGACGTCCTGAAGGCTCGCCGCTTCAGCAAGGACGCGATGTCCGCTGTCCTCGATCATTGCCTCCATATCCATTGCGAGGAGCATTTCGTCCTCAACGATTAAAACCTGCAATATATTGGTCATTATCGCGCTTCGGTCTGAGGAAACGTGATCGTCACGCATGTTCCAGGCGTATTGTTACGCCAGATGGCCTCCGCGCGAGCTTGGCGCGCGAGGCGGGTTATCAGTGACGTGCCGATGCTCTTGCTGCGGGCGGCCGAGGGCATGCCCGGGCCGTCATCACATATTCGGATAGTCCCATAGTCGTTACCACCTTCGACAACGAGACTGAGGTGACCTGAGCGCCCGTCTGTGAAGGCGTGCTTGACGGCATTAGTCAGAATCTCGTTGAGGATCAGGCCGAGCGCAGATGCATTGGCTGCGTCCACGAACAATGGCTGAGCCTGCACGTCCAACGTGATGTCGCTACGACCGCTTGATCCGACCACGTCCGACACCAGGCTCTGCGCGAAGCTACCTATATCGAATCTTGCAATGTCGGAGGATTGGTAGAGCTGGCGATGGACGACGGCAAGGGCATCGACGCGTTCGAGCATGGAATCGAGTTTTGATGCCACGGAAGGATCATCAATAGTGCGAACCTGAAGGCGCAACAGCGATCCGATCATCGTAAGGTTGTTTTTGACCCGATGATCGACCTCATGAAGGAGGATGGTCTTGGCATCCAGCGCGGCACGCAGATCGGCTGTGCGACGTTCAACTTCGCGTTCGACCAAAAGCTTCTGGTCATTGATAATGTTTTGAGCCTCGACACGATCGCTGACGTCGAGCTGGGATGCGAAGAAGAAGCGGACTATCCCCTCGTTATCCCTGACTGGCGACAGATACAGCGCGTTCCAGAACGTCGTTCCGTCCTTGCGATAATTCAGGAGATCGACGTCAACAGCTTGCCCGACCCTGATGGCTTCGCGGACTTGGTTGATTGTCGCAGGGTCGGTTTCAGGACCTTGGAGAAAGCGGCAGTTTCGTCCAAGAATCTCGTCACGGGAATAACCCGTCAGCTCCTGAAACGCGACGTTGCAGAACACGATCGGGTTATCATCGCGGGCCGGGTCAGTAATGACCATCGGCATCCGGGTGGCGCGAACAGCTGCCGCAAAGGGATCGCCACGGCCATGTTCGTAATCGAGTACGTCAGTTAGATGCCAGTCGTCACGTTGTTTCAAAGCTACCTCCAGCGAAGGCCGGAAGGCTCCACGCATGCGTGAACGTCGCTTGCAGGAATATCGTTCCTTTAGAGCCAGATCGTAGGCACATTTCATGGCGCGATCATTGATTGTGACACAGTGATTGTGCATTCTCGATCATGGATACTCGCCGGTAGCGGGTTATTTTTCGATGCGGCGGATTGTTTTGGCCTGTCGCATGCCGATGCCCGTAGCGGGCTGATCAGATAACGGAAGGTATGCTCCTTGCCGTTGTGCAAGGAACTCCAGGCTCAATGTCGAAACAGTCCGAGGCAGACCAAACGATGCCCTTAAGCGGTTCCGGCCATGCCAGCGCGCGCGAAGCGGAAACCCGGTTTCGGAATATGGCCGATCATGCACCGGTCATGATGTGGGTTACAGAGCCAGATGGCTACTGCAGCTACCTCAATAAGCTCTGGTATGACTTTACGGGGCAGACCGAGGAAGAAGCGCTCGGTCTAGGCTGGACGGCGGCGACTCATCCGGACGATCAGAATCTGGCCGAGAACACTTTCCTTGCTGCGGTTGCTGCCCAAGGTCCTTTTCGCGTCGAGTATCGACTGCGCCGCGCCGATGGCGTGTATCGGTGGGCAATTGACGCGGCCGCGCCGCGTTTCGCTGATGACGGGACCTTTCTTGGTCATGTCGGCTCAGTCATCGACATCGACGAGCGTCGAGAAGCAGAAGACAGGCTGGCACTCAACGAAGAGCGGCTTCGCCTTGCACTTGAGGTTGCAGAAATCGGGCAGTGGCATGTCGATACTGACACCGGAGTCATGTTCTGGCCACCGCGCGTGAAGGCGATGTTCGGTATCTCGCCCGATGTCCCAGTGACGTTGGATGACTATGCCAACGGCGTGCATCCCGATGATCGAGAGAGGACCCTAGCAGCTTACGAAGCAGCCTCCGATCCCCGGCACCGCCCTCTTTACGATGTCGAATATCGAACGATCGGCAGGGAAGACGGCGTCACTCGGTGGGTTGCCGCAAAAGGCCGCGGTTTGTTCGATGCCGAAGGGACATGCTATCGCATGATCGGTACTGCCGTCGACATCACGTCGCGCAAGGCTGACGAATTACGGCTTCGCGAGTTGAACGAGTCTCTTGAAGCGCAGGTGGCTGAACGCACGGCCGATCGTAACCGTATGTGGCTGCTTTCGACGGACCTGATGTTGGTCACTCGGTTTGACGCGACGGTCACCGCCGTAAATCCTGCGTGGAAGACTCTTCTTGGTTGGGCCGAAAGTGAACTGGTCGGGAGGCGCTTTATCGATCTCGTTCACCCGGATGATGTAGCGATCACACTGCACGAAGTGGAAAAGCTGTCCGAAGGGCGAACCACCTTGCGGTTTGAAAATCGATACCAGCGCAAGGACGGCGCTTATCACTGGCTGTCGTGGACAGCCGTGCCGGGTGAAGGTTTAATCCATGCTGTCGCCCGCGACATATCAGGCGAGAAGGAGCAGGCCGAAGCACTGAAGCTGGCTGAGGACGCCCTGCGCCAAGCACAGAAGATGGAAGCGATCGGGCAGCTTACCGGTGGGGTTGCTCATGACTTCAACAACCTCCTCACCGTGATCCGGGGGTCGGTCGATCTGCTGCGGCGTCCGAACCTTACCGCCGATCGGCGCGACCGATATATCGCCGCAATCGGCGACACTGCCGATCGGGCCGCGAAGCTGACGGGCCAGTTGCTGGCCTTTGCGCGCCGTCAGGCGCTGATGCCGGAGCTGTTTGACGTAGGTCCCAGTATTCTGGACGTGGCCACGATGATACGGACACTAGCGGGGGCGCGTATCGAATTAGAATTGAAGTCCCCGAAAGAGCCGTTGCTGGTCATGGCTGACCGAAGCCAGTTCGACACCGCGATCGTCAATCTTGCTATCAATGCCCGTGACGCCATGAACGGTGAGGGAAGGTTGACGATCGCCGTAGGCGCCGTATCCGGTTTGCCTGCACGCCGATCACATGACGCGGTGGCTGGAGACTTCATAGCTGTTGCCGTCACGGATCAAGGGACCGGCATCGCCCAAGAGAACCTCGACCGCATTTTTGAACCGTTCTTCACCACCAAGGGAGCAGGGCATGGTACCGGACTTGGCCTCAGCCAGGTCATCGGTTTTGCCAAGCAGTCCGGCGGCGATGTCAGGGTGGAGAGCGAGCCTGGAAAAGGGAGTACCTTCACGCTCTATCTTCCGCGGATGCTGACAGATGCGCGAACACAGGACGAGCCGTTGGCTGAGGAGAACATAGACGGAAGCGGCGTCTGCGTACTCATCGTCGAAGACAATGCCGACGTTGGAGACTTTGCGACCAGCGCGTTGCAGGATTTAGGCTATGCCAGCGTCCTTGCCCGGGACGCAGAAAAGGCCCTTGCCGAATTGGAAGAGGACGTTGAAAAGTTCGATGTCTTATTCACTGATGTAGTCATGCCTGGAATAAGCGGTGTTGAATTGGCAAAGCGCGTCCGACGTGACTACCCGGATCTGCCGATAATCCTTACCAGCGGCTACAGCCATGTTCTTGCAGAAAATGGCGCGCATGGGTTCGAACTTTTGCATAAGCCCTACTCACTGGAGCAGCTTTCCCGCGTTTTACACAAGGCTATTCGCTGGAGAGCTACAAACTTACAAACGTGATCGGCAAGTATATCACACCGCGTTTTTGTCATGGCCTTGCTATTCGAGTTGAGTGCTTAATAGCCTGACGCCCCGCCTCAGATTGCCTTGATTGGGAATAGTGATCGAGACGGCCTTGGCATTCCCGGCAAGGAACGTGGGGCGGGGGAAGCGGCACTGCCGTTCAGGCTTACGGCCACAGGCGGGTTTCGCTTTCCCAAAATCTGTTCCCGAATTGAGTTTCTCGAAATTGCGAATTTCGATGGGAAAACGGGAAAGCTCAAAGTGACGTAAAACACATGATTGTCGTCGGGCCGCAGGTCAGGCGATCAGGGCTAGCCCATTCTACGCGTGGCACATGCGACAAACCCTGTCGCTTTGTCCGATTGTGCGGAAACCAAAATCCGGGGGTTTTCCGTCGCCTACCAAAAAAGGCGGGAAGTCACCCTCAAGTCAATCTGGGTATACCCTGAGTGAGCATATGGTTTGAACACAAATCCCGTTCAAACAGGGTCGGTGCCAGCGAAACTGAACACCTTATTCAGGAGGTTTAGACCCTGCTTGCACACATAGGCGTCTGGCTTACCGGCGTGGATCGCGAGGCCGGCCTATGCCTTCAGAGGGCGATCGTGGGATTTGTAGTCGATGGCATAAGCGTCGACACGCATTGCATGTTTGACGCTCGGTTCGCGGCTGCCATCAGATCAACATCACCTAGATCGCGGCAATCGATCCACCATTTGGCGTCAGTGACCCGGAGGCATGCGTTACAGTCGGCGTCGCTGTTTGAGTTGGTTAGCGCTGCGAGCCGCTTGTTCCTGATCGTCGACGCCCAGCTGATTTGCCGATCAGTCCCAGTCAGCGGCGGAAGGACAAGGTGTGAGACAGCGGCGCTGCTTAACGCTGCCGCAGCGACCTCCTCAGCCCGCTTCTCCGCAACGAAGCAGTCACGACAGGTAGTCGTCTTCAGCCACTTGGCCTTTCGTTCCTGCTGGCTTTCAAAGCCGGTGAGATGATGAGCTTGCTCATGACCGCAGGCATGAATGATCCGCTGTTCCATGGCATGGATGATGCCCGCTGGCAGTTTGTGCGCAACGCCAATGAGTCAGGTTGAATCAGAATCGCGGCCAGTGGCTGACGATTGAACGGGACAAATGTCCAGAGGCATTCGCTGCGCGTTGGGCTTACGCAGAATCTGTTTTCGGTAAGTAAGGCGACGTTGGCTTTGCACAGGTGCTGCGCTGGTCTTCACCGTCGAACGCGCTGGGATACGCGAGCAAGCTTGCGGTCAGAACCGACGTTGCGGCGGACGTGTTGTCGAAGATCAGAGGCTGATACCGGCGGTACATGACGGACCGCGAACTCAACGTGGATCAACGAAAATTCGTACCGCTTAACTGTCCACGAGCGAGGTCACCAATCACGCTATGCCAAGATGGTAGAATTGATATCCGCTACGCAGCGAACACCAGTCAGCGCCATCGCCACGCGCATCTCGCGTTCGATCAGCGTCAGCAGCAAGTCGACTCCGGCCTCGCCCCGCGCGGCCAGTGCATAGACCCAGGCGCGACCGAGCAGCACGCCCTCCGCGCCCAGTGCCAGCATCCGGACCACGTCGAGCCCTGACCGTACGCCGGAGTCCGCCAGCACCGTGACCTGGCCGCGGACCGCGTCCGCGATTGCCGGCAGTGCGCGTGCGGTCGACAGCACGCCGTCGAGCTGCCGGCCGCCATGGTTCGAGACGATGATGCCGTCCGCGCCGATCTTCACCGCCTCGCGCGCATCCTCGACGTCGAGGATCCCCTTGATGATCAGCGGTCCATCCCAGGCCGAGCGGATCCATTCGAGATCAGCCCAGCCGATCGACGGATCGAAGTTCGCGCCGAGCCAGCCCATATAGTCGTTGAGCCCACTGTTGCTGCCGAGCACGGGTTCGAGGTTGCCGAGCTTGTGCGGTCGCCCGCGCAGCCCGACGTCCCACGTCCAGCCGGGCCGGCCTATCGCCTGCAGGACGCGCTTCAGGGGTGCACCCGCGCCGGACATGCCGGAATGCGCGTCGCGGTACCGTGCGCCGGGGACCGGCATGTCGACGGTGAAGACGAGCGCTTCCGCACCGATCTGTTTCGCCGTGGCGATCAGGTCACGCATGAACGCCCGGTCGCGGATCACGTAGAGCTGGAACCACAACGCGCCCGTGCCGCTCGCCTGCTTCACCTCCGACAAGGGGCATATCGAAACCGTCGACAGGCAGAAGGGGACGCCCGCGGTGGTCGCCGCGCGGGCAGCCTGCGTCTCGCCGCGCCGATGATACATGCCGCTTATCCCGACTGGACCCAGCGCGACCGGAAGCGCCATCGTCCGCCCGAACAGCGACGTCGTCAGATCGATGTCGGCGACGTCGCGCAGCACGCGCTGGCGCAGCGCAATGTCGGCGAGGTCGTCCACATTGCGCCGCAGCGTCTGCTCCGCGTACGCGCCGCCATCCGCATAATCGAACAGGAAGCGCGGCAACCGCTGTCGGGCGGCTTCGCGAAAGTCGTGCGTCGAGGCGATGATCATGACGCGATCAGTATCGCACTTCCGCCGACACCGCATAGCGATCGAGCGATGCGGGCTTCATCTCGATCGAATAGCCCGGCCGCGTCGGCGGCATATAGGCGGCGTCGCGGATGACGCAGGGATCGACGAAATGTTCATGCAGATGATCGACATATTCGATCACCCGACCCTCGCGCGTGCCCGAAAAGCAGAGATAGTCGATCATCGAGAGGTGCTGGACATATTCGCACAGCCCCACACCGCCAGCATGCGGACAGACCGGCAGGTCGTGCTTGGCCGCCATCAGCAGGACGGCGAGCACTTCGTTGACGCCGCCGAGACGGCATGCGTCGATCTGCACCACGTCGATCGCGCCCGCGTCCATGAACTGTTTGAACAGGATGCGGTTCTGGCACATCTCGCCGGTCGCGACCTTGACCGATCCGATCCCGCGGCGGATCTTGGCATGGCCCAGCACGTCGTCCGGGCTGGTAGGCTCCTCGATGAACCACGGGTTCGCGAAAGCGAGCGCGTTGACCCATTCGATCGCCTGATCGACCTCCCAGATCTGGTTGGCGTCGATCATCAGCTTGGCATCGGGACCGATCGCCTCGCGCGCAATCCGCAGGCGGCGGATATCGTCGTCCAGATCGCGCCCGACCTTCAGCTTGATATGATCGAACCCGGCATCGACCGCCTCGCGCGCCAGCCGGTAGAGCTTTTCGTCTGAATAGCCCAGCCAGCCCGCTGACGTCGTGTAGCAGGGAAAGCCCTCGACCTTCAGCGTGGCCATGCGCTCCGCCTTGCCCTCGGCGCGCTTGGTCAGCAGCGCGAGCGCTTCGTCGGGCGTGATGCAGTCGGTGATGTAGCGGAAGTCGATCGTGCGGACGAGTTCCTCGGGCGTCATGTCCGCGACCAGCTGCCAGACGGGCTTGCCGACGCTTTTCGCCCACAAATCCCACACCGCATTGACGACGGCGCCGGTCGCCAGGTGGATCGCGCCCTTGTCGGGGCCGATCCAGCGCAGCTGGCTGTCATTGGTGACGTGGCGCCAGAACCGCCCGGCATCTGCCGCGATCCAGTCGAGGTCGAGCCCGATCACCCGCTCGCGCAGTGCGCTGATCGCGGCGACGCAGATCTCGTTGCCGCGCCCGATCGTGAAGGTCAGGCCGTGTCCTTCGAGGCCGGCCGTGTCGGTTTCCAGCACGACATAGGCGGCGGAGTAGTCCGGGTCGGGATTCATCGCGTCCGAGCCGTCGAGCGACAGGCTGGTCGGGAAGCGGACGTCGCGAATGCGCAGCCCGGTGATCGTCGTCATGCGCGCGATTCCACGACGCGCTGGGTCTGCTCGCCAAGGCCGTCGATGCCGAGCCGCATGACATTGCCCACCGCCAGATATTTCGGCGGCTTCTGGCCGAGGCCGACGCCGGGGGCGTGCCGGTGGAGATCACGTCGCCCGACTGGAGGCTCATGAAGCGGCTGAGATAGGACACGATCTCGGCCACCCCGAACACCATCGTCGCGGTCGTGCCGTCCTGATACTTGTGACCATCGACCTCTAGCCACAGCCGCAGCGCCTGCGGATCGGGTACCTCGTCGGCCGTGACCAGCCACGGGCCGATCGGGCCGAACGTGTCGCAGCCCTTGCCCTTGTCCCAGGTGCCGCCCCGCTCAAGCTGGTATTCGCGCTCGCTGACGTCGTTGATGACGCAATAGCCGGCGACGTGCGCCATCGCGTCGGCTTCGTCGATATAGCGCCCGGGCTTGCCGATCACGACGCCGAGTTCGACTTCCCAGTCGAGCTTGGTCGACCCGCGGGGCATTTCGACCGCGTCGTCGGGGCCGCAAATCGCGCTGGTCCATTTGTTGAAGACGACCGGCTCCTTGGGCACGTCCATCCCGCTTTCGGCGGCGTGATCGCTGTAATTGAGGCCGATGCAGATGAACTTGCCGACCGCGCCGACGCAGGCACCATAGCGCGGCGTGCCGTCGACCAGCGGCAACGCCGCCGGGTCGATCGCCGCCAGTGTCGTGATCCCCTCGGGCGTCAGCGTGTCGCCGGCAATGTCGCCCACGAACCCTGACAGATCGCGGATCGCACCATCGGCATCGAACATGCCGGGCTTTTCATGGCCGATCGGGCCGTAGCGTAACAGTTTCATGGAGCGAACGTCCTCTGGTTCTAGGTCGTGGGAAGGGGGTGGTTAGTTGACCCAGCCGCCGTCGATGACATGGGTCGTGCCGGTGGTGAATGCACTCTCGTCGGACGCCAGGTACAGCGCGAGAGCTGCGATCTCTTCCGGGCGGCCAAGGCGCCCGACGGGCTGGCGCGCGACGAAGGCGGCGGTCGCCTCTTCGAGCGGAATGCCGGCCGCGCTCGCCTGCTCGGCGATGCGCTGGCGCAGCGACGGGGAATCGATCGTGCCCGGGCAGATCGCGTTGCAACGGACGCCGCGCAGGACATAATCCGCGGCGATCGCCTTTGTCAGGCCGATCACCGCGGCCTTGGTCGTGCCATAGGCGAAGCGATTGGGAATGCCCTTCACGCTCGATGCGATCGAGGCGAGGTTGACGATCGATCCGCTGCCTTGGGCGAGCATGCCCGGCAAGAAGGCCCGGCACAGCCGGTACATCGACGTGACGTTCAGGGACATCGAGAAGGCAAAATCGTCCTCGTCGCAGACGAGGATATCGCCCGCATGGACATAGCCTGCGCCGTTGACGAGAATATCGATGTCACCGATCTGCGCTGGCAGCGCGGCGACCGCCGCGGCATCCGTGACGTCGAGCATGATGGGCGTCACGCCCGGGACGGTCGCCAGCAGCTCGCCGTTCAGGTCGGCGGCGTAGACCGTCGCGCCCTGTGCGACGAACGCCTCCGCGATCGATCGGCCGATGCCCTGTGCCGCAGCGGTCACCAGCGCGCGTTTACCGTTCAGTCTCAATGGATCGTCCTCATGGTAGGGGAAAGGGGGCGTCGGTCGCGCCGCGCGCGAACAGCGCGACGACCGCGAAACAGATCAGCGGCAACGCCATCGCGACGTGCAGGCCACCCGCTGCGCCCGCGATCAGGCCCATCACCGGGGGCACCAGCGCGCCACCGATGATCGCCATGATGATCAGCGATGAGCCGATCGTCGCGCGCGGTCCGAGATCGCGGACGCCGAGCGCGAAGATCGTCGGGAACATGATCGACATGAAGAAGCTGGTCAGGCCGAGCGCACCGACCGCGACCCAGCCGCCCGACAGCATCGCCACCGCACAGAGCGCGATGTTGGCGACCGCGCAGCCGAACAGCAACCGGGTCGCGGGCAGCCTGTGCATCAGCGCGGCGCCGATGAACCGCCCCGCCATGAACAGCACGAGGCTGAGCGACAGGAGATAGGCGGCCGACCGCTCGGGCGTGGCGGGCAGGCTGTCCTTCACGAAATCAACGAAGAAGCTCCAGATGCCGACCTGTGCGCCGACATAGAAGAACTGTGCGACCACCGCGCGCCACAGCCCCGGCGCGCGTAGAACCGTGAACAGCCCGTCATGCGCGCTGTCGTCGGTCTTGGTGTCGAGCGCGGGGAGGCGGACCAGTGCGATGGCGACGCCGACCAGCACGACGATGATCGCCAGCAGAAGATACGGCACCTGCACCATGCGCGCCTCGGCGACGCGATAGGCAACCAGCTGCGCCTGCGGCATCGTCGTCAGCGTCGCCGCGTCATGCTCGACGCCTGAGAAGATGAACAAACCGCCGATCGTGGGGGCAAGCACCGCGCCGAAGCCGTTGAACGCCTGGGCGAGGTTCAGACGCTGCGAGGCGCGCGCCGGGTCGCCGAACGCGACGATATAGGGGTTGGCGGCGGTTTCCAGGAAGGCGGCGCCCGACGCCAGCACGAACAGCGCGCCGAGAAAGGCCGCATATTCGCGGACTTCGGCGGCGGGCCAGAACAGCAGCGCGCCGATCGCGTACAGCGCCAGACCGGTCAATATACCTGCGCGGTATCCGAAGCGGCGCATGACCAGACCCGCGGGCAGCGCCATCACGAAATAGCCGACATAGAAGACGAACTGGATCAGGCCGGCCTGCGCGCGGTTGAGGTCGAGCGCCTTCTGGAACTGGCGAATAAGGATGTCGTTGAAGTTGTTGGCAAGCGCCCAAAGGAAGAACAGGCTGGTGACGAGGATGAAGCCCGTCCGAAATCCCGGCCGGATGAAACGCCCGGTGCTCGTCGCGGTGTCAGCTATGTCGGCCATGTGGCTCGAGCCCTTCGCAGCGTGTGCCATGACATCCTCTCTTCGTCGCCTCTGGTGCGATTGCCGCCATCATAGCCCTTGAGAGAGGTTTGCATATATAAAAAATCATGTCACAGGTGAGCAACAAGTGAAGGGATGCAAAAGCCCGATGGTGATGAGGATTGATGCGCACCAGCATTTCTGGCGCTATCGCACGGCGGAGTATGACTGGATCCAGCCCGGCAGCGTGCTCGCGCGCGACCGGCTCCCGGTCGACGTCCGGTCCGCGCTGGAGGCCGCCGCGTTCGACGGCTGCATCGCGGTGCAGGCCTGCCACAGCGCGGCGGAGACCGACTGGCTGCTCGCGCTTGCCGAGGCACACTCGTGGATCATGGGTGTCGTCGGCTGGATCGACCTGACCGCGCCCGACGTCGCAGTCCAGCTCGACCGCCACGCATCGCGGTCGCTTGTGGGCATACGGCACATCGCGCAGGACGAACCTGACCCGCGCTATCTGCTGCGTGAGGATGTCCTGCACGGCGTGCGGACGATCCTGGCGCGCGGTCTCGCCTATGACATACTCGTCCGTGGGCCGGCACAACTGGGATGCGTTCCCGACATGCTCGCGGCGGCCGGGCCGGGGGCGCTGGTGCTCGATCATGGCGGAAAGCCCGACATTGCGGGTGGCGAATGGGGCCCCTGGGCCCGGACGATCGCAGCCATCGCCGCCTTTCCAGGCGTCACCTGCAAGCTGTCGGGGCTGGTGACCGAAGCCGATCACGCTGTCTGGTCGCCGACCGACATCGCGCGGTATCTCGACCATCTGCTCGCCTGCTTCGGACCGGACCGGCTTATCTTCGGATCCGACTGGCCGGTGTGCCTGCTTGCCGCCGAGCATGCGGCTGTAGTCGACCTGATCGAAACCCTCGTCGCGCGCGCCTGCCCTGGGCATCGCGACGCGATCTTTGGCGGCACGGCGGCGCGCGTCTATCGCCTGACACCTATCGAGGATGGACTATCATGAAGCTGGGACTCGACGGTAAACTGGTGATCGTCACCGGGGGTGGCGCCGGGATCGGCGGCGCAATCTCGACGCTGCTCGCGGAGGAGGGCGCGATCCCCGCGATCCTCGGGCGCAGCGCGCTCGACCCTGTGTTCGAGGCGAATATCCGTGTGCTTCAGCCCGCAACCATGTTCATCCGTACCGAGATGACCGACGACGCCGCCTGCGCCTCGGCAGTCGCGCAGATCGTCGCGGCGGGGAACGGCATCCATGGCCTAGTCAACAATGCGGGTGCCAATGACGGGATCGGGCTTGAGGCGGGAACGGCGGCCTTCCTCGCGTCGCTGGTCGCCAATGTCGGCCATTATTACGGCATGGCGCATCATTGCCTGCCACACCTGAAGGCCAGCCGCGGCGCGATCGTCAACATCTCGTCGAAGACCGCGCTGACCGGGCAGGGCCAGACCAGCGGCTATGTCGCCGCCAAGGCTGCCCAGCTCGGCCTGACGCGCGAATGGGCGGCGGCGCTGGTCGGCGATGGCGTCCGCGTCAACGCGGTGCTCCCTGCCGAGGTGATGACGCCGCTCTACCGCGCGTGGATCGACACGTTCGACGATCCGCAGGCCAAGCTCGACGAGATCGCGGGCAACATCCCGCTGGAGCGCCGGCTGACGACCGATCGCGAGATTGCCGATACCGTGGTGTTCCTGCTGTCGGCGCGGTCGTCGCACACGACCGGGCAATGGATCATCCCCGACGGCGGCTACACGCATCTCGACCGCACGCTGACCTGACCGGTCAGCCCTGCTCGTCGAGCGCGAAGATGCGTTCGGCGGGCAGCCATTTCTCGCCCGGCTGCGCGCTCGGCAACGGACGCTGGAGGCGCGACATCGCGGCCTCCCACGCGACCACGGCGGGATCAGAGGCGTCCGCCACAGCTTTCGCCTTGGGATCGAAATCGGGGCCGGTCCGCATCATCATCACCAGCCGGTCATCGCGTTGATAGATATCCATCGCCTCTATGCCCGCTGCCCGGATCGAGGCAATTACGGCCGGAGGCACCGCGCGGTGGCGATCGCGATACGCCTCGATCAGCTCGGCATCATCGTGAAGGTCGAGGAAAAGGCAATGCCACATACGGTAATGATCCTTGTTGATGTACGACCACGCTTGAGGCGGTCTAGCGCTTGCGTTCGTTTAAATGGCTCAGTGCTATGTCGATGGCGCGTGTCGCAACCGGAGCCATGCGCATGTAGGCGTTATCGAGCGGATGAACGCCATCCGTCGTATAGTCGTGGCGGAGCAGCCCCTTTTGATCGACCAGCTGGGCATAATAATCTGCATAGCCATAGCCTCGTATTTTGCAGAAATTTTGCAGCCACGCGTTGAGAGAACGTATTTCTTCCGGTTTTCTTTCTCTAACGACGTCACGTGCTGACTCGGTATAGTTATTGACCGGCAGCAAAGATCCGAAGACGACCGCGATCCCGTGAGCATCGGCTAGGTCCGCCATCGCTTCCCAATTATCTTTGATTTGCTTTGGGGTCTCACGTTGAAGGAAACCTTGCACGTCGTTGATCCCCGCAAGTATCACGACAGCCGAAGGCTGCAACGCGACTACGTCCTGATGGAACCTCAGAAGCATTTGAGCGGTTACTTGGCTGCCAATGCCGCGATTGACGTAAGGTTGTCCTGGAAAGCTTGTGGCAAGATTCCAACGATCCGTTATCGAGTCTCCCAGGAACACGACGCGCTTATCGGACGTCTGCGGCGGTGGTAACGCTGCGTTTGCAGGTTGATATACATACCGTTCGCCAAAGTCTTGCATCAGGCTCGGTACCAGCTTTGCCCGGAACGGCCCTAACCAAGGGCCCCAGTCCTTCTCGACAACGACCCGCCGCTCCGGCGAACTCTGGTATTGGTCGGCCGCAGCCTCGAATGGCAAGAACATCGCTATGGCGTAGAGTAGCTTTCTCATGGAATCCTAACCGTTAAATCTGCGATGGAGCTGATTACGTTGCGACGTTAGAGGACAGCCGCAATCCCATGTGCGACGTGATCAACAGTCGATGCCATTTTGGCCGCAGATGGACGCATTGACACCGTCGCGGATTTCAGGTGCCAGTTGCTTCGAGATCGTTGCAGCCGCCCGGTGCAAGACCGTCTGCGACGCGGCCAGTGTCACGCGGGCGCCCGGGCCATCGACGAAGGGCACGGTCAACGCTGCCCGTGCGGAACCCATCGCGAGGATGGGGACCGATACGTCGGTAATGCCGGTAAGAACCGGACTTGGGGTGGTATTTAGCCCTGCTGCCGTGATCGCGTCCAGTTCTGCCCCCAAAGCGGTCAGGTCAATATCCGCGCCAGTCTGCCGGACGTCTTCGAGCATCGCGTCGCGCGCGTCCGATGACTGGAACGCCAACAAAACGCGTCCCGATGCAGACCGATGAAGTGGCCGGCGATATCCCACCCTGATCGCGAAGCCTGATAAACTGGGTGCCTCGACGCCGAGAATCACGACCATTTCGGCGCCAGACGCAACCGCCATGTGGCAGCTTTGGCCTGTTTCACGAGCAACTTCACCCATTACTGGAAGCGCGATTGCCACGAGATTGCGAACCGGGGGCTGGCCCATTCCAAGTGCGAACAGCCGGTTGGTAAGTCGATAGCCGTCGTCCCCGCGAGCGATGTAGCGATGCTCTTCCAGAACTTGCAGCATCCGAAAGATCTCGCTGACTGACCGGGCGAGCGCTGTGGAGATATCCGACATGCTCAACGGCTCCGTCGCGGCCGCTAACAACTCGAGTATCTCGAGTCCCTTCGTTAGCGCCGGAGCCTGATATCGCGATTTCGTCGTCATCGGTCCCAACCCGTGTCATTTCCAAAACTTCTACGATCACGAGCATAGATAACAAAGCCCGCACAAAGATTCACTCGTGAAACCACTTTTTATATATCATAAGTACGATAAATGGATATATTCCTCCTCAGCGCTCTGTTCAGGGGCCGTCAGGGTGGAGAGGAAGAGATCATGACCGATCGAGTTGAAATGCGTCGCACTGCGCGCATGTGTTTGCAGACCGGGGCTTCGGTAGGGGCGCTGCTGGTTAGCTGGGCAATGCCCGCCGTCGCACAGACGGCACCTGAGCAGACTGCGTCCGAGCAGAGCGGAACGGTATCGCCGAGCGGTGATCAGGGCGTTGTTAACCCGCAAGGAAATGGCAGCGCTTCTTTAGGAGACGACATCGTTGTGACAGGCGTGCGCGCCAGTCTCTCGAGTGCACAGGCTATCAAGCGTAATTCGGACCAGATCGTAGACTCGATCGTTGCCGAAGACATTGGCAAGCTTCCAGATCGTAACGTGGCCGAAGCGCTACAGCGTATAACCGGTGTCCAGATCCAGCGCAGTTTTGGCGAGGGCAGCCAAGTCGCGATTCGCGGCCTTAGCCAGGTTCGCACCGAGATCAACGGGCGTGACGTTTTTACTGCCAATGGTGGTCGCAACCTGAGCTTGGAAGACGTGCCGTCGGAGCTGCTTGCCGGCGTTGACGTGTACAAGAACCCGTCGGCAGAGCAGATTGAAGGTGGACTGGGCGGTCTCATTAACTTGCGCACGCGCAAGCCGTTCGATTTTGACGGGTTCAAGGCGTCGGTCAGTGCCAGCTCGAACTATTACGACTTGTACAGCACTACTAAGCCGCAGGCGAACTTGCTGCTTTCCGACCGCTGGCAGACCGGGGTCGGCGAGTTCGGCTTGCTTGTTGACCTCGCCTATCAGCAAACTGCGTTTCGCCAGGACCAGATTTCGAGCCAGCCCTTTTATCTGCTGAACGAATCGGTCAATGCGACCACCGGTCTGCCCAACAGTCCTGGCGATGTCGCAACAGCCGCGGGACTCGGGCGTACCGGCACGCCGACCTATCTGTCGCACGGCGTGGGTATCGGTGAGTATCTTGGTGACCGCCGTCGTCTCGGGATCGATGTCGCAATGCAGTGGAAGCCGACCGAGCGGCTACTGCTGACGGGCGAATATATCCGTTCGGACTTCAAGTTCAAATACGGAGACTACAGCTACTTCGCTTATACAGGCGACAACCCGATCACCCCAGATTTCACTAAGCCGTTCACGTTCGACAAGGATGGGAACTTCACGAGCGGGACGTTCGTCGACGTACCGACCAACGCCAACACGAGCCTCGAAACGCGTCATTCGGTGACCAGCGACTATTCGTTAAATGCCAAGTGGAATCCTACTGACCAACTGACCGTAAACGCCGACGTGCAATATGTCCGAGGCGTGACGGACGGAACGCGCTCGATCGTGATCCTCGGTTCGACAGCCGAGCGGCTGTATGAAACGACGGGGCGGGGCGTCGTGCCGTCCTTCCAGATATTTCCCGACGGCAATGCGGCCAACGGAAACGGCTCCACTACCGATCCAGCGAACTACGCTTCAGGCGCCGGATACCTTGATCATATCGAACATTCGGTCGGCACGGAAAAAGCGGGTCGGCTTGATTTGACTTACAAGTTCGACGGAGGTCTCCTGAAGTCTATAAGCGGTGGCGTACGGTATACCGACCGCTCGGCGGTCACAGACAGCAGTGGCTATGCCTATTACGGTTTGACCCGCCCATTGGCGTCTGAACTCTACGAGGTGCGGCCATTCGCGGGCAGCGTGTATCGCGGGTATCAGGGCGTCCCTGCCGGAGCAGTCTTCTTTAGCCGAGACACGGTACTCGATTACGATGCCACGCGTGCAGCGCTCGCGCCCTATGTCGATGCGTCACAAACGCAGGCGTTGCTGAACGGTGTTGGCTATCTTCCGAGCGATCGCAATACGCAAAGTGAGAAGACCTACACCGCTTACGGCGTCGCCAAATTCGGCGTGGCTGACTTCGCCGTGCCGATCAACGGTAATATCGGTCTGCGCGTGGTGAAGACCAAGGTTGGGACATCGGGTTTTGAGAGCCGCTCGGCGGCGGTTCAGACCGGCACCGACACTACTACGGGACTTCCAGTCTTCGGCAACGGTCCGGTTGCCTTCGTTCCGGTCAACGTGGACTCCAATTACACAAAGTTCTTGCCGAGCCTCAATCTGACGTTTCATTTTACCGACCGACTGCAGCTGCGTCTGGCAGCATCTAAAGGCCTGACGCGCCCTGATTTCTCGCAGCTTAACCCCAACATCGCGATCAACGAATACGTCGCGACCGGCGGTCAGCGTACTGCCAGCTCCGGCAACGCCAATCTGCGCCCGCTTACCGCGAAGCAGCTTGACGCGTCTTTAGAGTTCTACGTTTCGAAGAGCACATCGTTCTACGGTGCCGGCTTTTATAAGAAGGTCGACGGCTTCATCGCGAACATAACCGCGCCGGAAAACTATACGTTCGGTGCTAATACTTACACATATCAGGTTACGCGTCCGCTCAATGGTGACAACGGCACGATCAAGGGATTTGAAGTCGGCGGAAATACCTTCTTCGATTTTCTGCCGGGTTGGCTTTCCGGTTTCGGAACGCAAGCAAACTTTACGTTCGTTGACAGCAAGGCTCCAAGCCCCGGCGCACGCGATACATCGGGCAACCAGTTGCAAGTGCCGTTGGAGAAGCTGTCGAAGTACAGCTACAACTTGATCGGCTTTTACGACCGCGGTGCACTGTCTGCCCGTGTAGCTTATAATTGGCGGAGCAAGTTCGTCGACACCACCGCAGGCAATGGCAGCGGCAACCTGCCGATCTTTAACGATGCGCGCGGTCAGCTTGATGCATCCGTTACCTACACGGTCGCGCCGCATTTCGCGCTCACCGTCGATGGGACTAACCTGACAGATACTGAGAACCGCACATACTATGGCTTGCCGAGCCGGCCGCAGTCGTCGGTTTTGAATGATCGAAGGATCAGTGTCACTGCACGTCTGACTTACTAAGAAGCCGACTGTGACTTTCGTGCAAATCGTCCGGATACCTTGACGTGGATCCGGACGAATTGTCTTCGATAGCCTTTCTATAAGGCTACGATTGTGGAGGAACGAGCATGCAACATACGAGACGGACAATTATCGGTGCCGGACTTGCTGGAGCAGCAAGTCCGGTCCTGAGTAAGGTTTCACGCGCTAGTTCGATATCTTCGTCTATCAGACCAGTGAAGATCGCACCTCCCCA
This sequence comes from Sphingomonas sp. LR55, assembly GCF_036856015.1. NCBI lineage: Bacteria > Pseudomonadati > Pseudomonadota > Alphaproteobacteria > Sphingomonadales > Sphingomonadaceae > Sphingomonas > Sphingomonas sp. LR55. The sequence goes on from NZ_JASPFO010000001.1 coordinate 670,662, forward strand.
GAGCTTTTCCGCTGATTGGCCGTCGTTGACCGCAGGATACAGCGCACCCGACTGGTTCCGCGACGCGAAGTTCGGCATCTGGGCCCATTGGGGGCAGCATCCGTGCCGGCCGCAGGAGATGACTGGTACGCACGGGACATGTACCTGCAGGGGCATCCCTCGTACGAACATCATCTGAAAAATTACGGGCATCCGGCAGACAGCGGGTTCATGGAAATCCAGAACCGATGGCGAGCAGAGATGTGGGACCCGGCCGAGCTGCTAGACCTTTATAAGCGGGCAGGTGCTCGATATTTCATGGCGATCGCCAATCATCACGATAATTTGGATTGCTACGCTTCTTCCCATCACTCGTGGAATTCCACACGAGTAGGACCACGCAAAGACATTGTTGGAACATGGAAGAAACTTGCACAAGAGCGTGGGCTACGTTTCGCGGTGTCGAACCATTCGGGTCATGCGTGGCACTGGAATCAGCCTGCTTACGGCTACGACTCAGAAGGCGCGCGGCAGGGAGAGCGCTACGATGCGGCGCGACTAGATAAGGCTCTTGGGCGCGGTACGTGGTGGGAGGGGCTCGATCCCCAACAGCTCTACACTGGAGCAAGCATGGCGATGCCCAGTGGCATTACGTCAGTCGCCGAGGCGAATGCCTGGCACGCTGCGACGGATGGACTTTGGAACGAGGGTGTGTCGCCAAATCCTGACTTTGTACGTCGCTGGGTGCTGCGTTGTCGGGAGCTGATCGATAAGTACCGCCCAGATATGCTTTACTTTGACAATCATGATTTACCGCTACAGCAGGCCGGGCTCGACATGGCGGCCTATTTCTACAATCAGAACATGCAATGGAACGACGGACGATTAGAGGGCGTGGTGACCGCCAAAGAAACGCCCCCCAGCGACGGATGGGTCTGGTCGATGTCGTCGAACGTGGTCAGAAGAGCTACATCGAGCAGTACCCATGGCAAACAGAAACGTGTCTTGGTAACTGGTTTTACGGCGAGCAGTACTACCGTGATAACCGATATAAAACGTCTGCGAAGGTAATTCATACCCTTTGCGACGTGGTTTCCAAGAATGGCAACCTTATGCTCAGTGTTCCCCTCCGTGGTGACGGCACAATTGACGACAAAGAGCGGCTAATCGTCGAGGAGATCGCAACGTGGATGAACCAGTACGGAGAGGCGATCTACGGCTCCCGCCCCTGGCGCGTCTTTGGGGAAGGGTCTGTGATCGGCGGAAGCGGCGCTTTCTCGGAAGGGGGACAGAATTCAACTTATACGGCAGAGGACGTCCGTTACGTTACTCGCAACGGTGCGCTCAATGCGCTGGTGATGGGGTGGCCCGAAGACGACGTTGTTCATTTAAAGACGTTGGCGAGCGGCAGCCGGGTCGGAAGAGGCGAAGTGCAGCGAGTGACGTTGCCGGGGAGCAAGTCTCCGCTCTCCGTTACCCGTTCCGCTGATTCACTTGCGATCCGCCTACCAGTTGGTGCTCGGAATAGTATCGGAATCGCGTTGGTCATCGACGGCGTCGGATTGACCGCCTGAATCGGGCAGGCGCCTGTCCATGGCATAACGCAGCAGTACGATACGAAAAGGACGCCTGTGTGGAGGTATTGAGGTGGGCACGCACATAAAGGTTCTGATCGCGCTTGGACTGGCAGTTGTTCCTACATTGGCTGAAACGAAGCCGAGCACAACTGCAGGTATTCGTTATCTATGGCGGAATGTTACCGTCAGCGGCGGTGGCTTCGCGCCGGGAGTAGTATTTAGCGTAGCCGAACGCGGACTTGCTTATTTACGAACCGACATGGGCGGGGCTTACCGGTTCGACATGGTTGCGGCGCACTGGGTGCCGTTGCAGGACGGCAACTCGTTCAGCAGCTATATGGGCGTTGAGAGCGTCGCGGCCGATCCAGTCGATCCGAACGTGGTGTATCTAGCTGCGGGAATGTCGTGGCGTGGCGAGGCGGCGATCCTGCGGTCGGGTGATCGCGGAACGACTTGGATAACGACGGCCGTGCCGTTCAGGATGGGTGGTAACGAGGACGGACGCGGGCTCGGCGAACGGCTGGCAATTGATCCGAACCGGACCTCTCACCTCTTGTTCGGATCCCGGCATGACGGACTGTGGCGGAGTGTCGACAGCGGCGCGCATTGGGCAAGGGTCGCTGCGTTTCCGCTAGCCGGGCTTGGTACGCCTACAGTCGCGCGGACGACGCATGGCGGCCTGTCATTCGTGCTGTTCGACAAGGCGCATCCGGGCCGGGTGTTCGTGGCGAGCGCCGATCCGGGTTCTCGCCACCTGTTCCGGTCGGACGACGATGGCGCGACCTGGGTTGCGGTAGCGGGTGGTCCCGAGGCGGCGATGCTGCCAGTCAAGGCAGTGCAGGGATCGGACGGCGTCCTGACGATCAGCTTCGCGAACGGGATTGGTCCGAGCGGAATCACGCGTGGCGCGGTGTGGCGGTACGATGTCGCGCGTGAGATCTGGGCCGATGTGACGCCCGACAAGCGTCCGACTGCACCGGTTGGCGGCTATATGGGCGTTGCAGTATCGGCACAGGATCCGCGGATCATCGCAGTCAGTACCGTCGATCGCTTCAAGCCGATCGATACGGTATGGCGATCGAGTGACGCCGGCGCGCACTGGAATGAACTTTACACGCGCAGCACGCGCGACGTTGCGGCTTCGCCGTTTTTGAAGCTCGCGGGCGACGAGGCGGATTTCGGGCACTGGATCGCGGGGCTGGCGATCGATCCGTTCGATGCGAACCATGCGGCCTATGTGACCGGCGCGACGATGTATGCGACCGATGCGTTCGGTGTGCGGGGGCCGATGGCGTGGAAGCCTTGGACGGCGGGGATCGAGCAGACCGCAATCATCACGCTGACCAGTCCGACCGGTGGCGCGCCGTTGATTTCCGGGTTCGGCGACATTGGCGGGTTTAGGCACGATGATCTCAGCGTGTCGCCCGCGAAGGTGCATACGAACCCGTATCTGACGAACACCAACAATCTCGATTATGCGGGCATGGCGCCGCATATCGTCGTGCGCAGTGGCAATACGCATGCGCGCGAGGCCGCGGTCACGCTGGCCTGGTCGAGCGACGGCGGCACCAACTGGCAACCGATCGTGCCGCCGAGCGTGGCGCAGGCCGCGATGGCCGGACGCTTGCCGCCGGAGAAGACAGGGGATGCGCCGATTGTGGTGTCGGCGGATGGTTCGACGTTCCTCGTCGGCACGCGGCTGGCGTTGCTGACGCGTGACCGGGGGCGGACCTGGTCTGCGCCCAAGGGCCTGCCGTTCGAGACGCGGGTCACTGCAGACAAGGTCGATCCGCGCAAATTCTATGCAGTCGATATCGGGCGGCACGCGGTGCTGCGGAGCGATGACGGCGGCGCGAGCTTCGCTGTTGCGGCCGGGCGCGGGTTGCCCACTGATCTCAGTGCGGTTCGGACGACTAATCGCGAACAGCAGAACCCTCTGGTGGCCGTACCGGGCGACGCCGGCGCGCTATGGCTGAAGGTCGGCAGCGACCTGTATCGGTCGAGCGATGCCGGCGAGCGCTGGGCCAAGGTCAGCGATGGCTTGGCGGTCGATCTCTACGGCCTCGGTCGTGCGGCGCCGGGCGCGAAGTGGCCCGCAGTCTACGCGATAGGGCGCAAGGACGACCTGCAGGCCGTGTGGCGGTCGATCGACGGCGGCGCGGGTTGGCAGCGGATCAACGACGAGCGGCATCAATGGGGACTGCGCTTCCGCGTGATCTCTGGAGATCCGAAGACCTATGGCCGGGTGTATATTGGCACTGACGGGCGGGGGATCGTTTACGGCGACCCTGCTTTTGCGAAGAAGGATTGAGATGGTTCGTATGAAGAGCGTGCTGGCCGGCCTCGCGCTGTCCGCATCGATAATCGCCGCGCCCGCACCCGCGCAGACCGCGACCGAAATCCCGCGGCTGGTGACGAAGAACGGTCGGCACGCCCTGATCGTCGACGGCGCACCGTTCCTGATGCTGGCGGGGCAGGTCAACAACAGCAGCAACTACGCATCCGCGCTGCCGCAGGTATGGCCGATGCTCGACCGGATCCATGCGAATACGGTCGAGATCCCGGTCGCCTGGCAGCAGGTCGAGCCGGTCGAGGGCAAGTTCGACCTCTCGTTCCTGCAGACGCTGCTCGATCAGGCGCGCGTGCATGACAAGCGCATCGTGCTGCTCTGGTTCGGGACGTGGAAGAACACCTCGCCGGGCTACACGCCGGACTGGTTCAAGGCCAATAACAAGCGCTTTCCGCGGATGAAGGCGAAGGACGGCACGGACCATTACGTCCATTCGCCGATGTTCCGCGCGACGCTGGAGGCGGACAAGCGCGCGTTCGTCGAGGTGATGAAATACCTCAAGGCGCATGACCCGCAGAACACGGTGATCATGGTACAGCCCGAGAACGAGGTCGGCAGCTATCGTTCGCCACGCGATTACGGCGCGCAGGCCAATGCGGTGTTCGCGAAACCCGTGCCTGCCGAACTGGCGAAGGCGCTGAAGAAGCCGGGCGGAAGCTGGACGCAGATGTTCGGTGCGCAGGCGGATCGTGCGTTCAACACCTGGCATACCGCACGGTTCGTCGATGAGATCGCGGCAGCGGGCAAGGCGATCAAGCCGTTGCCGATGTACGTCAACGCATCGCTCGCCGGGCCTTCGAACGTGCCGGACCCGACCGGCGTCGCGAGCGGCGGGCCGCAGCAGGATGTGCTGGATATCTGGAAGGCGGCGGCCCCCGCGATCGATTTCGCCGCGCCCGATATCTACGACCGCGATGCGGGCCACGTCGCGCTGTACCTCGACGCCTATGCGCGGCCGGACAACGCGCTGATGGTGCCCGAGATCGGCAACGCGAAGGAATTTGCGCGTTTCTTTTGGGCGGCGCTCGGACGTGGCGCGATCGGCTATGCGCCGTTCGGGATGGATGACACCGGGTATTTCAACTACCCGCTTGGTGCGAAGGCGCTCGATGGCGAGACGCTCGATGCGATCGGGCTGAAATACGGCGCGCTGGCGACGATGGGGCGCGACTGGGCGAAGATCGCCTTCGAGCATCCGACCTGGGGTGCGGCCAAGCCGGACGATGGTGCCGCGCAGACCACGACGATGGGCGATTGGACGATCGCGACCAGCTATGGCGAGTGGCAGTTCGGGCAGAAGGACTGGACGTGGATCAAGTCCGAGCCGCCGGTCTGGGCGAAGGAAGCGGTCGGCGGGGTCGCGGTCGCGCATCTGTCGCCTAACGAGTTCCTCGTGGTTGGCGATCATGTCCGGCTGAACTTCGGCACCGAGAAGGATGGACCCAAGAACGGTTCGGTATTCCGCGTCGAGGAGGGCCGCGTGGTCGACGGGCGCTGGGTGATGAGCCGCGTCTGGAACGGCGACCAGACCGATTACGGCATCAACCTCATCACGCCGGTCATCCTGAAGGTGACCATGGGCAGCTATAAATAACGAGCGCGAAGCTCGGCGATATCAAAGGGATGACGACGATGAAGGCTTTCGGTTTCGCAGTGCTGCTTGCGGGCAGCGCACTTACCCCGGCACTGGCGCAAGGACAGGTCGCCAAGGGCGGTTTCGAGAAGATCACGAACGGGATCGGCGTTGTGCCGTCGAGCGGTCCTGCGGGCTGGGTCGAAGTGACGGTGCACGGGGATGGGATCATCCACGTCGTCGCCAGCCCGACGCGCGTGACGACCGCGCCGAGCCTGATGGTGCCGACTCCGCCGATCGCGGGGCAGTACACCGTCACGCAGCAGGGCAAGCGCGTTCTCGTAGCCACCGCCCGCGATACCGCCGAGGTCGATCTCAAGACCGGCCGCGTGCGGTTCCTCGATGCTGCGGGGAAGGTCGTGCTCGATCAGGCTGCGGCGCCTTCGTTCGCTGCGACGAGCGCGGACGGCAAGCCGTTCTTGGTCGCGTCGCAGCAGTTCAACTGCGGCACGGACGAGGGGCTGTACGGCCTCGGCCAGCACCAGAACGCGCAGATGGATTACAATGGCGAGGACGTCGAACTCGCGCAGCACAACATGGACATCGCCGTCCCATTCGTCGTCTCTACGCGCAACTACGGCCTGCTCTGGGACAATGACGGCATCACCCGCTTCGGTAACCCGCGGCCATACTCATTGGTCGGCACCGATGGTTTGAAGGTGACGAGCGGCGGCAAGCCGGGCTTTACCGCGCAATATTATCTAGGCGATCGGCTGGCCGTGACGCAGCAGGAAGCGTCGATCAACTACCAGTATATCAAGGATCAGGCGAAGTGGCCCGCCGCCGCCAAGGCAAAGACGGTCGCCGCGACCGGTGGCCAGAACACCGCGGGCAATGCGGTCGAGACGCAGAAGGTCGTCTGGACCGGCGACGTCACGCCCGACGTCAGCGGCGTCCACAAGTTCCAGCTCTACGGATCGAGCTATTTCAAGGTGTTCGCGGACGGCAAGGAAGTGCTGAACCGCTGGCGCCAGAACTGGAACCCCTGGTACGCGAACTTCGACCTGCCGATGACCAAGGGCAAGCGCGTCGCGGTGCGGATCGAATGGGAGCCGAACGCAGGTTACATCGCGCTGCTCCACAATAATCCGCTGGCCGCGCCCGATCGCCACTCGGTGTGGTTCACCAGCGATATCGCGAAGTCGGTCAATTATTGGTACGTGCCCGGCAAGGACATGGACGATGTCGTCGCCGGCTATCGCTCGCTGACCGGCAAGGCCGTGATGATGCCGAAATGGGCCTACGGCTTCTGGCAGTCGCGCCAGCGTTACAATACGCAGGACGAGGTCGTCGACGTCGTCAAGAAATACCGCGACCTGAAGATCCCACTCGATAACATCGTCCAGGACTGGTTTTACTGGCCCGAGAATGCTTGGGGCAGCCACGCGTTCGACAAGGCGCGCTTCCCCGAGCCGCAGAAGATGATCGACAAGATCCACGACATGAACGCGCGTTTCATGATCTCGGTCTGGCCGAAATTCTACCCGACGACTGAGAACTACAAGGAGCTTGCGGCGAAGGGCTACACCTATCGCAACAATCTCGACGTCAAGAACATGGACTGGGTCGGCAAGGGCTACGCGAACACCGATTACGATCCCTATGCGCCTGAAGCGCGGACGATCTACTGGCGACAGATCAAAGACAGCCTCGCGAAGATCGGCACGGATGCATGGTGGCTCGATGCGAGCGAGCCCGACATTCATTCGAACCTGTCGATCCCCGAGCGGATCGCGACGATGGGGCCGACCGCGGCCGGGCCGGGCGCGCAGTATTTCAACAGCTATCCGCTGGTGCACGTCGGCGCGGTCTATGATGGCTGGCGCCAGTATAAGCCGGACGTGCGGCCGTTCATTTTGACGCGGTCCGGCTTTGGCGGGTTGCAGCGCGAGGGAGCGGCGGTGTGGTCCGGCGACGTCGCCAGCCGCTGGTACGATCTGCGCGCCCAGATCTCGGCGGGCGTCAACATCTCGATGTCGGGCATCCCCAACTGGACGCACGATATTGGCGGGTTCGCGCTGGAGGATCGCTATGCGAGCAAGACGCCGACCGCGGCGAACCTCGACGAGTGGCGCGAGCTGAACCTGCGCTGGTTCCAGTTCGGTGCGTTCAGCCCGCTGTTCCGCAGCCACGGCGAGGCGCCGTTCCGCGAGATCTACGAGATCTCGCCCGAAGGCTCGCCGATGCGCAACTCGATGGTCTGGTACGACCAGCTTCGCTACCGCCTGATGCCCTATATCTACACGGTAGCGGCCGAGACGTGGTTCAAGGACGGCAGCATCATGCGCGGCCTCGTGATGGACTATCCGAACGACGTGCAGGCGCGGAAGGTGAACGACGAATATCTGTTCGGCGACAGCTTCCTCGTCGCGCCGGTGACCGAATACAAGGCGCGGTCGCGCGCGGTGTATCTGCCGGCGGGGACGGCGAGCTGGTATGATTTCCACACCGGGCAGGTGTATCGTGGCGGGCAGACGGTCACGGTGGCGGCGCCGTTCGAGCGGATGCCGCTGTTCGTGAAGGCGGGCGCTATCGTGCCGATGGGGCCGGTCACGCAGTACGTCGACCAGAAGCCGGACGCGCCGCTGACGCTGGCGGTCTATACCGGCGCGAACGGCAGCTTTGGGTTGTACGAGGATGACGGCACCAGCGAACAGTATCGTGGTGGCGCATACAGCCGGATTCCGGTGACGTACGACGACACGACCGGGGTGGTGACACTTGGGGCTCGCGAAGGGCAGGGGTATAAGGCCATGCCTGCGAGCCGGACGGTGCGGGTGCGGTGGATGACGGCTGGGCGTCCGCTCGATCTGGACGGGGCGGGGGATGCGACGGTGACGTATCGCGGGGCCTCAGTCCAGGTTAAGCGACCGGCTAGGTAAAGGTAATCCATGCCTCACAGCCTCCGTAAGCGTAGCGAAACGCTGGCCGCCTGCGCCGCGATGATTGCAGGCGTCCCCTTCTGCTTAATAGACTCGATCTGTATGGTGTCATGCGAAGCAGGCGCGCGGTATGGTAACGTGCAGCTTGTCGGATGAGGAAAGCGCGTACCCATTCAATGCGGACCGTCCGCATTTCGGCAAAAGTGGTGGAAAGCGGCCAGGCCGTTATCAGTCTGCGATCAGCGTAAGCAGCCGTTCGTTCATTTGATGGGGCAGGGGCGCAATTGGCCGATCCTGGTGAAAGCGGAATGGCCGCTTTCGAACGCCACTAGCGGAGCGGTGGACGTACGTTCATATTCAAGAGTAGAGACAGTTTAGGTTACGGGGGGTATCTCGGTAGAAAGGGTAATTTCTTCAGCCAGATCATTGGAATTCATGATTATCGACATAATTATCAAGTAGATAAGATTTGGCTTCGTCCGGGGAGCAATAGGCTTCTATGATAGGCGGTAGCTGATCGACTTCGGCTTTGGTCGACGATTGCCAGCCAAGCCAATGCCTCTGCAACGCGAATGCCCGGTTCGAGGGGGATCCGGGCCAGTTCAATGTCGAACGGCGCAAAATAGGCGGGTTGACCTTGCCATTCGGTAAAGCGGTCACGGGCCTGACCGATCGACCAGCCGTGGAGGTGGATACCTAGATCGACGAGCGCACGGGTGACGCGGAACAGAAGCCAGTGGATATGGCCGAGCGCATCGTGGGGGTCGGTATAGGCGCCGGCTTTTTCGGCAAGTTGCTCGGCGTAGATGCCCCAGCCTTCGACGAAGGCCGACGCGTATTCGATGCGGAGCGGGTGGGGCGGGCTGGCACCCTCCAGACCCAGCTGGATCATGTGGCCGGGGAGCAGTTCGTGTGCCACGACGCTCGGGAGCGTCCAGCGTGGACGGCGGCGGATGTCCTTGAGGTCGACGACATAGGCGCCGGCCTGGGTTGGAGTCGGGACCTCTCGATAGCCGCCGCGGCCGGCGGCGATCTCCTTGCGGATAACGCGCGGGCGCTGGCGTTCAGGCACCAGGGAGGGAGCGCGCCGAACGCCGTCGGGATTTTGGCTCGCGCGGTGGCGAGAATACGGTTCATGTCGCCAATTGCTTCGGCGCGGCCAGCAGCGGTGTCGGGATAGAGAAAGCGCTCGTCCTGCCAGAGTTTGGCATAGCGTGCTGCGACCGTCCCGTTGGGTGCGCCGGTCCGGTCGAACAGGTGCGCGGCGCGGGCGTGGAGGCGGTTCAATTCTACGAGAAGCCGGCGTTCGGCATAGGCCGGCGTCATGGTGCCGAGCGAGCGTTGCAGTTGGAGAGCGTACCAGTCCGCGCCGCCCTTGAAGCGTCCGACTCCGGGAGCGGAGGGCGCGGTGTCGCGGAGACTTTCGAGCGCGGCGATCTGTCGATCGATCGCGGGATTTGGGAGCGCCGTCCGCAGAGCGTCGACCGTGCGATCGAGAGACAGGCGGGGGAGGACGATGCCGGTTTCGGCATCGGCGAGGATCGCGGTGGTGTCGGCGTCGATCCTGGCGCGATCGGGGCGTGCCGCCTTCCACGCGCCAGTCGTAGGGGTGACGCGGTAGGGGCTGCGTCCGGTGCGGCCGAACGTGGACCGTGCGATGGCAGCGTCGATCGCCAAGCCGGCGCGGGCGGTCGTCAGATCGAGGCGGTCGCTCTGTTGCAGGGCGTGTGGGTCGAAGGGGGCGAGCAGGCGGAGTGCTTCGTCTGGATCGGTCGCTGCGGCTGCGTCGAGGGCTTGGCGTAGAGACGCGGTGGTCCGGGCGTGCGTGTTCGCGGGGAAGAACATTGATGACGCCAGTCCAGCGAGTATCTTTCTGCGGTTCGGCATCATCCCACAGAATCCCCATCGTCCTGAGCGACGTCAGAGGGTGTTACCCAAGGGAGGTGCGCTTCAAATTCGCTCAGCACGAACGGGATGGGGGCGGCCACGCAACCGACGGAACAGGCGCCGGGAAATTGGGGAGGCGTCATGGGGTGCGCATCATCGGGGCAATGCCACGCGGTTGTTGGCCTGCGTGATCTCGGGCTCGTCTCCGGTAAGCACGACGCGGACGGTCAGCGTCGCGGGATCGATGCGCGCCGGGACCGCAAGCTTTACAGTTGCGGTTTTGGGCTTGAGATCGAGCGGGGCGGCTAGCGGGGGGATGCGCGTGGCGGCGACGCCCTTGCCCGTCGCGTCGATCAATTCCGCACGGCCGCCTTTCGCGTCCTTCGCGCCAAGGCTGTGGACGATGACCGTTACGCTCCGACCCTTTACGATCACGTCGTCCGTGCCGATGCCGAGGTCCGCGCGCTCGTCTACCGGGGTGCCCGGCTCGACGAGCGCGAAGTCGAACACCGTGGTGCCGGGTGCGAACGTCATGTTGGTGCTTGCGCTGCGTTCGAGCGTCATGGTCTGAGCGCTGCCGATCGGTGCGAGTGTCTTGCCGCTGTCGGTGCTGCTCGACGCCTGCATCGACCAGCGGCCGGCGGTGACGGTCCAGGTGGACATCGTCGCTCGCTGGGCGTGATCGGTAGTATTGTACGCGATCACCCGGAACCTGGTCGGCGTCGCGCCGGGCAGCAGGATCGCGACACGTTCGGCCGCACCCGGTTCGGCGAAGCGCCAGCTTACGGTATTGCCGGGCCAGCTCTGGTTGCGGCGCAGCGCGATGCCGCCGAGACGTTCGCGTTGCAGGATCTCGCTCGGCTGGTCGACGCGGTCGCTCCACCAATGGCCCTCGGTGTACATGTCCATGTGCTGCGATTTGTCGGCGATCGCGTCGGCGTGAAGTGCTTCCAAGGGCGCGCTGTCTCCGGTCGCGGCCCAGGCAGTGTAGCGGGCGAACGGGTCTTCGGACTTGGCCGTGGCAAGTTTGGTGCGGGCCGCGGCGCCACCGGGGAGTGCGTCGAACGCGTTCTCGTTGAATTCGGCCAGCGCGCCGGGGCCGGCTTTCGCGAGCCGTGCTTCGATCGGGCGGAGGTATTTCGCGTCGCCAGTGTAGCGCCATGCGGCCCAGGTCGCTTGGAGCGACGTGGTGATGCCGCCGCCGTCTCCGACGCGTTCGGCATCGGTGCGCCAGTTGATCTCGTTGGGATAGGTCCAGCTGCCATCTGGCGATTGCTTGCCGTGCGCCATCCAGCCGTCGATCACGCCGGTCACGAGACCGCGCGCAAGCGGGTTGGCGTTGTAGAGGCCGACCAGCATCGGGCCGTGCATGACGGTGAACGCATAGGGCTTCTGCCATTCCCACGCGCCCTCGCGGTACATTTTCCGCCCGCCATACCAGTTGCTGGCGAAGTGCATGTGGCCGGCGGGGTTCTTGAGGATCACGGTCTGCAGGGCGCGCGTATTGTCCATCAGGCGCTCGACCGCCTTGGGTTCGCCCCAGTTGAGGTAGAGGCGCTCGGCGTTGCTGTTCAGGCCCTCCTCGTACGCGTGGAGCTCGTCGGCGGTGATGTAGCCGAGGCCGTTGACGATCATGCCGTTCTTGTAGACCGCGTCGGAAAGCGCGCGGAGCGAGTCGTTGATCTTGTCCGGCTCGACGCCCATCAGCGCGAGGCCCGGCCATTGCTGCGTCAGGTCGGTGTCGTCGGAAATGCCGCCGCCGAAATCGCCGTAGGGGACTTGGCGCTCGTCGATCCACCAGGTGACGAACTGGCGGACGCGCTTGAGGTCTTCGAGCTGGCGGAAGGCCCATAGGGGGACGCCGGCGGGGGCGATCGGTTGGGCGAAGGTCGGCAGGTTTTCGGGGCGATAGTTTATGTCGGCCCAGTATACGCGGGCGCGCGCATTGTCGGGGTCGACGCGGAGCAGGTCGGAAATGTCGGCGAACAGGCGCTGGTAGAGGCCGGCGCGCTTCGAGGCGGTGTGTTCCTCGACGAGGAAGCCCCAATTGTCCTTCACCTGCGCAATGCGGTCGGCGATGTGTTCGGGCAGGCTTTCCGCACGAGGTTTGAAGACGAGGCGGATCTTGGTGCCGTTGAGCGCGGTGGCGTCGAAGTCCGGTGCTGCGCTGGCGATCGTCAGGTACAGGCTGTCGTTGGGCAGGATCCGGTCGCGCAGGTCGAGCCAGAGCGTGCGCGCTTCGTTCGGGCGGAGCGAGACGGAGAGGTCGATCATGTCGCGGCCGGGCCAGATCGGGTCCTTCACGCGGATGTTGAGCGCGATCAGGCCGGCGGCGTTGGGCTTGGCTTTCAGCGCGGGGATGTCGATCGCGATGCCATCGAGGCCATCGTTGAGGTTCTGCCAGCCGTAATCGAACGCGCGGGCGAGGGGCCGGTCTGGGAGCGCGTCGCCGAAGCTCGCCGGGATGAGAATGTGGACGATCGGGGCGGCATTGTCGCGGCGGATGGGCGCACCCGATGCGCCGCCGGTGCCGGCTCCGACAGCGGCTTTCAGGCCGGCGGAGGGCATCGCGACGACGGTGCTGCGCTCGTCCGGGGCGAAGCGGCCTGCGATGTAGGCGTTGAGGGGCGCGAGGGAAGCGAGGTTGGGAGAGGCGGTTGCGTCGACGGTGTAGGAAAGCTTGAAGCTGCCGGCGGGTTCTGCGCCTGCGCCGATGTCGTAGGCCCAGAGCTCCTGGATCGGTTGTTCCTGCATCTTGTTGGTGAAGCTGAGCGTGCCGCCGGTGCGGGGGGCGAACTGGTTTACGCTGCGGACTGTGCCTTGGGCGCGGGTGGCGATCAGGGCGGGCTTGGTTCCGTCGCTCCAGTCCAGGCGACCATAGGCCGCGCCGCGGATCTCAACGCGGTTGACGCGTTCGCCGGCGGGAATCGTCAGGTCGTAGCGCTTGCCGCCTTCGACATAAGTATTCCAGTCGGGCAGTTCGAAATAATCGTCGCGGCCGGGCAGGCGGGAGCGGTTGTAGACGCCGGGCCAAGTTGTTTCGGCGATACCGTCGACGCCCTTCCACATCCATTCCTTGAGGTCCTTCGCGTCGGCGAACTCGACCTTCCGGACGCGGGTGACGGGGGCGTCGAGCACGGGTGGTGCGGTCTTGTCCCAGCCGTAGCGGTGCAGCCACGCGGTTCGTCTGGCGGTGGGGTCTGTCGAGGGAGCGGGGGACGGTTCGCGCTTGTCGGCGAGCGCGGCGATGTCGGTGGCGGGGAGCAGGTGGTCGTAGACGCGGATCTCGTCGAGGTCCGATCCGCGCATAAAATTGTAACGGCTCTGGACCTGGTGTGGGGACATCACGCGGCCGGCGAGACCGAACTGGTCGAGGCCGCTGTCGAGGTCCGCCTTCTGGTCCTTTCGCGCGACCAGCTTGCCGTTCACGAAGAGTTGGACGCCCACGGTTTCGTCCCAGGCGAAGGCGATGTGCGACCACGCATCGGCGGCGGGAGCTTGCGCGATCGCCCAGGAGACGCGGATGCGGGACAGGTTGGCGTCGGTCACGAAGGCGTCGAAGCCGTGGCCGTTCCAGTCGATCCTGAGGAACGCCATGTCCCAGCTCGAATGGTCGGCGAACCCCGTGCGAAAGATCACGAACGGGGCCTCGCCGACGGGTGTACGGGCACGCCAGAAGAAAGCGAGCGTGCCACGGTCCGCGCGAATGTTGCCGGGGGCTTTCCAGGCGACATAGCCATCGTCCGCCCAACGTGCGGCGCCACCGATTGCACCATCCGGGGTGATGTCGACGCCGCTGCGGAAATTGGGGACGGAATCGCCGGCTGCGTAGTCGGCGGTGAGGCTCTTATCGGCGGAGGCACGGAAGAGAAGCCCGGTCGCATCCTGTGCTTGTGCCGGAGCGATGCTCGCAACGGCTAATGCTAGGACGGACGCCGTGGTGAAACGCTTCACTGCTCTCTCCCTGAGGCCAATCGGCATTGAGCGATTTGGCCGAATGTTCGTCGTCAGAAGCTTGTTCTCCCGCGAAGGCGGGAGCCCAGACTGGGCTCCCGCCTTCGCGGGAGAACAAGAGACGGCAGTGTTAGCCCGCGTCCACTCTCGCCAGCCTCGGCGAGAGCAGGTGCACGACGGTGATCGCGATAAGGTACGTGCTGCCGGCGACAGCGAAGATCAGCGTGTAGCTTCCCGTCGTTTGCAAGACGTAGCCGGTGAACTTCGCCATCATCATGCCGCCGATCGCGCCGACCGTGCCGCCGATCCCGACCACCGACCCGACCGCGCCGCGCGGGAACATGTCCGACGGGATCGTGTACAAGTTCGCCGAGAATGCCTGATGTGCCGCCGTGGCCAAGCCGACGATGCCGACCGCCAGCCAGAGATTGTCGACATATTGCGCGAAGAAGATCGGCATCACCAGGAACGCGCAGGCCAGCATCGTGACCTTCCGCGCGAAATTGGCGGAATGACCTCGCTTCATCAGCTTCGAAGACGACCAGCCCCTGCGACGCTGCCGAGATCGGACAGCAGGTAGATCGCGACCAGCGGCGGACCGAAGCTCTTGAGATCCAGATGGTATGTCTTCGCAAGAAAGTCCGGCGTCCAGAACAGGAACAGCCACCAGATCGGATCGATCAGGAATTTCCCGAGCGCATACGCCCAGGTCTCGCGGTAGCCGAGCAGCTTTAGCCAGCCGATCTTCTTCGCCGGATCGGCTGGATCGCTCTCGATATGCGCGAGTTCGGCGGGCGACAGCTTCGCCACTTCGCGCGGACGACGATAGATCGTGATCCACGCCACCAGCCAGATCAGGCTGATCGCGCCGGTGATGATGAACGCCATCCGCCAGCCGAACGCGATCGTGATGATCGGCACGATCAGCGGCGTGATGACGGCGCCGATGTTCGCGCCGGCGTTGAACACGCCGGTCGCGAACGCGCGCTCCTTGGCGGGAAACCACTCCGAGACCGCCTTGATGCCCGCGGGGAAGTTGCCCGCTTCGCCAAGGCCGAGCACGACGCGCGCCGCGGAGAACTGGAACGCATTGCCCGCGAACCCGCACAGCGTGTGGCCGAGCGTCCAGATCACGAATGCGACCGAATAGCCGATCCGCGCGCCGAGGACGTCGACGATCCGGCCGAAGCTCAGATACCCGATCGCATAGGCCGCCTGGAACCAGAAGATGACGTCGGCATAGGTCGTCTCGTTCCAGCCGAGTTCGGCGGAGATGGTCGGTTTCAGCACGCCGATCATCTGCCGGTCGACATAGTTGATCGCGGTCGCGGCGAACAACAGGCTGCAGATCAGCCAGCGATAGCGGCCGATCTTGCCGCCTACCCCTGCGTCACCGATCGCGCCGTTCGCGTTGGGCGCGCCCACCTCCGGCATGTTCATGCTCGCCATTGGCTTCTCTCCTAAAGACAGCCTCTAGCGGGCCTTGATGGTGCAGTGGACGGCGAACCGTCCGTCGAAGCGCGCCTCGACCCGGTCGCCGATCGCAACCGGATGGACGCCCGTGACCGCGCCGGTCGAGACCCATTGTCCCGGCGACAATGCGATCCCGCGTGCGGCCATGTGTTCGAGCAGATAGCGGACCGCGCCGAACGGTCCGTCGAGCATCGTCGCACTCGTCGCGGCACCGATCAAGGCATCGTTGATCCATAGTTCGACCGGCCAGTCGTTGACGTCGCCCTCGCACCATCCCTCCGCATCGGCGCCGACGACCAAGCCGTTATTATTGCCGAAATCGGATACGGTGACGGTCGGCCCGAGCGCGTTGATTCCCGGAAAAGGCGAACTCGCGATCTCGATCCCGACATGCACCGCGTCGATCATCGCGCGGGCTTCATCGATCGTATAGGTCGACTTGGCAGGATGGGGCGCGGTGCCGATCCTAAGCAGGAATTCGGCCTCTGCCGCGGCAAACCCCTGCGCGAATACTGGCATAGCGACCGGATCGGCGCTGGCCATGACGATTTGATCGGCAAAGATGGGGCCCGTAAGGCGGTCGATCCCGTCGAGCGGCGGGTTGATCCGACCGACCTTCCAGCCCGCCACGACGCCGTCCGCGAGCAGCAGCGCCGCGTCCTGCACGGCATAGCCCTCGTCGAGCGTGACCGGCACGTCGCCGGGAAATTCGGGAACGACGCCACCGTCGCGGCGCGCGTCCACGAAGGCCTGGGCGATCCGTGTCGTGTTGGTCGTGTTCGGCTGTGCCGCCAAGAACCCCTCCTGTGATGTCGTTCTATTTTTTCGAAGCGTATGGGAAACCGGTGTCATTGACAAGCCGACTTGCTCAGCCCGCGAACAATGAGCCCCAGTTTTGGTCGTGAGCATCGGTCGCGGCGTGGCCGAGCGTAGCCATTAACTCTGCGTCCTCAAGCACTTCGCGAGGAATGCCGAGGGCTTCGTCAGCCAAGCGCGCGACGATATCCGCCGGGGTGCCCTCGGATGCCAGTATGGTTAGCCTGTCGCCGGCGGGGTCGACGATCGGCTGTCCACTGCGCGATCGGCGGATCAGGAACGCGGTCCAGGCGCCGAATGCCGCGACGACGTGCGTCGGCATGCGTCCCGCGCGCCGGTTGGCGATCAGCGTGTCGCCGAGGCGGTAGGGGAGCTTCTGCGAGCCGTCCTGCGCGATCTGGTCGAGCCGGTGGACGATCACCGGGTTGCGGAAGCGCTGCAGGACGGCTGCGCGATAGTCCTGAATGTCGAGCCCGTGGACGGGGGGCAGCATCGGGATGATGTCGCGGGCGATCATCGCGTCGACGAACACGGCGAGTTCCGGGTCGCGCATCGCGTCGGCCACGCTGCTCGATCCGCGCAACAGGCCCGCATAGGCGAGCGTGGAATGCGCGCCGTTGAGGATCCGCAGCTTGGCCTTTTCATAGCCTCCGACGTCGGTGGTGACGGTCGCGCCAACGCTGGCGAGGTCGGGGCCGAGCGGGCGTCCGATGTCCTCGATGACCCATTGTGTAAATGATTCACGCTGGACCGCCGCGCGATCCTCGACGCCGAGCGTTGCGGCGACATCGGCGTAGAGCGCGGCGTCACTCGCCGGCGTGATCGAATCGACCATCGTCGACGGAACGCGGACTTCGCCTGCAATCCAGTCCGCCAGCGGTGCGTCGCTCCGTCCAGCAAAGGCGACCAGTGCGGCATGCAACTTGGCGCCGTTGCTCGCGAGATTGTCGCACGGCATTGGCACGAACGGGGTGGTCCCGGCGGCCCGGCGCGCGGCGAGGCTGGCGACGATCCAGCCGACGACGCTGCGCGGAACCGTCGTTCCGGCAAGGTCCTGGACGATATCGGGATGGCCCATGTCGAGCGTGCCATCGCCCGCGAGGCAATAGCCCTTTTCCGTCACGGTCGTCGTCACCAGCGCGACGGCCGGGTCGGCAAGCAGGGCGTGGGTCTGCGCGGCGTCCTCAGGCCCCAGGAAGTGACGGTGCGCGCCGATCACGCGCATCGATGGATCGGCGTCGCGGATCGCAAGCGTATAAAGCCCATCCTGCTCCGCCAACGCGTTGATCGTACCGCGCGTCCGCATCGAAACCGCGGCGATCCCCCAGCGAGGATCGTGCGTGAGCAGGTCGTCGACATAGGCCGCCTGATGCGCGCGGTGAAATGCGCCGGGGCCGAAATGGACGATGCCGGCGCCGCCAACGGACCGTGTATTGGGGCTTCGGACGGATGCGGGCAGGGCAGAGAGGCTGGCAAGAGACAGTCGGTTCACAGCGTTACGCCTCGTTTCCAGATTGCGATCTCGCGTTCGCCGTTGCGCTCCGCAGCGGTCTGGCCGCCTGATGCAACCTCCATGATCCGCGCCAGCAAGGCGTCTTCGGTCGCGGGAAAGCCGTCTTCCAACACCGCGCCCGCATCGAAGTCGATCCAACCGGGCTTGCGTGTGGCGAGGTCGGTGTTGGACGCGATCTTGATCGTCGGCACGGGGAAGCCGAGCGGCGTCCCGCGACCGGTCGTGAACAGGATCGCGGTTGCCCCCGCCGCCGCCAGAGCCGTCGAAGAGACCGCGTCGTTGCCCGGCGCCTCCAACAGCGTCAGCCCGTCGATCCGGACCCGCGCGCCATAATCGATCACGTCGGCAACCGCGGCGCGACCCGCCTTCTGGACGGCGCCGAGCGACTTTTCCTCGAGCGTGGTGATGCCGCCGACGACGTTGCCGGGCGACGGGTTCTCCGACACCGTCTCGCCGTGATCGAGGAAGTAGCGTTTGAAATCGTTCACGACTGCGACGATCCGGTCGAACACGGGTTCGCTCGCCGCACGGTTCATCAGCATCTGTTCGGCGCCGAAAATCTCGGGGATTTCGGTCACGAGGACGCGGCCGCCCGCCGCGGTGACGCGGTCGCTCATTCGGCCGACCAATGGGTTGGCGGTGAGGCCCGATAGGCCATCCGACCCCCGCATTTGACGCCGAGGACGAGCTTGTCGAGACCGACGGTCTGTCGTTGAGCGTTCGCCAGCGCGGCGAGTTCAGCGACCAGCGCGCAGCCTTCCGCGATCTCGTCGCCGCTGACCTGCGTCGTCAACGTGCGGATCAGCGCATGGCGTGACTCCGGGATCGTGGCGAGCAACGCCCTGATCTGGTTCTCCTCGCAGCCAAGCCCGACGATCAGAACGCCGCCGGCATTGGGATGGCAGGCGAGGCTCGCCATGATAGTGCGCGTTCCCTCCAGGTCTTGACCGAGCTGCGAACAGCCATGCGGATGAGTGAAGGCGTGGACGCCGTCGACGCTATCGCCGACCAGCGCTGCGGCCTTGGCGGCGATCTCGTTCGGCGGTACGCGCGACGCAGCCCACGGTCGACAGGATCCAGATTTCGTTGCGCGTGCCGACGCTGCCATCCGCACGGACATAGCCTTCGAACGTCGCGGGCGATGCGTCGGGGGCAGACGCGGTATCGACCGGGTCGAATCGATAGGCCAGCGTACCTTCGAGGCCAGTCTTGAGATTGTGCGAATGGACGTGCGCGCCGGGAGCGATCGGCTGCGTCGCGGTGCCGATCGGGAAGCCGTATTTCAGCACTGGCTCGCCCGCGGCGATCGGTGCCAGCGCAACCTTGTGACCGCGCCCGATATCAGCGCTCAGGACCAACGCGTCTTCGCCTACCGTCACGACTTCGCCCGCCAGCGCATCGTGCAGCAGCGTCGCCACGCCGTCGCGCGGATCGACCCTCAGAGCCTTGACCATCGCATCCTCTTATATCGGTAACCGGTGTCAGCGTTATGCGGCGGCGATGGCTTTTCCGCAAGACGGCTTGGTCTGGTCGGGCTATGTCCTTGCGATGCAGAAGACCGGTCAGCCGACGATTAACGACGTTGCCCGGATCGCCGGGGTCTCCAAGAAGACGGTGAGCCGGGTGATCAACCGGTCGCCGTTGCTCAACGACGATACACGCAAGCGCGTCGAGGACGTGATCGGCGAGCTCGGCTATATTCCCAACCCGCAGGCGCGGGCGCTGGCGCTGCGCCGCAATTTCCTGATCGGGCTGGTCCACGACAACCCCAATGCGCAGACCGTGCTGAACGTGCAGCAGGGCATGCTTGAGGCGTTGCAGGGGACGGAGTTCGAGATGGTGGTGCGGCCACTCGATCGCGGCTCCGCGACGATGCTCGACGACCTCCGGCATTTTCTTGAGCGGCAGCGATTGTTCGGCGTGCTGTTGATGCCACCGGTCAGCGAGAATGATTCGGTCGCCAAATTGTGCGATCTCGATCGGCTGTCGCTATGTCCGGATGGGCTCGGCCGTGATCGACGATACCGACCATATGGTCGCGTCCAACGACCGCGAGGCGGTGCGAGATCGCGACCGAGTACCTCATCGAGCAGGGGCATCGCCGGATCGGGCTGGTGGCCGGGCCGCACGGGTTCCGCTCGGCGCGCGAGCGGCGTCTGGGGTTCGAGGATGCTCTGGCTGCGGCGGGTATCGCCCTGCCACGCAGCATGATCGCGGACGGCAATTACACGTTCGAGTCGGGGCTGGTCGCGGCGGAGCGATTGCTCGACGTGATGCCGCGACCGACCGCGATCTTTTCGTCCAATGACGAGATGGCGGCGGGGATCATTCATGCCGCGCGGCAACGCGGGCTCGATATCCCGCGCGACCTGTCGATCATCGGTTTCGATGACACGCCGATCGCTGCGCATGTCTGGCCACCACTGACCACGGTGCGCTGGCCGATCGCGTCGATGGCGCGCTCGGCCGCGTTGAAGTTGATCGCGGGTGTCGATGATGGCAGCGATCTGGTCGAGGAGCCGTCACTGTTCCTCTCGACGCTGATCCGGCGTGCATCGGTTTCGCCACCGGCGGAAGGCGAGTCGTAGGCTGATCGGCGGAAATCGCAGTTGCACGATCTGCTGACACCGGTTACCAGATCCGCCGAGGATCGCGCGAAGCGGCAAGGAGGATGGACGATGGCAAGGGCTCTGGAACTGCATCCGGACCGCCTTTTCCCGGCGGAACCGGCGACGCGTTCGATTGCGCGGGCGCTGTACGCCGAGGTGGCGGCGTTGCCGATCGTCAGCCCGCATGGGCATACCGATCCGACCTGGTTCGCGGACAACGCCAACTGGACCGACGCGACTTCGCTGCTGCTCGCACCCGATCACTATCTCTACCGGATGCTCTACAGTCAGGGCGTCGACCTCGATGCGCTGGCGATCCCGCGGCTGAACGGCACCCCCGCGACCGATCCGCGGACGGCGTGGAAGCTGTTCACCGAGCATTACACGCTGTTCCGGGGAACGCCATCGCGGCTGTGGCTCGATCATGTGTTCGCCGACGTGTTCGGGATCGACGTCGCGCTCGAAGCGTCGACTGCGGACCGGTATTTCGACCTCATCGGCGAGAAGCTGGCTTCAGACGCGTTCCGTCCTCGTGCACTGTTCGATCGGTTCGGGATCGAGTTTCTCGCGACCACGGAAGGCGCGCACGACGATCTCGCCGCGCATCGCCGCATCCGCCAATCGGGCTGGAACGGGCGCGTCGTGACGACCTATCGCCCGGACGGCGTGATCGACGTCGAGCACGAGGCGTTCAAGCCAGCGATGGCGCGCTTCGCCGAACTGACCGGCGAGGACGTGTATGACTGGAAGGGTATCTCGCTGCACACCGCAAGCGCCGCGCCGACTTCCGTGCGGCAGGGGCCACGGCGACCGACCACGGTCATCCGACCGCCGCGACCGCGAACCTGTCGAGCGTCGAGGCGGAGGCGCTGTTCGCCAAGGTGACGCGCGGCGACTGGACGCCGGCGGACGCCGAACTGTTCCGCGCGCAGATGCTGACCGAGATGGCGGCGATGTCGGTCGAGGACGGCATGGTGATGCAGATCCATCCGGGATCGTCGCGCAATCACAACGCCGGCCTGTTCGCGAGCCATGGCCGTGACAAGGGCGCCGACATCCCGACGCGGACCGATTACGTGCATGCGCTGAAGCCGTTGCTCGATCGGTTTGGAACCAGCACGGAGCTGTCGATCATTCTCTTCACGCTCGACGAAAGTTCGTATGCGCGCGAACTGGCGCCGCTTGCCGGGCATTATCCGTGCCTGAAGCTCGGGCCGTCCTGGTGGTTCCAAGACAGTCCCGAAGGGATGCGCCGGTTCCGCGAAATGACGACCGAGACCGCGGGCTTCTACAACACCGTCGGCTTCAACGACGACACACGGGCGTTCCTCTCGATCCCGGCACGGCACGATGTCGCGCGGCGGATCGATTGCGGGTTCCTCGCGCGACTGGTGGCGGAACACCGGCTTGCCGACTGGGAAGCGGCCGATCTTGCCCACGAACTTACCAGCGGCCTCGTCCGCCGCGCCTACCGTATCGACGAACCCCATTTCGCCGCGCAAGCGGCCTGACCGGAGCTAATTATGTACGACCGCACGTATTACGCCACGCATCCCGACATGATGGAGTGCGTCTCCAACGACGAACTGCGCGACCGCTATCTGATTCAGGACCTGTTTCGCGACGGTGAGTGCGTTCTCAACTATACGCACGCCGAGCGCTTCGTGATCGGCGGCGTCGCCATTGCTAGCGGAGCGGTGAAGCTGCCCGATCAGGCTGAGCCAGCGTCGGCGGCAGGGCATCCTTTCCTCGAACGCCGCGAGCTTGCGGTCGTCAATGTCGGCAAGGTCAGTGGCACCGTCTCGGTCGACGGCGAGACGTTCACGCTCGGTAACAAGGATTGCCTGTACGTGACGATGGGCGCGAAGGACGTGCAGTTCTCTGGCGACGGCGCGCGCTTCTATCTGGCGTCGTGCCCGGCGCACAAGGCGTTCACGACGCGCGTCATCTCGGTCGGCGATGCAACAACGCTTGAGCGCGGCAGCCTCAAGGAGTCGAACGAGCGGACCATCTACCAGATGGTCATCCCGGGCATCTGCGACAGCGCGCAGCTGGTCATGGGCCTGACGGTGTTGAAGCCGGGTTCGGTGTGGAACACGATGCCACCGCACATCCACGAGCGTCGCAGCGAGATCTATTTCTACTTCGAACTCGACGATCTCGAGAAGGACCGCGTGTTCCATTACATGGGCGAGGGCGAGGCGACCCGGCATATCGTGATGGCGAACGAGGAAGCGGTGATCAGCCCGCCCTGGTCGATCCACATGGGATCGGGCACGAAGGCGTACGCATTCATCTGGGCGATGGCCGGCGAGAACCAGGATTATACCGACATGAACGTCCTGGATATCTGCCAGCTGGCGTAAATCTTCTCCCCTCCCGCATGCGGGAGGGGTCGGGGAGGGGCGTGCCGCAAGGTTGGTCCGCGTTTCCCCTCCCTAACCCCTCCCGCAAGCGGGAGGGGAATGAGAGAGAAAGCATGACAAATCCCTTCGACCTGACCGGCAAGGTCGCCATCGTCACCGGCGCGAACACGGGTATCGGCCAGGCGATTGCCGTCGCGCTTGCGACCGCCGGCGCGGACGTCGCGTGCGTCGGCCGTACGCCTGCCGAAAACACCGTCGCGCAGATTCGTGCGCTTGGTCGCAAGGCGGAGATCGTATCCGCGGATCTGTCGACCATCGAGCCGGTTCAGCGCGTCGTCGATGAGACCGTCGCCAAGCTCGGCGGGCTCGACATCCTGATCAACAATGCCGGCATCATCCGCCGCGCCGACGCGGTCGACTTCACCGAAGCGGACTGGGACGCGGTGATCGACACCAACCTCAAGTCGGTGTTTTTCCTGTGCCAGGCGGCAGGGCGGCACATGATCGCGCAAGGTTCCGGCAAGATCGTCAACATTGCGTCGATGCTGACATTCCAAGGCGGGATTCGTGTGCCGAGCTATACCGCGTCCAAGTCGGGTATCGGCGGCCTGACCAAGCTGCTCGCCAACGAATGGGCGAGCAAGGGCATCAACGTCAACGCGATCGCACCGGGCTATATCGCGACCAACAATACCGCGGCGTTGCAGGCGGACGAAGTACGCAACAAATCGATCATGGACCGTATTCCGGCGGGCAAATGGGGCGATGCGAGCGATCTAGGCGGCGCGGCGGTGTTCCTGTCGTCGGCGGCGGCGAAGTATGTCCAGGGGCACATCCTCGCAGTCGATGGCGGCTGGCTGGCGCGATAACTCCTCCCCGGCATGGGGAGGTGGCAGCTGCAGGCTGACGGAGGGGGGCCACCACGGGCGTAACGGCCGTGGTGGCCCCCTCCACCCCCGCCCTTGGCGGCGGTCCCCCTCCCCGGAACGGGGAGGATCAGATGAAGGGGCGATATGAGCAAATTCCTGGCGTTCGGTGAGATCATGTTGCGGCTTTCGCCACCGGGGCGCGAATTGCTGTTGCAGACGCCAAAGCTCGACGTATGGGTCGCCGGCGCGGAGGCGAACGTCGTCACACAGCTGGCACGGCTTGGCCACGACGTCGGCATGGCGACGATCGTGCCCGACAACGACCTCGGCCGCGCGGCGATCACGACGCTGCGCGGTCACGGTGTCGACACGTCGACGATTTCGCTCGGCGGCGAGCGGATGGGGCTGTATTTCGTCACCTCGGGCGCGGGCCTGCGCGCGACCGAAGTGGTCTACGACCGCGCCTGGTCCTCGTTTGCCGAAGCGCCGGTGAGCGCGTGGGACTGGGATACGCTGCTCGGGGGTGTCGATCGTTTCCACCTTTCGGGCATCACGCCGGCGCTCGGCCCGGTTCCGGCGGCCAGTGCGCTCGCGGCCGTCGAAGCAGCGACGCAGCGCGGCATTCCAGTCTCGTTCGACGGCAATTGGCGTGGCAAATTGTGGGAGCGCTGGGACTCGAACCCGCGTGCGATCCTGACCGACCTCGTCGCGCATGCCGATCTGATGTTCGGTAACCACCGCGACATCGCGCTGCTGCTGGACCGCGATTTTGCAGGCGGTGCGGAGGACCGGCGGCGCGAGGCGGCGGAAGCGGCGTTCGAAGCGTTCCCGCGGCTGCAGACGATCGCGTCGACCGCGCGACACGTCGAGCATGTCGACCTCCACCGCCTGTCCGCACGGATCGACACGCGCGCGACGCATGTCCAGACGGACGAAGTGGTGCTGGCCGGGATCGTCGACCGGATCGGTGGCGGCGACGCCTTTGCGGCAGGCGTGCTGCACGGTCTTCGCTCCGGCGAGGACATTGGCGACATCGCGCGGATCGGCCTCGCGCTTGCTGCCCTGAAGCATTCGTTGCCGGGCGATGCGAGCCTGTTCCGACAGGCCGATATCGACGCGTATCTGGCGGGTGGACTCGATGTCCGTCGCTGACGGCTGGACGCGACGTGGGGCGCTGGGTGGAGGCGCTGCGCTGATCCTGGCGTCCGGCACCCACGCGGCGACGTCGCTCACGGTCCGCGCGCCGGCTGGTAACTTCGTCGGAACGGTCGATCAAAGCGTCCATGCCTTCAAAGGTATACGCTACGGTCGCGCCGAACGGTTTCGTCCGCCGACCGTCGTGGCGATGCCGGGCCAGACGCGCCCGGCACGCGATTTCGGACCGGTCTGCCCGCAGTCCGGCGCTTACGGTCCGCAGTCCGAAGACTGCCTGTTCCTGAACGTCTGGACCGCAGACGCCGACCGCCGCGCGAAGAAACCGGTGATGGTCTATATCCACGGTGGCGCGTATTCGAACGGCAGCGTCACCGATCCCCAGAATGACGGGCAGGCGCTGGCGGCGCGCGGCGATGTCGTGGTCGTGACGGTCAATCACCGGCTCAATGCGCTGGGCTATCTGTATCTCGCGCGGCTCGATTCTCGGTTTCCCGACAGTGGCAATGCAGGGCAGCTCGACCTGATCCTCGCGTTGCAATGGGTGCGCGACAACATCGCGGCGTTCGGCGGGGATCCGTCGCGCGTCATGGTGTTCGGCCAGTCAGGCGGCGGCGCGAAGATCGCGACGATGATGGGGATGCCCGCCGCCGCCGGCCTGTTCCACCGCGCGGCGACGATGAGCGGGCAGCAGGTGACCGCATCCGGTCCACTCAACGCAACGACGCGGGCGCGCGCTTATCTGGCGAAGCTGGGGGCGGCCGAGGCCGACCTATCGCCTTTGATGACGATGCCGGTCGAAAAGCTGGTCGCGGCGCTGTCGGCGACCGATCCGATCATGGGTGGCGGAGTCTATTTCGGGCCGGTGCTCGACATGACGTGGCTGACGCGACACCCGTTCTGGCCGGATGCGAACCCGCTCGGCAACCGCATTCCGATGATGCTCGGCAACACGCATGACGAAACGCGGGCGTTCATCGCGCTGGACTCGCCAAAGGTGAGGGGCTCGACTGGAGCAACGTTGCCGCGCGGATGGCGCCTGAGCTCAAGATCGACATCCTGCCCGAATGGGTCGTGGCGCAGTACCGCGCGCGCTATCCGGACTGGTCGCCGACCGACGTCTTCTACGGCGCGACGACGGCGGGGCGGAGCTGGCGCGGGCAGGTGATCGAGGCGGAGGCGCGCGCCGATGCGCGAACGCCGACCTGGGTTTATCAGGTAGATTTTGCGTCGCGGACGGACCCACGGCGCGGTGCGTTCCATACGATGGATATCCCGCTGGTGTTCGGCACGCTGGGCGCGAGCGGATCTCAGACCGGCACCGCGGCGGATGCGCAGGCGGCGTCGAAGGCGATGCAGGACAGTTTCGTCGCGTTCGCGATCACGGGCGATCCTGATCATGCGGGCATGGCCCATTGGCCGCGGTACGACCGCGCTCGTCGAGCGACGATGATCTTCGACGCGCGATCCAGGGTTGAGGACGATCCGCGCAGGTGGGAGCGCGAATTGTTCGCGCGCGTCCCGTATATTCAGCCCGGAACCTAGCGCGGGATCGGATAGGCGATAATCAGCACGAGCGGGTCACGACCCGTCTGGCGTATGCCCACCGTTTCGCCGTCGAACAGATAGGCCGCGACCCCCGTCCGCACCGGTCGTGTCGCGCCGCCGGACGAGACCGCACCCGTACCCGAAATCACGTAATAGACCTCGTCATGCGCGATGCGGTGGAGACCGATCGCGCTGCCCGGATGGAGGATGCGCTTGCGGAACTCCATCGTACGGCCGGGGACGCCGTCACTGATCCGATATGCGGTACTCAAGCCGATCGCGCCGTGGGGAGGGGCTCCTGGCGCATCGTATCGGCCTCGTCGACGATGACCATCGGGCGCGAGGCGGGCTGTTGTGCCGGTGCCGTCGTGGAAAGCATGATGGCGAGCGCGGGGGCGATAATTCCCAACAATTTCATCAATGCATCTCCTGCTTGATATGATGTGTGACGCGGCATGTTGACACGCCAAAGATCCTGCGACATTGTTGTGACACCGGTTACCTAGGCAGGCAAGGGACGGGTGGGGAGACCAGCAAGAGCTGGCTTTTCGGGAGAGGATCGGGCGCCACCGTGGTCAGTAACGGGTCGAACTCTCCAAGATAGTCAGGTCGGAAGCGCAACGGCGGGCCGTCGATAGCGCAACCGGTGTCATCGGCGATTGCCGAACGGGGAGTGGATGCAATGGAAGTTCAAGCAACGGTTGCGGTTCGACGGATGGGCTGGCTGGGCGGCGTGTCTGCAGGCAGTCTGATTCTCGCGCTCACAATGCCTTCGATCGCAGCGGCGCAGGCGGCACAGATCCCCAACAGCGCGTCGCCGGGAACGCCGGCCCAGGTCGATCCGTCGCCTGCACAGACCGCCGTCGTGCCGCAGGGGCAGACTGTAGATCAGGCCGCGACCACCGCACCGCAAACCGCACCCGGGACGGTGCAGGCGGAAGGCGAGACCGCCGAGATCATCGTCACTGGCTTTCGCAAGTCGCTGGACGCCGCGCTCAACGTCAAGCGGCAGTCGGTTGCCGCGGTCGACGCGATCGTCGCGGAAGATATCGCCAAGTTTCCCGATCAGAACCTAGCCGAATCGCTCCAGCGCATTCCGGGTATCTCGATCCAGCGCGACGCCGGTGAAGGCCGTGCGATCACGGTGCGTGGCCTCGGTGCGCAGTTCACGCGCGTCCGCGTCAATGGCATGGAGACAGTCGCCACCTCGACCGACGGCGCCAGCTCGAACCGCGATCGCGCGTTCGACTTCAACGTCTTCGCCTCCGAACTGTTCAACTCGATCGTCGTCCACAAGACCGCGGAGGCCTCGCTCGACGAAGGATCGCTCGGTGCGGTCGTCGATCTCAACACCGGCAACCCGCTCGGTGGCAAGATCGGCTTTACCGCCGTCGGTTCGGCACAGGCGAGCTATAACGACCTGAGCAAGAATACCGGGCCACGCCTCGCCGGGTTGCTGTCGTGGAAGTCGGCGGACGGCAGCTTCGGCGTCGCGGCGTCGGCAGCCTATTCGAAGACGAACAACTTCGAACTCGGCAACAACACCGTGCGCTGGGCACAGGGGCCGTTCGATTCGGTGGACGGCACGCGCTGCTACACCACGCAGAACCGTGGCGGGGTGTATGTGCCAAGCACGGCCTGCACCGCGGCTGCGCTCGCTTTCCATCCGCGCATCCCGCGCTACGGCTCGGTCCGGCACGAGCGCGAGCGGTTGGGTATCACGGGCAGCGTCCAGTGGTCGCCGAGCGAGGCGACCAAGGTCTCGATCGACGGGCTGTATTCGCGGTTCAAGGAAACCCGCGAGGAGAAATGGGGCGAGGTCCTGCTGCGCTCCAACGAGCGGTCGATCGATATCAGCAACTACACGATCGATTCGAACAACAACCTGATCAAGGCGACGCTCAACGACGCCTGGGTCCGCACCGAGCATTATCTGCGCAAGTCGCAGACCGAATTCTACCAGCTTGGCGGCAGCTGGGATCAAGACGTCACCGACAAATTGCGCTTCACGCTGATGGGCGGCATTTCGAAATCGGATGCGACGATCCCGGTCGAGACCACCTTCGTGTTCGATGACCGCGACGCGCAGGGGTATAGCTACGACTATACCGACATGAAGAGCCCGAAGCTGACTTTCGGCACCAGCGTCACCGATCCGGCAAACTTCCAGCTCGCGGAAATTCGCGATCGGCCGTCCGAGACGGTCAACAAGTTCCGCACCGCGCAGTTGCGGACCGAATGGGACGTCGCGGAAGGCTTCCAGATCAAGGCGGGCGGGCTGTACCGCAAGTTCACCTTCGACACGCAGGGCTTCTCGCGCGACGCGGTCGTTTGCCCCAATGCCGGCGGTCGCGACGTCGTGCTGGGGACGCTGACCTGTTCGCCGAACACGCTGTTCGGGCCGACCGCGGTGTACGGCTTCCCCGCTGGCAACCTCGGCGAGATCTTCAACCTGGGCAAGGCGGGCCAGCCTGCCGGCACGACAACCAGCTTTCTGATCCCGAACATCGACGCGTCGGCGGCCTATACGGGCCTCTACAACCGTCCGGCGACCGTGCTGGTCGGCGACACCCGCAGCGTGTCCGAGCAGGTCACCGGCGGCTACACCGAGTTCGATGTGAAAGGCGACATCCTCGGCCTGCGCTACGCCGCGAATGCCGGCATTCGGTACGTCCACACCAAGCAGCGCTCGACCGGGCTGTCGTCCGCGGTCGTCGGCGGCGTGACCGTCAATACCCCTGCGACCGTGGAACGGACCTATGACGATTGGTTGCCCGCGATCAACGTCGCGCTGTTCCCGGCGGAAGACGTCATCATTCGCGGCGCAATCGCCAAGGTGCTGACGCGACCGAGTCTCGGCAGTCTGACGCCGGGCGGCTCGGTCGACGGCTTCAACTACCGCGTGACCTTCGGCAACCCGCAGCTCAACCCGTTCCGCGCGACCGCGTTCGACATCTCGGCAGAATGGTATTTCGCACCGCAGTCGATCTTCTCGGTCGCGCTGTTCAAGAAGAACGTCGAGAGTTTCCCCGTCTCGGCGACGCGTAGCGGGACGTTCGCGTCGACCGGCCTGCCGCTGTCCGTTATCCCGGCAAGCTCGCCCGCCGCCGGTAACCCGGAAGGGCAGTTGTGGCAGATCACCTCGCCCATCAACGGCACGGGCGCGTCGCTGAAGGGGGCGGAAATCTCGCTCCAGACGACGTTCCGCTTCCTGCCCGGTTTCCTGCGCAACTTCGGCGCGCTCGCCAACGCGACGTTCGTCGATCTCGAGTGCAGGCTATTCGCAGGGCGGTCCGGCCACGACGATCGTTACGCCCGCAGGCACGCTCGGCGCGCTGCCGAACACGACCCGCTCGGCGACGCTTTATGGGCTGTCGAAGCGCGCGTATAACGGCACGCTGTATTACGAGGACGCGAAGTTCAGCGCGCGGATCGATCAGCTATCGCAGCCCGTATATCGACGGCGCATCGGCGACCGGCAATCTGTTCGAGGGTTATGGCGCGACGACCAACGTCGATGCGTCGATGCGCTACAAGCTGACGCCGGCGATCGAGGTGTCGCTCGAGGGGACCAACCTTACCGATAATTATCGCACCCGCTACACCGATCTCGATGCGAACCGGAACTACGAGAACAATCACTTCGGCCGCACCTTCCTCGTTGGTGCGCGCTTCAAGATGTAGGCGCGCCGGGCATAGTCTCTCCTCTCCTCGGGCGCATTCCTCACGGAGTGCGCCTATTTCTTTGATGGGCCTAAGCGTATGATCGATCGTCGGAGTGCAATCCTGGGGACGCTGGCCGTCGGTCTGTCGGCGGGCGTCGATGCACAGACACCGCCACCCGCGCAGGTCGGTGGCCGTGGGCCGAAGCAGCCGGACCCGACCGAAACGATCGATCTCTGGCCGGCTGGAGCACCCGGCGCACCACGGACCTTGCCGGTAGAAATCGTCGAGGATCGGGCGACGGATACCGCCATGACGGATCGCGCCGTCCACGGCATCGCCCGTCCGCGCATGGTCGTGTTCCGCCCCGCCAAGCCCAACGGGTCGGCGATACTGGTGATGCCGGGCGGCGGCTATGTCCGGATCGTCGTCGACCGCGAGGGGTACGAGATCGCACGCTGGCTGGCGGATCGCGGCTGGACGGTGTTCGTGCTGTTCTACCGGTTGCCCGGCGAGGCCTGGACGGCTGGGCCGGACGTCGCCTTGTCCGATGCGCAACGCGCCATGCGGCTGATCCGCGCACGGGCTGGCACGTACGGGATCAAGCCCGACCGTGTCGCAGCGATGGGGTTCTCGGCGGGCGGCCATGTCTGCGGCGACCTGGCGACGAGGTTCGCGCAGCCAACCTACACGCCGATCGATAGCGCAGATCGAGGCAGCGCACGGCCCGACGTCGCGGCGCTGATGTACGCCGTGCAATCGATGGCCTTGCCGCTCGCGCATCCCGGTTCACGCACGCTGCTGCTCGGGCCGTCACCGACGCTGGCGTTGGAGCACGCGCATTCGACAGCCTCGAACGTGACGCCGGCCACGCCGCCCTGCTTCCTCGTCCACGCCGAAGACGATCGGAGCGTCGCCGTCGACAATACGCTGGCGTTCCGGGCGGCGGCGACAAAGGCTGGCGTGGCGGTGGAAACGCACCTGTTCGCGACCGGGGGACATGGTTTCGGCCTGAGCAAAGCGGCCGGCAAGCCAGCGGCGCTATGGCCGACGCTGTTCGAGCAATGGGCGCACGCGCAAGGCCTTGGCTGAGAAAGTCGGGCGGGGTCAGAGTGCCTCGTACCGAAAGTCGCGAAAGCGTGCCTCGCCGCTACCGGCCGAATACAAGCCGGGTCGCAGCATCAGGAACCCCCGCGGACATTGTGGTGATAGCCCGACACCTCCATGCCGCGATCGAAGCGCTGCCAGGTCTTGCCGCCATCGCCGCTGGTATGGATCGCGACGATGTGACGCGTGTTCGTGATCCGGATCCGCATGTGGCGTCCGTGCGGATTGGCGGGACGCCCGCGCTCGTTGCCATATTGATGCGTGACGAACCGGTGTTCGTCGAAGCCGAGCCCGCAATATAGTTTGTCGTCGTAGAACAGCACGAGGCCCGCGGTGCCGCCGGGCGCAATCTCGATATCGCATTCGAACCGATAGGCCTGGTCGCCAGCGATCAGCATCAAAGGCGACGAGTCGACCGGTGCGGTGCCGCTGGCCTTCAGGATCAACGCACCGCCTTCGGCCCGCGCCCGTTCGCGTTCGGCAGGCCCTGGTCGGAAGAAATTCCATTTGCTGCCGAGTTGCAGCGTGCGGAAATCGTCCGAAAGCGGTTGGCCATGGGGCAGCGCCGCGCCACCTTTCGGTTTCGCCAGAGGCTTCGACAGGTCACCGCCGGTCATCGCGAACCAGCCATCCGCGGTCCAGCGGATCGGATCGAGCAGCGCCTGCCGTCCGAGCGTCCAATAGCCGTTTTCGAAGCCGTGATAGACCGACCACCAGCTGCCGTCCGGGGCCTCGACGAGACTGGCATGGCCGCGCGACCACCATTTTTCATCGGTACTCACGGTCCGCACCACCGGATTGGCGGGATCGTTAGTCCAGGGGCCGTGGATCGAACGCGAGCGGGCGACGATTACCATATGCCCGGTCGGTGGTCCGGCGGTGCCGCCGACCGCGGTGATCATGTAGAACCAGCCGCCGTGGCGGACGATCTTCGGCCCCTCGGGACTGAAGCCCTCGACGTCCCAGGTGTCGGGATAGCGCCACGGATCATAGACATGCTCGACCTTGCCGACCGTCGACAGGCCGTCGGCGGCGAGCCGGATCCGGTCGCCGCCCGACAGGAAAAGCCAGCGCGATCCGTCCTCGCCGACTGCGTGACAAGGATCGATATGGTCGGGTAGCCCGAGGTCGATCGGGTCGGACCAGGGGCCGTCGATGTGATCGGCCCAAATGACGTAGATCGCGTTCGGCTTGGCCTTGACCGGAATATACAGGAAGTACCGGCCATCGTGCCTCTCGAGGCTGACCGCCCAGACCGAGCCGATGTTCTTCGTCAGCGCCGCTTTGCGCGGTTGCCAGTTCACCAGGTCGCGGCTGTGCCAGATCGTCAGTCCCGGATAGGAATCGAAACTGGAGAAGGTCATGTAATAATTCGCACCATCCTTCAGGATGGCGGGATCGGGATGGTCGCCGGCGATCAACGGATTGAGGAAGCGGCCATCCCCGAGGTCGGCTACGCGCTGGCCTTCGAAGCCGCGCCGCCAGTCGTCCTCGAAGCGCGGCACGCACGCGTCCGGCTTGGGCGGTTCCGCGACGGCGGGCGTAGCCGGAACGAGCGCAGCCGTACCGCCCGCCAATGCCAGTCCAAACGTCTCGCGGCGATTATAAGTCATGCGCTCGTCCTGTTCTAATTTGGCGTCGTGACCTGACTGTCGAGACCCGTCGTCCCAGCATGATGCTGCCCGGATCGATGGTTGTCACCATCCAGCCGGGCGGCACCGAACCATCAGAACGAGAAGCGCATCCCCGCCGTGAACTGACGGCCGCTATGCGTCAGCACATTCAGGCGGTTGGTCTCGTCGACGAACTGGTCGTTGACCTGATCGGTGAGGTTGATCGCCTCGATGCTGAACTTGAGGTTATCCGTCAAATTGTACGACATCTGCGCGTCGACGTTGGTGGTGCCGCTCGTGCCGTTATACGCATTGCCCTCGGTGCCGGGGACGGCCGTCAGATAGCGCGAGCGATAGGCGATCGAGCCGCGGATCTGGAACTTCGCCGTCTCGAAATACAGCGTGCCGTTGGCGGCGTGCTTCGACAGCCCGATCAGCGGCGCCGTCACCGACGTGCCACCGGTGGCAGACGTGAGATACTGGATGTTCGACGTCACGTGCGTGTAGTTGGCCAACACCCCAAAGTTGGACAGGAAGCCCGGCAGGAAGCTGAAGGGCTGCTGGACGTTGACCTCGAAACCCTTGAGCCGACCGCCGCTCGAATTGACCGGCTGGCTGACGATGAACAGGTCGGTCGGCGATGCGCTCGTGCCAGCCAGGAGCGAGTCCGGCAGGCCCAGGCTGCTGAACGGCACCGTGGTGCTGAGCGACTGGACGAACGTGCCGATGTCCTTCTGGAACGCGGACACGGCATAGATCGCGCCGCGCGTCGGATACCATTCGACCGAAACGTCGAGATTGTCCGATTCTGTCGGCTTCAGATCGGGGTTGCCGCTGCTGAAGGTGCGGTTGCCGCCCGAAACGCTGAGGTTGCCGCCCGGTGCGATCGCCGAGATGCCGGCGCGCGCGAGTGTCTTCGCCGCGGCAAAGCGGACCAGCAGCGTATCGGTGACGTCCATCACCAGGTTCCCCGACGGCAGCCAGCGGTGATAGCTACGGTCCGCGACGACGAGGTTGGTCGCGACGCCTTGTCCCGCATAGCCGGTCGAGCGCTGGTCGGTGTTGGCGTAGCGCACGCCGACATCGCCGCGGATCGGCAGCCCGCGATCGGCGAAGTTGAACTCCGCCATGCCCCAGCCGCCGATATCGTCCTCGCGCACCGTGATGAACGATCCGCGTGCGCTGGCATTGTTCACCCCACCGGTCGCGTAGAGTGGGTTCGAGTAGATCCCGTAGAGCTCGGCGAACTTGGCGAGATCGGGGACGACCCACGCCGTCGGCGTACCGGCTGGCGTGTCGAGGCCCTTGCCGAAGCCGGAGAAGAGCGTCGTCGCCGCGGCGAGCTGCGCGGGCGTCAGCGTCTGCACGACCGACTCGCCGGACAGGCGTCGCTGCTCGGTCGAGCTGTAGTCGAACCGGCGCCAGTCGACGCCGACCTTCAGCTTGAGCAACGGATTGACCGTCCACTCGGCAAACGTCTTGGCGTTGGTGAAGCTGTTGTTGACGGTCTGCGGACGGATGCGAACTTCCGACGTGCCGCTGACGAAGGTGAAGCTGTTCGGGTTGGTCAGGTCCACGCCGGGCTTGATCGTCGGAAACCGCGTGCGGAAATCGTAGAAGAAATTGGGCGTGTTGGCGGCGTCGATCGTGACGGTCGACTGGATCGGGTTGCTGAATGCCGAGTCCGCATAGCCGACGACCGCGCCGACCTTGAAGTTCTCGCCGAACTTCTGGTCGAGCGTACCGGTCACCTGGTAAAAATCGGTGACCAGCTTGTCGTAGCGCGACTGGGTGCGCAGATCGACATTGTCGAACGTGCCGCTGATGATGTTGTTGTCGCCGTCGACCACGCCGTCGCGGATGATCGTCTGCGGCTTGCCGGTGCCCGAACGGCTGAAGCTTATCCCCTGCAGCTGCGATTCCTTACGGGTCCCATCGAGCCGCGAATACAGCGCGTCTAGCGAGATCAGCGTCTTGGACGTAGGCTGGAACTGGACCGATCCTGCTGCACCCAGCCGCTTCTGGAAGATGTCGTAGCTGACGAGGCCGGGAATACGCGGATGATACAGCCCGGTTACGGGGTTCGGATCGTTGATCTGTGCGAGCGTCTTGCCCGGCAACCGCGACGCGGCGTTGAACCCGGCGTTGAACCCGCCATACGTCCAGCGCGTGATGTTCGCGCCCTCCTCCTTGATCGCGCGCTCTTCGTACGCGACGGACAGCAGCACGCCGAACCGGCCGTCATCCGACGTCTTGGTGATCAGCCCCGAAATCTTCGGCGTCACCTTCTCGCGCAGGTCGTTGTAGCTCGCGCTGGCAGAAATGACTGCGGTGGCCTTCTTGTAGTCGAACGGGCGCGACGACTGCAGGTCGACGGTGCCGCCGAGCGAACCCTCCTCGACGTCGGCGGTGGCGGTCTTGCGGACTGCGATGCTGTTGAACAGGTCGGACGAGAAGATGTTGAAATCGAACCCGCGGCCACGGTTGACGCCGCCCGAGTTGTCGGTGCCGCCGGTGGTGCCGATCGCCTCCATGCCGTTGATCCGAACGCGGGTATAGTCGGGGCCGAGACCGCGTACCGAGATGTTGCGGCCTTCGCCGTTGACGCGGCTGATCGAGACGCCGGGGATGCGCTGCAAAGATTCCGCCAGGTTGAGGTCCGGGAATTCGGCGATGTCTTCCGCCTTGATGACGTCGACGGTCGCGGTCTGCGTGCGCTTGATGTTGATCGCGCTGTTGAGGCTCGCGCGGAACCCGGTGACGACGATATCGGGCACATCTGCTGCGAGGGGCGCGTCGGTCACGCTCTGCTCGGGCGGCAGAGCAGGGGAGGCGGGGGGCGTGTCGGTATCGGTGGTGTTGCCAGCGGCGCGCGCTTCCTTCTGCGCGGTCGTTTCCGGCACGCTCTGGGCATGGCCCATCGTCGCCAGAGAGCAGGCGACGATCGCGCTCGACATGGCCAACACGGATTTGAAGCTGCGGATCCCAGTCATACTCACTCCCCTAACTCCGGCACGATGTGCCCGCTGCCGGCTTCGTTAGAGCCGGTCTGTCGCAATCTGTGTTAGGCCGGGTGCGGTCGCCTAAGCCAATCTCATTCCGACATCGATCGATGCGAACGATGCACTGATCGGAGACCGGCTTGTCGCTCCGCTATCCCATCAAGTCATGGGTTGGCTGGATCAACCCGTTTTAGGACTTGGACCGACCCCATTCTGCTCGATACACCGAACCGGAACACTCGCACAGATCGAGTGCCGGACTGGAGAGCGAAACATGACGATCGCCGCATCATCCCCCGCCGAAGATGCGGTCGCAGGAGGCGTGACCGGGCGTCCGACCGCGGTGCGATACCGCGTGATCGCGCTCATCTTCCTGATCACCTCGATCAACTACGCCGACCGTGCGACCTTCTCGATCGCAGGCTCTGCCGCTTCGACCGAACTCGGGCTGTCGTCGGTCCAGACCGGCTTCATCCTGTCCGCCTTCGCCTGGGCCTATGTCCTCGCGCAGATCCCCGGCGGGCTGCTGCTCGACAAGTTCGGCACCAAGCGCGTCTATGCGGGCGCGATCCTCGCCTGGTCGATCTTCACCGCCACGCAAGGGCTGACCGGTTTGATCGCGGGTGTGTCTGCGGTCGCCATGCTGTTTGCGCTGCGCTTCCTGGTCGGGCTCGCCGAAGCACCGTCGTTTCCCGGGAATGCCCGCCTCGTCGCGGCCTGGTTTCCCGGTGCCGAGCGGGGCACCGCGTCGGCGATCTTCAATTCGGCGCAGTATTTCTCGCTCGTTGCGTTTGCTCCACTGATGGGCTGGCTGGTGCATAGTTATGGATGGCGCGCAGTGTTTTGGGTGATGGGCGCGATCGGCCTGGTCGCGACCGCGCTGTTCGTCCGCTACATCCACAGCCCGGTCCGCCATCCGAAGATCAACGCCGCCGAACTCGCGCATATCGAGGCTGGCGGCGGGCTGATCCGGATGGAGGATGCCGCCAACCGTCCGCAGGCCTTTTCGTGGACGAACCTGCGCCAGTTGCTCGCGAACCGGATGCTGCTCGGCATCTATCTCGGCCAGTATTGCATCAACGTGCTGACCTATTTCTTCGTCACCTGGTTCCCGATCTACCTCGTAAAAGAGCGCGGGCTGAACATCATGGAGGCGGGCTTCGCCGCTGCTGCACCAGCGCTGTGCGGCTTCGTCGGCGGATTGGTCGGCGGCTACACGTCCGATCTGCTGCTCAAGCGCACCGGCTCGATCGACATCGCGCGCAAAGTGCCGCTGGTGTTCGGGATGCTGCTGGCGACGCTCATCATCGCCTGCGTGTTCGTCGAAGCCGAGTGGCTGGTCGTCACGCTGATGGCGGTCGCGTTCTTCGGCAAGGGCGTCGCGTCGCTCGGCTGGGCCGTAATGTCGGACGTCGCGCCGAAGCAGCTCGCCGGGCTGACCAGCGGCGTGTTCAACATGTTCGGCAACGTCGCCGGGATCGTCACGCCCATCGTCATCGGCTTTATCGTCGGCGCTACCGGCTCGTTCGATTGGGCGCTGGTGTTCGTCGGCGCGCACTGCCTGCTGACGATCTTCTCGTTTCTGGTGATCGTCGGTCCTATCCGCCGTGTCGAGCTGGCCGCATGACCGTCGATCGCCGTACGCTGCTCGGGGTGCCGCGGCCGCGCTTGCCACATTACCCACAGCCGTTCGTGCTGCGCCAGCGACGTTGCGGGTTACAACGCCTATGGCAGCGCCGGAATGGGCAGTCCTGCAACGCCGATTGCTCGCCGCCAATGCCGAAGCCTGCGAAGCGTTCTACGCAAAGTATGTCGACAGTCGCGGCTGGCTGCGCGTGTTCGAGCGCTGGGGTGCGAACGATGGCCCCGACGATGCGGCAGAAGCGACGAACGACTGGGCGATCCTGCACGCGCTAGGCGGTTCCGATCGTATCCGCGACCTGTACGCACGGGCGTGGGAGGGTCACCTCAAACAGTTCACCGCTGCGCGCACGGTCGACGTGCCGATCGCACGCAAGGGGATGTATTTTCGCGAGTTTCCCGTCCAGATGGACTGGCAGCACAATGCGGAAGGGCTGACGACCTTCAACATGATGGGGCTGTCCGGCCCGCGCGACCTGAAGCTGATCGAACGCACGCGCCGCTACGCCGATTTCTACACCGGCCACGATTCGACGACGGGCAACTACGACCCGAAGCTGCGGATGATGCGTAGCCTGATGAACGGAAGTCGTGGCCCGATGCTGCGCCGCGCGACCGAGCTCGACTGGGCGGGCGATCCGTTCGCTGCCGGCGAACGCTTCCACATGGAGCATGGCGAGACGACTTATGCGCAGACGCTCGCGCATTATGCCGAGTACGGCGACGTTATCGGCGACAATCCGCTCAACCTCCAGGCGACGACGCTCGGACTGAACGCCTATGCGCTCGGGGCAGGGGACCGATACCGGACCTGGGCGCTCGACTATCTCGACGCGTGGGTTGGCAGGGCAAAAGCGAACGGCGACATCATCCCCAGCCGCGTCGGTCTGGATGGCATCGTCCCGCGCGACTGGTGGAGTGGCGTCTATGGCTGGGGCTTCTCGCCGATAGTGCCGCAGACCGGCAAGCGCGAGAACCGCAACCGCGTGCCGCGTTCGATCACGGCGTTCATGACTGGTACGCTGCTGACCAGCGACCAGGGGTATATCGACGTCTGGCGCCGCCAGACCGCGCGGATCAACGCGCA
The DNA here is from genome assembly GCF_036856015.1 of Sphingomonas sp. LR55. NCBI lineage: Bacteria > Pseudomonadati > Pseudomonadota > Alphaproteobacteria > Sphingomonadales > Sphingomonadaceae > Sphingomonas > Sphingomonas sp. LR55. The sequence goes on from NZ_JASPFO010000001.1 coordinate 709,383, forward strand.
AGCCAAGACGATCGGCGGCGTGCTGTCTACGCCGACGATGCACGGTGCGGACGGCTGGTATGGCTGGCAACCTGGTCCGTTCAAGACCAACGGCTTCGAGATCTGGTACATGTCGCAGGCGCCCGCCGACCGCGCGGCTGCCGGCGATCATCCGTGGGTGAGCTTCCTCGAAGGCAAGAACCCGAGCTACGCCGTAACCGCGTTGCGCTCGGACCTGAAGGCCGTCGCCGACCGGGTCGCGGCGCGCGTGTCCGATCCGACGACGCCAGAGACCCGGCTCGCAGACTGGCCGATCGACATCAACCCCGCCAACGTCACCAGCCTCGTGCAGCTCATGACAGGGGCCTGCACATCGCCCGCCCGCCCTGGTCGAAGACTTCGCCATCGCAAGGCGGCGTGCCGCTCCACTGCCGGCTCCGCTACTTCGATGCGGACCGCAAACGCGCTGGCGTGCCCGAAGACGTCGCCGCGCTGGTGCAAACGCTGGGCGACACGACGACCGAGGTAACATTGGTGAACTTGAGCACCACGCAACCGCGTACGGTCGTGGTGCAAGGCGGCGCCTATGCGGAGCACCGGATAGAGGCCGTGACGATCGACGGCCGCACGACCGACGTCGTCGGCGCCGCGTTCACGATCCGGCTCGAGCCCGGCGCCGGTGCGCGCTTGAGCCTGCGCCTGCGCCGCTACGCCAACCGCCCGACGCTCGCCTTTCCGTGGGACCGCTAGCCGCCCGGCTTGATATACGGCGCGACCGCGAACAGCAGGCGTTCCTCGCGCCGGGGATCGTCTTCTATCTGCACCGCCCGATCGAAGATCATCGTCGAGCGCCGTGCCAGGTCATAGTGACGCCAGGTCGGCACGCTCGCACAGTTCGGATCGCCGGTCCGCGCCATCGCGATGAACCCATCCGCCATCCGCCCGGCCAGCTGTCTCGCCTCCGGCCCATCACCCGTCCGCGCGCTCGGCTCCCGCGTATTGTCAAACACCAGGCCGATATCGAGCGTATGGAACGCGCCGAGCACGCCGCCCGCTTCCGGCGAAGGAAAGTCGAGCTGATACATCCAGGTCGGCGCACCGATCTTCGCGCGTTCCTCGGCCTGGATCAGATGCCCGGGCCAGGACCGACCCGCGGTCGATGCCGCCAGCAGGATCTGCCCCGGCGTCCGATCGGGATAGAGGTCGCGGTAGCGCGCGATGACGTGATCGGGCTCGAGGTCCTTGGTCATCTCCCGCACCAACCGCGCGGGTAGGTTCTCCCAGTTCGTGTCGCCGCGCTTCAGGATCTCGCCGATCCACAACCCGGTCTCGTCATGCGTATTGCCGACGATCAGCGGAATATGAGCAGCCTCGCGCGGCGCGTCGGGAAAGAACGGATGACGCTTCAGCACGTGGTGATCGAGCGTCGAGGTAAAGCTGATCTCGCCCTTGCCCTCGATCGGATCGGTCGTCGCCATCGCCTCGACCAGCCGCTTGATCGGCAGCGCGTTTAGTGCCGCAAAGTCGCCTGCGCCGGCCTTCGCCATAAACGCCCGCGACCGGATCGTCGCGTGGTTCGGCCCAGCCGCCGTAACGTGCTGGCCGCTCATCGTCGCAGCGGCGTGGAACAGCGGGCGCGCCTCCGCCATTGCCATCAGCGTCACGATCTTCGCCCCGCCGCCAGACTGGCCGAACAGCATCACCCGGCTCGGATCGCCCCCGAACGCTGCGATGTTGTCGCGCACCCATTGCAGCGCGAGGATGATGTCGAGATTGCCGACATTGCCCGATTCCGCCGGCCCGCCAAGCTGCGCGAGATACGCATAGCCGAGCGCCGCCAGCCGGTGGTTCAGCGTGACGACCACCACGTCGCCGCGCCGCACCAGATTGCCGCCATCATACAGCGGATCGGACCCCGAGCCGTGCGCGTGCGCCCCGCCGTGGATATACACCATGACCGGCCGTCGCGCTGCGTCGAGCGCAGGCGTCCAGACGTTGAGGAACAGGCAATCCTCGCTGGTCGGCTCGGTCGCCTTGGTCTGCGGCGATGCGGCGCCGTACCGCGTGGCATCCGCAATGTCGGTCCAAGGCGTCGGCGCCACCGCACGCGCAAACCGTCGCGTGCGCGTATCCGCGCCGTAGCGCACCCCGCGAAAGACCAGCACATTGCCCTCTACCGTCCCGCGCACCCGTCCGCATCGCGTCGTCGCGACGAGGCTCGCCGGTACGCGCGCCGCAACCAGCGCCGGTGTCGCCGCGAGCCCAGCGAGCAACGCGCGCCGGTCGATCACGCCGCGGTTTCGGCGCACAACCGCCGCATCGGCTCCAGCGCCGGGTTACTGTTGTCGCGCCGCCACGCCATGTGCAGCTCGACCGGCTTCTCGGGCTCGGTCGCAAGCCGACGGAACTGCACGTCGTTCATGTGCAGCCCCGATGCGGATTCCGGCACGATCGCTGCGGCCAGCCCCGCATGCACGAGCCCCAGCATCGAATGGATCTGCGTCACGTGCTGGACATAGTGCGGCGACACGCCCGCACCGTCGAACAGCCCGATAAGCATCTGGTGAAAATACCCCGCGCCCTGCCTCGCATACATGATCAGCGGCAGGCCATCGAAATCACTCAGTTCGAGTACCGCCTTCGCCTGTCGCGGATCCCCCGCGGGCAGCGCGACGACAAGTGGCTCGACCTGTACGCAGACGGTGTCGAACTCGTGACGATCGAGCGGCGGTCGTACGAAGCCGATGTCGATCAACCCGGTCAGCAACGCATCGACCTGATCGGTCGTCACCATCTCGCGCAGTTCGAGGTCGATATTGGGCAGGCTCGCTCTCGCTTGCGCGACGATCTGCGGCACCAGATTATACCCCGACACCGCGGTGAAGCCGATCGCGACGCGTCCCGCATCGCCCTTCGCCACGCGCCGCGCCGATAGCGCTGCACTTTCCGACAGCCGGACGATCCGCCGCGCTTCGATCAGGAACACGCGGCCGGCAGGCGTCAGGCTCACCTGCCGGCTGGTGCGTTCGAGCAGCGTCACGTCGAGGATCTGCTCGAGCAGCTGGATCTGCCGGCTGAGCGGCGATTGCGTCATGTTCAGGCGCTGTGCCGCGCGCCCGAAATGGAGTTCCTCGGCGGCGGCGACGAAGCAGCGAAGCTGGCTCAGTTCGAACATCATCGCCGCACTATCCGTCGGTTTTCGCCCGCTGTCACGCCGCCTTGGCAAGAGCGGTGGGGGCGACCTTCTCGATCAGCACGCGCAACCGTTCGTCCTCCGCCGCCGACAGATCGGTCAGCGGCGAGCGCACCGGCCCGGCATCGCGCCCGACGACGCGCATGCCCGCCTTGACGATCGACACCGCATAACCTCGGCCCTGGTTGCGCAGTGTGATGTAGGGCAGCACGAAATCGCGGAGCTGGTTCAGCACCTCGACCCGGTCGTCAGCGCGCACCGCCTTGTAGAAGGCCAGCGCCCATTCGGGCAGGAAGTTGAAGATCGCCGACGAATAGGTCGTGACGCCCATCGTCAGATACGGCGTTGCGAACGTCTCGGCGGTCGGCAGGCCACCGATATAGGTCAGCCGGTCGCCCATCCGCGCATAGACGCGCGTCATCAGCTCGATGTCGCCGACACCGTCCTTGAAGCCGACCAGATTGGGGTTGCGATCGCACAAGCCCGCCAGCGTATCGTCGTCGAGGATCGCATTGTCGCGGTTGTAGACGATCACGCCTAGCCCGGTCGCCTTGCAGACCGCCTCTACATGCGCGGCGAGCCCTTCCTGCTTCGATCCGACCAGATAGGGGAGCAACAACAGGCCGTCTGCGCCAGCCTTCTCCGCGTCGCGCGCAATTCCCGTTGCGATCGCGGTCCCGTAGCCGCAGCCCGAGATTACCGGCAGTCGCCCGCCGGCTTCGGCCACCGCGCCGCCGACGACCTGGGCGACTTCGGCTGGCGTCAGCGAGAAGAACTCGCCCGTGCCGCCTGCCGCGAACAGGCCGGACAGTTCGTGCTCGAGCATCCATGCGCAATGCTTGCGATATTCGTCCTCGACGAACGCACCCTCCGCATCGAAATGGGTGACAGGGAACGACAGCAATCCGCCGCCAAGGCGCTGCGCCATTTCGGTCGGGCTCATGGTCGTCATAACGTGCATCCCCTCGATCGCCTGGTCCGCCCTCATGTCGCGGCCAATCCGGGGATCTAGGTAGGTCGCACGGCCGCGCGGGTCCAAACCAAAGGCGCGCTTGATCGATGCGTATACTAGCTCGATCTTGCTGGGGCATGATCTTCCTACCGCAGGGGCCTTGGTAGGATGTGGATTAGATCGCAATCTTGACACTATCTATCGGCGGAATCGAGATCGGACGACAACCCACGGATGGTCGGGCAATCGGCGTTTCCAAATATGTCACTCCACGACTGCCATGGCTGTTTGCCTTCCATGTGTACCGTACAGAAAGCGGAGCGAGTTGACGTCCAACCAAATGAACGAATGGCCAACATAGGAAAGCGGGAAAGACCGCGCGAATGTCGGGGTAATCTTGTTCTTGAGGACCGCTGCCGCCTTTCGTGCAAATATGAACCAGCGTCCGAAGTTGGGAAGCTAGGGGCGGGACGTGAGCGTCCGATTGTGGGTCGTCTAAGATAAGGCTCCGCGTTTCAACGTACCGCGCGGCGTTGGGCGAGGCGCCTGTACCAGACCGTCCAAAGTGCGAGCGCGCCCATCGAACCGTAGCCGACGAACGGGCTGACGAGCATGTAATCATGGATGCTGAGTACGAAGACGAGCGTGCAGGCAAGCGCCGACGATGCGAGCAGGCCGATCCCCCAAACCAACGTCATGATCGTCATGACGCGGCGGAAGCGGGGCGTGTCACGCTTTGCCTCGAACGCGGCGACGTCGTCCGGCGATTTCCGCGCAAGTCCGGCACGGGCAAGCTGATAGATTAGCGGGCGACCAATCGCGGCCGAGCCGAGGAACACCAGGCCGATCAGTGCCGAGACGAGGTTCTCGCGCAACTGGAGAAAGCGGACGGACCCGCCCCCGAGCATGGCGAGCAACGACAGAGCGATGCCTGCCAGGACCAGGATCGACAGCGCATCGACGCGACGACGGCGGGCGAACTCGACGAGCGACCAGATCAGTGGTGGAAGCGAGGACGCCATCAACGCGACCACGTCGCCCGATTGCGGCGCCACGCGATCGTAGATCAGCAGCGGCAATCCGAAATTGATGCCCGCTTCGATGGCGATGAGGCCGATGCGACTGCCGGTCTGGCGGTTCATTTCAATGCTGTCCTTCATGGTCGTGACGATCGTGTTCATTGTGCGTCTCCTCCGTTGATCCAGTTGCCGTGAAAGCCCGGCGGAATGCGGTGCGGCAGGCGTATCGTGGCGACCGGACCGCTCTCGAACTTGCGCGCGTCGAGGATCACCAGCTCGGTAGTGTCGCTCGGCTCGTCGATGACGAAGCCGATCAGCCATCCCTCGTCTTCACCCGCATTCTCGTGCGCGGGCACGAACACGAATTCGCCGGGATGGTGGCCGGCACCGAAGTCGTGCACCTCCCGTCCGCCCTCGACGAGATCGTGTTTGTAGAGCCGGCTCGCGCTCTGGAACCGACGGTCCGATTGCGTTGCCACGACATAGGCGTAGCGGTAGGCCTGGCCGAACCGGCGCTCGTTCATGCGGGGAAACTCCTGTGGCGCGCCATCGATGGTCCGGATCGTGGTTGTGCGGGCAGCAGGATCGAGCGTCCAGCGCTCCAGCCCGCGCGAGGTCGCATCGGGCCCACCGGGCGCTCCGGCGAACATCGTCGGATAGGCACACACGTCGAGCACCACTCGACCATCAGGCAGGTCGAAGGCGTTGGCGACGTGGAAGACATACGCCGGATCGACGTCACACCAGATGATGGCGTGCTGATCGCCGTCGCGCGGCATCAGCCCGACACGGGCACGATGCGCGGGGTTCCAGGCATAGGGTAGCGGCTGACCGGAAAGATGGGCCGCCAGCGAGAAGGTCACAGGAAGGTCAAGGATGACGACGTAACGCGCGGTGATCGCACAATCGTGGATCATCGGGCCATGTTCGACCGCGATCGGCGCCTCGCGCACCACTCTGCCCGTGGCATCGAGGACGACGTGACGAATCTCGTTGGGGCATCGCCCTTCGTAGCAGATGCCATTATGCTCGCCGTTCAGCGGATCGCGGTGGGGATGCGCGGTGAACGAGCCGACAAGCGATCCACCGAAATTATCGTAGCGCTGCTCGTCGAGCGTCTCGGACAGTTCGACGGGGTAGCTGCCGCCTTCCACGACCGCAAAGGCGCGCCCGCCCAGATCGACGACGTTGGTGTTCACGGTGTCGCTGGAGCCGTGCCGCGGCCCCGGTGCCGGCGCTGTTCCACGGGCAGCCGCGTTGCTACGCGATCCGATCCAGCGATTACGATACCACAATGCCTTGCCATCGCGGATCGCCAGGCCATGCACCATGCCGTCACCAGTGAACCAGTGGTAAGAGGCGGAATCGGCGGCGACCGGGTTCGGCCCGGTTCGCAGGTAGCGACCGCGTAGTGCCTGCGGGATGGCGCCACGGACCTCCAACTCGGTAAGCGTCAGTTCGTCCTCCATCGGCCGGTGAATGCCCCACAGGAAGGGGTGCGCCGCCTGCTTGGCTTCCCCGGTCCCCTCATTAATCCGCGTCAGAACGCTAGCCATGCCCGCCTCCAATGTTTACACCGTGATCATAGGCGAGAAGGTAACAGTGTCAACATGGAAAAACGGTACCATCATGGCGATCTTCGCGCGGCGCTGATCGAGGTAGGGCTGCGGCTTCTGGCCGAACGTGACGTGGAAGGCGTGTCGTTGCGCGAGATGGCCCGCGAGGTCGGTGTCAGCGCGACCTCGGTGTACCGGCATTTTCCCGACAAGGCGGCGCTGATGCGCGCGTTTGCCTTGGAAGGGTTGGACCGGCTCGCCATCGCCCAGCGAAACGCGGCAAGCGGCAAGGACGGCGCCGCTGCGTTTGCGGCAACCGGTCGGGCCTATGTGCGGTTTGCGCTCGCCAATCCGGCAATCTTTCGACTGATCTTCACGTCTTCAGCGCAGTTGCAGGCGACAGGAGAAATAGAGGCATTACGGATGTTACATGCCAATGCGGCAGCGGCATCGCCGACTGACGCCGGGTCGGATCAAGTGGAGACTGGCGCGCTGCGATCCTGGTCGCTCGTTCATGGCCTCGCCATGCTGATGCTCGATGGGCAACTACCCGCCGAGGACCACCTTATCGATATGCTTGTTCAAGGATGACAAGAGCACCTGACGTTCTCTCATTGAGACGGCCGTCGGTGGGGGCTAGGCAGCTGTATCCCACATCAGCATTCTGACCGAGATGAACGAGCGGCCGAAGTTGGGAAGCATGAAGTAGTCCGCGACTGTCTGCTTGTGGGTCTTAGCCGAAGCAGATCAGCTCAACTCATCTCTACACCCGTAAGGTCAGCTAGTTTGGCAACCAGCCTTTCCTGGAAGCGCGTATCCGTAACTTCAGCCGCGGGCTGTTGACGCTGTAGGTTGTGCCAATAGCCACCGCTGAACAGTGCGGTTAAATCATCGCTGACCGCGAGCCAACTCTGCGTGCGTTGCCCGGTGTCTTGATCAACTGGCGCGCCGGCGCCACCCATTCGCGTGCGCACCCATCCCGGATCGACCGCGTTGCTCAGTACGTTTGGGCGGCGCCCAGCGATAGCGAAAGCCAGCGCGACCATGTGCAGCTTGCTTTCGGCATAAGCGCGAGAGCTGTCCCATGCGCGCGCCGTCCAGTCGATGTCCTCCAGCGATCCCTCGCCTCCGCGATGCAAGCTGCTGCTGAGATAAATGATCCGGGCGGGCCGTTCGATCAGCGCGGTCAGCATATATGGTGCCAGCGTGTTAACCGCGAGCAGGGTGGGATGGCCGTCCGGCGTCGCGCCTCGCTCCGGCACGGCGTAGAGCCCGGCGTTGTGAATCACCGCATCTATATGGCCGATTGCGTTCACCTGATCCGCAATTCCGTGCACGTCCTGCGCGCTTGCCAGGTCGCCGATAACGACACCATCAACCTGTTCGCGTAACTTGCCTAGATCGGCAGCGCGCTGCGCAGAACGTGCATGCAGAACGACATGGTGCCCGTCGGAGAGCAGAGACTGTGCCGCCGCGAGGCCAAGGCCGTCGGTACTGCCGGTAATAAAGACCCGTGCCATGTCTACCCTTCCGCGACGTTGACCCGCCGCTATCGATGTTCGTTGCCGTATCAACGCCGGAACGGCCAACCCGATGCCTCTTTGATCACGCCAGGACGTGCTGTGATCCGGGTGCCTCACGCCGATCGTTTACTGGCGGCCTTATACGGAACCACAGCGCATAAAGCGCAGGCAGGAACACCAGCGTCAGAACTGTCCCGCCCAGCGTCCCGCCGATCAGCGTCACCGCCATCGATCCCCAGAACACCGAACTGATCAGTGGGACGAAGGCGAGCACGGCCGCCATTGCCGTCAGGATTACCGGCCGCGATCGCTGCACGGTCGCCTCGACGACCGCGTCATAGGGATCCATCCCGTCGCGCTCGTGATCGTGGATCTGCCCGATAAGGATCAGCGTGTTGCGCATCAGGATGCCCGCCAGCGCGATCAGGCCGAGGATCGCGTTGAAGCCGAACGGCTGGCCCGTGACGAGCAGCGTCGGCACCACGCCGATGAGCCCCAGCGGTGCGGTCAGCAACACGATCGCCATCGCCGACAGGCTGCGGACCTGGAGGATTATCACGACCATCATCAGCACGATCATGATCGGGAAGATCGGCGCGAGCGCGGCATTCGCCTTGCCGGCCTCCTCGATCGAGCCGGCCATGTCGATATGGTAGCCGGATGGCAGCGTCCTGATGATCGGCTGCAACTTCTCGAGCAGCGCGGTCGATACGTCGGGCGGCTGAAGGCCATCGGCGATGTCGCCGCGGACCGTGATCGTCGTCAACCGGTCGCGGCGTTGCAGGATCGGGTCCTCCATGCGGACTTCGAGCTTGCCGATCTGGCCGACGGGCACGCGCTGGTCATTGGCACCTGTCAGCATGTAATCGCCGATGCGCGCCGGATCGAGCCGATCGCTGCCCCCGGACCGCGCCACTACGTCGACCGTCCGGATATCCTCGCGCGCCTGGCTGACCGTCGTGCCGGTCAACAGGAACTGCAGCTGTTCGGCAACGTCGCTCGATGTCAGCCCAAGCGCGCGCAACCGGTCCTGCTCCAGCACGAAGTGCAGCGCGGGCGCGCGGTCGCCCCAGTCGGCATTGACGGTACGCATCGTCGGATCCCGTTGCATCACGCCCTGCATCTTCTCGGCGATGCTGCGGACGGTTGCGAGATTGGGGCCGCTGACACGGAACGCGACGGGGAAGGGGGAGTAGGGGCCGAACACGAGTTGCGTCGCGCGAACCCGTGCCTGTGGCGCGAGCCCCTCCGCTGCGGCCTCACGCAGCCGCACCTTCAAGGCGTCGCGCGCATCCTCGTCGACAGTCAGCACAATGATCTTGGCAAAGGACGGGTCGGGCAGCTCGGGCGACAGCGACATGAAGAAGCGCGGTGCGCCTTGACCGACATAGGTCGTGACGACCTTGGCTTCGGGCTGTTTGCGCAACCACGTCTCGACCAGTTTCGCGGCCTCGGCGGTCTGCGCGATCGCGGTGCCCTTGGGCATCTGCACCTCGACCAGCACCTCGGGACGATCCGAGGCGGGAAAGAACTGCTTGTTGACCAGCGCCATGCCCGCGCCTGCAATCAGGAACGCACCCAGCGTCGCCAATGCGACCAGCAACTTGCGGCGCACCGCCCAGGCGATGATGCTGCGGACCCTTTCGTAGCGCGGCGTCCGGTAGATCGCCGCGTGACCGCCCTCGATCGGCTTGATCTCGGGCAGCATCTTCACACCCATGTACGGTGTGAAGATCACCGCGACGAACCATGATGCGATCAGTGCGAAGCCGACCACCCAGAAGATGTTGCCGGCATATTCGCCCGCGGTCGACTGCGCGAAGCCGACCGGCATCAGCCCGATCACGGTCACCAGCGTGCCGGCCAGCATCGGCGCAGCGGTATGGCTCCAGGCATAGGCGGACGCGCGGATGCGGTCGTATCCCTCCTCCATCTTCACCACCATCATCTCGATCGCGATGATCGCGTCGTCGACCAGCAGGCCGAGCGCGAGGATGAGCGCACCGAGCGTGATGCGGTCTAGCACCCGGCCGGTCGCCCACATGATGACGAGCACGACTGCCAGCGTCAGTGGCACCGCGGCCGCGACGACGATGCCGACGCGCCAGCCGAGGCTGACGAGGCTGACGATCATCACGATCGCGAGCGCCTCGAGGAAGGTGTGCATGAACTGATCGACCGCGTCGGTGATGTTGACCGACTGGTCGGTGACGCGGGTGAGGCTCATGCCGAGGGGCAGTTCGTCGCCGATCTTCGCGACCTCGGCGTTCAGCGCCTTGCCGAGGTCGAGCCCGTTCCAGCCTTCGCGCATGATGACGCCGAGCAGCAGGGCGGGTTCACCCTGGCTGCGGATGAGGAAGGTCGCGGGATCCTCGTAGCCGCGCTCGACCTTGGCGATCTCGGACAGCCGCAGTGTGGTGCCGTTCGCGACGATCGGCAGGTCGCGGATCTTCGACAAATCGTCGAATGCGCCGTCGAGGCGGACCACGACCTGCTGCCCCTTGGTCTCGATCGAGCCCGCGGGCGTGATGAGGTTCTGCCTCGAAAGCGCGGTAAAGATGTCGCGGGGCGAGACGCCGAGCGTTGCCAGCCGCTCCTCGGCGAACGCGACATAGATGCGTTCCGGTCGCTCGCCGACGATGTTGATCTTGTTGACGCCGGGCACATGCAGCAGCCGCTGACGCAGCGTCTCCGCCTCGCGCGCAAGCGAGCGTTGCGGCTCGCCTTTCGCCTTCAAAGCGTAGAGCGCGAAGGTGACGTCGCCATATTCGTCGTTGACGAACGGCCCGACCACGCCGCGCGGAAGGCTCGGAGCCTCGTCGCTCATCTTCTTGCGCGCCTGGTAGAATTGGTCCGGCACGTCCTTCGGGGAGTGGTATCGCGCAACGTCAGCGTGGTGAAGGCGAGACCGGGTCGCGTGAACGTCTCGCTGCGATCGTACCAGCGCAGTTCCTGCAGGCGCTTCTCGAGCGGCTCGGCGACCTGGTCCTGCATCTCCTGCGCCGTTGCGCCGGGCCAGGCGGTGACGACCGTCATGACCTTGATGGTGAACCCCGGATCCTCCGCACGCCCCAGTCTGGTGAAGGCGACGACCCCGGCGATGATGATTGCGATCAGGAAGAACAAAGTGACCGATCGTTCGCGGACCGCAAGCGCCGACAAGTTGAAGCGGCCGGGCGTCTTCTGCTCGTCGCCACTCATCGTGCGGCAACCCGGACGATCTGGCCCTGGTGCAGCATGTGCGCACCCGTTGCGACGAAGCGGTCACCTGACTTCAGACCCGAGGTCACGGTGGCGGTTTCTTCCCCGATCGCGGTCACCTTCACCGGCCGCCATGTGATCCTTGGCTGCGCGCCGGCACCGACGATCCATACACCGGCCCCGTGGCCGGTATCGCGGAGTGCGCCGAGCGGTACTTCGGTCGCGACCGTGTCGCCTGGCTCTGACAGCGTGACGGTCACGGTCGAGCCGAGCGGCGCACGCGCGGTCGCCCCGGCGAGGACATACCGGGCCTCGAACGTCCGCGACGCCGCGTTGGCGGAATCGGCCAACTGCCGAAGCGTCGCGCTGCCGGTGGCCCCGTCGAAAGTACGGGCACGCGCGGTCGAGCCCAGGTGCGGTCGCAGCGTCTCCGGCAATTGCACTAGAGCCTCGCGCGGCCCCGATCGTGCGACACGGACGACGATCTGCCCCGCGGCAACGACCTGCCCCGGCTCGGCCAGCGTCTCGACCACGGTCCCGTCGGTATCCGCGAGCAGGACGGTGTAGTTGGCTTCGTTGCGCGCGACGCGAGCCTGTGCCTGTGCGGCGCTCAGTTGCGCACGCGCCGCGTCCGCAGCGGCCTTCGCCTGATCATAGGCCGACGCGGAGACGGCGCCCGCGCCGACCAGGTCACGATATCGTTTCTCGTCCGCGCCGGTCTGCTCCGCACGGGCGCGTGCTGCATTGACCGTTCCCTGCGAAGCGCGGGTCGCCAGCGACAGGTCGGTTCCGTCGATCCGCATAATCGGCTGGCCACGGCGCACGATCTGGCCGGTATCGACCAATCGTTGCGTGACCTTGCCGCCGACGCGAAAGCCGAGGTCGCTCTGGACGCGTGCCGCGACGACCCCGGTAAACTCGCGCGTTGCCGCGTTGGCGGCGACTGGCGTCGTGACCCTGACCAGCGGCGGCTGTGTGCGCGGATCGGGCTCCGTACGATGGCATGCCGTCAGCGTCGCGGACGCCAGCGGCACGGCCAGGGCGATATACAGTCGGTTCGACACACGAGTCCTCCACAGAAGCGGGACCCGAATGTTGTCTTATGACTATATTGTCAACTGGTCACATTGTGAAATCTACGGCGCGAGGCTTCGCAGGATGAGCCCAGTGACTTCGTTCTGCGCGTCAGGCAACAGGTCGAGATTGCGCTCCAGATGCAGCGGATCGATGAACGGCGTCATCGCGTAATAGATCGAGCGGACCGTCTCATCGAGCGGCGTCTTGCGCTCGAACTCGCCGTTTTCCCGGCCCTGTCTGACGATCTCCTGGATCATGTCCTGGAGCGACCGGGAATAGGCTTGCGCCGACCCCCAGCGCTCCGACGCGGCCAAGGCTGCGATCTCGTAAATCTTGCGATCCTCGAAGAACAGCGCCACGCCGAGCGTGGTTATGCTCCTGAACATACGGCGAAACCGGTCGGTCGCGCTGCCGCCCGCATCGACGGCCTTGCGCGCTTCGGTCAAGATCTGTTCGAGGCGCGCACCGCAAATCGCCTCGCCGATGGCCTGCTTCGACTCGAAGAACCGGTAGATATAGGCCTTGGAGAACCCGATCTCGCGCGCAAGGTCGGCGACGGTCGTCTTGCTGTATCCGTAATGCGCGAAACAGTCGTTTGCGGCCTCGACGATCTGATCGCGGACCGCATGTTCGGCAGGGCCACGCGTCGGGGGGATTGGGGAACGGGATCGGTCATCGCCGCGTCATAGGCGGACATCGGCCCGTTGACAAACAATGACCATATGCATCATTGGTCACGGTCTGGGTCATCGAAGGTCGATCATGCGCCATTTCCGCTCTGCTGCTACTTTGGCCACCACGCTGCTGTCGGTGAGTGGCTGCACGACCGCGCCGCGCTACGCGGTGCCGGCGTCGTCCGCACCGGCCGCCTTTGTCGGCGCCAGCGCCGTCGACAAGAGGTCGGCGGATGCAGGGCAGGCCGATCTCGTCGACTGGTGGCGCGGGTTTCAAGATCCGTTGCTCACCAGTTTTGTCGAGCGCGCGCTGGCACAGAATCTCGACCTGCAACAGGCCGGCGCGCGTGGCGCAGGCGCGGGCTGCGCTGAAGACCGCCAACGCAGCCCTGCTTCCGTCCGGTCAGGTCAGCGGGCAGGGGGGCGAGATCTATCAGTCGCTGGAGACACCGATCGGCCGGATCGGCAGCGCGTTTCCGCAGTTCGAGCGTTCGACCGAAACCTACGAACTCAATGTCGGCGCAAGCTGGGAACTCGACGTCTTTGGCGGGCGCGACGCCTCACGCGATGCGGCACGGGCCGACTGGCAGGCGTCCGCCGCCGCTGCGGTAGCCGTGCGTCTTGCGGTCGCGGCGCAGACGGCGGACACGTACATCGCGATACGGGCCTTGCAGGCACGGCTCGGCGTTGCCCGCGCGCAGGCCGATACGCAGGCGCGTCTCGTCGATCTGATCGCGCTGCAATACCGCAAGGGCGTGGCGGCCGAATTGCAACTTCGGCAGGCGGAAGGGGCGCTGGCGCAGGTTCGCGCTTCGGCCCCGGCAATCCAGAACCAACTCAACATGGCGCTGACTGCGCTCGACATTCTCATCGGGGTTCAGCCGGGCGCGACCCGCTCCGAATTCACAGTCGTGACCGCGATCCCGTCTCCTCCGGCGATCGCGACCGCGGGCGGTCCGGCCAGCCTGTTGCGCCGTCGTCCCGACATCATCGCGGCCGAGCGAACGCTGGCGGCGTCGAACGCACGGATCGGTGTCGCGATGTCAGAATATTACCCGAAATTCTCGCTGAGCGGTCTGCTCGGCACCGCGACGACCGCGGCAGGCGGCCTGTTTGGTGGCAATGCGACACAGGCGAACGGCGTGCTGGGCCTGCGCTGGCGCCTGTTCGACTTCGGCCGCGTCGATGCCGAAGTGAAAAGCGCCAAGGGACGGAACGCGGAAGCGCTTGGCGCCTACCGCCTGGTCGTCCTGCGCGCATCGCAGGATGTCGAGGATGCCTTCTCGACGCTCGTCCAGCAGGACGCACGGTCGACCATGCTGGGCCAGGGCGAGACGTCGTTGAGCCGCGCCCGGGATGCCTCGTTCGCGGCTTATAAGGGCGGGGTGTCGAGCCTGATCGAGGTTCTGGATGCGGACCGGCGCCTGCTCGAAACGCGGGACGGGGTGATCCAGGCACGCGCCGCCGCCAGTCGTGGTGCCGTCGCGTCGTTCCGGGCACTTGGCGGGGGCTGGGATCCAGTTGCTCCAGTGACCTTATCGACGCCTGCAATGTGAGGATAACCCATGACGACCGATGCCCCCACAAATCCCGACGGCCTTGCTCAGGTTCGTGCTCTGCTTGCTAGCGGACGACAACCTCCTCTGGGCGAGAAGTTGGGTATCTCTCTAGTCGAAGCGGAACATGGCCATGCCGTATTCGAAGCCACGCCCGACGGCACGTCCTACAACCCCATGGGATCGGTGCATGGCGGATATATCTCTGCGATCCTAGACAGCGCCTGCGGTATCGCCGCCCACACCGGTCTGAAACCAGGGTTCGGGTACACGACACTGGAGCTGAAAGTGTCGTTCCTCCGCTCCTTGAACGACGCCAGCGGCAAGATCAGAGCGGTCGGGCGCCTGATATCGATGGGTGGCCGCGCGGCTTTCTCCGAGGCCACGTTATTCAACGAAAAGGGACAGATTTGCGCCACCGCGACGTCCACCTTGCTCGTCTTCGAACTCCGTCCCGCTAAACCGGCAATTGATACCGCGTGACGTCTGGTATGCTGCAGTTTTACCTTGGCGTAACGCTGCCGGTCGGTCACGACGATCCAGCAAAAGCAGATGCTTAGGTGTCGTTACAACTCGCGGGGCTCTCATATACTGACCACGGGAACTGGTTGCAGCGAACGATCTCTCGTCTCCCTTGAAAGTTGCCATCTAACCGGATGAACGAACGGCCGGATTTGGGAAGTGAAGATGACGTCACAAGTGTCTGCTTCTGGGTCGATGCAGGGAATACGCAGGATAATCGCTCGGACTACGCCAGTTTTTCCAGCGTGATTGGTAAGCTTCGGATGCGCTGACCTGTTGCGTGGAAAACGGCGTTGCCGATAGCCGGCGCCACACCGACCACGCCAATTTCGCCGACGCCTTTGCCGCCCAACGCGGTCGCCTTCATGTCGGGAATGCCAACCGAGATGGCCTGCATATCGGGCACGTCGGCGTTCACCGGTACCGCATAGTCGGCGAAGTTAGCGTTGACGGTGCGGCCGTCGCGATGATCGATCAGCCCCTCCTCAAGCAGGGTTTGCCCAATGCCCATGATCATGCCGCCAAACCATTGGCTTTCGGCGAGCTTGGGATTGAAGATGCGGCCGCTATCGAACGCTGAGACCATCCGCTTAACGCGGATCGTGCCGAAATCCTCATCGACGCGCACCTCGACGAATTGCGCGCACCAAGCATGAGCGGACACGCCGCCCTCCGTCGCGCCCTTCAATTGCGCAAAGCTGCGGTCGGCGCCCTTCTTCATTTCCTCGGTAGCATCCGCGGCGAAGGTATTGCCCTCGATTTCGAGCGTGGCCTGGCCGACCGCCTTGAGCAGGTCGGCGATCGCGAGGCCTCTGCCGGGACGGCGGGTCGGACGGATCGCGCCCTTGGCGTAAGTCAGATCCCCGATTTTCGCCGTCACCAGCGGCGATCTTGGATCGTTCGCCGCCAGCGCAACTAGTGCATCGCGCGTTCCTTGCGGCGCGCGTGACGGCACTGCCGAGGTTGTTCGCCTGCTGCGACCCGCCTGCGAGGGCAGAGCGCGGCAGGATGGTGTCGCCCAGCCGCACCTTGATGATGTTGACCGGCACGTCGAGCACATCGGCATCGGATGCACATCGCTGCGACCAGCACCGTAGACAACGCGGCCGACTTTCGACCAGATCGACGCCATCGTGAACATGCCGCACGGCTGCAGCGTCGAGTATAGCGTCGCCCCCGTAGCTCCAGTTCTCCGGTCTGCTCACAAGCCCGACGGATCGCCATCATCTCGGCATGAGCGGTTGCGTCAGGCAACTCCTTGGTCTGATTGCGTTCGGCGGCAATCACCTTCCCATCTAGCACGATGACGCATCCAAGCGGCGAGGTTGAGGGATCGGATCCTTTGGAGCGCGCGACGTCTATCGCCATTTGCATCCAGTGTTCGTCGGTATGAGTCTGCATTACGTATCCACCTAATTGCAGCTGCTGTCAGATTTGGCGGGCCGCTTCGGTTGCTTCAGCTCTGCACCACCCTCACGGTCGCTTCGGTCGGGTCGACCGGATCCATCACGAAAGCCCCGGCATCACGGTTCGCGACAAGCCATGCGACGTGCGCAGCAGTGATGCGCTGGCCCGGAACCAGCCGAGGGACGCCAGGTGGCGCAGGCGCGATCATTTCGGCCGCGACTCGTCCCGCAGCTGCCTCGTAGGCCACCATCTCGGCTGGGCCGTAGAGTGCCGCAGGCCCGGGCATCGCCATGTCGACGGACAGGGTGCCGATCCCGGGCACAGGCGAGATTGCTGGCAGGATGGAGGGATCGGAACCGAGCTGCTTCACGAGATCCTGCAAGCCACGGACGAGCTTGCGGAGATCGGACCTGGTTGTGCCCAGCGACAGGACGGCCAGGATATGACGGGCGTCGGACAGTCCCATGCTGATCCGGTGATGCTTGTAGAGCCAATCGTCGATGGCATACCCCGATACGCCCAGCGCCGAGACGTCGATCAGCACCTTGGTGACGTCCAGATCGGCATCTGGCGGCAAATGATCGCAACCAAACACTCGCAACCGGGCGATACCGGCAATCTTTCTGCGGACCTTCTCCGCTAGCGCAATGACGCCGTTCCACATCTGCTCGCCGTTCAGTGCGTGATCGCGCCGGGTCGCGTCAAGCGTTGCTAGGATCGGTACCGATGGGCTGGTGGTCTCGTACAGCTCATAGGCCATCCACAATCGCTGGCGATCGATCAGGTCGCCCTTGGCGACGATCACCGACCCCTGCGCGAGGGCCCCCATCGTCTTATGGGCGCTGTAGACGGCGGCATCCGCCCCCTTGGTCAGCGGATCGTCCGGCAGTCCTTCACAGAATGCGAACGCACCACCCCAGGCGGCGTCGACGATCAGCGGAATGCCGTGATCGTGACAGACGGTGGCGAGCGCCGCTATATCACTCGTGACGCCGTAGTAGGTCGGGCTGACGACGATGAATGCCTTGGCAGTCGGATGCGCCGCCAGCGCGGCGCCAAGCGCCTGCGGCTCGACGCCATGTTCGATGTCCCATGCCTCGTCGATCTGTACGGGGACGACAACGGCATCGAGCCCTGTCGCCAGCGCATAGGTTCGCTCTGCTTTGTGGGCGTTTGCGGCGATCAGGATGGTGTCACCCGGCCCGGCGACGGACGCCATCACGGTGTGAAGGCTCTGCGTGGATCCGCCGGTCACGAACCGGCAGAAGTCGGCATTCCAGGCCTCCGCCGCAATCTCGTGCGCCCGTTGAAGCGCGAGTTTTCCTTCGGTCCGATCGTCGAGACCCTTCGGCGTGAGCACGTCAGCTTCGAAGACTCGCTTGCCGAGCAGCGCTTTCATGCCGCCGGGAATAGCCGAGCCTTGGTTGTGGCCCGGCGCTCCGAAGCCGACGACCGGCCTCTTCTCGATTGCCGCCAGCGCATCGGCCAACGGCGCACTCTTCTGATCCATGGCTAACCCTTTCGTGATCGAGTGGGTCAAACGCATGGCCGCCGGAAAGCCCCACGAGAATCGTTGATCTTCTTTACCAAACAAGCAGTTAGCGGCGGCGTCATGCAATGGCCGAATACTCCGCGTACCAGCGAGATCAAAACGCAGGGCATGCGCATGACAAAATTGCCTCGACCTTTCCGGTCGACCACGCGCAGGAACGATCGTTGCCTCTGTCAGCGGGCCGGAGGGTGTCGCGGGCGAATTAATGTAACGCCCCCAGTCATCGAGCAAACAAAACCTCGATTGGAAGCTCGATGAGGGTTAGAGGTTGGCACAGGCAAAGATACGCTCGAGCGTTAAGTCATGGTTCTGTCCGTTCCGGAAATCTGACGCCAATGATCACCGAGCAACTCGTCCAATCGAGGCGGGTCGAACGGATCCAGGCCTGAGCCGGGATAAAATGTCATTTCCCCAAATCGCGGTATGACGCCTGTGTCGTAGAAGTCGACACGGACGAATGCGAACTCGCATCCCAAAGCTTCTGCCCCCTCAATCATGAGCGGCAAACTGATCGGCGGCTGAGTATTGAGGCGATCGGCATCGGTCGACATTCCGCGCCAATCCCGATCGAAGATTACCCATCGGTGGCATGTCTCACGATCGACGTGAACCTGGATCGCTTCGACCCGGCCGTGGAACACGTAAAGCTTGTAATCGACCGGCAGCGCCGGTCCCTCGCCGACAAAGGGTTCGATCAGTATGCCGCGCGGCACGTCACGATAGCCCCATTCGTCAAGCCAGAGGCCGTAGGACCGTTGCATCCATGCCGCTGCCGCTGAACGGACGACGTTCCAGTCGTCCGACGCATCGCGAACGATGCGGTACTGGTTGCAGCCGTGACGCGATTTAACGACGAACGGGCCGGGAAAGGGGATCTGGTCAGGCAGTATCTCGCCCGACCAGAGGGTGGGGGTTACCCAATCGGCGCCAAGCATGGCAGCGACGAATGGCTTTACGGCTACCTTGTCGATCATATGCGGTATGCGGGGATCGCGGTCGACCAATTTGCGTCGCTGTACGAACTCGGTGAAGCGTTGCGGTCGGTCAATCGACAATCGCCGCCGGTGCCGCCACCAATAGGTCAAGTGCACGCGGATCCACGCGGCGAGCGCGGGCGCCGGGCGCGCTTTTTCGCCGAAGTCCGCCAGATAAGACGTCTGCGGCCAAGTCACCGAAAGCGGTGCAGTGGTGCTGGGGATCACGTCCGTCTGCATCGATGATCAGGAGGACGGGTCTACGTGATCGGCCTGCATGTCGGACGCACGCTCCCGGACCAGCCAACGATACAGGCTCGGGAGCAGCAGCAGCGTAAGCAGCGTCGAGGTGACGATCCCGCCGATCACAACGGTCGCCAATGGCCGTTGTACCTCCGCGCCCGCGCCGCTCGCAATCGCCATCGGAACGAAGCCGATCGACGCCACCAACGCGGTGGACAACACCGGGCGCAGGCGATCGCGGGCGCCTTCGCGGACGGCGTCGTCGACGGTGTGCGGGTCGCCGTCACGGCCGTCGCGGAGCAAATTGATGTGGTCGACCAGCACCAGCCCGTTGAGCATCGCGATCCCCGACAGCGCGATGAAGCCGATCGCCGCGGTAATCGAGAACGGCATGCCGCGCAGCCACAGCGCCAGCACGCCGCCGGTCACCGCGAACGGGATGCCGGTATAGACGATCGCCGCCTCTTTCACGCTGCCAAGCGCGGCGTAGACCAGCAGGAAGATTAGTACGAGCGCGGCGGGGACGACGATCGACAGGCGCTTCTGTGCGGCCTCTAGCTGGTGGAACTGCCCGCCGAACTCGATCCGGTAGCCCGGCGGGAGCTTGACCTGGCCATCGACCGCGGCGCGCGATTTGGCGACATAGCCGGCGAGGTCGCTGGTGTTAAGCGTGACCATCAGCGCGGCGCGACGCTTGCCGCCGTCGTGGAGGATCTGGCCCTTGTAGACCTGTCGCCCGACCTTCTCGATCCCCGCGACGAGTTCGTCCTTGGTCTTCGGCTTGCCGTCGCCGGTCGGCCAGTCCTTTTCGGGCGCGTAGAAGATGTAGAGGTCGTTCTCGTTGGGCGGCATCGGATCGGTCGCGACCTCGCTGGTGCCGATCCGCGAAAAGGTGTGGGTGACTTGCGGGAACTGCCGGCGGATCTGTCGCTCGGTCTCCTGCTCGAGTCTGAGGCTGCGGTCGAGCGACATGCCGACCGGGCGGTAGACCATCGCGGTGATCGAGCCCTCGTCGAGCTGTGGCGTGAACTGCGACCCCAGCGTCTTGAATACGCCGAACGTGACGGCAAGCATGACCAGCGCGCCGATCACCAGCAGCTTGGGATGGGCGAGCGCGCGCTCTAGCGTCGGTGAATAGCCGCGCTCGGCGAGCCCGATCAGGCCCTTGTGACGGCTGTCATCCTTCTCGCTGGCGGGCGCGCGCAGCAGCCAGGCGGACAGCGCGGGGACAACCGTGAACGTCCAGACAAGGCCGGCGAAGATCGCCAGCATCACCGCCTGTGCCATCGGCTGGAACAGCTTGCCCTCGACCCCGCCAAGGCTGAGCACGGGGACATAGACCAGCGCGATGATCGCGATCCCGAACATCGTCGGGCGCGCGACCATCCGCGCGGCGTCCGCCACCGTGTCGCGGCGTTCGTCAGGCGTTAGATCCTCGCCCTTGGCGCGGCGACGTTCGGCGAGCAGCCTCAGGCTGTTCTCTACCACCACGATCGCGCCGTCGACGATCAGCCCGAAGTCGAGCGCGCCGAGACTCATCAGGTTTCCCGACACGCCGATCGCGTGCATCCCCGAGACGGTGACGAGGAAGGCGAGCGGGATGACGATCGTCACGATCAACGCGGCGCGCCAATTGCCCATCACCAGCAACAGCACGAGCGCGACCAGCAGCGCGCCTTCGCCCAGATTATGCTCGACCGTCGAGATCGTCCGGTCGACCAGGTCGGCCCGGCTATATTGCTGGTGGACGACCATGCCCTTAGGCAGCGCCGACTGGATATCGGGCAGCGCGTCCTGCACCCGCAACGCAACTTCGCGGCTGTTCTGCCCGACCAGCATCATCACGGTGCCGAGGACGGTTTCGCGGCCGTTCTGCGTCGCGGCGCCTTGTCGCGGGGCGGCGCCGATCACGACGTCGGCGAGATCGCGGACCTGGAGCGGCAGGATTCCGCCCGCGAACTTCACCGGGATCGCGCCGATATCGGTCGCGCTCGTCACACGACCGTTGGTGAGGACGGTGAAACGCTCGGCGCCGCGCGCGATAATACCGCCGCCCGCATTCTCGACGTTCTTGCCGACCGCCTGCGCGAGTTCGGCCGCGGTCACGCCGTGCATCGTGAGGCGGCGCGGATCGGGTTCGACGACGAATTGCTGTTCGAGGCCGCCATTGGTGTTGACGTCGGCGACGCCGGTGACCGCGCGCAGCATCGGCCGAACCGTGTATTCCTGCGCCTCGTACAGCTCCATCAACTGGCGCTTCGTGTCCATGCTCGCGGGCGCGTGCTTCCATTCGAGCGTGTAGTAATAGATCTCGCCGAGCCCGGTGGTGATGGGCGCGAGCTGTGGCGAGGCGCCCGGCGGCAACTGGTCGCGGACCGCGTTCAGCCGCTCGGTGACGAGCTGGCGTGCGCGCATCTGGTCGGTGCCGTCCTTGTACAGCAACGTGACTTGGCTGAGCCCGGTCTTGGTCAGCGACCGCGTCTCCTCGAGCCCCGGCTGACCCGCCATCGCGCGCTCGATCGGCAGCGTCGCCAGCCGCTCGATCTCCTCGGGTGCGAGCGCGGGGACCATCGTGTTGACCTGCACCTGCACCCCGGTGATGTCGGGGATCGCGTCGATCTGGAGGTTGGCGAACGACCACAGGCCGACCGCGGCGATCAGCGCGGTCACCACCGCGATCGCCAGCCGGCGCCGCGTGACGAAATCGAGCAAGCTGGCGATCATCGGGCGAGCGCGTTGCCGCCGTTGAGCGCGCGCAACTGGAGCAACGCCTCGAGCGCCTCGCGCCGCGTATCGAGCACCGCGTTGGTCGCCTCGATATAGGATTGCTGCATCTGCATGTAGATCGCGAGCGGGATCGCGCCGAGCTGGAAGTTGCGATTGGCCTCCTCGGCGGCATCGGCAAAGCTCCGCGGCGTATTGCCATCCCATTTGCCGAGCGCGGATCGCTTCGCCTCATATTGCGCGGCCTGGTCGAACACGTCGCGCGCGATGCGGCGTTCGGCGTTGACCAGCGTCGCGTTGGCCTGCGCCTGGCGTCCCTGCTCGACCGCAACTTCGCCCGCCTGCCGGTTCCACAGCGGGATCGTCGTCGACAGGCGCACGCCGTAGTTGGTCTCGCGGATGTCGGAGCGCGCGCGGTCGTAATAGGGGCCGATGCCGACGGTCGGGATGCGCGCCTTCCGCGCAAGATCGACGCGCAGGCCCTGCTGCTCGAATTGTGCCCGCAGCGCCTTCAGCTCGAAATTGTTCGCGGTCGCGTTGGCGGCCAGCGTCGTACCCGACGGAAGATCGGGGAGCGACATGTCGGGGCGGACGATTCGCAGCCGCGCGGCGAACGGCGCGCCGCGCAATTGGTTGAGTTCGTACAGCGCCGAATTCGCCTCGGCATCGGCCATCGCCGCGGTCCGCTCCGCACTGATCGCGCCCGCTTGCAGAGACGCGGCTTCGAGGCGCGGGGCGGGGCCGGCTGGATCACGCGAGACGATCACGCGCGCCAGCGCCCGCATCCGGTTCGCCACTTCGCGCGCGACGCCGGCCTTCTCGTCGGCGGCGAACAAGGCATAGCCGAGCGTTCGCGCGTGGGCCGCCAGCGTGGCGTCGAACTGCTGGAGACCCATCTTGGCGAGATCGACCTGCCGCTCGGCAATGGCCCGGCGCAGCGCGATGCGGCCGCCGAACTCGATTGGCTGGACCACCGAGACGGCATAGGTCAGCCCGTCGCCGAGCGGCATCCCGGTCGTGCGATCGTCGGCGCGGCGCTGGCCGAATTCGACGACGGTTTCGGGATCGGCCCAGCGCCCCGCCGCCGATCGCTCGACGCCCGCCGTCTCGATCTGGCGTTGATAGAATTGCCGCTCGGGATTGTTGGCGACGACGTCCTGCGCCAGCCGGTCGAGTGAGATCGCCGTGCCAGTCGGGGCTTGCGCATACGCGGCGGTCGGCATGACGGCGCCAGCCATAAGGGCCAAGGCAACAATCCGCATTACGTGATTCTCCAAGGACATACCCTTGGAAAAATCGGTAGCTGAGGGGTCGGCGGTGCGTCGATTAAATCCGCGTTCAGAGTCTGAACTGCAATTCAATTGACGGCGCGTCTCCCGGCCTGCGAACTGGTCGCATGACGCATATCCTGCTCATCGAGGACGATGCCGGCACGGCGCACGAGATCACGCTCGAGTTGGCGGCGAACGGCTATGCAGTGACGCACCACGCCTTGCTGGCGGATGGTTTCCTCGCGGCGCAGGGGGACGGCGTCGACCTGCTGATAGTCGATCGGCAACTGCCCGACGGGGAAGGGCTCGACCTGATCGCGCGGTTGCGGGCCGAGGGCCGGCGGACGCCAGCGCTGGTGCTCAGCGCGCTCGGCAGTCTCGACGACCGGGTGCGGGGATTGCGCGCGGGGGGCGACGACTATCTCCCCAAGCCGTTCGCGCTGGTCGAACTGATCGCGCGGGTCGAGGCGTTGCTGCGACGGCCCAACGAGACACGCGACACGCGGCTGATCGTCGGCCCGCTCGATCTCGACCTGCTGGCAGGAACCGCAACCCGGTCGGGGCGGGCGCTGGACCTGTTGCCACGCGAGCTGAAGCTGCTCGACTATCTGGTGCGCCGCCCCGACCGGATCGTCACGCGGTCGATGCTGTTGCGCGACGTCTGGGGCTATACCTTCGAGCCCAACAGCAACGTCGTCGACGTCCATATGGGCCGCCTCCGCCGCAAGGTCGATGGCGAGGGCGAACCGCAACTGATCCGCAACGTCCGCGGGCAGGGTTATGTGTTCGATGTCCCGGTCTAACCCCGCGCACGCGCGACATGGCGGTGGGGCGGGGCGATCGCGGCTTTGCTGATCGTCCAGTCGCTGGTCGTCGCGGGGCTGTTCTGGGTGCTGGCGAACGGCAGTCACCGACGGATGACCGAGCGCGGGTTTGCGCGCGATTGTCGCGATCTGGCTTCACTGGCGCCGCCGAGGCGGCAGTCGGCCGTCCGGGCGATGCTGACGCGCGATATCCACCGCGATCGCTTCCTCGCGCTGTTTGGCGCCGATGGTACGCTGATCGAGGGCAATATCGCGCGCCTGCCGGTGTCGGTGATTACGCGAGGATCGGTGATCGCCGACGTCGAGACCACCGAACTGCCGGGCAAGACCCGCGATACCGCGCGGCTGGTCGTGTGCGCGATGCCCGACGGATCGCGGCTGGTGACCGGTGTCGATCTTGACGATGCGGAGGAGGCGCTGCGGGTGGTCGAGCGGTCGCTCGCAATCGCGCTGATCCCCGCGATCCTGCTGGCGATCGGGTTCGGACTCGCCGCCGGTCGGCGCGCGGCGCGCCAGGTCGATGCGGTGCGCAAACTGACCGCGCGGATCGTCGCGGGCGATCTGGCGGAGCGCCTGCCGGTCGGGCCCGATCCCGACAGCTTCGGGCTGCTCTGCGCGCATATCAACGCAATGCTCGACCGGCTTCAGCTGCTCGTCACCGAGGTGCGCGGCGTCGGCGACGACATCGCGCACCAGTTGCGTACGCCGCTTACCCGCCTGCGCGCGCGTCGAACGCGGGCTGCGCGAGGAAGACACGCGTGCGCAGTTCGAGGCGGTCGGCGATGCCGCGCTGGCCGAGGTCGACACGCTGCTCGGGATCGTCGCGGCGCTGCTGCGGATCCGCGAGCTCGAGGATCACGCGCGCCGCAGTCGCTTTGCCACGGTCGACCTCGCGCGGCTCGCAGAGGATGCATGCGAGCTTCATCGTCCGACCGCGGAGGATCGCGGGATCGAGCTGACCTGCGAGATCGCCACGACCGCCTCGGTCGAAGGCGATGCGAGCCTGCTCATGGAAGCGGTTTCGAACCTGATCGACAACGCGATGAAGTTCGGACCCCCGCACGGTCGCGTCCGGTTGTCGTTGCGGCAGGAGGGCGAGCGCGTGGTCGTCACCGTGGCCGACGACGGGCCGGGCGTACCGATCGCCGAGCGCTCGCTGGTCACGCAACGTTTCTACCGCGGCCGGCAGGATTGCGAGGGCGCCGGGCTCGGGCTCAGCCTGGTCAAGGCGATCGCCGACCTGCATGGCTTCACGTTGCGGTTCGCCGAGGGCGGCAGCGCAGTCTCGCTGGTCGGACGCGTACATCAAGACTGAACCCGAATTTAGACAACCAGGGTGCCGATCGCACGTTCAATCCTCGACGAAACGACGCGTAACGAGATGGGGAATTCGTCCTGCATCCGCCGCCGTTCCTCGCTCGAAAGGACGATCTATGCGGTATATTCTCTTGGCTACGGCTTCGCTTCTGCTCGCCTCCCCCGCGCTGGCACAGACCCAGTCGCAGACCGGCCCGTTCCCACTCAACAGCGTCACCGACCGGGTCCATTCGGGACCGCAAGCCGGCGATCTGCGCAACTCGATCGAGGCGCTGCAGCAGGCGCTGACCGAATTGCAGCAGCTCCAGCTGCAGACCAAGCAGGCGCACTGGAACGTCTCGGGTACGTTGTTCTACCCGCTCCACGAACTGCTTCAGGAGCATTACGAAGGCGTTGCCAAATACGCTGACGAAGTCGCCGAGCGCTTGCAGAGCGTGGGCGTCTCGTCCGACGGACGCGCCAACACGATCATCCGGACCAGCCGCATCCCCGAATTCCCGGGCGGTTTCGTCGACGACGGCAAAGTGATCCAGTGGTTTGCGCAATATTACCGCGTTACCAGCGACGAGCTGGGGCAGGGCATCAAGGCGACCAACGATACCGATCCGACCACAGGCAACCTGCTGCAGGAAGTACAGCACGCGATCGACAAGTATCAGTGGCAGATGCGTGCAATGATCCAGTCGACGCCCACCGATCCCAATACGGGTGCTGACCTCAACAACGGTCGCACGCTTGCCCCCGCCGGAACGCCGAGCGCGCCGATCAACTAAGGAGAGGGCGAGCGTTGGCGTGGTGCAGTCCCGTGGGGAGGCATCACGCCGATGGGCGATCCGGTGCGCAATCGTGCAACCTGACCTACCGCGTCAAAAGCGCATGACTCAGAACCGCATGGCGACGTCGATCCCGCCGCCGCCAGAGCCCGCCCACGGCGTCAGGCGGACGCGGTCGTCGTGGCGCGAGGTCAGCAGGAAACCGCTGGCGCTGCCGATCACCGCGCCGGCAAGGACGTCGTGGACATAATGCTTGTCGGCCCGGACCCGTGCGACGCCAACAAACGAGGCAACCAGCAACGCGGGCAATCCCGCTTCCCAGCCGTAGCGTTTCTCGAGCGATGCCGCCGCGGCGAACGACACCGAGGTGTGGCCGGAGGGAAAGCTTTATCGTCGCTACGATCCGGGCGGCGCTCATGGATCAGTTCCTTTAACGCGAATGTCGTGCCGCCAGCGACGAGCATGCTGGCACCCGCGTCCAGATCGCCGCGCCAGTCACCCTGAACAGCGGGCACGCCGAGGGCGGCACCGACGAGCAGGTCACGGCCGATATCGCTGGCATCTGCCCAGCCTTTTGGACCGGCGGTGGCGGGGGCGGCCCACGCCACCGGCACGAGTACCAGCAATGCGATAATCTTGACCTTCATTCCGCCAGGGTCCCTTTTTGCGGTGATTTATCGAAAGTTCCGATCATGCCCGCCACGCCAAACCCCGCCTTAACCGTGGTGATCTCGGCGGTCGGTCCGAGCATGCTCATCAAGTCCGCGACGGTGAGCAGCCGGTGCGTGCTGCTGCGTCCGATCCCGGTGCGGCGCAAAGATTCTGCGGTTGTCGCATAGACTGCGAGCCGTCCGCCGGGACGCAGCACGCGCATCAGTTCGGCAAAGACCGGGCGATCGTCGTGCCAGAAATAGGCGACGTTGGATGCTAGGATGCGGTCGACGCACTCATCGGGCATCGGGATGTCGGTGAACGGCGCATGGTAGAAAACCGCGCCGGGGTTACGCCGGCGGGCGGTGTCGATCATGTCCTGCGAATGATCGAGGCCATAAACCCGTCCTGCTCCCGCTGCCGTCGTCAGCGCGGGGATTGCGTCGCCGGTACCACAGCCGAAATCGAGAACGCTATCGCCGCGTCGGACATCGAGCGCCGCGATCGCGAGGCGCGTCGGCCGACGGTTGGCGACGCGCATCGCATGCCCGACCAGCCGACCGCCCACGCCGCTAGGGTTCTCAAGCTGCCGCGCGAGGGTAGCGGCGAGCGGGTTCACGCCGCCTTGAGCTTTGCGTTGATCTTGCCGAGCAGCGCCCGCATTTCCGCACGACGTCCTGCGTCCCAGACTGGGCGGACCGTGTTCGCCGGCGCTTGCAACCCGCGCAGGACATATTGCTTGGCCTGGGCGGGATGCCCCTCGTCGTTGAGGAAGTCGGCATAGAAGAAGTTATTGTCGAGACCGTTCGGGTCCTGCTTCAGCGCCGCCTCGAGCAGCGCGCGCTTTCGCCGTGCTGCCGAAGCCGATCGGGAAGCCGGGGACGCGGTAATAGAGGACGCCGAGGCTCATCTTGACGCCGCCATCGGCGATGTTCGGATCGATCCCTTGCGCCTTTTCGAGGATGTCGCGCGCCGATCGGGCGAGACCGAGTTGTTTGAGGACGCTGGCGCGCGCAGCCTCTTCGCTGACGACTATCCCCTGCCACAACAGGGGCTCTGCCCGGCCAGGATAGCGTGCGGACACCTGCGCGGCTTGGCCGGCGAGCGCATCGAGCTGGCGATATTGCTCGTTCCGGTCGGCAACCTGATAGCGGATATGCGCCCACTGATCGTTGATACGGCGCACCGCGGCGTCCATCGCCGGGTTGTTGCTAGCGTTGGCGGCACCCGCAAAGGTGAGCGCGGCGAAAGCGAGAGCGTAACGGACGGTCATGATAGGGCTCCTGAAGGATTGTCCTGAAATAGGCCGCGCGCGGTCAGCACCTGTCCCGCGAGACCGCGATCGACGACGCCCGGCAGCATCGCGTTGAGCTGCGTGAAGACGCGCTCGGGCAGCCCGATCGACACGTCGCGCTCGCGCCGCTCGATCGCGCGGAAGATGCGGTCGGCGACGGTGGCGGGATCGTCCGCGGTCATCTTGGTCAGCGTCATGAAACGCTCGATCGTCGCGGTGTTGAAGCCGGTCCTGACCGCGCGGGGCGCGACGTGCGTGACCGCGATCCCGCGCCCACCGAGTTCGCGGCGCAATGCCTGGCTCAGACCCTTCAGCCCTGCCTTCGCGCTCGAATAGGCGGTGAAATAGGGGTAGGGGACCGCGCCCATCACCGAGCCGATGTTGACGATCTGGCCATCGCCGCGCGCGATCATCTGCGGCACGACTGCGCCTGCCAGGACCGCGGGTGCTACGAGGTTGACCGCATAGCCGAGCGCGATCCGGCTTACGCCTTGCTGTTCGAACGGTCCGAAATACTGGAGCCCCGCGACGTTGGCGAGAATGTCCACATTGCGCTCGGCGAGCGTGCGGGCGAGGTCGGCCAGCGCCTTAGGATCGGCGAGATCGGCGACGAGATGATCATCGCAGTCTCTCGACGCGACGCGATCGATCCCCGTGACGTGTGCACCGCGCGTGCGTAGTCGGGCCGCGAGCAGGCCGCCGAGCCCGCCGGCCGCACCGGTCAGCACGATATGGCGGCCTTCAAGCCGGGACACGCGTCGCCTCCAGCTCGATCCCGGCGAACAGCGCGCCGAACAGTCGGAACATGGCGTTGGCCATGTCGATAATCGCGCGCTGGTCTTCGGGATCGTCGATCCGGTTCATCAGCTTTTCGAAAAACACCATGTGGTCCTGGTCGAGCGCACCATGCGAGGTCAGGTAATGAAACGCGTCGTCGGGCAGCCCGAGCGACGCCTGCACCGCGCCGGCGCCGTGGCTCGCCATCGCGATGCTGGTGCCCTCCAGGACATAGACCATGCCAAAGAACGCGGCGGGGTTGCCCGTGCGGATCGTCTCGTACGCATGTTCTACCATGGCGCGCGTGGCAGGAGAGGGGGCTTTGCTCGCTGCCATGCTGTCGCCCCCAGCCGCTTCGATGTCTTCCAGGATCCAGAATTCGTGACCGGTCTCTTCCTCGATATACTCGTCGAGTGCGGCGACCAGGACAGGTCGGTGCGAAAGCCGAGCCCGTGCTTCCTGCATGAGCGGCACGGTGTGGCGGACGTGATGGAACGCTTGCGTCAGATACGCGATGTAATCCGCGCGTGATCCGTCCGGTCATCCCGGCGACGAGTTGCGGGGTCATCGCAAACCGCGCTTGTGCCTCTCGGGTGTCGGCAACGAGGCGGTTAAAGAAGGGCAGCTCTGATGGCGCGTGATCCATGGGAATCTCCTGGGCGGGATAGGCGGTGTCGATCGCGGCGCGGCGGAGGCGGCCGTTGCCGGTGAGAAGTCCCGTCGCGGGGGTGAATGGCGGGACGACCTGCCAGTCCGCGATGTGCGCGTAGGCAGGGAGCGCTTCGTTGGCGGCGGCAACTGCGGCCTCGACGTCCGCGGTCGGTGATGACGGAACGAGCAGCGCGTCGATCGTCGCGCGCCCGTCGCCGCGCACCATCGCCTGGAAGATGGCGGGTTGGCGCGTCAGTATCCCCTCGACCCATTCGGGGGCGATGTTGCGACCGTGGCTGGTAACGATGAGCGCCGACTTGCGCCCCTCGATCCAAAGCCGGCCGGCATCGTCGATCCGTCCCAGATCGCCGGTCGCGAGCAGGCCGGGAGCGCGCGGTGCGCCGACGGTGCCGAGAAAAAGCGGCCCGTCGATCAGGATTTCGCCGTCGTCGGCCAGGTGCAGGATATTGGCACCGATGCTCCTGCCGACGCTGCCGCGCGATGACGGATCGCCGTCGTCGAGTGAAACGACCGAGGCGCATTCGGTGAGGCCATAGCCCTGACGTACGGGCAATCCGAGGTCCGCCGCGGCGTCGAGCAGCAGGGGATCAACCCGCGCACCGCCGACCGCCACGAGTGTCAGTCGTGGCAGCCGGATACCGGTCGCACGCATCACCGCGACGAGGCCGCCGAGATATTCCGGCACAAGTATCAGCGACGTGATTGCCTCACGATCGATCGTGCCGAGGATCGCCATGACGTCCGGGCGGAACGGATCGGCCATGCCGACCGCAGACTGCGGCAGCGCGACATAGGTCCCGCCTGCCAGCATCGTCGCATGCAGGCCAGCGACGGTCTCTAGCAGGATGCCCTGCGGCAATATCGGCAAATGCCGCCCCGCATGATGCACGCCGAGCGTATCGACCACCGCCTGCGCGACGCCGAAGAGATGGTCGCGCGACAGGCAGATGCCCTTCGGATCGCCGGTCGACCCCGAGGTGAAGGTGATGCGGGCCGTACCCTGGGGCAGGATGCGAGCGGACCTGCTCCGACAATCCTCCCTAACATGCAGCGAGGGCTGCGCGCCAAGTGACAGCATTACCGGCCCCGAAAGCAGCATCTCCGCGCCCGCTGCGTCGAGCGCGTGATCGGTCTGGGCGCGCGTGAAGAACGGCGGAAGCGGGATCGTTGCTATGCCCGCTTCGAGGAGAGCGAGATCGAGGATGCATTCGTCAATACCGTGATCGAGCTGGATCGCGACCGGGCGGCCATGGGCGAACCGCCCCGCCAAGTTCTCGACCAACAGCGCAAGCACGCGTGCGAGCGTGGCCCAGGTCATCGGCGCGGCGCCGTCTATCGCGATCGCATCGGGACGGCGTTCGGCATGGCCGAGGATCGCGTCGAGTAACCGCGTCATGCGCGCACACTCCGGTCGAGCCGCGCGCGACACGCGGCGATGTCGCCCGCACACACGACCGGATCGGTCTGGTAATAACGCCCCCAGGTCTCGCCTGCCGCGCCGAGCGCGTCGATCCGTGCGGGGGCGAGTTCGATCAACTCGAGACCCAGGCGCGCGAACATCGACCGCAACGGCCGGGTCAGTACGGCGACCGCGACATCCGCCTGACCGGCGAGTGCCGCTGCCGCCTCGTGCCACAGAGTTATCGTCGCGCCGGGACGCTGCGAGGCATGGTCGCCGAGCTCGACGACCCGCGCGGGGTACCGGTCGCCCGAACCGTTCGGTCAACAGCACCTCGATTGGGCGGTCGAGATACCCCTCAAGAAACAGGGTGCCGGCTTCGGCAAGTCGATAGCCGAGGGTCGCTTGCGGCAAATCAGGCGCACCGACAGTCAGGTAGGTCGGATAATCGCTCGCAGGGATGGCCCCGTGTACGGCGGCGTAACGGTCATGGATCAGCGCGATCAGCGCGGCGTCGTGCATATGCATCCTCCCAGATGCAGATGGGACGCCGCCCTCACGTCACGACCTCAGTCCACGCTGACAAAAAACATCAGTTAACGACGATTTGACGTCGGCAAACGGGGACAATCGACGATTTAGTCCTCCTTTCAAAGAAGCCGGAGGAATAAATGATACTCATTATCAGCTTTCAGCGCGTAGATCGGTCCCATGAACTTGAGTTTAGGGAACGGGTGGTGGCGCAAGGGTCGTCGATAGCTTAGATATTGGCACTGAGCATAGTATCGGACGTTGCAATCGTGCCGTTCGACCACACCGCGCTCCTGCCGAAAGCCCCTGCGATGATGCCGTTCTTGACCTCGAGGCCAGCCGTCGCGATAGCGTTCGCCGTGCTCGTCTCGGCCTGTGCGGGCGCTCCACCCGTAGCCAACACCTCCGGTGCCGCGCCGCGCTTCGTCGCAGAGCGTTTCTTCGCAGGCCGCCTCGATGGCGTCGGCACGCTCAAGATCGTGCTGCACGCGCCGATCACGACGCACGTGATCAGCATCGGTCGTGTCGACGCCGACGGGATCCTGCTGCTCGACCAGCACATCGAACAGCAGGGTAAGCCCGCACGCGATCGGCAGTGGCGGATCCGGCCGCTCGGCAACGGCCGTTATAAGGGCACGCTGACCGACGCCTCCGGCCCGGTAACTGGGGAGGTCGAGGGCAATCGGCTGCACCTCGGCTTTTCGATGAAGGGCGGCATGCGCGTCGATCAGTGGCTGAGGCTGTCGTCCGATGGGCAGGTGGCGCAGAACCATCTCATCGTCCGCAAGTTGGGCGTTACCGTCGCGACGCTAGAGGAAACCATTAGGAAGTTGCCATGAGCGTCCATAGCGAACGCCATCTCGTCTCGCGGACCGGCTGGTTGCGCGCGGCGGTGCTCGGCGCGAACGACGGGATCGTCTCGACCGCAAGCCTGATCGCGGGCGTCGCCGCGTCGGGTGCGACCACCGGCGCGGTGATTGTCGCGGGGTCGGCAGCGATGGTTGCGGGCGCGATGTCGATGGCGGCGGGCGAATATGTCTCGGTCAGTTCGCAGGCGGATAGCGAAGCCGCCGACCTTGCGCGCGAACATGCCGAACTCGCCAGCGACTGGGCGCACGAGCATGACGAACTGGCGCAGATCTATGTAGGGCGCGGGCTTGATCCGACGCTCGCGCATCAGGTCGCGGAGCAGTTGATGGCGCATGACGCGATCGGCGCCCACGCGCGTGATGAGCTCGGCATCTCCGAAATCGTCATGGCGCGCCCGGTCCAGGCGGCGTTCGCCTCGGCGATCAGCTTCGTCACCGGCGCGGTCGTGCCGCTCGCGGTCGCGGCCCTCGCCCCGGCGCCGCACCGGCTGGTCGTGGTGATCGGCCCGACGCTGGTCTGTCTTGCGATCCTCGGCGTGGTAGGCGCGAGGGCAGGGGGCGCCCGCCCGTTCCGCCCTGCGGTCCGCGTGCTGCTCTGGGGTGCGGCAGCGATGGCGGCGACCGCCGGGATCGGGCATCTCGTCGGCACTGCGGTATGAACGTCATGCCCTATGCCGAGGCCAGCCACCGGAGTCCGCGATGAAAGCCCAGACGATGCGCCGTATCCGCCAGTATCATTTCTATTTGGGCATGTTCTTCGCGCCCGCGATCTTATTGTTCGCGCTGAGCGGTGCGCTCCAGACATTCCGCCTGCAGGAGGCGAAGGGCTATGGCGGCACGCCGCCCGGCTGGATCGTCTGGATGGCCAGCGTGCACAAGGACCAGTCGCTGCCGCGCGAGAAACGCGGCGGGCCTCGCACTTTAACGCCGTCGGCACCGCGCGCCGGGGCGGCGTCGGGACCTTCCACCGAGATGTCGTCGGGATCGCCGTCCGGCCCCGCAAAGCGCGGGGAGGATCGACCGTTCGCACGCATCTCGCCGCTGCCCCTGAAGATCTTCGTCGTGCTGATGTCGATCGGGCTGCTGGCGTCGGCGATCCTCGGCATCGTCATCGCGCTCACCAATCGGACGATGCGCCGGACGTCGGTGATCGTTCTCGTGGCGGGAGCAGTGTTGCCGCTTCTGCTCCTGCTGGCCTGAAACGCTGGCGATCGGCCGTCAGCGTCTTGCCAGGATCAGGTGCGGTTCGGGTCGGATACTGCGATGGGCGCGGTGCATCAGCCAGCCCTTGCGCACGCCGTCGACACCGCGATATCCGCCGGCTCTCCACGCAGCCGCGCGCCGTCCGGCAACGCAATGATCCGCCGGACCGTTCGACCGGCGGGCGGCGTGATATCGTTTTCAAATATTTCGAAGGCGACTTCCTGTTCGGACGAGGGCAGTATGCCACGAGATTGCCAATGCCGGGCGCCGGGATGACGTGCAACGATTGCTCGCCAAGGTGAATGCCAGGCTCG
The DNA here is from genome assembly GCF_036856015.1 of Sphingomonas sp. LR55. Lineage (NCBI taxonomy): Bacteria > Pseudomonadati > Pseudomonadota > Alphaproteobacteria > Sphingomonadales > Sphingomonadaceae > Sphingomonas > Sphingomonas sp. LR55. Next base: position 743,430 of record NZ_JASPFO010000001.1, read on the forward strand.
GCGCCTGAAACGCGGAGCCATGTCGTAGCCGACGCCGATCCGATCCCGCCCGCCGGCTTGTCCGCGGTGCTCACGGCGAACCGCCCGCAACTCGTCCGGTTCTTCACCGGACGAACGGGAAGCGTCGCGGAGGCCGAAGACGTGGTGCAGGAAATATGGCTGCACATCGCCGAGCCCATGACGGGCCCGATCGCGAACCCGCTCGCCTATCTGCACCGCGTCGGCATGAACATCGTGCTTGACCGGGTACGGGCCGGCGAGCGGCGCCGCCGACGCGACGCGGGCTATGTCGAGGTGACGACGTCGGTCATGGCCGCGGAGGCGATCGACGATGCGCCCTCCGCTTTCGACGCGGCCATGGGGCGTGAGCGGCTCGACCGGCTCGTCGCTGCTCTGTCGGGGCCGCCCGAAGGCGCGATGCGTGTTTTCCGACGGCACCGCATCGATGGCGCCTCGCATTCGGAGATCGCCGCCGAACTGGGCATATCCCGTAGCGCGGTGGAAAAACACGTCGCGGTCGCGCTCCGGCACCTCAGAAAGGCGCTCGATGATTGATCGAGGCAAGCAACTGCGGTGCGCGATGCGCGGCGGCGTCTATCATTCGGGCGGGGAAAGGAGGGCGGCATGACGGACATACGCACGGCGATCGACGACGCGGCGTCCTGGCACGCCTGCCTTGATTCGCCGGAGATGGACTGGGAGGCGTTCGGCGCCTGGCTCGACGCCGACCCGTCGCATCGCCGCGCCTATGACAGCATCGCGCTGCTCGACGCCGAGATCGGCGAGGCCGCGCCCGCGATTGCAGCTGCGATGCCCGCGAACGACGACATGGTCGCCGAGACGCCCGCGCCGACACGATCGCCGCGCTGGCGTTGGGCTGCGCTCGGCAGTGGCGGCGCGCTTGCGGCAGGCCTCGCGGTGCTGCTCGCCGTCCCGTCGGCCGATACGGCGGGACAGCTTTACACGACCGGTCGCGGCGAAACCCAAGCGGTTACGCTCGCCGATGGCAGCCGCATGCAGATCGACCGCGGGTCTCGCGTGTCGGTCAGCGGCGGGACGAGCCCAGTGATCGAGATTGCGGACGGGGCGGCGAGTTTCGCGGTGCGCCATGACCCCTCGCGCCTGCTGATAGTGCGCGCCGGCGGTTATGAAATACGCGATATCGGCACGCGGTTCGACGTCGTTAGCGCGCGGGCGCGTAGCGGTCACCGTCGCGGAGGGTGCGGTTGACGTCACGCCGATCGGCGGGTCATCGGTGGACACGACGATGCTGCACGCCGGACAAAGCCTGGACATCACGCCGTCGAAGCAGATCGCCGAGCGCCGCACCGTCGATCCTGCACGCGTCTCGGACTGGACCGATGGACGACTCGATTACGATGGCGCACCGCTGGCGCTGGTTGCGGCCGACATATCGCGGTATGCCGACGCCCCGCTGATGGTCGATCCGTCCGCGGCGAACCTGCGTTTTTCCGGGGTATTGACGATTGGTGATGGATCACGGCTCGTCGATCAGCTTCGCGCGGTGCTGCCGATACGCGCTCGTCGCGACGGCGGCGTGGTGTATCTGGACGCCGCCGGCTCACGCTGAGCAGGTCGAAGCTAAGGGCGGGCGGCCGGGGCTGACGATCGCGGCCGGTACGCTGCGATCGGCGCTCGACGCTCTCGCACGGCAGAGCGGCATATCGATCGGGATGGCGGGATCGCTTCCCGACCTGCGTGTCCGGCGCATCGATCGCGCGCGTGATGTCGGCGATGCATTGCGGCAGATGCTTGCCCGCAGCGGGCTGCGTGCCGTCAGGGTCGACGCGACCACGTGGCGGATAGAGGCGGTTCCGCGGAGTCCCTCGCGTCCGCCTCGGCGCCGCGCGCCGCCGCCCGACCTCGCCAGCGGTGACATCATCGTCACCGCCAGCAAGCGCGACGAACGCCTCTCCGATCTACCCGCCTCAATCAGCATTGCGGGCGGGCAGGTGCTCGACCGTCTGGCCGGGCGGCGTGGGCTGGTCGACGTGATGGCAAGCACCGACAGCGCGTTCTCCACCAATCTGGGGCCCGGTCGCGACCGCATCTTCCTGCGCGGGGTCGCCGACAGCGCATTCAACGGCACAAGCCAGTCGCTGGTCAGCCTGTATCTCGACGACGTGCGGATCGGCTATGCCGCGCCCGATCCCGATCTGCGGCTCGTTGATGTCGACCGTGTCGAGGTGCTGCGTGGTCCGCAGGGTACGCTGTACGGCACCGGTGCGCTGGGCGGCGTCGTCCGCATCGTCACGGTCGCGCCCGATCTCGATCGCATCACCGGTAGCGCCGCAATCGAGGGAACGGGCGTCGCCAACGGTTCGCTCGGCGGTGCGGTCGAAGGCATCGTCAACGTGCCGATCCTGCCCGGCACGCTGGCCCTGCGCGCCTCTGGCTGGAGCGAGACGATGCCCGGCTGGATCGACGACATCGGGCGCAACCGCCGAGACGTCAATCGGACACGCCGGATCGGCGGTCGGGCGGCGTTGCGCTGGGCGTTCGGCGACTGGCACGCGACGCTTGGCGGCATCGCGCAGCGGATCGATGCGCGCGACAGCCAATATGCGACCGATGGCCTGTCGCGCGCGACCCGGATCGCCGAGCCGCAGGACAATGACTTCACTGCGGCAACGCTCACCCTCCAGGGGCCGATCGGCAAGCTCGACGCACAGGCGACGACCGCATTCGTCGACCAAGAATTTGGCAGTACCTATGATGCCAGCGTGTTGGCGTCCTCGCTCGGCCTGACGGCGCCGCTGGCCTATATTGAGGATCGCTCGGCGCAACTCCTGTCGCAAGAGATCCGCGTCAGCGATCTGACCGCGCGCCATCCGTGGATCGTCGGTGCGACGATCCTGCATTCGACCAGCCGACTCGACGGCCGGTACTTCTCCACCGGCGGATCCCCTGCGGTGACCGCGCGGCGCGACGAAGAAGATGTGATCGACGCCGCTGTGTTCGCCGAGGGCACCCAGCAATTGACGCAGACGCTCGATTTCAAGTTTGGTCTGCGCGCGTTTTCGACCATCAGCCATCTCGAACAGGTCGACCCCGAACGCGAACGCGCGGCGCGGGTCGGCGTCACGCCCAGCGCGACACTCAGCTGGCATCGCGACGATCTCGGTCTCGTGTGGCTGCGCTATGCTAGCGCGGTCCGTCCGGCGGGCGTCAGTCGCACCGCGCCGATCGCCGACCGCCGCATCCCCGGCGACGAGTTGCAGAGCCTCGAACTGGGGTGGCGGATCCGCGTGGGCGGGGATGTTCTAGCGCTACACGGAGCAGTCTTCGGCTCGGTCTGGGAGCATTTGCGCAGCGATACCGTTGGCGCGGACGGCCTGCTCGGGACGGTCGATGCGGGTAACGCGAACAATTACGGGCTCGAACTAGGGGGCCGGCTGGACCTAGCGCCGGTCGCAATCGACTTTAGCATGACGCTGCAGCGCGCGCGCCTGACCTCAACCTCGTCGGTTGCAACGGTCGATGACGATGATCGCCGGCTGCCCGTAGTACCTGATATATCTGCGAGGCTCGCTGCCTCGAGAAACTTTGACGTGCGCGGGCTGCCTGCTCAAGTCTATGCAGCCGCTCGTTATATCGGTCGGACCCGACTGAGCTTCGATCCGTTGCTGGACCGTCCGGCAGGCCGCTATGCGACGATCGATGCCGGTAGCTCGATCGATATGGGCGCACGGCGCTGGTCGGTCGACGTCACCAATCTGCTCGACAGCCGTGGCAACAGCTTCGGCTTCGGCAACCCTTTACTCTCGGCAGCACGATGCAGACCGTGCCCGTGCGTCCGCGGACGATCACGCTGCGGTTAGCGATTGGGCTTTGAAATGACGTAGCTGCTTACAGGGGGGCAGCTGGAACCGCTTCTCCGCCTATATGAACGAACGGCCGAAGTAGAGCAGTCGCAGGCAGGCCGGGAATGACCGGTTATGGGTCTCTGTAGTTGGTATAACCCGGTTTTAGGTTTGGCAGTTCGAAGACGCTAACCACGAATGCGCTGGTTAAGTCTGAGGTCGTCAGACGCCGTCATTTGCTTCACGCAGCGAATTGTACATTTAGATCGCTGACTAGATAACGTCGACATCTCGTCCTTTCGTTTCGCGACCCAGCCACGCCACGAGCACGAGAGAGGCGGCCGTCGGTACCAGAACTAAGCCCGCTACCGTCGCCAGCGGCGGGACCGCGCCCGCGATCGCGAGCCCTTGTGCGCCCAGGCCACCGGCTTTGGAACAGGCCGCCACCCATCCCGTGGCGCGCCCCCGAATGCGCGCCGGGAAGCTCTCAGCGACGTAGGGCAACAAGATGGCGATGATGGCGTTCACGCCGACGATCAGTGCGGCGACCGGCAGTACGGGGCTGACGATGCCGGACTGCCGCTCGACCCACAATACTCCGATGAGTCCCAAGGCGAGCATCGCGATGGCCGCGACGAGCGCACCCTTGCTGCTCCAGCGGCTGTAGAGCAGCGCCGCGACGAAGATCGTGGGGACCGCGATCAGCGAGGCCTTGGCGAGCAGTCCGCTAGCCACGCCGACGCTATAACCGCGAGCGACGAGGTCGGCGGGCAGCCACAGCAATAGGCCGAAATTCGCGCAGCCCCAGGCCAGCGCGGCGATGCTGAAGGCGACGAGTGCTCCAGCGTTGCGCAGGGTCGGCCGTGCCGCAACGTCCGCCCCATCATTCGACAGCGCGTCCTGCCTCGTCACGCGCCCGCCACCGAAGCGCGCGAGCACCATCTCCGCCTCGTGCGTGCGCCCCTGAACGACCAGGAACCGTGGCGATTCCGGTATCAGCCGACCAAGAAGGATCAGCAGCAGTCCGGTCGGCAGATTGGCCAGCCACAGGATCCTCCAGCCGAAGATCGGTTGGAGGAGCGCCGACAGGCCACTGGCAGCGAAATAGCCTCCCGCCGCGCCCAGGCCGCCGATGAGCACGAGGCTCCAGCCGCGGTGTCGGTTCGGCATCATCTCCGCAAGCAGCGCATAGGTGACCGGCAGCATCCCGCCGGCGGCCGCGCCCATCATGAAACACATGGCGATGTTCCAGGCGAGGCTCGGCATCGCGCCGCAGATCGACGTGCCGACGAACATCACCGCCGAGAGCAGGATCGACGCCTTGCGCCCGTATATGTCCGCAACGAAGCCCCACAGGATCGATCCCGCGACCGTCCCCGACAGCGCTGCAAACGGCACCAGCGAGGCGGTGGCACGCGACACGCCATATTCGCTCGTCATGCCCGACAGGGTGAAGCCAAGCGCGGCGGGCTTCATGACGTCGATCACCAACGCCACGATCAGTGCGCCCATCATGACCCAGTGCGATGCGCGCAACGGTGCATCCTGCAGCCCGGTGACGGTCATATGCGTCAATTGCCGCCGCAACCGCATCGCATCGCCCGGCAGCAACCCATAGGCGGCGAGGCCGGTCCCGCCGACGATCAGCGCCATGCCGATCAGCATGCCGACGTCCATCGGCATGCCGGCCATCCGGTAGCCCATGCTGCGGGCCATCAGGAACATCGGCAGATGAAGCGCGACCCCGATCGTCACCGCGATACAGCCGACCACGAAGGCCCAAAGACCCCGCCTACCGGTCACCATCGTTCGAATTCCCCCTCGTTACCCAGCGCTTCTTTGCGCAACAGCCAGCCATCCGCGTTTGCGTTACCTGGCATTTTAGATCGCGTTACGACAGAACCTTCCCGGCCGATATCGATGTTTCACCCAAATCGATCGAGCATCTCCGTAAGCATGGGGCGGAGGCGGGCGATCTCGTCGCGGTGGACCGACGACAGGCCCGCGAGCATGGTTTCTCCCTCGGGTGTCAGGCGCAGGAGCGAGCGGCGCTTGTCGCCATCGGAATTATAGCGGACGACGAGGTTCGACGCCTCCAACCGGTCGATCAGTCCCGAGGCACTGTGCGGCTTGAGGACGAGCCGCGTCGCGACATAGCCGATCGTGATGTCGTCGACCGGCGCGGCCCGGATCGCGAGCAGCGCCTGATGCTGTTGCGGCGCAAGCCCAGCCGCCGCCGCCGCAGTCTCACTGAAGGTCGTGAACAGCCGCAGCGCATGGCGAAAATCCGCCAGTGCCTGGTAATCGGCGTCATTCAATGCGTCCGTATCACTCATCGCAATCTGCCCGTGTTGATATATATCGCACTACGATATAATAGCCTGCCTTCCTCGGAGGCGAAAGACTCTCATCATGATCGCAGCGGTACGAGCAATCGAAAACCACCAGCTCGCGGACCATAGCGCCGACCGGCGGATGCTGATGCTGGCGGCGATGGCGATCGTCGTCGGGACCGGCGGGGCGCTTGCGGCATGGATGCTCATCAAACTCATCGCGCTCGCGACCAACCTCTTCTGGTTCGGTCGACTTTCCACGCGGTCAGCCGCAATCGTCGACACGCTCGTCGGGCCGTGGATGGTCGCCATTCCCGTTATTGGCGGTCTCATCATCGGCCTGATGGCGCGCTACGGCTCCGACAAGATCCGGGGGCATGGCATACCCGAGGCGATCGAGACGATCCTGTTCGGCGAAAGCCGGATGTCGGCCAAGGTCGCTCTGCTCAAGCCGCTATCCGCCGCGGTATCTATCGGCAGTGGCGGGCCGTTCGGGGCGGAAGGGCCGATCATCATGACCGGCGGGTCGATCGGATCGCTGTTCGCGCAACGCTTCCACATGAGTGCCGCCGAGCGCAAGACACTGCTCGTCGCGGGCGCGGCGGCGGGCATGACCGCGATCTTCGGAACTCCGCTCGCGGCAATCCTGCTGGCGATCGAGGTGCTGCTGTTCGAATGGAAGCCGCGCAGTTTCGTACCGGTCGTGGTCGCCGTCCTGGTCGCGTTCGCGTGGCGGCCGGTGCTGCTCGACGGCGGTGCGATGTTCCCGTTCCCGAGCACGACCCCGTCCGGCGCCTGGCCGCTCGCGATGGCCGCAGGAGTAGGCCTCGTCACCGGCGTGCTGGCAGCGGCGCTGTCGGTCGCGCTGTATGCGGTTGAGGACGCGTTTCATCGCCTGCCGGTGCATTGGATGTGGTGGCCTGCAATCGGCGGGGTCGTCGTCGGACTTGGCGGACTGGTCGACGCGCATGTCCTGGGGGCCGGCTATCCCAATATCCAGGCGCTACTCGACGGGTCCCTCGCGGTGCGTGTCATCCTCGCGCTGCTGGTCGTAAAGGCGGTCGTCTGGCTGGTTGCCCTGGGATCGGGAACGTCGGGCGGCATCCTCGCGCCGTTGCTGATCCTTGGTGGCGCCGCGGGCGCGCTGACCGGGCAGGTCCTGCCCGGCGGTCCTGGGTTCTGGGCGATGATTGGCATGGCCGGGATCATGAGCGGGGCGATGCGGGCGCCGATCACCGGGGCGCTGTTCGCGGCCGAACTGACGCGGCATTTCGATGCCTTGCCGCTGACCATTGCAGCGGCAGCGGCGGCCTATGCGGTCAGCGTATTGCTGATGCGGCGGTCGATCCTGACCGAGAAGATCGCACGCCGCGGCCGGCATATCCTGCAGGAATATAGCGTCGATCCGCTCGACCTGATGCAGGCGGACCAGTTGATGTCACGCGCGCCCGCGACGCTGCCGGGTTCGATGACGACCGCAGACGCGGCGATTTTTTCGCGGATCGCGCCGAACATCGGAGCTATCCGGTCGTCGACGATGCGGGTCGCATACTTGGCCTCGTGTCGCGGACCGACGCGTTGCGCTGGCGGACTATGCAACCGGGCACCGACGTATCGCTGACCGAGACCTTGTCGGACGCTTCGCTGCTCGTCGCGTATCCCGATACGCCGATCGGAGTCGTGGCCGACATGATGGTCGAATCCGGTGTCGGACGCGTGCCGATCGTCGCGCGCGATACGCGACAGGTTGTCGGCATCCTCTCGCGACAGGATCTGCTCAAGGCTCGCCGGACCCAACGGCAGTCTGAAACCGGCCGGGCCAGCGCTCGTAAAACCAGCCAGATGTCAGAACTCGCGAATGACGCGTAAGCCGACCCTTGGGCGGAACGGACCAGTCGCGCTCCGTTCGGTACCCGCGCCGATCTGCGCCGACACCTTCTGCCCGATCGCGCGGTGCAACTGCGGCATCAGCAGCCAATACCGGCTCGCCCCCGTCTGGCGGTTCACTTCGAAGCCAAGCACGGTGTCTGGACCGACGTCCCAGAACGTCGTGTGATTGACGATCAGCCCGGTACCCTTCGTGCTCTTGAGCGTCACGTCGCCCGCGCCGACCATCGTCATCGTACTCAGTCGCTCGCCGAAGCGATTGCCGAGCAGGTACAACAGGCTGCTCGACCAGCCGCCGTCACGGCGGTTGTGGAGTCCCAGATACTGGACACCGTGGATGCTGCGGCCGCCGCGGAACGTGCCGAATGTGCCTTGCAGGCCGATCTTGTAATCGGTCGGGCGACTATTGGTGAACGGCAGTTCGATCTCGACCGCGAAGCCGTCGGCAACGGCGTATTCGACTTCCGGTGCCCATTCGACATGCCGGCCGGGGCCGCTGAGATTGACCTGCGCGAGCGCGTTGACTTCGAGTTCGCCGCGACGGGCGCCAAGCGGGCGCACCATGTCGAAGATCATCGGTTCGGGAATGGCGGGGATCGCAGCGGACGTCGCGCCCGGAATTGACGTTGGTATCGCCGATTGCGCGTCCGCGCCAGTGGCGACGACTACGCCGAGGACGACCGATGCGCAGAACAGGGCGCGAATGGACATGTGAGGGTTCCGATAGACCGAGCAGATGGACACGCCCTCATCGCGTCTCCGACTTACGCGGACCTTACACGTGCGCCGCGTAGCTCATGGATGCCGAACAGCAGCATGCCGATCGCCAGCGGGATCAGGTAATAGACCACGCGATAGGCGAGCAATGCGGCGAACAGGCTTGCGCGGTCGATATCGGGCAGGCTGACGAGCATCACCGCCTCGAACACGCCGACCCCGCCGGGCGCGTGCGTAATGAGACCGGTGACGATCGCGACGAGATACCCGAGCAGCAGGGCGGGAAAAAGCGTTGCCTCCGCATCTCGCAGCAGCACGAACAACGCGGTGGCTGCCAAAACGATGTCGACACTCGCCAGCATGATCTGAGCGAGCGCCTGCGACACGCTGGGCAGCGGTATGGAGCGGCCGAATAGGACGAGCGTCCGTCCTGCGCGACGTTTCAGTCCAACCAGAACCGCAGCGAGAATGGCAAAGCTCGACCCGCCGATCGCAGCGTGCACTGGATAGGACAGCGCTACGCCGGCGACAGCCACCGTCCCTGGCTGGACGATCAGTCCGAACCCCAGCAATAGCAGGACGCCGGACCAGAAGGTTACGCCAGTCAGAACCATGATATGCGCTACTTCGCCGATCGTCAGGCCCGCCGGCTGGTAGATCCGCAATCGCGCGGTGCCGCCGGTCAGCAGCGCGAACCCAAAATTGTGGCTGAAGACATAGCTGGTGAACGACGCGAGTGCGGCGCGCGTATAGCGGACGCGCTTCCCGACGATCCGCAGCGCGACCACGTCATATCCGGTCAGTACCCCGTAGCTGATCGCGGTCACGACAGCGGCGGCGAACAGGCGTGGCCAATTGATCCGCGACAAGGCCGTGCGGATGTCGCTCCCATTGACGCCGTCCAGCAGGTGCGACAACGCCGACACGGCGATGCCGACGATCGCGAGCATCGCCACCACGGCAACGCCGGTACGAACCGACCGCGAGGAGGTAGCGCGACGCAACCCCGACCATGCCGGACCACGCCACCGTGCGATCACCGTGGTCAGCCCGAGATCGACCGGGTCAGCGGCCTGGCAGTCGGTACGGTCTCCCCACGCTCCTGGTTCAGGAGCGCGCGATACGCGTCCATGACCATCTTCGACGCCTTGTCCCAGCTATACTCTTCGCTCGCGGCACGCGCGGCGCGCGCCATGGTCGACCGCAGATCGGAGAAGACCGCGAGGCGGCGGACGGCCGCGACCGCGCCGTCGATATCGTCGGGGGCGTAGAACATGCCCGTTCCCTTGCGCAGGAGGTTGCGGCCGCTCGGGATGTCGACGCACACGCTGGGCAGGCCCGACGCCATCGCCTCCAGCGTGACGTTTCCGAACGCTTCGGTGATGCTCGGGTTGACGAAGATGTCCGCGCTGGCGACCGCGCGGCCGAGCTCGTCGCCCGACAGGCTGCCGGTCAGCCGCGCATTCGCCAGTCGCTTCGCGAGCCAGCGGCGTTCGGGACCGTCGCCGACGATCAGCGGCCGGATCGCGACGCCCGAGGTGGTGATCCGGTCGACGATATCGGCGAACAATGCGGTGCCCTTCTCGCGAACGAGGCGGCCGAAGAAGAGGACGACCACGTCGTCGTCCTGGAAGCCGTGCGATCGCCGCCAGGCGAGATTGCGATGGCGGCCCGAGAACTGGTCGCGGTCGACGCCGCGCCCCCATAGGCGCGTGCGGTCGGCAAAGCCCTGCTCGGCGAATTCGTCCGCAATTGGCGCGGTCGGAACGAGGATCATGTCGCTGCTCCGGTAGAAGCGATCGAGGTGTCGCTCCATCGCCGGCCGGATCAGCCCTGCGCCATAAAACTGCGCATAGGTCTCGAACCGCGTATGGAGGCTGGCAACGACCGGAACATCGATCGTCCTCGCGAGCCGCTGTGCTGCGACGCCGGTCCAGTCCGGAGCGGACACATGGACGATATCGGGCCGGAATGCCTGCACGTCGCGACGCAGTTCAGCGGACAATCCCAGGCCCAGTCGATACTCGCCGCGACCCGGGATGCGCACCGACGGAACAGAAACGAGCGTTCCCGCAGGCTCGAACGCCGGCGTATCCGAGGTCGGCGAATAGACCCGGACGTCGGTGCCGCGGCGTTCGAGATACGCCACCAAGCGGTTCAGCGCCTGGTTGGCGCCGTCGCGAAGATAGTTGTAGTTGCCGGAAAACAGCGCGACCCGTCGTGGCACATCGAATATCGCCGGGGCGGAAAGCGTAGCGGGTCGCCGGAACGGGCGAAGGGTATCGAACATGGAGACACTCTGATTTTTGCTGAGGGCGCATCGTGCGACATCGATTGGGATCAAGATCTGGATCGTGGATCGACCGGGCTACGCGGCCTGGCTTACGTGAGCCTTACAGACCGATCGCCGCGTGAAGCGCCGCGCAATCGGCGCGCCCAGAGCCGGGCCGAGCGATGAGAATCCTGATCGTTGAGGACCATGCCGAGCTGGTCACGATGCTGGTCCGTCTGCTCGATACGGCGGGCTATGCGTCAGATTGCACGACCACGGCCGAGGATGCGCTGATCGTGCTCTCCTACACGCGCTACGCCGTCGTTATCCTCGATCTGGGACTCCCGGATGCCGATGGGCTATCGGTCGTGCGTGCGATGCGCGAGCGGGACGATCGCACGCCGGTGATCGCCCTGACCGCACGGGCGAGCGTCGCACACCGGGTGACGGGTCTCGAAGCAGGCGCCGACGATTATCTCGCCAAGCCGTTCGCGCCCGAGGAACTGCTCGCCCGGATCCAGGCCCTGCTCCGGCGTAGCGGGACGATTGTCGATCGGACGATCGATTGCGGCAATGTAAGCTTCGATCCCGCCACGCGCGAGGTTGCGATCGGCGGCGTGCCGACGGTGCTGTCCGCGCGCGAACTGGAGGTGCTCGCCGCGCTGATCCGCCGGTCGAGCCGGGTCGTGACGAAGGCGCATATCGAGCAACTGCTGTTCGGGCTCGCTGACGATCTCGGCTCGAATGCGGTCGAGGTGTATATCCACCGGTTGCGAAGGCGGCTGACGTTGGCCGAGGCGGATGTCGAGATCGTCACCGTCCGCGGGGTGGGGTATATGATTATGGAGCGTGCCGCATGACAAGCCAGTCGCGGTCGCTGATGGCGCAGATCCTGCGGTGGCATGCGATCGCGGTGTTGATCACTGCCATCGCGGTCGCCGGCAGCGTGTACCTGTTCCTCGACACGACCGCGGCGCGGATTCAGCACCAGACGCTCCACGTCCACGCGCAAGCCTTGCGGCAGGCGCTATCGCACGACGGGACCGGCCGGCTCCGGTTGACGCAGGACAATACCAGCGCGGCGGTGTTCGCGCCCAGTGCAGGCTTCTCGTTCCGCATTCTCGATCAACGCGGCACGGTCCTGTTCCAATCGGCGTCAAAGATGGTCCTGCCGACCGCGGATATTCCGCTGGAGGACGAGGAAAGCTTCTTTCGTCGCCAGTCGCGCCGCACCTTCTATGCAGGGACGAGTAGCCCGGCTCAGGTTGGTAACGAACGGGTGTGGATCGCCGTGCTCCAGAACCTCACGCATCCGGATTATATCCTCGACGATCTGCTCGCGCAGTTCCTGCTCTACGGAATGGCGATCGTGGCGCCGCTGCTGTTGCTATTGCTCGCGATCGACGTGCTGATCATCCGCCGCGCGGTTTTGCCATTGCGTAGGGCGTCGGCTTCGCTGGAGACCGCGGAAGGCGTGCCGCTTGATCTTCGATTGCATGACGAGCGGCTTCCTGCCGAAGTTCGCCCGCTCGCGCTAGCCGTCAACGCGCTGCTCGAACGGCTGACGTCGAGTTACCGCATGCAACGCGATTTCATCGCCGATGCCGCCCACGAGCTACGTACGCCGATCGCCGTCGCCCGGCTGCGTGTCGAGGCGGTCGACGACGCGGCGTTGCGGGCAAGGCTTTGCAGCGACCTGGACGCGCTCGGCCGGATCGTCGAGCAGGTCTTGGAACTCGCCGAGTTGGAGACCGTGGCACTGGATACCGCGGCATCGGTCGATCTCGTCCAGATCGCGACGGACGGCGTGGCATCGATCGCACCGCTGGCCTTCCGCTCGGACAAGTCGATCGCGTTGTCACCCGGTGCGGACAGCGTGATGGTCGCCGGGCACGCGGCCTGGATCGCCAAGGCGCTGGGGTGCCTGTTGGAGAATGCGGTCAAGCATAGCGGTACCAGCAGCAGGATCGACGTTTCGGTCGGCACGGACGGGACGCTGGCCGTCTGCGACGACGGCCCCGGGATCCGCGAACAGGACCATGCGGCGATCTTCCATCGGTTCTGGAAACGGGACCGTTCGGCAGGTAGCAGCGGTCTCGGCCTCGCGATCGTAGCGCAGGTTGCCGAAGCGCACGCTACGCAGGTGACACTGACATCGCACCCGGGACATACCAGGTTCGCGATCGCTTTTCGACTGCGGCCGGTTTCCTAGGAAAGACTATGCGGCAAGCGGTCGTTACTGATGGCCTATAAAAATTTTGGGCCAACAATTGACACTGAATGAACGACCGAAGCTGGGAAGCGAGCAGGGCGGCCTGAGCGTCCGCTTGTGGGTCCAGACGCAAGGCTAGCGTCTGCCACGCTCTCGACCGAGTGTCACAAATGCAATGACGCCTGCCATCACTGCCGAAAATGCCGCTAGCAAGGCTGCAACATGGAACGCCTCGGTCAACTGTACGACCGATGCGGCGACAACGGCACCGGCCAGTGCCGTTGCGATCAAGCCGCCCGTTCGTGCGATCGCGCTGTTGAACCCCGATGCGGTACCGGTGTGGTGATCGTCGACGGACGAAAGAACTGCGGTCGTGAGCGGAGCGACCGCGCCGGCCATCCCGAGCGCGATCACCACCAGACCTGGCAGCACGTTGCTCCAATAGCGGGCCCCAGGGTCGACAGTCGCCATCAGCACGAAGCCGACCCCGGTAACGATCGGCCCGATCGTCAGCGGCCAGCGCGGGCCGATCCGCTCGCTCAGTCGTCCGGCAAAGCGCGACGCGGTGCCGATCACGATCGAAAAGGGGAGCAACGCGAAACCCGCCTGGGTCGGCGTGTATCCGCCGCCGACGATCAAAAGATACGGTAGCAATACCAGCAACCCGCCCAGCGCGCCGTACAGCAGCAGAGTCAACAAGGTCAGCCCGACGAACGGGCGTGACGCGAACAGCGTCAGCGGCATCGTCGCGCGGTTGCTTAGATGGTGTTCCTGGCCGACGAACGCAACCAGCAGGACGATGCCGATGCCCAGGCCCGCACCGATTTTCGGCGACAGGACATGACCGCTCGACCACAGGGTCAGCGCCCATGTCAGGATGCCGAGCGCCGCGGTCACCAAGATCGCGCCGAGCCAGTCGAGGCGTTGTGCGCCGGGTTCGCTCTCCTCGACATAGCGCAGGGCGACCACGATCGCGGCCGCCGCGACAGGCAGATTGAGGAAGAAGATCGTCCGCCAGCCCAGCGTGTCGACCAGCCAGCCGCCAAGCGGTGGTCCGACGGCGCTGGCGATTGCGCCAGCTGCGGCCCATGTCCCGACCGCTCGCCCCCTTGCTTCGCCTTCGAACGAACTGCCGAGGATACCCAGGCTGTTGGGCATCAGGATCGCGGCGCTGATGCCCTGCATTCCGCGCGCTGTCAGCAGGATCGAGAGCGTCGGCGCCAGTGCGCAGCCGATCGACGCAAGCGCGAACAGGACTGTGCCGAGCACCAGCATCCGGCTGCGGCCGTAATGGTCGCCTGCTGCGCCACCAAGCAGAAGCAGCGCCGATAGCGGCAGCAGATAGGCGTTGATGATCCAGGGGAGGTCTGACGCACCGCCACCAAGATCCTTGCCGATCGCGGGAAGCGCGACGTTGGTCACCGAGCCGTCGATAAAGGCGAGGCTCGAAGCCAGCATCGTCGCGGCGATCGTCCAGCCAGGATAGCGAACAGCTGTGGTCCGTGGGCCCCTGCATGAGGGTGGTCGCCAGACCCCGGCGGTGGCGCATTCATGGCTCGGTTCGGCAAAAACAGCACGTCTCATGGTCGTTCACGAGACCGCAGGCCTGCATCCAGGCGTAGACGATGACGGGGCCGACGAACTTGAACCCGCGCTGCTTGAGCGCCGCGGATAGCGCTTCGGAGGCAGGCGAGCGGGTCAGCGCCTTCGCACCGTCGCCGATCACCGGCGCACCATCGACGAAACTCCAGACGAAGCTGCCGAAATCCTCGCCGGCGTTGCGCATCGCGAGATAGGCGCGGGCATTGCCGATCGTCGCCGCGATCTTGGCGCGTGAGCGGACGATACCGGCGTTGCCGAGCATCGTCGCGATGTCCGGCTCGCCGAACCGCGCGACGACGTCCGGATCGAAGCCCGCGAAGGCAACCCGGAATGCGTCGCGTTTGCGCAGGATCGTGATCCAGGCCAGCCCGGCCTGAAATCCGTCCAGCATCAGCTTTTCCCACAGCGCGCGGGTCGCGCTCGGGCACGCCCCATTCGTCGTCGTGATACGCCGCAAGCAAAGGGTCGCTCTGCGCCCATCGGCAACGAGATAGCTCGGCGCGGGGCATGCGGGGCATGCGGGGCATTGCCGGGTCTTTGCTGTCGATTTGCATACTGGCCGGGACGATGCTCGCTCGGTGCCAGTGTGTCGATGCCGTTCGCCATCGCCATCGCCAGCGCCAGCGCGGATCAGGTCTTGATGGCGTTAAGCAGTTCGGCGCTGATGTGGTCGAACCGGACCGAATGTTATTCTCGCCTTTCAAGCCGGCCAGGCAGCCGATCGGCCGCCAAGCGTTGCCGCCCAACTAGATGAACGAACGGGTGAAGTTGGGATGCGGGGAACGGCGTCTGAAAGTCTGCAAGAGGGTCTGGCCGGAAGCCGTAGGGCGGGGCGCGTTCTGCTACCCTTTTTCTTTCGGGGCTGGCACGCGGCCAGTCCCGAACGTTATTGGCGATGGTGGCGCTCATCATCTTGATTGCAGAGAACAATATTGATCGCATTTCGATGTATCTTGAAAGACCACGTTGACCGCCGCGATGAATTATCGAGTTATATTTTTGTAAAAATCGTGAATTAGTCTCGATGTTCGGGGGTTAGCGTAATGCGTAAGCTGTTGTCTGGGGTTGCCGCGTGCAGCCTGATCGTCCTGACGTCCGGCTGCGGTAGCGACGACGGTTCGGCTACGACGCCGCCAATCACGACGGTCCCCGGTGCCACGCCGACGCCGACGCCGACGCCAGCACCGACGCCGGCTCCAACGCCCGCGCCGACGCCGACGCCGACGCCGGCTTCTTATGTCTCCCCTTGCGATTTCACGCGCAGCCAGGCGGTGAACCTGCTGTTTGGCGCCGAGGTGCAGGCGAAACCCACGTTCCCCTCGCCCAGCACCTATCGGTATGCGTCCGCGTCGGCTGCACTCGTAGATCTCGGAACGAACTCGTCCTTCCAGCTCGACGCCGCGACCCGCAACGTGAGTTTGGTACGCAACGGCGCGACAATCGCCTCATTCACAGGGGCGCAGCGCAATATCCCGGAACCCGGTGACGAAGGTATCGCCTATAGCGCAGGCGCCAATCTTTTCGGATTCGGCTGCATTCCGTCCAGTCTCGCCCTCGCCTATACGGTGACCGCGGTCTACGCGGTCAATCTGGACCCGGTACCGCCTGCTGCGGATACGTCCGGTCTGATCCTGGTCGGCGGTACACCGACGATATCGTCGAGTGAGCTGTCGTCGGGCAGCTACGGCTCATTGGTTTCGCTCAGCATTCTGACGACCGACTCCGACAATCCGGAAGACTCGACCGACGCCCGGACCATCACCACCGTCACCTTCGACCTCGCGAGCGGCGTGCTGAAGGGGACCCTGACCGGGGTGGGCGATAAGACCTATACCGTGAATTTCACGGCCACGCTGATACCCGGAACGACGCGGTTCCAGGGCGTCGTGACGACCGCAAGCGGGGCGACCGGCAAGCTGAGCGGCGGGTTTTTCGGTCCGGGTGGCAGGGAATATGGCTTCACCCTAGCGGTCGACGACGGCACGGCGCACATCACCGGCGTAGGCTTGGGTAAAGAAGCTAGACTGACACAGCAGCACGGTTGCGAGATCGTGCGCGGCGGCTTCGCCTCTCGCACGGTCCGGCGCCGGAACGATATGCCGCGTCGGTTCGCGTGAGTAGCGCTCTTTCTCCCCTTTGCTGCGCACCCGGGTAAGGCTCGCGGCATGACCCGTGCTCCCCTTACGCTCTACAACAGCCTCTCCCGCCAAATCGAGCGCTTCGTGCCGATCGATCCGGGCAATGTTGGCATCTATTCCCTTGGGCCAACGGTCTACAATCACGCGCATATCGGCAATTTGCGCGTCTACGTCTTCACGCCACGCTGTGGCGCGTGCTGACGTGGAAATCCTCGAAAGCAGCCGGACCGCTTTCCTCTCCCATCACGACATTCGCGACCGGATTGCCGCCTTCACAATCGGTTCGTCGCGAAGATTAACCAGCGTCCGATGTTGGGAAGTGGGGGAAGGGGCGTGAGCGTCCGATTATGGGTCTTTTTGGGTCTGACCTAGGCCGCGGGTGGGCACGGTCCGTACAAGGTATCGATTTGGGCGGCGTTTTGCTTGAGCGACCCAAGTTTTGCCTTCGCGCGCAGAGCGTCAGTGACCGCATCAGTGTTCGCCAGTGGAAGCGGCACGCGGTTGCCGCGGTTGCAGGTCCATTGCGTGCCGTATCGCTGTTGACCGGAGAGCTTGAGCTCGACGCGGTCCGTTAACATCGCAAAGTTGCGCGGATCAATCTCGTCTTCAGAGGCCAGCGGCGCCATGAGGCGCAAGGCAGTCAGCTGGAAGGCTGGATTGGCATCCGCATGTTGGACAAGCAGCCAAGCCGCGCTGGATGCCGCGTCACCTACCTTTGAACGCGTTGGCCAGCCTTCATGAGCCACCTTGGTCGAAAGCCATGCCGTATTACCTTGATCGCGGTCGTCCAGGGCACGCAGAAGAATGCCTTCGTAAACGATCCGTTCAAGCGACGAATAAGCGGCAGTTTGCCCCTCATGGCGCTGGCTTTCGACCCATGCGAAACGCAAGGTCTGCTCGCCGAGTGGTCGGGTGCGCAATTGCTCGGCATAGTTGCCTTGATCGATCACCTGCTGCTCGAAAAGCGCAGTCGCACGAATAATACCGAGTGCATACGGCCGGACGCGATCGAGCGCAGCGGAAAACGCAGGCCATGTCACGTCCGCTGGTATTGGGAGCTGTACGAACTGACGGCACGGTGCAGGCCGAGTATAGACGTCCTTACCAGGATCAAAACTTTGGCCCATCGTGGCCAGTAGGCCTTTCATCGCCGTACGCGACTGGTTCTCACACTTTTCATTCCACTCCAAAGCAGCGATGAACACCTGCTTGTCCACAGCTGTCGCATCAGCAAACCGCCCGCGTAACCATCGGTAATCGCCAGGTTCGACGATGTCGTTGTGCAAGAAAGAGGTGAGGGCGGGTGGGACACCGGGGACGCTCTGCGGCTGAGTCCCTGCACTGGCGGAAGCCGATCCGAGAAGTATGGCACTCAAACCCAGTTGGAATGCCCGCACCGATAATCTCCGTCAGCATCAACTGATTGATGCGACGGGCCGCTTGAAAAGACAACAGCGGCAATAATGTTCGATCTCAGCTCCAGCGTGCCCTTGGAAGGTAGCTCCGCTGGGTTCTCCAACTTATACCATCCAGCTAGCGGATCCTTCCAGGGAAAGGCGGCAGCTGCCCAATGTCTGCTATCACGGCCTGCTTAGCCGAAAACGGACCGTCCGCAGTCTTCTCCTTTCAAGCCATCGAGGCAATGGATCATCCGCCGAACGCTACCGCTCAGCCCGATGAACGAATGGCTGAAGTTCAGAGGCGGGAAAGGGCACTTGAATGTCCAGATGTGGGTCAGTCCGCACGTTGGAATTCTGCACTGCAGAACTCGTTTAACTTAACGCACGGCACATCGGAAAAAGTCATGGAGAAATGCGGGTAGAACTATAGCGTCGCGTTGGGAAAGTATGTTTTCGTCAGCTACGGGGTTGATGATGAGTGCACGAGTCATTCGCCGGCATCAGGGCAGTAACGAGAATGCGGAGCGGACTACCGGACGCCCGTGAGAAGCCGCCGTCATTTCGAAAGCGCCGGCCGGGGAAGACATCGGCCCTCCCCAATGAGCCAATCGACCCCTCGTCGAGCGCAGACGGATGTCAATGCATCTCACGCCAATAACTTTCATCTGAAAAGTGATCGTCGTCTCTCGGGCGCCCTGGCTGGCCCTGAAGGCGCAGAGCTCTCATCAAGGGTAGGTAAGATGCCCTTGGATGCGTTCCTCAGAGGTGAACGTCGACATGGGCAAGCCTACGGCATTGAAGAGGTTACCAGGCACGACGCCGCTCCAGTTGTAGCGAACGTAGCGGGGGTTCGATATTGCTCCGGTTACGACCACGCTCTCGCCATCGATCCGCGCCTTGGCAGAGGCGAATTTGTGATCAGGGCCGGCGATCTCAAAACCCGTAACTCGTGCGCCTCGGCTAGTCAGGCCTTCTGCATGATCGAACCAAACGCGCTTCCCGCCCGGTTCGCCGCTCGTCTCGCGGAAGAGCGGGCTCTGATATGCGACGCGCTCTCCATACGCGATGCTGCGTGCCGCGAGCGCAAGTCGCGCGGCAACGGTTTGCTTGTCGCCCGGATGCACATTGCCTGGGTCGCCGACGTCGGTCGTCACCGCCATGGCGGTGTTGGTCAGGGCAAGCGCACGACGCTGCGCATCGCGTACCAAACCCCACTCCTCGTCGGGTGAGTTGAATGAAGAGATCTGCGCAAAAAGGAATGGGAAAGCCCCCTGCGCGAAATTGTGACGCCAGTCGGTGATCAGTCCCCGGAAGAGGTCGGCGTAATATGGCGCGCGCGACGTTGCTGTTCGTCTCGCCCTGGTACCAGATAACGCCCTTGATGCCGTAGCCCGTGAAGGGCGCAACCATTGCGTTGTAAAGCGATGACGGCCGGTACGCATCCTCGGGGGGTGCCATGGATGCGTGGGAGGCTTACCGCCCGACGCAAGGATGGCAGCATCCTCGCGAGCCTCGGCGACGGTGGCTAGGTCCGCGTCGGTCTGGTCCTGTTGGAATCGAGCACGTGCGTCGATGGCTGGGGCCAACGTTGCATCGGTCGCGAACGCCTCGGTCGACACCCAGCTGTCAGCAGGTGTGCCGCCCCAGGTCGAGTCGATTACGCCTACCGTCACGTGCTCGCGGGCTGCAATTTCGCGGGCAAAGAAATAGCCGACGGCCGAGAAGTCGGTGGCGGTCGCGGGCGTAGTAGTCGTCCAGGTTGCATCGATGTCGCGTAGCGGGATGGAACTGCTCTTGTGTTCGATACGGAGGAGCCGAACGTGCGGGTCGGTCGCTGCCGCGATCTCCGCGGCGGCATTCTTTAGAGGCGCGCCGTCGAAGCCCTTTAGCGGGAACTCCATGTTCGACTGGCCCGATGCGAACCAAACGTCGCCGAGCATCACGTCCTGTACCTGGACCTTACCCTCTGCCGCGTCTCCGTCGACGACGAGCACAAAGGGACCGCCTGCCGCTTCGGGCTTCAACCACGCGTCCCATCTACCGAGGCGGTCGGCGACTGCCATTACGCGTTGGCCGTGCAACGACACGGTAACGTTCGCGTCCGCACGCGCCCAGCCCCAGACGTGCAGCGGCCGATCACGCTGCAACACGGTGTGGTCGCTGAAGAGACGCGGCAGCTTGAGCTGTGCGGCCGCAGGTGACGTTGCCGTGGCGACGAGGAGGGCGGTGTAGAGCAAAAGCTTCATGATCGGCGTTATCCCTGATGTGCGGCGCTGACCGTCGCGATGTCTCGGCGGCAGAATATCATCGAAGAAGCGCATGACCAGTTGGCATGCAGCCAGCAACTGCACCTGCCTTGATGCGACGGCAAGGGCGCCGCGCTCCGGCAATCGTGGCATGTGCATTGGCACAGCAGACGGTCTTCAGCTTCGAGGTAACCGGCGCTAGAAGGCGGCGAGGAGAGCCGGTTATGACGATTCACGCCAAGGTCGATGAAACCGGCCCCGTCGATGCCGCGCGGTTCGCTGATGAGATCGCGACGCGGGACCGCCCTATCCTACTGCGCGGTCAGGCGAAACTGTGGCCGGCCGTTGCGGCAGGGCTCCGGTCCGACGAGGCACTGGTCGATTACATGAAGGCGATGGACCGCGGACGCCCGGCCGAAGTGCTGATCGGTCCGCCGGAGATCGATGGTCGGTTCTTCTACGATGCGTCGATGCAGGCCTGCAATTTCCAGAAGCGGTTCGGCTCGCTCAGCGGGCTGCTCGACAAGCTGCTGTCGCTTCGCGGCGAGGCGGAGCCGGTCGCGCTCTATGCCGGCGCTGCCGCGGCGGACGATCACCTGTCCGCCTGGATCGCAGACAATCCCCTGTCGTTCGATCTGCCGGGTGCCAAGCCGCGGATCTGGGTAGGCAATCGCACGCACGTCGCGACGCATTTCGACGAGGCGAGCAACGTTGCGGTGGTCGTGGCGGGTCGGCGGCGTTTCACGCTGTTCCCGCCCGAACAGGTGGGCAACCTGTATGTCGGCCCGTTCCACTTCACGATCGCGGGACCGCCGGTCAGCATGGTGGATCTCGAGAACCCGGATCTCGAACGCTACCCCAAATTCGCCGATGCCATGCGGCACGGGCTCGTGGCCGATCTAGATCCCGGCGATGCGCTCTTCATTCCGCCTATCTGGTGGCATAGCGTCAAGGCGACCGCCGGGTTCAACGTGATGGTCAATTACTGGTGGGCCGAGCCGCATGCGCTTTCGCCGATGGGCGCGCTGAGCCACGCCGTCCTCGCAATCCGCGATCTCGCCCCGGCCCAACGCTTGGCATGGCGTCGCTGGTTCGACCATTACGTATTCGACGACACGGCGCCGGACGCCGGCAATCACCTGCCGGTGCATGCGCTGGGCGTGCTCGCGCCGCCGTCCGAAACGCGCAATGCCCGGTTTACGGTACAGATCGCTGACGCCCTGAGTCCGCCGCCAATGCCCGTGGCGCGCAAACCCGGCTAACGCACTCGGCGAAGGACGGCGCCGACAGGATGACCCCGCCTGCGCGGTCGGCGCAACCGAAGTTGCGCCGACAGGTCGCTATTGCGCATCTCCACTGCTGACGGTCCGGGGTGCGAGCGTGATGAACCGATCCGATTGCGCGACGTTCCATCCGCGTACCGTCAGCGCGGCCGCCGCAGTGCCCATGGTCTTGGGATAGCGGATCTCGATGCGCTTCTCCTCTCCGGGCAGAAGCGCGACGTAATTGTCGCTGTAGAATGCGGGCAGGATACGTTTGTTCTGTGCATCCACCAGCGTCAGCTTCGCGTTCAGCGCTGGAACCGCAGTTCGATTGGCGAGCGTCACCGTCACGACGTTGTCCGCGCCGTCAACCGCCTGCGCTACGACGGACCCGGTCAGCGCGACGCTCTGCAGCGTGTTCAGCGTCCGGTAGGCGGCTTCGTCTTTCCCGCGCCAATAGAAGTTGTCGGCAACCGTATTGCCCGCTCGATCGATCAATTCGAGCTTGACCAGGAGCATGGGGTTCGACGCGAACAGGCGATCGAGCGGCACCGCTGCAAGCGGCGTCGCCATGTTGGCGCCCGCGTCGACACGATCCTCGCGCGTGAACAGTTCGGCGTTGTCAAGTCCGACGACACGTGTGCGGACTCGCAATCCCGGCTGTGCCTCACGGGTCGTGTTGAGCACGACCAGTTCATTGCCCGGCAGGTTGAGCTGGACGTGAAGCGGCTCAGCGGCCTTCTTCGCACCGTAATACGAGGCCTGCGTGTCATAGTCCCAGCTGTAGATCTGCCACGCGTTCGACGGCCATGCAGGATGCGTCATCCAGAGCAGTCGACCCGAGTTCTTGGTCCACAGATGGCCTAAGAACCCTTCGTACATCGCCTTGTGCGTTTCGAGGTTCATCATCTGCGCCTTGCGCTCGAAATCGGCGAAGCTGGTGCCGGGCCCGAACATGGTGTCGAGCGTGGACATGAACGTCTTGGTGTCGCCGTTCCCCGCGAAATGCCAGTCGTGATAGGCGAGCGTGTCGCTGAGCGGCCAGGTCTCGCTGTCGGGCATGTTGGCGCGGACGGACTCGAGCGTGGAGAGCGACGGCGTTCCCGTCTCCACCGAGAAACCGGTGGCGAGGCCGGTGAAATAGCCCACCGGCGGACGATAGTTGTACGGTCCCGACCCCTGCAGGTTGACGACGTTGGAGCTGCCCGTGAACCAGCGTGTGCCGTCCTCGCGCGCGATCAGGTCATCAAGGCCTTCGTTCAGGGCTGGATAGGGCACCCCCTCGTTGCGACCGAACCACAGGATGATCGACGGGTGGTTGCGGTAGCGGCGGACCACGTCGTCGGCGTTCTTCAAAAACAGTGCCGGATCTTCCGGCTCGACCTGGAAATTCTGGGTCGATTGCCAGAAATCGTTGAGGATCATCATGCCGTTCTCATCGGCGAGGTCGTAGAACTCTTCTTCGGTATTGTTGCCCATCCAGTTGCGGATGACGTTCATGTGTGCCTCCTTCTGGAGACGGAAATAGGGTGCGAGGCGCGCGTCCGATGCGCTTCATCGCATCGTCCATGCCCCAATTGCCCCGCGCGCGGCGATCTGCACGCCGTTCACGCGGATCGTCAGATGCGGTTCGGGCATCGTCGCCTCGACCGGTGTTACCGCCGGGGAACGCTCGCCCTGCGGCGTCAGCGATTCCGCCCAGCCGTTGGGGGATTGCTTGATAGCTTGATGGCGAACATCGATCAGGCGCTCGCCGCGCAAGCTGCCGTCGGTGAACTGGAGATTGACCCGGCGCAGCGCACCCGCCGCATCGAACAGCGACAGGTCGTAGCTGACTTCGCGAATACCGAACTTGTCGGTGCGCGTATCCGAGAGCTGGCCGTCGGCCAACGCTTCAAGCGACAGTTGGTAGAGAGCCTGCTCGCCATAGCCGTTCGGCCACCAAAGTTTTGGATTGGCGACGTGAAGCTGCGCGAACTCCTTAGGGTTGAAGACGACCTTCGTCTCACCGGGCGGCGCGATGACCGTCTTCTCCATTCGGACGCCGCCAAACGCTGCACGTACGGTGACGCTTGCGGCTGTCGCACCAGCGTTCTGGACCGGGACGGTGATATAGACGTCAGCGCTGTCAGTACGCGGCAGAGGCAGATCGGTGACGATCTTGGGATCGAGCAGCCGGACGGTCCCATGCGCGAGCAGTTCCACGGGCCGCCACATCCCCGTGTTACGGTCCCGAATGCCCGGTATCCAGTCCCAGCCCTCGGTTGCGACGAAGGTTGGGCCATCGATGGCAAGCTGGCCCCCGTTCTCGCCGACGCCGCCGCTGATCGACTGCTCGTGCGGAATGCCGGGATGCGGTGGCGGCGATACGCGGACCGCGACGACATTCTCGCCGGCAACCGGGACGAGATCGAACTGACCGCGGATGAAGGCGCCGTGGGTGTCGCCCAGCCTGCGGCCGTTTGCCCAGACGTCAGCGGCGTAGTTGATGCCACCAAACACCAATGTCAGGCGCTTGCCCGCGGCGGCGGCGGGCACCGTAAAGCTGGTGCGGTACCAATAGTCCTGCCGTGCAAGGCTCTCGGGAATCTTGAGGTTGTTGAGCCCGTAATATGGATCCGGATAAACACCGCGGTCGACCAGCGTCGTCAGGACGGTGCCCGGCACGGTCGCCGCACGCCACGTGCCCGTGGCAGGGCCCGGACGCGACAGGTTGGCGGCATCTTCGCGGACTTCGGGGGCTGCGGCGAGCTGCCAGCCATTGACCAGCCAGCGGCCGTCGCTTTCGCGCGCCAGTCCCGTCGGGGGCAGGGGCAAGTGCGCGATCGGCGCCGTGGTCGCGCTCACGCGCGCCTTCGGCAAGGTCCAGGCATCCTGCTGCTGGGTAAGGCCGATATTGGCCTGCTTCTGGAACGGCCAGCCGACGCCGACCTGCCAGAATTGCACGAGATCGAAATCCGGCCGCGCTCGGATGGCGGCCGTGATCTCGCTGGCGCTCAGCGCCGCGCCGTTGAGCTGCGCCGCAACCAGCGATCCGCCAAAATGGCGAGGCGCTTTAGGGCCGTTCGTCACCGGTGCGACGGCGAGGCGGGCGACGACTTCGCTCGGGCGGTTCGCGACGGACGCGACGACGCGACCATCGACATAGAGGATCAGTGTCCGTCCGTTCGCCACAGCGGCGACATGCGTCCACTTGCCCGCGGCCAACGCCGGTCCGCCGGTTACTCGGGTCGCTCCGTCTACGGCAGTCGCACGCCCATTGGTAAGGTCAAGGCAGCGACAGGTTTCGAGCGGATTACCGACGGCCAGCAGCAAACCGTCCTCTCCGGCTTCGCTTGGGCGAACCCAAGTGGACAGCGTCCAGGGGGCATTGGCTTGGACAGCTGCGTCGGCGCCTGTCAGATCACGCTCCACCCCGGTCCCGCCTTCTAGGATGGCAACATTGTAGGGGCCGGCATTCGCGATCGTCGGCCGCATTGTCGGCACCACGGCTTGGGCGCCCAGCGAGGAAGAAAATGCGGCACCGAGCAGCAAGGCGGCTGTTAGTGGCAACGATCGCATGGATAGATCTCTCCTGAGTTCCTGGCTCGATATTCTACCGGCCGGTTGGTTCTTAGTTTGTCTTGCCGGACCTTGGGTCGGTCAGGCGTCCCCAGTCCACAATCGCGCAGCGCCGCGCACGCCGGACGCATCGCCCCAGCGCGCGGGCACGATGCGACCGTCCCATAGGTCCGAGAAGGCATAGCGGCGGACGATGGACGGAAGTTCTTCATAGATCTCGGCGACGTTCGACATGCCTCCGCCCAATACGACGACCTCGGGGTCCAGCAGGTTTGCAACCAAGGCCAGTACGCGTCCCAGCCGATCGACATACGCATCCAGTGCAGCTCGGGCGGCGGGATTCCCGGCGCGGGCGGCTGCAACGATCTCGGGCGCGCTGAGCGACAGACCATGTTCTGTCCTGGCGGCACGCGCGAAACCCGTGCCGGAAACCCAGCTTTCGATACACCCCGTCAGGCCGCACCAGCATGGCGGCGGAGACAGTTCGTCGCTGCGCGGCCAGGGTAGAGGTAAGTGCCCAATCTCGCCGGCAATGCCGTGGGCGCCGTCGAGACAAGCTCCCGAGAGTACGATGCCGCCACCGACGCCCGTACCGATCACCAGTGCGAACACGCTGCGCGCACCGGTGGCTGCGCCATCGGTGGCCTCGGACAGCGCGAGGCAGTTCGCGTCGTTTACTAGCCGCACCGGTCGGCCGAGAACAGCGGTGAGGTCTTCGGAGAACGATCGACCGTTCAGGTAAAGAGAGTTGCTGTTGCGCATTATGCCGGTACGCGGCGACGGCGATCCGGGTGCGCCAATGCCGACGGTACATGCCGTGCCCCCCGCGATGTCGGCAGCCACGACGAACTCGGCGATCGCAGCTACCGCGGTATCATACGTACCGGGATTGGGAACCCGCTGCTGCCAAAGCGTCTCACCGTCTGCACCTAACAAGACGGCTTCGATCTTGGTGCCACCAAAGTCGATCCCTAAAGCCGGTACAGATGCTGACTGCGGCTCGATAGCCCGAGCAGCGATACTGTTTTGCAAGGCAATGCTCCCCTCTTTACTGGCGTGACCGCTGCTCGGCCATCGTCAACCAAGCATGCCAGCGATCGTTATAAACGCAAATTGATTTTGTTATTGACCGGATCTACCGGACGATTAAACACGCGATGTCGAGACAACGGAAAGTTGCGACTGGCAGGCAGGAGAGGGTGGGGCGATGAGTCGCCGATCGGCTCGATCTTAGCATGCTAAAATGTTCGTCAGTCGCTGGCGATTTCGGGTGCTGAGGGAGACGGTCGAAATGTTGCGTGCACGTTCCAAGAATATGTTGATGGTCGCGGCTTCCGTGACGGCGCTGGTGAGTAGCGGCACCGCACTTGCCCAGCAGACGTCGACAACACAGGGGGTGTTGCAGAACGCACCTACCGATCAAGCCGCATCGCCCTCGGCGGCTGCTGCCGACCAGGCGAGCGAAGCTCAGAACCCGACCATGCCCGCGAGCGACGCGGCTGCTGAAACGCAGGACATCGTCGTCACCGGCATTCGCGGATCGCAGCAGCGTGCGGTCAACCTCAAGCGCGATGCCGCGTCGGTCACCGACTCCATCTCGGCCGAGGACATCGGCAAGCTGCCCGATGTGACGATCTCGGATTCGCTCCAGCGTATCCCCGGCGTGCAGATCCGTCGTGATGCCGGTGAGGGCGCGGCGATAAACATTCGTGGCCTGCCGCAGGTTACGACGTTGCTCAACGGCGAGGCCTATCTCGGTGCTCAGTCGATCACGACGATCCAGCCGAACTTCAACGATATCCCGTCGCAGCTGTTCGCTGGCGCGGACGTCATCAAGTCGAGCACGGCAGACCTGCTCAACGCGGGAATCACCGGCACCGTAAACCTGCGCACGCGCCGTCCGTTCGATCTCAAGAAGGGCTTCACCGTCGCCGCCGCTGCCGAGGGCGCCTACGGCGACAAGACCAAGGAGTTCGATCCGAACCTGAACGGGCTCTTCGGCTTCCGGGGCGAGAAGTTCGGGTTCCTAGTGTCGGGCGCCTATTCGAACCTGCATCTTTCGAACTCACACAACGGGATCCAGGAAGGCTACGGGGCCGCGCTGCACAACGAGCAGTTCAACACCGCGGCCAACCCTACTGGCGACGTCAACCTCAGCAACGGCTTCTCACCCGCAAATCGTCCCAAGGGGACGATCGTAGGGACGGGCCGCGACGTGAATGGCGACGGCGACGCGAACGACGCATTCATCGTTCCTCAGGGCTTCACCGCTTGGGACAAGGTCAACCAGCGTGAGCGGATCGGCATCAACGCCTCGGCGCAGTGGGAGATCAGCGACGCCCTGACGCTGAACGCAGATGCGTTCTTCACCCGCCAGAACGAGAATGATCGCACCGCCGGCATTCAGATGCAGAACGTAAACTGGCAGGCCGGCGAATTCGTGCCGGGCCAGTCGCGCAACACCGGCTCGACCGTGTCGCTTAGCAACGGTGGCGTGACGCGCGATTATGATCTGAACACGACGCAGGTCTATAATTACGACCTGGGCAATTTCGATTCCTACGCACAGAATGACAAGTTCAAGTCTCAGTCGCAGAACTACAATGCCGAGCTGAAGTACGACAATGGCGGCCGGTTCAAGGCAAGCCTGCGCGGTGTCTACGGCAAGGCCTATTCGAACTACGACCAGAGCTATCTGCAGTTCAGCCCATCGAACGGCGCGCAGTGGCAGCCGGGCGGGATCGGTCATTATCCGACCGGCGACGTCGCGTTCAATCCGGGTGGTTATGCGGTCAACACGATCGCGGGTACGGCATCGTTGCCAGCTACGGTCGATTTCACCGGTAACCAGCCCGTCTTCACCCTGCCGTCGCAGCTGACGACGGCGCTCGGCAACATCGACAACTACGCGATGAAGACCACGTCTTCCGAGGGTAACTATCGCCGCAAGGGCGACCTGAAGATCATCCGCGGCGACGTTTCGTATGAGGCCAATGACAGTGTGAGCCTGAGTGCCGGTGGCCGATACAGCGAGCGCTCGGTCGACGACTTCGAGTTCGATCGGGCGGCACCGCTGTATGCAGGGCAAGCGTCGCAGCCGGGCGGTTGCTTGGTCAAGTGGAAGGCGTTCGACGTGCCTTTGAGCGATAAATCCTGCTACGCCGGCTCGGGCACGTTCGATACCCCAGGCTTCAGGCCCTACACGTCGGGCGTGGTCCGCAAGGCCAGCGACCCGATCTTCAACGGCCAGGTTAAGCAGTTCAATCTACCGGGTGCCGGCCTGCCACCGATCTACGTACTTGATCCCAAGGTCATGGATAACGCGCTCGCGTTCCAGAACAGCTTCTACCCAGGCAACGTCGAGATTCAGAACCCCGGTGCGTCGTTTAACGTCGGCGTGAAGCAGATTTCGGGCTACGCACAGCTCAACGTCAAGGGTGACGTGTTCGGCATTCCCGTATCCGGCAACGCCGGCCTCAAGGTCATCAACACCAAGCTCGACATCACCCAGTTCGTGACCGGTTCGCCGCGCCCCTACGGCGTCGCGAACACGGTCAACGGGACGGTCGAGACCAAGCGGAGCTTCACCGACTTCCTGCCGGCGTTCAACCTGGCGTTCAACTTCGCCGACAACCTGAAGCTGCGCCTCGCCTACTCCAAGACGATGACGCTGCTGGATCTCAACCAATGGGGTGGCGGGCTCAATCCAAACTACGCGATCGACACGAGCAACCCGGGATCGCCCGTCTTCCGCGTCACCGGCGGCAGCTCGAACGGCAATCCGCAGCTCGATCCCTGGCGCGCCACGAACGTCGAAGGCTCGCTGGAATACTATATCGGTCGCAGCAGCCTGCTGAGCGTGGGTGCCTTCTACATCGACGTCGCCAGCTTCATCCAGTCTGGCAACATCGTGCGAACCGATCTGCCTGACAATGACGGCGTGGTTCGCAACCGGACCGTGTCGATCAGCACCCCGGTTCAGGGCGACGGTGGTACGCTCAAGGGTGTCGAAGCGGGTGCCAAGCTGTCGTTCAACGACTTCGGCTTCATTCCGACGGTGCTCTCCAACTTCGGCATAGATGCGAATATCACCTACTCGCCGTCCGATTCAGGCGCGGTCGATTTGAAGAGAGACTCGATCCCGTTCCAGGACAATTCGAAGATCCAGACCAATCTAGCCGGCTTCTACCAGGACAATCACTTCCAAGCTCGCGTCGCCTGGAACTACCGTTCGAAGCGTGCGGTCCAGCAGGACTTCGGCGGCATTCGAGGCCTCGAACTGTATCAGCAGCCGACGAACTACGTCGATGCATCGATCAGCTACGACTTCACGCCAAACCTGACGCTGTATGCGCAAGGGTCGAACCTGACCGGCGAGTATGAAAAATACTATCTGACCTTCCCAGACGAGAAGGCATACAACAACATCTATGAGCGTCGATTCATGGCGGGCGCGCGTTTCAAGTTCTGATCTGCGGGTGAGACTGTAAGCGCTCGCCACCCTGTTTGCGAGGTGGCGGGCGTTTGCGTGGCAACGCACAGGATGGGGGATCGGGCGTGACGGATGGAGCAGGAGCAACGCGTAGCTCAGGACCGATACGCTCGATCGTGATCGTCGGCGGGGGCACTGCGGGGTGGATGGCGGCGACGCTCCTCGCGCGCCGGCTCGATCGTCAGTCCGTGACCATCACGGTAGTCGAATCCAGCGACATACGCACGGTGGGGGTGGGCGAGGCGACCGTTCCGGGCATTCGGGATTTCTTCCGGGAAATCGGCGTCACCGAGCAGGAAGTCATGGCGGCTGCGCAGGGCACGGTGAAGCTCGGCATCGAGTTCGTGGATTGGAAGCGCGAGGGGGAGCGGTTCTTCCATCCCTTCGGCCTGTACGGGATGCGATCGCGGGGGTGGCGTTCCACCACTACTGGCGCAAGATGAACGCAGCTGGGCGAGCTACGCCGCTGTCCGACTTCTGTCTCGCAACCGCGCTTGCCGAGCGTAACCTCTTCATGCGACCGACCGACAGTCCGGTGCATGACCTACTGTTCTTCGACTGGGCGGTACATTTCGACGCAGGCCTGTTCGCCAGGTTCCTGGCGAAAAAGGCGGGCGAATGGGGCGTGGAACACATCGACGCCACGATCACCAATGTCCTCGTCGATCAGGCCACAGGCTTCATTTCCAGTGTAGATACGCAGTGCGGCAAGGCGATCGCTGGCGACCTCTTCATCGACTGCTCGGGGTTTCGGTCGCTATTGCTCGGTGACGCGCTAGGCGTCCCGTACGAGGATTGGACGAACCTGCTTCCGTGCGATCGCGCAGTCGCGATGCCATGCGAACGAGCAGGACCGCTGACCCCATATACGCGTAGCACGGCCCTGACTGCTGGCTGGCAGTGGCGGATTCCGCTGCAGCACCGGGTCGGCAACGGCTATGTCTATGCGAGCCGCCACATTTCGGATGACGAGGCGGTGGCGACTTTGAAGGGCAGGCTCGAAGGCGAAGCGCTGGCCGAGCCGAACATGATCCGTTTCCGTACCGGTCGTCGGACAGCATTCTGGCAAGGCAACTGCGTCGCACTCGGACTCGCAGCGGGATTCATGGAGCCGCTTGAATCGACGAGCATCACGCTCATCCAGACCGGATTGGAAAAGTTGCTGGCCTTGCTGCCTGATCGGGGTTTCGATCCGGCGTTGGCGAATGAGTATAATCGCACGACCGGACTGGAATATGCCCGCATCCGCGACTTCCTCGTCCTGCATTACTTTGCGAATGGCCGGCAGGGTCAGCCGATGTGGGATCGCTGCCGCGGCACCGCGCTGCCCGAGGAGCTGGCGCGCAAGCTGACATTGTTCAAGGCTCGCGGGCACCTCGTGCGCTACGAGTGGGAGTCATTTCAGGACCCGAGTTGGCTATCTATGTACGCCGGATTTGGTATCGATGCCGCTGCGCACGACCCGCTGGCGGATCATTTCTCCCTGTCAGATCTCGAGGCAGCGTTCGAGCGGATGAAGGGTTCGATACGTGACGCCGTTGCGCTTGCCGAACCGCACGAGACCTTTCTCAAGTCCTTTGCCCCTGCGTCGACTCCTCCCGCATCCCGGTCAATGAACTTTGCCGCGAATGGATAGGCCCTCCAATTTCAACGTTTCCGGAAAAGCGACCAGCGCCAGCGTTACTGCAGACGACCGATCGGTCAGGCTTGGGCCTAGTCTGTCAGGCACGAACCTGGAACGTGCAGGTGACTATAATCAGCGCGTCGTAACGCAGATCATTCGACGCAATCCTGACATCACGCGAAACGAAATCGCGGTGATGACCAATTTGACTGCGCCGACGATCGCCAACATCGTAGGGCGATTATTCGAGAACGAACTGGTGATCGATGCCGGTCGACGCTTGGGCGGTCGAGGCCAGCCGGCGACGCGCCTTCGGATCAATCCGGAAGGAGGCTATGCCGTCGGCCTTAACATCGATCGCGATCATGTTACTTTAGTATCACTCGATTTGGCGGGCACGGTGCGATCTCGGTTTACCCGACAGATCGCATTCGCATCGCCTGAAGACGTCGTACGGGTCGTCGAAAAAGGAATTGCGACAATCGTTCGTACCGATGCGGTCCGTTTTGACCGGGTGCTTGGGATGGGTGTGGCACTTCCCGACGATCTCGGCCGTGTCGACCTGCCGCATCGCCCGCCCGGGTACGAGCAGTGGAGCGATGTCGATATCCAGGCGATGCTCGCACCCATCGTTCCCTGGTCGATCCATATCGACAACGATGCCGCCGCAGCGGCCATCGG
The DNA here is from genome assembly GCF_036856015.1 of Sphingomonas sp. LR55. Lineage (NCBI taxonomy): Bacteria > Pseudomonadati > Pseudomonadota > Alphaproteobacteria > Sphingomonadales > Sphingomonadaceae > Sphingomonas > Sphingomonas sp. LR55. The sequence continues at coordinate 775,681 of NZ_JASPFO010000001.1, forward strand.
CGAGGCGCAGTTCGGCGAGGGGCACCATGCGAACTTCTTCTACATTCTCGTCAGCGCGGGGCTGGGCGGCGGGGTCGTGATCGACGGCGCTTATTACCGCGGCGCAAACGCCCGCGGCGGGGAAATCGGCTTTCTGCCGCTCGTCACTGATCCGACCAAGGTGCTGCAGGACGTCGTCTCCCTGTCGGCATTGTCGAGCTATCTGGAGACTGCAGGACTGGACTCGGCGGGCATGGATCCGACGCAACCGTTTCCCGCAGCGTTCAAGCCGCACGTCGCCGCGTGGCTCGAGGACGCATCGGACGCGCTCGTGCCAGCGCTGACGGCCGTGAACTGCCTAGTCAATCCGGCGATTGTTCTCGTTGGAGGGCGGCTGCCGGACGATATCCTCGATCAGCTCGCTACGGATACCTACCGAAAATTGCGAACGGCAGCACCCAATATCCCTATAATTGCGCCGATCGCTCGGGCGAGTCTGTCGCGAGATAGTCCGGCAATAGGCGCCGCGATCCTGCCTTTTCTCGACCGCATCCTGCCGTCGGACGGGATACTCATCAAGACGCAATTGGCTTAGCCAAACGAATGACCAGACGTATTGCTTTTATAAGGAAGTACTTTTGAAAAAGCTGGCGCATCTAGTTGTACTTGCCTTTCTGCCGTTTGCGGTCGGCGTGGCGCGGGCGCAGGATCAGTTTGTCGATCCAAACACGCTGCGTCCTTCGTTGGACCCAAACCGCAAGGCCAATGGGTTGGCACGAACGCCGCAGATGGGATGGAACAGCTGGAACAAGTTCGGCTGCAAGATCGATGAGAAGACGGTGCGTCGCATCGCCGACACCATGGCGACGAATGGCATGCGCGATGCGGGGTACGAGTATGTCGTTATCGACGACTGCTGGCACGGTGAGCGCGATGCCAACGGCTTCATCACGGAAAGTCGAGAGAAGTTTCCATCGGGCATGAAGGCACTGGCCGATTACGTCCACGCGCGGCCTCAAGTTCGGGATATACTCCGATGCCGGCGCCAAGACGTGTGGCGGCAAGCCCGGCAGCCTTGGACATGAATATCAGGACGCACTTACATACGCTCGGTGGGGCGTAGACTATCTGAAGTATGACTGGTGCTCGACTGGCACGTTGAACGCCGAAAGCGCCTACGCTCTCATGTCTGATGCCCTCAAAGCCACGGGGCGGCCGGTGCTTCTGGCGATATGCGAATGGGGCAACAATCGTCCTTGGGAATGGGGCAAGAAGATTGGCAACTCGTGGCGCACCACCAGCGATATTCGCGACGCCTGGAAGGGGCGAGACAAATGGTCGATCGGTATGGTCGACATCGTTGACGCGAACGAGCCGCTTTATCCGTATGCGGGGCCCGGGCACTGGAACGATGCCGACATGCTCGAGGTCGGCAATGGTGGAATGTCCGATACCGAGTACCGCTCTCATTTCAGTCTGTGGGCGATGATGACCTCACCACTGATTGCCGGTAACGATATCACCAACATGAGTGCAGCAACGCGCGACATTTTGTTGAACAAGGAGGTAATCGCGGTCAACCAGGACCCCCTGGGTCAGCAGGGTCGTCGTATACGCGATGATGGCGATCTGGAGGTCTGGTCGAAGCCGTTGAGCGATGGAAGCCGGGCCGTGATACTATTCAACCGCTCCGAAAGTCCTGCCAAGATCGAGGTCAATTGGCCGGAAATCGGTCTGACCCGCTCGGTCCGTGCAGACGTACGCGACGTGTGGAGCCATCGGTCGATAGGCAAGGTTTCTGACCGCTACGCCGCACTGGTGCCAGCGCATGGGGTGATCATGGTTAAGGTTACCCCCTGATCGCGCCACCGGATTCTATCACGCGTCGTCGGCCAGACGAACACCGGATGCTAGTTTGCGGCGAACCTGCCGTTCGAGAGGTTGCGTTAAGCCCAGCAGCAAAGCCGTCAGTTTGACCATTTATTAGCGTTGCTGGGCAGTTGCGAACCATGAACGAATGTCCGAACTTGGGAAGCACAAGAAGGGCGCTGAGCGTCCGCTTGTGGGTCAGACCGCGAAGACCGCGGTCAGCTACTGTGACATCCGAGGTTTGGGTTTAACCGTGAGTGGTTTTCGTCGCGCGCCGCGTCAAGTTTGCGCGGAGAGGTTGAGCGGGTGGCTCTCCGGGAACCAGAGAACTTATCACAGGTTGCTATAAGTACGAGGCGTCGCGGTTTTGCGGGAAGGTATCCAGTGTCGAAGGAAGTCGAGCTGAAGCTGGTATTGGACATCGCCACGGCCGATGCCTTTGTCAGGTCCGATCTGGTCGGCGGTCCGACGAGCACACGGCAGATGCAGGCGGTGTACTTCGACACGCCCGATCTCGCGCTCTCCCGAGGGGGTGTCTCGTTGCGAGATCCGGCAGTCCGGCGACACGCGGACGCAGACGATCAAGGTCGCGGATGCGAAGGCGGCGGGTCTCTTCGCGCGATCCGAATGGGAAAAGGGGGTGGCCGATGCGACGCCGGTCGTCGACGACCGGACGCCTATCCCGGCACTGCTCGGCGACGAGGCCGGCACCATCGCTCCGATCTTCACCGTCGCGGTCGAGCGCCTGACATGGATGATCGACAGCGGCGAGGCGTCGATCGAGCTGGTGTTGGACCGCGGTCACGTTGCGGCGGGTGACCGCCAGTCGCCGGTCTGCGAACTCGAGCTGGAGTTGAAGCAGGGACAGCCTGCCGCATTGTTCACGCTTGCCAAAGCGCTGGCGGCTCAATTTCCGGTCCGTCTGGGCGTCGTCACCAAGTCCGAGCGCGGCTATGACCTGCTTCGTCCCGCATCCAGGGCGTTCAAGGCGGAGCGGGTCGCGCTGACGCGGACCGCATCCGCAGCGGACGCTTTCGAGTCAGTCGCCGGCTCGTGCATACGTCAATATCGCCTGAACGAGGCTATCCTGCTTACGCAGGCCGACGCGGAAGCGCTGCATCAGGCGCGCGTGTCGTTGCGTCGGCTGCGGTCCGCCTTTTCGATCTTCAAGCCACTGCTCGATGGCGACGAGATACCGCACTTCCAAAGCGAGCTGCGCTGGCTCGGCTCCGTACTGGGCGAAGCGCGCGACCTGGACGTGTTGCTGGCGAAGGCGAAGCCCGGTGGCTTGCTGTTCGAGGGGCTCAATCAAGCCCGCGACGCTGCCTATGTCGAAGTCGACAAGGCGCTGGGATCGGACCGGGTTCGTGCGCTGATGCTCGATCTGACGGAGTGGTTGGCATGTGGTGCATGGCGCACCGCGCAATCGACGCGCGATGCGCGGGATGCGTCGGCGCGGCACTTCGCGGCGGAGACGCTGCGCGCGCTACGTCGTCGCCTCAGCAAACGTGGTCGGTCGCTTCAGTCACTGGCGGACGAGGAGCGGCATGAAGTCCGAAAGACCGCCAAGCGGCTCCGCTATGGCACGGAGTTTCTCGGGTCCCTTTTCCCAAAGAGGAAGCGCTCGCGTCGCTACGGAAAGTTCGTGGAGTCATTGGAAAAGCTCCAGGATCAGCTCGGCGCGCTGAACGATATGGCGACGGCGCCGACGGTTCTGGACCGGCTAGGCCTGCGCGACGATCCGGGTGCGAAGAGCCTGCTGGCGCATCGCAAGAAATCGAAGATCATCGACGCCGCGGCCGAGGCGTATGACGACTTCCTCGATCGCAAGACCTTCTGGGGCTAGGGGCGGGGGATCAGCACCCGGCCAGACGATCGAGCGTCGTGCCGATCGGCTGATCGCCCTTGGTGAGTTCGATGATGATCTGGCCAAGGTCGGGCCGTTCGACGATTGCTGCCAGCGTCGTGATGAAAACCTTGGCCATGACGGTTACTGCGTAGGGATCGAACTCAACCCCAATACTGGCGGTAGGTCCTCACGAAAATCTTCCGGGAAGCTGCTTCGGCAGGGCGTGGGGGTCGGTGTCGTTGGCGCCGATTCCGTGCACGAGCTACGCAGTGCCTTCTGCAACGGCAGCCTCGATCGCGGCGATGTCGATCTTGTGCATCGTCATCATGGCCTTGAACGCGCGCGCAGCTATCACGGTATCGGTACCGCTGATCGCTTCGATCAGGACGCGCGGCGTGATCTGCCAGTTCACGCCCCAGCGATCCTTGCACCAGCCGCATGCGCTCTCTGCGCCCCCATTGCCGACAATCGCATTCCAGTAACGGTCGGTCTCCGCCTGGTCGTCGGTATAAACCAGGAACGACACGGCCTGGGTCTGCGGGAACTGAGGGCCGCCGTTGAGACCGAGGAACGCCATGCCGCACACCGTGAACTCGACGGTGAGAACGTCACCAAGTTGGCCGTTCGGGTAATCGCCCGGCGCGTGGTGGATCGCATCGACACGACTGTCCGGAAAGGTCGCGGCGTAGAACGTCGCCGCGTCCTCAGCGGTACCGTCATACCAGACGCAGGGCGCGATCTTGATCATGCCGCCTCGCCGATCCGCTCGCCGACGATGCCGATTTGAGCGCCGGCGGGGTCGCCAAGATTGGCAGAATAGCCGCCGCCGGGAGTCTGGTCTGGGCCCTGCAGGAGAATGCCGCCAAGTCCCGTTGCGGTAGCGATCGCGGCGTCGATATCGGGCACGTAGGCGTACCAGTTCCAGCGCGCGGGTGCCCCGGTTGTTGCGCTCGACATGACCGCGCCGGGGCGGGCCTCGCCGCTGCCGAGGAAGACATAATCGCCCATCGGTCCCATCGGCATCGCGCCTCCCCGGGTCCAGCCGAACAGCGCGCCGTAGAAGGCAAGTGCGCCGTCGGGGTCGGGAGTGGCGAGTTCGATCCACACCCCGTGGCCGTGGTGCGGGCCCTGCACGAACGCGAACGACGGGTCGGGACTCGCGCCCGTCATCAGCACGAAGCTGACATGCTGCGGGTCCATCGCAATCGCAAAACGGCCGCCTCCGGGAATGTCTGTCGGTTCGACCTGGATCGAGCCGCCCAGTTCCCTGACCTGCGCCGCGGTCGCGTCGACGTCGCTCGTCTCGAAATAGATCGACCAGTCGGGAAGCGACGGCGCGTTCGGCGGCGGTGTCGCGATGCCTGCGATCGCCGCGCCATCGGGGGCGCTGGCGATCAGGTAGGCGCCATGCTCGGGCATGGGCGAGCGCGCGATCGTCCAGCCGATCGTGGCAGCGTAGAAGTGCCGCGCTTTGGCCTCATCGGTGGTGTTGAGTTCGAACCAGATCGGGGTGCCGTCGGGATTTTGCATCGGCCGTCTCCTCATGCATCCAGGATGGTGGTGAAGCCGCCATAGATCACACGCTTGCCGTCGAACGGCAGGTCAGCGGGCGGCGTCTGCATCCGCGCGTCCGCCGTGACTTTCAGGATGCCGGCGTCGCGGGTCAGCTTGTCCGGCCATTCGACCCAGGCATAGACGACGACCTCGTCCGTGGTGGCATGGGCGGCGCGGGCATAGTCGGTCTTCTCGCCGGCGGGGACGTCGTCGCCCCAGGTCTCGACCACGCGGATCGCGCCGTGATCGCGAAAGACCGCCGACGCCGTGCGCGCCATGGTGAAATACGCATTCGTGTCCGCGGGCGAGACCGGCAGGATGAAGCCGTCGACATACCCCGTGCCCGTGGCCGCGCCCTCCTCGACCTCCGCCTGGAACCCTGCATAGATCATCCGGCTGCCGTCGAAGGGCATCGATGCGCCCATCCCCTCCATCTGCGGGTCGGTCATTATCCTGGTACTGGCGGCGTCGCGGGCGGCCTTGTCGGGATATTCGAACCAGCTGAAGACGACGGTCTCGTCCGCGGTCGCTTGCACCGCCCCTGCGAAGTCGTTGAGCGTACCGGCGGGGACGTCGTCGCCCCAATTCTCGACCATGCGCGCTACGCCGAACTCTTTCAAAAACTCCACCGCGCTGGTCGTATGCTCAAGATAGGCTTGGCGATTGGCGGTCGGCACCGCGACGACGAAGCCTTCGATATACGTCATGCCTGTTCTCCCTGCTCGGCGAGCCATGCCGCGAATTCGGGCGGTGGGCTGCCGGTGAAGCCGGCCATCTGGTCGGCCAACGATTTGACGAAGGCGGGACGCGCGGTGCCGCGATCGACATAGGCGATGAGATTGGGATGACCGTCCAGCAGACCATCGCCGGCAACGATCCGGATCACCGACACCATCAGGAGATCGCCCGCCGTGAAGACGTCGCCGTCGAGCCAGGTCCGGTCGCCCAGCCGCCGCGACAGTTCGCCGAGCCGCTCGTCGATCCGATCGAGGACCGAGGGCAGGCGGGGTGCCGACCATGGCTCGCCGCCTTCGAACAGCGTGGCGATCGCATGATCCATGATCGGCGGCTCGACCGTGTTGAGCGCAGCGAACATCCACTCGACTGCGCGCGCTCGTGCCGCGGGATCGGCGGGCAGCAGCGTACTGCCGTGAGTGTTGGCGATATGATGGACGATCGCGCCGGATTCGAAGAGCAGCACGTCGCCCTCCTCGTAGGTCGGGACCTGGCCGAAAGGCTGACGGCCCCGGTGTGGCGCCTGTTTCTGCTCACCCTGGCTCAGGTAGATCACGTCATAAGGCTGACCGACCTCTTCGAGCGCCCACCGGACACGGACGTCGCGGACTTGCCCCTTCGCGAAATCGGGGACCCAGTCGAACGCGGTGATGGTGGGACGCATCGGAACACTCCTATTGCGGTTCTGGTTGGTCCACCGCTGCGACGGCCATATTCGGACTCAGCGTCGCTTCACGGCTAACGCGATGAGCTCAAGCTGCTCTCATTGATCGCGCGCCGGGCGGAGATAACACGATCACCATATAGCAGCGCCAAGGATCGATGGACGGCTTTGGCGCATCTATCGTTCGCCAAGGCTGACGCCTGCCGCTCGGCTTGTTCGCGCTTTTTGCTGTAGGCGAGATCATAGTCTTGAACGTCGGGCATGGCAGGCACTCGGCACTGCGGGCGGAAGCTGATTCCAGCTCTCTATCGTCACCGTGCTCGCGGCAAGGGTGATGACGATGCGATAGCATACGCCGATGCGGGTTGGGGAGATACAGCGTTCGTACCGTCCGGCTCGTGCAGCATTCGGTCTGGCGCGTATCGGGTCGACCGCCATGTCGGTGAAGCGTCCGGCACCTACATCGTGCTCAAGCCGCAATGAGGTGTCTCAGCATGTCGCGATCGACCAGCCCCTTGTTCGTGGATGCCGTGATCGATTGCATGGGTGAGGGGAGGGCGCCGACCCCTGAGGAAATGATGATCGTCGCGCAGCGCATCTGGTCAGATGGCGCGGCATTTCGTTCTGCATTCTCGTGGAACAGCTTGTCGGTATCCTCGCCTGATCGTCTCGGTTCGATGCGGGCGGCCGGTCTTGCCTTGCACGGCTCGCGGTAACGTTGCGATGGCCTATGACGTGATCAATTCCGACCGGGGCAAGCACAGCGTGGAGGGTATCGCTGCATTTTCGCGCGTCGCTTGCGAGCCGTGGGTCAGAACACCGCCGGCGATCGTTGGGTTTTGCGATGACGCCTAAATGCTTCCGGGGGACACGTGCGCATGAGTACACGACCGTTGATCGTATTCGACGTCAACGAGACATTGCTCGATTTGAATGCTCTCGAGCCTCTTTTCACCGAGATTTTCACGACCCCCGGTCGGATGCGGGAGTGGTTCGCACAAGTGATCCTGTATTCGCAGACGCTGTCGCTATCCGGGCCTTACGTTCCGTTCGGAAAGATGGGCGGCGGCGTCTTACGCATGCTTGGCGAGGTCCACGGCATCCCGGTAACGGACGACCATGTCCGTCAGCTTGGCGTGCTAATGACCAATATGCCGGTACACGACGATGTCGCTGCCGGTCTGGCCGTGCTGAAGGACGCCGGGTTCTCTATCGTCACGCTCACCAACTCGCCGGCGAGTGCCGGGCCGGATGCGCTCGACAAGGCGGGTCTGGGACCGATGTTCGATCGGCGCTTTACGGTCGATACCGTGCAGCGGTTCAAGCCGGCGCCGGCCACCTATCAGCTGGTACAAAATACGATGCAGTCCTCGCCGGACGCTACTTGGCTGATCGCGGCACATACATGGGACACGATCGGCGCGCAGTCATTTGGATGGAAGGGCGTCTTGATCACGCGAGGCGTGAACGCTCCCCTCGTCCTTGACGGTATTCCGCAGCCGACATTGGTTGCTCGAGACGTCGGCGAGGCTGCGCAAGGGATAGCTGCCGGAGATAGCAACGTCCGTTTGCAGGTCTGACGGTGTGCATGGGTAGGGGACGTTCCCGCCGAATTGTAACCGTTCACACGACGCGCAGCGGCATTCATAAGCAGACAATCGTTCAAATGTGGATGCTGCGCCGATGTCTTTTGAAGATCGTTTCAAGCTTGCGCTGCCTTTGGTCCAGGCACCAATGGCCGGTGTGTCCACGGCCTTGCTGGCAGCATCCGTTTCGGGGGCAGGGGGCTCGGTTCCATAGGAGTAGGCGCTACTGATGCAGCTGGCGCGCGTAATGATCGAGGAAGTGCGCTGCCGCACGGCACGCCCCTTCAACATCAATCTCTTCGTTCACGGGAACCCGCAGCCTGACGCTGCCCGAGAGCAGGCTTGGCTCGAAAAGCTCATGCCGTTGTTCGCCGAGTTCGACGCAGTGCCCCCGGCGAGGCTCCGCATTATCTACAAGAGCGTGCGCCAGATCCTGGTCGTGATCGAAGTGGTAGGTATCGACAGAGCCGGTCCTACGAGGATCCGGTCTCGATGAAGGCTGCCGACCGCGCTGATCCAAGCAGACAATCGGCACCGCGCTCACACCTTGCTGTACCGTGCCAGTGTAGCCGGTCAGCCGCCCAAGCTGCGTGCGCTAATCGATCATATGCGGGAGTAGCGCCATCATTGACTCACATTGCCATTCCCGAACCTCAGGCGGACATGCGTCGTCCGAGAAAGTCGCGCATCAACGTGGCGATCTCGGCATGGTGCGTCTCCAGCGCAAAATGCCCAGCGTCAAGCAGGTGGACCTCGGCATCGGGAAGATCCCGCCGATAGGCCATCGCACCCGCAGGTACGAACGCCGGATCGTGGCGCCCCCAAACGGCAAGCAGCGGCGGGCGGTGCTCGCGGAAATAGGCTTGGAAGGCCGGGTAGAGCCCGACGTTACTGCGATAGTCGAGGATCAGATCGAGCTGGATATCCTCGGCGCCGGGCCGTGCCATATAGGCGATGTCGAGTTCATAGCCGTCGGGCGACAGGAGGCTCCGGTCCGCGCCGGTGCCATATTGCCAATTCTTGATCGTGTCAGGCGCAAGAGAGGGACGGCAGGCGTCGCGGTTCTTGGCGCTCGGCTCACGCCAATAGGCTTCCCACGGACCCCATTGGTCACTGAAGCCTTCGACGTAAGCGTTGCCGTTTTGTGACACGATCGCGGATACGCGCTCGGGGTGGCGCATCGCCAAGCGCAGGCCGACCGGCGCACCATAGTCGAAGATGTAGAGCGCATAACGGTTCAGGCCGAGCGCCTCGACAAAACCACCGATTACCTCGGCGAGCGCATCGAAGGTGTAATCGAAGTGGCCGCGCGGCGGCGCCTTCGTCTGGCCGAAACCGGGCAAGTCGGGCGCGATAACGCGGTAGCTGTTTGCCAGTTCGGGGAGCAGATCGCGAAACATGTGGCTCGACGTCGGGAAGCCGTGGAGCAGCAGGAGGACGGGCGCGTCAACCGGCCCGACCTCGCGGTAGAAGACATCTACCTCACCTACGCGTTGCGTGCGGTATCGAACGGCTGTCATTGCCTTGTCCTTCAACGGAGTTTGCGTGCGGCTCGCCTTAGCCATGCCCGGCATGGCTAAGGTGGCGGATCCAGCTGCCAGGCCGGTTAGAACGCCGCGGCGCGATGAAAGGGATAATCCGGAGTGCATGATGTCTTCCTTCTCGGAAGCCGGGAGATAAGCCTTGCCAATACTGGGTAGAATAGTCGTATTCTGGTTGGCTGGATTGCAGAAAGAGAAACGATGGATCGGCTGGAGGCGATGGCGCTGTTCGTAACGGCGGTTGACGAAGGATCGCTCGCAGCGGCGGCCCGGCATCATGGTCGATCTCCCGCCACCCTCACGCGCGCCGTGACGCTGCTGGAAAACAATGCCGGCGAAACGCTGTTGCTGCGATCGACGCGCCGATTGAGCCTCACGCCGGCCGGGGAACGGCACGTGGCGACCTGGCGCGACGTGCTGACGCAGCTCGGCGCGATCGCGCCCTCGGGGTCGGCCGGCCAGCTTCGCGGTAGCATCGTCCTGACCGCACCCGAACTCTTCGGCCGGCTGAAGCTGATGCCCGTCCTTGAACCCTTCCTCCGCGCACATCCGTTGGTGTCGGCGCGCGTGCTGCTGATCAACCGACTCGTTGATATGATCGGCGAGGGTGTGGACGTGGCCGTTCGGCTGGCACCGCTGCCGGATTCGATGCTGACGGCGATCCGGCTGGGAGAAGTACGAGTACTCGTCTGCGCTTCGCCCGACTATCTTGCGCGCGTCAGCGCGCCGAGCGATCCGCAGGACCTCGGACGTCACGACTGTATCGGGCTGAACGCAGAGGGGGACGGTGAACTCTGGCGGTTCGGCGCGAAAGAAACGGGTGCGCGAGTGCGATCGGTGCGCGTTCCGACGCGGCTTAGCCTCAACGACGTGGGCGCCGCGATCGATGCCGCCCGACGAGGGTACGGACTCGTGCGGACGCGCGCGTATCAAGTGGCCGACGACCTAGCAGCTGGTCGCCTCGTACAGGTTCTGGCATCGTTCGAACCGCCGCCAGCGCCGGCGCATCTCGTCTTTCATCCCGACCGCGGCATGCGCACGCCGGTTCGCTCGTTTATCGATCATGTCGTGCCCGCATTGCGGGGGAACTGCGCCGGATCACGTCGCTGCTGGAGGAATCAGTCGAATAGTGTGACGCCGATCCCACGCGATGCCGTTGGTGCAGATATGCCTACGTGAACAAATGGCCGAAGTTGGGAAGCGAAAAAGGGCGCCTGAATGTCTGAAAGTGGGTCGCCTTTCCGCCAAACTGTCTGATCGGAGCCGTCTGCGGTATGCCAACGCCGCCAACTTCGAGCGGCTGGGCCGCTGTCGGTAGAGCAGGCGCATACCAGCATCGCTCGTCGACAAAGGTCTGGCTGGCGCTGGCCTGTTCTCGCGCTACAAGCATGAGTTGTTGGGAGGAGTACATAATGAAGGCCGTTGTTCCAGTAATTGCCGCGCTATTTTGCGTCGTTATGCCTTCCACAAGCTGGGCCGAGGATCAGTTCAAGCTGCTCGTGATTGCGACACCCAGCAAGTATCATTATGAGTATATCCCTGTGGCCCGGGAAAACCTCGAGCGTTTGGCGAGGCTTCACTCGTTCGGGGTCACCTGGACAAGTGACCCTGCCGTCTTCGACGGCGACCTGCGTCAGTATGCAGCGGTGCTCTTCCTTAACACACCAGCGGAGCAGTTGAGCCAGACGCAGCGCAGCCGTTTTGAGCAGTATATGCGGTCGGGCGGGAATGCCATGGTGGTGCACCGAGCAGCGATCATCCCGCCCAATGCCTGGCCCTGGTACGAGAAGTTAATCGGACGCTCCTTCATCAACCATCCGATGGTCCAGACTGCGGTCGTCACCATTGCGGACAAGGGATTTCCCGCGACATTTGACTTGCCGGACCGCTGGCTTTGGAGCGACGAATTCTACGTCACGAGCAACCCATATCGCGTCACGATCAATACCGTGCTGAAAGTGGACGAGGCGAGCTACGATCCTACCAGGATCTGGCCTGGCCAAGTGGGCAAACGGATGGGCGGGGACCATCCAGAAGCGTGGTTCCAGCAGTATGAGAAAGGGCGCGTGTTCGTCACCCTGCTCGGACACAATGTCGAGATGTACCGGGACGAGCGGTACCTACAGCACCTGCTAGGCGGCATTTACTGGACGGCTACGGGGTTAGGGCGACAGCGTTGACCCATCCAGCGGGGACGGCGTTAAAACCTGTTCGAAGTAAGATTTGAAACCGGCCGCACGACTGCTGAACAAATGACCGCTTCCGGGTGCCCTTGATCGGCCGAGGACGTTCGCCTTTGGGCCTCAGCATTAGAAATTCTGTTCGGAGACAGTCCAATTTGTCGATCCTTCTGACGCTGTGAGTTGCTGCCCCGAAAGCCAAACGGCTTCGATCCGCGGTCCGAGGAGCCAGTCGCCGCAGGCGCCAAGCTGGATGTTCGAGTTCCAGATTGTACCTCTGTCTAACGCGCCGACCTTCGCATACCGCCAGCGGTGGACGCTGGTGGCGATGACGGCAGGTGACCCGACGCCGACATGGTCCGCAAACGCAGCGAGAAGCGCACGTTGGACCATGTCCGGATCGTCTTCGAGATGCACGCGCGACCACTCGGCACTGGCCTGGAGCACCCAGGCCTCCGGTCCGGTCCGCGCTGCTTGGCCGAGTTGCGGAAGGCGGATCCGATGATGCTGAAATAGGTAAGCCGATCGCGATCAATCGGTGCGGGACCGTCGAATGCTGCCATGACGGTCCAGCACGGATCGGTTACCGCAGAGCGTGCTGCATCGGCCACCGCGACATCGTGGGCAGCAACCAAGGGCGCGGCCTGTTCGGCGGGCACCGCGACGATCGCCGCGTCGAACCGTTCGTAACCGATCCGCCATTCGCCGTCATGGGACCCGGCATAATACAGGGTGTCGATGGCTGTGTTCTAGCTGACGTCGCCGTCACTCGCCATCGCGCGGATCGGCGCGTTCATCGCCGGCGTCCCGACCCACGCGTCCGCGCCGGCCGGCAACCAACGCGCAACCCGGCGGTCTTGCGCCCAATGCTCGACCTGCGCGACGAACGCGGGGTCGCGTGCCGTCAGATATTGTGCGCCGTGACCGAAAGCAGCCTAACCCAGCGGCGTGTCGATCCGCCGCGTCGACATGCGACCACCGGGACCGCGGCCCTTGTCGAACAGGACGACCGCGTGACCCTGGCGGCGGAGCGCCTGCGCGCAGGACAGGCCCGCCATTCCCGCCCCGACGATTCCGATCCGCATGAACACCCCCACGCCGGCGTCAGCAAAGAACTTGCTGCCGACCGGACACCTTTAAACGCGGAGTTTGTCGATTGGAGCCGACCACGCGTAGATTTCGTCTCGGGCGGGCGCCTCCAGAATGACGCGTCAGCTTCGAATGTCTCCGCCGCCGAAGACAACCTGGTTGCGCACGGCAGGGGCGAACAGGCCGTAGAGAAACGGCAGGTTGCCACCGCTCACCGCATCGAGCGCAGCACGGTGCTCCGCCGACAGGTTGAGGCTGAGCGCGGCGACGTTGTCGGTTACCTGCTCCGCCCGGCTCACGCCCATCAGCGTCGATGCGACGCCGGGCTGCCCGACCACCCAGGACAGCGCGACGCGTGCCGGCGTCTCGTCGATTTCCGCGGCGACGCGCTTCAGTACTTCAAGAATCTGCCAGTTGCGCTCTGTGAACAATGTGTCGCCGAATGGATTGTCGCCATCGAGCCGCTTGTCGTCGCCGGGCCGCGCGGCGTCGTCCTGCCCGGCCTGGTTGGGGACGCCGCCCGCGCGCTTCGGACCCGCCTCGACGGTCGCGCGGTCGTATTTTCCGGTGAGCAGGCCATAGGCGAGGGGGCTCCAGGGCACGAGACCCATGCCCGCCGATCGCGCGAGCGGCAAATGCTCGGCTTCGACCCCGCGTTCGACCAGCGAATAGAAATATTGCAGGCCGATCGGCGCCGGATCGCCCTGGACCCGCGCCAGCGTCGCGAGTTCGGCGACGTACCAGGCTGGGGTATTGGATATGCCCCAGTAGCGGATCTTGCCCGCTGCGACGAGCGCGGTCATCGTCCGCAGCACTTCCTCGGCGGGGGTGACGCCGTCCCAGACATGCACCCAGTACAGGTCGATGAAGTCCGTCCGGAGGCGGCGGAGCGATCCTTCGACGGACGCCAGAATGTGGCGCGCGCCATTGCCGCCTGCATGATAGCCGCGACCGGTCGCAAACCCCGATTTCGTCGCGATCACCAGCCGATCGCGCGACGATTGTGCGGCGACGAAACTGCCGACCATCTCTTCCGATCGCCCGCCTGCATAAACGTCTGCGGTGTCGACGAAATTTCCACCGAGATCTGTGTAGCGATCGAACACCGCCCGGCTGCCGCGCTCGTCCAGCCCCCATCGCGGCGTACCGAAGGTCATCGTGCCGAGCGCCAGCGGGCTGACGAGAAGGCCGGAGCGGCCGAGCGGGCGATAGGTGTCGAGGGTCATGGTGGCATCCTGCGTTGTGATACCTCCAGATGGACGCCGGACCGCCCGAGGATTAGATCGTCTGCGGCGCATGGGTTGCTGAAGGGTGTTCAGGAATGGATCGTGATCTCTGGTCCGGTCTCGCGGTGTTCGAAACGATCGTCGAGGCTGGCAGCTTCGCGCGAGCAGCGACGCGGCTTGGATTGTCCGCCTCTGCGCTCAGCCATGCGATGCGGTCGCTTGAGACGAAACTGGGCGTCCGGCTGCTCGACCGTACTACTCGGTCGCTGGCGCCGACGCCCGCAGGTGAGGAACTGCTGGCGCGGTTGAGGCCGGCGATCGCTTCGGTCGCGGGCGCGCTGGCCGACCTCGACAATGCCCGCGAACGGCCGGCGGGGCGAGATCCGGGTCAGCGCGCACCGGGTCGCGGCGATCTACGCCATCCTGCCGCGGCTGGCCGACTTCGCGCGAGCCTATCCCGACATCGCCGTCGAACTGGTGGTCGACGACGGGTTCGTCGACATCGTCGCGGACCGCTTCGATTGCGGGATCCGGCATGCCCAAACCCTGCAAGCCGACATGATATCGGTCCGTATCAGCGCGCCAGTGCCGCTCGTCTTCGTTGCCGCCCCGGCTTACCTCGCCGATCATCCCGCTCCCGTCGATCCCGACGATCTCGTCGCGCATCGGTGCCTGTGTTACCGGTACACGTCGTCCGGCGTCGTCCACCGCTGGGAATTCGAGCGGGATGGCCGGACGGTCGAACGGTCAGTCCGCGGTGACTTCATCACGAACGATATCGACGTGATGCGCGACGCCGCGGTGGCAGGGCTGGGCGTAACTTGCCTGCCGCTGCCACATGCCGCGCTGCACTTGGCCACCGGGACGCTTGTCGAAGTGCTGGCCGGCTGGGCACCCACGCTGGCCCCGAACCACCTCTACTATCCCAGCCGACGTCAACCGACTGCCGCCTTTCAGGCCTTCGTGACGGCAATGCGCGTGTGATCGAAAGCGTGCTTCGACAAGATTGAGGGCAGTTGATGATCAGCATGAACAAGGGGCACTTCGATTGGGGGACGTCGCCGTCAACCTTCGAAGACTCACGAATATGAATGAGTGTCTGAAGTTGGGAAACGGGAAGGCCGGCCCGAACGGCTGAAAGTGGGTCATTCGGCTATCGGTCCTCTAAAGGTACACCATGATTAAGTTCACCAGGGACGGTAACGCGAGCGCTCGTGGACAGGTGTCAGATATCGTCCGCCGGTTCGCAACCGAGCGGTTTCTTGGATCGTTTGGTTGTATGAAGGAGAGCAACGATGGTGACCGCCCCGCAAGCCGAAGAGCCCGGTTTTGAAGCCGACGTCAACGAATTACCGGACGACAACAACGGGCCAGAAGATACCCTTGAGGATAAACCAGTCGCCGACGAACAAGAGCCAAACGATCTTGAGGAAGCGCAAAAGGAAGGCGCGGAGGAGCGAGAAGAGGGCGGGTTATACTGAAATAGGCGTGGAGACGAAGTGGGTCCGGAGCGTACCCCGCTCCGGACCATTGAACTAGTTGAATCGCAAACGTGCTTCGACGCTAAAGCGCCACATCTGAAGTCGTCAGCAGGATCGGTGGCTCACTACCAAGGCGTTTAACAGATTCACGCTGGGCGATGCGGTGAATGTCGCTTTCGAACTCGATGAAGACCTCGACCGCAGTTTCTGGGTCAATTCCTTCTAGCGCTGGGTTCAGCATTTCGGCCAACGCTTCGCTGGTGATCAGAAACTCGACGGGACCAAAGTCGGTCGTGCCGGTGAGGCCGATGCTATCACGCTCGGCGACTCAATATCTATCGCCGCGCTCGAACCGGACGCTGGATTTCACCATAGTAATTACTCCTCTACGGTTGGAGTGGATGGCAAATGCTCGGCTAGGGCTGCGATAGCTTCACCAGTGAACGTCGTACTGGAAACCCCTTCGATCTGAACGGCATGATCCGTGGTCAAGGTCGCCGCTTCCCTATGTTTAGGGTCCAGCCTAACCCAATCCCACACGGCTCACTCTAGGTTCGTCACTTCGGCGATATCGGTGTCACCGCGGGGCACGTTTTCAACGACGCGCTCATCCACCAGTTAATGTCCGGGGTTTTGGCGCTTTTGCCCCATGTCGCTTCTGTCATTGTCAGTCACCTTACAGGGTTCAAAAGCTAGAATAGCACAGGCGATCGGGCATGGTCCGCGTCCGCTGTGACCAAGCCTTCAACCCGCATCAACTGCGAGGGGTAGGGCGCAACCACGTCCTTCAGATCGTCCCAGGGGGCGGTCAGCCAACGGTCGTAATCCTCGTCGTGTAGGATGACCGGCATGGCCTTGGGGTGGATGGGGGCCACGATCGTGTTCGGCTCCGTCGTCAGGAAGCCGTAGGCGTTGCCACGCTCTGTCGGACGCCAGATGCCTGCAAAGGCGAAGACCGAGCGGCTGGGCACGTCAAACCAGTGCAGCGGCTTCTTGCCGTCTTCGCCGGGCGCCAACCCATATTCAGAAAAGGCGGTGACCGGAACGAGACAGCGCCGCGCGGGTGTCGTCAGCATCGATCGCCAGAAGCTGGAGTTCAGGTTCCGCACGTTCGTCACGTACTTCGTTAGCTTAACCGCAGGGTCGCGCACGCTAGGGACCTGCGTTGGTACGCCCCATTCCATCCGCTCGAGCTTCCGTTCGGCGCCGTCCTGCACGATCACCTTGCCGTAGAACGGGGTCTTCTTGCCGGTCGGGAAGATGTCACCGACGGTGTATTCCTCGTCCTTTTCATAAGGTCGAATACCGAAGGTGACTGCAAGGTCGACCTCTTTGCGGTCATACGATACCGGTTGCACACGGGTCTGTTCCTCGGGTTGGCGCCGACGAGACCGCTCGCCGGCGCACACGTCTTACATCTTGTCCTTCAGCCCCTTGGCGGCTGTGAACGCAACCTTCTTCGAGGCCGCGATCGTGATCGCCTCACCGGTACCGGGGTTACGGCCTTCGCGCTCCGGCCGATCCTTAACGGTGAACTTGCCGAACCCTGGGATCGAGACTTCCTCACCTTTCACGGCTGCGGCCGCGATCTGGTCAAATACGGCGGTGATCGCCTTCTTCGCATCAGCTTCGTTCGAACCGGTCGCCTCAGCGACGCCCTTGGCCAGTTCACTTACGTTCATGCTATTCGTTCTCCATTGGAAACACCGGCGGGACCTTAGCCATGGCGAACGACGAGACAAAGACCGTACTGGACGACACAAGCGTCGCGGCTGTGCGGCTGATGTGGACAAGCTCGCCGATCACGATATTGCCGAGGTCTATGAGGCCACCTCAGGGTAGGGGCCGATCGCCGATTTAGCGGCCGGAGCGATGCGCGCTCGAAATATCGATCTCTAACGGCTAGCGATGCGTTCGCGCGTGACGCGGGGATCTTCGTAAAGATCGCGGATCGCCCGGAGCCGAAAGACATTCCACCAGCGCTGCCAGCGGTGCTCGGCCGCATCGTGGATCATGTGGCAACGCTGACATAGCGCCTTGAGGTTCGAAGGCGCGCTGTTGCCCGGATCATGATCGAGATGCGCGCAGGCCAGGACGACATAGGTCACGCGGACCGACGCCAGCACAAACCCGGCTTTCATGGAAATACGCTTGCCGCGGTCCGACCGCCAGCACCGGACATCGGCATCCCACCAGCGTCCGTCGCCAAGATGGACCACACGGCGCAGATGCGGTCGACCGCATCCTCGCACTTGGCTCCGGCACGATCGAACCGGACCGTCTGAGACAGCTGCAGCCAGTCGATCGGGTAGAGCCAGCGGTTTTCGGGGCGGATCGGCATGACGATTCTATGAGTCAGTCGCGTCCGGAACGAAAGCGAATTCGTTCCACTATGTTTACGGTTCGTTGCGCACCCGTTCCGTGTGGCGCTCAGCCGCGGTCAAGCGCAAAGAGTCCGAACTGCCAATATAAACTCGTTGACCAACGCCGGGCGGTAAAGGAACATAAAGGGAACGAGTAGAGTCTAGCCACTATGTCATCCGTCGCCCACGAGTCCCTATCCCAAAGTATCGCGCATCTGCGTACGATCGCTACGCCAGTGGCCGACTACCGCATCATGCCGTTCGGCGTGGCTGCGATCGACGGACGGCTTGGGGCCAGGGGCCTGCGTGCCGGCGCGCTTCACGAGGCGACGGCACGCAGCGCATCGCTGGTAGACGATGCGGCAACCACGTTGTTCCTTGCCGGCATTGCAGCGCGCGAAGCTGGAAATGCCGACGGTCCTGTCTTGTGGGCTACGTGCCGCACCGATCTCTACGCGCCGGCGTTGGCTCAGGCAGGTCTTTCTTCCTCAAATGTCATCTACGCTCAGCCATACGACGACGCGGCGTTGCTAGCTGTGATCGAGGACGCGGTACGCGACGGGACGCCATCAGCGATCGTCGCAGAGGCGAGCAAGGTGTCGATGGTCGCAACCCGCCGTCTTCAGTTGGTGGCAGCTGAAGCCGACATGCCGGTGCTGCTCCTTCGTCATCGACGCGGCCGTGACCAGGATCCATTTTCCGAACCTTCCGCTGCGTGGACACGCTGGCGGATCGGCTCCGCGCCTTCAGCGCGGTTGGAGATCGCGGGTGTAGGACGAGCGAGATGGTTGGTCGAACTGGCGCGGCAACGCGGCGGTGAAGGCTTTTCCCTGATAGTGGAGGGCAGCGATGAGACGGGTCGTCTCGCTGTTCCTGCCGAACTTGGCCATCGAGCGGCTGAGACGGTTGGAACGGCCCGCTACGCGGCTGCCTGAACGGCCAGCCCTCCAACTACCGGTCGACGACGATCCGGGTGCCTGTTCGGTACCGCGGGGCGGCGGTTGGCGTCCTGGCGCTCGCTCGGCGCGAGACGGTGTGCAACCACGCGGGGACGTTGAAACGCAGATCGCTGCGCTGCCAATGCATGCCAAGCCGCCCATGCGGGAGCTTGGTCGGCAATCGGAGGCGGCAAGCCATCCGTACAAAGCTGCAGCACCCGCTCTACGCGCCCTTGCGCCTGTAGCGCCGCCAATTGAGCAGGCGCCGCTTGCGCTGATCGGCAAGGTCGGACGGCGCGAAGAGGTCGTTCATGCTTGCACCGGTGCCCAAGCGCTCGGCATCCATCCTGGGATGGCCGCCACCCATGCACGCGCGCTAGTGTCGGATCTCGACTTCCGGCCGGCCGAGCCTGAAGCCGACGCGGCGCTACTCGATCGCCTAGCGCTACTGGCGGTCCGGCGCTGGTCGCCGATCGCGGCAGTGACGCCAGCCGATGGGCTCTGGATCGACCTTGCCGGCTGCGATCATCTCCATGGCGGGGAGGAGCAGTTCTGCCGTCGCCTGCTCGCCTTCTGTCGTCGCGCCGGCTTCACAGCCCGTATTGCGGTAGCCGACACACCAGGCGCTGCGCACGCGCTGGCCCGTTTCGGAAGGGACGATCTGACCTGCGTCGAACCACGCCGGACAGTCGAGGCGCTGAGCCCATTGCCGGTAGCCGCTCTGCGCCTGGCACCAACGGCGCTCACTGCGGCGCGCAAATTTGGCTTCGAGCGGATTGCGGATCTCTTGCCAGTCGCGCGGGCCGCTGGCTCGACGGCTTGGCTTGGCCGCCATCACGCGCCTCGATCAGGCCCTGGGTGGGATGGGAGAGCCGATCACCCCGCGCGAGGATGCGGAGGTGCCGGCCGTCGAGCGGCGCTTGCTGGAGCCGATCAGTACCGCCGAGGCGATCGAGCAGGTCATGGGCGACCTCCTGCGCGCCCTTGCGGAGCTGCTGCAGGCAAAGGGGCTTGGTGCCAGATCGTTGCGCCTGACCGGCCTGTGCGTCGACGGAAGTGAGCAAATTGTTGCGGTCGGCACCTCCCGGCCGACCCGCGAGGTCTCGCATCTCCTGCGGCTGCTGAAGCTGCGCATCGAGCGCATCGACCCAGGCATGGGACTTGAGCAATTCTGGCTGGTCGCTCCGCACACAGAACCGCTCGATGCGGTCGACCTTGGCGCTGTCCTTGCCGGTGAGACATTGGTGCGCGATCCGTCCCGGCTGGTCGACCTGATCGCCGGACGGATCGGGGGGCACGCCGTCTTCCGCATGGCGCCTGTCGAAAGCCATGTGCCGGAGCGTGCCGTTGTACGCTCCGATCCAAACGTGGTGCCGGGAGACTGGCCCAGTTGGCAACGCCCGATCCGTCTCTTCGGGCATCCGGAGCCACTGTACCGGGTCATGGCGCTGATGCCTGACCAACCGCCGAAACGGTTCGAGTGGAGGGGCAAGACGTACAAGGTCGTTGCCGGCGACGGACCGGAGCGTGTCCACGGCGAATGGTGGCGGCGCGATGCCGAGGTGTGGGCAGTCCGCGACTATTACCGTGTCGAGGATGAGGCAGGAGGTCGTTACTGGGTCTTCCGCAGGGGTGACGGCTTCGAGAACGACACCGGCGATCTCAGCTGGTGGATGCACGGGGTCTTCGGATGACCCACTATGTCGAGCTTCAGGTGCTGACGCACTTTTCGCTGCTGCGCGGCGCGTCCAGTCCCGACGAACTGTTCGCGGCTGCGGCGCTGCTCGGCTATCCAGCGATCGGGGTCAGCGACATCGGCACCGTCGCCGGCGTCGTGCGGGCGTGGGAGGCGCAGAAAGCGACCGGCGTCCGCTCGATCGCAGGCACGCGTGTCGATCTATCCTGCGGCCGGCGACTGCTGCTCTATCCCACCAACCGTCCGGCCTGGTCGCGGATCACGAGACTGCTGACCGTCGGCAAGAAGCGGGCAGGGAAGGGTGGTTGTCTGCTGCACTGGCACGACCTGGAGCCATGGTCAGATGGGATCATCGCGATCCTGCTGCCACATGAGGCGGACGAGGAGAACCTTGCTGCCTTGGCCGATCTGAAGGCGATCTACGGGCGTCGCGGCTACATGGCGCTGTTCCAGCGTCGTCGCCCGGGGGACGCGGTCCGCATTGATGCGCTGGCGCGCCAAGCAGGCGGTGTCGGCGTGCGCGCGGTCGTCACTGGAGACGTGCTCTACCATGCACCTGACGCGCGGCTGCTGCAGGACGTAGTGACCGCGGTGCGCGAGAAATGCACCGTCGACGAGCTTGGTTACCGCCGCGAGGTCAACGCAGATCGTGCGCTCAAATCACCGGACGAAATGGTCCGGCGCTTCCGCGCCTATCCCGACGCATTGCAGGCGAGCGTCGACATCGCGCGGATCTGCACCTTCGATCTCAGCGAACTTCAGTATCAATACCCGCATGAGAAGCTGATCGATGGCCTGACGGCGCAGGAGGCGCTTCAAAAACTCGCAAACGAAGCGGTCGAGCGGCTGTTCGAAGGCGACGTTCCGCAAGCCTATACCGACCAGATAACCCATGAAATGCGGCTGATCGGCGAGCTTGGCTACGCCCCGTATTTCCTCACGGTCTACGCGATCGTGCGCGAGGCGCGCAGGCGGGGATCCTGTGCCAGGGGCGGGGCTCAGCCGCAAATTCCTGCGTCTGCTTCGTGCTCGGCGTTACCTCGATCGACCCGATCAAGCATGAGTTGCTGTTCGAACGGTTCGTGTCCGGCGAACGCCGTGAGCCTCCGGATATCGACGTCGACTTCGAGCATGAGCGCCGCGAAGAGATCATCCAGTGGATCTACGAGACCTATGGCCGCAATCATGCAGCGTTGACCGCGGTGGTCACACGCTACCGGGCCCGCGGCGCGGTCCGCGACGTCGGCAAGGCGCTCGGCCTGCCGGAAGACCTCACATCGTCACTGGCGGGGCTGGTCTGGGGCTGGTCAGCCGAAGGCGTGGGCGAGAAGCAGGTCGAAGAACTCAATCTCGATATCGGCGATCGCCGGTTGCGCCTGACGCTGGAGCTGGCGCGCAAGCTGATCGGTGTGCCCCGTCACATGAGCCAGCACCCGGGCGGCTTTGTCCTCACCCATGACCGCCTCGATGACTTGGTGCCGATCGAGCCCGCCGCGATGGACGATCGTCAGATCATCGAGTGGGACAAGGACGACATCGACGCATTGAAGTTCATGAAGGTCGACGTGCTGGGGCTTGGCATGCTCGGCTGCATGAACCGCGCGTTCAATATGCTCGAGGCGGACAAGGGGCTGAGGGTCGGCTTGGCGGACCTGCAGGACGATGATCCCGACGTCTACGCGATGATCTCGAAGGCTGATACGCTCGGCACCTTCCAGATCGAAAGCCGCGCACAGATGTCGATGCTGCCGCGCATGAAGCCACGGCGCTTCTACGACCTCGTCATCCAGGTCGCGATCGTGCGGCCGGGGCCAATCCAGGGCGACATGGTCCATCCCTATCTGCGCCGGCGCGAAGGACTGGAGAAGCCGGAGTATCCGCGGCCGGAATTGCGCGCTGTGCTGGAAAAGACGCTGGGCGTGCCGCTGTTCCAGGAGCAGGCCATGAAGGTCGCGATCGTCGGCGCCGGGTTCACGCCGGCCGAAGCGGATCAGCTGCGCCGCGCGATGGCGACGTTCAAGTTCACGGGCGGCGTGTCGCACTTCAGCGAAAAGCTGATCGGGGGCATGGTCGAGCGCGGTTACCCGCGTGAGTTCGCCGAACGCACCTTCCGCCAGCTTGAAGGTTTCGGCTCGTACGGCTTCCCGGAAAGCCACGCCGCCTCCTTCGCCAAGATTTCCTACGCTTCGTCGTGGATGAAGCATCATCACCCCGATGTGTTCTGCGCGGCACTGATGAACGCGCAGCCGATGGGCTTCTACGCGCCGGCACAGATCGTTCGCGACGCACGCGACCATGGCGTCGTGGTGCGGCCACCTTGCGTCAACGCGAGCCGCTGGGACTGTACGTTGGAACCGTATGGCGGGCGCTATCTGGCTGTCCGACTTGGGTTGCGGCAGATCCGTGGCCTGTCGAACGCGGATGGCGCGAAGATCGTTGGCGCGCGTGAGTTGACGGCTTTCGAGAGCGTGGAGGACGTGTGGCGACGATCGGGGTGCCGCGCGCCGCGATCGAGAAGCTGGCTGACGGCGACGCGTTCCACAGCTTCAGCGTCGATCGCCGCCAGGGGCTTTGGAAGGTGAGGGCCTTGGCGACGCACCGCTGCCGCTATTCGCCGCGGCCGACCGCGTGGCCGAGACGTTCAGCGCAGAAGGCATCGAGCCGGACGTTGAGTTGCGGCCGTTGACTGATGGCCGTGAGGTCATCGAGGACTACCGTGCGCTGCAGCTGTCGCTCCGCGCCCATCCGCTGACCTTTGTGCGCGACGGACTGGCCAGGCGTGGCGTTACCAAATGCGCTGACCTCGCGAACGTTCGCGACGGCCGTCACGTCGAGGTCGCAGGCATCGTTCTCGTTCGTCAGAAGCCGGGGTCAGCCAAGGGCGTGCTGTTCATCACGATCGAAGATGAGACCGGGATCGCCAACGGCATCCTGTGGCCTGATCGCTTTGAGGCGCAGCGCCGCACGATCATGTCCGCCTCGATGGTCGGCCTGAAAGGCAGGATCCAGAAGGAAGGCGAGATCATCCACGTGATCTGCGACCGGATCATCGATCACGGCGACCTGCTGCACCGGGTTGGCGACATGTCGTTTCCGCATCGGACTGGCCGCGGTGATGCTGGCCAGCATCCAGGCTCACCCGATCGCGGTGACAAGGGCTGGAAGCCTGAGGCACGCAACCAATACTGGCCGCCACATGCGGACGGCATGGATCCGGAGGAGGTCGTTCGGTTCAAGTCGCACGACTTCCACTGATCCTATGTCCAAGCTGCCGAGGCATCAGCGCGTCGTGATCGCGCTGTCTGTACATATTCTGCGCTGTGGCGTGTCGCGCTGTTCTGAAGCCCGCGTTGACGTGCCTGAGATTCGCTTGGCACTCCGCTGCCTGCTGCCGCATTGCCCCGAGAAATGGCCGCTCGCTCTCTACTGGGATTCGGGATCGCAGACGAACGAGATCGGACGCGCCCAGGGTGTCACCGCGGCGTTCAACGGTATTGTCCGCCAGCTGCGCCGCGCAGGCTGTTATGAAGAGGTGTCTGAACCGTGAGTATGAGACTACCGCGAGCGGCCGTTGCTCGCGTTCCGGAAGGCACGCGGATCGTCAGCGTTGAGCGACTGTCGCGGGCGTTTACCAAATACCATCTTGATGACGGACGCGCACTGCACCGGTTCGAGATGGAAGAGCCGCACGTGACGCCGCATGATCATCCCTGGAGTTTCGACACCGAGATCCTCGATGGTGGCTATGTCGAAGAAGTGTTCCACCTGGATCCTAACGGCAGTTGGCACAGCGAACTCGTTCGCCGGCTTCCCGGCGAAACCTATCATGTCGACGCCGGACACATTCACCGCATCGTCGAGCTGCCAACAGGCGAATGCTGGACGCTCGTTCGTGCAGGTCCCCACACGCGGGAAACCCGGTTCTGGCGGTTCGGAGACGCGATTCAGTCCCGGGCCTGGCATGAGCGACGATGGACCCGCTTGGGATAAGCCGTCACAGCGAGAGCCAGTCCGCCCCGACTTTCAAGACGACGTTGGCCGGGGAAGGGCGTCGAGCGCTGCAGATACCTGCAGGCGCAGATCGTCGTCCCGGGTAATTTCCAGCATCGCGCTAAGACTGCTGCGGGCGCCGGCTACATCGCCTGTGACCAGCTGAAGTCTGGCTCGCTCCCACCAACCATGGGCGTGCGCCGGCGCCACGATCGTCATGCGGTCATACAGGACCAGCGCGCGCGGGATCGCCAGTCTGATCGGCACGGGTCGCCTGGTTAAGCAGCAGTCGAACGAGCGCCGATCGATCTCGACAGGGGAAGCATGCCGTCGGAAAACTGGGCTTGGCCTGTCATCTGCTCCAGCAACGCTTGCACCTGTTCAGGGGCAACGATGCGACCATCATTGAAGGGATCGATGATCAGCGCATCCGATGCGTCGCCGAGACGGACCAGGACGTGGCCGGGGGTATTGAGCGGCATCGCCGACCAACCCAAGCGGCGCGCCACTGCCACATAGAGGATCGACAGACTGATCGGCAGCCCGAGCCGTCGATCGACGACAGCGATCAGGTCCGCATTCTGGGGATCGTCGTAGTGCATACGGTCGCCGGAGAATCCGAACTCTTCAACCATCACGCTGCTCAGAGCCTGGGCCTGAGCGACGCTGCTTACTGCATCGCCGTCAGCAGCGCGTAGGGCTATCTCTATGTCGGTGAGCTCGTCGACATATTCATCGAGATCGATATCGGGATGATCGAGGGCAGCGAGTTCTAGGGCGGCCAGATCAAGCTCGATTTCGCCGTCTTCCATCAGCCCGAGATGAAGAATGGTATTAGTCATAACTCGGTAGATGGGGGCTCTTTCGATCGTTCCTATGGCACCGCAAGGCCAGAAGCCCAACCAACGCTGGTTGCTCAACTTCGTGTCGGACGCATTGGCCTGCGGCCGGAAGTTCCCCTTGTTTAACGTCATCTACGATTACAGCCGGAAATGCCTAGCCTGCATCGTCGATACCTCGCTGTCCGGTCGGCGGGTGGTTCGTGAGCTGAGCGCCATCGGCGAACGTCGCAGGCTGCCGTGCATGGTGGTCAGTGACAATGGGACCGAGCTGACCAGCCACACCGTCCTCGCCTGGTGCCAGGACACCGGGGTTGAGTGGCATGACATCGCGCCGGGTGAGCCGCAGCAGAACGGGTTCGTCGAAAGCTTTAACGGTCGCTTGCGCGACGAGTGTCTGAACGAGCACATGTTCCCGTCGCTGGCTGCGGCAAGTCGGATCATTGAGGCATGGCGGACGGACTACAATACAGTGCGTCCGCACAGCAGCCTTGGCGGGTTGGCACCCGCCGAGTTTAAGAACCGCCCCCGCCAAGGGCATATGGACATTGAAGCTCAGTTATCAGCGGCCTGAAAACGGGGAGCACGTCAAACGGCGTCAGGGTCGAGAGGATTTCCTGCCGGTCATGCGGGATCCGTTGCATTGCGGGTATTTTGTGCATCCTAGAAGTTTTCCGCCGCTCCCGGCGGATGCGGACCAACGTTTGATCATGGGTGCCCCGCATTTAGGGCACGCCTTGCCAACTTTGGTCTTGGAGGACTTGGAGTTACCAGATTTGGAATTCGCTTTGGTTGCAACGCGAGAATGCGACGTAGACGCGGTGGACGACGCAACGGCAGCAACCGCATCGTTGGTGTCGATGCCGAGCCAGGCCAGGTCCGCTGCTGCCTGATCGCGCTCTCTTATTGCGGCCTCGACGGCGGGATCGACGACGGCAGCAAGGGTCCGCACCGCGTCCGTTCGCGCGGCAAGGTAGTCGATCCTGCGGCGGATCGATGCTTCGGCATCCGTCAGGTTCCGGTCGAGGCGCGCCTTTTCGCGGGCCAGCGCCGCTGCGATTGCCAAACCATCGTGCCGGGCTGTGCGCTCTACATGCACGGCGAGGGCGTCCCGCCAGAACAGCAGGGTGACGATGCGGGTTTCTCCCAGTCCTAGGATCGCCTTCAGGGCAGCGCGATCGATGTCGGCGGCACTGCATATGCACCGGGTGGCAAGCTGACCGATCAGCGCCGTACCGATCCCCGGCAGGCGCGCATCTGCGATGGTGTAAGTTGCCATGATCTGCCTGGTGGCCTGGGCGAGACATCTCGCCTCTGCCTGGGCAAGCCGAATCGGCAGGGATGCCATGACCGGGTGGAGGTCGAGCAGATCCTGCCGCAACAGGTCGGCGGCCGTCCGGGCTTTCCAGACACCGATTTGCGTCCTCCAGCTCGTCAGCGCGCGGATGGCGGCGATATGCGCTCCGGCGAAGCGTTCCACGAACGGCCGGTATTTCGAGGGTATGCCGGTGATCGACCACAGGGATTGGGCAAAAGCTTGCTGCCTGTTCCCTGGCACGGGCTGAACGTGCGTGGCTGCCGGACTAGGCGCAATGTTCGGCATGCGCCATAGCGGTACAACCTTCTCGCCGATGAACGGCTTAGCACGGCGAAGGGCCCTAGCGACATCCTGATCGAGTACGGTCTGGACGGGGCGGGCTTTGGCCGGTAGCGCGGCGGGCGCTGGAAAGATCGTATGGCCGGCCAGCTGCTCGATGCGGCACCACGGGCAGGGCAACGCCAAGCTGCTGATCGCGTGATGCAACCTGTTGGGACAGGACGCCAGACTGCCCTCGAGCAGGGCCAACTCCCAGGTCCATTCTTGCGCCGTCGGGCGAGCCCCGCCGCGAGGCGCGAAAGCGCGCTCGAACAGCAGCCTTATCCCGGCCGGTAGGTCCGTCAGGCGTAGCGTGCCAGGCGGTGGCGAGGTGCCTACCTCCCGGATCAGGGAATAGGCGAACCGGCCCTTGGCGATGGCGGCATCGATGGCAAGCGGGCGTCCCGGCAGAACGCCGGCGTAAGGATGTCGTCCGAGCGCCAGAATCTGGAAAAGGAGGACAGCGAGGCCGAAGCCGTCGTGATCGGCGGTTCTGTCGATGACCTCAAAGCGCGTACCCTGAATTTCGGGCGGCGTATATTCGGGCATGCCGACCCGGCAGCGATGGGTGCCGACCTGGAAGCTGTCCGCGTCGATCAGGGTGACCAGTGCGTCGCGTGACACCAGAAACCCGGCACTGTTGATGTCGCCAATGACGACCCCGGCGCCGTGAACGCCAGCGACGATGCGGGTGACGTTATGCGCCACCCGCACCAGGAAGCGCCAGTCGGCGTCCGGAAACATTTGGCGCCTGGAGCGGGGTGCGATCAATTCATGGATAGGGTGGTGGCCGGTGGCGCGCGGCATGATGAAGCCGGCAAACCGCCCGTCGCCAAAAGATACGAGGTCGAGCGGAAAGGCGACCTGCGGGCAGCTTCCGCCAAGCTGTGCCTGAACGATGTCACGGATCTTGGCTTCGCGTTCGGCATCGGGACGATGATAGAGCTTGAGCGCCAGCTGCGGGTTGCCAGGCAACGCGTAGACACACCCTCCCCGCAACCACCGCTATAGAACTACAATCGCTGCCCCTCGGGGCGGCGTTGTCGTTTGTAGCGAAGGCCATCAAGTCGGATACCCTCGCCACCACCTCCGCCTCCGGGCCGCCCGGCTCGTCGGGAAATATCGTCACGCTCTCGATGAGTGCCGAAAGCACTGCGGCTGCTTCGGTTCGGATCGCTTCGTCGTCGAGCGACTGGCGGAGCAAGGCGACCTTGCTGCGGAAGCGGTCCACAAGCACCGGGTGGGGCAGGGAGACTACGATCGGTTTCCCAGTAATTGTTGCAACTCTTTGTGCCGCCAGCCGCTCCTTCTCCGCCTCTCGCTCCGCGATCATCGCCCGGAGCACCGGACTGGCAATGCCGGCGAGCAAGTTCTGGTACAGATTGTCGAGTTCAGTAGTGACCTGCTTGAGGCGGTGTTGAGCTGCGTGCTCCATGCCCGCGTCCTGGCGGCCCAATCGCTGCATCTCGTGCTCGAATTCTTCTATAAATAGGCGCACATGGTTTTCGGTCAGCAGATGCTCCTGCAGAACCGCCAGCGTCGCGGCCTCCAGAGTTTCCTTGCGCACGGAAACGCGATTACCGCACGTGCCTCGCTCCTTCTGACCAGGGCAGCGGTAATAATCCTTCCCGCTGATCGTATAGTTTGCCCCGCAGCAACCGCAGCGGATGAGCCCGGACAGCAAATGTTTTGCGCGCTTGCTGCCGACCGTCGAAGATGCCGTTGCCGGGCGCTTCCGGCGTTCGATTTCATCGCGCGCGGCGTCGAATAAAGTATCATCGATGATCCGCAAGTCAGGGACCGCAACTTCTACCCACTCAGACTGGTCACGGAGCCGATAGCGGTGTTCGCGCTTCTCGCTGTCGGGGTTCCTGCGCCACTCCCGGCGCCCCCATACTAGGCGTCCCACATAAAGCGGGTTGTTGAGGATGCCGACGAGTTTGGCGGGATCGCCTCGGATCGTCGAGGCGTTCCACTTCCCACCACGGGGGCCCGGCACGCCGTCGTCGTTCAGCTGAGTGGCGATCTGAATAGAGGACAACCCCGCGGCGAACCATGTGAAGATGCGACCCATCACCTCCGCCTGCGCGTCGTCAATTTCGAGCAGCCCGCGTTGAACCTCGCCGTTCGCATCGAGCCGCACCATCCGCTTGTATCCATACGCACGCACTGGCGCGAACCGCCCCGCGAGCACGGCGGCCTCCATGCTGAGCAACGCCTTGTCGACGAGATGCTTCAGGAAGATCGATCCGAGTAGCCCTGCCACTGCGAACTTGATCTCGTCGACATGGCCTTCGCTAACCGTGTGGAGCTGGGGCGCGGTGATAGGCGAGCTTCTTACCCAGCCAAGCCACGTCTTCTGCATCACGCGCTAGCCGGTCGAGCGACTTGCAGACAATGATGTCGATTTCACCAGCTTCTGCTGCGCGCAGCAACAGCTGCAATCCTGGACGATTGCGGCGATAACCTGACAACTGAGGATCAAGCTGGGTTGCCACGACCTTTCCGCCCAGAAAGCCGACCACCGGTGCGCAGGCCGCAACCTGATCAGCGCTCGATGACGCGGTCTGCATGATAGTCGAGTGACGGCCGTAGAGCGCGATGCGGCGGGGTAGGGGAGTCAGCATGACTTACTCTTTCATAACTTCGAGGCGCCGGGAATCCTGCGCTTCCCGATGAGCCTCTCTTGCTGCCTGATGCGCGAGCAGCCGGACGAGATCGGCAAGCGCCTCCTGCGCCTTCTCGTCTTCCACCCACTCGATTTGCACAGCGACCATGCTGACGTTTTGGGATGGTCGTTATCGAGTGTGCATCAACGATACAAAGTCGGTAAATGCCCTTAATGTCTTGCGCACGTCCGCGTCCCCGCATGCGTCTGCCTGCAGGCTCTGGCGGGCTTCGTGCCGATTTGGGTGAGATCATACGGAGCTATCGACGAGGCGAGGCGGGAATGGGGGAGCCGATCGCGCCGAAGGTTTTTGCGGTGCAGGTCGGGATCAGTCGGGTTGCGTTTTCACGGATCGAAAACGGGAAAGCGTGGCCCCGTTCCGAGACGCTCAAGCGAATGATGGCAATCTTTGAATTGGACTGGGCACAAGTGGCGGAGGTTGGACCGAACGCGGGGCCTCATCCCCGGATGCCCGACACCACCCAAGATGGTCAGCAAGTTTATCTTTGTGATTCTCTGCGATGGGGACGCCGACGGCTTGGTTCGACGCTCGCCGAGCTTGCCCGCCGTAGCGGCGTCTCCGCGTCGCAATTGTCCCGGATCGAGCGCGGTGAGGTTGCACGCTCCGCGGTGTTCATCTGGCACCCGGAAGACGGAAACATCGTTCGTGAAGATCGGAGGATTGTGTTCGGCCACCCGCTCCTCGCTGCGGTCGCGGGGGGCAAATTGCGCTGCGCCTCATTCTGATCTTGGCGCCGATCGTTCATGCAATCTCTGCACCGTGCGTTCGAGCGGGGCGGGGTCATCGCTGATGCCGACACCGACCCAATCCGCGTTTCTTGGTTGCTCCGGCTCGGCGATCGTTGTGATGAACCAACCGAAATGATGGTCCAGCATACAGATCGGCGGTCTGGACGAGGCAGGCGACTATGGAGAACAATACGTTCTCATCGCGCGACGGATCAACGCGCGATGCGGTGGTCGGGCTGATTAGCCAGACCGTCTAGCTGCAACCATTCGTCGATGGAGATGACCGGCTCCGTGGTGCCTGTCCGTGGCATCTCGATGTAACCCGCAGCCTCCACGCGACTGACACGGCATGGCAATGCTTTGCCTGCCGCGCTGGTGGTGATGCCGTCGATTGGAACATGAGGCGGGACGCAGTGGACAAAAGGTAAGCGGAGGAAAGATTACAGGAATTTCGCCGTTCAAAGCAATGAAGTCGGTCGTGGCGGCACATCGTCCAAGAGTATCAACGCACACGGAGCCTTGTCTGATCGATCGGGCGTGCGGATATCAATTGTGTGGCGGATCGCCGTGACGAAACATGACCGTCCGCATTCAAAATTGCTGGAAAACGGAATGGCCGCTTTCGGGAAGCGATCGGCGTAAACGGACGTTCGTTCAGAAGGTGGAGCAGGGTAGCGAAGGGCCGGTTCCTGGTGGAAAGCGGCCTGTCTGCTTACGGAAGGCGATGATCGTAAGCAGACGTTCGTTCAGGCTTTGGCGCATGGGCCCAACAGGCTGCTGTTAGTAGAAGGCCCCCGTCCGCTGTTAGACTTTAAGCCAGCGTTCAAAGACAAATAGACGTTTGTTTACGCGTCGTTTGGTGCCTTGAGCGCTCGTCCCACTGGGTTGCGAAGCGGTCGCTTTGGAGTGGGTAAGCGAGAGAAGGCTTCCGCTTTCAAGGCAGCCGAAGCCGCTCGAGTAATATTTTTTACGAAAAAGGAATTGAAACCTGATTCGAAAGGTGGCGCGCTACTGGAATTACGATCTGCCGTCCTCAGAACATCGCAGGTGTCGATGCGACCTATCTCGACGTTCGAGTTCAAAATCCAGCTTAAGTGAAATTTCGCAAAATATAGGAATGACCTCTTAATCTGAAACATGAGTAGTTGTGCTGAGCTACCCCAGCGTCGACTTAGATAATATTGTATATTTGAAATGCTTTCGAGAGAGCTGGCGGCAGTCTGCTACTCAAGACTCGAATTTTTGCTGAAAAACCTAAACATGCTGAAGGTTTGCCTTGAAGATACGAGCGTACTTTAGTTCAGGCACTCTCTGGATTTACTAAAAGTGGCCGAGTCCGAATGACGTCTGCGAGTGCGGCATGTGGGATACGGTTGCTTACGATCGGCGAGCAGGCGAGGAGGCCGTTGGGGCAGTAGCGATCGTCGTCCCAGCCGGGGTGGTCTAGGATCGGGTAGAGGCACACGCCCTCGACGGGTACGCCGAGCGATTGGGCGATCTTCACCTCGCGCAGGATCATCCGGAGCCAGGCCGGGCGGGCGCTGCCTTCGATGCCGGTTTCCGCGATGAAGATCGGTCGGCCGTATCGGGCGTAGGCGTCGGTTAGGATCGCGTGGAGCGGGCGGCTGAGGGGGTGATCGTACGTCAGCGGTGGGCCGCCGTGGATCCACTGGTTGTTGTGGTAGAAATTGACACCGACGATATCGAGCAACGCCGGTCGGCCGCCGATCTGCGGCCACGCTTTTCCCGCGATCATGTCCCAGGCCTGGAATTGCGCGAGGCGGTGGCCTTCGGCGGCGGG
The DNA here is from genome assembly GCF_036856015.1 of Sphingomonas sp. LR55. Taxonomy (NCBI): domain Bacteria; kingdom Pseudomonadati; phylum Pseudomonadota; class Alphaproteobacteria; order Sphingomonadales; family Sphingomonadaceae; genus Sphingomonas; species Sphingomonas sp. LR55. The sequence continues at coordinate 808,115 of NZ_JASPFO010000001.1, forward strand.
GGCGTCGTTCGGGCGGGCCGGGTCGGTGATGACGTTGATGACCGGGTCGGCGTGGACGAACCTTGCGGTGGGGTCGACCGCGAGGATCCCCTCCATCGCTGCGATCGACGCGCGCGAGTTGAACCTTGAGTTCGTAGCCGCGGCCTCGGGCGAACGGGTTGAGATAGGCTGCGTCGCCGCCGCCCCAGGCGAAGAACGAAATCTCGTTGACCGGGGCGTAGAAGCGGGTCTCTCCAGCCGGGGCCGGGCCGATGTGGCGCGCGGCGGCGGCGGCGAAGGCGGCGAAGCGGGTGACGAAGGTGGGCGTCCAGATGTCGATGTCGTCGGGCCAGCCGTAATGGAGCAGGTCCCAGATGACTTCGGTGCCGATCGCCTTGGCGGCGTCTAGCTGGCGATCGAGGCTGGACCAGTCGTAGATGCCGGGTTCGCGCTCGATCAGATGCCAGCGCAGGCCGTCGCGGACCGTCAGGATGCCGAGCTTGGCAAGTTCGCTGTAATCGTGGGCGGCGAGGGTGTCGTGATGGCTGGCGGCGATGACATCGACGCGCTTGCGGTCGTGCGCGCGGCGGTGCGTGGAGGATTCGAAGCCGCCTTGCAGGAAGCTCCGGAACAGGCCGGTTGGGCGAGGAAGAGGCGGTCGGTTTGACAGGACTTCGGCGAACAGGGCTTCCCAGCGGGGGACGACGGCGGCGACGGCGTACTCGCTGTCGACCTTGGCGCGGAGGGCGGTGCCGAGGCAGGTTCGGAGTGCCGGTTCTTCGATGAGTTTCGTGATCGCGGTAGCCACCGCGGGCGGGTCTTCATGGGGCACGAACAGGCCGCTCACCCCGTCGACGATCTGTTGTTCGGAGCCGTTGTCGCGCGTTGCTATGACGGGGAGGCGTGCGGCGCCGGCTTCGGCGATGACGTGCGGCATGCCTTCGCCGCGCGAGAGCCAGACGAAGATGTCGAGCGCGGCGAGCAGGTCGGGCACGTCGTCGCGGTCGCCGAGGAGGGTCAGGGCGGTGTCGAGGCCGAGCGCATGCGCGCGGTTTCGGAGCGCTACTGCGTATTCGGGGATGAAGGCGTCCGGTCCGCCGATCACTACGAAGCGGGCGCGGGGGTGGTTGGCGTGGACGAGCGCGGCGGCTTCGATGAAGTCCTCGACGCGTTTCTTCGGGTCGAGCCGGCCTAGCCAGCCGATCAACGGTACGTCTTCGGCAATCCCTAGCGTCGCACGGATGGGGGCGCGGCGCACGGGGTCGAAGGCGCGCGTGTTGACCATCGACGGGATCTCGATCGCGTCGTGCTCGCGGCCGGGCATGCGGCTCGCGGCGGCGTCGCGGATCGAGGCGCAGACGCCGACATAGCGCGTGGTGAAATGCTTGGGGCCGGCGAGTGCTTCGGAGACGAGGCCGCCATGCTCGATCAGCGGCGGGCGAAGGTGCATGCGTTCGAGCGCGGGATAGATGTCCGCGACGTTCTGGCACGAGACGACGACGTCGTACGCGGGCAGCTTGCTCGCGAGGTAGGCGACGGTCTCGTCGAAGCCGAGCGCGTAGGGTGTGCGATCTACGGGCACGCCGATCGCTTCCAACTGCGCGTGCGTCTGCTCGGGCATGCCGTCTTTTCGGAAGCAGGCGACGACCTCGATCCGGTAGCGTGTCGGGTCGAGCGCCTGGGCGAGCAGGCGCACCTCCGTCTCCTCGCCGCCGACGACGAGCCAGGCGAAGACGAACAGGATGCGGATCGGGCGGGCGTCGGCAGTGAGTGCGGTGCTCAATCGCCGACCTTGAAGACGATCTGGAGGAATTCGGGGCGCTCGCCGACCAGCTTTGCGATGAACTTGGGGGCGTCGTCATAGGGCACGACGTGCGTGATGAGTTGCGCGCGGATCTCGGGGCCGCGGGCGAGCAGCAGCTTGACCGTTTCGTTGGCTAGGCGGCGGCGGTCCCATTGGAAGCCAAGGCCGCGGGGGACGCGGTTGATCTGCGCGCAGCGGAGGTTGAGGCCGTTGTGGTGGAATTCCTCGCCGAGCCGGAGCCGGTCGGCGCCGCCCTGGTAGAAAGCGAGGTCGATCACCGTGCCCTGCGGCCTCAGCGCGCGCATCGCGGCGTGGAGGCTGGCGGCGTCGGCACGGGTCTGGAACACGACGTCCGCGCCGCGATCGCCGCCGCCGTGGATCCAGCGTGCCTTGGCATACGCCCAGGCCTGATCCTCGGTCATCGCGGTGATGCCGAGGCATTCGGCGCGCAGGCGGCGGAAGGGGAGGGTCGGCGATCACGACCTCGCTGGCGCCGGCGGCTTGCGCGAACAGGGCGGTGAGCATGCCGACGATGCCTGCGCCGATCACCAAAGCGGGGCGGCCGCGGATGCCGTCACCGAGGTTGACGACGTTGGGTCCCAGTAGTTCGGCATCCGCATGGAGAATGCCGTTGGCGGCGATCGGACCCATCTGGCCGATATAGATGCCGAGGATCGGATCGAGCTCGGGCGGGAGCTTGGTCAGCAGGTCGTTGAACGGGTCTGCGGTGTGGCCGGTCTTGTGGCCGAAGACGGTGCCGACGACGTCGCCGTTCGCGAAATCGTCGACCCGGCTGTCGCTGACGCGCGCGCATTCCATGTAGCCGAGGAACGGCACCGGATAGTGCGCGCTCGGTTCGCCGGGGACGAACACGCCGCGCCCTGCGTCCCAGCGTGAGTGGAGATACGGGTTGCTGTTCTTGACGAAGGTGAGTTCGGTCCCGGCGGAGAACCCGGTGTAGAGCAGGTCGAGGCGAACCTGCCCGTCACCTGGGGGCGCCTCGTCATAGCCGAAGAAATAGGCCTGGCCGGGACGTTCGACGCCAAGCGAGCGGACGTGGCGCCACTCAGACATGGATCACCTCCCGCTCGCGGACGTCGATCGCGCGCCCTTCGACGGCGGAGCGTTCGATCGCCAGCGCCAGGCGGAGCGTTTCGAGCGCGGCAGGGTAGGGGCAGCGGATCCGGTTCTCGCCCCCGCGGACCGCGTCGATGAAGTCGCGATCCTCCAGCACGACCGGATCGCTGCCGGTGCCGCGGACCGGGCGGCCGCGGCCGATGTCGATCATCACGTCGCGGTCGGTGAGTTCGATCGCGAGGCCTTCGCCGAACAAATGCAGGCCGACGCGGTGGTTCCAGTTGAGCAGGCAGGTCGACGCGAAGTTGGCGATCGCGCCGCTGGCGAAGGTGAGCATCGCGGTGCTGGTGGTGGCGACGTCGAGGCCGGGGAAGGCGGCGCGGTCGACATGGCCCGACTGGCCGTAAACGCGGACGACGTCGCCGACGAGATAGCGCGCTAGGTCGACCAAGTGTGTCGTTTGTTCGAGCATCTGGCCGCCCGATGCGTCCTTCTTCCACCACCAGCGCGGCGGCGGTGTGGAGTCTAGCCAATAGCCGGACAGGAGGCGGGCGGGGGTTGCCGAGAGGAGCGCCTTCACCTCGTCCACGGTATCGAGATAGCGCCAGTGATAGCCGACCGCGGTGACCAGGCCGAGCCGGTCGACTGCGGCTGCGACGTCCTCCGCGGTGCCGAGGTCTAGCGCGACGGGCTTTTCGACGAAGAACGGCAACTCGTGTTCGATCGCGAGGCGTTCGGGTTCGCCGTGCGCGAAGGGGGCACGCAGATGTAGAGCGCGTCGAGTTCGACTGCGGCCAGCATCGCCGCGGCATCGTCGAACGCGCGCGCACCGAAGCGGGCGGCGGCTTCGATCGCGCGGGCCATGTCGACGTCGGCGACCGCGACGATCGCGACGTCGTCGAACTGCTCCAGTACGCCGAAATGGCGGTTGGCGATGCCGCCTGCACCGATGAACCCGATCCGTGTCCGCTCCACGCCGTCTCCCTTTGTGTGTTTGGTCTGGTCCTGCACGGCGTCGTAGACCGCGCGTGTGTCGGCGATCATGCGATCGGCCGAGAATAGGTCTTGCTGGCGTTCGATCGACGCGCTGGCCATCGTTTTCAGGCTGTCGCGGTCAGCGAGCAGCGTGACGATCGCATCGGCGAAACTAGCCGGGTCAGCGGCGGTCAGGCGACCGGTGACGCCGTCCTCGATTGCTTCGGCATTGCCGGGGGCGACGGTGGCGACGACGGGGAGCCCGGCGGCCATCGCTTCGAGCGCGACCAGCGGCAGGCCTTCGAACGCCGACGGGAGGACTAGCAGGTCGGCGAGCGTCATCAGGTCGGCGACGTCGCTGCGGGTGCCGAGCATGCGGACGGTGCCGGCCAAGCCCTTCGCAGCGATCGCGCGTGCGGTCTGGGTAAGGAGGGGCCTTCGCCGGCAAGAAGCACGATCACGTCCGGGTGGGCGTCGCGGATAGCCGGTAGCGCGTCGAGCAGGAGCGCGTGGCCCTTTTGCTCGGCGAAGCGCGCGACCATGAGCAGGACGGGGGCATTGTCGACGCCCCATTCGCTGCGGAGGGCTTCGCGGGAGCGCGAGGGTTTGTGCGCGCCGACGCCGTTGTGGATCGTCGCGACGAGTGCTGGATCGATACCGGCTGCGCGGTGGCTGTCGCCGACTGCGTCCGAGACGCAGATCAGGCGTGCAAGCGCGGCCGAGGTGTCGCGGTGTTCGTCGCGCTGGGCGGTGTCGGTGAGGAGGTAGGGGAGGTGTTCGGTGCGGATCACGGGGACGCCAGCCGCGTGCGCGGCGCGGACGGCGGCGTGGCCTTCCCAGCCGATGCCGGCATGGACGTGGACGATGTCGGGCGCTGCGCGGTCAAGCCATCGCGCGAGGCCTGCATCGTCGTCGAGCGCCTTGACTGCATAACCCCTGGCGGCGGCGTGTTCGAGCAGGCCGGTGCCGGGACGCGCGGCGACGACGATCTCGTCTCCGCCCAATCCTTCGGCGAGGGTCATCATGTGCGCGCCGACGCCGGACGGGGCGAGGCTGTCGGTCAGCAGGCAGATGCGGGTCATTCGGCGGCCATCACGGGGGTCTCGAGAACCGCGGACTTCGCGACCATGCGGCGATAGGTGGCGAGCGCTTGGCCGACGACCTGGTCCATATTGTAGTAGCGATACGTTGCGAGCCGGCCGACGAATGTCACGCCTTCCTCCGCATCCGCTAGCGCCTCGTAGCGTTTGAACAGCGCCTGGTTCTCGGGGCGGGGGATCGGGTAATACGGGTCGCCCTCCGCGCTCGGGAATTCGTAGCTGATGCTGGTCTTCGCGTGGAGCTGGCCGGTGAGGTGCTTGTATTCGGTGATGCGCGTCTGCGGCACGGTCTCATCCGGATAGTTGACGACCGCGACCGGCTGGAACTGCGCGACGTCATGCGTCTCGTGGCGGAACTGGAGGCTGCGATAGGGCAGCTTGCCGAAGCGGAAGTCGAAATATTCGTCGATCGGGCCGGTGAAGACGATGTGGTCGACATCGATGCGGTCGATCACGTCGCGGTATTCGACGCCGAGATCGAGCGTGATGCCGGGATGATCTAGCATCGCCTCGAACATCCGAGTGTAGCCGTTCGCCGGCATCGCCTGGAATTTGTCGGTAAAATAGCGGTCGTCGGTCGAGGTGCGGGTCGGGACGCGCGCGGTGACGGCGCGGTCGAGTTCGGACGGGTCGAGGCCCCATTGCTTCCGCGTGTAGCCGCGGAAGAACGTTTCGTAGAGATCGCGGCCGACCGCGGCGACGACGACGTCCTCGGACGTGCGGATGTCCTCGACGGACTCTGCGCGACTGGCGAGGAAGGCGGCGGCTTCCGCATCGTCCTTGAGCGACAGGCCGTAGAGTTCGTTGAGCGTGCTGCGGTTGATCGGCATCGGCACGAGCTTGTCGTCGACGCTGGCGAGGACGCGGTGTTCGTACGGGCGCCACTCGGTGAAGCGCGACAGATACTCGAACACGTCGGCGGAGTTGGTATGGAAGATGTGCGGGCCGTAGCGGTGGATCAGCACGCCGGCCGCGTCGTGTTCGTCATAGGCGTTGCCGCCGATGTGCGGGCGGCGGTCGACGACCAGCACGCGCTGGCCGCTGTCTCTTGCCAGTCGTTCGGCGAGGACGGCGCCGGCAAAGCCTGCGCCGACGATCAGCGTGTCGTAGCGTTCGCGTTTCGGCGCGGGGCGGAAGGTGCGTGTCGCGCGGAGGATGCGGTCGATCTCGGTGGCCATGGCGGTTTGCGTGCGGTCCCAGGATTGCGTGGCGAGTAGGCGGTCGGCGTCGTCGCGCCACGCCCCCTCGCGGGGGAGGGTGAGCGCGGTCTCGCAGGCGGCGACGAACGCGGGCGCGTCGGCGGCGATCGAGACGGCCGCTGCGTCACCATAGTGGCGGATCACATCGACGATCGGCGTCGAGACGACGGGCAGGCCGCCGGCGAGATATTCGGGCGTCTTGGTCGGGCTGATGAAGCGCGTCGCGGCGTTGATCGCGAACGGCATCAGCGCAACGTCCCAGCCCGAGAGATAGGTAGGGAGTTCGTCGTAGCCGCGTCCGCCGAGCCAGTGGAGGTTGGCGCGGCGTGGCAGGTGCGCGGGGTCGATCTTCACCACCGGGCCGATCATCACGAACGACCAGTCGGGTCGCTGAACGGCGACCGCGTCGAGCAACGCTAAGTCGATGCGCTCGTCGATGACGCCGAAAAAGCCGAGCTTCGGGCCGGGAATGTGGCGCTGATCTTCGGGTTCGATGTTGCCGGTCCGCGCTTGGGCAAAATGCGCGACGTCGACTGCCGAGGGGAAGGCGTGGACGTCGCGGTGACGGCCGCGCTTGGCTTCGTACAGGCTGTAGCCGCCGGTGAAGACGAGGTCGGCGCGCGAGTAACCGGGCTTCGCGGTTGAGCAAGGCAGGGTCGGCGAAGCGGAACGCGGACAGTTCATCCATGCAGTCGTAGACGATCGCTGCGGCGTCGAGATGCTCGGCGAACGGGAGCATCATCGGCGTGTAGAACCAGAGGACGGGCTTGGCGCGAATGCTCGTCGCGACCAGCATGTCGAGCAATTGGCGCAACCCTGTCTCGACCTGCTCGGCATTCCACCAATGCGGAAGGCGCGGGCGCAGCGCGATCACGTTGTCGGTGGGGAAGGGATGGTGTTCGAGAAAGGGCAGCGGGTGGTCGCAGGGGATGTGTTCTTCCCAGACGAAGACGCTCTGAGCCTGCGCGAACCGCTTCATCAGATGCTGCGGGCGCTGCGTGACGAAATCCCAGCGGAGATGCGAGAAGCAGATCAGCGGCGGCGGGGCGGCATCGTCGAACTTCGAGGGCGTGAGAATAGGTCCGATACCGTGCACGCTCTTCCAATCCGCAAATCCGCGGTTATCCGCGTTGTTGATCGAACCTAAGCCCACACCTCAAACCTGACTATGTAAATGTCATTGCTTTGCATCATGTATTTGCTGGATAATTGCCCCCAAACGCAGAATGCTATGCTGCCACGTCCAACGTTCCAACACGGCCTGGCGGGGCTGAAATTCTTCGTAGGTTTCGCGCATTGTAAGAATTGCATCGGCAAACCCGGTCGTCGAAGCCGTCATGCCGGTCTCGGGCAGGATGAACTGCAATCCGCAGCGTAATTCGGCGTTGGCGAGTACGGGCAGGCCGGCGAGCATGTATTCGGTGAGGATCGCGGGCGCGCCGTCGTCGATGCCGCAGACGACGCCGAACCTGGCGCGGTTCATCAGGCGGTTGACCTCTTCGATAGGCACGCCCGGTGGTCCGACGAACTCGATCGAAAGGTTCTGGTCGCGGGCGCGGTGGCGGAGTGCGTCGGCATCCTCGCCGTAGCCGAACACGCAGAGCGCGCGGACGTCGCGCGGGAGTTGCGCGAGGGCGTCGAACAGGATGTCGTGGCGCTTATAGGGTTGCGCAGCGGCGACGTAGATCAGGTCGACGTCCTTGGGCCTGCCGAGCGGACGGAACTGGTCGATCGCGGCGAACTCAGGCCCGACCGGCAGGATCGCGGTGCACATGCCGGGGTGGCGCGCCTCGACTTCGTCCGACTGCCACTGTGCGCCGGTGATGACGAGATCGAAATGCTCGCTGACTTGCCGAGGTACGCGCAGCGATGGCGCGTCGATCGAGTTGTAGAGAATTATGCTGTTCGCGCAGAGTTCGAGCAGGTCGGGCGCGACACCCAAGCCGAACACGACGAGGATATGCGGCGCGCCGAATGCCTCGACGAACGCGATCATTTGCGACGATGCGAAGGGCGCGCGCTCGTCGTCGATCCGGAAGGCGCGACGTGCCAGAACCGCGTTGTCCCTGCGGAATGGAGGCTCGTCCGCGCCGCGCCAATGATGCCAGATTTCGGCCTGATCGACGATACCCGCGGCGACCAGCGCTAGCGGTAACCGCTCCAGATACCCGCCCGTCACGTCAGTGGGGACGAGATCGCCGATCCACGGCTGGCTGGCCGAGTCGACTGCGTGTACTGGCAGCACGGCGGGTGACGGGCGGTCGTGTCCGGGATGCCGCCCATCGACCCAGTCGCTGATGACGACGACCGATCGCCGAGCCGTCAACGGTGCCGCCATCTGTAATTTTCCCTTCACCGACGGTCTTTCAACCGCCGCTCGCATGATGCAATTGTGAGACGATGCCCGCTCCCATGAAGCGGGGCATTACGTCATGCAGCTTGGATAGCGACCCGCCGATCAGTCCTTCGCGCTGCCGGGCTCGGCCATCTTCCGGTGCTGTTCGGCGAGTACCGACCCCGGGATGACGTTGGCGAGTACGCCCTGGACCTTCGTCATAAAGCCCGAGAAGACCGACGCCTTCCCGCTCATCAGCGCATCCCAGCCGTCCTTGGCGACATCGGCCGGATCCCGCTTGTTCGGATCCGTGCCCACTGACGTGTCGTTCATGTCGGCACGGTCGAAGAATTCGGTATCGACCGGCCCCGGCATCAGCGTCGTCAGCGTGACGCCGTCCGCGTCCTTGATCTCGTTGCGCAGTGCCTCGGTGAAGCTGTCGATAAACGCCTTCGAGCCGTTGTAGACCGCCTGAAACGCACCGGGAATGTAGCCTGCGACCGACCCGGTCACGAGCACCTTGCCGTCATTACGCGCGACCATCGCCGGCATCACCTTCTGAAGAAGGTACAGCGTACCGGTGATATTGGTGTCGATAACGTTGCGCCAGTCGTCGACCGTCTGGTCGAGAAAGCCGTGGCCGAGACCGTGTCCGGCATTGGCGCACAGCACATCGACTTTCCGCCCGTTGGTCGCGGCCAGCAGCGCATCGACGCCCTCGATCGTCGACAGGTCTGCCTCGACCGCGGTCACCTCGGTGCCGAACTGCTTGAAGTCGGCGGCGGCGGACTGGATCAACGCTTCGTTGGCGACGACGAGGATGTCGTAGCCGTCCTTCGCCGCGAGCGTGGCGAGTTCGAAACCGATGCCCGTCGAGGCTCCGGTGATGATCGCGAATTTATCGGCCATGTCGTCCAATCCTCTCAATTGAAGCCGGGCTTGAGCACGACCTTGGTCACTTCGTTCTGGTTGTTCTTGAACATGTCATAGCCCTTGGGGGCGTCCTCCAGGTCCATCCGGTGCGAGATCAGGAAGGTCGTGTCGATCTTGCCCTCCATGATCGCGTTGAGCAGCGCGGGCATGTAATGCTGGACGTGCGTCTGGCCGGTCTTGAGCGTCAGCCCCTTCTCCATCAGCGCACCGAGCGGGAACTTGTCGATGAACCCGCCATAGACCGCCGGCATCGACACCCGCCCGCCCTTGCGGCACGCGATGATCGCCTGGCGGATCGAATGCGCACGATCGGTGCCGAGGAAGGTCGACGCCTTGATCTGGTCGAGCACGTTGTCGACGAAGAACCCGTGTGCCTCCAGGCCGACGCTGTCGATCACCGCATCGGGACCGATCCCGCCGGTCATCACCATCAGCGCCTCGTAGACCGCGCTTTCCTCGTAGTTGATCGTCTCGGCGCCGAACTTCTTGGCGAGATCGAGACGATACGGGAAATGGTCGATCGCGATGACGCGCTCGGCACCCATCAGGAACGCCGACTGCACCGCGAACAGCCCGACCGGGCCGCAGCCCCAGACCGCAACCGTATCGCCCGGCTCGATCTGCGCATTCTCCGCCGCCATCCAGCCGGTCGGCAGGATGTCCGAAAGAAACAGCACCTTCTCGTCGTCGACTCCGTCCGGAATGACGATCGGACCGACATCGCTGAATGGCACGCGGACGTATTCCGCTTGTCCGCCGGCATAGCCGCCGGTCATGTGGCTGTAACCGAACAGGCCCGACATCGGCTGGCCGTAGAGTTCCTGCGCGATATCCTGATTGTCGGCGGGGAGGCCGTTGTCGCACGCCGAATATTGATGCTTGCCGCAGTGATAACAGCTGCCGCACGCGATCGTGAACGGGACGACGACCTTCTGGCCCTTCTTGAGCGTCGACTTGGCGCCGATCTCGACGACTTCGCCCATGAACTCGTGGCCGAGGATGTCGCCCGCCTTCATCGTCGGGATATAGCCGTCGTACAAATGCAGGTCGGAGCCGCAGATCGCGGTTGCGGTGACCTTGATGATGCAGTCACGCGGATTGACGATCTCGGGGTCGTCGACGGTATCGACGCGGACGTCGTGCTTACCGTGCCATGCCAGAGCGCGCATCAGGCGAGTTCCTCTTCATGCTGCTTGCGGTTCATCGCGGCGGTCGCGATCTCCCCGGTTTCCATCAATTGCTTGAAGCGGCGCAGGTCGCGGCGTGCCTGGATCGCGGGTTCGCGCTGAAACATCTTGGCGATCAGCTTGCCGACGATTCCGCCGGGCGGATCATAGGCAATGGTCGCGGTGACGACCGTACCCCGCGCGCCGGCATCACGAAACTCCACCCGGCCGCTGTTCGCGACATCGGCACCAGGCTCGGACGTCCAGGCGATCAATCTGTCCTGTGCCTCTTCGGTCACGACCGCGTCCCATTCGACTGTTTTGCCGGCGGGTGCCTTCACGACCCAGTGCGACCGCGTGTCGCTCAGAATGTCGATCCGTTCGACGTTCTCCATGAACGTCGGCAGATTGGCAAAGTCGCGAAAATAGGTGAACACCTCGGCAACGGGCCGGTTGATAGTGACCGCACGCGCGACGATCGCATCGTCCTTGCGCTCTGAAATAGCAGCCGCCCCGAGAGAATCGCCGCGTTTCCACGTGGTTGGCGGCGCGTCGTCGCTATGTGGGTTGGTATCGTTCATGTCTGATCTCCTGTCGATGCGCGCGGCGCCAGGTCCTGGTGCAGCGATGGCCGGCGCGCAGGTGCAATCGCCGGCCATCGCGCGTCGGTCACATCGTGGACAGCTCGGTGATGTGGGTCTGCACGACCGGCGCAATCGAGGCCGCGACCGTCTTGAGCGGCGCCGCCGTTCCGGATTGTGCATAGGTCTGGTGCAGTGTCAGCGCGCGCTGATGCGCAGACTTCTGCTGTTCGACATACAACCGGTCGCGCGCAGTCCCGGTGGCTGCGCGCAAGGCCGCGACGTTCCTGGTGCCCATAGCATCGAGCTTGGGCGGCGCAGGGTGCAGGCCAGCGCGCATTGCAGCGGCCTTCACATCCGCGGTCGACTTGGTGTGATCGGTGACCATCATCGATGCGAACGAACGCAGCTTGGGGTTCTTGGTCGAGGTGAGCAGCAAACGGCTGGACTGGATTTCATACTGATCGCCGGCACCCGCTTTCATTACATAGGTCGGCGCGGCCATCGGTGCCTGCGCGACGGCCGCGACGGTGGGCAGTGCGATCATGGCTGCGAGCGTAAGAAGCTTTGTCATGACATTCTCCTGGGGGCTGCGGCGCGTTCAACCCACCGCTACAAACCGAACCGGCACGGATGGGCAATGTTCCAGCGATCCTGGCCATCTCAATCTGGATCAATGAGTTTGCTATCTCGGCCGACATACTGCGCGAATATCGTGATCTGGTAGCTCGGTCAGGATTGGGAGGGGCAGGTCGGCCGCCTTAATTCCGCCAGGCCATTGCAATACTTCGATGCGCGGCTCGCGATAATCCGGCTCGCCCAGACCTTGCCCTTCGCCCGCGGGCCAATGACCCCAACCGCACGACCACCATGCGCTTTAGAAGCGTCCACATCCGGGTATTCGGATTCAAGTCCCGTCGAAGGCCCAGCGCAACGTTTTCGCCATTTGTCGTGCACCGGACCGGACGACCGGTTTCATAAATATCGGCGAAGCCTTCAGACAATGCATCCGACGTGCCCAGTTCGGGAGAAGGTCCACTGCCGCCTGCGCGACGATCCGTTGCAGCGGTATCGCCAGAGGGTTGCTCGGTGTCTGAGCAAGGACCAACTGCGCCACCTCGCGCGTGCGACCGTCTGCGACCAGTACCGGCTGTATGGTGCGAAGCGCCTGATGTGTGCTTGCACGGTTCCGCGGGAGAGCGTCGGCACCCAGTGCGGCGCCTATGGTGGCAAACTGGGCATAATAAAGATCCTCCTGCGCGGGTGTGAGGGGACGATCCCCATAGTGTTGCCAGGCAGCAAGGAAGGACCACGCCTCGGATATGTGGACCCACGCCAGTAAGTTTGGGTCGTCGGCCCGGTAGGACGTACCGTCAGGAAGCGTGCCGCCGATGTGCGCGTGCACCGCGCGGACTCGCGCTATCGCTGCCTCGGCCTCGGTCCGCTCACCATAGGTGGTCGCAGCGATGAACCGGGCAGTGCGCCGCAGCCGGCCGAGCATGTCGGTTCGGAAGTTCGAATGGTTCCAGACGCCTGCCAGAACTGCAGGATGCAGCATCTGAAGCAGCAGCGCGGTGACGCCGCCTACCATCATGCTGACAACATCGCCGTGCACGCGCCAGATCATCGAGCCGGTCGGAAACAGCGCATCGTCGCTGCGCGTCACCGGCTCCTCGCCGCGTGCCCGATCATTAAACAGGGTCCGTACCTGCCTTACGATGCTACTCTTGGTCTGGTCTCGGATCGATAGCGGGTTGGCGTTCATGCGGTTACGAACGCCCGAGCCCGTATTTTAGCAACGGCCGATAGTTCATCGGTATGCTCGGGTGATTTACCGCGTATCGCTAACGGAAGCGAAGCTATATCGATCGTTTTGGTGCTTCGGACCGATCCTTAACCAGCTCCGGGCCCGTTACACGCTTGGAAGTCAAGGCGCCGGTCGGCTTCGCTCGCATCAAACCTCCCTTTTAGAATTCGCCGGTCGCGGTCATTGGTGAGGCGGTACTACCTCCGAATTATTGCGCTATCGCTCTTCCCTCGCATGCTGATAGTAACCGATCGAATACGACGGCGACGGAAAGCTCCACGGCATTGACGGTCCAAAGGCGACATATCGCGATCATCGCGCCGCCAACGGCGGGCCACATCAATCCGCTAGCAGCATTGGGAACATCGCTCGTCGAAACGGGGCATAGAGTCACGATACTCCACTTGGCCGACGTCGCGTCGCTGGTGCCCGACTGTGGCGTCGGGTTTGCGGCGCTCGATCACCCCGCGGACGGTCAAGGCTTGCTGGCGGAGTATTACCGCAAGCTGGCGCAGCCATCGGGGCCTGTCGGACTACCGCGGATGATCCGCGGCACCGCATCGATGACGGAACTGCTTCTGAGGGCTCTCCCGACGGCGCTGTCGAGGCTGGGGGTCAATGCGGTCGTCGCCGACTCGGTTGAGCCAGCCGGAGCACTGGTGGCACGACATCTCCGACTGCCGTTCGTAACCGCCGTTACCGGATTGCCCTTGCTCAGGGAGCCGACGGTACCGCCACCCTTTCTCGGGTGGGCGTATCGTGCCGATGCGGTGGGGCGGAATCGCAACAGTGGCGGGTATGCAGTCAGCGACCTGTTGATGCGGCCGATCACGACGATGGTGGCGACGTATGCACGGCGTTGGGGGCTCGATCCCGACCCCCGATATCAATGGTCCGAACGATTGCAGATCGCGCAATGCCCCGGAGGCCTGGACTTTCCGCGCCTGTCCTTGCCGGAGAGCTTTCGATACGGCGGGCCTTGGCGACGAGACGAGCCCGAGGAAAACCTGCCGGACGACGACGGTCGACCGCTCATATTTTGTTCGCTGGGGTCGTTGCAGGGTGCGCGCCGATCGCTGTTCGCGGCGATGACGGCGGCCTGTTCCGCGGTGGGTGCCCGTGCCGTGGTGGCGCATGGCGGCGGGCTGAGCGACCGCGAAGCCCATTCGCTACCGGGAAACCCGTTGGTGAGGGCATTCTGGTCGCAGACCCGCATCCTGCCCCTATGTTCTGCCGCGATCCTGCATGGCGGGTTCAATACGGTGCTGGACGCGCTGGCGGCCGGTGTTCCGATCGTTGCCGTGCCGCTGGCATTCGAACAACCGGCGACGGCGGCGCGTCTGAAGCGGATCGGGGCTGCCCGCGTCGTCTCGGCTGCCGAGGCGGGCAAGGGAGGTCTCGAACCGGCGTTGCGGCTGGTGTTGCGCGATCCGGAATACCGTCGTGCGGCACGCAGCATGGCGACGGATATGGCGGCGGCAGGCGGCGCAGCCGAGGCGGCGGCGATGGTCGACGCGGCGCTCGGCCGTGAGACCGACGTCAGGCCGGCAGGGCTGACTCCACCCGATGGAACAACTGCCTTTGCCGCGTGAGGTGGCGGGCTGCAAGGAGGGCAGGCGGTGCGAGGACAAGCCCCATGATGACGTCCACCCCATAGTGACCGCCGAAGACCGGCGTCGCGACGATCGTCAGTATGGCCCATGCCCGGCCCGGTAGGGCAACCCGCGGCATCGCGCCGAATGCCCAGATGAAGATGGCGGCGAGCGTCGCGTGGAAACTGGGAAAGCTGACGATTCCCATGAGCATGGTGAGGTCGAGCACGCGTCGGGATCCGTCGCGAAGCCCGGATATCAGCCCCTGTTCCAGCCAGGCTATCGATGGCCAGAGATGCGCGTAGCGGGATGGGTCGAACAGGTTGCCCATTGCCGGGGTAAGGCCTGAGATCAATATGGTGACGAAACCGGACAGGATCGCCGCACAGACCATTATCCTCAGCGTGTCGAATTTCCCCATGCCGCTCAACGCGACGATGACGGCGATCATCTGCAAGGTGAGGCTGTGATACGCCAATCCGAGTAGCCAGATCACGGGAGTGCATGTGTCCAGCAAGGCAAGCACAACCGGCCAGTCGAAGCCGATTGCACGGTCGGCGGCGGCGAGCCGCGCGTCCCACAATTGTCCGGCATTCGCCGCTAACGCATACGCCAGCACGACGCCGAGCAGCGTAAACAGCGTCATCTGAAGAAACGCGGTCGCGCCGGCCGCAAGCCGGGGTCGCGCGGTGTACCTGCCGATCACCAGCGCGCTGCCGAGTGTCACCAGCGACGCTATCGCGGGGGCCGCGCGGATTGGATCCACCGTGAAGCGGTGATGATATTGGGCCGCGAGAAAACTCATCAGCATGGCTGCGATCAACAGCCAGGAGGGAGTGTCCCGGTGGTCGGCGCGTAAGACTCGGGCGATCATCGCGGTCGAACGCGGCTCGTCACCCTCTGGTGCCAGGGTGATGGGATTTTACCGGCACGCCTCGTCGCGAAGGCCCATGACAGCGTTCTGCAAACGGCGACGACAAAAGGCCGGCCGCAGCCGTCACCGACCCGAGATTTTGTGGCGGCGCGCCCTCGCATCGAACGCCGGTAACCGTTATGTAGGCATCATGTTGAATTCGTTGCACCCGGCCATCGTCATTTCGCGCGATCGAGCACAGTGACCTGGTTCGAGAAACTCGCGATCGTCGTCTTCATGGTGTTGTTCATGGAGTGCTTCGCGTGGGCAGCGCATCGCTATGTCATGCACGGCTGGGGCTGGGGCTGGCACAAGTCGCATCACGAAGATCATGACGGCTGGTTCGAAAAGAACGACCTCTACGCAATCGTCTTCGCGATCGTGCCGATCGTGTTGTTCGTCGTCGGGCTCTGGTGGGAACCGCTGTGGTGGGCAGCGCTCGGCATCACGGTGTACGGCGGCATCTATGCCTTCGTGCACGACATGCTCGTGCACCAGCGCGGCGGCTTTCGCTGGGTACCCAAGCAGGGGTATTTCAAGCGCCTGCTGCAAGCGCACCGCCTGCACCACGCGGTCGAGGGCAAGGACGGTACCGTCAGCCACGGCTTCCTGTTCGCGCGCAAGCCGTCGGTGTTGAAGGCGCAATTGCGCGCGAACGCCGATCCGCAGCGGCGTGCGGTACGTCCCGACAAAGCCGGAAACCTCGTCTCGGCAGACGCGAAGAAGTGAGCGGGACGGTTCGTCAATCGGAGGCCCTGAGGCACCAGACGCGTGTCGGCGTGTCGCTGTCCGCCGCGATCGTCGTGGCGTGGCTGGCGATCCACGTAACCGGCATCTTCTTCTGGCGGTGGAGCGCGGATACAATTCCCTTGGCCATCGGGATGGTCATCGTACAGACTTGGCTAAGTACCGGACTGTTCATCGTCGCGCATGATTCAATGCACGGTGCGCTGGCACCCGATCGACCACGACTGAACCGCGCGATCGGTGCGACCTGCCTGTCGCTCTATGCCTGCCTGTCCTATGCATCACTGTTGCCGCAGCATCATCTGCATCACAAGGAAACGGGAAGGGCGGGGATCCCGATTTTCACGGTGGCGATCCAAGTCTCGGCGGCTGGTTCCTGCAGTTCTTCAAGACCTATTATTCGCACGGGCAGATCATCCGGATCACCGTGGTCGCACTGATCTATACGCTGCTGCTCGGGGCACCGCTCGGCAACATCGTCATCTTCTGGGCTCTGCCGGCGCTGGGTGCGGTCGCACAGCTGTTCGTGTTCGGGACGTGGTTGCCGCACCGGGAGCGCGAGACTCCTTTGCCGATCCGCACCGCGCGCACAGCATCGATGTGGGCCCGGTCCTGTCGCTGCTGACCTGCTTCCACTTCGGCGGGTATCATCACGAGCATCATCTCTCGCCGGGAACGCCGTGGTGGGGGCTTCCGTCGCGTCGTCGTGCGCTTGCCGTGCGAGCCGCCGATCGCAGAGTCGTCGAGGATCAAGCATGACGCTCGCCATCATCCTCTCCGCCGTCGCGATGACCGTCATCGTCGGCGCTCGCTATCTCCTCGTATCAGGCGCGTTCGCGTGGATTACGGTCCGCAAGCATCCGGGGCTGTACCTCGGGCTGGACCCGCAGGTCCGCCGCGAAATCATCTGGAGCTTGGCGTCCGCGGCGCTTTACGGGATCCCGGCCGGCGTTGTCGCTTGGGGATGGCAGCATCATGGCTGGACGCAGGTGTACGCCGACATCCATGCCTATCCGCTCTGGTACCTGCCGGTCTCGGTCTTCCTGTATCTGCTGCTGCATGATGCATGGTTCTACTGGACGCACCGCTGGATGCATCGTCCCAAACCGTTCAAGCTGGCGCACGCGCTGCATCATGCCAGCCGCCCGCCGACGGCATGGGCTGCGATGGCGTTTCACCCGATAGAGGCGCTGACCGGCGCGGTGGTCATTCCGTTGCTGGTGTTCTTCGTTCCGATCCATATCGCCGCCCTCGGTATCGTGCTCACGATCATGACGGTGATGGGGGTCACGAACCACATGGGATGGGAGATCTTCCCGCGTTTCATGTGGTCGGGCCCGCTGGGAGGTTGGCTGATAACGGCCAGCCATCACCAGCGGCACCACGAACTCTATGGCTGCAACTACGGCCTGTATTTCCGCCATTGGGACAGGCTGTGCCACACCGACCGCGGTGTCGGCGATTTCACGAAAGAGCATGCGCGCGCGGCGCGTCGCGTCGAGGTGGCGAGCTCCTAGCCGTATCGATGGACGGGCACCGGGGCGCCCCTCCGTTCGATCAGTTGATCGGCACGCCACCAGTGACCGCAATCACCGCGCCGGTCATGTAGCTTCCTTCCGACGACGCCAGCAAAACATAGGCCGGCGCGAGCTCGGCAGGCTGACCCGCGCGTCCCAGGGGCGTATCCTGTCCGAGCTTCTCCAGTTCCTCCGGCGATTTCGCGATCGGCTGGATCGGCGTCCAGATCGGGCCGGGCGCCACCGCGTTGACCCGGATGCCCTTGCCGACGAGCAGGTTAGACAGCCCCACGGTCAGGCTGGATATCGCACCCTTGGTTGCGGCGTAGACGATCATGCTCTTGGTCGCGACCTTGGCCTGCTCGCTCGTGGTGTTCACGATCGCCGACCCCGGCTTCATGTGCGGCGCCGCAGCCTTGGCGAGACGGATCATGGCGAACACATTGGCGGAAAACGCGCCCTGCATCTCGTCATCGTCGATGCTGTCCAGATCCTCGTTCATCGTCTGGGCGGCGGCGTTGTTGACCAGAATATCGATCCCGCCAAGGTCACTGACGGTGCGCTCCACCAGCGTGACGCAGTGATCGCGGTCGCGAATGTCGCCCGGCAGCAATACGCATCGCCGTCCTGCCTTTTCGACCCAGGCGCGTGTATCTTCGGCATCCTCTTGCTCGACGGCGAGGTACGAGATTGCGATGTCCGCGCCTTCACGCGCGTAAGCGATGGCGATGGCCTTGCCGATGCCGGAATCACCACCGGTGATCAGCGCGACCTTACCTCGCAGCAAGCCCTTGCCGACATAGCTTTCTTCGCCGTGGTCGGGTTTGGTCGTCATGTTGGCGACAAGCCCGGGGCGCGGCTGCTGCGGTTCGCCGGGAAAGCTGGTCGGGTGGTTCGTGCGCGGATCATCGGTCATGGAAAGCGTCCTGCTATTCGGGTCGCTGGAGGAACGGTCATCCGATCGTTAAGTGCCGCCGCCATAAAAGTCCGTTGACGATGACGATCCATCGTCGAGGCCGATGCAATCAGCGGATCTCGGCACGGCGAGTGGGGGCGTGAAAATCCGCAGTCTTGTCGGCAATCCAGCGCAGGAAGCGACTGATATCCGGACGTGCTTTCAAGACATCGAGATCCGCAAACGTCGTCGCAAGGTCCTGGTTCAAATCGGCATATCCCTAAACACCCTTGGCTCTGAAAAAAATATGATGTGACTAGGGCTTGAAGAGCTGATTTCGGCTTTGCAGCAAAGATGAACAAATGGCCGAAGTTGGGGAACGGAAAACGGGTTGTGAATGTCCGAGTATGGGTCGTCGTGGTTTTCGCTTAACCAGCTTGTTCCCGATCGCGCCCGTCGCCGAAGATCATATTCTCCGAGCCCCTCCATCCGCCAAACCGAGCGTAGAGTGTCGGCAGGACGAAAAGCGTCAGCAGCGTCGCCGAGATCAGGCCGCCGATGACGACGGTCGCCAGCGGCTTCTGCACCTCGGCGCCGGCGCCGTGGCCAAGCGCCATCGGCACGAAGCCGAGGCTGGCGACGAGCGCGGTCATCGCGACGGGGCGCAATCGGGCGAGCGCGCCGTCGTGTGCGGCCCGGACCCGGTCGATGCCGCGGGCCATCATGTCGTGGATCGACGACACCATGACCAGGCCGTTGAGCACCGCGATCCCTGACAGCGCGATGAAGCCGACCGCGGCCGAGACCGAGAACGGCATGCCGCGCAGCACGAGCGCTAGCACGCCGCCGACCAGCGCGAGCGGTACGCCCGTGAACACGATCACCGCGTCGCGCACCGAGCCGAGCGCGCCGTACAGCAACAGCATGATGACCGCGAAGCACACCGGGACGACGAGGAGCAGCCGATCGCGCGCGGAGGCGAGGTTCTCGAACTGGCCACCCCATTCGACATAGGTGCCGGGCGGCATCTTCACCTGCGCGTCGATCGCGGCGCGCGCGTCGGCCACGACGCTGGCGACGTCGCGGTCGCGCACATTGGCCTGGACGACCACGCGGCGTCTGCCGTTCTCGCGGCTGATCTGGTTGGGACCGTCGACGACCGCGATATCGGCGACGGTCGACAGCGGCACGAACCCGCCGCCTGACGTCGGCACGGGCACCTGCGCCACTTGGGTCAGGTCGGAGCGCGACGCGTCGGACAGGCGGATCACGACCGGGAAGCGGCGGTCGCCCTCGAAGATCAGGCCGGCTTCGCGCCCGCCGATCGCGGCTGCCACCGTGTCCTGCACGTCGCCCGCGGTGACGCCGATCCGCGACATCGCCATGCGGTTCGGACGGATGTCGAGCATCGGCAGCCCCTCGGTCTGTTCGACGCGAACGTCGACGGCGCCCTTAGTCTTGCGCAGGACGTCGGCGATACGGTCGGCGGCGGCGTTCATGCCACCGAAGTCGTCCCCGAACACCTTGACCGCGATGTCGCCGCGCACGCCGGCGATCAGTTCGTTGAAGCGCATCTGGATCGGCTGGGTGATCTCGTACGCGTTGCCGGGCAGCGTCGAGAGCCGCTTTTCGATCCGTTCGACCAGCGCTTCCTTGGCGAGGCCGGGGTCGGGCCATTGGGCCCTCGGCTTCAGGATCACGAAGGTGTCGGTGGCGTACGGCGGCATCGGATCGCTCGCGATCTCGGAAGTGCCGGTGCGCGAGAAGGCGAACCTGACTTCGGACTGGTGCGCAAGCATCTTCTCGACCTGGAACTGCATCGCCTGGCTCTGGTCGACCGAGGTGCCGGGGATGCGGACCGCCTGGACGAGGATGTTGCCCTCGTCGAGTTGCGGCAGGAACTCCTGGCCGAGCGTGGTGAAGGCGACGCCTGCGATCGCGAGCGCGCCGACTGCGATCCCGAGCGTGACGCTCGGGCGGCGCATCGCCTTGCCGAGCCCTGGCTCGTAGCGGCGACGCAGCCAGCCGATGATGCGGCTCTCCGTCTCGTCGACCGGCCTGCTCAGCCAGATCGCGATGGCCGCGGGCACGAACGTCATCGACAGGACGAAGGCGAAGACCAGCGCGATGATGACGGTCAGCGCCATCGGTTCGAACATCTTGCCCTCGACGCCGGTGAAGGTCAGCAGCGGGGCGTAGACGAGGATGATGATCGCCTGACCATAGACCGACGGTCGGATCATCTCGCGCGCCGATGCGGCGACCAGATCCAGCCTCTCTCGAAGCGGCAGCGGTCCGTCCCTGCCATGCTGCGCCTCGCCCAGACGACGCAACGCGTTCTCGACGATGATGACGGCCCCGTCGACGATGAGCCCGAAGTCGAGCGCACCCAGACTCATCAGGTTGGCCGACACGCCTGCCTTCAGCATGCCGATGCTGGTCAGCAGCATCGTGACCGGGATCACCAGCGCCGCGATCAGCGCCGCGCGGAAATTGCCGAGCAGCACGAACAGGACGACGATGACCAGCACGGCCCCTTCGGCGAGGTTGCGGGCGACGGTCGCGATGGTCGAATTGACCAGTTCGGTGCGGTTGAGCACCGGCTTCACCACGACGTCGACGGGCAGGGCGCGGCCGATCTCCTCCAGCCGCATGCCCACGCCCGTCGACACGGTGCGGCTGTTCTCGCCGATCCGCATGACCGCGGTGCCGACGACGACCTCGTGGCCGTTTTCCGATGCCGACCCCATGCGCAGCGCCTGGCCGGTACGGACCGTGGCGATCTGGCTGAGCAGGATCGGCACGCTTTCGCGCGTCGCGACGACGGTGCGCGCGAGTTCGTCGGCGTTGCGAACGCGGCCATCGGCACGAACCGCGAGACCTTCGCCGTTGCGATCGACGATGCCCGCGCCGGCGCTCGTGTTGTTGCGCTCGAGCGCGGCGGCGAGGTCGTTCAGCGTGATCTTCATCGCCGCCATCCGCTGGATGTCGGGGACGACGAGATATTGCTTGGTGTAGCCGCCGAGGCTGTCGACGCCGGCTAGACCCGCACTGCTCTTCAGCTGCGGCGTGACGATCCAGTCCTGTACGGTGCGCAGATAGGTCGCCTTGTCGGGTTCGCTGACGAGATGGTCGCCCTCGGGCGTGATGTAGCTGCCGTCCTTCTGCAGGCCGGGCTCGCCGTTCCGGTGGTTGACCTGATCGAGCTCGCGATATTCCACCGTCCACATGAAGATGTCGCCCAAGCCGGTGGCGATGGGACCCATCTCGGGTGTCACGCCTTCCGGCAGATCGCTTTCGGCGGTCCGCAATCGTTCCGCCACCTGCGATCGCGCGAAGTAAATGTCGGTCTTCTCGTCGAAGACGGCGGTGACCTGCGCGAACCCGTTGCGGCTGAGCGAGCGGCTGTATTCGAGACCGGGGATGCCGGCGAGCGCGGTCTCGACCATGAACGCGACCTGCTTCTCGATCTGGTCGGGCGAGAGCGCGGCCGCGACGACGTTGATCTGGACCTGGTTGTTGGTGATGTCGGGGACGGCGTCGATCGGCAGTCGCTGGATGGCGAAAACGCCGGCGAGCGCGGCGGCAAGCGTCAGCAGCAGGACGAGCCAGCGCTTCTCGACGGCGAGCGTTACGATGCGGGAAAGCATGGCTTAATTCTCGTCCTTCGCCGCGCCCTTGCCGAGTTCGGCCTTGAGCGTGAACGAATTGGTGGAGGCGATGCGCTCCTCGCCGGTCAGGCCGGCGGTAACGGTGACCGCACCGCCATTCGTGCGGCCGAGCGTGACCGGCGTGGCGCGGAAGCCGGACGCCGTGCGGACGAACACGTGTGGCTTGTCGCCGATCATCTGCACAGCAGCGGAGGGCACGGCGACGCTGCGATCGCCGCTTGCGGGCAGCAGGACCGAGACGCCGACGTTCTCGCCGACACGCCATGTGCCGCCCGCATTGTCGATCGTGGCGATCACGGGGACCAGGCGCGTGGTCTCGTCGAGGATCGGCGATACGAAGGTGACGCGGCCGTCCTGACGGCGGCCGGCGGAGGTCACCTCGACGCGCGCGCCGGGCTTCACGCGTCCGGCGTCAGCGGGGACGAGCGACATAGTGACCGATACCTTGGCGAGGTTGGCGACGCGGAAAAGCTCGACGTCGGCGGCGACCTGCTGGCCGAGCGTGGCGGAGCGGGCGATCACCTGCCCGGTTATGGGCGAGCGCACCGCGATGCGATTGAGCGCTCCGCCGCCGCCGCCGGTGGCCGACAGTTGCTGCCGCGCGAGACGCAGCGCAATGCTCGCCTCGGTCGCGGCGGTTCGGGCGGCGACGAGATCCTGCTCGGGCGACACGCGCTCGGCGAAGAGCCGTTGTTCGCGGCGGAGGTTCGACTGGGCCAGCGCGGACCGCGCACTGGCAGCCTCCACTTCGGCGTTGAGCGATGCTGCCTCGCGGCTTTCGATGATCGCCAGCGTCTCGCCGCGCCCGATCGACTGACCGAGATTTCTGGTAAGCGAGACCAGCCTGCCGCCGATCGGGGCGGAGACGACCTGCACGCCCTGCGGATCGCCTTCGATCGTCGCCGGAAGCTCGATCGCGCCGGCTACACCTCCCACCGTCGGACGGGTCACCTCGATGCCGGCGTCCGCGATCTGCTGGACCGACAGAGTCGCGACTGCAGGATCGGCCGCGCTATTGCCCGTTTCGTCACGCGCTTCGGCGCTGGCATTGGTCGCCTGTTGGCGCAGCATGCGCGATCCCGCCAAGCGCAACGACATTTTCGACAGCCTGAAGTACATCCCCATAGGATCGAACGACGTGTACCTGACCCTGTCGGGCGAACTGCGCGCGCGCGTGAACTACTTCTCTAACCCGCAAGGCCGCAAGTCCGAGCATCAACGCCAGGACAGCTACCGCATCTTCCTCGGCGCCGACCTCCATCTGGGCGAACATTTCCGCGCATACGGCGAACTCGCGCGCGGGCATATGGATGGCAAGAACATTGGCTCGCCCTCGGGCACGTTGTCGAACAAGCTGCTCGTTCAGCAAGCGTTCGTCGATGGCACGTGGCAAGTCGGCCAGACCGACGTCGGCGCCCGCATCGGCCGGCAGGTGTTCATCGACGGCTCGAACCTGCTGCTGGCGAACCGCGACAACAACACGGTGCAGACCAGCCTGACCGGCGTGCGGGCTTGGGCGCGCGGATCGACGCTGCGAGCAGACGTGTTCGATCTCTACTACACGACCTATGGCAACGGCGGCATCGGCGACGATCCCATCGACTGGGGCCGCCGATTCAGCGGCGTCACGGCGGGTATCGTCCTCCCGAAGCATCTGTTCGGTGGTTCGAAGCTGTATCTCGATCCGTTCGTCTGGCGTCTGCGCAACCGGGAGACGACATGGGGAGCCGAGACCGCGGGCGAAGAGCGAACCTATGTCGGCGCGCATCTCTGGGGGGAGGCGGGGCCGGTCACGATCGACTGGACCGCCAACCATCAGGGCGGCAGCTATGGCGGCCGTGGTCTCAATGCGTGGCAGGTCCTGCTGGCCGGCACGTATCGCCTCGGCAAAGCCAACACCGCGCCGCGCCTCGGCCTCCACTTCGACTATGCGACGGGGGAGGCGTCGATGGGCAGGGCAAGCTGAAGACCGCCTTCGCGCCCTACGGCAACAACGTCTACTACAGCTATCTGGGCTATCTGACCCCGACCAACCTCATCGCCATCGCGCCCAGCCTGACCGTCTCGCCTGCCATGACGGTCCGCGTGACGGGCGAGTACCAGTTCACCTGGCGCGAGACGACGAGCGATGCGGTCTATCGATCGAACGGCACGCCCTTTGTCGGTACGGCAGAGACCGGCGGTCGACGGACCGTCGACGTCGCCCGGCTACAAGCGATCTGGACTGTCAGTCCTCGCCTGTCGCTGACCGGACGGTTGGAACACGCTTTCGCCAAAAGTGGGCTGGAGACTGCGGGTTACCGGGACTTGTCTTACGCGGCTCTATGGGCAAGTTTTCGATTTTAAGAGGCCTCGGGACGCGTGTCTCAAACCGCTTTAAAGCACATTAACGAACGGCCGAAGTTGGGGGCCGGAAAGGGCGATCTGGATGTGCACAAGTGGGTCTTCGCGCGGATGAGTAGCGCTGGCGGACGAATAGGGGCAGCAAGTCACCTCAATCCTGAACTCCCCATTTGCCGCCCGGCGTAGATATCTGGCGGATGACACTGTAGCCAGATCCGTACGCGGTCGGCCGGCGCGAGATACTGCCTCTGGCTAGCATCGATCCTCCACCCGGCGTACCAAGCATCCACGTTGCGTAGCGGGTTCACCGCGTGGATCTGGCCCCGCGAGTGCGGGGAGCTGACCAGTTGCTGTCGGAGCGACTCGTTCCGCAACAGCGTCAGCCAAACCTGTCCCCAACCAAGGAAGAAGCGCCAAGCGCCGGTGAAGTCGCCACGTTCGGGGGCAGCCTTTCGATCATGCATGGTGCATCGGAGGACTACAGCTGCCAACAGCCCTGGAGCTTACTCCAAGACGCAAGAAGGGCATCCGAGTCGCCTCGAATGCCCTAATTTTGCAAGCCGCTTGGGAGCAACCTGCCTGCAGCTCTAAGCGCTTAGTCGCTTAGATGCCATTCGAAAGATTGGTATCCGGATCGTTGGTGCGCATGTCTTCCGCCTGATTCTGGCCTGTGGCGCGCACTGCGTCGGCCTTGTTCTCCAGGCTCGCTTCAGCTGCTTCGTTGCCCGTGGCGTCGGCCGCGTCTTCGAGGTTATCGGCGACGGCTTCAGTGTTCGACTCGATCTTATCGGCCGCCTGCTCGCGCGGGCTGGAATTGCAGGCTGCGAGCGAGAGCAGACCGGTAACGACGGCGACAGCAAAAACTTTCTTCATGATCAACCCTTTTTGTGGCGCGGTACGGATACACGACGGCGGTTGGAATTCAACGCCGATCCGCTTGGTGGGGTATGGCTGCCCAGCGGCCAGCAATGCTTTGTCTAAGCGATCCCTCAATAGGCAGGAACCAGTGGCCAAACCCATGCGCTCGCGTTCGCGGGCAAGGGGAAGGGTTGTGACTAAGGGCCGATGTCGATCGCCTGCGCTTCCGCCCGGCGCGCCGACGACTTGGCAAAACCCAGTTGCTCAGCGATTGGATCGTTCCATCCGTACGGGTCGGTGCGGAAGGCTATCGCCCCGTCGGCGCCGACATAGACATTGTGATAGAGCAGCCGGACCGGAATACGACGCGGCAACGGCACGAAGGTCATCTCGCCCGTCGCCTGCGCGGCCTGCCAGGCGTCCGCGACGCCCTCGTCCTCGGCGAGCATCTGCGCGAAGCCGAGCGCGTCCTCGACGCGGACGCAGCCATGGCTGAGATGGCGCTGGCTGCGCTCGAACAGGGCTGGTGCCGAGGTGTCGTGCAGGTAGATCGCCTGGTTGTTGGCCATGTCGAACTTGACGAGGCCGAGCGCATTGTCGGGCCCCGGCTGCTGAACGATCCATCCGTCACGCAGCACCATGTTGTGCGCCTGCAGATACGCGTCGTCGACATTCGCCATTTCGCCGTTCTGGATCGATTTCGGCACGGTCCAGGTCGGATTGGCGACCAGCCTGAAGATCGGCGATGCGAGCGCCGGGGTCTCGTGCCCGGGTTCTCCGACCACGACCTTTCGCTCGTCCGCCACCGTGCCGTCGCGGTAATAGCGCAACTGTGACGCCGCAGTGTTGACGTCGATCCGCGTGGCCGATGGCGTGCGTTCGAGCCAGCGTCGGCGTTCCAGCGCAACGCCCAGCGCGCGGGCGCGATCGCCGGCGCCCAGGTTGAGCACCTTCAGCGTCTCGGGGCCGACGACGCCGTCGGCAGCAATCCCGTAATCGGTTTGCAATCCCTTCAGCGCGTCCGCCAGCGTCTGCGTGTAGAGCGCCGACATGGGGGAAGGCGCGAGTTGCAACGGCTCGGTCGCTAAACCGGAGGGTGCCAGATAGCCGCTTTGCGTCAGCTGATCGGCGATGGCCGCTACCCGCGGGTCTCGATCGCCGACACGGATCAGGCCACCGGTGATCGGCTGGACTGGTCCGGCCGCGGCCGCAGCCTGACTGAAGCGGAGATAGGCGTCGGACAAAGCCCGGTATTCTGCGTCCTGCGGTGCCAGCGACGCCAGCCACTCGGTGAGTTTACCGGTCGCAAGGGCGACGCCGAGGCCGGCCGTTACGTCGGTTTTCGGCCGGGGCAGGGTATAGACTTCGTGCAACGAGGCAGGATCGATGCGTCCTCTTGCCAACGCTTCGGCATAGGAGAGGGCGGCGCGCGACCGCGCTACGTCGGCGACGGCGGGGCTTGCATCCATTGCGTCCGCGGCGGCGAAGGCCAGGTGGTCGAGACCGTGCCGGCCGCGGTCGGCGAGCGCGGACTGGAATGCCGTGATGCTCTGCTTGGACCACAAAGCTCGCCATTTCGACTTGGTGTACAACGTCCGAAGTCTGGGGTCCGTCACTTCGGCCTTGTCGATCGCAATCGCGATGGGGTCTGGACGGGTTACGGCGTCGATCGGAACGACCTGAGCGTGCGCCGCTCCGTGGGTAAGCAGGATCAGCAGCGGGACCGTGGATTGGTACAATGTCTTCAAGCGCATCCCGATCTAACGAGCCAGTCGGCAATGTGGACCAGCACGACGGCCGGTGGCAGCATAAATGTGCCGTTCGGCTTGCTATCGGTGGTCTAAAATCGATCGCCGTCGCTGCTCTTGAAGGCGTCGGCCCGGCCTGTTTCACTCGCAGATCGCGCCGTGGCGTCGGCCATGCGCAACGCCCGTCAATCACCCTCGAAAGTCAGCGCCTCGTCGCTGCGCGCCGCGGCGTATTTCATCTGACGGTGCGCAATTGCGGCGACTATAGCGGGGGTACGCATCGCCAGGCTCTCGAGGGTCGTCCCAATTCCCGCCATCAATGCGGCCCCGTCGGCAACGGTTTGCCTACATGAACAAACGGGCGAAGTTGGGGAACGACAAGCCGACCCCCAGCGTCCGACTATGGGTCGGCGCGAACGTCAACTGACCCGGTAATCATAGGATCCGCCTACCGCTATGGCGAAGCCGTGCGATACCCCAAAATGGGCAATCACCGTTCGGTACTCTTGATGTCTGTAATTTCGTTGTTCGAAAGACCAGCGCCTTCCTCGTGCAGGAAGTGCAAGAGTTCGCCAACTTCTTTCGGTCCAAACGTTAGGGCAAGGCCATCCATACGAATGGATATGGCTTTCTGTCTATCTGTGGACAGACCGGCGATAATTTCAACGCAGTCTTCCAGCGTTCCTTGTCCTAGCGCGTCTGAGGTCACGTCACCAGACGCATCGACCGAATAAATCGTCGCCGGCTCACTCAAGGGGTATGTCGTCATCGCGTTTCCTGACCAGTCGGTGTCGATAGGAGAACGCGCTGGGGTTCATATCGGGCGCACTGACACTCGCCGTCACAGCCTTCTGATACCTGACAGTCGTCTAGTGGCAAAGCCGCAAGCGAACCTGAACAAGTGTCGGGTCTTGGGGCGTGACTCGGGGGGATTCAATGTCGCTTTATGGGTCGTCGCTTCGTTATTAAGGGCCGGGCTTCAGACGCCTTGAATGCTTGGTGTTGAACAGGCGCGTCAGCCGAGTGGTTTTAGTTCACCTGCAATCGTCAGCAGCGCGCGCAAACCCGCGGGTAACTGTCGTCGTCCGGAATAGTAAAGGTAGAAGCCCGGCCCGGTCGCCACCCACTCGGTTAGCACAAGGCGCAGGGTGCCGTGTGCGACATGCTTGGCGAACAGGGCTTCAAGACCGAACGTCAGCCCCGCGCCGTTCAAAGCCATTGCCAGCGTTGATCGGCTATCGTCGGCAGTCATCGCGCTTTTGATAGGCATATCAAAGTCCCCGTCAGGCCCCTCGAATTCCCACCGGTAGATACTGTCGTCCCCAAGACGCACTCCAAGACACCGGTGATGCTTCAGCTCGTTTGGGTGCGTTGGTGTGCCATGTTCTTCGAGGTAACTGGGAGAGCTGCGACAACCCATCGGAGGTCAGTTGAAAGTCGCTGCGCGATCATGTCTTCGGGGACGGTGCCGCCATACCGAACGCCTGCGTCGAATCCTCGCCGACGACATCGACGATGCGATTGCTCGATACCAGATCGACCTCAATATCAGGGTGACGGCGAGACAGTTCGGCAAGCAGGACCAAGCACCAGCGTTACCGCATCAACCACGGCGTTGATGCGGATTTTCCCGCCAGGAGAGGCGCGGAGGTGATCGAGGTTCTCCAACGCGGAGCCGATGTCGGCAAATGACCCGGAGACCGACTGCTCCAGCGCCTTTCCAGCCGACGTCAACGTTACGGATCGGTTGGTCCGGTTGATCAGTCGGACACCCGCGCGCTCTTCGAAACTTTTGAGGGCATGGCTGACCATGGAGGCAGACACGCCAAGCTCGAGGCCGGCCCGACGCGAGAATAAGGGAGCGGAACATCAGGGGCCTCACAGGTTGAGCGAGAAGGAGAGCCCGGCGTTGCGGCCAGATTGCGAATAGGCGTCGCGGACGACCGAGGTCGAGGTCAGTCCGCGAACGTCGCTCCACCAGAAATACTTCTTGTCGGTGATGTTGAAGATCCCCGCGCGCAGCGTCGCATGATCCATCACGCGCAGCGACGCGGTGGCGTCGAGGATCCAGAACCCCGATGGCGTGAAGCAACTGGTGGCTGCGGTGTTGCAGCTGTTGTTGGTATCGCCGACCTTCTTGCCCGCCGAATGCGTCGCGATGACCTCTGCGCGGAACGGTCCGGCCTCGGGTTGGTAGAAGATGCCGGCAACGACCTTGACGGGTTCGATGCTGTCGAGCGGCTGCGTACCGGCGACACCGGTCGTCCGCATCGTGCCCTTGAGGATCCGGAAGGCTTCAAGCAGCGGATCGACGCGTTCCTGACGATGGCCAGGGCGCGCAAGATCAAGCCGTTGTTCGTGCTGTTCGATAGTTGTTGGGATCCCGATCCGAAACTCGGGCCACAGCATCCGCCGATCCCCGGTGTGCATAATTCGGGCTGGGTGCAGGGCCCCGGCATGCCGGGCCTGCGCGATCGCACGCGCTATCCCGGCTACAAGGCCTATGTGCAGGGCGTGATCGGCGCGTTCGCGAACGACGACCGGATTCTCGGCTGGGACGTCTGGAACGAGCCCGACAATGGCGCCGATCAATATAAGGGGCAGGAGGGCAAGGAGCCGCTGGTCCGCGCGCTGCTGGCGCAGGTGTTCGACTGGGCACGCGATGCCGATCCGTCGCAGCCGCTCACCTCCGGGGTGTGGATCGGCGACGACTGGACGCCGGGCGGCAAGACGTCGCCGATGGAAAAGCTCCAGCTCGCGCAATCGGACGTGGTCACGTTCCACGACTATAGCTGGCCCGAGACGTTCGAGCGGCGGATCAAGCAGTTGCTCGCCTATAATCGTCCGGTGATCTGCACCGAGTATATGGCGCGCGGCAACGGCTCGACCTTCGATGGATCGCTGCCGATCGGCAAGCGCTACAATGTCGGGATGATCAACTGGGGGTTCGTCGATGGGAAGACGCAGACGCGGCTACCCTGGGATAGCTGGCAGAAACCGTACGTCCTGGCCGAGCCGACGATCTGGTTTCACGAGGTGTTCCGGAACGACGGCACGCCGTATCGGCAGGCCGAGACCGATCTGATCCGGCGAATGAGTGCAGCGCCGAAGGGCGTCGTACCGGTGGCGCCGTCCGATAGTCCGGCCGTACGTCGCCAGCGGTAGGCGGCGTGCAGCATCGCTATCCCATGGGATAGCGATGCTGCATACGTCCTAGTGATTGTCGCGCGGTAGGCCCATCGTCTGCGCGATCCGCTGATACTTCTCGGCGCCTTCGAGGATCGCGCCGGTCTCCATCTGGCCAACCGTGGCGCGCTGGATTTCCTGCCAGGGCGTCTGCGAGCGCGGGAAGGTGTAGCCGCCCGCCTCGGTCAGCGCTCGGCGGCGCTCGGCCAGGTCCTCGTCGGAGATCAGCACGTTGGCCGATCCCTTGGCGAGATCGATGCGAACCCGGTCACCGGTCCGGATCAGCGCGAGACCACCCATCGCCGCCGCCTCCGGCGAGGCGTTGAGGATCGAGGGCGACCCCGACGTGCCCGACTGACGCCCATCCCCAATGCAGGGGAGGGCATGGATGCCCTCACGGATAAGATACGCCGGAGGCCGCATGTTGACGACCTCGGCGGCACCCGGATAGCCGATCGGGCCGGCGCCGCGCATGAACAGCAGCGTGTCGGTGGTGATCCCGAGCGACGGATCGTCGATCCGGTGGTGGTAATCCTCGGGGCCGTCGAACACGACCGCAGGGCCTTCGAACGCCTCGGGATCGTCCGGGTTGGACAGATAGCGCGCGCGGAACTCCGGCGAGATCACGCTGGTCTTCATGATCGCGCTGTCGAACAGATTGCCGCGCAACACGATGAACCCGGCATCTTCCAGCAACGGCGTCGCGAACGGGCGGATAACGCGCTCGTCCTCGATCGTCGCGGTCCGGCAATTGTCGCCGATCGACTGGCCGTTCGCGGTCATCGCGTCTTCGTGGATCAGGCCCTGCTTCATCAGCTCGGCAACCACCGCGGGCACGCCGCCGGCATGATAATAGTCCTCGCCGAGATACTCGCCGGCGGGCTGCAGGTTGACCATCAGCGGCACCTTGTGGCCGTGCGTCTGCCAGTCGTCGATCGGCAGGTCGACGCCGATGTGGCGCGCGATCGCGGCGAGATGGATCGGTGCGTTGGTCGAACCGCCGATCGCCGAATTGACGACGATCGCGTTGTGGAATGCTTCCTTGGTGAGGATATCGGACGGCTTCAGATCTTCCGAAACCATGTCGACGATGCGCTTGCCGGTCCTGTACGCGACCTCCTGACGGTCGCGGTACGGCGCGGGGATAGCGGCCGAACCGGGCAGCTGCATGCCGAGCGCCTCGGCGAGCGAATTCATCGTCGTCGCGGTGCCCATGGTGTTGCAATAGCCAGTCGACGGCGCCGACGAGGCGACGAGCTTGATGAATCCCTCATCGTCGATCGCGCCGGTCGCGAGCAGCTCGCGCGCCTTCCACACGATCGTCCCCGACCCGGTCCGCTCGCCCTTGTGCCAGCCGTTGAGCATCGGGCCCACGGAGAGCGCGATGGCGGGGATGTTGACGGTTGCCGCCGCCATCAGGCAGGCGGGCGTCGTCTTGTCGCAGCCGATCGTCAGCACG
Organism: Sphingomonas sp. LR55; assembly: GCF_036856015.1. Lineage (NCBI taxonomy): Bacteria > Pseudomonadati > Pseudomonadota > Alphaproteobacteria > Sphingomonadales > Sphingomonadaceae > Sphingomonas > Sphingomonas sp. LR55. Next base: position 840,000 of record NZ_JASPFO010000001.1, read on the forward strand.
ACGCCGTCGAGCGGATAGCCGTAGAGCACCTCGACCAGCGCCAGATAGGCGAGGTTGCGGTCGAGCCCGGCGGTCGGCCGCTTGCCGGTTTCCTGGATCGGGTGGACGGGAAATTCGAGTGCGATCCCGCCGGCTTCACGGATGCCTTCGCGCAGGCGTTCGGCGAGCACGAGGTGGTGGCGGTTGCACGGGCTCAGGTCGCTGCCGGTCTGTGCGATGCCGATGATCGGCTTGCCCGAGCGCAGTTCCTCAAGGCTCAGTCCGAAGTTCAGATAGCGCTCGAGATAGAGCGCGGTCATGTCGATATTCTCGGGGTTGTCGAACCACGCGCGGCTTCGGAGTTTTGGTGTGTCGGTCATCGAGAGGCTTTCTGGGAAGTCGGGGCCGGTATCAGCGGGCGACGGAAACGCGGTAGATCATGCGGTGGTGATAGGGCTTGCCCGGATCGACGCGCGCCGAGCCGAATGCGGGCTGGTTGGGCGTGTCGGGAAACTTCTGCGGTTCGAGCGCGATGCCATCGCCCATCCGGTAGACATGGCCGGATTTGCCGACCAGCGACCCGTCGAGGAAATTGCCCGAATAAAATTGCACGCCGGGCTCGGTCGTCAGCACTTCGAGCACGCGACCTGACGCTGGATCTTCTACGCGAGCGGCGAGGCCGGGCTCTGGCGTCGCACCCTTATCGAGCACGAAATTATGGTCCCAGCCGTGGCCGATCACGATCTGCGGATCGCGGCCGTCGCGAATGCCGTCGGACAGCGCGCGGCCTTTAGTAAAGTCGAATACGGTGCCTGCAACCGGCTTCATTTCGCCGGTCGGGATCAGCGTCGCATTGACGGGCGTGTAGCGCCGCGCTGGGATCGTCAGCCGCTGGCCGTAGATCCCGGTCGCCGAACCTTCGCCGGCCAGATCGAACAGCGCGTGGTTGGTCATGTTAACGATCGTCGGTGCGTCGCTGGTCGCGTCGAAGTCGATCGTCAGCGCGCCCTTGTCGTCGAGCGCATAGGTGACCTTGGCCACCAACGTGCCGGGGTAGCCCTGGTCGCCCGCCGGGCTGGTCAGCGTCATCACGACCTTCGCCTGCGCGCCATTGGTGACCGACACGATCTTCCAGATGTGCTTGTCGAACCCGACCGTGCCGCCGTGCAACGTGTTGGTCTTGTCGTTGAGCGTGATCTGATAGGGCTTGCCGTCGAGTGTGAAGCGACCGCCGGCGATGCGGTTGGCATAGCGGCCGATTGTCTGGCCCCAGAAATTGGGTGCGGTGACGTAGCTTGCGGCATCGTCGTAGCCGAGCGTGATGTCGGCGGTCCTGCCGTTGCGATCGGGTGCGTTCAACGACTGGAGCGTCGCGCCGAGCGTCATGATCCGCGCGCTGACACCATTGGTGCCGGTCAGCGTGACGGCTTCGATCGCGGTGCCGTTGGGTAATTTGCCGAACGATTCGCGCTTGGCGGAGGCCGCCTGCACGGCCTGCGTCGACAACGCCGTCAGTACGGCCGCCACGATGATCCCCGTTTTTTCGATTGCGCGCATTTCGGTTCCCGTCCTTAATCGCTCGACGCCGTTGACGCGCCTTGTTCGGCTATATAGTCGGACAATATATTTCTGAGCAAGCCATGCGGTAAAAGACTGTCGTTCAGTCGCAGACATGGCACGGAGGGTGAGCGATTATGGCGATGCCGATACAGATGCGACGGCCCGTCGAGGACGAAGCGACACAGGGTCCGCCGGTGGGCAGCCCCAGTTATCGCTCTGCGCTGACCCTGCTCGCCAGCCTGTTCTTCATGTGGGGCTTCATCACCGTCATCAATAACACGCTGCTGCCGCACCTGCGCAGCGTGTTCGACCTCAGCTATACGCAGACCACGCTGATCGAGAGCGTCTGGTTCATCGCCTATTTCTTCGCGTCGATCCCGTCGGCTAAGCTGATCGAGCGGGTCGGCTATCAACGCGCGATGGTGTTCGGGTTGGGGCTGATGGCGGTCGGCGCGCTGATGATGGTGCCTGCCGCGCGACTGCCAAGCTACGGTGTGACGCTCTTCGCGCTGTTCGTGATCGCCAGCGGCATCACCTTGCTGCAGGTCGCCGCCAATCCCTATGTCGCGGTCGTCGGCCCGCCCGAGACCGCGTCGTCGCGACTCAACCTCGTGCAGGCGTTCAACTCGGCGGGCGCGACGCTGGCGCCGCTGTTCGGCGGCTATTTGATCCTCGGGCGTTCGACGTCGGGGACCGCGGTTGCCGGATCGACCGCGGTGCTGACGCCGGCCGAGCGGCTTGCCGATGCACAGTCGGTGGTGTTGCCGTACCTGATCGTTGCAGGCGTGCTGGTGGTTCTCGCGATCGTGATCGCGCGTTTCCCGCTGCCGGCGATGGGCACCGCGACGCAGCGCTCGGCGAAGGCCGACCGCAAGGGCCTGTCGCTCTGGTCGCACCGCAACCTCGTGCTCGGCATCCCGGCGATCTTCATCTACCTGATCGCCGAGATCGGTGTCGCCAATCTCTTCATCAACTTCGTCAGCCAGCCGCAGATCGGCAATCTGACGCACGAGCAGGCCTCGCACTATCTGTTCATCCTGTGGGGCGGGATGATGGTCGGTCGGCTGATCGGCAGCGTCGTGATGCGGACGATACCCGCCGAACGCGTGCTGGCAGTGGCGAGCATCGGTGCATTCGTCGTCATGCTGATCGCGACCTTCACCACCGGGCATGTCGCGATGTGGGCGCTGATCTCGGTCGGGCTGTTCCACTCGATCATGTTCCCGACGATCTTCACGCTCGGCATCCGCGGGCTGGGGCCGCTGACCGAGGAAGGGTCGGGGCTGCTGATCATGGCGATCGCGGGCGGCGCGTTGGTGATCGTCCAGGGCTGGCTCGCCGATACCTACGGATTGCAGATCTCGTTCCTGCTGACCGCGGCGTGCGAACTCTACATCCTGTTCTACGCGGTGTGGGGCTCGCGCGTGACCGACGCGCTGCCCGATCCTGTCGCCGTTCCCTAAAGTGTGGCGCCCCATGACCGGGGCGCCGATCTAGCGGTCGACCATGAAACGGCGGTGGCGTGCGATCAGCGCGCCATCGCCAGTTTCGTATCCTCCAGCGCCAGGTCGACCAGCGTCCGCATCGCCGCGCTGGCGCCGTTCGCATCGCCTGCGGCGATCGCGTCATAGACCAGCATGTGATCGGGAATGGGGTTGCGGGGCAGGGCCCGCGCACGCTGCTTGAACTGCGTCGTCCAGTTGACGGCGGCACCGATGCTCGCGCTCAGCACGATCAGCGCATCGTTACGGGTCGCCGTCAGCACCGCGTCGTGAAACTCGCGATCCGCCGCGCGGCCGGCTTCGGTGGCCAGCGTATGCCGACGCATGGCCGCCAGAGCGTCCTTCATGATCTTCAGGTCGGTTCGCTCGCGCCGTTCCGCGGCAAGCGCTGCCGCCGCAGGCTCGACGATCGCGCGCAATTCGAACAGCCCGCGAACGAAGGCGATGTCGGGCTCGCCGGCAAACGCCCAGGCGAGCACGTCGGGATCGAGCAGGTTCCACCGGCTGCGGGGCAGGACGCGCGTACCGATCTTGGGGCGGCTCTCGACCAGTCCCTTGGCGGTCAGGACCTGGACGGCCTCGCGGTAGGCGCTACGCGACACGTCGAGCGTTTTCGAGAACTCGACCTCGCCGGACAGCGTGTCGCCGGGCGCATACTCCCCGACAATATCGCGGTGCCGAGCTTGTGCGCGACCGCACCGTGAAGACGCCGACCGGTGCCGCGCGGCACGCGGACGGCCGGGGTTTCATCGTCGTTACCGCCCTCAACAGGCTCCTCAATGTAATCCACTTCCGTCATGCCGCCTGCTCCCTGGGCACGGCGTAACAGTCCCTGTGCGATCAAGGAACGACAAAGATTGCCAAAGCCCGGCGCCGCTTATATGTCGGAGTATAGGGAGTGGATACTATGTCAGACACAAGCACTAGCCAGGCCGAGCGTTCGGCGTTTCGATCCATCGATGCCGCCACCGGACTTGCGGTGGGTAATCCGATCGCGATCCATGGTCCAGCCGACGTCGAGGCCGCCTGCGCCGCCGCCGATGCCGCATTCGATACGTATCGCGCGACCGGCAATGACGCGCGGGCCGATTTCCTCGAGCGGATCGGCGAGGAGATCGTCGCGCTCGGCGACGACCTGATCGTCACCGCGATGCGCGAAAGCGGCCTGCCGCGCGCACGTCTCGAGGGCGAGCGCGGCCGTACCGTCGGCCAGCTCAAGCTGTTCGCGGGTGTCGTTCGTCGTGGCGGCTGGATGGGGCTTCGGATCGATCCGGCACTGCCCGATCGCGCACCGTTGCCGCGTCCCGACCTGCGCTTGCGGATGATCCCGCTCGGCCCGGTCGCGGTGTTTGGCGCAAGCAATTTCCCGCTCGCCTTCTCGACCGCTGGTGGCGACACCGCGTCGGCGCTGGCCGCAGGCTGCCCGGTCGTCGTGAAGGGTCACCCTGCGCATCCCGCGACCGGCGCGATGGTCGCCGGCGCGATCGACGCCGCGGTTGCAGCGTGCGGCTTGCCGAAGGGCGTGTTCTCGCACCTGGTCGGTCCCGGCAACGATCTTGGTAGCGCGCTGGTGCAGGATCCGCGCATCGCCGCGGTCGGGTTCACTGGTTCGCGCGCGGGCGGCCTAGCGCTCGTCAAGCTGGCACAGGCGCGCGACGTCCCGATCCCGGTCTATGCCGAGATGTCGAGCATCAACCCGGTCGTGCTGTTGCCCGAAGCGCTGAAGGCTCGCGGCGCGGCGCTGGGGACGGCGTTCGTCGGGTCGCTGACGATGGGTGCGGGGCAGTTCTGCACCAACCCAGGCCTAGTGCTTGCGGTCGAAGGCGAGGGGCTCGACGCATTCGTCTCCGCTGCCGCTGCCGCGCTGCCCGAGGCGCCCGCTGCGACGATGCTCACCGGCGGTATCCATGCCGCGTACGAGCAGGGCATCGCCGCACTCGCGAGCCATGCAGCGGTGAAGGAGATTTCGCGCGGCAAAGTCGGCGAAGGCGTCGCACAGGGGCAGGCGGCGTTCTTCGAGACGACCGCCGCGCAGTTCCTGAGCGACAAGGCGCTCGGCCATGAGGTGTTCGGTGCGTCGTCGTTGCTGGTGCGCTGCACGAGCGAGGACGAGCTTCACGCCGTGCTGCGTGCCGCCGAGGGTCAGCTGACCGCGACGATCCAGATGGATGCGGGCGATGCCGACATGGCGACGCGGCTGATCCCGCTGCTCGAACGCAAGGCCGGGCGGATACTCGCCAATGGCTGGCCGACCGGTGTCGAGGTCGCCCATGCGATGGTGCATGGCGGTCCGTTCCCGGCGACGTCGGACGGCCGCACGACCTCGGTCGGTAGCCTCGCGATCGACCGGTTCCTGCGGCCGGTGTCGTACCAGAATCTGCTGCCCGAACTGCTGCCGGAGGTGCTGCGTGACGGCACCACCGCGCCGCGGCTGATCGACGGCGTTCCCGCCAACTGACCTGAAAATATCGGGGACGAACCGTAACAACGGCGTCTCGCTTAGGAGAGAGTGTGATGACTTTGCGCCTGTTGCAGCATGTTGGCGTCGACGGCACGCGATCGGTGATCGCTGCTACCAGTGAAGGGGCCGCGTTCGTTACCGGCGTAGATAGCGTCCGTGGTTTGGCCGAACGCGCGATCGCCGATGGCACCGATCTCGCCGCCGCGATCGCGGCCTGCGGGACGGGCGACAGCGTCAACATCGCCGCCGAACTGGCGGCCGGCCGCCTGACCTCACCGATCGATCATGTCGATCCCGCGCACCTGATCATGACCGGCACCGGCCTGACGCATCTCGGCTCGGCCGAGGGTCGCGACAAGATGCACCGCGCGGCCGCGGACGCCGAGAAGCAGACCGATCTGATGCGGATGTTCCTCGAAGGCGTAGAGGGCGGCAAGCCCGCCGCGGGGACGCGCGGACAGCAGCCCGAATGGTTCTATAAGGGCGATGGCTCGGGACTCGTCGCACCCGGCGCGCCACTGACGATGCCCAACTTCGCCGAGGATGGCGGCGAGGAGCCCGAACTTGCCGGGATTTACCTGATCGGTCCCGACGGCACGCCGTTCCGCCTCGGCCTGTGCCTCGCCAACGAGTTCAGTGATCACGTCACCGAGCGCCACAACTATCTGTGGCTCGCGCATTCGAAGCTGCGCCAGGCATCGCTTGGCCCCGAGCTGCTCGTCGGCACGCCGCCTCAGCATATCGAGGGTGCGAGCCGCATCCACCGCGACGGCGCGCTGCTGTGGGAAAAGCCGTTCCTCTCTGGCGAGGCGAACATGTCGCACAGCATCGCCAACCTCGAGGCCCATCACTTCAAATACGACCTCTTCCGCCGTCCGGGCGACGTCCACGTTCATTTCTTCGGCACCGCGACGCTGTCGTTCGCCGACGGCGTGACGACGCGCGAAGGCGATGTGTTCGAGATCGAGGCCGCGCCGTTCACGCTGCCCTTGCGCAACACGCTGACCAAGGCCGCACCACAGCCCGTCGTCGTGAAGGCGCTCTGATCGTGGCCGCTATCAAGATCGCAGTCGTCGGCATGGGCAAGATCGCCCGCGACCAGCATCTGCCGTCGATCGCCGGCAACGCCGACTTCGAGTTCGTCGCCAGCGTCAGCCCGCGCGATCCGGGCGTCGAGGGGGTCGTCAACTTCAAGTCGCTGGAGGCGCTGCTCGCCGACGGTCCGGCGATCGACGCGATCGCGCTCTGCACCCCGCCACAGGTGCGCTACGAGTTGGCCTCGATGGCACTCGCCAAGCGCGTACACGTCTTCCTTGAAAAGCCGCCCGGCGCGACGCTCGCCGAAGTCGATGCGCTCGAAGCCCAGGCTGCCGAGACGGGCGCGACGTTGTTCGCGGGCTGGCATTCGCGGTTTGCAGCAGGCGTCGCGCCGGCCAAGGCGTGGCTCGCCGAGCGCAAGATCGAGCGCGTGTCGATCGTCTGGCGCGAGGACGTCCGCGTCTGGCATCCGGGGCAGGCGTGGATCTGGGAGCCGGGTGGGCTCGGCGTGTTCGATCCCGGCATCAACGCGCTGTCGATCGCGACCGAGATCCTGCCGCAGCCGTTCTTCCTGACGTCCGCGACGCTGTCGACGCCCGCCAATCGCGCCGCGCCGATCGCCGCCGACCTGACCTTCCTCAGTGCATCGGGCACGCCGATCAGCATGGATCTCGACTGGCGCCAGACCGGCCCGCAGAGCTGGGACATCACCGTCGAGACCGACGCCGGTACGCTCAGCCTAGCCAAGGGCGGTGCGGTGCTCACTTTGCCGAGCGGCACGGTGCACAATGACGACGAGGAATATCCCGGCCTCTACACCCGCTTCGCCGCGCTGATCCGCGGCGGCCGAAGCGAAGTCGATACGACCCCGTTCACACTCGTCGCCGACGCATTCCTGCGCGGCACCCGCACATCCGTGGAGGCTTTCGATGATTGAGGCAAAAATGACCCGCACGCTGAAGGGCCTCGCCGCCGCACTCCTGCTGTCGACCGCCGGCATCGGCACTGCGCAGACCGACGCACCCGCCACCGCGCCCAGTTCGACCGGGGCAACCGTTACGGTCCACGCCGACACGCCCGGCCCGACCTATGATCGCCGCATCTTCACGCAGTTCGCGGAGCATCTCGGCACCGGCATCTATGGCGGGCTTTGGGTCGGCGAGAAATCGAAGATCCCCAACGTCCGCGGCTTCCGCACCGATGTCGTCACCGCGCTGCGCGGAATCGGCGTGCCGGTCGTGCGCTGGCCGGGCGGCTGCTTCGCCGATGAATATCACTGGCGCGAGGGGATCGGTCCCAAGGCCAAGCGCCCGGTCAAGATCAACACGCATTGGGGCGGCGTGACCGAGCCCAATACGGTCGGCACGCACGAGTTCATGGACCTCGCCGGACAGCTCGGCGCCGAGCCCTATATCGCCGGCAACGTCGGCAACGGCACGCCGCAGGAAATGGCGGAGTGGGTCGAATACATGACCTCGCCCGCCGGCACGCTGGCGGACGAACGTGCCAAGAACGGCCACAAGGCGCCATGGGCCGTCCCGTATTTCGGCGTCGGTAACGAGCTGTGGGGCTGTGGCGGCAACATGCGCGCGGAATATGCCGCCGACGTGACGCGGCGCTACGCCACATTCATCAAGGCGCCGAAGGACACGCGCGTGATGAAGATCGCGAGCGGCGCCAACGTCGACGACTATAACTGGACCGAGACGATGGCGCGCGAGCTGGTCGGCAAGGTCGATGCGCTGTCGCTGCATTACTATACGATCCCCGGCGGCTGGCCACCGCGTGCGTCCGCGACGGTGTTCGACGAGCGTGGCTGGGCCGAGACGCTGTCCGAGACGCTTCGGATGGACGAGCTGATCACCAAGCATTCGGCGATCATGGACAAGGTCGATCCGAAGAAGACGATGTGGCTCGCGGTCGACGAATGGGGCACGTGGTATGCCGGCGATCCGGGCACCAACCCCGGTTTCCTGCGTCAGCAGAACACGCTGCGTGACGCGCTGGTTACCGCGATCAACCTCAACATCTTTGCCAAGCATGCCGATCGCGTGAAGATGACCGCGATCGCGCAGATGGTGAACGTGCTGCAGGCGATGATCCTGACCGACGGCAGCAAGATGGTGCTGACGCCGACCTACCACGTGTTCGCGATGTACAAGCCGTACATGGACGGCACGGTGCTGCCGATCGACATCAAGTCGCCCTGGTACAACAAGGACCAGTGGACGATGCCGTCGGTCAGCGCGTCGGCCGTGCGCGGCAAGGACGGCGTGGTGCGGATCGCGCTCTCGAACCTCGATCCGAACAAGCCAACGAGTGTGTCGGCCGCGCTGCCAGGCGTGACCGCGCAAACCGTCACCGGGCAGGTGCTGACCGCGCCGACGATGACCGCGCTCAACACTTTCGAGGCACCCAATGCGGTCGCGCCGACGGCGTTCAACGGCGCGCGGCTGAGCGGCGGCACTCTGTCTGTGACGCTGCCGCCGATGTCGGTGGTGATGCTCGAACTGAAATGATCGTGACGCCCGCCGGACCAACCGGCGGGCGCACCTACCGGGAGAGAGACGATGGCCGCACCAAGATGGGCGACCGGACTGATCGCGCTGACGCTGGCCAGTAGCGTGGTGGCGCAAACCGCGGATACCCCCGTGCACGCGGGGGCCTCAACGCTAGCCTGACGGGCGACATCGCGCCGGTCCACGACCCGGTGATGATCCGCGCGGGCAATATCTATTACGTCTATGGCACCGGGCTCGACGGCCAGATGTTGAGCGCGCGCACGTCCCCCGATCTGGTCCACTGGACCGCGGGTACGCCGCCGTTCGCAAGCCTGCCGGACTGGGCGACCAAGGCGGTGCCGGGCACCAAGGGGATGTGGGCGCCCGACATTTCGCGCAGCGCAGACGGGCGCTACCGGCTCTATTATTCGGTCTCGACGTTCGGCTCGAACCGCTCGGCGATCGGGCTGGCGACCAGCCCGACGCTTGACCCCAAGGTCCCCGGCTATGGCTGGCGCGACGAGGGGCTGGTGGTGATGTCGACGCCCAAGGACGATTTCAACGCGATCGATCCCAACCACGTCGTCGATGCGCAGGGCCGCGAATGGCTGTCGCTCGGCAGCTTCTGGACGGGCCTAAAGCTGTTCGCGCTGAACCCCAAGACCGGCAAGCTGCTCGACCCGAATGAGAAGCCCCACGCGATCGCGCGCCGTCCCGCACCCGCCGGCGGCCCGGCCCCGGTCGAGGCGCCGTTCATCATCGGCCATGGCGGCTATTACTGGCTGCTCGCGAGCTACGACTATTGCTGCAAGGGCGTGAACAGCACCTATTACACCGTCGTCGGCCGATCGAAGGCGATCACCGGGCCGTATCTCGGCAAGGACGGCAGCGCGATGATGCAGGGCGGGGGGACGATCTTCCTGCGCGCCGACCTGCAGGAAAAGCAGCGCTATCGCGGCCCCGGCCACCCCGGCGTGATGCACGACACCGACGGCAAGGATTATGTCGTCTACCATGCCTATGATTCCCAGACCAAAGGCACCCCGACGTTGCGCATCGCACCGATCGCCTGGGGTGCGGACGGCTGGCCAGTTGCGGAGAATCGACCATGACGATGGATTTCACACGACGGCTGTTCCTGGCCGGTGCTAGTGCTGCGACCGCTAGCGGTGCGCTCGCACGGGTCTCGGCCAAGGCGCCGGTGCCGGTCAACCCACTGGTCCGCCAGCGCGCCGATGCGCAGGTCTTCCTGCACACCGACGGCTATTACTACATGACCGGCTCGGTACCCGAATACGACCGGCTCGTGCTGCGCCGCTCGCGCACGCTGGCAGGGCTGTCGACCGCCAATGAGCGCGTGTTGTGGCGGCACGAGAAGACCGGGCCAATGTCCGGCTTTCTCTGGGCGCCCGAACTGCACCTGATCGACGGGCGCTGGATCATGTATTTCGCGGCAGGCCCCAGCGGCGGCGGCGAGGACGTGTTCCGCATCCGCACCTTCGCGGTGGTCTGCGACGGACCCGACGCAATGACCGGTACCTGGACCGTGCTGGGGCAATTGACGACGCCGTGGGACAGCTTCACGCTCGACTCCACCAGCTTCGTCCACCGCGGCACGCGCTATCTCGCCTGGGCCCAGCGCGAGCCGGGGATCGAGACCAATAGCAACCTCTATCTGGCACCGCTCGCCACCCCGCTGACGCTGGCGGCGAAGCCCGCGCGGTTGGCGGTACCGACGCTCGATTGGGAGATCCGCGGGTTCAAGGTCGCCGAGGCGCCTGCGCTGCTGGCGCGCAACGGCAAGCTGTTCATGACCTATTCGGCGAGTGCGACCGACGCGCGCTACTGCTTGGGTATGCTGACTGCGCGTGACGATGCCGACATCATGGATCCGTCGGCCTGGACGAAATCGCCGCAGCCGGTGTTCAAGTCGTCGCCCGCGCACAAGGTCTTCGGGCCGGGCCACAACAGCTTCACCGTCGACGAGCGCGGCCGCGACATCCTGGTCTATCACGCGCGCGACTATGAGGCGATCAAGGGCGACCCGCTGTTCGATCCCAACCGCCACACCCGCGTCCAGAGGTTCACGTACAAGCCCGACGGCACACCCGATTTCGGCGAACCGGTTGCCAACGGCCCGTTGCGGTGAGCGGCCTCGATCGCCGGACGTTCCTCGCCGCGGGAGCCGCAGCGGTACCTGCGGCCGCGATAGGCGCTGGCGCGAGTGCTGGCTCGAAGCTCCTGGCGCCGACGCCGCCGATGGGCTGGAACAGCTGGAACAGTTTCGCGACGACGATCACCGAGGCGCAGGCGATCGAGACCGCGACGATCATGGCGGAGAAGCTGCTGCCCTCGGGCTATGATATCTTCACCGTCGATATCCAGTGGTACGAGCCGGGGGCGACCAGCTACACCTACGCGACCAAGCCGACACCGGCGATGGACGGCTACGGCCGACTGCTCCCTGCGCCGAACCGGTTCCCGTCGAGCGTCGGCGGCAAGGGCTTCCGCCCGCTCGCCGACCGCGTCCACGCGCTCGGCCTGCGGTTCGGCATCCACCTGATGCGCGGCATTCCGCGGCTGGCGGTGGAGCGAAACCTGCCCGTGTTCGGCACGAAATACCGCGCGCGCGACATCGCCGACACCACCAGCATCTGTACCTGGAACCCGGACATGTACGGCGTCGACATGCGCAAGCCCGGCGCGCAGGCCTATTACGACAGTGTGTTCGCGCTCTACGCATCCTGGGGCGTCGACCTGGTCAAAATGGACGACATGAGCCGGCCCTACGACGCGCATGCCCCCGAGATCGAGGCCGCACACGCCGCGATCGTCGCGACCAGGCGACCGATCATCCTGAGCCTGTCGCCCGGCGAAACGCCGGTATCCCGCGCGGATCACGTCCGCCGCTTTGCGCAGATGTGGCGGATCAGCGACGATTTCTGGGACGAATGGCCGCTGCTCGAAGCGCAGTTCACCCGGCTGGAGAACTGGAACGCGCACCGCGTGCCCGGTGGCTGGCCCGATGCGGACATGCTCCCGCTCGGGCGTCTCGCGCTCGGTGCGCGCGACACCAAGTTCACGCCCGACGAACAGCGCACGCTGATGACCCTGTGGTCGATCGCGCGTTCGCCGCTGATCATGGGCGGTGACCTGCGCCATCTCGACCGCCCGACGCTCGACCTTCTCACCAACCCCGAAGTCATCGCGGTCAACCAGGTGAGTTACTACAACCAGCCGCACTTCGTCGAAGATGGCGTTCGGATGTGGTCGGCCCGTATGCCGCGCTCGAACGATCGTTATCTCGCGCTGTTCAACACAGACAAAACGACGAAGCGCGTGCAGGTTAGGCTCGATATGATCGGGCTGAAGGGACACGTCGGGGTCCGCGACCTATGGGCCCGTCATGATCTGGCAACGGCCTCGGGCATCCTGACGCAGGATGTGCCATCGCATGGTGCCGCGCTGTATCGGCTCAGGTCCGGCTGATACGGTCGGCGCGTAAATTAGCTCTTGCATTGGGGCTCATCTGCTTTTAGCGAATGTCGGAGTAATAACGAGCCGATAACAAGGCCGACCGGACGCGTTAGGGAGAGGCCGCATGGCGATAAAACCGTTAATTCTGTGTTCCGCATCGATCGTAGCGCTTACGCTCGGCACCCCGGCCTCCGCGCAGGCCGTCGCTACCACGCCGCAGGATCGCACCGACGTCCCGGCGACCGGAACGCCCGCCCGAACCGATGCCGCCACGACCCAGGACGTCCCGACAGCGGATCAGACCGACCAGGACATCGTCGTCACCGGCGTCCGCGCCTCGATCGTCGGCGCGCTGAACGTCCGCAAGGCCTCGACCCAGATCGTCGATTCTGATCGTCTCCGAAGATGTCGGCAAGCTGCCCGACAACAACGTCGTCGAGGCGCTGCAGCGCGTTACTGGCGTCCAGGTGACCAACCGCACCGGCGGCGAAGCGGCGGCGATCTCGATTCGCGGGCTTCCCGATGCGCTGACCACGCTCAACGGCCGCAACATCTTCACCGCGGCGGGGCAGGCGTTCGCGTTGCAGGATATCTCCGCCAACCTCGTCAAGCAGGTCGACGTCTACAAGACGCGCGCCGCCGAGCAGATCGAGACGGGTCTCGCCGGCCAGATCGACGTCGCCACGCGTCGTCCGTTCGATTTCGACGGCTTCGCAATCTCGGGCCTCGCGCGCGGCATCTACAACGAGCAGGCCGACACTTATAATCCGAACGTCGCGCTGCTGGTCAGCGATCGCTGGGAGACCGGGATCGGCGATATCGGTATCCTGGTAAACGGCAGCTATACGCGCACCAAATACCGCGACCAGACGATCACGGCGGGCGCACTGGTGCCGTTCGCGACCGAAACCCCGCCGGCCGGGTCCGGCCTCGCACCGCTGGAGCGCATCTTCCCGGGTGCGAACAACGAGAATTGGACGCCCGGCCTCGACCGCGGGCTCGCGACCGCGCCGGGCTCGACGCTCAACATCAACGGCGTACAGACGCCGTATTACCTCTCGCGCGATGCGATCTTCAGCTCGGATCTGTACGGCAAGCGCGAGCGGCCCTCGGCGAACATCGCTCTGCAATGGGCGCCCAACAGCAGCTCGGTCTACACCGCCGAAGTGTTCTATGCGGGCTTCCGCGGCGAGACGTTCAACAGCCTCCAGTTCAGCTTCGTCGACTTCTGGGCCAATCCGCAGCCGGTCGGGCTTTACGACGGTACCAACATCGTCAAGACCCGCACCGCCAACAGCGTCTACGGCTTCAATAGCGGCGACTACAACCAGTCGAAGACCGACAGTTTCGTCTATGCGCTGAACGGCAAATGGGACGTTGGCTCGCACGGCAAGATCATCGGCGACGTCGCCTATCAGACCAGCAAGGTGACGAGTTCGTTCACCGCGATGCGGACCGAACGCACCGCCAACCAGATCAACGTCGACTTCAATGCGGGTGGCGGCATCCCGTCGTACCATTTCGACAACGACGCCCTGTTGACCGACCCGGCGCAGTGGAACATCGCCCAATTTTACGACAACGCCAATCGCGACAAGGGCAGCGCGCTGACCGGCACGCTCGACGGCTATTACGGCTGGGACGAGGGCTTCCTTCGCCAGGTCAAGGCGGGTTTCCGCTACGACAACCGCAAGGCCTCGACGTCGGTGCGGACGCAGGATGCAGGCGGATTGGGCGGGCGCAGTCTCTCGACGCTGCCGTCGGAAGCGCTGTTCACCAATTCCGGCTTCTTCGATGGCAAGAGCGATTCCCCGAGCAGTTGGGTGTTGCCGAGCGGCTATTGGCTGCACGACAACGCCGACACAGTGCGCGGTCTATATGGGCTTAAGACGTCCGATCAGCTGTCGCTGCAACGCGTGTTCGACATCGATGAGACCACGCTCGCCGCCTATATCCAGGCCGACGGCGAAGTCTCGATCTTCGGGCGGCCGCTGAAGCTTCAGGCCGGCGTGCGGCACATCACCGTCGATACCGACTACAATTTCTTCGATCGCTACAACAACGGCGCGCAGACCTTCGTGTCGACCGGATCGCAGCGGTGGTTGCCAAGCTTCACCGCGCGCTACGAACTGACCGACAAGCTGCGCGTGCGGTTCAACTACGGCCAGACGTTGCGCCGGCCGAACTTCACGGACATCAACCCGAACTTCAACTTGGTCGGCGATCTGACCAATGTCGGCTATGGCAGCGGCAGCGCAGGCACCGCGACGCTGAAGCCGACTCACTCGAAGAATTACGATGTCGCAGTCGAGTGGTATTTCGATCGCAACAGCGCGATCTTCGTGACGGGCTTCCGCCGCGAGGTCGACGGGCTGGTCGTGCCGCTGACCGTCCGCGAGACCATCCTCAACAACGGGATCGTCGCCGGCGCCACGAACTCGTTCGCGATCACGCGGCCGGTCAACGCGTCGAACGGCGTGCTCAAGGGCGTCGAACTCGGCCTGACCTATTTCCCGGATTACCTGCCCAGCGTGCTGAAGGGGGTGGGTTTCCAGGGCAGCCTGACCGTACTCGACTCGAAGCAGAACATCCCGCTGTCGGATGCGGCCGGTAACATCACGGGGCAGGCGTCGTCGCCGTTCTTCGGGGTGTCGGACCTGTCGTACAATGCGACTTTGGCGTATGATCGCGGGCCGATCGGGGCGCGTCTGTCGTACATCTGGCGCAAGGCGTTCCTCGCCAACAACGAAGCGCGGCTGTTCGCCAATCCGATCGGCGTCTGGCGCAATCCGGAGAAGAGCCTCGATCTTCAGCTGACCCTCAACGCGACCGATCGTCTCGGCTTCACCTTCGACGCGGTGAACCTCCTCAAGGCGAAGCAGCAGACCTATTACAAGTTCGAGGATGTCGGCGGCCCCGACCGCTTCAATCTGGGGACGACGCTACTCAGCCGTACGTTCGCGGTAGGGGCACGCTATACGTTCAAATGATGATGGCGGGCGGCGGCGGTAAAGCTGCTGCCGTCCATTCGAAGGAGAAGGGAATATGATCGGTCGCGCGACGTCAGGCCGATTGTCCGTCTCGCTATAGTGTGTGGGGCTGCGGCGTCATCCGCCGCCCGCGGCACGCACCGCATCGCCCGCGTGCGGTTCGTCAACAATGCGCCCTGATATGAAAACCGCATCCCGTTTTTCGAATCCGCCGATCCGAAGCTCGATGCGGTCAATTATTATCGTTGGTCGCTGAATCGCGCGCATCAGCGCGATTTGGGGGCGGGCGGGTATATCTTGGCCGAGTTCCTCGACGACGTCGGCCGGCAGCTTCAAGCCTATGCCAGCCTGAACGTTGCGCCAACGCTTGGTGCCCGTAATTTTGGTCGGTTTGGTCTGCGACGGATCCTGGTTTTCGGTGCCGCACTACCGCCAATTGGAGCTATACCGTTCGTGCTGCTGTCACCCACCACCCTGCCTCTGGTGGCTGGTCTCGGTTCGCTGAACATGGGTTTCGGGACGGGCTTCCCGAGCATTGCAGCGACGTGCTCATCTAAGATAGTGGCGGGCGGACGGAACGTGGTGCTGCCACAGCCTCAAATCTTTTTGCCCGCAATCTCGGTAGCACTCTTGGAACCGCGGTGCTGGGCACGGTGCTCAACGCCAGCCTTGCACGAGACCATTCGAGAAAGTTGACGCTGGGGCGATCATATGGACCAGCCTGGGCAGCCATGAAACGACAAAAGCTCAGTGGCTATTCAACAGGGAGCCTAGCTCGTAAATCCTAGCATTTCGCTTCCTTATAGGTGAGCTTATAGTGAAGCGGTTTGGGGAGACGAGGACTTGTGATCATAGTCTCTTCCACAAAGTCCGGCCCCACTACTCGATACACTGTGGTGCGCTCGTTGTCGGGCGCACGGAACGTTATCAAAACAGCGTCACCGCTCGCTTTTGCGGACACGTCAAAAACCTGCCCGTCGTTGAGCTTCCACTGAGCCAGCTCTCCGCTTGTCGAAACAAGGATCAGCGGCCTGGTTTCATATTTGATCGAGAACCCGCCTGGTGGACTCGAGATTCTAATCCGAATCCCATCGACAGCCATGTTAGCCTTCCGCAGCCTGCGCGAGAAATAGTCGGTGTTGGGAAGGCCGGCGGTAGCGCTCGCGATCGCTCGTTCGACGTTGTCGCTTCGTCCGCCGTCTAGGACGTAGGAACCTGAAACTACACATTGCGGCGGGCTCGCTGATCCAGAAGCCAAAATGGCAGCTCCTGTAGCCGCCGACAAAACCCCATAAATCATCGCGTGCCCCTCAAATCTTGCCGCTCGCCAGGCCGAGTGTAGTGGCGATCCGCTTTAGCGCATAGGTGGCTGACGGCGCGGCAATACGGCTCGAGGTAGCGGAATAACGAACCTCCGCTTTCTCCATCCACACCGCTTATTCACCCCATCCGGGCGCGGTGAGCCGCCATTTGTTAGATTAACGCAAGGCCGAAACCGGGAGGCGGCACGGGAGCTCCGAATAACCGATTATGGGTCCAGTTCGCAGAAGCGGTGATTCAGCGGGCGACAAGGAGGGGCGCACCGCCGCCAAGCGAGACATGCGCGTCGATGTCAGTGCGCACCAGCGCCAGGCCGGGTACGGCAAAGCTTACATCCACTCCGTCGATTTGCTCGAAGGGTGGCATTGTTTTGAAAGTGATCGGGCGACCGGCGGTGATCGCGTAGAGACCGTCTCCACCCGCTAGCCACAAACCATCGGCCGCCGCCGTCAGTGCGTAGAAGGGCACCGTCTCAAAAGGCAGTTTCGGTGGATCGGCAGGCCAGCTCTTCTGCATTATGTACGGTTTGTAGTAGAGGCGTCGGACCTTGTCGCCGCACGCCTCGACCACCTGTCCGCTGGGAAAGAAGTGAACTAGGCCGACGGTGGCCACGACGCAGCCCGGGCGGCCAGGTTCGGGTCCCACGCCGTTGATCGGGCCGCCGAGTCCGGGGACTTCACTGACCACGCCAGTACTTGTATCGATGCGCTCGAGGCCGCCACCCCACTCTCCCTTCGCGAGCCCCAGCAACAGGGTCGTGCCTGTATCGAAGGGCGCTGTTCGTACGATGGGACCGATGAGCGGCGTCGAGAGGCCGACGGTGCGCTGCCGCGCGCCCGCGCTGACGACGAGGCGGCTCCGGCTCACCGCAATCACACGCTGGTCGGTGCAACTCAGAGCCTGAACCGCTTCCCCGTTGAGGTCCAGGCGTTGCATCGCGTGCCAGGAACGATCCTGGAGGCGGGATAACTGGCCATCCACGCCAAGGATGACCAGTGCGGCGCCCGCGACGCAGATGTCGGCCGCCGGTCCGGGCGTCGTCTCGGTACGGCGGTTGGTCTCCCCTGGTGCGACGCTCGAGAGCGTGCCGCGCTCTGTAAGCAGCCAAAGGCGATCAGAGGCCCAGACCGCTCGCTTGATGAAGCGGTCCTGTCTGTGCAGCATATTCTCCGGAGTGGGGGCGGCAGGGTTCGTCGCTGCGCGCACTGCCGCTTGATGCTTGCGCACGGTCGCGGCGGCCACAGGGGCGGCCGGAACACGGAAGCGCGTCGATGGGATGGCGGCGGTGCTGATCGAGACCAGTTGCGAGCCGAGGAGGTCGATCGGAGCACCCTGCGCGATCACCTCGCGGAAGCTGACGCGCTCCGGACTGTCGGCGCCCGGGAAGCTGCTCTCCTGCATGGCCACGAGGCGCCGGTGGCCGGCCGCGAGCATTGCCAGCGAAGGATCGCGGCTGATGACCAGCGGCATGGCACCGGGATTGTGGCTGGCACCGCTGATGAAGTAGCGGGTGCCCTTCCGGCCGTTGATCGACACTGTGTCGACCGGGAGCCAAGGTTGCATGATCTCCGACGCGGGACGTATGCCCGCGCGAGCCGCAGCGGTGTCCGCAGTCCGGATGACCGTCGGGCCGCCCGGCCCGGGTCTGACATCGTAACCTTTGCCGTTGGTCCAGAGATAGTAGCCGCGATCGTCGTTTCCGGCTCGAACGTCGCCGTTTGACGCGACCTCTATGATAAGCGCGCTTGCTGTGCTTACCGCACCAGGCCGCTGGTAAGTCGCCGTCACGTCCGCGCCCGCTTGGATGGGCGCGAGCGCAAGCAGTGCGACGCCTAATAGCGATGAATATCGTACCATCCGGCGGCAGCCTTTCTCCGAGCGGCCATACTACACCTTCCCCTCACCGAATGGGAGGGCAACAACGATCCGTGCTCAGGCTGAACGAAAGTCCGAAGGTAGGGAGGGCGCTGGAGGCCACGAGTGTCTGGAAGTGGATCATCATAGCTTGCGCTAACTGCTGAGATGTCACTCAAAATGATGGTATTTATGTCCTTGAGCCAACCCCATTTTTAAAAGCAAACCTAGCGAACTCTTACTCTCGCGTAGCTGTAAATGCCGAATAAGTATCAAGAAGTCGCCGAGCGCGGTCGACGACGGGTTTGTCGATCAGTTTGCCGTCGACCGCAACCGCACCGAACGCGCCATCGATAGCGGCGACCACGCGGGTGGCCCAGTCCACGTCGGCGTCGGACGGCAGGAAGGCCATGTTGACGATGCCGACCTGACGTGGATGGACACAGAGTTTTCCGCCGAACCCGAAGCGCCGGGCGTGGTCGGTGTCGCGGGCCAGCGCCGCGTCGTCGGTGAGGTCGGTCGAGACGCCGTCCACCGGTGCGGCAAGGCTTGCGCTGCGCGAGTGAAGGACGATCTGGGTGCGGACATGGTCGATCTCCGCGCTATCGCCGTCGATCCCGGCGTCGGCCTGAAAATCCACCGTGCCGAACGATAGGCGGGCGAGTCCAGGCGCGGTGACGAGGTCAGCAAGGTTGAGGATCGCCGCAACGGTCTCGACCAGCGCATGGAGCGGCTTGCCACCGGCGACCTCGTGCATCGCGATAAAGTCCGATGCGCGCTCGGCTTTGGGCAGCATCAGCCCCGCGACGCCTGGCAACGCCGCGAGTGCACGCACGTCGTCTGCATGCCACTCGGTATCCAGACTGTTGACGCGCACGAAGAACCGCGGTTCTGTCAGGGCCGCGAGCGCATCATGGATCGTATCCCGCGCCGCGACTTTGCGGTCGGGGAGGACCGCGTCTTCGAGATCGATCACCACCATATCCGCGCCGCTCGCGCGCGCCTTTTCGAAACGCTCGGCACGATCGCCGGGGACGAACAGGATACTGCGGGCGGCAATGGTCATGAAAAATCCTCTACAGGCCGGATACGGGATCGCGGCGGAAAGTCTGGGAATAGGAATAGCGGTCCGCGGGATGCGTATTGATCGCCATCTCGACGATCTCGCCGCGCGCGTTGAGATAGTGCCGCGTCAGGCGGAGGCCCGGCGCGCCGGTCTTGGTTTCGAGCAACCCGGCGATCGGCGCGGGGATCGCCACCGCTTCGATATGCTGGCGAACCTCGGCGACGCGCTCGCCGAACTGTTCCTCGATCCGGCTGAAGATCGGCACGTCGCCGACATCGTCGTCGAGCTTCAGGCTGCGGAACGCGGGGTGGAGATAGATGTCCGAATAGGAGATCGGGCTGGTCCCGGCGGCGCGGCGCAGCGCCATGAGATGCAGCCAGGTCTGGCCCGATGTTGCGCCGACCTGTTCGGCGAGCGGTCCGTCCAGCGCGACCGTCTCACGCGCGATGATCGTGAGGCTGGTCTCGTTGGTGTATTGCTGGAGGTCGGAAAGCCCCTCCATAACCTGGCGATACGCAGCCGGGCGCGACAGCCCGAGGACGCGCGTGCCGACTCCGGCCTGACGCGAGACCATGCCCGATTGCACGAGCCGCTTGATCGCCTCGCGCACGGTGAAGCGGCTCGCGCCGAACTGGTCGCAGAGCTCGAACTCGGTCGGCAACAGCGTGCCGATAGGATACCGCCCGAGCGGGGGAATGCACGACCGTGACGCTGGCTGACGGTTCGACCGTTTCGCTCAACGGCTCGACGCGGCTTCGAATTGTCTATGCGGACCGACAGCGCCGCGCGGAATTGCTTGCGGGACAGGCGTTCTTCGACGTGCGGCATGACGTTTCTCGCCCCTTTGTCGTACGCGCTGGTGCCAGCGAGACACGCGTCCTCGGCACCGCGTTCGACCTCGATCTGACCCGGACTCAGGTTGCACTGGCGGTCTACCGCGGCGCGGTCGGCTTCAACCCGTTCGGGACGCCGCGCGGTGTCGTGGTCCGGGCCGGGTACCGCAGCGCCGTCCGTGGCGGTGTGGCGGCAGCACCGACCCGGTTCGATCCGGTGCTGCCCGACTGGCGCAAGGGCTGGATCGACACGGCGGGTATGCGCCTGGACGATCTGGTCGAAATTCTCGACCGCCAGGGGGTGTCAGGATCGCACGCCCGGCGGAACCGCTGGCATCGACGACCGTGTTCGGGCGGTTTCGCACCGACCATCCGGATCGGCTTCTGAACGCGATCGGCAGCGGGTTCGGCTTCACCGTAATCCAGCGGCAGGGGACGTTGACGCTCGAAACCGCGCACTGACGAAAAACACTGTCCGGATTTGGCGGCACCGGCCGTCTTCCCTCCGGGTGGCGTCTGATGGCGCCAAGACGGGGGAATATGATGACGCGGTTTCACGGAACGTCGGCACTGGCCTTGGTAGCGTTCGCTCTAGCCGCACCGACGGTGGCGGATGCGCAGTCGACGGGCGCACGGATGTTTGCCATTCCCGCAGGCGATCTCGCACGGGCGCTGTCAGCCTATTCGAGCGTCACCGGCATGCAGGTCATCGCCGCGCCCGCGCTCGTTCATGGGCAGCGGACCAAGGGCGTCAGTGGGCGGCTCACCACGTCGGCCGCGCTCGCGATGCTGCTACGCGGCACGGGTTTGCGTCCGGTCGAGAGCAACGGCGTGACGATCCTCCGCCGGGACCAGGCACCGCCGCCGCCAAGCACTGTTGGCGCGCACGCGCCAGTCGTTGCGGCCGCCGCTAGCCAGGCGACC
Organism: Sphingomonas sp. LR55; assembly: GCF_036856015.1. NCBI lineage: Bacteria > Pseudomonadati > Pseudomonadota > Alphaproteobacteria > Sphingomonadales > Sphingomonadaceae > Sphingomonas > Sphingomonas sp. LR55. The sequence continues at coordinate 861,505 of NZ_JASPFO010000001.1, forward strand.
ACACTCGCGCGTGAAACGCCGGAGACCACCCCGGACATCGTCGTCAACGGCTATCGCAGCAGCCTGCTGGCGGCGCAGGACCTGAAGCGTCGCGCGGTCGGGACCGAGGACAATATTGTGGCGTCAGACATCGCCGCGTTTCCCGACATGAATCTCGCCGAAGCGCTCCAGCGCGTCCCCGGTGTCGCCATCACCCGCGACACGGGCGAGGGACGCCAGATCGCGCTGCGCGGTCTCGGCCCCGATTTCACCCGCACGCAGCTCAACGGCATGGAGGTGCTCGGCAACACCGCCTCCGGCATGGACAACCGCGGCAATGTCAGCCGTAGCCGCGGCTTCGATTTCAGTCTGTTCGCGTCCGAGCTGTTCAACCGCGTCAGCGTGCAGAAAAGCTACGCCGCCAACCAGGACGAGGGCGGCATCGCCGGCACCGTACAGCTCTTCACCGCCAAGCCCTTCGACTATGACGGCCAGAAGATCGTGCTGTCCGCGAAGGCCCAGACGAACGATCAGACCAACGGCGTCACCCCGCGGCTCGTCGGCCTGTTCTCGCAACGTCAGGGCGATTTCGGTGCGCTCGTCTCGGTCGCGTATTCGAAGGTTCGCAACAACGAATATGGCTATCGCAACTGGAACTGGGGCAAGGTCACCTACGGCGCCAACAATATCGGCCCCGAGATCGACGCGGCGACGCGTGCACTATTGCGCGGTGGCACGATCTTCGCGCCTCAGGCGCAATCGCCATCGACCTGGTACACCGATCGTGAGCGGATCGGCGTCACGAGCGCGCTGCAATATCATCCCGGCGACAATTTCAAGATCGATGTCGACCTGCTGTACGGACACCTTGCCGACAAGCGCGACGACTGGGCGATCGCGGCGGGCGGCTATAACGCGCTGACCGGCAACGTCAGCGGCACGCAGGTGATCCAATCCGCGACGATCAAGGGTAATTCGCTCCGACGCCAACGTCGATGCCGGCGGTGACTCGCCGGGATGCCCATCGGGCTCCACCATCTGCTGATCGATACCCTGCGCCGCCGGTCACTCGGTAGCGCAGGGTCCTTCGGCGCTGTGGAGGCCGTATGCAAAGCGTTCGTTTCCGATCCGGTGCGGTGTTGCTCGGCGTGACGTCGATGCTCGCCGTGAGCGGGATAATCGCCGGATGGCATCCTCGGCGCGTTCGGATCGGGTAACGGGAATCATCGTGGTCCGCGGCGCGCCTATTACCGCCGCCAAGGCCGTACCGCTCACCCCGATCAGGCCGACCCGCGTCGCACCGACCGCAATGCCAGTCGAGACTGCGGTTGCGGACCTCCGCCGTGCGTATCCCCTGCTATCCGAGGTCGCGATGGAATGCCGGACCAGGCAATGCTCGCTGACCGCGACGATCCGCCCGCTGGTGTCGCAGAATGATCTGGATCGGCGACAGGAAATGTTGCTCGGCGGACTGGCGGCCGCGCTTGCCAAGGACGGCTATCGCATGGCGGTCCCGTTCGACATGGACGAAGTGGCGGACAACACATTCCATATCCGTGCGCACGTGACGGCCGAGGATCATCCCTGACCGGCGCCCTTTGCTTCGGCCCTGCACCGGTTCGCGTCCGGTGCAGGCGCCTTGACCTCGGCGAGTTCCGATCGCGCCACGTCCATCTCACGCCTGAAGTCCGGCGAGGTGTGGAGCATCGCGACCAGCACCGATCCTGCCATATAGCCCGCCTCGACCGCGCTTCGGCTGTGCGATCCGCAGATGTAGCGGCTCTCGCCATATTGGCGTCCACGGCGCAGGATCCGGGTGGCGCGATCCGGCATCAGTTCGGCGAGGATCAGCGCGGCGGACCACCCCGAAGTCGTGTGGCCCGAGGGATAGTCGCCATTGCCCGCCAGATGTGCGGTCTTCGGTTCGCAGATCGGCAGGTCGTCTTTCAGGTACGGACGCTTGACGGCAAATCCGTCCTTGGCGCGGCCGACCATGCCCTGGTCGTTCATCCGCGCGAAGATGCGGGTGAGGGCAGGGGACGATGACGTATCGAGCTTACGGCCGATCGCGCAGGCGAACACAGTGAAGCGGTCGTCGGTGACGTCGCGGGTCGCCATCTCGCCCCGCGGCGTACCGAGCAGTGCGCGCGTTTGCTGGAAGGTTGCGCGGTCGTTGGCATCCTGCGGCGAACCGGGCCTGGGCGGGGCGGGCAGGACCTGCATCAGGTCCGGCATCGACTGGTTCGCGAGATAGGCGGCGGGACCATCCACCGCGCCTGTCAGCGCCAGGACGGCGAGCAGCGACAGGCTGCGGATCACTTTGCGGCGCCTTCCAGATCGCCGCAGCCCTTGGGGTGGCGCACGGGGTTGCAGCGGGCGACCAGCCCGCCGGGCAGGGCGACGTGATAGCCGCCGGGCAGCCGCGGATCGGCCCAGAGATAGTCGGTCGAGACATAGTGCGCGCCGCCCGCCAGTGCGGTGTCGCGAGGAACGATGTCGTTGGCACGAGCCTCGCGCGTGTTGGCATCGGCCCGCGTGCGGACGATGAACCCGGTAGCGACGTCGCGGCGGATCCGGTCGGCATCGCGGACCGGGTCGTTGAGCGTCAGATAGGCGGCCGCAGGCGAGGCTTCGTCGGTGTTGATGAAGAACACGCGCCCCTCGAGCGAACGCCGCCTGCCCCGGTACACCGCGACCTTGGCGGGCGGCTCGTCGAGCGCGAACAGGAATTTCCCGCGCGAGACCTCCAGCAACGGCCAATTGTCCGCGAGCACCGCCTCGCGCAACGTCGGATAGCGACCCTGCACATCGTCGGGCACGATCAGCTTGGCCGGCGCCATCACCGAGCGAATTTCCGCATCGAGCGCATCATACGCCGTCTCGTCGAACGGCAGCGCGTCGATCCCACCCCGCGCGGCGTTGCGCTCGTCCTTCGCGTTGAACATCAGCAGGATTGGCACGTGACGCGGATGCTTTGCCGACCAGTCGCGGATGATCGTCAGGCATTCGGTCAGCAGGACGCAGCTCGATGCGTTGTCGATGCCGGGGATGTGCAGCACCTTGAAGCCCGGCCGTCTGAGCTTCGGATCGTTCGAGCCGCGCGCGTAATGGCCGCCCTGCGGATCGTAGTTCACGTCGATCTCGAGTTGCCGGGCGCCGGCATCGAGTTGTTCGGTCAGGCTGCGATGCGAGTAATCGAGCGCATCCGCCATCGCCGGATCGGCCGCACGGACCTTCGCCATCGTCGCGGCGGGCATCGGCTGTTTATAGCTGTTATGCGTGCCGATCACCGCCACGTCGTTGATCCGCAGCGGCGGCGCGGTATCGCGCGCCATTGCCGTTTGGGTAAGAGGGCCGAGGGTCAGCCCCGCCAAGATCGATCGCTTCACGGATACTCTCCCGATCAGAATTTGAACAACACCGAACCCTGCACCGCGCGGCCGAAGATCGGTCGGGCGAGGATCACCGCACCATCCGCCGCCCCCGGCACGAGCTGCTGTCCGCCGCCCTGGCCCAGCCCGAGTGCATTCGACAGGTTGGTGCCCTTGACCTGCACGGTGACGTTCTGCGTCACGTCCAGCTCGGCACTGGCATTGAACACTGAGAACGCCGGCAGCTTCACGAGGTTGGAATCGTCGTTGAACTTGTCGCCCTCATACCGCCATTCGCCCAGCACGCGCAGGCGGCCGCCGATTAGCGATACGCGCGGGCGGATGCTCGCCATGACCTTCGGCATGCTCGACGGGCGGTTGCCGTCGAACGAGGTGGTGACAGGCGCGCCGGCGACGATCGTGTTGTAGGTATAGTTCTTGAACTTCGGCTCCTGGTACGTCGCGGTCGCCGAGACGTCGAACCAGCGCACCGGCTTCAGGTTCGCTTCCAGCTCGACTCCGGTCGTGCTGACGTCGCCGTAATTGATCTCCTGGACGATGCGTAAGCTAGCCGGGTCGATATACGTGTTGGTGAACTGCACGTCCTTGAACGAATTGTAGAACAGCGTGGCGTACAGGCTGCCCCAGGGCTTCTGGAACTTCACGCCCGCCTCGGCCTGTTCGATCGACTGGCTGCGGATGCCGGTCGGCAGCACGTTGTCGCGGTACTGGCCGATCTGCGGCAGGCGGTAGGTGCTGGTGTAGCGCCCGAAGATGCCCGCCTCGGGGATGAACTGCCAGTTCGCGCCGATCGTGTAGCTGTGGTCGCTGAACTTCGGGTCGAAGCGGTTGAACACGCCCGAGCCGTACAAGACGTTGTCGTCGGCGAGGGTGTCGGGATTGCCGAGATTGAAGCTTTTCACGCCTTCCGAATAGCCATGGATCCAGATCGTCTCGTAGCGAAAGCCGCCATCGACGCGCAGCTTCGGCGTGACCTGCCACTCGTCGTAAATGTAGAACGCGACGTCCTCATACCCGCCATAGGAATGCGCGAACCGTGCCTCGTAGCGCTGAATGCCGGTGTCGGTGACGCGCCCGACGACCTGCCCGCCCGCGTTGACCGCGACGATATCGAGCAGGCGTGCGTTCGGCGCGACTTCGGTCAGGCCGACGCCGTCGTTGCGATCATGCGCCCAGTCTGCGGTGGTGCCGTACAGGCCGAGCTTCACGTCGTGTCGACCGATCCCGGTCTCGTAGACATGGCCGAGTTCGATCAGGCCCATGGTCTCCTTGATCGGATTCTGGATCGACTGGAAGGTGTTGACCCCGACCAGGCCGTTGCCGTTCGCATTGGCGCCATACGCACTGCCATCGTCGTTATAGACCAGCCGCACGTCGGTCGCGCCGCGGCCTGCGAACGCCTTGACCGCGTTGGCACGGACCGAGGACAATTGCGCCGCCTGCGTATTAAGGCTGTTCAGCCCGCGCGTTGCGATCGGTGGTGGAGTCGCGATAGCGGAACCCGCCGCTGATCGTCGTGCCGTCGTCGAACTCGGTATTGCCCTTCAGCGTGAATTGCAGGTCGCTCGTCTGGTTGAACAGGTTGAACTGCGCCTTGCGGATACCGTCGGGCGTCTTGATCTGGACGCGACCGTCCTGCGGTCCGGTCAGCGTGTCGTCATGGCCGTTGAACGGCGCGAGCGGCTTCAGATCGTCGCCGTTGCGCACCAATGGGATGGCGTCGAAGAAGAAGTTGTTATCTTCCATGTACTTCACGCCGAACGAGATGCTGCCCCGCGCGAAATCCTTGGAGATCAGCACGCGGCCCTGGCCGCCGTTGTTCGCCGCCGGCCCCGGATCGCGGATGCCCTGGTCCTTGTTGTAATAGCCGCCGACCGAAAGCGCCACCCGTCCGCAATCGGCCCGCCGAGCCACGCGTCGCCGCGGATTTGGCCGTAATCGGACGTCGTCAGCTTGAGCAGTCCGCTCAGCTGCGGCGTGCCCTTGCGCGGGATGAAGTTGACGAGGCCGCCGGGCGCGTTGGCGGCAAAGATCGAGGAGGGGCCGCCGCGGACCGCCTCGATCCCCGAATAGGTCTCGTCGATGCGGAGGAACTGGTCGACATTGATCCAGTTGATGCCGGGATCATGCTGGATCGGCAGGCCGTCCTCGTACACCGCGAGCGACTCGTAGCCGCCGCGCGGGATGCCGCGGACGCGCGTGTTGTTCGCACCGACGCCGCCTGAGGAATCCGCCCACACGCCCGGGATCTGCTGCATCGCCTCGGCCAGGTTGCCGATCGCTCGCTCGCGAAGGTCCTTCTCGCTGATCGTGGTGATCGAATAGCTCGCATCCACCTTCTTCTGCGCGACGGTGCCGAGGCGGCCCGTAACCAGGATCTCATCTCCGGAACCGGCATCGGGCGCCGACATAGTGTCTTTTTGTGCGATCGGCGCTGATTGTGCATCGACCGGGCCGGTGGCGACGGCGATGGCCATCAACGCCGCGGTCCCCCGCAGTATCGTGATCGTCTGCATGGTAACTCGAACCCCAATGTGTCCCGGCCTTACCGGCCGACGTGTCCACAGCGCTATGGGGGCGGGCTATGACGGCGGGACTACGGTAACATTACTGTCCCATGATGATTGCGTGACTGGACGGTGACGGGTGTCATTCCTGGCCGCCTTTAAGGGGCGCGGTTTCGCAGCGGGATTGCAAACGCTGCTGTCACAAATGGGTAAGATGCTCGCTGTAGCGACAACTCACAAATCTTCGCTCGAACGCGTTACCAGTCTGGGACTCGACCAATGACAAGAACCGGAAGCACCTCCGAACGCACGTTGCGTAAGGATGTATTGGCAGCGTGCTGTCTGGCCGCCGGTCTGGTGGGGAGCGGCGCAGCGTCCGCTCAAGCGCGACCCGTAAAGCTCCGCAACGTCATCGTGTTCCTGGGCGATGCCGGCGGTCTGCCGACGCTTAACGCCGCAGGCATCCTTGCGCACGATAAACCGCAATCCCTGTTCATCCAGTCGATGCCGCATGTCGGCTTATCGGACACTTCGTCGCTCAACCGATGGGTGACGGATTCCGCTGCGGGCATGACTGCGATCATGACCGGGCGGAAGACGAACAATGCGATGGTATCGGTCGTGCCGGCGAGCTCGGGCGGCGAGGTGAAGCCGGTCAAGACGTTCCTCGAATATGCCGAGCAGCACGGTCTTTCTACCGGGGTCGTCACGAACATGCCGATCTGGGATGCTACCCCGGCAGCGTGTTACGCGCACGTCGCGTCCCGCAAGGACAAGGACGAGATTTTCCGTCAGATGTTGGCGCCCCGCTTTGGGAACGGCGTCGACATCCTGATCGGCAAGGGCCGCAAGGACGCGGTCGCGTCCTTTGGGAAGATTCAGCAGACGCCCGAGCAGGCCTTTGCCAAGGCGGGGTATCGCTACGGTTCGGATCCGGCGCTCGTTCGCACCGCTGCGCGGGCCGCCGTTCTGCGCGACGACGATTACGCGCCGTTACCGGCCGTCGAGGCAACGATCGGCCAACTCGCGCGCAACCCCAAGGGCTATTTCCTGATGGTCGAATGGGACATGCACACCGATAACCCGCAAGCGGGGCTGCGCCACGTCGTCGAGATGGATGACATGATCCGCCGCGTTACCGCCATTGCGGGCAAGGACACGCTCATCCTGTTCACGGCCGACCACAGCTTTGGCCTGCGCATGTCGGGCGGCGATCGTGACGCACCGCTCGCCGAACAGTTTGCCGCAGCCGCGGCCAAACCAGGCGCCACGATCGCGAGCAACGACGTGATCGGGGTCCAGGACGGTCATACCGGCGAGGAAGTTATTGCCGCTGCCTCGGGGCCAGGGGCGGAGACTATCCATGGCTTTTTCGCAAACACGCATCTGTTCGACGTCCTCCTGAATGCCATCGGATGGACGAAGGAGTCTTGAGCGATTTGCCGTCGCGAGGCGGCAACGCGGTCATGGAAGAAGGGTTATCCGGATCCAGGCCGTGGAGAACCCGGTGGCGTGCTGCGGCTTCCTTGCGGTGATCCGGATCTGGTAGAGGGGTGAGGCAGCCCGACGCGAAACGGCGTCACGTGGATGCAACGTGACTGGTCTAGCGACTGCCGGTGAACTTACGGTCCCTGTCGTCGTCGATGCGCCTCCCAACCACCTTGACGGCGACCGCGCCGGGCATCGCCGCGTTCTGCGTGTATTTTGCGATGTACGGGTTTCGCAAGCCAATCGCGGCGGCAGGGTTCGACGGCGTGCCGGCCGTGTTTGCCGGGCTCGATTACAAGACGGCCCTGATCCTGTCGCAGGCGGTCGGTTACGCACTGTCGAAGATGATCGGGGTCCATGTCGTCTCGGTCCATCGGCCGGAGCATCGCATGCGCCTGATGCTGTCGCTGATCGGAGCGGCATGGGCGGCGTTGTTGCTGCTGGCGCTGTTGCCTGCCCGGTTTGGCCCGCTGGCGATGCTGCTGAACGGCTTGCCGCTCGGGATGATCTGGGGGCTGGTCTTCAGCTATCTCGAGGGGCGGCGCAATTCAGAGGTGCTCGCGTCGATCCTGACCGCGAGTTTCATCCTGTCGTCGGGCGTGACGCGATCGGTCGGCAGCCTGTTACTGGAGCACGGCGTCAGCGCGTTCTGGATGCCGGCACTGACCGGGTTGATCTTCACGCCGCTGTTGTTGGTGAGCGTGGCGGCGCTGACGCGTTCTCCCCCGCCGGATGCGGCGGACTCGATCGCGAGAGGCGTGCGTGGGCCGATGGATGCGGCAGCGCGGCGCGCGTATCTGAAGCGGCATTGGGTGCCGGTGACCGCTTTGGTTGTGGGCTATACGATGCTGGCGGCACTTCGCGACCTGCGTGACAATTTCGCGCCCGAGCTGTGGATGGCGCTCGATCACCCGGCGACGCCTGCGCTGTACGTGGCGACGGAGGTGCCCGTGGCGGTGATTGTGCTGCTCGGCCTGGCGATGCTGGGGCTGGTACGCGACAACCGGTACGCGGTGGTCACGATCCACGGCGTCATCATGGCGGGCGCCGTGATCCTTGGCGGATCGATGCTGGCGTTGCGGGCAGGGGCGATCGGGCCGGTGACCGGCATGATCCTGACCGGCATCGGGATCTACCTCGCCTATGCCCCGTTCAGCGCGATCCTGTTCGACCGCATCATGGCCGCGAGTCCGTCGCCTGGCACCGCGGGATTCCTGATCTATCTGGCGGACGCGTTCGGCTATTCGGGCAGTATCGGTCTGTTGCTCATGCGGAGCACGACTGCCCCCGGGCGGAACTGGCTCGGGTTGTTCCTCGATGCCGGCGTGCTGACCGGCGCCGCGCTGCTGGTGCTGACGTTCGTCTCGGCATTCTGGTTCGTCCGCCATCCGCCGACGCGGTGAGGGCGATCAGAGGGTGTGGAGCCGGACGCCGGCGCGTGTCGCGGCATCGGCGATCGCCGGTGGCGCGGGAAGGTCGGTAACGAGATCGTGGACCTGCGCGAAGTCGGCAACATGGACGGTGCCGGCGCGGTCGAACTTCGCCGCGTCGGCGACGACGATTACTCGGCGCGCGCCATCGAGCAGCGCGCGCTTGTACGCCGCCTCGTCGGGTTCGAAATCCATGAAGCCGCGCTTCGCCTCGATCGCGCCCATCGACAGGATCGTCGCGTCGGGCGAGAAGCCGCGCGAATACCGGATCGCCTCCGCGTCGAACGTCGCCCGATAATCGACGTTGACCGCGCCGCCGGCCAGAAAGACGCGGATCCCGTCGCGACCGAGCATGTCGCCTGCCACCTCCAGGTTGTTCGTGACGATCGTCAGTCGTCGCCGATCGGCGAGTGCGCGTGCGACCCAGCACGAGGTGGTGCCCGAATCGATCAGCACGGTCATCCCGTCCTCGATCAGCGTCGCCGCTTGGCGCGCGACGGCCTGCTTCGCGTCCGCCTGCGCCTGCATCCGCAACCGGTATGGCGCTTCCAGCCTGGTGTCGGGAAGCTTGACCCCGCCATGCACCTTGTACGCGCGGCCGCTCGCCTCAAGTTGCCGCACATCGCGCCGGATCGTCTCGTCCGATACGGCGAAGTGATCCGCGAGCATCGTGATCGAACACGAGCCCCGCGCTTCGAGCAACGCGACTAGACTGGCGATACGATCCGACTGCGTCACACGGCTTCTCCTGTACGGCCTGTTTCTCCGCATCTCCCGTTGGGTACAAGCCACAAAATACCAACAATATCCACACGATGTCACAGCCATGTCACACGGCGCTTGCAAGGGCTGCGTCACAGGATGCCCGGCAATACTCGGACCGTGGCAAGGGGAAGACGACATGACCAAGTGGATGATGGGGGCTGCGATCCTGGCGATCGCGGCGACGACGAATGCGCGCGCGCAGACGACCGTAACGCCGTCCGCGACGCCAGCTGGCGATGCGGAACAGCCGCGCAGCGACGAGATCGTCGTGACCGGACAGTCGACCGCATTTGCCAACACGCGCGTGACCACGGCGATGATCGACCGTCAGTCCGCGCTCGCCAGCGTCAACGACGTCATCAACGAACTGCCCGGCGTGTTCGTCGCGGAGGGCGACGCGTTCGGCTCGTCCGACTGGGCGACCTCGATCAGCATCCGCGGCTTCAACAGCGGCGGTGGTGGTGGCCAGCAGATCGGCTCGACGATCGACGGTTTGCCCAACGGCGGCTCGGGCTATGGCGGCGGATCGCGCGCCAACCGGTATATCGACGTGCTCGACCTCAAGACCGTCAACGTGTCGCAGGGGACCGCCGACATCTCGTCACGCTCGAACGAAGCGCTCGGTGCGACGCTGGATTACGTGACCTCCGATCCGACCACGGACAGCCGGTTGCGCTTCACCGCCGCCGGGGGCGATTTCGGTGCGCGCAAATTCTACGTACGCGGCGATACCGGCACCATCGCGCCCAACACCACCGCCTATGTCAGCGCATCGACCTCACGCGTGCGCGACTGGATCGGCGGATCGGGCAAGACGAGCCGCGACCATATCGACGCCAAGGTGTTGAGCCGTGTCGGTACGGTCGACCTGACAGGGTTCGTCTCGTACGACGATGCGGATGAATCTGAGTTCGGATCGGTATCGCCCGCGCAGTTCGCGAACGATCCGAACCATGACGCCTATACCGACAGCTGGACCGGGCTGCCGTACGTCGACCAGGCCTATCGCCCGACCTCGCGCGCGCTGCGGAAGAACCTGTTCGGGTATCTGAAGGCCCGTACCGAACTCGGTGAAGTGAAGTTGCAGGTGGCGGGCTATTATCACCGGATGCGCGGCCGCGGCGATTTCGCGCCGCCGTACCTGGTCGATGTCCGCAACGACGGCAGCGGCAACCCGGAAAGCGAATATGTCGGCGGCCCGACGGTGCGCGGCAGCGATGCGCTCGGCAAGATCTACTTCGTCACGCCGACCGGTGCGGCGGCGACCCTGACGCCAGGGTGCGTCGGCACCAGCGGCGTGCCTGCCGAATACTCGCCGACCTGCTACGCATCCAACGCGACGCCAGTCATGTCGTACCGTCACACCCACTACAAGAACGACCGCATGGGCTTCACCAGCGACGTCGACTGGCAGCATGACTTCGGCGTAGTGCAGAATCAGTTCCGCGCCGGATTCTGGTTCGAGCACAGCCGCGCCAACCAGCTTCGCGACTGGCACAAGATCACCAACGCGCGGGTCGGCCCCGCCTTCGACGGCACGCCCTATTACGTGCAGTTCAGCACCGACTACGGGCTCGACGAGGTGATGTACTATGCCGAGGACGCGGTCACCTATGGCCCGGTCACGGCGCGGCTCGGCGTCAAACAGTTCTTCCTCGACCAGAGCCGCACCGAACTGCTCGGCAATCTGAGCACGACGTCGATCCAGTCGCATTCCGATCCGCTGATCAATGCCGGCCTGACCTATGCGACACCGTTGCAGGGCATGGAGCTGTTCGCCGGCTATTCGCAGAACTTCGCGGCGATCGGCAACGGACCGCTCGGCCAGCCGCCCGAGACGATCTCGCAACCTGCGGCCGGAAACCGCGAACAACATCGAGATCGGGGCGCGCTACAATACCGGGCGGATCCAGGCGTCGCTGACCGGCTACGACATCAAGTTCAAGAACCAGATCGTCTCGATCTCATCGAACCTCGTCACCGGGATCGATTATCTCGAGCAGCAGGACAGCGTCTATCTGAACGTCGGCGGGGTGAAGAGCCGCGGTATCGAGGCGGCGCTGGCCTACCGCGTGCTGCCACCGCTGACGCTGTCGGGCAGCTTCACCTACAACCACGCGACCTATATCGGCACCGGCAACGCCGCGCAGGATGCCGATGTCGGCGTGACGCCCGGCCAGCAGGTGATCAATTCGCCGCGCACGATGTGGGTGGTCTCGGCGGACTATAAAATGTCGTTCTTCAAGGCAGGCGTCGCCACCAAGTTCGTCGGCGACCGCAATATCGACACGCAGGGCAAGGCCCAGGCCGGCAGCTTCACGCTGGTGAGCGGCTATGTCGGCGCCGATCTTGAGGCGGTGAGCGAGCAGCTCAAGGGCGTGTCGTTCACGGTGCAGGCGACCAACCTGACCGACGAACGCTATCTGTCGAGTGCCGATGGTGGCTCGGCGTTCCTCGGCACGCCGCGGACCGTGACCGCGTCGCTGTCGCTCGACTTCTGATCTGAAATGGGCATGGTTCGTCGGCGTTTGCGGACCATGTCCTTCACATGTGGATTGCCCCAATGACCGACGTTTCCCGCCGTTCGCTGCTAGGTGCCAGCCTCACCGGGGCGGCGCTGTCCGCGTTTCCCGCGGCGATCGCACGGGCGGCGGCGATCGCGCCCAACGTGAAGACGGGGTCGATCATGGATGTCGAGCATGTCGTCATCTTGATGCAGGAAAATCGCGGTTTCGATCATTATTTCGGGTCTTTGCGCGGCGTCCGCGGGTTTGCGGACCGGTTGCCGATCCCCGTGCCTTCGGCGGCCGATGCGACGAAGCCTGCGCCGGTCTGGTATCAGCGCGACCGGACGGCGGCCGGCGGCGCGCGTACCGTCCTACCGTTCCATCTCGCCACGCGCACGAATTTCGACCTGATGCGGATGGAGGGCACGCCGCACAGCTGGCCCGATGCGCAGCGCGGGTGGGACGAGGGCCGGATGGCGCATTGGCCCGAGGCGAAGAGCCAGCGCGCAATGGGGCATTACCGGCGCGAGGACATCCCGTTCCAGTTCGCGCTCGCCGAGGCGTTCACGGTCTGCGACGCGTATCATTGCTCGGTCCAGACCGGCACGAACACCAACCGCCTGTTCCTGTGGAGCGGCACCAACGATCCCGGCGGCACGATGGGTGGCCCCGCGATCGGCAATTCGCACGACAGTTTCCCCGCAGACGGCGGCGCTGCCGAGCCGTATCGCTGGACGACGGTGGTCGAGCGGTTGCAGGCCAAGGGCGTCGACTGGCGCATCTACCAAGACATGGCCGACAATTTCACCGACAACCCGTTGGTCGGTTTCGCTACGTTTCGCGACGCGCACCAGGGTAGCGGGGATCCTGCATTACGTGACCGTGCGCTGACGACACGCGGGCTCGACATGTTGCGCGCCGACGTGCTCGCCGGGCGACTGCCGCAAGTGTCATACGTGATCGCCACCGCGAAAGGCTCGGAACATCCCGGTCCGTCGAGCCCCGCGCAAGGCGCTGCCTATACCGCAGAGGTGCTCGACGCGCTGACCGCGGATCCGAAGGTCTGGGCGCGGACCGCGTTGCTGGTCATGTTCGACGAGAATGACGGGTTCTTCGATCACGTCCCGCCCCTGCGCCGCCGTCGCGTTCGGCCGACGGCACGCTACTTGGTGGCTCGACGGTCGATCTGGCCGGCAGCTATCACACGGAACCGAGCAAGGGCGATGCGGCGATCGACCTCGCCGCCTATCGCGGTCGTCCCTACGGGCTAGGCCCGCGCGTGCCGATGTACGTCGTCTCGCCGTGGAGCCGGGGCGGGTGGGTCAATTCGCAGGTGTTCGATCACACCTCGGTAATCCGATTCCTCGAAAAGCGGTTCGATTTTCACGAGCCCAATATCACGCCCTGGCGCCGCGCGGTCTGCGGTGACCTGACCTCCGCGTTCGACTTCACCGCCGCAGATCCTGCGCCGTTCGCCGCCATGCCCGATCCGCGTACCGACGCCGCGCGGGCTGCCGCGATCCCCAAGCAGGTAAGCCCGCAGGCACCGGCCGGGTCATCGCCTCCATGGCAGGAACCCGGGATCCGTCGTGCTCGCCCGCTACCGTATGCGTTGACCGTCGGCGAGACGATCGCCGATGGCGCGATCACGCTTCGCTTCGCGGCGGACGGCACGCAGGCTGCGGTGTTCCACGTCTATGATCGGACCAACCTGACCCAGACGCCGCGCCGCTTCACGGTCGAGCCCGGACACGCATTGGATGGGCGCTGGCCGTTCGATCACGAAGGCCGCTACGATCTCTGGGTGCTCGGTCCGAACGGGTTTCACCGACACTTCATGGGGCACAGGGACGACCCGGCGCTGTTGTCCGGGCTGATCTGGCGCGCGACCACGACCGAGATGACATTGCTTCTTCCCGCCGGGCACCACACGCACAAGCTGATCGCGCGGACCGAACGCATCGGCGCGACGACCCTGGTGACGCCGCTGACCGAAGCCCAGCGTAGCTGGCCGCTAAGCAAGAGCCATGGGTGGTACGACATCACGATCGGTGCAGCGAATGTCCCGAACTATCTGCGTCGGGTATCAGGGCGCATCGACGCCCCCGACCGAATTACGTGTAGCGATCCGTTCGTGATGGTTCCGCGGGTCTGACCCTCGTCAATTAGTCTCGACAAGACCGTGCATTCCGCAACCGGGTTTTGCGGACATAGGATACGTCGCTTAGGCTGGGTTACGATCGGACTTGGTGACCCTGGCTGGAAAAAGCTTTCGGATGCCTACGGCAGCGCTGCCGACATCCCGGAACTGTTGGAAAAAGCTGCAGCCCTTTTCCCGAGGTGGATTGGCACGTGGTATTGACGACGCCGATTTCCATACGACCGAAAGGTCATATCGCGCATCGCATGGCCGGGTGGAATGAGGGGTGCGCCAGACGACGACACGGCGCGACGAACTCTGATCTTCGGCCCCAAACGGCGGCTGCGGCGGATCGTGGCGCCGGTTGAACCTTGGCAAACGCGCTATTTTTCTCTGATTCAGGACGAAGAAGATGACCGATACCAAGCATGATATTGTCGACACCGCCGTCGCTGCGGGTTCGTTCACGACGCTGGTCGCCGCAGTCGGTGCCGCGGGGCTGGTCGACACGCTGAAGGGCGAGGGGCCATTCACCGTCTTCGCACCGTCGGACGACGCATTCGTCGCGCTGCCGGCCGGCACCGTCGATGATCTGGTCAAGCCCGAGAACAAGGCCAAGCTGACCGAAATCCTCCTGCTCCACGTGCTGCCCGGTGCGGTGATGGCGGCGGACGTGAGCGGCAAGGTGCTTGACCCGGCAACCGCCGGCGGCGCGACGGTCCATGTCGATGGCACCGATGGCGTGACCGTCAACGGCGCCAAGGTGGTGACCGCCGACATCGCCTGCACCAACGGTGTGATCCACGTGATCGACAAGGTGCTGCTGCCGACCGGCTGAGACCTCTACAATCCGGCACCGGGGCAGCAACGTCCCGGTGCCACCGGTTGGAGATATACGAGACGGTTACGATCGTCTTTGTTGGCCTTGCAGGCCGATCCTGCGCATGCGCGATCACGCGCTCATCCAGACCATGCATGGCTGAAAAGCCCCGGGCGTAGTTGCGCCCTGGCCGCCGTGTAGCGCGCGTGCCGCTGGCCGGCCGTTCAGACCCCGGCCAGTCCCATCGCCAGCGCTCGATCCCCGACACACGCGCCCGGTACGCCGCCGACGATCCGCGGATCGATCGCGAAGTCGCGCGCTATTTCGCGCGCGGTCATCTTCGCGGACATCATCACCGAGGGCGTGCCGCCGCCCGGCTGTGTACCCTGGCCGACCAGATAGAGGTTCGCGACATCCTCGCTGCGGTTGTGCGGGCGGAAGAACGCGGTCTGCGTCATCCGTGGCTCGACCCCGAAGCCATTGCCGAGGTGCGATCCCAGCACCTCTTCGAAATAGTCCGGCGTCACGAAGCTGCGATGGACGATCCGCTCACGCAGGCCGGGAATGTAGCCGCGTTCGTCGAGGAAGGTCAGCACCGTGTCGGCAAAGCCTTCGCCGACCGCATCCCAGTCGATATCGCTCTGGTTGTTAGGGACCGGGATCAGCGTGTACGCCGCGTGATGGCCCGCCGGCGCAAGGCTGGGGTCGGTGATCGTCGGGATGTGGAGATATTGCGAGAAGTCGTCGGCGAGGATCTTGCGCTCGAAGATGTCGGTCAGGAGCTCCTCGTAGCGCGGGCCGAGGATGATATTGTGGTGCCGCAGGTCGGGGTCGCCATCCTGTATCCGATAGCCGAAATAGATCACCATCAGCGACATGCTCTGCTTGCGGAACTTGACCAGCGCGTCGCGATTAATCCGCCGGTGCGCCTTGTCGACGAGCTTCAGATAGGTGGCTGCATAGTCGGCGTTCGAGACGACCAGACCCGCCACCAGCGTTTCGCCGTTCGCCAGCGTCACGCCGGTCGCGACGCGCTTGCGGCCGCGCTTCTCGACCTCGATCCGATCGACCTTGGCATTCAACTTCACCGATCCGCCGAGTTCCTCGAACTTGTGGACCATCGCCTTGACCAGCGCGCCGGTGCCGCCGACCGCGAAATGCACACCCCAGGTCTTTTCGACGAAATGGATCATCGCATAGATTGCGGGCACCTTCAGCGGATTACCGCCGATCAGCAGCGGCTCGAAGCTGAACACCTGCCGCATCTTGTCGCTCTTGAAATATTTCGAGATCAGCGAGAACAGCGGCTGGATCGCGCCGAGCTTCAACAGGTCCGGGAGCACGCCGACCATCGAGCCGAGCGAGCCGAAATAGGTATAGCCGAGCTCGAGGAAGCCGCGCTCGAAGATCGCGCGGGCGGCCTCGTGGAAGCGTTCGTAGCCGTCGAGATCCTCAGGGGCCAACCGCGCGATCTGCGCGCGGACGTTGACCGGATCGGCGTCGTAATCGAAGAAGCTGCCGTCGTCGAAATAGATCCGGTAGAATGGCAGGATCGGCACGATGTCGACGTAGCGCTGCGTGTTGGGGCCGCCGCTTGCGCCCGATACGATGCGGCTACCCTCGGCGAGCACCGATGGCGGAAAGTCCGGTTCGTCGAGCATCGCCGCGTCGCGCTCGAGCGAGAACAGCTCCTCGATGAAATGCGGAACGGTCAGCACGGTCGGGCCCATGTCGAAGACGAAGCCATCGACGCGGCGGACATAGGCGCGGCCGCCGACATCGCCGAGCTGCTCGACGATCTGCGTATCGAAGCCGAGGCTCTGCAAGCGGATCGCGCAGGCGATGCCGCCGATCCCCGATCCGATTACGATAGCGCGCTGGCGGGTCATGACGGTCGTCTTTCCTGGGAGTCGGGAGAGGATCTGCGGCGCTCCACGAGCGGTCGTTCGATCCCGTGCGATAACCGCGGATGCGGCACCGCGACAGGGGCGAACGGCTGCAACGCCCGATCGGTGCTGGTGGGGGCAGACCCGCGGGTGGGTTTCGCTACGCTCTCGTCAATCGTGTCACGATACGGACTTTGGGCCGTATCCCGTGCCGGCCAGCGTCGCGTCGCTCGACGAGAGGATATGATCGCACGGCAGCGTATCGGGGATCGCATTGCCGATCGGGGTAGGTCGGACCCGTCCTTTGGTCCGTATTGCCTGGCGAACGCCTAGTGCCGAGACCGCAGACGGGCTGATGGTGAGTGATTGCGCGCCCCGAAAAGGCGCTGTGACTCCCCTTCAGGCCCGTCGTTTCAGGATCCCGAACGCTTGTCGGTGGCCGGCAGACGGGAGTGTATGATGCTAGGAGAACCAAGATGACATCACGGATCGCGCGCACATTGGGCGTCTGCCTCGCACTGTCGGTTGCGGTGCCGGTTATTGCGGTCGCGGCTAACCCGAAGGTTGGCGGTGCCGCCATGTATGCCAGCAAAACCATCGTCCAGAATGCCTCTGCCGCCAGCAACCTGACGACGCTTGTTGCCGCCGTGAAGGCCGCCGGTCTCGTCGAGACGCTGTCCGGCCCAGGCCCGTTCACGGTGTTCGCACCGACGAACGCGGCCTTTTCGAAGCTGCCCGCCGGCACGGTGACGACGCTCCTCAAGCCCGAGAACAAGGCGCAGCTTGCGGGTATTCTGACCTACCACGTCGTGCCGGGGAAGATCACTGCGAAGGATGCGCTGGCCGCGATCAAGGCCGGGGGCGGCAAGGCGACGCTCACCACCGTGCAGGGCGAGGCGCTCACGGCGCGCGTCACGAACGGCAAGATCGTGCTGACCGACGCCAAGGGCGGCAAGTCGACCGTGACGACGGCAGACGTGATGCAGTCGAACGGCGTGGTCCACGTGGTGGACACGGTGCTCATGCCGTGACGTTATTCGTGGCGCCGATGTGTCCGGCGCCACGTCCACTCTGCCCCCGGCAGTAGTTACAATACGCGTTGCATAGGGCCTTGCATGAAGTCTTTCGGAGAAGATCAGGCAGGCGCCTCGAAGGAGGACATCGTCGCCGATCGGTCCTTCAAGCCGACAGTGGGCGAAACCGAGCACACTGTCGCGTCGATCGGCTTTCATGTCGTCGAACGCATTTTACTCCTGCTCGTCGCGCTGATGACGATCTGCGGTGCGGCAACCGAGATCTACCAGATCTACCAGACCCGGTCGATCAATCTCGCCGATATCCTTCTGATGTTTCTCTACACCGAGGTGATCGTCATGGTGAACGTGTTCTACACCGGCAAAGGCGCCACCTTTATCTATCCGATATTCATCGCGATCACCGCGCTGGCGCGGCTCATCGTGCTGCAAAGCAAGGACATGGCGCCTGAAAATATCGTGTTCGAGGCCAGCGCGATCCTCCTGCTTGCCGTGGCAGCCATGGCGATGACGCGCCTCAGTCGATCGACGGCTTAAGTCGAGAGATGGATGGAGTCGCGTTTCATGGCGAGGGACGAGCGCGGGTTGTTGAGCGGCCTTAGCCGCTCAGGCCACGTGAAGGACGAAAACGGCGCAGCGTGTCTGGCCCGCTAGCGACTGCCACTTATGGTCTGCCAGAAGATGGTGGGGCCGACCGCCGATTTGTCGAATTCGAAGGTGGGTCAGGCAGAATTTTCACGACGAGACCATTGTAGTTGGTTCCCTCACCACGTTTTGGGCGGCCTCGAGACCGCAACTAACGGCGGCTCGACGCATGTCGAGTGAAGACATAGGGCGTCAGGCCTTCGTGGAGGACGATTCTGGTCGGTGCCGGGAGCCGGTCGAGGCGAAGCTTCAAGATTGAGCGGGTACCGTCCACGTCGAACCCGATGTCTGGAACGGCGCCAACATATACCTGCGGCAGTATGTACGGCCCATCCGCGTCTAGGGCCACGGTATAGCGGATCTTGCGCTGGCCGTTCAGTAACATCTCGCCATCGGTAAGCGTGATCGTTCCGCAGTAGTCGTTGACAAAGGTCCCGTTCTCGCCCTTTCCCGCTGCGGAATTCGGCAGCATAATGGCAAGGCCAGCAATTAGCACCACCCCAACCACCACGATTCCAAATGTGATCCAGCGCCTCATCACTAGGTTTCCTTGCCTAAGCCTGACGGTCTGTAGGTGAGGCCCTCGGCAAACACGACAGTTTTTGTTGGATGCCTTGTGCAGAATGAGGTATCTCGAACAGCCTCAGCTGATCACCTAAATTACCTAAAGGCTCAATGACGGAAAATGGGTCGTCGCTGCACAGGAAAAACGGCCGCTTTCTCGCATCCAAAACCGTGGCAGCGCTCAGTGAAGGGTCCCGTGTCTCGGGCGATTGAGCGAGGTCACGAGGCAGTTGTAAAGTTGTAAGACGTCACCTCGCTCCCGACACGTGAACATTTGCGTCATGGAGGCCTCTTTCCGGCCGCAACTTTGCAGGATCAAGGAAGCGGTGTGCTCGGCGGAGCGATGAACCCTCCGGCCATTCGTCCGTTCGCGTCGAGGAAAGCCGACATCAATACTCCACCGTTGGCGAAGACCAGATTGTAGACGTCGTCCCCCATCCTGCCCTTCCCCCGATACGTGATCGACTTCAACTCGCCCATGGATTTGAACATGGGTTGTGACATCGGCATATCACTGCGCACCAGATCGCCGAATTTCGGGGCAAGCTTGTCATAGTCGGGGGAGCCGCTCGCGAGACCAGCGACAAGGCGCCTTACTGCAGCTTCAGTGCCAGGGGATGGCGTCGCGGAAGAAGGAATGCGGTTGCCTGGTTGCAGTATGCCGCCCGCCATTCTGCCCTCGGCATCGAGCGCGGCCGACATCAGGACCTCACCGTTGGTGAAGACAAGGTTGTAGATGTCATCGTTCTTCATGCCGCGTGAGCGAAACGTCACAGATTTGAGCTCGCCGAGGGCCTTGAACATGGGGTGGGTCATGGGCAGGTCGCGGCGAACGACCTCAGCGAACCCAGGCGAAAGTTTTTCGTAATCAGGTGAGCCGCTCGCGAGACCGGCGACAAGCTGCCGCAGCACAGCTTCGGTGCCTGGTATTGGCGCTGCGGTCGCTGACGTTGCCGGCGCCGCATTGGCGACGGCGGGTGGAAATGCCTGTTGGCCGCCAGGGCCAGAGGCCTGGAGCCAGACGATGAGGGCGGCTGCCGCGACTAAGATCATAAGGATCGCTCCTGAAATCACGTAGGTGGAGGGGCGCTGCTCACCCCGCGTGATCGGCGGGTGCGGAATGGCGGCGGGAACCTCCTCAACGATCGTGCCGGTTCCGGATAGGCCGGACGCTTGGGGTACCAAGCGGTTGGACTCGTCGGCTGCTGCCACCAGCTTTGCCGCCTCAAGCGAGGACGACACGCCCAGCTTGGCTCGCGCCATCTTGAGACGCTTTTCGACAGCGTGAGGAGAGACGCGCAGATCCAGCGCCATCTCCTTGGCCGTCTGATGATCCAGACAACGCTTCAAGCACTCCCGCTCACCTGTCGTCAGGCGCAGGATCGCGGCCCGCATGCTGTCGTCGATCTTGTCTGTCTTCATGCCGGCCATGGTAGCGCCTAAGGAGAAAGTACCAACCATGGCGTCTGGTACCGCTCTAGTACTCTGACTGGGTACCAGCCCGTTCCGGCGGCATTCCGCGCTTGCCGAGACACGACCGCGATACGTCGAGGCCGGTGGTACCGAGTTTGGTTTAGTCCATAATTGCATACCTTGCGAAGTTCATGTGCCGAACGAGCGGCGTGGTGATGCAGTCCGGTCGATTGTCGTATCGCGCTTGTGTCAATGCCGGTTCGCGGTCATCCTGTTGTAATGAAACGCTTGCTTCCCCTAGTCCTCCTCCTCACCGCTGCGACCGATCCGGCTCCACCGATTCTGTCCGCCGCTCGGATCAAGGCCGATGTCCGCACGCTCAGCGCGGATGATTTCCATGGCCGCGGACCGACGCAGGCCGGTGAAACGGTAACGCTCGCGTTCCTTGATGCTCGGTTCAAGCAGCTTGGTTTGAAGCCGGGCGGCGATGAGGGATATCGCCAGACGGTACCGATGCTCCGCTGGACCCGCGATCGTGCCAGTTTCACGCTTGATCTGGGAGGCGCCAAGCGGGCGCTCACACCGGGCACCGACGTCGCGGCGAGTTCCCGGATCGTCGGTACCGCCGGGTTGGACCACGCAGCCATCGTCTTCGTTGGCTATGGCGTTGTCGAACCGCGCCTCGGCTATGATCCGTATCGCGGCGTGGATGTGCGCGGTAAAGTGGTCGTGGCGCTCGCGGGCGATCCGGATGTCGAGGCGGGGCGCGATCTCGGCTTCGGTGGCCGGGCTTCATCGCCCGCAGCGCGTACTAAGCTTGCCGAGGCGCAGAAACGCGGTGCTGCCGCGTTCTTCCAAATCCACGACACGTTCCCGTCGAGTTACCCATGGCTGCAACTTGCAAAGGGCGATGCCGTCCCGGGATATGCGCTCGACACCGGCAGCGTGCCGGCTGCATTCGGTTTGCGTGGAACCCTGCGCAATGACATCGGCATCGCGCTGCTCAAACAGGGCGGTCTCGACTATGCCGCCGCAAAGCTCGCCGCGCAGAAGGCCGACTTTGGGGCAGTCGAACTCAAGGGCGCGTATCTCACCGCGTCGACGACTGTCTCTCTTGACCGTGTCGTCAGCCACAACATCGTCGGTATCCTGCCCGGCACTGATCCAGCCGCCGGCAGTGTGCTCTACGGCGCGCACTGGGATGCGTATGGCGAGAACGCGTTCGATCCGCCCGCGGACCGCATCCGCAACGGTGCAATCGACAATGGTACTGGGACCGCGACGCTGTTGGAGATCGCCCGCACCTTCGTGAGTGCGAAGCGACCCCGGCGCTCGGTAGTGTTCGCCCTGTGGACGGCAGAAGAGAAGGGGCTGCTCGGCGCAAGCTGGTATGCCGAACACCCTTCGCTGCCGCTCGCAATCACGGCGGCGCAGTTCAATCTCGATCCGCATGTCGTCTTGGGCCGGACGCATGATCTCGAACTGATCGGTGTCGGTAGGACGCCGCTGGAAACCGACCTAGCGCGCGTCGCTGCTGCGCAAGGGCTGAAGATCGTGCCCGAGGAAAACACCGAGGCAGGCTGGTACTACCGGTCTGATCACTACGCCTTGGCACAGAAGGGCGTGCCCGGCGTGTATTTCCGTGCGGGCCGCGATCTCGTCAATGGTGGTCTCGTTGCCGGCGAGCGGGAGCGAGCGCGCTACAACGCGGCATGCTATCATCAGACTTGCGACGAATTCGATCCCCGCTGGGACATGACGGGCGCCGCGCAGGAGGGCAGCGTTGCCTATGGGCTCGGTCGCGAGATCGCCACGGGACGTGGTTGGCCTAGCTGGTCCGCGGCCGAGCCGTTTGCAGCGGAAAGAGCAAAGTCGCAGGCAGCCCGACAGCCTTGATTAAATGGGACTTCTTGCAGCCACGTTTGCCTGCGCCGTATAATCGGCAGGGGGAAGCGCGGAAAGTCGCGTTAAATTCCGGTACTGGGTGGTGCCAGTCTATGCTCCGGCCGAGAAGCACCTCTAAGGGCTGGTTCGACGCCAGCATCGACAGCAAGCCATGATTTACATTTTTGCGTCACCGAGCAGGACTGATCGGCTCGGTGGCCAGTTCCCACTCGTTGACGAACCGGTCAGGAGATGGGCATCATCCTCACCCATGCGCCTCGCGTGCTGTCCTTCAGCCCGAGGCCATAACCGTTTCACGGTCTCTAATCGGCCACGCGCAAACCCATGCGACGGGCGCCGTGCAGCGCGGACATCATATGCGCTCGTTGAAGTAGGTAGTGTCTATCCGATGCCGCTTCAGGATCGATTGGAACCCGCTCCGCATGCGCGTAGCGTGCTTGTCGGTGACGGATCCTACCCAGGCGGTCAGGACGAGCATCAGACAGGCAAGGAAGGGCAACAGCCTACGCATCGGTCAGCGGTTGAACACTAAATTTGTGTCCTCGAGTCACCATCACGGATATGCCAAAGCGTGTAGTGTACTGAACCGGGATGGCTGGCGTGAGTGAGATGGATGTGCGCGGTGCCCAGCGGCTTGCCGCACTGGCCTGCTATGAGGTTCTGGATACACCGCGCGAGCCCTCGTTCGACGAGCTCGCCGAGCTGGCCGCAAAGCTCTGCGACACGCCCATCGCGGTCGTGAACCTGATCGGTGACGAGCGTCAGTTCTTCAAGGCGGAGACCGGTCTCGGCGTACGCGAGACGCCCTATGACAGCTCGTTCTGCGCGAAGGCGATCCTGGAGGATGAGTTCCTGCTGGTGCCGGACACCACCCAGGACAGTCGCTTCGACCACAATCCTCTGGTCGTCGGCGAGCCGCATATCCGGTTCTACGCGGGCGCCGTTCTGAAAACGGCGGAAGGCGTACCGATCGGCACGTTATGCGTGCTCGACTACCGCCCGCGAGATTTGACCGCGCTTCAACTGGAGACGCTCCGCGTTCTGTCGCGCCAGGTCATGGCGCAACTGGACCTGCGGAGAGCCGATCGCGAGCGCGAACGGCAATATGCGGCGGCGCAGGAGAGCGAGGCGCGCTACCGGACATTGTTCGAATCCATCGAATCCGGCTTCTGCCTGGCCGAGGTCGTGCAGCATAATTCGGCGGGATTGGTCGATTACCGCATCACCGATGCAAACCCGGCATTCTATCGACAAACCGGGTTCCCCGAAGCCATTCGCGGACATTGGTTGCGTCAAGCCGTCCCCGATCTGGAGGAGCATTGGTACGAGACATACGGACGCGTCGCGCGCACCGGCGATCCAATCCGTTTCGAGCAAGGCTCGGACGTTCTAGGCCGATGGTTCGACGTCTACGCGTTCCGGGTCGGCAGCGCCGATGATGGGCGCATCGCGATCCTGTTCAACGACATTTCCGCCCGTCGTCGCGCCGAGGACGCGCTGCGGAGCCTGAACGAGCGGCTGGAACAGGAGGTGGCCAGCCGGACGGCGCAGCTCCAGCTATCGCAGGACATCATCGAGGCCAGCGTCGATCCGATCTGCGCGTTCGACACCGACTACCGGATCATCGCGTTCAATGAGGCGCACAGCGACGATTTCTACCGGATCTATGGCCATCGCGTTCAGATTGGAGAGGTTTTTCCCGATCTGTTTTCAGACGACCAGGCGCCGATCATACGCCGCTTCATGGCGCGCGCGCTGACCGGTGAAAGCTATACGGTAAGCCAGGAATTCGGTGATCCCGATCTCGCCAAGCCGTGCTCGGAGGTCTCCTATTCACCACTGCGCGACCCAGCGGGGACCGTGATAGGCGCCTTCCACTACGCCAGGGACATATCGGTCAGGCTTCGCGCGGACGCCGAACTCGCCGAGACTCAGGAGGCGCTGCGCCAAGCGCAGAAGATGGAGGCGGTAGGGCAGCTGACCGGCGGGCTGGCGCACGACTTCAACAACCTGCTGACCGGGATGATGGGCAACCTCGAGCTGTTGCAGTTGCGTGTCGCGCGCGGGCGGCACGACGACCTCGACCGGTTCGTCAACGCGGCACAGGGGCAGGGCGGCGGGCGGCGTCGCTGACGCAGCGGCTGCTTGCCTTCTCGCGCCGGCAGACGCTCGATCCGAAGCCGACCGATGTTAACAAGCTGATCTTCGGCCTCGAGGAAATGCTCCAGCGTACGGTTGGCGCGACGACCGATATCGAGATCGTCGGCGCAGTCGGGCTATGGACCGCCGAGATCGATGCGGGCCAGCTCGAGAATGCGGTCCTGAACCTGTGCATCAACGGTCGCGACGCGATGCTCGACGGTGGCAAGCTCACGATCGAGACCGCCAACAAGTGGATCGACGATCGCACCAGCCGCGAACGTGATCTGCCGCCGGGCCAGTATATCTCGTTGTGCGTGACCGATACCGGCACCGGCATGAGCGCGGAGACGATCGAGCGCGCGTTCGAGCCCTTCTTTACCACCAAGCCGATCGGCCAGGGCACCGGACTCGGCCTTTCGATGATCTACGGTTTCGCGCGGCAGTCCGGCGGCCAGGTACGGATCTACTCGGAGATCGACGAGGGCACGACGGTGTGCATATACCTGCCGCGGCATCACGGTGATGCGCTGCTCGACATCGACACCCAGACCAGCGCGCTGGTCGATGGTGGAAACGGGCAGACGATATTGGTCGTCGACGACGAGGCGACCATCCGGCACTTGATCGACGAGGTCCTGGACGATCTTGGTTACACCGTCATCGGCGCGGGCGACGGTGCGGCTGGCATCAAGGTGCTGCAGTCCGGGGCGAGGATCGACCTGCTGATTACCGATGTCGGGTTGCCGAACGGTATGAACGGCCGTCAGGTTGCCGACGAAGCACGACGGCTGAGGCCGGGTTTGAAGGTGTTGTTCATCACCGGGTTTGCCGAGAATGCGGCCGTGGGGAACGGCCATCTGGAGCCAGGCATGGAGCTTCTGACGAAGCCGTTCACGCTGGAGGCGCTGTCGTCGAAGGTCGCCGCGATGTTGGCGAGATAGGGCGACTAGTGCTGACCGGCTGACTCTTTTAGTAAGGGCCCGCGCGACCAGACGAAGTTGGCGTAGGTCGTCTTCCAAGGAGTACGAATCGAACTCGGGCTCAATGTCGCAGGTCGCGCAAGGTTTGCGACCGAGGGGACGAGTGCAGGGTAATTGCCGCCTGTCCTCGTCCCAGGGTCACATCATGCGCGTTGTCGTGCCGTGTTACGCAAGCTCGATCTTCCCGTTCATGCCGGGCCAGTCTGAGTAGCCGACCGAGCCGCCGCCATACCAATAGTCCTTCGGCGCTTCGGCCAGCGGGGCGCCCGTGCGCAGCCGCTCGACGAGATCGGGATTGGCAAGGAAGGGCCGGCCGAAACTGAACAGATCGGCGTTACCGTCCGCCAGCGTTTGCTCGGCAAGATCGAGCGTATACTGGTTGTTGGCGATGTAGGCGCCGGAGAAGCGCTTGCGCAGTTCCTGGAAGTCGACACCGTCCGGCACGTCGCGCGTCTGCTGGGTCACGCCTTCGATGTCGTGGATATAGAGCAGCCCGATCTTCGACAGCGCGTCTACGAATGTGTCGAACGTACGGCCGACCTGGCTATCGAGCGGGGTCTTGCCAGGCTCGGTCGTCGCCGGCGAGATGCGGATGCCGACCCGATTGGCGCCCCAGACATCGACCACGGCACGGACCACGTCGAGCGGAAAACGCAGGCGGTTCTCGATCGAGCCGCCATAGTCGTCGGTGCGCTGGTTGGTGCTGTCGCGGATGAACTGCTCGAGCAGATAGTTGTTCGCGGCGTGGACCTCGACGCCATCGAAGCCGGCGGCCTTCGCCTGTTCGGCGGCATGCCGATAGTCCTCGACGATCGCGGGGATCTCGTCCGTTTCGAGCGCACGCGGCGTGACGAAATCCTTCAGTCCGTCATTGGTGAAGGCCTGCCCTTCCGGCGCAATCGCGGACGGCGCCACCGGAAGCGCACCGCCGTGCAGATCGGGGTGCGAGATGCGGCCCGTGTGCCACAACTGAAGGAAGATCTTGCCACCACGCCGGTGGACCGCCGCGACGATCGGCTTCCACGCTGCGACCTGCGCATCGGACCAAATGCCGGGAGTCAGCGCGTAGCCACGCGCCTGTGCGGAGATATTCGTCGCCTCGGTGATGATAAGGCCGGCATCCGCGCGCTGCGCATAATAATCGGCGGCGAAGGCGGGCGGTATGCCCTCCTCGTTCGAGCGACTGCGCGTGAGCGGCGCCATGACGATACGGTTTTGCAGGTGCAGGTCACCGATCGTGACGGGTTGCAGGACGGGGCTGGCAAGCTGATCGGACATGGCGGTATCTTCCGTAGAATTAGGGAGAATTCGGGCGGGGCGAGGATGTAACGCGCGGGCGGCTACTTGATCCCGACGCGACGCCGAGACGGTCGAAGTTTCGGGCAGCCTGCAGGTTAGTGACGGTTGTCGAGTTCCGGTACACCGCTGCTCCGGTTGGCGTATGCGGCGAGGAACGTCAGGCAGCATTGTAAGCTGCCAGAACGCGCCGGCATGCACCTGCCGTTCTTCGAGCAGCGCTGCATGTGGGCCCTCTACCAAGTGATCGGTAGTTGACTGAATATGGGCTTGCGTCCAACGCGTCAAGGTCTATCTACCACTTGGTTGGTTTGCAGGATGGGTAATGCAATTGGCGACGTCGAACTCCCGGGAAGCCGTGCTCGCCGCGGCAAGGCGCAGCGCGATGGCACGCGGCTATAACGGCCTGAATTTTCGCGATATCGCAGCGGAGGTCGGGATAAAGGCGCCAAGTATCTATCACCATTTTGCGACCAAGGCGGATCTCGGCGCGGCGGTCGCGCGGCGCTATTGGGAGGACACCGTCGCGCAGCTAGCGGCGATTTCGGACGAGACTCCCGATCCGCTCGCGGCGCTCCACCGCTATCCAGAAATCTTCCGAAAATCGCTGTCGAACGACAACCGCATCTGCCTGTCGAGCTTCATGGCGGCGGAATATGACGATCTTCCGGACCCGGTGAAAACCGAAGTCCAGGGCTTTGCCGACGTCAACGTCGCCTGGCTGAGCACGCTCCTCGTCGATGCCAAGATTGTCGGATCGGCCGAAAGCGAGACCAGGGCGCGGGCCATCTACGCGGCCGTCGCAGGGGCGCAGCTCTTCGCGAGAGGCCGTTCGGATATCGCGCTGTTCGACACGATGATTGACAGCTACCGGTCGGCCGGACTCCTGCCGGCTTGATAGCACAATCGCCGCGGGGTTAGGCTGTAGCGACCAACCCTCGACAATCGACAGATATCCGTAAGTGCGTGGCCCCGATTTCGATGACCAGAGAAGACCTTGAGGCGGAAAATGCGCGGTTGCGCGCGCAAGTGGCGACGCTGGAGAGCAGCCGGAACGCGCTTGTCGCCAGCGCGGCGCGGCAGCGCGCGATCTTCGACAGTTCGACCGATTTCGCGATGGTCATCACCGACCCGAACGGGATCATCACCGACTGGAACCCCGGCGCAGAGCATGTGATGGGCTGGGCTGCCGAGGAGATGATCGGCGACAATGCCGAACGGTTCTTCCTGCCTGAAGACGTCGCGAACGGGCGTGTCGATCACGAGATGACCCGAGCGCTAGCGGATGGCCGCGCGTCGGACGAGCGCTGGCATGTGCGCAAGACCGGCGAACGCTTCTGGGCCTCGGGCGAGATGATGCCGCTTCATGATGGCGGCAACGTGCATCTGGGCTTCGTCAAGATCCTCCGGGACCGCACCGAGGAGCATGTCGCCGGCGTCGCGCTCAAACAGGCCAAGGAGCGTTTCCAGACCATCCTGGAGACCGTCGATTCCGCGTTCGCGATCATACAGCTGAAGTTCGACGCCGATGATCGGCCGGTCGACTATCGTTTCGTCGAAGCGAACCCCGCCTTCGCGCGTCAGTCGGGTGCCGATCTGCGGGGCAAATGGGTAACGGAGCACGCGCCCGATCTCGAACGGTTCTGGTTCGAGACCTATGGACGCGTCGCCAGGACGCGCGAGCCGGCCAATTTCGAAAGCTATGCCGAGGGCTTTGCGCGCTGGTTCGACGTGCGCGCCGTCCCGGTCGGCGATCCTGACGAGCTTCAGGTCGCGATCCTGTTCAACGACGTCAGCGAACGCCGTGAGGCGGAGGATCGGCTCCGTGCCAGCGAAGCGCTGGCCCGCGAGAATGTCGAGCGCGTGCAACTCGCGCTGGCCGCCGGTGCGATCGTCGGGACATGGCATTGGGACCTTCCCAGCGATCAGTTCACGATCGACGAGGCGTTCGCGCGCGCCTTCGGTCTGGATCCGGCGCTGGGCAGGAGTGGCATTCCGCTCGCCCAGATCGTGGCGACCGTCCATCCCGACGACCAGGAAGGATTGGCCGAGGCGATCAACGAAGTGATCGCCCGTGGCGGGGCTTATGCGCACCAGTATCGGGTCCGCCGCGTCGACGGGAACTATTACTGGATCGAAGCGAACGGGCGTGTCGACCACGCGCCCGATGGTACGCCGTCGAGCTTTCCCGGAGTCCTGATCGACGTGCAGGAGCGGCGCGCCGTCGCAGCCCAACGCGACAGCGCGATCGCGGCGCTGCGCGCGCTCAACGAAAATCTCGAGCAGCGCGTTGCCGAGCGCACCGGCGAGCTGATGAAGGCCGAGGATGCGCTGCGCCAGTCGCAGAAGGTGGAGGCGATCGGTCAGCTCACCGGCGGCGTCGCGCACGACTTCAACAATCTGCTGACGGTGATCCGCGGCTCGGTCGACCTGCTTCGTCGTCCCGGCGTGTCCGACGACCGGCGGCAACGCTATATCGATGCGATCTCCGATACGGCGGATCGCGCCACCAAGCTGACCGGCCAATTGCTCGCCTTCGCACGGCGTCAGTCGCTGACGCCCGAGGTGTTCGATGCCGCGGCCAGCGTTCGCACGATCAGCGACATGGTCCGGACGCTGACCGGATCGCGCATCAGGGTGTCGGTCCGGCTGCCGTCCGAGCCGTGTCATATCGACGCGGATCGCAGCCAGTTCGATACCGCGATCGTCAACATGGCGGTCAATGCGCGCGACGCCATGAAAGGGGAGGGCGACCTGACCATCACGGTGGCGGAAGCGTCCCGGATGCCCGCCATTCGCGCACATCCGGCGGTATCCGGCGCATTCGTCGCGGTCTCCCTCACCGACAGCGGGCCGGGCATCCCGGCGGACAGGATCGACCAGATCTTCGAACCGTTCTTCACCACCAAGGGCGTGGGCGAGGGGACCGGCCTCGGCCTCAGCCAGGTGTTCGGCTTCACCAAGCAATCGGGTGGCGACATCTTCGTCGAAAGCACGGAAGGGGAAGGCGCTACCTTCACTATGTACCTGCCGCGCGTGGAGGGTCTCGGCGACGTCGCGATCGAAGCGGGCGATACATCGCTACAGCTGGGCGAGCGCGCGTGCATTCTGGTGGTCGAAGACAATGCCGAGGTCGGCATGTTCGCGACGCAGGCGTTGGCGGAGTTGGGCTACAACACCGTCTTGGCGATGGACGGTGCCAAGGCGCTGGCGGAACTGGCGACCGGCGTCGAACGGTTCGACGTCGTGTTTTCGGACGTGATGATGCCTGGCATGTCGGGCGTGGAACTCGGCCAGGAAATCGCCCGTCTGTATCCGACGCTGCCGGTCATGCTCACCAGCGGTTACAGCGAAGTGCTTGCGCAGAGCGGGACGCACGGCTTCGAGTTGCTGCACAAACCTTACTCGATCGATGCGCTGTCGAGGGCGATCCAGAAGGTTGCGCGGTACCGGCGACGATAGGCGGGCGATATTCGGTTTGGGTCCGCTAGACCCCCTCGGTCACCGTCACCCCGAACCAGTCCGGGGTGATGGAGCGCTTTTGCATGCTACCGCCAACTACGATCGTCGGACGCTATCGCAAGACGTGCTCGACGCGTGCTCCAGCGCATAGCTCTAGTACGTTGAGTGAGCGCTGTTGGGTACATCGGCGGAGGTAAAGCTGCTGCTTCCATTTATGGTTGGCGCCGATGCCGGTAAACGAGCGGCTTAGATTGCAAAGCCGGATCGGTAGGCGATTGACCGGACCAGAACACCGCTTCGCTACATGTTTCGGGTCTCCTTCCCACTACAGTCCCAAGGGATGCAGTTCGCGGATGAGTTCGATCAGCAAGCGGAGGCCGGCAGGTACCTGTCTGCGGCTCGAATAATAGACGTGGTACCCGGGGCCCGTCGTCGCCCAATCGCGCAGGACGATGCGTAGTTCGCCGCGCGCGCAATAGGGTTCGAACAGCGGTTCGGGGCCGTACATCAGCCCGGCGCCACCGAGTGCTAGCCCGAGCATCGCGCGGCCTTCGTTGACGTAGATCTTGCTGGGCACGCCGACCGCGAACTCGCCATCGGGGCCTTCGAAATCCCACCGGTAGATGCGGTCGTCGCCTAGCCGGACGCCTAGGCAGCGGTGTTGTTGGAGCTCGTCAGGGTGCTGCGGGTCGCCGAACCGGTCGAGATAGGCGGGCGATCCCGCGACCACCCAGCGGATATCGGCCGAGATGCGTTGCGCCACCATGTCCTCGGGGACGGTGCCGCCGTGCCGGATCCCCGCGTCGAAGCCACCGCCGACGATATCGACCATGCGGTCGGTGGCAACGATATCCAGGTCGATGTCTGGATAGCGATCAGTGAATTCGGGCAGGACCCGGCTGAGCAGAAGCGTCGCTGCATCGACGACCACGTTCAGTCGGATGCGACCGGTCGGTGCGTCGCGGTAACGGTTGAGATCCTCGACTGCCTGGTCGATCGCCGCGAAGGGCTGCGTGATCGCATCGCGCAGTTCCTCGCCCGCCGCCGTTAGCGTCACGCTGCGATTGGTCCGGTTGAGCAACCGCACGCCGAGCCGACCCTCCAACCCCTTCAGCGCATGGCTAAGCGCCGACGCGCTGACGCCGAGCTCCAACCCGGCGACGCGGAAGCTGCGGTGCTTCGCGATCGCCAGGAAGTAGCTGAAGTCGGCGAAATCGGATCGGCTCGTGACCATGTCCTGTTATGTATCCCAGAGCCCTACGCGGCCGAACCCAGGTACTGCGCATCGGTCACCGGCTCCAGCCAGTCGACCGGGCTGCCGTCCAGCGCTTCCTGGATGGCGATATGCGTCATCGCGGTGGTCGACGTCGCGCCGTGCCAGTGCTTGTGGCCGGGCGGACACCAGATCACGTCGCCGGCGCGGATCTCGACGATCGCCTCGCCCTCGCACTGGGTCCAGCCGCAGCCGGCCGTGACGATCAGCGTCTGGCCGAGCGGATGCGTGTGCCAGTTGGTCCGTGCGCCGGGCTCGAACGTCACCGCCGCACAGCTGTGACGCGCAGGCTCCTTCGCGGTGTTGAGCGGATCGATGCGGACCGTGCCGGTAAACCAGTCGGCAGGGCCCTTTTGCGACGGCTGCGATCCTGCGCGTTTCAATTCCATGGTCGTACTCCTTTGAGGCTGAGTGTCAGACGAGGTCGGGCAATTCTGCGAAATGCTTGTCGAGCGTCACCGGATAGTCGCGCACGCGAACTCCGGTGGCGTTGTAGACCGCGTTGGTGCCGGTGAGGTGGAGATGCTCGCGGAGTGCATCGAGCAAGGTGGTGCGGGGGTCGAGCGACAGCGTCTCGCGCTTGCCGTTCACCGCGAAACTGACGGGCATCATTGGCGCAGCCTTGGTCTGGGGAGGGGCGGCGGGGGCAGGCGTCGCCGCGACGACGGCCGTCGCGGCGCTACCGGCGAGCAGCCCGCGGCGCGATACTTCGAGTTCGGGGGCGTCCGACATGAAACTCAATTTCCTTCCCGACCGGCTTGCGCCGCGCCACAAAGATTGCAGGCTTTGGCCCAAGACAGGGTATGTTCACTGGATACCAACGCAGCGCCGCGGCTTTCGTGTCGGTGGCGTGGCTCAACGGAGCGGTGAGAATTGCTCATTGATCGACAGCAGTGGTGCGGTCATGTCGTGCGACGGCTAGCGCTGCAATTGCCGCCACGCCGAGCAACGCGGCACTGCTGAGAAACTCGGGCACGGCACCGGCGGTATCGTACACCACGCCGCCAACGGTGGCGCCGAGC
Source organism: Sphingomonas sp. LR55 (assembly GCF_036856015.1). Taxonomy (NCBI): domain Bacteria; kingdom Pseudomonadati; phylum Pseudomonadota; class Alphaproteobacteria; order Sphingomonadales; family Sphingomonadaceae; genus Sphingomonas; species Sphingomonas sp. LR55. Next base: position 894,155 of record NZ_JASPFO010000001.1, read on the forward strand.
GTGATCGCCAACTGGACCACCGCTACCATCAAGCCACCCCCCGCTTCGGCGTCTTCGGGCAGGGTCCGGGCGAGCCAGGTCCACCATCCGACGGGCGCCGCGGTCCCCGCAAAGCCCCATATCGCGAGCAATGCAGCCGTCGCGATCGTCGATCCGCCGAACAGCGCGAGACCGACCGCGACCGCCGCCATCGCCGCGGGCAGTACCCAGAGCGCCAGGAACAGGCGCTTGACGATGACCCGACCGATCACGACGGTCCCGACGAACCCGGAGGCGCCGACGATCAGCAGCATGACCGAGAGCATGACGACGCCGACGTGCGTGACCTGTTCGAGGAACGGGCGGAGATACGTGAACAGCGCGAACTGGCCGACGAACAGCATTGCAACCGCGAACAGCCCGAGCAGCACGGCGCGACTTCGCAGCAACCCGATCGTCGCGCGTGCCGACTGATGCTCCGCGACGGGGAGCCTGGGCAACGCGATCGCCTGCCAGGCGAGTGCCCCGACCGCTACCGGCACCACGCAGAAGAACGCGCCACGCCAACCGATCAGGCTGCCGAGGAGACTGCCGAGTGGGGCGGCAAGCGCCGTCGCCAGCGCAGTGCCGCCGCTCATGATCGCCAGCGCCTTGCCAACCGACTCCTCGGGCACCAGTCGGATCGCGATCGCCGCCGACATCGACCAGAACCCGCCGATCGCGACACCGAGCAGCGCACGCCCCGTCATGAACACGAGGTAGCTCGGCGCCAACGCGACCATCGCACCTGAGACGATCAGCATGGCGATCAGCGCGAGCACGACGCGGCGGCGGTCGATCCGCCCGAGCAGCACGGAGAAGGACAGGCTCGTGACGACCGCGAACACACCGGAGATCGCGATCGCCTGACCGGCCTGCCCCTCGGTCAGGTGCAGCGTCTCCGCGATCGGGCTGAGCAGGCTGACCGGCAGGAATTCGGATGCGACCAGCACGAAGCTGCATAGCGCCATCGCATACACGGCGCCCCAGCGTGCCGGCCTGGCACTGCCTTGCGTCGCATCGAAGCGAGTCGCTGGAGTAGCAACGAGGGTGGCCATGTCGGCGCGTCCTTCCGGCGGATGGGGAGTGCCCGGACGATGTACGCGCAGGCTCATATTTTCTCTTGAGCACGGTCGGCGACGACCGGCTGTATGGCGAAGTGCCAAAATAGTCCGTCTGGTCTGCTCGAACAATTCGTCGCGTCGTTGATGAAGCGATGAGCTGTACTCATCATTGCAACATCGATCGGTCGCAGACGTTGTCGGACAAGCCCCGCGGGACTCAACCTCCGGTCAAGCGTGATTGCCTTGGCGAAAGTATCGCCCTCGATTTCGGGGCTCGTTCGCCACCGGCGCCCCCAGCTGATCGCGTTCGTCCCCACCGGGGGCGGTTCAGCGAAAATTATGACCGGTCGGGCGAGTGGGAGGTCGCCGAAAATCCCGGCTTTCGCAAGATCGTCCGCATCGGCGTGGCGGTGGCGGTGGTGGAAGCGGCGCTGGCGCACTCGGTCAATGCCGATGGCGACGGACTGCGGCCGCGTCGTCCCTATTGGTGCCGTTTCCTCGTTGCCGGCGCCGGCGCGAGCCCGATCGACACCGCACGGACCGCGCCGGCGGGTGGGGCATCGCTCGACCGGTTGCGGCTCGCGATGCTGGGCTGCCAGGATTTCGAGACGGGCTTCTTCACCGCCTTTGCGCACGTCCCCGCGAGCCCGATCTCTAGGCGGCGCATGCCGCGGTCGCCTCCATCATGTCGTTCGACGATAATTGGGCGGGCGAGTTCGACAAGGATGGCAACCCGCCCGAGATCTTCGCGCACCGTAAGGCGGCGGCGCTGCAGGCCTGGTACGAGCATGTGCCCGTCCGTCGCGCACAGCGGCCCGGGACGAACGGCACGCACGCCTATCGCCGGCTCGATTACGGCACGCTCGCGCGGATGCACGTTCTCGACACACGCTCGTTCCGCAGCTATCGGCTCTGCGAGCGCCCCGGACTGCCGCGCGCTCAGCTCGACGCGTGCGTTCCCGTCGATCGGCCGGAGCGGACGATGCTGGGGGCGGCACAGGAACGCTGGCTCGACCAGGGACTCGCCAACGATGCCCACTGGAACTTCGTCGCGCAACAAGTGCTGTTCATGCCTTATGACGCGCGCAAGGACGGCGACACGACGCCGATCGTCGGCAAGGACAATTGGAACGGCTATCCGCTGTCTCGCCAGCGGCTCGTCGACGGTATCGCGCGGCGGGGCCTGACCAATGTCGTGATCGGCAGCGGCGATCTTCACCAGAACGTCATCGGATCGGTGCCGCGGACTGCGGAAGACGTCGGCGGCGCGGCGTTAGCCACCGAGTTTCTCGCCACCTCGATCTCGTCAGGCGGCACCGGCGGGGCGCACTATCCAGGCGAAGCCCGCACGCTGGACAACAACCCGAACGTCGCGTTGCTCAACAACCAGCGCGGTTATCAGCTCTTCACCGTGACGCCGGATCGATGGCTCGCCGAAGTGAAGGTGATGGACCAGGTCGATCGGCCCGGCGGATCCATCTCGACGCTGGCGACATTCGCGGTGGATCCCAAACAGCCGGGCCCGCAATCAGCCTGACGGTCCAATGCGTACACTCATGATAAGTGCCTGATGTTTGGTTTCACCTTCTCGCGCGCGACGGTTTTGCTGGCAAGTGACGGTCGAGACTATGATGCCATCCGGCACCATAACTTCCGCAGGAGTCCGATCGTCGAGTGGACAATTAGCTTTCGTCCACTCACTCTTGCCTCACGTCTAGTAGCCCGCGTAGCCGCTCTGCATCTCCGGGCGACGCTGGGTTGTAGATGATCATCCCGAGTTCCGGTCGCCCTTCGACGGCGAACGAGGAAAACTCCATTGCCAGCAGCCCCGCGTCAGGATGATGGATACGTTTCACCCCCTCGGTATGAGCGGACACGTTGTTGTCCTCCCATAACGTCGCGAACTCGGGGCTGAGGCGAGACAGTTCGGCGATCAGCGTGGTGGCTGCCGCACTGTTGTTGGCGCCCGCCCGCGCGACGTCGGCGCGAAAGGCACCGACGACATACCGGGCGATGTCGTCCCAATCCTCGTTCCGGGCGCGGATATGGTCGCTGCCGAATATCAGGCGAAGGATATTGCGTCCTTCGCGCGGAAGCTTGGCATAGTCGGTGAGCAACAGTGCAGCCGCCCGGTTCCAGCCAACGACGTCCCACATCGCCGTTTTAATGATCGCCGGGCTCAGCAACATCCCGTCCAATACCCGCTGAAGCCGGGGACTGATGCCGTCGACCGGTTGGTAGCGGGCCTCGGGGAGACGGCCCAGACCCAGCATGTAAATGTGCTCGCGTTCGGGCTCGGTCAGCATCAACCCCTTGGCGATGCGATCGAGCACGTCCGCCGAAGGCGCACCACCACGACCTTGTTCCAACCATGTGTACCAAGTCGGGCTGATGTTCGCGCGGCTTGCCACCTCTTCACGACGCAACCCCGGGGTACGCCGCCGGCCGCTGTCAAACCCGAATGCCACGGGATCGAGACGTGCTCTACGATCGCGAAGATAGGTTCCGAGTTGATTGGGTGCATCGCCGGCCATGATCGATCCTGTTAAAACCTATACCACTATAAAGGCACTACTTTAATACCTTTGGATGTGCCGCGATACGTCGCTTTCGCAAGAAGGAGATTTTACATGCGCGTATTCCTCACCGGGGCGACAGGCTTCATCGGCTCGCACGTCATTCCAGTGCTGCTCGATCGCGGGCATCAGGTACTTGGCCTGACCCGTTCCGACGCCGGTGCTCGTCGACTCGAGGACGCCGGTGTCGAAGTGCATCGTGGCGACTTGGAACAGCCCGAGACGCTGGCGCGCGGCGCCGCAGCGGCCGACGCGGTGATCCACTGCGCGTTCGATCACAATTTTGCGACTTTTTTCCAGAATACCAAAAAGGACGAACGCAACATCGCGGCGATGGGCGCGGCGTTGGAAGGGACGCAGAAGCCGATCTTGATCACCTCGGGCGTCGGCATCGGCACACCGATCAATGGAGGTCCTGCAACCGAAGACGTGCTGAACCCGCGGCATGCCAATCCACGGATCGCTACCGAGCTCGCCGGCGCGGCGCTGATCGCGCGACGCATCGACGTGCGCACCATTCGGTTGCCGCAGGTACACGACACCATGAAGGCCGGGCTGATCACGCCGCTGGTCGCCGAGGCGCGCCGTGCTGGGGCCGTGGCGTACGTCGGCGAGGGGCGGACCCGTTGGTCGGCGGCGCACGTCAGCGATGTGGCGAAGCTCTATGTTCTCGCATTGGAAAGGGGCGAGCCAGGTGCCCGATACAATGCGTCGGTGGAGGAGGGCGTCACTGCACGCGCCATTGCCGAGGCGATCGGAAAAGGAACCGGGCTGCCCGTCCGCGGAATCGAGGCCGACGAGGTAGAGCGCTATTTCGGCTGGATGGCACCGTTCGCAGCGCTCGATATGACCGCGTCGAACGCCTGGACGCGGGCGCGGCTGGGGTGGGAGCCGACAGGGCCCGACCTGCTTACCGACCTAGCCGCGATGGACTATTCGGCGCCCGCGGAAGCCTGACCGACTGTCGTTGCTCGCTGGCTGACCAGGACGTCATGCCGGCGGGCAGCGACTCGTGCTGCTGCTTCAGGAGAGGCCAAACCGATGCCTGCCCGTCAAATACAGGCCATCGATGCGCGCTACCGGTATAGAAGTTGGTTCAACACGATCAGCCCGCATAACCCACTGTGCAATAATTGGGGGGCGGGCATTTCGAAGTCCATCACTGGCCGCGGTACACAGTTTTTGGGCACTAAATTAGGCCAAGCCGCGAATTGCAGACTGAGGTTGCGGGTGACGTATTCGGCTGTATCTCGGATATAGTGGAGTTCAAATGACCGCACACACCGTCTTCCACTCGAGATAACTATCCATCGCCTGCTTGCCGCTATCGCGACCCCAGCCAGACGCTTTCATCCCGCCGATCGGTAGCGACGCGTCGTACATCGCGTGGCAGTTGATCCAGACCGTCCCTGCGCGCAGCTGGCCGGTGAGGCGGTGTGCGCTGGAGAGCGACTGCGTCCAGATGCTCGACGCCAGCCCGTACTGGCTGTCGTTGGCCGCCGCGACCACTTCGTCGAGATCGTCATAGGGTTGCGCGACGAGGACCGGGCCGAACACCTCCTCGCGAACGATCGTCATGTCGGGGCGGACGTCGACCACGACGGTCGGCGCAACGAACGTGCCGGCCTCTCCCGAGCGATCGCCGCCGGTCAGCACGATCGCGCCTTCGTCCCGCGCGCCCGTGACGAAGCTCGCGACGCGCTCGGCCTGTCGCGCCGAGACGAGCGGCCCCATCTGCGTTGCGGGATCGAGGCCGTGGCCCATCGCCAGCCCCTTGGCATAGGCGACGACGCCTTCGATCACCCGGTCGTGGATCGAGCGGTGCACGTACAGCCGCGGGCCGGCGATGCAGACTTGCCCCGCGTTGAAGAAGATCGCGTTGGCGACGCCGGGGATGGCGAGGTCGAGGTCGGCGTCGGGCAGCACGATCGCGGGCGACTTGCCGCCGAGCTCGAGCGTGACGCGCTTGAAATTGGTCTTGGCCGCATCGAGGATCGCGCGGCCGGTCTGGGTCGAGCCGGTGAAGGCGATCTTGTCGACGCCGGGGTGCGCGGCGAGCGCGGCGCCGGTCTCGCTGCCGGGCCCGGTGACGATGTTGAGCACGCCGGCGGGCAACCCCGCCTGCGTCATTAGTTCGCCGAGCCGGAGGGCGCTGAGCGAGGTGTCCTCCGCCGGCTTCAGGACGATCGTACAGCCCGCGGCCAAAGCCGGTGCGAGCTTCATCGCGGTCAGCACCAGCGGCGAGTTCCACGGCACGATCGCGGCCACTACGCCGACGGGTTCGCGGAGAGTCCAGGTCGAGACCTGCTTGCCTGCGGGCTGGTAATCGATCGAGCTCTCGATCGTGTTGCCCCCGATCGCCATCGCCTGGCCGGCGAAGAAGCGGAACTGGTTGATCGCACCGGGGATCTCCGCCCAGCGCGCGACGAACAGCGGCTTGCCCTGGTCAAGCGTCTCCAGTTCGGCGAGTTCGTCGATATGCGCCTCGATTAGGTCGGCGATCGCCCACAATATGCGTGCCCGGTTGACCGGAGTGGTGGTGCGTCAGCCGTCGAAGGCCACGCGCGCAGCGGTCACTGCCTGGTCGACGTCGCCAACCGAGGCGGAGGCGAGGCGGCCAATCTCTTCGCCGGTCGCCGGGTCTAGCGTTCCAAGCGTACGCCCTCCTCGGCCGACTGCCACGCGCCGCCGATCAGCAATCCTGACCCCGTCGCACGGCGATCGAGGAAGGCGCGCGTGTCGGCGCGAAGTTCGGGGCGGACGATCATGACGGCTTCTCCTGCAAGGCTGGCACCGTGGCGAAGCCCGCCGCGCGTGACCAATCGCCACGCCTGAAAAGTCGCACAGCGGATAGTCGCGGTGACGCGGGCCAACCGCATCACCGCGCGGTTCTAGGAAGGCCCCAGCACAAGCGCCGGCCCGGATGGTGGCTGCGCGATCATCATAGCGGGGACATCATGGCTCATCGTTTGGGCGTCGATGTCGGTGGGACCTTCACCGACCTGCTGCTGCTGGATCAGGAGAGTGGCGGGTTCTGGCGGCACAAGACGCCGTCGACGCCGCATGACAGCTCGGTTGGTATCCAGACCGGGGTCGACGCGATCTGCGCGGAGGCGGGCATCACGCCTGCCGAGGTCGAGTTCTTCCTCCACGGCACGACCGTCGCGACCAACGCGGTGCTGGAAGGCAAGGGGGCGCGCGTCGGTCTCGTCACAAGCGAGGGCTATCGCCAGATCATGCAGATCGCGCGCAGCTTCGTGCCCGGGGGCCTTGCCGGCTGGATCGTCTGGCCGAAGCCCGAGCCGCTCGCCGCGCTGGAGGATACCGTCGAGATCGCCGGGCGGATGGATGCGCAGGGCAATGAAGTCCGTCCGATCGACGACGCCGATATCCGCGCCGCGCTGGAGGCGATGAAGGTGCAGGAGATCGAGGCGCTGACGGTGTCGCTGATCAACGCGTACCTGAACGGCGCGCATGAGTTACGCGTCGCCGAACTGGCGGCAGAAATCCTGCCCGATGTGCCGCTGTCGCTCAGCCATGTCGTGCTGCCCGAGATGCAGGAATACGAACGCACGCTGACGACCGTCGCCAACGCCGCGGTCCGCCCGATCATGCGCAACTATGTCCGCAACCTGCGCACCAAGCTGCGCGACAGCGGCATGGCGGGGAGCCTGTCGCTGCTGCGCTCGGATGGCGGGCTGATGTTGTCGGAGAAGGCTGAGGAGCATCCGGTGTCGCTGCTGATGTCGGGGCCAGCGGGCGGCGTGACCGGCGCATTGTGGGTCGGCAAGAACGCGGGCATCCGCAACATCCTGACGCTCGACGTCGGGGGCACGTCGACCGACGTTGCGCTGATCGAGAATCTCGAGGCGCGCCGAGTACGCACTACCGAGGTAGGCCATCTGGCGGTGCGAGCGTCCGCGCTCGACGTGAAGACGGTCGGCGCTGGCGGCGGCTCGATCGCCTACGTCCCCGAACTGACCAACGCGCTGCGGGTAGGTCCGCGGTCCGCGGGCCCGGTGCCGGGGCCGGTTGCGTACGGCAAAGGCGGCGCCGAGCCGACCGTGACCGACGCCAATGTCGTGCTCGGCTATTTGCCCGAATCGCTGCTCGGCGGCGCGTTCAAGCTCGACCGCGAGGGCGCCAAGATTGCCGTGCAGGGGATCGCTGACAAGCTCGGCATCGGCCTGATGCAGGCGGCGCGCGGGATCATCGACATCGTCAACGAGAACATGTTCGGCGCGCTCCGCATGATCTCGGTCCAGCAGGGCTATGATCCGCGGCACTTCGCGCTGATGGGCTTTGGCGGGGCGGGGCCACTCCACGTCAACGTGGTCGCGCGGTTGATGGGGAGCTGGCCCGCGGTGTCGCCGGTTTCGCCCGGCGTGTTGTGCGCGCTCGGCGATGCGACCACGCAGATGCGCACCGAGACCGCACGCAGCTTCTCACGCCGGTTCAGTGAGACCGACGAGACCGAAGTCCATGTAATCCTCAACGACATGGCCGCACAAACGCGTGCCGAACTTGCTGCCGAGGGCATCGCCGACGCCGACATCACCTCGCTGTTCAAGATCGACGTGCGCTACGAAGGCCAGGCGTTCGAGGTGCCGCTGTCGATCGATGCCGAGACCTTGGCGCGCGACGGACTCGCCGGCGTCACCGCGCGGTTCGACGAAGAGCACCACCGGCTGTTCACCTTCAATATGGAAACCGCGCACGAACTCGTGAACCTCCGCGCGGTCGCACTCGGGCCGCTGCTCGATCTCAAGGCGCCGGTGCTGGAGGAGGGCAACGGCGACCCAATCGCCGCGAAACTGCGCGATCACGAGCTCTGGACCGACGGCGCGATGCGGCCTGCGGTCATCTACGACCGGTCGAAACTGCGCGCTAACGACGTCATCCCCGGCCCGGCGATCATCGTCGAGATGGATTCCACGACGCTGATCGAAGGCGGCTGCATCGGCGTCGTCGACTCGGTCGGCAACATCCTGGTCAATCTGGCCTGAGAGGACCATCATGCCCGCACGCATCATCCAGGCCAACGACACGCCGTTCGAGACGGTACCGATCGATCCCGTCACGCTGGAAGTCATCGAAAACGCCCTCCGCAACGCCCGCATCGAGATGGACGCGACGCTCGTCCGGACCGCGATGTCGCCCGGCATCCGCGAACAGGGCGACGCCTTTCCGCTCATCGCCGACAGCAAGGGCCGCATGATCGTCGGCCAGTTCAGCTCGTATATCGGCCCGTTCCTCGACGAATATGACGGCACGGTCGAGGATGGCGACCTGATCCTCCCCAACGATCCCTATTCGGTGCAGGGCGCGATCAGCCACCTAAACGACTGGCTCGTGCTGATGCCGGTGTTCAAGGACGGCCGCCTCGTCGCCTGTACCTCGATGTTCGGGCATATGAGCGATGTTGGCGGCAAGGTGCCGGGAACGATGCCGATCGATGCGACCAGCATCTTCCAGGAGGGCGTCCGCATCCCGACCGTCAAGCTGTGGAAGCAGGGCGTGCACACCGAGGATCTCTAGCCTCCCCCGCGATGTTTCAACTAGTTGCAACATTGCTCGGTTGCCGTTGGCCATGGCAGCCTACCGGGGGACACGTTCCGACGTGAGAACGCAGGATTGTCGAACTGCCGAATATCGCTTGGCGGTGATCAATTCAGACATGCCCAATCTCCAGCAGCGGCTGGGCGTATGGAATGGTTGCCAAAAACCCCTTGCCTGCCGAAACCCGGCCGACGCGTGGCATCGGGTTTGCCGCGCTGCGTTATCATACCTTTTGCGTAGGTCGTTGGGGTACTAGGCGGCGGTAGGTCGGTGAAACGCAATCGAAATGCGCCGTGTTGGCTAGCTGCAAGTGTCTGCGAAACCGTTCGTTTAACCTTTGGCGGCTAAGCGGACGGCATGCCGACGTCCTTCTCCGCGCCTGCGACGGCAACGTCCGGGCATCGCCAGAATGCCCTAGCCAACGCCGTTCGGGGGTGTCGACGCCATCTCGTCTTCGCCGCGGTGTTCTCAGGACTGGTGAACGTCCTGTACCTCGTCCCGTCGATCTTCATGCTTCAGGTGTACGACCGTGTGGTGCCGACGCGCGGCGGTGCGACCTTGCTGTTGCTGACGCTGATCCTGGTGCTGTCGCTGATCGTGTTCGCGATCCTCGACGCGGTGCGGATGCGGCTGCTGCTGCGCGCGAGCACGCGGCTCGAACGTCAGGCCGCGCCGGGCATCTTGCTGCGGATTCTTGGCACCGATGGCGCGACGATCGGCCAGCGTAGCCAGGCGATGCGCGATTTCGATACGGTGCGCGGCACGCTGACCGGGCCGACGATCATCGCGCTGTTCGATGCGCCCTGGGCACCGATCTATATCGGCATCGCGTTCCTGCTCCATCCGTGGATCGGTGTGCTGGCGCTGGTCAGTGCGCTGCTGCTTGGCGGGATCGCGATTGCTAGCGACCGCGTCACCGCCGCCGCGGCGCGCGACACGCATGCGCGCGGTGTTGGCGACACGCGAACAGGACGTGTCGATCCACGGATCGGAGGTTGCGCGAGTGATGGGCATGCGCAACGCGCTGATCACCCGCCACCTGCTCGAGCGTGCCGAACTCGTTCGCCGCCAGTCCGCGCTAGCCGGCACCGCAGGGCAGTTCCTCGCGATCACCAAGTTCCTCCGCCTGCTGCTCCAATCGTTGGCGCTGGCGCTGGGGGCGCTGCTGGCGATCCGGCAGGATATCTCGGGTGGGGCGATCTTTGCCGCGTCGCTGTTGCTCGGGCGCGCGCTCCAGCCGGTCGAACAGATCCTCGGCGCGATGAAGCCGCTCGCCGCCGCGCGCAACGCCTACCGCGATCTCGATGCGTTCTGCGCGATGCCGGGGCCGTCGATCGATGCGACCACGCTGCCGACGCCGGTCGGCCGGATCGACGTGCGCGGCGTCACCGTCCGTGCCGAGGGGACCGACCGAGCGCTGCTGTCGGACATCAGTTTCGCGATCGAACCCGGCGAGATCGTCGCGCTGGTCGGCCCGAGCGGGGCGGGCAAGTCGACGCTGCTCCGCGTGCTGTCGGGGGCGCTGTCGCCCGACACCGGCGAGGTCCGGATCGACGGCGCGAGCCTGGCCGACTGGAACCGCGAACAGCTCGGTCGTCACGTCGGGTACATGCCGCAATCGCCGTCGCTGTTCCCGACCTCGGTCCACACCAACATCTCGCGGTTCCAGTCGGTGCTGGCGGGCGAGAGCGAGCAGCTCGACGCCGCGGTGGTCGAGGCGGCGCAGGCGGCGGGCGCGCATGAGGTGATCCTCGGGCTGCCCAATGGCTATGCGACGATGCTCAGCATGGCGGACGGATCGGGGCTGTCGGCGGGGCAGAACCAGTCGGTTGCGCTGGCGCGCGCGCTGTTCGGGACGCCAACGATCCTGTTCCTCGACGAGCCCAACGCGCACCTCGACAGCGATGGCGAGGCGCGGCTGGTGACGACGCTCGCGGCACTGCGCGCGCGCGGCGCGACCGTGATCGTCTCGACGCACCGCACCGGGCTGCTCCAGGCGGTCGACAAGATCATGGTGCTGCGCGGCGGCACGATCCAGCTGTTCGACGAACGTGCCAAGGTTGTTCGACCGCATGTCGCCGCTGCGGGAGGCGTACGATGATCCCCGCCGAACTGGCGAGCCCGGTCCCTTCTGCGGGCGGCGCGAGCCTCGCCGATCGCCTCCGCCTCGATGACTCGCCGCGTCACGCGATCCTCGTCGGCGGGATCGTCGCGATCCTGTTCTTCGTCGTCGGGCTTGGCTGGGCGGCGTTCGCGCGGCTCGATGCCGCGGCGGCGGGCGAGGGGCAGGTGGTCGTCGCGGGCAATCGGCAGACCGTCCAGCACCGCGAGGGCGGGATCGTCGCGGCGATGGCCGCGCGCGACGGCCAGCACGTCCGCGCCGGCGACATCCTGTTCCGGCTCGAAGGCGCGGAAGTGACCGCGAGCGAACGCGCGCTGGCGGCGAGCGTGATCGATCTCCAGGCACAACGCGCGGCTGGAGGCGGACGTTCGCGGCGGCGCGATCGTCTGGCCCGCCGAGTTCGCCTCCGCGCAAGGCGACGACCGCCGCCTCGTCGAGCGGGCGAAGTCGCTCCAGATCGCACAACGCACCGCGCGCTCGGCAGCGCTGGCGGCGAACGGCGCGGTCCTCCGTCAGCAGGCGGCGACCGTCGCGCAGCAGACTACCGGCTTCAACGCCCAGGCAAAGGCGACCGCCCGCCAGCGCGCCTCGCTCCGCCAGCAGCTCGAGAGCACGCGCGCACTCGCCGACGAGGGCTATGTCTCGCGCAACACCGTGCGCGCGATCGAGCGCTCAATCCAGCAGCTCGAAGGCACCGACGCTGACTATGTCTCGCGCCTCGGCCGCAGCGCGCGAACAGATCGGCCAAACCCGCGCGGAGGGCGTCCAGACGCGCCGCAAATATGTCGAGGACAGCGCCACGCTGCTCCGCGACACGCAGTTCCAGCTGAACGAGGTGATGCCCAAACTCGCCGCCGCCCGCGAGCAGCTGGCGCGGACGATCATCCGCGCGCCGGTCACTGGCCGCGTGGTCGGGCTGCGCGTCTTCTCGGTCGGCGGCGTGATCCAGCCAGGGCAGGCGATCCTCGACATCGTCCCCGACGCCGCGCCGCTAGTGGTGCGCGCGAACTTCTCGCCGAGCGATATCGACGGCGTGTTCGCGGGCCGCGAGGCGGAAGTGAAGTTCCTCTCACTGCACGAACGCGACCTGCCGATCCTGCTCGGCACGGTCCGCACGGTTTCCGCCGACTCACTCCGCGACGAGCAAACCGGCCACAGTTATTTCAGCGCGGAGATCACCGTACCGCGCGACCAGATCGCCAAGATCGAGGCGGTGCGGGGGCGCGATACCGGGATCCGCGCGGGCGTCCCCGTCACCGTGCTGGTCAAGCTCCGCTCGCGCACCGCGCTCGACTATCTGCTCGATCCGCTGACCGAAGCCTTTTCCAGGTCGCTTCATGAACGCTGATATGATCCGCCTCGCCGGCGCGCTTCTCCTCGCAACCCCGGCAGTCGCGCAGACCGCGCCGGAAACGCAGGTCGCCGCACCCGAAACGCTTGGCCAAGCGATCGCCGATGCCTATCGCACCAATCCGTCGCTGGAGGGGCAGCGGGCGCAACTCCGCGCGCTCGACGAACAGATCGTCCAGGCCGGCGCGGCCTACCGGCTGACCGCGGGCGTAAACATGACGCTGCAATACCAGTCGCAGGACCAGCGCGGGCTGCTCGGCGATTTCGCGGTCGCGCGCGGGCGGACGATGGGGGCTACGCTCACCGCGTCGCAGATCCTGCTCAACGGCGGGCGCACCGCGGCGCAGGTCTCGGCGGCCGAGGCGACCGTGCTCGCCGGCCGCGAGCGGCTGCGCGAGGCGGAAAACGCGATCCTGTACGAGGTCGTCGACGCGTTCGTATCGGTCCGCCGCGATCAGGCGTTGGTGGCGATCCAGCAACGCTCGCTCGACTCCTATGGGCGGCAGGTGACGCAGGCGATCGCGCGCGAACGCGGCGGCGACCTGACGCGGACCGACATCGCGCAGGCGCAGGCGCAACGCGAGATCATCCGCGCGCAGTTGGCGCAGGCGACGGTCAATCTCCAGGCGAGCCGGGGGCGGTTCGCCGCGGCGGTCGGGCGCAATCCGGGGACGCTGCTCGCGCCGCCGACGCTGCCGGGGCTGCCCAATTCGCTCGATGCCGTGTTCGCGATCGCCGAGAAGGAGAGCCCGAGCCTGTGGCAGGCGATCCTCGCGACCAGGGCGGGCGATGCGCGTATCGCCGCGCAACGCGCCGAACGCGCGCCGATCGTCGCGCTGTCCGGCAGCTATGGCTATGCCAGTCCCTATACCTATCAGGTGCGCGATCTGGGCGCGCAGGCGACCGGCGCGGTCACGCTGACGATGCCGCTGCTGAGCGGCGGCGTGATCGGATCGCGCGTCCGTGCCGCGGTCGCCGAACGCCAGCAGCTCGGCTTCGAGGTCGAGACCGCACGGCGCACGGCACTCGCCAACGCGCAGAACGCCTGGAACCAGGCGGTCGCGGGTGGCGAGCAAATGACCGCGGGGCAGCTCGCGACCGAGGCGGCGGAGTCCGCGCTCACCGGTGTCCAGCGCGGGTTTGCGGAAGGCTTTCGCTCGAATTTCGAGGTGCTTGATCCCGAACAGCGCCTGCTCACCGCGCAACTCGTGTTCGTCAACGCGACCTACGGCGCCTACGCCGCGGAGGCCCGTCTGCTCGCGACGCTCGGCCGGCTCCAGGCGGCGGCGATCGACCAGGGCGTGCCGGCCTACGACCCTGCGCGCAACACGCAGCGCGTGCGGGCGGCGACCTTCGGCCCGTTCGACCCGATCCTCGCGCCGATCGACCGCGCGCAGGTGCCAAGCAGCCGCGCACGCGTCGCGCCGATCGTCGCCCCCGCCACCGATACGCGGATACGCCCCGCGATCGTCGAGGCCTTGCCCGGCCCGCTCGGCACCACCCTCCCGATCGCAACGATCCCCGTGCTGGCGACGCCGGCAAGCGCCGACCTGAGCGACGCGGTCGTGACCGGCGGGGCCTGAGCCGCGGCGCGACATCCTCCGTCATCCTGACGAAAGTCAGGACCCCGAGCTAAAGGGAACAACGCCTGTAACCCTGGGTCCTGACTTTCGTCAGGATGACGGGAGGGGCGCCAGCCCCGCACGCCCGCAATCCTCCCCTGGCGGGGAGGATCATGCGGCTTGAGCGCTCGTGAACCGGGTTCGGAGCCGGCCATCTATGCCGCCATCAGCGACCCGTATAACGCGGCATAGGCGCCGATGATCGTGTCGTGATCGTAATCGCGCCGCACCCGTTCGCGCATCGTCTCGCCCATGGCCGTCCGCAGCGCGGGATCGCCGGCGATCGCCAGGATGCCCGCGGCGGTCGCGGCCGGGTTGACCAGCGGGGTGACGATCCCGCCATGCCCCGAGTCCGCGCCGCCGCGGCCCTCGATCATCTCGCGGCAGCTACCGACGTCGGGCGCGACCACCGGGATGCCGCACGCGCCGCCCTCGAGGATCACCAGCGGCTGCGCTTCGGACAGGCTGGTCAGCACGAGCAGGTCGATCCTCGCCATCCAGTCCTCGATCCGCACGCGGCCGGCAAAGCGGAATACGGCTCCGAGCGCGAGATCCTCGACCAGCCGGGTACATTCGGCAGCATATTCGGGGTCCTCGTCCTCGGGGCCGAGCACGACGAAGCGCAGGTCGGGGCGTTCGGCATGCGCGATCGCGGCGGCGCGGATGTACGTCTTCACATCCTTGATCGGTACCACCCGGCCGAGCAGCGCGACCAGCGGATGCGCCGGATCGCGCTGATCCGGGAGGCTTGCGAACCGCTTCGAGTCGATGCCGTTGGGGATTACGCGGACCCGGTCCGCGGCGGCGCCCAGGCGGCGTTGGACCGCGGTGTTCTCACCGTACAGCGCGACGATCGGATCGCAGCTGTCGTAACAGGCTGTCGCATAGCTGGTGAACGCGCGCACCCACAGATCGCGCAGATCGCGGACGCTGCGTTCGAGTTCGAGCCCGGTATCGACCTGGTCGCCGATCCAGTCCGCCATCATCACCTCGATCTGGCGTTCGAGCAGGTAGATGCCATGCTCGGTGATGAACGCCGGACGTCCGGTCTCGCGCGCGGCGCGGGCCGCCAGCAGCCCGGCGAACCCGGTCGAGATCGTGTGATACGCCTTCGCCTGCGGCAGGGGCGTGGTCAGCACCGCGAGCAGCCCGCCCAGCAAAACGCGCATCGCCCAGAAATAATGGTGGAACGACGCCTTGGGCAACATCGCCTGGTAATGTCGCCTGAGCCGCGCGAAGACCGCGGGATGCGACAGGATGTCGCCGGGCGCCAGCGGCCGGGCGGTGCCGCCGATCAGATCGATCAGCGTGGCGAGCCGCTCCGCGCCGCCGGTCGCGACGAACGCGACCAGCGCGTCGGCGATCGGCACCGCGATCCGGTCGAGGATCGTACGCGGCACGGCGGGCGCGGGCGCGAGGCCGATCTCGACGATCCCGACGACGTTGGGCGGCGGGGTCAGCTGGAACGGCAGCATATCCGCGCCGGGCTTGATCGCGGCGACCACGAACCGGACGTCGGGCAGATGCGTGATCAGATCCTGCAGCCAGCCGGACACGCCGCCGATCACATAGGGATACGCACCCTCGACGATCAGGCAGATGTCCGCATCGGGGATGTCGCGCGAGGCGGGCCGGGACCGGTCGTCCGCCAAGGCCGACAGCGCGATCACGCCGCGGCTCCCGTCAGCCACCATGTCGCCAGCGTCGTCGCGCCGCGGTCGCTACCGTCGACGGGAGCGTCGTCCCGCTCCGACGATGCCTCGATCATGGTCGCCATCCGGTCGATCGCGTCGTAATCGCTCACGGCCCAAAATGCCTCGATCATCAACGCATCGCGCGTTTCCGATCGCGGGTCATTCGCCCCGGACGCTACCGAAGCCACCATCGTCGCGACCGCGTCTTCGCGCAGGTGGCGGCGTTGCAGATCGGACAGCAGCACGTCCGAGCGGGCATGATCGCCGAGCAGCGTGGCCAGGCTGAGCGCGGCATCCGGATCGTCGCCCTCGGCAACCCGCGCCGACAGCCGCACACGCGCCAGCACCAGGTTCTCCGCGACCCGCGACGACGCGGCGGCGGCCAGCGCGCGGATCGTCTGGTCGCCGTCGGTAAGCGCCAGCGCGATGAGCGGTGACAGCGCCGGCTCGAACGATCGCACCACAGTCTCCAGCGCCCGCCGTCGCTCGGCGACCGCACCGTGCCGCATGATCGTCACCAGCGAACTCAGCGTGTCGGGGGTCGCATGATGCACCCGTCCATCGAGCATCCGCGCGACCGCGAGACGCGCGCCGCGCTGCGCGGACCCGCCGGCAACCGGGCCGAACATGGCGTCGTCGCTCCGCTGCGTGGTGGACCGCGATAAACGCCCAAGCGACCCGGCGAGGAGGAGCGCGACGAGCAGTCCGAACGGCCCGAGCACACCAAGCATCGCCGCCGCAAAGCCGGTCGCAGTGCCACCGCGAAGCCACACGCCGAACCCGAACACGCTCACCACGGCGTGCGCAGCGAGGCCCCAGCCGACCGCGACCCCAAATATCTGGCACGCCGTCAGGATCAGCAGTTCGACGATCGCCAGCGCGATCAGGCGGAGGATCATGCGACCAGCTCGGCGGATCGCACCGACGGCCGTGTCGTGTTCGGCATAGCCGCGAGCAGGGGCGTCAGCCACGTGGTGATCTCGGCGAGTTCGGCGGTACGGCTGGCGTTCAGCGCCTCGAAGGGCAGCGTATGGAGGACCAGGCATCCGACGACCTCACCGGTCTTCCGATCGGGCAAGGCGATGGCGGCAACGCCGATACCGTCGAGCACGTGGCGATCGCTGCGCTTGGCGACATGCAGGACCCGCTTGTGCCGTTCGATCCGCTCCATGAGCGCGGCGGGCAGGATGTCGCGTCGTCCCGCAGTGACCGGCCCGCGAAGCCAGGCGCGTGCCTCGTCGCCGGTGATGCGGTAGCAGGTGAAGTCGGGGGTCCGTGCGGCAAGCGCGATCAGCTCGGCGATCGCACCGCGCCGTTCGGCCGAGTCCGGCGAGCACAGCCGCGCGGCGGTCTCGATCGCATGACCAACAGTATGAGCTTCGGTTGCGATCTGGACCTGCAACTGGCGATTGGTCTGCGACAGTGTCGCGAACGCCTCGGTCAGTCGCGCGAGATTACGCGTCGCGACACGGCCGCGCGTCTCGAGCCGATCGTGACGCCCGGTGCGGATGATCGTCACTTCGCCGATGACCCCGGCAACGACGAACCACATCAGTGGCTGGAGCGACAAATGGAACAGATGGTCGAGATAATCGCGCTCGCCCGGATTGTCGTGAACATGGGCGAGCCACAGTCCCGACGCGATCGCGGCGGCTAGAACGCCGGGGCCGGTGCCGTAGGCGAGCGCCATCACCAGGACCGGCAGCCAATAGGGGTTCGGCTGGACGCGCGCAAAACCGGTGCCGCCGGTCAGCCACCAGTCGAGCGCGGCCAGCGCGGCAAAGGCGATTGCGATCTCGACCGCGATGCGCACGGGACGTCGCCACCGGGTCAGCGATTGGATGCCTTGTTCGTCGTGAGTCACTGCGTATCCCCAAGGCTGCGTGTCAGCAGCGCCCGCGCATAGAGTTGGCGTCCCGAAAAGCCGGGGCGCGCGATTGAGGTGATGCCGCCGCTGCCCTCGACCCGCCAGGCCACCGCGATCGGCGCGGTTATGCCCAGGCTGGCGGTCGGGCCGTCGCCGCCGAACCGGTCGATCGTCCACCCCGCCAGCGCGGTCATCTGGACGGCACCGACCGCGCCGCTGACCAGGCCCTGGACGGTATGGTTTTCGCGGGTGGCGAGCGGAATGAGCGGGAGCCCGTTCACGCCCAGCTGTTGGCGTTGAACATATTCGGCCTCGAACCGATAGGTCAGGCCAAGTGCGGGGAACTGGCGACGGATGAGATAATCCACCCCGCCGCTCGCGACAATCGTGTCGCTCGCGCCGTTGCTGCCGGCGAGCCCATACCGGTTCGCGCCGATATCCGCCTGCCCCAGCAGGCCGGGTGTCAGGCGATAGGTAACTCCGATCAGTGCCCGCGACAAATATCCGCCCGCCAGTACCTGCGCCGGGGTCGAATAGTCGGGCATGTGCCGGGTCAGCGTCGCGCGAAACTGCGCATCGGCGGATCCCGCGACCGCCTTGGCACCACCGCCGGTAACGCCGTCGTCGAGCGCCGCGGAGGCGAGCAGCTGGACGCGGACGGCGCCGTCGAACGCCGCCGCCAGCGAGGCGTCGAGGATGGTCTCGCCGCTGTGGACGGTCTGCGCATCGGTGCCGACGCGGCTGACGACATGGCGAAGGCCGCCACCTGCGACCAGCGTATCGCCGACCGCGGAGTCGATCCGCGCCCCAAACTCCGCCTGCGACAGATCGCTGCCGTCGCGCGCGGTGACGCCGATGCTCGCAGTCCCGGGTGCAGCGGCGATCGCGCGCCGTGCGGTCAGGTCGTCGGCCGCGAGCGCAAGGTACTCGCGCGCCGCCCCGCGCACGTCGCCGTCTGCGAGCCGCGTGTCGGCAAGCATGCGCGCGGCGCGTCGATCGGTCGGATAGCGTGTCGCCAAGGCTGTCGCGGCGCGTCGTGCCGGCCCCGGATAGCCCGCCGCGGCGTCCGCCTCGATCGCGGCCAGCGCGGCATCGGAGGCGGTGTCGTCGGTGCTGTCGGCCAGCGGTTCGCTCGAGGCGGGCGGTGAGAAGGCCAGCGCGACCACCGGGCCCGCCTGCCGCCACGTCATCGTCCAGCCGGCGGCGGGACGCAGCACGAGGCTGTCGTCGTTCCAGCGCAGATCGCCGATCGCATCGCCTGCCGCGTCACGAAATGCGGCGATCCGGTCGGGCGTGATCGGCTGGTTGAACCGCGCGACCAGCTCGCCGTCGCGGTCCTCGATGCGGACCACGGCCGCGTCGGGCCAGGCGAGCCTGGTCTCGGGCGCGGCGATCCGGCTGTCCGCGAAGACGGTACGGGGAACGGTCAGCACGGGCGCATCCGTCAGGCAGAGCAACAGCGCGATCATTGCGCCAACACCGTCCGCGCCCGGCCCGGCTGGCCCTGCGCGATGAGCAGGCGGGCGTGCAGCGCGGCGAGCGATCGGTCACGCGGCATCTCCGACCGCAGTGTTTCGACCAACACTACCGCCTCGGACCGACGCCCGAGCTTTTCCAGGATCTCCACGCGTGCCTTGCTGTCGGCCGGAGTCTGGGCGAGCGCGCGGTCCAGCCAGGGGCGGGCCGCCCGCTCGCCGCCGAGCCGCGCCTGCACGTCGGCCATCAGCCGCAGCGCCGGAAGGTCGGTCGGCGCGGTCGCCAGATGTTCGTCAAGCCCTGCCGCCGCGCCCTTGGCATCGCCCGCATTCCAGGCGGTCCAGGCGAGGTCGAGCTGATCGCGGGGTGCCGCGACTCCGGCTGCGACGCGGCGTTTCGCGATTGCTGCCGCTTGGGTCAGATCGATCCGTGCGGGGGCGGCGGCCGACAGCGCGCCGAGCTGCGCCGGATCAAGTGCGCGCCCGTCGAGCAGCGACGTCACCAGCGTGCGACCGGCGGCATCATTGCCCGCCGCGCGGGCCAGCGACAGCCGCATCAGCAGCATGTCGGTCTGGCTCGCGAGCGGATGCCGCGTCACGAACGCCAGCGCCTCGCCCGGCCGGTCCCGCTCGGCATAGCGTACCAGCCAGCCACGCTGCTGACTCGCGGTGCCCTGCAGCGCTTGTTGCTTCAGCCAGGAGAGATCCTCGGACCCAGGCCGTGGGCCCATCAAGTACAGCAGGCGCTGCGCTACCGGCGCGGTGGGTGGCATTCCGCTCGCCGCCCGGCGCAGGACGGCGATCGCATCGGCGCGATAACCCGCCGCCAGCAAGCGTTCCGCTTCCCGCTCGGGCGGTGCGCCCGGCGCCGCAGCACGGGCCAGCAATTCGGTCCGCAGACCCTCGCGGTCGCCCGCCTTGGTCATGATTTCCTCGCGCGGCCGGACGCTGCGCGACCGGGAGATAGTCGGCCGCCCGCAACCCTGCCGCGGTATCGTTCGCACGCGCCGCCACGCGGATCGCCAGCCAGGGATCCGCCGCCCGCCAGTTCGCGGCCGTCGCCTTGTCAAGCAGCGCGATCAGGTCGCCGCGGCCGGCCGTGTCGGCGCGGCGCGCGAGATCGAGCGACAGCGTGGCATCGGGCGGCGGGATCACATGGTTCGCCGCCGCCGCGATCACGAGGTCGGGCCGATCGATCGCATAGGCCGCCGCGACGATATCCTCAGCCGCCACCGGTCCGCGCTTCTGCGTCGCCTGCGTGACGAGCACGGCTGCATCCGCGGTCCGCCCGGCTCGGCGAAGAAGGTCGACACGCAACCGCCACGTCGCGGCGGTAGCGCCATCGGACCGGATCGCGAGATAGTCGAGCGCCACCGCCGGTCTCTTCGCCGCGACCAGATCATAGGTGACCTGCAGCGTCGACACCGGCTGACCCTCCGCAATCAGCCGTACGGTGAGCGCTGCGAGTGCCGCCGCGTCGGCGGTCGCGATCTGCGCCGCGATCGTCGGGTGCAGGGGCGGCAGCACCGGTGGCGGTACCGGGGCGGCCGGCATCGAACTCGCCGGCACCGGCGCCGGCACCGGTTGCGCACGGCGCTCGGCGTGACGGATCTCGCGCGCGTTCGGCAGCAGCAACAGCCCGCCCGCGAGCAGGCCGAGCCCGGCGATTGCGGGCAGGACGATCGCGAGCCGTCCGCGTCGGCGGTCGATCCTCATCCGGTCGGTTCCGGCATCAGGCGGTCGAGCGCGAGCGTCGCAACATAGGGGCTGAACCCCGCCGCGCGCTCACGCGCATATAGCGCCGCGATCTGCGTCGTATCGGCAGGATTCCAGTAATCGAGCGTCATCAACGCCAGTGCCGGGTTCCGGCTCGCGCGGCGCGCAGGCGACCCGCTTGCCACGCCCAGTCCGACTCGCTGAGCAATTCATAGCGTTTGGCAGCGAAATTCCACCGCGACGCCATCGCCTCGCCAAGCAGATAATCGATCTTGGGCGCGACGTCGGGCAGCAGCGCGTAGCCGCGGTTGAGCATGATGCGAATTTTGGGAAACGCGCGCGCACGGCGGCGATCAGCGTCGCACCTGCCGCCACCATGCCCGTGTTGGCCACCGGATCCTGCCGTTCCATCGCTTCGGCGTTATCCATCGTATCGATGAAGATTCCGTCATAGCCGAGCGCCAGGATCGCGGGGACGAGGCGGTCGAGCACCGCCGCACGCCATGCCGGGTGGCGCAGGTCGGCGAGCCGCGCGTCGGGCCAGTTGGGATTGGCGGCGCTGAGCGCGCCGGCCTTGTCGAGCGCGGCGAAATACGGCCGGCCGCGCTCGACCTCGCCGAAGCTGACATAGCCGAGCAGAATGCTGCCGGGGCCTCGCAGTGGTGCGATCGGCCGGGCATGGTGCGGCTCGAGCACCAGCAGCGCGCATGCCCGCGCCAGCACGGGATCGGTGGTGGCGCCGTAATCGATGCCCCAGCGTAGCACCGTGTCCGGGGACGGTTTCGGTGTCGCCTGCGACCGCGATCGCGCGCCGATCGTCAGCCCGATCGCACCCATCGCGAGCACACGCTGCAGGATCGTCCGCCGCGCCATATCGTCAGATCCCGTCATAACAGACGCCCTCCGTGCCCCACGACCGAGGGATTGTTGCCGACGAACAGCAGATAGGTGAGGCTCACCGTGGCTTCGGCGACCAGCGCGATGCCGACCGACGCTCCGACCACCGCACCCGCCATATAGCCCCAGCCGAACGCGGCAAACCCCGCATGCCATTGCAGCAGTGTCGCGATGGCGCTGCCGACCGCGAAGGCACTCCAGGTCAGCAGGATCCGGCCGAACAGATCATAATAGGCCAGCACGACGGTCGCCGCGATCACGACGAGGTGGAAGACCGTACCGAGCGAGGTCTGGCGAAACGCGAAGATCGCGCGTGCGTCGGCCCCGATCAGGTCGAACAGCGGTACCGCGAACACCCAGGCGAGCGCGGCGACCAGCGCCTGCACCAGCAGCATGATCCGCAGCCCGTCGAACATCGTCCGCGCGAGCTCGCTGCGCGCCTCCTCGATCCGTTGCAGCGTCGAGGTGCCGGTACACCGCACGATCAGGTCGCCGAATGCGCGGTCGAAGCGCGTCTCGGTCACGATCAGCAGCAGCGTGAGGCCGGGCACCATCGTCAACAGCCCGAGAAAGCTGCCCTGGTCGTTGATCGGATTGAGCCGCAACAGGCCGATCGCGCGCAGGCTGTCAGGCCCCAGCCACAACAACCATTTGTCGATCCAGATCGCCGCGACCCCGGCGACCCCGGCCGCAGCGACGATCCAGGCGAGCCGCGGCGTCATCGCATCGCGCGTCGGCAGGACGGGCGGGGCGGAAAAATGCCGGCGGATCACCACCATGATCGCCGCCAGCGTCAGGCCGATGCCGCCGGCGATGATGGCGAGCACGGTGACGACGTCGAGCTTGGGCAACAGTGCCAGCAGCAGTGTCGCAAAACCGATGCCGAGCAGATAGGCGAGGGGGATCGCGCGGTAACGGCGCAGCGCGGTGAGCAGGGGCGCGGCGATCCAGACCTGCGTCAGCCACGCGAGGATCAGCGTCGCGAGCGCCGCCTCGCCGAGGGGAAGCCGCGCGAGCATGCCGTACACGACCGCGCCGACGCCCATCGCGATCGCGCCGCCGACCGCGAGCGCGACCAGCATGATCCCCGACACGCCGCCGGCATCGCGTGCGAAAATGCGATCCGCGACCATCCGCGTCGCCAGGATGCCGACCGGTGCGGCGGCGAGCGCGGACAGGCTGAACGCATAGACCAGGATCGTCTGCACGGTCCGCGCGCCATCGGCGCCGAGATGCGCGCCCGACCAGTGGTTGAGCATCGCCATCGCGACCGCGGTGATCAGCCACGGCCCGGCGCTGATCACCGCGCCGAACGCGGCGGCGCCGACGATCCCGCCGACGCCGCCCTCCCGCGCGGTTTTCGCTAATTGGAAGCCTATGCCCGCCATGACACGCCGGCCTATGCCGCGGACTACATGAAGAAATCGTTCGCGGTCAGCACGTGGTGGCCGGTCAGCGCGATCGAGAAGTCGGCCGCCGAGCCGCTGTCGGTATTGCCTTCGACGACGGTGCATTCCTTCCCACCGATCATCTGGTAGCTGTAGCGCAACTGGCCCGGCGCGGAGAATTTCGCGGTCGTGCCGATGAAGCTGAACGCCTGGTCGCCGCGCGCGAACAGCGAGCTGTTGGCGTCGATCATCGACAGGTCGATCTTGTCCTGCCCGACCGCGAAGTCGGTGATGACGTCGCGCGACGACGAGGGCAGGCTGTCGCCCTTCACCTCGAAGCGGAAGATGTCGGCGCCAGCGCCGCCGGTCATCGTGTCCATGTCGTCGCCGCCGATCAGGATGTCGTTGCCGTCGCCACCGTTGAGGATGTCCTTGCCGTCGCCACCGATCAGCGTATCGTTGCCCGCGCCGCCGTTGAGCGTGTCGTTGCCGAGCCCCTCGGTGAGCTTGTCGTTGCCGCCAAGCCCGTTGAGCACGTCGTTGCCCCAGCCGCCATCGAGCACGTCCTGCTCGCCGGTGCCGTTGATCGTGTCCGCGAACATCGTGCCGGTCTTGGTGATCCCGATCACGTCGGTCACGCCGATCGTCAGCGTCTGCGCATCGACCGCACCGCGTGCGTCGGTCGCGACCACGGTGACGCCGTAGATGTTGTCGCGGTTGGCGTCGGTCGGCGCTTCGTAATCGGGTGCGGTGACGAACTTCAGCACGCCGGTCGTCGCGTCGATCGAGAAATTGGCGCCGTCGCCGCCTGCACCGATCGAATATTTGATCGAATCGCCCCAGACGATGTTCGCGTCGGTCGCGGTGATCGTGGTCAGCGCGGTACCGTTCTCGGCGATCGACAGCGCGCCGGTGGTGCCGCCGCCGAACGAGGTCAGCACCGGATCGACGTTCGCCTGATGGCCGATCTTGACGTCGTGCACACCGATCGCGCCAAGATCGATCGTCAGGATCTCGCCGATCTGGCTGGCGATCGTGCCGCCGCTCAGCGTCGTCCAGTCGGTCCCCGGTGCCTTGAGGTCGACGGTCACCTTGCCTTCGCCCTCGACGGTGAAGGACAGGTCGCGCCCGTCGCCGCTCAGCGTCGTCAGCGTCGCGCGCATCGGCAGCGCGGTGATATGCGTCACGTCGTCCGCCACCGCGCCCATCGTGATCGCATAGGTGCCGCCCGCCTTGGGCAGGAACACCGTGTCCGCGTCATAGGCGTACCAGTTGGCGACCGACTTGATCATTTGGCCGCTACTCTGGCCATCGACGTCGAGCGAGAAGGTGCCGGTGGTCGCGCCGACCGTCGCGGTGATCGTGTTGCCGACCACGGTCGAGGTGATCGTCGCGTTCTGGAACGCGCTGACCCGGCCCGCGAGATCGGCGAGCGTCACGAACTCGACGCCGGCGGCGGCGGCCTGCGCGATGAAGGTGGTGAACATCTGCTTGGTATACAGGCTGGTGGCGCCGTCGGCGGCCCACATAGTCGGACCATAGTCATGCCACGGCCACACGATGACGGGCGCGTCGGCATTGGCGGTCAGCGCGCCGAATTCCTTCGCCCAGATCGCGCTCGCCTCGGCGACGGTCTTCTTCTGGAATTCGATCAGCGAAAAGTCGAACGACGTGTTCGGCGCGATATACACCTTGTCGTCCGCGGCGTTCTGCGGCGTCATATAGCCGAGCGCGTTGGGATAGCCCGCCCCGACGCCCGAATAGCCACCGCTGAGATACGTCACGTATTTCAGGATTTCCTGGCTCGTCGCGATCTGCTCGGGCGCACCCGGTACCGCGGCCCCGCCGACCGTCACGGTCTTGCCGAGATACGCGCTCAGCTGCTTTTCCAGCTCGGCGCGCGACTGGCCGAACTCGTACGCGATCTGCGCGTCGGTCAGCAGATTGGTGTTCTCGGGGTGCGTATAGCTGTGCGAGCCGACTTCGTTGCCGGCATCGAGCAGCGCCTTGTAGACCGGCAGCGACACCGCCCAGTCGGTCGCCTGGCCGTTCGCCGGATCGTTGCCGATGTTGACGTAATAGCTGCCGACGAAATTATATGCGGTCTTCCACTCGGTCAGGATCGGCAGCAGCTTGTCGTAGATGCCGGGCGCGGTGCCGGCCGGATTGACCTCGGTGGTCTGCTGGCTCTGGTCCATGTCGACGCGCGACGCGAACAGCCCGGCCTGGCGGGTCATCTGCAATCCGACCGACAGCGTATCGCCGTGGACCGAGTAATCGATCGCCTTCTGCAGCAGGTTGTCGTCGGCCATCACCGCTTCGCTCGAGAACAGCACGTTGCGCCCGCCGGTCTGCGTCGCGATCGCCGCCGAATAGGTCTGGCCGTTCACCGTCTCGGTGGCGATCGTCGTGCCCGTGCCGCTGACGCTGGTGAACGCGTTCCAGCCGACGCCGGTATATTGGCGGATGACCTGGCCATCCGAATAGCCGTCGAGCACGAGGTGCGACGCGTCGCTCGCCTTCACCGTCACGTCGGCGGGGAAGCCACCGGTCACGCGCGTGGCGTCGAACAACAGCTTCATCCGCGCATAGGAATCGCCGGCCAGCGCGCTATTGTCTGCGCCGTTGGTCATGAACTCGCCCGCCGCGACCAGGCCGATGCCGAACTGCTTGGTCGCCTGTTCCAGCGTCTGCGCGATCAGGTCTGCCTTGCTCGCCTCGACGTTGCGGAACGACGGGAAGACGATCGTGCCGTATTTGGCGAGCGTCGCCAGGCTGGTCAGGTCGCCCTCGGTCAGGATGTCGAACGGCACGCCCGCCTGCATCGCCTGGGACTGCGCGGCCATGAACAGCTGCGAATAGGCGGTCTTGCTGAAATAGGCGTTGGCGGTCGAGATCGGACCACACGATCGCGATCCGGTGCGACGGGTCGGCGACGATGCCGGTGTCGTTGAAGACGGTAAAGGCGGGGTTCGAATAATTGCCGGGCAGGAACGCGGTGTCGTTGACGTCGTAGATCGTGTCGATCGCCTGCGGATTGCCGATCGCCGCCTTTGGCACCTTGAACTCGACGGTGGTCCGATCCGCCGACCAAGCCGCCTGAAGGCCGCTCGCGACCAGGGTCTGCCCCGCCGCGCCGCTGTACAGCGAGACGGTACCGTCGGCGGCGAAGTTGACGTTGTACTCAGCACCGCCAGCAAACCCGAACACCTGATAGCCGGTGGTCGCGTTGCGATCGGTGTTGAGCCACGCGGTGGTGTTCGCGCCGATCGCGGCGGGGGCGGTGATCGCGAACGCGAAATCGGCGCCGTCGCTGCGCGCATAGATCGCGTATCCAGTGCCGAGCCCGCGATCGATGCGGTCGCCGGCGGTCCAGTCGTTCAGATTGCCGTCGACCGTTATCGGTGCTGCGTTCGCCATCGTTCGTCCCCGTTTCGCCACAGGCCTCACGCCGGGCTGAGGCTGCCCGCCATGAAACTGACCGTGCCCTAGCGAATACAGCCAGCGTTTCGAACAGCTTAGATGGTCAGTTTGCACCGAACCTGTATCAGCGTGGTACGGGGATGGCCGTTGAAAACCTGGCAGCCAGATGGAGGGCTGAACGTTTGCAAGGCGTCTACACAATGCGCTTTGAGGAAATGGAATGAACGATATCGACATGAGCCAGCTGCGGCGGTGCGTCGAGCTGGCGACCGAAGCCGTGGACGCGGGCGACCAGCCGTTCGGCTCGATCCTTGTGTCGCGCGCCGGCGAGGTGCTGTTCGAGGACCGAAACCGAACCGGCGGCGGTGATCCGACGCGTCATCCCGAGTTCGCGATCGCGCGTTGGGCCGCCGAGCATTTGTCGCCGGAGGAGCGGCGACAGGCTGTCGTCTATACCTCGGGCGAGCATTGCGCGATGTGCGCGGCGGCGCATGGGCTCGTGGGGATGGGAAGGATCGTCTACGCGACGTCGACGATCCAGCTGAATGAATGGCTGCGCGAATTCGGCAAGCCATCGCTCGGCATCGTGCCGCTGCGGATCACCGACGTCGTCCCCGATGCGGTCGTCACCGGCCCGGTGCCAGCGTTCGCCGACGAGGTCCGTACGCTCCACGCACGTGCGGGCAACTGACCCGAGATCGCTGATCGCGTGCGAAAAGGGGGACCGAGAGTGACGATCGGGTATTCGAACATTCACGTTACGGAAGCGGCTGGTACCTTACGGCTCTGGTAAGCCACGCATGGCCGAGCGACTTCGGTTCGGGCCCTTGCGCATAAGCCCACAACGGCGCACTTCGCCGACGCAGAGTAGAGATAGCGGAGAGCCAGAATGACCGAGACCGCCGAATACACGCCGCCCAAGGTCTGGACCTGGGACAAGCAGAGCGGAGGCCGGTTCGCCAGCATCAACCGCCCGATCGCCGGCGCCACGCACGACAAGGACCTGCCCGTCGGCAAGCACCCGATCCAGCTCTATTCGCTGGCAACGCCCAACGGCGTGAAGGTGACGGTGATGCTCGAGGAGCTGCTCGCCGCGGGTCATACCGGTGCCGAATACGACGCCTGGCTGATCAAGATCATGGACGGCGACCAGTTCGGCAGCGGCTTCGTCGCGGCCAATCCCAATTCGAAAATTCCCGCTTTGGTTGATCGCAGCGGCGCGGAGCCGATCCGCGTATTCGAATCCGGATCGATCCTTCTCTATCTTGCCGAGAAGTTCGGCGCGTTCTTGCCCACCGATGTCGCCAAGCGCGCCGAAGTGCTGTCATGGCTGTTCTGGCAGATGGGGGCAGGGCCGATGCTGGGGGGCGGTTTCGGGCATTTCTACGCCTATGCTCCCGTGAAGATCGCATATGCGATCGACCGTTTCGCGATGGAGGTTAAGCGCCAGCTCGACGTGCTGGACCGGCGACTGGGCGAGAGCGAGTATGTCGGTGGCGATGACTATTCGATCGCCGACATGGCGGTGTGGCCCTGGTACGGCGCGCTGGTGACGGGGCAGGTGTATGACGCCGCCGAATTCCTTCAGGTGAGCGACTATAAGAACGTCCTGCGCTGGACCGAGCTGATCGGGGCGCGTCCGGCTGTCCAGCGCGGCCGGATGGTCAACCGCGTGATGGGTGATCCCGCCAGCCAGCTCCACGAGCGCCACGATGCCAGCGACTTCGACACACGGACACAGGACAAGCTGGACGCCACCGCGGCGTAAATTCAGGCGCGGTGACGTAGTGCGCGGGCGGGCGCGACGTCACCCGCCCGGGCGGTAGCTGCGCTCGACGTGGCCCTTGAGGTCATCGGGATAGAAATAGACCGGGCGCAGTCTGCCCTCCGCATAGCGCTGCGTCTGATCGGCGAAGTGCGGTGATGCCGGGTCGCCGCTCTGGCCGCCGGCCATCACCGCCATTGCCTTCACCCGCGGGCCGAACTCGACGGCCGCGACGAAGCTGTTGCCGCTGGTGCCGTAATAACGCTTCGTGCCGGGCCAGGGCTTCGCGCCGAACGACGCGAGGCTGCCCCATTGTGCCGAGGTGAACGGCACCGGGATCGATGCGCGCGTCGTCGAAATGCGGCTGGATCGCATCATCGAGCCGTTGGAAGCGGTTGATCTGCTGCCACGGTGTGCGCCAGTCGCCGAAGTCGCGCGTCAGGCGATCGACCGCGGCGGACAGCGCGGTAAGCTTGGCGTCGGGCGACACGCGCGCGGCGATGTAGTCGGGCACGTTCAATCGCTCGGCCTGCGCGAAGCTGCCGACCTCGCGCCACAACTGGTCGCCCCAGAACACCGCCAGGCTTGTCGCGACCGAGTCGTAGCTCCAGCGGTGATCCCATTTCTTCAACAGCGCGATCGGCTCCGCGAGCGACGCCCGCCGTGGGTCGCGGGCAGGCAGTGCGTCCCACGCCTCGACCAGACCGGGCAGCAGTCGCGCAAAGGCGGGCAGATAGGAATCGAACGCCGCGGCACGCAGTGTGTCCGGTGTCCAACCGCGTTTGCCGGTCAGCAACAGGTCGGCATGGACGCCGCGCGCATTGCCGCCGACCTGGTCCATGTACTTCGGATAGTCCGCCGCCTTGGGGCTGTCCGGCCCCGCCGCGCTCCACGGCCAGTCGTTGGTGTTGTGCGCCCAGCCGGTCCGCGGGTTTGCGACGCTCGGTAGGCTGGCGAGCGTGTGGAGCCCGTGCCAGTCGGTCGCGGGATCGCTGCCGTCGACCGGCCGCGTATAATCGAACCGGTCGCTGCGGATCGGCATGAACTGCGGCATCAGGAACGCGATCTCGCCCTTGTCGTCGGCGAACAGCGTGTCGTTCGACGAATTCGCCTTCCGCTCGGCGACCGCGATGTAGCTGGCGAGATCGGTCGCCTTGGTCCGCAGATAGCTTTGTTCGAGCGCGGGGACGGGTTTCCACATCAGCGCGGTCGCGATCCAGCGCCCGGCATTGATCGCGACGATCGGCCCGTGATGCGTGGCGTAGGTGGTGAAGCGGCGCTCGCCCATCGTGCCGTCGGACCGGCGATAGCGCAGGACGACGGTGCGTGTGGTGACCGGCCGCACTTCGCTGCCGTAGCGATAGGCATAGCGGTCACCGGTCCGCGCGATCCGTTCGGCGAACTCGTCGATATTGTCGACCGTCGCGGAGGTGTGCATCCAGCCGGCTTTGGCGTTGAAGCCCTGGTACACGAAGAACTGCCCCCAGGTGCTGGCGCCATACGCATTCAGCCCTTCGTCGCTCGTCATCTGCGCTTCGGAGCGGAAATAGAAGCTGGTGTGCGGGTTGATCAGCAGCAGCGCGCGGCCGTTCGCGGTGAGGCGGGGTGCGATCGCGATCCCGTTAGACCCCGACGGCTCGCGCGGCACCATGCCGCGTTCCTCCGGAGAGGGCGGGGTGGGCTTGCCGTAGAACGTCTTCAGATCGCTGAGCGAGATCCGCTCGATATCCCCGCCGATGCTCCCTTCGGTGAAGCTGAGCGCCATCCACGGCTCGAACCGAGTAAGAACCTTCGGCCTGGCCTGCGGATGCGTCGCCAGATAATAGTTCAGCCCGTCCGCCCAGCCCTGCATGAGCGCCCGCAACCAAGCCGGGCTGGCGGCATATTGGCTCTTCAGGTCCGCGGGATCAACGAACAGCCGCTGGCGAAGATCGGCCCAGACCGCGTCCTCGCCGTCTGCTTCGGCGCTACGCCCGAGCGCGGTCAGGTAATTCGCCTCGATCCGCGCGAAATCGTCTTCCGCCTGCGCATAGATCAGCCCGAACACCGCATCCGCGTCGGATCGCCCACGGATATGCGGGATCCCCCAGTCGTCGCGCGTGATCGTGATGCGCGCGGCCTGCACCTGCCACCGCGCTATGTCGGTTGGTGGCGGACTGGGCGCAGCCGTCAGCAGGGCCAACAGGATCACCGGATTGCGCGCACGCCGAAGGAGCTTATTCATGGTGGCAGCGTAAGGCGGGAACGAGGGAAAGACCATGCGGTGGCTGACGACGATAGTGCTGACGTCCGCGGCGGTTCTGCTCGGACCCGCAGCCGCGGTGCCGGCGTCTAACCCCCGATCGACGCTGCTGAAACCCGCGGGCGTTTTCGATGGCGCGGATGGTATCGTCCATGCCGGCTGGCAGGTGCTCGTCTCGGGCGACCGGATCGTCGCAGTCGGTCCCAATCTACCGGTGCCCACCGACACGCAGACTATCGAGCTTGCCGGCGATACGCTGATGCCCGGCATGATCGAGGGGCACGGGCATCTGTTCCTGCATCCGTATAACGAGACGAGCTGGGACGATCAGGTCCTGCACGAGCCGCTCGCGCTCCGCACCGCGCGCCGTTGCGAACGCAAAGGCGACGTTGCTCGCCGGCTTCACCAGCGAACGCGATCTCGGCACGGAGGGCGCCGGCTATGCGGACGTCGGGCTGAAGGCGGCGATCGACCAGGGCATCGTGCCGGGCCCGCGACTATCGGTCGCGACGCGCGCGATCGTCGCGCTCGGCGCCTATGGTCCGAAGGGTTTCGAGCCAGGCGTCGCGGTGCCGCAGGGGGCCGAGGAAGTGTCGGGCGTCGACCAGATGGTGGCCGCGGTGCGCCGCCAGA
Source organism: Sphingomonas sp. LR55 (assembly GCF_036856015.1). NCBI lineage: Bacteria > Pseudomonadati > Pseudomonadota > Alphaproteobacteria > Sphingomonadales > Sphingomonadaceae > Sphingomonas > Sphingomonas sp. LR55. The sequence goes on from NZ_JASPFO010000001.1 coordinate 925,566, forward strand.
TCGCGGCCGGTGCGGATTGGGTCAAGCTGTATGCCGATTATCGCTGGCGACCCGGCGAGGAGAGCCGTGCGACACTGAGCCTCGCCGAGATGACGGCGGCGGTGGCGGCGGCGCACGATGCGGGTCGCCCGGTTGCCGTCCATGCCGCGACCGCCGAGGGTATGCGGCGCGCGGTCGCCGCGGGCGTTGATACCATCGAGCACGGCTATGGCGGTACGCCCGCGATCTTCGCAGACATGGCGACCAAGCGCATCGCGCTGTGTCCGACACTCGCCGCATCCGACGCGACCGCACGCTATCGCGGCTGGAACGGTAGCGAACCAGCGCCGCCCGCCGTCGCACTCAGTCGTTCAAGCCTCAAGCTGGCGCTCGAGGCAGGCGTCCCGATCTGCGTCGGCGGCGATGCGGGGGTATTCGCGCACGGGCAGAACGTGCGCGAGATGGAATTGCTGGTAGCGGCGGGGATGCCCCGCGCGGCGGTCCTGATGGCCGCGACCTCCGGCAACGCGCGGTCGCTCCATCTTGGCGACACGCGAGGTACGGTGAAACCTGGCTTGCTGGCGGATCTGGTTGCGGTGTCGGGCGATCCGACGTTAAATATAGCCGCGCTCCGTCGCGTTCGGATGGTCATGAAGGGCGGCACCATCGTCCCGGACCCGTCCTCGAACGATGCGCAACCGTCTCTCCATCCGGGATCAGACGGTGAATGAGCGTATGGCGTCGAGGAGGGGCAACCGCGCGGCGGATGCCGTTGAACCCTAGGAACAGCATCATACTGCCGCCGACAACGTCGATATGCCAGCGTGGCGCGAAACTTATAGCCTCCGGCAAACTCGCAGCGGTTCGCTCCAGACTAGGGCGAGCACATGTTCGCTGGCCAACAAGCTTGCGTCTTCGGCCTTATGCCACCCCAACCTCGAAGCCCCGCGTTTGCGCCATCGTGTTTACGGCCGCGATCGACGATACTGCCAATGCATCGCCGATCAGCAGCAGCGAGGGATCGTTGTCGCTGATCGTCTCCACCAGGAACGCCAGCGCCGACAGTCGCCCGCGCAGGATACGTTCGGTCGCCAGCGAGACGTTGACCGCGACCATCACCGGCGTGTCGGGCGCGCGCCCGGCGGCGATCAGTTCGCGTGACACTTCGCCGGCGGCGGCGGCGGCGCGGCCCATATAGACGGCGATCGTAGCGTCGGGCGCGGCGAGCGCGGTCCAGTCGAGATCGAGCGCTTCGCCCGCGCGGGCGTGCGCGGTGACGAAGGTGAGCTTCCGCGCGAGGCCGCGTAACGTCAGCGAGGCGCCGCCCGAGGCCGCGGCGGCGCTGGCGGCGGTGATGCCGGGGCAGATGCGAACGGTGATGCCGCTGGCGGCGAGGTGGTCGAGCTCCTCGGTCGAGCGGCCGAAGATCGACGGATCGCCGCCCTTGAGCCGGACGACGCGCTTGCCTGCGAGCGCAGCGTCGGCGAGCAGGACGTTGATCGAGACCTGATCCTTCGAATGGCGCCCCGATCGCTTGCCGACACTTGCCATCTCGGTTCCCGCCGGAACGAGAGCGAGGACGCCCGGGCCGACGAGCGCGTCGTAGAAGACGATGTCGGCCGCCGCGAGCAGGCGTTCGGCCTTGCGCGTGAGGAGGTCGGGATCGCCCGGGCCGGCACCGACCAGCCAGACCGAACCGGGCGGGAAATCATGCGACATTTGCTGATCCTTGCGTGACGAGGAGTTTGGCGAGGGCGGGGCGGCACGATCCGCAATTGGTGCCGGCTTTCAGTGCCGCCCCGATCGCAGGTACGTCGGCGAGCTGCTGGTCGGCGATCGCGGCGAGGATGGTCTTCAACCCGACGTCGAAGCACGCGCAGACGATCGGCCCGCGGTCGATCTGCACGCCCGGTGCGCGGCCGGCGAGCAGGGTCGGGGCGGCAACGTCCTCGCTCAGTTGCGCGACGAGCCAGTCGCGGGGCGGGAGTGTGCCGTCGCGCGTCACGAACAGGACGGCCGCGAGCCTGCCGCCATCAAGGATCGCTATCCGTCGACTGCCGCGTGCTGCATCGACAGCCTCGACCCGCTGGCCCTTTGGCAGCAGCGCGTCGAGCGCTGCGGCGTCGCCGTTGCCGGCCATGTCCCATGTCGTTCCACCCGGCACCGCGACGCGTGTCGCCCACAGGCAGTCCGGGCGGCTTGCCAGTTCGCCTCGGACGACGACGAAGCCGCGCCACTCGGTTGCCACCGGCTCGATCCGCACGGGAGTCGATTTGAAGCCCGGCTGGCCCGAGATCGGATCGGCGAGCGGGCGGGGCAGCAGGCCGGTCCGCCCACCGGTCGCCGTGCGGTCGGTCCAGTGGATCGGCACGAACAGTTCGCCGATCCGCTGCGTCAGGGCGACGCTCGCGCGGAAGCTGCTTTCTCCTGCGGCGTCGACACGCGCGCGAGGCTGCCATCGACGATTCCGAGCCGTTCGGCATCATGGGGGTGGATTTCGACCAGCGGCTCCTCACGGTGCCGTGCGAGCTTCGGCGACAGGCCGGTGCGGGTCATCGTGTGCCACTGGTCGCGGTAGCGGCCGGTGTTGAGGGTCATCGGCCATTTCGCGAGCGGGGCGACGACGGGCTTCTGCATGACCGGCACCAGCCACGCGCGTCCGTCGGGCGTCGAGAAACGGCCGTTCGCAAATGGCGTGCCACCCCAGCGGAACGGCGGCATCGCGTCATACTCGGCATTGCCCTTGGCGGCATGGCCGGGGAGCGAGAACAGCCGCGTGCCGTCATTCTCATAGGCCGACAACCGGCAATGCTCGCGCCAGATCTCGGCGGGGCGATCATAGGGAAACGCCGTCTTCCACCCCATCCGCCGCGCGACCTGCGAGACGATCCACCAGTCCGGTTTGGCCTCGCCGGGCGCGGCCATGAACGCGCGCTGGCGGCTGATCGTGCGGTCGGAATTGGTGACGGTGCCGTCCTTCTCGCCCCACGCGGCGGCTGGCAGGCGGACATGCGCGTGGACCGAAGTGTCGGTGGTCTCGATCACGTCCGACACGACGACGAACGGGCACGCCGCCAGCGCCTCGCGCACGCGGCCGGCGTCGGGCATCGAGACGGCGGGGTTGGTCGCCATCACCCACAGCGCCTTGATCCGGCCGTTGCCGAGTTCGCGGAACAGGTCGATCGCCTTCAGCCCCGGCTTGGTCGCCATGTTGGGCGCGGCCCAGAATCGGCCGACGCGGGCGACGTTCTCGGGCGCGAAATCCATGTGCGCGGCGAGTGACGACGCGAGGCCGCCGACTTCGCGACCACCCATCGCATTGGGCTGGCCGGTGATCGAGAAGGGGGCCGCACCGGCCTTGCCGATGCGGCCGGTGGCGAGGTGGAGGTTGGTGATCGCGTTGACCTGATCGGTGCCCGACAGCGACTGGTTCACGCCCTGGCTGAACATCGTCACGGTCTTCGGCGTCGCGGCGAACAGTTCATAGAAGCGCCTGAGATCCTGCAGCGGAACGTCGCAGATGCGCGCCACCGACCACAGGTCGCTGCCCTCGTCGACCTGGTCCCAGAACGCATCGGGCGTCGCGACGTGCGCGGCGAGATAGTCGTAGTCGACCACGCCCACGTCACGGCACCATGCGAGCAAGCCATTCATCAGCGCGACGTCGGTGCCGGGCCGGATCGCGAGATGAAGGTCGGCCTCGTCTGCGGTCTCGGTCCGGCGCGGGTCGATCACCACGAGCTTCGCGCCGGCGTCGCAGCGCGCGCGGATGCGCTGATAGACGATCGGATGGCACCACGCGGTGTTCGACCCGACCAGCACGATCAGGTCCGCGACGTCGAGATCGTCGTAGCTCGCAGGCACGATATCCTCGCCGAACGCGCGCATGTGGCCCGCGACTGCACTCGCCATGCACAGCCGCGAATTGGTGTCGATGTTGGCCGAGCCGATGAAGCCCTTCATCAGCTTGTTGGCGACGTAATAGTCCTCGGTGAGCAATTGTCCGGAGACGTAGAAGGCGACGCTGTTGGGGCCGTGCTGTGCGATCGTGTCGCGGAAGCGTTTGGCGACGAGGTCGAGTGCCTTGTCCCAGGATGCGCGACGCTGGCCGATCATTGGGGTGAGCAGGCGGCCTTCGAGTCCGATCGTCTCGCCGAGGTGGGTGCCCTTCGAGCAGAGCTTGCCGGTGTTGGCGGGGTGGTCGGGGTCGCCGTTAATCGCGACGCTGCGCTCGCCAGTCGGGGTGGCGAGGATACCGCATCCGACACCGCAATACGCGCACGTCGTGCGCACGGCCGCCATTAGCCCTCTCCCCTTGGGGAGAGGGTTGGGTGAGGGGTTGGGACGAGCCGCACGCGCCCCAACCTCTCACCCCGACCCTCTCCCCAGAGGGGAGAGGGAGCAGTGGCGCGATCACGCGGGTGGAAGCCATTAGCCCTCTCCCCCTCGGGGAGAGGGTTGGGTGAGGGGCAGTTGGGACGGGCCGCACGCGCCCCAACCCCTCACCCCGACCCTCTCCTCAGCGGGGAGAGGGAGCAGTGGCGCGATCACGCGGCGGCCTTCATGGTCGAGGTGCGGCAGAGCAGCACCCGCCCACCGCTCACCTTCACCGGAATAACCGGCGTACACCCCTTGTCCTCTCCGAGCGCCTCGCCCGTATCCAGCGCGATCCGCCAGTTGTGCAGCGGGCACGCCACCGCGCCGCCATGCACGATGCCCTGCGACAGGCGTCCGCCCTTGTGCGGGCAGCGATCCGCCAGCGCGAACACCTTGCCGTCGCCGGTGCGGAAGACCGCGATGTCGTCGCCGCCGGCGACCTGCACCGTACGACTGCCGCGGACCGGGATCTCGTCGACCCAGCCGATATCGAGCCATTCGCCGATCATGCCATTTCCCTCCCGAGAAAGACGGGCGTGTCCAGAGGTGTGAAGCGCGCCATCGGCGCATGCTGTTCGCGGTGCTCGCCCGCCGCGCGTGCCGCCCACGGATCGTCCTGCGTAAACTGCTGCGAGAACAGGAACCGTGCCGCCAGCGCATCGCGGCCCTCCGGATCGTCGGCGATCCGCTCGCGGATATACTCGACGCCGATCCGCTCGATCCACGGCGCGGTGCGTTCCAGATAGCGCGCTTCCTCGCGGTACAACTGGATGAACGCGGCGCAATAATGCATCGCCTCCTCCTCGGTCGCGACCTTGCACAGGAAGTCGGTCGCGCGGACCTTGATCCCGCCATTGCCGCCGACCGACAGCTCGTAGCCGCTGTCGACGCAGACCACGCCGAAATCCTTGATCGTTGCCTCGGCGCAGTTGCGCGGGCAGCCGCTGACCGCGATCTTGAACTTGTGCGGCATCCAACTGCCCCAGGTCATCCGCTCGACCTTGACGCCGAGCCCGGTCGAGTCCTGCGTCCCGAACCGGCACCAGTCCGACCCGACGCACGTCTTCACGGTGCGCAGCGACTTGCCGTACGCATGCCCGCTGACCATCCCGGCGGCGTTGAGATCGGCCCAGACCGCGGGCAGATCCTCCTTCTTGATCCCGAAGATGTCGAGCCGCTGGCCGCCCGTCACCTTGACCATCGGCGCATCGTATTTCTCGACGACGTCGGCGATCGCACGCAGCTCGCGCGGGTTGGTGAGCCCACCCCACATCCGCGGCACGACCGAATAGGTGCCGTCTTTCTGGATGTTGGCATGCACGCGCTCGTTGACGTAGCGGCTCTGCTGGTCGTCCTTGTAGTCGCCGGGCAACGCGCAGAGCAGATAGTAATTGAGCGCAGGGCGGCACGACGAACATCCATCCGGCGTCGACCAGCTCATCTTCTGCATGACTTCGGGGATCGAGCGCATGCCCTGCGCGACGATCTCGCGGCGGACGTCGTCGTGGCCGAAGCTGGTGCATTTGCACATCGTCTTGACGTCACGCTCGCCCGAATACTCGTCGCCCAGCGTGACCGCGAGCAGCGTCTCGACCAGCCCGGTGCACGATCCACACGATGCCGACGCCTTGCAGGTCGCGCGGACCGCGTCGAGCGTCGCGTTGCCGGCGCCGATGCACGCCACGACCTTGCCCTTGGTGACGCCGTTGCAGCCGCAGATCTCCGCATCGTCGGAGAGCGCCGCAACGGCCGCCTTAGGGTCCGCTGTGCCTCCTCCCGAGGCGAAGGACTGACCGAAGATCAGCATGTCGCGGATCGGCGCGATGTCTTCCGCCCGCTTGAGCAGGTCGAAATACCAGCCGCCATCGGTCGTGTCGCCGTACAGCACTGCGCCGACGATCCGGTCGTCCTTGACCACGACGCGCTTGTAGATGCCGCGCGACGCATCGCGCAGGACGATGTCCTCCGCGCCTGCACCGCCCGAGAAATCGCCCGCCGAGAACACATCGAGCCCGGCGACCTTCAATTTGGTCGAGGTCACCGATCCGCGATAGCCGCTGTGACTGTCGGTCAGCCCGTCGGCGAGCGCGCGGCACATGTCCCACAGCGGCGCGACGAGGCCGTAGACGTTGCCGTCATGCTCGACGCATTCGCCGACCGCTAGGATCGACGGGTCGCTGGTGACCATGTGGTCGTCGACCTTGATCCCGCGGCCAATCTCGAGCCCGGCGTCGCGCGCGAGGGCGACGGAGGGACGGATGCCGACCGCCATGACGACGAGGCTGGCGGGGATCAGCGTGCCGTCTTTCAGCAGCACGCCCTCGACGCGGGTATCGCCGACGATCTCGGCGGTGTTCGCTTCGGTCAGGATGACCTGACCGCGCGATTCCAGCGCCGACTTGAGCAACCACCCCGCCGCCTCGTCGAGCTGCCGCTCCATCAGCGTCGGCATCAGGTGGATCACCGTGACATTCATCCCCCGCAACGTGAGGCCGTGTGCGGCCTCCAGCCCGAGCAGCCCGCCGCCGATGACGACCGCCGCGCCGCCCTTGCCCGCAGCCTCCAGCATGTGATCGACGTCCGCCATGTCGCGGAACGAGATCACGCCGGGCAGGTCCTTGCCGGGGACGGGGATGATGAACGGATCGGAGCCGGTCGCGATCAGCAGCCGGTCGTACGATACCGTCAGCCCGGAGCGCGCGGTGACGGTCTTGGCCACGCGGTCGATCGCCTGTACCGGGTCGCTGGTCACGAGTTCGATCGTGTTGGTCGCGTACCAGGCGTGATCGTTGATGACGATCTGCTCGAACGTCTTCTCGCCCGCCAGCACCGGCGACAGCATGATGCGGTTGTAGTTCACGTGCGGCTCGGCACCGAAGATCGTCACGCGGTACCGGGTCGGATCGCGCGCGATCAGTTCCTCGACCGCGCGACAGCCGGCCATGCCGTTGCCGATCACGACGAGGTGTTCGCGGGTGTCGGGGGAGGGGGTGATAGTCTGGTGTTCCATCAGATCGTCCAGTCGGGTTGGAGCCGGGAAGGGAGGGTCACGCGGGGAGCGCGCCGCTGACCGAGCGGTCGCTGGTGCGGCGTGCGTCGAGCGCCGCGTCGAGCAGCGCGCGTTCGTCCGATTTGTGCGTGGCGGAGAAGCGGACGGCCAGCGCGCAGACCGCGGTGCCTGCGACGACGTAGCCGAGCACGATGAGGCATTGCTGCGGGGTGGCCGACGCCTTGTTGAGGAACCCCGCCGCGACCGCGCCGATGTTGCCGCCCGCACCGATCAGCCCGGCGACACCGCCCAGCGCCTTGCGGTCGATGAATGGCACCAGCGCATAGGTCGCGCCGCACGCCATGTGCGTGAACAGCCCGAACATCGTCATCGCCAGGATCGCGAGCGTGACGCTGCCGGCATGACCGAACAGCACCAGCCCGACGCCTTCGCCGAGCATCAGCGCGAACAACAGCAGCGCGCGGCCGTCGAGGCCTTTTCTGAGCGCGATCCGATCGCTGGCGATCCCGCCGAGCGCACGGGCGAACAGCGCAAGCCCGCCGAAGATCCCTGCTGCCAGCCCCGCATTGGTCAGCGAAAGCCCGAACCGATCGACGTAATAACTTGCGGCAATATTATGAATGAAGATCTCCACCCCGAAACACGCGCCGTACGTCGCCGCCAGCATCCAGGTCCGGTAATTGGCGGCGGCACGGCGGAAGATCACCATGCCCGTTGCCTTGCCGCCGTCGAGTTCGATGCCCGCGGCGCGGAGGTCGACGATGTCGCCCTGCGGCGTGTCCTGCGTGTAGCGCGCATAGACGAACGCCATCGCGACCATCGCGACGCCCGGCACGAACATCGCCGCGCGCCAGCCGAACGCGTGCTCGACGCCGAGGCCGACGAGCGCCGCGACGACCAGCGGCATCAGGCTCTGCGCCGCGCCGCCGCCGGCATTGCCCCAGCCACCGACGGTCGCGTTGGCGGTGCCGACGACGTTGGGCGCGAACATCACGCTGGTATGATATTGCGTGATGACGAACGACGCGCCGATCGCGCCGATCGCGAGGCGGAAGAACAGGAACGTCTCGTACGTCTGCGCGAACGCCAGCCCGAACACCGGGACCGCACCGAGCAGCAGCAGCCATGTATAGGTACGGCGCGGACCGAACCGGTCGCAGAGCGGACCGACCACCAGCCGCATCAGGATCGTCACCGCGACCGCGGCGATGTTGATGTTGGCGATCTGGTCCTTGTTCAGCCCGAACTCGGTCTTGATCAGCGGCATCAACGGCGCGGCGGCGAACCACGCGAAGAAGCATACGAAGAACGCGAGCCACGTGACGTGGAACGCGCGCATTTGCGGCGTGGCGGCGCTGAACAGGTCGATCCGCGTGGCCTTCGGTGCGGTGGTGTCGATACCCGGTGATGCGAACAACATGGTCGGTCCTCCATCTGCGATGGACAAAGAAAAAGCCGCCCCGACGGCGACCTTGCGGACGCATCGGAGCGGCTTCGTTGCCTGTGGACGATCGGTAAATCGTCCTACGCGGTCAGGTCCCTTCGTTGGAACCGGTCTCGCGATGATTTCGTGTCCGACTCCTTTGCCGAACGGTGTGAAGATGACCGAAACGGCCCCATCGCGCAAGCGTCATTTCGCGGGTGCAGCAGATTTGGGTTGAACGGCATCGCCACTACCCAAACGCAGATTGTTTCCCCGCGAAGGCGGGGACCCAGACTGGGCTCCCGCCTTCGCGGGAGAACAAGGAGGTGAAGGGCCGCTTGCCGTCAGGGCAGCCCCGCCAGATATCCCTCGATATCATCCGGATCGAACGCGCGCCGATCGAAGAACGCATCGCGCCCAAGGATCAACCGCCCCTGCGTCGACCCCGCACCGATGCTGTCCGCGCCGATCGCCCCCTCCAGCTTCGAACTCGCATTGGGCAACGGCGCGCCCGACCCAGCCAGAGCCGCGCGGTACACGTCCGGGCGGAACACGCCTTGCGCGACATCCGCCTCCTCGGCCGAGAACGGCGTGCCGTCCCACCGCACCATCTGCGAATACAGCCACGCCGCCTGACTCCGCCACGGGAAGTTCGCCGCCTCGCGGTACTGGAACATGAAGTCCGGAACGTGGATCGGCACGGCATCCTTCACTAGCCGCACCCGGTCGCCGATCGCCCGCGACACCGCATCGACCGGCGCATCGAGATACTCAGGACGAGCAAGAATCGCCGCATTGGCCTCAAGAGTATCCGGATCTACAAACTGCGCAGCCGCAGCATGCAGCGCGCGGATTAGCCGGTGGACGACGTCGCCGCGCTCGACCAGCGTAGCCTCGCGCATCGTCAGCACCTTCTCGACCCCGCGCCGCCAGACCTGTGCGGTGACCAAGGCAATCCGCCCGACGCCGCGATCGACCGCGACGCCGTTCCAAGGTTCGCCGACACAGATGCCGTCGACTTCGCCGGCCGCCAGCGCATCCGCCGCGAAGGTCGGGCTGGTCGTTACGATCTCGACATCGGTATCGGGCCGGATGCCGACCGCCGCGAGCCAGTAACGCAGCATGTAGTTATGGCTCGAATAGCGATGCACCACACCGAACCGCAACCGCCGCCCCGCCGCAGCACGCGCCACCACGACCATCTTCAGCCGCGCGCCGAGCACGACCGGATCGCCAAGCGCATCGCCGTCCATCACCTGCGCGGCGAGCGGCAACGACAACGTGATCGCATTGCCGTTCAGCCCCAGCACGAACGGCACCGCCATCGCCACCGCCGGCCGCTCACGCCCCAGCGCCGTCGCGATCGCCAGCGGCGCGACCATATGCGCAGCGTCGGTATGCCCGTACAGCAGCCGATCACGCACCGTCGCCCAGGTCATGTCGCGGACCAGTTCGATCTCCAGCCCCTCGGCCTCCGCGAACCCACGTTCGCGCGCGAGGATCGGCAGCGCCGCATCGACCAGCGGCAGGAATCCGATGCGGACCCGGTCGAGCGCCATTACAAATCTCCCATGAGCGCGTCGCTGGTGATGATCGCATCGGCGATCTCGGCGATCCGTCGGTTGGATCGCATCGCCTGCGCGCGGAGCAGGCCGTACGCGGTAGGTTCGTCGATCCCGCGGCGTTTCATCAGGATCGCCTTGGCGCGGTCGACCGTCGTCCGATCGGCCAGCGCGCTGCGCGCTTCGTGCAACTCCGCCTGTAACCGCGCAAACGCCTGAAACCGCCGGATCGCAAGGTCGATGACCGGCTTGATCCGCTGCTTGGCCAACCCGTCGACGATATACGCCGACACCCCTGCGTCGACCGCCGCGGCGGTAGACTCCGCGTCGCTCTGGTCGACAAACATCGCGATCGGCCGCGCCAGCGCGCGCGACACCGCGAAAAACTCCTCGAGCACGTCGCGACTGGGATTTTCGAGGTTGATCAGCACCACCTCGGGCGCGGCCTTCTCGAGCGCCGCGACCATCCCCAACGTCCCGTCGATCACGACGATATCATCGAGCCCCGCTTCGCGTAGGCCATCAGAGATGATCGCCGCTCGCGTGGTGCTCGTGTCGATGATCGCGATCCGCATGCCATCGTCTTATGCAGTACCGTTTCCGATGGCGAGGGCGCATCGGTCTAGGTCAGCCGATGCCAAGCGGCATTTCACTACCTATTCGATGACGACCATCGACCCTCCCGTCGGCAAGCCCGCTGCGACCAGTCCGGATTCAGCGAAATGAACCGCTCCCGATCGCGGCGACCATCGCGGCGGCCGGTACCCTATCCGGTCACGAGTATGGGCCATGCCTGTTCCAAAAGCCGTGACGGTCCGGCCGGCCTCGCCGAGCACACAAGCAGAATTTTCTCATTCTAAAGCGCAATCGACTGTCAAATCCTACCAGCCCGATAGATATTCGATTTCCAACTGGAGGTGGCGATGCAGCGAGATGATCTCAGCGAAGCGGTACAGTGGCGGACGGTGCTCGTCGCAGCCGCAATATACAGCAGTTGGTTTGTCGTAACGGCGTTTCATGCCGTCCTTCCGTGGCCCTTGCTCATCCTTGTCGGCGGCTGGTTGCTTGCCTGGCATGGATCGTTGCAGCACGAGACGATTCATGGGCACCCGACGCGCAATCGCTCGATCAACGACGCGATCGGCTCTGTGCCCTTGTCGCTCTGGCTACCCTATCGGCTCTACCGTCGCAGCCACCGCGCCCATCACGCGGCCGAGGTCATCACCGATCCCCAGCATGATCCCGAGTCCCGGTATCGTAGCGCGACCGGTGGTATGGGAGCAGTATGTGGTAGGCTGCAATCGACGCTGCTCGGGCAGATGGTCTTCGGGCCGCCGATCCTCATTCTGCGCTTTCTGGCCGGGGAAGGGCGCCGTGCGATCCACCAACCGGCGCTGGTGGTTCGCGACTGGCTACCGCATCTCGCGGCGGTCATGGCGGTACTCTGGTGGCTGGATCATGTCGGGCTGAGCGTGATCCGGTATGGCGTGACGTTCGTCTATCCCGGCATGGCATTGACGATGCTGCGGTCTTATGCTGAACACCGAGCAGATCTCGCAAGTCCCGGTCGAGCGGCGAGCGTGGAGGAGGGCGGCCTGTTGGCGCTGCTATTTCTCAACAATAATCTGCATGCGGCGCATCATGAGCGCCCGGCGCTCGCCTGGCATGACTTGCCAGCCTATCATCAAATCCACCGAGCACGGTTTGCCGCACAGGGCGCGCCGATCTATCGGGGATATGGCGAGATCGTGCGACGGTTCGCGTTCAATCCGCATGACGACATGATCCATCCATCGCACCGGATACCGTTATCGTGACTCATCGGATTGCTTCGCTGGGCATGTACGATCACCCGGCACAAAGGAACGCCAACGATCAGCTCTGGACCGCGATCGCGCGCCTCCTTCGCGAGCGGGGCGTGGAGGACGTGCCGCCCCACCTCGATCGGACCCAAGACGTGCAGGCGACCTGGCGCGACCCTCGGCTTTTATTGGCGCAGGCCTGCGGCTATCCGCTGGCCGTAGATACGACGCTGGCACTCCGGGTGGTCGCCCTTCCGGTCTACGATGCGCCGGGCTGCGTCGGCGCGACGCACACCAGCGTCCTTGTCGCGCGCGCAAATGATGAGCGGGAGACGATCGAGGCGTTTCGCGGCACCCGCGCGGCGATCAACGATGCACACTCCAATACCGGCATGAATCTGTTTCGGGCGACGCTGGCGCCGATCGCAGGGCGTTCATCGGCAACCGGCGGCTTTTTCCAAACCGTGATCGCGACGGGATCGCATCGTGGCAGCATCGTCGCGGTCGGTGCGGGGGATGCGGACATCGCCGCGATCGACTGCGTCACCTACGCGGCAATCGCCCGGTTCGAGCCCGAACTGACTGCGCGGCTGCGGATACTCATGAGCAGTCCGGTGTCGCCCACGTTGCCGTTCGTGACCGCCGCCTCGACCAGCGCCGCCACGGTCGCCGCGCTCGAATTCGCTCTTAGGCACGTGATGCTCGATCCGGAACTGGCCGCCGTACGGGCATGCCTGTTCCTGGCGGGCACCGCGCCAGCCGAGGAAGCCATTTCGGTACCGATAATGAGGCTTCAGTCAAACGCCGCACGCGCCGGATACCCGGACCTGCGCTGAGCCCAACAAGGATTTGATCATGTCGTTGACCGCATCGGATGCATCACCCGATCTCGCATCCACACTCGAAGAATTGCGCGCGGCCAGGACGTCGTGGCGACTGGACGCCATTGGCGGGCACAATGTCGCGCGGTTTCCGTCGCGGGAGGAGACCGTGCGCGTGATCGATGACCTGGTTGCAGCGCTTTTCCCCGGACGGCTTGGCGCGTTTGCGGGGCCGGAAAGCATGGAGGATGCGTTCGTGGAGACGCATTTGCGACGCGCGCTGTCGGGATTGCAACGACAGATCGAGAACGAGTTCGACTATTGGCAAGGCGAGGCGCTTCTCGCGTTCGACGTCAGTCAGGCCGCGATGATCGTCGGGCTTTTCGCTGCCGAACTGGGGCCGATCCGCGAACTGGTCGACGACGATGTCCGCGCGGCGTTTCTCGGCGATCCGGCGGCCCGCAGCGCGGACGAGATCCTGATCTGCTACCCTGGAATCGTCGCGATCCTGTATCACCGGATCGCCCACGCGCTCTACGGTCTGGGAGCGCCGATCGTGGCCCGGATCATCTCCGAACTCGCCAACAACCGCACCGGTATCGACATTCATCCCGGCGCGACGATCGGGCGCAGCTTCTTTATCGACCACGGCACCGGTGTCGTCATCGGCGAAACCGCGATCGTCGGCGACCGCGTGCAGATCTACCAGCACGTCACGCTGGGGGCCCGCAGCCCCCTCGGCGTGACCGATGTCTCGGCGCGCGAGCGGCTGGCGCGGCATCCGATCGTCGAGGACGACGTGGTGATCTATGCGGGTGCGACGATCCTCGGCCGGGTGACGATCGGTCGGGGCGCGACGATCGGCGGCAATGTCTGGTTGTTGGAGGACGTGCCCGCGGGCGGCGTCGTCGCCCAGCCAACGGCGACGATCCTGGCAGGCGATGCCGCGGGGCATCTGCACGAAGCGCTGAGAGGTCGCTCGGGATAGGGCAGGTCCAAGCCCGCTAGAGGTGAGGGCTTGCCGGGTGCTTAGATGCCGCCTTATCCGATCCGGTATCGTCCGCCCCGATTGCCCGCTTTTACGTCTAGTGCTCACCCCCATCATGCTGTCGATCTGGGCTTAGCGTCCTCCTTCACAAGCGTATGACGAAGGGGGCGTATCTGGCGCTGTTCTGGTCGAATATGGCGTGGACGGCGATCAAGCTCGCATGTGTTGCGCCCCGTCTTGCGCTGCAGATCGCAAGGCTCACCGCGGGAGAAGGATAGGGTGCTCGACCGCATCGTTCCGAGCGGTTCAGTTCATCGATCGGATCCCGGACCCGGCCGCGATCGGTGGCGCGAGGTAGCGATCCAGGAACTGCTGGTGCGTCGGCATGCCAGAGACCATGCCGGCGATGTCGCTGCGGATCTTGGTCAATACGCTGGCGAGCTGTGGGCCACCCATGATGCTGCCCAGGCGATGGTGGTCGTGTGGAACGAGATGCTGGCCGAGCATCACCTGCACCCAGCTGGCGACGCGGAACAGGTCCTCACCGCCCTGATACGCCTGCGCGCCTTCGGCGAACAGCGCGATACGTTCGATCAGTGTGTCGGGGATCGGCATGTCTCTGCGCGCTGCCCAGAACGGCTCGGGACGATTGTTGAGGTGATAATGGAGGATGATGAAGTCGCGTACGTGCTCCAGCTCGGCCTGCGCCTGATCGTTGAACCGCGTCACCACCGCGGGGGCGATACCGCCGAACGGAAAGCTTTTCATCAGCCGCAGGACGCCGGTCATGATCAGGTGGATGCTGGTCGATTCGAGTGGCTCGACGAACCCGCTGGCAAGGCTGAGCGCGACGCAATTGCCCTTCCATACCTGTCGCCTTCGACCGGTGCGGAAGCGGATCAGCCGCGGCTCGGTCAGCGGCGCGCTGCCGATCGCGCCGAGCAGACGGGCATGCGCTTCGTCGTCGGACAGATGCTCGCTGGCATAGACCAGCCCGTTGCCGACGCGGTGCTGCAGCGGAATGCGCCAACGCCAGCCCGCGTCATGCGCGATCGCGCGTGTAAGGATGCGCCGGACCCGTCGAAGCGGTCTGCACGGCCAAGGCGCTGTTGGTCGGCAGCCATTGCGACCAATCCTCGTAACCGGCGGCGTAGGTGCCTTCGATCAGCAGCCCGCGAAAGCCGGTGCAGTCGATAAACAGGTCGCCGTCGACGCGCTCGCCGGAGTCGAGGACCAGCGCGCGGATAAAGCCGGTTTCGCCATCGCGATCGACGCTGGCGATCCGTCCCTCGATCTGTTTCAGCCCGTTCGCCTCGCTGCGTGCGCGCAGGAACCGGGCGTAAAGGCCTGCATCGAGGTGATAGGCGTAGTTGATCTGACCTTCGGACGGCAACGCGAACCGCTCCGCCTTGGCCGCCTGAAGCTCGAGGCAATAGTCGCCGATCTCGCTCGGATCACCGGCGGCTTTGGCGGCAAGCCAGAAATGGTGGAAGTCGCCCATCCAGGTCGATTTGCCGAGGTCGCCGAACGAATGGATATAGCGATCGCCGTCATGTGCCCAGTTCTCGAACGCAATGCCGAGCTTGAACGTGGCTTGCGTCGTACGCATGAACTCGCGCTCGTCCAGCCCCAGGATCGCATGGAACGAGCGCATCGTCGGGATCGTCGCTTCGCCGACGCCGATCGTGCCGATCTCCTCGGATTCGACCAGCGTGATGTCGAGCAGCTGCCCCAATTGGCGTGACAGGGCGGCGGCGGTGAGCCAGCCCGCGGTGCCACCGCCGGCGATGACCACTTTCCTGATGCGCTGCTCGACCATGATCGGCTCCTATCGGTTGATGCGCTGGAGAATTTTGGCGCGCAAACGCCGCGCCGACAGCGCATCCAGCGGTGCAAGCTCGCCGTGCGCGTGCTCGGGCAGGTGCGCTCTGGCCTGATCGACAGGGCCAAAGACATAATGGTCGAACATCGCGCGCCATGCCTGCTTCTCGTGATCGGGCCGGTCGCGCAGCGACAGCAGCCCGTGGAGCAGCGTGTTCATCGGCGTATCCATGAACCGCGGCACCGCGTTCCACCAATAATTGATCATCACGTTGAACGCGTCCAGCGCCTCGACATTGTGCCACCACAACGCCGGATAGAGTAGCACGTCGCCCGGCTCGAGTTCGGCGACCTCGGCCTGCGCCAGCGCTTCGGCAAAGCGCGGGTAGCGGTCGAGATCGGGTGCACGGAGATCGACCATGCTGACCACCTGTCCGGCCGGCGTAGGCTCGAGCGGCCCGGGATAGAGGTTGGCGACCTGATCCGGCGGGAACAGCGTGAAGCGTCGTCGGCCGACGAGGCAGCACGCCAGGTTGTTCGACATGTCGTAATGCGTCGAGGCGACCGTCTGATTGCCGATCCAGATGCTGACTAGCGGCGGGTTCTCGACGAGTTGCGGATCGCCGAACGGCAACGCCGCCTGCGCACGAAGACCGGGCAGATACAGATCGATGTCGGTCGAACCGATATAGATGGCGGGCGCATCCGGATCGCCAATGCTGGCGAGGATCTGATCGAGATAGCCGGACAGCGAACCGCTCTCCCGCTTGAAGTTCAGCGCGGTGCAATCGTCGGAATAGCCGAACCGGCCGCCGATCGCCGGATCGCCGAGATACGCGGTGACCGGACGCCCGCCGTCGAACTGCTTGAGCCACGCCATCGCCGGCTGTGCGCCGTCCAGCCCGATCGCGACCAGCGGCAGGTCACGCGCGATCCCGCGCAGGATCACCGGAAGGCCGTCGGCGATCAGATCGGTGATAGGCACGCCGGCCGCGTCCGCCCCCTCGATCACCCGCGTACGGCGTGTGATACCGGCCACCGCGCTCAACCGATCTGGCTCAGCAGTTGTTGCTTGCGGGCAATCAACTGCTGGATATTGCCAAGCGATGCCGCAGCGAGGATGGCGAGGCGCAGCACACCCGATCGATGCAGCCGCTCAAGCGGTTCCCCGGTCAGCGCAGCGAGTTGCTCGACGTCCACGACCAGCACGTCGGGGATGGTATAGCGCCGCTCCTCGCTGACATCGACGGTCAGCGTCACCGGCGTGAGAAGACCCGCCTCGTCGAGCGCGGCATAGGCCGCCGGCGCGGTTTCGATTCCCTGGTACAGCAGCCGCAGCACGCCGGTGACATGATCGAGATACTGTGTGTTGCCACCATGTTCGAGGAACAGCGGCAGGCCTGCACTATCGCCGACCCGCGCATCGTCGAGATCGACGTGCAGCATCGGCTCGCCCACATCGTCCCCGGATGCTCGGACCATTCCGATCGAGAAGGGGCCGCGCTGGTGACTGGCTGGGACATAGCGGCTCGTCCAATAGTCGCCGGCAAGAAACAGATTCTCGTCGCGGTCCAGTCCCAACAAAGCGTAGGCCTGCAACCCTTCGTCGCGGCGACGGAATATGATCGCGAATTCACGCTGTGCCTCTTCGAACTCGGCCGGGAATATCAGTGCCTGATTGGCGGCATCGCCAAACGCACTACCTGCTCTGGGGCTGACGCGCAGATTGGCATGGTCGATATTATTGATCTGTACGGGATTCATCCGCTCCGGTCCTGTTGTTGGATCAGGTCTATCAGTGCGATGGCGGCCAACAAAAGAAAAAGGCCGCCGCACGACGTCGCGGCGGCCTTCATAGTGCCGGACGTGGACCGAGATCCACGCCCGCCTTCGTCAGAAACGGTAGCGCGCGCCGAGATAAAAGCGCGGTTTGAGCTCCTGCACATAGACCAGGTTCGTCTCGGTGCGGGCATATTGACGGAACGGCTCGCTCGTCAGATTGACCGCTTCGAGCGACACCGAGATATTCTGCGTCACGTCGTAGCTGAGGCTCGCGTCCAGGGTGCCGAACGCCGCGGTGAAGAGCGGGTTGCGGTTGGTACCCTGGTTGGTAGCGGCGAGATATTTATCACGCCAATTATACGATACGCGGGCCGAGATTCCGTTCTTGTCGTAGATGGCGGTCAAGTTTGCGCTGTCGCCCAAGCCGCTCAGTGCGAAGATGTTGACGTTCGGATCGGCATAGGGGTCGACATTCACATCGCCGTTGACCTTGGTATACGAGGCCGCGAACCCAAAGCCGGTTTGGCCAAAGAAGTTGGTCCAGGCGACTTCGAAGCCGTGAATGTCCGCCTCGCGATTGTTGATCGGCTCGCTGATCGCAAAATTGACCAGCGGATCGTTGACGTCGCCGACAAGGTTAACGTCGAGTGCAAGCTGGTTGTAGAATGCACCGTTGAGTTTACCCGTTGCCGGATCGAGCGCGCCCTGGAAGGCCGCGGTTGCCGCTGCCTGGTTACCGGCATTCTTCTGCAGCAACGCGGTGTAGGCGAACAGATTTTCGTCGGTCTGGGCGATCCCGTTGGTGCGCAGATAGTCGAGCGCCGTCCCCGAGCGTGATCCCGCCGCCCCCGAACCCGGATCGCGCAGCCCGAACAGATTGCCACTCGTCACCTGGTTACCGACGAAGTTTCGCACGTTCTTCTTGAAGAAGCCGACCGACACGAAGCTTGTAGGCTTGTAGTACCATTCGACCGACACGTCGAAATTGTCCGAAATCAGCGGCAACAGCGCTGGGTTCTGGCGTGAGGCCGGTGCTGCTCCTGCTCCCAGCGCGGTCGGGCGGTTGGGGGCGTTTGCGGTGACCGAGGCGAAGAGGTTGCCGTAGTCGGCTCGCGCAAGCGTCCGGCTGAACGACGTACGCGCGACCACATTGTCGAGCACTTCGATGTTGAAATCGAGCGACGGCAGCAGGTTGTTATACTTCGCCTTGACGTTGACGGCGCCACCGGTCGCTCCGCCGAGGATGGCGAAGTCGTTGTCCGATTGCCATTCCAGCGCCGTCGGGATCGACTGGATAGCAAGCGAGTCGACCCGGGTCTGCTCGTAGCGAACGCCGATCAGCGCGTTCGCGCGACGGCCGCCGATGTCGCCGGCCCATTTCATCTGACCATAGACCGCCCACGTCTTTTCGCCGACGGTATCATCCGTGGCGCCCTGCAACACCCGGCCGCGTCCCGGGACATTCGCGTAATAGGGTGAGAACACGTTCAACAGGTCGACCGCATTGCCGCGGAACGCGACCAGCGCCGATCCGGTCGACGCCGGGTCGAACTTGTCGAATTTGCAGGTCAGGCAATAGGTGCTGACGAGGTCGCCGGCGAGCTGGCTGACCAGACCGGTGTCGGTGATGCCCCAGTCACCCAGCAGCTGCTGCGTGTTGGAACTGGCCGAGCGGGTCTTCGCATCCACATAATTGCCACCCAACACGAAGCGGCTCTCGTTGCCGAGATCCCAGCCCAATTCCCCGTTGAACTGATTGACCCGCGACTGCTGTTCCGAAAAGATTTCGCGTGCGATCTGCGTGCCGACATCTCCGATATCCAGGATGTTGTTGCAGTTACCACCGCGGCCGCCGTTGGTGGCGTTGCAGTCGTTCAGCGTTTCGGACTGTTGCGGGAAGCCGTTGGTGAAGTCGACCTTATGCGTCGCACGGACCGGGGCGCCGATCGAGATCGTCGTTGCCGAGGTGCCGTTCGCATTGTCCGGATCGGTCGTCGATTTCGAATGGTTCGCGTCGAGCTTCAGCGACAGGACGTCCGTGAAGTTCCATTTCACGTTGCCGCCAAACGAGTATAGCTCGGTCTTCGTCGCAAACCGCTGCTGCTCGTAGCCCTTGTCCGCCTGTTTCGATTCAGCCAGGATTACAGCGGTCTGCATCTGCTTGTTGTCGTCGAACGTGACTTCGGTGAAGGGCCGCTGGAACCAGTTGGTCTGCTCGCTACGCTCGTCGCTCAGCTTGTTCCGGGCATAGAGACCATCGATCGTTATCTCGAGCCGGTCGGTCGGCTTGAACTGGATGTTGGCCTGCCCGTTGAGCCGCTCACGACGGTTTTCCGAGAACTGGTACCGGCTGTCGTTCGGGATCTGTACATAGGCGGTGGTCGGCGCGTTCGTGATCTTCGTCGCCGCATCGGTGTAAACACCGTTGCGCGCCATGAAATCGGCGAGCGGTACGATGTTCCAATAGTTTGGATTGGACTGGACCGAGGTCGATTCACGCAGTTGGTAACTGCCGAAGAGGTTGACGCCGAAGGTTTCGCTGGGGTTCTTCCAATTGATCAGTCCGGACAGTTCCGGGGTGACCTTTTTGAGATTGGCCTCCGCGTTCTCGACCGAGCTGTCATACAAGGCCTTGGCGCCGATCGAGCCCGAGAAGCCGTCCTCGCGGGAGTCGAGCGGCCGGCGCGTGACGACGTTGATGGCCGCGCCGATGCCGCCTGACGGGATGTTGGCCCGGCCGGTCTTGTAGACTTCCAGCGTTGCGACGCCTTCCGACGCCAGGTTCTGGAAGTCGAAGGAACGGCCGGTGCCGACCGCGAAGGCGTTGCCGGTGCTCGTATCGATGCTCGTCGAGGCCAGCTGACGGCCGTTCAATGTCACGAGGTTGAAGCCACCGCTGAACCCGCGCACTGCGACCTGGGAACCTTCGCCATTGGCGCGGGTGATCGACACGCCGGTGATCCGCTGCAGCGACTCAGCCAGGTTGGTGTCGGGAAACTTGCCGATATCCTCGGCCGAGATGGCGTCGACGACACCCGCGGACGTGCGCTTGATGTCGATCGCGCGGTTGAGACTGGCGCGGATACCGGTAACGACGATGTCTTCGGTCGTGCCTTCACCAAGCGTGTCGGCCGCGGGGGCGCGCCAGGCGTCGTCTGCGCGCTGGGGGCGGGGGCCGTCTGCGCTGGACCCGTCTGCGCGGGACCTGTCTGCGCGCTGCCGGTGTTCGAGGCTGCCAGCCCGGCCACGACGGCGATGGTAGATACCGAATGCGCCAACGCGCGGAAATTTGATCATAGTCCCTCCCCTAATTCCGGCCGCCCTGATCAGGCCAGAGTGCACACGGTCGTTGCCGCTTATGATAGGGCTACCATTCAGAGAGATCGTGTCAACGGCGGGAACGTCGTAATTTAGATCCAAAACGACTAGGAACGGTGGAGCATCTCGTTCCGTTACAGGGGTTTGCGGAACGGCGACTGCTGATTACGCCCGAATCCGACGCGAAGCAGTTTTACTTTTATTATCAGTATTTCCGCTTTGTGACATAATTGGCACTATGTTTAGCGGGGTACCACAGCAGATCCCGAATATAGTATTCGATAATCAGTAATATAGATCAACAACCGTCAGACCAGACTGTTAGTCTTCCCGCAAGAAAGGCTGCGAATGCCCAGATCCAGGTTTGATTGACGAAAATCACACCTGTCCTGACCATCGCCATCCTTGTGCGTACGCAAAAATCTGTGTGCGTAAGCGTGCCGGGAGGAGCCTCTATGATAGCGATATCTCGGGCAGGGCCTTTACCACGCGCAGATGACGCGGACCCAGACGTGCCGATGGGGCATCGCTAGCGAGGGTCTGGGCTGGCGATCCGGTCACACACTGATCGCTTTCGCTATACCTTGCAGGATTGACAAAGCGCGGCGGGACAAGAAACCATGCAGCCGGGCCATCGACACGACTACCAAGCACGCCACCAACAGGATGCACAGGCTCCACGGCAAAACGCCGGCCCCCCGCGTATCGAGCACATATCCGCCCACCGCGATCGCGACATTCCAGGCGGCGACGATCATCGATCGCAACGTCCGCAGCCGAGTCCGCTGCGTGCGTCGAGGCCGTCTGAAACAGCGTGAGCGCGCCGCCAAGGAACGTTCCCGCAACCCGAGCGGCGTGCCGTCACGTCGCGCCCAAGGTTCGCGGGTTCGTCGATCACATGGCGGACAATCTGGTCCGGCGCTGATCGCGCTAGGCTGTCCTCAACCCACCGACCGGCAGGCGTCACCCAGAAACGCGAACAGCGCCTCGTCGTCGCACATCGACACGTTGAACCGCAAATAGTCGCCCCACGCCCCGCTCGTGCTGAACACGTTGCCGGGCGCGAGTACGATGCCTTGCGCCAGCGCCGCGCGGGCGAGCCTGACCGCGTCCATGCCATCCGGCAGCCGCGCCCATAGAAAGATGCCGGCGTCGGGCTCGATCCACGGTTCGATCCCGACCGCGCGCAGTCGCTTCACCGTCCGCGCCATCGCGCGCGCCAGCCGGGCGCGGAGGGTCTCGACATGCCGGCGATAGCTGCCGTCGGTTAGCACGCCGTGGAGCAGATCAGCCGACAGCGGGTTGCCCGACATCGACGTCGCGATCCGCAGGTCGGCGAGCGCCTCGACCCAGTCCGGTCGCGCCGCGATATGCCCGCAGCGGATGGCGGCGGAAACGGACTTCGAGAAGCTGCCGATCCGGATCACGCGGTCGAGACCGTCGAACGCGGCCAGCCGGGGTGCGATCGCATGTTCGAAATCGGCGAAGATATCATCCTCGACGATCACCAGATCATGCGCGTCGGCAAGCTTCAGCAGCTTGTGCGCGGTCGCGGCGGCCAGCGTCGCGCCGGTCGGATTATGGACCGCGGAGTTGGTCAGGTAGAAACGTGGGCGATGCTCGGCGAGTGCTGCGGCGAATGCCGTCACGTCCGGCCCGGTCGGCGTCATCGCCACGCCGACGACCTTGACGCGGTGCGCGCGGAGCAACGCGAGGAAGTTGAAATAGCACGGATCGTCGACCAGCACGGTGTCGCCGGGTTCGAGTAGGAAGCGGCAGACGAGGTCGAGCGCATGCGTGCTGCTGTCGGTCAGCAGGATCTGGTCGGGCGCGGCATCGACGCCCTGTCCGGCGAGCCGCCGGGCGAGCAGCGCGCGCAGCGGCAACGATCCCTGCGGCGAGGCATAACCGGTCAGCGCGCGATCGCGGGTGTCACGCGCGGCGGCCCGCAGCCCCTTGCGGATCGCATCGCCGGCCAGCCACTCGTCCGGCAGCCAGCCACAGCCAGGCTTGATGCGCTTGCCACCATCGGCGAGTGACTGGCGCAGCATCCACAGCGGATCGACTTCGCGCTCGACCGCGCCACCCAATCGGTCAAGCGCCAGCGGGGCGAGCGGCGAGGCGACATAGAAGCCCGACCCCGGCCGCGACCGGATCGTGCCGTCGGCGGCGAGCCGGTCATACGCCTCGATCACGGTGGATTTGGAAAACCCGATCGTCTCCGCCATCGCGCGCACCGACGGTAGCCGCGCGCCGGGTGTCAGCGTCCGCCGCTCGATCCGATCGCGGATGACGTGCATGACCTGTCCGGTCCGCGTCTCGAGCATGTTCGTCGCCATCGTACCGCTCTCTTGACCAATACAGTTCGCCTCGATCGTACGCATCCGTCCCTGTCCTGGCCAGCCGAAAATCGGCATCGGTTCGCCTGCACAGGAGGTTCTCATGACGACCAAGATTCTCGCCGCCCTAATGCTAGCCACGCTGTCCGCTCCAAGCATCGCGCGCGAAATGCGGATCGGCCCCGAGCGGTACGCCGTCACGGTGCCGCGCGCGGACCTGTCATCGCCCACGCCGGCCTTGGCACGCCGTGCGCTGCGCCGCATCGATCGCGCGGCGACCGCGGCGTGCGGCGGGGCGGGCGGGAGCCTGCGCATAGTTACCCAGGCGATCCAGGCTTCCGTCTGCTGGCGCGGGGCGGTCGGCGATACGGTCCGCCGGATCGACGCACCGCTCCTGACTCGAGCTTGGCAAGACCGCCGCCAACCGGAGACTCGCTCATGACCAAGGCCTTCAAGCTGGTCGACGTGTTCGGCACCGCGCCGTTCACCGGCAATCCGCTCGCGGTCGTCGCCGACGCGGAGGGCCTTTCGACCGACGACATGCAGCGCATCACGCGCTGGCTCAATTTGTCGGAAACCACGTTCCTGTTACCGCCGACCGATACCCTCGCCGACTACCGCGTCCGCATCTTCACGCTTGCGCGCGAACTGCCGTTCGCCGGGCATCCGACGCTTGGGACGTGCCACGCTTGGCTGGAGGCCGGGGGAACGCCGAAACGCGCGGGCGTGATCGTGCAGGAATGCGGCGTCGGTCTCGTCGAGGTCCGCCACGACAACAACCGGCTCGCGTTCGCCGCACCGCCGTTGATCCGCAGCGGCATGCCGACCGAAGTGGAAATCTTGGAAGTGGCCGACCTGCTGCGGATCGACCGCGCCGCGATCGTCGATGCGCAATGGGTCGACAACGGTCCCGGCTGGATCGCGGTGATGCTCGCCACCGCTGCGGACGTGCTGGCGGTCGAGCCTGCCCGCCATCATTCCCGGCGCATCGACATCGGGATCGTCGGCCCGCACCCGGCTGGCAGCGACTCCACGTTCGAGATCCGGGCGATCTTCAGCGACGCACACGGCGCGCTGATCGAGGACCCGGTCTGCGGCAGCCTCAACGCCTCGGTCGGCCAATGGCTGTTCGCCAGCGGCCGTGCGCACGATCGCTATTTTGCCGCGCAAGGCTCGTGCATCGGTCGCGACGGACGCATCGACGTCGTACAGGATAGGAACGGACAGGTCTGGGTCGGCGGTCGGACGACGACGATGTTCGACGGGCAAGTCCGACGCGAGCGCTAGTATTGAAACACCCATCGAAGCACGCGTTCGCGCGTGCCTGGCGTGCGCGATGACCGGCTCGACTTGGCTCAAGATGGTCAGATCAACGCCTTGTGCGCACGCTGTCCACCGCCGACGGGATGTCGAAGGTGGTCACTATGTTTGGTCTTGTCGATTTGGAACAGCGCCGCGGTCGTCGGCAGCTTGTCCTTTAAGTATTCCGTCATCGCACGTGCTGCGGCGGGGGACGTGCATAAACCCGGCCCTGAAGCTGCGGTGGGTGTGTCAATTGAATGGCGAACGAAATTCCTGTCATGATTGCCGCGTCCCGACGTAGATGAGCAAGACCGAATCCCCGGCCTGGCGCACGACCCTGCACGCTCTTTCCTTCCTCAAATGGATCCGCCGCCGTGTCCGCGCGAGCGAGGCTGCCTTCATCGTGCTGGCGACGCTCGTCGGGGCCGGGGCGGGGCTGCTCAGTGTTCTGCAGGGCGCGATCGCGCGGACGTTGCAGCATGTGCTGTTCGGGCTGTCGTCGGCCGGGCGTTTGAGCGCGCTGCCGGCATTACCGGCCGGCGCACTCGTCGTGCTGCCGATCGGCGGGGTCGTGCTGGCGGCTTTTTCCTTGGCTGTCCGATCGCGCAAGCGCCGGATGGTCGATGCGGTCGAAGCGAACGCGCTGCACGGTGGTCGGATGTCGGTGTCCGACAGCCTCGTCATCTCGGTACAGACTATGCTGTCCAACGGGTTCGGCGCGTCGGTCGGGCTTGAGGCGGCCTATGCGCAACTGGGCGGCGCAATCGGATCGGTCGCCGGTCGTGTGTTCAATCTGCGCCGTGCCGACCTGCGGAATCTCGTCGGCGCCGGGACGGGCGCGGCGATCGCGGCAGCCTTCGGTGCACCGCTTGCCGGCGCCTTCTATGCGTTCGAGATCGTGATCGGTGCCTACACGCCGACCGCGCTCGCCCCAGTGGTGGCGGCGGCGCTGGCGGGGACGCTGGTCGCGCAGCTTCTCGGTATTCAGCCCTATGTTATCGATTCGGTCTCGACGATGCCGACCGAGACGCATCACTATCTGATCTATGCTGGGCTTGGCGCGCTGTGTGCCGGGATCGGTATCGTCCTGATGCGTGCGGTGGCGCTGGTCGAAACCGCATCGCGGCGCGCAAAACTGCCGGAATGGTCGCGGCCGACAATCGGCGGCCTTTTGCTCATCCCCATCGCGCTGGTCTCACCGCAAGTCCTGTCTGCAGGACATGGCGCGCTTCATGCCGATCTCGCTTTGGGGGCATCATTGGCGTTCATCGCGATGATCTTCCTCGCGAAATGCGCGGCTTCGATCGTGTCGCTGGGCTTCGGCTTTCGTGGTGGGCTGTTCTTCGCGTCGCTGTTCCTGGGCACACTGGTCGGCCATTTGTTTGCCGGCAGCCTGGCTGCGCTGGCCGGGCAGGACGTGGTCGATCCGCGCAATGCCGCGCTGGTCGGGATGGCGGCGCTCGCGGTCGCGGTGGTCGGCGGGCCGATGACGATGGCGATGCTGGTGCTGGAGGCGACGCATGATTTCGCGCTCACCGGCGCGGTACTGGCGGCGGCGCTGGTCTCATCGACGATCGTGCGCGAGACGTTCGGCTACAGCTTCTCGACCTGGCGACTGCATTTGCGCGGCGAGACGATCAAGAGCGCGCGCGACGTCGGCTGGGTCAAGACGTTGACCGCGGGGCGGATGATGCGGCGTGATGCCAAGCCGTTGCCGGCGGGGATCATGATCGCCGAGTTCCGACGGCGCGTACCGCTCGGTGCGACCAGCCGAACAGTGCTGATCGATGGCGAGGATCGGTATGCAGGCATCGTCCAGACCCCGACGGCTTATGCGGAAGGGCTCGATCCGCAGTCGCCGGTCGGCCCGCTGGCAATCAACATCGACTCCGCGCTGACGCCGACCATGGATATTGCCGAGATCATGCGTCGCTTCGACGCATCGGGCGCCGACGAACTCGCAGTGCTCGACGACGACCGGCGAGTGCTCGGCATCTTGTCGGAAAGTTTCGTCAGACGACGCTATGCCGAGGAACTCGAAAAGGCACAGCGCGACCTGTTCGGGGAGCGGTGAAGCACTGCGCTGTGAAGGCCGGCCTGGCTGCGCGGCACGGCGTACACCACCATCAGAACCAGAATCGTACACCCGCAACCAGGCTGGTCGTCGTCACATCCTTGCCGTCGGCCCGCGCGTAATCGGCGGTGCGACCGGTCTTCGCCTCATAGGATATCCCGACATAGGGGGCGAACTCACGCGCCATCTCGTAACGAAGGCGCAAGCCGAGTTCGGCGTCGGATAGTCCTGCACCGATCCGCGTTTCGGGAATATCCTGCGCGGCCAGATTGAATTCGACCCGGGGCTGGAGCACGAGCCGCTGAGCAAGGCGCTGGTCATACCAGCCTTCGAGGCGCCCGAGCACGTCCCCCTTGGTCGAGACGAAAACCGCCGCCTCGGTATCGAACATGTACGGCGCGAGACCCTCGACGCCGACCGTCGCATAGCTCCGCGTCGGTGAGGGTGCGAAGTCGTGGCGAATACCCGCCTGCACATCGAAATAAGGGCCGATCGCATGGCTGTAGAGCGCCTGTACCTCGGCGGCCTCGACACCGCCTCGGACTGCGCCGGAGCCTTCGGTCTTGATGACCGCGCGGTCGATATCGCCACCGAACCAGCCTTCGCCGTCCCAGCGATAGCCGTCCTTGCCGTTGCGGATCTGATATTCGGCGAGGTTGAACATCACCTGCGCCAGGCGTTGCGCACCGCTCTCCCGCATCATCTGCGCGCGAGCCGGCATCATTGCGGCGGTTCCGAACTGACGATCGGCAAAATGACCGGTTGGTAAGGGCGGGGCAGGGGCATTGCCTGCCGGGAGTGCGGTACCCGTCGGCGCGATCGTGTCGGTGGCGATTGCGGGCGCAGTCATGTCGTGACCGGCATGTCCGCCGGGCCTGTCCACCTCGGGCGCCGTCATACCGGGCGCCGTCATACCGGGCGCCGTCATACCGGGCGCCGTCATACCGGGCGCCGTCATACCAGGCGCCGTCATACCTGGCATCGTCATGCCGGGCATATGCGCGTGATCCATGGCCGGCATCGCGGGTTCCGTAGACGGGCGCGCAGCAGGGGCCGTCGGGCGGACCGTCGAAGCCTTCCGCGCTGCGGCAGAGCGCGTCGGTGTCTTGGCAGTCGCACGCTTGGCAGGCTGAAGCTTGCGAGGCGCGAGTTTAGCGCGCTTCGGTTTTGCGGGCATCGCCATACCGGGCATCGCCATACCGGGCATTGCCATACCGTGCATCGCGTGATCCTGCGCAAGGGCACGCGTTGCGATCGTTGCGCTGCCGACAAGCAGTAGTACGAGGACGCGGTTCATGCCGTGTCTCCCGCTGGACGGACGCTCACCGTCCGCATCATCCCGGCATGCATATGGTAGAGCATGTGACAATGAAACGCCCAGTCGCCGACCGCGTCGGCGGTAAGATCCCAGCTTACCTTACCGCCCGGCTGGACGATCACCGTATGCTTGCGCGGTGCATGGTCGCCGTGTCCGGTCACCAGTTCGAAGAAATGACCATGGAGATGGATGGGATGGGCCATCATCGTGTCGTTGATAAGCGTCACGCGGACACGCTCGCCGAGCGTGAAGGGAAACGGGTCCATCGTGTCCGACATCTTCACGCCGTCGAATGACCACATGAAGCGCTCCATGTTGCCCGTCAGGTGTATGTCGAGCTGCCGGCTTGGCGCGCGGACGTCGGGGTTGCGCTCCAGCGCGACCAGATCGCGATAGGTCAGCACCCTGTGCCCGACATTTTCCAAGCCTTGTCCCGGATAAGCGGTGCGATCGATCGGGGCCATCGCGACCGTCTGAACGCCGGGGTTCCGATCGATCGCCGGCGCGTTCGAGAAGTCGCGCATCGACATCTTCATGTCGGCCATGTCGGCCATGTCGCTCCCGTGCATGGCCGAGGGCTGCCCCATTGCCATGGCCGAATGGTTCATGCCCGGCATCGCTCCATGATCCATGGCTGGGTCCATTTTCGACGTCGGTCCGGGCATGGCGGGCGATGGCGTAGCCAATGCGGGCGTTCCGGGCGTCGCGAGTTGCGCCGAGGCATTTTGTTCGGCTGTCGGATCGACCCCGCGGTGTGGGTCGCCCTTCTCCATGCTGGCATGGCTCATTCCACCCATGCCCATGTCGATCATCGTCGCCAACGGTCGTGCGCGCAGCGGTGGAACGGCGGCAGTCATGCCGGCGCGGGGCGCAAGTGTCGCGCGGGCCATGCCCGATCGATCGACGCTTTCACCGACCAGCGTGTAGGCCAAATCCCCGGGAGTCACGATCGCGTCATAGGTTTCGGCGACGCCGATCTGGAATTCGTCGACGGCGACGGGCCGGACGTTCTGCCCATCGGCCTGCACGATCGTCATCGGCAGGCCGGGAATGCGGACGTTGAAAGTCGTCATCGACGAGGCGTTGATGATCCGCAGGCGGACGCGTTCGCCCGGTGTGAACAATGCCGTCCAATTGTCGCGGGGGCCATGACCGTTGACGAGATAGACAT
Source organism: Sphingomonas sp. LR55 (assembly GCF_036856015.1). Lineage (NCBI taxonomy): Bacteria > Pseudomonadati > Pseudomonadota > Alphaproteobacteria > Sphingomonadales > Sphingomonadaceae > Sphingomonas > Sphingomonas sp. LR55. The sequence goes on from NZ_JASPFO010000001.1 coordinate 954,653, forward strand.
AAGCGGCGCCGGTCCCGTCGGCGATGTCGGTCGGAGACATCCGCATCCCGCCCCATTTCAGCCGGTCCTTCAGCGGCTGGTCGCGGCCTGCCAGCGTTCCCGCGAGCGTCTGCTTCTGAAAGTCGTAATAGCCATCGCCAAGCTTCATCCGCCGGAAGATCGCGGCGGGCGACGATGGACTGTGATCCGACAGCACGATGACATGCTCACGGGTCGACGCGACCGGATCGATGTCCGCGGGATCGATGACGATCGGACCGTATTGTCCGAGCTGCTCCTGCAAACCCGAATGGCTGTGATACCAATAGGTGCCTGCCTGTCGGATGGGAAACTCCGCGACATAGGTCGATCGCGGTGCGATACCGGGAAACGAGACGCCGGGTACGCCATCATAATGCGCGGGTACGAGCAGCCCGTGCCAGTGCAGTGAACTGTCCTCGTCGAGGTCGTTGACGACCGACAGGCGCGCGGTTTGGCCTTCGCGCAGGCGGATCAACGGGCCTGGAACCGTGCCGTTGATCCCGATCGCCTTCATTACACGCCCATCGATCGTCATGCGTTGCCGCGCGATCGTCAGGCGGATGTCGTCGCCCGACACCGTTGGTAGCGGTGCGATCAGCCCGGACGAGACCGACTGCGCCCATGCCGGCATCCAGCCTGCAAACGCAGCGGCCCCGCCAGCGAGGCCGGCACCGCGCAACACCGTGCGGCGGGTAAGATGGTCGTGCATTCAGGCTCCAGAGTACCGTATGGGTGGTGATGGTGGTACGCACGCGGAAGGCCGCCCCCTCGACGGCGCTTGATTTTCCTCGTCAGAGGCGATCGAGCGCGGTTCGTAAAGCCTCCCGAGCGCGCCGAACACGTGTCTCCACCGCCTTGATGCTTATGCCAAGAATCGTCGCGGCGTCCGCCTGGCTCATGCCGTCGATCGCGCAGAGGACCAGCGGCTCGCGCGTGGCGGCGGGAAGCGCGGCGATCGCGCGCAGGGTCCGCTCTAGGTCTTGCCGGTCGCCAGCTACGACGCCCTGATGCGGGGAGTCGTCGGCGACGCGATCATGTGCCTCGGCGGCGAATGGCAGTATATAGCGGCGCACCATCCGGCGCCGTATGCGGTCTCGACAGGCGTTCAGCACGATCCGTACGAGCCAAGGGCGCAGCGGTCGTTCGAGATCGAACCGGCTGAGCGATCGATACGCGCGTACGAAACTATCTTGGGTTGCGTCGAGTGCGTCGTCGGCATCCCCCAGGCTGGCGCGCGCGAGCCTGTAGAGCGCGGCACGATGCCGACGGACGATTTCGGCAAATGCAGCGTCCTCGCGTGCGAGCGCCAGCGTGATCAGCTCGGCATCGGACATCGAGGTGAACGCGGTCGTCACTTCGCGGCATGGGAGTCGTCGGTCAAGGCTTTGACCACCGCGGCATCGAACTGCGGGGCCTGTCTAGGCGTCAACACTTGGCGCATCGCAAAGATGTGGGCGAGTGTCGCCTTTTGTAGTTCCCCCATCGTGGCGTGCGTGCGGTCGACAGCGGCGGCGACGCCCGGACCATAGCCGTGCTCGGTCTCGATCGCGGCGGCGAGCACCGTGTTGTCGGCCCGCATCCGACGTTCGATCGTCGCGCGACGGATCGCGTAAACATGCTCCAGCGCGTCGAGTCTCGTCGTCTGATCGGGATTCAGATCCATCCGGTCGTGCAGGACGGCGTGCAATTCGGCGGCGGGCGTCGCGGCCGGGACGGTCAAGACGCGGCCCGCGATAACACCCGCGATTGCGGCCACGAAGGCCGCCAGAATGATGAGCAGCACGCCGGTACGCGGCCTCATCACGATCCGCCCAGCAAGGTGGACGGCGCAAGGGCACTTGCCCCGCCCAGCATCTCGAACGTGCCGACCGCCCGCGTCGGTCGTGTCTGGTCAAGCGAACTGAGTCCGCCGAGCAGCAATGCGCCGGTGACGGCGGCGACGCCGAGACGAAGCATTGTGTCGGTCTGGGCCCGTTCGGTCGCTATCCGACCCAGTACGGCCTGTTCGAGACCCCCGAGTTCGTCGGTCAACGTCACCGAGGCGATACGCGCCAGCCGGACGTCCAGGTCGTCGATCATCATCGTTCCTTTGCCTTATCCAGTACCTACGCGTGCCGTTGCCCGGCCCCTCGCGGACGATCAAAAATCATTACCTCAGGCGATGAGGCCTATCAGACCGCGTGCTCCTATGCGCACTGGCGATGCAGATCTTGTCACGATTGGGGAGGGGCGAGAGTCTCATCCACCGGCAGCAAAAGCGCGGTGTAGTGCGGCGAGTTTGGCGTGGGTGAACTGCTGCGCTTGGGGCGTCTCCGGTGCGACGCGGTCGAAGCCGTGGAACGCGCCGGGGACGAGCAGGAACTCGGTGGCGACGTCGCTTTCGGTGAGGCGCCGCGCGTACGTCATGTCCTCGGGTGCGAACAGGTCGACGCCGCCGACCGCGATGAAGGCGGGCGGCAGGCGGCGCAGGTCGGCGACGCGCGCGGGGACGGCGGCGCTGGGTACCTGCGCGGTGCCGGGCGCCATGCCGAGGAACGAGCGCCAACCATATTGATTGGCCGGGCCATCCCAGCCGACCGCGCCGATGAACGGCGGCAGCCGGACCGCGCCGCCGGTGCGATCGTCGAGCATCGGATAGATCAGCGACTGGAACGCGACCGGCACCTCGCCGCGATCCCGCGCGACGATCGCAAGCAGCGCGGCATGGCCGCCGCCCGCGCTTTCGCCCATTACCGCGATCCGGCTGCGGTCGACGCCGAGCATCGCAGCCTGCGCATGGAGCCAGCGCAACCCCGCGTAATTCTCCTCGATCGAGCCGGAGTAGCGCGTCTCGGGCGCCAGCCGGTATTCGACGGTGACGATGACGCAGTCGACGTCCGTGGCCAGTTGCTGGAGATAAGCGAGTTCCTGCTTTGCCGACCCGACGATGAAACCACCGCCATGCGTGTGCAGGATCGCCGGGCGCGCTGGACCACCAGGCCTCGCATTGACGACATAGACGGTAACGTCGGGCTGCCCGCGACCAACTACAACTGGCCGCGCCTGAACGGGTATGTCGGCAAGCGGCGGTTGGGCGTCGGCTGCGCCCGTCGCGCGCAGCTTGGGCAGTTTGGCGTCGGTGAACGGGCCGCCCTGTGCGGAGAGCAGCATAATCTGCCGCGCGGCGGGACGCAGTTCGGGCGCGACATGCGCCAGCGCCTCGCTCGATGGCTGCGGCGTCGCGGCGGCGCCGGCCACGTCCGCCAGCATCGTGCCGGCGACGACCGCGCTGCTAGTGCGGAGCATGTCGCGCCTGGTCCATCCGGTCATGTCGGTCTCCATTCCGTGTCGGGTCAAGCGGCAGCGACGCGGTCGGCGATCCAGCGCAGGAACAGGTCAGGCCAGGCGCTGGCGGGCAGGTCGGGCTCGCCGGTGCCGAAGCCGTGCCCGCCGCGCTGGAAGAAATGCGCCTCGACCGGGCGTTTCGCCGCCTGCATCGCGCGCATCATGATGACGCTGTTCTCCGCAGGCACCGCGGGGTCGTCCAGTGCGTGGGCGAGGAAGATCGGCGGGGTCGCCGCGGTGACGTGCTCGGCGGGTGAGCGGCGGGCGATCAGCGCGGCGTCGGGGGAGGGGCCAAGCAGCTTCAGGCTCGAGATCGGCATGGCCGATGCCGGGGACGTGGCTGATGACCGGGTAGATCAACCCGACATGCGCAGGGCGGGCGTCCAGACGGTCGATCGCATCGCGCACCGGCGCCACCGCCTCGCCGAACCCGGTCGCAAGGCTTGCGGCAAGGTGCCCGCCAGCCGAGAAGCCGACCACCGCCAGCGTCGCGGGATCGAGACGATATTCGGCAGCGCGCGACCGGATCACGCGCACTGCGCGCTGCGCATCCTGCAACGGCACGTCGGCGCGGTGTGTCCAACCTTCACCGGGCAGGCGGTAGATAAGCACGAACACCGTGTAGCCGAGCGCGTTCATCCGGCGCGCGACGTCGATCCCCTCGTTGACGACCGAGACGAACGTGTAGGCGCCGCCGAGGATCGACAGCACCGCCTGGCCGTTCGAGCGCGCGGGGACGAATACGCGCAACTCAGGCTGCGCCACGTTGCGTACGAAATTCTTGGGGTAGTCGGCTGGTTGGGGTTGCGCGGCAAAGCCGGTTTCGGGCGTGCCCTTCGGCCATAACGGTATCCGCGGCTGCTGATCCCAAGATGCCGGCAGGCCAGGCGTCGCCGCTAGCGCGGGTGTGCTTGCCACCAACGCTGCCGAGGTGGCACCGGCGGCGATCAGGATGCTGCGACGACTCATAGGGTTTCGATCCATGGGGGGTGACATCGCGGCCTTCCGGTAAGAATGAACGATAGACGCTATGCGGCAATCACGACGTGAGCAATCGGCCTTGCCAACCGCGCCCAGATTTGAGCGAGGCCGCGGCGCGCCCGGTCGCCCTGGCTCCTGCTATTCGGGCGTGTCGCCGACCCTGCATACCGGATCATCGCGAAGTGATCTTTGGTGCCAGCCGCATGCTCACCCACCTAGCGACGGGATGCGATAAACCGGTCGGCGGTGCGAAGCGACAGCGCCATGATCGTCAGTGCCGGGTTCGCCGCCAGCGCGCTTGGAAAGATCGAGTTGTCGCAGATCAGCAGATTGGGAATGTCGAAACTGCGACCATCCGCATCGACCACCGCCTCGTCGCCGTCATGGCCCATGCGACAGGTGCCGATGGTATGCGCGGAGCGATCGACGGCGAAGATGTCTTTTGCATCCGCCGCCGCCCAGATGTCGCTGAGCGTGCGGCGGGCGTGGCGATCGATGGCATGCTCGTTGGCGTGATAACTGAAGTCGATCCGCGCCTTGCGATGGCCGAAGGCATCGGTCTCGTCGGCAAGCGTCAAGCGATTGTCCGGATGGGGCAGGCATTCCCCATTGATGCCGATCCCCGCCATATGATTGTAGCCGCGCAAGATAGTCTGGAGGCGTTCGCCCCACATGCCCGCGCCGCGTGCGAGACCGGTGGCAAGATTGACTGGCAATACCCCCAGGCTCTGGATCAGATAGCCGCCGGCGCAGTCGGCATCGTCGGGGCGCAGCATATCCTCGCTGATGAGCGACGAGGGGTAACCGCGATTCATCCGCATATCGGCATCGAACCGGCCCCAAACCTGCGTCGCGACATGCGCCATGAAGTTGCGTCCCACCTGGCCGCTCGAATTGGCGATACCCAGGTTGAGCAGCAGGCGTGGTGTTTCGACACCCCCAGCGCACAGGAAGACTGCCGAACAGTGCTGGCGGTGTTCCGCGTCACCCTGCCGGTACACGACCGCGCTGATCCGGCCGCCGGCGTCGAATTCGAACGACAGCACGCGGCACCCAGCGCGAATTTCCGCACCATGGGCAGCGGCGAGCGGCAGATAGGTCGTGTCCATGCTCGTCTTGGCGGCGTTGCGGCAGCCCTGGTGGCAGGCGCCGCAATTCACGCAAGCCTGTCGCTGGCCCCAGTGCGGTTGGTCCCGGTCGCGTGACACCAGTGCCGCCGGTGCGTCGGTTGCGACGATGCCGACTGCCGCACAGCCCCGCGCCATCGCGTCGGCCGGGGCGTTGCGAGCCACGGGCGGATACTCGTAGCGGCGGTGCTCGTCCCACGGATACCGCGCCGGGCCCGATACCCCGGTGAACTGCTCCACCTCTTGGATGTAGCGGATCAACTCGGCATGATCGATCGGCCAGTCGGCGCCTTCGCCGGTCAGCGTCTTCAATTGCAGGTCGCGCGGGTCGGGGCGGGGGCAGAACGCGCCCCAGTGCAGCGTCGACCCGCCAACCCCCATACCCGAATTGTTCGACCCGAACGCGGTAGGATTGGCGCCCCCACTCAGTCGCTCTTCCATCCAGTAGATGTCCGCGGCGACCTCGTCGGCGACATGGTCTTCCGAACGGAATACGCGGCCAGCCTCGAGCGCGACGACCGACAGGCCTGCTTTGGCGAGACGTGCGGTAAGCGGTGCTCCACCGGCTCCCGTGCCGATCACGACGGCATCGACGACGTCCGCCTCGCTGTGACTAAAACGCGTCACGACGCGCTCTCCGACGCACGTTGCCAAGGTTCCAGGTCGTCCGCCCCTGTCCGTATATAGCCCTGCTTGCGACGCGCATCCCCGCCCACCGCAAACCCGTCATATCCGATTTCAGCCATTGTCGTCGGCAGCGACATCCAGACACGCACGACTTCCGCGCGAACGTCTTCGAACCACAGCTTCATCTGCGCGGGGGAAAGATACGCGTCGTCGTCTGCGCGGCCAGCCTCTCCCTCCGCAACCTTTTCGAGGAGGCTGGTCCAGGCGTGATCCTGCGCCGCAAGACCGTCCATCAGCATGTGCAAGGTCGCCAAGCCGCGGATCCAGGCTTCGCCATCGGCGGGCAACGCAGCGAAGCGCCACCCATCGCCATCACCCTGAGCAACGCCGAATGCGATACGACGCGCTAGGTCGTGGTCGACGCCGCAATCCGGCAGGATCTGCCCGATCAAGACGGCAAGCGTGGCATAGTGATCGTCGGTCCAGTTCGCTGCATCGCGGACAGGGCGCAGCCTTTCCAGCATCGCGCTTCGTGTCCTCTGGCTGACCCGATCCGAGCCGAGGATCTGGCCAAAATGCGTTGGCAGGATTGCGCCTGCAACCGATGCCGCGTGTTCGCGGATCAGGGCGGCAAGCGCTTCGGGTTGTTCGTAGGGGATCAGGTGTGCCGCATCTGCCACCACCCGCAATTCGGCGGTGACATAATGCGGCTGGTTCAGCCGGCGCTGTGCATCAGCGTCGAGATCACCGTCTTCGGCACCGGCGACGATCAGCGCCGGAAGAGTGATCCGTCCGGCGTCGCCGCTCCAATCCTCGCGGCTGCCGCGCTCCAGCCATCCCAGCCACGCCGCTCTGTTCGAGCGCAAAACGTCGTCGATCGCCCTGTCGCGCAACACGTCCGGCAGCGGCGTAGCGGTATTGGCATCGACAAAGGTCGCGGCGTCCTCGCGTGACGCCTGACCATCGGCAAACCAGCCGATCATCTCGGCCCGCCGATCCTCTTCCATCGGCTCTGGACTAGGGGGCGACGCGGCAACCAGAACGACGCCCAGAACACCCGACAGGCCGATCTCTCCGGACGCTGCACGCGCTGCAACCAGCGTCGCGATCTTGCCGCCCATGCTATGTCCGACAAGGACGCACGGGTTGGGCTGACGAGAGCGTATTTCGTTTGCCAGCCAGTCGGTCATCGTGACGACATCGGCATGGCCAGCTCCCGCAGCGTCGCCGAACCCAGGCAGGTCGAGCGCCACGCATTCGTACCCCGGGAGATGATTGATGACCTGCTCCCATTCACGCGCGCTGGCGCCTAGCGCGTGAAGAAACACCAATGTCAGTCCGGTCATGAAGCCTCGCGAGATACGTCCTTGCCGGACGTTGCAGGACCGTGTCCGTTCCCTCGGGTTGCCGCAAGGAAGGCAATCTCGATCAATTCGCTCGCACTTTGCGCGTCGCGGTCATGAACATCGGGGACCGCGCAAACCCAATCCAATCATCATCAGCCAGCTGAACCGTATCACCGTTGACTCTTAACTCTACATATGTTGAAAAAGCGAATGACGCGTGATCGACGACCCTCGAAACAGATGCTCACGCTACTCGCGGCGATGGCGGATCATCCTCAGCACTGGCGGCATGGGTATGACCTGATGAAGGATACCGGCATCTCGTCGGGTACGCTCTACCCGTTGCTCGTACGGATGACGGAGCAGGGATTGTCGGAGGCCGAGTGGCGCGAACCGATACAGGCCGGGCGGCCGCCGCGTCACGTCTATCGCCTGACCGCCGCGGGAGTATCGCTTGCGCGCTCGATCGGGAATGACCGTGCGCAACCCGTCGGGGAAATGCTCCGGATATGACTGTCGCGCTGTCCCGATGCCTGATGAAAATCGCGATCCGCTGCGTCGGTGTTCGTCGTCGCGATTGGGGGCTTGCGATGCAGGGCGAGTTCGAGGCGTCGATCGCCGATGGCAAGCCGTTGTCCTTTGCGCTTGGCTGCCTGCACGGCGCGTGGCGGATGATGCTCACCGACCCGGACGGGCGCTTCGCGCTGACGAGTTACGCGCTCGCGGTCGGCCTGATCCTTCCCCTCGCCGCCGTGTTGACGATTGGCGCGATTGTCGGCTTCCCGTATCTGGATTTTGGGCATTACGACGTCGTTGGTATCCTGTCATTCGGTGGTGCGCGCCCGACTCTTCTCGACGACGGCAACCGAGCGGCGGCATCGTCACTGTCGCTAGCCGTGTTCCTGCTGGCCGGCGCGAGTGTTCTCATCGCCTGGGCGATCCTGGACCGTAACTGGGACCGCGTTGCGGCGCTTGAGCGGTTCACCGCGGCGGCGACACTGACCCTGATAGTATTCGTTGCGCTGCTCGGGTTCGATGAGACCCGCATGGCGCTGCCGATCCTGGCGTTTGTCGCGCAGCATGTTGCGATCCTGGTGCTCGTGCGGTGGCAATGGTGCATAGATCGAGACACCGCGAATACGCAGTACGATTCCGGGTATAGTTGATCCGCTTGGTGTCGCCGATTACCGCAACCTCATCAAGGTGAAGAACCCGTGAGATCACCCGACAGGATATATTGCGATACTCTACGGGCTGGTCGTCTTTCTCTAGCGGTTCTCGCATTCAACTGGTCGGTGGCGGGTATTTGCCAGTCCGGAGCGCTTCCGAATGCGCCGGTCAACGCCGATCCCGATGCAACACCCGCCCGGCCCGATGCATTGGATACGCGTCACGATATCATTGTCGTCGGCCGACGCGGGCAGGTCGACACCGCGATCCAGCCGCTGGCGACGCTGGATGCGGGGGCGATAGCCGCCACCGGCGCGACCTCGATCGATGAACTGCTGCGTACCATTCGCGGGGTGACGCAATCGGGCGACGGGCAGGAGCCGATCTTCCTGCTCAATGCGCAACGCGTGTCGGGATATCAGGAAATCGGCAATCTGCCGCCGGAAGCGATCGAGAAGGTCGAGGTGTTTCCGGAGCCGGTCGCGCTTCAATATGGTTATCCACCGACCCGGCGGATCGTGAACTTCATCACCAAGCGCCGGTTTCGCCAACTGTCGTTGAAGCAGGCCGATGGTACGTCGACACGCGGTGGTGCCGACAATGCCAACGCGCATCTCGATTTCACGCGGCTGCGCGGCGACGGTCGCCTGACTCTGTCGCTGGATGCGCGTCACACCGATGCGCTGCTGCAATCGCGGCGTCGCGTCCTGCCCGATCCGGACGTGCCGTTTGATGCGAAGGGCAACATCACCGGTGTGCTGGCAGGGGGTGAGATCGACCCGGCATTGTCCGCACTGGCGGGGCAGGTCGTGACGATCGTCCCGGTGCCGGCGGGGCCGCTATCGGTCGGCATGGTTGGACTGGACAGTTTTGCGGCGCACGCAAACCAGCCGCGGCTGTTCGATCTGTCGCCGCTTCGTACGCTCGCACCCTCGAATGACACGATCCACGGCGAAGCGGTGATCGCCAACCGGATCGGTCGAACGCTGTCCGGTTCTCTGACGCTGACCGCGGACCATAGTCGCGAGCGGACCGTGTTCGGCCCCGCCAGCGCGACGTTCGTGCTGCCTAGTGGCAATCCGTATTCACCGTTCAGCCGGGACGTGCTGCTCCAGCGCTACCTCGTCGAGGCGCCGCCGCTCAGCCAGCGCACCGATATCACCACGCTTCATGCCGGTACCGTGGTGCGTGGCGCATGGCGGGGCTGGCAATGGGACTGGACCGGTACGCTCGATATGCAGCACCGGGACGGCATCGTCGCCAAGGCGATCGACATCACCGCCGCCAATGCCGCGATTGCCGCCGGCGCCGATCCGTTCCGGCCGTTCGATTCCGCGCTCCTTGCCACCCGGCTTGTCGATCATACCGTGCAATCGACCTATGGTGCCGGGACCAAATTCGTTGCGACCAACCGCCCGTTGCGCCTCCCCGCGGGCCGCGTCACGTTAACCGCCACCGTCGAGGGCGAGCAGATCGGTACGGACAGCAGGACGCGCGGCGCCACGCCCTCCGCGATCGCCTTTGATCGCAGCCGGGTCGAGGGCGCAGTGGCGCTCGACCTGCCGATCGCATCACGCCGTGAGGATGTCCTGCCTTGGATCGGCGAGCTGTCGGCCAACACCTCCGCCAGCGTCCGCCACGTCGGCGGTTTCGGCACTTTATCGGACTCTACGCTGGGCGTGAACTGGGCGCCGTTCACCGGTCTGCAGCTGTTGGCGCAGTTCAAACGGTCGGCCGTTGCGCCGACGCTGGACCAGCTTGCCGGGCCGCAGATTTCGGCGCTACAGGTCTCGTTGTTCGACTTCGCTACCGGCCGCTCGACGCTCGTCACGCTGTTTCTGGGCGGCAACCCGGCGCTGTCCGCGGAGCGTCGCCGGACGCGTTCGATCGGCGCGACCGTCAAACCGTTCACCAAGAGCGAGCTTCGGATCGGCGCAACCTACGCGGCAACCGAGATACGGGATGGCATCCAGACCGTCTACGCGCTCACCCCGGCCATCCAGGCGGCGCTGCCCGACCTGTTCGTCCGCGATGGCGCCGGCGCACTGGTATCGGTCGCTTTCCGTCCGACCAACGTCTTCCGAGAGCGTCAGCGGACGCTGAACGTCACACTCGCCGCCAACGGCCAGCTCGGTCGCGCCAAGCCTCCCACGACGCCGGATGGTCGGCCGCCCGACCGCCCGACCTTCTACGGCGGGATCGGCCCGACGGTCCGCTTTGCCGACCGGATCGCGCTCAGGCCGGGGGCGCCGATGCTCGACCTGCTGGCCGGTGACACGCTGTCGGGTGGCACGACGCAGCGACTGGCCGGCTATGGCTATGGGGGTTTGAGCTATCTCGGCAATGGCGGCACGTTCGACTTCTACTGCACCGGCCGGGCCACCGTTCGCGGGACGGTCGCCGCATCGACCCTCACATTCGCGCCTCTGTGCAAGATCAATCTCAGCGGTTCGCTGAGCATCCACCATTTTCTGCCGCACCAGAACTGGACCCGGCATCTCGGCTTCAAGCTCGAAGTCGCCAACATTACCGATGCGCGTCAACGAGTGCGTGATGCGAGCGGCTCCGTTCCCTATCGTTATCAGCCGGATCTGCTCGATGCCGTCGGCCGCAGTGTAGTCCTGTCGCTCCGCAAACTCTTTTGACCTTCAGGGCAGTCGTCCGGCTGGGGATTTAGGACCGCTAGACAAACGTCCCGGTAGCAGCGCGCCGATCAACGGAAGATCACCTTGGTTCGATGTCGTATGCCAGTAAAATACCGCTGGTCGCGCACGTCACGACTGGCGCCACCGTGTTGCCGCAAATGCCCCGCATCATCCCTAAAATCCGATGTCACGCGGCGTTCGGATAGGTGCGGGAGATCAGGCGTGCGTTTCAGGAACGTCTCGACGGTGCCATTGCGCTTGGGCCTATTTAGTCTTGCCGCGACCGTTGCACAGGCGAACGAGCGCCGTAGCCTCGCTGTCCCCGAGACGATGGCGCAGGCGAGCGTGACGCGATCGTCTTCGGCCGATTGGCAGCCGGTGATGACCGGACGCCTGAAGAACGGCGTGCGCTTCGCTATTCTGCCCCGGCGCGGGGGCGAACCCGGCATCGGCGTGCTAATGCGGAACGAGGGTGGCTTCATCGAGGAACGCCGCCCGGGCGAACGCGGGCTCACCCACCTGATCGAACATCTCGTCTTCACCAGCCCGACAATCAATGCGCCCGACGAACTTCGGCATTTTCCAAAAGTCGGCTTGCCACTGACCTTTCCCGCGCCCTCCGCCGCGACGACGAGCTGGCGGGAATCCAATTACTTCGTCTCGACAAGAACGACCAGGATGACCGATCTCGACACGCTGCTGGGACTATTCCGCGAGGTGGCGACCGACTTGACGTTCCGTGCGGACGCGGTGGACGATCAGCGCGCGGACGTGACCAGTGAAATGGCCGAAAAAACGCTCGGGAACGACATCTACGCCAGGTATATCGCGGCCGTCGCACCTGGCTCTCCGACTGACGTGATCGACGCCCAGAATTCGGACGACGTACCGACAGCAAGCATCGCCACGATCAGGGCTCTCTATCAGCGGTTATACCAGCCGGAGAACATGATGATCGTGATCGTCGGAAACATCGATCCGGTAAAGACGAAGGCGCTGATCCGCGAGCATTTCGGCAGTTGGCGGCACGCCGGGCAGGCTACCGCGCATGTCGCCGTGCCAGCGCTTCAATCCGACCGCATCGCACCGATCAGCGTTGCAGCGCTGCCCCAGGGGCGAAGGACCGCGCTGATGACGGTGGTGATGCCGACGGCTCCGCCGCTGCCGACCCGCGGACAACAGATCGACGCTATGCTGCTGGAGATGCTGGTGGTCCGTGCGGTCGATACCCGGCTGAGCGCAATGCAACCAGACAGTCCACCGGGCAAGGTTGGGCTCTACATCGAGAATGGTGAGCAGGGTCATCGGTTGATCATGCTCTGGGACAATTTCGTGGGCAACGCATGGCACCCCGCCATTGCCGGTCTGGCCCGGGTGAGGTGCGCTCTTGATAGTGGCGGCTTCTCCGATCAAGAATGGGACGCGGCACAGCGCGATCTGATCCAGGATCTCGACCGGCGCACCAGCGCCATGGGCCAAGTCCAGAACGTCGAACTGGCCAAGGACCTTTCTCACGCTTTTGCCGCGGGCAGGGCGCTGATCCCGCCCAGCGCATTATTGCGACGCGCGCAGACCCGTCTTCCAGCGATCGATGCACAGGCGGGCAACCATTGGTGGCGTCAGCAATGGCGAGCCGGGGTTCGCCATGTCCGGGTGGAATCGCCCGATCTTGCTCCGATGGCGGGTGACGGGAGCGCGCTGCGGACATCGATTGCCGAGGCATCCAAGACCGGCTGCGACGGTCTCTGAATTTTTCGGGACTTAAGAAAGGAGGTCGACATGGTGGGCGATCTGATCGTCATGGCCATCGCTGCATCGGCCGGGTCACACACGGTTGTTCCCCTCGCGCTGGAATTCGACCTCGCCAAGGTTCGTCCCAAAGAAGTGACCTGCGCGGATCGAACCGGTTCCGATGACGTCGTCGTGTGCGCGCCGAAGGGGATGGATATCTGGCTCGGCGATGTACGGGGTTTTGTGGCGAAGCCCGTTCGCGCGGAATTCACCGGCCCCCTGAAAGCCGAGACCACCCTCCACGCGATCCAGCAGACAAGTCCGGTAGCCACGACGCCCGCCGCCGCCGTCACCTTCAAATGGCGATTTTAACGCCGCCGAATCACGACCGCCTGGCGCAGGGTCGAGCCCGCTAGATCGACTGCCGCCCCACCTCCGCGGAATACTATGCTGGTACTATGCGATCGGCGCGGATCGATCTCGAAGCGCTATGCCGTACCTCGTAAATCCCGGGGGCGGGCAGGACGCTCGCGATACGAAAGGTACCGAGGCGAGATGTCGTCTGAACCCATATCGGAGCCCGATCCTACCGGGCTTGTCATCTATGTCGGCCAGGATCGCGCGGGCCATTGGCTGGTCCAGGACAGCAGGCGCAACCTGGAAGGCCGCTTCATCTCCTACGGCGCGGCGATGCGCTACGCGCAGGCCGAACGGGATATCTACCATGCGAGCGTCGAGATCGCCGACCTGCCGCTGACGCCGCTCGTGTCCTTTGCCCTCGTCGGTCGCGACGAGCGGGCGCTGCCACGTGCGGCTTGATCGGGAGATTGCGATGAACGTTCATGCTCTTCCCGTCCGGTTGCGGACGGCGATCGGCGGTAACACGTCGCGGCACCCGTCAAAGGCCGCCGTGCAGGACCCGCGCTGGCCCCAGATCGAGGCCGCGCTGTCGGCATTGCGGACGAATGGCCGACACGCGGTGCGCATCGTCGATGCCCAATGCGGTGCCGGGACGCTACTGTTGCACGCCCTGGCGGAGGCGCGACGGCTTGGTTTTACCGCGATCGAGGGACACGGCATCGACCGATCGCCGCTGTTGATCGGCCGCGCGCGGTCCGCCGCGCTTCGCGTCGTCGACCCTGCGATCGGCCTGGATTTCGAATTTGCGGACATGATCACGGCCTTGCACGACGAGCAGGACCTGCCCGCCGATATCGTGATCTGCCACGGCTCCGCGCGGGCGCGGCAGCCTGATGCGCGGCTTGCGCTGTGCAAGGCCGGGCGGATCGTCATCGACGATCAGGCCAGTTCGCATGATCAGGACATCGCGGCATGACCAGGCGTGATATTGCGTGGCGTACGGTTGGGCTGGTCATGGCAGCCGGAGCTTGCGGCGTGGCCGCGGCGATGAACGGGTCGGCGCTGGCGATGCTGGTGTTTCCGATCGCGTTGCTCGGCCTGACGTTAATGATCAACGGCAAGCGCGTGGCGGTGGTGCTGCGCGCCGAACGGCATGGCCACGGACACACCGCCGAAGCGATCCATGCCGTGCGCCTTCGTCGCACCCGCCGGCGCGCCGATCCGCCCTACTCCTGATACCGGACACCGAAAACCCATGACCTATTTCAGTCTGCGGGACGGCGTGTTGTTCGCCGAGCGCGTGCCGCTGCCCGTCATCGCCGAAGCGGTGGGCACGCCCGTCCACGTCTACTCCGCCGCCGCGCTGCGCGATGCTGCACAGCGGTTCAGGGCGGCGCTGTCGATCCTGCCACGCGTGCGCGTCGCGTTTGCCGTCAAGGCGAACCCGAACGGCGCAGTGCTACACCTGCTGGGCGGATGCGGCTTCGGCGCTGACATCGTCTCGGGCGGCGAGATGCGGCGCGCGCTCGACGCGGGGATCGCGGCGTCGGACATCGTCTTCTCGGGCGTCGGCAAGACTGATCGCGAACTCGCCAACGCACTCGCTGCCGGCGTCGGTCAGTTCAACATCGAACTGGAGGAAGAGGGACAGGTGCTCGCCGCGCTGGCCCGTGCGCAGGGCAGGCGGGCGACCGCGGTGCTGCGCGTCAATCCCGACGTCGATGGCGGCACGCACGCCAAGATCTCGACGGGGCGGCGCGGCAACAAGTTCGGCGTGGCGATCACCGACGTCCCCGCGATGTACGATCGCCTGTCGCGGCTCGAGGGTCTCGATCTGGTCGGGGTCGCTCTGCACATCGGCAGCCAGTTGCGCGATCTCGCCCCGCTGGAAGAGGCCTATGATCGGATCGGCCGCTTAGTGGCGGACTTGCGCGCGCGCGGTCATGTCGTCGGCCGCGTCGATCTCGGCGGCGGCCTCGGCATCCCCTACCGCGCCGACGACGTCGTTCCGACGCTCGACGCCTATGCCGCGATGGTCGCGCGGGTCACGCGCGACTGGGATGTCGAACTCACGTTCGAGCCGGGGCGGGTGGTCGCCGGGCTCGCTGGCGTGCTGCTGACGCGGGTGATCTGGGTAAAGCCGGGCGCCGACCATCCCTTCGTGATCGTCGATGCCGCGATGAACGACCTTGCGCGGCCGGCGCTGTACGATGCCTTTCACCGGTTCGAAGCGGTCATGCCCGACGGCGAGCGGATGGTCGCGAGCATTGCCGGCCCGGTCTGTGAAAGCGGCGACGTGTTCGCAGTCGCGCGCGACATCGACCGTGTCCGCCGCGGCGACCTCGCCGTGCTGCACGCTACCGGAGCCTATGGCGCGGCGATGGCGTCGACCTACAACTGCCGCGCACTCAGCCCGCAGGTGCTGGTCGATGGCGATCGGTTCGAGATCGTCGCCGATCGCTATCTGCCCGAGGAGTTCGCGGCTTGAAGGGGTGGCGTGATCAGGTGAGGTAGGCGTGGACGATCTCGACCAGCTCCTCGGCCGCGACTGTGCGCGGGTCGTCACGCGCGGTCGCGGGGTCGATCATGTGCTCGCGGATATGATCCTCGATCACCTCGGCGATGAACCCGTCGAGTGCACCGCGACACGAGGTCGCCTGTTGCAGCACCCGCGCGCATTCCCGGTCTTCCTCGATCGCGCGTTCGAGCGCTTCGATCTGTCCTTTCAGCCGCTTGAGCCGGTTGAGCAGCTTCTTCTTCTCTTTTTCGACATGACTCATGGCCGAAATGCATCACCCTCTTGATCTATACCCCCTAGGGTATAGCGGGCGCTCGTCGCGACGCCAAGGGCGCCCGGCAGGTGGCGCAATCGCGGCACCGGTAACGAACAGGACGCACATGAAACCCCGATCTACCCCCTTGTCCGGCGATGGCGACAGTAGAGGCTCTGCCCTGCTGACGATCACGGCTGGACGTCCCGGGTTCGGGCACGCCGTTCACGAATCGCGAGTGCGATCCGGCTGAGCGTCTGTCCCGGACTCGGCCCACGAGCCCGGAAGAGACGCCTGATGACCAACGTAGTTTTCCGCACGATCCAGCATGATCGTGCCATCCACGCTGCGCTTGCCGCAGCACCGCTCCACCGTGGCCGCATCCTGCGTGGGTGGCCGGCGAGCGGAGCCCGCGCCGTGACCGAGCCGTCGGCATGACGCACGCCTGTCACGCGGCGACGCTAGCGCGTCCCGTCGGTGGGGAGGGATCGCGTCGTGACTGATACGGTAGCGACCGGCGGCCGGGTCCGCTCGTTCTCGCGCATCCTCCGGCTGACCCAGCCCAATCGCGCCGACGTCATCGCCTTCGTGCTGCTGATCGGCATCGCCGCGCTGCTGGTGCGCGGCGCGGAGGGCGTGGCCGAGCCTTTGTCGCGCCTGCGCGTCGAGCCGGTGACGCTCGATCCGCGGTATCTGCCCTATTACGCGCTGCGCACCGTGATCCGGATGTTCGCGGCACTCGCGGCGAGTCTCGTCTTCACGCTGGTGGTCGCGACGCTGGCGGCGCGTAGCCGCCGCGCCGGGCAGATCATCGTGCCGATGCTCGACATCCTGCAATCGGTGCCGATCCTCGGGTTCCTGACCTTTACCGTCACGGCCTTCATGGGACTGTTCCCCGGCCAGATCCTGGGCGTCGAGCTGGCCGCGGTGTTCGCGATCTTCACCAGCCAGGCGTGGAACATGGCGTTCAGCTTCTACCAGTCGCTGCGCTCGGTGCCGTCCGACCTGGACGAGGTCACGCGCGGTTTCGCCTTGTCGCCGGTGCGGCGCTTCCTCCGGCTCGACCTGCCGTTCGCGACTCCGTCGCTGGTGTGGAACGCGATGATGTCGATGTCGGGCGGCTGGTTCTTCGTCGTCGCATCCGAAGCGATCACGGTCGGCAACACGACCGTGACTCTGCCCGGCGTCGGCTCGTGGCTCGCACTCGCAATCGCCCGCAAGGACTTCACCGCGATCGGGCTGGCGGTGCTGGCGATGGGGATCGTCATCCTGCTGTACGATCAGCTCGTCTTCCGGCCGGTCGTCGCCTGGGCGGATCGCTTTCGGTTCGAACAGACCGCCAGCACCGAGCGGCCGCAATCTTGGGCCTACGACCTGTTCCGCCGCACGCGCCTGCTGCCCGTGCTGTTCGCGCCGGTCACCGCGCTTGGCCAGCTGCTGCTGACGCTAGACCGGGGCAGGGCGCGCCCGCGCGAGCGCAGCGTCCGCGAACCGAGCATCGTGGTTGAGCGGCTATGGCAAGCGGTGGTCCTGATCGCGGTGGTCGCCGCGCTTTGGCTCGCGGGACGCTATGTCTTCGCGACGTTGCGGCTCAGCGATGCGGTCGCGGTGTTCGGGCTGGCCTGCATCACGATGCTGCGGGTCGTCGTGCTGATCGCACTCGCCAGCCTCGTCTGGGTGCCGATCGGCGTCTGGATCGGCCTCAACCCCAAATGGGCGGAGCGCCTGCAACCCGTCGCGCAGTTCCTCGCGGCGTTCCCCGCCAACGTCCTGTTCCCGTTCGCGGTGATCGGCATCGTCCACTGGCGGCTGTCGCCCGACATCTGGCTGTCGCCGCTGATGATCCTGGGCACGCAGTGGTACATCCTGTTCAACGTCATCGCCGGCGCCAGCGCGATCCCGACCGACCTGCGCGAGGCGGCGGGGATGTTCGGCGTGCGCGGCTGGCAATGGTGGCGACAGGTCGCTCTGCCCGGCGTGTTTCCCTATTACGTCACCGGCGCGCTGACCGCGTCGGGCGGATCGTGGAACGCCAGCATCGTCGCTGAAGCGGTCTCGTGGGGGACGCAGAAGGTCGAGGCGCACGGGCTCGGCACGTTCATCGCCAAGGCGACCGAGGCGGGCGACTATCCCCGCGTCGCGCTCGGCATCGCGGTGATGTCGATGTTCGTGATCGCCTTCAACAGGCTCGTCTGGCGTCCGATGTACGCCTTTGCCGAACGCCGTCTCCGGCTCGCCTGATGTCGAAAGGACAAGACATGGCAACAGCATTCCTCCGCGCTCCGGCCAGCCGCCCGCTCGTTCGGGTCGAGCATGTCAGTCATCGCTATGGCCGCGGCGATGGCGGCGCACCGGTGCTCGACGATGTCAGCCTGACGCTGCACGAGGACGAGGTGGTCGGGCTGCTCGGTCGCTCGGGCTCGGGCAAGTCGACGTTGCTGCGCTCGATCGCGGGGCTGATCCGGCCGGACGAGGGCCGCGTGCACTTCGCCGACGTACCCGATGGGCCTGCGCATACGATCAGCATGGTCTTCCAGACCTTCGCGCTATTCCCATGGCTGACCGTGCTCCAGAATGTCGAGCTCGGCCTGGAAGCGCAGCGCGTTCCGGCGGACGAGCGCCGCACCCGCGCGCTGGCGGCGATCGACCTGATCGGCCTCGACGGGTTCGAGAACGCCTATCCCAAGGAATTGTCGGGCGGGATGCGCCAGCGCGTCGGGCTGGCGCGCGCGATCGTCGTCAATCCGTCGCTGCTGCTGATGGACGAGCCCTTCTCCGCGCTCGACGTGCTGACCGCGGAGACGTTGCGCACCGACCTGCTCGATCTGTGGGCAGAGGGGCGGATGCCGATCAAGTCGATCCTGATCGTCACGCACAATATCGAGGAGGCGGTGCTGATGTGCGACCGCATCCTCGTCTTCTCTTCCAACCCCGGCCGCGTCGCCGCCGAGATCAAGGTCGACCTGCCGCAGCCACGCGACCGGCTCGATCCCGCCTTCCGCAAGCTGGTCGACGACATCTACGCGCAGATGACCGCGCGCGCCGGCCGAGCCGGTCCGCGACGGGCTGTTCCCCGGCACCGGCATCCAGATGGTGCTGCCTCGCGTCTCGACCAATGCGCTCGCCGGACTGATCGAGGAAGTCGACGCCAGCCCGTTCGACGGCCGCGCGGCGATGGCCGATCTCGCCGACCAGCTCCAGCTGGAGGTCGACGATCTTTTCCCGATGGCGGAGACGCTCCAGTTGCTGCGGTTCGCCGAGTTGCAGGGGGCCGATATCCTACTGACGCCGGCGGCGCGACGCTATGCGCAGGTCGATGTCGACGCGCGGAAAGCGCTGTTCGCGCAGGCGTTGCTCGCGCATGTCCCGCTCGCGCAGCACATCCGCCGGATTCTCGACGAGCGTAGCGGGCATGTCGCGCCCGCGCGCCGGTTCCGCGACGAGCTGGAGGATCATATGTCGGAGGACTACGCGGACGAGACCTTGCGGACCGTGACGCATTGGGGCCGCTATGCCGAGGTGTTCGCGTATGACGAGGATGCGGACCGGTTCAGCCTGGACGATGCCGTGTGATCCAGCGCTTCGCCGCGGTCCGCGTGATGGTTCAAGGAACCGCGGGGACGGCATGAACCACGGGTACCCGTTTTCAGTTGGGTTGCTCGGAGAGGCGTTTGTATAAGACGGGATGACCGACCCCATCATTCCGTCGACCAAACCACGAACGATCAGCGATCTTGCCAAGTTGGCGGGTGTGCACCCGGGGACGGTATCGCGCGCCTTGGCGGACAATCCGCTCGTCAACCCGGAAACGCGGGCGCGTATCCAGGCCTTGGCGCATGAGCATGATTTTCGCCTCAATCAGATGGCGAGCCGATTGCGGACGCAGAAGACCAACGTGATCGGCGTCGTCGTGCCGCTCGGCCATGAGCGCCGCCAGCACGTCTCCGATCCGTTCTTCATGGCGATCCTGGGGCATCTTGCCGACGCACTGACCGAAGCCGGGTACGACATCATGTTGTCGCGCGTTATCCCGGATGCGAACGACTGGCTCGAGCGGATCGTCGACTCCGGCATGCTCGACGGCGTGCTGCTGATCGGGCAGTCGGACCAGTTCGAGGCGATCGAGCGGGTGGCGCAGCGCTATCGCCCGCTGGTGGTCTGGGGCAGCCATATCGAAGGCCAGCATCATTGTGCCGTCGGCGTCGATAACCGCGCTGGTGGACTGCGTGCGGGACGACGGCTGATCGAACGCGGATGTCGCCAGATCGCGTTCTTCGGCGAGATCCGCACGCTCGAGCTGAGCGAGCGGTACGCCGGGCTGCGACAGGCGACGCAGGAGGCCGGGCTGGGCGAACCGATCCAATGCGCCACCCATCTGGCGTCCGATGTGATGTCGGACGAAATCGCGGGCCATCTCGATCGTCTCCGCGGCAGGATCGACGGCATCGCCGCTGCGTCGGACGTCATCGCGATGCACACGATCCGGGTGCTCGCGGACCGCGGCATTGCCGTGCCGGGCGGCCTGCCCGTGATCGGGTTTGACGATCTGCCGCTTGCCAGCACGATCGTCCCGCGGCTGACGACGGTGCGCCAGGACATTCAGGAGGGTGCATCGGCGATGATCGCCTCGTTGTTTGCCCGACTGGGGGGCGAAGACGCGCCATCGGTCGTCATGCCGGCCGATCTCATCCTGCGCGATTCAGCCTGACCGCCGCCTACTGCCAGTAATAATGATGCGAAAAAGTCACACCAGAAACGTTTGATCACCCCACCGCAATCGATTGTTGCAATCCATTGCATTGGCGCATACCGGCTCTGAATATCAGTCCGCGGTTACGGCGGATCCTGCAGGAGAGGGTATATGAAGACAGCATCCTATTGGCTCGTCGGCGCAGCGCTCGGCACGGTTTTGCCCTTTGCCGCCGCCGCACAGGTCGCGCCCGCATCGGCGCCTGCGCCGGTTGCCGAAACCACCACGGACACCGCCGAGGCCGGCAACGACATCGTCGTGACCGGCACCTCGCGCCCCGAGCGTCGTCTCACCACCAGCATCACGGTCAGCGCGCTCGACGCGACGCAGATCGCCCAGGCCGCGCCACTCGGCAGCGCCGATCTGGTCCGCAACATCCCCGGTCTGCGCTCCGAAGCGTCCGGCGGCGAAGGCAATGCCAACATCGCGGTGCGCGGCCTGCCGGTCGCCAGCGGCGGCGCCAAGTTCGTCCAGTTTCAGGAAGACGGTCTGCCCGTCCTCGACTTCGGCGACATCGCCTTTGCAACCGCGGACGCATTCGTGCGCCCCGACAACAACGTCCAGCGCGTCGAGGTCGTCCGTGGCGGCTCGGCATCGACCTTCACCAGCAACGCGCCGGGCGCGATCATCAACTTCATCAGCAAGACCGGCAAGACCGCGGGCGGCAACATCTCGCTGACCAAGGGCATCGATTTCGATCGGACCCGGATCGACGCCGATTACGGCGCACCGATCGGCGACGACTGGAGCTTCCATGTCGGCGGGTTTTACCGGATCGGCGACGGCGTGAAGGACATCGGCTACAACGCTGAGAAGGGCGGTCAGATCAAGGCCAACGTCACGCGCACCTTCTCGAACGGCTTCGTCCGGATCAACGCCAAGTATCTCGACGACAAGGCACCGGTCTATATCCCGGTCCCGGTCAGCAACACCGGCACGAACAGCGATCCCAAATTCGGTGCGTTCGCGAACTTCAACCCGAAGAGCGACACGCTCCAGTCGCCGAACTTCCGCTCGGATCTGTCGGTCGGCCTGAACGGTCGCCGTATCCGCACCGATATCGCCGATGGCTATCGGACCAAGGTGCGCGGCATCGGCGGCGAAGCGTCGTTCGATCTCGGCGGCGGCTGGACGTTCGACGACAAGTTTAACTACGCCAAGAATTCGGGCGGCTTCACCTCGCCTTACGCAGCAAACGTGAACACCGCCGCGTCGTTCGCGAACTCGATCGGCGGCGCGGGCGCCACGCTGCGCTATGCCACCGGTCCCAATGCCGGTCAGACGATCGCCAACCCGGCGGCGCTGAACGGCAACGGCCTGGCCAGCAACTCGCTGCTGTTCAATGCGACGCTCGAAGACTTCACGAACATCACCAACATCCTGACGATCGGCAAGGACATCAACGGTGGCAGCCTCGGCACGGGCTCGCTCACAGCAGGCTATTTCAAGTCGCGCCAGGCGGTGAAGATGGACTGGCACTGGAACAGCTATCTGCAGGAGGTCAACGGCAACGAGCCCGCGCTGCTCGACGTCTTTAACGCGGCAGGCCAGCCGATCACGCAGAACGGGCTGATCGCCTATGGCGAGCCGGTGTACGGCAATTGCTGCCAGCGTTATTACGATGTCGATTACACCATCGACGCGCCGTATCTGGCGGCGACGTGGAAGACCGGTCGTCTCAACCTCGACGGCAGCGTCCGCTACAACAGCTCGAAGGCGAAGGGCATTTACGCGTCGAACGCGCTGACCGTGCTCGACGTCAATCAGGATGGCGTGATCCAGGTTCCCGAACAGACCGTCCCAGTCGTCAGCCTGTCCGCCGCCAAGCCGGTGAACTACCGCAAGAACTATTTCACCTGGTCGGTCGGCGCGAACTACGAGATCAAGAACGATCTCGCGCTGTTCGCCCGCGTCAGCCGCGGTGCGCGCTTCAACGCGGATCGCGTGCTGTTCGGCGGCGGTGTCCGTGACGACGGCAGCATCGCCGACGACGTCGCGGTGAATTTCGTCAATCAGCAGGAGGCGGGCGTGAAGTTCCGCTCGGGTCCGTTCTTCGCCAACGTCACCGGCTTCCGCGCGACGACTGCGGAATCGAACGAGATCATCATCCCGCAGCAGCGCACGATCAACAATCGCTACCGCTCCTACGGCGTCGAGCTCGAAGCGGGCGTCGACTACGGCGTGTTCCACCTGACCGGCGGCGCCACCTACACGCACGCGCGCATCATCGAGAGCGAGCTGACCCCGGCGCTGAACGGCAATACGCCATATCGCCAGGCGGACCTGATCTTCCAGGCATCGCCGTCGATCGTCGTGGACAAGTTGACCGTTGGCGCCAACGTCATCGGCACGACGTCATCCTATGCGTCGGATCTCAACCAGTTGAAGATGCCAGGCTATGTCCTGACCGGTGCGTTCGCATCCTATGCGATCACGCCTGCGGTCCATGTCTCGGTCAATGCGCAGAATCTGTTCAACGTACTGGCGATCACCGAGCTGGGGCTGGCGACCGACACGCTGCCGACGAACGGCATCAACACCGCGCGGGCATTCCCCGGCCGCAACATCAGCGCGACGATCGGCCTGAAGTTCTGGTGACAGGCCGTGGCCCCGGATGCCAAGGACGGCATCCGGGGCCATCAGGAGACAAACGCGGCACGGGCGATGTCCTGCCGCGCGAATACGAGGTGGACGGATTGGAACAGCAGACAGCCTCGCACCCGTCATGCCGGGCGTCATGCCGGGACTTCGGTCCGGCAGGCGCCGCCCGTCTCGTGCGGGGGCGTGACCGTCATGGCCACCACATCGTCCGATCTGGACACCCGACTGCGCCAGCACGGTACCACGCTGCGTCGTCAGCTCGAGCGGCTGTACGGCGCCTCGCACGACGTCGACGCCTTGTGGTCGCGGATCGGCGCCGTGCTCCGCGACCGCATGGCCGAGCGTCCGGCGGTGATGCAGGCGCTCGACGTCGCGCGTATCGCCGATCGCGACTGGTTCGTCGCGCCCGACATGATCGGCTATTCGACCTATGTCGATCGCTTTGCCGGAACCGTGTCCGGCCTGACCCAAAAGGTCGAGTATCTCGATACGTTGGGTGTCCGGTATCTCCACCTGCTCGCGTTGTTGAAGGCGCGTACCGGCGACAGCGACGGCGGCTTTGCGGTGGCGGATTATCTGAGCATCGAACCGACGCTCGGGACGATGGCGGATGTCGAGGCGCTCTGCGGCCGCCTGCGTGCCAGCCGGATCAGCCTGTGCGTCGACCTCGCGCTCAATCACACCGCGGACGACCATGTCTGGGCGCTGAAGGCCAAGGCCGGCGATCCGCACTACCGCGACTATTACATCGTCCTCGACAAGGCCGAGGCGGCGGCGCGCGAAGCCGTATTGCCGCAGGTATTCCCGACCACCGCGCCGGGAAATTTCACGCATGTGCCCGAGATGGGCGGCGAAGTCTGGACGACGTTCTACCCGTTCCAGTGGGACCTGAACTGGGCGAACCCCGAGGTCATGCTGGCGATGGTCGACACGATGCTGCGACTCGCCAATCACGGGTTCGAGGCGTTCCGGCTCGATTCGACTGCGTTCCTTTGGAAGCAGGCGGGGACGGATTGCCGCAACCTGCCACAATCGCATTTCATCGTCCGCGCGTTGCGCGCTGCGCTCGACATCGTCGCGCCGGCGACGTTGCTCAAGGCCGAGGCGATCGTGCCGACCGCGTTCGTGCCGCCCTATTTCGGCGCGGACGAGGGCGAGGGGTTCGAACCAGAATGCCATCTCGTCTACAATAATTCGCTGATGGTCGCCGGCTGGGTCGCGTTGGCCGAGCAATCGGCGGCGTTGCCCGCCGCGATCGTCGATGCCAGCGGCGGTTTGCCGCATGGCGCGAACTGGCTGACGTATGCGCGCTGCCATGACGATATCGGCTGGGGCGCGGTACTGGGCGATCTGCGCGGTATCGACTCCGATCCCGAAGCGCGGCTGACCAACGCCGCGCACTTCATCGAAGGTGCAGGCGGTAGCTGGGCACGCGGCGTACCGTTCCAGTCGGACGGTTCGGTGCTGCACGGCACCAACGGCACGCTGGCATCGCTTGCCGGACTCGAGGCGGCCACCGACGACGTATCGCGGGAGACGGCGTTCGGGCGTATCGCGTTGCTCAACACGCTCGCCGTCGCCAGCGGCGGCGTCGCGACGATCTACATGGGCGACGAGGCGGGGATGCTGAACGACTATGCGTATCGAGACGACCCCGACCGGGCGCATGAGGGGCGCTGGCTTCACCGGCCGCAGATGGACTGGTCGGCGCTCGATAGCCCCGCGGCAACGCGGATTGCCGGCGATCTTGCCCGGTTGCGCGCCGCGCGCGTAGCCGGTGCAGGAGCGGGTGCACCGACCCTGCTGGTGACTGACGCATCGGTTCCCGCGCTGCTCGGGATCCGCTGCGGCACCGATCGCGTGTATCTCAATTTCTCGGATCGCGCGGTACCGTTGTCGGATATCGGCACCGACCGCCTGTCCGGCAGTGCTGCGGCTGCGACGCTCGCACCCTGGCAGGCCGTGTGGCTCATGGGAGATCGCGCATGAAACCCCGTCTGTCGCTGGCGCGCATCATCGAGATGAACCTCGGGTTCCTCGGCCTGCAATTCTCGTTCGGCTTGCAGCAGGCGAACATGGCGCCGATCTACGGCTATCTCGGCGCGGACGAGGCGTCGATGCCGCTATTGTGGCTGGCAGGACCGATGACCGGGCTGCTCGTCCAGCCGCTGATCGGCGCACTGTCCGACAAGACCACGAGCCGGCTGGGCCGGCGTACGCCGTATTTCCTGGTCGGCGCGATCCTGTGCAGCCTGTGCCTGTTGGCGATGCCGTACAGCCCGGCCCTGTGGGTCGCCGCCAGCCTGTTGTGGATCCTCGATGCCGCCAACAACGTCACGATGGAGCCCTATCGCGCCTATGTCGGCGACCGGCTGTCGGAGGACCAGCGGCCGACCGGCTTCCTGATCCAGGCCGCGTTCACCGGTCTCGCGCAGACGCTCTCCTATCTCGCGCCGTCGCTGTTGGTGTGGTGGGGGATGAACAAGGATGCGGTCGATGCCAACGGCATTCCCGATATCACCCGGATCGCCTTCCTCGTTGGTGCGGTGCTGTCGCTGTCGACGATCGTCTGGTCGGTGATCCGCGTCCCCGAACTGCCGCTGTCTGCCGAGGAGCGCGCGGCGATGCAGGCCGACAAGGTCACGTTCGGCAGTGCGCTGCGCGACGTCGTCGCCGCGATCCGCGATATGCCGCCGGCGATGCGCCAGCTCGGCGTCGCGATGCTGTGCCAATGGTATGCGATGTTCGCCTATTGGCAGTTCATCGCGTTCGCGCTGGCGCGTTCGCTTCACGGCACCGCCGATCCTGCGAGCCAGGGGTTTCGCGACGCCGCGCTGACCGTCGGGCAGATCGGCGCATTCTACAATGCGGTCGCGTTCGTCAGCGCGCTTATGCTGGTCCCGGTGACGAAGCGCTACGGCGCGCGCGTCGTCCACGCGGTGTGCCTCGCCGCGTCGGGTGCGGCGATGCTGGCAATCCCCGGCATCGGCGTCGAGGGCTGGCTGTACCTACCGATGATCGGGATCGGGCTTGGCTGGGCGAGCATGATGGGCAACCCCTATGTCATGCTGACCGATACCGTCCCGCCGGCGCGGTTCGGTATCTACATGGGCATCTTCAACATGTTCATCGTCGTGCCGATGATGATCGAGAGCCTGACCGTGCCGTTATTCTACCGGTCGCTGCTGGGCGGCGATGCGCGCGCGATGCTGTACGTCGCGGGGGCGCTGATGCTCGCCGGAACCGTCGCGACGCTGCGCGTGAACGCCGGGGGCCGAGGCGGGCTGTCGCCGATCGGTAAGGTTATCGGCACGCACAAGGGCTGCCCCTGCAATCCTATTACCGATGGTCGACGACCCTGGTCGACAAGAACGAAGGATTTTCGTGGTGCGCGGCTGGAAGGTCGATAGGAAGACTGTACAGCCTTAAGCCCGCGGCGATGTCGGACCGGAGTTTCCGAAGCGCGGGCGGCGAGGAAGGGGACTGCGTGCGGCCAACGATCAACGATGTCGCACGACTTGCCGGCGTGTCCATCAAGACGGTGTCGCGCGTCCTGAACAACGAAGCACGCGTGTCGGATGCGACGCGCGCGCGGGTGACGGCGGCGTTCGCGACGCTCAAATACCGGCCGAACATGGCGGCGCGAACGCTGGCGGGGCATCGCAGCTTCCAGATCGCGCTCGCCTGCGACAATCCCAGCCCCTATTACGTGTACGAGATGCAGTCCGGCATCCGCGACCGCTGCCTGCTCGATGGTGTGCGGATGATCGCGCAGCCCTATGACCATGATTCCGACCGGCTGATCGACGATATCGAGAGTCTGATCGATGGATCGGGTGTCGACGGACTGATCCTGACGCCGCCCGCTACCGACTATCCCGAAGTGCTGGCGCTCATGGCGCGTCGCAACGTCCGGTTCGTCCGCGTCTCGCCGGGGACCGACCTCGATCTCACCGCATCGGTGTTCATCGACAATATCGGCGCCGCGACCGTGATGACCCGGCATCTGCTGGCGCTGGGCCACCGCCGCATCGGCTTCGTCTCGGGGCATGCGAGCTATGCGACCAGCGTGCAGCGACTGGCCGGCTATCGCGCCGCGCTCGATGAAGCCGAGATCGCGTTCGATCCCGTCCTGGTCCGCCCCGGCGACTATGACTTCGCGTCGGGCGCCGACGCGGCCGAGGCGCTGCTGGCGCTTCGCCTGCCGCCCACCGCGATCTTCGCCTCGAACGACGACATGGCGGCAGGCGTGCTCAGCGTCGCGCACCGCCGCGGGCTGTCGGTGCCGGCCGACCTGTCGATCGCGGGCTTTGGCGACGATGCGATCTCGCGCTTCGTCTGGCCCGCGCTGACGACGATCCGCCAGCCGACGCGGACGCTCGGCTACATGGCGGCCGACCTGCTTCTCGCCGCCGAGTTCGCGGTGAAGCGGATCGAAGTCCCGTTCGAACTGATCCGCCGCGACTCTACCGGGCCGGTTCGATCCGCGGGATGAGCAACTGGATGAACCCTAGCGCCAACAGATAGCTGACCGCGCAGATCGCCAGCATCGGCGCATAGCCAAAGCCGTGACCGAGCGACCAGGCGGATAGCTGAATCATCCCGATCGACCCCATATTGCCGCAGAATGCCGCGATCCCGATCGTCGACCCGACTGATCGCGCGGGCATGACGTCGGTGGTCAGTGCGAAGACGTTGGTCGAAAACCCCTGATGCGCGAACAGCCCGAGCCCAAGCACCAGCGCCGCGGTCCACGGACTTTGCAGCGACAGCACGATCGGTACCGGTAGAATCAGCAGCGCGTACAGCAGCAACGTGGATTTCCGCGCACGGTCGAGGCTCCAGCCGCGCGCCATCAACCGGGTCGGCAACCAGCCGCCGGAGAGCGCGCCGCAAGCCGCGAGCGCATAGACGAGCGCGACGGGAAGTCCGACCTGACCCTGCGGGAGTCCGAACAGCCGGTGGAACAGATCGGGCAACCACGACAGCATGAAGAACCAGACCTGATCCGACAGCACTTTGGCGACCGCGATGGCGAGCGTCCGGCGATCCTTGAACAGATCGATCCAGCGGATGGGCGCGGGGCCGCCGGTCTCTGCGATCGCGGCGGGCATCTTGAACGCGAACCACGCGACGACCCAGACCAGCCCGAGGCCACCGGCGACGAGGAACGCCGCGCGCCAGCCGAACGCGATCGCCAGCGCCGGGATGACGAGCGGGGTGATGACCGCACCGACATTGGGCGCGGTGTTGCCGATACCCAATGCGATCGAGCGGTCCTTGGGGCCGAAATAGGTCGCGGCGGACTTGACCGCGGCGGGCGTGCCGATCGACTCCGCCGCGCCGAGCACAACGCGCGCGCCAATGAATCCGCTCACGCCCGACACGAACGCGTGCGCCATCCCGGCGAGGCTCCATACGAAGACCCCCGCCGCAAAGCCGATCCGGAGACCGACCCGGTCGATGAACCAGCCGGTCCCCAGAAACGCGACCGCGGCGGCGAACTGGAACGCCGACGCCATGTTGCCGTAATCCTGGTCCGACCAGCCGAACTCGAGTTCCAGCGTCGGCTTCAACAACGCCAGGATCTGCCGATCGACATAGTTCAGCATGATCGCGAAGAACACGAGCGCCACGACCACCCAGCGCGCCTTGGATTGGGCGGGCGAGGGGGCCGGGGTGGGGCTCTGTACCATTTCCGTCAAAAGTTCAGCCTTGCGGTGATGCCGGCGTAGCGATCGGCCTCGCGCGGGATGATGTAGCGATAGGCGCCACCGGGCCCGCCACTGACGATCGACGAAGCGAAGCTGGTGTCGAGCACGTTCTTCACCTGGAGTATGATCCTGAATGCATCCTTCGCGTCGACGATGCCGGCCGAGAGATCGAGCAGGCCGTACGCCTTGATCGTCGTCGCGTCGCGGATCGCGGCGCTCGCGTCGAACTGCGAGATCTGGCTGGACTGGTAGGAGCCTTGCGCACCCAGCGTGAAGTCGATGCTGCTGCCCGTGCGGATCCGGTAGTCGCCGCCGAGCGACCCCTTCCACCGCGGCGCATAGCCGAGTTGCGTGCCCGCGGGTACGACGCCGGTGGTCGAGCCGTTGGTCGGGATCTTGAACTGGTCGACATGCGCGTCGGTATAGGCGAGCCCGCCCGAGATGTTGAGATCACGGACCGGGCGGTAGAGCAGGTCGAGCTCGCCGCCGCGGGTCGAGATGTCGCCCGCGTTGGTGAAGCGGGTGACGAGCACGCCGGCGACCACGTCCGGGTTGTTGGCCTGGAAATTGTGATATTTGGCGTAATAGGCGGCGAGGTTGACCACCAGCTTGCCGCCGAACAGCGTGTTCTTCAGGCCGATTTCGTAACTATCCGCGGTCTCCGGATCGATGACGTTGGTGCCGGTCGCGCCGAGATTGTAGAAGATGTTGAACGCTGGCCCCTTATAGCCGCGCGAATAGGTCGCGTAGCTGGTCGAGTGCGGCGTGACGTCGAACTGCACGCCGCCCTTGCCCGACCAGTTGGTATTGGTCGTCTTGCCCGCGAACGGCCCGAAGCTTGGGTTGATGCCCGGCCCCGCCAGCGTGGTGACGCGGCTGTGGAAGACGTCGAGCTGGTCGCTGGTATAGCGGACGCCGGCGATCGCGCGGAACCGATCGGTCAGGTTGAAGACCCCTTGCCCGAAAAAGGCGAGGTTCTTGAAGGTCGAGCCGAACACCGCGGTGCCGGTCGGCCGGGTGACCGTCGTGCCCGCGGTCGAGCACGGGGTGAGCACGGTCGGCGTCGGCGTAGCGGTGCAGACGACGTCGTCGCGACGGAACGTCCGTTCGGTTTCCGCGCGAGTAGAATGCGCCGACGACGTAGCTGAAGAACTGGTTCGACGGCGACGCGATCCGGACTTCCTGCGTGAAGGTGTTGCTCGTCTGCGGCCCGAAATCGTGGAGTTGGTTGGCGCCGACATACGCGGTCGGCAGCCAGTCGCCGTCGCGGATCTCGGTATTGTCGTATTCGCGGTACGAGCCGATGTACGTCACCGTCTGCGTGCCGAGCGTCGCGTCGGCTTGCAGCGAAACGCCCCAGCTCTTCTCGTCGGTATGCGTGATCAGGTCCTGGTTGACGGTGCGCGACTTGTTGCCGTTGCGATCGGGCAGGACGCTGGCGGTGAGCCCGGCGGTCGGTGTGGTGCCGATGACCTCGGCGCAGCAATCGTCGTTGCTCCGGCGATAGTCGCCGATCAGCGTGAAGGTCAGGTCGGGCGTAGCGTCGGCGACTAGCATGCCGCGAAAGCCGTAATGCTCGTACCCGTTCACGCGCCGATTATCATGCGCGATGTTCCGAATGTTGCCCGCGTAATTGCCGTAGAATCCGGTGAAGCGGCTCTTGATCGTCTCGCTCACCGGAATGTCGAGCGCGGCGCGGGTGCGATACTCGTTGCCGTTGCCGGTGAAGAACGATCCTTCGACCGACCCGGCGAGCACGTTGCCGGGACGCTGGGTGACGATGTTGATGACGCCGGCGCTCGTGTTCTTGCCGAACAATGTGCCCTGCGGACCGCGCAAGACTTCGATCCGGTCGATGTCGATCAGGTCGCTGAACGCTTCGCCCGCACGGCTGTAGACGACGCCGTCGACGACCGTGGAGATCGATGGCTCGCCCGCGACCGAGAAGGTCGAGGTGCCGACGCCGCGCAGGAACAGCGACTGGTTGATCGTCGTGCCCGATTTGCGGAAGTTGAGCGTCGGTACGAGGTACTGCGCGCCTTCGAGGTTCACCGCACCCTGCGCGGCGATCTGCACGCCCGAGATCACGGAAACCGCGACCGGCACATCCTGCAGACGCTCCGAGCGCTTCTGCGCGGTCACGACGATCTCGCCCGGCACGGACGCGTCGGGCAGACTGGCGGCGGTTTGGTCGGTCGGTGTGTCCGGTGCGGTCTGAATCGCTTGCGCATCCTGCGCCCAAGCCGGTGCGCTCAGCCCTGCGGCCAAGGCCACCCCCGTCAGCAACCAATGCGTTTTCATGCGCGTCCCCTACACAATTCCTACTTCATGAGTAGGTTATACGGTGTCCTGCGCTGTCATACACCAATTCGCCTTGGAGGGTGCAAAGTACCGCTTCATTCAAAACCCGAGTTCGGCCATCTCTACCACGCGCTTGGTGCGCGCGCTGACCTCCGCTGCGGTGCCGATCGCGACCGCCATGAGCCCATCGCGCGCGGTAACCTCGACGCCGATTTCGCCGCGCACCGCGGCGATGAACTTCTGGTGCTGATAGAAGGTCGAGCCGTGATGGCTGCCGGCGTCGAGTGCGGTTTGGTCGACCGCGATCACCTGACGCTCGACCCGTTTCGGATTGAGGAACCCGGTGCGCGGGCTGAACACCAGCGCGCCCTCGGGGATCAACACGTCAAGCCGGGCGGCATCGCCGACCGCGGTGATCTCCTCCTGGTTCTCGGCGCCGTCCGCGAACATCGACAGGTCGAGCATCGCGCGCACGCCGTTGGCGAAATCCACCGTCGTATAGCTGTTGTCGATGATGTCGGGCCGTTCGCCGTCATAGCGCTCGTCGACATGGTTCACGTCCATCGCGCCCGAGCAATAGACCCGGACCGGTTCCGACTGGACGATCAGCCGCATCAAATCGAAGAAATGGCAGCATTTCTCGACCATCGTCCCGCCGGTGTTGCGGCTGAAGCGGTTCCAGTCGCCGACCTTGGGCAGGAACGGAAAGCGGTGCTCGCGGATCGACAGCATCCGCAAGCGCCCGATCCGGCCGCCATGCACTTGGTCGATGAACGCTGCGGCGGGCGGCATGTAGCGATATTCCATCGCGGTCCAGAACGGCCGCGTCATCTGCGCGGCGCGGTCGACAACCCAGCGCGCGTCCTCCAGCGTCGTCGCCAGCGGCTTTTCACACAGGATCGCGACGTCCGCATCGAACAGCGGCGCCAGCACGTCGCGGTGCGTATAGTTGGGGCTCGCGACGATCACCGCATCGACCAGTCCGCTGCGCGCGAGCGCTGCCGCATCGGCAAATTCCTGCACGCCGTCGTCGCGCGGACCCAGCGCATCGCGCGCCCAGCCGAGCGACGCGCTCACCGGATCGGCGATCGCCGTCACCACCGCGCCGGGGGTGACCGCCAGGTTCTGGAGATGCTCGACCCCCATCATGCCGGTTCCGACCAAACCATAACGTACTTGCTCGACCAAGCCTATTACCCCTATTCGTGACAGCGATGTCGCAGCTTGATCCTACACCCAAAGCCCTTCCCCTCGGCAAGAGCGGAATCCTTGTCAGCCCGATAGCCTGGGGCATGTGGCGGTTCGCCGGAGTCGGCGTCGCCGAAGGACGCGCGCTGATCGAGGCGGCGTTCGAGGCGGGCGTCACGCTGTTCGACACCGCCGACATCTACGGTTTCGACGGCGCTGGCGGGTTCGGCGATGCGGAAGTGCTGCTCGGCCGCATCTTCGCAGGTTCGCCCGGTCTGCGCGCGGATGGTCCTGTCCACCAAGGGCGGTATCCTCCCGCCGCTGCCGTATGATTCCAGTCCGGCCTATCTGGCGAAGGCGCTCGATGCCTCGCTGACCCGGCTCGGTGTCGAGCAGGTCGACCTCTACCAGATCCATCGCCCCGACATCCTCACGCACCCGCAGGAAGCGGCGCGCGCGCTCGAGGATATGGTCACGGCGGGCAAGGTGCGCGCGGTCGGCGTGTCGAACTACACGCCCGCGCAGGCGCAGGCGCTGGCGTCGTTCCTGACCATTCCGCTCGTCAGCCATCAGCCGGAGTTCTCGCCACTCCACCTCGAACCGCTCGAAAACGGGCTGTTCGATCAGGCGATGGAGCGCGACATGGCGGTGCTCGCCTGGTCGCCGCTCGGCGGTGGCCGGCTCGGTGTGCCCGCAGACGCGCGCAGCGCAGGGGTGGCGGCGGCGCTCGATCGCAAGGCAGCCGAGACGGGCGCGAGCCGGGCGGCGACCGCGTATAGCTGGATCATGGCGCATCCGGTGCGGGCGATCCCGATCGTCGGCACGCAGAACCCGGCGCGGATCGCCGAACTCGCGCAGGCGTTCGCGATCACCTGGACCCGGCAGGACTGGTACGATGTCCTGGTCGCGGCGCGCGGCGAGGCGTTGCCGTGACCAAATCCTGCGAAGTCAGCTGGTTCTCGGCGCTGAGCGACGACGACTACGAGTTTCTCGGCGTGCCCGATCCCCGGCTGCAATCGACGTGGGAGCATTGCCGCGACATCGTCCTCCAGGCGGAGACCGGTGGCTACGACAACATCCTGCTCCCCTCGGGCTATGCGCTGGGGCTCGACACCACCGCGTTCGCCGCGGCGATCGCGCCGATGCTCCGTCGGCTGGCGCTGTTGATGGCGGTGCGCGTCGGCGAAAGCTGGCCACCGCAACTCGCACGCCAGATTGCGACGATCGACCGGATGCTCGGCGGACGGCTCAACATCAACATCATCTCGTCCGACCTCCCCGGCGAGACGCTGGCATCCGGCCCGCGCTATGCCCGCACGGTCGAGCTCATGCGCATCCTCAAGACGCTGCTGAACGGCGAGCCGCTCGATCATGACGACGAGTTCTGGAAGCTGAAGCTCGACCCGCCGCGGATCGGCACCGTGTCGGGCAAGGCGCCGTTGCTGTATTTCGGTGGACTGTCGCCGGACGCGCGCGAGGCGGCAGCGAAGGAATGCGACGTATATCTGATGTGGCCCGACACGCGCGAGAAGGTCGCCGACATCATCGCCGACATGACCGCACGCGCCGCTCGCCACGGCCGCACGCTGCGCTTCGGCTACCGCGCGCACGTCATCGTCCGCGAGACCGAGGACGAGGCGCGGGTGTACGCCGATCGCCTGCTCTCGAAGCTCGATGCCGAGCAGGGCGCGGCGATCCGCGCCAAGTCGCTGGATTCCGGGTCTGCCGGCGTCGCGGCGCAGGCGGCATTACGTGAAGGCGCTTCGGCCGATGGCTATGCCGAGGACAATCTATGGACCGGCATCGGGCGCGCACGCTCGGGCTGCGGTGCCGCGATCGTCGGCGATCCCGACCAGGTACTCGCCAAGCTCGCTATGTACCAGGAGATGGGGATCGAGGCGTTCATCCTGTCGGGCTATCCCCACGCCGCGGAAGCCGACCTGTTCGCGCGTCATGTGTTGCCCAAGATGACGCACGCGCCGCTGAACAGCCTCTAGGTCAGGCTGCCGTGCGATAGTTGGACCCCGGCTAACGTACGGCACGAACGCGCGAATGTTACGGCATTTCCAGCACTAATCCTTAGTCGCTGGGCACGGGCAACCACTGAGGCCAGCACGCGGCAAAAATGCTCAACCTCAGGTTTTGGCCGGCTGGATATGCAACGCGTTTTGGTGCGCGATGTAGCTGTCGAGCGCGCTCGCGGCGTTGAGCATATGCGCACGCATCCGGCGCGCGGCTTCGTCGCCGTCGCCCTCGGCGATCGCGCGCATCACCGCGTCGTGTTCCGCGCGATTTGGCGAGGCGGCGGTCCTGGCGAAGTTGCATCCGACGGAACGCGTTGAGCCGCGTGCGGACTGCGATCGCCTGCTCCGCCAGGAGGTCGTTGTGCGCGGTGCGGTAGATCGCCTCGTGGAACTCGCGGTTAAGCGCATCGTATGCATCGACGTCGCCTGCATTGACCGCCGCTTCGCTGGCTTGGTGGATGCGGAGCAGCGGCTGCGTTCGAGGCGGCGGGCGGCTTTCCCTCGCTCTACCGGATCGCCTTGCCCGCGCTCGCCGAAGCGCGACGTCTGAGCGCGGACGAAGAAGCGTGTCGCGTCCACGCGCTCATGGCGCTGTTCGTCGACACCACCGCGCTATGACGCTTGCGCTCTTGTGCTCAGGGCAGGGCCGGCAGGATCGCGCGATGCTCGACCTGTTCGCCGACGATCCGCGCGCCGCACCGATCCTCGCCGAGGCGAGCGACGTGCTGGGGCAAGACGTCTTCACGGTCCTGCGCACTGATGACGCGGCGACGCTGTTCGCCAACCGGACGAGCCAGATCCTCTGCGTCACCCGCGGACTCGTCGCGGCGGCCTGTCTCGCGCCGACGATGCCGTTTGTCGTCGCAGGATACAGCGTCGGCGAGATGACCGCATGGGGCATTGCGGGGATTTGGTCACCCGAACGCACGCTGCATCTGACCGCCGCGCGCGCCGAGGCGATGGATGCCGCGAGCGGTACCGACGACGGGCTAGGCTTTATCCGGGGTCTGCCACGCGAGTGCGTCGATGCGCTTGTCGCTCGGTTCGGCTGCGCCATCGCGATCGTCAATCCCGACCTCCTGTTCGTCATCGGTGGCGAGCGGACCCACGTCGCGCAGTATACTCGAACTCGGGCCGGGCACCGCGCTCGCCGATATGGTGCGTGCGGTCGATCCGGCACTCGACGTCCGCGCCATCGATGATTTTCGCAGTGTCTCGGGGATCAGGGACTGGCTGGCGCGGTGACCGCCGGGACCGGTAGAGCGCCCGAGCACAGGACGTGAAGCCAGCCCCGATCGTCAGGCATTGGCCGACCGGGCCGCCGCCTCGATCGCCACGTCTGGCGCTCGACGATCGCGTTTCGACGCGCGGTGCCGTGCGACGATCACCGCGACCAAGCCCAGCCCGGAGGCGGCGGCTCCCGCCAGCGCCACGGCGGGATAGCCGATGCCCGCCGCGATCACGCCGCCGCCCACTGCTGCGCCGATCGCGTTGCCGAGGTTGAACGCACCTATGTTCATCGCCGACGCGAGGTTGGGCGCGTCCGCCGCGGCGTGCATCACCCGGACCTGGAGCGGCGGGACCAGCGCGAAGCTTGCGATGCCCCACAGGAATATCAGGATCGCGGTAGGTCCCTTGAACGGCATCAGCATCGCGAACCCGACGAGGATCGCGGCCAGCGCAGCGAGCGTCACGATCAGCGTCCGGTCGACCGAGCGATCGGCGAAGCGTCCGCCGAGCCAGTTGCCGATCGTCAGGCCGACGCCGTACGTCACCAGCATCGCGGTGACATAGCCGAGCGAGGCGTGCGTCACCTCGCGGAGGATCGGGGTGATGTAGGTGAAGACCGTGAACATCGCGCTCGCACCAATGACGGTGAGGCCCAGCGCGCCGAGCACCGGTCCCCGCGTCAGCACGCGGAGTTCCGCGATCGGATCGCTACCCACGGGCGCGGGCAGCGCCGGCAGCGTCAGGCGGAGCGCCACCATCGTCGCGACGCCGAGCGCGGAGATTCCCAGAATGCCGAACGCCATCCGAGATGATCGCCGGCCCAGGTTGCAAGCGGCACGCCGACCACGTTGGCGATCGTCAGCCCCATGAACATCGCCGCGACCGCGCCCGCGCGGCGCTCGGCCGGGACGAGACTGGCCGCGACGATCGCGCCGACGCCGAAGAATGCGCCGTGATTGAACGACGTCAGGACTCGTGCCGCCATCAGCATGCCGTATCCGGTCGATACCGCCGCAAGCAGGTTGCCGATGGTGAAGATCCCGGCGAGCGCGATCAGCAACGTCCGCCGCGGCACGCGTCCGGTGGTCAGCGTCATCAGCGGCGCGCCGATCACCACGCCCAAGGCATAGGCACTGATCAACAGCCCGGCGGTCGGGATCGACACGCCAAGATCGGTGGCGATGACGGGGAGCAGGCCCATCGGCGCGAATTCGGTCACGCCGATGCCGAAGGCGCCGACGGACAGGGCCAACAGGCCGGGATTGAGTTTCATGGTGGCGCTCCTCAGACCAGCGCGGGGTTCAGGCGGGCAAAGCCCTCCTGCTGCCGGTACGGCGTGTGGGGGTAGGGGGGCAGG
The DNA here is from genome assembly GCF_036856015.1 of Sphingomonas sp. LR55. Classification (NCBI taxonomy): domain Bacteria; kingdom Pseudomonadati; phylum Pseudomonadota; class Alphaproteobacteria; order Sphingomonadales; family Sphingomonadaceae; genus Sphingomonas; species Sphingomonas sp. LR55. Next base: position 991,921 of record NZ_JASPFO010000001.1, read on the forward strand.
ACATCGCTGGCGGCATCGAGCGTGGCGACCTGATCCGCCGACAACGCCCAACCGACCGCCCCGAGATTGTCGCGCAACTGCTCTTCGGTGCGTGCGCCGATGATGACCGACGCCACGGTCGGACGCCGCAACAGCCAGTTGATCGCGACCTGGGGCACGGTCTTGCCGATATCCGCTGCAACCGCCTCGAGCGCATCGATCACGCGGTACAGATGGTCGGTCTCGACCGGCGGCGCGAATTGCTCGGTATCGTGGAGGCGGCTGCCTGCGGGGATCGGCCGATCCCGCCCGATCCTGCCCGTCAGTCGGCCCCAGCCGAGCGGACTCCACACCAGCGCGCCGAGACCCTGGTCCGCCCCGAGCGGCATCAGATCGGCTTCATAGGCGCGCCCGATCAGCGAGTAATAGACCTGATGCGCGACGAGACGCGGCCAGCCGTAACGGTCGGCAATCGCCTGCGCCTTCATCACCTGCCAGCCCGGATAGTTGGAGACTCCCGCGTAGCGCACCTTGCCGGCGGCGATCAGCGTGTCGAGCGTCCCCATCAGCTCCTCGGCCGGGGTGGACGCATCATAGGCGTGGACCTGAAGGAGATCGACGTGATCGGTGCCGAGACGTCGCAGCGACGCCTCGACCGCACGGATCAGGCGCGCGGGACGTGCCCCAGTCGTCGGGCCCGTCGCCCATCGGCAGTCCGGTCTTGGTCGACACGAGCACCTGATCGCGCCGGCCCTTGATCGCAGCACCGAGTACCGTTTCCGACGCGCCGTTCGAATAGACGTCGGCGGTGTCGAACAGCGTGACGCCGGCGTCGAGGCAAATGTCGACCATGCGGCGTGCTTCGGTCTCGTCGCTGTGTCCCCAGGCGCCGAACAACGGCCCCGATCCGCCGAAAGTAGCCGTTCCGAAGCTGAGGGCCGGGACGCGCAGTCCCGAGGATCCCAATTGCCGATAGTCCATATCCATATCCCCGCTATTAACCTGATGCATAGATGGGTGGATCGAGGCCAAGCTATTAGCAGCCGCGTGCGCGAAGGATTTGTGAAATGAACGCAAAGATAGGTCTGGGGGCTGATCGGGCACGCGCGCTCGAACTGTTCGCGACGGTGATGCGCGAAGGCAGTTTCTCCGGTGCGGGCCGGGTGCTGGGGCTGACGCCATCGGCGGTCGCCCGGTCGCTCGATCGGATCGAGGCGCGGCTCGGGGTACGGCTGCTGCTCCGCTCCACCCGCGCGTTGACGGCAACCGCGGAAGGGCAGGCCTATCTTCAGATGGCCCGGCGGATCCTCGCCGATCTCGACGATGCCGAGCAACAGATCGCCGATCAGGGCGCGCCGCGTGGACGGCTGCGGATCAGCGCCGCGCTGTCGCACGGGCGGTTGTGCATCGTGCCGCTACTCGGCGTATTCGCGCGCCTCTACCCGCATATCCTGGTGGACTTCGCGTTGACCGATACGATCGCCGACGTGGCCGCCGGGCAAGCGGACGTGGCGATCCGGTTCGGGCCGCTTGGTGACAGCCTGTTGACCGCGCGCAAGCTCGGCGAGAGCAGGCGGGTGATCGTCGCCGCACCCGACTATCTGGCGCGATGCGGCATGCCGATGCGTCCCGAAGATCTCCACCGGCATAATTGCCTCAACTTCAACTTCCGTCGGGTCGAGCCAGTCTGGCCGTTCCGCGTCGAAGGACGCGACGTCACCCTGTCGGTGAAGGGCAATATCGAGGCGAACAACGGCGAAACGCTCGGCCAGCTTGCCGCGGCGGGCGTCGGCATCGCGCGGGTCGGTGCGTTCAGCGTCGTCGACGATATCGCCGCTGGTCGGCTGATCGCCGTGTTGGACGATTTCAATCCCGGCGATGTTGAGCTGATCCATGCGGTATTCGTCGGCGGTGGGAACATGCCCGCGCGCGTCCGCGTGTTCGTCGATTTCCTGGCCGCCCGCCTCGCCGGCTGAGCTTTATCGGCCCCAACTCAGACCGGTGATCCTGAGCGGCGTGACGGGGCGGTTCTTTCACTCCGTCGCGCCGCTCAGGATCGCATCAAGCGGCTTTGGCGGCCGTCCGCGCGGCGATCTTCTCTGCCTCGGTCCAGACCTTCCGCTCGCGCGGTGCCTTGGCCGGCTTGACCTGCTTGACCGGACCGCCGCCCAGCACGGGCGCGCGCTTGGTCGAGTGGCGCGCCACTTCGCAATGCCATTCATGATCGTCCTGCACGGTCAGCGTGCGACCGATCTCGCGCTCGACATCGTGCAGCCACGCGCGCTGCTCGGCATCGCACAGCGTGATCGCAAAGCCACTGCGGCCGGCGCGACCGGTGCGGCCGATCCGGTGGACATAGCTCTCCGGCAGGCTCGGCAGATCGTGGTTGAAGACGTGGGTCACGGTATCGACGTCGATGCCGCGCGCGGCGATATCGGTCGCGACCAGCACCTGCACGGTGCCCGCCCGGAACGCGTCGAGTGCACGCTCGCGCTGGCCCTGCGACTTGTTGCCATGCAGCGCCTCCGCGGTGATCCCCGCCTCGCCGATGAACGCGCACACGTCGTTGGCGATGTTCTTCTGCAGTGTGAACACCACTGCCTGGCCCATGTCGGGCGTCTTGAGCAACGCGAGCAACGCGGCCTTCTTGTCGGCGGCGTCGAGGAACATCACCGACTGGTCGATCCGGTCGACGGTGGTCGATGGCGGTGCGATCTCGACCTTGGCGGGATCGCGCAACAGGCTCTCGGCCAGCGCGGCGATCGACTTCGGCATCGTCGCCGAGAACAGCAAGGTGTGCCGGTCCGTCGGCAGCGTCGCGACGAGCCGCTCGATCGGCTTGGCAAAGCCCATGTCGAGCATCTGGTCCGCTTCATCCAGCACCAGTGCTTCGAGCTGCGACAGGTCGCAAACGCCTTGATCGACCAGGTCGAGCAGGCGTCCCGGCGCGGCGACGATGATGTCGACGCCCGTTTCCAGCGCCTTGACCTGGTGGAACTGGCTGACGCCGCCGAAGATCGTCATCACGCTCGGCTTCAGATGCCGACCGAAGCTCTCGAAGCCAGCGGCGATCTGCGACACCAGCTCGCGCGTCGGCGCGAGGACGAGGATACGTGCACCGCCCTTGGGCGCCGGCCGCGGATCGGCGGCAAGGCGATGGAGCAGCGGCAGCGCGAACGCCGCGGTCTTGCCGGTCCCGGTCTGCGCCATGCCGAGCATGTCGCGGCCCTGTAGCAGCGTCGGGATCGATTGCGCCTGGATCGGGGTAGGGCTCACATAACCTTCCTCCGCTAGCGCCTGCAGCAAAAACGGCGCGAGGGAGAGATCGGCAAAGGTCATGGTCATGGTAACGCGGCGCCTCCGGCGCTGGGCAAGCTGCGCCAAAGGGCTTAGCGTTGGGTTGAGCGCGGGCAGCTAGAAGTGATGCTGCACTGCGTCAATGTAGAAAGCCGGGCGGCGGCATTTAATGCCCGGCTCCCCTACTAATTCGTGACGTCGCGAGAGGACCGCGCGCCCTGTCTCCGCGTTACTTCGTCAGATCAGTCAGCAGCGAGCGGTAATAGGTGATCGCCAGCGGGATGTTGTCGATCGGCGTGCGCTCGTTCAGGCCGTGGCTGAAGTCGTCGGATTGCTTGATGAAGGTCGGGCTCACGCCGTAGCTCGGCACGCCGACCGAGCGATACCACATCGAATCGCTCGCGCCCGCCGACATGCTCGGAAAGATCGGCACGCCGGGACGGATCGCGCCCATCGCCTTCTTCACCGCACCGGTCAGGTCCGCGCGCAGCGGCGAGGCGTCGGTCGGGTTCGATCCTTCGGTAACGTCGCTGAACTTGACGCCGGGATCGGCCGCGACCCTGGCAAGCTCGGCCATCACGGTCGCGGGCTTCACGCCGGGAAAGATGCGGCAGTTGATGTTCGCGGTCGCGCGCTGCGGCAATGCGTTGAGCGCATGACCGCCGTTGATCATCGATGTGACGCAGGTGGTGCCGATCTGGCCGACATACCCCGGATTGGCGGCAAGCGTCTCGATCGCCTTCTGGTCCTTCGGATTTGCGGCAAACGCGCGCATCGCCGCACCGATCTCGGGCGTCTGCCGCGGCGCGACGCCCTCGAAATACCCCTTGGTAATCGGCGACAGCTGCGGCGTGAAGCGATAGTCGCCGATCCTGACCAGCGCCGCAGCAAGCTGGTTGATCGCGTTCACTTTCCGCGGCGCGGACGAATAGCCGCCGGCGCTGGTCGTCTCGAGCTGGAAATCGGCATAGGTCTTCTCGGCCGCGCCGATCGTGAAATACTCGGCCTTGCCATCTTCGCCGTACAGCCCGCCGCCGCCATCAATATTGAGCGCCATCTCGGCGTTCTTGAGCTGGTCGGCGATCAGCGACGACGTCTTCATGACGGTCTCCTCGTCGCCCGACAGCGCGAGGACGATGCCGCGCTTGGGCGCGTAGCCCGCCTTCTTCATGTCGAGCAGCGTCGCGATAGCGAGCGCGGCGTCGAGCTTCATGTCGGTGGCGCCACGGCCGTAGAGATAGCCGTTCTCGACCACTGCGGTGAAAGGGTCGCGCTGCCAGTCGGCGGGCTTGGCCTCGACCACGTCGATATGGCCGGAGAGGACGATCGGCTTCAACGCCGCGTCGCTGCCCTTCCACGTCGCGACCAGATAGGCGGTGTCGTCGACCGGCGTGACCGTCACGTCGCTCGCCGCGAAACCGCCACCGACCAGCACCGACTTTAGATACGCCGCGAGCTGCGGCGTCTGGTTGCTGGGACCACGAACGCTACGAAACGCGATCATTTTCTTGGCGATCTCGAGCCCGTTGGTCGCGGCGGTCTGCGCCTGCGCCGCAGCGGGCAGGGCGGTCATCGCGGCGGTGCAGGCCAGGAGAAGCTTGAGCTTTGACGTCATCATCATCTTTCTTCGGAGAAAACGATCCTCCCCCGCCAGGGGGAGGGTCGCAACGAGCCATTCTTAGAACTTTGCCCCAGCGCGCAGCCCGATGGTCCGCGGCGTGCTGGTGACGATATAGGTCCGCTGCGAACACGTCCCGCATTGCTGATACCGCGACAATTGCGCGCGTTCGTCCCACAGGTTCTGGACGAACACCTCGAACGTGAAGTTCGAAACCTCCGCGCCGACCGAGGCATTGCCCGTCGTATAGGCCTTGAGCCGTCCCAGCGTCGCCGCCTGCGCCAGTCGGATATCCGCCGACGCCGAGCTCTGATGTGCGACCAGCCCCTGGATATACGCCTTCGCCGTGCCGATCGGCATGCTGTAGCGCGCCGTGCCGCTCGCCTTGAACCGCGGCGTGATCGGCAGGCGCGTACCCGATGGCGCCAGCACATCGGTACCGTCGCCGCTACAGATCTGCGTCGCGCACAGATCGCTGCGCGTCTTGGCATCGGTATAAGCCGCCGCCGCGGTCAGCGACAGGCCGCCCGTCGAGAAGTTCGCATCCGCCTCCGCCCCCTGATCCGCGCATTCGGCCCGTTCTGGATGATCGTGAAGCTGTTCAGCCCGAGGAACGAGAACTGGAACTTGTCCCACGCCTGCTGATAGATCGACGCATTGAACCGCAGCCGGTCGAACAAGGTGGTCTTCAGCCCGAGCTCGTAATTGGTCAGGAAATCCGCATCATACGGCGCGACATCGCCGCGGCGATTGATCCCGCCCGGCCGGAAGCCGCGCGAGAAGGTGGCATAGGCCATGACCGTGTCGGTGGGCTTGAACGTCAGGTTGAACCGGTAGGTCGCGCCTTGCCCCTGCGTCTTCTTCGGGATCAGGCCGGTGGTCGTATAGGTCGCCAGATTGGTACACGGCGAGCCCGACACGGCTGCGGGCAACAACGTCGAGGTGTCGCCACCGCTCAGATAGGCTTCCCGCAAGGTCTGGCCGTTCGCCAGATAACAGCCCGCGACGCCGGTCTGGCTGCTGCCCGCGGCATTGAACGGCGTGGCGGTGTAGGGCCGGCCATCGTCCGGATCGACCGCAGGATTGCGCCCGAACCCGTAGAAGCCGATCAGCGAATTGTCGTAGATGTACGCGCGGCCACCCGCCGTCGCGGTCAGGTTCGGCAGGATATCGAAGCTCGCCTCGCCGAACATCGCGTAATCCTTGTCGACGCGCTTCTGCTTGGTCAGCCACAAGGTACCCGGCGAGCCGTTGACCGACACCGCGGTGCCGAGATTGGCGATCTGGTAGTCCTGGAAGATCGCGTTGGTCTGGCGCTGATAGAAGGCGCCGGCGACGATCCGGAACCGGTCCTCGACGGGTGAGGCGACGCGCAGTTCCTGGCTGGTTTTCTTGAAATGGTCGGTGCCGATGATCTTCTGCCGCGGATCGATCGTCCGGCCGGCATTGTCCTGGTAATAGAAATAGCCGGCGAGCCCCCGACCGAGGAATAGGCCGAGTCATACGCTTCGGCATAATCGGTATAGTCGCTCGACGTGTAGGTCTTCCGGTCGAGATACGCGCCGGCATAGGTGACGTCCCAATTGCCGACCTTGCCCTCGATCGTCAGCGCGCCCTGGATGAAGCGGTCGCGGCGGAACTCGGGGAAGAAATGCTGGACCTGCAAATCGCCGACCTTCGGATCGTAGCCATAGGTGCCGTGGTTGCGTTGTTCCTGGTACAGCACGGTCGGCGTCACGGTCCAGTTGCTGTCAAGATCGACCTTCAGCGCGGCGCGGCCGCCATAGGTCTCGGTATCGTTGTAGTTCTTCTTCACGAACGCGGCATTATCGACGACCACGCCGCCATTCGCCGAGGTGCACGAAGTCGCGGTCGGCTCGGGCAGATAGCTGCGACACCCGGCGACGTTGTCGATGAACCCCGCGTCGCGCTGATAGAAGCCGACCACGCGCAGTGCCGCGCTTTCGGACAGCGGCATGTTGAGCATGCCTTCGATCTTGCTGCCGATCCCACCCGACTTGACGCTGTTCACCTCGCCGTCGACACGGCCGTAAAAGTCGCTCGTGTCCGGCTTGTTGGTGATGATCCGGATCGTGCCGGCTTCGGACGACGCGCCGTACAGCGTGCCCTGCGGCCCGGCGAGGCTCTCGATCCGCGCGATGTCGTAGATGTGCACGTCGAGCGTGCCGCCGATCGTCGTCACCGGCTGCTCGTCGAGATAGGTGCCGACCGAGGGCAGCGGACCCGAATGGTTGCCGTCACCACCCGATGCGACGCCGCGCATGTAGACGACCGTCGAGCCCGGCTGCGTCGTCTGGAACGACACCGACGGCAACAGCTGCGTGTATTGGTTGAAGTTCGAGATGTTCAGATCGTCGAGCCGCTTGGTGCCGATCGCCTGAATGCTGATCGGGACCGCCTGGATATTCTGGTCGCGCTTCTGCGCGGTGACGACAATATCGCCTTCATACTCGCCGGCCTGCGGTGCCGTTGCGTCCGGGGTCGGCTCGGCGATGGTCGGCGGGGCGATGGTCGGCGGGGCGGTGGTCGGCGCGGCAGTGGTCGCAGTTTGCGCGAAGGTTGGCGTGACGATGGCCGACGACGCCAAGAGCGACGCGATCACCACGCGACGATCGATTATGTGCATGCTCGTTGCCCCCACGACGATTTGTGTCCGCAACCTGTGTTGCGGCGCAACAAACGTCAAACGAAGCTTCGCGGCAATAAACATTTTGTGACGCATCCGTGACGTTTTCGCCACGGGTCAGGTCGTCGCGGCGAGTCCCAGGGCGGATCGCAACGGCCCGAGCCACTGGTCATAGGGACGCCAGGCATCGACGCCGTCGCGATTGATCGGCCGGCGCACCTGTTCGGAGCTGGCGGTGCGGACCGCGCGCTCGGTCTCGTGGAAGGCGAGGCAGGCCGGCTCGAAATCCAGTCCGCAGGCCGCGAGCAACGCGCTGACTTCGGCCTCGGTATCGTCGAGCAAAGCCGCGTGATCGACGCGGTGGACACGGCCAGGCAGCACTGCGTCGACATGCGTCATCAGCCGGACATAGTCGGTGTAATAGCGGCCGAGATCGTCGAGCGAATAGCTGAAGGTCTGCCCCCGCGCGTAATGCTGCTTGAAGTTCGAGAAACAGCAGTCGAGCGGGTCGCGTCTCGCATCGATGATCCGCGCGTTGTCAGTGCGATATGCGCCCAGTTGTTGGGCAGCTTGTCGATGACGAACGGGCGATCGGTGCGCCGCTGGATCGCGGCACGGCGCAGATAGTCTTCGCCGATGTCGCGCAACGCGTCGGCGGACAGCGCCTCCAGTCCCTGCGGATAGTGCACGATGCGACGCGCCAGCGCCGGCATGTCGGGCAGTTCGGTCGTCCCCTCGACCAGGCTGTGGCTGGCCAGGATCTGCTCGATCAGCGTCGAGCCAGCGCGCGGCATCCCGAGCACGAAGATCGGGTCCGGCGCAGTCGACCCGTGATCGAGCCGAGCCGCAAGAAATTCGGGCGTCAACAACGCGATGCTGCGATCGACGAACGCCGTCGTTTCGTCCGCGTCGTACACGATCCGCGTCCGGCGGAGCGCGTTGCCCGCCGCGTAATGCGCGAACGACTGCACCGGATCGCGGCGGTCCTCGAACGCCTTGCCGAGCGCGAAGTCGAGATGAAAGCGGTCCTCGTCGTCCAGATCGTCGCGTGCGAGGGCGGCTTCCATCGCCGCGATATCGTCGTCGTCGAACTTCACCGTCTTGAGGTTGGCGAGGCTCCACCACGCATCGCCCAGCGTCGGTAACAGCGACAGCGCGCGGCGATACGCGGCGATGCCGTCGTCGCGACGCCCGACCGTCTTGAGCATATGCCCATAGCTCAGCCACACGCGCGGCTGGCCGGGCGCATCGCGCAGCACCTTTTCATACAGCGCGATCGCATCCTCGAACCCGCCGAGCCGGCCAAGTGCGGCGGCCTTCAAATTCGCATGCCCCGGATTGTCCGGCTCGTCGGCGATCACCGCATCGAGCAAGGTCAGCGCCTCGGGCGCGCGGTTCTGGCGGTACAGCACGAGCGCGAGGTTCGCGCGCGCCGCGGTAAAGCCCGGCGCCAGCTCGACCGCGCGCCGCAGCAACGCCTCCGCATCGCCATAGCGGCCGATCCGCCCTGCCAGTTCGGCCAGCATCCGGATCGCGCGCGTCGAACGGGTCCTGCTTGAGATACGCCTTCAGCAGCGGTTCGGCGATGTGAAGCTGGTTGTCGTGCAATGCCAGCGCCGCCTGCATCAGATCGTCAGGCCAGCGGGGGGAGGGTGGAAGCCATCGGTCCAGACAGTCGCGACGCGCAACGTGAACGTCAAGCGCGCCGTCACACGGCCCAGCGGTGCCGGATCTTCGCGCAGGTCACCCCCAGTCGCAAAGCTTTCCCATCGCATCGCGCGGCAGCATATCTCCGAACCGGATACTCTTTGGCCGTTCGGGTCCCGTCAGTTGATCGGCCGCCGCCCGGTCGATCCGCCCGCGGAGTTCGTCGGCGTCGCAATCATCATCGTCCGGCACGATGAACGCCTTCAGCCGACCGTCGACGTGCAGTCGCACCGCCGCGTCGGCGACCCCGTCGATCGCCCGCAGCCTGTCGGCGATGCGTCCGGGCCAGACATTGTGGCCGCCGACCTGCACCGCGCCGTCGCGCCGGCCGATCGGACGCAGGCTGCGGTCACCGATCCGCTCGATATGGTCGGGCAGGTCGTGATGCCCGCCACGCGCGTCACGCAGCTGCCATTCGTCGGTGCCGTGACCTTCCGCGGTGCCGGAGGGGATCAGCTGCCATCGTGGCAGCAACGCATACGCGGTGGCCGGCAGATCGCGCAGCGCGATACCGCTGGTCTCCGAGGAGCCGTAGATATCGATCAGTCGCGTCAGCCCGACCGCAAGCAGGTCGGCCGCCAGCCGGTCGTCGAGCGGCCCCGCCGAGCTTACGCCGACGACGTCCGCGGGAAAGCAGCGGGTCAGGCGCACGATCGCGCGCCACTGGTCCGGTACGGCGACGACGAGGTCTCCCGCGGTCAGATCGAGCGGCGTGCCGATCGTCCGAACGACGACCGGGACATCCAGCACAGCCGGTAGCAGCGCGGTCCAGATGATTCCGTAGAGATGATGCGCGGGGACCAGCGCCACCACGCGGCGGCGTCCGGCAAGCTGCGTCGCGAGGAACGCGGCCTCGTCGAGCAGGTCGACGGTGGCATGGGCGCAAGACTTGGGACTGCCGGTCGACCCCGATGTCCGAACGGTCATCCGACCATTGGTCGCATCCTGTCCGAGCATGATCCAATCGATCCACTCGCCGACGATGCGCGGCGGTTCCCGGCCCAGCAGCGCGTCGTCGAGGCAGAACGTCTCCGCCAACGCGCCCAGCGCGCCCAATTGCTCCATCGAGTCCAGCCCCAGTCCGTCGTCGCCGATCGGCAGGGCTTCGGGCCAGTCGTCCGGCTGAACCGACGCGGCGCCGGTTGCGCGCCAGCGGCGCAGTTCTGCGGCCACGACGGCGCACGCGATCCGGTGGACGGCCGCGCGGGAGAGGGCGGTCCGGGAGATGGCGGCGCGGGGGAGGGCGGTCACCGTCACGCCGCGCAGGCGGTGGACCGATAGACCCGATTGCGTCCTTCGCTCTTGGCGGCATAGAGGCGCTTGTCGGCGAGCGCGATGACCGCATCGATCGATCCGCCGGCCTCGTCGAGCGTCGCACAGCCCAGGCTTGCCGTGACCTTCAGCGGCCCGCGCGGCGTGTCCAATTCCAGCGCGGCGATGGCCTTGCGCATGTCGTCGGCCAACCCGATCGCCTGATCGTGATCGAAGCGGGGCAGCAGGACGCCGAATTCCTCGCCACCCAGCCGCGCGAAGATGCCGCGGGGCGGCAGAAGCAGCGTGCAGACCTCGGCGACCCGACGAAGCAGGACGTCGCCGACCGGATGGCCATGCGTGTCGTTGACCGCCTTGAAATGATCGAGATCGAGGACGATCAGCGACAATGACTGCCGCAGCTCGCGCCAATGCGCCTGCTCGCGCTCCATGATCTGGCTGAAGTGGCGGCGGTTCGATGCGCCCGTCAGGTGATCGCAGGTCAGCAGCCGGCGCATGTCCTCGGCGGCGGCCTCGCGCCGCGGGACGTCGCGCAGGATCACCGAAAAGCCGGTCGGGCGCGGACCATCGCCATCGGATCGCGCGACCACGAGGCGCTGGCACCAATAGCGTTCGCCATCGGCGCGTTGCTGCCACCCCTCTTGCAGATGCCAGCCATCGCGCGCAGCGATTTCGAGCTGCTCGTCGAGACGCAGGTCGCCGCCGGACGTGTCGCTGTCGAGAACGTCCGCCAGATTATGGCCGGTCACCGCAGCACAGTCATGACCGGTCTGCTTGGTGAAGCAGGCATTGGCCGACGCGATCCGGCCATCCGACGTGATCGCGAGCGCGGCATATTCGTTGACCCCGTCCAGCAGCGTTGCGAACCAGGTATCCGCCTGCCGCAGTCGCTCCTCCTGGACGACCTGCTGGCTGATATCGCTCAGCGTCACCATCAGGCGATCCGCGCCCAGCTTGACGATCGTACAGGCCAGCACCTTTGGTGCCTGTGCGCGCCGGCCCTGACCGAGATCGACGAAGATCCGATGCCCGTCGCAGATCTTGCCGGTAGCGGCTGCATAGCCCGCGACGATGCTCCGCAACTCGGGGGCGTGCTGCTCGAACGCGGTGAACAGATTGCCGGCATCGCGCGGCCCGGCAAGCGGTAGCAGATGCTGCATCGCATGCGGGTTCATCAAGGCGATATCGCCGGTCAGGTCGCATTCGATCAACCCGACGGGGCACGCATACAGGAATTCTAGGAGCTGTTCCTCGCTCGACTTGCCGGTCATCGATGCAACCTCATCGTTCGATCAGGATGTAGCGGCGTGGCATCCCCGCGTCCGCGAGCAGCCGCAGGCGAACTTTCGTCGGGCGCATCCGCAAGGTAAGCACATAGGGGACGATGTCATCGATGTCCGGCTCGTCCTCGAACCGCTGCGCAACCAGGAAATTGTTCATGCACTGCGCGACGGCGTCGAAGAACGGCACACCCATGACCGTCGAGGGATCGAGTCCCGACATCCGCGCCTCGGTCGCGTTATAGGTCTGCACGATCGTGTCCGCCCCGAAGCCGACCACCCCGAACGGCAGCGCGTCGCGGTCTTCGTCGGACATGGACTCGAGATCGTTCAGCGAAACGACGTCAAAACTCGCATCTGTGGTCGGCACGAACAATAGCTCCCTCAACGGCTGGATGATGCCCCAAGATCGTTAAACTTCAGCTAAGAATAGTGTCGGGTCGCAGTGCGTTAGGGATCGCGCCGAGGGGCCGCACACGACCCGGCTCGAGCGCGCATGTACGCGGCCGAGTTTGCGGTTGCCGCGCTCCATTACGCCGGTTGGCGACGCTCCCGCTGTCGACGCCAAGACGCCGCACCCGATGGTCGGCTGGAGCGATTGGCGGTGCCGCGCCGCATGTGCGTCATGGTCGCGCGCAAGCGTGCCCGCGTCTGTCTTACCACGGCATCCGCTTCTGCTCCCGCATCGTAGGAGTCTCGGACAGAGGTTCGCATCGGGGTGACGCCGCCCGCGTCCTGATCTAGGTCGGCCTCATGGCTGCGTTTCTCGATCGTCTGATGCCGGCAAAGCGCTGGACCCCGTCCCGGTATCGCGCGCTGCTTCGAGCGCGAGGTCCTCGCTCGGTCCAGTTCCGGACGCGCGCGGCCATCCTCGTCGGTGCGATCCTCGTCGGCATCGTTGCGACGCTGTTCGCCGAGGCGGCTGACCGGGCGGCGGCGATGTTCGCCGGCTATGCCCGCCGCTGGCACTGGTTGCCATTGTTGACGACTCCGTTGACGTTCATGGCGCTGGTCTGGCTCACCCGTCGATACGCACCGTTCGCGCGGGGATCGGGAATACCGCAGGTCATCGCCGCGCAGGCCGATCCCAATGCCGCGACGCGAACGCTGATCTCGGTGCGTACGGTCGCGGCCAAGGCGGTGCTGACGATCGGCGCGGTGCTCGGTGGCGCGTCGGTCGGGCGCGAGGGACCGACCGTCCAGCTTGCCGCCGCGGTGATGGGGGCGACGCACCGCATCCTGCGCGTACCGCTGCGTGGCGGCGTGCTGATCGCCGGCGGTGCGGCAGGCGTCGCCGCCGCCTTCAACACGCCGCTGGCCGGACTGATGTTCGCGATCGAGGAACTGGCGTCGGCCTATGAACAGCGCGTCACGCTGCTGGTACTCGCCGCGATCGTGATCGCCGGGATGGTCGCGCAGTCCGTCCAGGGCGACTATATCTATTTCGGTGCGATCGGCGCGCATATGCCGTTGCTGTCGGCGCTGCTGGTCGCACCGGTCGCGGGGATCGCCGGCGGGATGGCGGGTGGCCTGTTCTCGCGCACGCTGCTGGCGATGGCGCTCGCCCGCAACTGGGTGACGCAGTGGACCCGCGCCAACCCGGTCGCATTCGCGGGCGGCTGCGGCGTGGTGGTGGCGGTTCTCGGCGTGGCGACCGGGTTGACCTGGGGCACCGGCTATTCCGCGGCGCGCGCGATGATCGTCGGGGTCGATGCGCCCTTGTGGTTCGGACCGGCCAAGTTCGTGGCGACCGCCGCGACCGCGATCGCAGGGCTGCCGGGCGGGATCTTCGCGCCATCGCTCGCGGTCGGTGCAGGCGTCGGCAATCTGCTGCGGCAGGTGTTCCCCGGCGAGCCGGCAAGCGCGATCGTCATCCTCGGCATGGTCGCGTATTTCGCAGGCGTCGTCCGCGCGCCGCTGACCGCGGTCATCATCCTGTCCGAGACGACCGCGAGCCGTGGGCTGATGCTGCCGATGTTCGCGACCGCGTTCATCGCCGACGCCGCCAGCCAGTGGGTCTGCCGCGAGAAACTCTATCACGGGTTATCCAGGACGTTCGCCGTCCCGCCCGCCAGCTCGCCGGTTATCCCGCCCGTCGCCCCGGCGCGCTAACCGGGACCGCCGGTCACTCGATCCGCAACCCCTCGGTCAGCGCTTCGAGCAGCGCGTCGACCTTGGGCGTAAGCTGGCGGCTTCGGCGCCAGACCAGATGCAGCGGCAGGCCGACCGTCGCCAGTTCCGGGAGGATCTCGACAAGCTCGCCGCGATCGAGTTCGTCCTTGATCAACCATGTCGCGAGCTGGGCGATCCCGAACCCGGCTTTCACTGCGCCGACCTGCGCTTCGGCGCTGCCGAGGACGATGCGGGCTTCCATCGGGTATTCCTCGATGCGCCCGGCGTCGCGGGCGAACCGCCAATTGGCCGTGCTGCCATCGCCGCGGCCGTAGAGGATGGAGTCGAACGCCGCGAGCGCATCGGCATTCTCAGGCATGCCCCGCCGCTCCAGATAGGCAGGGGCGGCGCAGATGATGACGCGCTCGCTGCCGAGATAGCGGTGACCGAGATTGTCCGGCCAGGGTTCCCCCGCGCCGATCCGGATTGCGACGTCGACGCCCTCCTCGACGATGTCGATCTTGCGGTCGGTGAAGGTGATGCTCGGGCGCAAATTCGGGTGGCGTTCGGCAAAGGCGAGCAGCAGCGGCATCGCCTGCATCCGCCCGAACGCGATCGGCACGTCGACCTTCAGCCGCCCGACGATCTCCGACCGATGCGCTGCAAGCACCGCCTCGGCATCGGCAAGCTCGCCGAGCACCCGCACGCATGTTTCGTAGAAAGCGGCACCGACGTCGGTCAGCGTCAGGCGGCGGGTGGTCCGCTCGAACAGCCGACTGCCCAGCCGCGCCTCGAGCCGCGCGACACTCTTGCTGACCGCTGAATTGGTCAGGTTGAGCCGCGCCCCGGCAGCGGTGAAGCTGCCCGCATCGGCGGTGCAGACAAAGGCTTCGATACCCTTGAAACGTTCCGACGGGATCATGGCAGTGCGTCCATTATGGAATAATTGTCGCTCTATGCACGAATTAATGCCGCACGACGTGCGTTTTCGTCGCGCGTAGAGAGGGCGCCATTCAGGAGCCCTTTGCCGATGTCGTCCCCCAGCCATCCTATCCACGCCGCCCCGCCGGGCACGAAGTCGGCGGGGCATGGCTTAGCCGTGCTGTTGCTCGCGATCTCCGCGTTCGTGATCGTCACCACCGAGTTCATCATCGTCGGACTGTTGCCGAGCCTCGCGCGCGATCTCGGCATTTCGATCACCGTCGCGGGGCAGCTCGTCACGCTGTTCGCCTTCACGGTCATGCTCGCAGGGCCGTTCCTGACCGCGATGCTCTCGCACTTCGAGCGCAAGCGGCTGTTCGTCGTGATCCTCGTGATCTTCGCCGGTGCGAACGCTCTGGCCGCCGCAGCGCCCGATATCTGGGTCCTCGGCCTCGCGCGGTTCCTGCCGGCGCTGGCACTACCGGTGTTTTGGGGCACCGCCAGCGAAACCGCAGGCGAACTCGCAGGTCCCGAAAAGGCCGGCAAGGCGGTCGCCAACGTCTATCTCGGGATTTCCGGCGCGATGGTGCTCGGCATTCCGCTCGGTACGCTCGCCTCGACCGCGTTCGGCTGGCGCGGGACGTTCTGGGGGCTGTCGGGGCTGTCGCTGCTGATGGCGGTGCTGTTGCTCGTTGTGATGCCGACGCTGGCACGCCCCGCGCGTCAAGCTCGCCGAACAGGCACGCATCCTCAAGGACCCGTATTTCCTCGGCAACGTCGTGCTGTCGGTCATCGTCTTCACTGCGATGTTCACCGCCTATACCTATCTCGCCGATACGCTCGAGCAGATCGCACATATCCCGGCAGGGCAGGTCGGCTGGTGGCTGATGGGCTTCGGGATCGTCGGTCTCGCCGGCAATTGGCTGGGCGGGCAGTTCGTCGGCCGGGGGCCGCTGCTGGTCACGGCGATCACGGCGTTGGTGCTGGCGATCGGCATGGCCGCGACGACACTGGTCGCAGGCTCGACCGTCTGGCTGGCGATCGCGCTCGCGGTCTGGGGCATCGCCAACACCGCGCTCTACCCGATCTGCCAGGTGCGCGTGATGCAGTCGGCGAGCCATGCGCAGGCGCTGGCGGGCACGCTCAACGTGTCGATGGCCAATGCCGGCATCGGCTTCGGCGCGATCATCGGCGGTTCGGTGATCCAGCATCTCGGGCTCGGCGCGGTCGGCCATGTTGCCGCCGCGATCGCGATCCTCGCGGTGCTGGTGACACCGCTGGTGCACCGGCTGAAGGCCCGGAGCGTCAGCTGATGGACACGCCGGACGCACTGGCACCGGATCTGGCCGGACACGCCGCCTATGCGCGCGTGTTCCAGCCCGGCCGGCTGACGCTGGGCTTCATCGCCCCGCTCGAAGCCTATCCGACCGCACCGTGGCCGACGCTCGCCGATCACGCGGCACTGGCGCGAAAGGTCGATGCGCTCGACTTCGCGGCGATCTGGCTGCGCGACGTGCCGTTCTACGATCCGAGCTTCGGCGATGTCGGGCAAGTCCTCGATCCGATGGTCTATGCCGGATGGCTCGCCGCGCAGACGACTCGGATCGCGATCGGCACGGCGGGTATCGTCCTGCCGCTGCGCGATCCGCTGATCGTCGCCAAGCAGGCGGCGAGCGTCGACCAGTTGCTCGGCGGGCGCTTTCTGCTCGGGCTGTCGACCGGCGACCGGCCGTCGGAGTTCGCCGCGTTCAACAGCAATCTCGACGATCGTCCCGAACGCTACCGCGATGCGATCGACGTCATCCGCGCCGCGACCGAACGGTCGTTCGCCCGGCATGCGTCTGCGTATTACGGCACGCTCGACGGCAGCATCGACATGGTCCCCAAACCGATCGGACCGCGGTTGCCGATCCTCGCGATCGGCCGCGCCGGGCAGACGCTGGACTGGCTCGGTGCGAACACCGATGGCTGGATCTGGCATCTCAGCGACGCGCGGCGCCTGCCCGACGTTCTCGCCCGGTGGCGAACGGCAACCGCCGGCGGCCCGTACAAGCCTTACGGCTACGGTGCGATGTTCGATCTGCTCGCGGACCCGGATGCACCGCTGGCCTATGCCAGCGGCGGTATCCGCAGCGGTCGCAACGCGCTGATCGACCTCTGGAAGCGTCAGCGGGACGAGGGCGTGGCGCACGTCGCGCTCAACCCCAAGCCGTCGCGCCGCCCCTTTGCGGACGTGGCCGACGAACTCGCGACGTATGTCCTGCCGCATTTTCCGACCGACGCGCGTTAACGCCCCTCATCATCAGGATGTCACCCATGCCCAAGGTTTCCACCACGACCGATTACGCATCGCGCGACGCGAGTATCGCGATCAACAGCTACACGACGGTCCTGCGCCGCCCCCGCGTGCCGCACGACGTGTTCGCCACCTATTGGCGCGACGTCCACGGCCCGCTGTGTTCGCGCATCCCGGGTCTCGGCTGGTACGTCCAGAACCATCTGAACCGCGAGCAGGACGCGCATCTCTGGCCGGCTATCGACGGTATCGCGCCGTTCGCGGACTATGAACTCGACGGCGGCGTCGAGATCGGGTTCGCGTCGAAGGCCGACCAGGACGTCTTCAACGCGGCGAGCCACATCCTGTTCGCCGACGAGCAGAACATGTTCGCGGCCACCGTCGCCTATGCGCTGCCGAACGGATCGCGCACGCTGGTCGACCGCATCGCCGATCCGATCCCCAATGGCGACGACGGCTTCGACCGTATCCACGTCCACTTCGGCGCGGCCGACGGCGACGCCGGAACGTTCGCGACGTTCATGACCGAGTTCGCCGAAACGCTCGCCGCCGACGCCGCGGTGTTGAAGCTTCGCCTGCACGTGCCGGACCGCTACGACAATGCCGAACCCGCCCCGCCGGCACCCAATGTCGATCATCTGGTACCCCCGGAGCGCGCACGGATCGCGGTGATCGAACTCGCCTTCGAAAGCCCGCTGACCCGGCGCGCGTTCTTCGAATCCGACGCGTTCACCGCAACGCACGCCGCGCAAAAGGCGCATATCGCGTATGTCTCGGCCTTCGCGGTCAGCGGCGTTTACACCTATGTCCGCGACAAGCAGCTCACCACCGCCGGGTTGCGCGGCAGCCGTCAGGCGCAGCTGATCGAGCGGCTCGGCGCCAACAATCAGGTGGCCGCCGACGTGCGTGGTCTGATGCACACGGGCTCCGTCGACTAGCGATCGTTGACGTCGCGGTGAGGACGGATCGGGATCGGCGACGTCCGTGTCATTGATCCGACCCCGCGACGTCATCAAACTGTACCGGCAGGCTCATACCCGGTCGGGGGATGACTGCCGCCAACCTCACCGCCACCGATCCTGCGCCACGCGGTCTGTGGCAGGGTTGGTCGCGTTTGCGCGCGCAGGTCGAGCGGATGACGCGGCGCACGGATGGCGAGGACCTGCTCCATGACGCCTATGTCAGCATGGCGGGGCTGGCGACCGCGCCGCGCAACGACGAGGCGTTCCTGGTCCACGCCGCGGTCAACAGGGGTCGCGATGCGTTTCGCCGGGAGGCGGTGCGCGGGGCGTGCGAACCAGCCGAGGCGATCGACTGGCTACGCGATCCCGCACCGATCCAGGACGAGGTGATGATCGCCAAAGCGCGACTGGCGCGCGTCCGCGAGGGTATCGACCGGCTGACGCCGCGGACCCGCGAGATTTTTCTGATGCAGCGGCTCGACGGGTATAAGTACCGCGAGATTGCCGAGCGGCTGGACATCAGCCAGGGCGCGGTCGAGAAGCACATGGCCAAGGCGATGACCTTCTTGGCCGATTGGACGGAGGGTTGGTGAGTTTCGCGATGCCCGGCCGCCGTTCCCCGAACAGCTTCGATGCGAACCCGGCTGCAACCAACCGAAGCGCGGCAGAATGGATTGCGCGGCTCAATGCCGACGACGCGACCGCGCAGGACGCGGCGAGCTTCCGGCGTTGGCTCGCCGCGAACCCCGATCATGCCGAACGGTTCGAGCGTGCTACCGATCTCTGGGACATGGTGCCGGGGACGGCGCCGTCGCGAGCACCGGTGACGCGGCGCCGGGCGCTTGCCGGTCTCATGGCGCTGACCGCGACGACCGCCGGCGGAACGATCGCATTCCAGGCCGCGCACGCCGCGACGCCGTACGAAACGGGGATCGGTGAACAGCGGCGGATCGGGCTTCGCGATGGCTCGTCGCTGATGCTCGATGCGGCAACGCGTGTTCGCCTGATCGCGACCGCTGAGCGGCGTCAGCTCTGGCTTGAGCGCGGTCGGGTCGACCTGACCGTGGCGCCGCGGACCATCCCGTTTATGATCGACGCGGGGCGAGGGGACATGACCGCAAGCGCAGGCCGGTTCGACCTGCGCCGCGATCGCGAAGACCGGGTGGCGGTGACCGCGATCGAGGGCAGCGCTACAGAGACCACCGGCGGCGCAAGGCAGCTGACCGGTGGCGAGCGCCTGGCCGATGGCCGGATCGACCGCCCCGACCTCGCCGCGACGCAGGCCTGGACGAGCGGCCGCGCGGCCTTCCACGACGATACGCTGACGACAGTCGCCGAAGAGGCCAACCGCTACAGCACGACCCGGCTGGTGATCGCCGACCCGGCGGTCGCCGGAGTGCGCGTCAGCGGGATGTACCGGATGGGCGACAACGTCGCGCTGGGCCGGTCGCTCGCCACGCTGCTCGCGCTGCGGGTGCGGACGATCGAGGGCGCGATCCTGCTCGGCGGATAAAGTTCGCCGCAATTCGCCGCAATTCGCCGTGGGGTGGGGTGGGGTAGATCGATCCTCGCCCGTCGAGGAGGTGCGGCATCATCGCCGCCTTCCTTGGGGGGATGAACACCGTGATCACCAATCGCCGGCGTCTGCGCCGATCGTTCGTGTTGGGCGCCGCCGTTGCCGCGCTGTCGACCGCCTTTCTCGCCACCGCCGCGACCGCGCAGGCGCGCGTGACGCTGCATCTCGCAGCCCAACCGCTCGGCAAGGCGCTCGAAGCGCTCGCCCGCCAGAGCGGCACCGACATCCTGTTCATGCCCGCCGCGGTCGCCGGGATGACCGCCCCCGCGCTCAACGGTACGATGGCCCCGCAGGCTGCGGTCGAGCGCCTGATTAGCGGCACGCGGCTCACCGTGCGTCGCGAAGCCAACGGTGCGCTGCTCGTGTCGAGTGCGGTCGTCGGCACCGCGCCGCAGACGGTGGCGACCGAAGCCCCTCAGACCGACACCGCCGATATCGTCGTCACCGGCTATGCCAGCAGCCTGACCACCGCGCTCGCGCAGAAGCGCAAGGCGACCAACGTCATCGACGTCGTCAAGGCCGAGGACATCGGCAAGTTCCCTGCGCAGAACATCGCCGAGGCGCTCCAGCGCGTCCCCGGCGTCTCGATCGTCCGCGATCGCGGCGAGGGCGTGTTCGTCCGGATCCGCGGGCTCGGCGCCAATTTCCAGGTGGTGACGCTCAACGACCGCTCGGTCGCGGTGAACGAGAACGTCCGCGACAGCGGCCAGAGCGGTCGCCAGTTCCGCTTCGACACGCTCCCGTCCGAGCTGATGTCCGCGGTCGAGGTGATTAAGAGCCCGCGCGAGTCTCGACGAAGGCGGCATCGGCGGTACCATCAACCTGCGCACCTTCCGCCCGCTCGACCTCAAGAAGCCTGTGCTGTCGCTGTCTGCCACCGCCAGTTCGCCGCGGCTTGCCGATACGGTCGACCCGCGCCTGTCCGGCATGGCGAGCTGGGCGAGCCCCGACGGCAAGATCGGCGCGCTGATCGCCGCCGTCTATGACGAACGCACCACCCGTCAGGACCGCATCACCGGCGTCGGCTGGGCGGACGGCAAGATCGATACCGACGGCAACGGCTCGCTCGACAGCGAGACGATCCTGATCCCGACCGCGATCCGTCCGACGCTCGAGCAGGAGAAGCGCGATCGGATCGGTCTCAACGGCGCGGTGCAGTGGAAGCCCGACGACCGGTTCGAGCTGAACGTCGACGGGCTGTGGAGCCGGCTGAACGTCGCCTATGATGAGCTGACCTATTCGGCGGCGGATGGCGCCGGCCTGCCGCGCGGGATCGTACCGGGCAGCGCGGTGATCGAGAACGGCGTGCTGACCGGCGCGACGACGACCGCCTCGACCACGCAGATCGGTCGCGAGACGTCCGTGCTGCAATATAAGAACTGGTTGGTCGGCACGAACGCACGCTGGCAGGCGAACGGCTGGACGATCGCTGCGGATGGCAGCATCGGTCAGGCCTATTCGAATACGCCGGAGCCGATCTATCGCACCCGCCTGCTCGGGATGGTCGGCGCGACGATTTTCGACTTCGGCAAGGCGGGCGACCGGCTGCCCAATGTCACGCTGCTGAACGCCGATCTGTCGAACCCGGCGCTGTTGCCCGGACGGCGGATCGAATACCGCGTCAACGACTCCAAGGACCGCGAACGCGCCGCCAAGCTCGACATCACGCGTGACCTCACCGGCGTCTTCAGCGCGCTGCATGCCGGCGCAAAATACCAGAAGCGGACGCGCGCCTATAATCGCCGCGACATCAACTTCACCAGCGGCATCACCGGCAAGTATTTCGACGCAAGTTATTTCGTGCCGTTCCCGGTCGACGACTTCCTCGACGGTGCCAAGGGCGATCTGCCGACGACCTGGGCGATACCGGAGCCAGCCAAGTTCCTCGCCGCCGCCACCGGCAAGGAAGCGTTGCTCGCCGCCCCGCTCGCGCGCGGCGATCTGCGCAACAGCTATGCGATCGGCGAGGAGATCCTCGCGGGCTACGGGATGGCCGACTTCGCGTTCCCGATCGGCGGCATCGCGGTGCGCGGCGACGTCGGCGTGCGCTATGCCCGGACGCGCCAGACCTCGTCGGGCTATGCCGACGACGGCAAGGTCGCGTTGCCGGTCAGCTACGAGAAGACCTACGACAATTTCCTCCCCTCGCTCAATCTGGTCGCCGAGTTCACCCCCAAATTGCAGATGCGCTTCGCCGCCTCGAAGGTGATCACCCGGCCGTCGCTCGCCGATCTGGCCCCGCGCCTGACGATCAATTCGAGCCCGACCGTCCTCACCGCGGTCGGCGGCAACCCCGAATTGAAGCCGTTCGAGGCGTGGCAATATGACGGCACGGTCGAATGGTATTTCGCGCCGGGCAGCGCGCTGGTCGGCGGCGTGTTCTACAAGGACATCACCACCTTCGTGTTCCAGCAGACGCGCGACTTCGTCCTCGATGGCCAGACCTATCGCCTGACCGCGCCCAAGAATGGCGGCGACGCCTATGTCGCAGGGATCGAGGTCGCCTATCAGCAGCTTTTCAAGATGCTCCCCGCGCCGTTCGATGGTCTCGGCGCGCAGGCGAACTACACGCACACCGCGACTGGCGGCACCTATGCGCTGGCGACCGGCGGTACGTTCCGCGATGCGCTGGTCGACGTCGCCAAGGACAGCTTCAACCTGACGGCGTTCTACGAGAAGGCGCGCGTTAGTGCGCGCGTCAGCTATAGCTGGCGCGGCAACGTGCTGCGCGATGTCGGCGGAGCCGGGCTGGCGGCGAACAACGATAGCGCGTTCGGCAGCCTCGATTTCGACATGTCGTACAAGGTCACGCCGAACGTCACCTTCGTCGTGCAGGGCATGAACGTCGCCGGCGGCGTCCAGTGGCAATATGTCCGCGACAACCAGTTCGCGGGCTACACGGATTACGGCCGCACGTTCACCGCCGGCGTCCGGGCGAAGTTCTGATGCGGGTCGCACCGCTCGCAGCCGGCTTCGCACTGGTCGTCTCGACCATGGCGGGGGCGGTTGCGGCGCAGACCACACCGCCGCCCCAGGACAAGCTCGAGCGCGTCGTCATCGTCATGCGCCACGGCGTTCGCAGCGCGATGTCGAGCCCGGAAGACCTCGGCCGCTACAGTCGCCGGGCGTGGCCGCGGTTCGCGGTGCCGCCGGGTTATCTGACCGCCAACGGCGCAACACTCGTGACGATGCTCGGCGGCTGGTACCGCGCGCATTACCGCCAGCTCGGGCTGCTCAACGCAAACGACTGCGCAGTCTATTATTGGGCGAACCACACGCAGCGGACCGAGGCGACCACCACCGCGCTCGCCGCCGGCCTGACGCCGGGATGTGCAACGACGATCTCCCAGTCCGCTGCGGCCCCCGATCCGCTGTTCGAGGCACCGCTGACACCGCTCGCGCCACTCGACCCGCAGCGGATGCTGGCGGCGATATCCGCGCGGGTCGATGGCAATCTCGCCGCATGGGACGCGCGGCAGGCCCCCGATCGCGATCGGTTCGAGGCGCTGTTGCTGCAATGTCGCCGCATCCCCTGCTCGGCGGTCGAGCGGACCAAGGTGCAGCGCCGCTTAAACGACACGCCCGTCGCGATGCGGATCGACGATGGCAAACCGGACCTGACATCCCCCAGCCTGCAAGTCGCCGGGATCGCTGAGAGCCTGGTGATGGCCTATGCTGACGGGCTCGCCTTCCCCGGATGGCGCGGGATCGATGCGGCGACGATCGGCAAGGCGCTCGTCGTGCACGGCGCCGGCATCGACCTGCGCACCCGCACCCCGGAGGTCGGACGCCAGACCAGCAGCTACCTCGCGATGCGGCTACTCGCCACGCTCCAGCGCGGTGCCGGCGCGACCGCGCTCGCCGATCCGATCGGCGAGGCAGAGAAGATCGTCGTCCTCAGCGGACACGACGGCACCGTGACGATGCTCGCCGGAATGCTCGGCCTGAACTGGAAACTGCGCGACTATGGCAAGGGCGAAGCCGCACCCGGTGGCGGGCTCGTGTTCGAGGTCTGGCGTCTCGCCACGACCGGCCAGCAGGTCGTCCGTATCAACTATGTCGCACAACGGCTCGACCAGATGCGATACCGCACGCCGCTGTCGATCGACGCACCGCCCGAGCTGGCCGCATTGTCCATCGCCGGTTGCGCCGACCCCTGTTCATTGCCACGTTTTACGACGCACCTGCTCGGCACGGTGTCGGCCGACCCGCAACATTGACGGCGCGCGAGACCCGGGGCGCCGGTGCTTCTGCCGCCCTCAAGAATAACCGCTGATAACGCCTCCGGAACGGCCGATCGAAGGACTCGATCGCTGTCATGGATATTCCCCGTTTCGAAAGCGGGCATCGTTCGACCAGGGACCGCGGCTCGCCGCACGTTCCGTGCGGGCACGCGTCCATAGACGCGAGCACAGACAAAGGGTCCCGATGAAGAACTTGAACAGCCGTCAGGCGATGGCGGCGATGCTGCTCGTCGCAGCCTCGCCCAGCGCCCTCATCCAGCCGGTTGCCGCGCAGACGGTGACGCCAGCCGACACGCAGGCCGAGACCCGCATGACCACCGCGGCCGCGCCGGTCAGCGCCGGCAAGCCCGCGCTCGCGCAAGCGGGCGTCGCAGGAACGGTCGATGCGAAGGGCGATGCAGGCAGCGCCTCGACCCTGCAGATGACCCGGGACAATGGTGCGCCGATCGGCGAGAACCGTAACTCGAAGGCAGCCGGCGATCTTGGTCCGGTGCTGCTCGAAGACACCACGCTGATCGAGAAGCTCGCCCGGTTCGACCGCGAGCGTGAGCCCGAACGCGTTGTCCACGCGCGCGGCACCGGCGCGCACGGCGTGTTCACCGCGACCGCCGATATCTCCAACATCACCAGCGCATCGCTGTTCGCGAACGGCAAGCAGACGCCTGTGTTCGTCCGCTTCTCGACCGTGATCCACCCGTCGGGCAGCCCCGAGGGCATGCGCGACCCACGCGGCTTCGCGACCAAGTTCTACACCGACCAGGGTAACTGGGACCTCGTCGGGAATAACCTGCCGATCTTCTTCATCCGCGACGCGATCCAGTTTCCGGACATGATCCATTCGCTGAAGCCATCGCCGGTGACGAACAAGCAGGACCCCAACCGCTTCTTCGACTTCTTCTCGGCCACGCCCGAGGCGACCAACATGCTCGCCCACGTCTATTCGAACCTCGGCACGCCCGCGTCCTACCGGACGATGGACGGCAACGGCGTCCACGCGTTCAAGCTGGTCAATGCAAAGGGCGAAACCGTGTTCGCCAAGTTCCGCTGGATCAGCCGCCAGGGCGTGAAGAACCTTAACGGCGCACAGGTCGCGACCGCGTCGTGGAACTACCTCACCGACGATCTCTACGGTGAAATTGCCAAGGGTGATTACCCGACCTGGGACCTGATGGTGCAGACGATGAAGCCATCCGAGTTCGCCAAGCTCGACTACAACCCGTTCGACGACACCAAGGAGTGGCTGGGCGTGCCGTTCCGCAAGATCGGCGAGATGACGCTCAACAAGGTGCCTACCAACTTCTTCGAGTTCACCGAGCAGTCGGCGTTCGCGCCCGCCAACATGGTGCCGGGGATCGAGGCGTCGCCCGACCGCATGCTTCAGGGCCGGCTGTTCTCCTATTCGGATACGCAGCGTCACCGCATAGGCGCCAACGTCATGCAGTTGCCCGTAAACCGGCCGCTCGCCAGCGTCGTCAACAACAACCAGGACGGTCAGCTCGATCACGCCACGCGGACCTCGGACGTCAATTATTTCCCGGCAGCAACCGCCGCGAAGTCGACCGACGCCCGCTACCGCGCCTCGACCTACGCGGTCGATGCGACGGTCGACGCCAAGCCGATCGCTAAGACCAACAACTTCGCGCAGGCGGGCGAGTTCTACCGCGCACTGAAGCCGCAGGACCGGACCGACCTCGTCACCAACCTGGCGGGCGACCTGAACGTCGTCACGTCGGCGCGGACGAAGACGATCATGGTCAGCTATTTCTACCAGGCGGATCAGGACTTCGGCACGCGCCTCGCGACCGCGGTCAACGTGCCGATGGCGGACGTGTCGCGCGCTGTCGCAGAGTACCGCACCGCCAACCCGGCGCAGACCGCGCGCCGCTAAAAGCGGGCAGGGGGCGCGGCGTGATCCGTGCCCCCTCCATTTTGCTTTCGAGAAACGAGACTGACGATGCTGATATTCTTCGCGGCGCTCGCCGCCGCTGCGGCCCCGCAAGCCGCGCCCGCCAACCGCCCAGCCGCGCCTCAGGGCGTCGCGCCTCAGGTCGTCGCGCCATCGCCCGAACGCCGCCAGCAATTGCTGTTCGATGCGGCCCGGCTCGGTCGAACCGACATGATCGATCCGTTGCTCAAGTCTGGTGCGGACATCAACGCGTATGACGATCGCGGATTCACGCCGTTGATTCTGGCCGCGTATAACGGGCAGGCGGCGACCGTCGACGCGCTGATCGCCAAGGGGGCGAACGCATGCCGCCCGGACCGCGATCAGGGCAACACCGCGCAGATGGGCGTCGCCTTCAAGGGCGAGGACGCGATCGCGGCGCGGCTGTTGAAGGCGGGATGCGACGTCAACACGCGCAACAATGCCGGGCAGACCGCGCTGATGATGGCCTCGCTCTTCAACCGCACGCGGCAGGTCGACATGCTCCTCGCGGCGGGCGCGGACCGCACGATCCAGGACGCTGCAGGTCGATCCGCAAGCTCGATCGCCGCCGATCAGGGCAATGCGCCGATGGCCGTGCGGGTGAAGCGCTAGGGCGCCCTCATTCCGAACCGCCCCTATTCCTACCGCACGTGCCGGCCGTCGGCACGTGCGGTCCGCCGACCGCACGTTGATTAGCGACGATCGTCGAGTTCCGGCACGCCGCTGCTCCGATCCGCATAGGCGGCGAGGAACGTCGGCCGGCGCTGCCAACGCTGCCAGAACGCATCGATATGCTCATACCGTTCGTCGAGCGGCATCGCGTTCACCTTGAACTTCGAGAACGCGATCGCGGTCGCCAGCGTGATATCCGAGAACGTGGGTGCGTCACCCCCGAGCAACCACTCGCGGCCGTCGGCCAGATGCCGGTCCACCAGCGCAGTATGCGCCAGCGCCTCCTTGCGGCAATGCTCGCCCCACGCGGCGTTGGCGGTCAGTTCGAGCTTGGGGCCGAGACCCTGGTGCAGGACGTGGAACGCGGTCGTGATGCGGTAGAGGATATGGACCCAGATCCGATTGTCCCACATAGTGTCGAGACCCTGGTCTTCCGGTGTCTCGCCCATGATCCGCCGACCCGGAAACGCTTGGTCGAGATAGCGCACGACCGCCGCGGTCTCCGAGATGAAGCTGCCGTCCGCCAGCTCAAGCGTCGGCGTCTCGCCCCAGGGGTTCATCTTCAGATGCTTCCACTGCCGCTGCTCGCCGACCGGGGACATGTCGTAGACGGTTTCGTCGAACCGGTCGGCGATGCCCTTCTCGTGCAGGAAGATGCGCAGACGCTGCGGGTTGGGGAACGCGGAGGGCGACGTGAACAGGCGAAGCTTCGCGGGCGTGTTTGATTGGGTCGTCGCGGTCGTCGGGGGCAGCTGGTCAGTCATCGTTTCTTCCCTACCAAGTGATCGGTAGCGAGTTAAATGTCCGCATACCACGCTCGCGTCAATGCCTATCTACCACGTGGTTGGTATGGTGAATGCCTAGTGCGAACCATGCGGTCAGGTCCTTGCCGGCCTGATGGCGATCTGTGAGCAGTCCGATCCGCTCAGCCACAGCAGAAACGGTAAGGCGGAGCACGCCGCAAAGCATGCTCCGCCAAGAAAGACCGGATTGGCCAAAAAGGGCGCATCCCGCGCCCCTGTCCGGATCAGTATTTCACGCGCAGGCGGGTGTAATAAAAGCCGCCGTTGAACCCGAACGGTCCGCCGTTCCGCGCATAGACCTGACCGTCGGACGTGCCCCCGGTCAGCGGATAGATCTGCACCGTCGAATTCGCCGCAAGGCGATCGGGATGCTCGTCGGTAAAGTTCTGCGCCCCGATCGACAGCGTGAAATGCTCGGCGAAGATGTAGCTCAGTTCGAGATCGGTGGTGAACTTGTCGCCGAACCGTTGATTGGCGTACCCCTCCGCCGGCGTCGTCGCGGTAGCCGCCTTGGTGACGGTCACCCCGTAATCCTGCGCGCTGGTCCACGAGCTATAATAGTTTTCCCGCACGTTGAAGCTCAGATTGCCCAACGACCAGTTCGCGTTTGCCACCAGGCGATGTTTCGGCGCCAGGTTTTCGGCATCGATCCGTTGGGCAAGCCCGATCACCTGCTGGTCGAACGCTTTGAGCTTGGTGTTGTTGTAGTTATAGGCCAGCGAGAAGTTGAGCATCGCCCCGCTGAACTTGGTACGATAGGTACCGACGAAGTCGACGCCGCGCGTCTGCGTCTTGAAGCCGTTGGTGAAATACTGCACCTGGCCATCGACGCCGACCGCTTGCAGCGCTGGCTGCGCAGCGACCGCCGCCGCGTCAACGATGAACGGCGATGTCAGGCCGATCCGGTTGCGCAGATCGATCTGATAGCCGTCGATCGTGATCGTCATGCCGCGGACCGGCTCGAGGATGACGCCGACGCCATAGTTGGTCGATTTCTCCGGCGTCAGGGCCTCCGCGCCGTAATATTGCGCCGGTGCGCTGTCGACCGGATAGGTGCCCGCCTGGAACGCGTTGCCGTTGTTGAACGACGTCGTGACGATCGAGACGTTCGACTGACCCGGCGACGGCGCGTGGAAGCCGGTGCCGAAGCTGCCGCGGACCGAGAGGCCCTCGACGAGCTTGTACAGCGCGTTGACCTTGCCGACCCACGCGCTGCCGAAGGTGTTGTAATGCTCGTAGCGGCCAGCAGCGCCGACCGTCAGCGCATCGGTGAGATCGGTTTCGAGACCGACATAGGCGGCATAGGCCTTCTGGTCGAACTTGCCCGCGGTCGCCTCGCTGGTGCCGGCATAGCCGCTGGCGCCGACGCCTTGCGCCGCGGTCGTGCCCGAATCGACGTACACGCCCGGCGCGGTCTGCGTGTAGAGCTGCTGCGCGACGGCATAGGGACCGGCGGCATAGGATTGCAGGTCGCCCGCGGTCTGCTCGTAAGTCTCCTTGCGGAATTCGCCGCCTGCCGAAATCGTCAACGGCGCCGCCAATCCGACCTCGGCCGCATAGGTGAAGTCGGCGTTGAAGTTCACTTCCCGCTGGATCAGGTCCCCGAAGTCGAAGCTCGTCTGCGTCGCCGGCCCGTAGGAGAAGTTGGCGGAGTCATACATCGACAGCGACAGTTTGTTGCGCGCCAGCGTCCCCGACAGGTCGTAGCTGAAGTCGCCGCTGGTCCCCTTGTAGCCGAGCACGCCGTAGAGCTCCTGCGTCTTGCCGACGAAGCGCGGCGTGAAGCCGGCCGGATAGAGCTGGTTGAACTTGAAGGTGTTGCCGTCCCGCACGAAGCCACCCGCCTTGCAGGTCGCGCTGCCAGCGGGGCAGGGGTCAGGAAGAACGTGTTGTTGAACGCGCCATTGGCCCCCTGATTGCGCACGACGCCATTCGTGTCGACCGCGGTGCTGCTCACCGAAGCGCGATAGTTGAAGCTCTGGTTACCCTTGTTCTCGGCGTAGTTGCCGAAGAAATACAGCTTGCTGTCGGGCGTGACGTTGATCGCCGCATTGAGCACCGACTTGAACCCGTGCGACGGCGAATTGCCCCAGATCTGCACGGGCAGCGGGTAATTAGGCAGCTGCGACGCCAGTTCGGGGAAGTTCTGCGCGAAGTTCGCCGCCGACGGGCGGGTCCGGCCTCGGCTAGTCTGGCCCTCATCGACATATTCGCCGGTCGCGTTGATGAAGCCCCAATCGCCCTTGATGCCGGCATTGCCCGCGATCTGATAGCTTTCGCCGTCGCCCGCATAATATTGCCCGGTGCGTCCGACCAGTTCGATACCTTGGTCCTCGCGCAGCCCGTAGTTCAGCACGCCGGCGATCGCATCCGAGCCATATTGCGCGGTGGCGCCTTCGCGCAGCACCTGCAGGTTGCCGATCGCGAGCGACGGGATAGCCGAGATGTCGGGGCCCTGCGCACCGCGGCCGAGCCCGGTGTCGCTGCCGCCATAGACCTGCACCAGTGCCGAACGATTGTAGCGCTTGCCGTTCAGCATCACGAGCACCTGGTCGCCCGACAGACCGCGCAGCGACGGCGAGCGGACGAAGGTCGACGCGTCCGAGATCGAGTTCTGCCCGGCGTAGAACGACGGCACGATGTTCTTGAGCGCATCGATCATGTTCGCGGCGGGCTGCGTCGTCAGGTCGGCCGAACTGATGATGTCGACCGGCGAGGCCGAATTTGCCAGCGTCCGATCGGTGCGGCGCGTGCCCAGCACGAGAATGTCACCAGCGGGTTCGGCTTCGACCGGCGCGACGGCTTGCGGTGCCGTATCCTGCTCGGCTGCGGGGACGGCGTCCTGCGGCGGTGCGCGCTCCGAGGCATATGCCTGGGATCCGGATACCAATGCTACCGCCATGGCGACGGTTGAGGTCGTGTACTTCATTATCCTTAGCCCCCTTAAAAGTGGCTTTCAGGATCCTTCCCTAACGCGTCCTCGCTTTGGACCGCCGATTGCGCTCGGCGTGTTTGCAAGTGTCTTTATACTCGGTGCGACGGGCACGGCGCGGCAGCGCGCGGTGCGAGCCCCTCGGCCGAAACGGCAAACTGGGCACGGTCTCGCGAGACGGTCGTGCGGCGATGAACACTGGCGGCGTTGTCGGCATGGGTCGGTGGAACAGGGACGAGAGCCCTGATCGAACCACATGCGGACGGCATCGGGCTGGGAGGACGAACGGCAGACTGCAACGCAAACCTTCCTTCCCGGGCCAAGGCGACAACCGATGGTTCCCGATCGCATGGACCGGGAAACATTATTGCAACAATTCGCCATAGCGGGGCCGGTTTGACAATAGAAAATGCGGCAGAAGGCATTCCTTCTGCCGTTTTGTTGCATTTTTATCTCATGTGATGACGCGCGGGAGAGGCGCGTTTGAGCCTCACGAGCGACCTTGAAGACGCAAGTGCGCCGATCCGCCGACCTCCTTCGATCGCCGCCGAACGCGCGCAGAAACGCAGGGCTTTCCGTCCTGGAACGGAAAGCCCTGCGGCGTGATGTGCTACGGGATCATCAGGCCAGCGGCCGGACGACGTCTCCGGATCAGCTGATATGCACGGCCTTGGTGACGAGATGCGCGGCGATGCCCTCGGGACCGTCCTCGGATCCGTGCCCGCTTTCCTTCACCCCGCCAAACGGGCTGTCGGGATAGCTCAGCCGGACATTGTTGATCGCGATCATCCCCGCCTCGATCGCGTCGCCGAGCAGGTTCTGGCGACGGCCATTCTCGGTGAAGCAATAGGCCGCCAGACCGAACGGCAGGCGGTTGGCTTCGGCGATCGCCTCCTCGTCGGACCCAAAGCGGCTGAGCAAGGCGAGCGGGCCGAACGGCTCCTCGTTCATCGCGCGCGCCGATAGCGGAACGTCGCCCAGCACCGTCGGCTGGAAGAAGAACCCGCCTCCACCACCCCCGGCTCCACCACCATAGTCGCCGCCCGCCAGCAGTTTGGCACCGTGCCCGGTCGCGTCGCCGACCAGCTCGGCGATCGCATCGGGGCGGCGGGCATTGGCCATCGGGCCCATCTGGCTTGCCGCATCCATGCCGTCGCCGATCTTCAGCGTCCGCGTCCGCTCGGCAAAGCCCTTGGCGAACCGGTCGTAGATGCCGTCCTGGACGTGGAACCGCGTCGGCGCGACGCAGACCTGCCCGGCATTGCGAAACTTGTGCGCGACCAGCGTGTCGAGCGTCTTGTCGAGATCGCAATCGTCGAACACCAGCACCGGGCCATGCCCGCCAAGCTCCATCGTCGTCCGCATCATCGTGTCCGCCGCCAGCTTCATCAGCGCCTTGCCGACCGGCACCGACCCGGTGAAGCTCAGCTTCCGCGTGATCGGCGCGGCCAGCAGATGGCGCGACACCATGTCGGGTACGCCGAACACGCACTGCGCGACGTCGCCCGGCAACCCGGCATCCTGGAAGCAGCGCATGACCTCGACCGCGCTACCCGCGGTTTCCTCCGATGGCTTGATGATGATCGTGCACCCGGCCGCGACCGCGGGGGCGATCTTGCGCACGACGTTCATGATCGGGAAATTCCAGGCGCAGAACGCCGCGACCGGCCCGACCGGCTGGTGCAGGACCAGGCTGCGCGACCCCGATGGGCGCGGCAGGACGCGACCATAGATCCGCTGCGCCTCGGCCGCGTGAAAATCGAGCAGCGCTGCGGCGAACGCAACCTCGCCCTTCGCCTCGGCCTGGATCTTGCCCTGCTCCAGCGTCGCGATGCGCGCGATATGATCGCCGCGTTCGCGCAACAGCTGCGCGGTCCGTACCAGGATCGCCGCACGCTTTTCGGGCGGCGTCGCGCGCCAGGTGACGAACCCGCGCTGCGTCGCTTCGAGCGCGCGATCGAGGTCCGCGGCATTGGCGAGCGGCAACGCCGCCTGACCCGAACCAGTCGCGGGGTTGAGCACGTCGCGCGTGTCGCGACCGTCGCCGCTCAGCCATTCGCCGGCAATATACAGACCGAGCTTGGTATCATAGGCCGTCGTCATGAATCGTCTCCGTTGTGGCGTGAAGGTAGCTGAACGATGATGTCGTTTCTGGGATGTCGCTTCTGGACTGTCGCTGTTCTGGATGTCGTTGTCCCGGTGCGCCACGATAAGCCCCGCTGCGCGATCAAGAGATCGTGCGTGGCAATCGCCCGACCGGTCGAACGCAATCTCGCCCGCGGATCAGAGTCCCAGGTCTGAAAGGCCGGGGTGGTCCGCTGGCCGAACCCCGCGCGATCCCAATGAAACAGGCGTTCGTCCGGGGTGATCGCGACGTCGTTGATGCTCGCGTGCCGTTCGCGCATGAGCCCGTCCGCAGCGAATGCCCAGTTCTCGTTGCCATAGGACCGGAACCAGTTTCCTGCGTCGTCGTGCCACTCATAGGCGAAGCGCACCGCGATCCGGTCGTCGGTGAACGCCCATAGCTCCTTGATCAGGCGATAGTCCTGCTCGCGGGTCCATTTGTCGGCAAGGAACGCGGTGATCGCGTCGCGACCGGTGATGAACACGTCCCGGTTTCGCCATGCGCTGTCGGCTGTGTAGGCGCTGGCGACGCGTGACGGATCGCGGCCATTCCAGCCATCCTCGGCCGCCCGGACCTTCTGGGTCGCGGTTTCGGCGGTGAAGGGCGGTATTGGCAGGCGAAGGTTGGTCATGACGGTTCCAAACGAGTTCGTGTCCGGTGCCCGTTATATCCTGCTCGACCACGAGCGACAGCGCCAGCTGGCGCCAAAGACAAATTACTGCGCTCCTTAAACGTCAAGTGCGAACGATTTGCATTAGCGTTCCAGTCCGGCTAGGGGGCACCCGCAATCGGGGGACATCATGCGGTACGGACTTCTCGGGATATTGACGCTGCCGATCATCGGCACGACGGCGCCGGTGGCGGCGCAGGTCGCTACGGTTTCGGCGCCTGGCGATACCGAGGATCAACCCTCACCGGACATCATCGTCAGTGCGACACGCAGCATCCTGCCGCCCAATGCGCTGCCGTTGACGATCGACGTGATCGACCGAGCGGCGCTCGATCAGCAGGTCGCGATCGGCGGCTCGGTGGTCGATGCGGTCTCGAACCTGACGCCCTCCTTCTCGCCGACGCGACAGAAGCTGTCGGGCGCGGGCGAGACGTTGCGCGGGCGCTCACCGCTCTATGCGATCAACGGCATCCCGCAGTCGACGCCGCTGCGCGATGGATCGCGCGACGGCTTCACGATCGATCCGTTCTTCATCGACCGGGTTGAGCTGATCTACGGCTCGAACGCGTTGCAGGGGATCGGCGGCACCGGCGGGATCGTCAACCAGGTGACCGTGCAACCGCCACGCACCGAAGGGCTGTCGGGCCGCGCGCTGGTGCAGGGGACGACCGATACCGGCTTCAGCGGCGACGGCAAGGGCGGCAAGGTCGCCGGGCTGCTCGCGTGGAAGTCAGGACGCTTCGACGTGATGGCGGGCGGGGCCTACGACAAGCGCGGCGCGTTCTACGACGGTCACGGCAACCGCGTCGGCACCGACCTCACGCAGGGCGAGACGCAGGATTCGCGCAGCTGGTCGGTCTTCGCACGCGCCGGCTATGCGCTCACCGATACCGCGCGGATCGACCTGATCGCCAATCGCTTCGAGCTGAAGGGCGGCGGCAATTACATCGCCAGCAACGGTGATTTCCGCACGAACCTGCCGACGACGTCGGTGCGCGGCACGCCGCCGGGCGATCCCGCCGAGAACCGGACCGAGAGCATTGCGCTGTCGCTCACCGATCCCGATCTCTGGGGCGGCAATCTCGTGACCCAGGTCTTCTTCAACCGGTCGCGCGACACGTTCGGTGGCGAAGTGGCGCCGATCGCGACGTTCCAGGACGTGCGGCTCGCGCCGATCGGTACGCTGTTCGACCAGTCGCAGAATCGTTCGCGCAAATATGGTGGCAAGTTCAGTTACGAGCGCGCCGTCCCCGGCTTCGAGGCGCTGACCGCAACGCTCGGCTTCGACGCGCTGTACGATCGCACCGAACAACGCCTGATCGCGACCGACCGCGTCTGGGTGCCACCCGCGGACTTCCGCAGCCTCGCACCGTTCGGGCAGGTCAATCTCGCGCTGTTCGACAAGGTCGTCCGGATCGCGGGCGGCGCGCGCTACGAGAACGTCAAGATCGTCATCGACGACTACACGACGCTCGCCTCCTACGGCAGCCATGCAGTCGCAGGGGGTAGCCCGAGCTTCAGCAAGGCGCTGTTCAACGGCGGCGTCATCGTCGAGCCGATCCCCGGCATCCGCGCCTATGGCAGCTATGCGCAAGGGTTTACCGTGCCCGATGTCGGCCGCATCTCACGCGCGATCAACCGCGATGGCGTCGATCTCGACCGCTATGTCGACATCGCGCCGATCGTGTCGAACAACCGCGAACTCGGCGTCGAGGTGAAGCGCGGGCCGATGAACGCGAGCGCGACCTATTTCTGGTCGACCAGCACGCGCGGACAGGTTCTGGTGTTCACCGGCGGCGCGTATGAAGCGCAACGCCAGCGTGTCGAGATCCAGGGTATCGAGGTGAATCTGGAGGCGCGGATGCCGCTACCGGGGCTGACGCTGTCGACCGGGTTTGCGCATCTGGTCGGGCGGACGGACTCGAACGACGACGGCGCTGTGGATATCGATCTCGACGGCGCGAACATCTCGCCCGATCGGCTGAACCTCGCCGCCAGCTATGTCCGCGGCAAGGTGTCCGCTCGCGTCCAGCAACAATTCTACCTGGCGCGCAAATATGCCGGGCTGCCCGCCGCCAATGACTTCAGCGGCTACAATGTCACCGATGCGTCGATACGC
Organism: Sphingomonas sp. LR55; assembly: GCF_036856015.1. Taxonomy (NCBI): domain Bacteria; kingdom Pseudomonadati; phylum Pseudomonadota; class Alphaproteobacteria; order Sphingomonadales; family Sphingomonadaceae; genus Sphingomonas; species Sphingomonas sp. LR55. The sequence continues at coordinate 1,027,080 of NZ_JASPFO010000001.1, forward strand.
TACGCGTTGCCGATCGGCGCGCTGACGTTGAGCGCGCAGAACATCTTCGACCAGTTCTACATCGATTATTACAGCGACACGGTGCGGCCGACCGACAACGCGCATTTCTTCTCCGGGCGCGGCCGCAATTTCACGCTCGGCTGGGACGTCAGGTTCTAGCATGGCGCTGCTCGATACGTTGCACCGCTGGACCGGCGGGTTTCTCGGACTGGTGCTCGCGATCCTCGGGCTGACCGGCGCGATCCTCGTTCACCGCGATGCGTGGATCATGGTGCCCCACGCCGGTGACGCGCAGATCCAGGATACGCGCCTGCTTGCCGCGACCACCGAGCGGTTGATGGCGAACCCCGCGACCCGGCCGCAGAGCATCACGTTCGCCAACGCCAATCTCGGCGTGGACCGGCTCGATTTCGGCAAGGGGGCAGGCGCCTATACCGACCAGGCCGGCACGATCGTCAGCCAGTGGCAGAGCCAATGGGCGCGGCCCGAATTATGGCTGTTCGACCTGCACCATCACCTCTTTTCAGGCGACACGGGCGAGACGATCATCGGTATCGCAGGTGTGGCGGGGCTGTTCTTCGTGATCACCGGCACGATCCTGTGGTGGCGGACGCGCAAGACGTTTGCGGTCCGGTTGCTGCCCAAGCGGCTCAGTCGTCCGGCGATCGTCCGGCATCACCGCGATCTGGGGATCGTCGCGGCGCCGCTGTTGGTGCTGTCGCTGCTGACCGGCGCGACATTGGTGTTCCGCCCGCTGACCGCGGTGTTCCTCGGGCCCGCCGCACCCGCGACGATCGACGCGGCGCTGAAGCCGCCGACCGGTGCCAAGGTCGCGCTCGCCGACCACCTCGATTGGCGGGGCATGATCATCGCCGCGCGGACCCGCTTTCCCGACGCCGAACTGCGTAGCCTGTCGCTTCCGCGCAACGGCAGCGGCGTCGTCACGCTGCGCATGAAGCGACCGGCGGAATGGCTCCCGAACGGCCGCACGACATTGTGGTTCGCCGCCGATGACGGCCATCTGCTGGCGGCACGCGACGCCGCGTCGCTCTCGCGCGTGGTCGCGGCCTACAACATCCTGTACCCGCTTCATGCGGCGAAGGTCGGCGGTCTCGGCTACCGCCTCGTGATGACGCTGTCGGGGCTCGTGCTCGGCCTGCTCGGAACGCTCAGCGTCTGGAGCTTCTGGTTCAAGCGGCCGCGCCGGTCGTCGATGCGGCCGCGCCGCTGAGGGCGGCTCGGTACAAGGCTTCGCAGCGGTCCAGCCAGCGGTCGCGCGTGAACGCCGCCTCGACCCGCTCGCGTTGCGGCGCGCGGGGTGCGTCGAGCGCAGCGACGATCGCGCGGGCCAGCGCCGCGACATCGCCCGCGGGCGCGAACGCTCCGGTTTCGCCGATGATCTCGCGGACCGCACCGGAATCGAACGCCGCGACCGGCAGGCCGCACGCCATCGCCTCGACCGCGACCAGCCCGAACGGCTCATCCCAGCACGGCGTGAAGACGAAGACGGAAGCCCGTCCCAGCTCGGTCGCCAGCGCCGCGCCGCTAAGATGTCCGCCGTAGCGCGCGTCGCCGTCGAGCAACGGCACCACCGCAGCATCCCAATAGTCGCGATCCTCGATCGGTCCGAACAGCGTCAGCGGGACGCCTGCGATCCGCGCCGCCTGGACCGCGAGGTGTGGTGCCTTGTCGGGCGTCATCCTGCCGCACCAGACCGCACTGCCGTCGCCCTGCGCGACGAACGGCCATGCGTGGGGATCGATGCCGTTGTGCAGCACCGAGGCTTCGCGCGGGGGCCCCTCCGGCCACCAGGCAGCGAGCTGGCGGGCCGAGGTCGCGGTCAGCCGGTGCGTCGGTCCCACGCTCGCCTGCACGAACCAGCGCAGCGCATCGTAAGGCGGCACGTGCAGCGACGTGACCGTCGGCACCATAGCGGTCCGCGCCGGCTCGAGCGGAAACCGGTGCAGGCTGTTGTTGTGCACCACGTCGAAGCCACCGGCGGCGATCCGGTCGCAGGCGGCCGCATACCCCTTATCGAGATGCGCGATCAGCGCTGCGACGCCGCGATGCTCGGCGCCGGGAAAGCTCCGCTCGTAGGCCTCCGGGATCACCGCATCGAGCGCAAACCGCGGGTCGCTGTCACCCGATGCGAATAGCACCACGTCATGGCCGCGTGCCTGCAATCCCGCCGCCAGCTGCCAGCACTGCGATTCCATCCCGCCGGCAAAGGGCTGGGCGATCGGCTGCCGAACATGGCACAGGACGGCGATCCTCATTCGGCCGCCTCGGCGCTCTCGCTCGCCGCCAGCCGGTCTTCCAGCAGGCGGATCACGACCGCGGTATTGGCATAGGGCTGGTGGCTCTGCTGTCCGGTCAGCGCGAGATCGGCGGCATCGGGGCGTCGCAGGATCCGGATCGGCCGGCCCGGGGTCGGATCGATCAGCCCCATCAGCCGGAACGCCTGGAGCCAATGCCCCATCGTCCGATACCCCCATTTGGTCTCGAACAGCTCAGCGTTGCGCACCACGCTGTCGAGATGATGCACCGGGGGCATGTGGTGCGGATGATATTGGTGATACGCCAGACCGCCCTTGATCCAGGCGATCGGGATGCCCGCCTCGTCGAGCGCCTTGCCGAAATCGGTATCCTCGCCGCCATAGCCGACATAGCGTTCGTCGAAGCCGCCAAGGCCGAGGAACGTCGCCCGCCGCATCGCGAAATTGAGCGACCAGAAACAGCGATAATCGGTGCAGATCTCGATCCCCTGCGGCGGCGGGCCGCGACGATCCGAATGCTTAACCGCAATCTCCGCGAACCGCTCATACGACCAGTCGCCCGCGGTCGCGCCACCCGGCAGGTACAGGACCTCACCCATCAACAGACCGTCGAAGCTATCGAGGAACCCGGCATAATCCGCCAGCAGGCTCGGCGTCGGAATGCAATCCATGTCGAGAAAGACGATCGCCTCGCCGGTCGCTGCCCGCGCCGCGACGTTGCGCGCGGAGGCAAGCGGCAACGCGTCGGCGACGATCAGCATCTGGCGGATCGGGAACGGCGCCTCGGGCAGGTCGTACAGATCGTCTTGCATCACCGCGACGATCAGCTCGACCGGCATCAGCGTTTGTCGCATGAGTCCGCGGACCACGTTGACGAGATGATCGGGACGCCCCTTGCCCAGGGTGACGACGGAAACTTCGGTCATGATGATAGCTCTGCGTGAAGGGGAAGGGTGCAAAAGGGCAGGCGTGGCAGGCGGTCCGCTCGGTCAGCGGTGCGCGGTCTGGGGATTGGGGGCGATCATCGCGGGCACGGCGGCAATCCGGTCGTCGCACTCGGCATAAGGCCCGTCTTTCCACGGCAAGCAGTGTAATCCGCACAGGATTGCCGGATTGCGTCGAAAACCGCGATCGCGTCGAGAACCCGGATTGCGTCGAGAACGACGTGAAGGCCGACATGGTTGCCGAGCCAGAACGACCGACGAACAAAATCATCACCCCCGGTTTGGGCGGCCGCATTTTTGCCCCGGATCTTCACACAGCCGACCGGGAGCGCCTGACGTCGCGGCGCTAGAGTCCCGCCTTTTCGAGCCTGGCGGCGATCTCCGGATCGATCGCGACACCCGTTTTCGGCGTCATGCGATTGAGCACCGTGTGGATCCGGCTCTGCGCGACCTGCAACGTCTTGTATCGGACTTCGCGGATCGCATTGGTGCGCCACGACGAGCTTTCCCCCAGCAGCGCCGCCCATTTCGCCTCCTCGCCCGCGAGGATCGACAGCGCCAGCCGCAACCCATCGCGTCGGCCATGGGCATAATCGTGCGATGCCGTCTGGTGTGGCGAAGGTGTCTTCATGCGGTTGCAGTCCCTCGGCGGATGATCGGATCGTGGATTTCGGTACGTGGCGAACGGTCGAGCAGATTGGCAAGCGTTACCGGGCGAAAGCCGCGCGGGTCGACGCCGACATCGAACTGGCGCAGCACCGGTTTGAGCTTGCCGTGGCTATGCCCATGCAGATTGATCGACCGGCGATGCTGCCCGTTCCAGCGGCTGAACGGGTAATGGCACAGCACCAGCGCCGTCCCGTCGAGCGTCAGTTCGGCGTAATCCTGTACGCTGGCCCACCCTTCGGCCGCGCCGGTTGCGGGCGGATCGTTGTTGCCCCGGATCAGATGCTTGGTCCCGTGCAATCGTGCCAGCAGGTCGGATACGTCCGACGGGCGGCGCGCGACATCGCCGAGATGCCACACCGTGTCCGCGGGACCAACGACCGCGTTCCAGCCGGTGACGATCGCGGCGTCCATTTCGGCGACGCTGGCAAACGGACGACGGTTAATATTGAGCGTCCGATGATCGCCGAAATGCGTATCCGCCGTGAAATACACAGTCATCCGACGCTCACAGCATCTCGAGTGGGCGACGCGTCCGTGGCGGTGCGAACGCAGTATCCAGCGCAGCCAAATCGTCCGGCGACAGCCGCAGGTCCGCCGCACCGCGATTGTCCTGCACATGCGCCACCGTGCCGGCCTTCGGAATTGCGATGACGCCGTCACGGTTCAGCACCCAGGCGAGCGCGACCTGCGCCGGGCTCGCGCCGATCGTCCGCGCGATCTGCGCCAATGTCGGATCCGCGATCAACCGGCCCTGCTCGACCGGGCTATAGGCCATCACCGGGATGCCGTGCTCGGCCAGCCACGGCATCAGGTCGAGTTCGGGCCCGCGCCGCGAGAGATTGTAGAGGATCTGGTCGGTCGCACAGCGATCGCCGCCACCCTCGATCAGTTCGGCCATGTCGTCGGTATCGAGATTGCTCACGCCCCAATGGCGGATCTTGCCGTCCGCCTTGAGCGCTTCCATCGCCTCGACCGTCTCGGCGAGCGGCACCGATCCTCGCCAGTGCAGCAGGTACAGGTCGAGCCGGTCGGTCCCCAGCCGCTTGAGGCTCGCTTCGCATGCCGCCGCCAGCCGCTTGCGCGATGCGTTCTGCGGATACGCCTTGCTGACGAGGAACAGGTCGTCACGCACGCTGCCCAGCGCTTCGCCGATCAGCGTCTCGGCTGCGCCATCGCCGTACATTTCCGCGGTGTCGATCAGCGTCATGCCTAGCTCTACGCCGTGGCGCAGCGCGGCGATCTCGTCGGCACGGTGCGCGGCGCGCTCACCCATCATCCAGCTACCCTGGCCAAGCGCCGGTATCGTTTCTCCGCCTGGAAGCGTCACGCTCTTCATGGTCTGTCTCTCGCGGTATCGGTTCCAGAGGATAACGCGGAGGGCGCCGTTCGGGCGCATCGCTCCGCCCGGTCTCCGCGATGTCGACCCGCTCCGTTATAGGACGGACGCAGATCAGCGGGGCAGATCAGTGGGGCAGGGCGGCAGTCGAGGACGAAAACGGCCGGGCCTTCGCACCCTTGCCCCAGGCCTTGTTCGGCTGCGCGCCCATTACGAACCGCAATTCGCCACCCTGGCGAATCTCGTCGTCGCGCACATAGCTGCGGGTGAGGGGCGTGCCGTTGAGCGTCACCGACCGGATATACGGGTTCGCATCCGACAGATTGTCCGTCCGGATCGCGAACTGCTTGCCGCCGGGGAGCGCGAGCGCCGCCTGCGACAGGAACGGGCGGCCGATGACATATTCGTTCGACCCCGGCGCGACCGGATAAAAGCCGAGCGCCGTGAACACCAGCCATGCGGACATCTGGCCGAGATCGTCGTTACCGCTCAGCCCATCGGGCTTGGCACCATATTGGCTGGCGACGATCTGCCCGAGCCGCTCCTGCGTCCGCCACGGTGCGCCGGCGTAACTGTAGAGATAGGCGACGTGATGGCTCGGTTCGTTGCCGTGGATATATTGGCCGATCAGCCCGGCGATATCCTCCGCATGGCTGTAATCGACCTTCGAATTGTCGAAATCGAACATCGCGTCGAGCTTCTTCACGGTCTTCGCATCGCCGCCGAGCAGCCGGAACAGGCCCGCCTGATCCTGCGGCACGAACCAGCTATATTGCCACGCATTGCCCTCGGTATAATCGGAGCCATAGTTGATCGCGGTCGGATCGAAGGGCGTGCGGAACGCGCCGTTCGCAAGCCGTGCACGCAGCCAGCCGGACTTCGCGTCGAAGCTGTTGCGCCAGTTGCCCGCGCGCTTCTCGAACCGTTCGGCGATGGCGGTCTTGCCCATCCGCCGCGCCATCCGCGCGATGGTCCAGTCGTCATAGGCATATTCGACGGTCTTCGAGGCCGCCTCCGGCTCTTTGTCGATCGGCACGTAGCCGCGCTGGATATACTCGCCGAGCCCGCCATAGGAGGCGCGATCGGCGCTCGCGACCATCGCCTGCAACGCGGCCTCGGCGTCGAAGCCGCGAATGCCCTTCATATACGCGTCGGCGATGACGGGGACGGCGTGATAACCAATCATCGTCCACGTCTCGCGCCCGGCGAACTGCCAGACCGGCAGGATTCCGTCGGGGCTATGCTGCTGGCTGGCGATCAGCGAGCGGACGATATCGGTGTTGGTCTTCTCCGGCTGGATCAGCGTCAGCAGCGGATGTTCGGCGCGGAACGTGTCCCATAGCGAAAAGGTCGAGCGGACCGTGAAGCCGTCGGCCTGATGAACCTGATCGTCGGGCCCGCGATACCGCCCGTCGCTGTCGCTCCAGACGCTGGGGGCGAGCAGGCTGTGGTAGAGCGCGGTCGCGAAGATCCGGCGCATCGGTGCCGCAGCCTCGAACTTGACCGCGCCCAGCGCCGTATCCCACTCGCCCTGCGTCCTGCTGCGGACCGCGTCGAAGCCGCCGGGTTCGCTGTCGAGATTGGCGAGGGCCCCGGCTTCGTCGACCCCCGATATCCCGACCCTCACTTCCAGTGGCGCATCGAGCGGGCCGAAATCGAGCCGCGCCTCCAGCGCCCGACCCAGCTTCTCTGCGAGCGCATCGCTGCCGCGGCCCGGACCCTGGAATCCCTTGTACGCGATGTCCTTGTCGCGATCGACCAGCGCATGACCCACCAGCGGCGCGGAAAACCGCATCGCAAAGTAGAGCTTGCGCCCGGGCGCCCAGCCGCGCGTCTCGCGGAAGCCGGTGAGTACGCCGTCGTCGCGCAGGTGCAGCCCCGACCACAGGATCTTGCCGGGGTAATTATAAAGCGACGATCGAAGGTCGACGACAAGGTGCGCGGCCTTGCCCTTGGGAAAACTATAGCGATGCACGCCGATCCGCGTGCCCGCCGTCATTTCCGCACGCACGCCAGGACCATCCAGCGTGACCGCGTAATAGCCCGGCTTGGCGACCTCGGTGGCATGCGAAAAGCGCGAGCGATAACCGGGCGCGACGAGCGTGCCGGGGTCCATCGGCACGGTGTCGCCCGACACCGGCATGACGAGGATATCGCCGAGATCGGAATGCCCTGCGCCCGAGAAATGCGTGTGGCTGAACCCCTCGATCGTCGGGTCGTCGTAGCGATAGCCGGCGGCGTGGCCGTAGCAGGTGCGGATCACGCAGGAGGTATCGGTATCCGGCGACAACTGCACCATGCCGAACGGCGCGACCGCCCCCGGGAACGTGTGCCCTTCGCCGCCGGTGCCGATGAACGGATCGACCGCATCGCTCGGCGTGGCCGCGTCCTGGGCATTGGCGCTGGTGGAGAAAAACAAACCCAGCAAGGCGCCCGCAAGGCGTGATCGCTTGAAAACCGACATCGAGATCGCCCGTATGGAGGAAGAGATTGCCGCGGAATATTGCAGGCGATCGTCGATCTGAGAAGCGCCGCCCGATTTAATCGGTCAGCGAGCCGAAGCTGGCTGTGCAGTACTGCCGCGAACGATGAGTTCGTGATCCAGCGTGACCTGTCGCGACGGGCTGTCTACGCCGCGCAGGATATCGACGAGCAACTCGACGGTGCGGCGGCCGATCATCGCCTTCGGCTGCGCGATCGTCGTCAATGGCGGCTGAAAATAGCGCGCGAGCGGGAGGTCGTCGAAACCGATCACCGAGACGTCTTTCGGGCACGATAGTCCCGCGTCGCCGATCGCGCTGAGCGCGCCCATCGCCATCTCGTCGCTGAAGCAGAAGATCGCAGTGACGTCCTGGGCGAGCAGGTCGCGGGTCTGGTCGACGGCCGGGCCGGCCGAATAGTCGCCGACGCGGATGTGCAGGCTGTCGCGAAGGCCCGCGCGGGTCGCGGCGTCGATCGCGCCGGCGAGACGATCGCGGCTGATCGGGCTGATCTCCGGGCCGGTGACGACGCCGATCCTGCGGTGGCCGAGGCCGACGAGATGCTCGATCGCATCGGCGCTCGCTGCGGCATTGTCGATGTGGACGCTCGGGACACCCAGATCGGAGCTGTATTCACAGCCATTGACGATCGGCGCGGCAGCCCTTTGCGCGCCATCAGCGGGGCGAGGCTGGTTGGCAGGCGGTGGCCAAGGAAGATCAGCCCGTCGACCTCGCGGCGGGAGAGCATGTCGGCATATTGGTCTTCAACGTCCGGATCGTGCCGCGTGTCGCCGACCACGACCGAGTAACCGGCGTCTCGTGCGGCTTCTTCGGCGCCGCGAATGACGCTGGCGAAGAACGCGTTGGAGATATCGGGGACGGTCAGCAGGATCTTCGCCGCGCGCAACGTCCGCAGGCTCCGCGCGGCGACGTTGGGCGCGTAGCCGGACTCGCGAACGACCGCCAGCACCCGCCGTCGCGTGTCCTCGGACACCTGTTCGGGGCGGCTGAGAACGCGCGAAACCGTGGCGGTCGAGACGCCTGCGAGAGCGGCCACTTCGATGATCGTCGGCATAGGGTCGTCATGGATCCGGTCGTCGACACTGTCGATATATATCCGATGTAATCCTTTACATTCGTTTCGCGGCTCCGTAGCTTCCGGGTCGACAAGCAGGAAAACTGCGATCGGAGAGGTAGCGAATGGCGCGTGCAGACACTGGGCCCCAGGCCACGCAGGGCGGCCTGCTAACCGGCCGCCTGAGCGCCATGATGTTTATGCAATTCTTCGTATGGGGCGCCTGGACCGTAACCCTCGGCCTCGTCATGCAGACGGTCGGGATCGGCAACCTCATCGGCAACGCGTTCTCGGTCGGGCCGATCGCGTCGATCGTGGGCTCGTTCCTGCTCGGCATGGCTGCGGCACGCTACGTCAGCCCGCGGATGCTGATGGTGATCCTGCACTTGGTCGGCGGCGTGCTGTTGTTTGTGCTCCCATCGCTGGTGACCCCGGAGAACGGCCAGACCTTCGTCTGGCTGCTGCTCTGCTACATGATCCTCTACATGCCGACGGTCGGCCTCGCCAACACGATCGCGCTGAAGAGCTTCGGCGAGCGGACAGACAAATTCCCGTTCGTCCGCGCGTTCGGGACGCTGGGCTGGATCACCGCCGGCCTGATCATCGGCTGGGCGGGGCTGTCTGCGAGCCCGGAGATCTTCCGCGTCGCCGCGGTCGTCTCGATCGCGCTGGGGCTCTACAGCTTCACGCTGCCGAACGTCACCGCGGACGCGCCGCGCGACGAGAGCGTCCTCCGCCAGGTGTTCTGCGTCGAGGCGTTCGGGCTGCTGAAACAGCGCTCGTTCCTGATCTTCATGACCTGCGCGACGCTGATCTCGATCCCGCTCGCGATGTATTACGCCTATGCCTCGCCCTATGTTGGCGCGACCGGGATCAGCAATGTCGGCGGCACGCTCGCGATCGGGCAGATGTCCGAGCTGGTCTTCATGTTCTCGATGCCGTGGCTGTACCGCCGGTTCGGGGTGAAGCCGCTGCTGCTGGTAGGCATGGCCGCATGGGCGTTGCGCTATGCTCTGTTCGCGATCGGCGACGGCGGCTCTTCGATCTGGGCAGTCTATCTCGGCGTCGCGCTGCACGGCGTGTGCTACGACTTCTTCTTCGTCGCAGGTGCGATCTACACCGGTACGATCGCCACGCCGAAGGGCGTCAACGCGCAGGCGCAGGGTATGCTGACGCTGTTCACCTACGGCGTCGGGATGCTGCTCGGGTCGCAGATCGGCGCGCTGCTGTACGCGCAGCTGCCCGCGTCGCCGACCATAGCCGACTGGCAGCACATGTGGTGGTATCCCGCGATCGCCGCGGCGGTGATCGCGCTGCTGTTCCAGTTCACCTTCCGCGACGACACCAGAAAGAGTGCAGCATGACCGGCATGAAGGGCCCCGGGATATTCCTCGCCCAGTTCCTCGGCGACGCAGCCCCGTTCAACACGCTCGACGGGCTGGCGGAGTGGGCGGCCAGCCTCGGGTACGTCGGCGTCCAGATCCCCTGCAACGCGCAACTGATCGACCTGAAGCTCGCCGCCGAGAGTAAGGCGTACTGCGACGATCTTCGCGGTAGCATTGCCAAGCACGGCATCGAGGTCACCGAATTGTCGACGCACCTGCAAGGGCAGTTGGTCGCGGTGCATCCGGCGTACGAGACGCTGTTCGACGGCTTCGCGCCGCCCGAAGTTCATGGCAAGCCTGCCGAGCGCCAGCTTTGGGCGGTCGAGCAGGTCAAGCTCGCCGCGCGCCAGCGCAAATCTCGGCCTGTCCGCGCACGCCACCTTCTCCGGCGCACTGGCTTGGCCGTACGTGTATCCGTGGCCGCAACGTCCCGCCGGGCTGATCGAGGAGGCTTTTGCCGAACTCGCTCGCCGGTGGGTTCCGATCCTCGACGTTTTCGAGGAGGCCGGTGTCGACTGCGCATTCGAGGTGCATCCCGGCGAGGACGTCCACGACGGCGCGACCTGGGAACGCTTCCTCGCCGCGGTCGACAATCATCCGCGCGCGCGCCTGCTGTTCGATCCGTCGCATTTCGTGTTGCAGCAGCTCGATTATCTCGACTTCATCGACCGCTATCACGACCGGATCTCGTGCTTCCACGTCAAGGATGCCGAATTCAACCCGACCGGCCGAACCGGCGTGTACGGCGGCTACGAGAACTGGGTCGACCGCGCCGGCCGTTTCCGCTCGCTCGGCGACGGGCAGGTCGATTTCTCCGGCATCTTCAGCAAGATGGCGCAGTACGGTTATGACGGCTGGGCGGTGCTCGAATGGGAGTGCGCGCTGAAACGGTCCGACGACGGCGCCCGCGAAGGCGCGCCGTTCATCCGCGACCACATGATCCGCCTGACCGAACGCCCGTTCGACGACTTTGCCGCCAGCGGCATCGATCGCGCCGCGATCCGCAAGCTGCTCGGACTGTCCGAGGGGCAGGCATGAGCCGGCTTCGTCTCGGCATGGTCGGCGGCGGGGAGGGGCCTTTATCGGCGCCGTCCACCGGATGGCGGCGGCGCTTGATGGCGATTGGGACCTCGTTGCGGGCGCGTTCAGCACCGATGGTGGGCGCAACACGCGCACCGGCGCGCTGCTCGGTCTGGATCCCCAGCGGGTCTACCCGACGCTCGATGCACTGATCGCGCACGAGATTACGCTGCCCGCGGACCAGCGCATCGACGCGCTCGCGGTCGTTACGCCGAACCATCTCCACGCACCGATGGCGATCGCCGCGCTGGACGCCGGCTTCCACGTATTCTGCGAAAAGCCGATGGCGATGAGCGTGGTCGAGGCCGAGGCGATTGCCGCCGCCGCCAAGGCCAGCGGCCGCCACTTCGCACTGGCCTTCACATACAGCGGCTATCCGCTGATCGACGAGGCGCGCGCGGGTCGAACGCGGCGATTTCGGCGCGATCCGCCTGGTCCAGGTCGAATATCTGCAAGGCTGGCTCAGCCAGCCGATCGACACCGACGGCAACAAGCAGGCGGAGTGGCGCACCGATCCCGCCCGCGCCGGGCTCGGCGGCTGCCTCGGCGACATCGGCACGCATGCGTTCCAGCTCGCCGAGCATGTGTCCGGCCTGTCGGTGCAATCGGTCTCGGCAGACCTCACGACGCATGTCAAAGGCCGGCGGCTCGACGACGACGTCAGCGCACTGCTCCGGTTCGAGGGCGGCGCCCGCGGCACGCTCAAGGCGACCCAGGTCGCGGCGGGCGAGGAGAACGGGCTTCGACTGCGCGTCCACGGCGAACGCGGCGGGCTCGACTGGTCGCAGATGGAGCCCAACACGCTGACGCTGCGCTGGCTCGACCGCCCCGCGGAGAGCGTGCGGACCGGCGGTCCGGGCATGCTCGACGCCACCGCGACGCTGGTGCGTACACCCGCGGGTCATCCCGAGGGCTATATCGAGGCTTTCGGCAATCTTTACCGCGCGTTCGCCTCGGCGATCCGCGGCTATCAAGACGGCCGCTGGTTTCCGGGCGTGACCGATGGCCTGCGCACGATGCGCTTCATTGAGGCGGTGATCGCCAACGCCGGCGCGGACCACAAATGGACTTCAGTAAATCCGGGAGAGAATGAATGAAGCTGCTCATGGCTTTGGTAGCAGGAAGTATCGCGGCAGTTGCGGCGGTCACGGTGTCAGCACCGACCACCGCGCAATCCACCGCGACGGCACCGCCGGCCTTCGCCGCCTGCCGCGCCTGCCACACCGTCGTGAATGGCGGCAAGAACGGCATCGGTCCGAACCTGTACGGCGTGGTCGGCCGTGCCGCCGCCGCGACGCCCGGCTTCAACTACTCGCCGGCGATGAAGGCATCGAAGCTGCGCTGGGACGAGAAGACGCTGAACGAATATCTGACCGCGCCGCAGAAGAAAGTGCCGGGCACGCGCATGCCGATCGCCACCCCCGATGCCGCCAAGCGCGCGGCGATCATCGCGTATCTCAAGGCCGAGGGCTCGAAATGATGGTAATGGTCGCGTGACGCTCTCCCGCCGAAATCTGCTCGGTGCTGGGCTCGCGGCCGGCGCCGCCGCTTCGCTGGTGCCAGGCATGGCCGGGGGCAACGCCGCAGCTCGAACGCCGCGCGCTTCTCGCTCGGCTACGCGCCGCACGAGGGCAGCTTCGCCAGCCGCGGCGGGCGGATCGAACAGATCGCCTACGCCGCCGATCAGGGCTTCACCGCCTGGGAGGACAACGAGGCGGCGACGCGGTCGGTGGCCGAGCAGGAGCAGATGGCCAAGGCGCTCGCGCAGCGCGGCATGACGATGGGCGTGTTCGTCGCCAGCATGCCCAAATGGTCGAAGTCTAGGCCCTTGCTCGGGGCGATCGACGGTGCCGAGCGCGAGGCGTTCCTCGCCGACATCCGCGCCTCGCTCGACGTCGCCAAGCGGCTGAACGCGAAGCGGATGACCGTCGTCACCGGCTTCATGGACCCGAAGGTGCCGGTGGATATCCAGACCGCGCGCGTCATCGACGTGATGCGCCGCGCCGGCGACATCGTCGCGCCATCGGGCGCGGCGATGGTGATGGAACCGCTCAACACGCGGACCAACCATCCCGGGGTCTATATGCAGACGATCTCGCAGGGCTATGCGGTCGCGCGCGGCGCCAACAGCCCGGCGGTCAAGGTGCTCGCGGACCTGTATCACGAGCAGATCCAGTCGGGGAATCTGATCCCGACGCTCGACACCTGCTGGAACGAGATCGGCTATATCCAGTTCGGCGACAATCCGGGCCGCAACGAACCCTCGACCGGCGAGATCAACTTCAAGTCCATCGTGAAGTGGCTGAAGGCCAAACGCTATTCGGGCGTGATCGGGATGGAACACGGCAATTCGATCGCCGGCCGCGCGGGCGAGGATCGCCTGATCGCCGCCTATCGCGAAATCGATGCAGCATGAGGGGGACGGGGATGAGGGGAAGACGCATGAAGACCTGTTTGATGGCGAGCGCTGTCACGGTGATGACGCTGATGACGACGGGGCCAGTGGCGGCACAGGAGAAGCCCGGCTTCAAGGATACGCCGATGCTGCCCGGCGGACAGTGGCGCGTCCATGACTCCGACCGCCCTGCGCCTATCGTCGTTGCACCGGCCGCGACCCCCGGCGGTGCGCCTGCCGATGCGGTCGTGCTGTTCGACGGGCGCTCGCTTGACGCGTGGAAGCCGGATCGCATCGCGTGGCCGATCGATGAAGGCATCCTTACGATCCCCTCGCGTGCGAAGAGCGGCGGCGAGAACAACCTCGTCTCGAAGCAGAGCTTCGGCGACGTGCAGATGCATCTCGAATTCCGTTCGCCCAACCCGCCGACCAAAACGTCGCAGGATCGCGGCAATAGCGGCATCTGGTTCATGCAACGCTATGAATTGCAGATTCTCGATGGCTCGCAGAACCCGACCTACGCCGATGGCACGGTCGGCGCGGTCTATGGCTGGAAGCCGCCGCTGGTGAACGCTGCCCGTCGACCGGGTGAGTGGCAGACCTACGATGTCGTATTCGAGCGGCCCCGCTTCGCCACCGACGGCAGCCTGCTGCGCCCTGCGTACGTCACGGCGCTGCTCAACGGCGTGCTCGTCCAGAACCACCAGGCGATGCTCGGCACGACCATCTGGCGCAAGGTCGCCAGTTACACTGCGCACGCCGACGCCGCGCCGATCCAGCTCCAGGATCACGATCTCGCCGGTGTCGTTCCGCAACATCTGGGTCCGCCCGCTGACCGAAGCGGCGATCGCGCAGGACCTGAAGAAGGACGGTAAATGATCGATCGTAGAACTGCGCTCGCGGGCGTCGTCGCCATGTTTGGCACGGCCTTGTATGCGCCGATCGCGCGGGCAGCCGGGGTCGCGGCTACACCGGGCGCAGCGGCGGGCATCCCCGTTATCAGCGAAGGCCCGCCCAGCGTCGCGGTGTTCACAGCCCCCAGCGTGCGCTGATGACCGCGCTAAGCGAGCGCGTCCTGCCGACCACCGACACGCCGGGCGCGATCGCCGCGGGTGTCCCGGCGTACATCGAAAAGCTGCTCGCCGACTGGGCCGCACCGGCCGACCGGGTGCCGATCCTCGCCGGGCTGGACGCGATCGAGGCGCGCAGCCTGAAGGACTATAAGGTCGCCGGCGCGAAGGCGACCGCGGCGCAGCACGACGCGCTGCTCACGCTCGCGATGAACGACCAGATCCCGTCCGGGGGCGTCTTCTTCGAGGCATTCCGACAGCTTGTCGTCACCGGCTATTATACGTCGGAAATCGGCATGACGCAGGAGCGCGAATATCTGCCGGTGCCAGGCGAGTATAACGGCCAATTCCCCTATTCCCAGGTCAACAAGGTGTATTCCGCATGATCCTCAGCCGTAGAAACCTGCTCGCCGGCTCCGGTGCGGTCGCAGCCCTCGCGTTCGTGCCGACCGCATCGGCCGCACAGTTGAAGGCTATCGGCCTGCAACTCTACACGATCCGCGACATCTTCTCGAAGGACCCGGTCGGCACGCTCGGGCAGGTCGCCAAGATCGGCTACCGCGAGGTCGAATTCGGCGGTGGCGGCTATGACGGCATGGATCATGCGATGCTGCGCCGGACGATGGACAAGCTCGGCCTGACCGCGCCCTCGGTGCATATCGGCTACGACGCGCTGCTCAAGCAGTTCGACCAGTCGGTGACGATGGCCAAGACGCTCGGCGCGACCACCGTCGTACTGCCGTACATGACCGACGAGCATCGCAACGAGGCGGGCTGGGCCGCGGCGCTGCCGAACTTCAACAAGTTCGCGACCGAACTGAAGAAGGCCGGGCTGGGCTTCGCCTATCACAACCACGATTTCGAGTTCACTACCAAGCCGGGTGGCGTCAGCCTGTACGAGCGGTTGTTGAAGGAGACCGATCCCGGGCTCGTGAAGCTCGAACTCGATCTCTACTGGGCGCTGCATGCCGGCGAAAACCTGACGACGCTGATCGAGCGGCTGTCGACGCGGATTTACGCCTATCACGTCAAGGATATGCGGCCCGATCGCAGCATGGCGGCAGTCGGCGCGGGCACGGTCGATTTCGGCGCGCTGTTCAAGCTGAAGGGCAGTGCCGGCGTGCGCCATTTCTACGTCGAGAACGATCAGGCCCCCGCGCCGTATCTTCCCGACATCACCACGAGTTTCCGGACACTGCGCGCGCTTCGTTTTTAAACGAGGCGCTCCTGACGGGGCGTGTTTCTGAGTATTAGGAGAGGAAGATCATGGCTGAGACCAACAGGTTCGACGCGATCGTCATTGGTTCGGGCGTAAGCGGCGGTTTCGCTGCGAAGGAATTGACCGAAAAGGGCCTTCGCGTCCTGATGCTCGACCGAGGCAAGATGGTCGAGCACGGCGAAGGCTACACCTATGACGGCAAGCCTGCCTACGAGGTGCCGGCGCGCAACATCATGCCCAAGCCATTGTTGGACAGCGATTATTTCATCGCCAAGCACGGCTATGTCCAGCCCAGCAACCGCGAGTTCCACAATGACGACCGGCTGAATCCGTACGCCTATGACGAGGGCAGCAAGTTCTACTGGATCCGGCCCGGCGCGGTTGGCGGCAAGTCGCTGATCTGGGGCCGCTGGTGCTTCCGCTGGAGCCCAGAGGATTTCGAGGCGAACAAGCGCGACGGCATCGATGGCGACTGGCCGATCCGCTATGACGACGTCGCGCCGTGGTACAGCTATGTCGAAAAATACATCGGCGTGTCCGGCTCGCGCGAAAATCTCGCCTATCTGCCTGACAGCGAATTCCAGCCGCCGATGCCGATGAACGTCGCCGAGAAGTGGTTGAAGCAGAACCTCGAAAGCAAGTTTCCGGGCCGGAAACTGATCAACACGCGGCTGTCGAACATGACCGAGGACAAGCCCGACCAGAACCGCACCAAGTGCCAGTTCCGCAACCAGTGCGGCAATGGCTGTTCGTTCGGTGCGTATTTCTCGACCCAGGCCGTTACCCTGCCAGCCGCCCGCGCGACCGGCCGGCTGACGCTCAAGTCGGACTCGGTCGTCACCAACTTGGTGTACGACGCGGCACGCAAAAAAGTCACCGGCGTTCGCTATATCGACGCCAAGACCGGCCAGGCGGAAACCGTCAACGCGGATCTCGTCTTCCTCTGCGCCTCGGCGATCGCGTCCACACAGATCATGCTTAACTCGCGCGCGCCGGGCAGCGACCGCAGCTATTTCGACGAGAGCGGCACGCTCGGGCGCTATGTGATGGATCACATCTTCCGTGTCGGGGTCGAGGGGGACATCCCCGGGATGGAAGAGTTCATCGAATTCGGTCGTCGTCCGGGCGGCGTCTACGTCCCGCGTTTCCGCAATATCGGCGGCGACGAGGGCGTCGGCTTCAAGCGCGGTTATGGCTATCAGGGCAGCGCCTATCGCAACCCTGCCGCCCCTGTCGGGTTCGGCGCATCGATGAAGCAGGGCATGCGCAAATACGCGCCGTGGCGGTTCAGCATGGGCGCATTCGGCGAATGCCTACCCTATGCGGACAACAAGGTTTCGCTCCATCAGAGCAAGGTCGACCGGTTCGGGGTGCCGCTGGTGCGGTTCGACGTGCGCTTCCGCGACAACGAACTGAAGATGATGGCCGACGCGCGAACGCAGGGCGAGGCGATGCTGAAGGCGGCGGGCCTGACCAACGTCAAGAGTTCGGAAAGCGAGCACGTCCCCGGCGACGCGATCCACGAAATGGGTGGTGCCCGCATGGGCCGCGACCCACGCACGTCGGTGCTCAACGAATGGAGCCAGGCGCATGCGGCGTCCAACCTCTACGTTACCGACGGCGCGCAGATGGCGTCGATCTCGTGCGTGAACCCGTCGCTGACCTTCATGGCGCTCACCGCCCGTGCCGCCGATCATGCGGTGCGCCAGATGAAGAAGGCCTGAGCGCGATGTCGTAATTCAGTGCGGTGGAGCCAGCGGCTTCACCGCATCAGGACTGCGGAGTCCGGTGCAGATCCCGTCGCGAAGCCGCCGACGATTTTCCACGCGCGCAGATCGACGATTGCCACCCGGTCGTTCTGCAACGACGCATAGACCGTGTCGCCGACGATATTCAGACCCGGTGCCGCCGCCGGAAGCGGCAAATAGTCCTCCTCGGCTAACGTCGTCGGGTTCAGCCTCGACAAGCTCTTGTCCTGCGTATTCGATACGATCAGCTTGCCGTCCGTCTGGGTCACGATCCTGACCGCCTCACCGCGCATCGTGCGTTGCATCCGCCGGGTCAGCGATGTCGCATCGAGAGCATGCAGCGTGCCGCTAGGACGATCGATGACGAACAGCGTCTGTTCGTCCGCGCTCAACGTCATCGCTTCGGGGGCGACGCCGATATGCTGGCGGACCGGGGCTACGCCGATGTCGTCCGTATCGACTATGATGACCGCACCGCTCAGCGTGTCGGCGACATAGCCGCGGGCGCCGTCGCGGCGGATGACCAGGTAATGGCTTCGCGCTCCATTGACCGGCACCAGTCGCGCGGGTGCATCGTCCGTCTGCGGGGTGTCGAACCGCGCCAACACGCTGTCTTTCTCGGACAAGACATACAACCGCCCCTTCGAGTCCATCCGCACCGCGTGCAGCCGGCCGAACGGGGTCAGGTCGATGGTTCGTGCAAGTGTCCTTTTCTCGAGATCGATGACCCAGACGCGATGACCGCCGACGCCCGGCGCCTTCCAGCTTTCGACGCCATAATCGCCGACGAACGCATAGCGGCCGGTGGGATCGGCGACGATCTCGTGCGGTTGCGTCCCCAATGGGACGACACCGACGCGCTTGCCGCCGGGAACCGCGTAGAAGGCGACGCGACCCTCGTTCTTTTCGACCACGGCAAGCGTTTCCATCTTCGCGGTTGGTTTCGCCAGGATCTGCGCGGCTGCGCGCGTACCGATCGCGGTTGCGGCCAGGGCGCCCCCTGCAAGCGTCCACAGACCTTGACGGCGATTGATCAGCGACATGGCGAAACTCCTTGTTTGTCTTTCAAAGACATGAGCGACGGACGGGTTCCGCGACATTCGCACGCCGTCGGGTCGACTATTCTTCCAGCCTCGGATCCCAGTCCGTGCACGAAAGATGTCGCGCGTTGCGAGGTTTGGCCTCGGGCCGGATCGCCGAGCGGGCAGGAGACGATTGCAATGCATCCGGTGGCGGGCGACAAGCAGCCTGATCGGAGATTTCATGCGTCTAGCTTTCGCCCTCGTTCTGCTGCCGGCCGTTCCGCTCCTACAGGCCAATCTCGCGGCGCCGGATGCGGTAACGCGTTCGACCGTGCAGGATGCCGCACTGCTCGCGTTCCTCGATCGTGCGTATGACGAGCAACTCGCGCTCAGTCCGGAATCGCAGACCCAGCTGGGCCTGAAAACCAATTACGACCGGCTCGACGATTATACCGATGCCGCATCGCTGCGTGCCGAAGCGCTCGCCGAACGGCAGCTGGCGGCGATGCACGCTCAGTTCAAGCCGGAACAGTTGAGCGAAAGCGCGCGGGTGAGCTACCGCCTGTTCGAATATGAAGTCGAGCGCGGCCGTCAGTCGCTGCAATTTCGCAAGTTGCGGTTCCCCGTATCGACCAACGGCAGTCCGGCGGGCGAGATCCCCGTTCTGCTCATCAACAATCACAAGGTCGATACGGTCGCCGATGCGAGGGCGTACATCGCCCGCCTTCGCGATACCGAGCGGGTGATGCGCGAGGTGTCGGCGACGATGCGTGCGCAGGCGGCCTCGGGCATCGTCCCGAACAAGGTGAACTTCGCGCCGGCACGCGGCGATGCGAAGGCGATCATCACCGGCGCGCCGTTCGACGCCGGGCCGGACTCGAGCGTGTGGGCGGACTTTCGCAAGAAGGTCGGCGCGATGGCCGCGCCGGCCGCCGTCAAGGCGAAACTCCTGGCCGATGGCAGTGCGGCGCTGACAGGGCCGTTTCGCACGGGGTACGGCGTGTTGCTGACCACGCTCGACGAGATCGAACCCCAGTCCAAGGGCAATTTCGGTGCCTGGAGCCTGCCGAATGGCGCGGCCTATTATGCCGATCGGTTGAAGAACTCGACCACGACGGACCTGACCGCCGACCAGATCCACGCACTGGGTCTGAAGCAGGTCGCCGCGATCCGCCAGGAAATGGAGGCGGTCAAGCGCGAGGTTGGCTTCACTGGCACGCTCGAGGCATTCTTCGATCAGATCCGGACCGATCCGAAGTTCAAATATCCGAATACGGCAGAAGGTCGCGAACAGTATCTCGGCGATGCTCGCGGCGTGATCGCTTCGGTCATGGTCGCGGCACCGCGCTATTTCCGGAAGCTGCCAAAGGCGCCACTCGAGGTTCGCGCCGTTGAAAAGTGGCGCGAAGGTACCGCGTCGACCGCGTTCTACAATCCGCCGTCCGCGGATGGCACGCGTCCCGGCATCTACTACGTCAATCTGGTCGACATGAACCAGACGCAGAAGGTGCAGGTCGCTGGCATCGCCGCGCACGAGGGCGCGCCCGGTCATCACTTCCAGATCGCCCGCCAGCAGGAACTCGTCGGCATTCCCAAGTTCCGCAAATTCGGTGGGTATGGCGCGTATGTCGAGGGGTGGGGGCTGTACTCGGAACGGCTCGCGAACGAGATGGGGGTCTACAAGACACCCTATGACCGGTTCGGGATGTTATCGCTGCAGGTCTGGCGCGCGATCCGGCTGGTGCTCGACACCGGCATCCATTCGAAGCGGTGGACCCGTGACCAAGCGGTGGCGTACTTCAAGGCGAACAGCTCGGTATCGGATACGGATATCGGCCGCGAGGTCGACCGGTATTTCAACTGGCCTGGGCAGGCCACCAGCTACATGGTCGGCCAGCTCAAGATCGCCGAACTGCGCGATCGTGCCAAGCGCGAACTCGGGGATCGCTTCGACATACGCGACTTTCACGAGGCGATTTTGAGCCAGGGTGCGCTCCCGCTGGACGTGCTCGACGAACAGGTGAACCGGTATATCGCCGACCGCCGCCGCTGAAACCAGCCCCGTTAAAGTCAGCGGGGCGTTGGGTCGCGGGTGTCAAACCGCCAGGTCGTGCGTCTCGACATGGTCGGCGATGGCGCCCGCCGTCGTCCACCAGATGCGCGGATCGTTCGCCTCGCGAAGCTCTTCCAATATCCTGGCCAGCGCCGGGACTCGGTGTGCCTGTCCCATGATATAGGGATGCAGCGCGATCCCCAAAACGGAGGGGCGGCGGTCGGTTTCCGATAACAATTGCGTGACCGCGGCGCGGATCATCGCCGCAAAGTCGTCGGCCTCGCGATGACGCTGGATCACCGCGGGCAAATCGTTGATCTCCTGCGAATAAGGTATCGACAACAGGCTGGCGTGCGTAGTGGCGAGGCGGGTCGGCTGATCGTCATGGGCCCAGTCCAGCACGTATCGATAGCCCTCCTCGGCCAACACATCGGGTGTATCCTTGCTCTCCGAAATCCAGGGGCCGAGCCACCCCGTCGGACGAACCCCCAGCGTCGCCAGTCGCTGCGTCACATCGGCGATCATGGCGCGTTCGCATGACCGGGACAGGGTCCCTTGCGCGGTCGCGTTAGTCAGGCCGTGTGCCGCAATCTCGTCGCCACGATCGCGACAGGCTTCGGCCAGGCCTGGACAGCGATCGAGTATGTCGGCGTTCAACAATGCGGTCGTGCGCAGATCGAGTCTGTCGAACAGGTCGAACAGCCGCCACGCGCCGACCCGGTTCCCGTAATCGCGCCACGCGTAATTCATCACGTCGGGCTCGGTCTGCGATGGCGCCAACTCGGCACCCAGTCCGCCGCCAAAGTCGAATACCTCGTGATTGACGCCGAAGTAGATCGCGAGCCGCTTGCCTTCCGGCCAGTCATAGTCGGGTCGATCGGTGATCGGACGATAGGGGTAGCGGACAGCAGGGGTGTGACTCATCCCGTCGCAACGTGCCGCCGTGCGATGCGATGCGTAGAACTTGGAAAAATCGTCATGAGAGCGAGATGCCGAACAAACATGACGGAATGTTTAGATTGATAGTGACTCGCAAAAGCGATTGATCTAGGAGCGCCTCCAACACGGGGGTTCAGAATGAGTGTAACGAGTATATTGCTGGCTGGGGCAGCGTTCGTCGGTATTCCGGAAGCGGCCATATCGGCTGCGCCGGCACGGGATTTGGCCAGTGCCGAAAGCCCCGACGACGCGCAGAAATCGGACGAAATCCTGGTCCTGGGCAAGAGCTATGGTCGCGAGGTCGGCAAGACGGTCACGCCGCTCAAGGACACGCCCAACACCGTCACGGTGATCGAGCGCAACCAGATCGAGGCGCAGAACCTGTTCACGCTGGAGGATGCGCTGACCGCCACCAACGGCATCACCGTCAACGGCGTTGGCAGCGAGGATCCATCGTTCTTCTCGCGCGGGTTCGCGATCTCGAATTACCTGATCGACGGCGTCCCCACGTTCGCGTTCAACTTCCCGTCCGCCGTCCCGGACCTGTTCTTCTACGATCGGCTCGAGGTGTTGCGCGGTCCGGCGGGACTGTTCAGCGGTTCGGGTAATCCCGCGGGCAGCATCAACATGATCCGCAAGCGCCCGCTCGACTCGTTCAAGATGCAGGCGAGCGCGGGCTACGGCACCTACGACAATGCCCGGTTCGAACTCGATGTGTCCGCACCGATCGGTCCGAAGGCAGGGCTTCGCGTCGGCGTCATGGCGCAGGATCAGGACCAGTTCTTCGACACCGCGCACCGCAACCGCATCGGCGCATTCGCCGTGGGGTCGCTCGAGATCGGCGATCGCACCACGCTGACCGTCGGCGGCAATTACGATCGCTTTCGACCCGCGGTCCAGTCGGGACTGCCCGGCATCCTGGGTGGCCTGGACGGTAGCGACGGCCAACTGCTCGACGTGAAGCGCTCGACCTATCTCGGGGCCGACTGGAATCGGTTCAACGCCGAGACCTGGACCGGATTCGCCGAGATCACGCACAAGATCAGCGATCGCTGGACGCTGCGTGCGACGGGGTTGTTCACCGATGTCGATCGCGTCGACATCTATAGCTATATCGGCAACCAGCCGGTCACGGCGACCAACGGCACGACCAGCCACATCGCCTATCGTGGCGACAGCAAGCAGCAGACTCGCTCGTTCGATTTCAACGGCGTGGGCAGCTTTCCGCTGTTCGCGCGGGACCAGGTCCTCATCCTAGGGGCGGACTACCAGGCGAGTTCGGGAACCTCCTACGCCACGCGCCTGTCCAATTATGCGCGGATCGACGTGTACAACCCGGTCTCGCCGCTGGAACCGCCGCTCGACCCCTACGCGGCGTCGCCCTATTATCCGGTGCAAGGCAGTGGCGCGACGTGCCCCAATGCCAGTACCGCTATCGTCCCCGCGCCGGCGAATTGCGTGTTGCAGGTCTATGGCGGATCATCGACCGACATCGAGCAATACGGCCTGTACGGACAGATGCGGCTCAGTCCCGTCGATGGCGTCACGCTGATCGGCGGCGGGCGTCTGACCTGGTGGGATACGACGACCGCGACGCTGCTCGCACCGAGCGGGGTGCTGCCGGCGCCGACACGGTACGGAATCGACAATCGCTTCACGCCTTATGCCGGGTTGGTCTGGGACGTCACGCGCACCCTGAACCTCTATGCCAGCTATGCAGACAGTTTCACGCCGCAGGCAGCCCCGGTCGGACGGGCGCGGCCCGATGGTGGACGGATCGAACCACTGGTCGGTGCGCAATATGAGGCGGGGACCAAGCTCTCGCTGATGAACGACCGGTTGCTGCTGTCGGCGGCGGTCTACCAGATCACGCAGACCAACCGGTTGTTCAACGATCCCGATATCGCGACCGTGGTACTTCAGACCGGCAAGGTCCGGGCGCGGGGTTTGGAGGCCGAGGCGTCTGGCGAAATCCTGCCCGGCTGGCGGATCAATGGTGGCTATACCTACACGAAGACCCGCTATCTTGAGGACCAGACTACCGCGAACGAAGGCCTGCCGCTGGTCCCGATCATCCCGAAGCATATGGCCAAGGCATTCACCAATTATGCGCCCACCGACGGCGCCCTGGCAGGCGTGAGCTTTGGCGGCGGCGTGACGTGGTTCAGCGGCACCTATGGAGGTGTCACGGCGGGGGTCAACGCCAATGGATCGTTCCGTCCGTCGACGATCGTTCGCCAGGGGAGCTATGCGGTCCTCGACCTGCGAGCAGGCTACCGACTAAGCGAACGGCTCGGCGTATCGGTCAACGTCAACAACGTGCTCGACAAGACCTATTATGCGCGTATCGCCGCCACCGGCCGCGGCAATTACTACGGAAGTCCGCGCACCGCGTTCGCGACGCTTCGGTACACGTTCGAATGATCGCGGTCGGGGGAGCGGCCGATGACCGCGGGCGATGCGCATGCCCGCGCACGTTGGGCACGGCGTGGCGATATCGGATTGCGCGTCGTCGCGGCGGTACCGCTCGGCTATGCGACGGCCAGCCTGTGGGCGATGGCGATCGCGCGGCTGCTGCCCGGCGACCGAGCCGAGGCGAGTGTCACCGCGTCGCTGATAGCCCTCATGCTGTGCGCGATTGCGGCGATGTGGGCGTTCGCAGCCCGTAGCGGCTGGCGCGCACTCTGGACCCTCTTCGTTGCCGGCGCGGTCGGTGGTGCGATCGCGTGGGTCTCGATCGATGCGTCGGGGCGGCTATGAGCAAGGGGTTCCGACAGTCGCAGGCGTTCCTGCACACCTGGTCCGGGTTGTTGCTCGGCTGGATCCTGTTCCTTGTGTTCGTCGCCGGTACGATCGCGTTCTGGCGCGAGGGGCTGAACCGCTGGATGCGGCCCGAGCTCGCACGCGTCGAACAGCCGATGCGCGTGCTCGCCGGCTCGCAAGCGTTCCTCGCCGGCAAGGCGCCGGATGCGAAGAGCTGGATCATCGCCGTGGCGACCGACCAGTCTCCGGGCGCACAGCTGTTCTGGATACCCCAGCCCAAGCCTGGTGAGACGGGCGGGCGTGGCCGGCCCGGCCGGCGCGACACGCAGGCATTGATCGGTGCCGACGGCAAGCCTGCGAACGCCCGCGACACGCGCGGCGGCGAGTTCTTCTACCGGTTCCATTTCGATCTTCAGTACATGCCGGTGATCTGGGCACGGTGGCTGGTCGGTTTCGCGACCATGATGATGCTGGTCGCGATCATGAGCGGGATCGTCACGCACAAGAAGATCTTCAAGGACTTCTTCACGTTGCGGCGTGCCAAGGGTCAGCGGTCCTGGCTCGATGGCCATAACGCCACCGCGGTGCTCGCACTGCCGTTCCATCTGATGATCACCTATACCGGGCTCGTCACGCTGATGGCGTTGCTGATGCCGTGGGCGGTCGTGGCGAACTATACCAGCGAACGTACCGTGTCGGAGGCGTTGTTCCCCACCGCCGCTGTGGTCGAGCGCAGCGGTCGGCCAGCACCGCTGATCGATCTCCGAACGATCGCCGCTGATGCCGAACGCCGGCTCGGCGCACCGGCGAGCTTCATCGAGGTAAGCGATCCCGGCGATGCATCGGCACGCGTCTCGGTCAGTCAGAGTGCGCATTCGATGCTGTCGTCGCGGACGCCCCGACTGACCTATGACGGTGTATCGGGACGCCTCGTGTGGCGTTCGCCTCCGCCTGGTGCGGCGGCCGAGACCGCGGGCGCGATGATCGGCCTGCACGCCGGACGGTTCGCCGGCTATGGCGGCCGCTGGCTGTATTTCCTGTGCGGGATCGCCGGGACGCTGATGGTGGCGAGCGGGCTCGTTCTGTGGACCGTGAAGCGCCGTGAACGCCTCCCCGACCCGACCCGACCGCATTTCGGCTTTCAGCTGGTCGAGCGTCTCAACGTCGCGGTGGTCGGCGGTTTTCCATTCGGCATCGCCTGCTTCTTCTGGGCGAACCGGCTGCTACCTGTGGCCCTGAGCGGTCGTGCGGCCTGGGAAGTCCACGCGCTGTTCATCACCTGGGGTATGGCCGCGCTGGCCGCGGTTGTTGCCAAGCCGTCGCGGGTCTGGCCGACGTTGTTCGCCGCGACCGGCCTGCTGCTCGTCACGCTACCGCTGTATGATATCATCGCGACGGATCGGGGGCTGTTCGCGATGATCGCGATCGGAGATCTCATGATCGCCGGAATCGACGCAACGCTGCTGGCGTTCGGTGTCACGTTCCTTCTGCTGGCCAGACGCGTCGCGAACTATCGCCCGCCGGCCCGACGAGTCCGACCGTCACGAACTCATGCGGTCCCTAAACTATTGGAATCAGTCGAATGAGTATCGTCGTCCTGATCCTGACGACTACAGCCTTCTTGCTGCTCGGCCTCGCCACCGACGCGCAGTATCGGCGCCGGTTCGGTGCGGGACTTTCGCGCCAACGACGCAGTCTGTTGCGGAACGGGGGTGGGGCGTTCTGATCATCAGCATCGCACCGGCAATATTGGCCCGCGGCTGGATCTTTGGTCCGATCCTCTGGATCGCTGCGGTTATGGCAGGGGCGGGGGTCGCGTTCCTGTCACTCAACTTGATCGTCTCGCAATCTCCACCGCGGTAACATACGACCATTTACACTTACCGAGGACGCTTCGATTTTTAAGCGGGGAGATGGCCCGTCGGGCCACTCCCCACGCCAACAGCCAAGGCGGCAAGCCAATGCCTGCCGCCTCGGATCGATCAGGTGAGGCTGTGCTTCAGCGCGCTCATCTTGTCGTGGCCTTCGCGGACCGACGCATAGCCGTCCGAGATCGCGGTCTGCGTTGCCGACGACAGGTCGGTATCCTTCATGGCCTCTTCGTACTTGGCCTTGATGTGATCTTCGCCACGCTCGACTTCGAGGATGATCGCCTTGTCGTCCTTGCCGGTCAGCGCCTGCTTCAGATCCATGAACGTGCGATGCGCCGCGGCCAGCATGCTCGACTCCATTTCCGGCTCGCCGCCGAGCGTACGGACCTGGCCCTGAAGCTGCGTGGCAACCTGGGCCCGATCGCGTGCGAAATCGGCGAACATCGTTGCATACTGGGTGCTCTCGGCATCCTTCGCGGCGTCCTCATACCCCTTCATGCTGTCGAGGGTGGTCTTGATCAGGCCGTTCAGGACGGACACGTCGTGGTCGTTGCTCATGGTAGCTCCTGTGATGAAGTCCGCTCAACGATCGCCCGGGAATTTAGTCGCGTGCCAAGTATCTCCTGCGATGAATTTCGCCAAAGTTGTCGCGAATCCCTCAGGCCGGCGCTTTCCCTCCAGGTACAAGTCCGCCGGTAGGTCGGCTGGCATAGCCACTTCGGGCCGTGGTCGCGTTGCGGCGGCCTTGAGCCAGGCCGGACCATCGGGGCGGTGGCGTGTCGATCCGTCCGATCGCGTCGGTACCTTGCCGTAGACGGCGGGCCCCTCCCGACCGGGAGATCCCCCGCCGAACGAAGCCGCGATATTGCCATAGGTCGACGGATCGCGACCATCCAGGCTCAGTCGATCGTTGAGGTAGCACGCCGTCGCCCACGCGGTCTGCGGGTCCGGCGTCATGGCAATGATCCGCTTGCCCCAATACATCCGCAGGTTGTTGTGCATCCAGCCATCGACTAGGAACTGCCGCTGACACGCGTTCCAGGTTTCGTCGCGCGTCTCGCCGTGCAGCAACGCGTCGAGCGTCTCAAGCTCCGGCCGCGGGTCCGCCGCATGCGCTTCAAGCGTCTCGCGTGCCCATCCGGAAATCCGATCGTAACGTTCCGGCGCCACCAGCGCGGACGCCTGATAATGGAACCATTCCCGCCACGTCAGCAACTCGTCGGCGAACTTGTCCTTGGCGCCGGCCGGTGCCGCGGCGGCCTCGACCGTGGCCATGATCTCGCGGGGGCCGACGACGCCGAAGTGAAGATAGGGCGACAGCGTACTGGCCCCGACCGGATTGGTCGCATCGTTGCGCACGGCGGCATAGGTTGGCAGCACCGTGTCCATCAGCCGTTCGAGCTTCTCCAACGCGCCGCCTCGACCAAGCGGGAACATCGGGCTCGGCGGCAGCGAATGGTCGATTGCGGCTGCGGCAACAAGCCGATCGATGTCCGCATCGGTGCTGGTATCGAGCCGATCGGGGACGAACGGGAGCGGGCCGTCATAGGGGGCTAGCTCGGGCATCAGGTCGGACGCGGTCAGCCAGTCCGCGCGCAGCGGCTCATGACGGCGCCGGAACGCGGTCGTCGAACCAATGTCGTCGCCGAGTATGGCGGGTGGCACCAGGCAGGCGGCGTTGACCGCGAGGACGGCGCGATCCGTCTGCGCCGCAAAACGTTCCGACTGCCAGCGCGCGACGAACGTCGGCTGATCCTCGACCAGCACCGCGGCGCTTTCCGCCGCCAGCCGATAGACCAGTCCCTTTTCGCGCTTCTCGGCCCGGTCGACATACTGGATGCACGCCACGCCACGCTGCCGACATTCCAGGGCAAGATCGCGGCTAGCCCCGAGGATGAACCGATGCAGGCGATCGGAGGCCTAGGGATAGTCCTCGCGAAGCCCGTGATAGACGAGGACGGGAAGACCCAGATCGTTCGCGAGGCAGATCGCGGCATCGATCACCGGGTTGTCCCGCGCGCGCAACGCCTGCTGCAACCAGCACAGGACATAGCACGCGGCGGGGCGGACACCGTGCGCGTTCAGCGAACGAACGCGCGCCGCCTCGGCCCAGGTTGCAAGCGCGTCGGGAAGAGGATTGGTCATGGCTGTCCAACCATTGGGGGCTGCGACCGATCCCCGGCCACACCCGGTGTTAAGACCGTCCCACATCTGGCAAGCGCTGCGTCGCGTCTGGCTTCGAGTTCCGCGAGCGATATCCCAGCGAGGTCGAAGCGCAGTTCGTGCATGTCCATGCCGGACCGGTAGCCGCCGGGCCAGATGCTGGTCAGCTCGAACCCGCAATGCTGGAAGAACGGCGAGACCTGCGGCGAGGTGTCGACGGTGACGTAGCGCGTGGCCGGTTCGGCAGAGGTGGCGACGTGGAGCAGGCGTTCGAACAGCAGCAGCTTGCCGAGGCCCGACCCGTGATGCGCGCGCGGCCATGCCCCAGAAGAGCAATGCCTTGTCGTAATGCTCCCAGATCTCATAGCCGCCGAACGCGCTGGGAATGCCGTCGACGTCGACGACGAACGCCGGGCCGTCGGGCTCGTCGAGCGTTTCCTCCAGCCATTCGCGGTCGCCGGCGCCGAAATACTCGGGGAGGTTCGAGTCGAAGATGGCAAGGACGTCGGCGCGGTCTTTCTCTTCGTAGCGGCGGGTCAGGATCTCTGGTCATGGCTGGCTCCACTGCGCGACGGTTTCGATCGCGTCGGTGGTCGAACGGCTCCAGCAGCGCGAAGTGCCTTCGAAGGTCGCGGTCGCATGGGTCGGATCGATCACGACGGTTTCGATCGCCTCGGGGCGGATGCGGCGGGGTTCGCCGATAAGTTTCGCGTGCGCTTCCTTGATCGTCCAGCGACGGAGCCAGGTTTGGGGCTGCACGGGCGCGGGCAGGCTGCGGAGCGAGGTTGCTTCGGTCGGGGTTAGCATGTCCCAGAGCGGAGCGTGGTCGTCGATTACCTCGCGGTCGACCGCGATCGGTTGGCGTGCAACGCCGATAAGGGCGTGCGCGTCGCGGCTGGAGAGGCTTAGATACCAGCCGCCGGGGGCGGAGACGATCGGCGCGCCGGCTGGACTGCGTGTCAGTCGAACATCGATGGAGTTGCCGGCCAGTTTGCGGATCAGGGCGGCGGCCAGACCCTGCCGGATCGCGCGCATCGCCTTGCAGGCCGGCGGCGTACGGTCCGGTCTCGGCAACACTCCATGCGACTGGCGACTGACCGTCCCAGACGAGCGCGTCGAGCGGACCGTCGTGCCAGACCGTCGTCACGTCGCGACGGCGATCCGCGCCGGGCTCCCGTCCCAGCTCGTGCCGTCGGGCAGCGTCTCGCCCTTCATCACGACCGACAGGTCACCGAGCTGTGCGTCGGCACCGATCTCGGCATCGTACAGCACGATCGCGAGCGAGCCGATCGTCGCGCGGTCGCCGACGCGGATCGCGCCGACCTTCATCACGCGGTCCTCGAACAAATGCGTCTGCAAGCCCGCGAAGTCGTTCAGCGCGACGTCGTCACCGATGTCGACGAGGTCGTGCTCGGTCAGGTCGGTGGTGTCGATGTAGCAGCGCTTGCCGATCCGCGCGCCCATCAGCCGGAGATAGAGCGCGATCCACGGCGTGCCCCGGAGTGGTTCGAGCAAATTGGCGACCGCCAGATTCTCGTAGGTCGCGGTGACGAGTTCGGTGCGCCAGACGAACGGGCTCCAGAGCGGCGCAGTGGTGACCTTGTAGCGGCCGACGACCAGCCATTTGAGCGCGAGCACGAAGATCCCGCAGGCGAGGCAGAAGCCGACGTACAGGAACGGGAACGTCGCCGCGACGACCAGCGCGCCGTTGTCGAGATCGTCGAGGTCGCCGACCACCGACAGAAGCAGGCTGAAGAACACCAGGAACGCAGTCAGCGACAGCGTGGTGCGGACCGCCTCGATCGACAGGCGGGTGGCGATCAGCGCGCGCGACGGATTGAACCGCGCGCCCTCGTCGAACATCGTGTTGACCTGTCGCACCGGCAGCTTGATCGCGGGCGAGCCGAACCAGGTGCTGCCCGCCTCGGTGGCGAGCGCGGGATCGCTCGGCGGTTTCGAGAGGACGCCGACGAGCACCTCGTCGCCGATCTGCGTGCCGCTCGGCAGCAGCGCGGAATTGCCGATGAAGCTGCGGCGGCCGATCTTGGTATGCGCGAGTTCGATCGTGCCGTGGCCGATCCGCGCCGCGCCGAAGATCACCGAATCGGCGATGAAACTCTCCTCACCGATCTCGACCAGGTCCGGCACGATCGCGCTGGCGGTCGAGATTTCCGCGCGACGTCCGACCTTCACGCCCAGCGCACGGTACCACGGCACCACGTACAGCGTCGCGAAGATCGGGTGGAGCAGGCGCAGTGCGAGGTCGTTGATCTGCTGGACGAACCAGTAGCGGACGTAGAACCCGCTGTTGAGCGCATACACCGCGGGTGCGACGCGGCCGAGGATCAGGCGCTTGGCCGCCACCGTCAGCACGCACATCATCACGACATAGGTGACCGCGAGCAGCGGCGCGACCGCGACATAGGCATAGCCGCTGGTCGCCCAGTCGAGCTCGATCAACGCGATCAGGCCCGGCGCGATTGGCAGGATTGCGACGAGCGGCAGGATCAGCGCGCACAGGAACAGGCCGACCGCCGGCCCGGCGTTGCGCGGGGCGGGGGTGGCCGGGCGGCGGGGGCATCGCCGTCGTGCGCGGCGGGCGAGCCGGCCCAGCGCTGGCCGGCGGGGATGGTCGTATCTGCGGGCAGCGCGGACAGGTCGTCGAGCATCGCGTCGTCGCCAAGCGCGGCATTGCGGCCGACCACCGCCATCGACCCGACGAACGCGCCCTTGCCGAGCTTTACCGTCCCCAGTCGGAGCAGTCCGCGCTCGACCGAACTGGTGGACAGCACCGACTGGTCGCTGATGATCGCATCGTCGTCGGCGTGGAGCAGGTCGGCGGTATCGATGATCCCGGTGCCGATATGGACGCGCTCGCCGATCTTCGCGCCCATCATCCGGTAATAGCCGCGGATCATCGGCGTGCCCGCGAGATACGGCGTCGCGGTGACGCCGATGATCCGGCGAACCAGCCACCAGCGGAAATAATAGCTGCCCCAGAGCGGGTAATCGCCCGCCTTGAAGCGCCCGACGATCAGCCATTTCAGCGCGATCGACAGAAACATCGACGCGATCGGCACGACCGTGAAGGACAGCCCGCTGAGGATCAGCGCATCGACCCGCGGCATGTCGCCGGCGAGATGCGTATAGGCGAGATAGGGCGAGAACCACTGGAGCCCTGCCAGCGTGTAGATCGGCAGCAGTGCGAGCGTCTGCGCGGCGACGCACAGCCGGCGCTTCCACGGCGCGATGTGATGGAAGCTGGTCTCGTCGAGGATCGCGACCGGCGTGGTGCCACCGATCCGCAGCGCGAGCTCGCGAATGGTCGGCGCGGCGTAGACATCCTCGAGCGACAGCCCTTCGAGGCCGCGCACCTTTCGCGCCGCCGAAACTAGCCGTGCGGCCTTCAGCGAATGGCCGCCGAGATCCTCGAACAGGTCGTCGAGCACCGATACCGGCTGCGGCGCGAACGCCTCGGCCCAGACGCGGTGCAGGCTTTCCTCCATCGGCGTGGCGGGCGCGACCATCTCGCGGTCCGACGTCACGGTGATCTCGGGCTTGACCAGCGCCTTGCGGTCGACCTTCCCCGAGGCGGGAAGCGTCGGCATGTGCGACAACAGCTGATACCCAGCCGGGCGCATGTAATTGGGGAGCCGCTCGGCGACGCGGGCCTTGAGGCCGACCATGTCGATCTCCTCCGCCGGACGCGCGATCAGGAACGCGGCGAGGAACTCCGAGCCGTCGTCGTCGGTGAAGAGCTGGACGACGGTTTGCGCGACGCCAGGCCATTCGCCGATCACCGCCTCGATCTCGGCGAGCTCGACGCGGAAGCCGCGGATCTTCACCTGCGTATCGATCCGGCCAACGAAATCGATGTCGCCCGCTGCGTCGAGCTTTACCAGGTCGCCCGATCGGTAGATCCGCTCGGGTGCGCCCGACGACCCGTCGAACGGCGTCATGATGAACTTTTCGGCGGTCAGGTCGGGGCGGTTGACGTAGCCGACGCCGACGCCCGGCCCGCCGATCACGAGTTCGCCTTCCTGGCCGTCGGGGACCGGCTGCATATGCTCGTCGACGACCCAGGCGGTGTAGCCGGGGAGGGGCTTGCCGATCGTGATACGCTGGCCGGGAAACACCTCGGTCCAGGTCGCGGTGACCGACGTCTCGGTCGGACCGTAGGTGTTGAGCAACCGCAATCCGGGACGCGCGAGCCGGCGTGGCAGGTCGGCCGGGCACGCTTCGCCGCCCATGTTGAGCAGGCGCAGCGTCGGCACCGGATGTTCGACCAGCGCGATCAGCGAGGGGACGACGTGCCAGATCGTCGTGTTCGCCTCGGCGAGCGCGATCGCCACGTCGGGGCCGCTGGTCACCAGCGCTTCGGTCGCGACGAGCACGACCGCACCGACGAAGAACGCGCTCCACATCGTCTCGACCGACATGTCGAACGCGAGGCTGAACCCGCCGAACACGACGTCCGCCGGGGTCAGATCGAGGATCGCGCTTTCCGATCGGACCAAGTGACACGCATTGCCGTGCGAGATCATCACGCCCTTGGGGCGGCCGGTCGTGCCCGAGGTGTAGATGATGTAGGCGAGGTCCTGCGGGGTGGCCTGCGTGACGTCGCGGCCGATCGGTTCGGACGGCTCAGCCGCGAGATCGCCCAACGCCGCATCGAGCGCGAGCGTGGCCCCTTTCAGGTTGCCAACGCGGCTGGCGACGGTGATCGTCAGCGCGGCTTCGCTGTCCTCGACGATGAAGTCGATGCGATCCTGCGGATAGCCCCAGTCGACCGGCACATAGGCGGCACCAGCGCGCAGCACGCCGAGGATCGCCATATACTGGTCGAGCCCGCGCGGCAGGCACAGCACGACGCGGTCGCCGCGGCCGATCCCCATCGCGCGTAGGCGGTGTGCGAGTGCGAGGCTGCGCGTGGCGAGGTCGGTATAGGTCCAGGTTGTCTTGCGGTCGTATTCCTCGTCCGCACCGATCAGCCGCAGCGCCGTCGCGTCGGGATGCGTGGCGCGCGTAGCGTCGAAGATCTCGTGCAGCAGCTCGTCACGGGCGTAGGGCTCGGCTGCGCGGAGTGCCGGGGCGGGAGCAATCGAGGCGATGCCCGTGCGCTGCAAAATGGCCTCATCCGAGGGGCTTACCGAAGTAACGTCGTGCATCCAGCGGGCTTAGCCGAACTGTTGCGTAGTTTGCTACCTGTGTCGCGGCGTCGTCGCTCCGAACGCGATCTCGAAGCATAGCCCCGTCCCGCCGGGGCCAGGCGTGACGTCGAGCAGGCCGTGATGCGCGCGGGCGACGCGGTCGACGATCGACAGCCCGATCCCCGATCCTTCCGAACGCGATCCGTCGGCGCGCCAGAACCTGTCCTTGAGCCGGGCGAGGTGCTCGGGCGCCACGCCGGGGCCATCGTCGGCGACGGTCAGTCGTGCACCAGGCCCAACCCGGACGAGGATGTGCGTGCCCGTCGGCGTATGGCGTACCGCGTTGCCAACCAGATTCTCCAGCGCGAGCGTTACGGCGCCCGGATAGCCGATGACCGGCGCGATCTCCGAGGTCTCGACGTCCAGCGCGATGCTGCGGCCGCCGGCGATGATCGCAGGCGCCTGATTGGCGACTAGCACCTCGGCCAGCGCGGCGAGGTCGAGCGGTTCGCCGGCGTCCTCGACCGGGCGTTCGAGATCGGCGAGCGCGAGCAATTGCGTCACCACGCGGGCGGCGCGATCGACCGATGCGAGCAACGAAGCCTTCACCGGACCGTCCTCCACCGCATCGGCGCGCAGGCGGATCACGGCGAGCGGCGTGCGCAGTTCGTGGGCGATGTCGGCAGCGAATGCGGTCTGCGTCCGGAATCCTTCTTCCAGTCGGTCGAGCGCTTCGTTGGTAGCCGCCGCGAGCGGCTCGACTTCGGACGGCAGCGTGCCACGCGGCAACCGCGTGTCGAGCGTGCGTGGGCCGATCGCGGCGGCGGTCGCCGACACCGCCTGCATCCGCCGGGTGAGACGGCGGGTTAGCAAAGCGCCGATCAGCGGCACCAGCGCGGCGATCGGCAGGACGAGCAGCGCGAAGCGTTTGAGGAAGGCGCTGACGATATCGTCGGTGATGACTTCGGGGGCGGCGCTGTCCTGCGACGCGACGATCCAGCGGTTGCCGGCGATCGGTACGCTGTACGCCTCGATCACGCCGCGGCGGAAGAAGTGCGCGCCGTGGTCCATCGGCACGGCGGCAACGATCCGCGGCCGGGCGGGGCCCTTCGCCATCAGGACGGCGCGGCGGCGGTCGATGATCGCGATCGCCATGCCGTCGGTCAGGACGTCGCTGGGCAGTGTGATCAGCGGCAGGGCATTCGCGACGATGGCGGCCTGTTGGCGGAGCAGGCGGCGCTGGTAGTGATCCGCGGTGCTGTGGAGCAACGCAGCGACGCCGAGCGACAGCGCGATCGTGGCGATCAGCGCCATCACGACGTGGAGCGCGACGAACTGACCCAACAGTGAACGCGGCAGACGCAGCCTCATTGCTTGGGGACGATGATGTAGCCGACGCCGCGCACCGTCTCGATCCGCGCGCCGCTCGATGCGTCGTCGAGTTTCTTGCGCAGGCGATGGACATAGACCTCGACCGCGTTCGAGCCAAGGTCGCCGCCTAGTCCGAACAGGTGATCCTCCGCGATCCGCTTGGGGACGACGTTGCCGGCGCGACGCAGCAGCAGTTCGAGCAGTTCGGTCTCGCGTACCGACAGCGCGATCGTCGTACCCTCGACATGCGCGACGCGGATTTCGAGGTCGAACGTGAGGCGACCACAGGTCAGCGAGCGTCCGAGATATCCCCCTTGGCGACGCAGGACCGCGAGCAGGCGCGCGTGCAATTCGTCGACGTCGAAAGGCTTCACCAGATAATCGTCGGCGCCTTCGTTGAGGCCTCGGATGCGCGCGTCGATCGTGCCGCGCGCGGTGAGGATCAGCACCGGACTCGTGTCGCCGCGATCGCGCATACGGTGGAGCAGTGCCAGCCCATCCTCGTCCGGCAACCCGAGATCGAGCAGGATCGCGGCGTAATCGCCGTCCTTCAGATACGCCTCGGCCTCGTCGCCGCTACGCGCGAGATCGACCGCGAACCCGCGCGGGGCCAGCGCTGCTGTCAGCGCCTGCGCCAGATCGCGGTCGTCCTCGATCAACAGCACCCGCATCCGATCCCGTCCCCAATTTTCGCCCATCTTGCCGCGGCGCAGCATCCGTAAGCGCGCTGTAAGCCAGCGGCGCTACCGGCTCCAGTCTAATCCCCAAGGGGCTGATTATGCACGCATCGACGACACCCGAAACGCTCCCTCCCGCCGCCACGCTCTCGCGATCCGCGCAGTTACGCTGGCTCGGGATCGCGGCCGGCGTGATCGTCGGGCTGGTCCTGATCGTCGTGCTGATCGGCAAGCTCACGCACCACGAACCGGCGCCGGCACCGGTCACACCGCCGGGGACGTTCCGGCCTACCAGGGACCAGATGGCCGGGCTCACGACGATGCGCGTCGGCTATGGCGCGTCCGATGCGCGGACGCTCGCGAGCGGCGCGATCACCGTCGATGGCGATCGCAGCACGCCGGTGTTGATGCCCTATTCCGGGCAGGTGGTGCGCGTGCTCGCGGACGCGGGGCAGCGCGTGACGCAAGGCCAGCCGCTGATGCTGGTGAAGACGAGCGATTTCGTCGATGCACGTAGCGGACTCTTTGCGGCGCGCGCCGGGTTGCAGAACGCACAGGCACAACTTGCGACGGCGCAGCGGACCGCGGAGCGCCAGCGGTTGATCTACGAGACGGCCGGCGGTGCGCTGAAGGATTACCAGCAGGCCAGGACCGATCTCGCTGCCGCACAGGCGACCGCGCGGACCGCCGCCGCCTCGCTCGGTGCAGCGCGCGACAAGCTGGCGATCCTCGGCAAGTCGCAGGGTGAGATTTCGCGGCTGGAGAGCGTCGGCGAGGTCTCGGGCATCCACGACGTGACGACGCTGCACGCACCGATCTCCGGGCTGATCGCGACGCGCGACGTGTCGTCAGGGCAGTATCTTTCGCAAGGCGGTGACAAGCCGGTGATGACGATCACCGATCCGTCGCGTGTCTGGCTGATCGCGCAACTCGCCGAGAACGACGCGAGCGCAGTGCATCGCGGCGACAGCGTCACCGTGACGACGCCCGCGCTGCCGGGCCGCAGTTTCCACGCGACGATCGATCTGGTCGGTGCCGCGCTCGATCCGCAGAGCCGTCGCCTGCCGGTGCGTGCGACGATCGCCAACCCGGACGGCGCGCTGAAACCGCAGATGTTCGCGAGCTTCTCGATCCAGCGCCCGCATAGCGGCGATGCGTTGCTCGTTCCCGCCGCGGCGGTGATCCACGAAGGCGACGACGCACGCGTGTGGGTGGTGCGCCCCGACGGCCTGCTGGTCGCGCGCAAAGTCACCGCCGGCGAGGAGCAGGACGGCAAGGTCGCGATCACCGCCGGGCTGCAATCGGGCGAGCGCATCGTCACCGCGGGCGCGCTCTTCGTCAACGAAGCCGGTCTCGGCGAATGAACCGGATCGTCGAATTCGCGCTGCGTCAGCGGCTGCTGATCGTCGGCATCTTCGTCGCCATGCTGGTGGCGGGGGGCGTCGGATTCTACAATCTCAACATCGAGGCGTATCCCGATCCGGTCCCGCCGATGGTCGAGATCATCACCCAGACGCAGGGTCTCTCCGCTGAGGAGATGGAGCGCAACGTCACCATCCCGATCGAGGTCGGCATGGCAGGCATCCCGCATCTGACTGCGATCCGCGCGATCTCGCTGTTCGGGCTGTCGGACATCAAGATCCAGTTCAGCTACGACCTGACCAACGATCAGGCCAAGCAGCAGGTCATCAACCGCCTGTCGCAGCTGCCGCCACTCCAGGGTGGCGCGCAGCCGACGTTGTCCCCGACCAGTCCGGTTGGCGAGATCTTCCGCTACAAGATCACCGCGCCGAAGGGCTATTCGGTGATGGACCTCAAGACGTTGCAGGACTGGGTCCTTCAGCGCCGGTTCAAGCGGATCCCGGGCGTGATCGACGTCACCGGCTGGGGCGGCAAGCTGCGCACCTATGACGTGGTGATCGACAATGATCGCCTCGCCGCGCACAACGTGACCGTGTCGCAGGTGCTGGCGGCGCTCGCCAAGAGCGACGGCAATGTCGGCGGCCAGACGATCAATTTCGGTGCGCAGGCGGCGATCGTCCGCGGCATCGGGCTGATCCAGTCGGTCGGCGGTATCGAGAACGTGCTGGTCGGCACCGGCGGTGGCCAGCCAGTGTTGCTGAAGGACGTCGCGCACGTCCGGATCGGCAACGCGCCGCGGCTCGGCATTGCCGGCTACAACGACCAGGACGACATCGTCCAGGGCATCGTCCTGATGCAGCGCGGCGCGCAGTCGATGCCGACGATCCTCGCGGTGCAGAAGGAAGTGTCCGACATCAACGCGTCGGGGATCCTGCCGCCGGGCGTGCATCTCGACCGGATCTACGATCGTTCCGACCTGATCCACCTGACGATCCACACCGTGCTGGAGAACATGGTGGTCGGCATCCTGCTGATCTTCGCGCTCCAGTGGATATTCCTCGGCAATCTGCGCAGCGCGATCATCGTCTCGGCGACGATCCCGTTCGCGCTCGCCTTCGCGATCCTTATCCTCGTGTTGCAGGGGGAAAGCGCGAACCTGCTTTCGGTCGGCGCGCTCGATTTCGGGCTCGTGGTCGATGCCTGCGTGATCATGGTCGAGAACATCTTCCGCCACATGGTCGAGCGATCCGCGCATGTCGAAAGCGGCCGCCTTGATGGAAGAGGGGGCATTACACGCTCGCCAACCGCTTCTCGGCGGTACTCGGCGCCAGCTCCGAGGTCAGCCGCGGCATCTTCTTCGCCGCCGCGATCATCATCGCCAGCTTCCTGCCGCTGTTCACGCTGACCGGCGTCGAGGGCCACATCTTCGGGCCGATGGCGAAGACCTATGCCTATGCGATCTCCGGCGGGCTGATCGCGACCTTCACGGTCGCGCCGGTGCTGGCGACGTTGCTGCTGCCTGACAAGCTGTCCGAGGTGGAGACGTGGATCGTGGGGAAACTGCGCCGCGTCTACGAACCGGCCGCGGCGTTCGCGCTCGGCAACCGTGTCGTCGCGATCGGGGCTGCGTTGCTGATGCTGCTCGCGGTGGTCGGCGTGCGCTCGCTCGGCATCGAGTTCCTGCCGCATCTCGAAGAGGGCAACATGTATATCCGCGCGACACTGCCCGCGTCGGTCAGCCTCGAGGCGGGCCAGCCGGTGGTCAACGGCGTCCGCCGCATCCTGATGCAATATCCCGAAGTGCAGGCGGTGTTGTCGGCGCATGGCCGTCCCGACGACGGCACGGACTCGACGGGCTTCTTCAACGCCGAATATTTCGTGCCGCTGAAGCCGTTCGACACCTGGCCGAGCGGCGTCACCAAGGAGACGCTGACCGAGGAACTGTCGAAGCGGCTGTCGGCCAAATATCCGGGCGTCGACTTCTCCTTCTCGCAGATCATCGAGGATAACGTCGAGGAGGCGGCGTCGGGCGTGAAGGGCGCGAACTCGATCAAGCTGTTCGGCCCCGACCTGACTACGCTCGAGAAATATGCCAACCAGATCAAGGCGCAGATGGGCAAGGTCCGCGGGATCGAGGACCTCGGCGTGTTCCAGTCGCTCGGCCAGCCTACCGTGCGGATCGACGTCGATCGCGCGCGTGCCTCACGCTACGGCCTGACCCCCGACGACATCAACGCGACCGTCGCCGCGGCGATCGGTGGGCAGTCGAACGTCGACCTGTACGAGAAGGGCACCGATCGCCACTTCCCAATCGTCGTGCGCCTGAAACCTGAACAGCGCGACACGATAGACGCGATCCGCCGGATCACGATCGGTGCACCGTCGCCCGATGGCGCGGGCACGATCCAGGTGCCGCTGTCTCGAGGTCGCCGACGTCAAGCTGACGACCGGTGCCTCGTTCATCTACCGCGAGCATCAGGAACGCTACATACCGATCAAGTTCTCGGTCCGCGGCCGCGATCTCGGCGGGGCGGTCGACGAGGCGCATGCGCGGATCGAACGGACCGTGCATCTGCCCTCGGGCTATCATCTCGAATGGGCGGGCGAGCTCGACAACCTCAACAACGCGGTCGCGCGATTGGAAGTGGTGGTGCCGATCAGCCTGCTGGTGATCCTGCTGCTGCTCTATGCGAACTTCGGCTCGATCCGCGACAGCCTGCTGGCGTTCTCGGCGATCCCGATGGCGATCATCGGCGGCGTGCTCGCGCTGGCGCTGACCGGGACCGCGTTCAGCATCTCGTCGGCAATCGGCTTCGTCGCGCTGTTCGGAATCGCGGTGATGGACGGGATCCTGGTGGTCACGACCTATAATCACGCCGTCGACGAAGGGTTCGCGCGCGAGAATGCGCTCGCGACCACGGTGCGCCACAGCCTGCGTCCAGTGGTGATGACGTGCCTGGTGGCAGCGATCGGCCTGCTCCCCGCCGCGCTGTCGAGCGGGATCGGCAGCCAGGTGCAGAAGCCGCTCGCGCTGGTCGTGGTCGGGGGCATGACGCTCGCGCCGATCCTGATCCTGCTGGTGCTGCCGGTGCTGATCGCCCGCTTCTCGAAACGCGTACCGCCCGAGGACCGCGGCGCACACGGGCGCGACGTCGGGCACCATCCCAATACTGACGGCCATACGGAGGCCACGGCATGAAGCGTTTCGCTATCCTCCTTCTTGCGGGCGTCACCAGCGCCTGCACGATGGGCCCGCGCAACCTCGACGCGCATGCCAGCCTGCCGCCGACCGCTGCGGCACAGACCTTCGCACCGTCAAGCGGCGCGGCGCAGGCTACTACGCTCGCGGCGGTGCCGTCGGAGTGGTGGCGGACGTTCGGCAGCGCGCAGCTCGACACGCTGGTGAGCGAGGCGCAGGCGCATGCGACGGATATCGCCGTGGCCGAGGCCACGTTGCGGCAGTACCGCGAACAGGGTTCCGCCACGGCGGGCTCGGCGCTGCCGCAAGCCGACGTGAACTATCAGGCAGAGCGCACGCGGATCTCGAACGCGCTGTCGCCCGCGGTCGCGGACCAGAACCAGCAGCTCTACACGCTGCATACCGCGCAGGTGACGGTGAGCTATGCGCCCGACCTGTTCGGCGGCACGCGGTCGAAGATCCACTCCGCGCGCCGCGACCGAGACGCAGCGGCAGCGGCTCGCGGCGGCACGGACGACGGTAATCGCCAACCTGGTCGAGGCGGTGATCCAGCGCGCCTCGCTGGCCGATCAGATCGCCGCCGCGCAGACCGCGATCGCGGTCAACCGCGACATCCTGCAGACACTGGTCAAGCGCCAGCAACTCGGCGCCGTCGGGGCTGCCGATGTGTCGACGCAGCAGGCGGCACTCGCGACGGCCGAAGGCGCACTCCCCCGCTGGTCCGCGCCGAAGCGCATCAGCGCGTGGTGATCGGAACGCTGATCGGGCGCTCGGCAGGCTCGGACATGCCGCCGCTACCGACGCTCGCGTCGTTGACCCTTCCACGCGATCTGCCCCTGATAGTCCCCTCCAATCTGGTCGCAAGACGCCCCGACGTGCTGGCCGCGCGTGCGCAACTTGAAGGGGCAGGGGCCGATGTCGGCACTGCCATTGCCGCGCGGCTCCCCGCGATCTCGCTCAGCGGATCGGCGGGCGGGACGTCCGAACGGTTCGGCGACATGTTCAAGAGCGGCAACCCGTTCTGGACGCTGATCGGTGGGATCACCCAGCCGATCTTCCACGCCGGCGCGCTCCGCCATCAGCAGCACGCCGCCGAGGCCGCGCTGGATGGGGCGAAGGCGCAATATCGGGCCGCGGTGCTCCAGGCATTCGGCGACGTGTCCGACGCGCTGACCGGTCTGCGCACCGACGCCGACGCGCTCGACTCCGCCACGCGCGCGACCGACGCATCCGGCCGGGCGCTCGACTTCGTCCGCCGCCAACTCGCGCTCGGCGACGTCGGCACGCCCGCATTGCTCAACGCGACCGCCACCGACGCGCAGGCACGCGGCCAAGCCGTGCAGGGGCGCGCCGCCCGGTTGGCTGACACGGTTGCGCTATTTCAGGCCGCGGGCGGCGGCGTCACAGGAGGATAATCGATGGGCGGCATGATAAGCGCGACGAGCGGCAAGTTCGTCCTGATGGCGGCCACCCTGCTGTTCCACGGCCGGGTGGACAACGCGCCGACGACGATCGCGATCGTTCCCGGCGCTCCGCAGTCGGCGATCGGCACGAGGCTGGCCAATCGGATCGCACACCGCGACCGGGTCAAGATCGGTATCCGCGCGGAGTATCTCCACGCGCCGATCGCCGCGGTCGAACCGGCCCCTGCGGACGGTGCAGACCTCCGGATCGGTCAGGATATCCTCGACGCGCACCCGATCGAGATCGACTTCCCGCACCACGAACTCCGCCTGTTGCTGCCGGGCGAGGCAGCGCGCGCCGAACGCGGCATGACCGCGATCCCGGTCACGCACCAGGCGGACGGTACGATGACGGTGCCGCTGACGCTCGACGCCGCGCCACCAACCGCTGCGGTACTCGACCTTGCGCACGCCACCGCCGTGACCGCGCCGACCGAAGCCAGCGCCGTCGCGCTCGGCCATTCGATCCTCAAGAACGCCATAGTCGTGCACGGCGCCAGCCCAACGGTCGGGCTCAGCGCGTTCGAGGACATGCGGGTAATCTTCGATCTCGGCCACGATCGGATCTGGGTCGCGATGTAACTAGGCTTGGCTTCGGGGCAAGGTCGGGGCTAACCGCCCGGTCATGGCCGCCCTGTCGATCCTCATCGTTCTTCATGACTTCGCCCTGGGCGGGACCGAACGCGTTGCCGTACGGCTCGCCGAAGCGTGGGCAAAGCGCGGCGTCCAGGTCACCATCTTTGCCGGATCGGACGCAGGGCCACTCCGCGGTTTGGCGGGGGATCGGGTAGACGTCGCGCTTGCCGATCCGCCGATCCCGCGCGGCCGCGGATCGCGCCGTCGTCTGGCGCACGCGGCCCGCGCCTTCGTCGCACCGCGCAGGTTCGACGGCGTCTTCATCCCCGGTAATTTCCACTGGCCCGTCGCCGTCGCGCTGGCCGGATCGGGCATTCCCGTCGTCGCGCAGGTCAGCGCCGCGCTCGACAAGCCGCAACGGGGGCGAGTGCGGCAATGGGCGTTCGAGCGTCGGATGCGATATTTGCTGCGGCACGTGCAGGCGGTGGTCGCGCTGTCCGATGTCGCGCGCGATCAGGCCGACCGGATCCTGCGCCGCCGCGTCGCCACGACGATCGCGTTGCCCGCGCTGGCCGACGATAGCGTGCCGCCGATCCCAATCCCGGAAACGCAGAGCCCGGCGATCCTGGCGGCGGGGCGTCTGGTGCCAGAGAAGGGGTTTGCGCGACTGATCGCAGCGTTCGCCGCGTTACCCGAAAAATCGGCCCGGCTGGTGATCGTCGGCGACGGCCCGGAAGCGCACGCGCTTCGGCGGCAAGCCGAGACGCTGGGGATCGCCGATCGGATTGCATTCCCGGGCTATGTCGCAGACATCCGACCCTGGCTCGATATTGCGCGGCTGTTCGTGCTGCCGTCCGATTTCGAGGGCTATCCGGCCGTGATGGTCGAGGCGCTGGCGGCGGGTAGGCCGGTCGTGGCGACCGATTGCACGCCAGCGACGCGATTGCTCGACGCACCGGGGGCGGGCAAGGTGGTACCGCTTGGCGACACCATCGCCCTGGCGCAGGCGATCACGCAGATGCTGTCCCAATCGTCGCCCGATGCGGCGCAACTGGCAACATCGGTTGCGCACCACCGGATCGGTGCGGTCGCTAAAGCCTATCTCGATCTGTTCGCGGCGGTGCGCGCGTGAGCGCTCTGCCGATGCGGATCGCCTATGTGATCAACTCGGTCGAAGGCGGCGGGGCCGCGTCGCCGGTGCCCGCGGTGCTCGGGATATTGCGCGATGGGGGGGCAGAGGTGGCGGTGTTCGCGCTTGCCGCACGCGACCGCCGCGGCGAGACGGCGATGCGCGCCGCCGGGTTCGACGTGCAAGTGCGCGACGGCGGCGAGACCGATCACGTCGCGGCGCTTCGCTGGCTCGATGCGACGCTCCGCGACTGGGCGCCGACGCATCTCTGGACGTCGCTGACCCGCGCAACCCTGCTCGGGCAGATGATCGGCCTGCGTTGCGGCTGGCCGGTCGTCAGTTGGCAGCACGCCGCGTTCCTCAAGCCCGCCAACCGCGTCCTGCTACGCGCGATGCAGCGCCTGTCGCGACTGTGGGTGGGCGACTCCACCGCGGTAACCCGGCTGACCGCGGAACGGCTTCACGTTCCCCCGCGCGCCTGGTGCAATGGTCGATCTTCCGCGCCGATCCGAACGCGAAACAGGCGACCCCGTGGCGGGAAGAGCAGCCCGTACGCATCGGCAGCCTCGGCCGTCTCCACCCGGTCAAGGGCTACGACGTCCTGATCGAGGCGCTCGCCTTGATCGAAACGCGCACGCCGTACGAGATCGTCATCGCCGGCGACGGCGCGGAACGCGCGGCGCTCGAAGCCCGCGCCCAAGCGCTTGGGCTGACAACGCTGCGGTTCGCCGGTTACGCGGCCGACCCGGCGGCGTTCCTCGCCGACTGTCATGTCTATGTGCAACCGTCGCGATCGGAGGGGTTATGCGTTGCTGCGCACGAGGCGATGCAGGCGGGGTTGCCGGTCGTCGCCTCGGCGGTCGGCGAACTCCCCGGCACGATCGTCGAGGGCGAAACCGGCTTTACCGTTCCGCCCGGGGATCCCGTCGCGTTGGCGCGGGCGCTGTCATCGGTGCTGGCGAGGCCGGCGCAACTGGCGGCGATGGGGCAGGCCGGCCGCACCCGCGTTCTGGCCACCTTCGGACCCGAGCGGTTCGCCGCGACCGGGCTGGCTATCCTCGAACGGATGCGCGCTTTCGGACTGCGCGACCGAGTTTCCTGACTTCGCGGACGGCTTCGATCGAAAGCCCGTGCAGCGACAATTCGGTGCGCTTCATATCGACCAACGTCACCGGTCCCGCTGCCGACAGCGTGTGGAACCCCTCGGCATACGGCGCGCACGATACCGGAGGCTTCAGCGCATCGCCGATCTCAGCCTCGAACCGCTCCGGCGTGAGCGTCGTTATCGTCAGCGGCCGGATCGCGCCGCCATAGGTCCGGCTGCAATCCTGCACCGGCAGTATGATGTGCCCATCGATCACCAGCGGCATCCCGCCGGGGCGGGCGCTCGCA
Organism: Sphingomonas sp. LR55; assembly: GCF_036856015.1. Taxonomy (NCBI): domain Bacteria; kingdom Pseudomonadati; phylum Pseudomonadota; class Alphaproteobacteria; order Sphingomonadales; family Sphingomonadaceae; genus Sphingomonas; species Sphingomonas sp. LR55. Next base: position 1,071,887 of record NZ_JASPFO010000001.1, read on the forward strand.
ACGTCCACGCGCACCGGATTGGCGGCATGCGGCATCCACGGGCCCGCCAGTCGCTCGGCATAGGCGACGTGCAGAGCACGCATCTTGTCCGGTTCGCGGTCCGCCGACGTATAGAACAGCCACCAGAGCCCGCCGTGAAGTATTGGCGTCGCATCGACCGCGACGTGATCGAGTTCGATCACGTGCGCCGGCTCCCACCGGGTCGGGAAGTCGACCGCGCGGTACAGCGTCAGCCGGTTCGAGCGGTGCGCTTCGGGCAGCATCCACGTTTCCCCCTCCGCCTCGAACACTAGCGGATAGGACAGATGCCAGGGCTCGTTCAACACCGGCTGGCGGTCGACCAGGCGGAAGTCGGCGTCATAGACCAGCACTTCGATCGCCCCGATCCGCACGCGGTAGTCGTAGGTCTCGACGAACACGTGCAACAGTCCGTCGCGCCACAGTCCGAACGGGTCCGCGAGAAACTGGAAGCTGCCCATCGGCGGCAGCCACATCATCGGCAAGCCCTCGATCGAGCCACGTGCGACGATCGCCTCGGCAGTCGCCATCACGATGGCGGGGCGCCAGATATCCTTGCGTAAAGCCACGGTGGTCGATCGATCCCAAATGCCACGCCCGGCAAGGACGCCACGCCGGCCTTCTCGCGGCGGTTCAGGCTACGCGCAACCCCTGCAATCCGATCGCCGTCTCCGGTTCGCGCTCCGGCAGCACGCTCGGGGTCGTATCGCCGAGCACGCTCATCACCGCGCGCGCCGCACGCACCGCGGAGCGCTCCGCGGTCAGCTCGAAGCTGCGCTGGAATAGCGCACGCTGGACCGGACGATAGCGATCATGCTGCCCCACCGCGCGATCGAGCGCATCGCCGAGTCCGTCCGTGCCGGTCACGACCTCGCCCGCCTGCCAGTGCGCATAGTTCGCATCGCCGTCCCATTTGGTCGCATGCGCGTCGAGGAACAGGCACGGCCGCGGGGTGTGGAGGAACTCGTACACCTGGCTGCTGACGTCGCCGAGATAGATGTCCGCCGCCGCAGTGTAGGTCATGTCGGTCGAGGCCGCGCTGCCCAGATCGACATGGATGTTCGGCGCATCGCGGAAACGCTGCTCGATCACGCCGGCACGGTCGATCCGGAACTTGTCGATCGTCAGCACGAACTTGCGGTGGAACAGCATGACGTGCGGTGCGAAGATCAAATTGTAGCGGTCGTCGTGGAGGAAATGCTCGAGCACCGCACGGCCCTGCGCATACCAGGACGACAAATGCGGCGACGGATGCGGATTATACAGCACCGTAGGCTTGCCGTTCGCCTGGAACGGCAGACGCGGCGCGGGCTCCGGCATCAGATCGAACTTGGGATAGCCGATCAGGCTCATCCGGTTGAACGGCACGCCGGCCTCGCGGTGAAGGCGCTGGCGGATCTTGGTCCCGGAAACGAGCACGTGATCGAATGTCGCGCTATGCTTGTTGAAGCCGATCGCGCGGTCGCCGGCGCCATGCCGCGTGTGGATGATCTTGAGATCGTCGAGGCCGTAGCGCGTCTTCAGCAAAAGCGACGTCTTCTCGGCAACGACCAGCGCATCGAGCGATCGAAAGAAATCGAGATTGTCGCGGTAGATGCCGATCTTGGTCACCGGCAGCGCCCATTCGAGCGTGCTCGCCAGCGCGCGCGTCGACGTGCGGTGAAGGCCGAGTTCGACGAGCGGAATGCTGACACCCAGCCTTGCGCACAGCCGCCGGACTTCGTCGGTCAGCCGGGCATTGGTGGTCGCGACGACGATCTCCGCATCCGGATAGCCCTCCGCCATCGCCAAGGCGGTTGGTAGGGCGTGCGCGACCTGATGCACTTGGTCGTGATTGAACAGAAAACCGATCTTCATGCCCGGTAGACGTTCCCGAAGCGGCCGACCCTCATTAAATATTTCGTCACTTTGCGGGTTGGGCGGAACTTTCTGTTCGTCGCTGCAACAGGAGGAGTCTAAGCGCTCGCGATGCGCTCGCTCCTCAACCGTATGACGTCTCGTAAGGTGCGACCCGCGAAATCCGAACGGGCGTTCGAACGGACGGCTGAAACGCGGTCTGGCCTGCGGCTGGTCCTTGCGAACCTTGGTCATCTGCTCGGGGGCAAGGCGGCCGCGGGGGTGATGAGCCTCGTTTATCTGGTGCTCGTGACGCACCGGCTGGGGGCGGCTGAGTACGGCGTGCTGGTGCTGGTCAACGCCTATGCGGTGCTGATCGGCAGCGTGCTGGCATTCTCGGGTTTTCACGGCGTGGTGCGCTATGGCGGGATTGCGCTCGAAGCGGGCGATCGTGCCGGGTTCGCGCGGATCGTCCGGTTCCTCGCGGTGATCGAACTTGGCTGCGGCGCGGTGGCGGTGATCGTCGCCGCGTTGCTGGTGCCGTTGATCGGGCCGCGGCTCGGCTGGTCGCCGGACACTATTCGGATCGCCATTCCGTATAGTCTGGCGGTGATCGCGACGGTCCGTGCGACACCGCAGGGCTTGCTCCAGATTGCCAATCGGTTCGACTTGATCGGCATCCACCAGGCGGTGTCGCCGCTGATCCGGCTCGTCGGCGCGCTCGGGATCTGGTTCGCGGGCGGCGGGTTGATCGGCTTCATCGCGGTCTGGCTGATCGCGGCCGTTGCCGAGGGGTTGGCGATGTGGGGTTTCGGCTGGGTGGCATGGCGCAAGCTGGCCGCCGGGGAACCGTTGCGCGGCCCGTGGCGCCACGCCGCCCGCGACACCGATGGCCTCAGGCGCTTCATCCTCATCACGAATTTCGACATCACCGTACGCGAGCTCGCGCCAAATCTCGCCCCGTTGACGGTCGGCTGGTTGCTCGGGCCGGCGGCCGCGGGGCTGCTCGCGCTAACCCAGCGCGCCACGTCTCTGCTCGCCCAGCCGACCGTGTTGCTCAGCCAGGCGAGCTACGCTGTGCTTGCCGCCCAGGTCGCCCGCAATGATCTGGCCGCGCTCCGGCATACCGTCTGGCGGAGCGCGGGTCTGGCACTCGCGATCGGAGTGCCGATCGTGGCGGTCCTTGCATTTGCCGGCGATCGGCTCTTGGTCACGCTGGGCGGCGCGAGCTTCGGCGGCGGTACCGTCCTCCTGATCCTGATCGCCGGCGCGCGTGCCGCGGGGCTAGCAAGCGCGCCACTCGCATCGGGTCTGACCGCGCTTGGCTTGCCGGGCCGCTCGATGACCGTCGGGGTGGTGACCAGTCTCGCGCTGTACCCGCTGTTGCCGGCGATGCTCTGGGCGTTAGGCACCGATGGGGCCGGATGGCACGCGCTGCTCCAGAACGGTGCCGCGATCGTCGCGCTTGCGCTGATGTTCCGCAGCGACGCAAAGGGTCGACCGGCATGACCATAGGCGGGCTCCGTGCGGTTTTCCTCGCCGAGCGGGCGATGCTCCTGCGGTTGCTCGTCGCGCGGCTCGGGAGCGTCGAGGAAGCGGAGGACGCGTTGCAGGATCTCTGGCTGCGGCTGGAGACGGTCACCGGCGGCCCGATCGCCGAACCGCTCGGCTATATCTGCCGGATGGCGAACAACATCGCGGTCGACCGGCGTCGTCGCGCGGTGCGGCGCACCGATCGCGATACCGACTGGCTCGAAACGCAGGCGACCGCGGACGAGCATCCGGACGCCGAACGCGCATTGATCGCCCGCGACCGGCTTGCACGGGTCGAGGCGACGCTTGCCGGCCTGCCCGACCGTGTCGCAACGGCGTTCCGCCTGTACCGGTTCGACGACCTGCCGCAGAAGGCGATCGCCGAACGGATGGGTATCACCGTCAGCGGCGTCGAGAAGCTGCTGCACCGCGCCTATCTGAGAATCCACTTGCAGCGCAGCAATTCCGGTGTGGATATCGCGCCGGCCAAACGTCTCCCTCATGAGGAGGACCAGCGCGATGGTCGATGAGTGGACCGACCAGGGCAGAGCAGGCGCAGCCGCGGATCAGGCGGTGGCGTGGCACCTTCGCTTGCCCTCCGCCGATGCGGACGACTGGCTGGCGTTCACCGCATGGCTCGAAGCCGATCCGGCGCATGCCGATGCCTATGATGCGCTGACCCGCGCCGATGCGGAACTGGACGATGCGCTGACGCCACCCGACTGGTCGGAGACGACGCCCCGCGATCGGTCGGAGACCACCTCCCGCGTCGCGGCCAACGACGATCGCCCCGCACCGCGCCGTCGCTGGGCGCTTGCGGCATTGGGTGGTCTTGCCGCCGCGGGTATCGCCGGCGTGATGCTGCCGTTGGAGACCGACCCCACGGTGCGGATCGTCGAGACGGCGCGTGGCGTCCGTCGCGCGGTCATGCTCGGCGATGGCAGCCGGATCGACCTGAATGGTGGCACGCGACTGGCGATCGACCAGAGTGCCGTACGGCGGGTCACGCTCGAGCGCGGCGAGGCGACCTTTCACGTCACGCACGATCCTGCGCACCCGTTCGTCGTCCAGTCGGGCGAAATGCGGCTGCAGGACGTCGGTACCGTCTTCAATGTCGCACGCGTGGGCGCGCATCTCGGCGTCCAGGTGGCCGAGGGAGCGGTGATGTTCCAGCCCGATGACGAGCGGATCATGCTGACCGCCGGCGCGGCCCTGTCGCATCTCGACGGTCAGGCGCCGCGCCTGTCGGGCGTCGCGGTCGACGATGTCGGCAGCTGGCGCAAGGGACGGCTCGTATTTCAGCAGACTCCGGTACGGCTGGTCGCCGCCGCGCTGGAGCGGAGCACCGGGACGGCCGTCAGGGTCGCACCGGCGCTGGCGGACACGCCGTTTACCGGATCGATCGGAGTCACGGGCGGCGCGGATCGCCTGATTCCCCGCGTGGCCGCGCTGATCGGGGCTCGGGCGGAGCACGTCGATGGTCGCTGGCGTCTGGTCGGAGGCCATGCCGGTCCGTAAACTTCGCCTGGCCATTTCGCTGCTCGTCGCCCCGTCGTTCGCATTGTCCGTGCCCGCTCCCTCCAGGCGGCGGCGCGACGGCCGATCGCCATCGCGCCGGGTCCACTCGATCGCGCGATCGGTGTGCTCGCACAGCAGACCGGGGTCGATATCGGCAGTGCCGAGCCTGGGTTGGGGCAGGTCAGCGCGCGCGGCGTCCAGGGACGGCTGACCGTCGCCGATGCGCTCGATCGACTGCTCGCGGGTACGGGATACACGGCGCAACGGCTCGCCCCGGACGGTTTTCGGATCGTTCGTCGCCGGATTGCGCCACGTCCGGTGCGGCGTTCGCCCCAGTCCGTAGCGCCCGACCGGCCGCCGATCATGCCGGCCGTTGCTGAGCCGACGCCCGATGTGGTCGTGACCGCGACGAAGCGCGCGACCTCCCGCCTTCGTTTTCCGGGAGCACTGACGATCTTGCGCGCCGATGGCACCGCGCTGATCGGCGCCGACGCAACCGGCGGGATGGACCGCGCGATCACCGCCACGCCGATCCTCCAGGGGACCGCGCTCGGGGCGGGCCGCAACAAACTGTTCATCCGCGGCGTCGCCGACAGTAGCTTTACCGGCCCGACGCAAGCGACCGCCAACGTCTATTTTGGCGAGGTGCCGGTCGCCTATAACGGCCCGGACCCCGGGCTGAACCTGTACGACGTCGATCAGGTGGAGGTGCTCGAGGGGCCGCAGGGAACGCTGTACGGCGCCGGTGCGATCGGTGGCATCGTCCGGCTTGTCCCGCACCCGGTCGATCTGACACGACAGGCCGGCAGCCTGTCGGGCGGCGTCAGCACCACCCGATCGGGAGCGCCGGGCGGTGATCTCGCCGGCATGATCAACCTGCCGATCCGCACTGGGGTCGTCGGCGTGCGCGCGATTGGCTACACGGTCGTCGAAGGCGGCTATATCGACGACGTGCGCCGCGGCTTGCGCAACGTCAATCGCGTGGAGACGACCGGCGGACGCCTCGACGTGCGGGTCGCACCGGCGCGAGGCTGGACGATCGACGCCGGGATCGTCGGGCAAAACGTGTCCGCGCCCGACCTTCAATATGCCGAACGCGGTGCCGGTCCGCTGGCGCGAGCCTCGCTGCTCGCCCAACCCTTCGAGCAGCAGTATTTTCTCGGTCGCCTCGTCGTCGACAAGCAGTGGGACGACGGCCTGCATCTGGTCTCTGCGACCGGTCTGGTCCACCGTGACGCCGAAAGCCGGTTCGATGCCACCAAACCCAGCCAGCCGACCCTGCCGATCGCCTATGATACCGACGAGCGCAGCCGGCTGTTCTCGCACGAGACGCGGCTGTCGCGGACGGGGACGAACGGCGCCGGGTGGCTGGTCGGGGTCGCGGTGATCCACGCCCGCGATGCCTATGCCCGCATGTACGGCGTTCCCGACCGGCTGCGCGATATCGTCGGCGTCACCAACCGGACGTTCGATGCCGCGATGTTCGGCGACGTCGGCGTCGCGGTGACACCGGCGCTGACGATCACGGCTGGTGGACGCCTGACCCACCAACGGAGCGATGGCGATCCGATCGCCAGCTTGCGTACGACCAATTTCATCCGCGGCCGAAGCGTCACCCGGGTCGATCCGACGCTTGGCGCATCCTGGCTCCTCACTCTCGGACTTGCCGCGTTCGCGCGCTATCAGTCCGGCTTCCGGACCGGCGGGATCACCGTCGCCCCGGGTGTTGGCCGGGTCGCCGATCTCGTGCCCGACAGCATCCATGTCGGCGAGATCGGACTTCGCCGGGAACGCAAGGGGCCGCTCGGGCTGACCGGATCGATCGGGTTTTCGGTGGCCGACTGGCGGCATATCCAGGCTGATCTGGTCGATCGATCGGGCTTCCCCTTCACCACCAATCTCGGCAACAGCCACATTCATGGTGCCGAGGCGAGCCTCGACTGGGTCCTGGTGGCGGGGCTGAGCCTCGACGCGGCGATGTTCCTCAACGACACACGGGTCACCGACCCCAACCCCGCGCTGCGGCGTCAGGTCGGTACCAGATTGCCCAATACGCCGCCCTTCGCGGTATCGGGCGGCATAAGCTACACCTGGGTACTTGGCACTGAATCACACATGAGCACCAACGCCACCTGGCGCTATGTCGGCCGCTCGACGATCGGGACGCAAGCGCCGCTCGACGTGTCACAAGGCGAGTATGGCTCTACGCATTTCGGTACGACATGGTCGAAAGGACGCGTCCGGCTGAGCGGCACGATCGAGAACGTGTTCGACGTCAAGGGCGACCGCTTTGCCGGCGGTAACCCGTTCGTTCTGGCCGCGCGCACCGAATATACCCCGCTGCGACCGCGCACGGTTAGACTCGGTGGCAGCATCGCGTGGTGATGTCCTAGCGGATCGGCTTGAGCGACCCGCCCTGGAGATAGGTGAGCGTCACGGGGACGACCGTCATACCGTTCCCGACGCGGACCTGAACGGTTTTTGGATCTGGTTTGCGCGAGAACAGCATGTCGAACAACGTCACGTGCGGGTTGCCCGATGCGCCACCGCCGTCGCTGCGATCGGTCTTGCCGTTCGCATTATAGTCGTGGCGAACGTCGACCGCATACACGCCAGGCCGCGCGACCGGCATGCAGACCGCGACGATGCCGTCACGCGGTACGGCGATCTCAGTCCGCAGCAACGCATGCTTCTTGTCGAAATAGCTCGACGGCGCACCACCGAACACGCGCACGCGGACGGTCCCGGCGCGCGACTTGAAACCGGTGACCTCGACCAGAAGCGCGGGATGGGCGCTACCGGGCGCGCACTGTGCAGCGTCCGGGCCGATCGGCCGGACAGCCGCGCTCGGCGCCATCAACAGCGCCGCCAAATATAAGCTTACCATGGCTGTGGAAGTGGGGCGTCGGCAGCCTTGTGCAAGATGCGGAGCACCGTGCGCCTCTGTTACCCACCTCAGTCCGGGATGCCGGCTTTGGGGTGCGCCGCTACCGGCGACGCACCCCGTCCGACATCAGAAGCTCAAACGTCCGCCGAGCGACAGCACGACCGCCGAGGCGTTGCGCAGCGCACCCGATGTCAGGATGTTGGTCTGCGCGGCGGTGCCGACATACGCCGCCGTGATGCGGTCGATCGTCGTGTTCTCGAAGTCGACATATTGCGCAGCGGCGTCGAGCGCGATGTGCGACGACAGCTGGTACGAGCCACCCGCTGCATAGGTCCAGCGATCGGCGTCGGGCACGCGTGCGTCGCGCGAGCCGTCCTGCGTTGGCGACTTGGTGCGCTGCAGACCTGCCCGCACGGTGAGCTTCGGCGTGACGTCATAGTCGAGCCCGCCCGCGAGGCTCCAGCTGTCCATGTAGTTCTCGGGGATCGCGGTGTTCAGCGGTGCGCCGAGATCGATCGTGTCGAACTTGCTCCAATTATACGCGACGACCTGCGCGTTGAGCGTCAGCTTGTCGGTACCACGGAACCGGCCTGCGACGATCACCTGACCCGGGGTGTTGAAGGCAGCCTTGGCGCCCGACACGGTCGTGTTCGATGACGCAAGCGGACCGACGAGGCCGCTGACCGTGAGATCACCCTTCAGATTGTGCCGGATGCTCGACTTGTAGCTAACGCCGACCGTCGCGAAGTCGTTGTGGAGCTGTACGCCCGCGGTCCAGCCGAAGTCCCAACCGTCGCCGCTCAGTTCCTGGCGACCATCGGGCAGCGCCGCGGAAAGGTTGGGGAGCGCGTTGCTGAGCGTTGCGTCGGTATATTCGACGTTCAGCGCACCACCGACACGGAGCCAGTCGGTCACGACGATACCGACCGACGGCTGGATATCGATCGTCCGCAGCCGCGTCTTGTCGGCGCTGTAGCGGGCCCAGCTGTCCCCATCATAGTTGGTTGTGAAGCTGAACGGCGAGGTCACCGCGAGGCCGACGGCGATCCGGTCGGTCAGCGGATAGGCGATCGACCCCGATGGCACGACACCTTTGTTGATCGGATCGCGCGAGTTCGACTGGCCGCTGATCGCGGTGCAGGCCTGGCCCGGGCGGCAGATCCGCGTGCCGGTGTCGACCACGTCGCCCTTCGGCAGAATTGCGGACGCGCTGAGCGTCGCGCTGCCGTCGCGGATGCCGGCGATCGCGGCCGGGTTCCACCACAGCGAGTCAGGACCTGTGTCGGCGCCTTCGCCCGAGAACGCACGGCCTGCGCCGCGTGCGGACTGCGCCTGGAGATAGAAGGCGTCGGCATAGGCGGTGCTGGCGAAGCCGAACGCGGACACGAGAGCGGATACCGCGAGAAGCGGAGCTTTGTTGCGAACTGTCATGGGTAAGGTCCTGAAAGCTGTACTGATAGGGGAAGGTGGAGGAGTCGCCTCAGCGCACGCGCGTCCAGGTCTGCGTCTTGCAGAGCGGGAAGAACACGCAGCCGCGCAGCTTCAGCTGGTTCGCACCGAGTGGCGTGATCTTGCCGCTATAGGTCTTGCCGTCCTCGGCATTGTAGACCTGCCCGCTGCTCCAGACGCCGTCCTTGTCGGGCTTGAACCCGCTCAGCATCTGCATGCCCTGGATCGGGCGATTGCGCAGCACAGTGTTCGCGTTGTTCGCGTCCTTCATCGAAGGATTGGCGCGGAGCGCGTCGGAGGTGAGGATCTTGCCGCAGATCGACGGGCCGCAGCGGGCGATCTCGACGATGGCGTTGTGCGTCTCGGTCTTCCAGCGACCGATGACGGTCTCGGGCGTCGCGGAAGCGCCAGCGAGCAGAGCACCGATAATCAACAGGGACATCTTCTATCCTCTCCTAGTGTCGGTTGATGGCGCCGTATGCGTACGGTCACCGAATGTCTCGTCAGGTCGTCGACGTTATCGCGACCTTGTTGCCGTATACGGCAGTTATTGGTCCCGACTAGAATTGTACGAAGACAAGTCAAGTCTTCTTACCGATTCCAGCGGGTGAAAAAGTTTTCATGGACTTATCGTTCCTCCGCGCACGCGGGGGCCCAGGGCAACGAACGCGGCGCTGCTTGATCCTGGGCCCCCGCTTTCGTGGGGAAACAGGGTCAGTTGCGTAGCGGGTTGCCCGTCTGCAACATGTGGACGACGCGGGCCTGGGTGCGCGGATCCTTGACGCTTGACATGAACGCCGCGCGCTCGAGGTCGAGCAACTGGTTCTCGGTCACGGTGTCAACCAGATCGGCTTCGCCGCCAGTCAGCACTTCCGCAAGGCGATCCGCGACGACGAGGTCGTACTCGGTCGCCATCCCCTTCTTGTGGAAGTCCGCCACCGCCATGTTCAGCCCCGTCCGGCCGCTCTCGCCGGCAAGGCGGAAGGTCGGCTTCTCCGGTGCCGCATAACCCTCGACCAGCGACAACGCCTTGGCCTTTGCATCGGCCAGCAACCGGTCGCGGTTCATCGTGATGCCGTCGTCCTTGCGTAGGATCATCATCTCCTTCGCCTCCGCCGCCGACTTGGCGACCTGCGCGGTGGAAACAGCCTGGAACACCTTGGTCAGCACCGGCATCGGCCCGTTCGGCAGCGTCCGCGACTTGGTCCAGCGGTCTAGCATCTCGCCATTGCCACCCCAGCCGGGAACCAGCCCGACGCCGCACTCGACGAGGCCGGCATAGGTCTCGGCATGCGCCTGCACCGCATCGGAGTGGAGCAGGATCTCGCACCCGCCGCCGAGCGCGAGCCCGGCAGGCGCGCTGACGACCGGAAAAGGCGCGTATTTGAGCGCCTTGTATGCCTGCTGACCACCCGAGACGCTAGCCTCGACCATGTCCCAAAGGCCCGCCCCGACCGCGAACATCGCCGCGCCCAGGTTCGCACCCGCCGAGAAGTTCGATGCTTCGTTATACACCACCAGCGCCTTGAAACGCTCGCGGATGAGCGGGATCGCCTCGTTGATGAGCGCGACGACCTGATCGTCGAGCGCGTTCATCTTGGTGTGGAACTCGAGCGCCGCGACGCCGTCGCCGACGTCCCAGAGCGACGCCGACAGGTTCTGAAGGATCGGCTGCGAGCGGAGCTTGATATCCTCCAGCAGTTCGACACCGTCCGCGCGCGGCACGTCGGCATACTCGCCGCCCGCGGTGAGATACTGACGCTGGCCGTTCTCGATGCGGTAGAAGGGACGATCGCCCGCGGTCGTCAGGATCGCCGGAACGTCGCGACCTTCGTCGGCAAGCCGCGCGGCGAGCACGCCGGGACCCATCCGGTCGATCAGCTCGAACGGCCCGTATTTCCAATTATACCCAAGCTTCATCGCGTCATCGATCGCGACGATATCGTCCGCAGCCTCACCGACGAGCATCGCCGCGTAGGACAGAACGCTGCCGAGGATCGTCCAGGCATAAGTGCCGATCTTGCCCGGCTCGGCGATCAGCGCAGCAAGATCCTTGCCGGTCTTGCCGGGCAACTCCGCCGGCTTGGCCTCAGGCCGATACTCGCCGGTCGCGAGATCGAGCGACAGCTTGGTCCGCGTCGCCTTGTCGAAGCGGTAGAACCCACCCTTGCCCTTGCGGCCGGTGAACCCTTCCGCGATCATCTTATCGACGAGCGGCAGCGGGCGGATCGTATCGAAATACGGATCGCCGGCCGGCAGCGTGGACGACAGGCTCTTCGACAGCAGCGGCATCAGGTCCACACCGACGAGGTCGATCAGCCCGAAGATCCCGGTCTTCGGCACGCCCATCGGACGGCCGCCGATCTGGTCGGCTTCCTCGACGGTCAGCCCCTGGTCCATCGCCGCGTTGATCGCGATCGCCAGCCAATAGGTGCCGATCCGGTTGGCGATGAAGCCCGGCGTATCCTTCGCGCGGACGATCCGCTTGCCCATGAAACGATCGACGAAATCCTCGACCGTCTCGGCGACCGCGACGTCGGTATGCTCACCACGGACGATCTCGACCAGCCGCATGTAGCGCGGCGGGTTGAAGAAGTGCGTGATGAGGAAGTCGGCCTTGAACTGGTCCGACCGCCCCTCGACGAGGTTGCCCAGCGGGATCGTCGAGGTGTTCGACGACACCGCGGTGCCCGGACGCTTCAGCGCCTCGAGCTTGGCGTAGAGCGCCTGCTTGATGTCGAGCCGCTCGACGATCGCCTCGACGATCCAGTCACACTCGGCGACGCGGTCGAGGTGATCGTCGATGTTGCCGGTCTCGACCAGCTTGGCCGCCCGCTTCGACATGAACGGCGCCGGGTCGGTCTTGAGCATCTTGGCGACCGCGCCCTTCGCCACCGCATCGCGGTCGTCACCCTCTCGGGGTACGATATCGAGCAGCAACACGGGGATGCCGGCATTGGCGACCTGCGCCGCGATGCCTGCGCCCATGACGCCCGCGCCGATGACGCAGACTTTTTTCACAGCATTGACCATCATGCGCGCTCCAGCACTGTTGCGATGCCCTGACCGCCGCCGATGCACTGCGTCGCCAGCGCATAACGGCCACCTTCGCGCGACAAGAGCGCAGCCGCCTTGCCGACGATCCGAGCGCCGGTCGCGCCGAGCGGATGGCCGATCGCGATCGCGCCGCCGTCGAGGTTGATCGTCTCGTCCTTCAGCCCGAGGTCGCGGATGCAGGCGATCGCCTGGCTCGCGAACGCCTCGTTGATCTCGACCACGTCGAGGTCGGCGACGGTGATCCCGGCACGCTCCAGCGCCTTCTTCGACGCACCGATCGGGCCGAGCCCCATCGTCTCGGGCGCGCAGCCCGACACACCGATCGACTTGATCCGCGCGAGGATCGTCAGGCCATGCTTCTTGGCGAACTCTTCCGAGGTGACCAGCACTGCCGACGCACCATCGGTCAGCGGCGACGAGGTGCCGGCGGTCACCGACCCATCCGCGCTGAACGCAGGCTTCAAGCCGGCAAGCGCCGCGGTGGTCGTGCCGGCGCGGATCGTGCCGTCCTGGCTGACCGGGCCCGCCTTGGTCTGGATCGTCACGATCTCGTCGGACAAGCGGCCATCCGCACGCGCAGCGGCAGCCTTGTCCTGGCTCTTTACCGCGAACGCATCCTGCTCGGCCCGCGTGATCTGGTATTGCCGCGCGACGTTCTCCGCAGTCTCGCCCATGCCCATGTACGCGCCGGCGCTCTTCTTCGCGAGCTCGGGGTTGGGGAGGGGTTGTAGCCGCCCATCGGCACGCGGCTCATCGATTCGAGGCCGGCGCAGATGAACGCCTCGCCCGCGCCGACCGCGATCTGGCCGTACGCGATGTGGATCGCGCTCATCGATGAGCCGCAGAACCGGTTGACCGTCATGCCGCCGACCGAGATCGGCAGGTCGGCGATCTGCGCGATCAGCTTGGCGACGTTGAGGCCCTGCTCGCCCTCGGGGAAGGCGCAACCGAGGATGATGTCCTCGATCTCGGCCGGATCGATGCCGGTCTTGTCGAGCAACCCGCGAATCGTCTGCGCGGCGAGATCGTCCGGACGGACACGGGCGAGCTCGCCCTTGCCGGCGAGGTGGAACGGCGAACGGGCGTACCCGGTGATGACGACGTTGGTCACGATGATCCTCTCATGTTGCGGTCGACCCGGTTAACGCTTGCGGGTTACCCTTAAGGTGCGATACCTCACCTTTACGTCAAGGTGAAGCGGCCGACAATATGGCTTACGCACATCGAGTAATGGAGAGCGAGATGCAGGACACTTCCGGGGGCAAGGCGATCGGCATGCCATTGCGGGGCGAGCCACGGCTCCTGGGCGACATGCTCGACACGTCGGTGCGCCGGTTCGGGTCGCGCAACGTGCTCGACTTCATGGGGCGGACGCTGACCTATGCCGCGCTCGGTGAGTCGGTCGACCGGGCAGCACGCGGACTCCAGGACATGGGCGTCGTGAAGGGCACGCGCGTCGCGCTCTGCCTGCCGAACACGCCCTATTATCCGATCCTGTTCTTCGCGATCCTCAAGGCGGGCGGCGTCGTCGTCAATGTGAACCCGCTCTATGTCGAGCGCGAGCTGGCGCATCTGCTCGAGGATTCGGGCGCGACGATCATTGCCACCTGCGACATCGCCGAGATCCACGCGCGCGTCCTCAAGGTCGCAGGGCAGATGGGCGTGAAGCATGTCATCACCTGTCCGATCGCAGGCGCTCTGCCGACGCTGAAGTCGATCGCCTACCGCATCTTCAAGTGCGCCGAGATCGGTCGGGCACCGACTGACGCGCGCCATTCCACGTTCGACGCGCTGCTCAAGGCGAAGGGTGCGCCGTCCCCCGTTACCGTTTCCCCGGACGAGGTCGCGGTGCTGCAATATACCGGCGGCACGACCGGCGAGCCCAAGGCGGCGATGCTCAGTCACGCCAACCTCGTCGCGAACGCCGATGCGATGGTGGTGTTCGTCGGCGGCGAGCAACCGCACCAGGACCGCGTGCTCGGCGCGCTGCCGCTGTTCCACGTCTTCGCGCTGACCACCGTGCTGACCTATTCGATCCGCACCGGTGCGGAGATGATCCTTATGCCGCGGTTCGAACTCGGAGCGCTGCTGAAAACGATCGAGCGCACCAAGCCGAGCTATTTCCCCGCAGTGCCGACGATCTACGCGGCAATCACGACCGCTGCCGAGACTCAAAAGATCGATCTGTCCTCGATCCACGCCTGCATTTCCGGCGGCGCACCGCTGCCGGCGGAGGTGCGGATCGCGTTCGAGGCGGCAACCGGTGCAAAGTTATGCGAGGGCTACGGCCTGTCCGAAGCCTCGCCGATCATCACGTGTAATCCGATCGATGGCCTTAACAAGCCAGGCTCCGCGGGGCTGCCCTTTCCCGGCACGACGATCGAGATCCGCGACCGCGAGGACCCAACCCGGCTGCTGCCCGTAGGTGAGAATGGCGAGATCTGCGCGCGCGGTCCGCAGATCACGCAGGGCTATTGGCACAAGCCCGCCGCCACCGCCGACTTGTTCGCCGACGGCGCGCTGCGCACCGGCGACGTCGGGTATCTCGACGCGGACGGCTATCTGTTCATCGTCGACCGGATCAAGGACCTGATCCTCGCCGGCGGCTACAACGTCTATCCGCGCGTGATCGAGGAGGCGCTGTACGAACACCCCGCGGTGCTCGAAGCGGTCGTGATCGGCGTGCCCGACAAATACCGCGGTCAGGCCCCCAAGGCGTTCGTCGTGCTGGCCGAAGGTGCGGTCGCTACCCCGCTAGAACTGCGCGATTTTCTCCGCGACAAGATCAGCAAGATCGAGCTTCCCCGCGAGGTCGAAATCCGCGACAGTCTCCCCAAGACGCTGATCGGCAAGCTTTCCAAAAAGGAGCTTGTTGCAGAAGAGGCCGCAAAGGCCGCAGCGACGGAGGCGAGGGAGTGGACGCGTGAACGACCGACAGGACGATCTTACCGGCATACAGGAGGTCTCGCGCATGCTCGGCGTGAGCGCGCGGACGTTGCGGTTCTACGAGGACAAGGGGCTGATCGAACCGTGTAGGATCGGCACAACGCGGGTCTACACGCGGCGTGAAGTGGCGCGGATGCAGCTGATCCTGCGCGGCAAACGCCTCGGCTTCACGCTACGCGACATCGAGGAGTTCCTCGATCTCTACGACGCCGATCCGCAGCATGTCGAGCAGATGCGCGCGCTGGCCGAACGGTGTCGGCAGCGGATCGACCTGCTCGACGCGCAACGCGAGGCGATCGTCCAGACGCGCGACGAGCTGGAGAAGATCGAGCAGGAGGCACTGGCGCGGATTCCCGCGGGCGACTGAGTGTTTGCGGCTTTGATACGCTCAAGTAATTACCTCCCCGGCGAAGGCCGGGGCCCAATTGGGAAACAAAGGTAATGACAGACCATCCTTCATTACATCGACCTTCCCAATTAGGCCTTGGCCTGCGCCGGGGAGGTGTGTTTGGGGGAGGTGACCGCACTCGCCCGTTCTCCCGCGAAGGCGGGAGCCCAGGGTCAAGCCGAACAGGCTAGTGACCCCAGTCCCCGACCTCGCTGAAAAGCCCAAGCCTAAAGCCCGACAACACCCCCATCGTTCTTCGTAATCACGATCGTCGCCGACCGGGGCCGCGACGGGGCTGCGACCGGAGCTGCCTGGTTCGCCGGCCAGCTACTTGTAATGTTGGTCGGCCCGCCATTCTCGCCGGGATGCTGGATGTTGACGAACAGCGAGCGGCCATCGGGCGTCGAGTGGATGCCGGTGATCTCGCACTCTTTCGGCCCCACCAGGAAGCGGCGTAGCGCCGCCCCCGGTGCCTTGCCGACGCGCGTTGTCACCGAGCCGGTCGCCGCGCCGATCGTGCTGGTCACCGTCCGCGTGCCACCGTCGTTGACGATCCCCGGGACCGACGCGAGCAGCATGCAGTTGGTGACGTCCGTGAATGCCCCATCGTCGGTCTCGATCCACATCACCGGCGCGATCGTCCCCGAGGCGTTGCTTGGCAGGCCGAACCACAGGCCGTCCGGCGATGAGAAGTCGTTGGTCGCATCGAGCCCCGACAGGTTGATGTTGGTAGCATCCAGATCGGAGCCCGCGCCGAACGCATAAATGTCCCAGGCGAATGTCAGCGCCTCGGACGTATCCCCCGTCTCGCGCAGGCGGATGACGTGCCCATTGGCGTTACCCGTGGTCTGCCCGCCGGTAGTCTTCGGATCGACATAGGCGCGCGGGTTGGGTGCATCCGCCGTTGCCACGGTCCGCGACGAATTGTTGGTCAGCGTGCAATACATCTCGCCCGTCGCAGGGTTGACCGCAGTCCACTCCGGCCGATCCATCCGCGTCGCACCCAGCGCATCCGCCGCCAACCGCGTGTTGATCAGCACATCGACCTGGCTAGCAAACGAATAGGCCGCATTGGCGGAGGTGAGGGGCCCCTGGCCGAACACCAGCGGCATCCATTGACCGCTACCATCCGCTGCGAACTTCGCCACGTAAAGCGTTCCGGTATCCAGATACTTGTCGCCGATCGCCAAGCGGTTCGCCGCGCTCGCATCCGCCACAGACCACGGCGTGGCCGACACGAACTTGTAGATATATTCGTTCTGCGCGTCGTCGCCCATGTAGAAGGCCGGCTTCACGCCCGCGATCGTCCGGCCGATCTGGCAGCCCTCGTGGTTCATGCGACCCAGCGCAGTCCGCTTGCGCGGCGTCGAGGTGGCATCGAACGGATCGATCTCGACCACCCAGCCGTACTGGAAGATCTCGTTTCGGAAATCGCCCGAGCCGTCGGCGGGCGCACCGGCCTGCGCGGTGATGTTCCACCGCGAATACAACGTGCTGGTCGTGTCCGCCGGGGCCACTGTCGACCACCCGTAATTGCCGCCGGTATTGCTCTCGGACTTGCCATATCGCGTCAGCGACGTGTTGGCCTTCACACCAACCGCGCCGGTCGCCGCACGGCGCGCGGCATCGCCGACTTCACGCTTGAAATAGCCAACCCAGTTCTCTTCGTTCGTCAAATACGTGTGCCAAGGCATTGTACCATTGGCACAATTATTGATCGTGCCGCGACCTGTGGTGGCGTCGGGGGAGTAGCGCGTCTTGAGGCTGTCGGCGCCGCGCACCGGCCCCGAAAAGCTCATCGGCGTCAGCGGCGTGATGCGACGGTTGAACGACGACGCGGTCGTGTAGCTCCAGGCGGCGGCGCGGTTGATCTCGATCACCGACACGCCGTGGCACTCCATCTCCTTCAGCGCTTCGGCCTCGGGACGGACACCGCCGGTCGTGGTCGCACCGTTCGGATGCAGATAGGCCTGCGTGATGTTCTCATGGTTGAGCACGAGCAGGCCGCGCGTGTTGCCGTTCGCGTCGGGCGTACCGGTCGCTGACATCCCGAAATAGCTCATGCCGTCATGGTGATCGCCCGCGCGCTTCGAGAAGGTCGCATCGGTGCCGTCATTGGCATAGGCGCCGACGCCGCTGCCGATCGGATCGCCGAGGCGATACAACACGGTGACGGCGTATCCCGACGGTACTGCAACCACATCGGCGAGACTCTTCGCAACCGCCGTGAAGCCCAGCGACGCCGCGCCGACCGTCACGCTGGTCGTCGCGGTGACCGATCCGCTTGCCGAAACGGCGGTGAACAGGAAGCTCAGCACCGTGCCTGCGGTGGCACCCGGCACGACGAACGTCGCAACCGTCGTCGTCGCGCCTGCCAGCGTTACCGTCGGTCCAGCCGTCTGCGTCCAGCTCACGCTGTCGACCTGGCCGATCGCGGCACCGGTCAGCGTCGCGACGCGGCCGGCGGTCGAACTGCCCCCGGCGGTCGCGGTCACCGTGGAAGGGTCCGAGCCGCCGTTATTGTCGTCGTCGCACCCGGTCAGCAACATGCCGCCGAACACCGCGGCGGCCGTCGCCGACATACCGCCCATCAAGGTCTGGCGCCGCGAATAGCGCACCTCGATCAGGTCGTTGAGATGCGGGTTCGCGGTCGGATTGGTATCGATATCGCCGTCGGTATAGATGGTCTCGAACGTCATGCTTGGTCCCCCCGGGGATGGTTGCGTGGTGTGTAATGATGCGTGAGAGTTAGAATTTCGCGCCCAGCTCGACGCCGTAGAAGCGTGGCTCGCCGGCGATGTAGGTCGGGATGCCGAAGCCCCCGCCGGTGTTGCCCGCGTCGATCAGGTAGCGCTTGTTGGTCGCGTTCCGGACGAAGCCGCCGACGCTGTAGCGGCCCTGCGCGAACTCCAGCCCGGCGCGGAGGTTGACCAGCGTATAGCCCCTCTGGCTGACCGCCTCGGTGTTCGGCAGCTCGAAGAAGACCTTCGATTTGTAGGTCACGCTGGGGGTCGCGTAGACGGTCACGCCGCCCACTGGCGCGCGCAGGATCAGGCCGCCCGACGCCGTCGTCTTGGGCTGAAGGCGGAACTGGTTGCCGGCATAGGGGCCGTTCGCGACGTCGTCGCCGATCCCGCCATCAATATACGCAAACGTCGCGGAGGCAGAGAGATACGACGCGAGCTTCAGATTGCCTTCGAGCTCGACGCCGACGCTGTTGGCCGAGTCCGCGCTACGGACCGTCGTCACGCCGTTGCTCGTCACCGAGAACTGGAAGCCGTCATAGGTCTGGTAGAACACCGAGGCGGCGCCGCTGAACGGTCCGACGCTTCCCTTGATGCCGCCTTCGTAATTCCAGACCTTCTCTTCCGGAATGATCTGGAGGTTGGGACCGACGCCGAACGCGGTGCGCTGTGCGGCAAGCTGGACCACCGGCGAGCGCCGGCCCTTGCTGATCGTGCCGTACAGATTGACCGCCCTGTTGAGCTTCAGCAGCGCGTTAAAGCGCGGCAGGATCGCGGTGAAGCTCCTCTCGGCGACGAACTTGCTGCCGTTGGTGTTCGCCGTGCCGAGCAGGGTCGACTGGATACCGAGCGATGCGAGGATCACCGAGTTCGGCTGGACCGAGGAATACCCCGACTGGCGATCCTCGATCAGGATGCGGGCGCCGGCGGTCAGCTCGAGCGCGGGCACCGGGATATACGTCGCGTCGGCGAACACCGAGTAGGTATTGTTCCTACCAAAGTTCGTGAACTCTGCCGCGTAAGGTATTGCGGTGGCACGTCCGCCGGTCAGGATCGACGTCGCGCGGGTGGCCGGGATTGTGCCGTTGGCGGCGACGCAGCCGGTCTCGGTCGGAATGCCCGCGCGGTTGAGCGCGGTCCGGATCGGCTGATACGCCGCGGCAACCGAGCAGGCGAGATACGTGCCCTCTTCCGTCGCGAACGGAACGCGCTGGAAGCCGTTTTCGAAGAACGCGTTCCAGCCGACCGAGGCGCGATACTTCGGCCCTTCGAAGGCGAACCGGCTTTCATGGCTCCACTGGTCGCCCTTCGCATCCTCGGCGAATTCGAGATAGGCGGCGGGTCCACCATCAGCGTCGAAGATCTCAAGTGCGTCGAACCGGCGATAGCCGTTGACGGTGGTGAAGGTGATCCCCGGCGACAGCTCCGCGGTGATCGTCAAATTGGCGTCGTAGACGTTGCGGTCGAGCCCGAGTTTCCGAGCGCCGAGCACCGCCGCGCTGTACGGCGAGCCCGACAGTTCGGCATAGCCATAGTCGCCGGTCTGGCCGCCGGTCGGGGCATGCGCGCGGCTCTTGAACGCGGTGCCGGGATTGCGCTGGCCGTCATAGGTCAGGACGAGATCGGCGGTGATGCTGTCGCTCGGGCGATAGCGCAGCGATCCGCGGATGCCGCGCTGGTCCTGGCCGTTCAGATCGTCCTGATCGACACCGCCCTGGTTCTGGTTCGGCACGTTCGCGTCGCCGGCGATGTTGCGGACATAGCCGTCGCGGTATTTGTAGGCGAAGGCGATCCGCCCGGCGAGCACGTCGTTGCCGGCGTTGAGGAAGCCCGACACCTGCGTCCGGTTGAAATTGCCGTACGATCCGTTGATCGCGCCCGACACGCCGGGCTGTGGTTTCGCCGAAATGACGCTGATCGCGCCGACCGCGGCGGCGGTGCCGAACAAGGTCGCCTGCGGGCCCTTCACGACCTCGATCCGCTCCAGGTCGTACAGGTCCTGATACGCGCCGCGCGACCGGCTGATGTCGATGCCGTTGTAATAGAGCGTGACGCGGGCGCCCTGCTGCGACGATCCGTTGTCCGAGGTGATGCCGCGGATCACGAAGCCCGGATTGTTCGCGCTCTGCTCCTGGATCTGCAGGCCGGGAATATAGGCGGCGACCTCGGTCAGTGAATTGACGCCGATCGCGGCCATCTTCGCGCCGGTCACTGCGGTGACGGTGACGGGGACATCGGCGATCCGCTGTTCGCGCTTCTGCGCGGTGACGACGATCTCATCGTTTGGCGTGCTGGCCTGGACGTCGGCCGCTGCCGCCATCTGTGCCGACGCCTGCGCAAGTGCGGCGGTCGAGCAGGTCGTGGCGAGCGTCGCAACTGCGAGCCGCGTGAAGATGCGTGTCATTAAGTCCCCCGTGTCGTTGGGGAGGCACTAGGGGCGGCGCGTGACGTTTCGACGTCGCAATGATGAAAGCAAGATGACTATTGCGTAACGCGCGTGTCACATCGCTGCCACCGGGGTGTCTTCGATCAGAGGTAGCAGGCGGCCAACACCCGACACGAAAGCTTGAGCCGATGACGATCAACCGCCGCGATGCCTTGAAGAACGCCCTCAAACTCGCCGGCTCCGGTGCCACGCTTGTGCTGCCCGCAGTCGCATCGCGGGCGGCGGGCGCAGTGAAGGTACGCTTCGATCACGGTGTCGCGAGCGGTGATCCCGCGATCGACGGCGCGATCCTCTGGACGCGTGCGACTCCGGCCGAGGCGACGCAAGCCCGCGACATCGCACTGACGTGGCACGTTGCGGAGACCGAGGGCGGCAAGTCGCTCCGTTCGGGCACCGTCAAGGCGCGTGCGGCACGCGATTTCACCGTTAAGGTAGACGCAACCGGGCTCCAGCCGGGCCGCGAGTATCGCTACTGGTTCGACGCCGCCGACGGCACGCGCTCGCCGGTCGGCCGGTTCCGCACGCTGCCGAAGGGCAAGGTCGCCGATGTCGTGATGGCCGTCGTCTCGTGCCAGCTCTACGCGGGCGGGCTGTTCAACGCCTATGACGCGATCGCCAAGCTCGATCGGCTCGACGCGGTGCTCCACCTTGGCGACTACATCTACGAATATGGCGTCGACGGCTATGGCGCAGACATCGCCAAGAAGATCGGCCGCCTGGTCGAGCCACGCCACGAGATCGTCAGCCTCGCCGATTATCGTATGCGCCACGCGCAGGTGAAGCGAGACGTCGACATGCAGGCCGCCCACGCCCGCGCCGCGTTCATCTGCGTCTGGGACGATCACGAAGTCGCCAACGACGACTGGATGCACGGTGCCGAGAATCACGATCCGAAGACCGAAGGCGACTGGGACGCGCGGAAGGCGGCGGCGATGCAGGCGTACTTCGAGTGGATGCCGATCCGCGATCCCAAGCCCGGCCAGCCCTGGGCCGCGATCAACCGCAGCTTCGACTTCGGCGATCTCGCGACGCTGGTGATGGTCGAGACGCGGCTGCTCGCGCGCAGCCATCAGGTCGTGTCGAAGGGCGAGGAGATCACACCCGCCGAATATGCACCGATGCTCGCCGAGCGCGCGCGCACCGATCGCGAACTGCTCGGACCGGCGCAATTGGCCTGGGTCGAGAAAACGATGGCTAGTTCGGTCGCGGCGGGCAAGCCGTGGCAGGTGCTCGGCAACCAGGTGGTGATGGCGAAGGTCGCGGGCCCCGACATGGAGCGCCAGCTCGGACCGGTGAAGTTCGCCGAGACGATGGCGAAGCTGCCCGCGATCTGGCGCGAGCGGCTGACCGCGAGCATCGCCTCGTATCGTGCCGGCCTGCCGTTCGGGTTCGACAGCTGGGACGGGTATCCGCCCGCCCGCGAGCGTCTGTATGCGGCGTTCCAGCGCGCGAAGTCGCGGCCGATCGTGCTCTCGGGCGACAGCCACGCGGCGTGGGCGAACGATCTGCACGACGCATCGGGCAAGCTGGTCGCCGCGGAGTTCGGCTGCACCGCGATCACCAGCCCGTCCTACGGCTCGCTGCTCCCCGGCATCGGCACACTGATAGCCGACGCCAACAAGGGTGAAGTCCGCTTCTGCGACCAGGACGGCAAGGGGTTCACGCTGCTCACCCTCACGCCGGACCATGCGACGGCGGACTCGGTGACGGTGTCGACGGTAATGGCCAAGCCCTACACGCAAGCCACTGCCGCGCGCTTCCGTGCGCACGCGGACCGTCCCGATGCGCCGCTCGAAAAAATCGCCTGAGCCCGCCGACGATGCCCTTCCTACGATCCTCCCCTTGGCGGGGGAGGGTCGATACGGTTCGGCGCATGGATCGAGATCGACGCGGATGTCCGACCACGGGGCCCCTAGGGGGCGTGCGACACGTCGATCGGAAATTCAGCTCGGGGAAGGGGGCACTTGCCCCGAAAAATCGGCAATGGTCGGGGCGATAGGATTCGAACCTACGACCCCTGGACCCCGAGACCAGTGCGCTACCAGACTGCGCCACGCCCCGACAACATTGCCGGTGAGCCCCCTAGCCGCGACCGCGGGTCCGGGCAAGACAAATATCAGCTGCTTCCGCGATCTATCGCGCACGCGACGGCGCTGCTAGGAGCGCGGCATGACTCCGCTCGACCGCATCCGCAATTTTTCCATCATCGCCCATATCGACCATGGCAAGTCGACGCTCGCCGACCGGCTGATCCAGGAAACTGGTGGCCTGACCGCGCGCGAAATGTCCGAGCAGGTGCTCGACAACATGGACATCGAGAAGGAGCGCGGGATCACGATCAAGGCGCAGACCGTGCGCCTTGCGTATCACGCCAAGGACG
This sequence comes from Sphingomonas sp. LR55, assembly GCF_036856015.1. NCBI lineage: Bacteria > Pseudomonadati > Pseudomonadota > Alphaproteobacteria > Sphingomonadales > Sphingomonadaceae > Sphingomonas > Sphingomonas sp. LR55. Next base: position 1,095,089 of record NZ_JASPFO010000001.1, read on the forward strand.
GCCTCGATTACGTCCTCAACCTGATGGACACGCCGGGCCACGTCGACTTTGCCTATGAAGTGAGCCGCAGCCTCGCCGCGTGCGAAGGCGCGCTGCTGGTGGTCGATGCCGCGCAGGGCGTCGAGGCGCAGACGCTTGCCAACGTGTACCAGTCGATCGAGCACGACCACGAGATCGTGCCGGTGATCAACAAGATCGATCTGCCCGCCGCCGAACCCGAGAAGGTGCGCAAGGAAATCGAGGACGTGATCGGCATCGATGCATCCGAGGCGGTGCTGGCGTCGGCAAAGTCGGGCATCGGCATCGTCGAGATCCTCGAGGCGATCGTCACCAAGATCCCACCGCCCAGCGGCGACCCGGAGGCGCCGCTGAAAGCGATGCTGGTCGACAGCTGGTACGATCCGTATCTCGGCGTCGTCATCCTGGTGCGCGTGATCGACGGGGTCCTGAAGAAGGGCCAGCAGATCAAGTTCATGCAGACCGGCACGATGCATCTGGTCGACCGGGTCGGCTGTTTCCGCCCGAAGATCGAGCAGCTGACCGAGCTCGGCACCGGCGAGATGGGCTTCATCACCGCGCAGATCAAAGAGGTCGCGCAGACCCGCGTCGGCGACACGATCACCGATGCGAAGCGGCCTGCATTGGAGGCCCTCGCGGGCTTCAAGGAAGTCCAGCCGGTCGTGTTCTGCGGGATGTTCCCGGTCGATGCCGCCGAGTTCGAGAAGCTGCGCGAGAGCATCTCGAAGCTGCGGCTCAACGATGCGAGCTTCTCGTTCGAGATGGAGACGTCGGCCGCACTGGGCTTCGGCTTCCGCTGCGGGTTCCTCGGGCTGCTGCATCTGGAGATCATCCAGGAGCGGCTGACGCGCGAATATGATCTGGACCTGATCACCACCGCGCCGTCCGTTGTCTATGAGATCGAGCTGACTCACCCCGATCCGTCCGGCACGACGCATATCGAGCTGCACAACCCCGCCGACATGCCCGAGCCGAACAAGATCGCGACGATCAGCGAGCCGTGGATCGAGGCGACGATCTACGTCCCCGACGAGTATCTCGGCAGCGTCCTGAAGCTTTGCCAGGATCGCCGTGGCATCCAGAAGAACCTCACCTATGTCGGCGGTCGTGCCCAAGCGACCTACGAACTGCCGCTGAACGAGGTCGTGTTCGACTTCTACGATCGGCTGAAATCGATGTCGAAGGGCTATGCCAGCTTCGACTATCACCAAATCGGCTACCGCGAGGGCGACCTCGTCAAGATGGGCATCCTCGTCAATGAGGAGCCGGTCGACGCGCTGAGCATGATCGTCCACCGCGGCACCGCCGAAGTGCGCGGCCGCGGCATGGTCGAGCGGCTCAAGGAACTGATCCCGCGCCATCTGTTCAAGATTCCGATCCAGGCGGCGATCGGTGGCAAGGTGATCGCGCGCGAGACGATCAGCGCGATGCGCAAGGACGTGACCGCCAAATGCTATGGCGGCGACGCGAGCCGCAAGAAGAAGCTTCTGGAGAAGCAGAAGAAGGGCAAGCTGAAGATGCGCGAATACGGGTCTGTCAGCATCCCGCAGGAGGCGTTTATCGCAGCGCTCAGGATGGGCGACGACGCGTAGGCGCCTAAGGCTAAGTCGCGCCGCGGCTTAGCTGAGGCTAGCGCCAAGCCGGACGGCGACCGATCGAGCTCGTCCTCGGTCGTGTCGTCCGACGACGCGGCTTTGCCGCGGCGCGACTGAGGCCGCGTTCGAACGACAGTTCGCTCTTGTTCTCCCATCACCAACCGCCGTCACCCCAGCGAATGCTGGGGTATCTCCGGGGCGCACGTCCGGCTCGAACCGGGAGATACCAGCGTTCGCTGGCATGACGGGGGTAGAGATCGTTTACGCCCAAGCCGCTCCCTCCTCATCTGCCCGTCGCCGTCACTCGTACGTTGCGATTCCAAACGCGATGTAGCCGACGCACAGGATAATCCGGGTCAGCCAGGCCGCTTCGCCGTGCAGTATGACGCTCGCCGCGATCGCGGCGATAAACGCCGCCATAATCGCCCAGGCCTGCCAGGCGAAAGGGAACGGGAAGAGGCCGCCGGTCGCACTGGGCTCGAACCAACCCGAACGCCGAATGGTCAGCCAAAATCGCATCACCAAGCCCATAGGTTGAAGCTAGCATGGCGTTCCCGCTCCCTGCCATCGGCAAAAATATCGCACCGTGTTGCAAACCGGCGCCAGTCCCAAAACGCCGCAACCAACTGTCATCATCCTAACACAATCCCGACCTAACCGCCGGCCTGGGGAGTGAGCGTCGCGAGGCGTCGTCGTGCCGTCCGGGGAGGATGGTCGAGGACGATCAACGACGTTGTATTTTGGGATGTGCGGCTTCTCGTCAGGGACGGCGCCGCACGATTGGGGAATATCATCGTGAAGATTTCGCTCGTTAAGTCGGCGCTGATGCTCGGCGTCGCGTTTGGTTCGGTTGTGGGTGGTACGGCCGCGTTCGCGCAGGCAGCGCCCGTTCAGGAGCAGGCTGCTCCCGAGGAAGGTCTCGGCGATATCGTCGTCACCGCCGAGCGTCGCTCCGAGAACCTCCAGAAGGTGCCGCTCTCGGTCGGTGTCGCATCGGGTGACGCGCTGCGCGCCTATACCGCCGGCGGCGACGACACGCTGCTCGCGCTGTCGGGTCGCGTCCCCGGACTGTACGTCGAATCGACGACCGGCCGCATCTTCCCGCGCTTCTACATCCGCGGGCTCGGCAACATCGATTTCTACCTCGGCGCCTCGCAGCCGGTCACGATCATCCAGGACGACGTGATCCTCGAGCATGTCGTGCTGAAGTCGAACCCGGTGTTCGACGTCCGTCAGGTCGAAGTGCTGCGCGGTCCGCAAGGGTCGCTGTTCGGGCGCAATACCACTGCGGGCATCATCAAGTTCGACACCAACAAGCCGACCAACGAGTTCGACAGCCGCGCGTCGGCCTCGGTCGGCTCGTACAACAGCGTCAGCCTCGACGCCGGTGTCGGTGGTCCGCTGATCAAGGACCTGCTGGCGATCCGTCTCTCGACGCTGATCCAGCACCGCGAAAACTATATCGACAACCGGTTCGCAGGCGTCAGCGCGGACAGCACCGCGACGCCGCGCAACAATGCGATGGGCGGCTTCGACGACCGTAACGTCCGCGTCCAGCTGATGCTGACCCCGGGCGAGCGCTTCACGCTCGACCTGTCGGGGCATGCCCGCTGGTATGACGGCACCTCGACGCTGTTCCACCGCGGCGCGCTGAAAAAGGGCTCGAACGACGTGTCGGCCGAACCGCGCAATACGGTGGCGCTCGACGAGGGGAACGACAATCCGCAGAGCTACAACACCTATGGCGGCTCGGCGCGCGCAGCCTACGACTTCGGTCCGGCCACGCTGACCTCGATCACTGCGTACGAGACGACGTCGGGCTTCAGCCGCGGCGATACCGATGGTGGTGCGGCCGTCAGCTTTCCGTTCAATGGGCGCGCGAACGGCTTTGGCGAGTCGCAGGGGCAGATCCGCGATCTTGACCAATGGTCGCAGGAACTGCGTATTGCCGGCACCCCCGGCGGCCGCTTCAATTGGCAGCTCGGCGGCCTGTATTTCGACAACCGCGACATCACCGATTTCTACCAGCGGACGTTCTTCCTGACCGCGCCGGACGTGAACGGAACCCGGCCGAACCCCAACAACTGGGTACGGCTGCACGACGTCAACACGTCGTGGGCGGGCTTCGGCCAAGTCAGCTACGAGCTGATGGACAAGCTGACGGTCACGCTCGGCGGTCGCATCACCGAGGACAAGAAGCGTACGCAACTGCTGAAGACCGTCCAGAATGCGCTGGGCGTCAACCAGTACCCGGCAGGCTTCCGTCGCGACGTCACGCTGAAGTCGACCAAGCCAAGCTGGGATGCGAGCATCCTGTATCAGGCGAACCCCGACATTAGCCTGTATTCGCGCGTAGCTCAGGGCTTCCGCGGACCGACGATCCAGGGGCGTTCGGCGGTGTTCAACTCCGACTTCTCGACCGCGAACTCGGAGACGATCCTGTCGTGGGAGACGGGGATCAAGACGCGTCTGCTCGACAACACGCTGAGCCTCAACGCGACGGTGTTCGGCTACCGCGTCAACGACATCCAGCTCAACGGCAACGATGTGAACGGCAACGGCATCCTGTTCAACGGCAACAAGGCCGAGGCCTACGGCATGGAAGCCGAAGCAAACTGGAAGCCTGTCCCGAACCTCACGCTGGGCGCAGGGCTCAGCTTGCTGCACAGCGCGATCCGCGACAAGACCACCGAGGTACAGATCTGCGCGCTCAACAGCGTCGTGGTCTGCACGCCATCGCGGACGCCGCGGGCGATCGTCGGTCCGTTCGGTACGACATACCTGGTCAAGATCGACGGCGAGCCGCTGCCGAATGCGCCGGAATACAACGTCGACCTCACCGCGCGGTACGACCAGCCGCTCGGTAATGGCGGTCGCGCGTTCATCGCGGGCGACTTCAACATCCAGGGCTACACGCAGTTCGTGCTGTACAAGACCAAGGAGTTCACTTCGAACGGCAACTTCGAAGGTGGCCTGAAGATCGGCTACGCGGCGCCGGACGATGCGTATGAGTTGGCGGTATTCGCGCGCAACATCACTGGCGAGAAGAACCTTAAGGGCGTGATCGAGAACTACATGGCAGCGGTGTTCAACGAGCCGCGGATCATCGGCGTCTCGCTCAGCGGCAAGTTCCGCTGATCGGCTGACCTTCCCCCTCCCGTAAGCGGGAGGGGTTGGGGGTGGGCTCGCGCTATCGTCAAGCGCAGCATGTGTTCGGGCCGGGCGCCCACCCCTCGGTCCCCTCCCGCGTGCGGGAGGGGATGCAGAAATTGTCAGCTCCTCCCTAAACTACGCGTGACGCATTTTTCAGCAGCGTTCCCACGCACGGCATTGTAGCGAATTATTGCGGCGAGTTGCCGTTTTCCTTCGGCCGGTTGATACTCGCACCATGTCGCTCAATCCCGTATTCTATGATGCAAGCGGCCGTCGTCGGCGGCGGTTCACCTTCGGCGTCGCGGCGTTCATCGCGCTGCTGCTGCTGTCGATCGCGGTGTTCGCCGTCTCGATCGGCGCGGTGCCGACCGCGCCGCTGCTGCCGATCGAGCCCGAGCACCCCGCACTCCACAAGCTGCCCGCGCCGCGGGGCGGTATCCTTCGCGAGACCCGCCGCGACCTCAATTACTACGCCAAGCAGCTCTTCGGGACGAGCGCCGCCAAGCCCGGTATCGGCAACGGCGCCAACCCCGCACTCGCGATCGCCTTCCACGCACCGTGGGACGAGGCGAGCACCGCCAGCCTCGCGCGGCACGTCGAACAACTCGACTGGCTGATCCCCGGCTGGGTCTCGATCACCGGCAAGGATCACCACATCACCGTGTTCCGCGACCAGGCCGGGCGCGACATCCTCAACAAGGCGGTCCATCGCCCGATGATCCTGCCAATGGTGCAGAACGCGGTCGACGGGAACTGGGACGGGGCTGGCAGTGCGGCGTTGTTCGCCGACCCCAAGGCACGCGCGGCCTTCCTCGACAAGCTCGTGCCGTTCCTCAGCGCCAACCATGCCGGCGGCGTGTTCTACGATTTCGAAGACCTGCCCGCGTCGGCGCAGCCCAACTACCGCACGTTCCTCGCCGAAACGCGCGCGGTTCGCGAGCCGCGGCTGGGTGGTCGCGATCGCTGCGCCGGTCGGCAACCCTGACTGGAACCTGCCCGCCTACGCCAAGGTGACCGACAAGGTCTTCCTGATGGCGTATGACGAGCACGAGACCAGCGGCGCGCCCGGCCCGATCGCCTCGCAGCGCTGGTTCGCGCGCATGGTCGCCGACGCAGCGCGCGGTATCCCCCGTCGAAGCTGGTCGTCGCGATCGGCTCGTACGCGTATGACTGGCACGCGGGCGCCGATGCGGGCAACGGCGATGCACTCGATGTCGAGGAAGCGTGGCAGAACGCGGTGGACTCGGGCACGATGCCGACCTTCGACAAGGCGAGCGGCAACAGCAGCTTCGCTTATTCCGAAGGCGGCGTGCAGCATCAGGTCTGGCTGCTCGATGCGGCGTCGGCCTACAACCAGATCGCGTTCCTGCAAAAGGCGGGCCTCGGCAGCGTCGCGCTCTGGCGTCTGGGCTCGGAGGACCCCGGACTCTGGTCCATCTGGGGTCGCGAACATCGCAAACTGCCGATCCCCGATGCGATCGACGCGATGCCCGCCGGCACCAACGTCGATATCGAGGGCAGCGGCGAGATCCTCAAGATCGCCGCCGAGCCCGTCACCGGCATCCGCGACGCGGTCCCGGCCAAGGACGGCACACTCGCCGATGTCGTCTTCACGCGGATGCCGTCGCCCTATGTCGTGGTGCGGACCGGCTATCGTCCGAAACAACTCGCGCTGACCTTCGACGACGGCCCCGATCCCGAATGGACGCCGCAGATCCTCGACGTGCTCAAGCGCGAGCATGCCCCGGCGACGTTCTTCGTGATCGGCGAGAACGCGCTGACTGAGCGGCCGCTGCTCGAACGCATGGTCGATGAAGGTCATGAGATCGGCAGCCACACCTATACGCATCCCAACCTCGCCAACGTCTCGCAGCGGCAGGTGAAGTACGAGCTGAACGCGACGCAGCGGCTGTTCCAAGCGTTCACCGGGCGGTCATTGCGCCTGTTCCGCGCGCCCTATTTCGGCGATGCCGAGCCGAGCACCGCGGACGAAATCCTCCCCGCGCTCGAAGCGCAGCAGCGCGGCTATATCTCGGTCGGCCTCCACGTCGATCCCGACGATTGGAAGCGCCCCGGCGTGCAGGCGATCATCGACCGGACCATTGCCGGCGTCGAGGCCGGCAATCCGGAACGCAGCGGCAACGTCATCCTGCTCCACGACGCCGGCGGCAACCGCGCGGAGACCGTCGCAGCGCTGCCGGTGATTATCGAGCGGCTGCGCGCGATGGGCTACAGCTTCGTCCCCGTCTCCACGCTCGCCGGGCTTTCGCGCAACCAGTCGATGCCGGTGATCTCGTCGAGCGACCGCGTCGCCGCCGTCGCCGATCTGGCGCTGTTCAGCACGCTTGGCGGTATCGTCGTAGCGCTGCGCTGGATTTTCGGCATCGCGATCACGATAGGTATCATCCGCGCCTTGGCGCTGTCGGCGCTCGCCCTCATCCAGGCGCGGCGCGAGTTGAAGACGGTGTTCCCGGCGATCGATCCGTCGCGGTTCGTCACCGTGATGATCCCGGCGTTCAACGAGGAGCGCGTGATCGTCCGCGCCGTACAAGGCGTGCTCGCCTCTGCAGAGGTTGCGATCGAGGTGATCGTGATCGACGACGGTTCGAGCGACGGCACCAGCCGCGTCGTGTCCGAAGCGTTCGCAAGCGACGACCGCGTCCGCCTGTTGACGCTGGAGAACGGGGAAAAGCGCGCGCTCAACCGCGGGCTCGAACTGGCACGTGGCGAGATCGTGATTGCGCTCGACGCCGATACGCAGTTCGAACCGATGACCATCGCGCGTCTGGCCCGTTGGTTCGACGATCCGAAGCTCGGTGCGGTCGCGGGCAATGCGAAGGTCGGCAACCGCGTCAACCTGATCACCAAATGGCAGGCGCTCGAATACATTACCGCACAGAACCTCGAACGGCGCGCGCTCGCCCGGCTGAACGCGATGACGGTCGTGCCGGGCGCGGTCGGCGCGTGGCGGCTCGAAGCGATCCGTAGCGTCGGCGGTTACCCCGACGACACGCTCGCCGAGGATCAGGACCTCACGATCGCGATCCAGCGTCACGGTTGGAAGGTGCAGTACGACCAGTTCGCGATCGCCTGGACCGAGGCGCCCGAGACGATGCGCGCGCTCGCCAAACAGCGCTTCCGCTGGGCGTTCGGGACGTTGCAGTGCCTCTACAAGCACCGCTCAGCGATCGGCCGGTCGCATCCGCGCGGGCTTGGTTGGGTCGGGTTGCCGCAGGCGATCGTGTTCCAGATCGTGCTGGCCTCGATCTCGCCGATCATCGATCTCGCGCTGCTGGTCAGCTTCGCCTCGACCTATCTCGCGGTGCAGGCGCATGGCTGGGAACAGACGAGCCACGACGTCTATACGATGCTCGCCTATTGGTTGATCTTCACCGCGATCGACCTGCTTGCCGCAACGATCGCGTTTGCGCTTGAGCGTAAGGAACGCTGGCGGTTGCTCTGGTTGCTGATCCCGCAGCGGATCGGCTACCGTCAGGTGATGTACTACGTCGTGCTGAAGGCGATCGCGCAGGCTCTGCGGGGGCCGCTGGTCGGCTGGGGCAAGCTCGCGCGGACCGGACGCGTCACGGCGAACTAAGCGCGCAACATATCGAACCGGCTAGCGTTATGGTCCCGCGCTATATATCGGTATGCGCAAAGTTCGAGGGGCAAGCAGCATGCGGTATCTGACGTCGGCGCTGGTGATGACGGTCGGCCTTGGCGCGACGGGTGCCCAGGCACAGCAGCGCCCGCCGCTAGTGCTCGCTGCAGCCTCGCTACAGGAATCGCTTACCGCCGCTGCCGACGCATGGGCGAAGAGGGGGCATGTAAAGCCGACAATTTCGTTCGCGGCGTCGTCGGCTTTGGCGCGGCAGGTCGAGGCCGGTGCGCTCGCGGATCTGTTCGTGTCGGCGGACGAGGACTGGATGAACGCGCTCGCTACGAAGAATCTAATCGTCGCGAGTACCCGCGTGACGTTCCTCGGGAACCGCCTAGTCGTGGCGGCACCGGCGGGCAGCAAGGTGCGGATCCCGGTGCGCCCGCCCGCCGCCCTTGTTCGCGTCCTCACGGCCGGGCCATTGGCGATGGCGGATACTGCGGTCCCGGCCGGCAAGTACGGGCAGGCGTCGCTGGAGAACCTCGGCGTCTGGGCGCAGGTTTCGCCGAAAGTGGTGCGTGCGGAGAATGTCCGCGCGACGCTGGCATTGGTCGAGCGCGGCGCGGCGCCGCTCGCGATCGTCTACGCAACCGATGCCAAGGCATCGGCCAAGGTTCGTATCGCTGGCGTCTTCCCGGACGCAACGCATCCCGCGATCACCTATCCGATCGCGCGGCTGATGACATCGACGAACCCGGAGGCCGAGGGCTTCCGTCGCTTCCTCGTTTCGCCCGCGGGCAAGGCGATCTTCGTTCGCTACGGATTCTCCGCGCGCTAGATGCTCGATGCAGCCGAATGGGGTATCGTCGCGCTGTCGCTCAAGGTCGGCGGCGTGGCGATGGCGGTGACCTTGCCGATCGCGTTCGCACTGGCGTGGCTGCTCGCGCGGGTCCGCTTTCCGGGTAAAGTCGTGGTCGACGCGGCGATCCATTTGCCGCTGGTGGTGCCGCCGGTCGTGACCGGCTGGCTGCTGTTGCTTGCATTCGGTCCCAATGGCCCGATCGGCGCGTGGCTGCAGGACTGGTTCGGCGTCACGGTGTTATTCCACTGGACCGGCGCGGCAATTGCGGCGGGCGTGATGGCATTGCCGCTGATGGTGCGCGCAATGCGGATCTCGATCGAAGCGGTCGACCGTCGCCTTGAAAACGCGGCGCGGACACTGGGGGCGGGGCCGTGGCGCGTGTTCTGGACGCTCACGCTGCCGCTCAGCGTGCCGGGCGTATTGGCCGGTGCTGTGCTCGGCTTCGCGCGATCGATCGGCGAGTTCGGGGCAACGATCACGTTTGTCTCCAACGTGCCCGGCGAAACGCAGACCTTGCCGCTCGCGATCTATTCGGCGCTCCAGCAGCCCGGTGCCGACGCGTTGGTATGGCGATTATCATGTGTATCGGTGGGGTTGTCGCTGATCGCTTTGATCGCGTCCGAACTGCTGACGCGCCGCGCAGGGCGAGGCCTTCGTGTCCTTTGAGATCGATATCGAGAAGCGTCTCGGCGACGCGCACGTCGCGCTGACGCTAGACGCAGGCGATGGCGCCACCGTGCTGTTCGGTCCGTCCGGCATCGGCAAGTCGAGCGTGCTCAACATGATCGCCGGGTTGCTCCGCCCCGACCGCGGCCGCATCGCGGTCGACGGCGAAACGCTGTTCGGGAACGGTATCGACGTACCCCCCGAACGTCGCCGCGCCGGCTATGTATTCCAGGACGCACGCCTCTTCCCGCACATGCGCGTCCGGGCGAACCTCCTCTACGGCGCCGGCCGCGAGCATGACGCGTTCGAGGAGCAAATCGGGTTCCTCGGCATCGGTCACCTTCTGGATCGCTGGCCGCGCACATTGTCGGGCGGCGAGGCGCAACGCGTCGCGATCGGTCGCGCGTTGCTTAGCCACCCGCGCTTTCTGCTCCTCGACGAACCGCTGTCCTCGCTGGATCGCGCCCGACGCGAGGAAGTGCTCGTTGCGATCGAACACGTTCGCGACGTGCTGAAGTTGCCGATCCTGATGGTGACGCATGACCCGGCCGAAGCGGAACGGATCGGGACGCGCGTGGTCCGGATGTGAGGCCGGCCTTCTCCCCACCTCGCAGGGTGGGGAGAACGCAAACCGGTTACCCGAGCGCCCGCGTGAACAGCCGGCTCAGCCGCGCCGAAAACGCCCGCGCATCGAGCGGCCGCTCGCCATCGGCGATCTGCGCTTCGTCGAACAGCAAGTATGCGGCATCCTCGCGCAGCGCCGTCTCGTCCTCGCCGAGCGCGGCCAGCTTGGCGATCAACGCCGAGCGCGGGTTGATCTCCAGCACCGGCTTGGCGGCCGGCATCGCCTGACCGCTGGCCGCCAGGATGCGTTCGAGCTGGCGGTCCATCCCGCTATCCGCCGCGACCAGGCAGACCGCGCTGTCGGTGAGCCGCTCGGACGCGCGAACTTCGGAAACCGCATCGCCGAGCGTGGTCTTCACGAAGGTGATGAAGTCCGCGACTTCGGGCGTGGCATCGGCGGTGGGGGCCTCCGCGCCATCGACCAGCGGGATCAGCCCGAGATCGGCGGCGCCCTGCGTGACCGACTTGAACGGCTTGCCGTCGGAGTCGATGCCCGCCGTTACCCAGAACCCGTCGACCGAGTCCGGCAGCAGCAAGACCTCGATGCCCGCGCGCGGAACCCTTCGAGCTGCGGCGAGGCTTCAAGACGGTCGAGGTCGGTGCCGACCGCGTAATAGATCGCGGTCTGGTTCTCCTTCATCGCGCCGACATAGTCGGCGACCGAACGCCATGCGCCGCCGGACGTCGTGGTCTTGAAGCGCGCGAGCTTGAGCAGCGCCTCGCGGCGTTCGTAATCCTCGTACAGTCCTTCCTTCAGGACCGCGCCGAAATTCTCCCAGATCTTCGCATACGCGTCAGCATCGCGTGTCGCGAGCTTGTCGAGTTCGCTCAGCACCCGGCCGGTCACGCCCTTGCGGATCGCGGCGAGCATCGGGCTTTCTTGGATCATCTCGCGTGAGACGTTGAGCGGCAGATCCGACGAGATCCACCAGCCCGCGCATGAAGCGCAGATAGCGCGGCAGGACCTCGGCATCGTCCGTGATGAAGACACGCTTGACGTACAGCTTCATCCGGCCGTTGCGGTCGGGATCGAACAGGTCGAACGGCTTGGCGCCGGGCACGAAGGCGAGCACCGAATATTCGTGCACGCCTTCCGCGCGGTAGTGGAGCGTCAGCGCCGGCTCGTCGAACTGGCCGGAGACGCTGCGATAGAAATCGGCATAGTCTTCGGTGCTGATCTCGGACTTGGGCTTGGTCCACAAGGCGGCGCCATCTGCGATATCGACCGGTTCGGCATCGGGCTTTTCGCGCAGCGTGATCGGGACCGGGACATGCCCCGACTGGTCCTTGATCAGCCGCTCGACGGTGTAGCGCTCGGTGAACGACGTCGCGTCCTCGAGCAGATGGAGCACGACGCGGGTGCCACGCGAAGGCGCTTCGGCGGTGTCGACGGGTGTGATCGTGTAGGTCCCGAGGCCGTCCGACGACCAGACCGAGGCAGTGTCGGCGCCAGCGCGACGCGAGACGACGTCGACCTTTTCGGCGACCATGAACGCAGAATAGAAGCCGACGCCGAACTGGCCGATCAGCTGTGCGCCTTCGCTGCCCGAGCTGGCGGCGATGCGGTCCATGAACGCCTTGGTGCCCGAGCGCGCGATCGTGCCGAGCGCCTCGCCCATGTCGTCGGCGGTCATGCCGATGCCGTTGTCCTCGATCGTGAGCGTGCGCGCTTCGGGATCGAGCGTGAGCGCGATCTGCGTGCGGGTCTCGTCGCCGAGCAGTTCGGGCGCGCTCAACGCCTCGTAGCGCAGCTTCTCGCACGCGTCGGCAGCATTCGAGATCAGCTCGCGCAGGAACACGGTCTTATCCGAATAGACCGAGTGCACCATCATGTGCAGCAGCCGCGCGACATCCGCCTCGAAGGCATGAGTGTGGGGCGTCGTCGTCTGGGGTTCGATGGAAGCGGTGTCTGGAGTCATGGTACGGAACGACCTTCGCTGAATATTCGTGGCGGAGAGTTGGACGGGCACCGAAACGAATTCAAGAGGCCGCCGACGCACATGTCGCCCATGCCTTGATCGTGCACCCTCGATAGCGACTGAAAAGGGGAGCTGCCGCTTTGCAATTGACGGCTGCGATGCGGGCAGGGGATGATCGCGCCGATCATCCGTAGACATCATCCGCAGAGAAGAGTGTAGCGTGCCCATGCGAACAGTTTCGGCCTCTTGTCTCGCGGCGCTCATGGCGCTGGCCTTTCCCATCGCGGGCGTGGCTAAGGATATGCCGGCCAAGCGCCTTGTCCTGATCGACGACGACGTGGTGGGACTGAACGGTGCCCCCGCGCTGCTGCTCCAGGCGCCCGATGTCGCCGTGCTGGGGATCACAACGACCAGTGGCTCGGTTTGGCGCGATACCGCGACCGCCTATGCGTTGCGGACGGTCGAGATCCTCGGGCGTACCGATGTGCCGGTGGTACCAGGCGCAACCCTTCCGCTCCTCAACACGCAGGAGGCAACCAGGCGGTGGGAGGGGCAATATGGTCGGCTCGAATTCAAAGGGCCGTGGACCGAGCCTGCCTCCGGCGCCGAGATCCAGCCGGCCCCGGGTACGCCGTCGCCCGCAATCGTCCCGAGCTTGCCGATCGGCGATCCGGTCACCAAGCCGTCGGGTGAAATCGCCGCCGCGTTTCTCGTCCGGATGGTGCGCGCACATCCGCACCAGATCACGCTGTTCGCGACGGGACCGATGACCAACATCGCGATCGCGCAGAGCCTCGATCCGGGCTTTGCTGCGAACGTGAAGGAACTGGTCTACATGGGCGGCAGTCTCAATCCGAAGCAGACGCTCGACACGCCGGCGGCTGCGGAATTTGCGCGTGAGTTCGTCAACACGCCGCGGCGCGAATTCAACATCCGTTGGGATCCCGAAGCGGCGCGGATCATGGCGCACGGCGCGTGGCCGAAGGTTACGATGGTACCGATCGACCCGTCGACGGGGACGCAGTGGACGCGCGGCTTTCTGGACAGCGTGAAACCGGCGCATACCCCGCTCACCGATGCACTTCAGACCGGGCTCGAGCCGGGGTTTCCGATGTGGGACGAGATTGCGGCGATGGCCTGGCTGGAGCCCGCCATCGTCACGCGCGCCGAGACACTCTACATCGATTTCGACACCAGCCAGACCGCCGGATACGGCGATACGCTGTCGTGGCACGATGCGTATCGGCCCCACCTTGGCGAACGCGCGCAGACCGTTGTCTTACAAGTCGACCGCGCGAAGATGGAGGCGGCCATGCAGACGCTGTACACCCGACCCCGGCGGCGCTGATCGTCACCGCATCGGCAGCGCCGACGTTGACCATCACCGCGTCGGCAGCGCCGACGCTGACCATCACCCCGTCGGCAGCGCCGACTGGGGCAAAGATGTCGCGGTGCTCGGCAAAAACGCATCGTGCCCGATCCCGCCTATTGCAGCACGTTACAGCGGTGTTACCGATTGGCGACGGATCCGGGTCACACGGATCGACGCCGGAGGATGTTCGAAGCCCAAGGGGGGACCATCCATGATTCGCTTGCCCGTTCGTACGTCTGCCATCGCCCGGTTGTTGGCCGCCAGCGCGCCACTCCTCGTCTTCGCCGCGCCAGCCGTCGCGCAGCAACAAGCGCCAACTGGCCAGACTGCCAGCGATCCGGCAGGCGATCAGGGACTTGGCGAGATCGTCGTCACCGCGACACGCCGCCAGGAATCGTCGAAGGACGTGCCGCTCGCGGTCACTGCGATCAGCGGCGAGAAGCTCGACGTGCTCAATTCGAGCGGTCTCGACATCCGCTTCCTCGCTGGCCGCACGCCGAGTCTCCAGGTCGAATCCTCGTTCGGCCGCACCTTCCCGCGCTTCTATATCCGCGGTCTCGGCAACACCGATTTCGATCCCAACGCCGCGCAGCCGGTCTCGGTCGTGTACGACGACGTCGCCCTCGAGAACCCGATGTTGAAGTCGTTCCCGGTCTTCGATCTGCAAAGCGTCGAGGTGCTGCGTGGGCCGCAGGGCACGCTGTTCGGGCGCAACACGCCGGCCGGCGTCGTGAAGATCGATTCCGCCAAGCCAAACCCCGACAAGGTCTCGGGCTATGCGACTGGATCCTGGGCGACCTACAACACGATCAACGGCGAGGCCGCGCTGAACCTGCCGATCGGCAACGGCTTCGCGTTCCGCGCCTCGGGCATCATCCAGTCGCGCGATGATTGGGTTAAGAACGACTCCACGACGGGCAACGCCGACCGCAAGCTCGAGGGCTATCGCGACGTCGCCGGCCGCTTCCAGCTTGGCTATACCAGCAGCGACTTCAACGCGTTGCTGAACGTCCATGTTCGCGACCTTACCGGATCGCCGCGCATCTTCCGCGCCGGATTGTTCAAGCCGGGCACGAACGACTTCAACACCGGGTTCGACCCTAAGCACGCCACGCTCGACGGCTATACCAGCCAGAGCCTGACGCAGTGGGGCACCAACCTCCGGCTCGACTATCATCTCGACGGCATCGGCACCTTCTACTCGGTCACCGGCTACGAGCAGGCCAAGGTCGAGAGCACGGGCGACGTCGACGGCGGCAACAACTACACGTTCCTCGGCGGCACCATCGGCGCGATCGGCGTCGGGCTGTTCCCGTCGAACACCGGCGGCCTGACAAAGCCGAAGGAGTTCAGCCAGGAACTGCGCTACGCGAGCGAGGACATGAACGGCATCCGCCTTCAGGGCGGGCTGTATTATTTCCACCAGACGCTGCGCTATCACCAATATGACTATGCGTTCGGCGGTAGCGGATCGCGCGCGACCGACCTGACGCAGGATATCTTCCACGACAATCGCAACGAGAATTACGGCGCGTTCGCGTCGATCGAGGCCAAGCCGACCGAGTTGCTGACGCTGCGCGCAGGCGTCCGCTATTCGCACGACTATCGCAACGACCTCGTCACCGCACCGATTCCGGGCAGCGGGATCAGCGACACGCTGCCGGCGCGCGCGGTCGTCCGCGGCTCGAACGTTACCTGGGATGCGAGCGCGACCTATGAACTGACGCCCGCGATCAACGTCTATTCGCGGCTCGCGACCGGCTATCAGGGCCCGGCGATCCAGGACCGCGTGACATTCGGCAGCGTCCAGAGCACCGCGCCCAAGCAGACCACCTTCTCGGGCGAAAGCGGCTTCAAGGGCACGCTGCTCGATCGGAAAGTGAATTTCTCGCTCGACGCCTATTGGTATAGCACCAAGGACCTGCAGATCACCGCGGTCGGCGGCAGCAGCAATTCGGCACGGCTGATCAGCGCGAACAAGGCGATCGGCTACGGCGTCGAGGGCGAGTTCGAGGCGCGGCCACTCCCCGAACTGACGCTGACTGCGAGCGGCAGCTACAACTTCACCGAAATCCGCGATCGGAACATCGGTGTCGGGGTCTGCGCGACCTGCACCGTGCTCGATCCGATCGTCAACGGGTTCGCGATCATCGACGGCAACGATCTTCCCCAGGCGCCGCGCTGGATCGCCAACTGGACCGCGCGCTACGGCATCCCGCTCGCGAACGGCGGCGAGGTCTATGCCTATACCGACTGGGTTTACCGCAGCCGCATCAACTTCTTCCTGTACGAAGCGGTAGAGTTCACCGGCAAGTCGTCGCTCGAAGGCGGTCTCAAGGTCGGCTATAAATCGCCGCAGGGGTATGAGATCGGCGCGTTCGTCCGCAACATCACCAACCAATATCGCAGCATTTCGGCGATCGACTTCAACAATCTGACCGGCATGATCAACGAACCGCGGATCATCGGCGGGCAGTTCAAGGTCGCGTTCTGACCTGACGAAAGCGGATCATCGGGCGCTGGGTCAGCGTTCGATGATCCGATCGGCTACGGGTTCGCGGTGCTGCCAGTCGCGGCGTTCGAGTTCGGGTATGGTCGAGGGATGCTCGGGATAGCCGAGGCAGAGGACTGCGATCAGCGTCCAGTCTTCGGGGGTTTCGAGCATCGCGGTGACGGTGGCCGGATCGAGGATGGAAACCCAGCCGACGCCGATCCCGCGTAGCCTCGCGGCGAGCCAGAGCGTGTGGATCGCCATCACCGTCGAATAGCGTAGCGTGTCGTGCATCGTCGTCCGGCCCAGGCCGTAGCCGGCGAGCGGCGCTTCGTCCGAGAAGACGGCGACGACCTCCGGCGCTTCACGAAGGCCATGGAGCTTCAACGAGCGGTAGTGCGCGCGGCGATCGAGGTCAGGCTGCGCATTGGCGGCGACGGCGTTCGCGGCATCGACATGATCGGCGAGGTGCGCGCGGATGCGTGGCGAGCGGACGCGTACGAAGCGCCACGGCTGCGCATTGCCTACAGACGGCGCCAGCGCAGCGGTTTCAAGCAAGGCGCGGAGGTCGGCGTCGGTGATCGGCGTCGGCAGGAAATGGCGGACGTCACGGCGCCAGCGGAGCAGCGTGTCGAACTGCGCGGCGAAATCGGCCTCGAACACCGGCGGTGTGTCGGCGGTCATGAGTGGATCGGCGTGCGGCGCAGGAGGTAGGTGTCCATGATCCATCCATGGGCAGTACGCAGTCTCGCGCGCTCGCTGACGATACGAGGGGCGACGTCGGCGAGCGGACCTGTCGCAAGCGCTTCATGCGCCATGCCGAGATAGGCACCCCACCAGATCGTAACGCCTGCCGGATCCAACGTCCCGAACGCGCATGTGCCATCGAGCATTACCGCGAGCGTATCGACCGCGTCCGGCCAACCGCTCTCGCGCAGGCGGCGGCCGGTGGTGATAAGCACCGGCGCGGCGAGAGCGTTGAGCGGGATCGCATGCGCGGCGGTTAGCGCCTGGAGGCTGGTAATGCCGGGGACGACCGTCACCGTCAACGGCAGGCCGTCGACACGCAGCCGGTCGGCGATCCTCAGCGTACTGTCGTAGAGCGAGGGATCGCCCCAGACGAGAAGCGCCAAGCGGCCACCGTTCGGAAGATGCCGTGCGATCTGCTCGGCCCAGACGCCGGCGATCGCGTCGTGCCATCGATCGACGGCGTCGCGGTAGGGCGCGCCGGCATCGCGTACGGGAAGGTCGAATTCGACGACCTTCGTGGTGCAGAGCAGGACGTCCGCGCAGATCGTCCGGCGAAGGTCGATCAGGTCGGACTTGGCGTCGCCCTTGCGGGGCAGGAGGATCAGGTCGGCGGCATTCATCGCCTTGATCGCGGCGCGCGTGAGGTGATCGGGATTGCCGGTACCGATGCCGATCAGCTGGAGGTCGATCATTCCGCCTCCATCAGCGGACCGTAGAGGATCAGGGCGGGCTTGCCGGAGAAGCCGTCCTGCAACTGGGCGGCAAGCTCGGCAATTGTCGAGCGGGTCAGGGTCTGATCGGGGTGGCCGACATTCTCCGCGATCAGCGCGGGCGTGTCCGGCGACAGGCCATGCGCGATCAGCGAGGCCGCCAGCGCGGGGAAGGTGCGCTTGGGCATGAAAACGACCGTGGTCGCGTCAGGATCGGCGAGCGCGGCCATGTTGCGCTGTTCGGGCAGGTCGCCGGTGACGTCGTGGCCGGTCAGGAACTGGACGCGGCGCGCACTGAGGCGCCGGGTCAGCGGGATATTCGCGGCGGCCGCGGCGGCGCTTGCGGCGCTGACGCCGGGGATGATCTCGAACGCGATACCCGCCGCCCTGAGCGCGACGATCTCCTCTTCGAGGCGGCCGAAGATGCCCGCATCGCCCGACTTGAGGCGGACGACGCGAAGACCGGACTGCGCGTATTCGACCAGCAGTTGCGAGACGTGCGCCTGGCTTGGTGACGGGCACCCCGCACGTTTGCCGACCGCGACGAGATCGGCCCCGGCGCGCGCATGACCGAGCACGGCCGAAGACAGGTCATCGAACAGCACGGAGTCCGCCGCCTGCAACCGCGCTACGGCCTTCAGCGTCAGCAGTTCGGGATCGCCCGGCCCCGAGCCTACGAACGAGACGAACCCGGTCATGACGCGGCGGCGATCATGTGGAAGAAGCTGCCGCTGACGTGCCCGCGATATGAGCCTGTCTCGGCCACCGCATTGCCCTCGGCATCGGTGACGTGCGCGAGCGGCGCGTCGGGCTGGTCGATGATCGTCGAATAATGAAACTCGTGCCCGGTCAGCGCTGTGTCGGCAGTGAAGCCGCCCATCGGCGCGTGGAGCGTCGCGCGGCGATACCCGAGATGCATTTTTCGCTGCGCGTAACTGGTCACAAGGCCGAGCAGTCCCGCCATCCGGTGACGCGTGCCGTCGGCATCGATCAGGCCTTCGCCCAGCGCCATATAGCCGCCGCACTCACCGTGGACGGGCCGCGTGCGCGCATGCTCGGCGAGACCTGCGCGGAACGTCGCGGCGGCGGCGAGCTTGCCGGCGTGGAGTTCGGGATAGCCGCCGGGAAGCCAGACCAGATCGGCGTGTGCGGCCGGGGCTTCGTCGGCGAGCGGCGAGAACGGCAGGATCTCGACGCCGGCTTTGCGCCAGCCTTCGAGGACGTGTGCATATGTGAAGGAAAACGCTGCGTCCTGCGCGAGTGCGATCCGCTGGGCGGGCGGTCGGATCCAAATCTGAGCATTGGCCGGACGCGCGACGGCCGTGGCGGCGTCCCGGAGCGCAGGAATGTCGACATGCGCGCGCAGGAACGTCGCATAGTCGTTGATGCGGGCGTCGAGATCGGGGTGCTCGGCGGCTTGCACCAGTCCTAGGTGGCGTTCGGGCAGCTTCAGGTCGCCGCGCCGTGGCAGCGATCCGAACACGCGGATGCCGACCGCCTCCATCCCGCTACGCGCGAGCCGTTCGTGACGCGGGCTGGCGACACGGTTGAGGATGACGCCGGCGATCGGGACGCTCGGGTCGTAGCGGCTGAAGCCGAGCGCGGTGGCGGCGGCGGACTGTGCCTGGCCCGAGACGTCGATCACCAGCACCACCGGCCAGCCCATCCGCCGCGCGATGTCGGCACTGGCACCATTGCCGGTCGCGCCAAGCTTCGCGACTCCGTCGAACAACCCCATCGAGCCTTCCGCGAGCGCGAAGTCGGCGTCGTCGGCCTTGGCGGCGAGCATGTCGAGCATCGCCGCCTCCATCGACCAGCTGTCGAGGTTGAACGACGCGCGGCCGCTCGCGGCGCGGTGGAACGCGGGGTCGATATAGTCGGGGCCGCTCTTGAACGGCTGCACCACGAGGCCATCGTCGCGAAGCGCGCGAAGGAGGCCGAGCATGACTGTGGTCTTGCCGGTGCCCGAGGCGGGCGCGGCGATGAGGAGGCCCGGGGTCGAATCCGGTGTCATATGTCGTGTCCTGCGAACTTCGAGTCCGCCGATTGCGGGCGGAAGCGGCGGTCATAGCCTGCTGCGTAGAGGCTGCTTTCGGCGAAGTCCTGCGCGGCGAGTGCTTGCCCGACGAGGATCAGCGCGGTGCGATCGGGTTTGCCTGCGATCGCATCCGCAATCGTCGCCAGCGTGCCACGCGCGATCTGCTGGTCGGGCCAGCTCGCGCGCCAGACGATCGCGATCGGGCAGTCCGATCCGTAATACGGCGTCAGGTCCGCGACGACCTGCGCGAGATTGTGCACCGACAGGTGGATCGCAAGCGTGGCGCCGGTCGCGGCGAACGCGGTCAGCGTCTCGGCGGGCGGCATCGTGCTCGCGCGGCCGGGCGTGCGCGTCAGCACCACCGACTGCGCGAGTTCGGGCAGCGTCAGTTCGACCTCCAGCGCGGCGGCGGCGGCGGCGAAGGCGGGCACGCCGGGGGTGATCGTGAACGGGATGTCGAGCGCACGCAGGCGGCGGAGCTGCTCGCCCATCGCCGACCAGATCGACAGGTCGCCCGAATGAAGCCGGGCGACGTCGTGGCCAGCATCGTGCGCGCTTTGGATTTCGGTGATGATGTCGTCGAGCGACAAGGGTGCCGTGTTGACGATCCGCGCGCCGGGCGGGCAGTGATCGAGCATCGCCGCCGGGATCAGCGACCCGGCATAAAGGCAGACCGGCGATCCCGCGATCCGGTCGCGTCCTCGCAGCGTGAGCAGGTCCGGCGCGCCGGGGCCTGCGCCGATGAAGTGGACGGTCATGTGGCAGGTCCTTGAGCAATGGCGCAGGTGGCCATCCGGTCGGGGGAGATGCGGCGGGTCGCGAGCACCTGTGCGCCAGGGCCGGCGGCGGCGAGTGCGCAGGCTTCGGCGACGCTGCCGGTCGCGCGCGGACAGGCTGGCGATCGACCGGGTCGGCGTTCGCGGGCCTTGCAGCGCGTCGGCCGATACTGCGATAGCGGGTAGGCCCATCGTATCGGCAAGCTCCGCGACCAACGCGAGCTTGTCGTCCGGCGCTGCCAATGCCGTGACCGGAGGGTGCCCCGCCTGCGCACTAGCAAGCGCGGCACGCAGCGCGGCGACGTCTGCCCCGCTGCGAAATCCGAAGCCGGCGACGATCACAGCACGACACTCCACTGCACGACCGGATAGCTCGCCCGCCAGCCACGCCGCGTGCCGAGCGGGACGGCCTCGGACAGGTCGACGCGCAGGAGGCTACCACCCTTTGCGGCGTGCCAGCGGGTGAGCAGCGCTTCGGACTCCAGCGTGACGGCGTTCGCGACTAGACGGGTACCGGACGCACGCTCGAACCAGAGCCGTTCGAGCAGCGCCTCGCACAGCCCGCCACCGATGAAGATCGCGTCCGGCTGAGCTTGGCCATGTAAGATGTCGGGGGCGCGGCCTTCGACCACCCGCAGGCGATCGACACCCAGCGCGGCGGCGTTGCCTTGGATGCGACCGGCGCGGACTGGATCGGCTTCGAACGCGATTGCCTGCATGGATGGATGGGCGAGCAGCCATTCGATGCCGATCGAGCCGGAGCCTGCGCCGATATCCCACAGCGTTTCGCCCGGCTTCGGCGCGAGCGCGGACAGCGTCAGCGCGCGGATCGGGCGCTTGGTGATCTGGCCGTCATGCTCGAACCACGCATCGGGCAGGCCGGAAGCGTGGGGTAGAACCGCGCCGGTTCCTGCGAAGGCGATGCCGACTGCCACCGGGTGCGCGATGTCTTCGAACGCGGGGGCAGCGGCGACCATCTCGCGGATCCTTTCACGCGGGCCACCGAGCGCTTCGAGGACATGCAACTGCGACCCGCCGAAGCCGAGTTCGGTCAGATACCGCGCCAGTGCAGCAACCGCTTCGCCGTCGCGAACCAAAACCAAGGCGCGGCGGGTTGGCGCGATGTGTCGGCGTAGGCGCGCGAGCGGCGCCGCGTGCAGCCCGAGGCAGGCGGTATCGTCGAGCGGCCAGCCGAGACGTGCCGCGGCGAGGGCGAAGGTCGACGGCACCGGGTACGCGATCCACTCGGTCGGCGCGAGATGGCGGGTGACGGACGTGCCTGCGCCGAACCAGAACGGATCGCCGGAGACCAGCATGACGGTTTTTCGGTCGCGGCGATCGAGCAGTCCGGGGATACCCGCGTCGAACGGGACTGGCCACGGCACGACCTCGCCCGTAAGCTCGGGGAGGAGCGCCAGATGCCGGGTCGCACCGGTC
This sequence comes from Sphingomonas sp. LR55, assembly GCF_036856015.1. Classification (NCBI taxonomy): domain Bacteria; kingdom Pseudomonadati; phylum Pseudomonadota; class Alphaproteobacteria; order Sphingomonadales; family Sphingomonadaceae; genus Sphingomonas; species Sphingomonas sp. LR55. Next base: position 1,117,098 of record NZ_JASPFO010000001.1, read on the forward strand.
ACCATCTCGGCATCCGCCAGCGCTGCCTTTGCCGAGGCGGACAAGCCGGCCGCGCCGTCTTCGCCAATGCCGACGATCGTCAGCCAGGGAGTGTCAGCCATGTCGAACATCCTGGTGCTGGGGGGCACGACCGAGGCTAGCGCGCTCGCGGCCTTGCTGGCGGCGCGAGGCGATGCGGCGGTGCTGAGCTATGCCGGGCGTGTTGCCCACCCCAAGGCTCAGCCGATCCCGGTACGCGTCGGTGGCTTCGGCGGCGTCGAGGGACTGGTCGCGTATCTGCGCGATAACGGCGTTACGCATCTGATCGACGCGACGCACCCGTTCGCGGCGCGAATGAGCGCGAATGCCGTCGTTGCTGCGGCGCGTGCGGGCGTTGCTCACATTGCCTTGACGCGGCCGGCTTGGGCTCCCGATACGGGCGATCGATGGACGCGCGTGGCCGATATCGAGGCTGCGGTCGCGGCGCTGGCCGGCCCCGCTCGGCGCGTCATGCTGGCGCTCGGGCGGATGCATGTCGACGCATTCGCGGTGCAGCCTCAGCATGACTATCTGTTGCGGTTCGTCGATGCGCCCGATCGTCCGCCGGGGTTGCCGCGGTACCATCTGGTGGTCGATCGCGGGCCGTTCGACGTCGAGGGCGACCGGCGCTTGATGGCAACGCACGGGATCGAGGTCGTGGTCTGCAAGAATGCCGGCGGGTCGGGCGCGCAGGCCAAGCTGGGCGCGGCGCGTGCGCTCGGGCTGCCGGTGATTATGATCGATCGTCCCGTCCTGCCTGCGCGGTTGGAAGCGTATGCCGCGGAAGATGTGCTGCGCTGGCTCGATCATGGCGCCGACCGGGGTGTAGAGGATCGGGCCGGCCGGGCGATCGATGATCCGCGTCAGGCTGGAGCCGATGATGATCATCGTCCGCATGTCGGCCATGTCCGCGCGGGCTTCGGGTAGCGGGACGATACGGAGGGTTTCCTCAGGGGTCGAGACGGCGCGGGCGAACAGCACGGGGCGGTCGTCGCGGCAGGTCTCGCGGAGGATCTCGAAGACGCGGATCAGGGCGTCGGGGCGCGCTTTCGATCGCGGGTTGTAGAACGCGATCGCGAAGTCGGCCTCGGCAGCAAGGCGCACGCGGCGTTCGATCAGCGGCCAGGGTTTCAGATTGTCCGACAGGTTGATCGCGCAGAAATCATGGCCGAGCGGCGCGCCGGCGCGGGCGCTTGCGGCGAGCATCGCGGTGATGCCGGGGAGCACGCGGATGTCGAGTTCGCGCCATGCCTGCGGGCCTGCTTCTAGCGCTTCGAAGACCGCGGCCGCCATCGCAAACACACCGGGGTCGCCCGAGGAGACGACAACGACGCGGTGGCCTTGTGCCGTCAGTTGGAGCGCATGCGTGGCGCGATCGAGTTCGACGCGGTTGTCGGTCGGATGGAGCGTCAGGCCATCACGGGGCGCGATGCGAGCGACATACGGAATGTAGCCGATGACGTCGGTAGCTTCGGCGAGCGCTGCGGTGACTTCGGGAGTCACGAGGTTCAAATCGCCCGGTCCGAGGCCTGCGATGGCGAGCCACCCGGTCATGGGCGACGCCCTGGCCGTGGATCAACAGGATCGAAAAATACGGCGTGATCGCGTCCGCTTCACAGAGCCGCGTAACGCGCTGATCGGCCATCGCGGCGTATTCGACCAGCCACGCCTCGCTCTCGCGTCCGGCGGCGGCGACGGCGCGGCGGAGCTTGGCGAGGTGGCGGCCAATCTTCATCACCACCAGCGCATCGGTGTCGCGGATGCGGCGGACCAGATCGTCCTCGGGCAGCGTCCCCATCAGCACCGTCAGCACGTCATCGCCCCACGTGATCGGCGCGCCGCTGGCGGTCCAAGCGCCGGACATGCCGGTGATGCCGGGGACGACCTGCACCGGTGCGATCGTCTGGAGGCGCGTGTAGAGGTGCATGAACGAGCCGTAGAAGAACGGATCGCCCTCGCAGAGCACGACGATATCCTCGCCGCTGCGGGCGAGTGTGGCGAGATGGTCGATGCAGCCGTCGTAGAATGCCGACAAGCAGTCGTTGTAGCGCGGATCGGAGACCGGAATCTCGGTAGTGACCGGGTATTCCATCGGGAACTCGATCACGTCCGCGCGGAGCATGCCGTCGACGATCTTCCGCGCCTGTCCGGCCCGACCCGCCTTGCGGAAATAGGCGACATGACGCGCGCCGCGAACGAGGCGATCCGAGCGAACGCTCATAAGGTCCTGCGCGCCGGGGCCCAAACCAACGCCGTGGATCGTGCCGGGTGTCACTCGGTGCCGCTCGCCAGCGCGTTGATCGCCGCAACGGTGATCGCGCTGCCGCCCATCCGGCCCTCGACGACGACGCACGGCACGGGCTGATCGGTCCACAGCGCCGCCTTCGATTCGACCGCGCCGACGAAGCCGACCGGGCAGCCGATGATGGCCGCTGGGCGCGGGCAAGCGGGGTCTTGGAGCATGTTCAGCAGATGGAACAACGCGGTCGGCGCGTTGCCGATCGCCACGACCGCACCGGCGAGATGCGGACGCCAGAGTTCGAGTGCCGCTGCCGATCGCGTATTGCCCATGGTTCGGGCGAGGTCTGGCGTCTCGGGGGCGTGGAGCGTGCAGATGATGCGGTTGTTGGCCGGCAGCCTTGCTCGCGTGATCCCTTCGGTAACCATGCGCGCATCACACAGGATCGGCGCGCCGGCCTGCAACGCGCGCCGAGCCTCGACTGCAAAGGTCGGCGAGATGCGGAGGTGCTGGGCCAAACCGACAAGACCGGCGGCGTGGATCATGCGGACGGCGACCGGTTCTTCCTCGGGCGAGAAGCGCGCTAAATTGGCTTCGGCGCGTATCATCGCGAAGGACTGGCGGTAGATCGCCGCGCCGTCGGTTTCATAGGCGTACGGCATTCAGGCGGCTCCGAAATGAGCGAGGATCTGCGCGACGTCGAGGCCAGCGCGGGAGGGTGGCGCGCCGGCATGCGCGTCGAAGGCGAGGTCGTAGCGACCGTCGCGACCGGTCAGCGTCACGTCGGCGCGAGCAGCGTGCGCGCACCCCTTGGCGCACCCGGAGACGTGAAGGCGGCCGGCGATATGAGGGGCGAGCCGATGTGCCAGATCACGGGTTTGGACGCTGGCCTGCGGACACGCCGGCGCGCCAACGCAGGCGTTGACGCGCCGGATCGGCGCGGATGGGTCGGCGATGAAGTTGGCGGGGTCGGGATGTCCCGCGAGCGACGCATCCGTTTCGCAGATCGCGATGTGCCAAGGAGCCAGGCGGATCGCTTCAATCACGGTTTCGGCTTCGACGAAGCGGCTCAACGCGGTTGCTGCGACCCGACCGAATGGCAGGCCGAGCGCGATGCCGAACGGGTGCCCGCCGGGCTGGAGCCTGTCCGCCGATGCCGCAGGGGGTATTCTGCCGACGGCCCAGTCCGGAAGCGGCGCGTCGTGTCGTGCCATGCGACCGCTCGCCGCGCCGCCGCTCTCGACGAACCAGTGGGCCAGCGCGATTAGCTGGTCGACTTCGGTCCCGGAAGACAGCGGCGCACCGAGATCGCGACCGTCGGCGCGAAGGATCAATTGGCCGGACGCAGCGCGTTCGATGCGGAAGTCCGCGGGAGCGTCTTGCAGCATCGGCGCGGCACCCGCGTCGATCGCGAAACCGACTTTGCCGGGGAGATCGGGCAGTTCGGACAGGCGGCCGCGCAGCTCTTCGGCGACGCGGTGCGTGTCGTCGCCTGCGCGCCAGTCGGACGCGACGACGATGTTGGCGCGGGCTTCCCGGGTCGGATCGGGGTCGATCAGGCCGAGGTCGAGAAGCGCGTCGATCAGCGGGCGCCAGCTGTCCTCGCGGACTCCGCGGATTTGGAGGTTGGCGCGGGTGGTGAGGTCGATCTGGCCATTGCCGTGCTGCCTTGCCGCTTCGCATAGGCCGAGCACGTGAACGCGTGCCAGGCGACCGAGCGGAGGGCGGACGCGTACCAGCAGGCCGTCGCCCGCCATCATCGGGCGCCACGCGTCGGGGCACCAACCCTTCACTATGCCATTGGTGACGGGCGCGCTCACGATGGCAAATACAGGCGCGCGAGGATCGAGTTGCGGCGGGTCGGCCAGAGGTCAGCGGCGTGGAGCGCTGCAAACCGCGCCTGCATCGCAGCGAGTGCGCCGGGGTTGGCTTTGGCGAGGAAGGCTTGGACGTCGTCGCGGCCCAAGGTCGCGTCGTAATAGAGGTCGATCAGTTCGGGACGGACCGCGCTGGCCAAGTGCGCGAAGGCGCCGAGGTGATCGAGCGTTGCGGCGATCTCGGCACCGCCGCGGAAGCCGTGGCGCATCATGCCGTCGACCCAGGCTGGATTTGCCGCGCGGGCGTGAACGACGCGGGCGATCTCTTCCTTGAGTGAGCGGGCCTTGGCCTGGTTCGGGTCTCGTGCGTCGAGGTGGTAGAGCGTGGCGCTCCCTCCGGCGACCGATTGCGCGGCGGCGAAGCCGGCTTCGTGCGCGGCATAGTCCGCGGCGAGGAGTAGGTCGGTTTCGGGCAGGTCCTGGACGTGGACGAAGGCATCGGCGGCAGCGACGCGGTCGCGAATGCCGGTCGGGTCGAAGCTGTCGACGCCGTCGTCGAGCGCGTGGCTGGAGGCGGATAGCCACGCGTTGCCAGCTTCGATTCTGCGCTGCTGGCGTGTAGGTTTCGGCGGCGTCGCCCATGAGCAGGCCGTAGCGGCCGGGTTCGGGGCCGTAGACGCGAGCGCTGACCGCCTTGCCGACGAAGGGATTCCAGTCTTGCGGTTCGTCGCGTGCGGCAAGCGCGCGGACGGCTTGGCCGAACATCGTGCAGAGCGTCGGGAAGGCGTCGCGGAAAAGGCCGGATACGCGCAAGGTGACGTCGATGCGGGGGCGGTCGAAGTCCGCCAGCGGCAGGATCTCGACGCCCGTCACGCGGTCGGACTGCATGTCCCACACCGGCTCCGCGCCAAGCAGGTGGAGCGCCATCGCGAACTCCTCGCCGGCTGTCCGCATCGTCGCGGAAGCCCAGAGATCGACGACGAGATTGCGGGGGTAGTCGCCGTGGTCCTGCAAGTGGCGGCGGACGAGTTCGTCGGCGAGCTTTACGCCCTGGGTATGGGCGGCCCGCGAAGGCACTGCTCGAGGATCGGTGGTGTACAGGTTGCGGCCGGTTGGGAGGACGTCGGCGCGGCCTCGCCAAGGGGAGCCGGAGGGGCCAGGTGCGATGCGTTTGCCTTGGAGCGCGGACAGCAATCCGGTTCGTTCGGCGACACCGTGTTCACCGCGGCCGTAGATGTGGAGGCCGTCGCCATATTGGCTCTCCTTCACGTCGCAGACGAAGGTGTCGATGCGGGTGATCGTGTCGGCTTGGGACTGCGCATCGTCGAGGCCTAGCGTTGCGGCGAGGCCGGTGGCGGTTGCTTCGTCGCGGATGTCGCGTTGCAGGCGGTCGCGGCGGGCTGGATCGAGGCCGTCGGCGTTGGAAAATTCGTCGAGCAGCGCTTCGAGGCGCCCCAGACCTGCGCCGGTGCGGGTGCGTTCGAGCGGCGGCGGGACGTGGCCGAGCGTGACGGCGCCGATGCGGCGTTTGGCTTGTGCCGCTTCGCCGGGGTCGTTGACGATGAACGGATAGATGACGGGCATCGCGCCGACGAGCGCTTCGGGCCAGCAGGCGTCGGACAGCGCGACCGACTTGCCGGGTAGCCATTCGAGCGTGCCGTGCGCGCCGACATGGACCAGCGCGTCGGTCCCGCGCTCGCGGAGCCACAGGTAGAAGGCGACATAGGCGTGGCAGGGGCAGCGCGAGAGGTCGTGATACTCCTCCGCGCGGTGCTCGGTGCGGCCGCGTTCGGGTTGCAGCGCGACGAGCGCGCCGCCGTGATCGATCGCGGTGAAGGTGAAGTCTTCGGTGGGGTCGCCCCAGCTTTGCCGGAGGTCCTCGCGGATCGCTTTGGGCAGTTGCGCGAGTGCTTTGCGATACTCTTCGAGTGGCCAGTGTATGCGTGATGTCGTGAGATCGTTGGCGTCCGAGGTGATCGCGTAGCCGGCTTCGGTAAGGTCACCGAGGATTGCTTGCGTCGAGGCGAGCGCGTCGAGGCCGACGGCGTGCGCTATCTGGTACGTCTTGCCGGGATAGGTCGATAGGACGATCGCGATGCGGTGGTCGGCGACGGGTTTGCTGGCGAGGTTCGTCCAGGCTTCGATCCGCGCGGCGATGGCGGTGATGCGTGCTGGGTCAGCGCGGTGTTCGCGGCGGGTGTATTCGAGGTCGCCGTCCCTCGCCGCGCATTCCTTGAAGCTGGCGACGCCGGCGAAGAGGCGGCCGTCCACTTCGGGAAGGACGACGTGCATGGCGAGGTCGGCGGGCGACAGGCCTCGGGTGGCGCCGGCCCAGGCTGCGCGGTCGGAGGTGGCGAGAGCGATCTGGAAGACCGGTACGTTGGCGCCGTCGAGTGGGGTCGTGTCGCTCGCGCCGCGTGCGGAGAACGCGGTGGCGTTGACGATCGCGGCGGGCTTCAGGGCCGTAACCCAGCGGGATAGCCAACCGGCTGCGTCTGGGCCTTTCAAGGACGGCGCGAAGAGGCCGACGACGTCGAAGCCTCGCGCGGTCAGTTCAGCGTGCAGGGCTTCGATCGGGTGGAGGTCTGCGGCGGTCAAATAGGAGCGGTAGAAGACGACCAGCACGCGGGGGCGGTGCGCGTTGAGCGCGAACGCGGCCGGACAGGTCACGCCGTCGTGCGGTTGCCAGCCACCGACATCGGCGATCGCACGGACGCCGGTGACCGGGCCGGCATAGCAACCGGCGGCCAGCGCGAACTGCGCGAGTGCCGCCTGCGCCGCAACCGCACCGCCGGTGTCGCAGAGATGGGTTAGGCGGCGCAGCGTCGAGAACGGGATCGTCGAGGCGGCATCGAGGCGCGTGTCGATGCGGCCGTCAGCGGCGAGCACGGCGAGCGCGATGCACTTTTCCCGCGAAAGGTTTTCGACCTGTTGCAGGCCATAACTCCAATAGGAGCGCCCGCCGATCAGCCGGATCAGGATGCCCTTCGCGCCGGCCAGCGTCTGTTCGACGTAGGTGTCGACAGAGAGCGGGTGCTGTAGCGCCGTCAGGTTAGCCAGGCGCAGCGACGGCAGCCGGCTTCCGGCCGCATCCGCACGTCTCCAGCCCGCGGCGAATGCGCCGAGGTCGCCGTCGGAGAAGGAAAGGACGACGAGATCCGCGGGAGATTGGGCGAGGTCCTGCGGGACCGCGCTTTCCTCCAGCCCGTGGGTCTCGCGGAAGACGACGTGCATTGTGAGCCTCAGCCGTCCAGCGCGGCCTTGATGCGGGCCTCGTCGATCCGGTCGTGCTCGGCGATAACTACCAGTTGCGTGCGGCGAGGTTCGCCCGCACGCCAAGGGCGGTCGTATTGTGTGCGGACGCGGGCGCCGACCGCCTGGATGAGCAGGCGCATCGGCTTGCCGGTGACCGCCGCATAGCCCTTCACGCGAAGAATGTCGGCGCTGCGGGCGAGCGCCTCGATCTTTGCGGTCAGGTCCGTCGGGTCGGCGATCTCGCCAAGCTCGACGACGACGCTGTCGAAATCGTCATGCTCGTGATCGTCCTCGCCGTCGTGATGCGACGGGCGGCTGGCGATATCGTCCTCGGCCGCGGCGTTGAGGCCGAGGATCACGCGCGGATCGATGATGCCGTCGGTCAGGTCGATCACCGGGAGTGGTCTTGCGGACTCCGCGGCGATGACGGCGCGTGCCTTGGCGACGCCTTCGGGGCCGGCGAGATCGACCTTGGTCAGCAGGACAAGATCGGCGCAGGCGAGCTGATCCTCGAATACTTCCGAGAGCGGCGTCTCGTGATCGACGCTTGGGTCGGCGGCGCGCTGGGCCTCGAGCGCGGCCACGTCGGGGGCGAAGCGGCCCGCGGCGACGGCTTCCGCATCGGCGAGCGCGATGACGCCGTCGACGGTGATGCGCGAGCGGATCGCGGGCCAGTCGAACGCCTTCAGCAGCGGCTTGGGCAACGCGAGGCCGGAGGTTTCGATCAGGATGTGATCGGGCATCGGGTCGAGTGCGAGCAGCGTCTCGACGGTCGGGATGAAGTCGTCCGCGACGGTGCAGCAGATGCAGCCGTTCGCCAATTCGACGACGTTCTCGGCCGGGCAATCGGGGATCGCGCAACCCTTGAGGATGTCGCCATCGATGCCCAGCGTGCCGAACTCGTTGACGACGACCGCGAGACGGCGGCCGTTTGCATTGCGGATCAGATGGCTGATGAGCGTCGTCTTGCCGGCACCCAAAAAGCCGGTGACGATGGTGACGGGGACCTTTGAAAGATCGGACATTATTATTTCCTCGACGTCTAAAGCACACGCACGCACGACCTTTCGGTCGCACGCGTTCGTCGCTCAGACGGAGTACCGTGCCGCGACCATCCCCTGGATCGTAGCAAGAGCGACCATAACGCTGGCAGGTCTCCTGGCTCGCGGGTCGAGGCTCGACGTACGCCTTCCCAGGTTTCCCCAGTGGCTGCCCTCCGAAACGAAGGACGTGTGCGTCTCGCTCACCGCTTACAGTTGCAGGGAAAGCCGCGGCATTGGGAGGACTCCTCCCGCACCGCATTCCCATTCAAGCCCTTTCGGGCACCGGCGCGATCTATGAGGTTCGGTGCAACCGAGCCTCGGGGGTGGGTTAGAGGACTTTCCGCCACGCCGCCAGCTATCCGTGTACGACCTCGATCTCATCGAAGCGTTTCCAGCGGTAGATGGCGAAGCTCAGGACCCAGCACAGCACGAACAGGCCGATGATCGCGAAGCCTAGGCCGTTGAAGTTCTCGCCGAGTGCGGCTGCCAGATCCCAGATGCCGCCCGTCAGGCCGAGCTTTGCGCCAAGCAGCGCGAGCGTCTCGATCCCGCCGATCGCGATCGCGACGATCGCGGAGATCAGCGTGATCGTGATGTTGTAGTAGAGCTTGCGGATCGGCTTCACGAACGCCCATTCGTACGCGCCGAGCATGACGACGCCGTCCGCGGTGTCGACCAGCGCCATGCCGGTCGCGAACAGCACGGGGAGTACGAGGACGGTGCCGATCGAGAACCCGTCGGCGGCCTGGCTCGCGGACAGGCCGAGGATCGCGACCTCGGTGGCGGTGTCGAAGCCAAGGCCGAACAGAAAGCCGAGCGGGGCCATGTGCCAGCTGCGCGTGACGAGCCGAAACATCGGTCGGAACAGCCGCGCGAGCAGCCCGCGGTTGCCGAGCAGCAGGTCCAGGTCTTCCTCGACATAAATACCGCCGCTGCGGACATGACCGAAGGTGCGCCAAACCGAGCGCAATATGATCAGGTTCATCGCCGCGATCGTGAACAGGAACACGGCGGAGATGACGGTGGCGATGACGCCGCCAACCTGCTTGAATGCCTCGAACTGCGACAGCGCACTGGCGGTGAGCGCGATCGCGACGGCAGCGATCAGGACGATCCCCGAATGGCCGATCGCGAACCAGAAGCCGACCGCGATCGGGCGCTGGCCGTCCTGCATGAGTTTCCGCGTCACGTTGTCGATCGCGGCGATGTGGTCCGCATCGACCGCGTGCCTCAGGCCGAGGCCCCAGGCGAGTAGCGCCGTGCCGAGCATCAGCGGCTGCGCGTGGAACAGCGAGAACGCCCAGCACCACGCCGCGATGTTGGCCACGATCAGGCCAAAGAACATCCAGCCGATGCGTTTGCGTGTCGAACCCCGCGTCGGTCGCTCAATCGTCAAAGTCGTCATGCAATAACCCCGCAGCGTCCGACGAGGACGGGGGCCTGCCGCGAACGGCCGGGCCATGCGACGACCGGACGCCATGAGCGGCCGACGCACGACGCCGATGCGGCCCCCGCCACATGGTCGTCGCTCAGCCAGTGTCACGCAGGCGGCGTTCACCGTGCCTCGGTCACCCCCTGGACCGGGACAAGAGCGACCAGACGCCGGCAGGTCTCCTGGCTCGCGGGTCAAGGCTCGGCGCACCGCCTTCCCAGGCCTTTCGGCCCAGTGGCTGCCCTCGCGAAGAGGGCTCGTGCGCTTCGCTCGCCGCTTACAGTTGCAGGGACAGCCGCGGCATAGGACGGCGAACCGTCCGCACCGCATTCCCAATCAAGCCCTTCCGGGCACCGACGCGATCTAGCGAGCCACCGGTCGAACCGGCCGCTCTGACGTCGTGCTAGCCGGGTTCGTGCCGGGTGCCAATCGTCCTTTGCGGGTGCCGCCGTCGTTGCCAGCGCAGCACGCCGGTCACGAACAGCGCGATCGGGACGATCCCGGCGGCGAAGGCGAGGACGCGCCCCGCCAATCCGAACGCCTCGCCGCCGTGCAGCGGGTGGAGCCAGTTCATCACGACGTCGCCGCGTGTCTCGGCGAGGCCGTCGCGGGTCGCGAGGATGGCGCCGGTATAAGGATCGAGCCAGACGTTGGTGCGCGGAAAGCGGCGGCTTGGCTCGCCGTCCTGTGCGAGATTGATCCGCGTGGTGCCGGTCGGCGAGGCGGGGGTTTCGATCCAGGCGAGTGCGGCACCGGGAAAGCGGCGCTCGGCAACCGTGACCAGTCGGTCGACCGACACGGGCTCGCCCGGCGCGACAACCTTGAGCGCCGGCATGGGATAGAGCGGCGAGACACGTGTGATGACTGCCCGCGTCTGATCGGGGAGGTCGAGCATCACCCCGGTCGCGGTGACGACGAGCAGCAGGATTGCGCCGGCCAGGCCGATCAGCTTGTGCCAGTCGTACAGCCGGCGGATCGGAGCGGCGTCGCGCTTGAAGCGGAGCGCGCGCCACCAGCCGCCGGGGCGTGGCCACCACGCCCAGATCCCGCTGGCGATCATCAGCAGCATGACGATCCCGGCGATTCCCATGACGATGCCGCCGGGTTTCTCCAGGAGCAGCCGGTAATGCAGGTCGTAGATCCAGGTGACGATGGTATCGCCCCAGAAGCCGGTGCGGATCGTCGTCAGCCGGACCGGGTCGATCCACCCGAGCAACGGCGCGAAATCCCGGCCGGCGGTTTCCTTGGGCCGATAATATCGGACCGGGATCGCGCCGCCGTCCGTCGTGACTTCGATCCGCCATGCGCCGGTGCGATCCGGATGCTCGCGGTGGAGCGTGTCGACGACCGCCTGCCATGATACCGGCCGGGCGCCGTCCGGCACTGCGCGCAACGCCGGGCTGAACGCTGCGTCGATCTCCGGATAGAAGACGAGGATGCTGCCGGTCAGCCCGGCGAACGCGAACAGCGCGCCGATCGACAGCCCCAGCCAGAGGTGGATGCGCCGCACGATCACGCGCAGCGGCGGCCGGCGTGTCATCAGAGCGTCAACCGGACCGCGCCGAACAGCGATCGCGGATCGGCCGGTGCGTGGAGCCGCTGCGTACCGTCGTACCAGACATATTCGTAGCGCGCGTTCGCTAGGTTCTTGAGTTGCGCGGACAGCTCGATCCTCGGCGTCAGCTTGTAGGCCACCTCGGCGTTGAGCACGACGTAATCGCCGTAGCGGCCCTGCGTGTTGGCGGGGTCGAGTTCGTAGCTCGACTGGCCGTTACCCCATAAGGACAGCCGCACCTTCGGATCGGGGGTGACGTCGAGCCCGCCCGAGAAGACGTTCTGCGGGACGTGGTCGATCGCGTTGCCGGCCTGCGACGGGGTGGCCGGGTCGGGCGTGACGATCCGCGCGGTCTGGTGTGAATAGCTGCCCCAGAGCGCGACGGTGCGGACCGGCTTCAGGTCGAGCTGCAGATCGATGCCGCGCCGCCGCGTCCGGCCGAGATTGTCGACATCGCCCGACGGATCGTTCAGCCGCCGCTTCAGCTCGCCGCTCGCGGTCTGTTGCCACAGCGCGACGCGGGCTTCGAGCCAGCGGCCGCGGGTCAGCTTTATGCCCGCTTCATAGCCTTCGTTGATCGAGGGCGCGACGTCGGTGGTCCTTGGCGGCACCAGATAGGCACCCGAGCCTGCACCGATCTGGAACGTTCGCCCGTAATTGGCATAGGCGGTGACCCCGGTCACGGGCGTGATCGCGACGCTCAGCTTGGGCTGGCTGATCGTGCCGTAAGCGTTGATCGGAGCGGTGGTGCCCGCCAGGCGAATGGTGAAGTCGCCGGCGACGCGGTCGAGCCGCCATGCCGGCGTGATCTTGAGCCAGTCGGTCGGCTCGATCACCGCCTGGAGATAGCCGCCATAGACGGTCAGCCCGAAATCCTGGTCGCGCGTCTGGCGGCTGAGCGTACGGCGGTCGGTCAGCCAGCGCAGGCTTTTGTTGTCCTGCACCTGCACGTCGCCGCCCGCCTCGACCATCAGGCCGTGGAGAAAGTCGACCTGGGGATGGTAATGCAGCGCGGCGGTCGCGCCATATTGCCATTCCTCGGTCAGGCGCCGCTGCTGCGGGACGCTGGCCGAAAAGCGGACATAGCGATCGTCGTGGAGGCTGTTGGCATAGCCCTTGGCGCTGAACGCAAGCGTGTCGGCGAGGTCGGAATCGAGATGCAGGCTGTATTGGCCGATATTCCGCGTGCCGCCATCGGTGGCGGACACGGCGTAGGAGCGGGTGCGGTCGGTATAGGCGTCGGCGTCGGTCAGATAGCCGGGTTCTTCGGCGGTTGCGGTAGAATAGCGGACGATCGCCCCCAGGCGGGTCGAACCGAAATCATAGAACCATTTGCCCGCCAGGTTGAGGCGGTCGAGATCGGCATGGTCCCGATAGGCATCGGTCCGACGGTATCCGACCAAATAGTTCTGGCTGAACCCGCCGCGTTCGAGGCCGGCGGAGACCTGTCCGTCGACCGTTCCGAACGCGCCGCCGATCAGTCGCGCGTCGAGGTAGGTGCCGCCGATCCGCGTCAGGATGTTGGCGCTGCCGGCGATCGCGTTCAGCCCCCAGCGCGGATCGGCGGTGCCGCGGACCAGCTCGATCGCGGCGATGTCGAGCGGCGAGACCATGTCGATTCCGGTCATCCCGCCGGCATTGTCGTTGCTGGGAATGCCGTCGATCATTAGCTTGACCGCGTTGATCTCACCTTCGCCGTTGAACCCGCGGATCGAGAAGCGGCCCGAGGTGGTACCCTGGTTGAAGTCGGTCAGCACGACGCCGGGCAGCCGAGCGAACAGCTCCCAGGTGTTGTCGACCGACTGGCGCTGCGCGATGTCGCCGCCGAGGATGTCGACCGACGTCAGGATCGTCTCGGTCGATCGCGCCATGCTCCGCGCGGTGACGACGACCTCGCCGATCGTGAAGCGCGTGTCGGTATCGGTAGGGGTAGGGGCGGGGGTGGGGGCGGTTGTCTGAGCGACGGCGGGAGGTGCGACGAGGCCGGCGGGAATGGCGAGGACGACGGCCATCGCCGCCCCGAATGGAGGCGGAGTACGAAACATATGCAGGAGCCTTCGACAGGCGCGCGACCGTGACGATGCGCGCCGGCAAATGTGGCGAGCCGCGTCCCCTCGGGACGGGCGGCTCGTGTCAGAGAGTCGAGAGGGCGATCGGTGGGCCGCGTAAAGGTGGGCGCAGATAGGACGCGCGGGCTGGCACTAACCGGCGGACGGGGCGGACGCCGATCGCCATGACGAACGCGATCGCCGCCACCAGCAGGGTCGCGTCGACGCTCGCGAGCGCCTGCGCCGAGAGCCCCGAGAACGCGCAGGGCATCTCCATCTTGCCGTGATTGGTGGAAGGATCGTGCTCTGGCATGGCATGACCGGACATGACGTGATCGCCCATGACCATATTCGGCGACGCAGCCATCGATGTGCCGGTTGACGACGGGCCGGTTGTCGACGTCCCGATCATCGACGGGGCAGCCCTCGACGGAGCGACGCCCGAGCACAGGATGATCGCGACGCGGCCGCCTTCGCCGGAGATCATGTAGCCCGACGGCACCAGCAGCTTCATCGCCAGCGCCGCCACGCACAGCCATCCCATCAGCAGCGGGCGGGACAATATGAGGCGGCGCAAGGCGGACACCGCGTACCGGTAGACGGCATGCCCATTGCTGTCACTGTGACATCCTGTCCACGCGGCCGGGGGCGATCGGTGAGCCAATCGGCGCGGGCAATAGGTCAGGAATTCTTTCGCGTGCGTGGACCCAGGCCAGCGCAGCGTTCGTTAACCGCCCATAACTCCGACTGATAACCAAGGATTTGCAATGAGCGACCCCGCAGAGCGCAATCCCGGCAATGGTGGCGAAACCCATCAGCGCGCCGGCGGCGACGTGCCCGTGCTCACGACCAACCACGGCGTGCCCGTTTCCGACAACCAGAACAGCCTGAAGTCCGGCGCGCGTGGTCCCACGCTTCTCGAGGATTTCGTGCTGCGCGAGAAGATCTTCCACTTCGATCACGAGCGGATCCCCGAGCGGATCGTCCACGCGCGAGGCTCGGGTGCGCACGGTTATTTCGAGGCGACCGACGACATCTCCGACCTGACCAAGGCGGCGGTGTTCAAGAAGGGCACCAAGACCGAGCTGTTCACGCGTTTCTCGACGGTCGCCGGTGGCGCCGGTTCGGTCGACACGCCGCGCGACGTGCGTGGCTTCGCGGTCAAGTTCTACACGACCGAGGGCAATTGGGATCTCGTCGGCAACAACATCCCGGTGTTCTTTATCCAGGACGCGATCAAATTCCCCGACCTGATCCATTCGGTGAAGATGGAGGCCGACCGCGCCTATCCGCAGGCCGGCTCGGCGCATGACACGTTCTGGGACTGGGCGTCGCTGACCCCGGAATCGACGCATATGCAGATGTGGGCGATGTCCGATCGCACGCTGCCGCGCTCGTTGCGGATGATGGAAGGCTTCGGCGTCCACACCTTCCAGCTGGTCAACGAAGAGGGCAAGTCGAGCTTCGTGAAGTTCCACTGGAAGCCCAAGCTCGGTCTCCAGTCGACGATCTGGGACGAGACGCTCAAGCTTCAGGCCGCCGACAACGACTATCATCGTCGCGACCTGTGGGAAGCGATCGATACCGGCGACTTCCCCGAGTGGGAGCTGGGCATCCAGGTGTTCGACAAGGCATTCGCCGAGGCGCAGCCCTATGACGTGCTCGATTCGACGAAGCTGATCCCCGAGGAGGACGTCCCCGTCCGGATCATCGGCCGGATGGTGCTCGACCGGAACGTCGACAATTTCTTCGCGGAAACCGAGCAGGCTGCGTTCCTGCCGACCAACATCGTGCCGGGAATCGATTTCTCGAACGATCCGCTGCTCCAGGGACGGTTGTTCAGCTATCTCGATACGCAAAAATCGCGTCTCGGAACGACCAACTTCCACCAGATTCCGGTCAATGCACCACGCAACGACGCGCAGAATTTCCAGCGCGACGGGATGATGCAGACCAAGGTGCCGAAGGGGCGTGCGAACTACGAGCCGAACAGCCTGTCGGTCGTGGGCGAAGACGGTGGGCCACGCGAATCGCCGAACGGGTTCGTGACGACCACCAACCCGACCGGGGCGGACGAGCAGGGCGAGAAGCTGCGGATGCGCGCCGAACTGTTCGGTGATCATTACAGCCAGGCGCGGCTGTTCTGGGTGTCGGCGACGGACAACGAGAAGGCGCACGTCGCGTCGGCCTTTACGTTCGAACTGTCGAAGGTCGGCCTCGCGCACGTTCAGGAGCGCACCGTCGCCAACCTGCGGAACGTGGACGAAGAACTGGCATCGCGCATTGCCGAAGGTCTCGGGATCGACCTGCCGGCAGCTAACCCTGCCTTCCGCGAGCCGGTCGACATGAAGCCAAGCGACGCCCTGTCGATCCAGAAGTCGATGAAGGAGACGCTCGAGGGTCGTCAGGTCGGCATCTTGATCGCGGATGGCTCCGATGGCGCCGAGATCGATGCGGTCGTCAGCGCGGTCGAGGGAGCAGGCGGCAAGGCTGTGCTGGTCGCGCCGAAGGTCGGTGGCGCTAAGCTGGCCGATGGCAGCAAGAAGAAGGCGCACGGCCAGCTTGCTGGCAGCCCGTCGCAGATCTTCGACGCGGTCGCGGTGGTGCTCTCCGAGGACGGATGCAAGACGCTGCTCAAGGAAGGCGCCGCGGTTCAGTGGGTCATGGACGCATTCGGGCATCTGAAGGCGGTTGCAGCCAACGCCGCGTCGAAGCCGCTGCTCGACAAGGCTGGCGTCGAGCCGGATGCCGGTGTCGTTGATCTCGGCAAGATCGCGACGGCGGGCACGAAGCGCTACTGGGATCGCGAACCCAAGGTGCGCATGCTTGCCTGATCGCCAGCGGCAGAATTAGACTAGTGAACAAAGACCGGGGGTGCAGACGATGCGCCTCCGGTTTTTTAATCGATCTTTTCGGCAGTTACGACCATGCCGCTATGGTGGCGGAACCCTGCTTCGGATAAACCGGCAAGAACGATAAAATACCGAAATTCAGGAGATCGCGATGTCGATGATCATCAACGGGGCGGCGGCCGAACCGCCAGTCGATCCGCGCGTTTCTTTGCTCGATTTCCTCCGCGAACATCTCCATCTGACGGGCACCAAAAAGGGCTGCAACCAGGGCGCATGCGGCGCCTGCACCGTCCTTGTCGATGGCGAACGGATCCTGTCCTGCCTGGCGCTGGCGGTGCAATATACCGGCCGGAGCATCACCACGATCGAAGGGCTCTCGACCGAGAGCGCGCTGCATCCATTGCAGCAGGCGTTCATCGATCATGACGGGTTCCAATGCGGCTATTGCACGCCCGGGCAGATTTGTTCGGCGATCGGTATGGCGAACGAGGCCAAGCGGGGCTTGCCGAGTAACGTCACCGCCGATCTGTCCGCCTTCGTCACGCTGACCCGCGAAGAACTCCGGGAGCGCATGAGCGGCAATCTTTGTCGCTGTGGTGCGCATAACGGAATCATCGACGCTATCGCGGAGACTGTCGAGGCTGAGCAAATGCGCGCGGCGGAGGTCGCGGCATGACGCCGTTCACCTACGCACGCGCCGAGGATGTCGCCGATGCGGTGCGGCTCGGGGCCGATCCGGTAACCGCCTATCTCGGTGGCGGCACCAATCTGGTCGACCTGATGCGTGAGACGATCGCCCGGCCCGATCGCGTGATCGACGTCACAGGCCTGTCCGCCGAGATCGCCGAAACCGAGGACGGCGGGCTGTCGATCGGCGCCGCGGTCCGTAACACCGCACTCGCCGAGCATCCGGTGGTACGCGAACGCTATCCCGTGCTGGCGCGCGATCCTGGCGGGGGCGTCACCGCAGATCCGCAACATGGCGACGGTCGGCGGCAATTTGCTGCAACGCACGCGGTGCACCTATTTCTACGATACCGACGGCTCGAACTGCAACAAGCGCGAGCCTGGATCGGGGTGCGATGCGGCGGGCGGGTTCAATCGGATCCACGCGATCCTCGGCGCCTCGCCCGCCTGCGTTGCGACGCATCCGTCGGACATGTGCGTCGCGCTCACCGCGCTCGATGCGACCGTGCACATCGATGGCGTCGCAGGGGCGCGCACGCTGCCGTTCGCCGAGCTTCACCGGCTGCCTGGTGACCATCCCGACCGCGACACGGTGCTCGCACCTGGCGAACTGATCACCGCGATCACAGTGCCGCCGATGCCGTTGGCGACCAACTCGACCTACCGCAAAGTTCGCGACCGGGCGAGCTATGCGTTCGCGCTGGTTTCGGTGGCCGCTGCGTTGCGGATCGACGATGGCCGGGTAGGCAACGTGCGGATCGCGCTGGGCGGCGTCGCGCACAAGCCGTGGCGCGCGCTGAAGGCGGAAGCGATCCTCCGCGGTGCGGTACCGAGCGAGGCGCTGTTCCGCGAGGCGGCGCTGGCCGAACTGGCCGACGCGCATCCCTTGCGCGACAACGGCTTCAAGATCGAACTCGTCAAGCGGACGCTGGTCGCCGTGCTCGGCGATCTCGCAGGAGCAAGCGCATGAGCATCGTCGACAGCGTCAAGGGCGCAACGCAAGCCGTGGTGCAGGGCGCGATGGAGAAACTCGTGCCGCTGGCACCCGACAGCTGGATTCCAGGGGGCGTTCCCGATCCGTTGATCCGCCGCCAGCACGGGCTGATCGGTACGCCGGTGTCGCGTCTCGATGGCGCGGCCAAGGTGCAGGGTGCGGCGCGCTTTGCTGCCGAGGTGCCGCTGCCGGGGATGGTCTATGCCGCGCTGGCCTATGCGACGATCCCACGCGGGCGGATTGCGCGGCTGGATACGGAAGCTGCCGAGGCCGCGACCGGCGTCGTGCTGGTGATGACGCATCGCAACGCGCCACGGATGAACCGGCCTGCGGTGTTCGGCTCGTCGCCGACCGCTGCCGGCCCCGCCGACCTGCCGATCATGCAGGACGACCGGATCCACTGGAACGGCCAGCCGATCGCGGTCGTGCTCGCCGAGACGCAGGAGCAGGCGGATCATGCCGCGTCGCTGATCGTCGCTGATTATGACGCGGAGCCGGCGCTGACCTCGTTCGACGAGGCCAAGACCGCGGGGGCGGAGCCCGGTGCGTTCATGGGACAGGCGTTGCAGGCAGAGGTCGGTGACGCCGAGGCGATGCTGAAGGCGGCACCGCATGCGGTCGATAACGTCTATCGGACGCCGCGCCACAACCACAATGCGATCGAACCGCACGCGTCGACGGTGGTCTGGGATGGTGATCGACTGACGATCCACGATGCGAGCCAGCTGGTCACCGCGGAGGCCGCGACGATCGCCGACGTGTTCGATCTTGCCGCCGACCAGGTCCATGTCCTGTCGCCCTATGTCGGTGGCGGCTTTGGCGGAAAGTGCTTGTGGGATCACCAGATCCTCGGCGCGGCTGCGGCCAAGCTCGTGCAGCGGCCGGTGCGGATCGCGCTCAGTCGCGAGGGTGTCTACCGGATCGTCGGTGGCCGCACGCTGACCGAACAGCGCGTCGCGATCGGCGCGGCGGACGATGGCCATTTCCAGGCAATGATCCACGCGGGCACGACCGCGACGACGCCGCACAACGACATGCCCGAGCCGTTCATCGTCGGCTCGAAATCGGGTTATGCGGCGGACAGCGTGAAACTGTCGGTCGAGGTCGTCCGGCTCAACATGCTTGCCAACACGTTCATGCGCGCGCCCGGCGAGTCGGTCGGCACCTTCGCGCTCGAATCCGGCATCGACGAACTTGCGGTAGAACTCGGTATCGATCCGATCGACCTCCGCATCCGCAACGAACCGGACACCGATCCGCTTTCGGGGCTGCCCTTCTCGTCGCGGCATCTGGTCGAAGCGTGGCGTGCGGGCGCGGAGAAGTTTGGTTGGGACCAGCGGTCGCCCGAGCCGGGCCTGCGCCGCGACGGCGAGTGGCTGATCGGGATGGGCTGTGCGACCGCCACCTATCCCTATTACCGGATGCCGGGCGCTGCGGCGCGGATCACGCTGTCGGCACCGGGGACGGGGGCCGCGACCGCGATCGTCGAAGTGTCCGCACAGGAGATGGGGATGGGCACCGCGACGACCACGACGATGGTCGCGGCCGAGCGGCTTGGCCTGCCGATGGAGGCGGTCGACGTGCGCTATGGCGACTCGGTCATTCCCGGTGCGATCCTCGCCGGCGGATCGCAGCAGACCGCGGCGATCGGTGCGGCGGTGATCGCCGCGCACAATGCGCTGGTAAGTGAGCTGCTCAAGCTTGCCGGGAACGACTCCCCGCTTGCCGGGCTGTCGGTCGACGAGGTCGGCAGCGATGACGCGGGTCTTGCCAAGCTCGACGATCCGGCGCGGCGCGAAAGCTATGCCTCGATCCTCGCACGGGCGCAGCGCGACAGCGTGAGCGTGACCGAAGAGGCGTCGCAACCGCTCGAACTGATGCATTGGTCGATGCATTCCTACGGCGCGATGTTCTGCGAGGTGCGCGTCAACAGCGTCACCGGCGAGACGCGCGTCAGCCGCTTCCTCGGCTCGTTCGACACCGGGCGTATCCTCAACCCCAAGACGGCGCGCAGCCAGTTCCGCGGCGGGATCATCATGGGCCTCGGCATGGCGCTGATGGAGGAGACGCAGTTCGACGAGCGCAACGGCCGGATCATGAACCCGAGCCTCGCCGAATATCACGTGCCGGTGCATCTCGACGTGCCCGAGATCGACGTGATCTGGACCGACATCGCCGACCCGCACACGCCGATGGGCGCGCATGGGATCGGCGAGATCGGCATCACCGGCGTCGCCGCGGCGGTCGCCAATGCGGTCTACAATGCCTGCGGCAAACGCGTTCGCGACCTGCCGATCACGCTCGACAAGCTGCTCTAGCTTCTCACCTGCGTATCCTCCTCCTGGCGGGAGGATCGAGGCGAGCGACAACCACTCGGTTTACGCCGGGTGGCTGTCGCCGACCGCGCGGATCGGCGCTATGTCTGTCGTGACACCGCGCTTCGGCGCCAGACTGGAGCGCATCCATCACCCGACCGATGATCATTCTCGCCATTCTCGGCTATGGCGCGCTGCTGTTCGGGATTGCGTGGGTGGTCGATCGGCGCGGGCTGTCGCAGCGGCTAGGGC
This sequence comes from Sphingomonas sp. LR55, assembly GCF_036856015.1. Classification (NCBI taxonomy): domain Bacteria; kingdom Pseudomonadati; phylum Pseudomonadota; class Alphaproteobacteria; order Sphingomonadales; family Sphingomonadaceae; genus Sphingomonas; species Sphingomonas sp. LR55. The sequence goes on from NZ_JASPFO010000001.1 coordinate 1,137,605, forward strand.
GGATCGCGTATCCGTTGTCGCTGGCAGTCTATTGCAGCAGCTGGACGTTCTTCGGCGGGGTCGGGACTGCGGCGACGCGGGGGTGGGACTACCTCGCCATCTATCTCGGGCCGGCGCTGGTGTTCCTGCTCGCGCCGAAGTTTCTCGCGCGGCTGGTGCGGCTGGCCCGCGAGGAGGGGTCGAGTTCGATCTCCGACTTCATCTCCGCGCGCTATGGCCGCAGTCGGGGGACCGCGGCGATCGTCGCGGGGACGGCGTTGCTCGCGTCGGTGCCGTATATCGCGCTCCAGTTGCGGTCGGTGACGCTGAGCTTCGGCGCGATCGCCGGCGTCGGCAGCTCGGCGGAGGTCGGCTTGCTGGTCGCGTTGCTGCTCGCGGTCTTCGCGATCGTGTTCGGCGCGCGCCGGTACGAGGTCGCCGGGCGCAACCCTGGCGTGGTCGCGGCCATCGCGGCGGAGTCGCTGATCAAGCTGCTGTGCTTCGTCGTCCTCGGAGTGGTGACCGTGATGCTGCTCGTCGACGTACCGGCTGAGACACTGGCACCGTCACTAGCGCGGCTGCAGTCGGGCTTCACCTGGGGCGCGCTGACGTCCGATTTCTGGGTGCGGACGCTGCTGTCGGCGCTTGCGATCCTGTGCCTGCCGCGGCAATTCTATGTCGGCGTCATCGAGGCGCGCGGGCCCGACGCCGTCGCCCGGGCGCGCGGCCCGTTCATAGCGTATATGGTGGTCATCTCGCTGCTCGTGCTGCCGCTCGCGCTGGCGGGGATGACGCTGTTGCCGGGCGATGCCGAGCCCGATCTGTACGTGCTCGCGGTGCCGTTGCAGCAGGGTGAGCATCTGGTCGCGCTGATCGCATTTCTTGGCGGGTTCTCGGCCGCGACGGCGATGGTGGTGGTCGAGACGATCGCGTTGTCGACGATGGCGACCAACGATCTGCTTGCGCCGCTGCTGCTCCGGCGGCACGGCGAGGCGGGGGAGGGCGAGCTAGGCCGGCGGATGCTGCGCGTGCGGCGGGTGATCATCGCCGCGATCGTCGCGGTCGCGCTGGTGTATGGGCGCAGTCTGGGTGCGGACCTGCCGCTGGCCTCGATCGGGCTGATCGCGTTCGCTGGCGTCGCGCAGTTCGCGCCTGCGCTGATCGCGACGGTGGGGTGGAACTTCGCCAATCACAACGCGGCGCGGGCCGGACTGATCGGGGGCGTGATCGTCTGGATCTACTGCCTGTTGCTGCCGTCGATCGGCGAGAGCATTGGCCCGATGCTGGCACACTTCACGCGCGGTTGGCTCGATCCCGATGCGTTGCTCGGCTGGCGGCTCGGCTCGCCTTTGGTCAATGGCACGGTGTGGAGTCTTGCCGTCAACGTCGCGCTGATCGCCGGTCTGCACTTGCGCGAGCGGCATCGGGGGAACGCGGCGCTCGACCATGTCACGACGCTCGGCGAATTGCGGATGCTGGTCGCGCGGTTCGTCGGCGACGGCGAGGCGGAGGCGATCGGTGTGGCGTCACCCGATCTGCGCGCGCCGATCGACGGCCCTGCGGCGCGCACCGCCGAGCGGTTGATCGCGGGCGTGATCGGCGCACCGTCGGCGCGGAAGATCGTCGCGTCGAGCATCGCCGGGTCGGCGATCGACGTCAGCGACGTGGTCCGCCTGCTCGACCAGCGCGGGCGCTCGCTGCGGTTCTCGCGCACGTTGCTGTCCGCGACGCTGGAGACGATCGACCCGGGGGTGAGCGTTATCGATGCGGACCTGCGGCTGGTCGCGTGGAATCCGCGCTATGTCGAGATGTTCGACTATCCCGAGGGCTATGTCGTGGTCGGGCGCTCGATCGCCGACCTGATCCGGTACAATGCCGAGCGTGAGGGGGTCGGCGATATCGCGGCGCATGTCGGTCGGCGGGTGGCGCATCTCGCGCGCGGCACGCCGCATAGTTTCGAGCGGCAACGGCCATCGGGGCGGTGGATCAAGATGGTCGGACGGCCGATGCCGGGCGGGGGCTACGTCCAGAGCTTCACCGACATTACCGCGGAGAAGGAGGCGCAGGCCGATCTCGAGGCGCGGGTCGTCGCGCGGACGCAGGATCTCGCGCGGTCGAACCACATGCTCGACGAGGCGCGGGCGGTGGCGGAGACCGCGACGCGCGACAAGACGCGGTTTCTGGCGGCGGCGAGCCATGATCTGTTGCAGCCGTTGCATGCGGCGCGGCTGTTCTGTGCGGCGCTCGACGAGGGGAAGGCGCCGCATCAGGGTGAACTGGTCCGCGCGATCGATGGTGCGATCGGATCGGCGGACACGTTGCTGCGGGCGTTGCTTGACGTGTCGCGGCTCGATGCGGGGGGCGTCGTGCCGAAGGTCGAGCGGTTCGCGCTGGGGGTGTTGATCGAGGAACTGGCGGTGCAGTTTGGGCCGTTGGCAGGCGAGCGGGGGCTGGTGCTGGCGTCGCATCCGGGGGCGTTCAGCGTGGCGACGGATCGGTCGTTGCTGCGGTCGATCCTGCAGAATTTCCTGTCGAATGCGGTGCGCTATTCGGCGGATGGGCGGATCTGGATCGGGGCGCGGCGGCGGGGTGACGACGTGCTGATCGAGGTGCGTGATGCCGGGCCGGGGATTGCTGCCGGGGACCGCGAGCGGATCTTCGAGGAGTTCGAGCGGCTCGAAAGCAAGGGGAGTGCGGGCGGCGGCGTTGGGCTGGGGCTGGCGATCGTCCGGCGGATCGCGCGGTTGCTCGGGGTGACGGTGGAGTTGCGGTCGGAATTGGGGCGGGGGACGACGTTTGCGGTGCGCGTGCCGCTGGCGCCGGCCGGGTTGGACGTTTTGTTGCCAACGCCTCCGGCGAGCCGCGCGCTGGTGCCGGGGTTGCGGGTGCTGTGTCTCGACAACGACGCGACGATCCTGGCGGCGCTCGATGCGGCGTTGCGCGCCCGGCGGTGCGTGCCGTTGCTGGCCGCGACGACCGCCGAGGCGATGGAACTGGCGGCGGACGAGGAGCCGGATGTGGCGCTGGTCGACTTTCACTTGGACGAGGTAGAGGATGGGCTGGATGTGGTTGCGCGGTTGCGGGCGATGGTGCCGGCGCCGGCGATTGCGCTGGTGACGGCGGATCGTGCGGTGGCGGAGGATGTGCGGTGTGCGGGGCTCGTCGTGCTGACCAAACCGGTGGTGCCGGCGGATCTGTGGCGGTTTATCGAGGAGGCTTCGGCGGCGGCAGCGCGGGGAAGTTGATCCTCCCCCGCAAGGGGGAGGTGGCAGGCGCTTGCCTGACGGAGGGGGAGGAAAGGAGGAACCGCTGTTGCGAGGGCCTCCCCCTCCGTCTCCTCCGGCGCCACCTCCCCCTGGCGGGGGAGGATTGGGGGCACGGGCACACTTCGTCATCCTGACGAACGTCAGGATCCAGAGCCACGATCGGGGTGGGTGGTATCCTGGGTCCTGACTTTCGTCAGGATGACGTTGTGGGAGGGGCAGTCTGTGCGCGGCTAATCGGCGAAGTGGATGTCCATTGCCCGAGCCGCGAGGACGGCTTGCGTGCGGTTTTGGACGCCGAGTTTGCGGAGGATGGCGGTCATGTGGCCTTTCACCGTGCCTTCGGAGATGCCGAGGTCGAAGGCGACTTGCTTGTTCAGGCGACCGGCCAGCACGCCGAGCAGGACTTTGAGTTCGGTTGGGGTGAGGCTGGCGACGCGCGTGGCCATGTCGTCGACAGGGGCGCCTTCGGCTGGCGCATTGCGTTCGCCGGCTAGGGCTCGGGCTACGGCGTTTTCCAGCGTCGCGAGGTCGGCGATTTTTGAGACGAAGCCGATTGCGCCATACGCCCGCGCACGGGGCGCCGCTTCGGCTTCGTCGGCCGAGGAAATCACCATGATCGGTGTGTCCGGACGCTCGGCGTGAAGCAGCGCGACCCCCGCGAACCCTTCCGAGCCCGGCATGCGCAGATCCAGCAGGATCAGGTCGAGCCGCTTGGCGTCGCGCGCCGCGTCGACCGCCTCGCAGAGTTGCCCCGCCTCGATCACCACTGCGTCGGGCGCGGCGCGGCTGACCGCCAGTTTGAGCGCCTGGCGGAACAGCGGGTGATCGTCGGCGATGAGGATCGTGCGCGTCATGCCGGTACGGGGATAGCCTCCTCGCGGCCGGCGATCAGCGCGTCGACCACCGCGGGATCGGCGAGCGTCGAGGTGTCGCCGAGCTGGTCGAGCTGGTTCTCCGCGATCTTCCGCAGGATACGGCGCATGATCTTGCCCGACCGCGTCTTGGGCAAAGCGGGCGCGAATTGGAGGATGTCGGGCGTCGCGATCGGCCCGATCTCGCGGCGGACCCACTGCACCAGCTCTTTGCGCAGCTCCTCGCTCGGCTCGGCGTTCGCGTTCAAGGTGACGTAGGCGTAGATGCCCTGGCCCTTCACGTCGTGCGGCATGCCGACGACCGCGGCTTCGGCGACCTTCGAATGCGCGACGAGCGCGCTCTCGACTTCGGCGGTGCCCATCCGGTGGCCGCTGACGTTGATGACGTCGTCGACGCGGCCGGTGATCCAGTAATAGCCGTCCTCGTCGCGGCGGCAGCCGTCGCCGGTGAAATACTTGCCGGGATAGGTCGAGAAATACGTCTGGAAGAAGCGCTCGTGATCGTTCCACACAGTGCGCATCTGGCCGGGCCAACTGTCGGCGATGACGAGATTGCCCTCGACCGCGCCCTCCAGCACCTTGCCGTCCGCATCGACCAGTTCGGGCATCACGCCGAACAGGGGCTTGGTCGCACTACCCGGTTTGAGCGCGGTTGCGCCGGGCATGGGGCTGATCATGTGGCCCCCGGTTTCGGTCTGCCACCAGGTGTCGACGATCGGGCAACGGCCGTCGCCGACGACATTGTGATACCAGTTCCATGCCTCGGGATTGATCGGTTCGCCGACCGAGCCGAGCAGCCGGAGCGACTTGCGGCTGGTGCGCGTCACCCAGTCGTCGCCCTCGCGCATCAGCGAGCGCAGCGCGGTCGGTGCGGTGTAGAGGATGTTGACCTGGTATTTGTCGACGATCTGCCAGAAGCGGCTGTGATCGGGGTAGTTGGGCACGCCCTCGAACATCACCGTCGTCGCGCCGTTGGCGAGCGCACCGTAGAGCGAGTAGGTGTGGCCGGTGACCCAGCCGACGTCGGCTGCACACCAGAAGATCTCGCCGGGGCGGTAGTTGAAGACGTATTCGTGCGTCATCGACGCCCATACCAGATAGCCGCCGGTCGAGTGGAGCACGCCCTTGGGCTGGCCGGTCGAGCCGCTGGTGTAGAGGATGAACAGCGGGTCCTCGGCGTTCATCGGCTCGGGGGCGCAGTCGGTCGACTGGCCCTTGACGCAGTCCGCGTACCAGCAGTCGCGACCTTCGGTCATGGTGACCTTGCCGCCGGTGCGACGGACGACGATGACGGTCTCGACCGCGAGATCGCCGTGGTCGAGCGCGGCGTCGACGTTCGCCTTCAACGGCACGGTCTTGCCGCCACGCAGGCCCTCGTCGGCGGTGATGACGATGCGGCTGTCGCAATCGTGAATGCGGTTGCACAGGCTCTCGGGCGAGAAACCGCCGAACACCACCGAATGGATCGCGCCGATCCGCGCGCAGGCGAGCATCGCGAACGCCGCCTCGGGGATCATCGGCAGATAGATCGTGACGCGGTCGCCCTTCTTGACGCCCTTGGCCTTCAGCGCATTGCCGAGCTTCGAGACCTCGTCGCGCAGTTCGGCATAGCTGATCTTGCGGTCGTCGGCGGGGTCGTCGCCCTCCCACAGGATCGCGGTCGCGTCGGGACGCGCGTCGGCGTGGCGATCGACGCAGTTGGCGGCGACGTTGAGCTGCCCGTCCTCGAACCAGCGGATGTGGAAATCGCTCTCGTCGAACGAGGTGTCCTTGATCTTCGTCGGGGTGACGATCCAGTCGAGCCGCTTGGCCTCCTTCGCCCAGAACGCGTCGGGATCGGTGGCGGCCTCGGCATACATCCGGTCATAGGCGGCGGCATCGATCAGGGCGTCCTTCGCCCATTCCGCGGGGACGGGATAGCTTGCCTCGGTCATCTGGCTCTCCTTTTGCCGCGCTGTACGCGGTCGTGTTCGGGCGATCATCCCGCACCAAAGTAAGGGATGGACGGGCGGACGCAATGCGCCATGATGACGACGCTAATTCCACGCGTAAGACCAGTGGAAGAGCGCGGAGACGGGGATGACACGGATGGCATTCAAGACGAGGCTGGCCTTGACGGCGTTGCTGGCGGGTACTGCGCTGGTACCGGGTATGGCGCAGGCGCAGACGGCACGCGAGATCGAGCTCGAGACGCGATTGAAGGCGCTCGAAGCCGCCGTGCGGGATCTGCGCGGCGAGCTGAATGCAGCGCGCGACCGCTGCGGCGCCGATCGCCCCGACTGCCATGAACCCGGCTCCCATGAACACCAATCCCATGACCGCGTCGTCGATGAGCGTGGCATCCGAGTCGCCAGGCCGATCGTCCGGCGCGACCAACGTGGCCCAGGCCAAGCCTGTCGCGGCAAATTCGGCACCGACCGACGGTTTCCGCGTCGGCAACACGACGGTCAAGCTCGGCGGCTTCGTTCGCCTCAACGTCATTGCCAGCCGCTACAGCGATGGCGAAGCCGCGGTCGGCGGGCTGGGCAAGGAGTTCTTCCTGCCGCAGCAGATTCCGGTCGGCGGCGGGTTCTCCACACAGGATCTGCTGCTCTCCGCACGCCAGACCCGCCTGCAGTTCAGCACGTCGACGCCGATGAACGGCACCGACATCAAGACGCTGGTGGAGTTCGATTTCGCGCTCGCGACGGCGCCGGTCGGCGCGCAGCGTGCGACCAATCCCTACACGCCCACCTTCCGCCGCGGCTTCATCGAATATGGCAACCTGTTGGTCGGCCAGGAATGGTCGACTTTCCAGAACATCGCGGTGCTGCCGGAGACGACGGATTTCGTCGGACCGCTGGACGGCACGGTGTTCAACCGCCAGGCCCAGGTCCGCTACACCATCCCGTTGCGATCCGGCCTGACGTTGCAGATCGCGGCCGAGAACCCCGAAACGGAAACGGCATTGCCGGCCAACGCCGCGCTGGTCGACACGGATGACGATCGCCTGCCCGACGTGGTGGCACGGGTGAACTGGAAGCCGCATTTCGGCGATTTCGCGCTCGCCGGCCTCGCGCGCGAGTTGCGCACCGATACGCTGGGCAGCGGCGATACCGCCTTCGGCTGGGGCGTTTCCGGGTCCGGCAAGATTCCGATCGGCAAGCGTCACGACCTGCGCTTCATGGCAACCTACGGGCAGGGCATCGGCCGCTATCTGGGACTGGGATACGTGCCCGACGCGATCTACGGCGGCGCCGCGACCCAGCTCGAGCGGATCGATAATTTCGCGGCCTTCGCGGCGTTCCGTATCGGCTGGACCGATGCGATCCACTCGACGCTCATGGGCAGCTACCAGTCGGCCAATTATCCTGCAGGCGTGATCGTCACGGGGCTGGCGAACGCCAAGTCCTATGGCGGCGCGGGCAACCTGTTCTGGTCGCCGGGCAAGGGCTTCGACATCGGCGTGGAATATCGCCACGCCGTGCGCGAACTCGTCTCCGGTGACACCGGCGCGCTCGATCGCCTCGAATTCGCATTCAAATACGGGTTCTGACTGCCCAACGCTGCAGAATCCCCACCGCACCACCTGAGAGGATACCGCCATGGCGACTACAACCGGGGACGCATCGCCCCTTGGTCACGTGAAGCAGAGCCAGCCGCTGATTATCATCGCTTCCTCGCTGGGGGCGGTGTTCGAATGGTATGATTTCTACCTCTACGGCCTGCTCGCGACGATCATCACCGCGCAGTTCTTCTCCGGCGTCAACGAGACCACCGGGTTCATCTTCGCGCTGGCGGCGTTCGCGGCCGGGTTCGCGGTGCGGCCGTTCGGTGCGCTGGTGTTCGGGCGGATCGGCGATGTCGTTGGCCGCAAGAACACCTTCCTCGTGACGATGGCGATCATGGGCCTGTCGACGTTCCTGGTCGGCCTGCTGCCAAGCTACGCCTCGGTCGGCGTCGCCGCGCCGATCGCGCTGGTCGTGTTGCGCCTGTTGCAGGGCCTCGCGCTCGGCGGAGAATATGGCGGGGCTGCGACCTATGTCGCGGAGCATGCGCCTGACAAGAAGCGCGGGCTGTTCACCAGCTTCATCCAGACCACCGCCTCGCTCGGGCTGTTCGCGGCGCTGTTGATCGTCATCGGCGTGCGGACTCTGGTTGGCGAAGAGGCGTTCGCGGCGTGGGGCTGGCGTATTCCGTTCATCGTCTCGATCGCGTTGCTCGCGGTATCGCTCTGGATCCGCATGCAGCTCGAAGAGAGCCCGGTGTTCCAGAAGATGAAGGACGAGGGCAAGACCTCGAAGGCGCCGCTGACCGAAGCGTTCGGGCAGTGGAGCAATTTGAAGGTCGTGCTGATCGCGCTGTTCGGTGCGGTCGTTGGGCAGGGCGTCGTGTTCTACACCAGCCAGTTCTACGCGCTGTTCTTCCTCGAGAAAAACCTGCGCGTCGATGGGCCGACCACCAACATCCTGATCGCGATCGCGCTGCTGATCGCAACGCCCGCGTTCATCTTCTTCGGCTGGCTGTCGGACAGGATCGGGCGGAAATACATCATCCTGACCGGCTGCGCGCTCGCCGCGCTGACCTACATGCCGCTGTTCCACGCGCTGTCGAAGGCCGCCAACCCCGCGCTGTATGCGGCGCAGGCCAATTCGCCGGTGAGCATCGTCGCCAATCCCGACGAATGCTCGGTGCAGTTCGACCCGGTCGGCAAGAACAAGTTCGACAAGAGCTCGTGCGACATCGCCAAGGCGTATCTGGCGAAGGCCGGCATTTCGTACGCCAATGTGATCGCGCCCGCGGGCACCGTCGCGCAGATCCATATCGGCGGCGCGACCATCCCGGTCGTCAACCCGGCGGTCGTGTCTGGGCCTGATAAGGCGGCGGCGATCAAGGCGTTCCAGACCGAGGTGAAGACCGCGCTGACCGCGGTGGGTTACCCCGAAAAGGCTGATCCGGCGCAGATCAACAAGCCGATGGTCGTCGCGATCCTCGTCCTGCTCGTGCTGTACGTGACGATGGTTTACGGGCCGATCGCCGCGTTGCTGGTCGAGCTGTTCCCGACGCGGATCCGCTACACCTCGATGTCGCTGCCCTATCATATCGGCAATGGCTGGTTCGGCGGGTTCTTGCCGACCGCGGCGTTCGCGATGGTCGCGGCGACCGGGGATATCTATTACGGGCTCTGGTATCCGATCGTCGCCTGCGCGGTGACGGCCTTGGTCGGGTTGGTGTTCCTGCCGGAGACGTTCCGCCGGTCGCTGCACGGCTGAGCTGCTGCGTTACCGACAACCTGATCGGCCCCGAGGCGCTTAGGCGCGCCTCGGGGCCGAAATGTTTTGGGCGTCAGGTTCGAACTGGGGACCGCATGGGCGGGACGCCCTCAAACCGGCCATGTGCCGCAACGAAGTCGCCATGGCCGGGCAATGCCTGCGCCGTGCGCAACGTCGCCCCGCGGATCTGACGGACCGCGTCCGCAACGCGGTCGGCGTCGAGCGCATCGACGATCGGGTCATAACCTACCGGGACGACATCCTGGCCGAGCAGCACCTGCACCCAGCTCGAAATGCCGAAAAGTTCATCGTCGTAGCGGAAGATGCGGGCGTTTTTGCGGAACAGCGTGAGCTTGCGCGTCAGGCTATCGGGGATCGGCATCGTCCGGACATGCCGCCAGAACGCGGAATCATCGCGATGGGTGGCGTGGTAGTGCAGGATGATGAAGTCGCGGACCGAGGTATAGGCGTCACCCATCAGGCGGTTATATTCGTCGCGTTCGACATCGGCAAAACCGCGGTCGGGGAACAGCGCGAACAGCTTCGAGATACCGGTCTGGATCAGGTGGATGCTGGTCGATTCGAGTGGCTCGAGAAACCCACCCGCGAGGCCAAGTGCGACGACGTTGCCCTCCCACAGCTTTTCCCGACGCCCCGCCTTGAACCGCAACTGGCGCGGCTCGGCGGTCGGTTTCGAGTCGAGGTTGGCGAGCAACGTAGCGGTCGCCTCGTCATCCGAGATGTGCGCGCTGGAATAGACATGGCCATTGCCGGTGCGATGCTGGAGCGGGATCCGCCATTGCCAGCCGGCGGTGCGCGCGGTGGCCCGCGTATAGGGCAATAGCGGCGTGCTCGGTTTGGTCGGCACCGCGACTGCGCGATCGCAGGGGAGCCAGTGCGACCAGTCATCGAACGCCACGCCCATCGTTTCGCCGAGTAACAGGCTGCGGAAGCCGGAACAGTCGATGAACAGATCGCCGTCGACCGATTGGCCACCTTCGAGCCGAACGGCGCGGACATGGCCAGTCAGCGGATCGCGATCCGTGCCGGTGATCCGCCCTTCGATCCGGGTGACGCCACCGGCCTCGGCGCGGCGACGGAGGAACGCCGCGTAGAGCCCGGCGTCGAAATGATAGGCGTAGGCGAGCGGTGGCTGGCCGCCTGGCTGGCCGAACTTGTGCAGATAGGCGGCGACCGCGGAGGGCGCATATTCCTCGAGCGTGCCGATACCGGGACGATCGCGCAGTTTCAGCCAGAGCTGGTGGAAGGCGAGACCCTGGATGTCGCGGCCATGCCCGCCAAAGGCGTGCATGTAGCGGTCGTCACCGGTGTCCCAGCCGACGAACTCGATGCCGAGCTTGAAGGTGGCGCCGGTCGCGCGGAGGAAGTCGCGTTCGTCGATCCCGAGCAGCGCGTTGAAGCCAAGGATCGGCGGGATCGTAGCCTCGCCGACGCCGACCGTGCCGATCGCGTCGGACTCGATCAGGACGACCTGGCGCTGGCCATCGTCGAGATAGCGGGCGGCGGCCGCGGCGGCCATCCAGCCGGCGGTCCCCCCGCCGACGATGACGACTTTGCGGATGGGGCCAGGGTTGGGATCGGTCATCGTCCACGCTCCAGTTGCGCGAGATACAGGGGATAGGGGGCAGGCGCGCCGGCAACGCGGCGGTTGCCTCGGCGAGCCGTTTCAGCGTCGCGGCGATCGTTTCGGGCGGGCTGGCCGAGGCGATCGGATCGGCGATGTGGGGGATCATGCCAAGCCCGAGCAGCAGCCCGTGCCAGTCGTCCTTGTCGAAGCTCTCGTCCTCGTAGAACGGCAGGCGACCGCGATGCGCGAATTGCTCGAGCGTGTGCGCGAGGCTGTCGGGACGGGGCAGGCGGGACGCCCTCTTCCAGAAGGGGCCACGCGTGCGGCCAGTCGGCAGGTAGTGTGCGGCTTGATAGTCGCGAACCCGAGCGGCCTGGCGGTAACTGCGCTGATTATATTCGGCGAGTTCGGTCGGCGCGCAGTCGCGACCCGGCAACAGGTCGATCGCGTGGAGGATCGCGGCATGGGCGAGGTGCAGGTTGGCGTCGGCGAGCGGATCGAGCACGACCGCGGCATCGCCCAACGCTAGGACGTTGTGTTTCCATGGCTCGGGGCGGGCGCCCGGCGTGAGCGGTACGATGGTGTCGCCGGCCGGCAGAATCCGCCGCGCGCTGGAATCCGAGGTCTGATCCGCCGCGTAGGCGAGCCCGACCAGCGTGCGGTCGCGCAACCGGCTTGCGAACCGCCAGCCGGCCGGCACCGCAACCAGATCGTCGGTCGGTGTCAGGGTCTGCACAGGCGCCGTCCCCAGCAAGAGACGGTCGACCGGCAGCCAGGTCCGCCAATCGTCCCACTGCGTATCCAGTGCCGACCGCAACGGGGCAGCGGGGCCGGAACAGTCGACATACAGATCGGCGACCAAGCGGCGGCCGTCTGCCAGCAACACCGCGGAGACCCTGCCGTCTTCACCGCGCTCGACACCCGCAAAGTCGCCGGGAACGGGGACGATGCCAATATGCCGAGCGAGCGCGCGCAACAGGTCGCGGTAGCGGGGCGGATCGAGCCGTAGCGCATAGCCGAAGCCCGAGATCGGCGAGTTCGGATCGTCGGACGGATGGACGAATTTCTCTGCGGCGGCGAGCACGGCCGGCACCGAGAAGGCATCGAACGCCGCTGTCTTCCCGGCACGGCGTGCATTCAGCCAATGCTGGTGGAATGCGCCGGGAGCGATCGCCCCGCCGCCCTCGCCCTGCGCCAGCACGACGGGCGCCCCGTCCCCGCTCCAGTCCGACAGCCGCGTGCCGAGCCGGTGCGTCGCGCCCGCCGCCAGCAGATCGCGTTCGCGCAGGCCGATCCGATCGTGAAACGCGGTGATCGACGGCAGCGTGCCCGAGAGGCGATCGGTCAGCGCGGCAGCGTCATCCGGCGTCTCGATCAGGGTCACCGCCAGCCCCGGCAGCGCGCGCGAACGCGATCGCCGCGGACAAGCCGACGATCCCCGCACCGAGCACGGCGATGCTCGCGATCGGCGTGCGGCTGGTCACGCGGCAATCGTCGCGTTGCGGCGAGCGATGAACGCGGCATGGTCGGGCATCGCCGAAGCAGTGGCGGCGACATGATCGCGCAGGCTGGCGACCGCGCGGTCGAGACCGTCGAGCCCGGGGCGATCGGCACGCTGGTCCCACGCCTGCGGGATGATCCCCTGCCCGAGATAGACCGCGATCCAGCTCGGTTCGAGGAACAGCCCCTCGCTATACTGCGTCACGCGACCGGCGCGGCGGAACAGCTCCATCTTGTCGGCGAGCGTCGTGGGGACCTCCATCGTCCGGACATGGTTCCAGAAGTCCGAATCGTCGCGAGTGGTGGCGTGGTAATGCAGGATCAGGAAATCGCGGATGCGGTCATATTCCATGTCGACCATCCGGTTGAACTCGGTCCGGTCGGTCGCGGAAATACCCTCCGATCCGGCGCGCTGCGGAAACAGTTCGATCAGCTGCGTGATCGCCATCTGCGCGAGGTAGATGCTGGTCGATTCGAGCGGCTCGAGGAAGCCCGAGGCGAGGCCGATCGCGACGACGTTGCCGACCCAGCTGTTGCTGCGACGACCGGCGCGAAATTTGAGGAAGCGGGGATCGGCGAGCGGCGTGCCCTCGACCGACGCGAGCAGCGCATCCGCAGCGGCCTGATCCGCAATATGCGCGCTGGAATAGACATAGCCGTTGCCGACGCGGTGCTGGAGCGGGATCCGCCACTGCCACCCGGCCGGTTTCGCGGTCGCTCTCGTATAGGGTTCGATCGGTCCCTCGGGCGAGGTGCACGGCATCGCGACCGCGCGGTCGCACGGCAGCCAGCGCGACCAGTCCTCCCACGGCTCCGCCATCGCATTGCCGAGCAACAGGCTGCGGAAGCCCGAGCAATCGACGAACAGGTCGCCCTCGACCGTCTCCCCATTGTCGAGGCGGACCGCACGGACGTCGCCGCTCACCGCATCCTGGTCGACCGATATGATCCGCGCTTCGGTCCGGCGTGCGCCATGCGCTTCGGCGAAGCGGCGGAGATAGGGGCCGAACAAGGTCGCATCGAACTGATAGGCATAGCCGAAGCTCGCCGCGAGATCGTCCGCCGGGCCATCGGGAATCGCGAAGCGGTGCGCCTTCGCAGCGGCGACCGCGACCGAATAGTCGCCGATTGGCCCTGCGCGTCCCTCCGCCGCGAGCCGAAGCCAGTAATGGTGGAAGCCGACATCGTCGAGCGGTCGGCCGAACGTGCCGAACGGGTGGATATAACTGTCGCCGATCGCGCCGAAGTCGCGGAAGTCGATTCCCAGTTTGAAGGTCGCATGCGTAGCCCGCATGAAGTCGGCCTCGTCGAGACCCAGTCGCTCCACGAAGGCGCGGATATGGGGCAGCGTCGCTTCGCCGACGCCGACGATGCCGATCTCTGCCGACTCGATCAGATGGACGCTACACCCTGTCGGCAACAGCCTGACCAGCGCTGCGGCCGTCATCCATCCCGCCGTTCCGCCACCGACCACGACAACCCGCGTTCCGCCCGTCTCCATCCCCGCCTTCATCCTCTCGCCAGCACTGTCTGCACAGTCTCTTCCGACAGCTTCTTATCAGTAGGACCGTTCCGAGCCTGTTACACTTTGGCCACACCTCGGCAACGTCTGACACATCTGTCTTTCAAATTGTCTTATTCGTCTTGTGATCCGTAATTTTGCTGCCTAACACCTTGGTAAGGCGAGCGAAGGACGTTCGTCGATCTGGAGATGTGCGATTAGATCGTCTGCTCGAAGAGCGGCGGCGATCGCGCTGAAGGATGCTTAGGGGTTTATCATGGCTGGTGTTGCATCATCGCGGGCGATCGCCCGCGCGTCGCGTCTTATTGGCGCAAGCGTTTCGGTAATCGCAATTGCCGTCATGGCACCCTCAGCCTTCGCGCAGGTCGCCGATCCTGCCGCAGCTGATCCGCAGGCAGTGCCGGCGCCGGCCGGTTCGGGCGTCGCAAGCACGACGTCGGGTTCCGCCAGCCTCGACTCGGCAACCGCGGGTACGGCCCCCGGCTCGGCTAGCAACACCACCGGCACTTCGGGCGCATCGCAGGACGCCGGTAATCCGACCCCGGACACCGACCGCGGCGAGATCGTCGTCACCGGCATTCGCCAGAGCCTGGCCAACGCACAGAACATCAAGCGTAATTCGGACACCGTCGTCGACGCGATCACCGCGGAAGACATCGGTGCGCTTCCCGATCGGTCGGTCAACGAGGCGCTGCAGCGCGTTCCCGGCGTGTCGATCAGCCGTTTCGCCGCCCCCAGCGACTCGGCGCACTATTCCGCACAGGGCTCGGGTGTCGTGATCCGCGGTCTCAGCTACGTCCGCGGCGAGTTCAACGGCCGTGATGCATTCGCAGCAGGTGGCGGTCGCGAGATCGGCTTCAACGACATTCCGGCGGAAATCGTCGGCTCGGTCGAGGTCTTCAAGAATCTGACCGCCGATCTGGTCGAGGGCGGCATCGCCGGTACCGTCAACATCAACACGCGCAAGCCGTTCGACTCGAAGAAGGACCTGCTGTTCCTCTCGGCGGGCATGAACCTCGGCGATCTCGAGAAGCGCGGCGCGCCGCAGTTCGTCGGGCTCGTCTCGAAGCAGTTCGACCTGGGCAGCGCAGGCCGGTTCGGCATCCTCGCCAGCGGCACCTACCAGAAGCTCTATAGCCGTTCGGACTCGGTGTTCATCTCGTCGATGCTGCCGCGCTATAACGACGACAAGAACGGCAACGGCGTCCAGGATGCCGGCGAAGGCCGCGTGCTGAACGCAGGTACGCCGTTCCAGTCGACGCTGTTCGATACCTTCCCGCTGCCGGCCGGTCGCAACGTCGTATACGCACCGCTGGGCGCCGGTTCGCGCTCGCAGGATTTCGACCGCACACGCATCGGCTATTCGGGCGCCGCGCAATATGAGACCGCGTCGGGCAACCTGCTGGTGACCGCACAGTTCGTCCGCGCCGAATCGACCGACGACTGGCTCGAGCACACCGTCGAGCCCAACGTCTATTACGGCGATGCCAACACGGTGTTCCCGGTCGGTGGCTCGGACTTCACCTACGACGACAACGGCGTCTTCACGAGCGGCACGCTCGGCAAGCGAACCGGCGCGGTGCAGGGCAACGGCCCGAACGGGTACGGCGTGCTGAGCCAGTTTTCGCCGAACGGCGTGTTCACGACCGAATCCAACCGTCACTTCTTCTCGAAGTCGATCTCGCAGGATCAGTCGCTCAACATCAAGTTCGAGCCGATCGAGCGCCTCCACCTGAATTTCGACGGGCAATACGCCACTTCGAAGGTCAAGGTTCGCGACGACATCCTCGACACCGCGACGTTCAGCCAGACCGCGATCGACCTGCGCGGCAGCATCCCGCAGATCACGTCGATCACACCGGGCTTCGATACGACCAGCTATTTCGCCAACCCCAACTCGATCTATTTCCGCGACGCCTTCAACGGTCGCCAGGATAACGATGGCCACGAATGGGCCTTCCGCGGCGATGCGCAGTTCGACGTCAGCGACACCGCGTTCCTGCGCAACGTTCGCGTCGGTGGCCGGTATGCGGATCGCAAGCAGCTCGTGCGGTCGGCGGATTACAACAATTGGGGCTATCTGTCCGAGACGTGGTCGGCAAAGGGGCCGGTGAGCTATGCGGCACTTGGTCAGAACGAGCAGAGCCTGCACAATTTCACCAATTTCTTCCGTGGTCAGACCAACACGCCGCCGAGCGCGACGTTCGTCGCCGAAGACATTTTGCGCGATCACGACGCTTTCACCGATCTGCTGCGCAAGATCACGACCCTGGGCGGCGGCGGGTATACCGCGCTCGAAGATCGCAAGAACGGCGATGGCAGCCCGCTGAACGATGGCGCGTACCTGAACAGCGAACTCTATCGTAACCGCGAGCAGACCAAGTCCGCCTATGTCCGCGCCGATTTCGGCGTTGAGGATTTCGGCAACGGCATGAGCCTGACCGGCAACGTCGGCGTGCGCTTCGTCAATACCAAGGACAGCTCCAACGGCGCGATCACCTTCCCGAATCAGAGCAGCATCTTCGATGCGTCCAACCTGCCGGCGACCCCGACCGGTGGAGCGTATCCCCAGACGCTGGCCGGGTTCTGTCAGTCGCAGCGTGACAAGCCGCCCGCGTCGGGGACGATCAACGCGATCTGCACCGTGCCCGCAGCCCAGCAGGCGGCGATCCTCGCCTATGCGAACTCCGGATCGATCCCGGATGTCGCCAAGCAAAAGTTCAACTTCTGGCTGCCGAGCGCCAACGTGAAGCTGCAGGTCACGCCGACCTTGCTGTTCCGCGCCGCCGGATCGAAGGCGATCTCGCGTCCGAACTTCGGCGATCTGCGCAACTTCGTCGGCGTCGGTGTGTCGTCGGGCAACACCGCGGGCAACTACCAGTTCTCGGCGACGTCGCGGAACCCGTATCTGCGGCCGGTCGAGGCGTTGCAATTCGATCTGACCAGCGAGTGGTATTTCTCGAAGGTCGGCTCGCTGACCGCGACGGTGTTCCACAAGACGCTGTCGAACATCATCGTCGACAATCTCGGCTACACGCGCACGCTGACCAACAACGGCCAGACGTTCGACGTCCAGGTCAACGGCCCCGCCAACGTCGACGGCAAGTCGCGGATCAAGGGTGCGGAAATCGCGTACCAGCAGACCTTCGACTTCCTGCCCGGTGCGCTCAGCGGTCTCGGCGTGCAGGCGAACTACACCTATGTGAAGGCGGGCAAGATCCCCAACCCGGTGCCCGCCAACGGCGCCGCCGATGGCAGCCGTCCACCGCAGGACGTCGCCGGTCTGTACGACAACCTCCCGCTCCAGGGCCTGTCGAAGCATACCGTCAACGTCGCCGGCTTCTACGACAAGGGTCCATTCTATGCCCGCGTCGCGTATAGCTGGCGCTCGAAGTTTCTGCTGACCAACCGCGATTGCTGCTTCCCGTTCCTGCCAGTCTACGCATTGCCGACCGGACAGCTCGATGCCTCGGCGTTCGTGACGGTGAACGAGCATTTCAAGTTGGGCGTGACCGCGTCGAACCTGCTCGACGAGACGACCAAGACCAACTTCCTGCTGAACGGCGCAGGGCTCGAGGCACCGCGCAGCTTCTTCAAGAACGACCGGTCGTACACGCTGTCGGCGCGCATGACCTTCTGAGGTAGCGGGATACGAGGCCAGGGATTACACGCACGCGATGAGTGAGATCCTTGGCCTTCCGGTTGCCGAAACCGGTGCGATCGACGCGGCGCGGTTCGAAGCCGAAGTCGCGCACGGCTATCGCCCGGTGGTGATGCGCGGACTGGCGGCGGACTGGCCTGCCGTCCGCGCCGCGCGTCAATCCGATCGCGCGATCGGCGAGCATATCGTGTCGTTCGATGGCGGGCGCTCGGCCGACGTCATGGTCGCGCAAAGCGACGTGCGCGGGCGGTTCTTCTACAGTGACGACCTGAGCGGCTTCAATTTCGAGCGCGCCAAGGCGCCGATCCCGACGCTGGTCGACCAGTTGATCGCGTTGCAGGGGGTGCCCGGCGCGCCGGCCATCTATGCCGGGGCGGCGGCGGCGGGGAATTCCTGCCGGGCTGGGCTGAGGCGAACGTGTTGCCGCTGCCCACGCCCGATGCGGTGCCGCGGGTGTGGATTGGAAACGAGAGCCGGGTTTCGACGCATTACGACGTGTCGAGCAACGTCGCTGTCGTGGTGGCGGGGCGGCGGCGGTTCTGCCTGTTTCCGCCCGAGCAGGGGCCCAACCTGTATGTCGGTCCGCTCGATGTCACGATCGCCGGACAGCCGGTCAGCCTTATCGATCTCGAAGCGCCCGATCTGGAGCGGTATCCGCGATTTGCCGAGGCGCGTGCGCAGATGCAGGTGACGGTGCTGGAGCCGGGCGATGCGATCTTCATTCCGTCGATGTGGTGGCATGACGTCAAGGCGCTTGGGCGGTTCAACGTGCTGGTCAATTACTGGTGGGGGCAAGCTGGCGCGGCCTCGCCGTTCCCCGCGCTAATCCACGCGATCCTCGCGATCCGCGACTTGCCCGAGGGCGAGCGCTCAGCGGTGCGCGGCTGGTTCGATCAATACGTGTTCGGAGACGCGGCGCAGGACGCGGCCGCGCATCTGCCTGACGCGATGCGCGGCGTGCTCGGAAGCCCGTCGCCGGAGCGGACCGACGCGATCCGCGGATACCTCGCGCGAACGCTAGAACGGCTCTAGCGCCCTCGCGTCGCGTCGAGGAAGGCGGCGGTCCATACTAGCGGGGCGTTCCAGTTGATCGCGACTTCGTTGACGGTGAAGGCGCGGTAGTCGTCGATCCAGCAGGTTTGGGGTGCGCAGCCTTTCATCGGGCCGAGCTCGTTCGCGGCGGCGGAGTTGGGGCCGCCGGAGAGGACGCCGGTAGGTGGCGCGGGATAACGCTTGTCCGCCGCAGCCGCCCAGAAGCGGTGGTGCGGGTGCTGCATCGGGCGCGTGCCGATACCGGTGACGTAGGATCGGTCGAGCGGATTGCGGCCGAGGATGTAGTCGAGGCTCGATACCACCGCGTCGCGATAGGCGGGCTTGCGGTCGATCTGCCACGCGACGCCGAGCACGATCGCGCGGTTGAGGATCGAGCTGTTCGAACCCCAGGGGTAGTTGGTGCCGCCAAATGGGATGCCGTAGCCGCTGCGCTTACCCTCGGCGACGAAGCCGTCGGCGAGCGCGGTGATCCGGGTGCGGAGCTTGGCACGGTCGTCCGCAGGTAGCGTGTCGCCCAAGGTGGCGAGCGTCAGTGCGCCGGCCAGTCTGAGCGAACCCCAGCCGATATCCGTGCCGGGATCGGTGAAGATGCCGTCCTTGCGCAGGCGATCGAGGAAAACCGCTTCGTTGGTGGTCGCGTAGAGTTGCGCGGCGGCGAAGGTGAACTCGTCACGGACATCCGGGTCGCCATAGCCCCCGCTACCGGTGAAGTCGGAACTGGTGAGGAGGTTCGGATGGCGGAGTGCCGCCGCCCAGCCACGTCGCGCCGCGGCGAGGCACTTGGTAGCGAAGGCCGGATCGATCGTCCGCCAAATCCGCGCGCACTGCGCCGCGACACCAACCATGTTGAGCGTCGCCGCAGTCGAGGGCGGATAAAGAAACCGGGTCTCGTGATCGTCAGCCGGCGCGGTCGGTATCCCCGTCCAGTTCTTGTCGGCGATCTTGGTATGAACCAACCCACCCCCTCGATCGTCTCGAACCGGGTGATCGCCTTGCCTGCGACGCCCGCGTCTGGAGCGATAGCGAGCTTGGTGCCGTCGGGGATCTGCATTGCGAGCAGGAAGGCGACTTCGACGCGCGCTTCGTCGAGCAGGTCGTCCTTGCCGTTGGCACGTTCGGGTAGTGCGAGGCGGCCGTCGGCGAACGCGTTGGTGTCACCGAACACGGCCAAGCGCTCGTGGAGATCGAGCAATGTCCAGGTCGAGACGCCGCCGTTGACGACGTATTTGCCGTGGTCGCCGGCATCGTACCAGCCGCCGGTCGCGTCGAGCTTGTAGTCGCAGCCGGGCCATTTGACGCCCTGCTGGTCGATGCCGGCAAAGCAGGTGGCGATGTCGGGCGCATGGCCGGCGGGGCGGGCGAGGTCCTTGCGCTCGACGAAGGCGGGCAGGATGGGGACGCCGCTGCGCTGTTGATAGAAGAAGGCCATCGCCGCGGTCGCCACGCGCGCGAAGGGGCGGTCGGCGATCGCGAACGGGTGGCTGGCGTCCGCGCCGACGTGGAGGCGATAGCCGGTGCCGGGCGTGTGGAATGTGCCGAAGTCGATCCGGTGGACGCTTTCGCCCGATGCTGCGTCGGCGCCTATCGGTGTCGTCTGGCCCGACGCGGCGGTCTTCCCCTTCGCATCGGTCAGCGTCCAGGCGAGCGGCTTGGCCTGCGTCGACGACAGGACCGCCAGCTTGGGGCCGGTCGTCTCGAACCCGGCCTGGTCGATCCGGATCGGTGCAGGCGGGGCTTGCGTGGCGGCAGTCGTCAGCAGGACGGCCGCCGCACTGAGCAGGAGCCGGCTCAATCGCCGCACTTCGTCATCGGCACGGGTGCGGAGTCGATCTTCACGTCGGAGATCGACAGGCCCAGCTTGCCGTCGGTCGCGATCACGAACGGCGCGGTGACGTGCGCCATGTCGATGCCGCGCTTGGCGAAGCATTGCAGCGGGACGATCACCTGCTCCCAATCGCCGGGCTTGCCAGCCGCGAGCGTCTTGCCGATCGGGACGGTGACCGCCTTGCCGTCGTTGCTGACCATGCCGAGACCGACCGGTGCGCTGCCCGCGCGATCGACGCGGACGTCGACGACGAGGCTCAGTTCGCCATTGCTCTCGCGCGTGAGGTCGAGCGGGCCCGAGGCCTCGACGCGGGCGTGCGCAGCGCCACCAGTCCAGACGAGCGCACGTGCGTCCTCCTGGCGACGGCGATCAACTGCGGAGGCGGTGAGGCGCTTGGTCGCGGTCGTCGCATTGACGCCGAGCAGGCGGACCTTCGACTGGTCCTGCTCGACCAGCGTCAGCGACCAGCCTTCGGGCACGCGGCCCTTGCCGAAGATCGTGCCGTTCGACGACGCGGCCATGCCGGCAGGGCGAGTTTCGTCGAGCTTGGGGACGGTGCCCGGCTTGGCGTAGCTCAGGCCGTAGCCGAACGCGAACAGCGGGTCGTAGCCGGGATCGGAGCGGTTCAGGACATACTGGTCGGGGCGCTTTGGCCAGGAGAAGCTCAATTTGCCGCGGAAGTCGTTGGCGACGCTGCCGTCCTTCTTGCGGAACAGTACGTCGGCGACGCCGCCGCCTTCGCTGCCCGGCAGGAACGCCGCGACGAACGCATCGGAGGCGTTCAGTTCGGCGTTCACCCAGAGCGGGCGGCCCGACAGGAATACCGCGACGACGGGCACGCCGACGGCCTTCAGTTTGCGCAGGAGTTCGAGGTCGGACTTGTCCTCGGCGCTGTATTCGAGGTTCGGGCGGTCGCCCTTGAACTCGGCATAGGGCTGTTCGCCGAACACGACGATCGCCGCGTCGGGCTTTTTCGCGAAGCTGCCGTCCGCCGACAGCGTCGCGGTACCGCCGGCATCCTTGACCGCGGTGCTGATGCCCGACCAGATCGTCTCGGCATTGGGGAAGTTCGCGTTGGTCGTGCCGCCGCCCTGCCATGTCAGCGACCAGCCGCCGGCCTGTTGCGGAATGTTGTCCGCACCGCCGCCGGCGACGAGGATGTTGGCGGAGGGTTTCAACGGGAGCAGGCCACCTTCGTTCTTGAGCAGGACCATCGATTCCCGTGCAGCACGCCGCGCGATCGCGCGGTGGTCGGCGGCGCCAATGAGGTTCATCTTGCCGGCAAGCGCGCGCGACGACGGGCGACCGCGATCGAACGTGCCGGCGCGGATTTTCACGCGCAGGATGCGGCGTACGGCGTCGTCGAGGCGGGCGGCGGGGATTTCGCCGGATTGCGCCTGCTTCAGCGTGTTGGCGTAGAGCGTCTTCCACCCGCTGCCCGAATACATGAACATGTCGAGCCCGGCGTTGATCGCCGCGGCGCAACTCTCGTTCGAGCAGCCATCGACCTGGCCGTGGCCGTTCCAGTCGCCGACGACGAAGCCGTCGAAGTGGAGGCGGTCTTTCAGCACGCCTGTCAGCAGGCTCTTGTTGCCGTGCATCTTGGCGCCGTTCCAGCTCGAGAAGCTGGCCATCACCGATTGCGTGCCGGCCTCGATCGCGGCGGGGTAACCGCCCAGATGAATGTCGCGCAGCGTCGTTTCGGGGATCAGCGCGTCGCCCTGGTCGCGCCCGCCGGTGCCGCCGTCGCCGAGGAAATGCTTCGTAGTTGCGATGACGTGGTCGGGGGCGAGGAACGCCTTCGTGCCGACCTTGCCCTGGACGCCTTCGATGACCGCGCCGGCGTAGTCCGCCTGGACCTGCGGCTCCTCGGAATAGCTCTCGTACGTGCGGCCCCAGCGATCGTCGCGGACGACGGCGAGGGTGGGGGCGAACGTCCAGTCGATGCCGGCGGCGGCGGTCTCGATCGCGGTGACGTGGCCGATCTCGCGTACCAGGTCGCGGTCGCGCGCTGCGCCGAGGCCGATATTGTGCGGGAAGAGCGTCGCGCCGGGAATGTTGTTGTTGCCGTGGACCGCGTCGGTGCCCCAGATCACCGGGATCGCGGGGCGGCCGTCGCTGCGGGCCATCGAGGCGTCGTAGAAGGCGTCCGCGAGCTTCAACCACTCGATGGGGAGTGCAAGGTCGTTGCCGCCGGGGCCGGCGTTGCCGCCGTTGAGGATCGAGCCGAGCTTGTAGGTGCGCAGGTCGGAGGGCTCGATGCTGGCGATGTCGACCTGGATCAGTTGGCCGATCTTGTCCTCCACGGACATGCGTTTCATGATCGCGTCGATCCGCGCTTCGACTTTCGGGTCGCGCAAGGGGCGGGCGTTGGCGGTTGGCCAGATTCCGGGATGCGCGACCGCAGATAGCGGCGCTGGTTGCGCTACCGGCGTCGCTGCGGATTGCAGCAGAAGCGCGATGGTGAACGTTGAAAACCCTGCCGACATCATACTCTCCCCGGTCGGTGCGCGATCGTGATCCGCACCTTGGCATCCTTGCTACCGGGTTAGCGCTACAATGTGCAAATCATTTGCTTATTTCTGCGCCCAGATCTCCGGATGCGCGTCGATATAGGTCGATAACGCAGTCGTGATCCGGGCGTCGTCCGCGGTCGAAGGATGCGCGTGGCAGCCGCTGAAGGCGAGACCGGTGACGAGGACGAAGGTGACGTTGCGCTCGCCTTCGGCCTTGAGGCGCGCGGCGACCTTGCCGACTTCGGACGCGATCTCGCCGTCCGCCATGTCGGTCGCCCACAGGACGACGTGCGCGTTCGGATCGCGCGCGCGCAGGCGTTTGACGAACTCGACATAATGTCGCTCGTAGTCGGCGTGGAGCGCGTCGCGCGTCTGCCATGGCTCGCCGGGGTGCAGCTTTGTCGTGAAGTCGTTGGTGCCGAGCGCGATGACGAACAGGCGGGGGTGCCAGGCGGGGTCGGCGTAGCGCCTGGCCTTGTCGAACAGCGTGAAGGGGTAGGCCACGGGTAATGTATCGGCGGCCATGCCGTCGTAATTGCGGACGATGCCACGGCCCGAGATCGCGTTGACTTGGTAGTCGGCGCCGTAGCGGCGGGCGGTCAGCGCGGGCATGGCTTGCGCGGTATCGGTGGTCGCCCAGACTTCCGCCTGCGTACAGTCGCGCTTGGTGGAGATGTTGCCATAGCCGACGGTGTGCGAGTCGCCGATGAACTCGATCTGGCGGGTGCGGGTGCGGGTGGGGGCAGGGAGGGCACGCGTTCCCCGGTCGGCGTAGAGGCCGCCGAAGACGGTCGGGGCGGACTGGCTTTCGCTGGCGACGTCGACGCGGATCGTGTGGCGACCGTTCGACAGCCCGGCGACGCGGTAGAGGCCGGGCTTCGGCTTGACGAGCTTGGCGGCGAGCGCGCCGTCGACGGACACGCGGAGGATGACGTCGCCTTGGCCGATGCTGAGCAGCGCGCTGGGGCCGCGGAATGCCGCCTCGAAATAGGTGCCCGGCCATTGGCGCTTATAGCCCTCCGCGGTCCGCTCGACGCGGCCGCCGATGTGGACGGGGAGGGGCGCGCCGGCTTTCGTGGTGGTCGGGGTCACCGCCGGCGGGGCGGCGATCGCCGAGGTCGACAGGAGTGCCGTGGCGAACAGGCCGAGGATCGTCTTCATGCCTTCACCTTCAGCGATGCGGGGAGTTCGTCCTTGGTGACGTAGCGGTTCGCATTGAAATCGTGGCGCAACTGGTCCGACGTGTTCTGGTCGGCGCCGGTCAGCCAGCGCGTGTGCCAGGTCATGAACCAGAGCCAATCCGCGGTGGGGCCGAGCAACGCCGGGTCGGGGACGGGGCCGTTCTCGTGCAGGCAGATCGGCAGCGTGTCGCCGACGATCGCCTTCACCTGCGCGAACATCGGGGCGAGGTTGCCGTGGTCATTTGCGTAGATATCCGCGCCGGCGACATCGACGGTCTCGCGGCCGGGATACCAGGCGGGGTCGACGTTCTGGCCCGCCCAGCCGAGTACCCAGATCAGGTTGTTCAGACCGAAAACACGCGTAAATTGGTCGTGCATCAGCGCCCAGAGCGCCTTGAACGCGGCGGGGCCGTGCTTGCCCCACCAGAACCAGTCGCCGCTGAATTCGTGGAACGGGCGCCACAACACCGCGACGCCGCGGTCTTGCAGGACCTTCAACAGCCGCGCGACTTCGGCCATCTGGCGCATCATCGCGACGTTCTGCGGCGTCCCCGGTTTCAGCGCGGCGGCGACGTCGAAATCCTTCTTCGAATTCTCGTAGCCGGTGCCGATGTCGGGCGCGCCCCAATGCCAGCACAGCGTGACGATCCCGCCCGACCGCGCCCAGGCGGTCGCCCGATCGTTGACGGCGTCGTTGTCGCGCGGATCGATATAGTCAAGCCCGAGGATCGCGGGGAGCTTGCCCGTCACGCGCTGGAGATAGTCGAGTTCGCCGTGCGGATTGGGCGGCGCGGAGCCCTGCTCCTGTTGCCCGGTCAGCGTCTTCCTGCCGTATTGGCTCCACAGATAGGCATAGAGGTGGCGCGCGGCGGGCGAGGCTTTCGGATTGCTCAGACGGCGGTTCGGCACCGCAGCCAGCGCCGGCATGCCGTGCAGCAGACCAAGCGCCGCCGTCATCCCGAGCGTCTCACGACGGTTGAGCATCAGAGCGCCGCCATCGCCGCGGCGTGCGCGCGGATCACGGACTGGGTCGAGGCATCGCTGTCGAACACGCCGTACCAGCCCTGCGGTTCATGCGGGGGGTCGCCCATATAGCCAAGGTCGCCGCGCTGGAACCGGTGATCGGCATGCGGTGTCCGCGCCTCGCCGTTCCAGGCCCAGAAGTTGGAGCCTGCAAGCGGCCCGCCGGCCTTCGCATTGGCCTCGATCGCGGCGTAGATCTGGCGGTAGAAGCGGTCCTTATATTCGGTCGTGATGAACGGATCATAGGCGGCCTGGCCGTCGCGCGGGTAGCCGAACTCCTCGATCACCAGCGGCTTGCCGAGCGTCGTGGCGAGCCGGATATGCGCGTCGATATAGGTGGCCACCTTCGCCGCACCGGCGTCATAGGTGCCGGCGAGATTGCCTGCGTCCATCCAGGTCCAGTTGTTCGGCCAGATATGCGTGGTGAGGTAGTCGATCGAGGGCGACTTGTGGGCGGCGAGCACGACATCCTCGCGCTCGATCGAGCCCTTCAGTCCCTCCGAGCCGGTCGAGACGAGGTGATGGGGATCGAGCGTCTTGATGTAGCGCGCGGTCTCGTCGATCCAGCGATAGAAATGCGAGAGATTAGGCACCGCGACCTTGTCGCCGCCAGCGGGGCGCGGTTCGTTCGCGAGTTGCCATGCCATGATCGTCGGATCCGCGGCATAGGCAACGCCCGTCACGGTGTTGGTGCGCGAGACGACCGCGCGGATGTAATCGCGGTACATCGCCTGCGCCTGGCCGTTGGTATAGAACGCGGCGTTCCAGTCGGCGAATTCGGGCCAGGGGTGCGCGGGGTCGTTCATGTTGATGAACTTGCCGCCGTTGACCCACGACAGATAGGTCATCATTCCGCCCGACCATTCCCAGAAGTTGGTCAGGTAGATCACGCCGGTCATGTCGCGCTTCGCCATCTCGGCGAGCGTCCAGTCGAGACCCTTGAGCAGGTCCTCGTTGTACGTCGCGCTTTGATCGCGAAATCCCGGAGTGATCGAGTTCTTGAGCGGCGACAGTTCGGCTGACCCCAGGATGCGGAGGTTGCGGACGCCGAGCGCCTTCAGACGATCGAGTTCGCGCCCGAGCCGCGCACGATTGCCATAGGCGGTGTCCGCGCCGAGCCACGCGCCGTACCAGATGTTCGCACCCGCATACCGATACGGCTTGCCGTTGCGTTCGAAGCCATGCCCGACGACGGTGACGAACGCCGAGGGCTGGGCCCGACCAACTGGCTGCGTCACGGTTGCGCAGGCGGAAAGAAGCGCACCGCTGGTGATCGCTGCCCCGGTCAAAAGCGCCGTGCGCCGGTTAATCGTCATATCATACTCCCATCCATCCCACGCCGTGTCTGCTGCACGCATCGCGATATCTGCCCAATCAGACGGGTGCGGTCTATGCGGATATCCGCGAAAATAGAAATTCATTTGGGTAATTCGTAGGCACTTGCGAGCGGTCCGGTGCGGACAATGAATTTTTGGCCGTGCCAAAGCTTATAGCGCTCCAATATCCGACGCGATCGATGGATATTGATCGCGAAAGGCCACCGCGATGCAAAGGAAACAACGACGCTCGACGATGTGCGGCTACGGCGCATGATGCGCTTTGCATGCTGCCGTAGCGATGACGGGCCGATCAAGCCCGTGATCGGCGTATTGTGCTGCAACGAAATCGCCGATCGCCCGATCCAGGCGGTCGCGACGCGGTTCGTCGAGCCGCTGGTCCGCTACGCAGGCGCGACCGTCCTGCTGGTGCCCGCTGTCGCGGACGCGATGGACACCCGCGCGCTGGCGGGGCGGCTCGATGGGCTGTTGCTGACCGGATCGCGGTCGAACGTCGCCGGCGCACGCTATGGCAAGGCCGACGCCAACGACGATGCGCTCGATCTCGACCGCGACGCGGTGGCGATGGAATTGGCGGGGCGGATGATCGAGGGCGGACGGCCGGTGTTCGGGATCTGCCGCGGGTTGCAGGAATTGAACGTGCTATTCGGCGGCACGTTGACCGATACGCTCGACGAGGGGCATCACCGCGCCACCGAAGACGCGACCGCGTATGAAACGCTGTTCGATCACGTCCACGACGTCGATCTCGAGGCGGGCGGGATGCTGGCCTCGGTGACGACACGTCACAGCATCTCGGTTACCTCGGTCCACCGGCAGGGGATCGATCGGCTTGGGCCCGGATTGAGCATCGAGGCGCGGGCGACCTCGGACGGTCTGGTCGAGGCGTTCTCGGCACGGCCGTGCGGCGGCGATGTGCTGGCGGTGCAGTGGCATCCCGAATGGGATGTCGCCGCCAGCGCCACGAGCCAGGCCTTTTTCTCGCTTATCGGGCGATCGCTCGGGACCTGTCGGGACCGTTGATCGCCCTCATTCGTACCACACACGCAGAGGTCGTCGCAGAACGATCCACCATCAGGGACCATGACATGACTGCTTACCGTACCGCGTTGACGCTCGCCGCCTCGACCTTCGCTCTCGTCAGCGCGCAGGCCGCGGCAGCCCAGGACGTACCGGCCCAAGACGTGCCGGCCCAGCCTGCCGCCGGTCCTTCGGCCGATCCCGCCGCCGCGGCTGCGCCCGACACGCAGGACGACATCATCGTCACCGGTACGCGCGCGGTCGGCCGGTCGCGGCTCGACAGCGCGTCGCCGGTCGACGTGCTGAGCTCGGCCGCGATCCAGCGCCAAGGCACCACCGAACTCGGCGCGGCGCTGGCGACGATCGCACCCTCGATCGACTTCCCGCGGCCCTCGGCGGTCGATGGTACCGATGCGATCCGTCCCGCGACGCTGCGCGGCCTGTCGCCCGACCAGACGCTCGTGCTGGTCAACGGCGTGCGCGGCCATACCGCGGCCTTGCTCAACGTCGGCGGCTCGGTCGGGCGTGGCTCGGCGGCGGTCGACCTCAACACCATTCCGACCGTCGCGCTCGACCGGATCGAAGTGCTCCGCGACGGCGCATCGGCGCAATATGGCTCCGATGCGATCGCCGGCGTGATCAACCTCCGCCTGCGCGAGGCGCGGTCGGGCGGCGCGGCCACGGTCAATTACGGCTTCTACAACACCGACATCGACACCGCGCGCGGTAGCCGCAGCAGGACCGGCGAACATGCCGTCACCGTCTCGGGCTGGCAGGGACTTGGCTTCGGCGAAGACGGATTCCTGACGCTGTCGGGCGAGTATCTGAACCGTCAGGCGACCAACCGCGCCGATTTCGATCCGCGCGTCCCCGGAACACGCGTGACGGGTCGGTTCGGCGATCCGGCAGTCGAGCAATACAGCATCTTCGCCAATGCCGGCACGACGCTGACGGGGACGTGGAAGCTGTATGGCTGGCTCGGCTATCAAGACCGCGACACGCGCAGCGCGGCGTTCCCACGCCTGGCAAACGCGACGACCGCGCTGGCCGGCTACCTGGATGGCTTCCTGCCGCTGATCAACACCAAGTCGCGCGACATCAATTCGGCGGTCGGCATCAAGGGTGTGGTCGCCGACTGGAACGTCGACCTGAACGCGAGCTATGGCCGCAACAAGATCGGCTTCCGCACGCTCAATTCGGCGAATTACGCGTTCGGCAGCACCACGCCGAAGGACTTTTCCGACGGCGCGTTGATCTACGACCAGTACATCGTCGGGCTCGATGTCGACCGCAAGTTCGACCTGCTGCAGGGCGTCAACGTCGCGTTCGGTCTTGAAGGGCGCCGCGAGGGGTTCAAAATCGAGGCGGGTGAGCTCGCCTCCTACGGCTATCCCGCGGCCGGCACGGTGACGGGGGCAGCCGCGGGCGCCGCGCCGGGCGCGCAGGGGTTTGGCGGCTTCTCGCCCGCCAACGCGATCGAGCGCAGCCGGCGCAACGGCAGCGTCTATCTCGATGTCGAAGCGCAGGTGACCGACAAGTTCCTGGTCGGCCTTGCCGGACGCGGCGAGGATTATTCCGATTTCGGCTCGACCGCGACCGGCAAGCTTTCCGCACGCTATGATTTCACGCGCTGGTTCGCGCTGCGCGGCACCGCGTCGACCGGGTTCCGCGCGCCGGCGCTGCAACAGCAATATTTCACCTCGATCGCGACCGTCATCCAGAACGGCAATCCGATCCAGACAGGCACCTTTCCGTCGATCAGCCCGGTCGCCAGCCGGCTCGGCGGCCTTCCGCTCGAGCCGGAAAAGTCGACCAACCTGTCGGCTGGTGCCGTCATTCGTGCCGGCCGGTTCGATCTGACCGTCGATGCGTATCGCATCCACATCCGCAACCAGATCGGCCTGTCGGAGAATATATCGACGTCGCCGACCCAGTCCGTCGCGGTCAATACGCAGATCGCCAACCTTCTGGCGGGATCCGGCGCCACCGCCGCGCGGTTCTTCCTCAACGGCCTTGCCTCGACCACCAAGGGCATCGACGCGGTCGCGCATTACCGCATGCCGACCGACTCCGTGGGGACGTTCGACCTGACGATCGCCGGCAACATCAACGATCTCGAAAGTCACGCGCGTGCCGACCTCGACATCGGCGCTCAATCCCGCGCCGACGCTGTTCGCGCGCAGTCGTATCCTGACGCTGGAGGACGGCACCCCCGGCGAGAAGGTGACCGGATCGATCGACTGGTCGCTCGAACAGTTCGGCGCGCTTGCCCGCGTGACCTATTACGGCGACGTCAACCAGCCGGGCACGACGGCCGCCGCCGACGTCCATAGCGGCAAGCACGTCATCACCGATATCGAACTCCGCTATCAGGCGACCAAGGGCGCGCAGTTGGGGTTCGGCGTCAGCAACCTGTTCGACGTGTATCCCGACGCGACCATCCCCGCGAACAACAGCACCGGGGTGATCGGCTTCCCCTATTACTCGCCGTTCGGGTTCAACGGTCGCTATCTCTATGCACGCGCCGGCTTGAGCTGGTGATAAATCCTATCTCCACGATAGGGTATTGCGCCGGGCGATCATCGGCGGTAGCTTTCGGTTCCAGAGCCAATGTTGCGCTATGTGACTGCAGTTCTGACGTCGTCACCACGGAGACCAGTTCATGAAGAAAATCACGATCGTGCCCATGATTGCAGTCCTGGCACTTGGTCTTGCGGCCTGCTCGAAGACTGCCGAACCGTCGAACGTTTCGGCTATCGACAGCAACACGGTCGTTGAGGAATCCGATGCGAACTTCTCGGCGGTCGATGGCGTCGCAACAGAAAATTCGACCGACCTGATCAATACGACCGAGACCAACACGACCGGAAACACGTTCTGATCGACCGGTCGTAGCGCGTTCTCGTAGGGCGCGCCAAGTTCGGTAGACATCGCCCTGAGTGGCTCGAACA
This sequence comes from Sphingomonas sp. LR55, assembly GCF_036856015.1. Classification (NCBI taxonomy): domain Bacteria; kingdom Pseudomonadati; phylum Pseudomonadota; class Alphaproteobacteria; order Sphingomonadales; family Sphingomonadaceae; genus Sphingomonas; species Sphingomonas sp. LR55. Next base: position 1,168,151 of record NZ_JASPFO010000001.1, read on the forward strand.
GATAATGCCTCCCGATCAAAAGGGGGGCGTTATCTGTTTGTGTTTACAGTCTATGTCAGTGGTTTATTGGAAGCTTGCTCGGTCGTATTTTACGCTCGCTTCGTCGTACTCTTTGCAAAACTTTATTCCTATTTGATTGGTATGCATTACACCGAAGTAACGTCGAGGCGAAGTGAAGCTCCCTGGACGGATCCTCGTGGCCCGGCAGAACCCCTCTGCCGGGCCATTTTTCGTAATCGTCGTCTGGATCGCCCGGTCGGGCGCAGGCGGATTGACGCGGATCGCGCGTACGCACAGCGCTGATGGTCTCTATGGCGACGGTCGGCATGACCGCGCGCCCTTGTTGCAGAATGTCAAAGCCGATGCGTCTTCCTCGTCTGTTCAGCCGTGCTTCCAGTGACATGGCGATCGATCTCGGCACGGTGAACACCGTCGTCTATCTGCGCGGGCAGGGCATCGTGCTCAACGAGCCGTCGGTGGTCGCGATCGAGACGCGCGGCGGGGTGAAACAGGTTCGTGCGGTCGGCGCCGAGGCCAAGCTGATGATGGGCAAGACGCCCGACGGGATCGAGACGATCCGGCCGATGCGCGACGGCGTGATCGCCGATCTCGACGTCGCCGAGCAGATGATCAAGTTCTTCATCGACAAGGCGCATGGCGGGCATAGCCGGATGCCGCGCTATCCCGAGATCGCGATCTGCATTCCGTCGGGCGCGACCCTGGTCGAGCGCCGCGCGATCCGTCAGGCGGCGTCCAATGCCGGCGCGCGGAAAGTGTTCCTGATCGAGGAGCCGATGGCGGCGGCGATCGGCGCGGGGTTGCCGGTGACCGAGCCGGTCGGCGCGATGATCGTCGATATCGGCGGCGGCACCACCGAAGTCGCGGTGCTGTCGCTGCGCGGGCTCGCCTACAGCACCTCGACCCGCGTCGGCGGCGACAAGATGGACGACGCGATCGCCTCGATGATCCGTCGCAAGCACAATCTCATGATCGGCGAGGCGACCGCCGAGCGCGTCAAGCTCGCGGTCGGGATGGCGCGGATGCCCGACGATGGGGTCGGCGAGATCATGCGCGTCAAGGGGCGCGACCTGCGCGCCGGCGTCCCGCGCGAGATCGAGGTGACGCAAGGCGACATCGCCGGGTCGCTGGGCGATCTGATCGGCCAGATCGTCGAGACCGTGCTGACCGCGCTGGAAAAGACCGAACCCGAACTGGCGGCGGACATCTGCGATCAGGGTATCGTGATGACCGGCGGCGGGTCGTTGCTCGCACGGATCGACGAGGTGCTGGCGGATGCGACCGGGCTGCCGGTGATCGTCGCGGAGAATGCGCTGACCTGCGTCGCGATCGGTGCGGGCCGGGCGATGGAAGAGCCGACTTATCAGGGCGTGATGACCGAGGCCTGATGCGTTGTGCAAGGCCGTCGGGGTAACCTGCGATAACACTTACGAAATATCACGATCACGGAGTGGGGAATTATTGCTTTAGCGCATGTTGGCTAGGCTCGTAGGGCGCAGGATATGTATGCGTCGCTGACCTAGCTGTCGGAAGCGCGACTGTCAGCGGGAGAAGCGACATGGCGACCAAACGTCCAGACGGCATTGCCGACTATACCGGCCCGGCAGGGGGCTGGGGTGCGCTGAAAGCGGTCGCGGTTTCGCTGAAAGCGCAGCAGATCGTCGTGCGTGGCGGCCAGACGCTGTTGAAGTCCAACCAGCCCGACGGCTTCGACTGCCCGAGCTGCGCTTGGCCCGACCCGAAGCATACCTCGTCCTTCGAATTCTGCGAGAACGGTGCCAAGGCGGTTGCCTGGGAGTCGACCGCGAAGACGATCGGTGCGGAGTTCTTCGCCAAGCACAGCGTGTCGGATATCTGGAAGCAGAGCGATCACTGGATCGAGGATCAGGGCCGCGTCACCGAACCGCTCCGCTACAATGCGGCGACCGATCACTATGAGGTCGTGAGCTGGGCGGACGCGATGCGCGAGATCGGCGCGGGGCTTGCCGCCGTGCCCGATCCCAATCAGGCCGAGTTCTACACTTCGGGTCGTTGCTCGAACGAGGCGGCGTTCCTGTTCCAGCTGTTCGTGCGGCTGTACGGCACCAACAACTTCCCCGACTGTTCGAACATGTGCCACGAGGCGACCTCGGTCGGGCTGCCGAGGTCGATCGGGATCGGCAAGGGCACCGTCAGCCTCGAGGATTTCGACCATGCCGACCTGATCCTGTCGATCGGCCACAATCCCGGCACCAACCATCCGCGGATGATGGCAACATTGCGCGAAGTCTCGAAGCGCGGTGGCAAGATCATCGTCTTCAACCCGCTCAAGGAGCGCTCGCTCGAACGCTTCGAATCGCCGCAGTCGGTGGTCGAGATGGCGACGATGTCGGCAACGCCGATCGCGAGCAGCTATTACCAGGTGAAGGTCGGCGGCGACGCGGCCGCGCTGAAGGGTATCGCCAAGGCGCTGGTCGCGCTCGACGAGGCGACCAAGGTGTCGGGTGGCGAACCCGCGCTCGATCACGCGTTCATTGCCGAGCATACCGCGGGGCTCGACGACTATATCGCCGATCTCGCGACCATCGAATGGGCGGACATCGAGCGCTCCAGCGGGCTCTCGCGCAGTGATCTCGAAGAGGTCGCGCTGGCCTATGCGAAGTCGAAGTCGACGATCTGCTGCTATGGCATGGGCGTCACGCAGCATCGCACCGGCACGACCAACGTCCAGCAGATCGCCAATCTGCTCCTCCTGCGTGGCAACATGGGCAAGCCGGGTGCGGGCATCTGTCCGCTGCGCGGCCACAGCAACGTCCAGGGCGACCGCACCGTCGGCATTACCGAGCGGCCGATGCCCTTGCTGCTTGACAACATGCGCGATGTGTTCGGGTTCGAGCCGCCGCGCGACCATGGCCATTCGGTGGTCGAAAGCATCGCCGCGATGCGTGACGGCAAGGCCAAGGCGATCGTCTGCCTCGGCGGCAATCTCGCAATCGCGTCGTCCGATCCGCAGGCGTGCGCGGAAGGGTTCCGCAATCTCGATCTGGCGGTGCACATCACCACCAAGCTCAACCGCACGCAGTTGCTGATGGCCAAGGCGACCTATGTGTTGCCGTGCCTGGGGCGGACCGAACTCGACATGCAGGCGACCGGCCAGCAGTCGGTGACGGTCGAGGATTCGATGTCGATGGTCCACGCCTCGCGCGGGTTCCTGATGCCGCCGGGCGAGAACGTGAAGTCGGAGATCTGGATCGTCGGCGAGATCGCCAAGGCGACCTTCGCCGCGAAGGGCCGCGCGCCGGTCGACATCGACTGGGACGCGTATGTCGGCGACTACAGCCTGATCCGCGACAAGATCGAGGCGGTGTTCCCGGCGTTTGCCGACTACAACACGCGCATCCGCAAGCCGGGCGGCTTCCACCTCCCCAATTCTGCGGCGATGCGCGAGTGGAAGACGGACAGCGGCAAGGCGAACTTCCTCGTCACCAAGGGCGTCGAGGAGGACGAGGGCGCGGGCGATCCGACCGTGCTGCGGCTGACCACGCTGCGCGCGCACGATCAGTACAACACCACCGTCTACAGCCTCGACGATCGCTATCGTGGCGTGTTCGGGCGGCGCGACATCCTGTTCATGAACGAGCGCGACATGGCGCGGCTCGGGCACAAGGAAGGCGATGTCGTCGATATCGCCACCGCGCTGCAGTTCGCGCGGCCCGACCGGGTCGTGCAGAAGCTGATGCTGGTGCGGTACGCGCTGCCCGATGGTTGCGTCGCCTCCTATTATCCCGAGACGCAGCCGTTGATCGCGCTCGAGGATCACGATCCGCAGAGCTTCACCCCCTCCTATAAATCCATCCCGGTGACCGTCCGTCCCGCCGCTGCCGACCTGGGGTCGGATCGTGGCGTGGTGCGCGCGGGGATCGTCGGCCACGAGAGCAAAGTTCCCGCATGAGCACCGGTTATTCGTCGACGATCGACACCTACGCGACCCTCGCGGCGACCAAGGCGGAGGCGCTGCGGCGCTCGCCCGCGGGCTTTTTCGCGGGCGCGATCCTCGCCGGCACGTATATCGGGATCGCGATGATCCTGGCGCTCAGCACGGCGTCGGGGCTCGAGCCCGGCGTGCGGCCGCTGGTGATGGGCGCGACCTTCGGGCTCGGGCTGATCCTGACGGTGTTCGCGGGCGCGGAACTGTTCACGGGGTATGTGATGTATCTGGGCTTCGGCTTGGCGCGGCGGACGATCACGATCGGTGACGCGCTCAAGCTGGCGGTCGTGGTGTGGATCGGCAACCTCATCGGCGGCGTCGTGCTCTCGTTCGTGTTCGCGGCAGGCGGTGGCGGCGCGATCTTCGCCAACGCCGATGCGATGTTCCACGGCTATGTGCTGCACAAGGTGTCGGTCGACGCGACCGCGCTGCTGGCACGCGCGATCCTGTGCAACTGGCTCGTCTGCCTGGCGTTCTGGACCGCGGCGCGGATGACGGGCGATGCCGCCAAGTGCATCGCGATGGCATGGATCCTGCTCGCGTTCGTCGCTGCCGGGTTCGAGCATTCGGTGGCCAACATGACTGCGCTGACGCTCGGCCTGCTGGTGCCGCATTCGTCGATCGATCTCGCTGGAATGGTCCGCAATCTCGCGATCGTGACGGTCGGGAATACGATTGGTGCGTTGGTGTTCGTGGTCGGCGGGTATCTGGTCGCGTCGAAGACCGATGGGGTCGTTGCTCCCGCCAAGGGGGCTGAGCTGATCCTCCCCCGCTAGGGGAGGTGGCTGGCGCTTGCCAGACGGAGGGGGAGGAAAGGGAAACCGCTGCTCCGCGTCCTCCCCCTCCGTCACCTTCGGTGCCACCTCCCCCTGGCGGGGGAGGATCGAGATGGGATCACATCGCGCCGTCGCGGATCGTCTCCATCGCAACGAAGGTGGAGGTGCTGGCGACATGCGGCAGGCTTGAGATGCGTTCGCCCAGGACCTCGCGGTAACGGCGGATATCGGGCGTGCGGACCTTCAGCAGATAGTCGAAGCTGCTGGCGATCATGTGGCATTCCTCGACCTCGCGGATCGCGAGCACCGCGCGGCGGAACGCGTCGAGCGCCGCCTCGCGCGTGTCAGACAGCTTTACCTCGGTGAAGGCGATGTGATCGAGCCCGAGCTTGACTGGATCGAGCACCGCGCGGAAGCCGCGGATATAGCCTTGGTCGAGCAGGCGTTTGAGCCGGACCTGGCAGGGCGTTTTCGACAGTCCGACGCGACGCGCGAGTTCTGCTACCGACATCCGGCCGTCGTCGCGCAGAAGGTCGATGATGCGGCGGTCGAACTGGTCGATCTCACTGGCGTGATCCACTTTATCGGGCATTCCGCCGCTCCTGCCTTCTGAAAATGGTCGAACCGACCGATATAAGGCCATCGATAAGGCGGATCGCCAATCGCGTCCATGCTACGGTCTGGTTAGGTTCCAGACGAGGCTCGCCGCATGCCGCACACATCTTCGCTTTCGCCATTGTTTGCCGATTTCGCCCCGCCGATCCGCGCGCAGAGCGATCTGCGCCGTGCGATTACCGCCGCGTATCGACGTCCCGAGGCCGAATGCCTCGCACCGCTGCTCGATCAAGCGACGCTCGACGACGCCACCGCGGCGGATGCGACGCGCACCGCGACATCGCTGATCACGGCGCTGCGGGCGAAAAAGCGTGGCGGCGGGGTCGAGGGGATCGTCCAGGAATATGCGCTGTCGAGCCAGGAGGGCGTCGCGCTGATGTGCCTGGCCGAAGCGATGCTGCGGATTCCGGATGCGGAGACGCGTGATGCATTGATCCGTGACAAGATCGCGGGCGGCGATTGGACGTCGCATCTGGCCGAGGGGCGCTCGTTGTTCGTCAATGCGGCGACCTGGGGCCTCGCGCTGACCGGCAAGCTGACCGGGAGCGTCGACGACAAGGGGCTGGGCGCGGCGCTCACCCGGTTGATCGCGCGCGGGCGAGCCCGTGATCCGCGGTGGCGTGGCGATGGCGATGCGGATGATGGGCGAGCAGTTCGTTGCCGGCCAGACGATCGCCGAGGCGCTCAAGCACGCCAAGGGCCCGGAGGCGGAGGGCTTCCAGTACAGCTACGACATGCTCGGCGAGGCGGCGACGACCGCAGAGGATGCGCGGCGCTATCACGGCGATTACGTCGCGGCGATCCATGCGATCGGCAAGGCATCCGCCGGCCGCGGGATCTATGGCGGGCCGGGGATCTCGATCAAGCTGTCGGCGCTGCACCCGCGTTATGCCCGGTCGCAGGCCGACCGCGTGATGGCCGAGCTGCTGCCCGACGTGAAGGCGCTCGCACTGCTGGCGAAGCGCTACGACATTGGTCTCAACATCGACGCGGAGGAGGCGGATCGTCTCGAACTGTCGCTCGACCTGCTCGAAAGCCTTGCGACCGACCCCGATCTGAGCGGTTGGAACGGGCTGGGTTTCGTGGTGCAGGCGTATGGCAAGCGCTGTCCGTTCGTGCTCGACTGGATCGTCGATCTGGCGCGGCGGGCCGATCGCCGGATCATGGTCCGGCTGGTCAAGGGCGCGTATTGGGACGCCGAGATCAAGCGCGCGCAGGTCGACGGGTTGGCCGATTTCCCGGTGTACACGCGGAAGGTACATACCGACGTCGCATATATCGTGTGTGCGCGGAAGCTGCTGGCGGCGGGGGATGCGGTGTTCCCGCAGTTCGCGACGCACAATGCGCAGACGCTGGCCACCATCCACGCGATGGCGGGGCCCGACTTCGTGATCGGCGATTACGAGTTCCAGTGCCTCTACGGGATGGGCGAGCCGCTGTACGAGGAGGTCGTTGGCGGTAACCGGTTGAACCGCCCGTGCCGGATCTATGCGCCGGTCGGGACGCATGAGACGCTGCTCGCGTATCTGGTCCGGCGACTGCTGGAGAACGGGGCGAACTCGTCGTTCGTCAACCGGATCGCGGACCCGGCGGTGCAGATCGCCGAGCTGGTGGCGGACCCGGTCGCGACGGTGCGCGCGATGCCGGTGCCGGGCGAGCCGCATCCGGCGATCGCCTTGCCGCGCGATCTGTATGGGATGCGACGCAACTCCGACGGGCTCGATGCGAGCGACGAGGGTGTGCTGGCGACACTGAGCGAGACGTTCCGCGGGGCGCTGGCGCCGGTGCAGGCCGGGACCGAGGGTGACGCGCGGCCGGTGCTCAATCCGGCGGATCACCGCGACGTCGTCGGTACGGTCTGGGAACTGTCGCCGGATGCAGCGCTCGCAATGGCGCGGACCGCGGCCGAGGCGGCTTCGCGTTGGGCGGCGGTGTCGGTCGACGAGCGCGCGGAGTGTCTCGATCGCGCGGCAGACGTGATGCAGGCGCGGATGCCGGTGTTGTTGCCGCTGGTCATGCGCGAGGCGGGCAAGTCGCTCGCGAATGCGGTGGCCGAGGTGCGCGAGGCGATCGATTTCCTGCGCTATTATGCGCAGCAGGCTCGGCTGCTCCCCGCGGGGCAGGTCCCGCTCGGGGTGGTGACGTGCATCAGCCCGTGGAATTTCCCGCTCGCGATCTTCGCCGGGCAGGTGGCCGCCGCGCTGGTCGCGGGGAATGCGGTGCTGGCCAAGCCCGCCGAGGAAACGCCGCTGATCGCTGCGCAGGGGATCGCAATCCTGCACGAGGCGGGCGTGCCCGAGGACGTGTTGCATCTCGTGGCGGGTGACGGCGCGATCGGTGCGGCGCTGGTCGCGGCGGTCGAAACGTCGGGGGTGATGTTCACCGGTTCGACCGAGGTCGCGCGGCTGATCCAGGCGGAACTCGCCAAGCGCGTGTCGCCGACGGGGGCACCGATTCCGCTGGTCGCCGAAACCGGTGGGCAGAATGCGATGATCGTCGACTCCTCCGCGCTGGCCGAGCAGGTGGTTGCGGACGTGGTCGCGTCGGCGTTCGACAGCGCGGGGCAGCGGTGTTCGGCGCTGCGCATCCTGTGTTTGCAGGAGGATGTCGCCGACCGGACGCTGGCGATGCTGAAGGGGGCACTGCGCGAATTGCGGATCGGCCGCACCGATACGCTGGCGACCGATATCGGCCCGGTGATCTCGGCCGAGGCGAAGACCATGATCGAGCGGCATATCGAGCGGATGCGGTCGCTCGGCCGCCCGGTCGAGCAGATCGCGCCGGCGGGGGACACGACGCACGGCACATTCGTGTCGCCGACGATCATCGAGCTCGACGATCTCGCCGATCTGGAGCGCGAGGTGTTCGGGCCGGTGCTGCACGTCGTGCGCTTCCGGCGTGCCGATCTGGGCACGCTGATCGATCGCATTAACGCGACGGGGTACGGCCTGACGTTCGGGCTGCATACGCGGCTCGACGAGACGATCGCGTTTGTCACGGCGCGGGTGCAGGCAGGCAATCTGTATATCAACCGCAACGTGATCGGCGCGGTGGTCGGTGTGCAGCCGTTCGGCGGGCGCGGGTTGTCGGGGACCGGGCCGAAGGCGGGCGGGCCGCTGTATCTCGGGCGGCTGGTGACGGGGGCGGATGTCGGAGCGCGCGGTTCGGGCGATCCGGTGGCGACGGAGTTTGCGTTGTGGCTCGAGGGTCGCGGTGATTCGCGCGCTGCGCAGAGCGTGCGGGAGTACGCAACGCGGTCGCCGCTGGGCGGTGTGACGGAACTGGCCGGTCCGGTCGGCGAGACCAACGTCTATGCGATCCATCCGCGTGGCACCGTGTTGCTGCTCCCCGAGACGCAGGACGGTCTGGTCGCGCAACTCGCCGCAGGTCTCGCCACCGGCAACGATCTCGTCGTCGGCGATGCGACGGCGTTGACGCTGGACCTTCCCAAGACGGTTGCCGCTCGCGTGCGGTGGGTCGAGGATTGGGCGGCGGCGGGGCCTTATGCGGGCGCGCTGATCGAGGGGGATGCGGCGCGGGTTCGCTCGCTCAACCAGGCGATCGCGGCGCTGCCTGGGCCGATCGTGCCCACCCAGGCCGGGGTGGCTACCGGCTCGACTGGCTGGTCGAGGAGGTGTCGACCTCGATCAACACCACGGCGGCAGGGGGCAATGCGAGCCTGATGGCGATGGCGTGAGCCGATAGGGGAGGATCAGGGGCGGCGGTTGGCGGCGATCGCTTTCAGCGCGTCGCTGGCGATGATCCGGATTGGTGAGCCCTCGGCGCGGAGAACCTGCGCCCTCGAATAGGCGACGCTCGACCGGGTCGCGCGGCCGAATGGCTCGCGGCCGGCTACCACCAGCAGCGTCGTCGAACTGCCGACCCCGGTCATTACGCGCGCCTAAGCCGGCGGCGATGTGCGCGAGCTTGCCGTCGCGGGGTTCGCCGAGGATCACGACGCGGTCGCCTTTCAGCGGTCCGTCGGCTGCCGCCGCGGGTGCGGGGCCGGCGACGCGCGGCGGGGCGAGCCAGTCGTTGAGCGACAGGCCGGTATGTTCGCTTGCCTTGACGATCACCCAGCCGGCGGCGCGCGCGTCGCTGAGCGCGTCGTGATGCTTGTGCGTGATCCCAAGATAGCGCGCGAGCAGCCCGAGGCGGTGGCTTTCGAGATCGGGCCAGGCGCGCTTGGCGACGCGGACGCTGTCGAGCCAGGTCGTCTCGATCATCGCGCGGTCGTGGACGCGGCAGGCGGCAGCCAGTGCGCCCTTGTCGAAATAGGAGTGCGCGACGGTGGTGCGGCCCGACAGATGGCCGTGGACGATCGCGTGGACGTCGGCGAAGGTCGGCTGGCCGACGACGTGATGCTCGGCGATGCCGTGGATCCGTGTGTTGAAGACCTCGAATATATCGCGCGGGTCGAGCAACGTCTCGTATTCGAAGATCTCGCGGCCGTTCTTGAAACCGACGATGCCGATCTGGCAGATGCTGCTGACGCGCGAGCAGGCGGTCTCGACGTCGATCACGACGAAATCGGGGGCGTCGTTTTGTGGGGCAGTGCTGTGCGTCACGTCGCTCATGGGTCTGCCCTGACGATCAAGCTGGGCCAAGTAAAGACGGGCCGATCCTCGCCCGGCATCGGGGGCGAAGACTTGCGTCACGTTATCGAAGCTGGCTGTCCTTGCTGCCGCGGCGGTTGAAGAGGGCGGAGGCGGGGCGATCGCGGCCGCTCTGGCAGGCGACGCAGGTGCGTACGCCGGGGATCGCCAAGCGGCGTCCTTCGGGAATGTCGTCGCCGCACTCCGCGCAATACGGCTCGCTCTCGCCGGTCGGCATGCGTGCACGCGCGGCGAGCACGGCGTCCATCACCGTGTCATCGATCTGATCCTGTACCGCGCCGTCGCGTGTCCAGCCGCCCGCCATTGCCTCGTCCTTTGTTCAACCTCTTCAAGAATATGGGTAATCATGCTGTCCTTTTCCAGACGCGGACGGGCGGCGCTGTGGCTGCGGGCTTGTGGATCGGCCGCATTCGGGCCACGCTCGGGTCAGCTCATTCCGAAAGGTCGACGATGAACCGCTCTGTCCGTCTCATGCTTTGTGCCGCCCCAGCCTTGCTCGTTGCGGGCATGCCAACCGTGGCTAGTGCGCAACGCGTACCTGCGCCGATCGCCGCCGCGGTGGCTGCGACGACGCGGACGCCGGCCAATGTCGCGCGCGATCGCTATCGCCACCCGGCGCAGACGCTGGCGTTCTTCGGGGTGAAGCCGACCGATACGGTGGTCGAGATCTGGCCATCGGGCGGCTGGTATACCGAGATCCTCGCGCCGCTGACCGCGCGCGGCGGCGCCTATTACGCAGCAGGGCCGTGGGAGAAGGGTCTTAACGGCGTGCGTGCGATGCAGGCCAAGAATGCCGCGACCTATGGCAAGGTTCGGCTGGCGGCGTTCCCGGCCGAGGCGGGGAAGCCGGGCGTGCCCGATGGCAGCGCCGATGTCGTGCTGACGTTCCGCAACGTCCATAACTGGCGCTTCGGCGGCGTGGATCAGGCGCGCGCGATGTTCGCGGCGATGTTCAAGATGCTCAAGCCGGGCGGTACGCTGGGGGTCGTCGAACATCGCCTGCCCGAGACGCGCGATGTCGCTGCCGAGGAGAAGAGCGGCTATATGAAGCCGAGTTCGGTGATCGGTTTCGCGACCGCGGCCGGGTTCAAGCTGGCGGGCAAGTCCGAGGTCAACGCCAATCCGAAGGACAGCGCGGATTGGCCGGGCGGCGTGTGGACGCTGCCCCCGAGCTATGCGTTGAAGGACGTCGACCGCGCGAAATATGCGGCGATCGGCGAGAGCGACCGGATGACGCTGAAGTTCGTCAAACCGCGGTAAAGCGTTGCTTGCAGCGGTTGGATGCCCGGCCTAATCCTCGCTGATAGCCGCGTGTTTGCGGTGGGGGAATTTGCCGGTGTCGATCAAGCTGCTGCTCGCTGCGTTTCTTGCAACCACCGGCGCGAGTACGGCGGTCGGGCAGGCGTTGCCGCCACCGACCGCGCAGGCCGGCGACAGCGCCGATGATACCAAGCTCAAGGCGCTGTTCTACGCGAGCGACGAGGCGAGCCTGAAGCGCAACCCGGTGTCGGCGATCTTTCGCGGCGACCTGCGCTATGCGGATCATCTCGGCGACTATCTCACCGACGCGTATACTGCGGCCGAGCGGGCGGCGGCGGAGGCCGATCTCGCCGCGCTGGGTCGGATCGATCGCGGTAAGCTCTCGGCGGTCGACCAGATCGCGTATGACGTGTTCGAGACGAATACGCGGATCACGTTGCGCGGCTATGCGCCCGACCTGCTCAAGATCCAGCGCGACCTGCCGATGGATCATTTCTCGGGGTTCCAGACCTTCTATCCCGATTTCGCGTCGGGGCAGGGCGCCGCGCCGTTCAAGACGCTCGTCGATTACGAGAACAACCTGAAGCGTAATGCCGACTATGCCGCGGTGCTCGATCGCGCGATCGGGCTGTTCCGCGAGGGGATGAAGGACGGCATCGTCCAGCCGCGGCTGGTGGTCGACAACATGATCGGCCAGTTCGACAATCTGATCAAGGAGGGTGTCGAGCGCTCGACCTTCGCGGGGCCGCTCAAGACGTTTCCGGCGAGCGTCGGCGCGGCGGATCAGGCGCGGTTGCGGAAGGCGTATGCGACGCAGATCCGCGACGTGATCCTGCCGGCCGAACAGCGGATGCGCGATTTCCTCGCCAACGAATACCGCGCCAAGGCGCGCGACAGCGTCGGGCTGTCGGCGATCCCGGGCGGGGCGAAGCTGTATGCGTATCTGATCGAGCAGAACACGACGCTGCCACTGTCCGCGGACGCGGTCCATTCGCTGGGTCTGTCCGAAGTCGCGCGGCTGCTGAAGGACATGGAAACGCAGAAGCGGGCGGTCGGCTTCAAGGGGACGTTGCCCGAGTTCTTCACCTATCTGCGGACCGATGCGAAGTTCGCGCCTGCGTCGGCCGAGAAACTGCGCGAGGGGTATCAGGCGATCGAGACGCGGATCTATCAGCGGATCCCGGAGCAGTTCTCGCTGGTGCCCAAGACCAAGCTCGAGATCCGCGCAGTGCCGGCGTTCAAGGAGAAGACCGAGGCGGGTGGCTCGTACCAGGGCGGTACGCCCGACGGGACGCGGCCCGGCGTGTTCTATTACAACACCTATGATCTGCCGTCGCGCTACACCTGGGAGATGGAGACGCTGTTCCTGCACGAGGGCGTGCCGGGGCATCATTTCCAGATCAGCCTCGCACAGGAGAACACTGCGCTGCCGGCGTTCATGCGGTTCGGCGGGAATACCGCCTATGTCGAGGGCTGGGCGCTGTATTCGGAGAGCCTGTGGAAGGAATTGGGCGTCGAGACCGATCCGTATCAGCGGATGGGCGGGCTAAACGACGAGATGCTGCGCGCGATGCGGCTGGTGGTCGATAGCGGCATCCATGCCAAGGGTTGGACGCGCGACCAGGCGATCGCCTACATGCTCGCCAACTCGCCGATGGCGCGGACCGACGCGACCGCCGAGGTCGAGCGCTACATCGCGATCCCGGGGCAGGCGCTGGCGTACAAGATCGGCCAGCTGACGATCGCGCGGACCAAGGCGAAGGCGAAGGCGGCGCTGGGTGCGAAGTTCGATCCGCGCGGCTTCCATGCGCAGGTGCTCGATACCGGCGCGCTGCCGATGCCGGTGCTGGAGAAGAAGATCGACCGCTGGATTGCCGCGGGCGGCGCCACGCGCTGACGGCATTCCAGAAGAATACCAAAATGATTTTTTGAATGTTGACTTGGGTTCGGTGACGGGGGACGATCGACAATACCAAAATGGGATCTTTCAAGATCACCGGAGGGATGAGGTTGAATTTTTCGGATTTCGAGCCGGCGGTCCAAGGCGGAGTTACCGCGGACGAGCGTGCGGTGCGGCTTGGGCCGAGCCTGTCGGGCACCAACCTGGAACGCGCGGGCGATTATAACCAGCGCGTCGTGCTGCGGGTGATCCGGCGCAATCCGGACATCACCCGCAGCGAAATCGCGGCGATGACCAACCTGACCTCGCCGACGATCGCTAATATCACGGCCAGGCTGTTCGACGCCGAGCTGATCGTCGATGCCGGCCGCCGCACCGGTGCCCGCGGCCAGCCCGCGGTGCGGTTGCGGATCAATCCCGATGGCTGCTTCGCAATCGGCCTCAACATCGACCGCGATCATGTGACGCTGGTGTCGCTCGATCTGGCGGGCACGGTCCGATCGCGATTCACCCGCCAGATCGCGTTCGCGATGCCCGAAGACGTCGTCGCGATTGTGCGGACCGGTCTCGCCGAGATCGAGCAGAGCGGCGTGATCCGCGCCGACCGCGTGCTCGGCGTCGGTGTCGCGCTCCCCGACGACCTCGGTCGCGTCGTCCTGCCGCACCGGCCCGAGGGGTATGAGCGCTGGGGCGAGGTCGATCTTCAGGCGTTGCTCGCGGACGTCGTGCCGTGGTCGATCCATATCGACAATGATGCCGCCGCCGCGGCGATCGGCGAGGCGCAGTTCGGCAGCGGCCTGGATCACGCCAGCGTCTTCTACATCCTGATCAGCGCCGGGCTCGGCGGCGGGATCGTGATTGACGGCACCTATTATCGCGGTGCCGATGCACGCAGCGGCGAGATCGGCTTCCTGCCGTTGGCGGGCGATCCGTCGCGTGTCTTGCAGGACGTCGTATCGCTGTCGGCACTGGCCGAGCGACTTGAGACGGCGGGGCTGTCGATCGCCGGACTCGATCCGACGCAGATGTTCTCCGAGGCCCATGCGCCGCATCTCGAGACTTGGATCGAGGAGGCGTCGACCGCGCTCGTGCCCGCACTGACCGCGATCAACTGCCTGATCAATCCGGCCGCGATCCTGCTCGGCGGACGCCTGCCTGATGCGATCCTCGATCGTCTGGCGGCCGAAACGTTGCGCAAGTTGACCGCCGCGGCGCCCAATATCCCGGCCTCCGCACCGATCCGCCGTGCGACGTTATCGCGCGATGCACCGGCGGTCGGCGCGGCGATCCTGCCGTTCCTCGACCGGATGCTCCCCTCCGATGCGATCCTGATCAAGTCCTGACAGAGTCCTGATCAAGTCCTGACCCGGGGGACGATCAGGGCGTGTCGCGTAACCCGCAGATCGACCCACGAAGATCGGTGCGGGCCACCGGTCCGGTCTGTTGGAACGCAACATAGCCGCGTTTGCCGAGCGAATAGGCCGGCCAGTGCGGCAGTCCGGCGCCGTTGGGATCGCCGGTCTTCACGAAATTCGTCCAATAGGCGGCGAGTGGCGGCTCGCCCGGTTTGGCTGGGTTGAAGACGTAACCGAGCTCGCTGGCGTGGCTGACGGTGCCGCCCGGTGGCGCATAGTCGAACTGATACTGCCAGACCGGGACGCCGACGCGCGTGAGGGCTTTCGAGAGCGCGACGGTGGGGCAGCGGAAGGTGAGGTCGTTGGCGAGCTGCACGGTCACGTCGCCGAGCCTCGGGTCGGTGACCGGGGTGCCGCCTGGCTGGAGCCCGTAGAGCGTCGCTGCGCGATCGGCATTCGGTCCGAATTCCCGGCGGATCGTCGCGGTCGCCGCAGGCAGGCCGCCATGCAGCGTCAGTTCGCGTGCGTTGATGCCGGCGATCAGCGGCGCGCGCGAGACTTTGCCGGTGGCGAGCAGATGCGCGGGCGTATCGGTCAGGACGCGGCCATCGACCACCGCCTGCAACCAGATGAAGCTGTCGTCGTCGAGATCGGGGACGTCGACCGCATCCTGCGCGGCGAGGATAGAGTCTACCGGCAGCGCGCGGAGCTGGGCCGCGGTCGCCACCGCGGGCAGCCCGGCGGTCGTGGCGATCAGCGCGCCGAGACGCTCGTTCTGCGCAAGGCTCCGCGGCGCGACCCCGAAGCCTGCGGTGCCGCTTTCCTGGATCGCCTGCGCGAACAGCGTGCGCGAGGCTGGGGCGAGGCGGTGCAGCGCGACGTCCTGCGCGCCGGCGGACTCACCGGCGATCGTGACGCGGCGTGGGTCGCCACCGAACCGCGCGATGTTGCGCTGGACCCAGCCGAGTGCGGCCTGCTGGTCCATCAGTGCGTAGTTGCCCGAATGGCCGCCTTGTTCGCGGCTGAGCGCAGGGTGCGATAGAAAGCCGAGTGCACCGAGGCGGTACTGGACGCTGACGAGCACGATGCCGGCCTCGGTGATCTTCGATTCCACCGTGCCGCCGCCAGCGCCGGCGCGGTTGGCACCGCCGTGGATCCAGACGAGGACGGGAAGGGGCTTGTCAGCCGTATCGGCACCGGCCAGCTTGGGCGTGCGGACATCGAGGAACAGGCAGTCTTCGGCACTGGTCTGGGCCGCAGCGCGGTTCCAGTCGCCATAGACCAGCTGCGCGCAGGCGGGGTGCTCGGCGATCGTGTCGACGGGACTCGTCCAGGGTGCGGGGCGCTCGGGCGCACGCCAGCGCAGCGGGCCGACCGGCGGTTTGGCGAACCGGATGCCACGAAACACCGCGCCGCCACCGGTGAGCGCGGCACCGCGGACCGGTCCATCGTCGGTACGGACCACCGGGCCAGAAGTAGCCGGAGCAGCGGCGGCGAGCGCGAGCGCAAAGATCACCGGGCGATCGCCTTTGGCGCAGGCTTTGCCAGTGCCGAGCGGATCGCGGCTTCGGCGACCGGGCCCATTACCGCGTACCCCGCCTTGTTCGGGTGGACGCCGTCATAGGTCAGGCTCGCGCGCAACGCCTTGCCGTCATGCAGCGCGGTCCAGTAATCGGCATAGGTCAAGTTGGTCTGCGCGGCGTAGGTCTTCAGCCAAGCATTCATCGCCGCGATCTTGTCGGCGGTTTCGAGACCCGGACGCCACGGGAAGTTCGCGGCCGGCGGGATCGAGGCGAGGATGACACGGATGCCATGCGCGCGCGAGTTCGGCCATCGTCATGATGTTCGCCTTCGACTGGTCGGGCGTCATCGGCCCCGTATTGCCGGCGATGTCGTTGGTGCCCGCCATGATCTGTACCACCGCCGGCTTCAGGTCGATGACGTCCTGGCGAAAGCGCAGCACCATCTGCGGCGTGGTCTGCCCGCCGATGCCGCGTCCGAAGCGGTTGTTGTCGGCAAAGAACGCCGGGACCATGTCGAACCAGCCTTGCGTGATCGAGATCGCCGATGAAGACCACGCGCGGCTGTGCGCCCTTGGCGGGGACTGCCGCATTGGCCTGTTGATAGCGGCCGAGCCAGGCCCAGTCGGTGTGGAGCCGGTCTTCGGCTTCGCGCGCCGCCTTGGTCTTGGCGTCTTCGGTCTGCGCGACGACGGGCGTGGCCATGGCAACCAGCGAGAGGGCAACGAGCAGGGACTTCATCGTTCGGTCTCCAGGATCACCGCGGCGCCACCCGACGCGGCCAGTTCGAGGGTCAGGCGGTCTGCCTTGGTTACGGTCGTCCGCTCGGTTACCAAGTCGGTTGGCGCGGTGCCGTCGGTCCAGCGACGCGCGACATATCTGCCGGTGCCGAGGAAGCCGAGCGGGAGCGTCACGGTGCGCGCGGCATCGGTCATGGCGCCGATATACCAGCGCTTTCCCTTGCGGCGCGCGATCGCGACATAGTCGCCGATGTCACCCGCCAGGAAGCGCGTCTCGTCCCAGGTCGCCGGCACGTCGCGGAGGAAATCGAGGCCGGGCTGGCCGCGATACGCGTCGGGCGAGTCCGCGACGCTGCCGAGTGGGCTCTCATACACCACGTACATGGCGAGGCCGGCGGCGCGCGTCGTCTGGACCTCGGGCGCGGTCGCGGTGATGCGGAACGTCGCGGGTGTGCGGTTGCGATACCCGCCCGGCGTATAGTCCATCGGCCCGGCGAGCATCCGCGTATAGGCGAGCGTGATATTGTGCCGCGCGGTGATCCGCCGCGTCCATTTATTGTACTCCGCGCCGAGCACGCCTTCCTGCGTGATGAAGTTCGGCCAGGTCCGCGTCATGCCCCATGGATGCGTCGCGCCGTGCAGGTCGAGCAGCAGGTGACGCCTGGCGGTCGCCGCGGCGAGACGGTGGTAGAAGCCGATCATGACCTGGTCGTCGCGGTTCATGAAGTCGACCTTGATCCCCTTTAGGTCCCATGCCGCAACCTGATCGAGGATCCGGTCCATATCCTGGTCGAGCAGCTTCCAGTGGATCCACACGATCAGGCCGACGCCGCGCTGACGTCCGTACGTGACCAGTCCGGGCAGGTCGATCGCCGCGATCGGCTTGGTCGGGTCGGCGCCGGGACGCAGCGTCGAGCCGTCGCCGCTGTTCGCATACCAGCCATCGTCGATCATCATGTACGGCAGCGCCGTCTGCGCGGCGAAATCGATGAAGCGCTTGATCGTGGCGTCGTTGGTGCCGGCATTCGGCACGCCCGCGAGGATCGGGCCGGACCACCAGTCCCAGGCGGTCTTGCCGGGCTTCACCCAAGAGAAGTCGCCGACCGGCGCGGGGTTGAGGCTGGTGAGCAATGTGTTCTCGATGAGCGCACCCGGGTTCGCGCCGACCATGACGACCCGCCACGGCGAGCGCAGACCGGTGCCGACCTCGGCTTTCACCGCGATATCGGGATCGTCGGGGCGGCGGGCGAGCTTGGCGGCGACGCCGAGCGCGCCGGTCTCGGTGCCGGTCAGGTACATTGCGGGCCAGTCGGTGACGTCCGCTTCCGCAAAGGCCAGCGCTGGTCCGCCATTCCCGGTCGCGCAGACCAGCGGCAGTTCGTAGAGGTTATGCGGACGGATCGCCGAAGCGCGCACCGGATCATATTCCCCCTCGTGGCTGGTGCCGAAGCTCCCGAGATTGAGACCGTGACAGGCATAATCGGCGGGGAAGGCGAACTGGCTCAGTTCGTTGGCGATCCGCACCGAGGTGAGGGTCGGCTGGCGCGGGATGGCGTAGCGGAATGCGATCCCGCTGTCGTAGGCGCGCAGAACGATATCGAGCTTGCGGCCGGTCGCGAGCGGCTCGGCATAATGGACGACGATCTCGTTATAGCGATCGTCGACGCGCGACACCTTGCCCGCGGGCAGCGTGTAGCGATCGGTGCCCGACCGACGATCGATGGTCGCGACCTTCAGTCCGTTCGCGAGCTTGGCATAATGTTCGAACTCGAGCCCGAGCGTCGACGGGGACAAGAGCGTCTGCCCGCCGACATCGAGCCGGTAGGTCGGCTGGTCCTGGTCGTTGGTGCCCAAAGTCACGGTGATGCGCCCGTCCGGCGATGCAAGCGACTGTGCTGAAGCCGTGGCCGAGACAGTCGACAGTAACGCTGCGGCGAGAATCTGACCCCTCATCGTGCCACCACGCGCGATGCGGCGACGTTCCAGCCGCGCAGCGTGACGCTGGGCGACGATGCCTTCGCGGTCGGGTAGCGGATCTCGATATCACGGGTCTCGCCGGGGAGCAGCGAGACGTAATTGTCGCTGAAATACGCCGGCAGGACCTGCGTGCCGTCGGCGTTCATCACCGTCAGCTTGGTTTCGATCGCGGGCGTCGCGCTGGCGTTGGTCAGCGTCACCGTCGCGACCGTCTCCGCGCCGTCGATCCGGGTGGTCGCGGTGCCGCCGAGCGTCACCGCGGCCAGCGTGTTGAGCGCCTGGAACGCGGCATCGTCCTTCGCCTGCCAGTAGAAGTTGGTCGACAGCCGCTTGCCCGCAGCGTCGGTGGCTTCGAGCCGGACCAGCGCGACGCCCTGTTGCAGCAGCGGCGCCAGATCGAGCGTGAACGCGTCGGTGGTCGCCTCGCGCGGGGCGGCGATCGTCTCGGTGCGATCGGCGAGCGTGCGGTTGTCGAGGCTGACGACCTTGGCGGTAACCTTGACGCCGCGCAGGTCGGCGAGCCGGTTGTTGACCAGTACCACCTTCCAGTCGGGCAGGTTCATCTGGACATGGACCGGCTCCGACGCCTTCTTGACGCCGTAGAACGACGCCTGCGTGTCGTAGTCCGACGAGAAGATCTGCCACGCCGAGGACGGCCAGGCGGGTTGCGTCATCCACAGCATCCGGCCGCTATGCTCGGTCCAGAGCCGCGCGTTCATCCCCTCGAAGATCGCGCGGTACGATTCATACTGCATCATCTGCGCCTTGCGCTCGAAATCGGCGAGGCTGGTGCCCGCGCCGAAACGCGTGCCGAGCACGTCCATGTACGTCTTCACCGCGCCGTTCCCGGTCTGGTGCCAGTCGTGGTAGGCCCAGCTGTCGCTGATCGGCCATTGGTCCGCCGCGGGGATCGCGCGCTGCCACGCCTCCAGCGTCGGCAGCGACGGCGTGCCGCTTTCGACCGAGAAGCCCTTGGCGTGTTCGGTGAAATACTCGACTGGCGGGCGCCAGTTATACGGGCCCGAATTCTGCAGGTTCACGCGGTTGGACGAGCCCATATAGAGCCGCGTGCCGTCCTCCGTGTCGATCAGCGTCTCCAGCGCCTCGTTCAGAATCGGCTGCGGTACGCCCTCGTTGCGGCCGAACCACGCGACGATCGACGGGTGGTTGCGATAGCGCTTCACGACGTCGGTCGCGTTGGTCATGAACAGCGCCGGATCCTGCGCCTCGAGATTGTAATCCTGCGTCGATTCCCAGAAATCGTTGAGGATCATCAGGCCGTATTCGTCGGCGAGGTCGTAGAAAGTATCCTCGGTATTCTGGCCGACCCAGTTGCGGATAATGTTGAGATGCGCGTCCTTGTGGAGGCGGAAGAACGGCTCGAGGCGCGCGCGGTCGACGCGCTTCATGAAGTCGTCCATGCCGATATTGCCGCCGCGCGCCGCGATCTTCACGCCGTTGACCCGGATGACGAGATAGGGGGACAGGCCGTCCTGATCCTTGATCGGGGTCACCGCGGGAGACTTTTCCGCGCCGGGGACGAGGCTCGCGGCCCAGCCGTTCGATACCTTGCGGATGCCGGTGTGCGTGCCGTCGACGATCCGCTCGCCGCGCTGCCGTGCCTTCGACAGGTCGATGCCGACGCGGTCGAGATCGCCGTCCTTGTCCATCAGCGAGATGTCGTAGGTGACCTGGCGGATGCCGAAGCGGACGTGCTTGGTATCGCTGGTCGCGCCATCGACGGTCGCGGTCAAAGTCAGGTCGTGCAGCGCCGGGTCGCCGTACCCGTTGGGCCACCAGAGCTTGGGATTGCGCACCGACAGTTGCGGGAAGTCGGCGGGCTTCATTACCACGGTCGTCGTCTGGCCGGGTGCGAGCGTCACCGGCTTCTCGACCGAGACGCCGTCGAACGCGGCGCGGACGATCGCGGTCACCGCGCGGTCGGACGGGTTCGCGACGGGCACGCCGATCTCGATGTCCGCGACGCTGTTGTCGGGCTTGGGCAAGGTCGTGACGACTTGGGCATCACCGAGCGTCGCCGCGCCGCTCGTGGTCAGCGTCACGCCGCGCCACATGCCGGTGTTGCGGTCGCGGATGCTCGGGATCCAGTCCCAGCCCTCGGTCGCGACGAAGGTCGGGCCGTCGAGCATCATCATCCCGCCATTCTCGCCGACGCCTGCGGTCATCGATTCCTCGTGCGCGATGCCGGGATGCGGCGGCGGCGAGACCTTCACCGCGATCGCGTTGCGACCGGGCAGCAGCTTGCCGGTGACGTCGAACCGCCCGCGGACGAACGCGCCCTTCATAGTGCCGATCGGTGCGCCGTTCAGCCAGATCTCGGCGCTGTAGTTGACGCCATCAAAGGTGAGCATTTGACGCTTGCCCGCGGTTTCGGCCGGCGCATCGAACTCGGTACGGTACCAGTAATCCTGCCGCGCGAGGCGTTCGGGGATCGTCATGTTGTTGAGACCGTAGGCGGGGTCGGCATAGACGCCGCGGTCGACCAAGGTCGTCAGCACCGTGCCCGGCACCGTGGCGACATACCAGCGCGAGGCATCGAACCCGGCGCGGCTGAGCGTCGTGCCCGGCGCGGTCACCTTGGGTGCCTCGGCCAGTTGCCAGCCGGCTACGGTCCATTCGCCCGGACGGACCGCGACGATCGCGGGGCCGGTCGGTAGCGGCTTGGCGACCGGCGCGGGGAAGGGGCCTTCGAAACGGGGCGCGTCCACGCATCCTGCTGGACGGTCTGGCCGAGCGACTGGCGGACCTGCACCGGCCAGTCGGGGCTGC
The DNA here is from genome assembly GCF_036856015.1 of Sphingomonas sp. LR55. Classification (NCBI taxonomy): domain Bacteria; kingdom Pseudomonadati; phylum Pseudomonadota; class Alphaproteobacteria; order Sphingomonadales; family Sphingomonadaceae; genus Sphingomonas; species Sphingomonas sp. LR55. Next base: position 1,189,685 of record NZ_JASPFO010000001.1, read on the forward strand.
CGTTCTGATACAGCGTCAGCGCGGGATCGGGCGTCGTGCCCGCCTGCGTGCGTACCGCCGCGGCATCGAGCGCGCCGACCTGCAACGCGAACTCCGCGACGCGCCCTGCGAAGACCGGACCGGCCCCCCGCGGGGCAATCGTCGCGACCGGAGCGACCGGCGCCACCGTCAGGCGACGCTGCGCCACCTGCCGCCCGTCGACGAACAGCCGCGCCTGCGTGCCGTCGAAGGTCGCGGCGACGTGATGCCATGTGCCTGCCGTGATGCGCGCGCTGGCGGCCAGCACGCCGGCTTCGGTGACGAGGCTGGGGCGACCCTGATCGAGCGCCAGATAGCGGCGCGGACCCGTCGCGGCGTCGCCAAATCCGGCAACCAGCGCGCTACCGTTCGGAATCGCTTTCGGCTCGATCCAGCTCGACATCGTCCAGTTCTGCGCGTTGATTGCTGCGGCGCGCTCCCCGCCGATCACGGTCCTGACGCTATCGCCGCCCGCAGGCGCGACGACGTTGAAGGGGCCATAGGTCTGCGACGTCGCCGCCGTGGCGCCGCACAAGGCCAGCATCGAAATCGTGCTTGCAAACAGACGGTTGCGCATTCCTATCCTCCCAGAAGCGGGATCTTGGTCGCCCCGCCGAACTGCGCCGCATCAAGCACAGGCTTGGTAAAAAGCCAAATTGAATTGCAGATTGTCGCAGGGCGGCATCATGTCGTGGCCCTGACAGCAAATTCATTTGCACCGCGCCCCGGTTAAGCGCTTGCGACGGACTGAGAAAACAGACGTCAGGAATAGCCATGTTCGAGCAACGGGTCGCGATCGTCACGGGTGGGGAATCGGGTATCGGCGCGGCCTGCGCCAAGGCGCTGGGCGATGCCGGCGCGCGCGTCGTCATCACCTATTTCAAGGATGTCGCGGCAGCGAACGCGGTCTGCGCGTCGATCGGTGGAGACGACCGTGCGATCGCCGTCCAGACCAATGTCGGCGACGAGGCGGCGGTCGGACAGCTTTTCGCCACCGCCGAAAAGGCGTTCGGTACGGTCGACCTGCTCGTCAATTCGGCGGGGCTCAACATGACCGGCGTCAACCTCGTCGATATGGAACTGGCGCAGTTCGACCGGGTGATCCGATCGGATCTGTACGGGCCGTTCCTGACCTGCCGGCGGATGGTGCGCGCGCTGGAGGCAAAGGCGGCGAAGGGGCGGATCGTCAACATCTCGTCGATCCACGAACGCGCGCCGCGGCCGGGCGGGGTCGATTATGATTCGGCCAAGGGCGGCCTGTCGCAGCTGACCGCGACGCTCGCGCTCGAACTCGCGCCGAAGGGGATCGCGGTGAACGGCGTCGCGCCGGGGATGATCCTGACGCCGATGAACCAGTCCGCGCTCGATCATCCGGGGGAACTGGCGGCGAAGGAAGCGGCGATCCCGTGGAAGCGCGCTGGGCGGCCCGACGAGGTCGCCGCGCTGGTCGTGTTCTTGCTGTCGCCCGCCGCGGATTATATCACCGGCACGACCGTGACGATCGACGGTGCGCTGTCGCTGACCGTCGCACAGGGGCCTGATCCGATGCTGAGTTATGTCGTCGAGCAGCTCGATACCGTGACGATCTCGGCGGCGTCGCCGATCGACGGGATGGACCTGATGAGTCCGTTCGTCTGGAAGGAAGGCGAGCTGTACCGCGTGATGATCCGCGGGGTGCCACATCCGCTTGGGGCGCATGATCCGACCGGGATCATCGCCGGCGGGGCGAGCAGGGACGGGCTGCATTTCCAGATGGATCCGGGGCTGGCGATCGTGCCGGGACCGGGGCCTGCCGATCTCGGCGGGTGCGAGGACCCGACCGTCCTGGTCACCGATAGCGAATATCTGGTCTATTATACCGGCGTCGATGCGGCGCGGGCGCAGGGCTCGATGATCCTCGCGGCGGGGCGCGAGCTCACCGCGCTGGCGAAGGAGGATTTGGTGCTCAAGGCGCCGCCGGGCGAGGGCAACATCAAGGAGGCGACGCTCGCGCAGACGTCGGCGGGCGACTGGCGCCTGTTCTACGAATATGCCGCGAACGAGGCGTCGCGGATCGGGATGGCCAGTGCCCCGACCGCAAAGGGCCCGTGGACCGTGCTGCCCGATCCGTTCGGGATTCGCGAGGACAGCTGGGATAACTGGCATCTGTCGACCGGGCCGATCATCCAGGTCGGCGACCGCGACCCGGTGATGTTCTATAACGGCGCGACGCATGACGCGCGCTGGCGGATCGGCTGGATCAGCTTCGATCCGGGGTTCACGCGCGTGACCGGGCGCGGGATCGAGCCGATGCTCGTGCCGCCGCCTGCGCTCAGCCGCGAGGCGACCGATATCGCGTTCGCCGCGTCGACGGTGATCGAGGGCGACCGGATCGCGCTGTATTTCTCGCTGGAGGACCGGATGCTGCGGCGTGCGCTGATCGGGGTGTATTCGCGGTAGTGTCTGATCCTCCCCCGCTAGGGGGGCGCCGTTTGGCGACGGAGGGGGCGGACACGGAACAGCGGTTTCGCTTTCCTCCCCCTCCGTCTCGCTACGCGATCCACCTCCCCCTTGCGGGGGAGGATCGGTAAGCAGAAAGTTGCAGCGAAGGCGGCTCTCCGGCGTTATCGAGGCGCGCTGTCCCCGGTCCGCGGGGCGCGCCGACAAAGGACTTGTCCGATCTTCCAGCTGATCTTCTCGCTGCCGTGCCTGTACGTGATCGGCCGATGGCTCTGGCCGCTGTCGCTGGCGATCCCGGTCAAGCTCGGCGTCGCGGTGCTGTTGCTGCTCGCGTCGCAATATCATTCGTGGAGCCGGCTCTCGTCAGGATCGGTGTTCGCACCCGAATTCCCCCGCGCGATCGTCATTGCGTTCAACTGGGCGTTCGGGGCGATCCTGCTGCTCGCGATCCTTCAGATCCTCGTCGATCTCGGCACGCTGGTGATGCTGATCGTCCAGCGCGGCACGGTCGTCCCGGACGGCGTGCGCTATGCGATCGCTGCACTCGCCGCTTTGCTCGCTGCGATCGGCGTCGCCAACGCGATCCGCGTGCCGCCGGTGGTGGATATCGAGGTTGCGATCCGCGACCTGCCGCCGCAGTTCGACGGCTATCGGCTGTTGCAGCTCACCGACTTACACATCAGCCGCTTGTTTCCGGCGGCGTGGACACGGAAAGTCGTCGAGCGGGCGAATGCGTCGGGGGTCGACCTGATCGTCGTGACCGGCGACTTCATCGACGGATCGGTGGCGATGCGGCGGGAGGACGTCGCGCCGCTCGCGGATCTGCGCGCGCCCGACGGCGTCTACGCGATCCCCGGCAATCACGAATATTTCTTCGATTACGCGGCGTGGATGCGGCACCTGACGGGGATGGGCATCCGCATGCTGCCCAACGCGCATGTGCTGCTCGCGCGCGGCGATGCGCGGCTCGTGATCGCCGGCGTGACCGATCTGTCCGCGCCCGCGGTCGGGCAGGCGGGACCCGACCTCGGCGCCGCATTGGCCGGCGCTCCCAAGTCCGCGCCCATCGTGCTGCTCGACCACCAGCCGAAGATGGCGCGGCAGGCGGCGGCGCGCGGCGTCGCGCTGCAATTGTCGGGGCACACGCATGGCGGGATGATCCGCGGCTTCGATCGGATCTTCGCGCTCGCCAATGGCGGCTTCGTCGCGGGCCGCTACGACGTCGACGGCATGACTCTGTACGTCAGCAACGGCACCGGCTTGTGGCCGGGCTTCGCGCTGCGGCTAGGCCGCCCACCCGAAATGACGCGGATCACGCTGCGTCGCGCGCTGCCGCACGATCAATAACGAGACATTGTAACGCCTTGGCGCTCCATGCAACAAGAGCGTCATCACTCCTGCCATTGTGAGTCTGAAGATGCCGCGTTCCAGCCTGCTCCGTTCCGCCGCCATCCTGTGCTGCCTGGCCAGCCCCGCAACCCTCCTGGCGGCGCCCAATACCGGTCGCGTCAATCCGCTGACCGTGCCCAGCACGCTGCCGTTCCAGGCGCCGCGGTTCGACCAGATCAAGGACACCGATTACCAGCCCGCGCTCGAACAGGGCATGGCCGAGCAGATCGCCGAAATGCGCAAGATTGCCGACAACCCGGCCGCGCCGACCTTCGCGAACACGATCGAGGCGATGGAGCGCTCGGGCCGGACGCTCGACCGCGCGAGCCAGGCGTTCTTCGGCGTGTCGCAGGCGAACACCAACGATGCGCTCGACAAGGTCCGCAGCGCGGTGGCGCCGAAGATGGCGCAGCACGGCGACGCGATCTATCTCGACCCCAAGCTCTTCGCGCGCGTCCAGGCGCTGTACGCGAAGAAGGACTCGCTCGGTCTCGATGCCGAGCAACGCCAAGTCCTTGAGATCTACCACAGTGATTTCCTCCACGCCGGCGCGCAGTTGAGCGATGCCGACAAGGCCAAGCTGCGGTTGCTCAACACGCAGATCTCGACCGCGACGACCGACTTCCAGCAGAAGCTGCTTGCCGGGACCAAGGCGGGCGCGCTGGTGGTGGACGACAAGGCCAAGCTCGCCGGGCTGAGCGATGCGGAAGTCGCCGCGGCGGCGGAAGGCGCGAAGGAGCGGGGGATGCCCGGCAAGTACGTGCTGTCGCTCCAGAACACGACGCAGCAGCCGGCGCTGGCCTCGCTCTCCGATCGTGCGACCCGCGCGGCGCTGTTCGAGAAGAGCTGGAACCGGTCGCAGCGCGGCGATGCGAACGATACGCGTGCGCTGATCCAGAAGATCGCGCAGTTGCGTGCGCAGAAGGCGCAACTGCTCGGCTATCCGAACTATGCCGCCTATTCGCTGTACGACCAGATGGCGAAGACCCCGGCGGCGGCAAAGGGCTTCATGACTCAGCTGGTGCCTGCGACCGCCGCCGAACAGCGTCGCGAAGCGGCCGAGTTGCAGAAGACGATCGACGCGACCGGCGCGTCGTTCCCGCTCGCACCGTCCGACTGGGATTTTTATTCGGACAAGGTGCGCAAGGCCAAGTACGACCTCGACCAGAACGAGCTGAAGCCGTATTTCGAGATCAGCCGCGTGCTGACCGACGGCGTATTCTTCGCCGCCAATCAGCTCTACGGCGTCACCTTCAAGGAACGCCGCGACATCCCGACCTACCAGCCGGACATCCGCGTGTTCACCGTCTACGACAAGGACGGCTCCGAGCTGGGCTTGATGTATTTCGATTACTGGAAGCGCGACAACAAGGCGGGTGGCGCGTGGATGTCGAACTTCGTCGGCCAGTCGAAGCTGCTGAAGACCAAGCCGGTCGTCTATAACGTCGGCAACTTCACCAAGCCCGCGCCGGGCCAGCCCGCGCTGATCACGTTCGACGACGTGACGACGATGTTCCACGAATTCGGCCACGCGCTGCACGGGCTGTTCGCGAACCAGACCTATCCGCTGGTCTCGGGCACCAACACCGCGCGCGACTGGGTCGAGTTCCCGTCGCAGTTCAATGAGCATTGGGCGCTCGATCCGAAGGTTTTTGCGAACTACGCCAAGGATTACCGCACCGGTGCGGTGATGCCGCAGGCGCTCGTCACGAAGATCAAGAACGCGGCGAAGTTCAACCAGGGGTATGAGCTGGGTGAACTGGTCGCGGCGGCGACGCTCGACCAGGACTGGCATTCGCTGCCGGCTTCAGCGGGGCCGCAGCATGTCGATGCGTTCGAGACCAAGGCGCTGAACTCGATGGGGCTCGACACGAAGGACGTGCCGCCGCGCTATCGGACCAGCTATTTCGCGCACATCTGGGCTGGTGGCTATGCGGCCGGCTACTACGCGTATCTGTGGACGCAGATGCTCGATAACGACGCGTATGCGTGGTTCGTGGCGCATGGCGGGCTGACGCGCGCGAACGGCCAGCGCTTCCGCGACATGATCCTGTCGAAGGGCCATACCGAGGATTACGGGCCGATGTTCAAGGCGTTCTACGGCAAGGACCCGGACATCGGTCCGATGCTCGAAGACCGCGGCCTGACGGCGGGCGGCAAGTGATGCGTAGGTTTGCCATCGCAGCGCTGCTCGTCACGACGCCCGCGTTCGCGCAGGCGCCGGTGCATCAATACGGCGCGCTCGCGCTCGCGCCGACGGGCGATCGTCTCGCCAGCATCGAACCCGTCACGCCCACGCATGCAGCAATCGTCGTGCGGCGCGTGTCGGACGGCGGCATCGTCCAGACGATCGATGTTTGTGCGACGTGCAGCTACGGCGCGCCGACCTTTGCGACTGATGGCCGGATCGCCTTCCTAGCGCGCGAGGCGGGCAAATCCCGCGCGCTGGTGATGCTGGCGGACGCCGGCGGCGCACGGCAGGTCGCGGCGATCGACGGCATCGCCCAGGCACCGCGCTTCTCGCCCGACGGTAAGCGGCTGGCGCTGCTCGCGACCTTCGGCGCGGCCAAGGAAGCCGGCGCGACGCAGGCCGGCGTGCGTCAAGTCGGCGAGATCGGCGAGACCAGCGACGAGCAACGTCTCGCGATCGTCGATCTCGCAACCGGCACGGTCAAGCCGGTGTCGCCGGCGGACCGTTATATCTACGAATATGACTGGACCCCCGACGGCCGCGGCTTCGTCGTCACGAGCGCGCTCGGCAATGGCGACAACAATTGGTGGGTGGCGACGCTCGACGCGGTCGATGCGGATACCGGCACGGTGCGCACGATCGCCAAGCCGACGACGCAGCTCAACATGCCACGCGTGTCGCCCGATGGCCGCACGGTTGCGTATATCGGCGGCCTGATGAGCGATTTCGGCTCGATCGGCGGCGATGTCTGGACCGTGCCGATCGCGGGTGGCGTACCCGTCAACCGGACCGAGGGCGCGAAGGCGACGGTGACCTCGCTCGACTGGACCGGCGGTGGCCTGCGTGCGGTCCGCCTGCACGGCGACGCGGCCGAGATCGCGACGCTCGATCCGACCGGCAAGACGATGGTAAGCTGGAGCCGCCCGGCAAGCTTCGCGGCGGGCGAGGGCAAGGCCGCCTATAGCGCGGACGGCCGGATCGTCGCGACCGCCGTGCAGGATTTCACGCACGGCCCGGCGATCTTCGCAGGCCCGATAGCGAAACCCCGCCAGATCACGCATAACAATGATGCGCTCCCGGCGAACGCGTCCGCGCGCAGCGTGACGTGGAAGAATGACGGGCTCGACGTCCAGGGCTGGCTGCTCGCCCCCAAATCGGCCGCCCCTGCGCGGAAAGCGGCGATGGTCACGATCGTCCATGGCGGTCCGTCGGCGGCGAATACGCCCAGCTATGTCGGTAGCGGATCGGGGCCGGCGGCGCTGCTCGACGCGGGCTATTACGTGTTCATGCCCAACCCGCGCGGCAGCTATGGCCAGGGCGAGGCGTTCACCGCCGCCAACCGCCGCGATTTCGGCGGCGGCGACCTGCGCGATATTCTCGCCGGGATCGACGCGGTCGAGAAGATCGCGCCGGTCGACGACGCGCGCCTCGGACTCACCGGCGGCAGCTATGGCGGGTTCATGTCGATGTGGGCAAACACCCAGACCAATCGCTTCAAGGCGATCGTCGCGGGCGCCGGGCTGTCGAACTGGATCAGCTATTACGGCACCAACGGCATCGACCAGTGGATGATCCCGTTCTTCGGCAAGTCCGCCTATGACGATCCCGAGGCCTATCGTGCGGTGTCCGCGATCAGCTTCATCAAGCAGGCGAAGACGCCGACCTTCATCTATGTCGGCGAGCGCGACATCGAGGTGCCGCCGACCCAGTCGATCGAATATTGGCACGCGCTGAAGGAGTTGGGCGTGCCGACCAGCCTGGTGATCTATCCCGACGAAGGCCACGGCATCCGCGCGCCCGCCAATGCCGCCGATGTCCGCAAACGATCGGTCGGATGGTTCGACCGGTATCTGAAGGCGCAGTAAGCCCGGACGGGACAATTTGGGGAATCGGGGCGTTGTGATCCGCAGATGAGGAGTTTGCGATGAAGGTCATGACGCTGCGGTCCCCGGTGGGCCTCGACACGCTCCAGCCCGAAGACCGCGCCGATCCGGGCGATCCCGGCCCCGGCATGATCCGGGTGGCGATCCACGGCAGCTCGCTCAATTTCCACGATCTCGGCGTCGTCACCGGCAAGATGCCGAGCGCGGAGGGTCGCGTGCCGCTGTCCGATGGGGCCGGCATCGTCGAGCGCGTCGGCGACGGCGTCACAGAGTTCGCGGCCGGCGACTCCGTCGTATCGTGCTTCTTCCCCGACTGGCAGAACGGTCCACCGACGATCGGCGACTTCAACCGCACCCCGGGCGATGGGATCGACGGGTTCGCGCAAGAGCATGTCGTCCTCCCCGCAACCGCGTTTACGCACGCACCGCGCGGCTATGACGCGGTCGAGGCGGCAACGATCACGACTGCGGGCCTCACCGCGTGGCGCGCGCTGGTGGTCGATGGCGGTCTGAAGGCGGGCGACACGGTGCTGCTGCTCGGCACCGGCGGCGTCTCGATCTGGGCGCTGCAGATCGCCAAGGCGATGGGCGCGATCGTCGCGATCACCTCGTCGTCCGATGCCAAGCTGGCGCGGGCCAAGGCGCTTGGCGCCGACTTCACGCTCAACTACCGCGAGAACCAGGATTGGGGTCACAAGATCGCCGCGTGGACCGGTGGCCGCGGGGTCGATCACGTGGTCGAGGTCGGTGGGCCGGAGACATTGGCGCAGTCGATCGCGGCCGTGCGGATCGGCGGCCACATATCGCTGATCGGTGTGCTGACCGGACGTGGCGGCGACGTGCCGACCGCCGCGCTGATGGCGAAGCAGGCGCGGTTGCAAGGGCTAATCGTTGGTAGTCGCGCCGATCAACAGGCGTTCGTCCGCGCGCTCGACACGACTGGCATCCGTCCGGTCATCGATCGTCGCTTCTCGCTCGACACGCTCGCGGACGCCTTCGCGTTCGAGATGAGCGGCGAGCATTTCGGCAAGATCGGTGTCGAATGGTGAGGGTGTCGGTGTAAGGCCCCGAGATCCATACCGGTGCGGCCGAAACCGCACCGGCAGATGGTCGGGGAGACAGGATTCGAACCTGCGACCCCCTGGTCCCAAACCAGGTGCGCTACCAGCCTGCGCCACTCCCCGACTGCGACGGCCCTTAGCCGCAGCCTTCGCCGGATGGCAAGCGGCTTCGTGTTCTTCGTGATGAAAGACCGAGGGCAAAGCATCGCCGACGAGGGCGGTACGGTCGTGCGTGCGCCCGGTGCGACGATGCGAGGTTCCGATCGCGGCACGTCTGTGGCAGAGCCTTCGGATGGGTGGGACATCGAAAACCGTGCGGCTGCGCAATCTCGTGATCGGCGTCGTCGCCATGCTGGCCGGCAGCAGTCCGGCACGGGCGCAGGACGATGCCGGGTTTCAGGCCTATATGGTCGCGCTCCGGCAGCAGGCGCTTGCCGAGGGGGTCAGCACGCGGACCGCGGATGCGGTGTTTCCCGGCCTGACGCTTAATCAACGGGTGATCGATCTCGATCGGCAACAGCCAGGGGCTTCCAACCCCAGCGCGGTGCCGGCGTTCGCACCGTATCGGACGCAGCATGTCGACGCGGCGCGGATCGCGCGCGGTCGCCAGACCTATCAGGCACAACGCTCTCGTTTGCAGCGGATCGAGCAGACGACGGGCGTGCCCGAATCGATCATGGTCGCGATCTGGGGGCATGAGACGAATTACGGCAGCTATACCGGCAATTTCGATCTGCTCCGGTCGCTCGCCAGCCTTGCCTATGAAGGCCGACGGCGGTCGCTGTTCGCGGGCGAGTTCATCGCTGGCCTCAAGATGCTCGATCGCGGCGTGACGCGCGACCAGTTGAAGGGGAGCTGGGCAGGTGCCACCGGTAACCCGCAGTTCCTGCCGTCGATCTATCTGCGTCTGGCGCGCGACGGCGATGGCGATGGGCGTGCGGATATCTGGAACAGCCCGGCGGATACGCTGGCGTCGATCGGCAATTATTTCGTCGATGCGGGTTGGCGTGCGGGTCAGCCCTGGGGTGTCGCGGTCAGCGTGCCCGCGGGGTTCGACCGGTCGCAGGTGCGTAACCGGCTCGTCTCGCCGCGCTGCCCGCGCGTGTTCGAGCGGCATAGCGGCTGGCGGACGATCGCCGAATGGCGCGCGCTGGGGATTTCGCCGCAAGGTCGCAGCCTGCCCGCCGACAGCGTGATGGCGACGCTGCTCGAGCCGGACGGGCAGGGGGCGACCGCATATCTCCTGACCAGCAACTACCGCGTGATCCTCGATTACAACTGCTCGAATTTCTATGCGCTGTCGGTCGGGCTGCTTGCCGACGCGGTCGAGCGCTAGGCTGAATTTGCACGCAACGGATACGTGACGCGGTCGCCGGGCGCGGCTATGACCTGCATCACATCCTGCCCACGGACCGCCCTTTTGCTCACGGAATACCCCATGAAGAAGCTGATCGTCGCACCGCTCGTCGCCCTCGCGCTGGCGCACCCGTCCATCGCCGCCGCGCCGCAGTTCCAGACCGCGGCGCCGATCGCCTATATGGAGGATCTGTCGTCGGGCGCGGTCCTGTTCGCGCGCGATGCGGATCGCCGCATGCCGCCCGCGTCGCTCGCCAAGATGATGACGGTCTATGTCGCGTTCGACATGGTCAAGAAGGGTGAGTTGAAGCTCGACCAGATGATGCCGGTGCGGCCCGAGACCTGGGCGAAATGGCATGGTCCGTCAGCAGGTTCGACGATGTTCCTGTCGTCGGGTGAGAACGTCAGCGTCGCCAATCTTCTCTACGGGATCGTCACGCTGTCGGGTAACGACGCGTGCATCGTGCTCGCCGAGGGCATTTCGGGCTCGGAGCAGGCCTTCACAGAGCGGATGAACCGCAAGGCCGCCGAACTCGGCCTTAAGGACAGTCATTTCGGCACCGCCAATGGCTGGCCCGACAATGGCGTCACCTATGTCACCGCGCATGATCTGGCGCAGCTCGCCGCGGCGACGATCACCAACTATCCCGATCTCTACAAGCAATTCTATTCGAAGCGTGATTTCACCTGGGGCAAGACGATGGGCGGCAGCGCCATCACCCAGGCGAACCGCGATCCGATCCTCGGCCGCGTCGCTGGCGCCGATGGGCTCAAGACCGGTCACACCGAGGAAGCCGGCTATGGCTTTACCGGGTCCGCCATCCAGAACGGCCGTCGCCTGGTGATGGTCGTCGCTGGCCTGACGAGCGCGGGCCAGCGTGCGGAAGAGTCGGTGCGGTTCATGGAATGGGGCTTCCGTGCGTGGCAGTCGAAGCCGATCGTCGCGAAGGGCAAGAAGGTTGAGACCGCAGCCGTCCAGATGGGCGACAGCGCGTCGGTCGGCCTCGTCGCACCCAAGGCGCTGACCGTGACGTTGCCCGCCGGCACCTCGCCGACCATGACCGCGAAGGTCGTCTATCAGGGGCCGATCAAGGCGCCGATCAAGGCGGGCCAGCATGTCGCCGATCTCGTCGTGACGACCTCGGACGGTCTCCAGCAGACGATGCCGCTGGTCGCCGAGAAGGACGTTGCGGTCGCCGGCTTCTTCGGGCGTGCATGGGCAGGACTGACCGGCTTTTTCGGCTGATGACCGCGGCGCCGACGGCGTTGCCGGCATGACGCCAATCATCGGCAACTCCGCCGCCCAGGCCGCCTTCATGGCGGCGATGCGCGGCGGGTCGTTGCATCACGCATGGCTGATCGCCGGACCGCAGGGTGTCGGCAAGGCGAGTTTCGCGCGCGCCGCAGCCATGCGGATGCTGGCGGATGCGGCCGATCCCGATGGCGGGTCGACCGGGTTGGAGGTTCCCGAGGGGAACCGGACGCGGTCACTGATGGAGGCCGGGTCGCATCCCGATTTCCGCGTGCTCGCGCGACTGCCGAAAGATCCGGAAAAGCCCGATCAGGATCTCGCGCGCAGCATCACGATCGCACAGGTGCGGACGCTGCAACCGCTGTTCGCGACGACGCCGTCGATGAGTCCGCGGCGCGTCGTGGTGATCGACGCGATCGACGATCTGGAGCGGGGCGGGGCGAATGCGCTGCTCAAGAACCTCGAGGAACCGCCGGCCGGGACGATCTTCCTGCTGGTCAGCCATGCGCCCGGCCGGTTGCTGCCGACGATCCGGTCGCGATGCCGGTTGCTGCGGTTCGAGGCGCTCTCGGACGGCGAGGTCGCGACCGCGATCCGGACGTTGCAGCCCGATGCCGACGAGAGTGAGGTCGCCGCGCTGGTGCGGGCGAGCGAGGGCGCGCCGGGTCGCGCGCTTCGCTACGCCGGGCTCGACATCGCCGCGATCGACGATGCCATCGCCGCGATCGCGCAGGACGGCGATCGGGATAACGGACGCCGGTTGAAGCTGGCCAAGGCGCTCGGGCTCAAGGCAGCGCAACCGCGGTACGAGGCATTTCTCGACCGTGCGCCGGCGTTCATCGCCGACGCCGCCCGGGCCCGGTCGGGCCCAGCGCTGCGATCCGCGCTCGATGCGCACGCTGCGGCACGCGAGTTGGCGGGTGCGGCGATCGGGCTGTCGCTCGATGCGCAGGCGACCGTGTTCGAGATGGCGGGGATCGTCGCGACATTACGCCAGTGATCGGGCCGCGCAGGCTTCACCTCACCGGGGCGATGCTCTAGGAGCGCGGCATGGCCGATCCTTTCTATATCACCACCGCAATCCACTATCCCAATGGCCGTCCGCATATCGGTCACGCCTACGAGATGGTCGCCGCCGATGCGATCGCGCGCTTCCAGCGCCAGGCGGGCCGCGACGTGCTGTTCCAGACCGGCACCGACGAACACGGTCTCAAGATGGTCCAGGCCGCGCGCGACCGCGATATGCCCGTGCGCGACCTCGCCAACGAAATGTCGTCGTATTTCCACGCGATGGCGGACCGTCTTGGCATCTCCTATGATCGTTTCATCCGCACCGTCGACGAGGATCATTACGCCGCAAGCTCGGCGATCTGGCAGGCGATGGCGGATGCGGGCGACCTGTATCTCGACCGCTACGAGGGCTGGTATTCGGTCCGTGACGAGGCGTTCTACGACGAGTCCGAACTGACCGGGGAGGGCGACGATCGCCGCTCGCCGCAGGGTACGCCGGTCGAGTGGACCGCCGAGGAAACGTGGTTCTTCCGCCTGTCGAAATATCAGCAGCCCTTGCTCGATCTCTTCGCCGCCAACCCCGATTTCATCCGTCCCGAAAGCCGTCGCAACGAGGTGATGCGCTTCGTCGAGGGTGGCTTGAAGGATCTGTCGGTCTCGCGCACCAGCTTCGACTGGGGCGTGCCGGTGCCGGGCAGCCCTGGACACGTCATGTACGTGTGGGTCGACGCGCTCACTAACTACCTGACCGGGATCGGCTATCCCGACATGACCGGCGACAAGGCGAAATACTGGCCGGCGGATATCCATCTGATCGGCAAGGACATCGTCCGTTTCCACGCGGTCTACTGGCCGGCGTTCCTGCTGTCGGCGGGCATCCCGCTGCCCAAGAGCGTGTTCGGCCACGGATTCCTGCTGACGCGCGGCGAGAAGATGTCGAAGTCGGTCGGCAACGTCGTCGATCCGATGGCGCTCGCGGATGCGTTCGGCGTCGATGCGCTGCGCTATTTCTTCCTGCGCGAGGTCAGCTTCGGGCAGGATGGCAGCTACTCGCCCGAGGCGATCGTGATGCGCGTGAATGCCGAGCTGGCAAACAGCTTCGGCAACCTTGCGCAGCGGACCTTGTCGTTCATCGCCAAGAACTTGGGCGGCGAGTTTCCCACGGCGGGTACGGTCCAGGATGCCGACGGCATGCTGATCGAGGAGGTCGTCGTCGCCTGCGCCGGGTTCAAGTCGGGCTTCACCGATCTCGCGCTGTCGCAGGGCATCGAGGCGTGGATGCGCGGCGTGTTCGCCTGCAACCAGTATATCGACGCGCAGGCGCCCTGGGCGTTGCGCAAGACCGATCCCGAGCGGATGAACGCGGTACTCCGCACGCTGGTCCGCGCGATCCGCATGCTCGCGATCGCGATCCTGCCGGTCGTGCCCGAGTCCGCTGGCAAGGTGCTCGACCAGATCGGCGCGACCGAGCGCGACCACGCCGCGATCGACGACGATGGCTGGTACGACCGGATCGCCGCATCGGACTTCCGGATCGCGCCGCCATCGCCCGTGTTTCCCCGTCTCGAAATGCCCGCGGAGGCCTGATGCTCGCCGACAGCCATTGCCACCTGAACTACAAGGGCCTCGTCGAGAACCAGCAGGCGGTGCTCGAACGCGCGCGGCACGCGGCGTGACGGCGATGCTCAACATCTCGACGCGCGAGAGCGAGTGGGACGATATCGTCGGCACCGCCGAGCGCGAGCCGGACGTTTGGGCGACGATCGGCATCCATCCCAACGAGGCGGATACCTATCCCGACGTCGACGCGGCGAAGCTGATCGCGCGCGGCGCATCCGCGGGTTGTCGGGCTTGGCGAGAGTGGCCTCGATTACTTCCGCGACACCTCCGACCGTGCCCGCCAGCAGGCGAGCTTCCGCGCGCACATCGCGGCGTCCCGCGAGACGGGCTTGCCGATTGTCGTCCACACCCGCGATGCCGAGGACGATACCGCGGCGATCATGGCGGAGGAGATGGCGAAGGGGGCCTATCCCGGCGTCATCCACTGCTTCACTGCGAGCGGAGCTTTCGCCGACAAGGCGTTGGAGATGGGGCTTTATATCTCGATCTCGGGGATCGTGACGTTCAAGAACGCGCGGGACCTGCAGGAAACCGCCGCACGGCTGCCGATTGAGCGGTTGCTGATCGAGACCGACGCGCCGTTCCTCGCGCCGGTACCGCATCGGGGCAAGACCGGCGAGCCCGGCTTCGTCGCGGATACTGCGCAGTTTCTGGCCGATCTGCGCGGCGAGAATGTCGAGGAATTATCGCGGCGTACGGCCGAGAACTTCCATGCGCTGTTCGCCAAGACGCGAGCGTCTGGAGCCGTCGCAGCATGAAGATCACGATCCTCGGTTCGGGCACATCCTCGGGTGTGCCGAGGATCGGCAACGACTGGGGCGAGTGCGACCCCACCGAGCCACGTAACCGCCGCACGCGCGCTTCCGCAATCGTCGAGCATGACGGCACCCGGATCCTGATCGACACCAGTCCCGACATGCGCGAGCAGTTGCTGGCGGCTGATATCGACCGGGTCGATGCGATACTCTGGACGCACGACCATGCCGATCATTGCCACGGCATCGACGACGTGCGGCAACTCTTCCACGCGATGGGAACGCCGGTCCGCGGCTATGCGCGGCCGTTCACGCTGGCGGCGCTCGATGCGCGCTTCACCTATGCCTTTCATGGTCGCCCCGGCTATCCGCCGACGATCGCGGCCGAGGTCTTGCCGGACCGATTGCGGATCGGCGGGATCGACATCCGCGTGACCGATCAGCCGCATGGCAGCATCCACGCCGCCGGCCTGCGCTTCGATGCGGACGGCACGTCGATCGGATATGCGACCGATTTCAACGTGATGACTGACGATATGGGCACCCTGTATCAAGATCTGGATATCTGGGTGGTCGATGCACTTCGCCGGCGACCGCATCCGACGCACATGGAGTTGTCGGCGGTGCTCGGCTGGGTGGACCGCCTCACGCCGACGCGGACCGCGCTGATCCATATGGACAACACGATGGATTACGCGACGTTGCGCGATGAATTGCCCAGTGGGGTCGAGCCCGGTTATGACGGGCTCGTGCTGACAGCCTGACGGCCGCACGAGCCCGTCCGCCTACTTAGAAGCCCTTCTTCAGCGACACGAAGAATTGCCGCGGCGCGCCGGCGAGCAGCGTCTGGTTGTCGCCGCTCGCGGTAAAGCCGTTCGAGCCGACCGTCGCGATGTACTTCTTGTTGGTCAGGTTGGTGACGTTGCCCTCGATCGCGACGCCGTGCATCGGGCCGTCGCCCTCGAAGCGGTAGCCGATGCTGGCGTCGACCAGCACGCGGCTCGGCACCGACTGGTCGTTGAGGTAGGTGAAGTAGCGCTTGCTCATATAGTCCGCGCCGACCCGGCCGGTGAAGCCGGACTGTTCGAGCACGATCTCGCCCTTGACCATGTGCTTGGGCGTATCGACGACGGTATCGCCCTTGCGGACCTGGACCGAGCCTGAGGCGTCGGTGACCGTGTCCTGATATTCCGCGTTGGTGTAGGAGTAGCTGGCGAACAGCGAGAGCGGGCGGAACACGCGGTAGTTGGCCGAGACTTCGGCGCCATAGGTCCGCACGCTGCCGGCGTTGTTGAGCGTCGGCGCGTTGCCGAGGATGCCGACGCCGTTGGCAAAGGCGAGCAGGCGGTTCGAGAAGTCGACATAATAGCCGACCGCCGAGGCCTGGAACGGTCCGCTGTGCAGGCGGACGCCGCCTTCCGCCGTCTTCGAGCGCTCGGGCTTGAGGCGGCCACGGACGGCGTTGAAGCCCGCTTGAGTCGCCGCGAATGGCCCGGTCGTCGCCGACGAGACGAACGCGCGCATGTTCTCGGTATAGTCCGCGAAGATTTCCGCCGCCGGGGTCAGCTTGAACAGGATACCCGCCTGTGGCTGGAACCAGTCCTTCGCCGAGATGCGACCGACCGCGAGCGGGGAGGTCGTGTCGGGCAGCATCGTCGCGCTGTTGACGACATAGGCGCCCTTCCATCCGGCGTTGACGACCAGACGGTCGCCGGCGAGCTTCAGCGTATCCTCGACGTGATACTGCATCGTGTCGGTGCCGTATTTGCCGTCCCACTGCGTCGCATACGGGTTCTTCTGGAACTCGAGCACGTCGCGGTTCGGCGTCGCGCTGTCGGTCATCCCGTAGAAGCGCCGCGCCTGCGTGAAGGTGTTGGTCTCGAGCCAGCCGCCGACCTCGACGGTGTTCGCGCCCGTCTCATAGGCGATGTTGCTGAGCGCACCGCCGCGCTTGATGCTGTACTCGGTCGTGCGGAAGCCGAGCGGGCTGGGCGCGGTGATCGCGCTGCCGTCCTGGTTCAGCGCACCCGCCGCAGTTGGCGAATAAGGCGTTATCCACGATCCCTGGCCCTTGTTGTCGTGGTAATAGCCGGTCGTGACCATCGTCAGTTCGGGCGTCAGGTTCGCGTTCAGGGTCACGCCGCCGAGATAATCGCGGCGTACGCCACCGGCATCGAAATAGGCGTCGTCGACGGTGCCGAACCCGGTCGGGAAAGTCGTGCCGACGCCGGCCCAAGGCGCGACGAAGCCGACCGACGAGCCGTTGTTCGCCTTCGTGTAGGAGGCGAGCGCCGCCTGATTCTGGTAGGTCTTGCCGATCTGCAGCGCGAGCGGGTAGTTATCGGCGATGTTGTCGTTGCGCAGGCCACGACGGCGGATGATGTCGTAGCTCAGATCCTGGTAGTCCTGCTCGCGACGATCCGAGAAGTTCACGAACGCCGACAGGCTGCCGAAGCTGCCTAGATCCTTGACGATCTTGCCGTTCGCCTGGTGCTGGCGCTGGACGCCGTCGCCCTTCCACTTGTCGGTGGTGAGGTAGCCATAGCTCAGATAGCCCTTGAGGCCGCCGCCGAGATCGCCAGTGTCGAGCCGGGCATAGCCGCGATACGTGTTGTCGGAGCCATAGGTGCCGCCGCCAGTGACGTTGAGCGTGTCGCGGGGCTTGTCGCTGAAGAACTGGATCGTGCCGCCGAGGTTGCTGGTCGAGGCGGTGCCGAGCGCGCCGGCGCCCTGCGCGACTTCGGTGCGCGCGACGTTCTCGGAGATGATCGCGCGGCTGATGTGGAGGCCGTTGACGTTGCCGTAGCTCATGTCGCCGAGCGGTACGCTGTCGAGCGTGAAGCCGAGCTGGTTCTGGTTGAACCCGCGCAGTGATATGCGGACCGCCCATTCATACGCGCCGAACGGGTCCGACGCCTGGAAATTGACGCCGGGGAGTTTCTCGATCGCCTTCAACGGACTCGAACCGGGGGTCAGGCGCGCGAGATCGACCGCGCTGACGCTCTGCACCTGGCGGCTCTGGCCGAAGCCGAGCACGACGATGTCGGCGGGGGTGCCCTGCGAGCCGTCGGCGCCCGCGCTATCGGCCGGCACCGTCTGATCGGCTTGCGTGACCGGAGCCGAAGCATCGGCGGTGGTCTGTGCGACGGCAGGTGCGGCGATCGCGAGCACGGCAACACTGGCGAGAAGGCCGGATAGACGGTTCATAATGGTCCCCTGCGCTGCCATGACGCAGCGCTCTCAGCGCCCATCGACGTGGCAGGTTACCGGGCAGCGACGTTTCGATGACGGTTTGATGTCTAGCCGGTAATTCCGGGTCGGCCCCTTTCGACAGGTCGATTTAGCGATCTCCGCGTGTCCGTTTCGCAACACCCAGGGTCGTGCGGGCGACGCTGGAGATCTTGCGCTAGGTTAGATCCGCGCTGGCACGGAACCGATCGCGTCGGCGACGCTTTGCGTTGATGACCACCGCATAGGCCCGTCGACGAGCGGTCACGAAAAAGCCTGCGGGTCATCACATGGGAAACAGCGCGCAATGGCTCATACGATCGCGGATATCATGGCACTCACGCTCGCCGATGCCGGCGTCAAGCGGATCTGGGGCGTCACCGGGGACAGCCTTAACGGGCTCAACGAAACGCTTCGGAAGATGGGCAAGATCGACTGGATGATGACCCGTCATGAGGAGGTGGCCGCCTTCGCCGCGGGCGCCGAAGCCGCGATCACCGGTGAGCTTGCGGTATGTGCGGGCAGTTGTGGGCCGGGCAACCTGCATCTCATCAATGGTCTGTTCGATTGCCACCGGAACCACGTGCCGGTGCTGGCGATCGCTGCGCATATCCCGTCGTCGGAGATCGGCCTCGGCTATTTTCAGGAGACGCATCCGCAGGAACTCTTCCGCGAATGCAGCCACTTCGTCGAGCTTGTTACCAACCCGGCGCAGATGCCGGAGGTGATGCACCGGGCGATGCGCGCGGCGATCGGCAAGCGTGGCGTCGCGGTGATCGTCGTTCCGGGCGATGTCGCGCTGCTCGATGCGCCGAAGGGGGCGAGCGGGACATTCCCTCGGCTCAATCCGCCGCGGATCGTGCCCAATGCGGGCGATATCGATACGCTGGTGACGTTGCTCGACGAGGCCAAGACGGTGACGATCCTGGCCGGCGCCGGCTGTGCCGGGCAGCATGACGCCGTCGTCGCATTGGCGGACACGCTCGGTGCGCCCGTGGTCCATGCCCTGCGCGGCAAGGAGCATGTCGAGTGGGACAATCCGTTCGACGTCGGCATGACCGGTCTGATCGGCTTCTCATCGGGCTATCAGGCGATGGAGAATGGCGACCTGCTGCTGATGCTCGGCACCGACTTTCCGTATCGCAATTTCTATCCGAAGGACGCGAAGATCGTCCAGGTCGACCGCGATCCGTCGCAGCTCGGCAAGCGTGCGCCGCTGACCCTCGGGATCGTCGGCGATGTCGGCGAGACACTGGCCGCGTTGTTGCCGCGGCTGACGCGACGGACCGATCGCACCTTCATCGAGGCGGCGCGAAAGCTTTATGCCAGTGCTCGCAAGGGGCTCGACGATCTCGCGGCGCCGTCCAAGCCGGGGCGCCCGATCCATCCGCAATATCTCGCCAAGGTCTTGAGCGATCTGGCGGCGGACGACGCGATCATCTCCGCCGATGTCGGCACGCCGACCGCCTGGGCGTGTCGCTACATCACCGTCAACGGCAAGCGTCGGCTGCTGTTCTCCGCCAATCACGGATCGATGGCAAACGCGCTGGCGCAGGCGATCGGCGCGCAGGCGGCCTGTCCGGGCCGTCAGGTGATCTCGCTGTCGGGCGATGGCGGGTTCGCGATGTCGATGGGCGACCTGCTGACGCTGAAGCAGCTCAATTTGCCGGTGAAGATCGTGATCGTCGACAATGGCGAACTGGGCTTCGTCGCGCTCGAGCAGAAGGCCGGCGGTTTCCTCGACGTCAACGTGAAGCTGGAGAACCCGGATTTCGCGATGATCGCGCAGGCGTCGGGTATCCTGGGGATCAACGTCACCGAGTCGGCGGATCTCGAAAGCGCGTTGCGCGAGGCATTTGCGCATGACGGTCCGGCACTGGTGTCCGTCAAGACGGCGTCCTACGAACTGCTGATGCCGCCATCGATCAAGGCGGAGCAGGCGAAGGGCTTCAGCCTGTATATGGCCAAGGCGATACTAAACGGGCGCGGTGACGAAGTCGTCGAACTGGCGAAGACCAACTTGCGGCTGGCTTTGCCCGGCCTGTAGGCCATCCGGAACGATGCGGGGAAGATCGGCAATCTTCCCCGCGTACGATCACTCTTCGTTGCCGAGCGTCTTCTTGGCGGCATCGAGTGCGGCCTTGCCGCTCTTGCGGACCGTCTTGACCGCGGAGTCGGCAGCCTTCTCGACCGTGCTGCCAGCCTTGCGGCCCAGACCGATCGACTTCGCCATCGCGCGACGCGCTTCCGAATAGTTCGCGGCGACCATCGGATAGTCGGGCTTAAGGTTGAACCGCTCGCGGTACTGCTCGGGCGTCAGGCCGTTGGTGGTGAGATGGCGACGCAGCGTTTTGTACTTCTTGCCATCAAGCATCGAGATGATGTGATCGGGCGAAGCAAGCGATTTGCGCGCCGTGACGGCGGGCTCGTAGTTCTGCGCGGGAGCGGCCTCAACATCGGTATCGGTGCCATCGGTCAGCTTGACCACGGCAGCATGCATCGAGAGCAGAAACGCAGGAACGTCGTCGGCCGACGTACGAGTGTTCGGATCTCGCGAGCCACGCTGCGGTCAGTTCCGCGGCCAGTTCAACGGCGTTCAATGTATCGGTCACACTCGGTCCTTGTCTCTACGGCCCCCGGCGGGGGCGTGACTACAACGTGCGCAACAGAATGAAAAGACACGACGTTATGAAATAATCGACACTATTCGGGACAAAATTTGGCGACGAAATTCTTTCGATCAGTGACGATCACGCGCTCGATACACCGTCGACGCTGATCAAATCCGGCGCAATTTCCACCCCGATTATACGGACTCGTTTCTGGACATGATCGACCGGCATACGGCCGAGTTGGAGATGGTATCGACCACCGGAATCACGCTGCAATAGGAAGGCACCGCCCTCCCGGATCAGCGTTCCTGTTTCGTCTATCGGGTTGCCTGGCTGTATCATTCGGCGACAACGCGCGGCTTCTCATGAAGATCATTGGTCGATTGCTGCACGGCGAACAGGACCGGCTGGCGGGGACCGACGGGCCCGCAGCGCGACGGTGATCATGCCCGCCAGATCAGGTACACGCTGGCAGATGACCGCACCGATCCTGTACAGCTTCCGCCGCTGCCCCTTTGCGATGCGCGCACGCCTAGCGTTGCTGATCGCCGGGCTGGAGGTCGAACTTCGCGAAGTGGCGTTGCGGGCCAAGCCGGCGGCAATGCTCGCGGTATCGGCCAAGGCTACGGTTCCGGTGCTGGTGCTGCCAGACGGCCGGGTTATCGACGAGAGCCTCGACATCATGCGATGGGCATCGGTCGAAAGCGGTAATGCCGGTTGGATGACGCCCGACGACGCGGCGCTGGTTGCCGACAACGACGGGGCGTTCAAGCACCATCTGGATCGCTACAAATATGCCGATCGGTATCCCGACGATCCGACCGACCACCGGGCCGAAGCGAACCGATTCCTGCAACGGCTCGATGCACGGCTTGGCAAAAGCTCGGCGTTGGCCGGGGAACGGCGATCGACCGTCGATCTCGCGATACTCCCGTTCGTCCGGCAGTTCGCCGAAACCGACCGGGCGTATTTCGATGCGCTGCCATATGCCGATCTGCAACGCTGGCTTGCCGATTTCCTGAGTTCGCCGCTGTTCGCACGCGCGATGGTCCGGTTTGCGCCCTGGCAACCCGATCAGCCGGCGATCATGTTTCCCGCGCGGCCTTCCGGATAATGCTGACTTGGCGGAAGAGGTGGGATTCGAACCCACGGAGGGCTTGCACCCTCGCTGGTTTTCAAGACCAGTTCCTTAAACCACTCGGACACTCTTCCAAGTCAGTCGGTGAGCGCATCTAGGCGGTGCACGGTCGGTTCGCAACACCTGCGCTATCTGGGCAGGCGAGCGGCTCTACGTGTTGCGCGAAGGCAGCGCCGACGGCATGACGATCGCATGGACCTCGACGCAATCTCGCATCATTTTTTCGGCACGACCGATATCGACACCCTCGATCCCGATGCACTGCAGGCAGGGCGGGACCGCCTCTCGCTCGCATTCGGGACCGAGCGGGAGTCGGGGCGGCGGTTTGCGTTATGGACCGTTCTTCGCGCGACTGGCGAGGCGCCTGCGCCGCACCTCGCCTTCAAGGATCCACGCGAGCGACGTGCGGCGGAGATGTATGCAAGCATGTTGAGCCAGTCCGACGAGGCAGACGACTGAGGGGCGGACGACTGATAAGGCGGTCGACTGGGGTCAGGCTGCTCGACGAGCCTCGAGCGCCTGGTCGATACGCCGGATCAAGTCCGCGATCGGTGGCCGCTCAAAGGCTGGATACTCGATCTCGCAGGGCGCAGGCGCGCGCATCCGGTTGCCGACCAGCGTAAAAATATCCTGTTGGCGTGCCATTGGTCCAATCCCTTCGCTCCCGGGATCATGCCCGCTAACCGTTAACCAAAGGTTGGCGGCAAAACGCCGAGCGGCTTCAGACGCATAGCGCCGGCTGGTCGATGGGGAGCGGAGGGATAAACTTTCGCAGGGACGCGTTGAGCAGCGATATCCCCCAGCGAAAGATTAGCCATGCACATCGACCTGACGGGCCAGGCCGCGATCGTTACCGGCGCGAGTTCGGGACTCGGCCGCGCCTCCGCCATCGCCTTTGCCAAGGCCGGCGCAAAGGTCGCGGTCAACTACAACAGCAGCGCGGACAAGGCGCGCGAGGTGGTCGAGGCGATCGAGCAGGCGGGCGGCGAGGCTTTCGCG
Source organism: Sphingomonas sp. LR55 (assembly GCF_036856015.1). Lineage (NCBI taxonomy): Bacteria > Pseudomonadati > Pseudomonadota > Alphaproteobacteria > Sphingomonadales > Sphingomonadaceae > Sphingomonas > Sphingomonas sp. LR55. The sequence continues at coordinate 1,212,637 of NZ_JASPFO010000001.1, forward strand.
TGCGAGGCGGATACGTCGGACGAGGCGGCGGTGCTAAAGCTGTTCGACGAGACGGTCGAGCGCTTCGGCGGGGTCGACATCGTCTTTGCCAACGCCGGCATGCAGAAGGATGCGGCCTATGCCGATCTGACGCTGGAAGACTGGAAGCGCGTCATCGACGTCAATTTGACCGGGCAGTTCCTCGTCTCGCGCGAGGCCGTCCGTCGGTTCCGCAAGCAGGGCGACCGCGGGTTCAGCCGGTCGATCGGGAAGATCCTGTTCATGAGTTCGGTGCACGAGGTCATCCCCTGGGCGGGCCACGCCAACTACGCCGCGTCGAAGGGCGGCAGCGGGATGCTGATGCGGACGCTCGCGCAGGAAATCGCCGGCGACCGCATCCGCGTGAACGGCATCGCCCCCGGCGCGATCGCGACCGAGATTAATGAAGGCGCGACCGCCGACCAGGACAAGCTGCTCGAACTGATCCCCTACGGCCGCATCGGCGACCCCGAGGACGTCGCCCACGCGGCCCTGTTCCTCGTGTCGGACGCGGCGGACTATATCGTCGGATCGACGCTCACCATCGATGGCGGCATGAGCCTGTATCCCGGCTTCCGCGATAATGGCTGACCTTGGGGATAAGCACGCCATATCGATCGCGGATCACGGCGCGATCGGCAATCTGGAGACGATCGCGCTGGTCGATACGGCCGGCACGATCGATTACCTCTGCTGGCCGTGCCTCGACAGCGCGTCGGTGTTCGCGCGGTTGCTCGATGGCGACAAGGGTGGTCATTTCTCGGTCGAGCCCGACCTCCCCGATGCGAACATCGTCCAGATGTACCTGCCCGAGACCAACATCCTGCTGACCCGATGGATGGCGAACGCGGCGAGCGTCGATCTGGTCGACCTCATGCCGGTTGGCAACGACAAGGACGAGGCGCCGTCGCGGCTGGTCCGTCGGCTGACCTGCACGCGCGGGTCGGCGACGGTCCGCGTCCGCTGTGCGCCGCGGTTCGATTATGGCGTGATGGGACGCACGGCCTCGGTCACGACCACCGATGCGGACGTATCGCGCGGGCGGTTCGATCACGAGAGCGGCCTCGCGCTGGCGGTTCACGGCGCAGCAACTCTCGTAGCAGATGGCTGCGACCTGACCGCCGAGATCCACCTCAACGAAGGCGACACCGTCTCGCTGATCCTCAGCAACCCCGACGACGTCTCGCTCGACACCGACGCGCTCGATGCGATCGTCGAGAAGGACACCGCCTATTGGCGCGCGTGGAGCCGCAAGTCGCGCTACCGCGGCCGCTGGCGCGAGACGGTCGAGCGTTCGGCGATGGCGCTGAAACTGCTCACTTCACGCAAGCACGGCTCGATCGCCGCCGCCGCGACTTTCGGCCTGCCCGAAGCGCATGGCGGCGTCCGCAACTGGGATTACCGCGCGACGTGGATCCGCGACTCTTCGTTCACCGTCTACGCCTTGCTGCGACTGGGTTATCAGGGCGAGGCGGTCGGCTTCCTCCATTGGGCGATGGACCGCGCTCAAGCGTGTTCGAAGGGCCATCTCGGCGTCATGTACGCGCTCGACGGCGGCGAGATCGCCGACGAACGCAAATTGGACCTCGCCGGGTTCGAGGGCGCGACGCCGATCGTCGTCGGCAACGAGGCGAAGGACCAGACGCAACACGACATCTACGGCGCGCTGCTCGATGCGACCTATCTCGGCAGCAAATACGGCGAGCCGATCGCGCATGACTCCTGGGTCGCGATCGGCCGGATCGTCGATCAGGTCTGCGAGACGTGGGACACGCCAGACTCGGGGATTTGGGAGGTCCGCGGGCCGAACAAGCATTATCTCCACTCGCGGTTGATGAGCTGGGTCGCGGTCGACCGCGCGGTGCGGCTCGCGCAGAAACGTTCGCTTCCTGCGCCGCTGGTCCGCTGGTCGGAAACCCGGACGGCGATCCACGACGATATCTGGGCGAACTTCTGGAACGACGATCTCGGCCGCTTCGTCCGCGCGATCGGCGATGCGCCGGAGGATCTGGCGGTCGACGGCGCGCTACTGATGATGCCGCTGGTCCGCTTCGTCGGCGCGACCGACCCCAAGTGGCTCGCGACGCTGGAGGCGATCGGCGAGGATCTATCCGACGACGGGCAGGTCTATCGTTACCGGATCGACGACGGCTTGCCGGGGCAGGAGGGGACGTTCGTCGCCTGCTCGTTCTGGTACGTCGAATGTCTCGCGCGGGCAGGGCGGCTCGACGAGGCGCGGCTGAACTTCGAGAAGCTGCTTGCGCACGGCAACCATCTCGGCCTGTTCGCCGAGGAGATCGCGCAGGACGGCAGCTTCCTCGGTAATTTTCCGCAAGGCTTCAGCCATTTGGCGCTCATCAGTGCAGCCTTCTACCTCGACCGTGCGCTCGACAGCGACGGTCCGCGGGAATGGGCATGACCTTTTTCACTGACGCAAGGACGACAGCATGAACCTCGATATCACGGGCAAGATCGCACTCATCACCGGCGCGGACAGCGGCATGGGCAAGGAAACCGCCCGGATGCTGCTTCAGGAAGGCGTCCGCGTCGCAATCACCGACCAACCCGGCGGCGACCTCGACGCCAGTGTGGAGGAGCTGACGGCGCACGGCGAGGTGATTGCGGTCGAGGCTGACCTGACCAAGCTCGATGACGTCAAGGCGTTGTTCGCCAAGGTCCGCGAGCAGCTCGGTGAGCCCGACATCCTGGTCAATTGCGCGGGCGTGACCGGCGCGACCGGCGACTTTCTCGACGTCGACGATGCCGGCTGGCAGTCGACGCTCGACATCAACCTGATGGGCGCGGTGCGCGTCTGCCGCGAGGCGATCCCGGCGATGCGCGCGGCGAAATGGGGCCGCATCGTGCTGATGAGCTCGGAGGACGCGGTGCAGCCCTATGTCGACGAACTCGCCTATTGCGCGTCGAAGGCGGGGATTTCGAGCCTGTCGAAGGGGCTTTCGAAGGCTTACGGGTGCGACAACGTGCTGGTGAACACCGTCTCGCCCGCGTTCATCGCCACGCCGATGACCGATACGATGATGCGGAAGCGCGCCGACGAGAAGGGCGTGAGCTTCGACGAGGCGATCGAGACGTTTCTGGAAGAGGAGCGTCCCGGGATGACGCTCAAGCGCCGCGGCAAGGCGGAAGAGGTCGCGTCGGCGATCCTGTTCCTGTGCTCGGAGCGCGCGAGCTTTATCAATGGCGCGAATATCCGCGTGGACTCGGGTTCGGTGATGACGGTGGCGGGCTGAGCGCTCAGGCATCGCCACTCCCCCAGGAGCGGAGCCGAGCAATCCTCCCCCGCCAGGGGGAGGTGGCAGGCACTTGCCTGCCGGAGGGGGAGGCAGGTGCAACCGATGGTGCGTGTTCCTCCCCCTCCGTCGCTTCGCGCCACCTCCCCCTGGCGGGGGAGGATTGCAGGGGCGGCGGGTTACCCCTCGAATAAGTCCTTAAACTGCCGAGGCTGCGACCGCAGATACTGCCGTGGCGCCTTCACCTTCCCCCCAAGATGCGCCGCCGCATGCCAGGGCCAGCGCGGATCGTAGAGGATCGTCCGGGCCAGCGCGATCATGTCCGCGTCACCTGTGCCCACGATCGCCTCGGCCTGCTCGAAATCGGTAATCAGTCCAACCGCAACGACCGGGATCGACACCGTCTGCTTCACCGCACGCGCGAGCGGCACCTGATAGCTCGGCCCTACCGGGATCTGTTGCGCCGGCGTGATCCCGCCGCTCGACACGTGGATCGCACTGCACCCACGCGCTTCGAGCGCCTTCGCGAACGCCACGGTCTGGTCCGAATCCCAGCCGCCCTCGGCCCAGTCCGTTCCCGACACACGCATCGTCACAACTCGTTCAGCCGGAAACGCCGCGCGCACCGCATCGAACACTTCGAGCGGGAACCGCATCCGGTTTTCGAGACTGCCGCCATACTCGTCCTCGCGCCGGTTCGACAGCGGCGAGAGGAATTCATGCAGCAGATAGCCATGCGCCGCGTGCAACTGCACCGCATCGATGCCGAGCCGAGCGGCCCGCACCGTTGCGGCCACGAACGCATCGCGCACGCGCGCGAGCCCATCGACGTCGAGCGCGACCGGCGCGTTCTCCTCGGGCAGGAACGGCACCGTCGAAGGCCCCTCGGTCTGCCACCCGTTCGGCTCGCTTGGCGCAATCTGGAGTCCGCCCTTCCACGGCACCTCGCACGACGCTTTCCGCCCGGCATGCGACAACTGGATCGCGATCGGCATGTCCGACCAGCGCCGCACGCTCTCGATCACGTGCGCCATCGCCGCCTCGGTCGCATCGTCGTACAGCCCGACATCGCCATGCGTGATCCGCCCCTCGGGCAGCACCGCACTCGCCTCGATCGTCAAAAGGGCCGCGCCCGACAGCGCGAGTTGCCCCAGATGGATCTGGTGCCAGTCGTTCATGCAGCCATTGTTCGCCGAATATTGGCACATCGGCGCGATGACGATCCGGTTGGCCAGCGTGAGGTTGCCGACCGTGAGCGGCTCGAACAGTTTCGGCCCGCTCATGCGAAGATCGATCGGATGGAATAAGGCATCGGCGTGTCCCTTGATACGTAGAGGAGTACGGCGAAAACTCGCTGCTCGATGCGGAACATAGGAACCAGCGGGCGGGTTTCACGCCAAGGAATGCTGCACCGCGATAAAGCCGCGGCAGCGACGACAGATGGGGGTCTTCACGTTGCATCTACTGCCCGACACGCTCGACGCCGGCTCGGCCTATCCGCTCGGTGCGACCTTCGACGGTCTCGGCGTTAATTTCGCGGTCTATTCCGCCAATGCCGAGAAGATCGAGCTCTGTGTCTATGACGAGACCGGTCGCCGCGAGCTGAAGCGTTATGCGCTCCCCGAATGGACGGACGAAGTCTGGCACGGCTACCTTCCCGACGCGCAGCCCGGTCTCGTCTACGGCTTCCGCGCGCACGGCCGGTACGCGCCCGAGGAAGGCCACCGCTTCAACCCGAACAAGCTGCTGCTCGACCCGTACGCCAAGCAGATGATCGGCGAACTCCGCTGGACCGACGCGATGTACGGATATCAGGTGAAGTCGCCGCGCGCGGATCTAAGCTTCGACAAGCGCGACAGCGCGCTGACGATGCCCAAGGGGGTCGTGACCGATAGCCATTTCGACTGGTCGCGTGACGTGCGCCCGAACACGCCCTGGTCCGAGACGGTCATCTACGAGGCGCATACCAAGGGCCTGACCAAGCTGTTCGAGGAGGTCCAGCCCTCCGAACGCGGCACCTTCGCGGCGCTCGGCAACCCCAAGGTCATCGATCACCTCAAGCGCCTCGGCGTCACCGCGATCGAGCTGCTGCCGATCCACACCTACATTCAGGACCGCTTTCTCCAGGAGAAGGGACTGCGCAACTACTGGGGCTACAACACCCTCAACTTCTTCACGCCCGAGCGCTCGTTCTTCGCGACCGACAGCCACGACGAACTCCGCCGCTCGATCCGCCGCCTCCACGCTGCCGGGATCGAGGTGATCCTCGACGTCGTCTACAACCACACCTGCGAAGGCTCCGAACAAGGCCCCACGCTGTCCTGGCGCGGGCTCGACAACGCCAGCTACTACCGCTTGGTCAAGGACGACCCCCGCTACTCGATCAACGACACCGGCACCGGCAACACGCTGAACCTCACCAAGGCGCGCGTGATCCAGATGGTCGCGGATTCTCTCCGTTACTGGGCGACCAGCTTCGGGATCGACGGCTTCCGCTTCGATCTCGGCCTGACGCTCGGCCGCACGGACACCGGCTTCGATCCCGGCGCGGGCTTTTTCGACGTGCTCCGCCAGGACGCGGTGCTCGGCAGGCTGAAGCTTATCACCGAGCCGTGGGACATCGGCCCCGGCGGCTACCAGCTCGGCAACTTCCCCGGTTTCGCCGAGTGGAACGACAAGTACCGCGATACCGTGCGGAAGTTCTGGCGCGGCGACCATGCGCAGCGCGCCGATCTCGCCGCACGCCTGACCGGCTCGGCCGACCTGTTCGACCGCCGCGCACGCCGCCCCTGGGCGAGCGTCAACCTGCTCGGCGCGCATGACGGCTACACGCTTGCCGACACCGTCGCCTACGAGGAACGCCACAACGAAGCGAACGGTGAAGACAACAACGACGGCCACTCGAACAACTGCTCCCGCAACTGGGGCGTGGAAGGCCCGACCGAAGACCCGGCGATCCTAGAGACCCGGTCGCGCGTGATGCGCTCGATGCTGACTACGCTGTTCGCCTCGCTCGGCACGCCGATGCTGGTCGCGGGTGACGAGTTCGGCCGCACGCAGAACGGCAACAACAACGCGTATTGCCAAGACAACGAGATCAGCTGGCTCGATTGGGAGAAGGCGAAGTCTCCCGAAGGCGATGCGCTAATCGACTTCACCGCGCGGCTGATCGCGCTCCGCCGCGACTACCCGATGCTCCGCGCGGGCAACTTCCTCTACGGCGACGACACGCCTGCGGAAGGCCTCAAGGACATCGAATGGTGGGATGAACGCGGTCTGCAACTGACTTCGGAAGATTGGGAGAACACCAACGGCCGCGCGCTGGTGATGCGCCGCGCGTGCGAGCGGGACTCGGGCGAGGTGCAAGTGATCTCGCTGTTCCTGAACGCCTCGGAAGGCCCGCTGACCTTCCACATGCCGCCCCCGGCCGACGTCGAGCGCACCGTGCTGATCGACAGCAGCAGGACCGACCAGCCGGCGACGCCGATCAAGGACAGCTATGAGCTCCCCGCAGGGTGCGGCGTTGCTGACATGGACGATCGCAGCAGCATGACGGCCTGGGGACCGATACTCGCCGAGGACGGGACGACCTTCCGCCTCTGGGCTCCCGATCGCGATGCGGTGACGCTGGAGATCGCTGAGGGCAACGCGGTTCCCATGAGCAGCGAGGGGGGCTGGTTTAGTGCTAAGGCCCCGGTCGGTGCGGGCGCACGGTACCGGTTCCGGCTCGCGCACGATCTGACTGTTCCCGATCCGGCTTCGCGTGCACAGGACGGCGGCGTTCATGGTTGGAGCGTGGTTGTCGAACACGCCTATGACTGGCGCACCCCGGACTGGCGCGGGCGCCCGTGGGAAGAAATGGTCATCCAGGAGGTCCATGTCGGCACGCTCGGCGGCTTCGCAGGCGTCGCGGACCACCTCGCGGCGATCGCCGCGCTGGGCATCACCGCGATCGAACTCATGCCCGTCAACGCGTTCGGCGGTACCCGCAACTGGGGCTATGACGGCGTGCTGCCCTACGCCCCCGCCGAGAGCTACGGCACGCCCGACGAGCTGAAGGCGCTGGTCGATCGCGCCCACGAGCTCGGCTTGGCCGTGTTCCTCGACGTGGTTTTCAATCACTTCGGCCCCGACGGAAACTACCTCGGAGACTATGCGAAGGGCTTCTTCCACCCCGAAGTCGACACCCCTTGGGGCGGCGCGGTCGCGGTCGACCAGGCGCCGGTCCACCGCTATTTCGTCGACAACGCGCTGATGTGGCTGAACGACTACCGCTTCGACGGCCTCCGCTTCGACGCGGTCCACGCGATCGCGAACAACGCGTTCCTCGACGCGATGGCCGCCGAACTGCGCGAGAAGACCAAAGGTCGCCACGTCCACCTCGTCCTCGAAAACGAGGGCAACGACGCCGAGCGCCTCCACCCCGCTGCGTTCGACGCCCAGTGGAACGACGACTTCCACAACGTCCTCCACGTCCTGCTCACCGGCGAGACGAGCGCCTATTACGCCGACTTTGCCGACCGCCCCGCCGAGCGCCTCGCGCGCTGCCTCGGCGAAGGCTTCATCTACCAGGGCGAAGGCTCGCCCAACCATGACGGCAAGCCGCGCGGCAAGCCCAGCGCGCATTTGTCGCCGACTGCATTCGTCGCGTTCCTCCAGAACCACGACCAGATCGGCAACCGCGCGATGGGCGAGCGCCTGACGCTGCTCGCCGACCGCCAGAAGCTTCGTGCGGCCACCGCGCTGCTCCTGCTCGGCCCGCAGATCCCGTTGCTGTTCATTGGCGACGACCACGGCAGCGAAAGCCCGTTCCTGTTCTTCACCGACTTTCACGACGAGCTAGCGGACGCGGTTCGCGAAGGCAGACGGAAAGAGTTCGCCAAGTTCGCGGCCTTCGCCGACCCCGAAGCGCGCGAGGCGATCCCAGACCCCAACGCACACGAAACCTTCCTCCAATCGCGAGCACGGCCCGGCGCCGATGCGGCCGAGTGGCAGGACCTGTACCGCGCCCTGCTCAAGATCCGACACGAGCAGATCATCCCCCGCCTGCGCGACACGACCGCAATCGGCGCCGAGGCGATCGGGAAGGGGGCGGTCGTCGCGCGCTGGCGGATGGGTGACGGCGCTATCCTGACAATTGCACTCAACCTCGGCAACGATGTCGTTGGTTTTCCTCCACTAGAGGTTTCGCCGATTTTCGCCGAGGGCGAACCGGGGGAGGCTGCTAGCGTGGCAGTATGGCTGGATCGATGAGCAGCCTGCGAACACTCGCTGTCGCGGCCGGCCTGCAACCCGAATGGCAGGACGCAGCGGGTCGTCGCCTGACCGTCGCCGACGATGCGCTGCGGGCGATCCTGAACTGCCTGGGCCATCCGTCCGGAAGCGAAAAGCAGATCGCCGAAAGCCTCGCCGCGATCGAAGCGCGAAACGCGCAAGGTGTCCGTTTCTTGTCCGTCGATGTGGAAGACCCGATCCGGCTGACACCGAAGGTATTAGGCAACGCCGAACTTACGTTCGAGGACGGTACGACGCGCTCCGTCACGGTCGATAACGGTGAGTTGAGGCCGATAAGCAAAAGCGGCTACCACAAGCTTGAAATCAATGGCGAAGTCATCGACATTCTCGTCGCGCCGCGCCGCTGCTACACGATCGCCGATGCGCTACCGGGCCGCAAACTCTGGGCGCCCGCCGTCCAGATCCCGAGCCTGCGCACCGATGCGCCGAAGGCGTTCGGTGACTTCGTTTCGCTCGCAGACGCCGCCCGAGCCTTTGGCCAGCGCGGCGCCGATGCCCTCGCGATCAGCCCGACGCACGCGTTGTTCCCCGCCGACGCCAGCCGATACAGCCCCTACGCACCCTCAAGCCGGCAGTTCCTCAACGGGCTCTACGGTGACCCGGCGGCATTTGGTGCAAAGTTCGACAGCCGCGACTGCCCCGAACTGATCGACTGGCACGCCGCGATCCCCGAAAAGCTCGCGCGACTACGCAAGAGCTTCGACCAAGTGCTTCCACCGATTGAAGAAGCCTTAACGGTATTCAGGCGACAAGGTGGCGACGACCTTGAACGCCATGGCGAGTTCGACGCCCTCCACGCGCATTTCTTCGCAACCACGGAAGCACGCGGATGGCAGCAGTGGCCCGCCGAGTATCGCGATCCCGCCAGCCCAACCGTCCGCCGCTTCGTCGCGGAGCATGCGGACGATGTCACGTTCTACATTTTCCTCCAATGGCTAGCGCGGCGCGACCTCGACGCCGCGCATACGGCCGCCAAGGACGCCGGCATGGCGGTCGGGCTCATCGCGGATCTTGCCGTGGGCATGGACCCGGGCGGCAGTCATGGCTGGAGTCGCCGCGGCGACCTGCTGACCGGCCTGTCGATCGGCGCACCGCCCGATCCGCTCGGGCCGGATGGGCAAAGCTGGGGCATCACCGGGTTCGATCCGCAAGCGCTGCGGGATACCGCCTTTGCCCCGTTCATTGCTACGATCCGCTCAGCGCTCACACACGCCGGCGGCATTCGGATTGACCACGCGTTCGGCCTTCGCCGCCTCTGGATCGTCCCCGAAGGCGCCTCAGCCGCAGAGGGTGCGTATCTGGACATGCCGTTCGACGACATGATGCGGATCATCGCCATGGAATCGCAGCGGGCGAAGGCGATCGTAATCGGCGAAGACCTCGGCACTGTTCCCGACGGGTTCCGTGAGGCGATGGACGCGCGCGCCATGCTCGGCATGCGCGTGCTCTGGTTCGAGCGCGACGCGGACGGCTTCGTGCCCCCTGCGAAATGGTCGCGCGATGCGGTCGCGATGACCGGCACGCACGATCTGGCGACGATCGCCGGCTGGTGGAGCGGGCGCGACATCGACTGGACGTGGGACCTCGGTCGCAAATCCGACTCGCCAGACGAACCCGCCGACCGCGCCGCTCGTGCCGAAGACCGCGCCGCGCTCTGGTCCGCGTTCGGCACCGGTACCGAGCAACCCGCGCCCGACGACACCGCCCCCGTGGTCGACGCCGCGATCGCGCATGTCGCTGGAACCCCGTGCGCACTCGCGATCGTCCCCATCGAGGACCTCGCCGGACTGATCGAGCAACCGAACCTGCCCGGCACGATCGACGAACATCCCAATTGGCGCCGCCGCATGCCGGACACGACCGAGGCGCTCCTGCAACGCCCCGAAATCGCCGCCCGCATCGACGCGCTCAACGCCGCGAGACCCGCATGACCCCCCGCGCAACCTACCGCTTCCAGTTCCACAAGGACTTCACCTTTGCAGATGCCGAGGCGCTGGTGCCCTATCTCGACGATCTCGGGATCAGCCACCTCTATGCCTCGCCGATCACAACCGCCCGGAGCGGCTCGACCCACGGCTACGACGTCGTCGACCCTACCCGGATCAATCCCGAACTCGGCGGTGAAGAGGCGTTCCGCAACCTAGTCGCAGCACTCCGCGCGCGGTATGGGCGTTATTATCGACATCGTGCCCAACCACATGGGCGTTGTCGGTGGTGAGAATTCGTGGTGGAATGATGTTCTAGCATACGGTGAAACCAGCGAATTCGCGCGCTACTTCGACATCGACTGGCGTGAGAAGCTCGTGCTCCCGATCCTCGGCGATCCGCTCGCCGAAACGCTGGCCAGCGGCGCGCTCAAGGTCGAGCAGGTCGACGGCCGCTATGTCCTCGAAGCGTACGGCGAACACCGCCTGCCGATCCGGGACGAAGATCAGCCCACCGCAGCGACCGACGATATCGCTGCGCTGGTCGATCGCCAGCATTACCGTCTCGCCTCCTGGCGCGTCGCGAATGACGAACTGAACTGGCGGCGGTTCTTTACCATCAACGACCTTGCCGGCCTACGCGCCGAAGACCCGGTCGTGTTTGAGGCAACACACGCGCTCTATTTCCGCCTGTATGCCGAGGGCCTGATCGACGGCGTCCGCGTCGATCACGTCGACGGGCTGACCCACCCCGCGGGCTATTGCCGTCAGCTCCGTGCGAGGTTCGATGCGATCGAGCGTCCTGCCGATGTGCCACCCGGCCCCGCCTACATCGTCATTGAGAAGATCCTTGCCGACGGCGAACCGCTCGCGACCGACTGGGGCATCGACGGCACCAGCGGGTACGATTTCATGGAGCAGGTCACGGCCTTGCTCCATGCCCCCGCCGGCGCCGAACCGCTCGCCAAACTTTGGGCGGACATAAGCGAGAGGTCTGGCGACTTCGCGCCCGAGGAACTGCGCGCGCGACAGGAATTGCTAGCGTGGCAGTTCGATGGCCAGCGCCGCCGCTGCGTCGACGCCTTTGTCGCGCTCGCTCGATCGACGCCCGAATGTGATGGCCTAACGCGTGGTATGCTCGACCGCGCGATCGAGCGCTTGCTGTGGGTCTTTCCCGTCTATCGTACCTATGGAACGGGCGATTCCGCCCCGGCAGCAGACGCCGCGATTCGCGAGACGGTCCGCCAACGCGTGGCTCAGTTTGTGCCGCCGGGCGAGGACGCGGTGGTCGAGCGGATCCTCGTATGGCTGGCAGGCGAGGGGCCTGGGGATGCAAAGCTCGCCGCCGAGGCGGTGCGGAAGTTCCAGCAACTCTCCGCGCCTATCGCCGCCAAGGCGGTCGAGGACACCGCCTTCTATCGCTATGGTCGCCTGCTCTCGCGCAACGACGTTGGCTTCGACGCGGCTCGCATGTCGCTCGATATCGACGAGTTCCACGCGGCCATGGTCGAGCGCGCCCGCGATTGGCCGGCGGCGATGCTCGCAATCGCCACGCATGACCACAAGCGGGGCGAAGACGTCCGCGCAAGGCTCGCGGTGTTGAGCGAACTGCCCGATCTTTGGGGCGCGCGTGGAACGATGGCCCGAACTCGCTGCGCCGTTTGCCGACGGAGTCGATCCCGCGGACGCCTATATGCTGCTGCAGACGCTGTTCGGCGCATGGCCCGAGGGCCTGACCGCATCGGATACAGAAGGATTGTCGGACTTTGCCGAGCGGATCGTCTCGTGGCAGGAAAAGGCGTTGCGCGAGGCGAAGCTGCGCTCGTCCTGGGAGGCGCCGGACGAGGCGTATGAGAACCGCTGTCACGGGCTGGCACGCGCGCTGCTCGATCCCGAGCGATCGCAGGCTTTCCTCGACGACATTACCGCGTTCGTCGGGCGGATCGCACCCGCGGCGGCGGCGAACGGCCTTGCGCAGGTCGCGCTGCGCTACACCGTTCCCGGCGTCCCCGATCTGTATCAGGGCACGGAGATCGCCGATCTCAGTCTGGTCGATCCCGACAACCGCCGTCCGGTCGATTACGCGCAGCTTCAGGCTTCGCTGGACGGTGAAACGCCAGCAAAGATGGCGCTGATCCGGCAGCTTCTCGGGCTGCGACGGACGCATCCGAGATTGTTCTCTGAGGGACGTTACGAACCTATCGCGTTAACCGGTATCCGTGCCGACCAGGCCATTGCGTTTCGTCGGATCGGTACGGATGCAATTTTGCGCTGCGTGATCCCGCTACGCTGCGCCGAGCGCTATCTAGACCGGATCGACGCCCGCGACTGGTGGGGCGACACCGCACTCGCATCCGGCGAAGCGCTCGCCGATCTGCTTGGCGAGCGTTCCATGTCGATCGAGATGCTGCCCGCGAAAAGCTGAGCGATCAGCGGCCTGCGAGATAGTGGGCGAGCGGGTCGATCATGTCCTCCGGGATGCGGCGGGCGATGACCGGCATCGTCGATTGCGACTTCCGCGCGTCGACCACCGTCTCGTCGCCGCGCCAGTTACGGAGGCGTTGCGCGATGTAGCTGGCACGCTGGCCGGCGAGGACGGGGTAGGGCTTGCCGGGCGCGTGGCAGCTCGCACAGGCGGGGAGCTGGACCTTCGGCAGGCCTTCGCGGTCGATTTTCGCGGCCTCGGTCGAGCCCGACGGCGTGACGCTGCCGATACCCTTCATCGCTGCGAAGTGATCCACCAATCGCGTCATCTCGGCGGGCGTCAGCGTCGCGGCGGCGTTCGCCATGACCGCGCTTTGGCGCTTACCGGTCGCATAGGCCTCCAGTGCTGCACGGAGATACGCCGGGCTCTGGCCGCCGAGTACGGGCATGTCGGGCTGGTTGCGACCTCGCCCGTCCGCGCCGTGGCAGCCGGCGCAGGTGGCGATCTTGGCATCGGTGACACCCGGCACTTCGGTCAGCGAGCGATAGGTCGCGGGCGTCATCTCGGGGAGCAGGCGGACGAAGGCGACCATGCGGCGGACTTCGTCGTCGCGGTCCTTCGCGGCCCAGCCGGGCATGCCGGTGTATTTGACGCCGTGCTTGAGGATCCAGAAGATCTGCTTGTCGGTCCATTCGCGCGCGTTGATCGACAGGTCGGGGGCGGGGGCGTCGCCGCCTGCATCACCGGGAGCGGACGAACGCCGGGCGCGCCGTGGCACGAGGCGCAGCTTGCCTTGAACAGGCCGGCGGCGCTGACGAGACCCTCGTTCGCCTTGGCATCGTCGGGGGCGGTGACCGCGGCGTAGGTGCGGACCGAGTTGCGCATCGTCCAGTGGAGGAACCAGTCGGTGATCTTCCAATGGCCCGACGATGCGGCGATGTTGAACACGCCCGACCACGCGAACAACAGCCCGGCGAGCGCCAGCCCGACGATGGCGGCGGCGGCGCGCGCCCAGGTAATCCGGATCGTCATGCGGTCGCGCTCCGTGTCTTCAACAGTCCGCCGAGCATCGCTAGCCCGCCGATGAAATAGCTTGCCGCGCCGACCATCAGCATGACGACGCCGCCAAGTTGCTGGTCTTCGAGTGCGTCGAGGCCGTGTGTAGCCGGATGCATCGCCATCATCGCGTAGAGCGGTCGGGGGCGAGACCGATCAGCGCTCCGAGCAGGGTCATGTGCATCGAGGTCAGCAACAAGGCTGCCACGCCTGATGCGCGACGGTCGGTCGCACCGCCAATGCGTGTGCCAAGTACGGCGCTCCAGAGGAGGACGCCGGCGATGAGGAAGCTCGCCTGTTCGATCAACAAAGCCATTGGCTGCATATCGACGCGCAGCCTCAGCGCGGGGAGGTGCCAGATCCACACTACGACCAGCTCGGCCAGTGACATCGCGAGCGGGGTTACGATCGCGGGCCAGCGCTCGGCTGGGTCCCAGCGCGAGCCGGCGATCCCGTAAGCGAGGAACGGCGCGGCAACCGCGACCGCGATCATGTGTCCGGTCATATGCCCGACCATACCCAGCGGTGCGGCCGCAAACGCCCAGCCGAGCGGGACGAGCACGACGCCCAGTGCGAGGCTCGCGCGCCTCACCGGCAATCGCCGAAGATGATGACCGGCAGCGCCGTGAAGATCACCGCGACGAAGCTCAGTCCCGCCAGCAACCGCGTCGATAGCGCGAGAAAGCGGAGGCGGTCGATTGCCGTGCCCTGCTCGTGCGGGGCCGGATCGCCGGGTGTCTCGGACTGGACCCGCGCGATATAGCCCGCCGCGACGATCCCCAGCAGCGCGACGATCGTAGCGATCAGCGTTGCGAGCGGGAAGCCGTTCAAGGCAGTCCCCGGGGTCGGTGATTTCGCGCAGATTACCGCGACCCACAGGTAGCAGAACAGGAAATGCACGGCCCAGATCGTCGGCGGGACGATCAGCGTCCACAGCGTCACTTTCAGGTCGCGCGCCCAGTGTTTGCGCTCGGCGTCGGGCTTCCGCTCGGGCTTCGTCATGCGACCCCGGGAACAGGCCGATCGTGCAGAACGTCACGATGCCCGTCAGCGCGAGGAAATGATGGTACACGGTGATGTTACGCAGATCCGCGTCATAGACCGGCGTCATCTTCCCCGCGAGGCTGCGCGCCAACGTATAGCCCTGCATGATGACCCCGATCGCAGCGTGGACCGCGGTCCAGATCGCCAGTGTCCAGACGATCGCGGGATAGACGTGGAGTTCGGGATCGAGCCCCGAATACCAAGGCCCGGCAAGCCCGGCGAACAGGCTCGCCAGCGTGGCGACGATGCCGACGACCAGCAGCGCCCGGCCCGCACCGATGTTGCCGCGGCTATGCACTTCGCGCGCGCCGACGGTCGCGGCCCAGCCGGCCAGGGTCAGCGCCAGCGCGACCATCGGCCAGAACACGCCCGGCCCGTTCAGCCCGACGCCGTTCGGCGGGAAGTCGTTGTGGATCGTCCAGAAGAAGAAATAGCCGAACACAAGGCCGGAGAACGCGGTCGCGTCCGCCATCATCGTGATGAACATCGCCCACCAGCCCGGCGCCGACGGCCCGGAGGTATAGAGCGGCACCTCGATGCCGTGGCCGATATGCTTGGTCGGCTTTTCGGGGATCTCCGCGGTGCCGGTCCATAGCCACCACAGCACGCAGGCGAGCGTCGCGACGCCGCTGACCGCCGACCAGATATACAGATGGTAGGTCGTCAGGATGAACACGCCAGCGAGAGCGACCGCGGTCATCATCGGCTTCACGCTCGGCGTACCGAGGCGGATCACCTGCACCGGGCGCGCGTCGAGCACGGAGGTGACGATCGACTCGCGCCGCATCTCCTCCGCGTCGGGCAGGAAGAAGCGGCCTTCGTCGACCTTCTGGACGAAGTTCTTCTGGTCCCAGATCGGATAGCGGCTCTCGATCAGCGGCACCGAGCGGATACCCCAATCCTCGTCGTCGGGCAGCGCGAGCCATTCGAGCGTGCCGGCGTTCCACGGGTTGCGCGGGGCCTTCGGGCGGCGCGGCGAAAGCGCGAGGTCGATGCAGACGATCAGCACGCCAGCTGCGAACATGTACGAGCCCGCGGTCGAAGCGAGGTTGAGCCCGCCGATCCCGAGTTCCTCCGGATAGGTGAACACGCGCCGCGGCATGCCGAGCAGTCCCGACAGATGCATCGGGAAGAAGGTCAGGTTCATGCCGACGAACATAATCCAGAACGCGATCCGGCCGAGCTTGTCCGACAGCTTCTTGCCCGTCACCAGCGGCCAGTAGTAATACAGCCCGGCGAACAGCGGCAGCAGCGTGCCGCCGATCAGCACGTAATGAAGATGCGCGACGATGAAATACGTATCGTGCGCCTGCCAGTCGAACGGGGCGACCGCGACCATCACGCCGGTCAGGCCGCCGATCACGAACACGGCCAGGCTTCCGCTCGCGTACAGAAGCGGTGTCGATTTCTTGACGTTGCCCGCCCACAAAGTCGCGATGAACACGAAGATCTGAACGCCGGTCGGGATCGCCACCGCCTCCGATGCGGCTGCAAAGAAGGCGAGGCTGATTTTCGGCAGACCGGTCGTGAACATGTGGTGGACCCACAGTCCGAAGCTCAGGAACGCCGTCCCCACCGCCGCCAGCACGATCCAAGGATAGCCGAGCAGATGCCGCTGCGCGAACGTCGGGATCAGCATCGCGAACAGCGCGATCGACGGCAGGAAGACGATGTAGACTTCCGGATGCCCGAAGATCCAGAACAGGTGCTGCCAGAGCAGCGGATCGCCGCCCTTCTCCGCGTTGAAGAACGGCCAGTTCAGCAGCCGCTCCATTTCGAACAGCACGTCGCCCGCGATCAGCGGCGGGAACGCGAACAGGATCATCACCGCGACGACCAGGATGTACCAGGCGTAGAGCGGCATCAGGTTGAGCCGCATGCCTGGCGGGCGGCATTTCAGCACGCCGACGATCAGCTCGACCGCGGCGGCGACCGACGACACCTCGATGAAGCTCAGCCCCAGCATCCAGATGTCGGCGCCGAGCCCGCTCAGATCGGTCCGCGTCGTCAGCGGCGGATACATGAACCAGCCGCCATCGGGCGCCGCGTCGAAGAAGATCGAGCCCGACACGAACACGCCGCCAATCAGGAAGCTCCAGTATCCGAACCCCGACAGCCGCGGAAACGGCAGGTCACGCGCGCCGAGCAGCTGCGGCAACAGGATGATCGACACCGCCTCGAACATCGGCACCGCGAACAGGAACATCATCATCGAGCCGTGCAGCGTGAACAGCTGGTTGAACGTGTTCGCGGTTACGAGATCGTTGTTCGGCACTGCCAGCTGCGTGCGCATGATCAGCGCCAGCACGCCCGCGAACAGCATGAAGCCGAACGCGGTCAGCGTGTACCAGACACCGATCCGGTTGTTGTTGACGTCGGTCCAGCGGAAGAACCAGCCCGACGGCGGCTTCCATACTTCACGCAGGCGATCTTCCTGGCCTTTCCGCACCGCAGGATCGTTCTGGTCGGGCGCGACATAGGGGGTGCTCTCGGTGGTCATTTGAGCCCCTGAAGGTAGCTGGCGATCTGGTCGGCTTCGGCGGCCGACATCTGCGGGAAGGCGGGCATCCGCACGCCGGGCTTGGTCTTGCCCGGATCGCGGACGAAACCGGAAATGTTGGCGTGAGTCATCGGCAGCACACCCGCGGCGAGTGTCGGGCGCGAGCCGAAGTGGGTGAGGTCGGGGCCGATCTTCGCGACCGGGCCGACGCCGCGGACGCTGTGACAACCGCTACAGCCATAGCTTGCGAACAGACGCGCGCCGGGCGATGCGGTGACGGTGGCGGGCCTGGCCTGCGCGGCGAGCCAGCTCGCGAACGCGGCGGGCTCCATCGCGATGACATCGAACGCCATCAGCGCATGGCCGAGCCCGCAGAACTCGGCACAGACGCCGCGGTACGTGCCCGCCTTGGTCGCGCGGACGACGAGGCGATTGGTGCGGCCGGGGATCATGTCCATCTTGCCGGCGAGACCGGGCACCCAGAAGCTGTGGATGACGTCGGGACTCCGCAGCGACAGTTCGACGGTGCGACCGACCGGCAGGCGAAGTTCGTTGGCGGTCTCGACCACCGATCCGCCCGGCGGGGCATAGCGGACGCGCCACCAGAATTGCTCGCCCTCGACGCCGATCCGCAGATCGTTGTTCGCAACTTCACGTGGGCGCATCGCGGGGAGGGCGTAGAGCAGCAGGCCTAGCAGCAGGATCGAAGGCCCTATACCCCCGAGCCACAGCACCAGCTTCATCCCGCCCTTGTGCGTCAGCCGCCCCTCGGGTGCGCGCATCGCGTGACGCATCAGCAACGCGAGCCCACCCGCGAGGATGATCGCGCCGATGACCAGAACGATGGTGATCGAGAGGACCTTGTCCGCTTCCTCGCCGAACGGCGCGAGCGTCGACTGGTGTCGGTTGCACGCCGCCAACAGCGGCAGGCACGCGCCCACGGAAAGAAAAATAGCCTTCCGCATCATCACCTTGCCACCCTTTGGAAGGGCGTCCCCTAGCGGTGGGGGCGGGGCGGCGTAAACCCGAAAATGACAATTATTTCATGTATGGATGGAGCGCTGTCGCTTATCTTCGATCAGGATGCGCCGTTGAACGGGGCTCGCTCCGTCCGGAGTCGACGCCGGAGCCTGCGCTCCGGCGTCCAGATCAGGCGGCGAACTGGTTCATCGTGTTGTGCGCGCCGCCGGCCTTCAACGCCGCCTCGCCCGCGAAATACTCCTTGTGATCGTCGCCGAGGTCGGAGCCGGACATGTTCTGGTGCTTGACGCAGGCGATGCCCTCGCGAATCTCCTTGCGCTGAACACCCCTCACATAGCCCAGCATCCCAGCGTCGCCGAAATACTCCTTGGCGAGGTTGTCGGTCGACAGCGCCGCGGTGTGATAGGTCGGCAGCGTGATCAGATGGTGGAAGATGCCGGCGCGCTTGGCCGAATCCGCCTGGAAGGTGCGGATGCGCTCGTCGGCCTCGTCGGCCAGCGCGGTGCCGTCATAGTCGACGCTCATCAGGCGTGCGCGATCATAGGCGGAGACGTCCTTACCCTCTTCGACCCAGGCGTCGAACACCTGCTGGCGGAAGTTCAGCGTCCAGTTGAAGCTCGGCGAGTTGTTGTAGACGAGCTTCGCGTTGGGGACGACTTCGCGGATGCGGTCGACCATGCCGGCGATCTGCTCGATGTGCGGCTTCTCGGTCTCGATCCACAGCAGGTCGGCGCCGTTCTGAAGCGACGCGATGCAATCCATAACGCAGCGATCCTCGCCGGTGCCGGCGCGGAACTGGAACAGGTTGGAGGGCA
Source organism: Sphingomonas sp. LR55 (assembly GCF_036856015.1). Classification (NCBI taxonomy): domain Bacteria; kingdom Pseudomonadati; phylum Pseudomonadota; class Alphaproteobacteria; order Sphingomonadales; family Sphingomonadaceae; genus Sphingomonas; species Sphingomonas sp. LR55. Next base: position 1,231,947 of record NZ_JASPFO010000001.1, read on the forward strand.
GGCGCTTCGGGCGGAGCAGCTTGCCGTCGCGGTTGAGGATCACGTCGCCGTTCTGTGCAGTCGCCGGGTCGATCTCCTCGCAGTCGAGGTAGGAGTTATACTGGTCGCCAAGGTCGCCCGCTTCCTTGCTCACCGCGATCTGCTTGGTGAGGCCGGCGCCGAGCGAGTCGGTGCGCGTGACGATGATGCCGTCCTCGACGCCGAGTTCGAGGAACGCGTAGCGGCAGGCGCGGACCTTCGCGAGGAAGTCCTCGTGCGGCACGGTGACCTTGCCGTCCTGATGACCGCACTGCTTCTCGTCGCTGACCTGGTTCTCGATCTGGAGCGCACAGGCGCCCGCCTCGATCATTTTTCGCGCGAGCAGATAGGTTGCTTCCGCGTTGCCAAAACCCGCGTCGATGTCGGCGATGATCGGCACGACATGCGTCTGGTGGTTTTCGATCGCATTCAGCAGGCGCTGTTCCTCAATCGCGTTCCCCGCGGCGCGCGGCGTCGACCTCGCGGAACATCATGCCGAGTTCGCGCGCGTCGGCCTGGCGCAGGAAGGTGTAGAGCTCCTCGATCAGCGCGGAGACGCTGGTCTTTTCGTGCATCGACTGGTCGGGCAGGGGGCCGAACTCGCTCCGCATCGCCGCGACCATCCAGCCCGAAAGGTAGAGGTAGCGGCGGGCGGTGGTGCCGAAATGCTTCTTGATGCTGATCATCTTCTGCTGCGCGATGAACCCGTGCCAGCATCCGAGCGACTGCGTGTAGTTCGCGGGGTCGGCGTCATAGGCGGCCATGTCCTTGCGCATGATCGCGGCGGTGTAGCGCGCGATGTCGAGGCCGGTGGCGAAACGGTTCTGGAGCCGCATCCTCGCGACCGATTCGGGTGAGATCGCGTCCCAGGTGCCGTTCTGGTCGGCGATGAGTTTGGTGATCCGGGCGATGTGCGTCTGGTAGGTCACGGGCGATCCTTCGCTGCTGCGTTGATCGTCGTGTAGGGTTGTTGACAGGGTTTTGGTCAGGAATGCGGTTAAGGATGAGGTGTGGATGTCACTGGCGGCGGGCGCACCGTGTCGTTGTGTAAAGAAGATTACAGAACGGGATGGGCGGGTGCGATATGAAAAAGGGCGCCTGGATTCCTCCGGGCGCCCTTTCTCCATTCAGCGACGTGGCGAAGCCACGCCTTCGGTCGTTGCGCTTCGCGACGCCGGCCGGGCTTCGGCGTCTCGCGGTCAGCTTGCGCTGGCTGCGTGCGCCGTGCGCCTCACCCGCTGTAGTACATGTCATACTCGACCGGGCTAGGCGTCATTTCCCAGCGCGCGACTTCCGCGTACTTGATCTCGACATAGCTCTCGATCTGATCCTTCGAGAAAACATCGCCCTTCAGCAGGAAGTCGTGATCCGCGAGCAGACACTCGAGCGCCTCGCGGAGCGAACCCGCGACGGTCGGGACCTGCGCGAGTTCTGCCGGCGGCAGGTCGTACAGGTTCTTGTCCATCGCTTCGCCCGGATGGATCTTGTTGAGGATGCCGTCCATGCCCGCCATCATCAGCGCCGCATAGGCGAGATACGGGTTGGCCAGCGCGTCCGGGAAGCGCACTTCGACGCGCTTCGCCTTGGGCCCGGTGCCGTACGGAATGCGGCACGATGCCGAGCGGTTGCGTGCCGAGTATGCGAGCAACACCGGCGCTTCGTAGCCGGGGACGAGGCGCTTGTAGCTGTTAGTCGACGGGTTGGTGAACGCGTTGACTGCTTTCGCGTGCTTGATGATGCCGCCGATGAAATACAGGCACATGTCGCTCAGGCCCGCATAGCCGTTGCCGGCGAACAGCGGGGTCTTGCCTTCCCAGATCGAGAAATGCGTGTGCATCCCCGAGCCGTTGTCTTCCTTGATCGGCTTCGGCATGAACGTCGCGGTCTTGCCGTACGCGTGCGCGACCTGGTGGACGACGTACTTGTAGATCTGCATGCGATCTGCGGTCTGCGTCAGCGTGCCGAACGTCAGGCCCAGCTCATGCTGTGCGGCCGCGACCTCGTGGTGATGCTTGTCGCAGGGCAGGCCCATCTCGATCATCGTCGAGACCATCTCGCCGCGGATGTCGACAGCCGAGTCGACCGGTGCGACCGGGAAATAGCCGCCCTTGGCGCGCGGACGGTGACCGAGGTTACCGCCCTCATATTCGCGACCTGAATTGCCCGGCAGCTCGATGTCGTCGATCTTGTAGTAGCTGGTCGAATAGCTGTTCTCGAAGCGGACGTCGTCGAACATGAAGAATTCGGCTTCGGGGCCGACATACACGGTGTCGCCGACGCCGGTGGTCAGCAGATACGCCTCGGCGCGCTTGGCGGTCGAGCGCGGATCGCGCGAATACAGCTCGCCGGTCGACGGATCGGCGATGTCGCAGATCAGGATCATCATCGGCGTCGCCGAGAACGGATCGACATAGACCGCGTCGAGATCGGGCTTGAGCGTCATGTCGCTCTCGTTGATCGCCTTCCAGCCCTCGATCGACGAGCCGTCGAACATCAGGCCGTCGGTCAGCTCGTCTTCGCCGATCAGGCTCGCGACCATCGTCAGATGCTGCCACTTGCCTTTGGGATCAGTGAACCGCAGATCGACCCACTCGATCTCCTGGTCCTTGATCATATTGAGAACGTCGGAGGCCGAATTCGCCATGATGCTTGCCCTTCGTTTTGAGATTTCCGCCGCATCATGCGGGGAATCTAATTGCGGTATGGAACAGAATTTCCACACAATGTTGCGCTGCGTCAAATGACGATGTCGTCACTCGTCGTCAACGCAATATGCATGGCTAGGAACTAGATTGCGTCGTCGTCGCGCTCGCCGGTGCGGATGCGAAGCGCGCTTTCGACCGGAATGACGAAGATCTTGCCGTCGCCGATCCGGCCGGTCTGTGCAGCCGCCGCGATCGCCTCGACGACGCGCTGCGCGAGACCGTCCTCGACGACGACCTCGAGCTTCACTTTCGGGAGGAAGTCGACGACATATTCCGCGCCGCGATAGAGCTCGGTGTGGCCCTTCTGCCGGCCGAAACCCTTGGCCTCGGTCACGGTGATGCCGCTCACGCCGATCTCGTGCAGCGCTTCCTTCACCTCATCCAGCTTGAACGGCTTGATGATGGCTTCGATCTTTTTCACAGGTACGCCCCCGATTGTTGAAACCCTCGCCCTTGCGAGCGAGCCGTCCGCCCTGAAGGGCGCCTTGCACCAAGCGTGCCAGCCGCGGCGCCCTCGGGCAACCGCGGAATATCGTTGATTTCACTGCCCGAAATTGCAGCACCTGGGCGGTGCGTGCGCAATGTAAGGGCAGAGGAGCCGATCACAGGATCTCGTGCAGCCGCGCGATCGGGCGACCGAGCCGGACGCCCTTGTCGGTCTCGACCAGCGGGCGCTCGATCAGCAGCGGATCGATCATCATCGCATCGAGGATCGCCTCGGCGTCGCCATGCTTGACCGCCTTGGCGCCATCCTCGGCCATGCGGAGCCCCTGGCGCGGCGCCATGCCGGCGCGGTCGTAGAGGCGGACGAGTTCCGCGCGGGAGGGTGGGGTCTTCAGATATTCGACGATCGTGACGTCCGCTCCTGCCTCTTGCAGCAGCGCGAGCGCCTCGCGGGACTTCGAGCAACGCGGGTTGTGGTAGATCGTCGCCTTCACGAATGCTCCGTCATCATCTGGCACCCCGTCATCCCGCTCTACCTCCGTCATTCCAGCGAAAGCTGGGATCTCCCCGTTCGGGTCGCACCGCAAACCAAGCGGGAGATCCCAGCTTTTGCTGGGATGACGGGGGTGAGGCGGCCGTTAAGCCCCTGCTTGGCCAACCACTCTTCCAGCCACTTGATCGTGTACGCGCCTTCCTGGAACTCGGGATCGTCGAGCAGCGCACGGTGCAGCGGGATCGTCGTCGTGACGCCCTCGATCACCATCTCCTCGAGCGCACGCCGCAACCGGCGCAACGCACCCTGCCGGGTCGTCCCGTAGACGATCAGCTTGGCGATCATCGAGTCGTAATAAGGCGGCACGCGATAGCCTGCATACAGCCCGCTATCGACGCGGACGTGCATCCCGCCCGGCGCGTGATATACCTTCACCAGCCCCGGCGACGGAGCGAACGTGCGCGGGTCCTCGGCGTTGATGCGGCATTCGATGGCATGGCCGCGGAACTGGACGTCCTCCTGGCGGAGCGTCAGCGGATGACCTTCGGCCACCCGGATCTGCTCGCGCACCAGGTCCAGCCCGGTGATCATCTCGGTCACCGGATGCTCGACCTGAAGCCGGGTGTTCATCTCGATGAAGTAGAATTCGCCCGCTTCCCACAGGAACTCGATCGTCCCCGCGCCACGATAGCCCATGTCGGCCATCGCCTTGGCGACGATCCCGCCCATCCGCTCGCGCTCTTCGGCGGTGATGATCGGCGAGGGGGCTTCCTCGAGCACCTTCTGGTGGCGGCGCTGCAAAGAGCAATCGCGTTCGCCGAGGTGGATCGCGTTGCCGTTGCCGTCGCCGAAGATCTGGAATTCGATATGCCGTGGATTGCCGAGGTATTTTTCCATGTAGACGGTGGCGTCGCCGAACGCGGCCTTCGCCTCGCTGCCGGCCTGCTGCATCTGCGTTTCGAGATCGTCGGCGTCGTTGACGACCTTCATCCCGCGACCGCCGCCGCCCGATGCCGCCTTGATGATCACCGGATAACCGATCTCCTCGGCGATCCGCTTCGCTTCGGCGATGTCGCTGATCGCACCATCAGAACCGGGCACGAGCGGCAGCCCGAGTGCGCCAGCGGTCCGCTTGGCCTGAACCTTGTCGCCCATCGTCCGGATGTGTTCGGGCTTGGGCCCGACGAACAGGATGTTGTGCAACTCGACGATCTCGGCGAACTGCGCGTTCTCGCTGAGAAAGCCGTAGCCGGGATGGATCGCATCCGCGCCGGAGATTTCGGCGGCCGAGATGATGTTCGGGATGTTCAGATAGCTGTCCGCGGCGGACGGCGGTCCGATGCAGATCGCCTCGTCCGCGAGCCGGACGTGCATCGCGTCGGCGTCGGCGGTCGAGTGCACGGCCACCGTCTTGATGCCCATCTCATGGCAGGCACGGTGGATCCGCAGCGCGATCTCGCCGCGATTCGCAATGAGCAGCTTCTTGATTTGCGGCATTATTCCACCACGACCAGCGGCTGGTCGAACTCGACCGGCTGGCCGTTCTCGACCAGGATCGCGGTCACGGTGCCGGCCGACGGCGCGACAATCGTGTTCATGACCTTCATCGCCTCGATGATCAGCAGCGTGTCGCCGGCGTTGACCTTCTGGCCGACGGTCGAGAACGGCTTCGCTTCGGGGTTGGCGGCGAGATAGACCGTGCCGACCATCGGCGACTTGACTGCGCTCGCGCTGATCGCGGGGGCGGACGCGCCGACCTCGGCCTGCGGGATCGACAGCGGTGCGGAGACGGGAGCCGGGCCAGGCGCCGGCGCGTAGTGCGCGACGGGGGCTGCCTGAGCGGCCTTGCGCGCGACGCAGATCCGGCGCGAGCCGTCCTCGACTTCGATCTCGGTCAGCTGCGTGGTGTCGAGCAGTTCGGCGAGCTGGCGCACCAGGGTCACGTCGACCTGCATTGCGCCCGTGTTTTCAGTTGTATCGTTCATGGCGGGGCCTCCTGTCAGAACCGTGCGACGGCTTCAAGCGCGAGCAGATACGAAAGCGCGCCGAAACCCGCGATCGTGCCCTTCGCCGCCTGGCCGACCAGGCTCACATGCCTGAACGATTCACGGGCGTGGGGATTAGAAAGATGCACTTCGATCACCGGAGTCTTCACACCCTTGATCGCGTCGTGCACCGCGACCGAGGTGTGCGTGAACGCACCCGCGTTGAGGATCACGGCCTTGGCACCGCGCGCCTGCGCTTCCTGGATCCAGTCGACGAGGTGACCCTCGTGATTCGACTGGCGCATGTCGATCTCCAGGTCGAGCTCGCGCGCGCGGTCCTCCAGCATCCCGGCGATGTCGTCGAGCGTCTCGTCGCCATAGATTTCCGGCTCGCGCGTTCCCAGCAGGTTGAGGTTGGGGCCGTTCAGGACGAACACTGTCGCAGTGACGGTATCTGGCAAGGGCAGCTCCTGGTTGCGGGGGCTGCGAACGACCCCCTATATGCGTCGTCCCACCCTTACCCGTTCGTGTCGAGCGAAGTCGAGACATGAGACCGGCAGCGGACGAAGGGTTTCTCGATCAGCCTGTCCCGAGCCATGTCGAGGGGCTCGAAACGAACGGAAAGTTTTGCATGCCCCACTCCGATGGTACCGTCTCCATTACCGTCAACGGCGAACACAAGCGTGTCACTGCCGGGTTGAGCCTCGCGGGACTCGCGACCGAACTCGGCCTCGTACCCGAGAAGATCGCGGTCGAGCGCAACATGGAGGTCGTTCCCCGCTCGACCTTGGCCGACGTGATGGTCGAGGACGGCGACGACCTCGAGATCGTGCATTTCGTCGGAGGCGGCGACCATGAGAATAACGGGCATGAGGACAGCTGGACCGTCGCCAGCCAGACCTTCAGGTCGCGGCTGATCGTCGGCACCGGCAAGTACAAGGATTTCGCGCAGAACGCCGCGGCGGTCGAGGCATCGGGCGCGGAGATCGTCACGGTCGCCGTCCGTCGCGTCAACGTGTCGGACCGCAACGCGCCGATGCTGACCGACTTCATCGACCCGAAGAAGATCACCTACCTGCCCAACACCGCTGGCTGCTTCGATGCCGAATCGGCGATTCGCACGCTGCGACTGGCGCGCGAGGCGGGCGGCTGGGAGCTGGTGAAGCTCGAAGTGCTCGGCGAGGCGAAGACGCTGTATCCCGACATGGTCGAGACGCTGCGCGCGACCGAGATCCTCGCCAACGAAGGCTTCAAGCCGATGGTCTATTGCGTCGACGATCCAATCGCCACCAAGCGCCTGGAGAACGCGGGCGCGGTCGCGATCATGCCGCTGGGCGCACCGATCGGTTCGGGGCTCGGCATCCAGAACCGCGTGACGATCCGGCTGATCGTCGAGGGGCAGGGGTGCCCGTGCTGGTCGACGCCGGCGTCGGCACCGCGTCCGATGCGGCGGTGGCGATGGAGCTCGGCTGCGACGGCGTGCTGATGAACACGGCTATTGCTGAAGCCAAGGACCCGCTGATGATGGCGGCGGCGATGAAGGCTGCGGTCGAATCGGGGCGGCTCGCCTACCGTGCCGGGCGGATGGGGCAGCGTCGTTACGCCGATCCGTCTAGCCCGCTGGCGGGACTGATCTGATTCGCCTGATCGCAAACGGGGTCATGACGCAAACGTCACGGAACCCACGGTAAAGACGGCCGTTATACCTTAGCAAGTTCAAGCGGCCCGGTTGGCGGGTCCGCAAAAGCAAGTGGAGGCTCTGATGGGCGAGTTCACCGACAAGGTCGCAGCAGCAGGCAACAAGGTTGCAGGTAACGTCAAGGAAGCCGTCGGCAAGGCGACCGACAACGAGAAGCTGGTAGCCGAGGGCGAAGCGCAGCAGGCCAAGGGCACTGCGCAAAACGTCAAGGGCAGCGTCAAGGGCGCACTCGGCGACGACATCTAAGCTTTGGCTTGATGTGAGAATACAGGCCGCTCCGGGAAACCGGAGCGGCCTTTTCTTTGCGCGGTAGGTTCCGCTGCATCGCAACCGCAACCGCAACTACTACCACCCCGGCGAAGGCCGGGGCCCAATTGGGGAACGATGCTCCTTAAGGGCAGCGCGTCGTTACCTCTGACATGCAAATTGGGCCCCGGCCTTCGCCGGGGTGGTGCCTTCGCCGGGATGGTGCAGAGAACCAAACCGCCTTGCCCAACCCGCCAACCTCCCCCACGAGCACCCGCATGACCCTCCCCACCCGAAGCTACGCCGCCTTCCTGTTCGACATGGACGGCACGATTCTCACCTCGATCGCGTCCGCCGAGCGCACCTGGACCAAATGGGCGATCGCCCACGGCCTCGACGCTGCGACGTTCGTGCCGACGATCCACGGCGTGCAATCGGTCGAGACCGTTCGCCGCCTGAACCTCCCCGGCGTCGACCCGGTCGCCGAAGCCGCGGCGATCACTGCCGCCGAGATGGAGGATGTCGACGATATCGAACCGATCGCCGGGGCGGCTGCGTTCCTGGCGAGCCTACCGCCCGAACGCTGGACGATCGTCACCTCGGCACCGCGGGCGTTGGCCGAAGTCCGGTTGAAGGCTGCCGGCCTGCCGATGCCTGCCACCATGATCGCCGCCGACGACATTCCGAACGGCAAACCCGCACCCGATTGTTTCCTGGTCGCGGCCGAACGGCTCGGCGTTGCGGCGGGTGATTGCCTCGTGTTCGAGGATGCGGCCGCAGGGATCGCGGCTGGCGAAGCGGCGGGGGCGGATGTGCTGGTTATCACCGCCACGCATTCGCACGGTGTCGCGACGTCACATCCGACGGTGGTCGATTATGTCGGGTTGTCGGTCGCGGTCGGGCCGGACGGTCTGGTCGTCACGCGAGACTGACGCCCCGCCCGCCGTCATCCTGACGAAAGTCAGGATCCAGAGCCACGAAGCGCACCGACGGTTACCCTGGATCCTGACTTTTGTCAGGATGACGGAGGTGAGGGTATCATCTCGAGCCTCAGAAAAGCCCCTCGATCAGCCCTTCGGCGTTCAAATGGATCGCCTCCGCCGCGGGCACGCGGGGCAGCCCCGGCATGGTCATGATCTCGCCGCAGATCGCGACGACGAACCCCGCACCAGCGGCGAGGCGGACTTCGCGGACGGGGACGATGTGTCCGGTCGGCGCGCCTAGCAGCGCCGGGTCGGTCGAGAAGCTGTACTGCGTCTTGGCAAGGCAGACGGGCAGGTGGCCGTAGCCCGCATCCTCCCAGCGCTTGAGTTGCGCCAGCACGCTCGGCTCGGCGACGGCATGCTCCGCGCGGTAGATCCGCCGCGCGACCGTATCGATCTTGTCGAACAGCGACAGTTCGTCGCCATAGATCGGTGCGAATCCGCCACCATGCGTCTCGCAGATCTCGGCGACCGCATCGGCCAGCTCGACTGCGCCCGCACCGCCCTCGGCCCAATGCCGGCAGAGGATCGCGCGGGAGCCGTGCTGGGCTGCAGCCTCGACGATCGCGGCGATCTCCGCGTCGCTGTCGGTGTAGAAATGGTTGATCGCGACGATCGCGGGGACGCCGAACTGGCGGATGTTCTCGATGTGGCGGACGAGGTTGACCGCGCCCTTGCGGACCGCCTCGACATTTTCCTGCGCCAAGTCTGCCTTCGCGACGCCGCCATTCATCTTCAGCGCGCGCGGTCGCGACGATCACGACCGCGTCGGGGGCGAGGCCGGCCTGGCGGCACTTGATGTCGAAGAACTTCTCGGCGCCCAGGTCCGCGCCGAAGCCGGCTTCGGTGACGACGTAATCACCCAACGACAATGCGGCGCGCGTGGCGATCACCGAGTTGCAGCCATGCGCGATGTTGGCGAACGGGCCACCGTGGAGGAACGCGGGGTCCCCTCCAGCGACTGGACGAGGTTGGGCTTGATCGCCTCGGCCAGCAGAACCGCCATCGCGCCGTCGGCCTTCAGGTCACGCGCGGTGATCGGCTTGCGGTCGCGGGTGTAGGCGACGACGATATCGCCGAGCCTGCGCTCCATGTCGGCGAGGTCGTTCGCGAGGCACAGGATCGCCATCACCTCGGACGCGACCGTGATGTCGAACCCCGATTCGCGCGGATAGCCGTTGGCGACGCCGCCGATCGACTGGACGATGTCGCGCAGTGCGCGGTCGTTCATGTCGAGGACGCGGCGCCAGACCACGCGGCGGACGTCGATCTGGAGCGCGTTGCCCCAGTGGATATGGTTGTCGATCATCGCCGCGAGCAGGTTGTGCGCCGCGGTGATGGCGTGGAAGTCGCCGGTGAAGTGAAGGTTGATGTCCTCCATCGGCGCGACCTGCGCGCGCCCGCCGCCGGTCGCGCCGCCCTTGGTGCCGAAACACGGCCCGAGCGAGGGTTCGCGCAGGGCTAGCACCGCCTTGCGGCCGGTGTGGCGGAGCGCGTCGGCGAGACCGATCGAGGTGGTGGTCTTGCCTTCGCCTGCCGGGGTCGGGTTGATCGCCGTGACGAGGATCAACCGGCCCTTCGCGCCCGATTTACGCGTTTCGAGCCAGTCGAGCGCGATCTTTGCCTTGAAGCGGCCGTAAGGCTCGATCGCCGCGTCGGGGATGCCGAGGCCGTCCGCGATGGTGGCGATGGGGCGCAGCGCGACGCTGCGGGCGATGGCGATATCGGTGTCCATGCGGATCGGCCTAGCGAGGGTCGCGACAGGTTTCCAGATGCTACGCTAGCGCGGGCGACGGCATTTCCGTAAACGCGACCGCAATGACGGATACCGACAGCAAGACGCCCGAGACTTCCTCCGGAATGACGCCCGCTTTGACCACCGTGTTCGCGGTCGCGTGCGGGATGATGGTGGCCAACCTCTATTACGCACAGGCGCTGATCGGCGAGATCGCGCCGGCGCTAGGGCTTCACGGCAGCACCGCCGGGCTGATCGTGACGCTGACGCAGCTCGGCTATGGCGCGGGCCTGCTGCTGATCGTGTCGCTCGCCGATCTGGTGGAAAATCGCCGACTGATCCTTATGATGGTCGCCGGGACGACGGTCGGCCTGATTGGCGTGGTGTTCTCGACCGGCGCGATGAGTTTCCTGCTATTCTCGTTCGTTACCGGCTTCTGTTCGGTCGGTGCGCAGATCATGGTGCCGCTCGCCGCGCATCTGGCCCCAGATGCCAAGCGCGGCCAGGTGATCGGCAACATCATGGCGGGGCTGATCACCGGGATCATGCTGGCACGGCCGCTGGCGAGCGGGCTCGCGTCGGTCGCCGGATGGCGCGCGATCTTTGCCGTGTCGGCGGTGGCGATGGTCGCACTCGCGCTGTTGCTGGCCAAGATGCTGCCCGAGCGGCGACCGAGCCCGGGTCTCGGCTATGGCCAGATCCTTGCGTCGAGCTTCCGGCTGCTCGCGCGGACGCCGGCGATCCGGCGGCGGACCGCGTATCAGGCGACGATGTTCGCGATCTTCAACCTGTTCTGGACCGCGGTGCCGCTGGTGCTCGCGCGGCAGTTCGGTCTGGGACAAGTCGGTATCGCTCTGTTCGCGCTGGCGGGAGCGGGCGGTGCGCTGACCGCGCCGATCGCCGGCCGGTTGGGGGACCGCGGCTATATCCGGATAGGGACCGGGATCGCGCTGGGCAGCGCTATCCTCGCCTGCATGGTCGCGGGCTGGGCGGGCGCAGTGCACATGCTGATCGTGCTGGCGCTCGCGGCGGTGCTGCTCGATGCCGCGACGCAGTTGAACCAGGTGCTCGGCCAGCGCGTGATCTATTCGATCGCGCCCGAGGCGCGCGGGCGGATCAATGCGATCTACATGACCGTCGTGTTCCTCGGCGGGGCGGCGGGATCGATGCTGGCGTCGTTCAGCCTGTATCATGGCGGCTGGACCGCGACGATGGCGGTTGGCGGCGGGCTGGCGGTGGCGGCGTTCGCGCTGTTCCTGACCGAGCCGCGCGGCGATCACATCCTGAGCGGATCCGCGTAACCAGTGAGTTCGAGATAGCCGCTGCCGCCGGCCGTGCGGACCGCGCCCTCCCAATAGACCGGCATGCCGCTGCGCCGTGCGTCGAGCTCCTGATCGGCGAATAGCGGGTTCAGGTCGAACCGGCGGACGCCTTCGGGCAGGCGGATGCTGAGCCGTTGCGTGACGGGGTAGAGCGCGCCGGTGCGCCGCGAGCGCCACTGCCTGAGCGGATCGAAACGGACGTCGCCGGGCGCGAACCGGACGACGCGGCCGTCTGCGCGACGGAGCGAGCCGCCCGCCCACACCTGTTTGCCGCCAGCCCCTCGGATCCGGAACGCCATCAGCGCGCCGCCATCGTCGAGGTTCAGCCCCGTCCAGTCCCAGCCGACCGCACCGCCGCCGAGATAATCCGACGACCATTCGCGATCGAGCCACGCCTGGCCGGTGACCGGTTGCGCCTTCCTGTCGCGCGTGAGGCTTCCCGTTACGACGAGGTGCGGGACCGAGTAATAATAGCTCGCCTGCTCGGGGCGGGGCCCCTTCTGGCTGTAGCCATCCTGGCCTTCGAGCAGCGGGGATTGGCGTGGAGTGAAGGTCAGCGCGAGCGCGAAGTCGGGCGTCGCGACATTGGTGACGAAGCGACCGTCGGGGAGGCGGCGGATCCGCCAGTCGCGCAAGGTCACGTCGGTGTCGCCGATCCGCGCCTGGGCTAGGCCGAAGCCGGCGCGGGCTGCGCGTTCGCCGTGGAGTAGATGGCCGATGTTCGGGTCCGACAAGGCGGCATGCGCGAACAAAATCTGCTTTGGCGCGAACCGGCTGGGGTTGGCGGCGTCGGTTTTGGGTGTGGTGCGGAAGAAGGTGATCTGGAAGCCGAGATCGCGGCCTTCGCGGGTCTTGAGCAGGCCGGTGACGTACCACCATTCGGTACGGAATGCGGGGTGGGCGCCGTGCTCGCGGGGGAAGACGAAGCGCGCGCCGGGGCGGACGACGGGATAATCGGTCGCGGCGGGCGTTGCGGCGGTCAGCGCAAGCGCGGCGACGGTGAGAACGGATTTGACCGAGCGGCGCATCACCAATCCTCCCTAACCATGCGGACCGCGTCGGCGGCAATCGCGCGGCGTCCGGCGAGCGTGGCGGTGCCGGCGGCGGCAATGACCAGTGCGCCTGCGACGCTGACGACGATACCCCAGGGCACCCGCGTTGCCATCGTCCAATTGAACGACTGGGGATTGATAACGTGGACGAGGACCTGCGCCATGATGCCGCCGAGCGCGATCCCGGCGATCCCACCGACCAGCCCGAGCAGCGCGCCTTCGCTCGCCAGCATCGCGATGATCTGGCGTTTCGAGACGCCGATGTGGCGGAGCATGCCGAACTCGCGCGTACGGGCGATGGTCTGCGCGGACATCGTCGCTGCGACCCCGGCCAGCCCGACGAGGATCGCAACCGCCTCGAGCAGATAGGTGACGGCGAAGCTGCGGTCGAACAGCTCGAGCGCGTAGCGGCGCAATGTCGCCGGTTGGGCGATCGAGATCAGGCTGGCGAGCGCGCGGGGGAGCGGGCGGCGAGCGCGCGTTGGACTTCGCGGGCGTTGGCGGCGGGGCGAAGCGTGATCGCCGCCTCGGTGCGGGTAAGGTCGCCCGTCGCCTTCGCATAGTCGGTGTCGCGGATCACTATCGCTCCCTGCTGTCGGGCATAGTCGCGCCAAATGCCGGCGACCGCATAGCGACCGGCGAGCGGCAACGTGACGGGTGCGCCGACCTTCCAGCCATAAAGCCGGGCGGCAGGTTCGGAGAGCCAGATCGGTGTCGTGCCGGCGGGGAGACGCTCGGCCTTGTCGAGCAATACCAGCGTCGGATCCTCGCCGTCAGCGACCGGACGGGCGATCAGAGTCACGGGCGGACGATCGGCGCGAAGCGTGAGCGGCACCTGACGGCTGAACGCGATGCGGGCCACGCCGGGCGTCGCGCGGAGGACCGCCTGCGCGGCGGGATCATAGCCGGTGCCACCCTCGACCCGCAGATACAGGTCGTCCGACAGGATCTGGCCGAGCCATTCGTCGACCGCGCCGCGGAAGCTGGTGACCATTACCGCCATCGCGATCATCAGCGCGGTACTGGCGACGATCCCGCACAGCGCGGTGGCGGCCTGGCCGGGGGCGCCGTGAAGATGACGGATTGCGAGGCCCGTTGCGACGTTGCGGTCCGGGCGGCGGGCGAGGGGGCTCAGCAACGTCCGCGCGAGCCAGGGCATGCCGGCGATGCCGCCCGCAAGGATCAGCGCCATGCTGGCGAACCCGAACAATGGCAGCCCGCCGATCGCCGGAAGCAGCGCCGCGACGCCGCCGACCGCGATCAGGACCGCGGCAGGGATCCAGGGGACCGGCGTGCGCGGATCGATCACGTCGCCCGCATTGCGCAACGCCGCAGCTGGCGCGGCACGGGCGGCGATACGCGCCGGGAGGACGCTGCCCGCGACCGCTGCGAGCAGGCCGAGCGAAAAGAACCCGACCGCAGCGGCTGGGGCGAAGGTCAGACGGACGCTGCCATCGGCGAAATAGCCTGCGCCGAGATCGCCACCGAACCGGGTCAGTGCGGCATAGGCGAGCGCATAACCGAGCAGCAGTCCAAGGCTCGCCCCGATCACGCCGATCGCGAGACCTTCGAGCGCGACGGTGGCGACGATCCCGTTGCGTGGCAGGCCAAGCGTGCGGATCAGTGCGAAGGCGCGCAGCCGGCGTGCGACCGACAGCGATTGCGCGGAGAACACCAGAAAGCCGCCGGTCAGCAATGCGACGAGCGCGAGCATGTCGAGATTGACGCGATAGGCACGCGACAGCGCGTCGCTGCGTGAGGCATCGCTGGCGCTGGTCCCGATGGTTGCGTCGCGCGGCAGGATCGTGGCGAGCGCGGCTGTCGAGGCCCCATCTGCCTGCTTGACGTCGATCCGGTCCAGCCGGCCCAGCCTGCCGAACCGCCACTGCGCAGTGGCGATGTCGACGACGCCGATCGCCTGGCCTTCCGCGACGCCGGGAAGGGAACCGGCGATGCGCAACGGCGTGGCCCGACCGTTCGCGGCGACGGTCAGCCTGTCGCCCGGCTTGGTGCCGATAGCGCGCATCGCCGCTGACGAGAGGAACAGCGCTTGTTCATCGAACGCGTCGTCGGTGCGACGGTCGATCCCGGCGGGCGCGATGCCGACCAGCGACGGCGTAACCTGAGCCGCGCGAATCACGTCGAGACCCAGCAGCGTGAAGCGCGCCTTGCCGGCTGTGGCGCGTAGCACGACGACCGGACTTGCATCGGCGACGCCGGACGCAGTCGAGACCCTAGCGTACAGCGCCTCGTCAAAGCCCAGCGGTGTGGTCGCGTTGACCTGGACATCCGCGCTGCCGTTGACGGTCCGCAGCGCGCCTTCGAACGACGTCAGCGCCGACCCGTTGACGAGATGAACCGCGAATCCGAGCGCCACGCCGATCGCGATCGCAACCGCGGTGAGGGCAAGCCGGGCAGGGTGCGCACGCCATTCCCCGCCGATCAACCAACCTAGCGCAAGCCGCGCCGATACCAGGCTCACGGCCGCCGTTCCAGACCCGTCGCGGTCAGTGTCAGGACGACATCCGCAATCGCCGCGGCGGCTTCGGAATGCGTGACGATGATCGCCGCGGCCCCGTCCTCGCGGACTGCCGTTGAGAACAGGTCGAGAACACTTGCCGCGGTATCGGGATCGAGATTGCCGGTCGGCTCGTCGGCGAGGATGATTGCGGGGCGATGCACAAAGGCGCGAGCGATCGCGACGCGCTGCAATTCGCCACCCGACAGATCGCGCGCATAGCCGTCGCCGCGAGCGCCAAGACCGACGCGATCAAGCATATCGTCGGCGCGCGCGGCGAGCGCCTTGCGATCGGCGGACACGAGCGCGAGCGGCAAAGCGACGTTTTGACGCAGCGTCAGATACGGCAGGACGTGAAACGCCTGGAACACGAAGCCGACCCGCGTCGCACGGAGACGGGTCAACGCGGCTTCATCGAGCGATCCGAGATCGACGCCCTCGACCATGACATGCCCGGCATCGGCGCGGTCGAGACCGGCGAGAATATTGAGCAGCGTCGATTTTCCTACACCGCTCTCGCCGACGATCGCGATCAACTGGCCACGCTGGGCGACCAGGTCGAGATTGCGGAACAGCTCGCGACCACCGGGCACCGACTTTGCAAGACCCGCAACGCGCAGAAAGCTATCGTCAATCATACGTCGCTCATGCCATGTGCGCCGAGCTGGCGACAGTGACGCGATAGTGAGCTAGGTTGCTTTTCCGACGCATATGCCGCGAGCAGCATGGGCCTCACCCGCCCAATACTATATTTGATTTAACATAATATATATTATCGATCTTGCAGAGATGGTGAGATTGATATCGGATACAGAGCGTTCGTGATCTCCGGCCACCAATTGCCTGTCAGCAGCGCAATGAGCGTCGCGCTTTGGTAACGTCGCGCGCTATGGCGATACGATAGGTTGATGACAGGCAGATGATTTCGATGATCGAACGGTTGGTGTCCATCATGGCGCGGTTGCGCGATCCGGTCGACGGTTGCGCGTGGGACCGCGTGCAGACCTGGTCGACGATCGCGCCCTACACGATCGAGGAAGCGTATGAGGTCGCCGATGCGATCGCACGCGACGATCCAGTCGATCTCAAGGACGAACTGGGCGACCTGCTGCTCCAGGTCGTGTTCCACAGCCGCATCGCCGAGGAATCGGGCGCGTTCACATTGGCCGATGTCGTCGCCGCGATCAGCGACAAGATGGAGCGCCGCCATCCGCATATCTTCGGCGATGCCGCGACCTCGCCGGGATGGGAAACGATCAAGGCGGCTGAGCGTGCGGAGAAACCGGATCCGAGTGCGCTGGCCGGCGTCGCGGTCGGCCTGCCCGCTCTCTCCCGCGCCGAGAAACTCCAGAAGCGTGCCGCCCGTATTGGGTTCGACTGGCCCGATGTGGAGGGGCCTATCGCAAAGATCGTCGAGGAAATCCAAGAGGTTCGCGAGGCTGGTTCAGACACGGTGGCAGAAGAGATCGGCGACCTGCTGTTTGCCGTGACGAACTGGGCGCGGCATCTCGGCGTCGATCCGGAGGCGGCGTTACGCGCCGGCAATGCGAAGTTCGAGGCGCGGTTCCGGGCGATCGAGGCCGATGGCGGCGATGCTTTCGCCGCCATGACACTCGATCAGAAGGAAGCCCTTTGGCAGGCGGTCAAGCGTCGCGGCGGATGAACCGATCGTAGTCGTTTTCGGACAGCCGCACGTCATACGTGGTCTCGAGTTCGTCGTCCAAGCTGCCAAGCACCTCACCGTGAGCATGCAGCCATGCCGCCCCCGCCCCGTCGGTTGCGTCGAGCGTGATGCTGTAGCGACGATGCGCGCCGGTCAGCTTGGCGGCGACCTGGTGGATCAACTCATCCACCCCTTCCCCGCTCAGCGCCGAGATGGCGACGACGTCGTCGCGGTGCGCGGCTTGGCCGGCGATCTCGTCATGCGTATCGGCATCGAGCAGGTCGAGCTTGTTCCAAACCTCGAACCGCGGCGTGTTCTCGTCCACACCGATTTCGGCCAGCACGGTCTCGACGTCGGTCCGCTGCGCCTCGGTATCGGGATGCGCGATATCACGAATGTGGACGAGCAGATCGGCAGAGACCACCTCCTCGAGCGTCGCCTTGAACGCGGCGACCAGCTGCGTCGGCAGGTCCGAGACGAACCCCACCGTGTCGGAGAGAATCGCCTTGTCGATGCCGGGCAACTGGATCTGCCGCAACGTCGGGTCGAGCGTGGCGAACAGCAGGTCCTCCGCCATGACGTCGGCGCCGGTCAGCCGGTTGAACAGCGTCGACTTGCCCGCATTGGTGTAGCCGACGAGCGCAATCACCGGCCACGGCGCACGCTGGCGCCGTTCGCGGTGGAGACCACGCGTACGGCTGACCTGCTCCAACTCACGCTTCAACCGGGCCATCCGATCGCGGATCAGGCGGCGATCCGCCTCGATCTGGGTCTCGCCCGGACCGCCGAGGAAGCCGAAGCCACCGCGCTGGCGTTCGAGATGGGTCCAGCTCCGTACCAGCCGGCCGGCCTGATAATCGAGATGCGCGAGTTCGACCTGCAGGCGCCCCTCGGCGGTCGCTGCGCGCTCGCCGAAGATCTCGAGGATCAGCCCGGTGCGATCGATGACCTTGGTTTCGAGCGCCTTTTCGAGATTGCGCTGCTGGACCGGGCTGAGGCTCGCGTCGAACACGACGAGCCCCGCCTCTTCCATCCGCACCTGGGTCGCGAGCAGTTCGACCTGCCCGCTGCCGATCAACGTCGCCGGCTTGGGCTGGCGAACGCGGTAGGCGATTCGCTCGACGACCTCGACGCCGATCGCCGCAGCAAGACCAGCGGTCTCCTCGAGACGGGCATCGACGTCGCGCGACGCATCACCCTGATCGGGTAACACCACGATCGCGCGCGTACCGCGGGTGAACTCGTCCCGATCGCGTTCGAAACCGCTACTCAATCGTCTTGGTCCGCGTCATCGGCATCATCCGTATCAGTGGGTTCCTCGGCGAGGTTCAGCGGGCGCGCCGGCTGGATCGTCGATACCGCGTGCTTATAGACGAGCTGTGCCATGCCCTCGCGCTGAAGCAGCATGCAGAACAGGTCGAAGCCGGCGATCTGGCCCTGCAGCATGACGCCATTGATCAGGAACATCGTCACGCTGTCTTCGGACTTGCGCACCGCGTTGAGGAAAATATCCTGCAACAGCGGATGCTTCTTCTGGTTCTCTCCGACCGCGTCGACGATTGCCGACACGTCCATCGGTCCGGCGGGCATGATCGTCGAAATGGCGTGCTTGTAGATCAGCTGCGACTGGCCGTCGCGGCGGAGCAGCACGGAAAAATTATCGAACCATGTGACGATGCCCTGGAGCTTAACGCCCTTGACGAGGAACATCGTGACCGGCGTCTTGGAGCGCCGGAGTGCATTCAGGAAGAGGTCCTGAAGCGAGCCTGGTTTATCGGCCAATGGGATAACCCTTTGTTTTTGGCGGGACTTTGCCCGCAAGGCGCTGTTTCCCAGCGTCGGAGATGCGCCCGGTTACCGGGCACCGTATATGATCTATGATCGCCACCGCAATAGTTCCAGAGGGGGCGAAATTGCGGCGCCTTATTCGTCGCGTGTTTCGGTGATGCCGAGGAGCTTCAGTTTGCGGTGAAGCGCCGATCGCTCCATGCCGATGAAGCTCGCCGTCCGCGAGATGTTGCCCGAAAAGCGCCGGATCTGGACGCGGAGATATTCGCGTTCGAACGTCTCCCGTGCTTCCCGCAGCGGCGATCCCATGATCGCGGTGCCGCCCGCGGCGCCCATGTCGCCCTGATCGCCAAGCACTTCGGCGGGCAACAGGTCGATGTCGATCCGGCCGATCCGGTCGCCCGGTGCGAGGATGATCGTCCGCTCGACGACGTTGCGCAGCTGGCGGACGTTACCGGGCCAGTCGTAGGATTGCAGCGCGACCATCGCGTCGGCTGCGATCTCGGGCGTCGGCACGCGGCGTTCGGACGCGTAATGCGCGATGAAATGCTGGACCAGCGCGGGGATGTCCTCGCGGCGATCGGACAGCGGCGGGATCGTCACGGGGACAACATTGAGGCGGTAATACAGGTCTTCGCGGAACCGACCCTCGGCGATCTCGAACACCAAATCGCGGGCCGTCGCAGAGACGACGCGAACGTCGACCTTGACCACCCGGGTGCCACCAACGCGTGTGAAACTCTGGTCGGTCAGCGCGCGCAGTATCCTCGCCTGCGTGGTGATCGGCATGTCGGCGATCTCGTCGAGGAACAGCGTGCCGCCATGTGCCTGCTCGAACAGGCCGGGACGGACGAGATCACCCGCTTCCTCGACGCCGAACAGCTCCTCGTCGACGCGCTCCGGGGTCATCCGTGCGGCGCTGACGACGATGAACGGCGCGTCGGTGCGCAGGCTCCAGCCGTGCAACAGCCGGGCGGCGACTTCCTTGCCGACCCCTGCCCCGCCCATGATGAGCACGCGGCTGCCGGTCGCGGCGACGCGCTTCAGCGTGGCGCGGACGCCGTTGATCGATCCCGAACTGCCGGTGAGATCGGTCTCGCGGCCGACGGTTGCTCGCAACGTCGCGACCTCACGACGCAGCCGCTCGGTCTCGGTCGCGCGCGACCATCAGCAACAGGCGCTCGGCCTCGAACGGCTTTTCGATGAAATCGGACGCGCCGCGGCGGATGGCGGCGACCGCAGTGTCGAGGTTGCCGTGGCCCGAGATCACCAGCACCGGGATCGACGGATCGCGCCGCTTGATCTCGTCGAGCAATTCTAGCCCGTCGAGCCGCGAGCCTTGCAGCCAGACGTCGAGCAGCACCAGCGATGGTCGCCGCGCGGCAATCGCCTCTAGCGCGCTGTCGCTGTCGCCAGCATCGCGCGTCGCATAGCCTTCGTCCTCCAGGACGCCGGCGACCAGTTCGCGAATGTCACGTTCGTCGTCCACGACGAGAATATCGAGCGCCATCAAATCATGTCCGGTTGCGAGTCATGGTGGCGAGTTGGCCATCCCCTGCCCCTCGGGTAGCGGCCCTCTTGCGTCGAGCCCCCTTGATCCAGGCCCCCTTGGTCGAGCGCGGTCAGCGCCCTGATATCGAAGATCATGGTGACGAGCGTGCCGCCACCCGGTCGATCGGAGAACCCGATCGTGCCACAATGTTCCTCAATGATCTTCTTGACGATGGCAAGCCCGAGACCGGTGCCACGCGCCCGTGTCGTGACATAGGGCTCCATGATCCGGTCGCGATCGATGGGCAGGCCGATGCCCGTGTCGGCCAGCGCAATGGTCACGCTGCGGCCCGGATCCTGGCTCAGCGTCATGGTGACCGAACCGCCGGGTTCACCCTTTGCCTCAATGGCTTCGACCGCGTTCTTCACGAGGTTCGTGAGGGCCTGACCGATCTGGCGACGATCGCAAACGAGCGCGAGGCCGGGATCGTCATTGACCAGATGGAAGCCGATTGCGGGGTGCGCCACCTCGTGCAGGAAAAGCGCCTGCCGCGCGGCGTCGACCAGCGATTCCTCGCGGAAGACGGGCTTTGGCATCCGTGCGAACGACGAGAACTCGTCGACCATCCGGCGGAGATCGCCGACCTGACGTATGATCGTGTCGGTCAGCCGCGAGAAGGTGCCGTCCTGCATCTCGGTCTTTGCGCCATAGCGCCGTTGCAGGCGTTCGGCGGCAAGCTGGATCGGGGTCAGCGGGTTCTTGATCTCGTGCGCGATCCGCCGCGCGACGTCGGACCAGGCCGCACGCCGCTGATCGAGCAGTTGCTGCGTGATATCGTCGAAGGTCAGGATCGGGCCCGTCGCAGGCCGCGCGATCCGCACCGCCAGCGTGCGGACGTCACCACCCTGCCCGACTTCGACGATCGCCTCGCGGTCGCTGCCATCGAGCATCGCGTCGAGCTCGGGCGCGATGTCGACCAGACGACGACCGACCAGCCCGCCGGCATCGGTACCGAGCAACGTCGTCGCCGAATCATTGGCGATCGTGATCGTCCGCTCGCGTCCGGTCGCGACGACGCCCGCGGAAACGCCCGCCATCACCGCCTCGATCAGCGCGCGACGGCTTTCGAGCTGGCCGTTGGCGGTGACGAGTTCGGTGTTCTGCGCCTCCAGCTGCCCGGTCATCTGGTTGAACGCGTTGGCGAGCGTGCCGACCTCGTCGCGGCTGCGCGGATCGGGGACGCGCGCGGTCAGGTCGCCACCTGCCACCCGGCGTGCGGCGTCGACGAGTTCGCCGACCGGCCGGACGAGGCGATCCGCAACTGCGAGCGCGATCCACACAGCAATCCCGACGATCAGCAACGAGATCAGCAGCAGTGCCGCATTGAACTGCAGTTGCAGGCTGCGCGCCCTGGCCAGAAGCGATCGATAACTCTTCAACACGTCGTTCGCACGCGTGGTCTGTTCGGACAGTAATTTCGTATCCTCGACGCGGCCCGCATAGAGGAACAGCTCGTCAGATCCCGGCAGCATCGTGATCGTCTGGATACGATCGCCCGTCACCGCCACGACCGCGCTCTTGCCCGACCGTAGCTCGGCGATCGCCGAGGGGGTGACGCGACGCGTAAAGTCGATCTCGTACGGGTTGACGATCGCCAGCGTCTGGATCCCCTGCTGAGGAGACAGCTTGAACAAAGCCGCTTCCGACAGGCTGCGAAAATAGACCTGCTGGAGGAACCAGCCGGAAAAGTCCGGGCTCTGCAGCGAGCGTTCGCGGAGATAGGCGGACATGTCGCTCGCCATCGTCACGGTGGCTTCCTGCCATCGGTTGAGCTGGCGGGCGTAGGACGACTGGGCGAGCCCGGTCGCATTCTCGAGCATCCCGCGCGCCTGGTCGGAATACCAGAACTGGACGCCGTACTGGAACAGCAGCGACGCAAAGATCGTCACCAGCAGCATCGGCACCGCCGCAACGATCGAGAAGAGTGCGACGAGGCGAACGTGGAGACGACCGCCGCCACCGACCGGCGAGCGTGCTGCACGCCGCATCGCCACGCGCCGCCCCAGCAGCATGAGCAGGGCGATTCCTGGCACGAGATTGGCGACGAGCAGCAGCGCGACGAGCGGCGGGGCCAACAGACGCTGCGGCGCGTCGGAGCCGGTGATGACGAAATAGCTGGCCACGGCGATCGCGATCGCGACGCCCAGCACAAGCGCTTCGACCGCAGGCGTCACCGCGAACCGGTGCGCGGGCCCGTCATCATCCATCGGTAGCGTCGCGGAAGCGATCATCGTTGCCCCGATACAACGTCAACCGTTGCCAGGAAACCACATAATGACAGGATCAGCGCCGTTCCGCCTCGTCACCGCGCTGCGCATCGACACCGCTATCGATATGGATGCCGAGCGTATCGAGCCTTTTGCGGAGCGTATTGCGGTTGATCCCGAGCGCGCGCGCCGCGCGAAGCTGGTTCTGGCCGTGGCGCGCGAGCATTGCCTCAATCAGCGGGCGTTCGACTTCACCGATCACGCGGTCGTAGAGCGTGCCATCGTCGAGCGATGCAGGATCTTCGCGCGCGATCCGGTCGATCATCGCGCGGACCGCCTGGCCGATCTCGATCTCGACCGCTTCGCCCGACGCCGCCTGCGTGCCGATCATCGCCCGGATCGCCTCGGCGCCGATCACCTCGTCACGCGCCAGCACAGCGAGACGACGCATCAGGTTCTCGAGTTCGCGGACATTGCCGGGCCAGTCGTGCGCGCCCAGTTCGGTGAGCGCATCGCTGCCGAGTTGACGGCGTGGCAGGCCTTGCATGGCGGCGTGATCGAGGAAGTGGCGCGCGAGCAAGGCGATGTCCTGCCGCCGCTCACGGAGTGCTGGCAGCGTGATCGGCACGACGTTGAGGCGGTAGAACAGGTCTTCGCGGAACTGGCCATTGGCGACCTGCGATGCCAGATCGCGGTTGGTTGCGGCGACGATACGGACGTCGACGCGAGATCGTCCTTGCCCCGCCCACGCTGGTGAACTCGCCCGACTGAAGCACGCGGAGAAGTCGCGTCTGCGCCTCCATCGGCATGTCGCCGATCTCGTCGAGGAACAACGTGCCGCCCGACGCCTGCTCGAACCGCCCGGCATTGCGCGTTGCCGCGCCGGTGAAGGCACCGCGCTCATGACCGAACAGTTCGGCCTCGATCAGTTCGCGCGGGATCGCGGCCATATTGATGGCTACGAACGGCGCGGCGTTGCGTGGCCCCAGATCGTGGATCGCGCGCGACGAGTTCCTTGCCGGTGCCCGATTCGCCCGAGATCAGCACGGTCAGGTCGTTCGAGACGACCCGGGCGATGATCCGATAGACGTCCTGCATCGCCGCCGAGCGCCCGATCAGCGGGAGCGCGCGATCCGCGTCGTGGAGCGCATCCTCGCTGACCATGCCGCCACGGGCGAGCGCACCGGCGACCGCACGGGTGAGGACGTCGAGGTCGAACGGCTTGGGCAGGTATTCATACGCGCCGACCTCGGCGGCGCGGACTGCGGTGGTCAGCGTGTTCTGGGCCGAGAGGACGATGATCGGCAGCAGCGGAAAGCGCGCGGCGACGCTGCGGACGTGATCGATGCCGTCGCCGTCGGGGAGAATGACGTCGGTGACGAGGACGTCGGGGAGAGACACGGCGAGCGCGCGTTCGAGTTGCGCCAGACTGTCGGCGACGGTGACGTCATGCCCCGCCCGGCGGAGTGCCTGCGCGACGACGGTGCGGATCGCGGCATCGTCGTCGACGACCAGGACGGTGCTCATGATGCGGCCCTTGGCAGTAACAGGCGGAGGACGGTCATCTCGGGATTTCCTTCGCGGGCATATTGGACGATCCCGCCCATGTCGCGCGTGAGCTTGTCGACCAGCGCGAGACCTAGCCCCTGTCCTTCGCGACGGCCGGAGACGAACGGATCGAACAGGTGATCGGCGATGTCGGCGGGCGCGCCCTGCCCATTGTCGAACACGCAGATCTCGATCGGCAGCGGCAGGCGCGGTTTGCCCGGGCCCGAGCTGACGGTAATGCCGTGACGGTAGGCGGTCGTCATGACGATGCGGGGTTCGCGTTCGTCTCGAACGGCTTCGCGCGCGTTCTTGAGCAGGTTTATGATGATCTGAAGCAGCGCGTCACGGTTGATCTGGGCTGGCGGAAGCGAGGGATCGAAGCGTTCCTCGATCGTGATGCCGCGTGCAAACCCGGCGAGCGCGAGCCGGCGGGCATGGCCGAGCAGCGGATAGATGTTCTCGCTGGCGAGTGGCAGCGGCCGCGTGTCGCTAAAGTCCTGCATCCGGTCGATCAGCGCTGCGATGCGATCGACCTCGGTCACGATCAGCGTGGTAAGCTCACCGGCACCGAGCAATTGCGCCGCGCCGCGGATGCCCGACAGCGGGTTCTTGATCTCGTGCGCCAGCATTGCCGCCGCACCGACCGCCGCGCGCGCCGGCCGCGCGGTCCGCGGAATGGCCGAGGCGCCGCGAGGTCGCGGCGGAGTGCAGCGTGATCGCGCGCCAGCCGGGATAGTCGGCGATCTGTGTCTCGGCAAAATCGACGCGGATCTTGACGCCGCGCGCGGTTGCTATCTCGGTGTCGTAGACGGCCAGGCCGTGGCCATCGCGGTTGCGTGGATCGTCGGGCGGCGGGATGATCGCGTCGAGCGGCTGGCCGATCATCAGCCGCTCGGACAAGTTCAGCAGTTGTTCGGCAAGCGCATTGGCGTGCGCGACACGGTGGTCGGGATCGACGACGACGACCGCGACCGGAAGAGCCGCAAACAGCTCCGCAAAGCCTGGCCGCCCCCGGGATTGCGTATCAGGCCGCTGCAAGTTCGCGCCAGGGAGCGTAGAACTCGGCCAGCATGGCCTTGACCTGTTTGGGATCGGGGACCTGGTTGACCTTGTTGCGGAACTCCGCCGAACCGGGCAGCCCCTTGGTGTACCAGCCGATATGTTTCCGCGCCATGTTAACGCCGGTCTCGATCCCGTAATGTTCGAGCATCGCCTCGTAATGCCCTGCGATCGCGTCATATTGCTCGGTGATCGACGGGTCTTCGATACGGCGGCCGGTGGCGAACCACTCCATCACCTGGCCGAGCACCCAGGGTCGGCCGTAGCTGCCCCGACCGATCATCAGGCCGTCGGCGCCGGACTGGTCCATCGCGGCTTCGGCGTCCTCGATGGTGCAGATGTCGCCGTTGACGATCACCGGCACGCTGACCGCGTCCTTGACCTTCCGGACGAAGCCCCAGTCGGCGCTGCCTTTGTACATCTGGTTGCGGGTGCGGCCGTGAACGGTGATCAGCTTGATGCCGAGGTCCTCGGCGATCCGCGCGAGGTCTGGGGCGTTGAGGCTGTCGTGGCACCAGCCCATCCGCATCTTCAACGTCACGGGCACGTCGACCGCCTTGACCGTCGCTTCGATGATCGCGCTGGCGAGCTTGGTGTCGCGCATCAGCGCCGAGCCCGCATCGCCGTTGACGACTTTCCGCACCGGGCAGCCCATGTTGATGTCGATGATCGCCGCGCCGCGATCCTGACTGAGCTTGGCGGCCTCGCCCATCTCGTACGGGGTGCAGCCGATCAGCTGCATCGACACCGGCTCTTCCAGCCGATCCCACGCCGCCTTCTGGAGCGACTGGCGGGTCTCGCGGATCGCGGCCTGGCTCGCCACCATCTCGGTGACGTTGAGGCCCGAGCCATAGCGTCGCACGAGCGTGCGGAACGGCATGTCGGTGACGCCGGTCATCGGCGCGAGCACGACGGGGCTTTCGATCCGGACGGGACCGATCTGGATGGGGGATAGATTACGCATGAATGTGCCTGAAAAAGAGGCACGGCCCTACCCTGTCTGGCCGTTTCTCGCAAGACTGGCGAGCGCGGGGGCGAACCGCTAGGTCGCGGGGATGACACAGGGACAGCGTATCGTCGCGATCATCGTCGCAGCCGGAACCGGCGTGCGCGCCGGGGATCGGTTCCCAAGCAATATGCGCGGATCGGTGGGCGACCGATGATCGCCTATTCGCACGCCGCGTTCGCCGCGCATCCTTCGATTGCCGAGACGATCGTCGTCGTGGCCGAAGGGCAGCAGGCGATGGCGATCGACGCCCTGGGGCGCGATGCGACGATCGTCATTGGTGGTGCGACCCGGCGCGAGTCGGTCGCGAACGGGGTTGCGGCAGTCGGCGGTGCAACGCATGTGTTGATCCACGACGCCGCCCGCCCCTTCCTGCCTGCCGCGGTTATCGATCTCGCTCGTCGCCGCCTTGAAGATTAGGGACGCGGCGATTCCAGTGCTCCCGGTGACCGATACGCTCGCGCGCGGCAGTGGCCTGCTGGGTGACATCGTGCCCCGCGCGGACCTCAACCGGGTGCAAACTCCTCAAGCCTTCGCCGTGGAAGCGTTGCGCGCCGCGCATGCCGTCTGGCCGGCGGATGAAGAAGCGACGGACGACGCGCAGATGGTGCGACGGCTTGGCGTCGGCGTCGCGTTGGTGCAGGGCTCGGCGATGCTCGAGAAAGTCACCCATCCCGAAGATTTCGCGGCCGCCGAGGCGCGTGTCGCGTACGAGACCCGCACCGCGATGGGCTTCGACGTCCACCGGCTCGAAACCGGCGAAGAACTCTGGCTCGGCGGCGTCCTGATCCCGCACGACAAAGGGTTGTCGGGGCATAGCGACGCCGACGTCGCGCTCCACGCGCTGACCGATGCGCTGCTCGGCACGATCGCGGCGGGCGATATCGGCACGCATTTCCCGCCGAGCGATCCGCAGTGGAAGGGCGCCGACTCCGCGCAGTTCCTCCAGCACGCGGCCAAGCTGATCGCCGACAAGCGAGGCCGGATCGATTTCGTCGACCTGACGATCATGTGCGAGGCACCGAAGATCGGTCCGCATCGGGCTGCGATGACCGCGCGGATCGCCGACCTGCTTGGGCTCACGCTCGACCGGGTCAGCGTCAAGGCGACGACGACCGAACGGCTTGGCTTCACCGGGCGCGGCGAAGGCATTGCTGCGCAGGCCGTTGCGACCGTCCGCGTTCCGGGATCGTCCTTGTGAAGATTGCAGCAACGCTCACTGCGATCGCGCTCGTCGCCAGCCCCGCAGCGGCGCAACCGCGGTGCATCACCGGCCCTGAGGCCGAATCGCTGACGCTCGTCGCGATGCCCGACATCCTCCGTGAAACCGGTCGGGTCTGCGCGGCACAGCTTCCCGCCGCCAGCCTTATCCGGTCGCAGTCGAGTGCACTGATCGATCGCTATCAGATCGAGTCCGACCGAGCTTGGCCCGCGGCCCGTGCGGCGATCGTCAAGCTCAGCGATCCTGCGGTCGACGCGATGCTCGACTCGGAGTTTGCGCGACCGTTGCTCACGACGCTGCTGGTCCCGCAGATCGTCGGGCGGATCGCGACGCGCGATTGCGGGACGATCGACCGGATGGTAACGCTGCTCCAGCCCTTGCCACCGCGCAACACCGCGGGCATCGTCGTCGAGACGTTGCGGTACCTCAAATCCCAGAAGTCGCGCAGCGGTGATATCGCCGCGGTCGCGATGCTGCTCTGCCCGGTGGAGACTCGCTGATGGATACCATCCTTCCCGCCGAACTCGTCGACGCCGCGCGTAAAGTCGTCGAGCAGAACCGCGCGATCGGTCGCCGCGTCGCGGTCGCCGAAAGCTGCACCGGTGGCCTCGTTGCCGCTGCACTGACCGAGATCCCCGGATCGTCCGACGTTTTCGAGGTGGGCTTTGTCACCTATTCGAACGAAGCCAAGCTCGGCGTGCTCAAGATCAGTTCGGACGTGCTCGAAACGTTCGGCGCGGTCTCGATCGCAGTGGCGTGGAGCATGGCGCAGGCTGCACTCAAGCAGTCCGGCGCCGACATCGCGGTCGCGATCACCGGCGTCGCGGGCCCCGGTGGCGGTTCGCTCAAGAAGCCGGTCGGCACGGTCGTGTTCGGCCGCGCGGAGAAGGGCGGCGACCCGTCCGACGTCCACGCCGACCGCAAGGACTTCGGCAATCTGGGTCGTGGCGGGATCCGGCTTCAGGCCACGTTGTGGGCGCTCGAACTTTTGCTGCCGGATGCATCCGCACCGTAAAGCTCGGCGGCACGAGTCTCGAACGCGCCGATCATTTTCCGCAACGCGGCGCCGAACACCTGGCCCGCGATCATCTCGAACATCCGGTTCTTGAACGCGAAGTCGACGGTGAAATCGACCGCGCAGCCCTGCGGCTCGGGCCGGAAATGCCATTCGTTGCGGAGGTATTTCAGCGGGCCATCGACGTAATCGACGGTGAGTTCGCTCGGGCGCACCTTCTGCACGCGCGACGTAAACGTCTCGCGCAGGCCCTTGAAGCCGACGATCATGTCGGCGAGCGTCTCCGTCTCGCTGTTCGAGCGCACCCGCATCGCGCTGACCCAAGGCAGGAACTCGGCATAGCGGCCCACATCGGCGACCAAGTCGAACATCTGCTCAGGCGTGTAGGGCAAATGGCGCGTTTCCGAATGCTTCGGCATCAGATGCGCGCGACGCCCAATTTCATGTCGCGGTTCGCGCGCAATTTCTCGAAATCGTCGCCTGCGTGATAGCTCGACCGGGTCAGAGGTGACGACGCGACCAGCAGGAAGCCCTTGGCGCGGGCGATCGAGGCATAGGCATCGAACGCCTTGGGCGGCACGAACTCGGCGACCTTCGCGTGACGCGGCGTCGGCTGGAGATACTGGCCCATCGTCAGGAAATCGATGTCGGCACAGCGCATGTCGTCCATCACCTGATGGATCTCCAACCGCTCCTCGCCGAGCCCGAGCATCACGCCGGACTTGGTGAAGATCGACGGATCATGCTTCTTCACGCTCTCCAGGAGGCGCAGCGACGCGTAGTAGCGCGCGCCCGGACGGATCGTCGGATAGAGCCGCGGCACCGTCTCAAGATTGTGGTTGTAGACGTCAGGGCGCGCTTCGACGATCGACTCGATCGCCGCTTGCGCCTTGTTGCGGAAATCGGGCGTGAGGATCTCGATCGTCGTCGTCGGGTTCGACGCACGGATCGCCTGGATGACCTTCACGAACTGCGACGCACCGCCATCGGGGAGGTCATCACGATCGACCGAGGTGATGACGATGTGGTTGAGCCCCATCTGGGCGGCCGCATCGGCCACGTTCTGCGGCTCCATGCGATCCACCGCGCGCGGCATGCCGGTCTTGACGTTGCAGAACGCGCACGCCCGCGTGCACGTGTCGCCGAGGATCATAACCGTCGCATGCTTCTTCGACCAGCATTCGCCGATATTCGGACACGCCGCCTCTTCGCACACGGTGGTGAGGCTTTTGGACCGCATGAGCTCACGCGTTTTTGCGAAGCCAGCGGAGGTCGGCGCCTTGACGCGGATCCAGTCGGGCTTGCGCGCACGGACCGGTGCAACCATCGGGGTCATGTCGTTCATGCACGCCAGATAGCCCCGCCCTGCCGCTGAGACAATGGTGGCGGGCCATGTCGGCGGGTTGGAACCATCGGACGAACCGGATAAAATCATGGAACCAGTTTCAACATGACAAGTTTGTCATGTTGCATCGCAAACTGATATGGAAGGCTAACCGTGCCAACTCACTTTCCGGAAATGATCGAAGGCTATCACCGCTTCAAGGACGGCCCCTGGGAGGAGCAGCGCGAGCGCTGGAAGGAACTGCAGGACGGCCAGAGCCCCAAGGTGATGATCATCGCCTGCTCCGACAGCCGCGTCGAACCCGCGCAGATTTTCGATACGCTGCCGGGCGAAGTGTTCGTCGTCCGCAACGTCGCCAACCTCGTCCCGCCGTTCGAAACCGGTGGTGGTTATCACGGCGTCTCCGCGGCGATCGAGTTCGCGGTTACGCAGCTGAAGGTCGAAGAGATCGTCGTGATGGGCCACGAGAAGTGCGGTGGCTGCAAGGCCGCGCTGACGCAGGCGTTTGCCGATGCTGATCACGGTGCAGGCGGCTTCGTGTCCGACTGGGTCAGTCTGCTCGACGGTGCCCGCGAGAAGGTCATCGCGAAGTACGGTGAAGGTGCCGAGGCCGGCCGCGAGATGGAACTCGAATCCGTCCGGACCTCGATCGCCAACCTTCGCACCTTCCCGTTCGTGACCGAGGCCGAAGCCGCTGGCACACTGGCCCTGCGCGGTGCCTATTTCGGCATCGACAAGGGCCAGATGCTGCTGCTCAACGAGGATGACGAGTTCATCCAAGCAGAGTCGACAGAAGCCAAGTCAGCGAAGGCCTAACGCCTTCTCCGCCACCTTCTTGACCTTCGGGTCGAGCGGTGGCGGCACCATCGATACGCCGGCTTCGAGGCGGTCCGCGATAAGCGTCAGCGCTGCGATCCGGGCCGCCTTCTTGTCGTTGCCGTCGATGACGGTCCACGGCGCGGTCGCGGTGTCGGTGCGCGCGAACATCTCGGCCATCGCCTCCAGATACTCTTCGCGCCGCGACCGGTTGTGGAAATCGTCGAGCCCGGTCTTCCAGTGCTTCCACGGATCGTCGAGCCGCGCCTTCAATCGCCGGTCCTGCTCCTTCTGCGTGGTATGGATGAACAGCTTGATGAGGGTCGTGCCGCTCTCGACCTGCTGTGCCTCGAACGCGTTGATCTCGTCGTAACCGTGGCGCCATTCGGTCTCGCTGGCGAACCCCTCGACACGCTCGACCAGGACGCGGCCGTACCAGCTGCGATCGAACACCGCGATGTTGCCGTTCGCGGGCAGACGGTTCCAGAAGCGCCAGAGGAAATGATGCGCCTTCTCGTCCGCAGTCGGTGCCGAGATCGGCCAGACCTTGTAGTTGCGCGGGTCCCATTCGGCGGAGAGACGCTGGATGATGCCGCCCTTCCCTGCCGCATCCCAGCCCTCGAACATGACGATCGCGCGCGTACCACCGACGATGTGCGCGACCTGGATATGCTCGAGGCGCTTTTGAAGCGCGGCAAGGTCGTGCTTGTACTTGCCGTCGTATTCGTCGCCAGCTTCGTAATCGGCCAGGTGTATCGTCATGCATCGCGCTCCGTCGCAAGGGTCGGGATCTGAACGTTCCAGGCGCCGCGACGACGCAGGACGAACCAATAATAGGCGATCGAGAGCAGGATCTGCGCGCCCGTCATGATCAAACCGGGGCGTCCCTCCTCGAGATCGAGCCAACTCGTCCAGCAGACATAACCGAGCGCGAGCAGCGTCACCACCGGAGCGATTGGGTAGAACGGCATCTGGTAGGGGGCGTGGGCGGTTTTGCCGGTACGCCTGCCGACGATCGCCGCGACGCAGATGCCCGTGTAGATCGCGACGAGGCCGGTGCCGCTGAGCACCAGCAGCAACTGGAGCGGCAGAAAGCACGCGACGATCCCGAACCCGCCGACCAGCAGCGTGCCGACCCAGGGCGAGCCGAACTTCGGGTGGACCTGCGTCATCCACCGATCGAGCGGACGCCCCCAGCTCCCGTCGCGCGCGGTGCCGTAGAAGAAGCGCGCGCAGGCGAGGATGCAGGCGATCACCGCGTTGACGATCGCGACGACGACGCCGATCGAGATCCAGTTCGCCGTCGTGGTGCCGCTGCGGAGGGTGACGAGGAGGCCGAACGGGTCGTCGGCGGTAAGCGTGGCGTGGAGGTCTGGTGCACCGACGAGGACCGCGACGATCGGGATGCCCTCGAACAGCAGCGTCAGCGCGAGCGAGGCCATGATCGCGCGCGATCAGTCGGGGGGCCTCGAGCATCTCTTCGCCGAAATACACCGCCGCGCCGTAGCCGTTGAGTGCGAAGATCGCGATCGAGGTGGCGAGGCCGATCGATGCGGCTGACGCGGGGACGAGGGAGGCGCCTTGCGGCATGACAGGGTGGAGCAACAGGTCGCCGATCGGGCGGACGGTATCGGCGAACCCGAGCCAGACGACCGCGACGATCGCCAGCATCTCGACCAGCAGGAAGAGCCCGGTGAGCCAGGCGTTCACCTTGATCTGGAGGATCGCGACCAGCGTCGACCCTGCGACCACGGCGATAGCGATGGGGATCTGTGGCAGGCCGGGGACCAGCGTGCCGAGCACCGCGCTGACGCCCAGGCCTGCGACCGGGGGGAAGAGCAGGTTGTTGAAGACGTTGACGCCGAGCATGACGAACCCCGCCATCGGCCCGAGCGTATGCGCGACCGCGACATACTCGCCGCCCGCTACCGGCCATGCGGAGGAGAGTTCGGCATAAACGAACGCGGTGGCGACGCACACGAGTCCGGCGATCAGCGTTGCCCAGACTGCGCCGGTGCCGGCGACCTGGAGCATGCCGGGGACGATGACGAACACCGACGATGCCGGGGTGGCGACGGAGAGGGTGAGGAACAGGACGCCCGTGACGCCGAGGCTGCGGACGAGGCTTGGCGCAGCCGCCGGTGTCATCTGATCGTCGCGCATGCCAACCCCTTATCGTGCAGGGGTATTTGCATGGTTGAGGGGGTTGAGGAAGCGTGAGACGTCTTTCCCTCGCCCTTCGGGGAGAGGGAGGGGCCCGCCCGCGCTTGCGGGTGAGAGGGTGAGGGGAAGTTGGCGCGCACCAACCGCCCCTCACCCTCCCGTCGCCAAGCGGCTCCTCCTTCCCTCTCCCCGTAGGGGCGAGGGACAGATAGACGTTACCCAGCGCTCGGCGCGACCACCTTAGTCGCGTCCTTCGGACCATCCACCGTCAGGCGGATGTTGAGTTCCTTCAGCTGCTTGGCACTGACCGGGCTCGGCGCGCCCATCATCAAATCCTCGGCCTTCTGGTTCATCGGGAACAGCACGACCTCCCGAATATTCGGCTCGCCCGCGAGCAGCATGACCATCCGGTCGATCCCCGGCGCCGAACCGCCATGCGGCGGCGCGCCGACCTTGAACGCGTTGATCATGCCGGCGAAGTTCGTGTCAACGTCGGCTTGCGTATAGCCGGCGATCTCGAACGCCTTGTACATGATCTCCGGACGGTGGTTCCGGATCGCGCCCGACGACAGCTCTACGCCGTTGCAGACGATATCGTACTGATACGCGAGGATATCGAGCGGATCCTTGTTCTCCAGCGCATCCATCTCGCCCTGCGGCATCGAGAACGGGTTGTGGCTGAAATCGACCTTCTTCGCGTCCTCGTCATATTCGAACATCGGGAAATCGACGATCCAGCAGAACTCGAACCGGTTCTCGTCGATCAGGCCCAAGTCCGCACCGATCCGCGCCCGTGCGGCACCGGCGAGCTTGGAGGCGGGCAGTTCCTTGCCGGCAGCGAAGAAGATGCCGTCGTTCGGGCCGAGGCCCATCTCGGCGATCAGCTTGCGGGTGGCTTCCTCGCCGTGGTTCTTGGCGATCGGGCCGCCGAGTTCGCCGTTCTTCTGGGTGATGTAGCCGAGCCCGGCATGCCCTTCGGCGCGCGCCCAGTCGTTCATGTCGGTGAAAAATTTCCGTGACTTGTCCGCGGTGTTCGGCGCGGGGATCGCGCGGACCACGTCACCGCCGGCGACGATGCCCGCGAACAGGCCGAAGCCCGAATCGACGAAGTGATGGCCGACGTCGTGGATCAGGATCGGGTTGCGCAGATCGGGTTTGTCGCTGCCGTACTTCAGCATCGATTCGCGGTAAGGGATGCGCTTGAACGGGAGGGCCGAGACCTGGCGACCCTTGCCCTGCCAGTCGGCGAATTCCTCGAACACGCCGTGAAGGACAGGCTCGATCGCCGCGAACACGTCGTCCTGCGTGACGAAGCTCATCTCGAAATCGAGCTGATAGAACTCGCCGGGCGAGCGATCGGCGCGGGCGTCCTCGTCGCGGAAGCAGGGCGCGATCTGGAAATAGCGGTCGAAGCCGGCGACCATCAGCAGCTGCTTGAACATCTGCGGCGCCTGAGGCAGCGCGTAGAACTTGCCCGGATGGACGCGGCTCGGGACCAGATAATCACGCGCGCCCTCGGGCGACGACGCGGTCAGGATCGGCGTCTGGAATTCGGTGAAGCCCTGCGAATTCATCCGGTTGCGCAGCGACGTGATCACCTGGCTGCGGAGCATGATGTTCGCATGAAGACGCTCGCGACGCAGATCGAGATAGCGATAGCGCAGGCGGATATCCTCGGGATACTCGGCCTCGCCCGCCACCGGCATCGGCAGCTCCCCCGCCATCGACTGAACCGTCGCGGCGGTGGCGCGGATCTCGATCCCGCCGGTCGGCAGGTTCGGGTTCACCGCTTCCGGCGCACGCGCGGTCACCTTGCCGGTGATCGTGACGACGCTTTCGCTCTTCAGACCCTCGATGACCTTGAAGACCGGGCCCGATACGTCGGTGACGATCTGCGTGATGCCGTAATGATCGCGCAGATCGATGAAGACGAGGTCGCCGTGATCGCGCTTCTTGTGGACCCAGCCGGAGACGCGGACCTCTTCGCCGACCTGTTCGGGGCGGAGGGCGGCGCAGTTGTGGGTGCGATAGGCGTGCATGATGGGTCTTCTCGGACGATAAACAGGTGCCTCGCGCTTCCCTTCCCTACCGGGCTTTGTCAACCCGGACGAGGCTCGCTATGGACGGGCGATGCATATCCACCCGCTTATCTCCGACAGTGCCACGCTCGCCAATCTGTGCGCGCGCATGGCCGACGCCGACTATGTGTGCGTCGACACCGAATTCATGCGCGAGAGCACCTATTACCCGGAACTCTGCCTGATCCAGATCGCCGACGACAAGGAAGCCGCGGCGATCGATCCGATGGCGCCGGGGATCGACCTCAAGCCGCTACTCGACCTTCTCGTCGAGAATCACGACGTGCTGAAGGTGGTTCATGCCGGCGGGCAGGACATCGAGATCGTCTATAACCTGACTGGCAAGACGCCTTTCCCGCTGTTCGACACGCAGGTCGCGGCGATGGCGCTCGGCCAGGGCGAGCAGATCGGCTATTCGAACCTCGTCGACAGCTGGCTCGGCATCGCGGTCGACAAGGGCGCGCGGTTCACCGATTGGGCACGCCGGCCGCTGGATGCGCGACAGATCGAATATGCGATCGGCGACGTGACGCACCTGTCGAAGATCTTCCCGAAGATGCTGGAGCGTTTGCGCAAGACTGGGCGCGGGGTGTGGCTCGATCAGGAGATGGAGCGGCTTGGCGATATCGCGAACTACGCGAACGATCCCGATCTGGCGTGGAAGCGTGTGCGAATTTCGGGGCGGAAGCCCGAGGTACTGGGCCGGCTGAAGGCGCTGGCGCGGTGGCGTGAGCTGGAGGCGCAGGCGAAGGATCTGCCGCGCGGGCGGATAGTCAAGGACGAGACGCTGGGCGACATGGCGGGGCATCCGCCGAAGAAGCAAGCCGATCTGGCGCGGGTGCGGGGGCTTTCGGCAACGTGGGCCGGCAACGACATCGGTGGCCGGCTGATGGCGGCGATCGAGGAGGCGCAGCCGCTCGGCGAAGACGAGATGCCACCGCGCGACGATCGCAAGCCGGGGCTCGGCAAGGAGGGTTCGCTGGTGGCGGATCTCCTCAAGCTGTTGCTCAAGATCCGTTCGCGAGACATTGATGTCGCATCGAAATTGCTCGCGCGGACCGATGAACTCGAGGCTTTGGCGGCGGGCGTGCGGACCGGGCTGCCGATGCTCGAGGGTTGGCGCTTCGATCAGTTCGGACGCGATGCGCTCGATCTGGTCGAGGGACGACTGGCGTTTGCGGTCATCGGCGGCAAGCTGAAGATGACGCGTACGGAGGATGCCGCATGAGAATCGTTCTTGTCGCAGCCTTGGCCGCCACGGCGGCGTGTACGCCGATAGAGATGCGCGGCGAGACGCCTGCCGCTGCGCCGGTCGCTACCGCGTGCAATGCCGACTCGTTGGGCGATCTGGTCGGCAAGCGCGCAAGCGATGCCCGGGCGGATGTGATGCAGACCCGGTCGGGATCGCGGACGCTGCGCTGGATCGCCCCGAATACCGCGGTGACGATGGATTTTCGGGCTGACCGGCTGAATGTGTACGTCGATGCGAAGGGCCGGATCGAGCGCTTCACCTGCGCCTGATCGCTTTGATCCTCCCCTGCAAGGGGAGGTGGCTGGCTCGCCAGACGGAGGGGTGACACCCTCTCGATAGCGCGTCACCCCTCCGTCAGTCCTGCGGACTGCCACCTCCCCTCGCAGGGGAGGATCTACGCGAGAGCCAACACAGGTTTGCGGCCTAAAGCGGTCGCCAGCGCGGTATGGCGACGTTCTACCGCCTCTCCGTAAAGCCCGCGATCGTCCCAGCGGAGCGTCAGCGTCAAGCAGACCCCGTCGTCCGCGAGGCTGGAGCGTTTCAGCGGTCCGGCCAGGCCGCCGCTCATGCGCTGGCCAAGGCGCATTGCCAGCCCCCACGCGGTCGCGCTCTTTACCGCCGCGGGGCTCGCCAGGCGGCCCACCGGATCTGCGGCCGCCAAGTCGCCGCCGAGGCTCGTGTAAAGCGCTTGCGCCAACATGCCCCGGCCTGGAGCGTCGATCGCCACCCAATTGCCGTGCAGCGCGACCTCTACGCCGCGTTCGGCGCGGAACTCCGGATTGGCCCGCCAGCCAACGTCGGCGAGCAGGCATGCGGTATGACGGAGTCGCGCCATTGCAGGCGGCTCGGTGGTGAATAACGGCGCGAGCCAGCGATCGAGCAGGTCGCCGTGCTCGGGAAACCGGCCAAGCAGGCGGCCTTCTTCGCGGGCTGCAACGATCAGGGGGTCGAGCGTGCGGTCTGCGGGCTTCAGATGTTCGTAGAGCAGCCCTTCGCGCAGGCCGTATGCCGATACGACCGTCGTCTTGCTGCCGAGTTGGCGCATCAGCACGCCGAGCAACGCGGCTGCGTCCGCCAGCGTCGCGGTACGGCCTGAAGACAAGCCGGGGATCGCCTTCAGGCGGGGCTTCGAAAGCTGCGGGATCGTTCGGCTCAACCGCGTGATGGTCGCGGCGGTCATCGGGTATTGATGGATGATCGGTAGCGGATAATTCGACAGCTCCATGTCGAGCCGCGCCAGCGCACGCCACGATCCGCCGACGAGATAGAGCGGCAGCCCCTGCCCCTTGGCCGTCCAGCCAGCCTCGCGCACCAGCCTTGCGACATAGCGTTCGAGCACCTTGCCGCGCTTGGCGCGAAGCGGGCCGATGCGAAGTACGCCCAAGGGAAACGAAACGCGGTCCTCGATCTTGCCGCGGCGAACGCGGACGAGTTCGAGACTGCCGCCGCCGAGATCGCCGACGATGCCATCCGCGTCGGGGATCGCGGAGAGCACGCCGTAGCCGGCCGCGCTGGCTTCCTGCTCGCCGGAAAGAGTCTCGACCTTGAGGCCGAGTTGTTCAGCGGTTGCAATGAGTTCGCCGCCGTTCTTCGCATCACGCACCGCCGCCGTTGCGACTGTACGAAGCGTCGAGCACTCCATCTCGCGCGACGGCAGCAAACCGCGCCAACGCGACACGCGCTGTCTTTAGCGCCGACTTCTCGATCGACCCAGTCGCCGCGAGGCCGCGACCGAGGCCGGCGAGCACCTTCTCGTTGAACCGGATCGCGGGCAGCCGTGGTGGCCCCTGATACACCACCAGACGGATCGAGTTCGAGCCGATGTCGATGATCCCGGTGCGCGGGTGATCATCTGTCTCCGCCTTGGGGGGCGAATTGCCAAACAGGACGCTGGTAACGCTCATCGTTTTCGACGGAGCGACAGCGTCGGCACGGCATTGCTGGTCGCGAGCGAGGCGCCGCGGCCGGAGAGCGAAGGATCTCGTCATGAAATACCGATGCAGGTTGAACGGGCGGTCGCCGGGATCGACGCGGCTGTATTCGCCGTCGGGGCCTAGCTCCCAACTCTGCTCGTTGTCGATCAGGTTCGCGACCATCACCTGATCGAGGATCTGGTCGTGGACGGTCGGGTTGAGGATCGGCAACATATATTCGACGCGGCGGTCGAAGTTGCGCGGCATCCAGTCCGCCGACGAGATGAACAGCTTGGCGCCGTCGTTGGGGAGCGCCTTGCCGTTGCCGAACGCCCAGATGCGGCTGTGCTCGAGGAACCGGCCGATCACCGACTTCACGCGGATCGTTTCGGACAAGCCGGGCACGCCGGGGCGCAGGCAGCAGATGCCGCGGATGATGAGGTCGATCTCGACCCCCGCCCCGCTCGCCTCGTACAGCTTCTCGATCACCGCCGGGTCGACCAGCGAGTTCATCTTCGCCCAGACGCCGGCGGGCTTGCCGGCACGCGCGTTGACAATCTCGACGTCGATCAGGTTCATCAAAT
The DNA here is from genome assembly GCF_036856015.1 of Sphingomonas sp. LR55. NCBI lineage: Bacteria > Pseudomonadati > Pseudomonadota > Alphaproteobacteria > Sphingomonadales > Sphingomonadaceae > Sphingomonas > Sphingomonas sp. LR55. The sequence goes on from NZ_JASPFO010000001.1 coordinate 1,270,358, forward strand.
TCTGGCGGAGATCACGCGGCGACAGGCTTACGCGCGCCATGTCGGTCGGTTCGACGTACCCCGTGATGTAGTTGAACATCTGCGCCGCATCGCGCCCGACCGCGGCGTCGGCGGTGAAGAAGCTGAGGTCGGTGTAGATCTTGGCGGTGACGGGATGGTAATTACCCGTGCCGAAATGGCAGTAGGTGCGGAACGCCTGGCCTTCGCGGCGGACGACCAGCGACACCTTCGCGTGTGTCTTCCAGTCGATGAAGCCGTAGACGACCTGTACGCCCGCACGCTCCAGCGCGGAGGCCCAGACCATGTTCTGTTCTTCGTCGAACCGCGCCTTGAGCTCGACCACTGCGGTGACCGACTTGCCCGCCTCGGCCGCGGTGATGAGCGCGTTAATGACCGCGGGCTGCTTGCCGGCGCGGTAGAGCGTCTGCTTGATCGCCACGACATCGGGGTCGTTCGCCGCCTGTTTGAGGAAGGCGAGCACCACTTCGAACGTCTCGTACGGGTGGTGGACGACGATGTCCTTGGCCTTGATCGCCGCGAAGCAATCGCCGCCGAATTCGCGGATTCTCTCGGGGAAACGCGGCGTGAAGGGCGGGAACTTCAGGTCGGGGCGATCCTCGTCGACCAACCCGTCGAGGTCGACGATGCCGAGGAGATTGCCACTCTCAGTGATGATCGCGTCGGCGCCGCCGAGTTCGTCCTTGAGGACCGCGGCGAGGACGTCGGGGATACCGGTTTCGAGTTCAAGGCGTATCACGCGACCCCGGCGGCGGCGCTTGATCGCGTTGGCGAAGTAGCGGACGAGGTCCTCGGCTTCCTCCTCGATCTCCATGTCACTGTCGCGCAGCACGCGGAAGCTCGCGGCGGCGAGGACGTCGTAGCCGGGGAAGAGGACCGGGGCGAACCGCTTGAGCAGCGTCTCGACCGCGATGTAGCGCGCGGGCTCGCCGGGAAGGCGGACGAAGCGCGTCATCGTGTGCGGGAGCATCACCAGTTCGCGGACCGGCTCATTGTCCGAGATACGGACGAGGTCGAAGATCACCGACAGGCCGCGGTTCGGGATGAACGGGAACGGATGTGCGGGGTCGAGCGCCTGCGGGGTCAGGATTGGGAAGATCTGGTCACGGAAATGCGTTTCGAGCCACTCATCCGCCTCGCCTTCGATCGCTTCGCGGCGAAGGACGAACAGCCCGGCTTCGTCGAGCAGGACGCGGAGATCGCCCCATACCGCCTGCTGACTCGCCATCAGCGCGTCGGCCTCGCGGACGATCGCGGTCAGCTGTTGTCCTGCGGTAAGCCCGTCCGCCGAGCGCCGGTCGACGTCCTGCGTCTGCTGCCCCTTCAGGCCGGCGACGCGGACCATGAAGAACTCGTCGAGGTTGGAGCCCGAGATCGACAGGAAGCGGAGCCGCTCTAGCAATGGATGCGCAGGGTTGCACGCCTCCTCCAGCACGCGCCGGTTGAACGCGAGCCAGGACAGCTCGCGGTTGAAAAACCGGTCGTTCGGCTCTGCGCCGATGGGATCGTCGTCGTCTTCCGATTGGCGGACGATATGGGCTGGACGGTTCATCGGGCCTCTTGGGGGCTTATGGTGGCGTAAAGAGCGGAAGGTCGAGAGCGAGTTGCGGCCGGAGGATCAGCCCGGCCTCGGTGAGTGTGGTTCGTGCAAGAGGAATGGACAAGCGCTTGCGACGTTCCATCGCCTCCTGATCGAGCGCATCGACGGTTCGCGTTACGGTAATATGACTGCGCTCGATTCTGGTCGCGAGCCAGTCGATCAGATCGGGCCGCGCATCGAGGCTGCGACGCTCGAACAAGTGCGCGAGCAACAGCCGCATGAGCTCGTCGTCGGGCGCGCCGATCGCCGCGATCGGGCTGGCGGCGAGACGCGAGCGGAGGTCGGGAAGCTTTACCTTCCATTCGGGCGGCGCGGCGTCGGCGACGATCAGCAGCGGCTTGTGCTCCTCCTGCGCGCGGTTCCAGGCGTGGAACAGCTGCGCCTCGGGCACGCGCTCGGCATCGTCGATGATCGTGCCGCCGCTCTTCGCCGCGAAGATCCGCGCGAGCAGGCTGCGGCCCGATTTGCGCGGGCCGGTGAGGATGGCAGTCATGACGGGCCAGGTCGCGGTGTGCTCCAGCGTGTGGACGGCCCGCGAGTTGGAGGGGGTAACCAGGAAGGCGTCGTCGCGAGGGTCCGCCGGCCACCCGAGTGGCAGCGCAATTTGAGTCATCTTGGTCGCGCTCACCCTGTCGTCGCATTGTCCGCGGGCAAGTCCGGCGGAAGAAGTTGGGCGACCCGGCGGATGCGGATCGTCTGGCCGGAGCCGAATACTTGGTAGCCGCGGGCTTCGAGCGCGGTCTTGAGCGCGGCCGGATCGCCATCGTACGCGACGCGCATCAGCGAGACGCCGCCGAGTGCGAGGCTGGTGGTCGCGGCCGAGCGGACGCCGGGGATCGCGCGGAGAGCGGCTTCGGTCGAGGAGACGTTTGCAGCAGCAGGTGTGTCGAACTGGACGATGACCGAGATGCCCTCGCCGCCGGTCAGCGCCGCGGTGTTTGCGTCCGCGGTCTCGTCGGTCGGCAGGTCGTCGATCACCGCGGCTTCGGGCGGCGGCGGTGGCGACAGGCTGTAGTCGACGCGGAGCGAGCCGTTGCGGCGGGCCTGCTGGTACAGGTCGTCGATCCGCTTCACGCCGGTATCGAGCAATTGCGCGATGCCGTCGGGCGTGCCGACTCGCAGCGTGAAGCTGCCGATCAGGTCGTTGTCGGGGCCGTGGCGCGCTTCGAACACGCCGATCACCGGGCCGCCGGGCCATTGGCGATACAGTTTCACGACCGGGGTGAGAACGTCGCTCGCGCCATATTGGTCGAGGATCGTCCGCCACCAGCCGCGGCCGGGGCGTTGCGTCTGGCCGACGTTGAGCAGGAGCGCGTCGGGGCCGGAGCCGGACGGGCGGACATAGTCTATGCTGCTGTTGCCGGTGCGATAGCGCGCCCAGGCCTGCTGCCACTGCGTGCTTTGCTCGAACGCCTGGCCGACGCCGCCCGAATACTGGACGGGGATGACGAGCATCGGCTGCGAACGATCGGAATAGGTCGAGATGCCGAGGATCGATCCGGCGCGGGTGCGATCGAACAGCACGCCGAGCTTGGCGATGTAACGCTGCGGGCCGATCTGTTCGTTCTCGACGACGATCCCGGAGACGAGCGAATCGAGCGTGCCATCGGAGACGAGACCGCCTCCGCCACCGAGCCGGTTCGACAATTGGACCCAGGCCTTGCGCTGGGCGAGCCGCCAGCCGCCATAGCGCGCGGCGTCGGCGGTCTTGCCCGCGACGTCGACGGTGACGCCACTCACCTCGTAGGCGCTGCCGCTGTCGACCGGAGCTGCGCCTCGGCTGCCGCCTTCGATTTGCGCGAGCACGGCTCCACCGCTCAGGAAGAGAGCGGCGCCAGCAAGCGCGGTGGGAAGGGTACGGATACGCATCAAGCGGGCCTTTTGGCGAAGCAGACGTGGAAATCCAAGCGCGATGTGGCTAGCAGCACCGATCATGACCGATACGCCAGACTCCGCCGCTCCCGCTTCGGGCCCTTACACCTACGCTCAGGCGGGCGTTTCGATCGCCGCGGGCAATGCGTTGGTGCGGGCGATCGCGCCGCTCGCGCGCTCGACGCGTAGGCCGGGGGCGGATGCCGATCTTGGTGGCTTTGGCGGGATGTTCGACCTCAAGGCGGCAGGGTTCGTCGATCCGTTGCTGGTCGCGGCGAACGATGGCGTGGGCACCAAGCTGAAGCTCGCGATCGAGTGGGACCGGCATGAGGGCGTCGGCGTCGACCTGGTGGCGATGTGCGTCAACGACCTGATCGTGCAGGGCGCCGAGCCGCTGTTTTTCCTCGATTATTATGCGAGCGGGAAGCTTGATGCGGCGGTCGCCGAGCGCGTCGTTGCCTCGATCGCGGAGGGGTGCAAGACCGCGGGTTGCGCGCTGATCGGGGGCGAGACCGCCGAGATGCCGGGCATGTATGCGGACGGCGATTACGACCTGGCAGGCTTCTGCGTCGGTGCGGTCGAGAGGACCAACGTGCTGACCGGACGCGAGATCGCTGCGGGCGACGTGATGCTCGGGTTGGCGTCGTCGGGCGTGCATTCGAACGGGTTCTCGCTCGTGCGTCGTCTCGCCACCGATCGCGGGTGGAAGCTCGATCGGCCTGCGTTGTTCGATCAGGACAAGTTGCTGATCGATCATCTGATGGCGCCGACTCGCATCTATGTCGCCAGCCTGCTGCCGTTGCTGCGCGAGCGGCGGATCAAGGGCCTGGCGCATATTACGGGCGGCGGGCTGCTTGAGAATATCCCGCGCGTGCTGCCGGACGGCGTGCATGCGGTGGTGAACGCCGATGCGTGGGAGCAGTCGCGGTTGATGGCGTTCCTCCAGGCGCAGGGCGCGATCGAGCCGGAGGAGATGGCGCGGACGTTCAATTGCGGGATCGGCATGGTCGTGATCGTGAGCGCGGACGAGGCCGAGGCGGTGACAGCGGCGCTTCAGGCGGCGGACGAAACGGTGTTCACGATCGGGCGGATCGAGACCGGGGCGCATGGCTGCACGGTCCGTGGGTCTGCCGGCACGTGGAGCGCACGCGAGGACTGGACCGCGACGCATGGCTGACAAGACGCGCGTCGGCGTGCTGATCTCCGGGCGCGGATCGAACATGATGGCGTTGGTCGGCGCGTCGCGGGCGGCCGACTGCCCGTATGAGATCGCCTTGGTCGCGTCGGACAAGCCGGACGCGGCTGGACTCGCATGGGCGCGGTCGGAGGGGGTGGCGACGTTCGCGCTCTCGCCGGAGGGTTTGGGGAAGCCGGCCTTTGAGGCGGCGATCGACGCGGCGTTGCGCGAGGCTGGCGTCGAGGTCGTTGCGCTCGCCGGGTATATGCGGTTGCTGTCGGACGGGTTCGTCGCGGCGTGGCGGGACCGGATCGTCAATATCCATCCGTCGCTGCTGCCCAAGTACAAGGGCCTCGACACGCATGCGCGGGCGATCGCGGCGGGCGATGCGGTTGGCGGTTGCTCGGTGCATGTCGTGACCGAGGAACTCGATGGCGGCGTGGTGCTGGGTCAGGCCGAGGTGCCGATCCATGCCGGCGACGATGCGGATGCGCTTGCGCGTCGCGTTCTGGCGGCCGAACATGCTTTGTACCCGAAGACCTTGGCGGAGTTCGTGACGCGATGACCGACTTGTCCCCCCTCGACCGCGTTCGTGCGGCGGCGCTGGCGTTGCCCGAGACGGAGGAAAAGGTTTCGCATGGCCAGCCGACGTTCTTCGTCGCGGGCAAGCAGTTCGCGCAGTTCCGGGCGGATCATCACGGCGATGGACTGACCGTGGTGTGTGTGAAGACGGGCGGGAGCGACGAGCAGGCGATGCTGATCGAGGCGAACCCGAACGTGTATTCGCGGCCGGCGTATCTTGGCGCAACCGGTTGGGTCGGGATGAATGTCGCAGGCGATCCGGACTGGGCGCTGGTCGAGGACAGGATCGCGCGGAGTTGGGAACTGGCGGCGCCTGCGCGGTTGCTGGAGGCTGGCGGTCGATGAGCGGCGAGACCCCGACCGAACGACGCGAGGCTGCGGCGACGCGACGGCGCTGGGTGACGCTGGCAGAGGTGCTGGCCGTTGCCGGCGTGCTGATCGCGGCGCTGACGTTGTGGAGCAACTGGTCGGAGCGCAGCGCGGACAATGCCGAGAAGGCGAGCGCGCGGGCTAGCGAAGCGCGGAAGGACCAGCGTTTCGAAATCCGCGCGGTGGCGGCGGAAAATGGCGACTCGCTGATGCTGTTGCGTGACGAAAAGCACGAGATCCAGGACGCGACCGTGGCGTTTCCGACCGCGTTGGGGGTCGGGCGGCAGGATGCGTTGACCGATCAGATCCAGCGGAGCTGGTTCGAGAAGGCGCTGCTCAAGGCGACCGATGGCGGTGCGGACGATCAGGCGGGGCGGCTGCCGGTGTTCATCACGGTGAACTATACCGACGGCGATGCGACGCGGTCGGCCAGCGGGATTTATGATGTGATCTGGCAGACGAAGGCTGGCGTATTCCCATTCGGGCGTTCGTTGAAGTTGCAGGGGTTGCGGGTTCGGCAGCGTGGTGGCGATCAGGCTAAGCTTGATGCGATCTGGGCGAAAGAAAAGCCGGCCGCGTAATCACGCCGCTCAGTTGCACCACCCCGGCGTAGGCCGGGGCCCAATTGGCAAGGCTGCAGTAACAGCGCACGGCGCTTCGTTAGCGACGTTCCCCAATTGGGCCCCGGCCTTCGCCGGGGTGGTCACTGTTGGGTTGGTGCGCGCCTTACTTACACCGCTCGAGCGTAGACCGGGTCGTCGTGGAGGGTGGTGCCGACCGTGAACTGGCGGGTGCCGATCACCTCGAAGCCCTGCCGTTCGTAAAAGGCTCGGGCGCGGGTGTTTTGGTCCCATACGCCTAGCAGGACTCGGGTCCGGCCTGCCGCCGTGGCGTCTTCGAGGGCGCGGGCCATCAGGGCGGCGCCCAGGCCTGTGCCTTGGGCCTGCTTCATGAGATAGATGCGGCGGAGTTCGATGTCCGCGGGGCCGGGTTCAATCGGGAAGTCCGGTGCGGTCAACACCGTGTAGCCTATTGGCGCGTGGCCGGGCTCGTACTCGGCCAGCGTCACGATCGTCGCAGGGTTGGCCAGCCACGTCTCGAACGTGGCGATGCTGTTCTTGATCGTGCAGTGGGAGACGATATCCGCCCCCGTCAGCACGGTCGCATAGGTGTCGAGAAACGTGGCGGATGCGACGAGCGACAGCGCGGGCGCGTCGCCCGGCCCTGCCCGTCGCAACCGCCAGGTCATCAGCCGACGATTTCTTCGGGCTTGAAGAAATAGGCGATCTCGATTTCGGCGTTCTCGTCCGAATCCGAACCGTGGACCGAGTTGGCTTCGATCGACTCAGCGAGTTCCTTGCGGATCGTGCCAGGCTCTGCGTTGGCGGGGTTGGTGGCGCCCATGATGTCGCGGTTGCGCTGCATCGCGTTCTCGCCTTCGAGAACCTGGACGACGACCGGGCCCGAGATCATGAACGAGACGAGCTCGCCGAAGAACGGACGCTCCTTGTGGACCGCGTAGAAGCCCTCGGCCTGCTCGCGGGTCATCTGGATGCGCTTCGAAGCGACGACGCGCAGGCCGGCTTCCTCGAGCATCTTGGTGACCGCACCGGTCAGGTTGCGGCGGGTTGCGTCGGGCTTGATGATCGAAAAGGTACGGTTCGCGGCCATGATGGTCACGGGCTCCTGTGTTGACGGTAATCAGATGCGCGGCGCTTAGGCGGGGACTGGCGCTAAAGCAACCTATGCGGCCTGTTCCCAACGGCCGGAGTCGTTCTGCTTCCAGTAGCGACGCTCGACGCCATCGCGGTCGGCCAACGCCTTCCACGCCAGGCGCGCTTCCTGGATCGCTTCGTCGTCAAAGAGGTGGAAGCCGCGGTCAAAGGTTAGGATAAGGTCACGCCAACGTCCGTCTACCACTGCGACGTTGCGGGCAGCGTTGGTGGGGGCGGTTTCCGAGATATCTTGAGCGATTAGAATGGGTTGTGCGGTGTCGTCGTTGCTGCCGGCCTGGGCGTGGGGGAGAAAGCTCTCGGGGGCGTAGGACCAGAGCAGCCGGTCGAGCGCGACGCGTTGCTCTTCGGGTTCGGCGACGATCAGGAGGCGGCCTCCGGTTGCGACGACGCGCTCGGCGATGCGCGGGAGGACGCGGTCGAGGGGCTGGTTAGGTGGTAGAAATCGACCTGCATTCTTACTCCCCTTCCGCTTGCGGGAGGGGTCGGGGTGGGCTTTGCCTCGCCCGACACCGCTCGCGGTTGGCCCCTCCCTAACCCCTCCCGCAAGCGGGAGGGGAATTCTTGCGTTCAGCCCTCGAAATTGTCGGCGACGAACTGGTCGAGCAACCGTACGCCGTAGCCGGTTGCACCCTTGTCGTGGTTCGTCCCCGGCTTGTCCGACCAGACCATGCCGGCGATGTCGAGATGCGCCCACTTCACGCCCTCGTCGACGAAGCGCTTGATGAACTGCGCTGCGGTGATCGAGCCGGCGCCGCGGGGGCCGACGTTCTTCATGTCGGCGATCGGCGAGTCGATCAGCTTGTCGTAAGCGGGCGACAACGGGAAACGCCACAGCGTGTCGCCAGTGGTCTTGCCTGCCGCAATCAGCTGGTCGGCGAGCGCGTCGTCATTGGCGAAGATGCCGCCATTCTCCGTACCGAGCGCGACGATCATCGCGCCGGTGAGCGTGGCGAGGTCGACGATCGTGGTCGGCTTGTGCGCCTGCTGTACCCAGGTGACGCAATCGCAGAGCACGAGGCGACCCTCGGCGTCGGTGTTGAGCACTTCGATCGTCTGGCCGGACATCGAGGTGATGACGTCGCTCGGACGCAGCGCGGCGCCGTCGGGCATGTTCTCGACCAGGCCCATCACGCCGACGACGTTCGCCTTCGCCTTCCGGCTGGCCAGCGCCTTCATCGCGCCGGCGACGGCACCCGCGCCGCCCATGTCCCACTTCATGTCTTCCATGCCAGCGCCGGGCTTGATCGAGATGCCGCCCGAATCGAACGTCACGCCCTTGCCGACTAACGCGAGGGTGGGCGCGTCGGCCCCTGCCCCGTTCCACTTGAGCGCGAGGATGCGTGCTTCACGGCGTGAGCCCTGGCTGACGCCGAGCAGCGAGCCCATGCCGAGTTCGGTCATCTGTGCTTCGTCGAGTACGGTGATCTCAAGCCCGAGACCTTCGACGTCCTTCGTCACCTTCTCGACGAAGCTCTCGGGATAGACGACGTTCGGCGGCGAGGTGACGAGCCAGCGCGTCAGGTCGAGACCGCCGGTGACCGCGGCCGCCTCGGTCCAGGCTGCGTCGGTACCGTCGGGCGCGCCCGCGATGGTGATCTCGGTCAGCGTCGGCTTCGACTTCTCGGCGAGCTTCGTGCGGTACGTGTCGTAGCGCCATGCCCGCTGGGCGGCGGCAGCGGCGAAGTGTGCGGCGGCCTTCGGCGTCGGCGTGGCTCCAGCCGAGAGGTCGGCCACAACCGATGTCGCGCCCGAGGTCAGCAGACGTGCTGTGATCGCACCGCCGGCCTTTTCCCAATCGGCGGTCTCGCCCGCGCCGACACCGACCAGCAGGACCTGACGGACCTTACCCTCGACAGACACGAACAGTTCGACCACCGAACCGGCCTCGCCGGCAAACCGAGCCGCAGCGGTCGCGCTGGTCGCGAGCGTTTCCGCATCGCCACCGATCGCGCGCCAAGTCACCTGCGCCATGCCGTCCTTCGCGACCGGAACGGCGAGAATCGGGGCATTGGCGGGGACGGTAGGCGCGAAGACGATTTGCATGAAGAAACCTCGGGAAGCGTTTTGAACGGATACACTAAGTTGATGCCGCATGCCCGGCAAAGCAAGGTGGCGGCCTGCCATCGCACGGCGATTGCAGCGAAGCCCCGGTGGTGCGATAGGCGGGCGATAGGGCGGCAAATGGCTGCCGAGTGCCAAAGGGGTTGGTTCGGATCGTGTTGCGTATCGACCTTTTGACGGGTTGTGCCGTTTCGCTCGCGCTGGCGTGCGGACTGGCGACTTCCCCGTGCAGGCTCAGGATTTCCAGAACCGCCCGGTCGCGCCGCCGGTACAGGACGCACCGGTCGCGAACACGCCTGCTGCAGCTCCCGCCGAGGATCAGGTCCAGTTCAGCGCTAACGGCCTGGAATACGACACGAATACGGAAATCGTCACCGCCAACGGCGAAGTCCGTATGTTCCGGCAAGGCAGTCGCCTGCGCGCCGACAAGGTCGTCTGGAACCGCAAGACCGGCAAGGTCGTCGCGACGGGCAATATCGCGGTCACCAATCCCGAAGGCGACATTGCCTATGGCGATGAGATCAATCTGACCGACTCGCTCAAGGACGGCGTGGTCGACAACATGCTCGTCGTTCTCGAACAAGGCGGGCGCCTCGCGGCCAAGCAGGGCACGCGCGAGACCGACGGCACGGTCAATCTGAAGAGCGCCGCCTATACGCCTTGCGGTGTCACCAATTCGGCGGGCTGCCCCAAGGAGCCGACGTGGAAGATCACCGCGGTCCGCGTCACCTATCGCCCCGAACGCAAGCGTATCTATTACTCCGGTGCGCGGCTGCATCTGTTCGGACTGCCGAGCCTGCCACTCCCGAAATTCTCGAACCCGGTCGGTGGTGGCAGCGACAGTGGACTGCTGTCGCCCAACGGAGGCTATAGCCGCGTCAACGGGCTCGAGGTCAGCGTACCCTATTACTGGAAGCTGGCCCCCAACCAGGGGCTGGTGATCACCCCGCACATCTACAGCAGCGTGCTGCCGATGGCGCAGGTCGATTATTCCGCGCTCAGCACCAAGGGTGCGTTCAGCGTCCGCGCCTACGGAACCGAGAGCCGCCGAAGCGACGACCTCAACACCGCTACCCCGACCGACACGAGCATGGCGTTCCGCGGGTATATCGACGGCATGGCGCGCTATCAGCTGACGCCGAACTGGACCGCGAGCGGTTCGCTGCGGCTGACCACCGACCGCACGTTCCTGCGGCGCTACGACATCTCGCGCGACGACCGGCTGCGCACCACGGCCAGCCTGGAACGAGATCGACGACAGCAGTTATTTCTCGCTCAGCGGCTGGTATGCACAGACACTGCGAGTCAATGACAGCCAGGGACAGCAGCCGATCGCGCTGCCCGAGATCGAATATCGCAAGCGCTTCGACGATGGGCTGGTCGGAGGCCGGTTCCAGCTCCAGCTCAACACGCTCGCGCTGACGCGCACCGATGGGCAGGACACGCAGCGCGCATTTGCCAGCCTGCAATGGGATCTGCGCCGGCTGACGAACTGGGGCCAGGAGGTTACCTTCACCGCGTTCGCGCGCGGCGACATCTACAATACGAGCGACACCGACGAGACCCGGATTATCAGTTATCGCGGGCTCGAGGGTTTTCGCCAGCGTGCGATCGGCGCGCTTTCGGTCGATGTGAAATGGCCGTTCATCGGCTCGTTCCTTGGTGGCACACAGCGCTTCACGCCGCGCGTCCAGTTCATTGCGGCACCAAAGGTCGCCAACATCACGCTGCCGAACGAGGATCTGCGCGCGGTCGATCTCGACGACACCAATTTGTTCTCGCTCAACCGGTTCGCCGGCTATGACCGGTTCGAGGATTCCTCGCGCGCCACCTATGGCGGCGAATGGGCGCTCGACCTGCCGGGGATCAGCTTCACCACCAATGTCGGGCAGAGCTACCGTCTCGGCGACCGGCCGACGATCCTGCCTGACGGAACGGGCCTGAGCGACCGTTTCTCCGATATCGTCGGACGCAGCGAACTCCGGTTTCGCGATTTCGTTTCGATCGTCCATCGCTACCGGCTCGACAAGGACGGCTTTGCGATCCGTCGCAACGAAGTCGACGCGACGATCGGCTCGCGCGCGACCTATGTGCTGGTCGGCTATCTCAAGCTCAACCGCAACATCGATCCGTCGATCGAGGATCTGCGCGACCGCGAGGAAGTCCGGCTCGCCGGCCGCGTCCAGTTCGCGCGATTCTGGTCCGCATTCGGCTCGGGCGTGGTCGATCTGACCAATACCGCGGAGGACCCGCTGTCCAACAGCGATGGCTTCACGCCGATCCGCCACCGCATCGGCATCCAGTACGAGGACGACTGCCTGCGGCTCGGTGGAACGTGGCGGCGCACCTACAACGACACCGGCGACGCGCGGAAGGGCAACAGCTTCCTGTTGACGCTGGCCTTCACCAACCTCGGCCGCTAAGCCCGCGTTCAGCTACTTTGGGGCAAACCGCACCGGGTATGCGCCGTCATGAGAGATGATGGCGCGATCTGCGGTGCGCGATGATGGGATACCGACACTTGAAGCATGATGTTCGACTGGCGGCGCGTGGCGGCCGTGTGATCGGTTCGGTGGTTCTGGCCGCGCTGGCGGCAAGCGCGATCGCGCAGGCCGTGCCACCCAAGGCTGCACAAGGTCGACGCGGATCGCGACCCGCGCCGACCCAGCCCGCGCAGGCGCAGCCGGCTCCGGCTCCATCGCCTCCGGGTCAGACGGTCCAGGATCAGAGCGTGCCGGACAATACCGGTCTCGACATCCCGACCAACCTCCAGATCTTCGGCAAGCTCGATCCGAACGTCCGCAAGCCGACCGCGATCGTCAACGACACAGTGATCACGGGCACCGACGTCGACCAGCGCGTGGCGCTGGTGGCGATGGCGAACGAGGCAAAGCTGTCGCCGGAGGATCGCGAGCGGCTGAAGCTCCAGGTGCTCCGCCAGCTGATCGACGAAACGCTCCAGATCCAGGAAGCGAAGACCGCCGACATCACGATCACCCCGGCCGAGCTCACGCAGAGCTATGACGCGGTGTCGAAGCGGTTCAACCGCACGCCGGTCGCGATGCGCGCCTATCTGCGCGAGTCCGGTTCGTCCGAGCGGTCGCTGAAGCGCCAGATCGAGGGTGAGCTTGCGTGGCAGCGCTATCTGCGTCGCCGGGTCGAGCCGTTCGTCAACGTCGGCGACGAGGAGGTGAAGTCGATCATCGACCGTCTCCAGGCCGCCAAGGGCACCGACGAGTTCAACCTCAAGGAAATCTACCTCGCGGCAACGCCGGCGAACAGCCAGCAGGTCTATGCGAACGCCAAACAGATCCTGCAGGAAATCCAGAAGGGTGCGCAGCCGTTCGAATATTACGCGCGGCAATTCTCCGAAGCGTCGACCCGCGCGGTCGGAGGCGATCTCGGCTGGATCTCGTGCGGCGACTTTGCCGGCGCAGCTGGCTGAAGCCGCGACGACGATGCAGGTCGGTCAGGTTGCCGGACCGATCGAGGTCTCGGGCGGCTATTCGATCCTCTACCTCACCGACAAGCGCCAGGTGCTGACCGCCGATCCGCGTGACGCCAAGCTCAGCCTGAAGCAGCTTACCTTGCGCTTCCCGCCGAACACCAACCAGGCGCAGGCTTCGGCGCGGGCACAGGCGTTCGCGAAGGCGACGCAGGAGCTGCGCGGCTGCGGTACGGTCGAGAAGGTTGCGGCCGGGATCGGCGCGGACGTGGTCGACAACGATACGGTCCGGATCCGCGACCTGCCGCCGCAGCTCCAGGAAGTGATGCTAAAGCTGCAGGTCGGCGAGTCGAGCCCGCCGTTCGGGTCCGCCGAGCAGGGCGTTCGTGCGCTGGTGCTGTGCGGTCGCGACGAAGCGGCGGGCGGTTCGGTGCCCAACTCCGAGCAGATCCAGGGCCAGCTCGAACAGCAGCGCGTCAATCTGCGCGCGCAGCAGAAGCTGCGCGATCTGCGGCGCGATGCCGTGGTCGAATATCGGTGATCGCGGCATGACGCGCGTCCAGCCGCTGGCGGTGTCGATGGGCGATCCTGCCGGGATCGGGCCCGAGATCATCGCCAAGGCGTGGGATGCGCGTGCAACGCATAGCCTGCCGCCTTTCGTGGCGGTGGGCGATGCGCGTGCGATCGAGCGGGTCTGGGCGGGCCCGATCGCGCGCGTCGCGGACATGACCGCCGCTGCCGACGCGTTCGCAACGGCATTGCCCGTGCTCACCGTCGGCGATGCAGGCGCGATCGTTCCGGGCGAGCCGGACGCCGATGGTGCGCGGTGTGCGCTGCATTCGCTCGAGCTCGCCGTCGGCTTGGTCCGCACAGGTGCAGCGCGTGCGCTCGTTACGGGCCCCGTGTCTAAGTCCCAGCTGTATGCGATCGGCTTCAGTCATCCAGGGCAGACCGAGTTCGTGGCCGAGCGCTACGGCGTCGCGGGCGACAACGCTGTGATGATGTTGGCCGGACCTTCGCTGAAGGTGGTGCCGATCACGACGCACGTGCCGTTGAAAGACGTGTCCGCGCTGCTGACGGTCGATCTGATCGTCGCCAAGGCGCGCGCGACCGCACGCGGACTATTGCGGAACTTCGGCATCGAGAACCCGCGGCTCGCCTTCGCGGGGTTCAATCCGCATGCCGGCGAACAGGGTGCGCTTGGCCGGGAAGAGATCGATATCATCGCGCCGGCGATCGCGATGCTCCGCGAGGAAGGAATTGATGCGACCGGACCGTTTGCGGCGGACACGATGTTCCACCCGCGCGCGCGAGACCTATGACGTCGTGATGTGCTGCTATCACGACCAGGCGCTCGTCCCGTTAAAGACGATTCATTTCGACGAAGGCGTCAACATGACGCTCGGCTTGCCGATCGTGCGGACATCGCCGGATCACGGCACCGCGTTCGCGATTGCTGGCAAGAACCTCGCCGAACCCGGCGCGATGATCGCGGCGATCGCGATGGCGGGTGAAGCAGCGGACCGACGCGCGCAGACCGCCGCCCAGTCGTGAGCGGACCAGCTATGACGGACCTCCCCCGCTGCGCGAGGTCATCGCGCGCTATGGCTTGAACGCGAGCAAGGCGCTTGGGCAGAATTTTCTGTTCGACGGGCAATTGCTCAAGCGGATCGCCGCGGTGCCGGGCGATCTCCACGATGCCGAAGTGCTCGAAGTGGGCCCTGGCCCCGGCGGCCTGACGCGCGCGCTGCTCGCGGCGGGAGCGCGGGTGACGGCGATCGAGCGTGACCGGCGGTGCATCCCGGCGCTGGCGGAACTCGGCGAGGCGTACCCGGGGCAGCTACGTGTGATCGAGGGCGATGCGATGGAAATCGATGCCCCTGCGCTGTTCGAGGGCAAGCCGCATATCGTGTCGAACCTGCCGTATAATATCGGCACCGCGTTGCTGGTCGGGTGGCTGTCGACGTCTTGGCTGCCCTGGTGGCAGTCGTGTACACTGATGTTCCAGAAGGAAGTCGCGGAGCGGATCGTCGCCAAGACCAACGACGATCATTATGGACGGCTGGCGGTGCTGGCGCAGTGGCGCTCCACCGCGCGGATCGCGATGCCGGTGCACCGGTCGGCGTTCACGCCGCCGCCGAAGGTGATGTCCGCTGTGGTGCATCTGGTGCCGGTTGAGGCGCCGGAGGGGGTGAACTTCGCGGTGCTCGAGCGGCTGACCGGCGCAGCATTTGGGCAGCGGCGGAAGATGTTACGGCAGAGCCTGAAGGGCGTGCCGGGCGCGCTCGATGCGCTAGAGCGGATCGGGGTGGACGCGACGCGTCGGGCGGAAACGCTGTCGGTAGCGGATTTCGCGGCGTTGGCGAAAGCGGTCGGAGCGCCCCGGGGCGACTAGCCTACACGCGCAGGACATTTCGAGGAGTACCTCCCCGGCGGAGGCCGGGACCCAGTTGGAAGAGGCGTAGTAACGACCCGCCGTCCGAAGTTATAACCGTTCCCCAGCTGGGCCCCGGCCTCCGCCGGGGAGGTGCAGCTTTCGCGGGAACCCTCAGTCCTTGGCGGCGACCGGGGTTTTCTCGACCTGTGCGGTTGCGATCGGCGGGCCCTTGGCGATCACCGCGGCAAGTTGAGTCGCCTCGGGGCAAGCGCCCTTGCAGAGCGTCCGGATCTTCACGAGGTTATCCTTCGCGCGGACCACGGCACCCTTGGCGACCAGCGCCTCGCCCTGGCCCTTCAGCGCCGCGACATCGTTCGGTTCGAGCAGCAGCGCCTCGCGGTACAGCCGGATCGCCTTGCCCGGCAGATCGCGGCTCTCGGCGACCTGGGCGAGCAGCAGGAACGCCGCGCGGTTGCGCGGGTCGACCGCGACCGACGTTTCCAGCACATCGGTCGCGCCGTCGAGATTGCCCGCCGTCATCAACGAACGCCCCTGCGCTAGAAGCTGCATCGAGCGGGCATCGATCTGCGCGTCGGGACGCTGCCCGCTGAGCGAGGTCGATACGCACACGAGAGTCAGCGTGGCGGCAAGGGCAACGGACGAAAAACGCATGATCGTCTCCAGGCGGGTCATTAACCGGCTGGCTAGCACGCAGCCCGGAGGCGCGCGACAAAAAAGCCGTCGGTGCCGTCGCGGCCGGGTTCGAGGCGGACGCCGTGGCCGTGTTTGGCGCCGGCGGGGAGCGTCAGGGGCTCGGTCGTCCAGCCGGGATGCGCGTTGAGGAACCAGATGACTTGGTCGGTACCCTCGGCGTCGAGCAGCGAGCAAACGATGTAGACGAGCGCGCCGCCGGGCTTGACCAGCGTGGCGGCCACGGAGAGCACTTGCTGCTGCGTCGATTGCAGCCGCGAGACGCGATCGGGGGTAAGCCGCCAGCGCGCCTCGGGATTGCGCCGCCATGTGCCGGTGCCCGAGCAGGGGGCGTCGACCAGCACGCCGTCGGCGCGACCGGCCCATTCGCTGAGCGCCTCGATCTCGCGCGTCGGGTTGAGCAGGCGGCTCTCGACGATCGTCGCGCCGGCGCGGGTCGCGCGGGGGGCAAGGCGCGAAAGGCGGTTGCGGTCGGTGTCGCAGGCGAGGATCACGCCTTCATTCTTCATCGTTGCGGCCAACGCGAGCGTCTTGCCGCCGGCGCCTGCGCAGAGATCGACGATCCGTTCGCCGGGCTTTGCCTGCATCGCGAGGCCGACTAGCTGGCTGCCTTCGTCCTGCACCTCGAGCGCGCCTTCGTTGAAGAGCGGGAGCGCTTCGACGTTAGTGCCGGTGGGGAGGCGGATGCCGTCCGGGGCGTGGGGGGTGGCTTCGGCGTCGGGAAGTGCTGCGAGGACGGTCGCGCGGTCGGCGATCAGCGTGTTGACGCGGAGATCGAGCGTGGCGCGGCCGGCTAGATCTGTAAGGGCGGCACCGTCGAGGCCTGAAGCGCGGAGTGCCTTGCTCAGCCACTGCGGTGCGACGCCGACGCGGGCGCGGGGTTCATCCTTGGCGATCGGGGCGGGCGCATGGGTGGAGCCGTCGAAGGTTGCGGCGACTTCCGGATCGGCGTCGGCGACGAGGAGCATCGCGGTACGGCCATTTTCGGGGCGGTCGCCGGCCTTGCGGATTGCGGCGTAGACGAGTTCGCGGACCGCGCGGCGGTCCTTCGAGCCGGCGTAGCGGCGGGTGGCGAAATAGCGGGCGATCAGCGTGTCTGCGGCGGCGCCGGACTCGCGGGCGGCGGCGATGATCTGGTCCAGGAGTTCGATCGCGGCTTGGGTGCGTGCGGGGGGTCACTTCTGGGCTCCCGACTTTGCGTGGGTTCGGGGGAGGCTTGGTACGGAGTGTTCGTCATCATCCCCTCCCTAGCCCCTCCCGCGAGCGGGAGGGGAATAATTTCGGGTTGGCCGCCACGTAGCAGCGCATCCCACCCGTTCACCCGACATCCCTTTCCCCGTCTCATCCCTTTCCCCGTCATCCCGGCGAACGCCGGGACCCATGGTTGCGATTTGAGTGATGGTTGCGCGCTACGCTGGGTCCACCGTGTCCGTGGGTCCCGGCGTTCGCCGGGATGACGGAAGGGTGTGACCATTGTCACGTCGTTCTGGCTTAGGACCCGCATACAATCGTCATTCCCGCGCAGGCGAATATGACGATTGTGAGTAGGGATACTTCCCAGTCGCTGGCCAGTGAGCAAGCGGCAACCGACCCAAGCCCGCTTCCCTTTCCAGCGAGGGGAAGCGCCGTTACCGCGTCGGGTAGTTCGGCGCTTCGCGCGTGATCGTGACGTCGTGAACATGGCTCTCCATCAACCCGGCACCGGTGATCTGCACGAACTCCGCCCGCGCCTGGAGATCCGGGATCGTCGCGGAGCCGGTATAGCCCATCGCCGCCTTGATGCCGCCGACCAGCTGGTGAACGACATCCCTCGCCGGGCCCTTGTACGCGACCTGCCCTTCAATGCCTTCGGGCACGAGCTTCAGCTGGTCCTTGATGTCGCCCTGGAAATAGCGGTCCGCCGACCCGCGG
Source organism: Sphingomonas sp. LR55 (assembly GCF_036856015.1). Taxonomy (NCBI): domain Bacteria; kingdom Pseudomonadati; phylum Pseudomonadota; class Alphaproteobacteria; order Sphingomonadales; family Sphingomonadaceae; genus Sphingomonas; species Sphingomonas sp. LR55. The sequence continues at coordinate 1,288,217 of NZ_JASPFO010000001.1, forward strand.
CCCATCGCGCCGACCGAGCCCATGCCGCGGTACGACTTGTATGCACGGCCTTGGTAAAGGAACGTCTCGCCCGGTGCCTCGTCCGTGCCGGCAAGCAGTGAACCGATCATGACCGTCGACGCGCCGGCCGCGAGCGCCTTGGCCATGTCACCCGAGGTGCGGATGCCGCCGTCGGCGATCACCGGGACGCCAGCCTTGTGGCCTGCCTCCGCGCAATCCATCACCGCGGTCAGCTGCGGCACGCCGACGCCAGCGACCACCCGCGTCGTGCAGATCGAGCCTGGGCCGATCCCGACCTTGATCCCGTCCGCGCCCGCACCGATCAGTGCGCGCGTCGCTTCGGCAGTGGCGACGTTGCCCGCCACCACCTGCACCGAGTTGGACAGCTTCTTCACACGCTCCACCGCGCGGCCAACGTCGCGGTTATGGCCGTGCGCGGTGTCAATCACGATCAGGTCGCAGCCGGCGTCGACCAGCTGCTCGGTCCGATCGAAGCCCTTGTCGCCGACCGTCGTCGCCGCCGCCACGCGCAGGCGGCCCGCCTCGTCCTTGGTCGCATCGGGGAACATCACCGCCTTCTCGATGTCCTTGACGGTGATCAGCCCGACGCAGCGATACTGCGCATCGACCACCAGCAGCTTCTCGATGCGGCGGGCGTGGAGCAGGCGACGCGCGTCTTCCTTGCCGACTTCGGTCGAGACGGTGGCGAGATTCTCGTGCGTCATCAGCTCGCTGACGGGCTGTTTCGGATCGCCCGCGAACCGCACGTCGCGGTTGGTGAGGATACCGACGAGCTTGCCATCCGCTTCGACCACCGGGATGCCGCTGATGCGGTGGCCCGACATGAGGGCCTGCGCCTCGCCGAGAGTCGCGGTCGGCTTGATCGTGATCGGGTTGACCACCATGCCCGACTCGAACCGCTTGACCTGACGGACCGCGATGACCTGCTCCTCGACGGTCAGGTTGCGGTGGAGCACGCCGATGCCGCCGAGCTGTGCCATCACGATCGCCATGTCGGCTTCGGTGACGGTGTCCATCGCGGACGAGAGGATCGGGATGTTGAGCGCGATACCGCGCGTCAGCTGAGTCCGGGTATCGGCCTGGCTTGGCAGCACGTCCGATTCCCCCGGATACAGGAGGACGTCGTCGAATGTGAGGCCGAGGCGGATATCCATGAGAGCTGCCGTTCCTGGGTGTGAGGTGGCGCGCCATGTAACCAAACGCGCGGCGTACGGCTAGGCCTCTCCTTCAGCGACGTGCTATAGCGGTGCGATACACGGATGGGGGATGAACCGATGGGCTTGATCGTTGCCGCGCTCGCACTGGCGCTGGTGCTGCTGTACCTCTTCACCAGCATCAAGATCGTCCACCAGGGCTATCAATACACGATCGAGCATTTCGGCCGCTTCACGACGGTCGCCCGGCCGGGCTTCAATTTCTACCCGGCATTTTTCTACCGTGTCGGTCGGAAAGTGAACATGATGGAGCAGGTGATCGACATCCCCGGCCAGGAGATCATCACCAAGGACAATGCGATGATCTCGACCGACGGGGTCGTGTTCTTCCAGGTGCTCGACTCGGCCAAGGCCGCGTACGAGGTGTCGGACCTGTACCAGGCGCTGTTGCAGCTCACGACGACGAACCTGCGCACGGTGATGGGCTCGATGGACCTCGACGAGACGCTGTCGAAGCGCGACGAGATCAATGCGCGGCTGCTGAACGTGGTAGATCACGCGACGACGCCGTGGGGCGTGAAGATCACGCGCGTCGAGATCAAGGACATCCGTCCGCCGGCCGATATCGTCAACGCGATGGGGCGGCAGATGAAGGCCGAGCGCGAGAAGCGGGCCAACATTCTGGACGCTGAGGGTTCGCGGGCTTCGGAGATTCTCCGCGCCGAGGGGCAGAAGCAGGCGCAGATCCTCGAGTCCGAGGGGCGCAAGGAGTCGGCGTTCCGCGATGCCGAGGCGCGCGAGCGGGCTGCCGTTGCTGAAGCTTCGGCAACGCGTGCGGTGTCTCAGGCGATCGACGAGGGGGCGCGCAGGCGATCAACTACTTCATCGCGCAGAAATATGTCGAGGCGATAGGGAAGTTCGCAACCTCGCCCAATGCGAAGACGATCCTGTTTCCGGTCGAGGCTACGCAGTTGATGGGGACGCTTGGCGGGATTGGCGAACTGGCGAAGGATGCTTTGCGTGATGCGACTGCTTCACCGCCGGCAAAGCCTGCTGCTCGGGGCCCGTTCGAGTTGTCGAAGTCGACTGAGGTTCCGAAGAGCTGATGGACGTGATCGGGTCGGCTGGCGCGTGGTTGATCGCGGCGCTGGTGCTGGGGATCGCCGAGCTGGCGGTGCCGGGGGTGTTCCTGGTGTTCCTTGCCATTGCTGCGGCGGTGACCGGCGCAGCGGTGTTCGTGTTGCCGGACCTGCCGGTGGCGGCGCAACTGGCTGCCTTCGGCGTTTGGAGTGCGGTTACCGTGCTGATCGGGAAGCGCTGGTACCGGGATTATCCGGTCGAGGGTGGGGATCCGATGTTGAACGATCGGTCTGCTCGGCTGGTGGGTCAGGTTGTCGTTGTCGAGACTGCAATCGTTGCCGGGCGTGGTCGGGTGTGCATCGGAGACGGGAGCTGGCCGGCTCGTGGCGAGGATGCTTTAGTTGGCGCTCGGGTACGGGTCACCACGGTTGTTGATGGTGAGGTGGTGGTGGAGGCGCTCTAAACCCTCTCCCTTCAGGGGAGAGGGAAGCCGCGTAGCGGCGCGGGTGAGGGCACGCCGTATCACGTGCCCTCACCTTCCCACCCGACTTCGTCGTGCGGGCCCCTTCCTCTCCCCCTAGGGAAGAGGAGTTTTAGGCGGCCTCGCGAACCTTCGGCGCCGCTTGCCGGACACCTTCGTCGACATGCTCGGCGAATTGGGCGAAGTTCTCGACGAACAGGTCGACCAGGTTGGCGGCCGTCGCGTCGTACGCATCCTTGTCTGCCCAAGTCGTGCGCGGATCCAAGATGGCGCTGTCGACGCCCGGTACACTTACCGGGACCTGGAACCCGAAGTTCGGGTCCGTCCGGAACTCCGCATCGTTCAGGCTCCCATCGAGTGCGGCGTTTAGCAGCGCCCGCGTCGCCTTGATCGGCATGCGGTTGCCGACGCCGTATTTGCCGCCGGTCCAGCCGGTGTTGACCAGCCAGCAATCGACGCCGCCCTTCGCGATCCGCTCCTTGAGCAAATTGCCATAGACCGACGGATGCCGCGGCATGAACGGTGCGCCGAAGCAGGTCGAGAAGGTCGCGTCCGGTTCGGTGACGCCGATCTCGGTCCCGGCGACGCGCGCGGTGTAGCCCGACAGGAAATGGTACATAGCCTGGTCGGGCGTCAGCTTCGCGATCGGCGGCAGCACGCCGTACGCGTCCGCGGTCAGCATCACGATGTTGCGCGGCACCGGCCCCATGTTCTCGGCCGACGCATTCGGGATGAAGTCGATCGGATACGCGCCGCGGCTGTTCTCGGCCAGCGTATGATCGTCGAGATCGAGCAGCCGCGTTGCCGGATCCATTACGACGTTCTCCAGCACCGTCCCGAACCGCTTGGTGGTCGCGAAAATCTCGGGTTCGGCATCGGCGGACAAGCGGATCATCTTGGCATAGCAACCGCCCTCGAAATTGAAGACCGCGGTGTCGGACCAGCCATGCTCGTCGTCGCCGATAAGCGTGCGGCTGGCATCGGCCGAGAGCGTCGTCTTGCCGGTGCCCGACAGCCCGAAGAACACCGCGGTGTCGCCGTTCTCGCCCATGTTCGCCGAGCAGTGCATCGGCATCACGCCGGTTGGTGGCAGCAGGTAGTTGAGCAGGCCGAACACCGACTTCTTCATCTCGCCTGCGTATTTGGTGCCGCCGATCAGGATCAGCTTGTCGGTGAAGTTCACCGCGATCACCGTTTCGCTCCGGCAGCCGTGCCGCGCGGGATCGGCGCGGAAGCTCGGCAGGTCGACGATCGTGTACTCCGCGACGAAGTCCTTCAGCGCCGCCTGTTCGGGCCGGACCAGCATCGTCCGGATGAAGAGGTTGTGCCACGCCAGTTCGGTGACGACGCGAACGTTGACGCGGTGATCGGCCTGCGATCCGCCGTACAGATCCTGGACGAACAGCTCGTCCTTCTGCGCCAGCACCGCGAAGAAATCCTCCTTCAGTGCAGCGAAATGCGCGGGCTCCATCGCCTTGTTGCTCTTGCCCCACCACACGGTCGCGTCGGTCTCGGCATCGCGGACGATGAACTTGTCCTGCGCCGATCGCCCGGTATGCGCGCCGGTCTCGACGACCAGCGGACCGTCGGCGGACAGCGTCCCCTCGTTCCGCTCCAGCGCGGCCTCGACGAGCTGCGCGGTGACCAGGTTCCAGTGTAAATTGGCGCGGGTTTCGATCCCCTGCGCGGATAGGCCGACGGCCGGAATACGCTCGCTCGACACGGCATCTCTCTCCTAAGTTTATATCGCATACGTATGTATGTCGTTGCGGCCGGCTGTACGGGTCAGCTTTCCACCGGTCAAATCCACTGAGCCACGACGCCGTCCCGATACGGCTCTAGTTGAGTGCGGCGACGGTTTGCCCTACGCCGACACGCCAACGACCGAGGCAAAGCTTCCCAGATGACGGCAACGATCGCGCTGGTCGACGACGACCGCAACATCCTGACATCCGTGTCGATCGCGCTGCAGACCGAGGGCTTCGTCACGCGCGTCTATTCGGACGGCGAGACCGCGTTGAAGGCGCTGACCGACAACCCGCCCGATCTCGCGGTGTTCGACATCAAGATGCCGCGCATGGACGGGCTCGAACTGCTGCGTCGGCTGCGCGAGAAGAGCCAGATCCCGGTGATTTTCCTCACCAGCAAGGACGACGAGCTCGACGAGGCGCTCGGGCTCGCGATGGGCGCGGACGATTACATCGCCAAGCCGTTCTCGCAGCGGCTGCTGATCGCCCGCATCCGCGCGATCCTGCGGCGTACCGAGCTGACGCAATCGCCGGGGACGGAGACCGAGGCTGAGGCTGCTGGGCCGCTCGATCGCGGTCGTCTGAGCATGGACCCTGCACGGCACCGGACTTTGTGGGGCGGCGAGCCTGTTACACTGACCGTTACCGAGTTCATGATCCTCGAAACGCTCGCCCAGCGCCCTGGCATCGTCAAGACGCGCAACCAGCTGATGGATGCGGCGTATCAGGACGATATCTATGTCGACGATCGCACCATCGACAGCCACATAAAACGACTCCGCCGCAAATTCAGGCAGGTCGATCCCGCGTTCGACGCTATCGAGACATTATATGGTGCCGGGTATCGATTTTCTGAGGAATGAGCTGGGGGTCGACGGGCGCGATCTCACGCTGCGCTGGTCGGGACAGATCTCGCTCACGCGGCGGATTCTCGCGGTCAACATCTTCGCACTGCTGCTGCTGGCGGGCGGGTTCTTCTATCTCGACTCGTATCGCAGCCGGGTCGTCGACAATCGCGTCGCACAGACCGCACGCGAAGCACGACTGATCGGCGAGGCGATCGCCGCCGTCGATCCGACGTTGCGCGATCCACTGGTGCTGAGGCTCTCGCGCGACACGGGCTCGCGGATCCGGTTGTTCGACGGCACGGGGCGGACGACCGTCGACAGCCGCGTGCTGGGCCTGCGCAATTTCGTGTTGATGGATCCGGACAAGGAAGATTGGGACCAGACGATCGCCCGCTTCCTGGACGCGGCGATCGACGTCATCGTCATGGCACCGCGCCCGCCGCTCTACCGCGAGCGCAGCGGTACGCAGCAATGGCCTGATGTGACGGCGGTCCGCGGACGCAGCATGGTATCGACGACGGTCTGGCGGGCGCCCGATCGTACGCCGGTGCTGACCGCCGCCGCGCCGCTGCCGATGGGCGGCGTCGTGATGACCACGGTCAACGCACGCGATATCACGAAGACGGTGCGGATCGAGCGGTTCCGGCTCAGCATGGTGCTGCTCGGCGTGTCGATCGTCTCGATCCTGTTGTCGCTGTTCCTCGCGCGCACGATCGTCCGCCCGCTTCGCCGCCTTGCGCGTGCCGCTGTGCGTGTCCGGCTGGGTCGTGCTCGCGAGGTCGTCGTCCCCCGACTCCCTCGCGCCGCGACGAACTTGGCATGCTCGCACGCGCACTCTCCGACATGAGTCTCGCGCTCAGGGCCCGCATCGACGCCACCGAGGCGTTTGCCGCCGACGTGACGCACGAGATGAAGAACCCCCTCGCCTCGCTCCGGTCCGCGGTCGAGGGACTGTCGCGCGTCAAGGATCCGGCGCTCCAGGCACAATTGCTCGCGATCGTCCGCGACGACGTCCGCCGGCTCGACCGCCTGCTCTCCGACATCTCCGAAGCCTCGCGGCTCGACGCACAGCTCAGTCGGGCGAAGTTCGAGCCCGTCGACGTCGCGGCGATGATCGACGGGCTCGTCGCGCAACGCGACGCACGCGGGGTCGAGCGTGGTATCCGCCTCCGGTTCGATCGCAACCCCGACGATCGCACGGTCATACTCGGCGAAGGCGCGAGGCTCGAACGAGTCTTCGAAAATTTGATCGACAACGCGCTCTCCTTCTCGCCCGACGCAGGCCTGATCGCGATCTCCGCCATCCGCGAAGGCGAGGACCTCGTCATCCGCGTCGAGGACGAAGGTCCCGGCGTTCCGGAAGAGGCGCGCGAAGACGTGTTCAAGCGCTTCCACTCGGTCCGCCCCGACAGCGAGACGTTCGGCCAGCATTCCGGATTGGGGCTGGCGATCGCGCGGACGATCGTCGACGGCCATCAGGGCACGATCTTCGTCGAATCCCGCGAAGACCGGCTCGATGGCGCGCGCTTCGTGGTAAGGCTACCGCTCGCCGATATGCCGGAGTAAGGACGCTTCGTGGTCGTCCCCTCCTCCGACAGGCTCCACGCCACCACAGTCGCAATCGGCGGCGTGGCGGTCATGATCGAGGGCGTGTCCGGATCGGGCAAGTCCGACCTCGCGTTGCGCCTGATCGACCGCGGTGCAGTCCTCGTCAGTGACGACCAGACGCTCGTGATCCGCGCCGGCAAAATGCTCCGCGCACGCGCACCGGCGACGATAGCCGGCCGGATCGAAGTCCGGGGGATCGGTATCCTCGCCATGCCCTATGTCGAGGACGTTCCGGTCGGCCTGCTCGTCCGCGTCGATGGCGCGATCGAACGGATGCCCGAACGCCGCGCCCGAAAAATCGCCGGGATCGAAATCCGTCAGTTCGCGGTCAATCCCTTCGAAGTCTCCGCCCCGATCAAGGTCGAACTCGCATTGCGCAATCCGGAGCCTCTAGAATGATGTGTTCGCCATGACTCGACCGAAGGACATCCTGCTCGTCACCGGCATGTCGGGGGCAGGCAAGTCAACCGTCCTCAAGACGCTCGAGGATCTCGGCTGGGAGGTGGTCGACAACCTCCCGCTGCTGCTGCTCGACCGCCTGCTCGATGCGCCGCTTCCCGAAGGGTCGACCGACGATCTCGCGACCGCTCGCGATCGGTATCGGCGCGAGGACCCGCGATTTCGATCCGGAGCGGATTATCCGCCGAATCCGCGATCTGCGTGATCGTCACGGCTTGGAGGTCGGGATCCTGTTCCTCGATTGCTCCGGTAGTGAACTCGAACGCCGCTATTCCGAGACGCGGCGGCGGCACCCGCTCGCGCTCGATCGTCCCGCCAATGACGGCATCGGTCGTGAACGCGAGCTGCTCGCCCCGTTGCGCGACTGGGCGAACCGGCTGATCGACACCACCGACATGGCGGCGAACGAGCTCGCCCAACAAATCCGCACGAGCTTCGGTGGCGACGACCTCGGTGAGCCGACGCTGTCGATCCGATCGTTCGGGTTCGCCCGCGGGCTACCGCGCAACGCCGATCTGGTGTTCGACATGCGCTTCCTCCGTAATCCGCACTGGGACGCAGCACTTCGTCCCGGTACCGGGCTCGACGCAGATGTCTCTGCCTACATCATCGAAGATCCCGCCTACGAAGCCGCAGTGAGTCGAGATCGAGGAGCTGCTGATGTTGTTGCTCCCGCGCTACCGGGCGGAGGGCAAGTCCTACGTCACGGTGGCATTCGGGTGTACCGGAGGGAGACACCGGTCGGTGCATGTCGCCGACCGTGTCGCCCGACGGTTGCGCGACGCGGGATTTTCGCCCAGTATCGTCCACCGCGACCTGGGGGCCGCTCCACAAGATGCGCTCGAAGGATCACCGGTCGTCTTATGAGTATGAAACGCTGATATGATCGGCCTTGTTCTAGTAACCCACGGTCGATTGGCCGAGGAATTTGTTCGCGCGATGATCCATGTCGTCGGCCCGCAAGAGCGCGTCGCGCCGATCGCGATCGGTCCCGACGACGATATGGAAGAACGCCGCGCGGATATCGCCGCCGCGATCCAGGCGGTCGATGTCGGCCGCGGCGTGATCGTGCTGACCGACCTGTTCGGCGGCACCCCCTCCAATCTTGCCATCTCGCTGATGGAGCGCGGGCGGATCGAGGTGATCGCGGGCATGAACCTGCCGATGCTGATCCGGCTCGGCTCCGCGCGGAAATCGATGACAGTCGTCGCTGCGGTCGCGGCCGCACGGGAGGCGGGTCGCAAATATATCTCGGTAGCGTCCGAGGTTCTCGGCGAGGCAGCTGCGTGAGCCAGGTCTCGCGCACCGTCCAGATCACTAACCGCCGCGGGCTCCACGCGCGGGCGAGCGCCAAGTTCGTCACGCTCGCCTCCTCGCATCCGGTCGAGGTTAGCGTCACGAAGGACGGTTCGGATCACGTCACCGGCACTTCGATCATGGGGCTGATGATGCTTGGCGCGGCGATGGGCGACGCCATTACGATCAGCGCGAGCGGCGACGGCGCGGAGCATACGGTGGCTGCGCTGGCCGAACTGGTCGAGGCGAAGTTCGGCGAGGATTGACGATCTTCCCCCTTCCGCTTGCGGGAGGGGTCGGGGAGGGCATGAGCGACGGCGTGTTTACAAACCCCTCCCCCAACCCCTCCCGCACGCGGAAGGGGCGCTAGATGCCCCGCGAGATAACCGCCTTTTCGAACCCGCTGATCAAGTACGTCCGCGACCTGCGCGACAAGCGGCATCGGCGTGCGGCCAGGCAATTCCTTGCCGAGGGCCTGCGCATCCTCACCGAAGCGCGCGAGACCGGCCGCCTGCCCAGCACCTTGTTCTATGCAGCGGCCAGCGCGAACCATCCGTTGGTGCACGCGCTGTCGATGGACGTCGAGGATGCCGGCGGTGATCTCGATCCAGACCACGCCCGATATCCTCTCGAAGCTGTCGGGCAAGGATAACCCGCAGGCGGTCGTCGGCGTGTTCGACGAGTTCGACGCGACGCTCGAAGACCTCGATCGCACGCGTTCCGGCATCTGGCTGGTCGCGGAACGCCTGCGCGATCCCGGCAATCTCGGCACGATACTGCGTACCGGCGATGCCGTCGGTGCAGGCGGGCTGATCCTGATCGGCGAGTCAGTCGATCCGTTCTCGGTCGAGGCGGTGCGCGCGAGCATGGGCGCGCTGTTCACGATCCCTGTCGTGAAGACCGAGTGGGAGCCATTCCACGTCTGGCTGCGCACCGGACCCGGCCAACTCGTCGGGCTCAGCCTCGACACCGACACCGACTACAGGGCAGCGACCTATAACGGCCCAACCTTCCTGCTCACGGGCAACGAGGCGCAGGGCATGCCCCCCGAAATGGCCGAAGCATGCGACGTGCTCGTCAAGATCCCGATGCTCGGCAAGGCGGACAGCCTCAATGCTGCCGTCGCAACGGCCGTGATGGCCTATGAAGTGCTTGCCCGGCAGGAAAAACCTTAATCCGTAGCCTCAACCGTTAATTTTGCCCGATTGGCGATGCTTAGCGAGTCCGGTTCAGCTAAGGGAGAGCTACGTCGTGCGAAAGCATCGACCAGATACAAGACAGGACGATTATGGCTCGCGGTTTCGATGATGGACGAATGAAGACTGGCGTGATCCGGTCCGTGCTCGCGGCGGCCCCGCTGTTGATGGCAACTCCGTCGTTCGCGCAGGTTACGCCGCCGCCGGTCGTCCCGACCACGCCTGCGGCCATGCCAACGCCGACGCTCGCGCCACCGGTGATCACCGTGCCGCCACTCAGCGACACGCAGGCCGCGCTGCTCGACAAGCTGCTCAATGGCGACATCGTCGCACAGGGCCTGAAGTCCGCCGCCACGGTATCGACCAGTGCGCCGAGCAAGGACGAACTCGTCCGTGCCGCGCTCGACCATGCGCGCGCGGTGCATGCCGGCCGCCTCAGCGGCGCCGATTTCCAGAAGGATTGGGGCCTGCGTCCGCCCGCCTATGATCCGACCCCGGCGTTTGCCGACGCGGTCCGGCTCGATCGGATCGCCGCGTGGTTCGCGTCGCTGCCGCCGCCCTATGCCGGCTATGACGGGCTTCGTAAGGGCCTCCAGAATTACCGATCGATCGCCGCTACGGGGGCTGGTCTCCGCTGGCGTCCGGCCCGGACTTCACCATCGGCGCATCCGGTCCGCGCGTGCTGGCGCTGCGCAAGCGGCTGGCGGCCGAGGACAAGGACGTCTCGACGAGCGGCGACAAATTCGATGCCGCGCTCGTCGATGCGGTCCGTCGCGCGCAACGACGCTACGGCCTCAACCCCAGCGGGATCGTCTCGACGCAGACGCTGGCTGCGCTCAATGTGTCGGCAACCGACCGCGTGCGTCAGATCATGGCGAACATGGAGCGCTGGCGCTGGCTGCCGCAAGACCTGCCGCGCGACCGTATCCAGGTGAACATCGCCGCCGCGGTGCTCACGGTGTTCGACGGCGACACGCCGGTGCAGTCGATGCGCGCGGTCACCGGGCGACCGGGCGACGAAACGCCGATGCTCTCGTCGACGATCCACAGCATCGTCATCAACCCGCCCTGGAACGTGCCGACGTCGATCGCTACGAAGGAATTGTGGCCGAAGGAACGCGCGAACCCGGGCTATTTCAAGCGCAACGGCATCAAGGTGATCGACGGCACGCGACTTCAGCAACAAGCTGGCGACCAGAGCGCTTTGGGGCGGTTCAAGTTCGATTTCGCCAACGACTATTCGGTCTATCTCCACGATACGCCAAGCCGTGCGAAGTTCGCGAGCTTTAGCCGGCTTGCGAGCCATGGCTGCGTTCGCCTTGAAAAGCCTGCCGAACTCGCCGACCTGCTGCTCAAGGGTGATCCCGCGTGGACGCCCGAGATGGTTGACGCTGCGGTTGCCAAGGGTGACACGGTCCGTGCTCGCCTGACCAAGCCTGTGTCGGTCTATCTGCTCTACTGGACCGCGTTTGCCAGCGGCAACGGCCAGATGAACTTCCGCGCCGATCCCTATGACTGGGACGGCATCCTCGCCTCCAAGATCGAGGCGCGCACCGCACGCCAGACGATCGCCGCTCGCTGAGAGGGTCAGACATGACGATTTTCACCCGCACCCGTACCGCCATCGCCGGCGGCTTGCTTGCCGCGATGGCGCTGGCCGGCTGCTCGCGCTCCGAGCCCGAGCAGCCGCCGACGGATACGAATATGGTCGAGGATACCGGCGTAACCGAGTCCGAGGCGGCCCCTGCCCCGGTCGAGGCTGCGCCGGTCGAAGCGGCGCCGGCCGCACCTGCCGTGGTCGAACCGCCGCGCGAAAAGCCGGTCGCGCCGGACGAGCAGATGCTTGACGATGCCGACGCCACGGGCATGACCGCGCGTGACGCGCGATGAAGCGCCGGTGGAGAACGACGCCGAACCGCAGCAGTAGCGGACGTTTTACGATCCTCCCCCGCCAGGGGGAGGTGGCAGGCGTAGCCTGGCGGAGGGGGAGGTAAGGGAAACCTCTGTTCCGTGTCCCCCCTCCGTCACCTTCGGTGCCACCTCCTCCGGGGGAGGATCAGGTCGAAGTCTACGCCGTCATCGCCGCCATGACCCGATCGCGCAGCGCAACCGGGCAGATCAGCAGGTCGGGCATGTAGACATCCCGACAATTATACACCAACGGCGACCCGTCGATCCGGCTGCAATGCAGCCCGAACGCTGCCGCTACCGCCACCGGCGCGGCCGAATCCCACTCATACTGCCCGCCTGAATGCAGGTAGATATCCGCCTCTCCGCGGACTACCGCCATCGCCTTTGCGCCGGCCGAGCCCATCGGGATCAGCGTCGCGCCAAGGACTTCCGCAACCTTCACCGCCTCGGGCGCAGGCCGCGTCCGGCTGACGACCATCCGTAGTGGATCACCCGGCGGTGGCACCGGTGCGGGCTGGTCCGAACGCAGGACCAGACCCAATCCCGGTAATGCCACCGCACCGACCTCCGCGACCCCGTCGATCGCGAGCGCGACATGCACCGCCCAATCGTCGCGCGCCTCGCCATATTCGCGCGTTCCGTCAACCGGATCGACGATCCACACGCGCGACATCGCCGTCCGCGTCCCGTCACATCGACGTTCCTCGGACAACAGACCGTCGTCCGGCCGCGCATCCTGCAACGCATGGACGAGGAACGCGTTCGCGGTCTCGTCCCCGGCCTTGCCGAGTGCGCCGGGCGAGAACACGCCCGACCGTCGCACTTCGAGCAGCAACCGCCCCGCCGTCTCGGCCAGATGCGCGGCGAGTTCGCCGTCGGTCATCGCACTGCTCATGGAATCAGCACCGCGACGATCGCATCGGCGGCTTCGTCAGGCGTCATACCGGTCGTGTCGATCCGGATCTCCGGGTTCGCCGGTGCTTCATAAGGTGAATCGATCCCAGTGAAGTTCGCCAGCTTGCCCGCCCGCGCCTTCGCATACAGCCCCTTAACGTCGCGCCGCTCGGCCTCGGCGAGCGGCGTGTCGATATGCACCTCGATGAACTCGCCCGGCGCCATCATCTGCCGCACCATCTCGCGCTCGGCGCGGAACGGCGAGATGAACGCGGTGATCACGATCAGCCCGGCATCGGTCATCAGCTTGGCGACCTCGCCGACGCGCCGAATATTCTCGACCCGGTCGGCATCGGTGAAGCCGAGGTCGCGGTTCAGCCCGTGGCGGACATTGTCGCCGTCGAGCAGGAACGTGTGCCGGTTCATCCGGGCCAGCTTCATCTCGACCAGATTGGCGATCGTCGACTTGCCCGCACCCGACAGCCCCGTGAACCACAGCACCGCCGCCTTCTGGTTCTTCAGCGCGGCGTGCGCCTCACGGCCGATATCGGTCGCCTGCCAGTGTACGTTCTGCGCACGCCGGAGCGAGAAGTGCAGCATCCCCGCCGCCACCGTCGCGTTGGTGATCTTGTCCACTAGGATGAACCCGCCGAGCTGGCGATTGTCCGCATAGGGCTCGAACACCAGCGGCCGGTCGGTCGACAGGTTCGCGACACCGATCGCATTGAGCTCCAACGTCTTGGCAGCAAGCCGTTCCATAGTGTTGACATTTATCGCGTATTTTGGCTGCTGGATGGTCGCCGTCACGGTCTGTGTCGCGAGCTTGAGCCAATAAGAGCGCCCCGGCAGCATCGCCTCGTCCGCCATCCAGACTACGGTCGCCTCGAACTGATCCGCCACTTCCGGCGGCGACTCGGCGGCCACGATCACGTCGCCGCGCGAGCAATCGATCTCGTCCGCCAGCGTCAGCGTCACCGATTGCCCGGCGACCGCACTCGGCAGATCGCCGCCGAACGCTACAACGCGGGCGATCGTTGAGGTGCGCCCGCCCGGCAGGATGCGCACCGCATCGCCCGGCGCGATCGACCCACTCGCGACCAGCCCCGAAAAGCCCCGGAAGTCGAGATTGGGACGGTTCACCCACTGCACCGGCATCCGGAACGCGCCCGCCTGATCCTCGCTGACGTCGAGCGTCACCGTATCGAGATGGTCGATCAGCGTCGGCCCGTCGTACCAGGGCGTATTCGCGCTTGCGGCTGTAATGTTGTCGCCCTTGAACCCCGAAATCGGCATCGGCGTGAAGCCGGCAATCCCGATCGACTCCGCAAACGCCGCATAGTCCGCGACGATCCGGTCGTAGGTCGCTTGGTCGTAGCCGACGAGGTCCATCTTGTTGACCGCCAGCACGAGGTGCCGGATGCCGATCAGGTGCGCGAGATAGCTGTGGCGCTTGGTCTGCGTCAGGATGCCCTTGCGCGCATCGATTAGGATCACCGCGAGATCGGCGGTCGACGCGCCGGTGATCATGTTGCGTGTGTATTGTTCATGCCCCGGCGTATCGGCGACGATGAACTTGCGCTTCTCGGTCGAGAAATAGCGATAGGCGACGTCGATCGTAATGCCCTGCTCGCGCTCGGCGGCGAGCCCGTCGACCAGCAGCGCGAAATCGATCTCCTGGCCTTGCGTGCCGACCTTCTTCAGAATCGCTCTCCAGCGCAGCGAGCTGATCCTCGAAAATCATCTTAGAATCGTACAGCAACCGCCCGATAAGCGTCGACTTTCCGTCGTCGACAGACCCGCAGGTAATGAATCGGAGCAGACTCTTATGCTGGTGCTGGAGCAGATAGGCGTCGATGTCCTCGGCGATGATGTCCTGCACCTGATAGGCGGACTCCTGCGTGCGCGTAGCCATCAGAAATAGCCCTCCTGCTTCTTCTTCTCCATGCTCGCCGAGCCCGCGTCGCGGTCGATCGCGCGGCCCTGGCGTTCGCTGGTAGTAGTCAGCAGCATCTCCTGGATCACCGCGGACAGGTTGTCGGCCTCGCTCTCTACCGCTCCCGTCAGCGGGTAGCAGCCGAGCGTGCGGAAACGGATCGAGCGCTCCACCGGCACCTCGCCAGGCTCGAGCCGAAAGCGATCGTCGTCGACCATCAGCAGCATGCCGTCGCGCTCGACGGTAGGGCGCGGTGCGGCGAAATAGAGCGGGACGATCGGGATGTCCTCGAGCTGGATATACTGCCAGACATCGAGTTCGGTCCAGTTCGAGATCGGGAAGACGCGAATGCTCTCGCCCTTCGCTTTCCGAGCATTATAGAGGTTCCACAGCTCGGGGCGCTGCTGCTTCGGGTCCCAGCGGTGATGCGCCGCACGGAACGAGAAGACGCGCTCCTTCGCGCGGCTCTTCTCCTCGTCGCGCCGCGCGCCTCCGAATGCCGCATCGAAGCCGTGGAGGTCGAGCGCCTGCTTCAGCCCCTCGGTCTTCCACATATCGGTGTGCAGAGCACCGTGATCGAACGGGTTGATCCCGCGCGCCTCGGCCTCGGGGTTCTTGTAGACGAGCAGGTCCATCCCGCTCTCCGCCGCCATCCGGTCGCGCAGATCGTACATCGCCTTGAACTTCCACGTCGTATCGACATGCAGCAGCGGGAAAGGCGGTGGCGACGGATAAAAGGCTTTCCGCGCCAGGTGCAGCATCACCGCGGAATCCTTGCCGACGCTGTAGAGCATTACCGGGCGCTCGCACTCGGCGACCACCTCGCGAAGGATGTGGATGCTCTCGGCCTCGAGCCGCTGGAGATGCGTGAGCGACACGGGGCAGGTATCTGGAAGTTTCGTCATCCTCCTCGACGTAGGACGTCGCGGCGGCGCGTACAGCATCGTATTTCTCGCCCGCCCCAAAGATCGAGCATTACCCCTCGATCGGGTCCATCATCAGCGGGGCATGGCGATCGACCAGTGTGGCACTCGCGGTGTTCAGGCCAATGACCTCGACCTCGCGACCGTGGCGGCGCAGTTTGCCGACGACATCTTCGAGCGCGGCGACCGCCGTGACGTCCCAAAGATGCGCGTTGGTTAGGTCGATGCGGACGGCGCGGGCCGTCTCGCGCAGGTCAAACCGATCGGCGAAAATGTCGGCGCTGGCGAAGAAGATCTGACCGCTTACCCGGTAGCTACGCGTGTCGGTTGCCACGTCGTGATCGATTGCGACGTCCATCATCCGCGTCACCTTCCACGCGAAGAACACGCCGCTGAGCAGCACGCCGACCCCGACGCCGAGCGACAGGTCGTGCGTCGCGACGGTGACGACGACGGTCGCGACCATCACCACGCTCGACATCTTCGGGTGCCGCGCGAGGTCGCGGAGCGAGCCCCAGGAGAAGGTGCTGATCGACACCATGATCATGATCGCGACCAGCGCCGCGACCGGCACCTGCGCGACCCATGGCCGCAGCAGGACCATGACGATCAGCAGGAACACGCCCGCGACCATCGTCGAGAGCCGCCCGGTGCCGCCATAGCGGACATTGCCGACGGTCTGGCCGATCATCCCGCACCCGGCGATGCCGCCGAACGCGCCCGCCGCGATGTTGGCGAGGCCGAGCCCCGTGCACTCGCGCGCCTTCGAACTGGTGGTCTCGGTGAGTTCGTCGACCACGCTGGCGGTCATCATCGATTCGAGCAGGCCGACCGCGGCCATCGCGAACGCATAGGGCGCGACGATCCGCAGCGTGTCCCAGGTCAGCGGAACGTCGGGCAACCCGAACGACGGCAGCGAATCCGGCAAGCGGCCTAGATCGCCGACCGTCTTCAGCGGCATCGGAAACCACATCGCGATCGCGGTAAGCACGACGATGCATATCAGCGGCGAGGGAATCGCGCTGGAAATCCGGGGCATGAGGTAGATGATCGCTAGGCCACCGGCGATCATCGCATACGCCTGCCAGCTGACGCCGACCATCTGCGGCACCTGCGCGGAGAAGATCAGGATCGCGAGCGCGTTGACGAAGCCGGCATGGACCGACTTCGAGACGAACCGCATCAATATGTCGAGCTTGGCGAGCCCGAAGGCGATCTGGAGTGCGCCCGCGAGGATCGTCGCGACGAGCAGATATTGCAGGCCGTGCGCGTGGACGAGCGCGGCGGCGACCAGCGCGACGGAGCCTGCCGCACCGGAGATCATCGCGGGGCGCCCGCCAGCGACCGCGATGACGATGCCGATCACGAAAGAGGCGAACAGGCCGACTTCGGGATCGATGCCGGCAACGAACGAGAAGGCGATGACCTCGGGGATCAGCGCGAAGGTGCCGACCATGCCGGCGAGAACGTCACGGCGCGCAGCCGTGGGGCCGCTGAACCATTCGGCCCGGTAACGAGAATATGATGTCATGTGTGTATCCGCATAGGACGCGAGAACCGCGGCGGTTGCGCGGGCGGTTCGTGATAAAAGCGTCGGTGCGTTGTCCGGCGGATCGGCGGCCGGAATAGCCACCCGGAATTGCACCGGGTCCAAGCGAGTAGGGGCTCGTTAGCGGAGAGTGTGCTGCAACGCAACATTCCCCTGCGTCACGCTGTCGACATTAACCCTCGACCGCAACCTCTCGCATGCCCCACCTATCTTACCGTCACCCCAGCGAAAGCTGGTGTATCTCTCGGGGCAGATGTCGCACGCCAAACAGGAATACCCCAGCTTTCGCTGGGGTGACGGATAGTGCGGGTAGCGGACGAGGCGGCGCGGCCGGGTTTTACGAAGGGGCGGCTAGCCCGGCCTACGTATAAAGATCCACGACCTCTGCCCCCTCGCCCACCGCCTGCAACAGCAAGGTTCGGTGGCAGTGGCACGGGTCGCGTTCGTAACAGAGCAGCGCGCTCGGCTTCTCCGCGGCGAGCCCGAGCATGATCGCGGCCTGCGCCTGTGCCTCGGGGAGGTCGAGTTGCTCATCGTACACCGCGGTAAGCGTCGCTACGTCGCCCTTCTTTGCCGCGTCACGTCCGCGCTTCGGCGTCCCGAGCGCCTTCAGATGCACATAGTCGATATCGACCTCGCGCAACGACGCAGCCAGCGAGGTCTTCGAGAACCCCGGCCGCCGCGACAACGGAAGCGCGCGGACGTCGATCACTCGCTCCACCCCCGCCGCCTTTAGCGCCGCCAGAAAGTCGGCCATCGTCGTGGCTTCATAGCCGATCGTGAAGATTGTCGTGGGATGGGTCATGGGAGCGAAGTGGGACTGCCCCGCCGACACGACAACCGCTGACAGGACAGGCGTCCGGCGCTATCTGACCGGAATGACCCACGATATTCACGTCATCGGCGGCGGCCTCGCCGGTTCCGAAGCCGCCTGGCAACTCGCCGAAGCCGGCCTCAAGGTGCGCCTCTCCGAAATGCGCGGCAGCGGCGAAGGCACGCCCGCACACCAAACCGACGGCCTCGCCGAACTCGTCTGCTCGAACAGCTTCCGCTCGGACGATGCGGATAGCAACGCGGTTGGGCTGCTCCACCAGGAACTGCGCACGCTCGGCTCGCTGATCATGCGCCAGGCGGACATCCACCGCGTCCCCGCGGGCTCCGCGCTCGCGGTCGACCGCGACAATTTCTCGAACAGCGTGACGGAGGCGATCGACCAGCATCCGAACATCACGCTGGTCCGCGAACGCGTCGACGCGCTGCCCGACGGCCCGACGATCATCGCCACCGGCCCGCTGACCGCCGCCTCGCTCGCCGCGGGGATCGGTGCGGAGACCGGCCGTGAGGCGCTCGCGTTCTTCGATGCGCTCGCGCCGATCGTCCACCGCGATCTCGATCGACATGGACACCGCGTGGTTCGCATCGCGCTGGGACAAGGGCGAGGGCAAGGACTACATCAATTGCCCGATGGACAAGGACCAGTATCTCGCCTTCCATCAGGGCCTGGTCGATGGCGAGAAGACCCCGTTCAAGGACTGGGAGAAGGACACGCCGTATTTCGATGGCTGCATGCCGATCGAGGTGATGGCAGAGCGCGGCGTCGATACGCTGCGCTATGGCCCGATGAAGCCGGTCGGTCTCGACAACCCGAAGACCGGGCGCTGGCCGCACGCCGTCGTCCAGCTTCGGCAGGACAATGCGCAGGGGACGCTGTGGAACATCGTCGGCTTCCAGACCAAGCTGAAGCACGCCGACCAGGTGCGGCTATTCCGGACCATTCCCGGCCTGGAGAATGCGGAGTTCGCGCGGCTGGGCGGGCTGCACCGCAACACGTTCATCCGCTCGCCCGAGCTGCTCGACGAGACGCTGCGGCTGAAGTCGCGCCCGAACATCCGGTTCGCCGGCCAGATTACCGGGTGCGAGGGGTATATCGAGAGCTGCGGGATCGGCATGCTCGCAGGGTTGTTCGCGGCGGCCGAACTGACCGGCAAGACACTGACGCCGCCACCTTATGCGACGGCGCTCGGCGCGTTGCTCGGCCACATCACCGGCGGTGCGGAGGCGGAGACGTATCAGCCGATGAACGTGAACTTCGGCCTGTTCCCGCCGATTCCCGGCCGCACCAAGAAGACCGATCGCAAGAAGATGTACACCGATCGCGGCCGCGCGGCGCTTGCGGAGTGGCTCAACTCTCCTCGGCAGGAGCCTGAACCGGTGGACAATTCACCCGAGCTGGCCCCTTCCGCTTGACCGCGGTCGTGGCAAATTCGGGCGCGGTCATCGTGCCCGATTTGTCGCGATCCGCGTCGGCAAACTTGGTCGTCGCCTTCACCGCCCACTCGTCGAACGAGAGCTTGCCGTCGCCGTCGACGTCGAGCCGCGCGTAAGCCTTGCGCCGCTGGACGAGGTATTCCTCCCGCGTGATCTTCGCATCGCGGTCCTTGTCGTAGCGATCGAACCGCTTCTGTTCGCGGGTCTTGTCGGTGGCTTGGGGCACGGCGTCTGGTAGCGGATCGCTCGCGACAGGCGCTTCGCCCGATTGCGATACCGGTTGCGCGGGCAGCAGCGGCCGCGGCCGCGCATTCCCGCTGAAGACCAGGAACCCCGCGATGATCAACGCGATCACCGCCGTACCGCCCGCCAGATATCGCCACATCGCCGTCGCTCCGCCTGCCAAGCGCGCACGCTAGGCCTCGAACGCGACGATCCCCAAGTGATGGGTCAGTATCCGGTCAGTCTGTGCCACGCCAAGCGTCCGACATGCCTTGCGCTCCCTAGCGTCCCGGGTGCCTCGGCAGCGTGGAACCTAGCGGACAGCGTCATCGCGCCAAGCGCCCGAACGGGTACCGGCCAACGCCCCTGTAGCGCGCGATCAAGTCGCTCCACCGCCCGCGCTCGCACCGCGTCACGGTCCGACGGCGTCAGCGTTCGCAGCGCCAAGTCAGCCAGTGCCCACCCTTCTCCGGCAAGCCCTATGCGATCGTCGACGGTATCCAGGACTGCGCCAGCAAGTTCAAACAACCGCCGTCCCCTCCGTACCGCAAACCGGTCGATTGCGGCCTCATCCAACGCAGGCTCGAGCAGTACGTCCCAACCATCGGTCAATTCGGCCAGCATGGTGCCGGATACACCCGCCGGTAGAACCGTGGCGTATAGTTCGCGCAGCAGCGGCTCGGCCGGCGGCGGCGTGGCATCCAATCGAGCCAGCGCCTCGTACCACCATGTTAGCCGCATCTGCCCGATGAGTGGCTCGCGTGTCGATCGCAAGATACCGGAAAACTTGTCATCGAGCGCAAACAGCGTCGCTAGCGCTGCCCTTGCAGGTACCGGTGCATAACTGAGTGCGAGCGCGCGCAGGGGATCTTCCGGGGTCATCGACCGCGCATACCGGGCATCACGCGTCGCGAACAGACGATTACGCGCTTGTTAACGACACCCGTTGGGCCGGACTTACAGGGTCCGCCGTATCGTCAGTTCTACGATCGACCTACGCTATGACTTCGCGACGTACACGTCCACGGTCAATGCCGGGTATGCAACCAAGGAACTGACGCCGGAATACCTTGTAAAGAACTGGAACTATGAAGGGTCGCCGCGTGACGCGGTGGTCTTAACATCGGGACCTGCACGGTCACGTCCTAGCCGGTGAAACCCAACCGGGACGATATTCAAGTCGACCACGACTACAAGCCAGTCGTAGGAAGTGGCGGGCTGCCGAACGGTGCTGCGAAGATCCATTATATCGTGTCATTGACCGTTCGCGACCGACACGATTTTGGCGAGATTTATAATCCATCGCCGACCACAACGCGCATGACCTGCGACAAATATACGAGCTGACGTCCAGCCGCGGCGGCATGCCGCGACTGGACGCGAACATCAGCCCTTGTAGGTAACCTTCTTCGCCGCCGTCACGACCTTCGCGACGTCGACCAGCATCAGCTTTTCGAGGTTCGCCGCGTAGGGCATCGGCACGTCTTCGTTCGTCACGCGCAGCACCGGTGCGTCGAGATCGTCGAAGCCGTGTTCCATCACCACCGACACGATCTCCGAGGCGATCGAGCAGGTTGCCCAATTCTCTTCAACGATGATCATGCGGTTGGTCTTGGCGAGGCTCTTCAGCACCGTCTCGGTGTCGAGCGGGCGCAGCGTGCGCAGGTCGATGACCTCGGCGTCGATGCCCTCTTCGGCGAGCTTCTCGGCAGCTTCGAGCGAAATGCCGACGCCGATCGAGTAGCTGACGATCGTGACGTCCTTGCCCTCGCGGACGATCCGCGCCTTGCCGATCGGCAGGACGTGGTTGTCGAGCTTGGGGACGTCGAAGCTGCGACCGTACATCAGCTCGTTCTCGAGGAACACGACCGGATCCTCGGTGCGGATCGCGGCCTTGAGCAGGCCCTTGGCATCCGCAGCGTCATACGGCGCGATCACGATCAGGCCGGGCACGCTCGCATACCACGCCGCGAAGTTGTGCGAATGCTGCGCACCCACGCGCGACGCCGCGCCGTTGGGACCGCGGAACACGATCGGGCAGCGCATCTGGCCACCCGACATGTAGTTGGTCTTGGCGGCCGAGTTGATGATGTGGTCGATCGCCTGCAACGCGAAGTTGAAGGTCATGAACTCGACGATCGGGCGAAGGCCGCCCATCGCCGCGCCTGCACCGATGCCGGCAAAACCGTATTCGGTGATCGGCGTATCGATCACGCGACGGTCGCCGAACTCGTCGAGCAGCCCCTGCGTGACCTTGTACGCGCCCTGATACTGCGCGACTTCCTCGCCCATCACGAAGACGCGATCGTCTTCGCGCATTTCCTCGGCCATCGCGTCGCGCAACGCTTCGCGGACGGTCGTCTTGACCATCTCGGTGCCCTCGGGGATCGCCGGGTCGGAGATGCCGACCTTCTCCGCCGATGCGACGAGCTGCTGCGTGCCGCTCTCGGCCTTCGCAGGCGACGCGCCTTCGGGAACCGGGGAGCCTTGTCATCCGACGGCGTTTCTTTCGGCGCGGCGTTGGCCGCATCGCCGGAGCGTGCCTCGGTCGGCTTGGCGTCGCTCGCGGTCTCGCCCTCTTCGAGGATCGTCGCGATGACGGTGCCGACCTTCACGTTGTCGGTGCCCTCGGCGACGCTGATCGAGCCGATCCTGCCTTCGTCGATCGCCTCGAACTCCATCGTCGCCTTGTCGGTCTCGATCTCGGCAAGGATGTCGCCCGACTTGACGCTGTCGCCTTCCTTGACGAGCCACTTGGCCAGCGTGCCCTCTTCCATCGTGGGGGAGAGCGCGGGCATCTTGATCTCGATCGCCATCAGTACTTCTCCACCAGAACGTCGGTGTAGAGGTCGGCAGCATCCGGCTCCGGGGTCTGCTCGGCGAAATCGGCGGCTTCGTTCACGATTTTCCTGATTTCCTGTTCAAGGGACTTGAGGTCCGCTTCGGTCACGCCCTGCGCGTCGAGCAGCTTCTTCATGTGATCGATCGGATCCGACTTGTCGCGGACTGCCTGGACCTCGTCGCGCGTACGGTACTTGGCCGGATCGGACATCGAGTGGCCGCGGTAACGGTACGTCTTCATCTCGAGGATGACCGGACCCTTGCCCGCGCGAACCCATGCCAGCGCTTCCTCGGCGGCACCGCGGCAGGCGAGCACGTCCATGCCGTCGACCTGGATGCCGGGAATGCGGAAGCTCTCGCCGCGGCGATACAGCTGGTCCTCGGCGGAGGCGCGGTTGACGCTGGTGCCCATCGCGTACTGGTTGTTCTCGATCACGAAGATGATCGGGAGCTTCCACAGCTCGGCCATGTTGAAGCTCTCGTACACCTGGCCCTGGTTCGCGGCTCCATCGCCGAAATAGGCCATGCAGACGCCGCCGTCGTTCGAGTATTTATGCTTGAACGCGAGGCCGGTGCCGAGCGACACCTGCGCACCGACGATGCCGTGGCCGCCGTAGAATTTATGCTCGGTCGAGAACATGTGCATCGACCCGCCCTTGCCCTTCGAGATCCCCGAATTGCGCCCGGTCAGCTCGGCCATGATCACCTTCGGGTCGATCCCGTAGGCGAGCATGTGGCCGTGATCGCGGTAGCCGGTGATCACCGAATCGGTCTCGCCGTTGAGCGCGGACTGAAGCCCGACCGCGACGGCTTCCTGTCCGATGTAGAGATGGCAGAAGCCACCGATCAGGCCCAAGCCATAGAGCTGGCCCGCTTTTTCTTCGAAACGGCGGATCAGCAGCATCTGCCGATACATTTCGAGCAGTTCGTCCTTCGACGCCTCGTACGGCTTTGGTTCGGCCGGTCGTTCGCGGTTCGTAATCGGCGGTTCGGCGATTGCGCGTACTGGTGGGGGGTCTTGGCCACGATGTGGGAAACCTCGTTTTCCGTAGGGGAGTTGAGGGAGCCTATAGGCGCGGACGGGGCGGAACATCAATTCCCGTCTGGGGTATGTCGGTTTTGGGGGAGTGGGATGGCGTCTTCTCCACCTGTTGCCGTCGCGAAAAGGCCACCACCCCGGCGAAGGCCGGGGCCCAATTGCTAAGGTTGTAGTAACGACGCGCATCGCTCAGTTGGCGACGTCCCCCAATTGGGCCCCGGCCTCCGCCGGGGTGGTGCCGATATGCAGGGGTAGCGGTGGTGACGATCCGGTTGCTCAAGCGAGACACCTCCCGCTTCCTTGTTCTCCCGCCTTCGCGGGAGAACAAGGGGAACGAGCAACCTTGGCTCGCGCCACTATCCCCACCCAAAGCAAAGCTCTGGTTGCCCCGCGCCTCGCCCCGCGCTTAAAGCCAACCCCAATGGCTCCCACGACAGATCCCCACCAGCATCCCCTCCGGATCGCAAATTTCCGCGCCTATTGGCTGTCCCGCTTCACCGGCACGATCGCCGTCAGCGCGATGTCGATCGTGATCGGGTGGCAGGTCTACAACATCGCCCGCGAGACAATGGACATCCGGCAAGCCGCCTTCATGCTCGGCATGATCGGGTTCGCACAGTTTGTTCCGTTGTTTCTGCTCACGCCGATCACCGGCCTCGTCGCGGACAGTTTCGACCGCCGCTGGATCGTCCGCGGCACGACAGGTCTGCTAGTGCTCACCGCCGCGACCCTGTGGTTGCTGACTTGGACGGGCCACCTCACGCTCGGCGTCCTGTTCGTGGCGGCGGTCGCGTTTGGCGTCGCGCGCGCCTTTTCTGGACCAGCCTATTCCGCGCTCGCCCCCAACCTCGTCCCCCGCGCGGTCCTCCCGACCGCGATCGCGATCAGCTCGATCGCGTGGCAGGTCGGCACCATAGCGGGCCCCAGCGTCGGCGGGCTGCTCTACGCGATCCACCCGGAGGTCGCCTACGGCGTCGCGACGATCCTGTTCGTCGTCGCGCTCCTCTTCATGTTCCTGATCGGCCCGGTGCCGCAGCCCGCCGCGCAGACCGATCACCGCCCCCTCGCCCGCATCATCGAGGGCTTCACCTACGTCCGCCGCAACCGCCTCGTTCTCGCGACGATCACGCTCGACCTGTTCGCGGTGCTGCTCGCCGGCGCGACCTCGCTGCTCCCAGTCTATTCGCGCGACATCCTCCACGTCGGTTCGCAGGGGCTCGGCGTTCTCGCCGCGGGCATGGGCATCGGCGCGGCGGTGACCGCGATCTGGTTCTCCGTCCGCCCGATGAGCACCAATGTCGGCGTGAAGATGCTCGTGGCTGTCGTCGTGTTCGGCCTTGCGATCCTGACCTTCGGTATTGCCACGCCCATCGTAAACCTACTCGGCATCGCACCCGGCACGATCGGCGGCATCCCCGTGCAGCCCGCCTTCGTCCTCAGCCTCGTCGCGCTGATCGTCGCGGGTGGCGCGGACATGATCTCGGTCTATGTCCGCCAGTCGTTGATCCAGCTCCACACGCCCGACGCAATGCGCGGCCGCGTCAGCGCGGTGTCGCAGCTCACCATTTCGGCCTCGAACGAGCTCGGCGAATTCGAGAGCGGCGTGATGGCATCGCTGCTCGGTCCGGTCGGCGCGGTGGTGTTCGGCGGCGTCGGTGCTATTGCAATCACGATCGGCTGGGCGCGACTGTTCCCGGAACTAGGCCGCGCGAAAACCTTTGATCCCCCAGAGATCCTAGAGACCGAACCCGAACACGGAGAAGCCAAGCCATGAAGGCCAACTCGATCCTCGATACGATCGGCAACACGCCGCACGTCCGCCTGTCGAAGCTGTTCCCCGAATCCGAAGTCTGGGTGAAGTCCGAGCGCTCGAACCCCGGCGGCTCGATCAAGGACCGCATCGCGCTCGCCATGATCGAGGCGGCGGAGAAGGACGGCCACCTCCAGCCCGGCGGCACGATCATCGAGCCGACCAGCGGCAACACCGGCATCGGCCTGGCGCTCGTCGCGGCCGTCAAAGGGTACAAGATCGTCCTCGTCATGCCAGAGAGCATGTCGATCGAACGCCGCCGCCTGATGCTGGCCTATGGCGCGACCTTCGACCTGACCCCGCGCGAGAAGGGCATGAAGGGCGCGATCGAGCGTGCGAAGGAGCTCGTCGAGCAGACGCCGGGCTCGTGGATGCCGCAGCAGTTCGAAAACCCCGCGAACATCGCGGTGCATGTCGCTACGACCGCACAGGAAATTCTCGCCGACTTTCGTGACACGCCGATCGACGTGATCATCACCGGCGTCGGCACCGGTGGCCACATCACCGGCGTCGCGGAAGCGCTGAAGAAGGAATGGCCGTCGCTCAAAGTCTACGCGGTCGAGCCCGCCGCATCGCCGGTGATCGCCGGTGGCCAGCCCGGCCCGCACCCGATCCAGGGCATCGGTGCAGGCTTCATCCCGGTGAACCTGCACACCCAGGCGCTCGACGGCGTGATCGAGGTCGATGCCGCGGTGGCGAAGGACATGGCGCGCCGCTCGGCAACCGAAGAGGGTATGCTGGTCGGCATCAGCTCCGGCGCAACGCTCGCAGCGATCCTTCAGAAGCTCCCCGATCTGCCTGACAACGTTCGGGTTCTCGGCTTCAACTACGACACCGGCGAGCGCTATCTGTCGGTCCCGGACTTCCTGCCCGAACAGTGACAAAGCCTCTATCCCCGCGCGGCACGACGGTGCTGCGCGCCACTATCGTCGGAATTTCCGCGCTAGCGATCATTGGGCCCGCGCTCGTGGTCGCCAACGCGCCGACGATCGTCCACGTGTCGAAGCGGGTTAAACTGCCGCCGGGGCGGGTCGTGCCGCAAGCCGAAGTGCCTCAGGTCGAACCGGTAAAGTTCGTCGACCTGACGCCCGACGACGCACGCGCGTTCAATGCGACCGTGCCGTTCTCGACCGCGCCCAACCCGCTGCGCGGCCGTTCCTCTTCGCTGGCGGTGCAGAGGATCTGGCACGCGCCACCGACTGCATGGCGGCGGGCATCCTCTACGAAGCCGGCGATGATACGCTGGGTGAACGCGCGGTCGCTCAGGTCGTGCTGAACCGCCTGCGCCACCCGGCTTTCCCCAAGACGGTATGCGGCGTCGTATTCGAGGGCCAGGACCGTTCAACCGGTTGTCAATTCAGCTTCAGTTGCGACGGCGCGCTAACCCGCTGGCACCCGACTGATGACGCTTGGCGGCGTGCGCGCGAGGTGGCCGCGGCGGCGCTTAACGGCGCGGTGTTCAAGCAGGTCGGCTATGCCACCCACTATCATACCGACTGGGTCGTGCCATACTGGCAGTCGAGCCTCGATAAGATTACCGCGGTCAACACGCACCTGTTCTTCCGCTGGTCCGGCTGGTGGGGGACACCCTCCGCATTCGGCCGTCATCCCGAAACCATCGAGCCCGTGATCACACAGCTTGCCGCGCTCTCCGATGCGCACAAAATTGGCGCCGCGCTCGTCGAGGCCAATGCGGCCTTGGCCGAAGCATCGGCTGCAATGGGGTTCGCTACAGGGACGGAGACGGACCCTTCGGTCATGGCGAGCGCGGTCGACGGTGATACGGTTCTCGTTACATTGCCGCGCAATCAAACGGCCGACGGCCTCGTCGCACTCGCAACCCAAGCCTGCGGCGATAAACCATTTTGCCGCTTCATGGCCTGGACGGACGCCACAAAGACAGCGACGTCGATCCCGCTGGACCTCGCGCAAATGGCTGCATTGAGCTTTAGCTACATGCGCGATCGGGGGAGCAATTATGAACGTTCGCTCTGGAACTGTCGTCAGTTCAAGCGTGCGGACCCGACGCAATGCATCGTGACACGGGCGACGATGACTGCAGTACCGCAGTCCCCTCCAGTCGCACCGAACGCAGCCGCAGCGGCGGGAGAACTCAGCGGTGTTCGGCAAAAATCGAGCGCTGCAGCGTCGTCATCGCCAACGCAAACATCGTCTTCTGCAGCCGCGACGGCTACAAAATAGCGCTAATGCATCCCTCTCGGTGAGGGGAAGCATACGGGGCGGATAGCTTTGGCGATCCGCCCCGTTTTCGATCAGGCCGCCATGAACATTTCGGGCGGCAGCGCCATCAGCGACTCCGCCCCGCCCTCGATCTTCCGACGCAGCGCGCCTGCATCCGGCAGGATCCGCTCGGCATAGAAGCGCGCCGTCACCAGCTTGGCGTCGAGGAATGCCGTCTCGCCCTCGCCCGCCGCCTTCAGCTTGGTCGCAGCGACCGCCATCCGCAGCCACATCGTGCCGACCGCGACGATCCCCATCAGGTGCATGTAGCTGACCGCACCCGCGCCGACGTTCTCGGGGTTCTTCATGCCGTTCGCCATGAACCACATCGTCGCCGCCTGAAGCTGGCCGTTCGCCTTCTCCAGCGCCTCAGCAAACGACGCCGTCGCCGGATCATTCTTCGCCGCAGTAACGTCGTCTGCCACCAGCTTGAAGAACGCCTGGATCCCGCGCCCGCCATTCTGTGCGAGCTTGCGCCCGACCAGATCCATCGCCTGGACGCCGTTGGTGCCCTCGTAGATCATCGCGATCCGGGCATCGCGGACATACTGCTCCATGCCCCACTCGGCGATGTAGCCGTGACCGCCATAGACCTGCTGCGCGTTGGTCGCGATCGCGTAGCCCATGTCGGTGCCATAGCCCTTGATGACCGGGGTCAGCAGCGAGATGATGTCGCCGGCCAGCTGGCGCTCTTCCTCGGTCTCGGCGTGATGCTCGAGATCGGCCTGCAGCGCGGTCCACAGGATCAGCGCGCGCAGGCCCTCGGTCAGCGACTTGCCCTCCATCAGCATGCGGCGGATGTCGGGATGGACGAACAGCGTGTCCGCCTTCTCCTGCGGCTCCTTGGGGCCCGTCAGCGCGCGACCCTGGCGGCGGTCCTGCGCGTACTGGACCGCATTCTGGTACGCGACTTCCGCAACACCGAGACCCTGGAGACCAACGCCGAGACGCGCGGCGTTCATCATGATGAACATCGCGGCGAGACCCTTCATCTCCTCGCCGACGAGCCAGCCGGTCGCCGAATCATAGTTCATCACGCAGGTCGAATTTGCGTGAATTCCCATCTTGTGCTCGATCGACCCGCACGTGACGCCGTTGCGCGCACCGAGCGAACCGTCCTCCTCGACGATAAACTTCGGCACCACGAACAGCGAAATGCCCTTCGAGCTGTCAGGCGCGTCCGGCGTCTTCGCCAGCACAAGGTGGATGATGTTCTCGGTCAGGTCATGCTCGCCGCTCGAGATAAAGATCTTCGTGCCGGTGATCGCGTACGATCCGTCCGCCTGCGGCTCGGCCTTGGTGCGGATCAGGCCGAGATCGGTGCCGCACTGCGGCTCGGTCAGGTTCATCGTCCCGCCCCATTCGCCCGACACCATCTTCGGCACGTACATCGCCTTCTGCGCGTCCGAGCCCTTGGCGATCAGCGCGGCGATCGCGCCGTGCGTCAGGCCGGGGTACATCGCAAACGCCATGTTCGACGAGATCATGTATTCCTGAAAGGCGGTCGATACGACGTGCGGCATGCCCTGCCCGCCATATTCGGGCTGGTTGCCGAGCGTCGCCCAGCCGCTCTCGACATACTGCTTATACGCTTCCTTGAAGCCGTCCGGCGTCGTCACCGAGCCGTCCTCGTGCCGCGTGCAGCCCTGCTGGTCGCCCGACAGGTTGAGCGGAAACAGTACTTCGGCGACGAACTTGCCGCCTTCTTCGAGCACCGCATCGACGACGTCGGGCGAGGCCGCATCGAAGCCGGGGAGGTTATTGTAGCGATCGAGACCGACGACATGCTCGAGGACGAAACGCGTGTCGCGGACGGGAGGCGTATACTGGGGCATGGTTTATCCTTGGTTGTCCTGGGCGCGGCTCACTTCGAGGAGGGCCACGAAACTGGTGAGTTCGTCGATGGCGAGATCGATGTCGCGCTTCTGCGCGGTCAGCAGTGCGATCCGGGCCTGGCTGCGCTCGATCACGACCTGGCGCTGCGCACGGCGACCGTCGCCGACATCGTAAAGATCGATCATCTCGCGGATCTCGCCGAGGCTGAACCCGACGCGCTTGCCGCGCAGGATCCAGGCGAGACGCGCGCGGTCGCGGTGCGAATAGATGCGCTGCGTCCCGCGACGCTCGGGCGCGATCAGGCCCTCGTCCTCGTAGAATCGCAACGCCCGCGCCGTGACGTCGAACTCGGCGGAGAGATCGGAGATCGTGAAGCTTTCGCGATCATGCCGCGGCTCGATCACCGCGTAGGATTGCGGGGTAGCCTGCAATCGAGGGGATGCTTGTGTCGCCATCCCCGGAGAAATAACTCTCGTTTACGTCAACGTCAATTGCCGCAAAGCAACTTTCCCTTCGTCGACCGTAGCGTCGCGGCCTCCGATTGCGATTCGCTGAGGCGGACTACGGTCAGTGCCGCGAGCGACGCGCGGCCAGTACAGAGGGACTCGCAGGCTTCGGGGACTTCGGCGGGAAACACGATGCGATCGCCGTCGAAGCGCGCGTCGAACTTGCACGCACCGAACGCGAGCTTGAGCGCATCGCCTGCCCGCTCCACGGTTCCCGACGCGGCGCACGCCTGATCCTCGCCATAGTCGACGCTAACGCCGATCCGTGCGATCTTCTCGGTGCCGACAACGCAGACGCGATCCGTATCGCGCGCCCATGATCCTTGCAGAGGCGCGTTCGGGTCGGGCACGATCCCCGCCGTCTCCGCCGCAGCTTCGAGCCGAGCCCCCGCGCTGTCCGCCGCCGCAATCTTCGGCTCGCGCCCACACCCGCCGAGCATTAGCGCGAGCAGCAGCATCCGCTTCATTCGGCCGGCACCAGTCTGCCCCTTCGATCCGCCGGAAGAAGCAGGTACGCTCGCCGGTATGGCACGCCGGCCCCGCCGCATCTACGATCACCCACACCGCGTCCTGATCGCAATCGATTCTGCAGCTCGGCGACACGCAGCACGTTCCCAGACGTCTCGCCCTTCTTCCAGAGCTTCTCGCGGCTGCGCGACCAGAAGTGCGCCTCGCCGGTCGCCTGCGTCTCCGCCAGCGCCTCGGCATTCATGTGCGCGACCATCAGCACGTCGCCCGATACGCGATCGGTGACGACCGCAGTCAGGAGCCCGGCGGAATCGAATTTCGGATCGAGCGTCAGGCCCGTGTCGCGGCTGTTTGTCATGGGCTGGATATACCTGAAACCCGCCGCGATGCGACCGGCAGCGCGCAATGTTATTACAAACAGGCGACAAGCCGGCGATCCGCTCGTATAGGGCAGCTTCCGCACGACGTGAGAACCGGCATGCTGACGACAAACCCTTATGATGACGACAAACTCCGCGAAGAATGCGGGGTGTTTGGCGTTTCGGCCACCGATGGAGCGGCCGCACTCGTAGCCTTGGGGCTGCACGCGTTGCAGCACCGCGGCCAAGAAGCCGCCGGCATCACGACCTTCGACGGCGCACATTTCCACACGCACCGCGCGATGGGCCATGTCGCCGGGAACTTCGACCGCGACGACGTGATCCGGTCGCTGCCGGGCACCGTCGCCTGCGGGCACGTCCGCTATTCGACGACCGGCGAGACCGCGCTGCGCAACGTCCAGCCGCTCTACGCCGAGCTGTCGACCGGTGGATTCGCGATCGCGCATAACGGCAATATTTCCAACGCGATGCGGTTGCGTCGCGAGCTAGTCCGCCGCGGGTCGATCTTCCAGTCGACCAGCGATACCGAGACGATCATCCACCTCGTCGCGACCTCGAACTACCGGACGCTGCTCGATCGCTTCATCGATGCGCTGAAGCAGATCGAAGGCGCGTACTCACTGATCGTGATGACGCCCGAGGGCATGATCGCCTGCCGCGATCCGCTCGGCATCCGCCCCCTCGTGATGGGCAAGCTCGGCGACGCGGTGATCTTCGCCTCCGAAACGGTCGCGCTCGACGTCGTCGGCGCCACCTTCGTCCGCGCGATCGAGCCCGGCGAACTGGTCATCGTCCAGGGCTCCGAGATCCGCTCGATCCGCCCGTTCGCACCGATGGCGGCGCGGCCGTGCATCTTCGAATGGGTGTATTTCTCGCGCCCCGATTCGATCGTCGACGATCACTCGATCTACTCGGTGCGGAAAGCGATCGGCGCGCAGCTCGCAATCGAATCGCCGGTCGATGCCGATCTCGTCATCCCGGTCCCCGATCCGGGCACGCCAGCGGCGATCGGCTATGCTCAGCAATCGGGCATCCCGTTCGAGCTCGGCATCATCCGCTCGCACTATGTCGGCCGCACCTTCATCTCGCCGGGCGACAAGGTCCGCCATCTCGGCGTGAAGCTGAAGCACAACGCCAACCGCGCGCTGATCAAGGGCAAGCGGGTCATCCTCGTCGACGATTCGATCGTCCGCGGCACGACCTCGCTCAAGATCGTCGAGATGATGCGCGAAGCCGGTGCGGCCGAAGTCCATATGCGGATCGCCAGCCCACCGACCCGACATTCGTGCTTCTACGGCGTCGACACGCCCGAACGCGAGAAGCTGCTCGCGGCCAAGCTCGATCTTGGGGGCATGACCGGCTTCATTCATGCCGACAGCCTCAACTTCATCTCGATCGACGGCCTCTACAAGGCGCTCGGTGAGGCGAAACGCGCGGATGTCCGCCCGAAATATTGCGATGCATGCTTCACCGGCGACTATCCGACGACGCTGACCGACCATGACGAAGGCTCGGAAGTCGACCAGTTCGCGATGCTCGCCGAACGCGTCATCTGATACTCGCGGAGCGTATATGACCGACAAGCCTCTCGAAGGCCGGCTGGCGCTGGTCACCGGTGCCAGCCGCGGCATCGGTGCTGCGACGGCCATCGCGCTCGCGGCGAACGGCGCGCACGTCGTCCTGACCGCACGCACGCCCGGCGGACTCGAAGAGGTCGAGGCGACGATCCACGCGGCCGGCGGCTCGGCGACGATCGCCCCGCTCGATCTCGCCGAGAGCGAAGCGATCGCGCGCCTCGCAACGGCGATCGGCGACCGCTGGGATGCGCTCGACATTCTGGTGCTCAATGCGGGCATGCTCGGCTCGCTGTCGTCGGTGCCGGCGATCGATCCCAAGGAAATGGCGCAGGTCCTGACGCTCAACGTCAGCGCGCAGGCGGCGCTGATTGCGGCATTCGACACTATGCTGAAAACGGCGAAGTCGGCGCGCGTGATCGGCGTGACCTCCAGCGTAGGCCGCAAGCCTCGCGCGTATTGGGGCCTCTACGGTGCTTCGAAGGCTGCGTTCGAAACCCTCCTCGGCGCATACGGCGACGAGATGGCCGAGATCAGCGCGATCCGCACCGCGATCGTCGATCCCGGTGCTACACGGACGAAAATGCGCGCCCGCGCCTATCCGGGCGAGGATCCGAACTCGGTGAAAGAGCCCACGGTGGTGGCCGACCGCATCGTCGCGCTGGCGATCGAAGGCTTTGAACCCGGCCATTTCGAGCGTGTAAACTAACCGTTCTCCTGCGCACGCAGGAGCCCAGGATACCGAGCGCGACTGCCCGTTACCCTGGATTCCTGCGTACGCAGGAAAACCTCAGCGCTTCACCAGCGTAACCTGCGCGACATCGATCCCGCCGCCGAGAAACCCGCCCTCGCAATACATCAGATAATAGCGCCACAACGCCACGAACCGCGCATCGAACCGCGCCGGCAACCGCCCCTCGGCCACCGCCGCATCGAACGCCACCCGCCACCGCCGTAGCGTCTCGGCATAGTGCAGCCCGAACCCGCGCCGGTCCTCCCACGCCAACCCACGCGCCTTGGCCAGCGCGCGAAACCGCGGCTCCGACAACAGCATCCCGCCCGGAAACACGTAGCGCTGGATGAAATCGACACTCCGTGAATAGGAGTCGAAGATGGCATCGTCGATCGAGATATACTGCAACGCCGCACGCCCACCCGGCTTCAACGCCCGAGCGATCGCGTCGAGATAGACCGGCCAATATTCCTCGCCGACCGCCTCGACCATCTCGATGCTCGCGACCGCGTCATACGTGCCGGTGACGTCGCGGTAATCGGTCAGCGCCACACGCACGCCGTCGAGCCCCGCTGCCGCGATCCGGTCGTCGACTTGCCGCTTCTGCTCGGTCGACAGCGTCAGCGCATGCACGCCGACCCCCGCCCGCGCCGCCATCTCGGCGAACGATCCCCAGCCGCAGCCGATCTCCAGGATCGTATCGCCGGCCCGCGTCCCGGTCCGGTCGAGGATCGCGCGCAGCTTGGTCGCCTGCGCCCCCTCATGCGGTTCGGTATCGTCGAAGGGCTCGGCGAAGATCGCGCTCGAATACGTCAGGCTCGGATCGAGCCACGTCTCGTAAAAGTCGTTGCCGAGGTCGTAATGCGCGGCGATGTTCCGGCGCGAGCCGGTCGGATCGTTCCGCCGCATCCGGTGCCACGCCCGCGCCGCCAGCCTTACCACGCCCCCCGATCGCGCCGCGCCCCCGAGCGAGCGGCGGTTGCGCATGAACAGGTCGAACAGCGGCACCGGATCGGGGCTCGACCAGTCGCCGGCTGCCCAGCCCTCGTACCAGCCAACCGACCCCGCGGTCGCCAACCGCACCAGCGCGCGCCAGCGATGCACGGTCACCACCGGCAAAGGCCCGGGCGCGCGTCCGCCGATCATCCGCCGCGTGCCGTCTGGCAGTCGTGCGTCGATCCCGCCGCTCTCAAGCCCCGCATCGATCCGGTCGAGCAATCGGTGAAATATCGGCGCGACGATCCGCGCAACCGGGGAAATTTGCGCGGTGGGCACATCGTCGAAAGCGGGAACGGCGGTCATCGCGGCGCTCCATGCAACAGGGGGGCGAGCGAGGAAAGAGGCAGGCGTCAAACACCCAAATATGGAGCAAGCCGCTCACACCCTCCCCGAACCGTCATCCTGACGAAAGTCAGGACCCATGGTAACGCACGGTGACGATCGTGGCTCTGGGTCCTGACTTTCGTCAGGATGACGGCGGGGTGCGACGGTAGCCGCTACTCAACGCGCGCGCCGCCCGGCCTCGAGCGCCCGCTCCCGCCCTTCGCGATGCCCGACGATCTTCGCAGGATACGCCTTCGGCCGGCAGCCGGACTCGTCCGGATCATGGATCGCCGCCCCTGACACCTTCGCCAACTCCGGCACCCACTCGCGAATATAATCCCCTGCGTCGAACTTCTCCGACTGCGACAGCGGCGCCATGATCCGCCCGAACATGTTCGAATCCACCCCGGTCCCCGAGACCCATTGCCAGTTCACCGCATTGTTCCCGTAATCCGCATCGACCAGGCAGTCCCAGAACCAGCGCTCGCCTTCCCGCCAATCGATCAGCAGGTGCTTCACCAGGAAGCTCGCCGTGATCATCCGCACGCGATTATGCATCCACCCCGTCGCCCAGAGCTGGCGCATTCCCGCATCGACGATCGGATAGCCGGTCCTGCCCTCCTGCCACGCCTTCAGGTCCGCCTCGGCCTCCTTGCCCGACCGCCAGGGGAGTTTGTCGAACTTGGGCCGCCCGTTGGTGTCGCCGTAATCGGGCATAGTCAGCACGACGCCATCGGTGAAGTCCCGCCACGCGAGTTCCTTCCGAAACGTCGTCGCGTCGCCGTGCCCGTCGACCGCATGCCACACCGCGCGCGGCGAAATCTCGCCGAAATGCAGATGCGGGGAGAGGCGCGAGGTGCCTTCGATCGACGGCATGTTGCGATCCACATCATACGCCTCGACGATCGGCGCCATCGCTTTTGCATTCTTCATCGCCTGAGCCTCGCCCGGCGTCCACTCCTTGAACCCCGTCGACCAGTCCGGCTTGGTCGGCAACAAGTCCCAGTCCGCGAGCTTTTCGCTTTTCGGCCACTTCGACGGCGCCGGGATGGTCCGCGGTACAGGGTCGGGCTCGCCCGGCGGCATCATCTGGTTGAGAGCCTTCCAGAACGACGAATACACCTTGAACTGTCCACCCGACCCCGTCTTCACGTCCTCGACGCGGGCAAGATGGTTGCCGTCATGCAGGCACAGCCGATCGCCCAGCGCCCCCTCGGCCTTGCGCCACCACGGCTCGTAATGCCGGATCGCGTGTACCTGCTCGGCGCCGGTCTCCTCTAGCAAAGCCGTCAGTACCTCGACCGCATCGCCGCGGCGCAGGATTAGTCTCGAGCCCTTGTCAGCGAGCGCCTTCGCAAACGCGTTGAGCGTGTGATGCAGCCACCAGCGTTGCGCGCCGCCGATCTTCCATTTCCCCGGCGCGTCGTCGTCGAGGACATAGACCGGGATCACCGGCCCCGCATGCGCGGCGGCGATCAGCGCGGGTTGATCGTGAAGGCGGAGGTCCTGGCGCAGCCAGAGCAAAGAAGGTGTCGTCATCGCGCGTTCAATGCACCAACCCGCAGTCCGGCGTCACCCGCGGCGGCAAAAGTTTCGCCCAGCGTCAGGATCGACCCGACGTGCCGCTCTGCGATTGCCAGCGCATCGTCACCATAGCCGCCGCCGACCGTACTCGCGAGCGGCATGCCGCGATCGATCGCGAGACCAGCGACCAGCCGCTCGCGCTGCGCCAGCCCGTCCAGCGTGAGCGACAGCCGGCCGAGCCGATCGCCCTCGAACGGATCGACCCCCGCCTGATAGAGGATCAGCTCAGGCCGGAATTCATCGAGCAGCGGCACCAGGGTCGACTCCAAGGTCGCCAAATAGACTTCGTCGCCGACCTTGTCGGGCAACGGCACGTCTAGCGTCGAACGGGCCTTTCGCACCGGGAAGTTCTTCTCCGCATGGATCGAATAGGTGGCGATCTCGGGCCGTCCCGCCAGCAGCGCCGCCGTCCCGTCCCCCTGATGCACGTCGCAATCGACCACGAGCACACGCGCCACGCGATCCTCGTCGATCAACCGCGCCGCCGCCACCGCCAGATCGTTGAACACACAGAACCCCGCTCCGGTATTCGCCAGCGCATGATGGCTCCCACCCGCCGTGTTCGCCGCAAACCCGTGTTCCAGTGAGAGGCAAGCCGCCAGCCACGTCCCATGCGGGACGATCGCGGCACGCGAAGCCACCGTCGCCGTCACCGGAAACCCGATCCGCCGCTCCTTCTCCTTGGGCACCTGCGCACCAAGCACCTCGGCGACGTAATCCTCGTCATGCACCGCCTCCAGCCACGCGGTCGGCGTCGTTTCGGCTTGGTGCCATGCGACCGCATCGCCCTTTTCGATCAGCAGATCGCGAATCAGCCCGTTCTTGTTCCAGCGATAGGTCGAGCGCGCCGGCGCTGGCGTAACATAGTCGGGATGGTGGACGACATGGATCATGCTCCGTAGGTAGGAGCGCGCTGCCCGAGCCCCAAGCGGTTCACCGCACAAGCGCCTGCGTTCCGGAGACTTTCGTGACCGATTACTCGACCCTTCCCTACCGCCCGTGCGCCGGCGTGATGCTCGTCAACGCCGACGGCAAGGTCTTCGTCGGCCAGCGCAATGATTCGCCGTCCGAGGCCTGGCAGATGCCGCAGGGCGGGATCGATCCCGGCGAGGACTCCGAAGCCGCCGCATTGCGCGAACTCGGCGAGGAAACCGGCGTCATGCCCGACAAGGTCGACCTGATCGCGGAAGCGCCAGGCGAGTTCGTCTACGACCTCCCGCCCGAACTGCTCGGCAAGGTGTGGAAGGGGAAATGGCGCGGTCAGGCGCAGCGCTGGTTCCTGTATCGGTTCAACGGCACCGACGCGGACATCGACATCGCCACCGAGCATCAGGAGTTCCGCGTCTGGCGCTGGAGCGATCCCGCCGACCTGCCGCGGCTGGTCGTGCCGTTCAAGACCGCGCTCTACGAACAGGTACTCGCCGCCTTCGCGCCACATCTCGGCGCATAACCGCATCGGTCCGCAGTTCCCATCGCGTTGCGCTGCCGTTACGGAATCTAGCGTGCGCCGCTTAACATGCCTCATCTTCGCCCCGCTGTTGCTCGCCAACGCGCCCGATCCGCAATCGGTGATGATCCCCGAGACAATCCGCGCGATGCTCGACGCGGCGCTGGAGGCGGGCAACGAGGCCGACGTCAACACGATCGCCAAATACGCGCGCGCCGCCGACCCGCTTAGCGGCGACGCGGTGCTCGCGATCGCCGAAAAGTGGAAGGCCGACCGCGCGGCTCAACGCACGCAGGTCATCCGTCAGGCCAGCTTTCTCGACCTTTGGAGCGGCAAAGCGGAAATCGGCGGCTATTTGACTACCGGCAATTCCGACACCGCCGGCGGCACCGCGGTGCTCGACCTCAACCGCGAAGGCCTGCGCTGGCGGCACAAGTTTCATGCTCAAGCCGATTATCAATCGAACCTCAACATAACGACGCGCGAGCACTACCTCGCGTCGTACGAACCCAACTACAAGATCGACGACCGTGCCTATGTGTACGGCGTCGCGCAGTATGAAAGCGATCGGTTCCTCGGCTATTTCAACCGATATTCGACCTCGGTGGGCGCCGGTTACAGCGTCATCAAGACTGCGGGCACCAAGCTCGATCTTGAACTTGGGCCGGCGTATCGTGATACCGAGTTTACCGATAATACCGTACAGAGCAGCATCGCCGCGCGTGGCACCGCCAACTTCAGTATCCGCATTCTCAGCGGCCTGTCGGTCAGCCAGGTCGCGTCGGCCTATGTCCAGCGCTACAACAGCACGCTCAGCGGAACGACCTCGCTCAACGCCAAACTGATCGGGCCGCTCTCCGCCGCGCTGTCGTACAGCGTCCAGTATGAAAGCGAGCCGCCGGTCGGATCGGTCTCGACCGACACCACCAGCCGCGCGTCCCTCGTCTACAGCTTCTGACGCTGTTCCCTCACACGGCCGGTTTCGCTAGGGTCGGGTGATGAGGGGACTTTCAACGATAGAGCGCGATGCCGTCGACAAGGCGCACGCGGCTCCGATGCTAGGGCAGGTCGAGACCTGGGCGGCGATCAACAGCGGCACGCGCAACCTGCCCGGCCTCGCGACGATGGCCGGTTTGCTAGGCGACGCATTTGCGGCCCTGCCCGGCGAGATCACACTGGTGGAGCCGACCCCGGTCGACAGCGTCGCGACGGACGGCGTCGTGTCGTCGATCGAGCACGGCAAGCATCTGCATCTCGTCGTCCGCCCCGACGCGCCGGTGCGGATGCTGTTCACCGGGCACATGGACACGGTCTATCCGGTCGATCACGCGTTCCAGTCGCTCCAGTGGCTCGACGATGGCCGGCTGAACGGGCCGGGTGTTGCGGACATGAAGGGCGGGCTTGCCGTGATGCTCGCGGCGCTTCAAGCGGTCGAAGCGAGCCCCCTCGCCGCCCGGATCGGTTATGACGTCTTCATCAATTCCGACGAGGAAACCGGGTCGTTCTCCTCCGCCCCGCTTCTGGCTAGCGCCGCACACGGCAAGATTGCCGCGCTGACTTACGAACCGGCGCTCGCCGACGGAACGCTCGCAGGCGCACGCGGCGGCACCGGCAATTTCTCGATCATCGTGCGCGGCCGTAGCGCGCATGCCGGCCGCAACCCCGAGGACGGCCGCAACGCCCTCGTAGCGGCCGCCGACATCGCGGTACGGCTGTCGAAGGTCCGCGGCCCACGGCTCGCGGTCAACCCCGCGCGCATTGAAGGCGGTGGCCCCAACAACGTCGTCCCCGACCTCGCCATCCTCCGCGTGAACTTCCGCCCCGCCACGCTCGACGATATCACGCGCGCGCAGTCGCACATCGACTCCGCGGTCGCGATGGTAACCGTCGAGCACGACGTCCGCATCGAAGTCCATGGCAGCTTCAACCGCCCACCCAAACCGATTGACGACGGTGCCGCGCGCCTGTTCGGCCTCGTCAAGGCGTCCGGCAGCGATCTCGGTCTCGACATCGCCTGGAAGGCAACCGGCGGCGTCTGCGACGGTAACAACATTGCCGCCGCCGGGGTCCCCGTCGTCGACACGATGGGCGTCCGCGGCGGTGCGATCCACTCGACCGACGAGTTCATGATCCCCGACAGCCTGCCCGAGCGGGCAGCGCTGTCGGCGGTCACCATATTACGCATCGCGGAGGGCCGGTTGTGAGCTTCAGGATCCGCGCCGCGGTCGACGACGATCTCCAGCATCTCTATGAAATGGCCAAGCTCACGGGCGGCGGCTTTACCAACCTGCCGCCCGATCGGCGCGCGCTGACCGCCAAGCTGGAGCGCAGCCATGCCGCGTTTGCGCGCAGCGATGGCCCGGTCCAGGACGAGCTGTTCGTTCTGATCCTCGAAAACACCGAGACGCGCGAAGTCCGCGGTACCTGCCAGATCTTCACGCAGGTCGGCCAGAGCTATCCGTTCTACAGCTATCGGATCGGCCAGCTCACGCAGCACAGCAAGGAGCTCAACCGCACCTTTCGTGCCGATATGCTCTCGCTCGCCACCGACCTCGAAGGCGCGAGCGAGGTCGGCGGGCTGTTTCTCCATCCCGGCGAACGCGCCGGCGGTCTCGGCCTGTTGCTCGCCCGCAGTCGCTATCTGTTCATCAAGATGCACCGCGCGCGCTTCGCCGATCGCATCCTCGCCGAACTGCGCGGCGTGATCGACGAAGCCGGCGGCTCACCGTTCTGGGACGGTCTCGCGGGCCGCTTCTTCGGGATGAATTTCCAGGACGCGGATCAGTTCAATGCGATCAACGGCCACCAGTTCATCGCCGACCTGATGCCGAAACATCCGATCTACACCGCGATGCTGACTGAGAGCGCACGCGCGGCGATCGGCCTGCCGCATCCCTCGGGCCGCGCGGCGATGCGGATGCTGGAGAACGAGGGCTTCGCGTTCGAGAACTATGTCGACATCTTCGACGGCGGCCCAACGATGACCGCGCGCACCGACCGGGTCCGCTCGATCGCCGACGCGCGCGAAAGCCGCGTCGTCGCGATCGACCAGGACGGCGGCACCGAAGCGCTGGTCGCGACCGGCAACCTCGCAGAGTTCCGCTGTGCCTTTGGTCATGTCCGCGAGACGGGGGACGGCGTTGCCCTCTCTCCCGAAAGCGCCGCGGCGCTCGCGCTAGCCGAGGGCGCGCTCGTGACGCATGTCGCACGGCTATGACCATGGTCGAGATCAACTTCGACGGGCTGATCGGCCCCAGCCATAATTTCGCCGGGCTCAGCCCCGGCAATCTGGCGGCCACGCAGCATGCCGGGCAGATCGCGCATCCGCGGGCGGCGGCGTTGCAGGGCATCGCCAAGATGCGCGCAAACCTCGATTTGGGGCTCGTGCAGGGCGTGCTGATGCCGCTCGCCCGCCCCGACCATCGCTGGCTCGAAACTTTGGCGACCACCTACGACGACGCGCCGCCGCATCTTCGCGCGCAGGCGTTGTCGGCGTCGGCGATGTGGGCGGCAAACGCGGCGACGGTATCGCCCGCAGCCGACACCCGCGATCGCCGCTCTCACCTGACCGTCGCCAACCTTGTGACGATGCCGCATCGCAGTCACGAATGGCCGGGCACGCTTGCGCAACTCCGGACGGCGTTCGCAAACCCCGCCTTCGTCGTGCATTCCCCCGTCCCGGCCCCCTTCGGCGACGAGGGCGCCGCCAACCACATGCGGCTCTGCGCGGATCATGCCGCACACGGGGTCGAGATCTTCGTCTACGGCAAGCCCGGCGGACGCTTCCCCGCGCGTCAGCACCGCGACGCGAGCGAAGCCATCGCGCGCGCACGGTCTCGATCCGGCGCAGACTGTGTTCGTCCAGCAGTCCGACATTGCGATCGCCGCGGGGGCGTTCCATAACGACGTCGTCGCGGTCGCCAACGAGCGCGTGCTGTTCGCCCACGAACACGCCTTCGAGGACAAGGATGCGTTCTACGCCGATCTGCGCCGCCTCCTGCCCGAGGTCGAGATCGTCGAGGTCCCCGCCGACCGCGTCAGCCTCGCCGACGCGATCGCGTCCTATCTGTTCAACGCGCAACTCGTTTCGCTGGCCGATGGTATGGCGCTGGTCCTGCCCGAGGAGGCGCGTGCCAATGCCGCGGTGTGGTCGTGGCTCCAGACACATGTCGCAGGCAATGGTCCGATCCGCCACCTGCACGTCGTCGATGTCCGCGAATCGATGAGCAACGGCGGCGGTCCCGCCTGCCTCCGCCTTCGTGTGGTCGCCGATCCGGCAACCGTCGATCCCCGCTTCCTCGTCGATCACGCCAAGCTCGACCGGATCGCCGCGATCATCGCCGCGCACTGGCCCGAGGCGATCGATCCGGCATCGATCGGCGATGCCACGCTGATCGCAGCTATCGAGGCCGCGCGGAATGCGCTCCTCACCGAGCTCGATCTTGTCGGGTTAACTTACACTTAACCATCTTGGCGGAGGGCTAAACCTCGGAAATCAGCCATTGGCACCGGTCTTGCTAGGTCGCGGCCATGTGGACTCGCTTTGCCCGCCTCTTCATCATCAAGACCAAGTTCGAGGCATTCCTCGTCATCTACGGCCTCGGGCTCGGCGCGGTCGAGCGCGGCATCCATTATCTTCAGCAATATCCCGGCTATGGCGGTTGGATGCTGTTCGCCGCCTGCCCGATCGCAGTCTTCATGGCAGGCGGGCGGATTATCGACTCGGTCAGTCACGGCCGAGAACGCTGACCCGTCAGGATTTCTGCTGCGACAGGTGCAGATAGCGGCTCGAGAAATCGGCGAGTTCGCGCAAGGCATCCCAGCGCGGAAAGCTGATCCGCCGCCGGTTGCGCGAGATCAGACCGTCCGCCTCGAGCGACTTGATCGTCCGGTTGACGTGCACCGCGGTCAGCCCAAGCGCATCACCGAGCTGCTCCTGGCTCATCGGCAACTCATAGCCGGTCTCGTCTACCAAGCCCTGCATATCGAGCCGGATCGCGAATTCGCACAGGAAGTGCGCCAGCCGCGACCGCGCATCGCGCCGGCCGATGTTGAGTATCCATTCGCGGAAGATCGACGCCTCGACCAGCGTATTGACGAAGATCGCATTGCCGATCGACGCTCGCGTCCGTGCGAGATCGCGCAAGGCCGTCCGCGAGATCGTTGCGACGTCCGCGCGGGTCAGCGTCTGCACATTGTGGTCGGCAACGTCGAGAAACAGGTGCTGGAAGTCCAGCGCCTCGCCCGGCACGTGCAGTGACACGATCTGTCGCATCCCCGAGCCGGTCAGCTTCTGGCGGTATGCAAACCCGGACAGCAAGACGGCGCATTGCTCGGGCGCGTCACCTTCCCGGACGAGATAGGACGACGGTTCGTAGGTTCGCAGCGTATAGGGTAACGCCAGCAGTGCGCGACGATCAGCTTCGTGCAGAACCGCGTGTGTTTCAAGCTTTCGCACCATCAAAGCCAAGGGGGCCAAAGGGGAAATCACAGCACCATGATCCGTCAGAACATCGTTCAAATGCGTTCTCCCGCACAAATCGGGGCGGGAGCACATGCCTCTCTCGGCCGTCAGCGCCCAATGATCGGCTGTCGGTAAAAGACGATAACATATTCGGATAAGGCTTATCGTAACATTTGGTCTTCACGCAAAATAAACCTGCGTTAAAATCGATAAGCTATGACCCCGGGTCTATCGAAGGCGATGCTGCCAGCATCTTCGACTATACTGGCCTGTCGGGACATTGCCTTTGCGCCGTAGCGTTTTATCCATACGGATATCGATCACGTGACGCGTTACGGTTTGACGGATGTCGCGCTGCTGATTTCATCCAATGCGCCTTGCAGGCAATCAATACAATCGCTCAACTTGGCACCGAATAGCGGATTGTCGCCCTCATCGGCGATCCGCAGCGCTTCCTCGATCAGGAAGACCATCGATTTTAAACGTGCGACTGCCTGCGCTTTGCTATGCATTCCGGCCTCCGTTCACGCATGATGGTCGTTGCGACCAGTTCGGTGCAGTTGGCGACGATTAACCATTCCCGGTGTCGGCAGGCAAGATGGCAATTGCGGTCGGCGCGCGCGGTGTCATGCGTCGCCCAGACGCGCTCAGACCGGGCGTTTCCAAGACTGGACTAGACCAGCCATCAGACCGTCGACCGAATCCACCTGTGCCGCAAGCCGCTGGTGCAACAATCCCGCGGCGTCGCGAAAGCGCCGCGCGAGCGCGTTGTCGGGGACGATACCGAGACCGACTTCATTCGAGACGAGAATGATCCGCGCCTGCGCGCAGGCG
Organism: Sphingomonas sp. LR55; assembly: GCF_036856015.1. Lineage (NCBI taxonomy): Bacteria > Pseudomonadati > Pseudomonadota > Alphaproteobacteria > Sphingomonadales > Sphingomonadaceae > Sphingomonas > Sphingomonas sp. LR55. The sequence goes on from NZ_JASPFO010000001.1 coordinate 1,331,888, forward strand.
AGCGTCGCTAGCAAAACATCGACTTCCTGGTCGATGTCGAGATCAGCGAGCAACAGGTTAGAAAGCCATAAAGTAAGGCAATCGACGAGGACGACCGTGTTCGCGCCATCCACCTCGCGCAATGCGGCGGCGAGTTGGGTTGGGGCTTCGACGGTCTGCCACCGCGCATCGCGGTCGGTCCGATGCCGCGTTATCCGATCGCGCATCTCGTCGTCGAATGCCTGCGCGGTCGCGATATACACCAGCGGTCCCGCCAACGATGCCGCGGCGGCTTCGGCGACGGCCTGCGCATGACGGCTCTTGCCGGACCGCGCGCCGCCGAGCACGAACAGGCTCCTACCGAACGACGGGGTGGTTTGTAATGGCGGCATGGTCTCTCCTTGGCGCTTGCAGCGCGCGTCCGGAATGACGATGAGCGGCGCAAGATCAAGCGAAAGGATATCATGACGGGGTTGCGCGCGCATGGCGGGAGGGTCGATCTCGCCGCAACCCTGTACCCCGATGCCCCCACCCCGTGGATCGATCTGTCGACCGGGATCAATCCGTGCGCCTGGCGGTCCGACCCTTTGCCGCCCGTCGATCTCACGACGCTGCCATCGCCGGCATCGATCGCGGTGCTCGAAGAAGCGGCGGCTGCAATGTTCGGAACCGATTCCGCCTGCGTTCTCGCGTTGCCGGGCAGCGAGATCGGACTACGCTTGCTGGCCGGTCTCGATCTGCCACGGCCCGCCCGATTTGTAGCGCCGAGTTACGCAACCCATGCGGAAGTGTTCGGACACGCCAGCGCAGTTATGCGACCGACCATCGATAACATCGAAGACGGAACGCTGCTGCTCGCAAACCCGAACAATCCGGATGGACTACTCGACAAACCAGAGCGCCTGCTCGCCGTGACGCGAAACGGCGCATGGCTGGTAGTCGACGAAGCGTTTGTCGACCTGGTCCCATCGTACAGCATCGTCCCGCATCTTCGGCCGTCCGACCGGGTCATCGTTTTTCGCTCGTTCGGCAAGACGTTCGGCCTGCCCGGAGTCCGGCTCGGTTTCATGATCGCCCCGCCGGCACAGGTTGCCGCGATGCGCCACCAGCTGGGAAGCTGGCCGGTTTCCGCCTGCGCAGTGGCTTATGGGACCGCCGCCTACCGCGATAGCGCCTGGATCGATGCGACCCGGCTCGCCTGCATCGCCCGGGCGGCACGCCTGGACACGATGCTGGCGCGCCACGGGCTGCACGCGACCGGTGCCTGCCCCCTGTTCCGGCTCGTGGAAAGCAGCGCCGCAGCCGCAATATTCGACCGTCTGGCGCATGCTGGGATACTGACGCGCACGTTCGACCATGCACCACACTGGCTGCGGATCGGCCTGCCACGCGACGACACCGCCTTCGACCGGCTGGACCGAGCGCTGGCGCATGGCTGAGCCGATAGCGGTCCTAGCGATAGCGATCGACGCTGCGATCGGCTGGCCGGCCGCACTCTATGCGCGGGTAGGACATCCGGTGGGCGGGTTCGCGCGGTTGATCGGCGCCGCCGAGGCACGCTGGAACGATCCGCGAACATCGTTTGCGACCCGTCGGGCGGCGGGTGTCTTGACGATGACAGTCGTCGTCGGGGTCGCGGTCGTCATCGCGCTCGCGCTAGACGTCGTTCTGCGAATGCTGCTCGGGTCTTCCGCCTGGGTCGCGATCGCCTTGTTAGCCGCGCCGGGACTCGCGATCCGTAGCCTGCACGATCATGTCGTTCCCGTGGCGCATGCGCTGAGAGCGAGCGACCTCCAGACTGCCCGTGACCGCGTTGGCATGATCGTCGGGCGGGATGTCGCGTCGCTCGATGAAGCCGGCGTCGCGGGGGCGGCGATCGAGAGCCTTGCCGAGAGCGTGTGCGATGGCGTCGTCGCGCCACTGTTCTGGTTGCTCGTGGCCGGGCTGCCGGGACTGTGGGCGTATAAGGCGATCAACACGGCCGACAGTTTGATCGGGCACCGTGAAGAGCGCTGGCGTGCGTTCGGCTGGGCTGCGGCACGGACCGATGATTTGGCCAATCTGATCCCGGCGAGGCTGAGCGGCGTGCTGCTGTGCGTCGCCGGGCTCGGCGGTTGGCAGACGATGTGGCGCGATGCCGGCAACCACGCCTCGCCCAACGCCGGCTGGCCAGAGGCGGCGATAGCCGGTGCGCTCGATCTGAAGCTCGCAGGCCCGATCGCCTATGACGGGGTGAGCGTCGCCAAGCCCTATATCGGCGACGGCCGCGCGGACGCTACCGCCGCCGATCTACGCGCCGCGCTCGGCATCTATCGCCGAGCGTGTGTGCTCCTGTTCGTCATCGCCGGAGGGATCGCATGGGCGCTCTGATGCTCCAGGGAACCGGCTCCGACGTCGGCAAGTCGGTGCTCGTCGCCGGGCTATGCCGCGCGTTCGCCAATCGCGGACTGTCGGTCCGCCCGTTCAAGCCGCAGAACATGTCGAACAACGCCGCCGTTACCGCAGATGGCGGCGAGATCGGTCGCGCGCAGGCCACCCAAGCGATCGCGTGTCGCGTCGAGCCGAGCGTCGACATGAACCCGGTGCTGCTGAAACCACAGGGCGACCGCACCTCGCAACTGATCGTCCGCGGGCAGGTGCGCGGCACGCTCGCCGCGGCACGCTGGCGCGAGGGACGCGAAGGGCTGCTGGTCGACGTGCTCGACAGCTTCGAACGGCTGTCGGCAGGCTGCGATCTCGTCGTCGTCGAAGGCGCGGGCAGCCCGGCGGAGATCAACCTGCGCGCCGGCGACATTGCCAATATGGGGTTCGCGCGCGCTGCCGACGTGCCCGTGGTGCTGGTCGGCGACATCGACCGCGGCGGCGTGATTGCGGCGATCGTCGGCACGCGCGCGGTGATCGATCCGGCCGACGCGGCGATGATCCACGGCTTCCTGATCAACAAGTTCCGCGGCGACCCCGCGCTGTTCGACGACGGCTATCGCGCGATCGAAGGGCGGAGCGGATGGCGCGGGTACGGCGTCGTGCCATGGCTTGCAGACGCGGTACGGTTACCGAGCGAGGATGCGGTGATTCTCGAACGCCCCGCCGCCAGTACGCAGCGCCGCGTCACGATCGCCTGCCCGATCACGCCGCGGATCGCCAATTTCGACGACCTCGATCCGCTTCGCCTTGAGCCCAGTGTCGCGCTGGTCATGGTACCGCCGGACACGGCGATCCCGGACGTCGACATGATCGTACTCGCCGGATCAAAGGCGACGATCCCCGACCTCGCCTTCGTTCGTGCGCAGGGATGGGACATCGATATCCGCGCGCATTACCGCCGCGGCAAGCCGGTGCTCGGGCTCTGCGGCGGCTATCAGATGCTCGGTCGCAGCATTGCCGATCCCGACGGAATCGAGGGGCCGGCAGGGCGGGTCGACGGGCTCGGGCTGCTCGACGTCAACACGGTCCTCACAGGCCGCAAGACGCTGGAGCGGGTGCGCGGCAGGGCGCAGGGCGCCGCGTTCGAGGGGTATGAGATGCACATGGGCGCGACCACCGGACCCGCCACCGCGCACCCGGTCGGCCACCGCGCCGATGGCAGCTCCGAAGGCGCGACGAGTGCGGACGGACTGATCTCGGGCAGCTACGTCCACGGCCTGCTCGCGCTGGCAGAGCAACGCGCGGCGTGGCTGGCTCGGCTCGGCGTCGCGGCCAGTGGACCAGATCATGGCGCGTCGATCGACGCCGCGCTCGATGCGATCGCCGCGACGCTTGAACGCCATGTCGATCTCGATGCGCTACTCGCGCTAAGCGAGCGCGCCGGCCACCGAGAGCGCAACTAGCAGCCCGGTCTCGACGATCTCAATCCCGGCGCCATGCGCGTCGCCGGTCACACCGCCCAGCGTCCGCCGCAACCATGCCGCGACGCCTAACGTGAGCAGCGGTAGGGCGACCAGTGCAGGCACCGCGACCGCCGCGAGCGCAAGCACAAGTCCCCACCCCAGCAGGTCACGCGTTCGGACCGCGCCGGCGACGGCCGCGCCCAGCCCGCCGGGCCGCAGCGGCGGCAACAGTCTCGCCCAGACGAGCGGTCCCATCCTTGCCGCGCACGGCACGAGGATCAGCGTCCAGCCCATCCCCGCCGCGTGGAGCAATACCAGCTTGGCCAGCACCTGACCGACGATCGCGACGACGCCGAAGCTCCCGATATGCGGATCGGCCATCACCGTGAGCAGCCGCGTCCGATCGCCATGCGCCGCGCCCAACCCATCCGCGAGGTCGGCGAGCCCGTCGAGATGCAGCGCCCCCGTCACTGCGATCCAAGCCAGCAACGCAGCGCAGGCCCCCGTCCAAGGATCGACCAGCGTACCCAGCCAGCCGGCCGCCGCGACGATCAGGCCGATCGCGAGACCGACGACAGGGTAGCACCGGATTGCTGCCGCGAAATCCTCTGCCTCGACGTCGACGCGCGGCATCGGCAGCCGGGTCAGGAAGCCGAACGCGACGATCAGCCGTTTCATGTCGCCAGCCCGACGATCTGCACGGTCCGCGTCGGGCCCGGCCAGATGCGCAGCGAGACCAGCGCGGCATAGGGCAAGTCGAACGCCCAGATCTGCCGTCGATCGAACCCGCACAAGTCCGCGAGCGCCGCCCGGATCGCACCGCCATGCGTCACCACGAGTGTCGAGACCTGGGGCATCTCGGCCAACGCCTGCGCTACCCGGTCCTGCAGCGCGGACCAGCGCTCTCCATCAGGCGGGGGAGACGCATCGGGATCGTCGTAGAATGCGGCGAGCTCGACACGATCGATTGCCGCCGAGGCCAGCCCGTCCCATGCCCCGAAATCGAGTTCGCGCCAGCGTGGGTCGACCTCGACCGCAACGCCTCGCGGTTCACCGATCGCCGCCGCACAGGCGCGTGCGCGGATCAGATCGGGGGCCTTGATCCGTTCGATCGCAAGACTCTCGGCGCGTGCCATACAGGCGGCAATCCCTCCCTCGGTCACCGGGTCGTCGGTCCGTCCGAGCATTCGCCCCGCCACTTCAAGCGCCCCGTGCCGCATCAGGTGCAGCATGTACGCACTCACGCAGCCGAAACGCCCGCCTCGGCGAACGTCGCCATCTCTGCATGCGCGGCCAGAGCGGCCCGGACGAGCAACGTCGCCGTCGCAGCACCGCTCGCCTCGCCCAGCCGCATCCCGAGCGAGAGCAACGGCTCGAGCCCCATTCGCTCGAGCAAAAGATGATGCCCCGGCTCGGCCGAGACATGTCCGGCAAGGCAATGCGCGAGAATGTCGGGACACGCCGCAGCCAAGGGCGCGACCGCCGCACAGCAGATGAACCCGTCGAGCATCACCGGCACGCCCGCCAGTCGCGCGGCAACCACCGCGCCTGCGATCGCCGCCAACTCGCGCCCACCGAGCCGCCGCAAGATCTCGAACGGCGTGCTCAGCGCGTCCCGGTGCAGCGCGACCCCGGCTTCGACCACCGCGATCTTCCGCGCGATGCCCTCATCGTCGACCCCCGTGCCCGGCCCGACCCACTCGCTCGCCGACCCGCCGAAGCTCGCCAGACACAGCGCCGCGGCGGTCGTCGAATTGCCGATCCCCATTTCGCCGAGTACAATCAGGTCCGGCGCATCTGTGACCGCCGCCGCGCCCGCGTTCAACGCGGCAAGGCATTCGTCCTCCGACATCGCCGGGGCTTGCGTGAAATCCGCCGTCGGTCGGTCGAGATCGAGCGATACGATCTTCAGCTCAAGGCCCGCCGCCCGCGACAGCGCGTTGATCGCCGCGCCGCCATGCTCGAAATTGGCGACCATCTGCGCGGTGACCGAGGCCGGAAACGCACTCACACCTCGCGCGACGACGCCGTGGTTGCCCGCGAATACCACCGCGCTCCCGCGATCGAGCCGGGGCAGCGGGTTACCCTGCCAGCCGGCCATGAACACCGCTATATCCTCCAGCCGCCCCAGCGAGCCCGGCGGCTTGGTCAGTTCGCCTTGTCGGGCGATCGCCGCGGATCGCGCCGCCGCGTCCGCCTGCGGCAAGCCGCGCAAGGCCGCCAGAAACCCGGCGGGCGTCGCGAACGCGGTCATTCGACGACGAAGCCTTCGGGCGGGGTGCGGGTAATGAAATGTCCCTTCACGCCCTGCGGCCATTGCTTGAACGGCACCTGCCCGAACGCGCTCTCGCCGTAGAGCCTCGCGTAATCGAGGATCGCGCGCGGCGTCTTCGGTCGGCTCGAACCGGCCGAGCACATAGCTGACCTTGGCGGGTGCGCGCAGGTGGATCGTGCAGAAATCCTGGCATGCGAACAAGCACGGCATCTCCTGCACCGCGACGTCGGCATAGGCCGGGTCGCTCTGCTGCACCGTCTTCAGCGCCTGCACGAGCCGCGCGCCGCCGCGCTGGCCCTGCTCGTCGTCGCGCGCATCGGCCGAATGGCGGCACGTGTTGCACGCGACCACCGCGACGCCGTCTTCGACCGGCTTCAGCATGTCCGTTCCCGGACGATCACAGAACGATTTATACTAGGCATAGGAACCCCTTCGGACAGTCGATCCCGCACCGCGCAAAGGGCGAAAGGCGCACGCCTCCAGCCTCCGCGCGACGCGAAGCGATGTCGTCGCTCGGGGTGTTACCCGTCCGTTCGGCGCACCCTGGCCGGACGAAAGACGACCGCGACGGGCAGGTCTCCTGGCTCGCGGGTCAACGCCGTCCGCGCCGCCTTCTCGGGAGTATCCCAATGGCATGAGGCACGATGGCTCGCCGCGTACAGTTGCAGGGGCAGCCGGGTGTTTCCCGTTCCCATTTTCATTTCCCTAAGCGTTGCCGCCTCGGAAAAACCTGTCGCAGGCCGAGCGATACGCGTACGATCGACCGTAGACAAGCAGCCTCTAATCCTCCCCTGACAGGGGAGGTGGCAGCCCGTTTGGGCTGACGGAGGGGTGACCCGCCGTCGTGATCGCAATACCCCTCCGTCTGGCAAGCGCCAGCCACCTCCCCTGCAAGGGGAGGATCAAGAAATCAGAACTCCACCCCCGCCTGTGCCTTCACGCCCGACCGGAACGGATGCTTTACCTGCGTCATCTCGGTCACCAGATCCGCCAGCTCGATCAACGCATCCGGCGCATTCCGACCTGTCACCACGACATGCGTCATCTCCGGCTTTGCCGCCAACACAGCGAGCACCTCGTCGACCGGCAGATAGTCATACCGCAGCACGATGTTCAGCTCATCCGCGACCACCATCGCATAGGATGAATCGGCAATCATCCGCTTGACCTCGTCCCAAGCCTCGCGCGCCACCGCGATGTCGCGCGCACGATCCTGAGTATCCCAGGTGAACCCCTCCCCCATCGGCTTGAATTCGCACAGGTCCGGGAACGCGTCGAAGATCGCCTTCTCGCCGGTCGCCATCGCGCCCTTGACGAACTGCACCACGCCGACCTTGCGCCCATGCCCGATCATCCGCACCGCCATGCCGAACGCGGCGGTCGACTTGCCCTTGCCCTTGCCGGTGTGGACGATGATCAGCCCCTTCTCGATCCTCTTGCTCGCGACGATCCGGTCGTGGACTTCCTTGCGCTTGGCGCTCTTGGCATTTTGCTCGTCGTCGGTCCGCATGATCATGTCCTCTTTTGCTTCCGATGGCGGATCGCGCCGCGCGGCGCTAGAGGACCGAGCATGCTCCGCATCACCGATCTCAAGCTCCCGCTCAACCACGCCGACGAAGCGCTCCCCGCCGCGATCCGCGATCGCCTGCGCGTCACCCCGCGCGACCTGATCCGCTACACGATCGCGAGACGCGCGCACGATGCGCGCGACAAGATGGACATCCAGCTCGTCTATTCGGTCGACGTCACGCTGAAGAACGAGGACACGGTGCTCCAGCGCTTCCGGAAGGATCGCCACGTCCAGCGTACCCCGGACACGGGGTATCGCTTCGTCACCAAGGGCGGCCCGAGCTATACCGGCCCGCGCCCCGTGGTCGTCGGCGCAGGCCCATGCGGCCTGTTTGCCGGGCTCATCCTCGCGCAGATGGGGTTCCGCCCGATCATCCTCGACCGGGGGAAAGTCGTCCGCGAGCGCACCAAGGATACCTGGGGCCTATGGCGCAAGAGCGTCCTCAACCCCGAATCCAACGTCCAGTTCGGCGAGGGCGGCGCCGGCACCTTCTCCGACGGCAAGCTCTGGAGCCAGATCAAGGATCCGCGCCATCTCGGCCGGAAGGTCCTGACCGAGTTCGTGAAGGCCGGCGCGCCGCCCGAGATCCTCACCGAAGCGCATCCGCACATCGGCACCTTCCGCCTCGTCACGATGGTCGAGAGCATGCGCGAGACGATCGAGGCACTCGGCGGCGAATATCGCTTCTCGACGCGCGTCGACGGTCTCGACATCGTCGAGGAGGCCGGCACCCGCCAACTCCGCGGCCTCCATCTCAGCACAGGCGACTATCTCGAAGCCAACCACGTCGTCTTCGCAGTCGGCCACAGCGCGCGCGACACGTTCGAGATGCTCCATGCCAAAGGTGTTCACGTCGAGGCCAAGCCGTTCTCGATCGGCGTCCGCATCGAACACCCCCAGTCCTGGATTGACGAAGCCCGGTTCGGGCCATGCGCCGGCCATCCCGATCTCGGCGCGGCGGCGTACAGCCTGTCGCATCACTGCAAGAACGGCCGCACCGTGTACAGCTTCTGCATGTGCCCAGGCGGCACCGTCGTCGCCGCGACCTCCGAGGAAGGCCGCGTGGCGACCAACGGCATGAGCCAATATTCGCGCAACGAACGCAACGCGAACTCGGGGATCGTCATCGGCATCGACCCCGAGCGCGACTATCCCGGCCACCCGCTCGCCGGGATCGAACTCCAACGCCACTGGGAATCGCGCGCCTATGTCGCCGGCGGCTCGAACTACAAGGCGCCCGCGCAACGCATTGGCGACCTGCTCGCAGGGCGTGCGTCGACCGCGCTGGGCTCGGTGATCCCGTCGTACAAACCGGGCGTGCATATGACGGATTTGTCGGAATGCCTGCCGGAGTTCGCGATCACCGCGTTGCGCGAGGCATTGCCGGCGTTCGGCCGCGAGATTCCTGGCTATGATCATCCCGATGCGGTGTTGACGGGGGTGGAGACGCGGACCTCGTCGCCGGTTCGGATTACGCGCGGTGATAATTTCGTGAGCCTCAACACCGCGGGATTGTTTCCGGCAGGCGAAGGCGCCGGCTATGCAGGGGGCATCCTTTCCGCCGCAGTCGACGGGATCAAGGTCGCGGAAGCGGTAGCGCTCAGCCTGACTGCGGGACCCTCCGTCCTGTAAGTAAAAGCTTGTTTCCCCGCGAAGGCGGGGATCCAGTCTGGGCTCCCGCCTTCGCGGGAGAACAAGGAAGGACGTGGTACCGTACGACCATCGTCGGCACGTGTTCGAAGGGGATAGGCGCCGAAACTAGTCTGGGGCGACGGATACATCACTTCTTCCGATCAGGCCCCGTCTCGATCAACCACGCGCGCGGCAACCCCGTCGGCTTCGCCACTCCGTCGAGCCGTCGCGCACTCACCAGCGCCACGCGCTTCAGGATCATCTGGTCCTTGAACGCGTCCATCCCGCCCCCGGTCGGCTTGGCGAGAATGCGCTTCACCACGTCCATTCCCGCGACGACGTGTCCGAACGCCGCATAGCCAGGATAGCCCGCTCGGGCGTCCATCGCCGGTGCCGGACCGACTGTGATGAAGAAATTCCCGCCAGCCGACGCCGGCGTCATGCCGCGCGCCATCGAGATCGTCGCGTCGAGATGCTTGATCCCGGTCATTGCCGTGGTCTCGAGGGGGAATGGCGGCAGGATCCGCCGCGCGTCGGTGCGGATGCCCGCCTGGATGAAGCCGAGCTTCGGCGCGGATTTCTGGCGGCTCGCACGGTAGAAGTCGGTGCCATCGAAGCGTCCATCATCGACATAGGCGAGGAAATTCGCGGTCGTCTTCGGCGCGTGGCGCGCGTCGAGCGCCAGCAGGATTGGCCCCTCCGACGTGACGATGCGGACGCGTACGATGCCGGGTTTCGGTCCTGCGCGGTTCGGCTTTTGGGCAGATCCCGCCGTAGCGAGCGCCGCAACGGCCATTAGCCCCATCATCACACGCCGCATGTTCGACTACTCACGCCTTTACCGATGAAGGTCGGCTAGCGGTCGGGGTCGGGCGAAGCAAGCGAGGGTGATCAACGGTATGGTTGGATCGACGATCGGTGCCGCGCTGAGCACCACCACCCCGGCGGAGGCCGGGGACCAATTGGGGGACGGCAACAACAAAGGATCGCCCGCCTTTACTGCGGCTTTGCCGATTGGGCCCGGCCTCCGCCGGGGTGGTGGTACACGTGGTTGAACCGACGCAAACGAAGCCTACCCCTCTTCAAACATACCGCGGGATAGGCCCCCATTGCGGCGTCTGGTCGGGCAGGTCGACCATCGACTCGTCCACGAAACACCAGCCCCAGCCCTCCGGCGGGTCATAGCCCTCGATGATCGGATGCCGCGTCGCATGAAAGTGCGCGGTCGCGTGGCGGTGTGGCGAATCGTCGCAGCAGCCGACATGCCCGCATGCCCGACACAGCCGCAGATGGACCCATTCGCTGCCGATCCGAAGGCAATCCTCGCACCCCTTGGCGCTCGGCGTGACCGACCGGATCGTCTCCATATGCGTGCAGCCGTAACTCATGACGCCTCTCGTTCGGCCATGTCGGCCAGCGCGACATGAACCTGCGCGACCACCGCCGCACCCTCGCCGACCGCCGCCGCGACGCGCTTGGTCGAGCCAGCGCACACGTCGCCGATCGCGAACACGCGCGCGGCTCGTCTGTAACGCGAGGGCAGCCTTGCCAGTGACGATGAACCCCTTGTCGTCGGTATCGACGCATCCTTGCAGCCATCCGGCATTAGGGTCGGCGCCGATGAACAGGAACAGGTGACGCATCGCGCACTGTTTGGTCGAGCCGTCTGTTTGGCGGAACATTGCCCCCATGAGCCCGGTCGCGCGGTCGCCTTCGAGACCGATAATCTCGGTGCCGACATGCAGGGTGACATTGGGCAGCGCCGCGATCCGGTCGATCAGGTATTTCGACATCGTCGCCGCCAGCGGCCGTCGTACGATCAGGTGAAGATGTTTCACGCGAGGCGCGAGAAATACCACCGCCTGCCCGGCCGAGTTGCCGCCGCCGACCAGCGCGACATCCTCGCCTTCGCACAATCGTGCTTCGATCGGCGACGCCCAATAGGAGACGCCCGCGCCCTCGAACATCGCCAGACCGGGAATGTTGGGGCGACGATAGCGCGCGCCCGAGGCCACGATCACCGTCCGCGACCGGACCCGCGTATCATCCGGCAGCGCGAGCACCAGCGGATCGTCCGCCGGCCGCGCGTCGTCGCAGTCGAGCCGCGCGACCTCCAGCGGCACCGCGATCTCCGCGCCGAACTTCAGCGCCTGGTTGAACGCGCGGCCCGCCAGCGCCTGCCCTGAAATGCCGGTCGGAAACCCCAGGTAATTCTCGATCCGCGCGGACGCCCCCGCCTGCCCGCCAATCGCGCGCTCGTCGAGCACGACCACCGACAGTCCCTCAGACGCGGCATACACCGCCGCCGCCAGCCCAGCCGGCCCCGCGCCGACGATCGCCACGTCGTACACCACGTCTGGATCGAGATCGGGCGTGATCCCCAGGCACGCGGCAACCTCGACATCCGACGGCCGCTTGAGAACTTTCCCGTTCGGACAGACCACCAGCGGCAGATCGGCACGCAACACGCCGATCCGCTCGACCAGCGCACGCCCTTCCTCGTCCGACGCCGCGTCGAGCACGATGTTGGGATAGCCCGACCGGGTGAGGAAACCCTGCAACCGGACGATATCGGGGCTGCCCGGCACGCCGACGATCACCGTCCCGCCGCTGCCCTGCTCGATCAGTCCGACGCGGCGCAGGATCAACGCGCGCATCACGACTTCGCCGACGTCCGCCGAGCCGACCATCAACGCGCGCAAATGCGCCGGATCGAAGGGCAGCGCGGTACAGCCATCGGCGCCGGCGCGGCCCCCGCGATCGACGGGCGTCCGGCAAGCTGGTTCACCTCGCCGGTGATCTGTCCGACTCCGTGCGAGGTGATCGGCGCCTCGTGCGTCAGCCCGTCGCGGCGGATGACCTTGATCGATCCCGCCAGCACCAGCCATGCAGGCGCGCCCTGTTCGCCGATCGCATAGACCTGCTCTCCCGCTGCGAATTTTCGCGCGGGACCGCTTGCGAACCGCTTGGCGGTCTCGATCTGATCAACGTCGAGCACGGGAAACATCTGATGCTCGCGCGAGGCGACGCTGTCGGTCGTGGTCATCGAGGCTCCACCCGTTCGAGACCGAGCAGCAGTGTCGGGATCAACTCGGACACAGTCGGATGGATCGGCACCGCCCAGCGCAGCGCCGACACCGGCTGATCCGCGTTCATCATGTCGAGGATACCGTGGATCGCCTCATCGCCGCCCGTTCCGAGTATCGCCGCACCAAGGATCCGCTGCGTCTCCGCATCCGCCACGATCTTCATGAAACCCTTGGTCTCGCCCTTCTCGATCGCGCGACCGACCCGCGTCATCGGCCTCTTCGAAACGAGGATCTTTCGACCAGTCTTCTCCGCCTCGGTCTGCGTCATACCGATGCGACCGAGCGGCGGGTCGATATAGAGCGCATAGCCGACCAGCCGCTGACTCAAGCTCCGCTCGTCGCCATCGAGCAGGTTCGCGGCGACGATTTCAAAATCATTATAGGCGGTGTGCGTAAACGCGCCCCGCCCATTACAATCACCGAGCGCCCATACGCCCGGCACGTTCGTCTGGAGCAGATCGTCGACGATTACGTGGCCCTTCGCATCCGTCATCACCCCGGCAAGCTCGAGCCCGAGATCATCGGTGTTGGGCCGCCGTCCGACTGCCAGCAGCACATGGCTACCGACCACTTGCGGATCGCCCGCCTGGCAGTCGACCGATACCGCGACGCCGTCTGCATGCTGCGAGAACGCGATGCATTCGGCGCCCGTTCGTACGGCGACTCCTCGTCTTCCAGGATCGCGCGCACGGCCTCCGACACGTCGGCATCCTCGTGTCCGATCAGCCGCTCGCCCCGCTCGACCACGGTCACCGCAGCACCGAACCGCCGATACATCTGCGCGAACTCGAGCCCGACATAGCTTCCGCCGACGATGACCAGATGCTTGGGTACGGCCTCCAGCGCGACCATGTCGGTGTTGTCCAGATGGGGGACGTCGCTTACGCCCGGCATATCAGGCACGCTCGCGCGTCCGCCGACGTTGAGAAGAATCCGCGGTGCGGTCAGTTCCTCCCCGTCGACCATGATCGTACCAGGGCCGGTAAAGCGCGCATGACCGCGCATCAAGGTCAGCCCGGCCATGCCGTCCAACCAGGCTTCGTTACGCGAACGCGCATCCATCACGATGGCACGCGCGCGCCGCTATCGCCGGCATATCGATGCCGACTTCGCCGGTCCGCACGCCGAACTCCGCGGCCCGACGAGCCAGATGGGCGGCATAGGCGCTTGCAACCAGCGCCTTGGTCGGCATGCACCCGGTATTGACGCAGGTACCTCCGACCAACTTGCGCTCGATCAGTGCCACCGTCATCCCGGCCTCGGTCAAACGCCCCGCGAGCGGCGGTCCCGCCTGACCGGCGCCCACGATGATCGCGTCGAACCGCCGCATCACAACAGTGCGACGACCAGCACAGCCAGGCCGATCGCCAGCGCATCCTCAACCAACGCGGCGGGACGATCGCTGCCGAATGATGCCGCCAGCCGCGCGCGCAATCTCGCACCGCCCAAGGTCCCGAGGACGGCGCCGATCACGCCGAGCACCAGTCCAAAAAGCGGCGCCCCCAGGGCATAACCGATCGCCGCGCCCGAAATGCCGCCCGTGACGATCCGTGCGCCGAACTGCGCCGGTACCGTCCGGCTGGGCGTCGAGGGCAGTTGGTCGGTGACGAGTTCGGCGGCTGCGAGAAACGATATTACCCAGGGCGTGAACCGCCACCCGAGAAAGGCCAGCCATGTTCCCTGCAGAGGCACCAACTCGGTTGAGGCTGCCCAGGCGATCGCGGCTGGCGCCATCATCGCGCGCAACCCGGCGACGATACCGATAACGAGAGCGAGAACTAGCATGGCCGCCTCCTGCAATATTCCTTGAACAGACGCTTTCACGCCCGCCTCGAGCGGTCAATCGTCGATCGGATTTAGCGCGCAATCCGATCGGGTACGGATGAGGCGGAGTTTAAGCATGGGTCAGAGCGACAGAGGCAGGACCGGTCCGGAAACCCTTGCCGTATCAACACAATCCCAAAGCTCCGTACGTCAGACCATCAGCAGCGACACCGATCGACTATCGCCGGTACATCACCGGAGAAGGGTCCATTTCGGGTGCGTAACGATACGAAGCCACCGCAAGGCCCGATATCGTCTTATGATTCGGCATCGAGAGCGAGGAGGGCGAACGTCGCCAGCCAGTGTTCACCCATATAATCGTCGGCAAGATGCGGCAGCGCCTCGGCGAGGTGATCGTCCGCCACCAACCACGCCCGCTTCGGGTCGGGTAGTGCCTTGGCAATCGACCGCCACCCCCATGCGCGCGACAAATTCACGCCGTCGAGATGTGCGAGCCTTCCATCCGAGCGGTCGCTGACGATCGCCGGCGTTCGCAGGCAGGTGGTTGCCGCGCCGAACGGATCGGGCATGAATGCGGTCAGCCACGCCGTGAAGTCGGCACCAAGCACCTCACGCATGAGCACCGCCTCGCACAACGTCGCGGACAAGAAATCCTCACCGCTTGGCTCCCACGGTTGGCACGCGCGATCCGCCCCGAACCAATCGCGCGCACGCGTCTCGATCAACGCCGCGAGCGCCGCGTCATGCGTACGCGCCCAGCGTAGCGCGTGGACCAGCGCAAATGCCGTGCAGTCATGCTTGCCGCTGCGTACCGGATAAATAAGCTTCGGCAGATACTCGGCGAACCGGGCGGCGAATGCGTGTGCGAGCGGCGCGAGCGCGACCGCCCAGGAACGATCGGTCCGAAGCGCCAGTTCGTCATGCAACGCGAGCAGCCAGCCCCAGCCATACGGTCGCTCAAAACTTCCCGTCGTCGGCCTTGCCAGATAGGCGAGTTCGCCTGCCGCCAAAGCCGGCACGAGCATACGGTCCGCCAGCGCCTCGATCGCCACCGCCTCGGGCATGGCCGGGTACAGGCGTGCAAGCCGCATCACCTGCCACCAGCCGTGCACGCAACTATGCCAGTCGAAACTGCCGTGGAAGATCGGATGCAGCGTCTTGGGCAAGGCGAGATCGCCCGGACCGCCTAGCGTCTGGTCGAGCTTGTACGGCCATTCGCGGGTCAGATGCCCCAGTGTCAGCGTCGCGAACCGCGCCGCGGTCGCCTGATCGATGCCGTGTGTCATTCGTCTCTCCCAAACCCGCCGCCGCCGGGCGTTTCAATGACGAATACGTCGCCAGCTTTCATGTCGACCTTGGCGGTGGAGCCGAGCGGCTCGACGCTGCCATCCGCGCGCTCGACGGTCGCCGAGCCCAGCCCGCCGCTTGCACCGCCCGCCATGCCGAAAGGCGCGATGCGGCGACGGTTGGCAAGGATGCACGCGGTCATGTCCTCGAGGAAGCGCACGCGCCGCGTCGCTCCATCGCCGCCGTGATGTGCGCCTGCCCCACCCGAGCCGCGGCGGATCGAGAATTCTTCCAACAATACCGGAAAGCGCGTTTCGAAGATTTCCGGGTCGGTCAGCCGGCTGTTGGTCATGTGCGTCTGGATCACCGACGCGCCGTCGAAGCCGGGCCCCGCGCCTGCCCCGCCGGCGATCGTCTCGTAATATTGGTGCGTGTCGTTGCCGAAGGTGAAGTTGTTCATCGTCCCCTGGCTGGCGGCCATCGCGCCGAGTGCGCCGAACAGCGCGTCGGTGACGACCTGACTCGTCTCGACGTTGCCGGCGACGACGGCCGCCGGATAGCGCGGGTTGAGCATCGAGCCTTCGGGCACGCGGATCGTCACGCCGCGCAGACAGCCGTCGTTGAGCGGGACGGCCTCGTCGATCAGCGCGCGGACGACGTATAGCACCGCCGCGCGGACGATCGAGACGGGGGCGTTGAAGTTGGTGGGGCGCTGCTCGCTGGTGCCGGCGAAGTCGACCTCCATCGTCGCGGCCTCGCGATCGACGCGGACCGCCACGCGGACCACTGCGCTATCGTCCATCTCATAGGCGAACGCGCCGTCGTCGAGCGTCGCGATCAGGCGGCGGACTGCGGCGTCGGCGTTGGCCTGGACGTGCTCCATATACGCCGCGACGACGTCCGTGCCGTACTCGTTCGCGAGCCGTGTGAGACCGGTCGCGCCGCGCGTACAGGCGGCCAACTGTGCGGCGAGATCGGCTATGTTCTGGTCGATATTGCGCGCGGGATAAGGGCCGGACGCGAACACCGCGCGCAGTTCCGCTTCGAGGAAACCGCCTTCGTCGACCACCAGCACGTCGTCGAGCAGCACGCCCTCTTCCTCGACCGACCGGCTTTCGGGGGCATTGATCCTGGGGTGATGCCGCCGACGTCCGCATGATGACCGCGGGCAGCGACGAAGAAGGCTGGGGCGTCGTTATCGTCTGCGAAGACCGGCATGATGACGGTAATGTCGGGCAGGTGCGTGCCGCCACGATACGGCGCATTGAGCGCGTAGGCGTCTCCGCGGCGGATACCGCGGCCGTCTGCGCCGCCGCCGCGCGCGTCGATGATCGTGCGGATGCTTTCGCCCATCGAACCGAGATGGACCGGGATATGCGGCGCGTTGGCGACGAGGTTGCCGTGCGCGTCGAACAGCGCACAACTGAAGTCGAGCCGTTCGCGGATGTTGACCGACGCGGCCGAGCGCTGGAGCGCGGCGCCCATCTCCTCGGCGATGCTCATGAACAGCCCCGCGAAGATCGCCAACCGGACCGGATCGGACTCGGTGCCAACGCTGGCGCCGACACGCGGTGCGATGCGGTCGAGGATCAGATTGCCGATCGGATCGACGCGCGCGCCAGCCGGGCTCGACGATGGTGGTCGAGACGCTGTCGAGGATCAGTGCGGGGCCGTCGATGGCGTGGCCGGCGGGGAGGCCCTCGCGGGCAAGGACGGGCGTGTTGTGCCATGCACCGGCCATGTAGACGGGGGCGACGGACAGCGGCGCGGCTGGCTCTTCGGGAAACGCGACGAGCGCGGCGTCGATCGGCGGACTCTCGGCGATCGCCTCGGCGACGATCCGGTCGGCGATCAGCGGTGCTTCGCTGGCGAACCCGAACTGCGCGATATGTGCGGCGTCGAACGCGGCGATCATCGCTGGCGGTTCGTCGAGATCGAGTTCGATGGTGTGGTCGGTCTGGCCTCTGCGAAGATGCACGCGGCGTTCGATCCGAACGTCGTCCGCCGTGACGCCCTGCGCTACCAATGCTTCGCGCGCGGCTTCCGCCAGCCTGTCCAATGCCTGCGTGATCTGGACATACTCAGCAAACGCCGCGCCCGAGGTCGCCTCGCGCAGAACCCGGCGATCGGCGAGGCCCATGCCAAACGCCGACAGCACGCCGGCCAGCGGGTGGATCATCACGCGGTCCATCGCCAACGCGTCGGCGACCAGGCACGCATGCTGCCCCCGGCTCCACCGAAGCAGGCGAGCGTGTAGCGCGTGACGTCGTGGCCGCGCGCGACGGAAATCGTCCGGATCGCATTCGCCATGTTCGCCACCGCGACCGCGACGAACCCTTCCGCTGCGACCTGCGGATCGAGCGGCAATTCCGCGAACCGGGCGGTCACCGCCTCGGCATCGAGCGGCTGGTCGCCCGCCGGTCCGAACAGCGCCGGGAAGAATTCGGGGCGCACCTTGCCGAGCATCACGTTGCAGTCGGTCACGGTCAGCGGACCGCCGCGGCGATAACATGCTGGCCCCGGCACAGCGCCCGCGCTCTCCGGTCCGACGATCAGCCGCTCACCATCGAACCGACAGATCGAGCCGCCGCCCGCCGCCACCGTGTGAATCCGCAGCATCGGCGCGCGGATGCGGGCGCCAGCGATCAGCGTTTCGGTGTCGCGTTCGTACGTCCCGGCGTAGTGCGACACGTCGGTCGAGGTACCGCCCATGTCGAAACCGATGATCTGTTCGAACCCGGCCTCGCGCGCGGTCGCGGCCATGCCGACGATGCCGCCCGCCGGCCCCGACAGGATCGCGTCCTTGCCGCGAAAGCCTGCGCCGTCGACCAGTCCGCCCGACGACTGCATGAACAGCGCGCCCTGCCCCAGCGCGTTGCTCAGGCCCGCGACATAGTGATCGACGACCGGCGACAGATACGCATCGACGACGGTCGTATCGCCGCGCCCGATCAGCTTGATCAACGGCGCGACGCGGTGACTGACCGAGATTTGCGTGAAGCCGATCTCAGCCGCGATTGCCGCCAGCACCTCCTCGTGCGCAGTGAAGCGATAGCCGTGCATGAGCACGATCGCGACGGCGCGCAAACCGCTATCGAACGCAGCCTGCAAGCCCGCGCGCGCCGCATCCACGTCGAGTGGACGGAGCACATCGCCCTCCGCCCCGACCCGCTCGTCGATCTCCACGACATGCGCGAACAGCGGTGGCAGACGGTTCCCGTCGCGCGCGAAAATGTCGGAGCGTTCCTGGTGACCGATCAGCAGCGCATCGCCGAACCCGCGGGTGATCGCGAGACACGTCGGCTCGCCCTTGCGCTCGAGCAGCGCGTTGGTCGCGACGGTCGTGCCGATCCGCAGTTCTAGGGGTACGTCCGCCCCGTCGGTCAGCCGACAGATCGCCTCGACCGCTGCATCACCGTAGCGCTCGGGATCTTCCGACAGCAGCTTGGCGGTGACGATCCGTCCGTCCGGTTGCCGCGCGACGACGTCGGTGAACGTGCCGCCGCGGTCGATCCAGAACTGCCATGTGGTCATCGGTTACTCAGCCCAGAAATTGCGTCATCCGCGCCGCTGCCCCGGTCCACGCGACCCCGCGATCGTCGAGCCATGCGTCATCGTAATAGGTGCAGCCATAGCGATCGCCGCCGTCGCATAACAGCGTGACGATGCTGCCCGTCTCGCCCGCCGCCGCCATCTCCTCGACGATCTGCGCGCACGCCCAGAGGTTGGTCCCGGTCGAACCGCCAACGCGCCGGCCGAGCCGGTCGGACAGCGCACGCATCGCACCGACGCTGTCGGCATCCTCGACCGCGATCATCCGGTCGATCACGCTCGGCACGAAGCTCGGCTCGACCCGCGGCCGCCCGATCCCCTCGATCCGCGACGCGCACCCTTCCGGCAGCGCTACCACCGATCGGTCCTCGAAATGCCGGTGGAACACCGAGTGCACCGGATCCGCGACGCACAGTTTCGTGTCGTGCCGGCAGTAGCGGATGAAGCGCCCGATCGTCGCCGACGTGCCCCCGGTCCCCGCGCCGCAGACGATCCAGGACGGGCACGGATGCTCCTCCTCGGCCATCTGCGCGAAGATGCTCTCGGCGATATTGTTGTTGCCGCGCCAGTCGGTTGCGCGCTCGGCATAGGTGAACTGGTCGAGATAATGCCCGCCGGTCTCCGCCGCCAAGCGGTGTGAGACCGCGTAGACGGTGCGCGGATCGTCGACCATGTGGATCTCGCCGCCGTGAAAGCGGATCGCGTCGAGCTTGGGCTTCGCCGTCGTCGCGGGGACCACCGCGATGAAGCGCAGCCCGAGCATTTTCGCGAAATACGCCTCCGACACCGCGGTCGATCCCGACGAGGATTCGATCACCGTCGTCTCGGGCCCGATCCATTCGTTGCACAGCGCGTACAGGAATAGCGACCGCGCGAGCCGGTGCTTGAGGCTGCCGGTCGGGTGCGAGCTCTCGTCCTTCAGGTACAGCACGATGCCGGGATACCGCGGCAAATCCACCCGGATCAGATGCGTGTCGGCGGACCGGTTATAGTCCGCCTCGATCCGCCGCACCGCCTCCGACAACCAGCGCCGGTCGACGCGCTTAGTCACGCTTGCAGCCCGTGACGGACCAGCATCGCGGTCGGCTCGGGGTCACGCCCACGGAATGCACGGAAGCTGTCCGCCGCCGGCCGTGTCGCACCGCGCGCGAGCACTTCCTCGCGGAACCGGTCGCCGGTCTTGCGATCGACCAGGCCGGCCTCCGCGAACGCCTCGAAGCCATCCGCCGCCAGCAACTCGGCATAGAGATAGCTATAATAGCCCGACGCATAGCCGCCCGCGAAAATGTGGCTGAACGCGTGCGGGAAGCGGTGCCATGCGGGCGGGCGGATCACCGCCACTTCGTCGCGTACCGCTTCGATCACCTCGATCGGATCGCTGCCCATCGTGCCCAGATGCAACAGCAGGTCGAACAGCGCGAACTCGACCTGGCGCAGGATGAACATCCCCGCCTGGAAATGCCGTGCCTTCACCATCCGCTCGAACAGGTCGGCGGGCAGCGTCTCGCCGGTCTTGTAGTGGCCGGACATGCCGGTCAGCACGTCCTTGTACCAGGCGAAATCCTCCATCAGCTGGCTCGGCAGCTCGATCGCGTCCCACTCGAACCCGTTGGTCCCTGCGATGCTCGGCCGGTTCACCTTGGTGAAGAGCAGGTGGATGCAGTGGCCGGTCTCGTGCAGCAGCGTCGTCACGTCGTTGTGGCTCAGCAGCGACGGCGTCTCGCCACCATCCGGCGCGAAGTTGCAGACGAGATACGCGACCGGCACCGTGACGGTGTTGCCGTCGTGCAGCCGCGGTCGCGCCTGCGCCATCCACGCGCCACCGCGCTTGCCGGTACGCGCGTGGAGGTCGAGATACAGCCCCGCGAACACCGTCCCGCTCTCGTCCACCACGTCGAAGAACCGCGCATCGTCATGATACAGCGAGACATCGTCGCGCTCGACGAGCTTGATACCGAACAAGCGCTGCATCAGCGTCTGCCAGCCCTCCATCACGCGCTCGACCGGGAAATACGCCTTCACCACCTGCGCATCGACCGCATAGCGATCCTGCCGCAACCGGTTCGACACGAAGCCCGCATCCCACGGCTCGAAATCGGCGATCCCGAGTTGCTCGGAAGCAAACGTCTTCAGCTCGGCAAGGTCACACTCCGCCGCCGGCTTCGCGCGCCGCGCCAGATCGCGCAGGAACGCGATCACCTCGGCGCCGTTCGGAGCCATCTTGGTCTCCAGCGACCAAGCGACCGGATCGGTGAAGCCGAGCAGCTTGGCGCCCTCATGCCGCAGTTCGAGGATGCGTGCGATCCGCGCGCTGTTGTCGAACTCGCCCGCATTCGGCCCCTGATCCGACGCGCGCGTCGCGAACGCGCGGTACATGCGCGAGCGCAACTCGCGGTTCTCGGCGAAGGTCAGCACCGCGTTGACGCTCGGCTGTTGGAGCGTGACCAGCCAGCCCGCCTGCCCCTTCGCCTTGGCGGCATCCGCGAACATCGCCTTGTCCGCGTCCGATATCCCCGCGAGATCCGCCTCGTCCGTCACCAGCTCCGACCACGCATCGGTCGCATCCAGCACCGCGCTGCCGAACTCGTTCGACAATCCTGACAGCTCGACCGAAATCTCGCTGAACCGGTCGCGCGCCTCGGGCTCCAGCGCCACGCCCGACAGCGTGAAGTCGCGGATCGCCTGCTCCACCGCGACCCGGTCCTCGGTCGCCAAGTCGGCAAACTCGGGCGAAACGCTCAGCGCGACGAACACCTCGTACAGATCACGGTTCTGGCCGACCTTCATGTCGTTCTCGACGAGCCGCTTCTGCCCCTCCGAATACGCCGCGCGCAGTTCGGGCGTATCCGCCACACCGTGCAGGTGCGACACCGCCGACCAGATCGCCCCAATCTGGGTATTCGCGCGCTCGTACGGCAGCCACGCGCCCGCGAAATCGGTCGGCCGCGCAGTGGTCAGCGCCTCGACCATCGCCTCATGCCGCGCGATCGCCTCGTCGAGCGCAGGCGCGATCTGGTCGGGCGATAACTCGGCGAAACGGGGCAGCGACAGCGTATCGAGAAGCGGGTTCGTCGGGGCAGTCATGGGAAATCCTTCAGCATTCGACGACGTTGACGGCCAGGCCACCAAGCGACGTCTCCTTATATTGCGAGCGCATGTCCTCACCGGTCTGGCGCATCGTCTCGATCACCGCATCGAGGCTGACGATATGGCGACCGTCCCCGCGAAGTGCCAGATACGCGGCGTTGATCGCCTTGATCGCACCCATCGTGTTGCGCTCGATGCACGGGATCTGGACCAGCCCGCCGATCGGATCGCAGGTCAGGCCGAGGTTGTGCTCCATGCCGATCTCGGCGGCATTCTCGATCTGTTCGTTGGTGCCGCCGAGCGCCGCGACCAGCGCGCCAGCGGCCATCGAGCACGCCACGCCGACCTCCCCCTGGCATCCCATCTCCGCCGCGGAGATCGACGCGCGCTTCTTGTAGAGAAACCCGATCGCCGCCGCGGTCAGCAGAAAGTCGTGCGCGCCCTTGGCCGTCGGGTCCCTGGTGAAGGTCTCGTAGAAGCGCAGCACCGCGGGCAGAACGCCCGCCGCGCCATTGGTCGGCGCGGTCACGACCCGGCCACCCGCCGCATTCTCCTCGTTCACGGCGAGCGCATACAGGCTCACCCATTCGAACACTGCGGACGGATCGGCGGCGGTATCGCGCGCCTGCAACCCCTCGAACAGCGCCTTCGCCCGACGCGGCACCTTCAGCCCACCCGGCAAAATGCCACCCTGCCGACACCCGCGATCAATCGACGCGAACATGGCACCACGGACGGCATCGAGGAACGCATCCGTCTCGCTCTCAGGCCGCCACGCGATCTCGTTCTCGCGGACGATATCGGCGATCGTCATCCCCGTCGCGTCGCCGGTCGCGAGCAGTTCCGCCCCCGACGAGAACGGCCGCGGCAACAGGATGTTGGCCTTCACCGGCCCCGACCCCGCCTCGACGATCGCCCCGCCCCCGATCGAGAAATAGGTCCGCTCGACCGTACGCCCGTCGCCGAACGACGCGGTGAAGGTCACCGCATTGGGATGCCCCGGCAGGAAGGTCTGCGCATGGAACAGCAAATGCTGGCTCTCCTCGAACCCGATCTCCACCCGATCGGCGAGCATCAGCCGCCCGCTCGACCGGATCGCGGCGAGGCGCACCGGAATCAGGTCCGGATCGATCGTCTCGGGCTGTGCACCGCTGAGCCCCAGCATCACCGCGCTGTCGGTCGCATGTCCCCGCCCGGTCAGTGCCAGCGAACCATACAGATCGACCCGCACCGCCACCGGATGCTCGTCCGCCACGAGATCGGCGAACAGCCACGCCGCACGCATTGGCCCGACGGTATGCGAACTCGACGGCCCGATCCCGATCGTGAACAGATCGAGGATGCTGATCGCCTGGTGGCAATCCGGGCGAGCGCGCGTCTGTTCGTCTGGGCGATCGCGAGTGAGTGGCTCCATCTGAGCGCTCCTATCGTCTTGGTTGCACGGAGGAAAGCAGCGAGCGCGCAACCGCCTCTCTTGCCCGTACGGCCGTGCCGACAATTGCCGCCCGACAATAGGTTTCGCCTCACCGCACCGATCCGATTGCACCCCCGCACCCTTCGCCTATAGGCGCGGCCTATTCCGGCCTCGGCTTCGCGGTGTATATCGCGTAGGCTGGGGCCGCTCGATTTTCACCGCTCGATTTCCAGGGGACCGCGCATGGCTCGCCGCCGCCAGATCTACGAAGGCAAGGCCAAGATCCTCTACGAGGGTCCCGAGCCGGGCACGCTGATCCAGTATTTCAAGGACGACGCGACCGCGTTCAATGCCCAGAAAAAGGGCACGATCAACGGCAAGGGCGTGCTCAACAACCGGATTTCCGAGCACATCTTCACGCTGCTCGATCATATCGGCGTGCCGACGCACTTCATCCGCCGGCTCAACATGCGCGAGCAGCTGATCCGCCAGGTCGAGATCGTCCCGATCGAAGTCGTCGTGCGCAACGTCGCCGCGGGTTCGATCTCGACGCGCCTCGGGATCGAGGAGGGCACCAAGCTGCCCCGCACGATCATCGAATATTACTACAAGGACGATGCGCTCGGCGATCCGATGATCTCCGACGAACACATCGCCGCGTTCGGCTGGGCGAGCCAGGAGGAGATGCACGACATCGCCGACCTCGCGATCCGCGTGAACGATTTCCTGTGCGGGCTGTTCGCCGGTGTCGGCATCCGCCTCGTCGACTTCAAGCTCGAATTCGGCCGCATCTTCGACAACGACTTTGGTCGCATCATCCTCGCCGACGAGATCAGCCCCGATGGCTGCCGTCTGTGGGACATGGAAACCAACGAGAAGATGGACAAGGATCGCTTCCGTCGCGATCTCGGTGGTGAAGTCGAGGCGTATCAAGAGGTTGCACGCCGGCTCGGCCTGCTGCCCGAGGGTGCGGACAACGCCGTCCTCGACCTCGAAAAGCATCGCAAGAACCGGGGCAAGTAAATGAAACTCAAGGTTTTCGTGACATTGAAGCCCGGCGTGCTCGATCCGCAGGGCCGGGCGATCCACCACGCGCTTGGCAGCCTCGGCTTCGACGGCGTGCAAGACGTCCGCCAGGGCAAGTTGATCGAACTGGAAGTCGCCGACGATACCGACGACGCGACGATCGACGGCATGTGCCGCAAGTTGCTCGCCAACACGGTGATCGAGAACTACCGGGTCGAGCGCGCATGAAAACTGCGGTCATCGTCTTCCCGGGCTCCAACTGCGACCGCGACATCGCCGTCGCGCTGGAGGCGGTGACCGGCGTCAAGCCGCTCATGGTCTGGCATGGTGACGCGGACTTGCCGGCGGATGTCGGGCTGGTCGCGGTGCCGGGTGGGTTTTCGTATGGCGACTACCTCCGCTCGGGCGCGATCGCGGCACGATCGCCGATTATGCGCGCGGTCGTCGAGCAGGCGGGCAAGGGCTTGCCTGTGCTGGGTGTCTGCAACGGCTTCCAGGTGTTGACCGAGGCGGGACTCCTGCCCGGCGCGCTGATGCGCAACGAGGGGCTGAACTTCGTCTGTCGCGATGTCGCGCTGACCGTCGAGACGGCGAGTTCGACGTTCACGTCGGGCTATTCCGCAGGCGAACGCGTGTCCTTCCCGGTCGCGCATCACGACGGCAACTACTTCGCCGACGCCGACACCCTCGACCGCCTCGAAGGCGAAGGCCGCGTCGCGTTCCGCTACGCCGAGAGCGTCAACGGTTCGGCCCGGAATATAGCTGGGCTGCTGAACGACAAGGGCAACGTGCTTGGCATGATGCCGCATCCGGAGCGTCGTATCGAAGCGGCGCACGGCGGCACGGATGGTCGGCGTTTGTTTGAGGGCCTGCTGGAGGCGGTCAGCGCCTGACCACTACCCGTTCCCCCGCGAAAGCGGGGGTCCAGGATACCACCCTCAGCGCCTGTAACCCTGGACTCCCGCCTTCGCGGGAGAACAGGAAGGCGGGATAAGCCCTCAAACCCGAGTCCGGAACGGCGAGAAGTCCGTCCCCCGGTCGTACACATCCACCCCTTCGCGCCGCTTCAGCCACCCCACCGCCACATACGTCAGCGGCGTCAGCAGCACCTCCCATGACACCTTCAGCAAGAACTGGTTGACCATCACCATCAGCATCGCCTCGACGGGCCAGTCCGGTGCGCCATAAAACGCGAGCGGGTAGAAGATCAGGCTGTCGAACGCCTGCCCGACCACGGTGCTGCCGATCGTCCGGGTCCACAGCATCCGCCCTTGCGTCCAGATCTTCATCCGCGCGAGCACGAAGCTGTTGGCGAATTCGCCGACCCAGAACGCGCAGATCGACGCGAACACGATCCGCGGCACTTGACCGAAGACGGACTCGTACGCCGCCTGCCCCGTCCACCCTTTGTCGGGCGGCAAGGCGACGACCACCGCCGACATGAACACCATGAACAACATCGCGCCAAACCCTGCCCAGATACAGCGGCGCGCCCGCGCGTACCCGTACACCTCGGTCAGGACGTCGCCGATCACATAGCTGACCGGGAAGAAGAGTATGCCCGCGCCGAACGGCCATGCGCCGATGAACGGCAGGTCGATCACCGCACGCTTACCCGCGCCAATCACGTTCGACAGCAGCAGGATCGTGACGAACGCCGCCATCACAAAGTCGAAATAGCGAAAGTGCGTGCCGCCGACCGCATTCGCGTCGACCAGTTCGAGCCCCCGCTCGCGCGCATTCCCAATGCCCGTTCCATTTTCCATGCGCGCGTTATGATCGAGGTTCCAAGCCCGCACAATCCGCGCTAGTCGTCGCCGCAGCGCGCGCCCGTAGCTCAGCTGGATAGAGCAAGGAGCTTCTACCTCCTCGGTCGGGGGTTCGAACCCCTCCGGGCGCGCCAATCGCCTTTCGCAAGTTGGCACGATGGTCTGCGGGACTGTCCAAAACACCCTATGGTCTAGTCCTTCCCGATCACGCGCGGCGTGTCAGGCCGGGTATAAAGGCGCAACATTGCGATGGATGCCAAGCGTGACGCTAGACGAGACCAACTACACCCAATCCGTCGGCGAGGGTGACAAGCCCTATTTCCTGAGCCGAGCGCAGTGGCACGAAAATCGTGCGCAAATGGCCACCGACGACAGCACGCGATCGCTCCATTTGCGCTTTGCAAAGCTGTATCACGCCCGTGCATTGTCCTGAGCTGGTACATTCCGCTTAGGAAATTCGTTAGAAATACCAGGAACCTAGTGACCGGGACGGGGTTTATCCGTCCACACCGGACGTATCGATGCGACCGGTCCTGGCAAGATTTGACGAAGCTCTATCGGCAGTCCGTCATCGGCACTCGTCGCGCCAATCGCGACGAGATCGGTGGCGTACGTCGGCGAGACCTCAAGCAAAGGTAATGACCATGAACAAGGACGAATTCCAGGGCGGCGCGCGCTATGTCGGCGGCAAGGTCGAAAAGGGCGTGGGCGATGTGGTCGGCAGCCGGGACTGGCAGGTCGATGGTGTCGTCGATCAAGTCGCTGGTGGCGCGCAGAACCTCTACGGTCGCGCCAAGTCGGCAGTTGGCGATATCGTCGACGGCGCACCCGAGCTCGCCGACAAGCTGAGCCATGACGCGCGTGACGTCGCCGATCGCGCTGCGGATGTCGCACGCCGCGGTGCGCAGACCGCACAGGACTCTGCCAAGGATGCACCATTGCTTTGGGCGCTCGGCGCAGCGGCAGTCGGTTACGGCCTCGCCTGGCTCGTCCACGGTTCGCGCGACTGAGACCTTGTCGACCCGGACCGCCTTGAAATCGCTGCGCGACTCTGCCGATCTGATGCATTTGCGTCAGATCATCGCAGGGCTCGACGAGGGCGTCATCCTGATCGATCCCGATCAGAGCATCCTGTGGGCGAACACTGCCGCCCTTGGGATGCACGGGGTCGAGTCGATGGCCGAGCTCGGTGAGACGGTCGACGAGTATCGCGACCGGTTTCAGCTGCGGTATCGCAACAACCACCGCCTCGATAACGCCGACTATCCGATCGAACGCGTCGTTTCCGGCGAGGCATTTTCGGAGGTCGTCGTCGAGGTGGCGGTTGCGGGCGAGGAGGAACCGCGCTGGATCCATCAGGTCCGCAGTCTGGTACTGACCGACGACCATGACGAGCCCGAATGCCTGGTGATGATCATTCAGGACGTCTCGGCACGGTTCGAAGCAGAGGATCGCTTCGAACAGTCGTTCAACGCCAACCCCGCGCCCGCAGTTATCTGTCGGCTATGCGATCTGCGGTTCGTGAAGGTGAACCAGGGGTTCGTCGACATGACCGGGCACGCGCGCGAGGTCATACTTGCGCGGACGGTGTACGACATCGACGTGCTCGAACGCGCTGAGCAACGCGATCTGGCCAAGGAGCGCCTCGCCGAGGGTCGGACGATCCCGCAGATGGAGGCCGAACTGGCGCTGCCGGACGGAACGTCGAAACTGGTGATCGTCGCGGGCCAGCCGATCGACATGGGCGATCAACCCTGCATGCTGTTCACCTTCGCCGATCTCGAGCCGCGTCGAAAGGCCGAGACTGCGCTGCGCCAGAGCGAGGAACGCTTTATGCGGACCTTCTCGCTCGCCCCCGTCGCGCTGGCGATCGGCACACTCGACGGTCACCGTCTGTGTGACGTCAACGCCGCGTTCACAGAACTGACCGGCTATGCTGCTTCGGACATCACCGACACGCCGCTCGGCGATGTCGAATTGTGGGAAACCGCGGCACAACGTCATGAACTCGAGGACGAGATCGCGGCGGGTCGCCCGATCCGCGATCGTGAAGTCCGGATCAAGCTGAAGGACGGCACGGTCATCGACGGCATCGTCTCGACCGAGCCGATCATGCTCGAGAACGAGAAGTGCGTGCTGTGGGCGATGCGCGACATCACCACGCGGAAAACGTCGGAGCGCGAACTCGTCAACGCGATCGAGGCGGTGATGCAGGATACGAGCTGGCTCAGCCGCTCGATCATGGAGAAGCTCGCGCGGATCCGTACACCGCAAGCCGAAACGACCGGTGTCGGTCTCGGCGAACTGACGCAGCGCGAGCGCGAGGTGCTGGCGCTGATCTGCCGCGGGCTGGACGACAAGTCGATCGCACGGACGCTCGACGTCTCGGCCAACACCGTGCGCAACCATGTCGCGCGGATCTATTCGAAGATCGGCGTCAACCGTCGCAACGCCGCTGCGGCCTGGGCGCGTGCACGCGGGTTCGACGGGGACTCGGTCGTTATTCCCAATATCAAGGAGGTCGCCGCATGACCCGCGACACCGACAAGGGCCGCGCGCGGCAGGCCAAGGGCTCCGTACAGGAGGCGATCGGCAAGCTGATCGGCGATACCAGTGTCACGCAGCGCGGGGCCAGCGAAAGCGAAGCCGGCGCGCGCGAGGCCGATGGGGCCGACGCCAAGGCAGCGCCACCGCGTACCAAGCCTTCCCCTGAGCCGAAGCCTGATTCCCGTCCGACATCGGGACGCAGGCGCACGGGGCAAAAGGACGGCGCGCACTGACGCCGACCGACAAATTTTCGTTTCAACAGGAGTGTTTATGATCAACAATACCACCGGCTACGTGCCGGCCGAAGACGCACGCTACGGCAAGTCCGTCACCCGCGTATCCTGGGGCGCGATCTTCGCAGGCGTCGTCCTCGCGATCGCGGTTCAGCTCGTGCTCGGCATCCTCGGCACTGGGATTGGCCTCAGCATGGTCGATCCGGTCGAGGGCACGACGCCGGGGGCAGCCGGGTTCGGCATCGGCGCGGGCATCTATTGGCTGATCACCACGGTCATCGCGCTCGGCGCAGGCGGCTACACTGCAGCACGCGTCGCCGGCGTCCATGACCGCTTCGACGGTCTGGTCCACGGCCTGGTCGTGTGGGGCGTCACGCTGATCCTGACGCTGTACCTGCTCACCTCGGCAGTCGGCGGCATCGTCGGCGGCGCCTTCCGTACCGTCGGTTCGGTCGCCTCGGCAGCCGGCACGGGTATCGGCGCAGCGGCGCCCAAGGTGGCAGACGTCGCCGGTGTGGACGTCAGCGACGTGCGCAACGAAGCGGCGCAGTATTTCTCGACCGCACCGTCGGATCCCGCACAGATGACGCCTGAGCAGGCGCAGAAGGAAATCGCCCAGGAACTGCCGGCGCTCGCCGCTGGTGGCCAGGATGGCGCCCGTGCCGAGAGCCGGATCGTCGACATCATCGCAGCGCAGCGCAAGATCAGCCGACCGGAAGCCCAGGCCCAGGTGACCCGCGCCAAGGCGCAGTTCGTTCAGAGCAAGAACAAGGCGATCGCAACCGCCAAGTCGGCCACCGACACGGCTGCCGGTGCTGCTGCAGGGACGTC
This sequence comes from Sphingomonas sp. LR55, assembly GCF_036856015.1. Taxonomy (NCBI): domain Bacteria; kingdom Pseudomonadati; phylum Pseudomonadota; class Alphaproteobacteria; order Sphingomonadales; family Sphingomonadaceae; genus Sphingomonas; species Sphingomonas sp. LR55. The sequence continues at coordinate 1,361,791 of NZ_JASPFO010000001.1, forward strand.
GTTCACGATCGTGATCGCGCTCCTGATCGGTGCAGCCGCCGCTGCATTCGGCGCAACCGCAGCGACCCGTCGCCGCGTGTAAGAACGCAAGGTCGCGGCGGGTCCTCAGCCGCGACCACTACGAAAAAGGGCGCTGCCGGTTCGACCGGCAGCGCCCTTTTTTGGCTGGATTGTGCCGCCACCCCTCCGTCATCCTGACGAAAGTCAGGACCCAGGGATACCAAGGACAGCGCTGCTTGGCTCTGGGTCCTGACTTTCGTCAGGATGACGTGAGGTGCGTGCTTGGACCGTTCCGCGCACTACAGCGCCAGATCAGGGCTCCGGTCCACCTTCACCCGCGTCGCCGCCGGCTTCGGCTGGGTCGCGACGGACACCGCAGGCGACGGCACCGTCAGTTGCAGCGTCTCGGCCGTCGACGCCCAAGTCTTGGCGATCGCTTCCGGATTATCGTTCAGCGCGGTGCCATAGCTCGGCACGATCTCGCGGATCTTGCCCTGCCACGCCGCGGTCGCGAGATGGTTCGGGAACACCTTCTTCAATAGATCGAGCATGATCGACGGTGCGGTCGACGCACCCGGCGACGCGCCCAGCAGCGCAGCGATCGAGCCGTCCTTCGACGCGACGATCTCGGTGCCCAGCTTCAGCACGCCGCCCTTCTCGGGATCGCGCTTGATGATTTGCACGCGCTGGCCCGCCTGCCACAACCGCCAGTCGCCATCCTTCGCGCCCGGAAAATACTCGCGCAGCGCGGTCATCCGGTCGGCATCCGACATGATCAGCTGCCCCGCGAGATACTCGACCAGGTCGAAATCGTCCCAGCCGACCGCGATCATCGGCCGGAAATTGTCGAGCGTCACCGACGCCGGCAGATCGAAATACGAGCCTTCCTTGAGGAACTTGGTCGAGAAGGTCGCAAACGGCCCGAACAGCAATGCCTGCTTGCCGTCGAGATAGCGCGTGTCGAGATGCGGCACCGACATTGGCGGCGAACCGACCGCAGCCTTGCCGTACACCTTGGCGAGATGCGCCTGCGCGACCGCGGGCTTCTCGGTCACCAGGAACGACCCACCAACCGGGAAGCCGGCATAATCGTCGGCCTCGGGGATCCCCGACTTCTGCAGGATCGGCAGCGCACCGCCGCCAGCACCTGCAAACACGAAGCGCGCGTTGATGATCTGCTTCTCGTCGCTCTTCATGTCGCGCGCGGTGACGCGCCAGCGCTTGTCGGCGCTACGCTCGAGCGAGCGGACCTCATGCCCGGTGGTCAGCGTGAACCCCGGCTGCGCGGTCATCGTCTTGATATACTGGCGCGTCACTTCGCCCCAGTTGCAGTCGGTGCCGAGCGGCGAGCGCGTCGCGGCGAGCTTCATCGTCGGGTCGCGGCCCTGCATCATCAGCGGCACCCACTGTGCGATCTGCTTGCGATCGGTCGAAAATTCCATCCCCGAGAACAGCGGGCTCGCCTGGAGCGCAGCGTGACGCTTGCGCAGGAATTCGACGTTCGCGTCGCCCCAGACGAGGTTCATGTGCGGCGTCGAGTTGATGAACGAGCGCGGGTTGGCGAGCATGCCCGCCTTGACCTGATGGCTTAGGAACTGGCGCGTGACCTGGAACTGCTCGTTGATCTCGATCGCCTTCTTGATCTCGACCAGTCCGTCCGTCGCGTTGACCGGCGTGTAGTTCAGCTCGCACAATGCCGAGTGGCCGGTACCGGCGTTGTTCCAGCCGTTCGAGCTCTCCTCGGCGACCTTGTCGAGGCGTTCGATCAACTCGATCGTCCAGGTCGGTTCGAGCTGGTGGAGCAGCACCGCGAGCGTCGCGCTCATGATGCCGCCGCCGACCAGCAGCACGTCGACGTTGCGCTCGGTCGTCGCGGCATCGGCTTGCGCCAGCGGTAGCATCGAAGCCCCGCCAACGACGCCCGCGCCGATCGCGGAGCCGAGTAGGCCGCGCCGCGTTACGCCTGCCGCGGCACCGGCCGGATCTGCGGCCGAAATGGTCGTGGAATGTGAGTTATCGTTGTTCATGTCGCGCGGCACCATGCTACCTTCTCGTTGCGGCTGGCCTCGCGCGCTTTTCACCGGTCAAACGGCGAAAAGCGATCGTCCATCACCTGGTTATCGTCGGGAGCATGTGTGAAACGGAACCGACAGCACGAGGCCGACGACCGAGCACAGCTGATGCTCCAAGTCCTCGCCTAATCTGTCGTCGGAATGTCTGGGTGTCGCCATGTCTATGGTAAGCGGCGACTATCCATGCCGGATATGGCATTCTAGGGCGCTTCACGCAAGGTTAACGCTTACGGCAGGGGCCCTAGCCTTGCCGTCGATGCCTCTCTCCGCCCCGCTGGCGTTCAGGCGACGGACGCGATATTTTCCCATCTGCTTTCGTCTGAAAGCCGCGCCGTGCCCGGCTGTCCAGACGCACGCGTCAGCTTCTGGTGCTGCCTGACCTGCCGGCAGCACCAGAAAACGGATAGCGTTCAGCGAGTCCCCGCGCGACGATCAGCCGCGCCGCGATCGCTATTTGTAGCGCCCCATGGTCACCTTCAGGATGACCGGGGTGAGCAGGTTGATGCCGTAATCGGTCTGGTCGCCGTTCCAGATGCGGCTCATCACCCAGCGTCCGTCGACCACGCGGCCCTCCTCGACGCGGAATACCGAGCCGTTCGCGGGGCCACCCTTCGCGGTCCCGAAGTTCAACCGGACATGATCGCCGACCACTAGGAATTCGTTCGGCGACAGATGCGCGACCGCGACACCGCCGACTGGCTCCTTCGCCCAGACCGGCGGCTCGGACTTGATCCACGTCCAGTCCTTCTGCCCGAACTGCCATTCGCCATAGCTGGTGCCGATCGTCCAGTCGCCCATCGTGACCGACTGGACTGCGGCCTGCCCCGCGCTTTCGTCAGGCTTGGCGACACCCCAGGTGGGATGTTCGAACGCGATCTTCGCCCAGTCGCGCGCCATCGTCGACAGCGCGGCGTATTTCAGCCCGATCGCATCGACGGTCTCGTCGTCGAGCGCCTTTGCCCCCAGCGGGTAATTGAAATACCCGGTCTCATCCATGCCGAACGGCGCATAGCCGATCGCGCCGCGGCCGAGCGCCGCGTAGAAGAAACGCGCAAATTCCTTCGCGTTGCCGATCTCGGGCACCATCAGCGCGTTGTCGGGGCGGGCATAGGCGTCAAGGTAGAGAGCGACGTGGGCGGCATCGCGGTCATAGATGTCGGGCGCCTGGAAATCGATCGCGGGCGCCGCCGCCTTCCAGATATCCAGCACGTCCTGCTGCGGGCCACCACTCGCGACGCCGGTCGGATCGGGCACGTTCGACGGCCCGGCGAGCGAGGCGTTGACATACATCGGCAGCGGCTTGACCGCCTTCCCCGCCGCCGCGATCTCATCGACGAAGCGCGCGGTATGCCAGGTGTTGAACGCGCGGTCGGCCTGCGCACCGAACATCTGCGTCCAGCTTCCGCCCGGCTTCTTGAGCGCCTTCGCCAGTTCGGCGGGCACCGGCTTGGCAAACACGGCGTTGGCCTGCGCACCGTAATCGCGCGGTGAGCGATAGCTGCCGACCTCGTTCTCCGGCTGCACCATGATCACCGTGTTCTGCGGATCGTGCGCCTTGAGGTACTTCATCGCCTCGACGAACGCGCGCTTGTCCGCCTCCAGCGTCGCGCGGAACATCGGCGAATGGACATAATGGTCGGTGCCGTCCTTCAACTTCATCCGCGGAAAACGCTTGTTGTCGGCCTTGAACCAGTCGGGCGTGTAGCCGGGCGAGGTGTTCTTCCATGTCCCGAACCAGAGCAGCACGACGCGTTTGTCATGCGCGCGCGCTTGATCGAGCAGCGTCTGGAGAAACGACAGGTCGAACTTGCCCTCGACCGGCTCGACCTGTTGCCACGCGATCGGGATCTCGACGGTGTTCGCATGCATCCGGTCGAGCATCGGCCATATCTGCGGCAGTGCGGACGCATAGTTGCTGCTGTTGTTGACCTGCGCGCCGAGCATCAGGAACGGCGCCCCATCGACCATCAGCGCATGCCGGCCGCCCTTGGTGACGATCCGCGGTACCTCGGTCGTCGTCTGTGCCGACGCGATGCCGGCGATCAGCGACGCCGACAGGGCTAAGCCCGCGAGCATTTTCTTCATACGAACCATCACTGAATCCTTTTCTCTCGAAGCAGCGCCGCCCGGAAATCCCCTGCCGATCGTCGCCGAAATACTTGCGTTCCGCACCGGTTATCGCTGTGACGCATGCGCGCGGAACGCCTCATTCCTCTACGAATACGATGCCCCCCAGCCCCGACGCTTGCGTGCCGTTGCTTTCCAGCAGAACCGATACGATCCGTTCGCCTTCGCCCGCAGGCATCGGCACGATGACCGTCCCCGGTGCGAACCCGGCCTTCGTCCCGACGCGCTTGCCGTCGATCCAGACTTCGCCACGACCGACGACGCCCTGGAAGACCAGCTTACCGCCGCGTTCCCGCACCGGCCGACGCGGCATGACCTTGGCGCGCAGCACGCTCCAGGTCCCGTGACCCTGCGCCGGCTGGATCTCGCCCGCCCGCACGAACAGCCAGCTGTTCATGTCGTTGTCCGCGAGCACGATATCGGGCGATGGCCGGGTCGCGAACGCGGGCGATTGCCGCCAGTCCTGCAGCATGAGCGTCGCCGCGGTGGTCGGCACGCTCGGCCGGGGCGGGGTTGCCAGCAGGCGGACCGTGGTCGTCGCGCTGCGCAGACCGGCCGACGTTGCCTTGAGCGACAGCGCCCCAGCCCCGCCCTGCCTAGCACGAACGATGACCTGTGCTAGCCCGTTGAACAGCGCGCGCCTGTCACCCTGCTCGGGCTCGTGGCTGATCGGATCGCCGTTGCCGAGCCCGATGATCGTGCCGCCGGTCACGGCGAACGCGACGGGGAGGTTGGCGGTCGGCACATGGCGTCCGTACGCATCGACCCCATCGATCGTAAACGGCTGCACGTCCTCGCCGTCCGCAGCCATTGCGCTGCGATCGGCCGTGATCCGAAGCGCGACCGGCGCGCCGGTCGTCTCGACCACGCTGCGCACGACCGCGCGCCCGCCGCGATAGCCGATCGCCTCCAACCGCCCCGGCGCATAGGAAACCTGCCACTGCGGCATCGTGAAGCGATCGACCGCCTGCTCGCCGACCACCGTACCGTTGAGCAGCAGCCGCACCGTATCGACGTTGGTCAGCGCCATCACCTTGACCGGCTGGCCCTCGCGTCCCGGCCAGTTCCAGTGCGGCATCAGGTCCAGCAGCGGCACGTCGTCGATCCACTGCGCGCGGTGGAGATAAAAGGCCATCTTGGGAAACCCGCACAGGTCCATGATCCCGAAATAGCTGCTCACCGACGGCCATTCGAACGGTGTCGGTTCGCCGTGATAGTCGAACCCGGTCCACACGAACGTCCCGCCGACGACGGAGCGCTCGGCGATCGATTTCCAGCCGGCGCGGTGCGTACTGCCCCAGTCGGCCGGCTCCTCGTCATAGGACGCCATGACGTGCGCGGCACGGTCGGTCGTCCACGCGCCGCGCGTCATGAAGCTCGACGTATCCTCCGAACTGATCATCGGCAGCGTCGGATTGGCGGCGTGGAACCGGTCATACTGATCGCGCTGGTAATTGAAGCCGACCAGGTCGACCGCCTGGCTGACGTTGACGGGCGCGAACATCCCGCTGTTCATCGCCGCGGTCACCGGGCGGCTGTCGTCGAGTGCCTTGACGGTCCGCGACATGCGACGGACCATTTCATAGCCGGCGGGCGTACCCTGCATCGGCTCCTCGTTGAAGACCGACCACATGATGACGCTCGGCCGGTTACGATCGCGCCGCACCAGCCATTGCAGCTGCGCCATGTAATCGGGGCTGGTGTTGAAGTTGCGGTTCTCGCTCATCACCAGGAAGCCGAGGCGATCGCACGCGTCGAGGACCTCGGTCGCGATCGCGTTGTGCGAAAACCGGATCGCGTTGCAGCCAAGATCCTTTAACCGCCGGAGCCGCCAGTCCCACAGCGCATCGGGCACCGCGACGCCGACGCCGGCATGATCCTGGTGGTTGCACGTCCCCTTGATCTTGAGCGGGCGGTCGTTGAGGTAAAACCCGGTCGCGGCATCGAACCGCAGCGTACGGAAGCCGATCCGAAGCGTCCGCTCGTCGACCGTCTTTCCCGCGCGGATCAACCGCGTGCGCAGCGTGTAGAGCGTCGGCGTCTCGACCGACCAAAGCCGGGGAGTCGTTACCGGGAGAGTAAGCGCCACGTCGGCCGGGGTGAGCGACGGCACCGTCCCGCCGGCGGTTTGCGTCGCGATCACGCGGCCGTCCGGATCGATCAGTGTCGCTTCGATCGAGACGGCAACCGCGTCCTTGCCGATATTGCCGAGCGTCGCTGTGACCGGGACGGACCATGCGCCGTCGGGTCCGCGACGCGGATCGGCGTGGATACCGTCGGTGGCGATATAGGTGGCATCGCGCTTCACCAGCCAGACGTGACGGTACAGGCCCGCGCCCTCGTACCACCAGCCTTCCATCGTCTGCGCATCGACGCGCACGACGATCGTGTTCAGGTCGTCGCCATAGCGTGCGAGGTCGGTGATATCGACGTACACCGAATTGTAGCCGCTCCAGTTGTGCGCCACGACCGATCCGTTGAACCAGATCGTCGCGTTCGTCGCGATCCCGCCGAACTGGATTTCGAGATAGCGCCCGCGATCCTGCGGATCGAGCCGCAACGCCCGCCGGTACCAACCGAAACCGCGACGGCGATAGCCCTGCGACACGTTGGCGCTTTCGGCGACGGGCATCGCCATGGCCCAGTCGTGCGGCAATGCGACCTCGGGCCAGTCCGAGATCGTCATAATAGATGGCCGCGGCGCCCTGTGCCTGTCCGGCCTTCGCGCTGTTGTAGGACCAGCCATGCCCGCGAGATCTCGGTCATCGGTATGTCGCCGAGATGAAACCGCCAGCCGCCGTCGAGCAGTAGTCGGCCGGGATCTTCGACCGGCGCGCGTAGCGGTATCGCATCGCGTGTCGCTGGCATCGGCAACGCCCCCGCAGTTGCTTCCTCGGACCGCGTTACCGCGGCGCGCGCGACCTGCGCCGGTCCTATCGCCGCGCCAAGCGCTGCACCATTTGCAAGAAACAGGCGGCGGCTGATCCGGGTCGTCGGCTGGTCCTGCTTCATCGTTTCCCCCTCCGAAGCGCGCATATAGCGGCCATGCTTTACGCTGGCGTATCCGAAGCCAGCGGCTCTGTCACAACAGTGTCCGCCATTCCCTGCCCGCCAGGGGCTGAGTCCGATCCGAAGATCGAGCCCAGCCCTAACGTCCAGCGTTGCCAGATCAGAAGGTGATGCGCGCCACGCCGCTGATCTGGCGGTCGCTCATGATCGAATCGCGCGGCCGGGTGGTGATGCCATAATAGGTCGACCGCACCGTGTTGGTGAGGTTGGTCCCGTTCAGCGTCAGCGACAGATGCGGGGTCACGTTGGCGGTGATCGACGCATCGAGCTGCCCCGACGCTTTCTGGAACTGCGGCAGATTGCCGGTGCCGTTGGCCGACGTCGTCACCAGGAACTCGCTGCGCCAGTTATAGGCGACGCGCGGATACGATCCCACGCTCGTATATGCCGATCAGGTTGTAGTTATACTTCGACAGCCCCTCGAGCGACAATTGCGTCACCGGACCGTCGCTGGCCGGGCTTGGCGCCTCGGAGTCGACATAAGTGAAGTTCGCCTGCACGCCCAAGCCGGCGAGCGGCCCCGGCAGGAAGTCGAAGAACTGCTGATACGCGACTTCCGCACCCTTCACCTTGGCCTTGGCGGCGTTGCTGTAGGTGGTGACGTCGTAGGTAGCGGTGACGCCGTCGGTAAAGGTTACGTCACGCGGCGTGATGACCGTCTGGATGTAGTTCGAGATATCCTTGTAGAACCCCGCGACCGTCAGCGATCCGCTCTTGGCGAAATACCATTCGAGCGAGGCATCGAAATTGGTCGACTTCATCGGCTTCAGATAGGGATTGCCGGTCGACGTCACGTGCTGCTGGTCGATCTGCGCGGTGCCGGGCTCGGTGATCGTCAGGCTCGGGTTGAGCTGGTTGAAGTTCGGGCGCGAGATATTCTTCGACACGGCAAAACGCAGCTGGAGCCGGTCGGTCAGACGCCCACGGACGTTGAGGCTCGGCAGAACCGACGTGTACTTGGTCGCCTCGTTGACCTCGGTGAAGGTCGGAGCCGCGGTCGACTGAGTGCCGTCGGGCGCGGTAATCAGGTCGACCTGCTGGTAGAAGCCCGAGACCGCGACCTTGCTCTGGACCACGCGCACGCCGATATTGCCGTCGATCGGCACCGGCAGATCGTCCGCCTTGAAGAACGCCGCGGCATAGCCGGTATAGGTCTTCTGCGCCTGCGTGTTGGTCCCGCTCGGGACATAGCTCGGCAAGGTCGCAATGCCGAGCGACGCCCGCGTGGCGTCGTAGTCGAGGACGGTCGGGAGCGAGAACGCCTGGATGTCGCCGAACAGATCGGCCTGGCCGCGGAAGAAGCCGCCGAGGTCGACATAACGGAGATTTGTCGCAGCGCCGGTCAGCCCGGTATAACGATAGCCGGTATCGCTGGTGCGGTTGCGACGATCGGCGAACCGGAAGCCCGCCTTAATCGAGCTCAGGATACCTCCGTCGAAGCGATATTCGCCGTCGAGGCGGCCGACCTTGTCGGTACCCTTCGAGTTGTTGAGGTTATCCAGGTAGAAGCCGTTGCTGTAGGTCGCGGGGTTCGCGAGGCCATCGGCGGACACGATCTGGAACGACGGGATCTCGCCCGAGATGTCCTGCGTCAACGTGGTGGCGACGCCGCTCAATCCGACGATCGAGTTCAGGTTGTCGGTCTTGGAATCGACATATTGGAGATCGCCGGTGATCGTCAGGTTGGCGGTCGGCTTCCACTTGCCGTTGAGCGAATAATCGGTCGTCAGAGAATGCCGCGAACCGAGCGAGGTATTGTTGCCGATCGGTACGTCGGTGAACGTGCCGCTCTGGAAATCTCCGTTGGGTGCATAGGTAAACGGCGCGCCGGCCAGCGGCGTGATCGACGCCCCACTGGTGTACGCGAAATAGCTGTAGCCATAGGAGCGCAGCTTGTAATCGTTGCGGAACACCTCACCGGTGAACTCAAGCGTGTCGGTCGGGCGCCACTGGAGCGACACGTCGATGCCGAGGCGACGGCGGTCGCCGAACACTTCGCCGATGCCGGTGCCATGCGGCAGCGTCGTGGTCTGGCCGGTCCGCCCGAGCAGCGCGGCGGTGGCGGCGTCACCGGGATTGCTTTCGTCGAGCGTGTAGAACGGCTCGGTCGAGATCGTGTCCTGGCGGAAATTGGTTTTCTGATACGACGCGCTCGCCAGGATGCCGATTTCGCCGATGCCGGTATTCCAACGATCGCTGACGAGCAGCGATGCGGCCGGCTGGCTCTTCTTGATCAGATCATAATAGGTGTTCGTCGCCGAACCCGAGATCTTGAAGCCGTCGAAGTCGAACGGCTTGCGCGTACGAAAGTTGATCGTGACGCTGAGCTGATCCTCGATCAGGTCCGCCGACGGGTTCTTGTAGACGTCGATCCCGGCGAGCAGCTCGGACGGTACGTCCTCGAGGCTCAGCGCGTTCCTCGACCCGCTCGCGGTGAAGATGTCGCGACCGTTCAGCTCCGTGCGGACCTGGGTCAGGCCGCGGATCGCGACCGAACTGCCTTCGCCGAAGTTGCGCTGGATCTGGATGCCCGAGATGCGCTGCAGCGCTTCGGCGATGTTGCGGTCGGGCAATTTGCCGATGTCTTCGGCGACGATCGAGTCGACGATCTGCGCCGAGTTGCGCTTGATGTTCTGGGCGGACTGAAGGCTCGCACGGACGCCGGTCACGACGATGTCATCGCCCGCCTCTGCGGCGACGGGCGCGGTATCGACTGCTTGGCCCTGATCGGCGCTCGAGGCGGCAGTACCGCTGGTCTGCTGAGCATCCGCAACCGGCGCGGGCGCGCCATCCTGCGGTGCCGCGACCTGCGCCTGCGCTACCGAACCAACTATCACGAGTGCTAGCAGCGACACGGTCGTGCTCAGACCCTTGATGCTGCCAACGCTAATCTTGGAACGCTTCGTCACACTCTCCTCCAGCGGGTCTGATCCTTACGGACCGCCCGCGGTTCACTCTTGGATATCGTGCGCGGCCACGCCGCTACCGTATCGTCAGCGGCGCCTAGCGAATGATTTAGATCATTTATATGCTAATTCGATTTACGTGGACAATTCATCCGGTATGATGGCATCTATGGCGAGGGTCCGACCACCGCCGTAGCGGGCGCGTTTGCGGAGAAGACCAGCTACACGGCGCAGGACATCCGGTTCACGACCAAGGGCGAGACGCTGTACGCGATCACGCTCGGCATGCCTCGGGGGCAGACCGCGATCACGTCGCTGGCCCAGCCCAACCCGCACGAACGACGCCGGGTACGCGCAGTGCGCCTGCTCGGCCGCCCCGGCGCGATCGCGTTTCGCCAGACCGGACAGGCTCTGGTGATCGACCTGCCTGCGACCTTGCCGACGCGTCACGCGAGCGCGTTCGCGATCGATTTCGCCTGACGAGAAATACCGCACGTGCACGATGTGCGCGTCGATCGAACACGAGCTTGGAGAGGCTATTTGAAACACCCCTGATCCGCGCCCTGCGGTTTGCGATGCTTGCGGCGGCTACGCTGGCTGTTCCGCTTGCCAGCATCGTTCCAGCGCAGGCGCAGACCGCCGTCGGGCATCCCGACTGGCCGGGCCGCGGCGACCTGTTCGTGGGCGCCTGCTACCAGCCGATCGACCGTTCGCCCGAGCAGATCCGCCAGGACATCGCGATCATGAAGAAGGCCGGGTTCACCATGGTCCGCATGGGCGACCTGTCCTGGGATTCGTTCGAGCCGCAGGAAGGCCATTTCACGTTCGAATGGTTCGACGCGATCCTGGACCAGATGCATGCCGCCGGGATCAAGGTGCTCCTCGACATTCCCGGCCAGCCGGCACCGACCTGGCTGCACAAGACATATCCCGGCGTCGATCTCGTCACGCAGGACGGCGTCCGGCGCAATGCCGCGACGCGCTATTGGGACAATATCAGCGATCCCGATTATCGCCGGCTGGTCCGGCGGCTCGCCGAGCAGATGCTCAAGCGGTACGCGCATAATCCCGCGGTGATCGCGGTCGGCTACACCAACGAGATCGGCAACGGCCAGATGTCGTATTCGCCGGCTGACCGGCAACGCTTCGTCGGCTGGCTGCAGAAGAAATACGGGACGATCGCGGCGCTCAACACCGCCTGGGCGACGCAGCGCTGGTCGCGTCGGATCAATAGCTGGGACGAGGTCGACCTACCCTATGGCAATGGCCCAGGGCCGAACGAGCGCAATCTCGACCTCCGGCGCTTCTGGTCGGACGACACGATCGGTGCGCTGACCGACCTCGAAGCAGTCCGCAAGCAATATGCACCGAACCTGCCCGTCGCGTCGAACTTCTGGCCCGACGCCTGGACCAAGGGGTTCGACTATCTACGGTCGTGGGACAAGGTCTCGACCTATGGCGGCCAGGGCTTCTATCCGGGCGAGCCGCTAGGCGCGGCGCTAGACGTCTCGCGCAACCGAGCCGGGCACGATACGCCGATGTGGCTGAACGAATTCACGGCCGGCGGTGGCGGCTATTACGGCACGCCGGGCCGGTCACGGATGTGGGCCTATTTCGGGCTGATCTACTACGCGCAGACCTTCCTCGCCTGGACCTTCAACTCGCATAGCGGCGGCGAGGAACAGGGGTTGTTCGGACTGGTCGACCATGACGGCCGCCCATCGTGGAAGGTCGGCGAGTTCGGCCAGATCGCCAGCGAGTTCGCCAAGCTGAAGACGATGGGCTTCCCGCGCTATCGCAAGCCCGAGGTGGCGATCGCCTATTCGTTCCAGACCAACTGGCTGACCTCGCCCCCGCCGGGGCCCAACACGATGCAGGAATATTTCAAGACCAGCTATCCCGACCAGGCCAAGGCTGCGCTCGCACCGCTGTTCGTCGACAACATCGACACCGCGGTGATCGACATCGGCCACGACGCGATCGACCGCTACAAGCTCGTGATCCTGCCCAGCGCGTACATGATGAACAAGGAAACTGCCGAGGCCGTGCGTCGCTACGTCGCGAACGGCGGGACGGTGATCATGACCGGCTATTCCGCCAAGGTCGATGAGACCGGCAAATGGTTCGAGACGCCCCTGCCCGGCCGGCTGACCGACGTGTTCGGCGTGCGGACCAACGAATTCTATCGCGCCGAGCAACCGCTGAAGATCATGTTCGACGGCAAAGAGCAGATCGGTAGCGATCCCTATTACGAGGTGCTCGAACCGAGCACGGCCAAACCGCTGGCGATGTTCACCAACACGCCCAAGCCAAGCCCGGCGATCACCATCAACCGCTTCGGCAAGGGCCGGGCGATCTATCTCGCCACCGCCGCGCAAGGCGCGTTTCTCGATCCGCTCGTGCGATCGCTCTATACCGAACTCGGGATCAAGCGTGGCCCGGTCACTCCGCCGGGCGTAGTCGCGCGCATTGTCGATGGGCGGACGCTGTACGTGAACACGAACACCGCGCCTGCTCGTGTGGCGTTGGCAGGCGAGCAGCACGATATTCTGAGCGGCAAAGCCTATACCGATCGGCTCGACCTTTTGCCGTACGGCGTGGCGCTGCTCCAATAACGACGTCCGATAAGTGGCCAATCCGGGTCTTCGCCTTGCGTTGACGCGGAATACGGTTGATCCGCGCGCCGTATCTGCAATTATACGACAAAATTACCGTCTCGGCCAAGATAGCGCTACCGTCAGGGCATAGACCCGTGGAGAGGATTTCGATGTACATTTCCCCAGCCCGTATCGACGCGCAATCGTCTGACCAGTCCCGCACCACGTCGCGATGGGGCTGGTCTTCGCGGCTGATCGCCCGGTTGACCATGGGGGTTTCACTAGCGACGCTCGGCACCGCCGCCACTGCTGCACCGATCGCGACGGTCGATCGCAACGGCAGCCTGGTTTCGGTCGAGGCCTATGCCCCCAACATCGTCCGCGTGACGATCGCGACCGACCGTGGGCAGGTCGACGCGCCCCCGGCGATGGCCCCAACGCAAAGCCCGATGCCGCCGGCTGGATGCATCGTAACGACGCAGGCGCCGACGTCTTCGTCTCTTCCGCGCTGTCGCTCTCGGTCGATGCGAAGCCTTGGCCCAAGGCGCCCACGCAGATGGAGCGTTATTTCGCACCGTCGCTACCGCCGGTGTCGGTGACGATCCGCAAGGCGGACGGCACTATGCTAACGCAGATGACCGGCTGGGAAATGGCGCCGCATACCGTCAACGGCGAGAAGACGTTCCGCGTCGGCGCGAGCTTCGCCTCGCCCGCTGACGAGCATTATTACGGGCTCGGCCAGAACCAGGAGGGCAAGCTCGACCTGCGCGGCCGCACGATCGACTGCCGCCACAATTACGATGCGCCCGCGGGCGAGACGGTCTGCGTGCCGTTCATGGTCACCAACAAGGGCTATGGCATCGTATGGGACAATCCGTCCTCGACCGTCGTTTCCCCCGGCCTGCATAGTTCGACGCACTGGCAGTCGGAGGTCGGCGAGCGCGTCTCGTTCTTCGTCATCACCGGCGCCACCACCGACGAGATCTATGCCGGCTACGCGACGCTGACCGGCACCACGCCGCTGCCGCCAAAGGCTGCGTTCGGCCTTATCCAGAGCAAGGCGCGGTACGAGACCGAGAAAGAATTGCTCGACGTCGCCACCGGGTATCGCAGCCGCGGCCTGCCGCTCGACATCATGGTGCTCGACTGGTTCTACTGGTCGCGCATGGGCCAGCTCGACATCGACCGGAACTATTTCCCCGATCCCAAGGGCATGAACGACAAGTTGAAGTCGATGGGGATGCATTCGATCATCAGCGTCTGGCCGCGCTTCGAGAAGGAATCGCGGTATTTCGACCTGTTGTCGACCAAGGGCTGGTTGCTGAAGGACAAAGACGGCAACGTCGTCGACGGCCTGCCGATCCGCTCGGATCGTGCGGGCGCGTTGCTCGACAGCACCAACCCCGATGCGCGCCACTGGTTCTGGGACCGGATCCGCGACAACATCGCCAGCCAGGGCTTCGACTGGTTCTGGCTCGACGAGACCGAACCCGATCTGGTGCCCGACGGCAGCTTCTACTCGATCGGCTCGGGCGACCGCTACCACAACGTCTTCCCGCTGCTCCACACGATGAGCGTCGCGGATGGGTCGGCTAAGGACCGTCCCACGATGCGCAACCTGATCCTGTCGCGCGCGGCGTATCTGGGTGCCCAGCGCAACGGCGGCCTGTTCTGGTCGTCGGACATCAAGTCGACTTGGGAAGCGCTGCATCGACAGGTGCCGGCCGGGCTCGGCTTCACCGCGAGCGGCATGGCCTATTGGGGCAGCGACATCGGTGGCTGGCAATGGCCGAACGGGCCGAAGGCGACACGCCCGGTACTGCTCGATCCGGCGGGCGCAACCGCGATGGCGCCCGATTACGCGGATTATCCCGAGCTGTTCACGCGCTGGTTCGGCTATAGCGTATTCACGCCGACCTTGCGGATCCACGGCCAGCGCCCGGCCACCGCGATCTGGCAATATGGCACCGCGGCCGAGCCGGTCCTCGCGAACTTCCTGAAGCTGCGCTACTCGCTGATGCCGTACATCTATTCGCTCGGCCGCCATACCTACGAGAGCAATGCGCCGATGATGCGCGCGTTGTTCATGGATTTCCCGAACGATCCCAACGTCGCCGACATGGGCGACGAATATATGTTCGGCCCCGCCTTCCTGGTCGCGCCCGTCACCGAACAGGGCAAGACCAGCCGCCAGGTCTATCTGCCGGCGGGTGCGGAATGGTATGACTACTGGACCAACCAGCGGTTCACCGGCGGCCAGACCGTCACCGCGAATGCGCCGATCGAAAAGATCCCGCTGTTCGTGCGCGCCGGGTCGATCATCCCGATGGGCGTCCAGGTGCCGAGCACCGCGACCGCGCAGGCGCTCGAGAGCATCCGCGTCTATCCCGGCGCCGATGCGAGCTTCGCGCTGTACGACGATGACGGCGTGACCAACGACTATCGGACCAAGGGCGGGCGCAAGGCGATGCTGCGCTGGGACGACAAGACCCGGCGTCTGACCGCATCGGGCAAGCTGCCGACCGGGCAGGACGCCGCATCGCTGATCCAGATCGTCTCTTCGAAGTGATCCGCGCAGTCTGCATCGCCGCACTGACGTTGGTCGCCTTTCCGGTGGCCGCGCAGACCAATGTTCCGGGCGATCCCTATGCCGGCGATCCGGTCGGGATCGTCGCGGCGCCCTGCCCTGCGCATCCGTCGCCGACAGACGGCGCCGGATGGGAGGCGTGGAAGCTGCATTCGCTCACGCGCGACTTTGGCCAATTGTGCCGGTACCGCGCGCAGAACGAACAGCTGAAGGCATCGAACACACCGGTCCGCGTGGTCTTCATGGGCGATTCGATCACCGACAACTGGATCGGTGCGGATGCCGGGCTGTTCACCGGCGGACTGGTCGATCGCGGGATCAGCGGGCAGACCACGCCGCAGATGCTGGTGCGCTTCCGCGAGGACGTGATCGCGCTGAAACCGCGCGCGGTCCACATCATGGGGGGCACCAACGACATCGCCGGCAACACCGGCGCCTCGACCATGGAGATCGTCCAGGGCAACATCGCCAGCATGGCCGACCTCGCGCGCGAACGGTATCAAGGTCATCCTCGCCTCGACCCCGCCCGCCGCCGCCTTCCCGTGGAGCAAGGACAAGCAGCCGGTGCCGCAGATCCGCGCGCTCAATGGCTGGTTGAAGGCCTATGCGGCGAAGAACGGCTTCACCTATGTCGACTATTACACCGCGCTAGCCACACCCGAAGGCGCGATGAAGCCGGGGCTCGCGAGCGATGGCGTCCATCCGACTCCCGCCGGCTATGCGATGATGCGCCCGCTGGCCCTGGCCGCGATCCGCCGGACCATCGCAGCCAAGTGAGTATCGATCTCAGCCGCCGTTCGGTCCTCGCCGGGATCGCCGCACTCGGCCCCGCAACACACGCCCTTGCGCAAAGCCCGATGGGGCTGGCGCGCGGTCCGGTGCAGCCGACCTGGCAATCGCTGGTCGATCACTATCGCTACCCCGAGTGGTTCCGCGACGCGAAGCTCGGCCTGTGGTCGCATTGGGGCCCGCAGTCGGTGCCCGAGCAAGGCGACTGGTACGGTCGCTTCATGTATATGCAGGGCCATCCGGCGTACGAACATCACCTCAAGACCTATGGTCATCCGACCAAGTCGGGGATGATGGAGGTGATGAATCGCTGGACTGCGGCGCGCTGGGATCCCGACGCGCTGATCGCCCGCTATGCCAAGGCGGGGGCGAAATATTTCGTCTCGCTCGCCAACCATCATGACAATCTCGACTGCTACGACAGCCGCTATCACGCCTGGAACTCGCTCCGCGTCGGGCCGAAACGCGATGTCGTCGGCACCTGGGAAAAGGCGGCGCGCAAGGCGGGGCTGAAGTTCGGCGTCTCGAACCACGCCGCGCATAGCTGGCATTGGTATCAGACCGCCTACGGCTATGATCCGACCGGGCCGCTGAAGGGGCAGCGATACGACGCGTTCAAACTGCGGACCGCCGATGGCCACGGTAAGTGGTGGGAAGGTCTCGACCCGCAACAGCTCTATACCGGCGCGCATGCGGTCCTGCCCAACGGCATCGATACGATCGCGGCGATGACCGCATGGCACGACGCGAATGACGGCCAGTGGATCGAGACGCCGCCGCCGAACGATCCGGGCTACGCCGCAAAATGGCTGCTGCGCCAGACCGACCTGATCGACAAGTACAAGCCCGACTTCTGCTATTTCGACGACTACGAACTGCCGTTCGGGCCGGTCGGGCTCCAGGCAGCGGCGGATTACTACAACCGCTCGATCGCCTGGCACGGCAAGATCGACGTCGTGCTGACCGCCAAGCAGCTGAAGCCCTATGCGCGGTTCGGTATCGTGCAGGACGTCGAGCGCGGCTTCACCGACCATCTGTGGGACGAGCCGTGGCAGACTGACACCTGTATCGGCGACTGGTTCTACAACGTCGCGCGGCTTAACGACAAAAGCTACAAGACCGCCGAGCAGGTCATCCAGAGGCTCGCCGATGTCGTGTCGAAGAACGGCAATCTGCTGCTCTCGATCCCGCAGCCCGGCGACGGTTCGATCGACGGCGAGGAGGAGAAGATCCTCGACGGCATGAGCCGCTGGATCGCAGTCAACGACGAGGCGATCTTCGGCTCGCGGCCATGGCGGATCTACGGCGAAGGCCCGACCAGGCTGCAGGCCGGGATGCAGAACGAACAATCGTCTGGCGTGTTCACGGCCCGCGACGTGCGGTTCACCACCAACAAGGGCGCGCTCTACGCGCTGTTCCTGGGCTGGCCGCAGGGTGCGGTCACGATCGAGGCGCTGGGACGCAACCGCTTCGCCGATGGCGTGGTCGAGCGCGTGACGTTGCTCGGCAGCGGCGGCATGGCGCATCGCCGCGATGCGCGCGGCCTGCACCTGACGATGCCCGCGAACCCGGGCGGCGGCTTCGTCCCTGTCCTGAAGATCGAAGGCCGAGGCCTGGTCTGACCATTTCGGGCCGCACCTTACGGACTCCGGATCAACGCTGATACGATTGGGAACGCTGCTCAGCCGAGCAAGGCCGCTCCGCGATCGACCACCGCGCCCTCGCTTTCGGCCTGACGGATCAGGATCATGACGTCCTCGATGATCGATCGGATCGTGGCGCTGGCGGAAGCCGCATCGCGCGCAGCGATCGCCTCGAGCACGGCCTTATGCGCGGGCAGGCTTGCGCTGCGCCCCTTGAACCGGTTGGTGAAGCGGATCGAGGTCCGTAGCGCCGTCGACACAAGATCCTCGAACTGTGCGAAGAATGGGTTGTCGCACGCTCGCAGGATCGCAACGTGGAACACGATGTCGGCCTCGAGCGCGTCGTCATCGCCGCGCTCGGCCGCCTCCATGCGCGCATAGCCCGCCGCAATCATCGCGATGCCCGACGGCGTGGCGTGCAATGCCGCGAGCTGCGCCGCCATCGGCTCGACTGCAAGGCGCAGCTCGTTGAAGCTGCGGAGCAGCGGCAGGGTAAACTGGCGTTCGAGTAGCCAACGCAGCACATCGGTGTCGAAGAGGTTCCAGGTCGAATTTGGCTGGATGATGGTGCCCTGCCGCGGGCGCGCGGAAAGCAAACCCTTCGCGGTCAGCATTTTGACCGCCTCGCGCGTCACTGACCGGCTCACGCCGTGCTCGATCGCCAGTTCCGCCTCGGTAGGAAATCGCTTTCCGTCGTAATGGCCCGTGACGATCGCGCGACCCACGGCGTCGAGCATACCGTAAGTCAGATTGCGGCCCAGCGCCGTGCGGACCTTCGTGGGCTTGGGTTCGGTCATAGGGCTTGGTCGCCCAAATTCGTGACCGCTACAAGCGTCCCTCTGCATATCGCACGACAGGTGCCCACTTTTACCCTGCAAAGATGATGAGCGCACCAGATTGCCTTACCAGGACTGTATCTCATCCACCCCACAAATGGCCGTGGCATCGGCCGAATAGCGCGTCCCCATCATGCTTGTCGGAACATCGGTGCCGCGCAGTGCTGGGCGATGAAATCCTCGTGCGTCGGCATCGCTTCGGCGGTCTTGCCGATCATCTCTCGAATATGAGCCATGAACCGCGTCGCCTCTTCAAGCGGCAATCCGCCCGTCAACGGATCGAAGGACGCCGGCTGCACATTCTGGCCGAGCAACACCGCGATCCAGCTATCGGGGGTGAATAATTCGCCCTGCTCGCGAAACACCCGCGCCTTGCCCCGCCATAACGCGAGTTTGCCCTGCAGCGATTCCGGGAGCGCCATGGTCCGACAATGGTCCCAGAATGGCGAATCCGATCGTTCGGTCTCATGATAATGGAGGATGATGAAATCGCGGACCTGCGCGTATTCGCGGAGCATGACACGGTTGTACTCGTCAATTTCGACCGGATCGAAACCACGATCGGGGAAGAGGGTCATCAGCCGCGCGATCCCCGACTGGATCAGGTGGATGCTGGTCGATTCGAGCGGTTCGAGGAAACCACCGGACAACCCGATCGCCACGCAGTTCCGGTCCCAAAGCCGCTCGCGCCGCCCTGCCTCGAAACGCAACTGACGGGGTTCGCCCAACGCCGCGCCATCGAGCCCCGCCAGCAGCGCCTGCTTGGCATCGTCGTCGTCGATATGCGCGCTGGAATAGACATAGCCGTTGCCGACGCGGTGCTGGAGCGGAATCCGCCAGCGCCATCCGGCGCTATCCGCCGTCGCCCGCGTATAGGGCGTCAGTGGCCCCTGTCGTTCGCTCGGCACCGCCCACGCCCGGTCGCAGGGCAGCCACTGCTTCCAGCTCGCAAACGGTACACCTAGCGTATCGCCGAGCAGCAGCGACCGGAAACCGCTGCAGTCGATGAACAATTCGCCCTCGATCCGGCGATCGCCTTCGAGCCGCACCGCCTCGATGAACCCCGTTTCGGCATTCCGATCGACTGCGATCACGCGCCCCTCGACGCGGACCACCCCGTCCTGCTCGGCGATGTCGCGCAGGAACGTCGCGTAGAGGCCTGCGTCGAAATGGAACGCGTACGACAAGGTCGACAGCACCGACTGCGGATTGGCGCTCGGCCGAGTGAACCGCCCGCGCCGAGCCGCCACGGAGGACAGGCAATAGTCGTCGATTGGTCCGGGATCCGCGTTGCCCGAGGCAGCCTGCCGGAGCCAGAGCTGGTGAAAGGAAACGCCGTCGATGTCGCGGCCGTGCGTGCCGAACGGGTGCAGATAGGAGTCGCCGAGCCGCGTCCAGTTGCGGAACTCGATCCCCAGCTTGAACGTCGCGCCGGTCGCGCGGACGAACGCGTCCTCGTCGATCCCGAGCATGCGGTTGTAATCGAGCAGCGACGGGATCGTCGCCTCGCCAACACCAACCGTGCCGATCTCCTCGGATTCGACCAAGGTGACCGAAACGCCGCTGGCGACCAGTCGCGACAGAGCCGCCGCGGTCATCCAGCCTGCCGTGCCGCCGCCGACGATCACGACCTTTGTGATCTTCCCGGGCCGGGTGACGGTCACGCTGCGGCCCGCGCGCCAAAGCTGTGGGACTGGGCGTAGGATACCAGATCGCGGTTCGACGGGAGGTTGGCGATCGCATAACGCGCCTGGCGCTGCACCTCCGCGAACGCCCGGCGTGCATCCTCACCGTAGCGAAGCGCGCCGGCCTTGGCGCTCAGGTCGGTCTTCCAGCCCATGCCGTACAGAACATATTGCCAGCTTGCCTCGGTGAAGATGTCGACCTGCCCGTCGATGTCGAGCTCGTTGGGCGGCCGGAACCGCCAGCGATCGAGCATCTCCAGCAGGCGGTCCGGCACCGATGCGTCGGCCACGTTGTCGCGCCAGAACGCGGTGTCGCGGCGTTCCGAGATACAATAATGCAGCTTGATGAAATCGAGCGCACGTTCGTAGCGGCGCAGCATGTTGGCGTTGAACTGGCGCGCGGACGTCTCGTAATCGCCGCCCCAAGGGAACAGGTTAGCGATCATACCGGCGGACACTTCGGCAAACGCTATTCCGGTCGCCTCTAATGGCTCGAAAAAGCCGCTCGACAGCCCGACCGCGACGCAGTTCTTGTACCAGTTCACCTCGCGATAGCCGGCCTCGAACTTGAAATGGCGTACGTCGGCGGTCTCGCCCGCCGCGCCCAGATAGCCGCGCAACACACGCTCGGCAGCATCGTCTTCGCTATGGTCGGACGAATAGACATGGCCGATGCCGCGGCGACGATCGAGCCCGATGTCCCAGATCCAGCCCGCCTCCTGCGCGGTTGAAATCGTGTACGAGGCGATCGGTTCGTCGGGCCGCGTATAGGGTAGTTGCGCGGCGATCGCGCGGTTGCAGAACAGCACGTCGCGGCACGACCGGAACGGGATCTTCATCGCCTTGCCGATCAGCTCAGCGCGAAAGCCGGTGCAGTCGATGTATAGATCGGCGTCGAGTATCCCGTTCCGCTCGGTCCGAACGCCACCGATCGCGCCGTCCGCATCAAGCAGCACTTCGCTCACGGTGTCGGTCAGGTGGCGGACGCCGTTCTTCACGCCCTGCTCGCGCAAAAGGCCGGCAAGCGCGACTGCGTCGAAATGGAAGGCATAGTTCAGCGGCCCGACATAATCGGGATGCGTCGGTAATTTGGGCGCGCGGTGCCGGTCGGCCGCCTTCTTCTGCGGGTTGGAGACCTCGTCCCAATTCTCCGTGCCGCCGAGGCCCAGCAGCCAATAGGGCAGCAGGTCGAGACCGTCGCTCGCGTCCGCGACCTGGAAGGGGTGCGAATAATGATCGGTCGCCCCCTGCCCCGGCGCGTGGCGCCAGTGGACGAACTTGGCACCCTGCTTGAACGTCGCGCCGCAGCGTCGGATCAGATCGGCCTCGTCGATCCCGATCGTCGCCAATGTCCGCCGGATCGTCGGGAACGTCCCCTCGCCGACACCCAGAATCCCGATGTCACGCGATTCGACGAGCGTGATCGCGACGCCGCCCGGCAGATCAGCGCCGAGCCGCTTGGCGAGATAGCCTGCGGTCAGCCACCCGGCAGTGCCGCCGCCCACGATCAGGATCCGCTTGGTCATCACAGCCTCGCTTTGCCGCTCGCCGACACGGTGTCGACGAGCGGCGTATCATCGTCAGAAGGCGAGGTTGATACCAGTGCTGATACGACGATCGGCCTGGAACCAGCTACGCCCGACCAGCTTGCCGCCGGGATACCCGCCCATCAGCGTACGCTGCGTCGACGCGGTCAGGTTGGTCCCCTGCACGCCGAACGACAGATAGTCGGTCACCTTGAAGCGGACGCCGGCATCGATCGACCCGTAATTGCCGCCATAGATCGGCAGCGCGATCTGGGTGGAGGCATCGAGGCCGCCATCCTGATTGCTGACGACGCCTGGCGCGCTGTAATAGGTGTACGTGCCGTTCGTGCCGTTGCTGTTGGTCGACAGCAGATATTGCGAGCGCCACGAGTACGCGATCCGCAGCGAGATCGGATTGCGCTCATATAGCAGCGTCGCGTTCAGATTGTGCTTCGACAGACCCACCAGCGGCGCGTCGCTCTTCACCGCGCCGGTAATGTCGCGGTAGACGTCGCCCGGATTGCTGCTCTTGATGAACGTGTAGTTGCCCTCGAACCCGATCCCGGCAAGCGCACCCGGCAGCATGTCGAAGAAGAAGCGTCCGCCGACCTCGACGCCCTTGACGGTCGCCGCCTTGGTCGAGTTGCTGTAGTCGGTGGCCGACGCCGATACATTCTCCGTCGTTCCATCGGTAAACTGGACCGTCACCTGCCGGGTCGTCAGCGCGTAGATCGGCAGGTTGGTCAGCCGCTTGTAGAATGGGGCGATGTGGAACGACGTGCCCGCGCGTCCGTAATATTCGAGCGAGAGATCGAAATTGTTCGACAGCGTCGGCTTGAGCAACGGATTGCCGGTGTCCGCGGTAAAGTTGTTGAACGTCCCGATCCCGCCCGGAGTCTGAC
Organism: Sphingomonas sp. LR55; assembly: GCF_036856015.1. Taxonomy (NCBI): domain Bacteria; kingdom Pseudomonadati; phylum Pseudomonadota; class Alphaproteobacteria; order Sphingomonadales; family Sphingomonadaceae; genus Sphingomonas; species Sphingomonas sp. LR55. The sequence continues at coordinate 1,384,530 of NZ_JASPFO010000001.1, forward strand.
TGGGCGTCGTCGCCACGCCGATCGAACCCGAGGCGCGCAGTGCGTTGAAGGTCGGCAAATCCATCGTGATGTTATAGCCGCCGCGCACCTTGATCTTGTCGGTCGGCGCATATTCGAGATTGACCGACGGCAGGACGCGCGTGAAGTCGGCCTTGCCGCCGCGTGCGAGGAAGGTGTTCGCAAGCGTCACCTGAGCGCCATTGCGAATGAAGACGGTCCCGCCATTCTGCTGGATGAAGCCGCTGCCCTCGTTCTCGATGCGCACGACCCGCACGCCGATATTGCCGGAGATGCCGCGCGCGTCGCCCTCGGGGCCGAAACGCACCAGCGCATAGCCTGCGATATTCTTGGTGCGGTTCTCGACCTGATCGCCCGGCAAGACGAAGCCGACCGGCCTGATTGCCAGGGTGCCGTCCGGATTGAACTGGCCGCCATAGCCGGTGACCGGGAGAGGACCTGAGGCCGAACAATCGAACTCACGACCGGTGCAGAAGCCGGCAGGCGGCGCCGTTACCAGCCCGGTGCGGTTGGCGTTAAACCGGTCCGCCAGACTTTCCGACGCGAACATCAGGTTGCCGGGCAGCGTCGTGTTGCCGCGGAAGAAGTCCTTGAACGCGTGGCTGGCGACGTCGCCCGGCGCCGCGTTGGCGTAGGTTAGCTGCGGGTCGCCGTTCCAGCCGCGGCCGAGCGCGGTCCAGTTATAGCCGTTCGACAGGTCGCGCTCGGTCCGCTTGGCATAACGGCCACCAACCTTAACCGACCGGAAGAAGCTGTTGTCGAACTTGTATTCGGCATCGAGCTGCCCTGCGTCGAGACGGCCCTTGTTGCGTTCGTTGTGCGGCATCGACGCCGTCCAGAAATAATTCGCCGGATCCGCGAACGACGCCTGCGTCGCCGGGCTGACGGTGATCTGCGGCAGGTCGCCGGTCAGATCCATGCCGAAGCTCTGGCCGAAGCCGATGTCGCGAAAAATGTCGAGGCGATCGTAGATCTGACGCGAGTTGACGCGCTGCAACGAGCCCTGGAGCGACAAATGGCTATCAACGGGTGCCCAGGCGAACGACAGCGAGTAATCGCGTGTCCGCGTGTTACTCTCCACGAACCCCTTGTTGCCGCTGCTGTTGACCGCGCCGCCGGTGGGCAGGAACGTGGCCGTATCGCGATTGAAGAGCGCGTCGGTCTTCGTCAGCAGGCCGTTGCTGTCGAACGTGCTGCTCGCCGGATCGACCGCCAGCGTCTGCGAGATCGAGCTGCGTACCGTAATCGCTCGACTGACTCTTGTAGCGCGACTGGAAGAAGCTGCCGGTGAAGGTCAGCGACTCTGCCGGCTGCCACTGCGCCGCGCCATAGATGCCGTAGCGCTTATACTGGAACGCCTCGTCACCATACGCGAAGCCGCTCGGGACGTACTTGCCGCTGCCATCGCTAAGCGTCGTCTTGAAATACGGGCTGACGCGAATGAACTGCGACAGCGAGCTGAACTGGCTGAACGCGACGTCGCCGAGCAGGCCGATCCGGCCGATCGGCGTATCGAACGAGTCGGTGATCAGCACCGAGCCCGACGGATCCGCCTTGTTCGCCATGTCGCCGAGCGCGAGTTCGCTGGTGCCCGCGATATGGAACTTGCCGTTGAAGTCGAACGGCAGCTTGGTGCGCAGATCGATCTGGCCGCCGGTGCCGCCCTCGATCAGGTCCGCTGTCGATGCCTTGTAGACGTCGACTGCTGACATCAGTTCGGGGGTCACGTCGCTCCACAGGATCGCGCGACCATTGTTCGCGCTGAAGATTTCGCGGCCGTTGAGGCGCGAAGCGACGCCGGTCAGGCCGCGCACCTGCACGCCCGAACCCTGGACCGAATAGTGATCGGGATCGCCGAGCGCGGCAAAGCGCACGATCGACACGCCCGAGACGCGCTGCAGAACTTCTGTGATCGAGTTGTCGGGCAGCTTGCCGGCATCGTCGGCGACGACCGAGTCGACGATCGTCTCGCTGCGCCGCTTGCGTTCGTCGGCAGCCTCGAGTGCGGCGCGGCGACCAGTGACGACGATGTCACCATCCGTCTGGTCCGCTGCGGGCTCGCCGACATTCTGCCCAGGCACGGCGGCCTGAGTCGTGTCGGGGGAGATGCTTTGTGTCTCAGCCTGCGCCCACGCCGTGCCGCTTACCCCAGCGGTCAGCAAAGCGACCAGGGATACACCGGTCCGCATTGCAGCAACGGCTCCGCGGCGCCGATCAACGTCAAGAATATGCGCGCTCATGAAATCCTCCCCTTTTTTCCGCAGCAGGCTCTTGGCCGTCGCAGTCCCCAACCGGCACCTTATCAGCCTGGTGCTTCGTTCCGTGTTAGCCCTACCATTATTATACGACAATTAATTTCTTTGTCATATTTTACCATTCGAACGCGCGCCGGATGGCCGCCCGGAAACGCTCGGCATCGCTGCGGTCCGGACGGCGCCTTGATCGCGGTCAACACGTTGCTTGTCCGCGATCAACGCCCCAACTCTCCAGCGCAGATAGCCCGGCCGTATGGATTACAGGAGCCGGACCATGACGACGTCGATCAAGAGCCTCGCCCTCGCGGCATGCGCAGTGACTGCGGTCGCATCCCCGCTTTCGCGCAGGCCGACGCAGCACCGCGACAAGGCATCGCCGCCGGCGACGTACTCGTCCGCGTCCGGGCGATCATGGTAGCGCCGAACGAGACCTCGGGCAGCGTCCTGCCCGCGTTTCCCGGCGAGCATGTACGCGTCAACGACAGCGTCATGCCCGAGGTCGACGTCACCTACATGGCGACCAACCATATCGGCTTCGAGCTGATTGCCGCGACCACCAAGCATCAAGCCGATGGCCGCACCGGCACGACCGGCTCGATCGGCAAGCTCGCCTCGACTTGGGTCCTGCCGCCAACGTTGACCGCACAATATCACCTGAACCCGATGGGCAAGATCCGGCCCTATGTCGGTGCCGGCTTGAACTACACGATCTTCTGGAACGAGAAGGCGTCGTCTGGGCTCGCCGCCGCGGTCGGACCGACCGACGTCCGCATGAAGGACAGTTTCGGCTGGGCGGCACAGGCGGGCGTCGACATCAACATCACGCCGAAGGTCTTCCTCAATCTCGACGTCAAATACATTGACATCGACACGACCGCACGGCTGCGGACGACCGCGGCCGGCACGCAGCGGGTCGCGATCAGCCTCGATCCGCTCGTGTTCGGCCTCGGGCTAGGCATTCGGTTGTGACGCCGCACGCGTTTTGCATCCAGTGCCTCGCATACAAGCCCCGGTTCGCATGACTGGCCACCATGAAGGTGCGCCACATGGAGCATCCTTTCCACGACGACACGGGTAATTTCGGGAGTACCAATTTTGCCTCGGACCGCGTGTTCGGGACGCTCTATCGGCGCGGCGAACGGCTGGTCAAAAACCCGACGGTGTTCAATCTCGGCTATACCGACGTGATCGCGGCCCGGCATCCGTGGGGCGCGCGACGATCGCATCCGAGGCCGGCGCGACCGCGAGTTGTTGATCGCACAGCGCGACCATCGCCGGACGGTGGCTGACCATGATCAGCCCCTGCCCGGTTCTTGCGAGCCGCACGGACAGGCGGTCGGCGACGCGTCGCTCGGTGGCGGTATCGAGTCCCTCGGTCGGTTCGTCGAGCAACAGCCACGGCACCTTGGCGAGATAGGCGCGGGCAAGCGAAAGCCGCCGCCTTTCGCCGCCCGACAAGCGTACGCCGTGCTCGCCGATCCAGCTGTCCAGACCGTTCGGCATGGCCTGGATCACGTCGGTTAGCGCAACGTCGGCGAGCACTGCCCACATCGCCGCATCCTCGGCCAAGGGATCGCCGAGCGCGAGCGTGTCGCGGATCGTGCCGCCTAACAAGGCCGCATCCTGCGGTGCCCAGCCGAACGTCGCGCGGCGGATAGCGAGCGGGATGCCGACAATGTCCGCCCCGTCGATGAACGCCGTGCGCGGCTCCACGGAACGAAGACCGAGCAGACTTTCCACGAGCGTGGTCTTGCCCGACCCTGACGCGCCCACCAACGCGACACGCGTTCCAGCGGACAGGCAGGCGCCGAGCAGAACGATCGACGGCGCGGTGACGCTCGCGATCTCGGCGTCCGGCTCCACCGCAGCTGGCAGCAGATGATCGAGCCGCGCGACAGCTTCACGCACCGCGCTCCGCTGCGCAAGGCTGCGCAGTACCGGCCCCGCCGCGTCGATCGTCATGACCGCCGCCAGCGCGCACAACGCGGCGATCGGCGCACCCGCAGGCGCGGCGAGAAGCAGCGCCGCGAGTCCTGCCACGCCGAGCGCGACCGCCTGAATGAACTCGAACCACCCCGCGACGCCAGCCTGCCCGCGTTGCGCTGCCGCCAGACGCATGCCGCAGGCATCGATCGCTGCCATCGCCTTCGCTTCGATCCCGTAGCATCGGAGTTCCGCGGCGGCATCGGCCATGCCGGCAAACGCCTCCTTCAACGCTCCGCTCGCGCGCTGCACCTCGCGTCCCGGTCCTTCCAACCGTCTCGCTAGCGCGGTCGCGATCATCAACAAACCCGTCAGGCACAGTACCAACGCCAGCGCAGGCCGCCACCCTCCCAACGCACACAGGAGCGGGCCGCTCGCCAGCGCAGCGATCATGCCGGGTACCGCGGAGAACCGGACGAACTGCGCCTCGACCACGTTCACGTCCTGGACGATCCGTGCGGTCGCCTCGCCCTGGGTGAGCGCCAGCGCCTGATCCACAGGGCCGCGCGCCAGACCGAGGAACAGCGCGGGGCGAATGCGGGCGAGTGCGCCGAACGCTGCGTCGTGGCTGGCCAGCCGCTCGCCATAGCGCCCGGCGGTGCGCAGGATCGCAAGCAGACGGATGCCAGCACTCGGCAGCATATAGTTGAAGCCCTGCGCGGCGATCGGTCCGGCAAGCCCGGCAACCGCGGCGGCGGTGATGAACCAGCCCGACAGCCCGAGCAGCACGACCGACGCCATTGCGACGATCGCCGCATAACCGCTCGCCCGCCACAGCCCGCGTCGTTGCCGCCGTCGCTCGTCGGTGATCAGCGCTTCGAACGCGGTCACGCCTGCTCTCCCAGGTCGATCACGACATCGGCGATCGCGGCCAGCCGCGCGCTGTGCGTTGCGATGATCGTCGTTCGCCCGACACAAGCCCGCGCGATTGCCTCGATCAGGCGCTCTTCGGAGTCCGCATCCAGATGCGCGGTCGGCTCGTCGAGCAACAATACGGGCGCATCTTTCAACAGCGCGCGGGCGAGCGCGACCCGGCGCCGTTCTCCTCCCGACAGCCCGCTGCCCCTTGCGTCGATTACCGCAGCCAACCCTCCCCGCGCGAGCAGCATCGGCGACAGCCCGGCGATCCGTGCGACCTCCGCGATCCGCTCGGCCGAGGCGCGCGGATCGGCGAGCGCGATGTTCGAGCCGATCGTGCCCGCCAGGATCAGCGGTGATTGCCCCATCCACGCCGCGACGGGCGCGATGCTGCCGATCTCGGCAAGGTTAAGGTTGCCGATCCAAACGCGCCCCTCGGACAAGGGCGCGAGGCCGAGCAACAGATGCAGCAGGCTGCTCTTGCCGCTCCCCGAGGGACCTACCAGCGCCAAGATCATGCCGGCCCGAACCTCGAACGAAACGCCAGATACCGCAGCGCGGTCCTGGCCATCGTAGCGGATCGCCACGGATTCGAAGCGGATCGTTGACGCGGTGTTCGACCATACTGGCACGGTCGACGGCGACGTGGCTTTGCCCCGCTCGACCGTCGCCAATCGCTCCGCCGCAGTCTCCGCCGCCTGTCGATCATGATACGCCGCCGCCAGCCGACGGGTCGGCGCATAAAACTCCGGCGCGAGCGCGAGCACGAAGAACGCGCGGCCGAGGTCGAGTGTCTCGGGAACTGGAAACGGGAGCAAGCCGAGCAGGTTGAACCCGGCATACACCGCGACCAGCGCGACCGACAGCGCGGCGAAGAACTCGAGCGCCCCCGACGACAGGAACGCGACACGCAGCACGCGCATCGTCCGCCGCGCGAGATCCTCCGCAGCGTCGCCCAGCACCGCGGCCTCGCGCCCCTCGCCACGAAAGGCGAGGATGATCGGCAGCGCGCCGATCCGATCCGCGAACAGTCCCGACAACCGGGCCAGCGCCACAAACTGACGGCGCGACGCGTCCGCCGCGGCACCGCCTGCAAGAATCATCGCCGCGAGGAACGGAAAGACCGTCGCCACCAAGATCGCCGCCGCAATCGGGCTAGCGATGGCGGTCGCGGCAAGCACCAACAGCGGCGCGATCGACGCCGCCATCCGCGCGGGCAGGAAGCGCGACACATAGCCGTCGATCGCATCGACCTCGTCCACCGCCGCGGTCATCAATGTACCGGTGGTCACGTCGGAGCCCGGCGTGCGGTGCAGCGCCGCGTCGACGATCCGCCGCCGCAACCGCGTCTTCGCCCGGTACGCACCGCCCGCGCCGACGCGCGCCGCCAGCATCGCGCACACGCCACGCCCGATCGCCGAGACACCGGCGAGCACCACCCAGGGCAGCATCGCCGCGACGCCCGCCGGAACCGCGACGACTCCACCCGCCAGCCCTGCCGCGAAGCCGATCGCCGCAACGCTGTCGAGCACCAACAGGCTGGCTGACACGCGCGCGCCACCGCCGTCCGCGACCACCGCGCTCAGATACGCTTTCGACGCACGCGCGCTGTTTCGATCCGTCGCGTTCGGTAAGGCTGTCCATGCCCGCCGCCATCGAGCCCCAGACCGCGCGCGTCTTTGACCGCGGTCAATGTTCGCGTCGCCGACCGCGGCTAGCCCGGCGTCCAGGCAGCGCCGTCGGCGGCCTTGCGGGGAGCATCACCATGGACCTTGGGGTCATCGATCTGTCGCGGCTGCAATTCGCGTTGACCGCCCTGTACCATTTCCTGTTCGTGCCGCTGACGCTCGGGCTGTCGATGATGCTGGTCATCATGGAAGCCGTGTACGTGATGACGAACCGGCCGATCTGGCGCGTCATCACGCGGTTCTGGGGGCGCATTTTCGCGATCAACTTCGTGCTGGGCGTCGCCACCGGCCTGACGATGGAATTCCAGTTCGGTACCAACTGGTCGTATTTCTCGCATTATGTCGGCGACATCTTCGGCGCGCCGCTCGCGATCGAGGGGCTGATGGCGTTCTTCCTCGAGGCGACGTTCGTCGGGCTGATGTTCTTCGGGTGGGACCGGCTGTCGAAGCTTGGCCACCTCTTCGTCACGTTCATGGTCGCGCTCGGCACTAATTTATCGGCGCTGTGGATTCTCGTCGCGAACGGCTGGATGCAGAACCCGACCGGCGCCGAGTTCAACACCGACACGATGCGGATGGAAGTCAGCGATTTCGGCGCGGTGTTGTTCAACCCGATCGCACAGGCCAAATTCGTTCACACCGTCAGCGCCGGCTATGTCTGCGCCTCGGTCGTGGTGCTCGGCATCTCCGCCTTCTGGCTGCTCAAGGGCCGCTACACCGCGGTCGCGCGCCGTTCGATGACGGTAGCCGCGGCGTTCGGTCTCGCCGGCTCGTTGTCGGTCGTCGTGCTTGGCGACGAGAGCGGCTATGCGCTGACCGACAACCAGAAGATGAAGCTCGCCGCGATCGAGGCGGCCTGGCACACCGCCCCTGCCCCCGCCGGCCTGACGTTGTTCGGGATACCCAACGTCGCCTTACGCGAGACCCGCTACGAGGTGCAGGTGCCTTGGGTGCTCGGCCTGATCGCGACGCGCAGCCTCGACAAGGAGGTGACGGGAATGTCCGAACTGGTGCTGAAGGCGCAGGAGCGGATCACCTCGGGAGTCATCGCCTATGACGCGGTTCAGCGCCTCAAGGTCGACAGGACCGATGTCGTCCAACGTGCCCGGTTCGAGGCGCATAAGCGCGACCTCGGCTATGCGCTGCTGCTGAAACGCCACGTCGCCGATCCGCGCATGGCGAGCCCACAGCTGATCGCGGCGACCGCGTGGGACGTCGTGCCGAACGTGCCGCTGATGTTCTGGAGCTTCCGGATCATGGCGTTCATCGGCTTCTTCATGATCGCGCTGTTCGGTGCCGCGTTCGTGCTGACCTCGCTCAGGCTGCACACCCAGACACGCTGGTTCCTCAAGCTCGCCGTCATCGCGATCCCGCTGCCATGGATCGCGATCGAGCTTGGCTGGATGCTGGCCGAGATCGGTCGCCAGCCATGGGCGATCGAGGGCGTGCTGCCGACGTTCCTTGCCGCCTCGTCGCTGACCCCCGGGGTGCTGTGGGCGACGATCATCGGCTTCACCGCGATCTACGGCACGCTGGCGGTGATCGAGGTGCGGCTGATCCTCGCGACGATCCGCAAAGGGCCGTTCGAGCATGACGAGGATCCACAGCCGGTTGCGGGCCCGATCCTCGAAGCACCAACGCCACCCCTTCCCTTGGCTGCCTGACAGGAGACACGACGATGTTCGAGTATGAAACGCTGCGTCTGATCTGGTGGGCGCTGATGGGAATCCTGCTGATCGGGTTCGCGTTGACCGACGGCTTCGATCTCGGCGTCGCGGCGCTGCTCCCGTTCGTGGGGCGCACCGATGCAGAACGACGCATGGTGATCAATTCGATCGGGCCGACCTGGGAAGGCAACCAAGTGTGGTTCATCCTCGCGGGCGGCGCAATCTTCGCGGCGTGGCCGTTCGTCTACGCGATCAGCTTCTCGGGCTTCTACCTCGCGATGTTCCTCGTCCTGGCGGCGCTGATCCTGCGCCCGGTCGGGTTCAAATACCGCTCGAAACGGCCCGATGCGGCATGGCGCTCGCGCTGGGACTGGGCGTTGTTCGTCGGCGGGTTCGTGCCGGCGCTCGTGTTCGGCGTAGCGGTCGGCAACGTCCTGTCAGGCGCCCCCTTCCGCCTCGATAGCGACCTGCGCGCGTTCTTCGACGGAAGCTTCCTCGGCTTGTTTACGCCGTTCACGTTGCTGTGCGGGCTGCTCTCGGTCGCGATGCTGGTGCTGCACGGCAGCGCGTGGCTGGCGATCAAGGTCGAGCATGGCCCGGTACACGATCGTGCGCGCAAGTTCGGCACGGTCGCTGGAATCGCGTCGCTCGCACTGTTCGCAGCCGGCTGGGCGTTCGTGACCTATGGCGACATCGGCTACCGGATCGTCGGCGCGATCGATCCCTCGGGGCCTTCCAACCCGCTACGCACTACCAGTGAACTCGCGCGTGGTGGCTGGCTCGCCAATTACGGCCTCTACCCGTGGATGATGATTGCCCCCGTCCTCGGCTTCGGCGGCGCGGCGCTCGCGCTGTTCGGCATCCGGCGTGGATCGGAGGCCGCCGCGTTCGCCGGGTCGTCGGCGTCGGCGATCGGAATCATCGCGACGGTCGGGCTGTCGATGTTCCCGTTCATCCTGCCGTCGAGCATCGACTCGCATTCCAGTCTCACCGTCTGGAACGCGTCGTCGAGCGCCAAGACGCTCGGGATCATGCTGTTCGTCACCGCAGTACTGTTGCCGATCGTCGTCGCGTACACCGCCTGGGCGTACAAGGTCATGTTCGGCCGGGTGACCACGCAGGAGGTCGCGACCAACCCCGATTTCTACTGACCCTCGATCACTAAGGACATCTGATCATGTGGTATTTCACCTGGGTTCTCGGCCTTGGACTCGCGGTCGGCTTCGGCATTCTCAACGGCATCTGGCATGAGTTCCATTTGCCGATCGAAGACGATCTGGACGCTCCGGCGAACTCGTAACGGTCGCGTAAAGAATTTGCGCGGATATTGTGCGCCTTCATACTATACTCGATCAATGGCTCACCACGACATCTGTGCTGACTGCGCGGTCCGCGACAAGGCTGCTGTGCAGCAGCCTCAGCGATGTCGAGCTGGGCGCGCTGAATACGTTTGGCCGTCGTCGCAAGATCGCGCGCGGCCAGACGCTGATCTGGGCGGGCGACGAGAGCATCATCTGCGCGAACCTGTTGTCGGGCGTGCTCAAGCTGGTGGCGGCGACGTCCGACGGCCGCGAACAGATCGTCGGGCTGCTGTATCCCGCCGATTTCGTGGGCCAGCCCTATGCCGGCCACGCCGACTTCACGATTACCGCATTGACCGAGTCCGAGCTGTGCATCTTCCCGCGCGACGCCTTCGAACGCGTGCTGGAAGATCACGCGCGGATGGAGCGGCTCTTGTTGCAGCGTACGCTGGCGGCGCTTGGCGTCGCCCGGACGCGGATTCTGTCCCTCGCCCGACAGTCGGCGCAGGAGAAGATCGCCGGTTTTCTTCTCGACATGGCGACACGGGCCACGGCGACCGGCTGTCGCGCGACGCCGGACGGACCGATGACGTTCGACCTGCCGCTCACGCGCGGCCAGATCGCCGACGTGCTCGGGCTGACGATCGAGACGGTGAGCCGCCAGATGACCCGGTTGAAAGCTGCCGGCGTGATCGCTCTACCGGGGGCCGCGCGATCACGATCTCCGACCCGGATGCACTGCAAGGACGCGCCGAGGCGGCCTAGACCACGCTGCGCTCGCAAAGCCCGCGTACCAGCATGCCGCGTGCGCCACGCGTCAGACGTCCGGCGCCGAGCATCAGGATGGCGAGCTGGGTGAAGTCCATCGCCTGCCGGGCCCCGTCGAAAAAGCTCCGCAAGATATAGCCGAACGCTTCCGCGCAGGGCGTCGTAACGCCGGACAGCGCGGCGAGAATGTCATCGGCCTGGATTGCCTCGCTCGCATGACGGGCCCGCACGCGCGCCGTCACAGCCGTTGTGAGGGGATCGCCCAAATTCCGCGCGAACAGCGCGTCGACCACCGCAGTCTCGTCACGCGGTTGGCTGATGACAACCGCGCGCAAGTCTCGGCAGATCGCCTTGGCTTCGGCATCGGACAGCCGCCCCGGCAACGCATCGGCGCACGCCTCCAGCCGATCGCACACGTCGCGCAGCCGGGCATGGGCAGCAACCAGCCCTGCCAGATCGAGCTCGTGGATGACATGCCAGCGCGCCGCGAACGGCACGACGCGCGCGGCAAACTCGTCATGCTCGGTCATCGCGGCTCTCCATGAGCCGCGGTCGCACGCCGTTTCGCGCGCGACATTGACGACGGTCAATCAGGCCGTGCGATCCGCCACCTCACGCTCGCGAAGGCGGTCGCGAAACTCCGCCAGCCGCGCGATACCCATCGGCATCGCCATATTCGAGGAATGCGTAATAGCGGTGGAGCGGATCGCTGACGCGGAGCGCGTGCTTGATCGGGCACCAATATTGCTCGGTCCGGCTGCTGACCTCGCGGACGAACCCGATCAAGCCGTTGGCATAGGAACAAAAGGCGCAGTTGAGCGCCTCGATCCGGTTCAGATAGCCGAGATGCGCGCGGTCGAACATGATGTAGTCGCGCCGCCGCACCCGCGCGATCCCGTAGGCGCGGAAGCAGATCGCCTGATACGCGGTGACCCAGAGATCGACGATGACCAGCGGCACGATCAGCGAATAGATCACTGGCGCCGTGACGATCGAGACCAGGTCGGACCGCGCGACGAACCGCAATACCGACACTTTCAGCCGCCGCTGCGCATCGAGCACGCCGTGTTCGAACCCGACGATCCGCCCGGTGAGTTCGACGCCGAGCGCACGCCGCCTGCTTTCGATCTCGCGGTCGAGTTCACCCTGAAGCCGGACGATCTCATGCGCCAGATCCTGCATCCGCTGGATATCGATCGTCATGCGGTCTCCTCGACGGGCGGAGATCGCCCTTGGGAGGCAGCCTAGCGCGCACCAACCGGCCCGGTAGCGTCGGAAACTACGTGTTTCCCGACGCTGCGGGGACGCAGGCTTTGCGGTTAGCACGACGTGCATCGCCATCGACGGCGCGCAATCGCAAAGGATTCTCATGGTCGAACTCGTCAGCGAGCGTGCAGCCGCCCCGCATACACTCCCGGCCGTGTCGTGGAGTGCCGACCTCGCGACACGCGACGGTTACGTCTTCCACGTCCGCCCCGCCTCGCCCACCGACGAACCTGCGCTCGCGGAATTTTTCGAGCATGTTGACAAGGAGGACCTACGGTTCCGCTTCCTCAGCGCGATCCACAAGGTCGGGCATGACCAGCTCCGCGCGCTCGTCACCGTCGACCACGAGCATATTGAGAACTTCCTGGCGTTCGATCCTGCGACCGGGCGGATCGTCGCGACCGCGATGCTGGCAGCCGACGAGAGTCTGACCCGCGCCGAAGTCGCCGTCGCGATCCGCGCCGATTTCAAGCGCCGCGGGATCAGCTGGACTTTGCTCGATCACGTCGCGGCGTTCGCCCGTGCGAAGGGGATCGCGACGCTCGAATCGATCGAGAGCCGCGATAATCACCAGGGATCGAGCTGGAACGCGAACGCGGCTGGATCGCGTCGGCCTGCCCGGGCGATCCCGCATCGATGATGCTGCGGATGACACTTTCAGCCTGACGCTGCCGACAGCACCAGAGCCTCGGCATAGGTCGCGGTGCTGACGATCGGCGCGAGCCGGGCGCGATCGAGCATCGCGGCGGGTTGTAGGGCCATGCCGCAGAGGATGACGCGCGTATGCGTCGCCTCCGCCCGCCGCAGCAACTCGGCAATCGCGGCAACACCACTCGCATCGAGCATCGGCACGCGTTCCAGCCGCAGGATCAGCACGCGCGGCACGCTGCCCAACCGGCGATACGTATCCATCAATCCGGCGGCGACGCCGAAGAAGAACGGTCCGTCGATCCGGAAGACCTCGACGCCGCCCGGCAGCGCCTCGCGTTCGGTGGGCGCGTCGTCTTCGGGGCCAATGATCGCGACCGTCTCGCTCATTCGCGCCATGAACAGCAGCGCGGCGAGCGTCACGCCGACGCCGATCGCCACCGTCAGGTCAACCAGCACCGTCAGGCCAAACGTCAGCAGCAACGCCGCGCGGTCGCCATTGGGCATCCGCAACAGGCCGACGGAGCGTTCCTGCTCGCTCATGCCCCAGGCGACGACGAACAGGATCGCCGCGAGCGCCGCCATCGGGACGAACGCCATCAGCCGCCCGCCGAACACCACGAACAGCAGGATAAACACCGCGTGGAGCATCCCCGCGACCGGGGTCCGCGCGCCCGCCTTGATCGCGGTCGCGGTGCGCGCGATCGCGCCGGTCGCGGGCAGCCCGCCGAACAGCGCCGACGCGATGTTGGCGATCCCTTGCGCGACCAGTTCCTGGTTCGACCGGTGCCGCGATCCGATCATCCCGTCCGCGACGACCGCGGAGAGCAGCGCCTCAATACCGGCAAGAAACGCGATAGTGAACGCCGAGGGCAGCACCGCCTGAAGCTTCGCGAGCGTCCAGACGGGGAAAGCCGGCATCGCGATCCCGTTCGGCATCGCCGGAAAGCGCGAGCCGATCGTTGCGACATGCACGCCGCTCGCGACGACGACTACCGAAGCGAGCACGACCGCGACCAGGAACCCGGGCACGCGCGGTGCGATCCGCTTCAGGATCAGGATGACGACCAGCGCGCCTACTCCGACTGCAACAGTCGGGACGTCGATGGTCCGGATCGCGCCCGCATAGGCCGCCCATCTCGGCACGAAGTCGGCGGGCACCGAGGCCATGGCCAGCCCGAGGAAGTCACGAACCTGGCTCGACGCGATGATCACCGCGATGCCCGCGGTAAAGCCCGCGACGACCGTATAGGGGATGAACCGGATCAACGCCCCCAACCGGGCATAGCCCGCGACGATCAGGATGATGCCGGCGAGCAACGTCGCCAAGATCAGCCCGTCATAGCCGTGCCGCGCGATCACGGTGAACACCACGACCACGAAAGCGCCGGTGGGGCCGCCGATCTGGACGCGCGATCCGCCGAGCGCCGACACCAGGAAGCCTGCGACGATCGCGGTAATGAGCCCCTTGTCCGGCGACGCGCCGCTCGCGATGCCAAGCGCCATCGCGAGCGGGAGCGCGACGACCGCGACCGTCGCGCCGGCGATCGCATCGGCGCGCAACGTGGCGAGCGAATAGCCTTCGCGCATCGCCGTGACGATCGTCGGGACGAAGGTGGTCACGCGCGGCGTTGCCATAGCGCAACCACCTGCTTGGTCACTTCGGTGACGACGATCGTCCCGAAGACCGCGACGACACAGAACCGCATCGTCGCAGCCGAGACCGGCGCCGTCCCGAGCACGCTACCGAGCGCCTGCCACAGCATCGCGGTCGCCTGCAACGCCAGCGCGATGCCGACACCGACCAGCAGCCAAGTATTCGAGAACAGCGGCTCGCGGACGATCGAGCGACGCTCGCTGCGCATGCACAGCACATAGACGTTCTGGAACAGCACCGTCATCAGCAGCACAGCATTCTGGATCTCGGCGAGCGGTCGACCCTCGCCGCGCATCTGCGCCACGAGATACAGCGCAAGCCCAGTCATCAGCAGCGCCGGCGGGATCATCAGCGCGATCGCGCTCCGGTCAAGGATCGGCGCGCTCGGCGGACGCGGCGGCTGGCGTAGTTCGTCGCCCTCGCCGCGACCAAACCCCAGCATCACGTCCTGCGCGCCGTTTGTGACGAGATTGAGCCACAGCAACTGCACCGCGGTCAGCGGCATCGGCAGCCCGAGCATCACCGCGCCGATGAACATGCCGATCTCGGCGATCCCGGTGGCGAGCAGGATGACGACGATCCGCCGGACGTTGGCATAGGTGACGCGCCCCTCCTCGACGCCCGCAACGATCGACGCGAAATTGTCATCGGCGAGCACCAAGTCGGCGGCGCCGCGCGCGACGTCGGTGCCGGCGACGCCCATCGCCACGCCGATATGCGCAGCCTGAAGCGCGGGCGCATCGTTGACGCCGTCGCCGGTGACCGCGACGAGTTCGCCACTGGCGGCCAGGATACGGACGATCTCGAGCTTCTGCACCGGTTCGATCCGCGCGAACACGCGACCGCCGAGCACGAGTGCGGCGAGCCGTTCGGGCTGGTCCCCGAGGTCAGTCATTTGCGCACCGGTGACGACCTGCTCGGCCGCGACCTCAAGCCCGAGCCCGCGGGCGATCGTCAACGCGGTGCCGGGATGGTCGCCGGTGACCATCCGCACGCCGATCCCCGCCTCGGCACAGCGCGCAATCGCGGCGGGGACTTCGGGGCGAACCGGGTCGATCAGCCCGATCCAGCCCAGCAGCACGAGATCGTTCGGCGCGGTCAGGTCGGTGGTCGTCGCACCGGCAGACGCAGCGACCGCGATCACGCGATAGCCTTCACCGGCCATCGCGGCGGCGGCGGCGAACGCGGCGGGATCGATCGCGCGGCACATCTGCCGGATGATCTCGGGCGCCCCCTTGGCGAACACGCGGACGCCCTGCCCCTCGGACACCGCGACGGTCGAGAATTTGCGGACCGGTTCGTAAGGAAGCGCCGCGGTCCGCACCACCGCATGCAGCGCGGCAAGATCCTCGTCGCCCTCGCCCGCAAACCGCAGCAAAGCGACGTCGACCGAATCCCCAACCGGCACACCATCGGGTCCGATCGACGCCTCGTTGCAGAGCGCGGCGGCACGACGCATCTCCGCCAGAGCATCCGCGCCCCAGTCAGCACCCGCGAAAGTTTGTCCGTCGGCGAGCAATATCCTTTCCACCGAGAGGATGTTCCGCGTCAGCGTGCCCGTCTTGTCGCTGGCGATGATCGTGCACGCACCCAACCCCTCGACTGCGGGCAGCGAGCGGACGATCACGTTCCGCGCCGCCATCCGCCGCGTGCCCGCCGCCAGCGCAACCGTCACCGCGATCGACAACCCTTCGGGGATCGCCGACACCGCCAACGCAACTGCGAGCAGCAGGATCTGGTCACCCGGCCGGCCTTGCACCAGCAGGACGAGCGCGAACGGGATGATCAGCGCGATCGTCGCGAGGCTGATCTGCCGCGCCAGCCGGTCGAGCCGAATCACGAGCGGTGGCGGCGTCGCCTTCGCGGTCCGTAACGACTCATCGATCGCCCCCAGCGCAGTATCCGCGCCGGTCGCGACGACGATGCCGCCACCACGCCCCTGCTCGATCATCGTCCCCGCCAGCACCATCGTCGTCCGCTCGCCCGGCGCGGTCCGCTCGGGCAACAGCGCCGCCTGGTCCTTGGCAACCGCGACGGACTCGCCGGTGAAAGTCGACTGGTCGACGCGCAGCGCGCTGCTCGACGAGAGTCGGATATCGGCGGGCACCGCCATGCCGCTCTCGAGCGCGACGACGTCACCGACAACGAGCGCGCGCGCGTCGACTACCGACACCGCACCGTCACGCAGCACGGTCGCGATCTGGCCGATCATCCGGCCGAGCGCGGCCAGACTGTCGGCCGCCTTGCTCTCCTGCACCGTGCCGATCGCCGCGTTGACGAGCAGCACGACGCCGATAAATCCCGCATCGGTGTGGTGGCCAAGCCCGAGCGAGATCGCCGCCGCCGCGATCAGCAGATAGATCAGCGGACTGTCGAACTGCCGAACGAACAGCCGCAGCATCGACGCGACAGGCGGTGGCGCGAGTGCGTTCGGGCCGTCATGGATCAGGCGCGCGGCAGCATCGCTTGCGCTCAAGCCGGTCGCACGGGTGTTCAACAACGCCGTCACGCGTGCTGCCGACGTCGCATGCCAAGGTCGCGGAACGAGCGTCGGCATGTGCGGCTGGTCGATCGGGCGCTCGGCGATCATTGCCCGGTCGCCTCGATAATCGTCACGGGCGTACCGGTGCCCGCGCTCGCCAGCGTCTCGCGCGTCACCAGCAGCGTCGTGCCGGGCGTCGTCACGGTCGCCAACGCGATGCGGAAGCGCTCCGGGAGATGCCCTTTGGCGCGGTCCTCGGCGGTCAGTTCGCCGGTTCTCGGATCGCTGGGCAACGGCAGGCGCAGCCAGTGCTCGCCGTCCGCATCGACCGATTGCAGCGTGAACGCCGAGGTCCGCGCGATCGGCGCATCGAACGCGATCGCACTGGAGCCGATCTCAATACCGTTGCGCAGGACAACCACGCGCCTGTCACGCCCGCTAATCACGATCGAGACCGGCCCCTTGGGCGACAAGGCGGGGTTCCACGCGAAGTCCCCGGCCGCCGATCCCGCCGATATCAGCATAGCCGGCACCGCAGCCACCACCGGAACAGTCGCGTCACGCGTAATGACGACGGTGATCCCAAGCCGGGTGATCCCGAACAGAAGTTTGGCAAACGCGGGCGGCAGGCGGATACAGCCATGCGACGCGGGATAGCCTGGCAGATTGCCTGCATGCATCGCGATCCCGCCCCAAGTCAGCCGTTGCATGAACGGCATCGCCGCGTCCTTGTAGACGTTCGACACATGATCCGCGTCCTTCTGAAGCACGGTGAAGACCCCGGTCGGCGTCGCATGGCCATCGCTGCCGGTCTACACGGTCGAGACGCCGATCGCCACGCCGTTGAGGTAGGCATAGGCCTTTTGCGTGGCGAGGCTGACGATCACCGTGACAGGCCCGGCGGGGGCAATCTCGGGCGCCCAGAGATACTCGCCGGGTTTGAGGTGCTCGATCCGACCGTCGATGCTCGGCGGGGCCTGCGCTACCACGGGGCCCGCGAGCGTCATGGCAAGCGTCAGGGCCAGCGGCAGGACAAGTGACCGTGCGGGACGGATACGGCGCGAGGTTCGGCACGGCATCATGATCTGTTCCGATCCAAAGGGCCTCGCCGAGGCGAGCATTCGACCCGCTGCTATCGATCGACGTCGCCGGGCATCACCGTCGGAAACTACGCAATCGGGGGTGGATCACCCCGCACGCGCCCAGCTCGGGCATTACCCTCAGATCGGCTCAGGGCGGTGTTCGCCAGCTGCACCCGGCTCGGCGCGGCGATCATCGCGAGACCGTCCCGTTAACTGTGATGGCGCTATAACGCGCTGACAATAATGGGTATCTCCGGCGTCGAGTATCACACGACCGGCGCTTCAACGTCGTAGCGGAGTTCGCCCATGCCTGATCGCCTTCACACCATTTGCCTGATGTCATCATCCCTCGACGGCGGTCTCCACGCCAGTCGGTGTACCAAGAGCCCCGACGGCACGTCGAAGGACTGGGCCATGCTCTACGAGGCTCTGCACGATCGGTTGGCGGGAGATGCCTGGCTCGTCGGGCGCGCGACGATGGCGGAAATGGCGAAGGGTGAGGCTAACCCGCTTGCGGCCGTCTCGACGGTCCAGCGGCCACGGCATTTCGCAAAGGGGATTGCCAAGCCGTTCGCGATCACAGTCGATACGCACGGCAAACTGCATTTCGGTGAGCCGAAGATAGCCGGCGACGACGTCGTGGTGCTGCTCGGTAAAGACGTCTCGAACACGCATCTCGCGGAACTGGCAGCCAGCGGCGTTTCTTACATCGTCTCTGCCGAAGAGAAGGTCGATCTCAAGGCAGCGCTTGGCGTCCTGCGCGATGATCTTGGCGTTACGCGATTGCTGGTGGAGGGCGGTGCCGCAATCGTCGGCAGCTTTCTGGCAGAGGGTCTGGTCGACGAATTGAACGTCATCGTCACGCCAACGCTGGACGCGCGTGCGGATATGCAGGCATTCGTCTCAAACGGTCGAAACGGACTTTCCGGCAAAACCAGTCTGTCGTTGAAAAGCTGCGATCGCCTCGATCACGGCGCCGTTCTGTTATGTTACGACGTCCGTTCGGTTGACGGGCGCTAGGCTCGGACGTTTCATCACCATGGCGCGCCGGCTGGGGACAGCGGTCATACTCTCCGGGCGGTCTGCCGCTGACCGCCCGGCGTAATATAGCGTCGCAACCAGCGTTGGGGAGTTGGCAATGCAGAAAATTGGATTTGGCGGTGGCTGCCATTGGTGCACCGAAGGGGTATTCCAAGCGTTGCGCGGCGTCGTCGAGGTTGAGCAGGGCTTCATTCAGTCTGACGCACCGTGGGATGCCTGGTCGGAAGGTGTGCTGGTCCATTTCGACCCTGCGATCATCAATCTCGGGACACTTGCCGAGGTCCACCTGAGGACGCATTCGGCGAACGGAACCTACTCCCCCGGCGGACGGTATCGCAGCGCCATCTACGTTTTCGACGCGCATCAGCGTCAGACAGCGGTGCTGATGATCGACCATATCGCGAACGAGTCCGGAGCGCCGGCACGGACGATGGTGCTCCCGTTCGGGGGCTTCAAACCGTCCGAGGCACGCTACCAGAATTATTACCGCAGCAACCCGGGCCGGCCCTTTTGCCGCCGGTATATCGATCCCAAACTGGATTATATCCGGCGCAATTTCGCGGCCATCGCGCGGCCTTGAGAGGCGGGATATCGTATCGACTGCGTATCGCGCATGGTGCCGTCAGGCGGTGCAGGAGGAATGCCGCAGACGCTGATTCATGATGTGCGCCGTAGCAACCAGGACGCTACCGGCAACGGTTATGGCGATCTCGGCCGCTCCCTCCCGCAGCACGAATGCGCCGATCGTCATCAGCGCGAGCCCGATCAACCCGAGACAGAGCGGCAACGGGACCTTGTGGCGGACGTTTCCACCCAGCAGCGCGACCACCGCGACCGGCGCCGCGAACAGCAGTACCCAGCGATGAAAGCTTTCGGGAATGGCGATGATCGCGGACAATGACGGTGCCGCAGCCAGAAGCAACGGCAGTGCCAGACAATGGATCATGCACGCCGCCGATCCCGTCACCGCCAATCGATCGAGCCAGTCCACACCGTAGATACGCGCACTCTTCATCTTGCCGACCTCACATCAAGTATGTAATGATACATCATATCTCATAAAGAGTAAAACACCGATGCACCATATGCGGTCGCAAGAAAGCTTCGACGATTGTTCGGACCAAAATATCGGATCCAGAGTCTCCACCAAGGGCTCCCGCTGCGGAGGCGCGGTGACTTCGCGCGTTGGACTGTCCTCGACGATCAAAAACGCAATGTCGGGAAAACGGCGCCATGCAACGCAGCTGACACATTCCCGATCCATGACCGATACGTGTCAGCCGGGCTACCCTGTGGTCCGAGGCAGCAGGATGCTCACCCTATGACGCGTTTGACGGTGTCCGCGATGCGAAGCGACCCGGCGTTCGTCGCAGATCTGGCCGTAGCACAACACGAGATCGCAGCGCTCCGACAGGACGGCGGCGCGGCGAAACCCGACACGGCATTCTGCACCCACGAAGCGGCACTCGTCGCTTAGCCTCTCTACTGACGGGACATCCATGACCGACACTAGCTCTCGCCTGCTTCTAGATCGCCGCACCCTGATCGGTGCCGCCGCAGCGATGATCGGCGCACCGGCGATCCTGCGCGCACAACAGCTGTTCGGCGCCTACCCGTTTCGCCTGGGCATCGCGGCGGGCGATCCGGTCGCGGACGGCTTCGTCATCTGGACGCGGCTCGCCCCCGATCCGCTGGCCGAGCATGGCGGCATGCAGATGCAGCCGGTCGAGGTCGAGTGGCAGGTCGCGACCGATCCGCGCTTTGCGACGCTTGTGGCCGGCGGCAAGGCGCTGGCGCGGCCTGAACTTGCGCATTCGGTCCATGTCGAGGTCGAAGGCCTGCTGCCTGATCGCTCCTATTGGTACCGGTTCAGCGTCGGCAGCGAGCGCTCGCCGGCAGGATGTGCCCGGACACTGCCGGTCGCCGGTGCGTCTGTCGAGCGGCTTCGCTTCGCGGTCGCCGGCTGCCAGAACTACGAGGATGGGCTCTATACCGCCTATCGTCACCTCGCGGCGGAGGAGCCGGCGTTCGTCTTCCACTATGGCGACTATATCTACGAAGGCCGAAGCGCGCCGATGCCGGTCGGGTATGACGGCAGGCCGCGACGGTTCGTTCGCGAGCATGCCGGGCAGAAGCTGTTCGACCTAGCCGATTATCGCCGCCGCTACGCCCAATACAAGATCGACCCGGACCTCCAGGCCGCGCATGCGGCGGCGGCGTGGTTCGTGACGTTCGACGATCACGAAGTCGAGAACAACTGGGTCGGCGCGATCGACCAGGAGAATGATCCGCCCGAAGTGTTCGCGCTGCGCCGGGCTGCGGCGTTCCAAGCGTATTACGAGCACATGCCGCTGCGCCGTTCGGCGTTTCCGGGACCGGCCGGCATGCAGATCTACCGTCGCGCGACGATCGGCAATTTGCTCGACCTGCACCTGCTCGACACTCGGCAATTTCGGACCGATCAGCCCTGCGACGATGGCTTCAAGACACGTTGCAAGGGGTGGGCGGATCCGGCGGCGCAGGTCATGGGACGCGCGCAGGAAGCGTGGCTGGCGACCGCGCTGAAGCAGAAGAAGGCGCGCTGGAACGCGCTGGCGCAGCAGGTGATGATGATGCCGCTCGACCGTCGCACCGGTGACGAGCCAACGCCGATCCGCAATATGGACAGCTGGGGCGGCTACGACGCGCCGCGCGAACGCGTGCTAAAGATGGTCGAAGGACTCGGCAACACCGTCGTCCTGACCGGCGACGAGCATCAGAACTATGCAGGCGTGCTACGTACCGAGGGTGGCCAGGGGGACGCCGTCGCCGTCGAGTTCGTCGGCACGTCGATCACGTCGGGCGGCGATGGCGCGGACCGCCGCGTTGGAGAGGACCGCATCCGAGACCGCAACCCGTTCCTCGCCTGGACCAATGACCGGCGCGGTTACCTGCTCTGCGAGGTGACCGCCGACCAGTGGAAGACCGAGTTCCGCACCGTCGACAGCGTCACACGTCCCGATGCGCCGGTGAAGACGGCCGGCACCGCGATCATCGAACACGGCCTCGCGGCGGTGACGATGACCGCCTCCGCCTGAAACCCGCGCGTATTGCGCCACGTCAATTTAAGTTTGCGACGACAATGCTAAACACCCTTGTGAACTGTGGCCTGGGGGGAATGACATGGGTATCCCGTGGAACGAGTTGGCGACGCTGATCCGGGTCACCGACCGTACGACTGAAACGGCGGCGAGCCGCGAGATGGTGCAGCAAGGCCCGCTGCACCACGTGGTGGAAACGGTTGCCGCAATGCCGCCGGACGCGCGTCGCGGCCTGTCGGTATCATTACCCGATCGTCGCGTCCCGCCGCATACGTTCGACCGCCACGCGATTGACGCTCTCATCATCGACCTGCGACGCACGCGACCGTGACACGTCGACGAACCTGTGCAAATTGATGCCGAACCGACAACATCGGCGTTGCGACGTGGCTGCGCCCGCCTAGCGCGTAACGCCGCACCCAAGAGAACCTGTCCATGACCCCAACTGTCATCACGCCCAGCGGCCCCGGCGCTATGGAAGCCGGCTTGGTCCTCGACGAGGAAGGCAGCCGCTTCGTCGTGCTCACGTTCAAGGAGCCGAACGGCGAGCCGACGCTCGTCACCTTTACGGTCCCGGTTTTCCAGAACTATGTCGAGCATCTGGTGCGGACCGCCAAGGCCGCGAACGAGGATGCGAACTGGGGTATTCCCGGTTGAACCCCGACGCGGCTCTCACGTCTGCAAGGACGCCAATATGCTGGAGACCTTTGCGCGCAGTTCCGGCTCGCGTGTGATCTCCAGCATGGCACTCAGACTCTTGCGAGTGCCGGCAACGTCGCCGCCGATGAGTTCGAGACGCGCCCGCTCCCACCAGGCATGACCGGAGTCGGGCGCTACGAGGGTCATACGGTGGTAGAGGGTGAGCGCGCGCCGTCCCTCCCCTGCCGCTTCCGCCCGCGTCGCCTCGTTCAGCAACAGGCGGACCAGGATCGCCCGGTTCGACATGGTCGCGACGTGGCTGGCCGCAGCGATCCGCCCGGGATCCATCGTTTGTAGCAGTACGACGAGTTGATCGCGATCGACGGCCTCGCCTCCGCGAAACGGATCGATCATGACCGGAACCGCGTCCTCGCCGAGCAACACGAGCACATGGCCCGGAACGTCGAGCATGTTCGCCGTCCAACCCAGCCGCCGCGCCGCCGCGACGTAGAGGATCGACAGGCTCACCGGCAGCCCCCGACGGCGTTCGATAACGCGGATCATGTCGGTATTGGCGGGATCATCATACGTCGTTCGATCACCGACAAAACCGAATTCGTTGCCAAGGACATTGGCGAGAAGCCGGGCCTGCGACTTGGCGTCACGCGCCTCGCCGCCGATTGCGGCCAGCCTGTCTGCGATCGACTGAAACACATTCAGCACGCGATCGGGATCGACATTGGGATGATCGGGCATCGCCAACGCCAGCGCCGCCTCGTCGAGAACGACGTCGTCGTCATCGATAAGGCCGAGACGGATCAAATCATCATGCATCCCGACAACATGGTAGCGCCGCCACCGTCCGCAACGCGTCCCGCACCATGAAACGAATATCTCTTCGCGCGGCGTCGTCCGCATCATGCAGTTTCATTGCACAAATAGAGTAAAACGTCATGATTCTCGGGTGCGTAGACCGGTTGTGAACTACCGTGCGCCGCGTCGGACCTATCGGATCTATTCGTACCGCAAGGCTCGCGCAGGCTCGCTGCGCGCAACCCGCCATGCCTGACCGAAGATCGTTGCCGTCGCGATACTCCCGGCAAACATGATCGCCCCCACGAACAGCCAGGGGGATAGCGCGACCCGATCGTCGAACCCGGCCAACCAGCGGGTCATCGCGAGGTATGACACCGGTATTGCAATCACTCCGGCAGCGAAGACCGGAACCAGGAACTGCGCGATCAGCAGCGTCAGGACGTCGCCGGTCGAAGCCCCGAGCGTCTTGCGGATACCGATCTCCTTGATCCTCCGCGCGGTGTCGAATGCGGCTAGGCCATAGAGACCGATACAGCCGATCGCGACGGCGAGCACTGCTCCGATCATGAACAGGTGCGACCGTTGCGCATCGGCGCGGTAATAGGTGTCGTATAATTGTCGATCCACTGGCAACGCGACAAAGGGTATGGCCGGCGCGATCCGCCGCCAGAGCGTCTCCATTGCAGCCGTCAACTGGCGACCATCGCCGGCATGACGGACGGCCAGGACGGGGTTCGAAAGTGTCTGATCGCGTTGATAATAGGCTTGCGGTTCGACCGGATCGCGGGGTGATTTGAACCGCATGTCATCAATGACCCCGACGACGGTGGCGCTATTCCCCGTGCCCGCGTTGCTGGCGTCGCGGACGGTACGGCCGATCGCCGCCTGCGGGGTGGCGAAACCCAGCATTCGCACCGCGGTCCGGTTCAGCACGATCGCGCTGGCGCCGGGTGCCTTGCGTAGCGCGTCGTCACCGCGATAGCGGTGCGCATCGAGAAACCGTCCGGCGAGCAGACGCGCGCCATAGGTCGCAAAGAATCCTTGCGCGACGTCGGCACGCACGATCATCGGCTCCGTGCCGGTTGCCCCCTCGCGGTGCATCGCCGCGATCCCGAAGCTGCCACCGGTCGGTGCCACCGCCGATTGTGCCACCGCCATGACACTGGGTAGTCGCGCAACCGCGGCCATGAACGCCCGCCGCTGACTATCGTCGATGGCCTGGTCCCCGAACATGCGTAGAGCGATCAGCCCTTCACGATCGAACCCGACGTCCGAAGCCTGGAGATGGCGCGTCTGGGCTACCAGCACCGCGGTACCGATCATCAACCCGATCGCGATTCCGAACTGGCCGACCACCATCGCGCGACGCATCAGCGTTCCGGCACGATGCCCACCCGGCGAACGGACCGAGGCAAGCACCGCCGCCGGCTGGAACCGCGCCAGGATGAACGCGGGATAGATGCCGGCGACCAGGCCGACCGCGAGGATCAGCAGCATAAGCGGCGGCACGATCGATCCCGTGCCGATATACGTCATCGACAGCGTCGTACCGCCAGCGACATTGACCAGCGGCAACGCGAGTTCGGCAAGCGCCAGCCCGATCAGCCCAGCCATGGCCGCGGTCACCATCGCCTCGCCGACGAACTGCGCGACGAGCCCTTGGCGGGTCGCGCCGACAACCTTGCGGATTGCGACTTCGCGCGCACGCAACCCGGCGCGGGCGGTGGCCAGATTGACGTAGTTCACGATCGCGATCAGCAGCGCGAGGACGCCGACCGACCCCAAGGCGCCGACGACGATCCGGTCGGTCGGGTTCGCCAGATGAACATCGGCCACCGGTACCAAGCTCTGCTTCAGCACGTCGCGCGGCAGGTCCGCGAAATTAAGACCGGGATGGCGGCGCAGGAATGCCGGAAACATGGCGGCCATTCGCGCCCCGGCCTGCGCATCGGCAAAGCGGAGGAAGGTGACCACGCCCGAGCCGCCCGCCAAGCCGACATCCACGCTTGGCAAGGCGATGTAAACGGATTGGCGGTACGTCATCGCAGCCGGCGGTTCGGCGATCACCGCTCCGACCTGGAACGGCGTCGCCTTGCCATCGACTATCAGCATCAGCGTGCGTCCGATCGCAGGTCCCTTGCCGAAGTAAATTTCGGCGATCCGCTGCGTGATCACCGCGCCATCGGGGGTCTCGAGTGTTGCATGGGGGTTTCCGGCGATCGCTGACAGGGGAAACAGCGTAAAATAGGCAGGGTCTACGCGGGCCACCTTTTCCTTGGTGACCATAGTGCCGTTCTGCACCGGCATCGAGTCCTCCAGCAACCGCGCGCCGTCGACCTCTGGCCAGTCGCTCTCGATTTGCCCGAGCAGCGGCATCGGCGAGGGAATGGCCATTTCCGGAGACCCTGGAAACTGCATCGTCTGCTTGACGACGCGGACCCGCTCCCATCCCGGCAACACGCGGTCGTAGCCGGTCTCGAAGCGGACGAAGAGGAACAGCACCAGGAACACCGCGATGCCGAGCGCGAGCCCGCCGATGTTGAGCACCGCATACAGTCGATGCCGGGTGAGCGACCGGTACAGCGTCAGGAAGGCTGAGGACATCGATCGGCCCCTATTCGTGACGCAGCGCGCGCGGGCTCGGCACGGGCGACGCGCCAAGCCTGGCCGAAGACCGTCCCGCTCGCGATCAGCACCGCGGCGAGCGAGGCACCGACGAAGAACAGCGGCGACAGCGCGATCCGGTCGTCGAACCCGCCGAGCCAGCGCTGCATCGCGACATAAGCGAGCGGCCACGCGACGAGGTTGGCGAGGATCACGGGTCGCAGGAACTGCCCGATCAGCAGCCGCAGCACCTCGGCGGTCGAGGCGCCGAGCGTCTTACGGATACCGATCTCCTTCACGCGCCGCGCAGTGTCGAACGCCGCCAGGCCGTAAAGCCCGATGCAGCCGATCAGGACCGCCAGCACCGCGCCGATCGTGAACAGTCGAGAGCGTTGCGCGTCGGCCTTGTAATAGCGCTGGTACAGATTGTCTTCGACCGAGCGCGCCTCGAACGGAACGCCCGGCACGACGCGCTTCCACGCCGTTTCCATTGCGGTCATCATCGTCTTCGCGTCGACGCCGGCATAGCGGACCGCGGCGAACGGCGAAAGGATATCGACGGTGTTGTAGGTGTAGGCGACCGGCGTGACGGCATCGCGCGGGCTCCTGAAGCGCAGGTCGTCGACCACGCCGATGATCGTCGCGTCCCGCTCGCCATCGTTGATCGCCCGTCCCAGTGCGGCGGCCGGCGACGCGAAGCCCAATGCGGTCACCGCGGTCCGGTTGATCACCACATTGGGCCCTGCCCGCTTGCGTTCGGCCGTCGTCAACAGGCCGCGGTCGTCGGCATGCGCGGCATCGAACAGGCGCCCCGCGACGAGACGCGCGCCGTACACGCGGAAATAGTCGCGACCAGTACCGACATCCATCAACGATATCTTGCTGCCCGACGCGCCCGCGCGTGTACCCCGAGAAATTGGTCGTGCTCTGGTCGCCCGGGGCATTGTTGGCGACGGTGACGCCGACGACGCCGGGGGCCGCTGCGAGGCTGCGCAGGATCGCAGAGCGCTGTGGGGAGTCGATCCCGCCGGTCATCAGCGAGCGGACGATCATCAAGCCGTCGCGACGAAACCCGAGATCGGCGTCACGGATATGCTCGGTCTGGCTGAGCATGACGCCGGTGGCGATGGCGAATGCGATCGCGATCGCGAACTGTACGACCACCAGCGCGCTTCGCAGCCTCGTGCCGCTACGCCCACCACCGGGCGCGCGTCGAGGCGAGCACCGCCGCCGGGCGAAACCCCGACAGCACGAACGCGGGATACAGCCCCGCAACCAGTGCTATGCCCAGGACCAGCAGGACCAGCGGCAGGACGACGCCGTCCCAACCGACGTAGCGGATCGCCAGCGACGTTCCGCCAAGCGCGTTGACGAACGGCAGCGCAATCTCGGCAAGCGCGAGCCCGATCAGCGCCGCCACCGCGACGGTCGCCAGCGCCTCGCCCAGGAACTGGCGGATGAGCGACCGCCGCGTGCCGCCCAGCACCTTGCGCATCGCCACCTCGCGCGCACGCAACCCGGCACGGGCGGTGGCCAGATTGACGTAGTTCACGATCGCGATCAGCAGCGTCAGCAGCCCGACCGCCCCCAAGGTCGTGACGATCGCGCGATCGCCCGGACTATACAGATGCATCGCGGTCAGCGGTCGCAGCGACTGGAAATACTCGCCTTTTTTGAGATTGTGGTCGGCATAGGCGTGGCGATCGAGAAAGGCAGGCAATTGCGCCTCGAACGCCCGCGCTGCCACCGCATCGGGAAACCGCAGGAATGTGGTGAGCGACGCGCTGCCCCAATGCTCCCACCATTCGTTGCCGAAGCGAGTCCGTGAGATTTGCGCGAACATCTCGCTCTTGAAGGTGACGTCGTCGGGCATGTCGCGCAGCACCGCCCCGACCTTGTAGGGATAGGTCGTCCCATCGATCGACAGTTGCAGCGTTCGGCCGATCGCCGACTGGCTCCCGAAATATTTCCGCGCGGTCTTCTGGGTGACGACCAAGCCGTTCGGATCGGCGAGCGTTGCTGCCGGATCGCCTTCGACCGCGGGAAAGCGCATGAGATCGAAGAAGTTCGGGTCGACCGTGCCCAAATCCTCGGCGGTCGCCTGCCCGCCCTGCTGCACCGTCGCCGCCATGTTCATGTAGCGCGTGCCGACCAACTGCGGATAGTCCGCCTGCAGGATCTTGAGCTCGCTGCCCATCGTGCTCGGATTGGTGTCCGCCGGGTAGCCCGGCATCACATAGCGCTCCTCCATCACCCACAACCGGTCCTGTTGCGGCAATACGCGGTCGTACCCGGTCTCGAATTGCACGAAGAGGAACAGGACGAGGAACGTCGCGATCCCGAGCGCGAGACCGCCAATGTTGAGCAGCGCGAACAACCGGTGGTGCGCGAGCGAGCGATAGAGACTGGTGAGCGCGGACATGGCGGTTCCTTCAGGCGTCGCTTGCGGGCTTGGAGCTGGGCTTGCCCCCGGGCTTGGTCGCGGCGAGGTGGCGGACGAGGACCACCACGAGCAGCATCAGCACGATCATCTGGAGCGAGCGGCGCATCAGGCGGCGCGCCGTGCGGACGACAGGATGCGGCCGTCGAGCATGTGCACCGTCCGCTTGGCGATGTCGGCGTGCGACGGGCTGTGCGTGACCATCACGATCGTCGCGCCCTCCGCGTTCAGCTGGCCGAGGATGTCCATCACCTGGGCGCCGTTCTCGGTATCGAGGTTGCCGGTCGGCTCGTCGGCGAGGATCAGCCGCGGCTCGCCGACGATCGCGCGGGCGATCGCGGCGCGCTGTTGCTGGCCGCCCGACAATTGGTGCGGGTGATGACGCTGGCGGTGGGCGATGCCGACGCGGTCCATCGCCGCCGCAACCCGCTCCTTCTTCTCGCGCGGGCATCGTCCGATAGGCGAGCCCCAGCGCGACGTTCTCGGCGATCGTCAGCTCGTCGATCAGGTTGAAGCTCTGGAACACGAAGCCCAGCCGGTCTCGGCGCAGCCTGGCAAGCTCCGCCTCCGGAGCGCGCGCGATATCGGCGCCCTCGAACAGGTACCGCCCGTCGGTCGGTCGGTCGATCGTGCCGATGATGTTGAGCAAGGTCGATTTGCCGCACCCCGACGGGCCCATGATCGCGACGAACTCCCCCGCCTCGACGAGCAGGTCGATACCGCCGAGCGCGGTCGTCTCGATCTCGTCCGAGGCATAGGTGCGGCTGAGGTCCTGTAGCTGGATCATATCGAATCCTATCGGATGAGGAGGGTCTGGAAGGGGGTGTAGGTGCCGAGCGCGGTGGTCACGATCCGCTCGCCGGGGGCGAGGCCGGAGACGATTTCGACCTGGTCGGGATTGCGTCGGCCGGTGACGATCGCCCGCCTGACGGCCTTCTTGTCGCCGTCGAGCACGAACGCGGTGGTGCCGCCGGCATCGAGCCAGCCGCCCGAGGGCGCGACCACCGCGGGCCGGTCCGCGCCGAGCACGAGCCGCACGTCGAGCGTCTGGCCGCGGTTCAGTCCCGTGGGTGCAGCCCCACGAAAACCAAGCTCGACGCGAAACCGGCCTTCGGTCACCTGTGGCAGGATCTTGATGACGGACATCGGATAGCTGCGTCCGTCGATATCCGCGGTCGCCGCCAGCCCCCCGGACGCGTCCGAGGTAGAATTGATCGACATCGGCGGTCAGCTTCCACTGTCCTTCGGAGTCGATCTGCCCGACCGGGTCGCCGGCCTTGAGCGTCTGGCCGGGTTGCAACGTGAAGGCGGTCAGCCGCCCCGCGACCGGCGCGCGCAACACCAGCGCGGACAGGCTCGCGCGGACCATCGCCAGGCTTTCGCGCAACTGTCGCGCGGTCGCGGCGATCCCTGAGGACTGGTCCGCCAGCGTCGCGCCCGCTTCCGCGGTCCCGCGATCGAGCGCCGAAACACGCGCCTGCTGATAGCCGACATCCTCGCGCACCGGATCGATCGCGGCGCGCGTGATGATCCCCCGATCGAACAGCACCTGCTTCTGCGCGAGCAACGTCCGCGCCTTGGACAGCGCATTACGCGCCTCGGCCAGATCGCGTGCGCCATCCTGCCGGGTGTTCTGGACCGATAACCGCTGGCCGCTGATCGCGCTCAATTGCCCGACGATATCGGCCGAGCGGCTGGCGACGTCGAGTTCGAGCGATGGATTGGACAGCCGCGCGAGCGGCGTGCCGGCCGCGACCATCGCGCCGTCGCTTGCGGCGAGCTCCGCCACCTGCCCGCCCGAGATCGCGGTGACGAACACGGTCCGCAAGGGGGCGACCTCGGCACGTAGCGGCACGAAATCGCGGAACGGCGCGCGCACCACATCGCCGGTGCGGATCGCCGCGGCATCGACGGTCAGCGCATTGGCGCCGGGCATCAACAACCACAGCAGCACCGCCGCAGCCAGCACGGCGAGTACAAGCGCACCGCGCACGATCCGCTTGCGCCGCCGGGCGTGCGGACGCTCGATACGCCGGTCCATCGCGGCACCGGTGCCTGTTGAGGTCGTCTCCGTCATGCCGACAGTGTACGGGATCGAACGAAGCAAACCTAAGCCGCTGTTATTAGGCGGCTTTCTTGAGGAAAGCACCGGAGCGGTCACTACGACTGTACCAACTGTCCGT
Source organism: Sphingomonas sp. LR55 (assembly GCF_036856015.1). NCBI lineage: Bacteria > Pseudomonadati > Pseudomonadota > Alphaproteobacteria > Sphingomonadales > Sphingomonadaceae > Sphingomonas > Sphingomonas sp. LR55. The sequence continues at coordinate 1,415,006 of NZ_JASPFO010000001.1, forward strand.
TTCCGGACACTATGACGGCCATGTCAACCGAATCGCATATCCTGGTCATCGACGACGATCCCGACATCGCCAAGGCGGCGCGGTTGTTGCTCGAGCGGCACGGGATGCGCGTGTCGACCGCGGCGAACCCGGAGGCGGCCTGGGTCTTGCTCGCGGGCGAACCGATCGACGTCATCCTGCTCGACCTGAATTTCGCGCGCGGGCGGACCACCGGCGAAGAGGGCTTCACGATGCTCGACCGGCTGATCGCCGCGGACGCGCGCGCGGTCGTGATCGTCGTCACCGGGCACAGCGGGATCGCGGTGGCAGTGCGGGCGATGCGCAGCGGCGCGACCGATTTCGTGATCAAGCCCTGGAACAACGAACGGCTGCTGACGACGGTCGAGCGCGGTCTGGCGCTGCGCCGCGCGAGGCTGGAGACCGCCGCGACACCGCCTGTCCATGACGGCATCCTGCTCGGCGAAAGCGCCGGGATCGCGCGCGCCCGCGACCTGATCGCCCGCGTCGCGCCGACCACCGCGCCGATCCTCGTCCACGGTGCTGCGGGCACCGGCAAGACGCTGATCGCCCGGCTGATCCATCAGGCCTCGCCGCATGCCCATTTGCCGCTCGTCACGCTGGATGCCGAGGCGGCGGACGCCGCGGCTATCGCCGAACGCACTGCGGCCGCAGCTGGTGGGATGCTGGTGATCGACCATATCGACCGACTGCCTCGCGCGCTCAACGGCGTTCTGCTAGCTGCGTTAGATGGCATTCGCGTCATAGCGACCGCGCGGCTGGATCGCATCGGGATCCGGGGGCGATCGGCGAAGACGTGCTCGACCGGGTCGCCACCATCGAGATTCCGTTGTCCCCGCTCGTCGATCGCGTCGGAGACGCGGTGGTGCTCGCCCGCCATTTCCTGGCGCTGTTCGCGTACCGCCATGGCCGGCCGAGCATAGCGCTCGACGAAGATGCGGCGCGCGCGATCGCCGCGGATCGCTGGCCCGACAACGTCCGCGGTCTGCGCCAGACGATCGAACGCGCGGTACTGCTCGGCAACGGCGACCTCATGCTGTCACCCGCCACCGCCGAGCCCGCAGCGCTCGCGCCCGACCTGTCGCTGGCACGCAACGAAGAGTCCCTGATCACCGCAGCGCTCGAACGCCATGCCTTCAACGTCAGCCGTGCCGCCGCCCAGCTCGGTCTGACGCGCGCCGCGTTGTATCGACGGATGGCGCGCTATGGCCTCTGACCAGGTGCGCGGGATGCTGCGCGCGTTGGTGATCGCCGCGGCCGGCGCTGGCGGCGCGGTTGCCGCCATGCGCGGCCTGTACGCCACCGCATTGCTTGCCGCGCTGATCACGGTCTGGATCGCCGCGCTCGACCTGGTCGATCGCGGTCCTCGACGGCCGCCGGCACCTCCGCCCCCTGCGCCCGTTTTCCCCGGAGAAGAGGAACGGCGCCGCCTGAACGCCTATCTCGATCTGTCGCCCGCACCGCTGGTCGCGCTCGACGACGGTCGGCTGCGCGTCGTCAACCGCGCCGCGCGGCGCTTGCTCGGCGCCAGCGATCTGGTCGCCGATCCACCCGAGGGGCTCGTCGCGGCGCTCTCGGAAACTCGTCCCGGCCGCACCGTCACGATCGACATCGGCCAAGACGCCGACGTCCGCAGCTTCGCGCTCGCCACCGGCGATCTCGCGCTGACCGGCCGGATGACGCGGATCGGCGCGCTGATCGACATCGACGCCGAACTGAAGGCGGCCGAGGCTGCCGCATTGCGCGATCTCGTCCAGGTACTGAGCCATGAGATCGTCAACGCGCTGACCCCGATCGCCTCGCTCGCCGAGACCGCGGTGGCAATGCTCGACGATCCCGAGCCTGCGCTGCCCAAGATCCGCGAGGCGATCGAGACCGTCGCGCGCCGCGCCGCCAGCCTGCATCGTTTCGGCGAAAGCTACCGTACGCTCGCAAAGCTGCCCTTGCCGATCCCCGCGCGGATCCCGCTTACGGGATTTGCGAACGACCTTACGGCGTTGTTTACGACCAGATGGCCCCACATCGCCTTCACCGCCGATCTTGAGGAGGCGCCGGCGTTTCTGCTGGCCGATCCCGATCAGTTGACCGCCGCAATTTGGGCGGTGCTGCAAAACGCAGCGGAGGCGTTGGACGCCACGCCCACTCCTCACGTCACGCTGGCTATCCAGGCCCGCGTTGGCGAAACGCGCATAACCATGACGGACAACGGACCCGGTATTCCTGCTGAGAACCTGAAGGACATCTTCCGACCCTTTTTCACGACGAAACAGGCGGGCAGCGGAATAGGGCTGGCCCTCGCTCGCCAGATCGTTCGCGGCCATAACGGCGATCTTACGCTCACCCATTCCCTCGCGGGGCAAACCCGGTTTGAAAGCATCCTTCCGTCGGTCGTGGCGCCGTGATTACAACATCATCGAAGCCGTTGCACCGTGATCACGCTTGGCTTGCGCTTGCGTGTTACCGCTCCCACTAATACTGCATGCGCAACGCTCGCCGGCCTCGACGCGATGATCCGGCGGGCATCGACTGACCTGGAGAATTGATATGGACGGCACCTTCCCGATCGGCGCGCGCGCCGTGAGCAGCGACGTCACCTTCCTCGCGATCGATCCGTCAACGGATGCAAAGATCGAGCCCGCGTTCGCGGTATCGAGCGAGGCCGATGTCGCCGAGGCCTGCACGCTCGCCGCAGCGGCGTTCGACGTTTTCCGCGAGATCGATCCCGAGGCTCGCGCAGTATTTCTCGAGACGATCGCCGACGAGATCGAGGCGATCCACGAGCCGCTCGTAGCGCGCGCGATCCAAGAGAGTGGCCTGCCCCGCCCGCGTCTCGAGGGTGAGCGCGGTCGTACCACCGGCCAGCTTCGCCTGTTCGCCAAGCATCTGCGCGCCGGCACCTGGGCGTCGGTCGTAATCGACGAGGCACAGCCCGACCGCAAGCCGATGCCGCGGTCCGATCTGCGCCAGCGTCGGATCGCGGTCGGTCCGGTCGCGGTGTTCGGGGCGTCGAACTTCCCGCTCGCCTTCTCGGTCGCGGGCGGCGACACCGCCTCCGCGCTGGCGGCCGGTTGCCCGGTCGTGGTCAAGGGACACCCTGCGCATCCCGGCACGTCGGTGATGGTCGGCAAGGCGATCCAGGCCGCGGTCGCCAAGTGCGGCTTGCCCGAGGGCGTGTTCTCGCTGGTTCAGGGTCCGGCGAACGAGCTCGGCGCGGCGCTCGTGACCGATCCGCGGATCAAGGCGGTCGGCTTTACCGGGTCGCGTGGCGGTGGCCTCGCGCTGGTCAAGCTCGCCGCAGCACGTCCCGAGCCGATCCCGGTCTATGCCGAGATGAGCAGCATCAACCCGGTCATCCTGTTCCCGGCAGCGCTCGCGGCGCGGGGCGAGGCGCTCGGCAAGGCGTATGTCGGGTCGCTGACGATGGGGTCGGGGCAGTTCTGCACCAACCCCGGGATCGTCGTCGCGGTCGAGAGCCCCGATCTCGACGTGTTCGTCGAGGCAGCGGCTGCCGCCTTGGGTGAGGCCGCGCCGCAGGTGATGCTCACCCCGGGCATCCATGCCAGCTACGAACAGGGCGTATCGGCGCTCGCCGGGCACGACTCGGTCGAGACACTCGCGCGCGGCACCGAGGCCGAGGGCGCAAACCGCGGTCGCGCCGCGCTGTTCTCGACCACCGGCAAGGCGTTCGTCGCCGACCCGGCGCTGTCGCACGAAGTGTTCGGGGCAGCCTCGATCATCGTCCGTTGCGCCGATCTCGCCGAGGTTCACAGCGTGCTCGAAAAGATCGAGGGTCAGCTCACGATCACGCTGCAGATCGACGAGGGCGACTATGCCGACGCCGCCGCGCTGCTGCCGGTGCTCGAGCGCAAGGCCGGGCAGATCCTCGCAAACGGTTGGCCGACGGGTGTCGAGGTCGCGCCGGCGATGGTGCATGGCGGCCCCTTCCCGGCCACCTCGGACCCACGCACGACGTCGGTCGGCACCGCGGCGATCGAGCGCTTCCTGCGCCCGGTCTGCTACCAGGATCTGCCCGACGCACTGCTGCCCAAGGCGGTCAAGCACGGCAACCCGCTGAACCTGCCGCGCACCGAGGGCTGATCGACTCGAAGTGATAGGGAAGAGGGCGCTGCCGTACGGAAGCGCCCTCTTGGGTTATGCCGGTGGCACGGTGTCCGCCGGAAGCTGCTGCGGCCGACGCATTCAAACGCCGTCACCCCAGCGAAAGCTGGGGTATCAAGCTTGGCGCAAGGATCGCTCGTCACGGGGATACCCCAGCTTTCGCTGGGGTGACGGGTGTCTGGATACGGCGCATGCCATCCCTAACCACGCGAATTCATTGACACGCGTGCGTCGCATACGCACTAGTCCGGCATGACAACCCCAGTCGCGTCGCGCACCATTTCCCTGCCAGACGACCTTGCAGGCTATATCGACGATCTCACCGCCGCCGGTCACGGCGACGCCACCACTATTCTCCGCACCGCGCTCGAACGGATGCGTGACGGCGCAGCGACATCGTCGAGCGAAAGCCTGATCGGTGGCGGCGAATGCGGCATGCTGGTCCGCCAGCGCGACTGGAGCGCGACCTCGCTCGGCCCGATCGACTCATGGCCCGCCGAGCTCCGCGTCACGCTCGCCAACATCCTCAACTCGCCGGTCGCCAAGGTCGTGATGTGGGGACCTGAGCACATCATGCTCTACAACGACAGCTACCGTGCCGTGGCCGGCGATCGTCACCCTGCCGCGCTCGGCAGCCCGGTCGCGACCGCATTCCCCGAAGTCTGGGACTGGAATCGCGGCGTCCTCGAAGCCGGCTTCCGCGGCGAGACCGTCGCCTATCGTGATCAGCCGATCCTGTTCCAGCGCCCCGACGGCCCCGAGACGCTGACGCTCGACCTGTTCTACACGCCCGTCTACCGCCCGCATGCCGGCGTCGGCGGCGTGCTCTGCACGATGGTCGACAATACCGGCCGGGTCGAAGCCGAGCACCGTCTCGCCGCCAGCGAAGCCGAACTGCGCCGGATCACCGATGCGGTGCCCATGCTGATCTCGTACATCGACCGCGATCACGTCTATCGCCTGGCGAATGCGCAGTACGAGGAGTGGCTGGGCGCCAACCCCGAAGCCATGATCGGCAGACCCGTCCGCGACGTCCTCGGCGACGCGGTCTATCAGGATCGCCGCCCCTCATTCGACCGGGCGCTGGCCGGCGAAAGCTTCACCGCGCAGACCGTCTTTCCGCACCGCGACGGTCGCGCGCGCCGTGCCGAATTTCGTTACGTGCCACACATCGCGGCGGACGGCGCGATCCCTGGCATCTACGTGCTCGGCATCGACGTCGAGGAGCGCGCCGAGCGCGAAGCGGCGATCGGCATCAGCAACGGCCGCTTCCGCACCGCGATGGACGCGGTCCACGGCGTACTCTGGACCAACAGCCCGGATGGCCGGATGATCGGCGAACAGCCCGGTTGGGCGGCGCTGACCGGCCAGTCGATCGACGAATACCAGAATTTCGGCTGGGCCGACGCGATCCACCCGGACGATGTGGCGTCGACGATCAAGGCGTGGACTGCCGCCGTCCTTAGCAAGTCGATGTTCGTTTTCGAGCACCGCGTCCGTCGGCACTGCGGGACGTGGCGCACTTTCGCGGTACGCGGCCTGCCGATGTTCGACCACGCCGGCGAAATCCTCGAATGGGTCGGCGTCCACACCGACATCACGCATCAGCGCGCTGCCGAGGCCGCCTTGCGCGAACAGGCCGAGGCGCTCGCGCGGCAAGTCCGCCACCGCGAGCGCGCCGAGGATCAGCTCCGCCAGCTCAACGAGACGCTCGAAGCGCGCGTCATCCGCGAGATCGACGAACGTCGCCAGGCCGAAGCCAAGCTCGCCCAGTCGCAGAAGATGGAGACCGTCGGCAAGCTCACCGGCGGCGTCGCGCATGATTTCAACAACCTGCTCCAGGTCGTCTCGGGCAATCTCCAGCTGCTCGGCAAGAATCTCGCCGGCAACGCGCGCGCCGAACGTTGGGTCGAGAATGCAATGGCCGGCGTCTCGCGCGGGTCGAAGCTCGCCGCGCAGCTGCTCGCGTTCGGGCGTCGCCAGGCGCTCGAGCCTAAGGTCGTCAACGTCACGCGGTTCGTGCGCGGCATGGACGACATGCTCCGTCGCGCGATCGGCGAAGGCATCGAGATCGAGACCGTGGTCGGCGGTGGCCTGTGGAACACCTTCATCGACCCCGCGCAGATCGAGAACGCGCTCCTGAACCTCGCGATCAATGCGCGCGACGCGATGGAGGGCCAGGGCAAGCTGACGATCGAGCTCGGCAACGCGCACCTCGACGACAGTTATGCACAGGGTCATGACGAGGTCGAGGCAGGACAATATGTCATGCTCGCCGTGTCCGACACCGGCACCGGCATGAGCCCGGAGATCATCGAAAAGGTCTTCGAACCGTTCTTCTCGACCAAGAGCGAGGGCAAGGGCTCGGGCCTCGGCCTGTCGATGGTCTATGGCTTCGTCAAACAGTCCGGCGGCCATGTGAAGATCTATTCCGAGGTCGGCGAAGGCACCACGATCAAGCTCTACCTCCCGCGCGATGGAGAGCGAGGACGTCGAGGTCGTCGCCGATGCCAGCCCGATCTCCGGCGGCACCGAGACCGTATTGGTGGTCGAGGATGACGACGAGGTGCGCGGCACGGTCGTCGAGTTGCTGACCGATCTCGGCTACAGCGTGCTGAAGGCAGTCGATGCGGCCAGCGCGCTGAACGTGGTCGAGAGCGGCGTGCCGATCGATATCCTGTTCACCGACGTCGTGATGCCCGGCACGCTGAAAAGCCCCGAACTCGCGCGGAAGGCCAAGGAACGCCTGCCCGATCTCGCGGTGCTGTTCACGTCTGGCTATACCGAGAACTCGATCGTTCATGGCGGCAAGCTCGATGCGGGTCTCGAGCTGTTGTCGAAGCCATACACGCGGGAAGCCCTCGCGCGGAAATTCCGCCAGGTGCTCGCCAATCGCCAGCGCTCGGGCAGCCCCGCCGCCAAGGCCGCGCGCGACGCACGGATCGAGGCCGATCGTCGGCTCGACACGCCTGCCCGCCGTACCGTGCTGCTGGTCGAGGACGACGCGCTGATCCGCGCCAACACCGCCGAGATGTTGCAGGGCAGCGGCTTCGTGGTGGTCGACGCGGCCAGCGCGGAGGACGCGATGACCGCGCTCCAGACCGTGCCGATCGATGCGCTGGTCACCGACGTGAACCTGCCGGGCGTGTCCGGGCCGGACTTCGCACGGACCGCGCGGGCGTTGCGGCCTGGCGTCGGCATCGTCTTCGCGACGGGGGATACGGCGTCGGTCGCGGACGAAACCGATGCGATCATGCTGGAGAAGCCCTACGGCCTCGACGCGCTTGCGGCCGCGGTGCTGGCATCGCTCGGCGAAACGATCCTTGCGGATCCGCTGGAGGCCGCAACAGCGACGGTTCGCCTGACCGACGCAGAATAGAACGCCAGTCGATCCTCCCCCGCCAGGGGGAGGTGGCGCCGAAGGCGACGGAGCGGGAGGACCCGGAACGTATGTTTCCCCTCCCTCCCCCTCCGTCAGGCTGCGCCTGCCACCTCCCCCTGCCGGGGGCGGATCGTGACCTTATCGATCCGCGGTGACTCACATCAATTGCGCCCCCGTTCTCCCGCCCCATATCCTGGTCGAAGGTCGCGCCCAGCGACTGAAGGATGTGATTTGACCGAAGACCGCGGCAGCAAAGCCAGCGCAGGACGCGCGATTCCCAGTGGCCGTCTCGCGCGTCTCGGCGTTTTCGGACGTCTCGCGGGTGGTGTCGCCGGCGGGGTCGTCGCGGAAGGTGCACGGCGGCTCGCCAGTGGCGAACGTCCAAGCATGGGCGACCTGCTGCTTACCCCCGCCAACGCCACGCGCGTCGCCGATCAGCTCTCGCATCTGCGCGGCGCGGCGATGAAGCTCGGTCAGATGATCTCGATGGACGCGGGCGACATGCTCCCGCCCGAGCTCGCGACGATCCTCGCCAAGCTTCGCAACAACGCGCACCACATGCCGCCGCAACAGCTCGACCGCGTGCTCGCCACCGAATGGGGCAAGGACTGGCGGCGTCGGTTCGCGCATTTCCAGGCGCACCCGGTTGCCGCCGCCTCGATCGGCCAGGTCCACCGCGCGCGCTTGCCCGACGGATCCGAACTGGCGATCAAGGTCCAGTATCCCGGCGTGAAGGACAGCATCGACGCCGATGTCGACAACGTCGCCACGCTGCTCCGCGTGTCGGGGCTGTTGCCCAAGTCGCTCGACATCGCCCCGCTGCTGAACGAGGCGAAGCGCCAGCTCCACGAGGAGGCCGACTATCTGCGCGAGGCGACGATGCTCGCGCGCTACGGCGAACTGCTGGCGGACGAGAGCGCGTTCGTCGTGCCGGCGCTGGTCGCCGACCTGACGACACCGCGCGTGCTGGCGATGAGCTTCGTCACCGGCGTGCCCGTCGAGTCGCTCGAAACCGCCCCGCAGGCGGTGCGCGACCGGGTGATGCACGATCTGATCTCGCTGGTCCTACGAGAATTGTTCGACTGGCGGCTGATGCAGACCGATCCGAACTTCGCCAATTACCGCTGGCAGCCGGATACTCAAAAGCTCGTCCTGCTCGATTTCGGTGCGGCGCGCCCGCTGCCTGCGGAAACCGGCGAAGGCTATCGCCGCCTGCTTGCCGCCGCACTGGCGGGAGACCGCGATGCGGTTCGCGAGGCCGCCATCGCTGCGGGTTTCCTCGGCGAGGCGGCGGTGGTCCGGCATCGTGCCTTGGTCGACCGGATGATCGACGTGATCCTCGGCGAGCTCGCCAAGCCCGGCCCGTTCGACTTTGGCGACCGCGCGTTCGTCGGCGTGCTCCGCGAGCAGGGCACCGAAATCGCGCGCGATCGCGAGACATGGCACCTCCCGCCGATCGACACGCTGTTCGTCCAGCGCAAGATCAGCGGCACCGCGTTGCTGGCTGCCCGGTTGAAGGCGAAGGTCGATATCCGGACGATGGTCGCCGCCTATTGCGCCGCGCCGTCGGTCGACTGACGGGATCTACTCGACAAACGCCGACGTTGCGCGCTGAAGCGCAGCGGCAAGTTCGCCCATCGAATACGGCTTCCGCAACAGATCGAATCCGTGCGAGCCCTCGCGCGAAATGACTTCGCTATACCCGCTGGTCAGCAGGATCGCGGTCTCGGGATAGCGCCGGCGGATCTCGCGCCCGAGCTCGATCCCGGTCATGCCCGGCATCATCACGTCTGAGAAAACGACATCGAACCTCGTGGTTTGCCCGTCGAGTATGTCGAGCGCTTCCTCGGCATCGCGCGCAAAAACGATGGCGTGACCCAGATCGGCAAGCGCCGAGATCGCAAAATTGCCGACATCCGGATTGTCCTCGACCACGAGAATACGCAGCGAGACCTGCTCGGGACAGATGGCCGGCTCCGGATCGGCGATGATCGGCGTCGTGTTACGCTCGCGCGGGAGATACAGCGCGAACGTCGCGCCTTCGCCCGGGACGCTGTCGACGATCACTTCACCGCCCGATTGCTTGACGAACCCGAAGACCTGGGACAACCCAAGTCCGGTGCCGTGGCCGACTGCTTTGGACGTGAAGAACGGTTCGAAGATGTGCTCGATATGCGCAGGGTCGATGCCCGTGCCGGTATCGCGGATCGCGATCCTGACGAAATCCCCACGCTGTGCCGCGTGACCGCGGACCGCCGGAATACGTTGCGCGGCATCGACGTCGATCGTTAGGCGGCCGCGCTGGTGCATCGCATCCCGCGCATTGACCGCCAGGTTGACGATCGCGGTCTCGAGCTGGCTGGCGTCGGCGTTGACCAGGCAAGGCTCGTCGGGAAGCCGCATCGACACCTCGATGAAGGCGCCCGACAGCGTCGCGATCATGTCGGTCATCCCGTGCAGGATCGTCCGCGCATCGACGATGGTCGGCGTCAGCGACGATCGCCTGGCGAACGCGAGCAGCTGGTTCGTCAATTTGGTCGCACGGTCGGCGGTATCGGCGATCGCGGCGATATAGCGCGTCCGGCGATCCTCGGTCAGGTCGGGGCGCTTGAGCAGATCGGCCGATCCGCGGATGACCGTCAGCAGGTTGTTGAAATCATGCGCGATCCCGCCGGTGAGCTGGCCCAGCGTCTCCATCTTCTGCGCCTGGCGAAGCGCTTCGTGCGCCTCGGTTAACTCCAGCGTACGCTCGACCACGCGCTGCTCCAGCGTGTCGTTGACGTCCTGGACCGCCTTGAACAGCCGTGCATTGTCGATCGCGATCGCCGCCTGCGCCGCGACCCCGACCAACAGCCGTTCGTGCCGCTCGGTGAACCGCCCAACCGCCGAATGCCCGAACAGCAATCCGCCGAGCACGGCCCCCGATCGCGACGTCACCGGCACCGACAGATAGCTGCGGACTGGCAGGTGCCCCTTCGGCATTCCGTAATGCGGCGCGCTGCGACCATAGCGCGGATCGGCGAGGATATCGTCCGAGCGGATCACGCCTTCGTTGCGGAAGGTCGGGCCGAACACCGCGGTCGCACGCGGGCGCCCGAGCGCTTCGAACGCCGCGCGCTCGGCGCCGGCCAGCGTGAACAGATGCAGCTTCTCGCCCGTCTCATCCATCAGGTTGTGGAAATACGCTCCGAACTGCGCACCGGTCAGCTTGACGCCCGCATCGGTGACCATCTGGATCAGCGGCTCCAGTTCCAGTTCGGCCGCCAGCGCCGCGCCGGTGAGGTTGAGCGTCTCGAGCGTGTGCGTCTCTCCCCGCAGCCCGCGCTCGGCGAGCACCGCGTCGGTCGTCTCGACGACGACGGCGAGCACGCCGCCGGGCACGCCATCATGATCGAGCACCGGCGAGTAATTGAGATCGAGAAAGACCGCGTGATCGTGCGTCGGAAAATATTGCGACATCTCCTGCCGCGCGAACGACAGGGTTTCGCCGGCCAGGCAGACGCGCAGGACATGCTCGTTGAATGCCCGCGCCTCGGGCCACGCAGCATGAACCGTTGCCCCCAAACCCGCGGGGTGCCGGGCGCCGACGATGGCGGCATAGGCGTCGTTGTAGATCATGACGCCGTCGCTGCCCCACAACAACGCCATCGGCACCGGCGCCCGCAGGATGATCGAGGTCGCGGTCTTGAGGTATTGCGGCCAGCCGTCGATCGGTCCGAGCGGGGTCGACGCCCAGTCCGTCTCGCCGATCAGCGTCGCCAGTCGCCCGCCGTCGCCCAAGAACGCGAATTCCTTCGACACCATTCCGCCTTTTCCACGCCGACCGCCCCGCGTCTCTGTCGGGGCCAGCCCAACAATACAAGATTGTTTTCCGCATGTTGGCGTGCGGACAACCGAGGATCGGCACAACTACCCGCCGCCTAGCGACGTCTTTGAAACACAAGGATCGTGCTGACTCGCCGCCCCTCAAATCCATCATACGCCACCGCGCCCGCGACATCCCCTCAGTCTGAGCGCTTTACAACGGCAATACACTTGATAGGTTGCGCCTTCGAAACGAACGGGGGTTCCACATGCTCGATCTGGTCAACGTCACGCACGTCTATGCCAATGGCACGCGCGCGCTGGATGACGTGACGCTGAGCATCCCCAACGGCATGTTCGGACTGCTGGGTCCCAATGGCGCGGGCAAGTCGACGCTGATGCGGACGGTGGCAACGTTGCAGACCCCCACCTCGGGGACGATCCGGTTCGGCGATATCGACGTGATCGCCAACCCGGAGGCGTTGCGCGAGACGCTCGGCTATCTCCCGCAGGATTTCGGCGTGTATCCGCGCGTGTCGGCCTACGACATGCTCGATCACATGGCGGTGCTGAAAGGAATCGCCTCGGCGCGCGAACGCAAGGAGACGGTCGAGACGCTGCTCAACCAGACCAACCTCTGGTCCGTCCGCAAAAAGGCAATCGCCGGCTTCTCGGGCGGCATGCGCCAGCGTTTCGGGATCGCGCAGGCGCTGATCGGCAACCCGGGCCTCATCATCGTCGACGAACCGACCGCCGGGCTCGACCCGGAGGAACGCAACCGCTTCCTCAACCTCCTGGCCGAGATCGGCGAGAGCGTCGTGGTGATCCTGTCGACGCACATCGTCGAGGACGTCGCCGATCTATGCCCGCGGATGGCGGTGCTGGCGGGCGGACGGATCCAGCTCGAAGGCGCGCCCCTCGACCTGATCGAGCGGACCCGCGGCCAGGTCTGGGCGAAGACGATCGGTCGGGACGAACTCGACGAGGCCAAGCTGCGCTACGAGGTGATCTCGACACGGTTGTTCGCTGGCCGGACGATCATTCACATCCTGTCGCCCGACGATCCCGGCGATGGCTTCGCCGCCGCACATGGCGGGCTCGAGGACGTCTATTTCTCGACGCTCGCTAGGTCGCGGCGAATACCGGCAGCAGCGTCCGACCAGTTCGTCGCCGCCTGATGTTCGGCCAGATCTCCCGCTTCGAACTGCGCTATCAGCTGCGCAACCCGGTCTTCTGGACCGTCGCGATCCTGTTCTTCCTGCTCAGCTTCGGATCGATGACGATCGAGCAGATCCAGATCGGCAGCGGCGCCAATATCCACAAGAATGCACCGGTCGCGATCGCCCAGGTCCATCTGATCATGTCGCTGTTCTTCATGTTCGTGACGACAGCCTTCGTCGCCAACGTGATCGTCCGCGATGACGAGAGCGGGTTCGGGCCGATGGTCCGGTCGACGCGCGTCAGCAAGTTCGACTATCTGACCGCGCGGTTCCTGGGTGCGTTCGGTGCCGCGGCATTGGCGTTCGTCGCGATCCCGTTGGCGATCTGGCTGGGGTCGATGATGCCGTGGGTCGATGCCGAACGGCTCGGACCCAATCGTCTTGGCGACTATGCCTACGCGTATTTCCTGCTGGCGCTGCCGAGCGTGTTCATGACCTCCGCGATCTTCTTCGCGGTGGCGACGATGACGCGGTCGATGATGTACAGCTATCTGGGCGTGATCGTCCTCCTGGTCCTGTACCTCGCGATCAACGCGGTGCTGCGGGCGAAACCGGAATGGCGCGCGGTCGGCAGCTATCTCGAACCGTTCGGGCTTGGCGCGTTTGCGAGCACCACGCGCTATTTCACCGCCAGCGAGGCGAATGCCGGCCTGCCCCCTTTACGGGCGTGCTGGTGTGGAACCGGCTGTTCGCGATCCTGATCGGCTTCGTCGCGATCGGCATCGCCTATGTCCGCTTTTCGTTCGCCGAGCGTGGCGTCTCGAAACGAGCGCTTCGCCGGCAACGCCGGACGACCGCAAAGCTCGCCGCCACCCCGCCGCTGCTGGTCGACCAGCTCCCCGCGGCGCGTCCCGCCGCCGCGGGCTGGACCCGCCTTCGCGAGCGCTGCCGGTTCGAGATGGCGCTCGTGTTCCGCAGTCCCGCATTCCTCGTGCTGATGCTGATCGGCATCTTCAACGCGCTGGCCGCGTTGCTCTCGTCCAACGAAATGTACGGTACCGCGATCCGCCCGCTGACCTTTGCAGTGATCGGGACGCTGGAGGGTGCATTCAGCATCATCCCGCTCATCATCGCGATCTATTATTCGGGCGAACTCGTCTGGCGCGACCGCGAGCGCGGGATGCACGAGATCGTCGACGCTACCCCGCTGCCCAATTGGGCGTATCTCGTGCCGAAAGTCCTGGCGATCACCGGCGTGCTGTTCGCGACATCCGTGGTGGCGGTCGTCACTGCGTGCGTCGTCCAGCTTTCGCGCGGCCAGACCGATCTGGCGCTCGGCCATTATGTCGCGTGGTGGGTGCTGCCGATGACCGTCGATGCCGTGATCCTCGCGGTGCTGGCGGTGTTCGTCCAGGCGCTCAGTCCGAACAAATATATCGGTTGGGCGATCATGGTCCTCTACCTCGTCGGCACGATCACGCTGACCAACATGGGCTTCGAACACCCACTCTACCAATATGGCACGGTCGGCACCGTTACGCTGTCGGACATGAACGGCGCACAGATTGGTGGCGCGCGGGCATGGTGGTTGCGGCTGTATTGGGGCGCGATTGCGCTGGGCCTGTGCGTGTTCGCGCATCTGCTCTGGCGGCGCGGCACCGAAACCCGGCTGCGGGTGCGGCTCGTGCAGGTGCCACGTCGTCTGATCGGCACGCCCGGCGCGGTCCTGGCCGGTGCGCTCATCATGGCCACTGCGACCGGCGTCTTCCTGTACTACCAGATGGACGTTCTGAGCGTCTATCGCACCAAGCAGGACGGCGAGGCGCGCCAAGCGCTCTACGAGAAAAAATATCTACGCTATCTCGGCGTGAAGCAGCCTTCGGTCACGGATATCCGGCTGAACGTCGCGCTCTATCCCGACCAACGCCGGCTCGAGACCGACGGCGCCTACGCGTTCGTCAACGATAGCGGAGCGCCGGTACGCGACCTTCACGTTCGCCTGCCCGACGACAGGACCCGGCTGGGGGTGGTCGCCATTCCCGGCGCTACGCTGGTGATGAACGATTCCGACCTGCAATACCGTATCTACCGGTTCGCGACTCCGCTTGCGCCGGGCGCGCATGGCACGCTGACGTTCCACACGACCCGCTGGCAACGCGGCCTCGTCGCCACGGGCGACGACACGCGCGTGGTGGCCAACGGTACGTTTCTGGAGAATCGCGAATTCGCGCCGCAGATCGGCATGAGCAAGGACGGTCTGCTCGAGGAGCGTTCGAAACGGCGCAAATACGGCCTGACGCCCGAACTGCGTCCCGCCAAGCTCGAGGATCGCACTGCACAGGACCGCAACCTGCTGGGCAACGCACCATGGGTTCGTTCCGACATCACCGTCTCGACGCTCGCCAGCCAGATCCCGATCGCGCCGGGTCGGAAAGTCTCGGACGCCATCGCTGGCGGGCGGCGCACTGCCCGGTTCGTCTCGACCGTTCCGATCCTCGCCTTCTTCTCGGTCCAGTCAGCGGCATACGCGCAGAAGAACGGTACCGCCGACGGCACTGCACTGACGGTGTATTACGATCCGCAGCATGCCTTCAACGTCGATCGGATGCTCGACGCGATGCAGCGTTCGCTCCGCTATTACCGCGCCAATTTCGGGCCTTATCAGTTCGATTATGCCCGCATCCTCGAATATCCGGGCTATGCGAGCTATGCGCAGGCTTTCGCTGGCACGATCCCTTATTCGGAACGGCTCGGGTTCATTGCCGACAACCGCGATCCGGCCAAGGTCGACTATATCAGCTACATCACCGCACACGAGCTAGGCCACCAATATTGGGGTCATCAACTGGTCAGCGCGGATATGCAGGGCGGCTCGATGCTGATCGAGACTATGGCGCAATATTCGGCGCTGATGGTGATGAAACATCAATATGGCGACGACAAGATTCGTCGTTTCCTGAAGTATGAACTCGACAGCTATCTGCGTTCGCGTGGTAGCGAGGTCGTCGAAGAAGTCCCGCTCGACCGGGTCGAGGGCCAGGGGTACATCCACTACCGCAAGGGGTCGCTGGTGATGTATCTTCTCCAGGATCGGCTTGGCGAGGCGCGGGTCAACGCGATGCTGCGCGGCCTGCTTGCGCGGTATCGGTTCAAGGGCAAGCCATATCCGCGCTCGCTCGATCTGGTCGACGGGTTCCTGTCGTTGGCGCGAACCCCGGCGGAAAGAGAACTCGTGCTCGACCTGCTCGACCGGATCACCGTGTACGACCTGAAGACGACCGCAGCCGTTACGCGCAAGCGATCCGACGGCCGTTTCGAAACGCTACTGACGATCAAAGCCACCAAGTCTCATGCAAATGGTGCAGGCGTCGAAACCGAAGCACCGTTGTCGGATATGATCGACGTCGGCGTGTTCGATCAGCGTCCCGGGCTTGGCAGCTTTGCGACAAAGGACGTCATCCTGAAGGAACGCCGCCCGATCCACTCGGGCGAACAGGTCATCCGCATCATCACGACGCGCAAGCCCGCATTCGCCGGGGTCGATCCCTATAATTTCTACGTAGACCGTAACGGCGACGACAATGTCGCCGCGGTGACCGGCGGATGACGGTCAGGACGTCCGGCAATGCGACGAGGTGGCGACGAGGTACCGGCACCGATCACGGCACTTGACAGGCTCCGTCCACGACCGATGCTGAGCGAATGAAAGCCGTCCTGCCCGCAGCCGCTCGCCCGCTCCTCGAACCCCATCTCCCGACGACGCTCGACGTCGCCTGGTTTTCGACGCCGGACGATGCGAAGGCGATGATCGCGGATGCCGACATCGCCTGGGTCGACATGCAGCCGACCCATCTCGTTGCCGAGGCGATCCGGGCGGCAGGGCCCCGGTTGACGTGGGTATCGACGATCTATGCTGGGCTGGACGCGTTTCCCCTCGAACACCTCAAGGCCAATGACGTCACGCTGACCAACGGCGCGGGGATCAATGCGGTGACGGTGGCGGAATATGCCGTGATGGGCGTGCTGGTCGCGGCCAAGCGCTTCGATACGGTGTTGCGGGCGTACGATCGCCACGAATGGCTCAAGGACGCGCCAGGGAAGATCGAGCTCGAGGGGACGAAGGCGCTGGTCATCGGCTATGGTACGATCGGCCGGTTGATCGGCGACCGGCTTGCCGGGTTTGGCGTCGGGGTGACGGGCGTCTCGCGGACCGGCCGCGATGGCACGATCACAGCGGATGCCTGGCGCGACCGGCTCGGCGCGTTCGATTGGATCATTCTCGCCGCACCGTCGACCGGCGCCACGCAGGCGATGATCGGCCATGCCGAACTCCAGCAGATGAAAAGGTCGGCCTGGTTGATCAACATCGCCCGCGGCGACATGATCGACGACGAAGCCTTATGCAGTGCGCTGGCGGGCGGAACGATCGGCGGCGCGTTTCTCGACCCTACTCAGCCCGAACCCCTGCCCGCTGGCCACCCACTCTGGTCCGCACCGAACGCGATCGTGACGATGCACTTGTCGGGCAGGAGCCAGACGACGATGTTCCAACGCGGGGCGACGATGTTCCTCGAAAATCTTGCCGCGTTTCTCGCCGGTACACCGATGAAGAACGTCGCCGATCTCGACGAGGGCTATTGACCGTTCGAGCGGATGCTGAGGGGCTCGGTGCGTTGCTGGCGGTTGTAGCTCTTGACGCCGCGCCGACGCAGCTTGGTTGCGCGGCGACGACGGGCAAGGACCAACAGCATAGGCACGCCGACCACGATGACGCCGGCGATGATTGAAAACGCGATCATGACACGCAAAGGGATATCCATACGCGGCTAATGCCGAAGGGACAGCGATTGCGCCATTCCCAATCGTCTCAGCTACGACATAAATGGGCAAACCAGGCGCATTCAAGGGCCTACCCCTCGATGGTGGCCTCGCAACGGCACTTGCTTAAGCCCCACAAGCTTTACTTCGTTGCGCGAAAAGGCGTTTTCGCGCATGGCCAGCCGCACAATTCACCATCCGGACGACATGATATGGCCGCGAACTGGGCCCCCGACAGCTGGACGCGTCACGAAGCACGACAGCTCCCCACCTATCCCGACGCGGCCGCACTGACCGCCGCGACTGACCAGCTGGCGACCTTCCCGCCGCTCGTCTTTGCCGGCGAGGCCCGCAACCTGACCGCGTCGCTCGCCGAGGTCGCTGCCGGCAAGGCGTTCCTGCTCCAGGGCGGCGATTGCGCCGAGAGCTTCGCCGAGCATAGCGCTAACAACATCCGCGACACGTTCCGCGTCATCCTGCAGATGGCGGTCGTCCTGACGTTCGCGTCGAAGCTCCCGGTGGTGAAGCTCGGCCGCATGGCGGGTCAGTTCGCCAAGCCGCGCTCGACCGATACCGAGACGATCGGCGGCGTTGAGCTGCCCTCGTACCGCGGTGACAACGTCAACGACATCGCCTTCACGCCGGAAGCGCGCGCCCGATCCGCAGCGGATGATCCGCGCTTATTCGCAGTCGGCCGCCACGCTCAACCTGCTGCGGGCGTTCGCGCAAGGTGGCTATGCGAACCTCCACCAGGTCCACCGTTGGACGCACGACTTCATGGGCCGCAGCCCGTGGTCGAAGAAATACGCCGAGACCGCGGACCGGATCGGCGAGGCGCTCGAGTTCATGGCGGCGTGCGGGATCGATCCCGAGACCGTGCCACAGCTCGCGCAGACGCATTTCTACACCAGCCACGAGGCGCTTCTGCTCCAGTATGAGCAGGCGCTGACCCGGCAGGATCTCGCTGACCGGCGACTGGTACGACACGAGCGCGCACTTCCTCTGGATCGGCGATCGCACGCGCTTCGAGGGCTCTTCGCATGTCGAATACCTCCGCGGCATCGGCAACCCGATCGGCATCAAATGCGGGCCTAGCCTGGAGCCCGACGCGTTGATGCGCATGCTCGACACGCTTAACCCCGGCCGCGTACCCGGCCGGATGACGCTGATCACGCGCTATGGGTATGACAAGATCGAGGCCAACCTGCCCCGCCTGGTCCGTGCCGTGACGCGCGAAGGCCACCCGGTGGTGTGGAGCTGCGACCCGATGCACGGCAACGTCGTCAAGGCCGCCAACGGCTACAAGACGCGGCCGTTCGACCGGATTCTCGCCGAGGTCCGCGGCTTCTTCGCGGTCCACCGCGCCGAGGGCACGCACGCCGGCGGCATCCACGCCGAGATGACCGGGCAGAATGTGACGGAGTGCACCGGCGGCGCGGTCGATGTAACCGAGCAGTCGCTCGCCGATCGCTACCACACGCACTGCGACCCGCGCCTCAACGCCAGCCAGAGCCTCGAGCTCGCCTTCCTGCTGGCCGAGATGCTCAACGAGGAAATGGCCGAACGCAAGAAGGTCGCTGCCTGATAAAATACGCGGGCGTCGCAAGAATTGTCGGTAACCGTCTTGACGGCTACCGACCCATTCCGTAGACGCCCGCTTCTGCTACACGGCCCCTTCGTCTAGCGGTTAGGACGACGCCCTCTCACGGCGTAAGCACGAGTTCGATTCTCGTAGGGGTCACCAGCCTTTTCAATGATCGATTAGGTTAGCGCTCGCTAGCAATCTGGCCTTCCCTTAAAATCACCCTCTTATTCCCTGTTGGCGTTGCGACGCGGCGGGACGAAATGGCACACTCTGTGCCAACCTTCGACGGGTCGCCTCCCGCCTCACCGGCGACCGCGCTTTCAGTAGCGCCCCCATCGGCTCGTCATGCTCGTCGAAGCACGTGACGCTATAGTTTCCCCGCCTTGCCCCCCGGGGGTACTCGATCGATACCGCACGGTAATCGCTTCCCCGCTCGGCCTGCAGCAGTTTCTGGACGCATCGCGCTCAGCACCCATCAGCCATATTGCTGCGTCCGCTGCCATGGCCGCTGCCACGCCGGCTATGGCGCAGGACGGTCTCCCCTGCCCCGCCGTCCACGGCGAACCCGCAGGACGAAGCGGCTCTCGCCTCGGCAGCCCCGCTCAGGCAGTGCCCCCATCGACACCCGGCCAGGCGCCCGTCGACGCCTCCGCATTGCAGGACATCATCGTCACGGCGGAGCGCCGGTTCAACACCGCGTAGAAGACCGCGGCGGCGATCACCGTGCGTCCGTGCGCGGAGATGCTTCACCAGGGTCGCTACGGACTTAAGAACATCCTCGAGGACGTCCCCGGCGTAGTCGGCGGCGCCGCCGCGACGGTCGCGACGTCGCAGGGCAGCGGCACCGGCAAGAACCACTTCCGCCAATATTGGGCGAACTTCAAACTCGACCTCGGGCCCGTCGAAGTCACCTACATCCCGCGGTCCGCACTTGGTATCAGAACGCGACGATCGTGGCACGCGGTACGGTGTTCAACGCCGACCAGACCATTCTGACGCCGGACGACAAGTTCGTGACACATGAGCTGCAAATGCACAGCACACCGAGCGCTTCGAAGTTCAGCTGGCAGACCGGTGCGATATACTATCGCAATACGCCGACCACCGCGAACAACCTGTATAACCGCGACCTCGGCGCGCAAGCTGATGCGGATCGGCGGCATCACGCTCGACGTGATCGAACTTAACGAAGCGTTCGCCAGCCAGGCGATCGCGACGCTGCGCGACCTCGGCATCGATCCGTTTAATGATCCGCCGGTGAACAGGAACGGCGGCGCGATCGCGCTCGGCCACCCGCTCGGCATGTCGCGCGCGGATCACGATGAGCGCGGTCGAGGAGTTGCACCGCACCGGCGGCCGTTATGCGATGGCATTCACGTGCATCGGCGTCGATCAGGGCATTGCGCTCTTGATCGAATGCGTATGATAATCAGGATGTTGCGCTGCGTTGGTCGAGACCGATACGATCCGTCGTAGAAGATCCACTCAGCTACCCTCAGGGAGACGGCAGTGACGAACACCTACGAGAAGCAGAAACGGCTGCATCACGACGTGACGAACGTCGGCTTGCGCGCACAAGCGACCGCGGTCGGCTTGATCCAATTGTGCATCGAACTCAGGCAGGCCGACGTGCTGACCGAAGCCGCACTTACGCGGATCAAGGCAGCGATCGGCGACGAACTTGCAATCGGACCCTATCGCCGTCTCGCCTCGCGCGATCACCGCAGCGAGATCGATGCGCGGCTCGACCAGCTGTTCTCGGGCGAGCAGAAAGTGGGGCCCGCCGATGCGCTCGATTTTGTCACCGAGACCGACCGCTAGCGGCGAGGTGAATCAGCAGGCCGCTGACGCTCTCGATGCCGGATCGCCTTCACTTGGCGCCTGCGCAAATTGGATTGGTAAGATCCACCTTGGCCGTTTGCTAACCGCGGGCGCGTTCATGAACCCTAAAGGCGCTCGATCGAAAATATCTGGCAGTTTGGCCGACTTGAAGGGTTTTGTTCGTTGCTTTTACACTTATGCCGTTCATGGCAGCGTGGATGAGCGGCCTGATATCACGCCTGAGACAGCTCAGGCACTCCGACCATGCGATCGCCGCCTCGGTGCGCGAGACCCTTGTGGGATCGCTTTATGCGTCCCCGCAGTCGCTCGTGATCGGTGCGCTGACATCCAGCGGCGTCATGACCATCGTCGCGCTCGTCAGCCGCAACCGATCGATGATCCTGTGCGCCGTCGCGATTGCATTCGTCGCCGGCGTAAGGGTGTTCGACGCGATCGGGATATGGCCGCGATCCAAACGGAGGGGCGTGCTGGCGGGGATGCAGACCGACCGCCAGGAGATGCTCTACCGGTTCGGTGCGTTGTGTTATTCGGGCTTGCTTGGCGTGTTCGGGCTTTTGACGCTCGTGAATACGCACGACGCGGTTCTGCAATTGCTCGCGGTTACGACGACGATCGGATACGCGGCCGGGATCGCAGGACGTAACGCCGGCCGCCCCTGGATTGCCCTGTCCCAGCTATGCTTCGCGTCCCTGCCGCTTGCAGTAGGTCTGATTGTCTCGTTCGATCCGCTGAAGGTCGCGCTCGCGGTCGTGATCATGCTGTTCGTCGTCGCGATGATGGACATCACCCTCCAGACGTACGGCGTGATCCTGAAGGCGACCACCGTCTCTCGCGAAAAAGCCGCACTGGCCGAGTATCATGCCGCGGTTGCGCGGCGCGACGATCTCACCGGGGTCGCCAATCGAACGGCGTTCAGGGAACAATTCGAGGCGCGGTTGCGGGCACTTTCCGGCGCGGACCGATGGCTGACGATCCACTGGATCGATCTCGATCGCTTCAAGGAGATCAACGACTCGTTCGGACATCTTGCGGGCAATGCGCTGCTTGCAGGGGTCGCGCACCGGTTGAACGATGCGTTTGGCAGCACCGGGATTGTTGCGAGACTGGGCGGTGACGAGTTCGCAGTCGTTTGCGAGGTTGAGAACCGCATCGCCGCGACGACGATCGGCCGGACGATCATCGAACTGGTCGAGCAGGCGGTTCACCACGACGGGCGCCTGCTGCATGTCGGTGCCTCGCTGGGCATCGCGATCGCACCCGTCGACGGAACCGACGCGGATACGCTGTTGAAGAATGCCGATCTCGCTCTCTATCGTGCCAAGGACAGCGGGCGTGGACAGATGTGTTTCTACGAACCGTTGATGGATGAAAAGATCGAGCGTAGCCGCGATCTCGCCAGCGAAATGCAGGGTGCGTTGGAGCGCGGCGAGTTCCACTTGATGTTCCAGCCGATATTCGATCTCGCGGGACAACGCGTGCTGTCTTGCGAAACGCTGCTGCGCTGGACCAATCGCCGTCACGGTCCAATCTCGCCGGCCGAGTTCATTCCCATCGCCGAAGACAATGGCCTGATCGTGCCGATCGGCAGTTGGGTCATCCGCGAAGCATGTCGTACCGCAAGCACATGGCCGGTCGAGGTCAAGATCGCCGTCAATCTGTCGCCGATCCAGTTGCGATCGGCCAATTTGCCGATGGTCATCATGAGTGCATTGGCCTCGAGCAACCTCGCCGCGGAACGGCTCGAGCTCGAAGTCACCGAATCGGTCCTGCTCGACGACATCGAAGCCTCGTTGGCCGCACTCGACGCGATCAATCGCCTCCATGTTCGCACGACGCTCGACGACTTTGGCACCGGCTATTCGTCGCTCAGCTACCTGACGAAATTTCCCTTCCAGACGTTGAAGATCGATCGATCGTTCATTGCCGATCTCGAGCAAAGCCCGGCATCGGTCGCGATCGTCCAGACCGTGATCGATCTGGCGGCAAAGCTCGGGATGCGGACGGTCGCCGAAGGGATCGAGACGCAGGCCCAATTGGATCAGTTGCGCCGGACTCGCTGCGATGCGGTGCAGGGTTTCCTGCTGGCGCGGCCAATGCCGGCGAGCATGGTCGCGACCATGCTCGCCGGTGAAGACATCAAGGCACAGGGTCGATCATGAACGCGGCGATCATGCCGCCGCCTTCTCCAGCAATCTGGTTTGTGCACCGACCAACCGGCGCATCAATTTCAGATCCGCCTCGCTGAGCCGCAACGCCGCATCCGCCCAAAGGTCGACGACCGTTTCCAGTTCAGCCAGGGGCAGTGGATTGACCGAGCGCGAGGCCTCGTAAATGGCGCAATGCCCGCTGTGACGACGTCGGTTCTGGCGGATATAGCTCTCGACTTCGGCGCGTCCCTTGCCGGGGTCTGCCAGAGCATGGACGATACCGAGATCGTACAGCTCTTCGGCACTGTAGGACCGCCCGCTGAGGATCATATGCTCCGCGCGTGCGGCACCAAGCCTGCGCGACAGGAAGCAGTGCGCGCCCATCCCGGGAAACAAACCGAAATTGGTTTCCGGCAGCCCGAACTGCGTGCCGCGCTCGGCGATGACGACGTTGAACGACAACAGGGCTTCGAAACCGCCACCCAGCGCATCGCCTTCGACCAAGCCAATCGTGATGATCGGAAGGTCCAGGCTCCGCATGTTGCGATGCAGGATCTCGACACAGGCCCGACCGTACCGGACCAGTGCGCCGCGGTCGCCGTTGCGGATGTGTGCCGCGAACAGGTCGAGATCGCCACCCAGCGAGAAGACGCCGGGAAAACGCGATCCAAGTACGACATAGCGGATCGGCATGGCACCAGATGACTGTGCGATGCAGATATCATCCTGCCATTGCCGGAATTCGGCCAGCAGCCCCGGATTGAAACTGGGCCGGCCGCGCTGCCGCATATAGGTCCACAGGGTATTGCTCGCGGGGTCGAACTGCGTTTCCAGATCGGCGGCCTCGAAAAGTCTGCGTGGCGCGGGTGTAGGCCGCGTTTCGACGGCTTGATAAGACGGTTCATCCAGGTCGGCTGACACGATCGGGGAGTATTCGAGGCTCATTGCGACGTCCTTCTGCACGCACAGCGATGTTGCTGCGGAAGAACTCTACTTTGAACTTGATACAGGACCGATCGCGGGATGATCCATCCGGCCGAAAATGTCGCGTTTGAGCCTAGTTGCCGATCCGCGCCGCGCGCTGGTTCAACACGATCCGCATCGCGCCCTTCGGGGTCGTACCCGTGACCGTCGCCTGCCCGACAAAGCCATTGCCGTCGTACGTGCCGGCGCGCGCAATCTGCATCGGCTCGCCGCGCTTCTGTGGACAGGTGAGCGCCTGTGCATAGCGGCCATCCGCAATGCGCTGACTATCGACCCTGCACCCCGCCTTTGGATCGGGGACCAACAAAGCCTCGACGCCTTGCGCCGGCGGTAGTCGCTTATGCTCGGCCTTCGACTTGCCGCGCATCATCCGCAAGATGAAGCCCGGCGCTCCGGGTATGGCGATGTCGGCCACGGTGGACGTGACATCCCATCGTCCAGCCGCGAGCAGCGGCCCACCCGCGGTGGCGATCGACGGCAGAGCACCCAGCGCTACGACGAGAAGTTTCAACGCGGAATGTGCCTGCATGCCTTTGTTTACAGGGCAGTGTTTTGCGATGCCAGTCTTTAGTGACGCGGTCAGCCGTTGCGCCGGGGCAAACGAGCCGCGAAGACGCGGCATGATGTCGCTTCCCCCACCGCCCCTCGCGATACTCGCAGATTGCGTTGCCCCGGTTGTTATTCTCCTAGGCCGACGCCGCCGGTCCAACTGCGTGCGATCCTGCGTGAAATGCCGTTTCAACCGCGTGACCCTATGATCCGACGTCGCAGATCGTCGTCCGTGCGCGGCACGCTGGTAGTGTTCAGTGCCGGGGACTTCGCGTTCAATCTCTACTGGCAGGCGATCAGTCTATATCTGCTATTCTACTATATCGACGTGCTGGCGTTGCCGCCGGCGACCGCGGGTATCGTTTTCATGATCGGCGCGATCTGGGACGGGATCGCGGATTTCGCCGCCGGCGCGGCAGCGGAGCGGATGCGGCTTTCCTATCGTCGGCTAGTCGGATGGGGTGCGCTGCCGCTCGGGCTGGCATTCGTAGCGATGTTCGCGGTCCCGGCTGGTGCAGCCGCCTGGGCGCTGGCGACACAGGTCGTGTTCCGCACGCTCTATGCCTTCACCAACATACCCTATGCCGCGTGGACGACGCGGGTCGCGCCGACCAGCCGGGAGCGCTCGTTGGTGGCAGGTCTGCGGATGGGGTTCGGCGCAGCGGCAGGCGTTTTGGTCGCCTTGGCCCTGCCGTGGCTGGTCCGAGGTACCGGCACCTACGCCGCCGCGACTGCGCTGCTCGCAATGCTGGGCGTGCCGGTGCTGATTGTCATCGCCTGGCGGGTTCCCGAACCGACACCGCCCGTTTCGACATCCGACCATCCCCGGATCCTGTCCGGGCTTGGCGCACTGGTTCGCAATCGCGCGTTCGTCGCGCTCAATATCGCAGCGGCAGCGGGCGGTGCCGCGACCGCGCTGACCAGCCAATCGGTGCTCTATTTCTTTCGCTATGTGCTCCACGATGCACCTGGTGGCCCGCACGCGTTGGCCGGCATGGCGCTCGGCAGCCTGGTGGCGGTGCCACTCTGGACGGCGGTCGCGAGAGCCCGGGGTGCGCGGACCGCCTGGATCGTTGCTGGAGTGTTCGCGCTTCTGTTGCCCGCCGGGTTCGCGCTGATCGCAAGCCCCGGCACCACCGCGACGGCAGCGTTCCTGCTAGCGATGCAGGCGGCGTTCGTCGGCGTCTCGGTGGCGGCGTGGACGCTGTTGCCCGATGCGGTCGACTGGGGCGAAGCGCAGAGCGGCAAACGCGTCGAGGCGCTGGCGTTCGGCAGCTTCGCGCTGGTGCAGAAGATTGCGCTGGCCGGCGCCGGGTTCGCGATCGGTGCGGTCTATCAGGCGAACGGGTTCGTGGCCGGTGCGGCGCAAGGCTCGGACAGCTTGTACGCGATCCGGTGGCTGATGCTGGCGGGCCCCGCCTTGCTGATCGCGGCGATGCTGGTGGCGGTGATCGCCATCCCGCTTCGCCGCGATACGCTGTTGCAGGTCAGGCGAGCGTGAACTCGCCGGAGACGCCTTCGGCCTGCGCCGAGGGCGCGACCCAGACCTGGAACCGGCCGGGCTCGACGGTCGGTTTCAGGTCGCGTCCGACGAACAGCAGGTCGGCCTTGCGCAGGGTGAACGCCACGACCTGACGCTCGCCGGGCTTCAGCATAACCTTACGGAACGCCCTCAGTTCGCGGACCGGGCGCGTGACGCTGGCGGCGACGTCGCGGATATAGAGCTGCACCGTTTCCTCGGCAGCCCACGTGCCGGTGTTGGTGATCGTCGCGCGCACGATCAGCGCACCGTCACTCGCCATCTGCGCTGTACCGAGGTCGAGGCCTGAATAGCTGATCGTGCCATAGGTCAGGCCGTGGCCGAACGGGAACAGCGCGTCGTTGGCGAACTCGCGGTAATGCGCCTTGTATTCGGTCAGCGACCCCGGCGGGTTGGGACGACCGGTGCTCTTGTGATCGTAATGATAGGGCTCCTGGCCCGTCGCGTGCGGGAACGAGACTGGGAGGCGCGCGGACGGCCCGGTCTTGCCGAACAGAACGTCGGCGATCGCCGGACCGTCCTGCGAGCCTAGGAACCAGGTGACGAGGATCGCGGGGGCCTCGAGCACGGCACCGCCGAGCGCCAATGCGCGGCCGTTGCGGAGTAGAACGACGATCGGCTTGCCGGTTGCCGCGACTGCCTCGACCAGCGCCATCTGCGCGGGCGGAATGACGATATCGACGCGCGACTGCGCCTCGCCCGACATGCGTTGGCTTTCGCCGATCGCGAGTACGACGATATCGGCGGCTTGCGCGGCAGCGACCGCCGCTGCGATACCGCCGGCCAGCAGTTCGTCCACGCCCGAACCGAGCGCGACGCTGACCAGCGACGGATCGGCGACGGTGGCGCGAACGCCGGTTGCGAGATCGACCGCCTCGGCATCGGTGCCGTAGACGTTCCACGGGCCGATCAGGTCGTGCTGCCCGGCCGCGAACGGACCGATCAACGCGATTCTGCTTGCCTGCGCGCGGCAGCGGCAAGACGCCGCCGTCGTTCTTGAGCAGGACGATCGACTTCGCACCCGCTTCACGCGCAAGTGCAAGGCTCTCGCGCGTCCGAATACGGGTCTTCTCCCGGCGCGGATCGATCCGGTGGAACGGGTCGTCGAACAGACCGAGCTGCACTTTCAACGCGAGCACGCGGCGGACGGCTTCGTCGAGCCGCGCCATCAACACATCGCCCGACGCGACCAGATCGGGCAGGTGCTTGAGGTAGAACCCGCTCTGCATGCTCATGTCGACGCCGGCTATGAAGGCGAGCTTGGTCGCTTCACGCGCATCCGCGGCAAAACCGTGCGCGATCAGCTCCTCGTCACCGGTATAGTCGGAGACGACCAGCCCGCCGAAACCCCATTCGCGGCGCAGCACGTCGGTGAGCAGCCAGGGATTAGCGGTGGCGGGGACGCCGTTGATCTCGTTGAACGACGCCATGACGGTCGGCGAGCCTGCCGCAAAGGCCGACTGGAACGGCGGGAAATACGTTTCGCGCAGCGTGCGTTCGGAGATGTCGACCGAATTGTAGTCGAGCCCTGCCTCGGCCGCGCCATAGGCGGCGAAATGCTTCGCGCACGACGCGACCGCATCGGGTGCCGCAAGCCCGCGTTCGCCCTGGAACCCGCGCACCCGGGCGGCGGCCATCATCCGGCCTAGCAGCACGTCTTCGCCCGCGCCCTCGACGCCGCGACCCCAGCGCGCGTCATGGGCGATGTCGACCATCGGTGCGAAGGTCCAGTCGATCCCCGACGCAGCAGCCTCGGCCCCGGCCGCGCGCGGTGCGCCGGGCCAGCTCCGGATCGAAACTCGCCGCCTCGGCCAGCGGCACCGGGAACACGGTCCGCAGCCCATGGATGACGTCCGCCGCGAACAGCAACGGGATTTTCAAACGCGACTCGCGCATGGCAACGGTCTGCATCCGCTGCGCCATCACTGCGCCGTTGCCATTGAACACACCACCAAGCCGCCCCGCCCGAACATCGGCAAGTTGACTATCGAAACTGGCGGTCCCGCCGGCCGGGTTGAGCGACGTCGCCGCGCCACCTGCCCAGGCGGCCGCCATCAGCGTCAGCTGGCCGGCCTTTTCGACCACCGTCATCCGGCCGATCAGCGCCTCGACTGACGCGGGCAATGCCGCCGTACCGCTCCTCGCCTGCTGAAGCAGCGCGCGTGCGGGACTCGCCGCCCAGGCCGTCACCGCGGCAGCGCCCATCATCATCGCCCGCCGTGAAATCGCCGTTGAATTTGTTGCCGCAGTCATCCGCTCACCCCTGTCCATGCCTGTAGCGATCGCGCCGGCACTCACCGGAAAGACGATCGTCGCAAGGTTCTTGATCCCTGCTTCTGGATCATGTAACCGGTTACATCAAGAACAAGATGCCGGTCGCGAGACGTAAGATCGGCGCAAGAGGGGATCCTGACGCTTCATGCCGCACGCCACTGTCCGTGATATCGCCCGCGAAGCCGCGGTGTCGGTGGCGACCGTGTCGCGCGCGCTGAACGGGCACAGCAACGTGCGCCCCGAAGTACGCGAGCACATCGAGCGCGTCGCCTCGCGGCTCGGTTATGTCCCCCACGCCGCGGCGCGTCATCTGAGCTCGGCGAAGTCGGGCATGATCGGCGTCGTGGTGCCCGACCTTCACGGCGAATTCTTCTCCGAACTGTTGCGCGGCATGGACCGCGAGGCGTCCGAGCGCGGCCTGTACTGCATGATGATGGTCATGCACGGCGATGCGCAGCGCGGTGTCGCGGCGTTGCACGCGATGCGCGGTCGCGTCGACGGGCTAGTGGTGATGGCGCCGCAGGTGTCTGCGGACGAACTGCTGGCGCACCTGCCGCGTGGCATGCCTGCCGTGCTGGTCAATTGCGCACCCGGACACTCGGGTCGCACCGAATTGCGGATCGACAATGTCGCGGGCGCGTCGGCGCTGGTCGAGCATTTGATCGCGACCGGCCGGCGGCGGTTGGTCCATATCTCCGGGCCCGCGGGCAACATCGATGCCGACGAACGACTGCGCGGCGCGCAGGAGGCGTGCGCGCGCGCCGGGCTTCCGCTCCGCGTGCTGGCCGGCGACTTCAAGGAGCCATCGGGCGCCGCTGCCGCCGCGACGTTGGTCGAGGAGGGCGCCGATATCGACGCGATCTTCGCCGCCAACGACATGATGGCGATCGGCGCGATGATGACGCTCAAGCGCACCGGCATCGTCGTCCCCGACCAGATCGCGATCGCCGGGTTCGACGACATCCCACTGACCCGGCTGATCTCGCCGTCGCTGACCTCCGCGAGCATCGACATCGCCAGCTTCGGCGCCAGCGCGGTCGCCCGGCTCGTGAAGGCGATCGCGGGCGACGACGATGGCGGTGTCGAGCAGCGCGTACCGATCGTGATCGTGCGCGAGTCCACCGGGCCGAGGCTGAGTGCCCAGCCCAATCAGAATCTTTCCAACGTCCACAACAAGAAACCCGAACAATCGGGAAAAGGGGAACTACAATGAACAAGATGATGTTGCGTGCGGCGGTCGTCTCGCTGACTGCGCTGTCCGGCGGGCTGCTGTATGCGCCTGCCCCGGCGGCTGCGCAGGTCGGCCAGGCCTCGCTGCGCGGCACGATCACCGCACCCGCCGACAATCCGGTCGTCGAGGTCAGCGCGATCGAGATTTCCACGGGCTTGCGGCGCACCGTGCCAGCGGATGCCCGCGGCGCGTACAACTTTGCCTCATTGCGTGCAGGCACCTATCGGCTCGAGATCAAGCAGCGCAACGGCACGCGCAATTCGGACGCGCTCACGCTGCGCGTCGGCCAGGTCGCCGGGCTCGACCTCGACTTGTCCGCGCCTACCGCACCCGCTGCGACCACCGGCGCCGAACCTGCCGGCACCCCCGGCGCCGATGTGCCAGCCACTGGTGCAGCCTCCAGCGGTGACGAGATCGTCGTCACCGGCAACCGCATCCGTTCGCTGTCGGGTGGCCAGGTCGGCAGCGTCATCTCGTCGCGCCTGATCGAGCAGTTGCCGCAGAACAACCGCAACTTCCTCGCCTTCGCCGATCTCGCACCGGGCGTCCGCTTCCTCGAGGATTCGAGCGGCACGTCGCGCATCCAGGGTGGCGCGCAGGACAGCCGCACGGTCAACGTCTTCATCGATGGCGTCAGTCAGAAGGATTATGTTCTCAAGAACGGCATCACTGGCCAGGACACCAGCTCGGGCAACCCCTTTCCGCAGCTCGCGATCGGCGAGTATCAGGTGCTGTCGTCCAACTACAAGGCCGAGTTCGACCAGGTGAGTTCGGTCGCGATCACCGCGGGCACCAAGTCGGGCACCAACGAGTTTCACGGCGAGGCGTTTTTCGACTTCACCAATCAGGATCTGCGCGACCGCCGCCCGAGCGAGATCTTCCCGACCAACATCCCCAAGGCGGACACCAGCAACAAACAGTTCGGCGCCGCGCTGGGTGGCCCGATCATCAAGGACAAGATGCACTTCTTCGGCACCTACGAAGGCAAGCGCATCTCCAGCCCGTATGACGTCCGCCCGAACAACAGTTTCCCGATTTCGTCGGTCCCCGAGCAGTATCGCGACAATTTCGGCACCTTCGCGCAGACGTTCAAGGAAGACCTGTATTTCGGCAAGATCGACATCGTGCCGACCGACAACGACCTGATTGAACTGTCCGGCAAGTACCGCAAGGAATCGGGCCTCCAGAACACCACCGGGATCGACGCAGCGAGCACATCCACGCTCAACAAGGTCGACGAAAAGCGCGGGCTGTTGCGCTGGCAGCATACCGG
This sequence comes from Sphingomonas sp. LR55, assembly GCF_036856015.1. Lineage (NCBI taxonomy): Bacteria > Pseudomonadati > Pseudomonadota > Alphaproteobacteria > Sphingomonadales > Sphingomonadaceae > Sphingomonas > Sphingomonas sp. LR55. Next base: position 1,445,732 of record NZ_JASPFO010000001.1, read on the forward strand.
CAACCAGTGGATCAACGATGTGCGCCTGTCCTATGAGGATGCGGTCTTTTCGCCGACGCCCGCCAGCGACGGCATCACGCAATTCTTCCAGGCGACCCAGCGGTTCGGAACGGCCGTCTCGCGGACTGACCTCTTGCGGTTCGGCGCGGGCAGCAACTTCCAGTCGAAGGGCCAGAAAGGCTGGACGTTCCAGGACGATTTCACCTTTACCGGCTTCCAGGGCCATACGATCAAGGTGGGCGGCAAGGCCAAATGGGTAAAGCTCAATTCGCTCGAGCAGAACCTGACCAACCCGCTATACACCTATGACGTCAACGCGATCCCCGGCGTCGCCTTCAACGACACGCTGCCCTATCGGCTCCAGTTCGGTGCGACGACGGATGCCTCGGGTAACGCGACGGTCCGGTCCAAGAACTTCCAGATCGGCTTCTATGCGCAGGACGATTGGGACGTCACCAGCCACCTCACGCTGAATCTCGGCCTGCGCTGGGACTATGAGCGGACCCCCGCCTATCTCGATTACGTCACGCCAGCGGTCAATGTGGCTGCGGTGTCGCCCGAAAACTATCCGAACCTCATCGGCGCCGATTATAACATCAACGACTTCATCACGGACGGCAGCAAGCGGAAGGCGTTCAAGGGTGCGTGGCAGCCGCGTCTCGGCTTCACCTATCGCTTCGACGAGGCGGGCCGCTTCTCGATGTTCGGCGGCTATGGCCGGTCCTACGACCGCAACCAGTTCGACTTCCTCCAGCAGGAAGTCAGCCAGGGCCGGTTCCAGGTCCGCAGCTTCAACTTCATCGGCAACGACTCGGTCAATCCCTGCACGCCGAGCCAGACCTGCATAGCCTGGAATCCGATCTACCTGACCGATGCCGGGCGCCAGCAACTGCTCGGCGCCGCGACCGGCGGCGGCAGCGAGTTCCGCTTCATGAAGAACGACCTGAAGGTGCCCTATTCGGACCAGTTCAGCCTTGGCGTGCGCGGTCGCTTCTCGCCGGTCGAGCTGGAGGTCGGCGTCACGCATATCGAAAGCAATGACGGGTTCGTCTTCCTGCTCGGCAATCGCCGTCCGGACGGCTCGTTCTTCTTCAACGATCCGACCTCGGCGACCGATATCCCGCAATCGCCCTTCACCTTCACGCCTAGTGGCTACGGCTCGATCATCCTCGGCAGCAATGGGTTGAAGACCAACTCGGACGCCGCCTATTTCAAGCTGACCAAGGTGTATTCGGCATCCTCGCCGTGGAGCATCGACGCCACCTACACCTATACCCGGGCGGAAGAGAACCGGCAGTTCGGCGAGACCTATTCGCTCGATTATGCGCAGATCTCGGACTATCCGACGCTACGCTCGTCCGGCGTGCCGCGTCACCGGTTTGTGATCGCGGGCAGCGTCGACACCCCGATCGGCGTCACGTTCTCGAGCAAGTTCCAGATCGAATCGCCGAGCTTTGTGAAGGGCTTCATCGACAATGCGGATCCGTTCGGGCGTGTCCTGGTCGGACGGCAGACGGCCGGCCTCGGCGATGCCTGGGGTCGCCGTCAGCTCGATTTCGCCTTCACCAAATATGTGCCGATCGGCTTCGTGAACGATCAGGCGCGGGTCCGGATGCGGCTCGATATCCTGAACGTGATGAACGATCGCAACTATGTCGACTTCAACGCCAATGCGAGCGATCCGGCCTTTGGTCAGCGGTCGTCCTACAGCATCGGCGGCAACCCACCACGTACCGTCAAGCTGTCAGCGGGCTTCTCGTTCTAAGACACGCCGGCGGGACGCGGTCATGCCGCGTCCCGCCCCTGTTCGCTTATCAGTAACCGAAGGACGCCATGATCGATCGCAGGCAGTTGCTGGGCCACACGACGTTGGGCCTGGCGGGACTTATAGCCGGCTGCGCGATGCCGTCCGCGACCCGGCTCGGCAGCGGGACCGGCGCCACGACCGGTACGGCTACCGGCACGGCGATGCCGACCGCGCTGCTCGCCGATCTGCACCAGCGCAGCTTTCGGTTCTTCTGGGAGACGACGGATCCGGCGACCGGGCTGGCGCCGGATCGCTGGCCGACGCCGTCGTTCGCATCGATCGCCGCGGTCGGGTTTGCGCTCACCGCCTATCCGATCGGCGTCGTCAACGGCTGGATCACGCGCGACGAGGCGCGGACGCGGACGCTCGCTACGCTGGAATTCTTTGCCGCCGCGCCGCAGGGCGACAGCAAGAGCGACGACAGCGGCTTCAAGGGGCTGTTCTACCACTTCCTCGGTACCACCAAGGGCCACCGTTTCGCGCGTGCGGAACTGTCGACGATCGACACCGCGCTCCTGATCGGCGGCGTGCTGTTCGCGCAGAGCTGGTTTGACTCGGATCATCCCGGCGAGATCCGGATCCGGGGGCTTGCGGATCAGCTATATGCGGCGATTGACTGGAGCTGGATCGTGCCGCGGCCGCCGTTCATGTCGATGGGCTGGCATCCCGAAAGCGGCTTCATTCCCCACGACTGGAACATCTTTAACGAGGCGATGCTGCTGTACGTATTGGCACTCGGCTCGCCGACGCATGCGTTGCCGGCGGACACCTGGGACGCGTGGACCGATCGCTTCGATGCGCAGTGGACGGACAAGTGGGGCGGCGAGCCGCATATCCATTTCGCGCCGCTGTTCGTGCATCAATACAGCCATTGCTGGATCGACTTCCGCGGCATCCGCGACCGCTACATGGCGAAGAAGGGCATCGATTATTTCGAGAACAGCCGCAGAGCGGTGCGCGCGCAGCGGGCGTATGCAATCGCCAATCCGGGTGGGTGGAGCGGTTACGGCCCCGACGTCTGGGGACTGACCGCGTGCGACGGGCCAGGCGACTTCACGATCGACCTCGGCGGGCGCAAGCGTGAGTTCTTCAGCTATTCCGCGCGGGCCGGACGATCGCGACGACGGCACGCTCGCACCCACCGCGGCGGCGGCGTCGATCGCGTTCGAGCCCGAACTGGCACGCCGCGCGATCGAGACGATGCATGGTCGCTACGGCACGCAGATCTACGGCAAATACGGGTTTCTCGACTCGTTCAACCCGACGCTGACCGCTGCGTCGGCCCCACTGAAGCATGGCAGTATCGATCCGAAGATGGGCTGGGTCGATGGCGATTATCTCGGGATCGACCAGGGTGCGATCGTCGTGATGATGGAGAATTGGCGGACCGGACTGGTGTGGTCGACGATGCAGCGCAATCCGCATATCCGGCGCGGGCTGCAGCGTGCGGGCTTCACGGGAGGGTGGCTGGCCTGACCGCTGGCGCCTGTACGGTGTCCCGCACCACGTGCAGCCTCGGCTCGCGGATCGTTCAGCGCTCGATAGCGGCAACACCCAGTGTCTTGAGCTCGATCGACGTATCCGCCAGCACGGCTGCATCCACCTCGACCGATCCGGTGACCAGTGCGCGGCCCTGCACGTAATCTCGGACGCGGTTGATGCAGTCCAGTGCGATTACCCGCCCAGCCTTCAGATAAATTAGCGAGAAGCTCCGAGTAGCCGGATCGCCGCGCAGCACCGTCTGGTCGTACCCCGACGAGAGACCGACCGTCTGGAGCTTCAGGTCGTATTGATTCGACCAGAACCACGGCATCGCGTGATACGGCTCTGGCGTGCCCGTCAGCGTCTTTGCGACAATGGTCGCCTGGTCATTGGCATTCTGTACCGATTCCAGACGGATCACCCGTCCCTCCGCGAACGCATTGGCATGCGCGGCACAATCGCCGATCGCGAAGATATCCGGCACTGTGGTGCGACAATGATCGTCGACGCGCACGCCATCGCTGCCATTCGCGCCGCCATCGGCGCCGGCGTCCAACAGCGGACCGACTGCGGGTATAATGCCGATCCCGACGATGACCATCTGGCAGGGCACGACATCGCCGTCGACGAGGCGGACACCGCTGACCATCCCCGTGGCACCTTCGATGCCCGAGACGCCGACACTCGTGCGAACGTCGACGCCGTGCGCGCGGTGTTCAGCTTCGTAGAACTGCGACACGGCCGCACCCGTGACGCGCGCGAGCACGCGGTCCTGGGCCTCCAGGACGGTTACCCGTTTGCCGAGCTTGGTAAGCACCGCGGCCGCCTCGAGCCCGATATACCCGCCACCGATCACGACGACGCGATCGACGGCCGGCAGCTCCGCGATCATTCGATCGACATCCGCGCGCGTCCGTACGCTGTGAACGCCGACCAGATCATGCGTCGCGCACGGCAGACGCCGTGGCACGCCGCCGGTCGCCCAGATCAACGTTCCGTATCCGACCGCCGCACCCTCGGCGGTGGTCACGGTGTGTGCGTCGGGATCGACCTCGACGACCGTCTGCCCGGGCAGGAGCGTGATCCTACGATCGTCCCAGAAACTTGCCGGCCGCAGCAGGATGCGCTCGAACGGCTTGTCGCCCGCGAGATACTCCTTCGACAAAGGTGGTCGCTCATAGGGCAGCGAGGGCTCGTCGCCGAGCAACGCGATCGTACCGTCGAACCCGCGTTGGCGCAGCGCGATCGCCGCCTGTGACCCGGCATGGCCTGCACCGACGATCAGGACGTCGTAGCGATCAGGAAACGGCATGATCGATCCTCGCAGAAATATCAGGTCGCGTGGCGCGCGGGGTCGCGCATCCGCGGGCGGGGGGCGACGGAAGACATGCAGGCTGGCTATTGGCAAGCCTCGCGGACGTCAACGCATCGGGAACACCCGCCCCCAGTACAGCAGCATCGCGCGCGCCGGGACCGGAACGATGGTTGTGTCCGCCGACCTGCTGCGCGTCAGTCGGTCTGGTCGGTCACGCCCGGCTCGCCGATCTCTTCGGCGAGAATGCCGGCAATCTGTCCGACGCGGGGACCGTGATGGCGCTCGCCCTTGCGTAGCACGGCCTTCGGTTCGAGATCGAGTTGCCGGACGATGAAGTTGCGCGATTGCGGCAGGCTACGAAGCCAATAGGAAAAGCGTCGATAATAGCTGAATTCATCATAGGCGGTCGCCTTGTGCGCCATCCCCCCGGACGCGACTTCGAAAATTCCCGTCGCCGGCCCCATGGCGAACAGCAACCCGCGAAACGTCAATCCCTCGGGCAGAGTGCCGCGCAGCACGGCGCCCGCCGCAAGCTCGACATACGGCAATTTGATACCCTTGCGCTCCATTACGCCGGCCACCGGACCGAAGCTGGTTGCAGGAATATACCGGAAACGGCCTTCGCAAACCGTATCGGTATGATTGGCCCAGGGTCGATCCCGGACGATGCGACGCAGGAACGCGGTGATCGCATCGGCATAATACGCGGCCCCCAGCGGTGTAGTATGCGTACCGTCGCGCAACAGGTCCGCGAGGCGCCCCTCCGCCTTCGCTTCGACCATAGTATCGGTGAGGTCGAGCAGTGGCAGGTCGTCCTTTTCCGCCAGGGTGCGGATCGCTCGGATCAGCCGATCGGTCCGATAATCGACCGGGCCGCGGAACAGGTTGACGAAACACGGCATCGCACCGGCCTGCCGCACCTGCGCGACGATCTCCGCCAGTTCACGATCATAGCGATCCGGATCAGCCTCGGCGTAGCGCAGACAGGTGGCAATCTCGAACAGCACGTAATCGTACCGATCGTAGCGCAGCAGCCGCCCGAGATAGGGCACGACAGGAATGGCCGCGCCGCCGAGCGCCTTTCTTTCGACCGCGATCTCGCCCGACAAAGCGCGTCTAACCAAGGGAACGAAGCCGGCGGTTTCTTCCGTGACGCTGAAACCGAATATCAGAACACGCGCCATGACACTTCCCCCATGCGCCCCAAATCACCAGAGGACGCAAATCACGGTTAGCGCAGGGGCTGTCTTTTGGGTACCCATACGAATGCACTCAGCGCTGACATGCCGCTGGTTGGTCTATAGGTTTGAGCGAATACTCTACGGACTGGTGAAAAACCGTGGTTTTGATGGTTTTTTCATTCGGAGATGATCACCTCATCTCAAAGTATCTAGTCTATGATTTCATTCGATTTTTCCGCCGATCGCCGCCGCTTGTCTCGACCTTTTGGGAACAGTGTTTCCAGCATGACGACTGTAACAACGACCAAGGCGAATACCGTGACGAGGAATATAACCGCGTCCGATGTCCAGTCTATGTTAATCAACCGCATGTTTTTTGCTTACCATTTCCCGTAGCGCGAACGGAAGATATAGCGGAACGACACCAAATCGCCAGCGAGAAGCTTTGCACAGCGTGCAATGATCCGGTTTCGTTGCCATGGTGTCAGTCGCCCGCAAACGTCAGTGCGGACGTTCGCCGCTCGCGTTCGTTGATCAGCAGCGCCCGCCCTGCCGGCGCGATCGAGCGTTGCGGACAATCATTACGAAAACAGGCGCGGCAGCCGAGACCGATCGGCATCGCCCTCCCCGCCAAGTCGAAGCCGCTTGCCGCCGCCAGCACGCCGGCCTGCGACGCGGCAACGCCGAGACCGATCGCGAACTCGGCATGCACCGCACCAAAGCGACTGCCTTGCGGCGTCACCGTCCGCGCCATCGTCAGCCAGCGTGCACCATCCTCCAGCTCGACCAATTGCACCATCAGGCTGCCGGGCCGGTCGAACGCGTGGTGCAGGCGCCACAACGGACAACGCCCATCCGCCTCGACCAATGCAGCACCGCTTGCGCCGGGGTAGCGCTTCGATGCCTGCCCCGCGCGGTCGATCCGGATCATGAAAAAGGGCAAGCCGCGTGCACCGACGCGCTGCAACGTCGTCAGCCGGTGCGCGACCTGCTCGAAACCCGCGCCGAAACGCCGTTGCAGCAACTCGATGTCGTACCCGGTGGCCTCGCAGCCACGCAGGAACCGCGCATACGGCATCATCAGCGCGGCCGCGAAATACCCGAGCAGGTGGCGACGATAAAGCCGCTCGGCGGCGCGATCGGTGAACCCCGCCCCCTTGGCCAGAGCATCGATCTCCGCCTTTGCCTCGATCTGGCCGAGCTGGAAAGCAACCGCGAACGTGCGTGAGGCAGGGTCAAGCATCTCGCTCAGCTGCAATTGGCGCGCATGCAGGTCGAGCCGGCGGAGCATGTCCGGCAACACGTCGGCGGGCAGCACCCGAATCGTCAGGCCGTGCTTCGCGCGCAATCGTTCGGCGATCGCGCCATACAGATCGCCCGCACCGAGCCGCAATTCGTCCGCCAATGCCTCCGCCGCCGCGTCGAGATCGGCGAAGTGGTTGCGCCAGCGTTCGATCTCGCGGCGCACCAAGGTCACCGGATCGTCGCCGGCTTCGGTCACCGCGCCATCGCCGATCCGGTCGAACACGCGCGCAAACGCCGCCGCGCCGCCGGGCGCGCTGGCGAGCCATTCCTCGACTTCGTTGCGATCGATTTCGAGGTCGGCGAACATCGGATCGGCCAGCCGGCGCCGGATCGCATCCGCACCGCCGCCGGGCTCGGCCGCGGTAAGCGACCGCGGATCGAAGTCGAAACTCTCCGCCAGTTTGATCAGCAGCGTCGCCGATACCGGACGCTGGTTACGCTCGACGAGGTTGAGATAGCTCGGACTGATCGCGAGCATGTCGGCCATCGCCGCCTGCGTAAGCCCCGCCCCACGCCGCAAGCGACGGATCGCATGCCCCGCCAGCAATTTCCGCTCCGCCATCGCAAACCCTCCTGTCACGATGTTTACAGATCGACAGTCGCTAGACAAGCTGTACGGACACCGCGACGCGGAGAGGATGCGGTATTGCGTTCCAACCTGCCCGCCATCCCCGTTAGTACGTGTGCATAGCCTCTCTCGACCCAGCCTCGCTGTAAAGAGAGAGACAAGACGACCCGTGTATCATCGAAGGAGGCAAGCCATGCAGACGACCACCGAACAACCCCGTGCCCGCGCCGTCTTCTCGACCAATGATTTCGCGCTGATGAAGGAAGTGCTCGGCGAAATGATCAGCAAGACCTCGATCGACGACGAACGCCTGACGCGGATGAGTGCGCTGTACCACCGCCTCGGTCGGCTTGGCTGACGCGCTTCACACAGTTTCCTGGGGAGGAAAGGTACCCGCCGATGGCTCGTCCATCGGCGGGTATTCCCGTTCTTGATTATCCTCCCCGGCAAGGAGAAGGTCGAGTGGCGATACCCAAACCGTTGCGAAGCCGGCCCTTTCCAATGGCCCTCCCTCGTGTAGGACGGCGGCATGGCCAAGACACTGACTGCTCGCATCAAGGACGACATCGTCCTCTATGGCGCCCTCGCCGCCAATCTCGGGATCGGCGTGGCGAAATTCGTGGCGGCCGGGATGACCGGATCGTCGTCGATGCTCACCGAAGGCGTCCATTCGGTGGTCGACAGCGGCAACCAGGTGCTGCTGCTCTATGGCCAGCGCAAGGCCAAGCGCCCTGCCGACGAGGCGCATCCGTTCGGCTATGGCCGCGAGCTGTATTTCTGGGCGTTCGTCGTCGCGATCCTGATCTTCGCGATCGGCGCGGGCGTGTCGATCTTCGAGGGTTGGCGGCACATCCGCGAGCCCGAGCCGCTGACCAGCCCTACGGTGGCCTATGTCGTGCTGGCGATCTCGTTCGCGCTCGAGGGTAGCAGCTGGACGATCGCGATGCGCGAGTTCGCCAAGGCCAAGGGCGATCTGGGCTGGTGGGACGCGATCCACCGGTCGAAGGACCCCGCCGGGTTCATCGTGCTGTTCGAGGATTCGGCGGCGCTTGCCGGCCTCGTGATCGCCGGGATCGGCATCTGGGCGAGCCATGCGTTCAACCAGCCCTGGATCGATGGTGCCGCGTCGATCGCGATCGGCGTGATCCTCGCGATGGTCGCGGTCCTGCTCGCACGCGAATCAAAGGGCTTGCTGATCGGCGAGCGCGCCGACCCCGCGGTGATCGCCACGATCCGCAAAATCGTCGCGGCGCATCCCGCGGTCGTCTCGGTCAATCACGTTCGCACGATCCACACGGCGCCCGAGAGCATCTTCGCGGCGATCAGCGCCGACTTCGACGATTCGGTGACGATGGGCGACGGCGAGACGATGATCGAAGCGATGGAGACCGAACTTCGCGCCGCCGTCCCGACGCTGTCGTCGATCTACATCCGGCCCGAGAAGCGTGAGAACGCGACGCTCGCCCATACCCCTGCAACGCCGGACACCGCTGATGTGACTACCACGCCACACTGATGAAAATCAGACTCATCCCACTGGCAAGGCTCGACATTCCTAAATAATATTGGGGAATGAGACCGCTATTTCGGCTGATCGCCCTGCTCTGCCTGTGCTTGGGATATGCGCTCCCCGCACAGGCTGCCGTTACCATCACCTTCTGGAGCCACGAGCTCGGCAACAGCTTTCCGCATGCGTTCTTCACGTTGCGGGGCGTACCCGACGCTGGCGGCGCGCCGGTCGACGCGAACTTCGGCTTCACTGCGAAATCGGTATCCCCCGCGCTGCTGATGGGCCCGGTCTCGGGCAAGCTCGACATCGCAAAGCCTACCTATGTCGCAGGCAGCGACGCGCAGTTCTCGGTGGTGATGACCGACGTTCAATATACGCAGGTGCTGAAGCTGGTCGACGCGTGGAGCGAGGGCAAGCCCGACAGCGTGTACCGTCTCGGCGATCACAATTGCGTCCACTTCGTCAAGGAAGCGGCGCGGATAGTCGGACTGTCGGGGCTCGACCAGCCCAAGCTGATGAAGAAGCCGCGCTCGTATCTGAAGGCGGTCGGCGCGGCGAACATCGGTCGGGTCATCCCGGTCGGGATGCACGGCAAAGCGTATCTCGCGAGCCTTGCGCCGATCGTGCCGGTCGGCGCCATATCCGCAACGTCGGCGTCGGCGTCCGCCGCGACCGCGTATCAGTCCGCGACGGCAACGCTCACCCAACCGACATCCGCCTCGCCGCGCTAGTTTGCGGGCACCAGTTCGACCACGTCCAGCACCGACTCGAACCTGGGATAGGGCAGCACGACGCGCCAGCGCTTGGCGCCGATCCGTTCGATCAGCCCCGCCATGTCGCGGTTGGCATCACGGCCATAGCGCATCGGCCGCTTCTCGTCGCCGAGCTCCATCGTCCCGAGAAAGACGGCCCGCGCGTTGGTGTCGGCGAAAATCGTACCGACCGGGCGCTGCGATCCGTCGAGCTTGACGAGGCTGACCACTTTCTCGCCGTCGTCGTCGCCCGTACCGATCCGGCAGGCGAACCATCCCGACATAGTGAAGGTCGGACCGATCCCGGCACGCGCGCCCAGCTTGTAGGTGCGGCACCGATACGCGCCTTCGGGCGGCAACGGATCGACGAGCGAGTGATCCGGGTTGAACAATATCGGATCGCCCGCGACCTCTTTGGGGTCGACTTGTGCCAGCGCGTCGATCCACGCACCGCGCCACCCCTCAACCGCCCACGATCGGCCTCGGTCGCGACCCGGCGCCAGTCCATGTCACGATCCTGACGATCGGGCAGCGGCATAGCGCCGACCTGCGCGACGCTGACGACGATCGACCCGCAGGTCACGATCGTCTTGCATGCGGTCGTCTTTAGCCAAGTCCGCATCGTCATCGTTCCTCTACACAACACAGATGCTATGCTTTTGGCATACCCGACCGCAACGGCATTTATCCCGTGCCGCCAGATCGCTCAGGCCGCGGTCCAGCCACCATCCATCGACAGGTTTGCGCCGGTGATCGCCTTGGCTTCGTTGCGGCAGAGGAACAGCGCGAACGCCGCAACCTGTTCGGGCGTGATGAATTCCTTGGTCGGCTGCGCGGCGAGCAGGACGTCGTTCATCACCTGATCGCGCGTCAGTCCCCGCGCCGCCATCGTATCGGGAATCTGGTTCTCGACCAGCGGCGTCCAGACATAGCCCGGCGAGATGCAGTTGACGGTGATGCCGTCGGTCGCCGTCTCCAGCGCGATCGTCTTGGTCAGCCCAGCGATCGCATGCTTGGCCATGACATAGGCGGACTTGTTGGGGCTCGCGACGAGCGAGTGCGCCGACGCGGTCGAGATGATCCGGCCCCAGCCCTTCGCGCGCATGTGCGGCACCGCGGCGCGCATGATGTGCCATGCCGAGGACAGGTTGATCGCGATGATCGCGTCGAACTTGTCGATCGGAAAGTCGGCGATCCCGGCGACATGCTGGATGCCCGCGTTGTTGACGACGATGTCGACGCTGCCGGTCTCGGTCGCTGCCCGCTCGACCATCGCCGCGATCTCATCGGGCTTGGTCATGTCGGCCGCATCGTACAACGCGAGCGCACCGCTGATCTCCGCCAACGCCGCGCGCTCCCGCTCGATCGCGTCCGCATCGCCGAAGCCGTTGAGCACCACTGCTGCGCCCTCGGCCGCAAACGCCTTGGCATAAGCGAGCCCGATCCCCGAGGTGGATCCGGTGATGACCGCGGTCTTGCCCTTCAGGAACATGCACACTCCCCAATCGCTTTGCGCAGCGGATTCGGCCGCCGTGCAACTCTAGCGCCACCTTGCGCATTTCGTTCCCAAGCAGAAACGAAAAGGGGCATATTCATGCGGCTCGACGATTACGATCCGAACATCAACGTCGAGGACCAACGTGGGTCGGGCGGCGGAGGCGGCGGCTTTGGCGGCGGCGGTGGCGGGCTGCTGATGGGCCTGCTGCCGATGATCGGCAGCCGCTTCGGCTGTGGCGGGATCGTCGTCGTGCTGATCCTGATGGCCGTGTTCGGTGGCATGGGCGGTCTCGGCGGCCTGCTTGGTGGCGGCCAGTCCTCCGCCCCGACCACCCAGAGCGGACCGCCCCGTGCGGGCACGGACACGACATCGAGTTGCAACCTGACGCCCGAGAGCAAGGCCGCGTGCAACGCGTTCAGTTCGGCGGACAACACCTGGGAAGCGATCTTCCAGAAGAACGGCCAGCGTTTTGAAGCGCCAAAGCTCGTCTTCTTCGACGGCAACGGCCGTTCGGGCTGCGGTGCGGCACAATCGGCGATGGGGCCGTTTTATTGCCCGACCGATCAGGGCATCTATCTCGACACGAGCTTCTTCAACGAGCTGTCGACTCGCTTCAAGGCGAATGGCGACTTCGCGCAGGACTATGTGATCGCGCACGAGTTCGGCCATCACATCCAGAAGCTGCTCGGCACCAATGCGCAGGTCCAGCAGGCGCAGCGTCAGGCCAGCGAGACGGAAGGCAATGCGCTGTCGGTGAAGCTTGAACTGCAGGCGGATTGCTATGCGGGGGTCTGGGCGGCGGCGAACCGGTCGCGGCTCGAGGCAGGCGATATCGAGGAAGGCATGACCGCGGCGCAGGCGATCGGCGACGATACGCTGCAGAAGCAATCGCAAGGCCGCGTGGTGCCGGACAGCTTCACGCACGGAACGTCGGCGCAGCGCCAGTCGTGGTTGAAGCGCGGGCTGGACAGCGGCGACCCCGCGCAGTGCGATACGTTCTCCGGCGCGATCTGATTGGACCCGACGATCTTCCCTCGCAAGGGGCCTCCGTCGCAAGGGGAGGATCGTCGGTCCTATTGCACCTCAGGCGACCGTCACGCCCTTCCAGAACGCATAGCGGCCCTCGATCTCCGCCGCGGCCGATTTCGGGGTCGGATAATACCAGACCGCATCGACGTTGCGTTTTCCGTCGACGACTAGCGTCTTGTAGCTCGCGACGCCCTTCCACGGGCAGTTCGAGTGCGTTGCGCTATCCTCCAGCAGCGCCGCGTCGATGCTGTCCGCGGGAAAATAATGATTGCCCTCGACCACGACCGTATCGTCCGACCGGGCAATCTCGTGGCCATTCCAGGTAGCGACAGGCATTCCAATCTCCTTCAAGCGTGACCCAGCCCCGCCACGTCATACCGCTCGGGCGTGAACCCTACCAGCAGCGTCTCCCCCGCTTCGAGCACGGGGCGCTTGATCATCGAAGGCTGCGCAAGCATCAGAGCGACCGCACGATCTGCGTCCAGATCTGTGCGTTCGGACTCGGGTAGCTTGCGGAACGTGGTGCCGCTGCGGTTGAGCACCACCTCCCAGCCCGCGATACCAATCCAACGCCTTAGCCGGTCCTCCGCGACGCCCTCTTTCTTGTAATCATGAAAGGCGTACGCGACACCGTGTGCGTCGAGCCAGGTTCGCGCCTTCTTCATCGTGTCGCAGTTCGGAATTCCGTATAGTTCGACCGTCACGCGTTCATCCTCCATGATCGCCGACGTTTAGACGGTCATCGAAAGGGTGGCGAGAGCGCGACAGCGGCGGTCCTCAAGGCGCGACCGTGCACGGCGCCGCGACGAGCACCGGGTTGCACCGTGCCATCGCTCCACCGGGCAGCGTCACCGCGAAGCCGAACCCCTGCGGGTCGGGAGCGCCTGGATAATAGTCGGTACTGACCGCCTGCGCACCGCTGTCCGCCGCCGCCTTTGCCTTGGTCATAGCGTGCGTGCGCGCTTCGACGGTGTTGGCGTCGGTCCGCGTCCGGACGATCACGCCGGCCTTCACCCAGTCGCGGATGCTGGCGCCGTCGACCAACGGATCCTGAACGATCTGGATCGCGCTTTCGGGCTCGCCATCGGGATACCAGCCGAACATCGCCCGCCCCCGCAGCGATGGATGCCCCGCGCGATACGCGTTCGAGACGGCCGGACGGACGTCGAGCAGCACGTAGATCCGACCGCGCGCAGCCTCCAGCGTGGGCCAGCCCGTGTTATGCACGGCCGCCGCCAGCGTCGTAGCCTTACCCCGCACCTCGTCCGGCACGATCAATCGCCGTCCCGGTATCGCCCGCCGGATTTCACGATCGAGCAAGTCGAGCAGCGCGGCATCGTCTAGCGGCAGCGGTGCCGCGACCTGCGGCGACGCTTGCGTATCGGCGGCGTTGATCGTGATCATGATCGGCAGATGCCGCGGGTGCGCGCGCGACCAGGCATTCACCTCGCCGAGGCAACGCTGCAACGTCACGCAGGTCGAGATATAATCGATGTCGGGAACGTGGAACACCTTGTACCCCGGCCGCAGCATCGCCGCGCGATCGAACGCGGTCGTCTCCCCCGCCGCCCGTGCGAGCCGCTCGCCCTTCGGATCGGCGTAGCGGCCGCCCTGCGGATCCGCGAAGATGTCGATCTCCAGCTGCCGCACGCCGCGATCGAGCTGTGCGGCCAGCGGCAGATGATAATAATCGAGCGCCGCCGCGGTCTTCGGATCCCGCCGCCGCAGCTCGGCCATCACCGTATCCGGGATCTTCGCCTTGAAGCTGTTGTGCGAGCCGACGACCTGGATGTCGTTCATCCGCGCCGGCCCCCGCCCCGATGGACCGGCGGGCTTGGCGGAGTGGGCCGAGCCACCGATCGACAGACCGACCAACAGCCCCGCGAGTACGAGGGTCCGCATCAGAATTCTGCCCGCACGCCGAACAACACGGTCCGCCCCCAGTAATTGATCTCGCCGAAGCGGTTCTCGTCGTCGTTATACGTATAGAGATGCGCGCCCGACAGGTTGATGCCTTCCAGGCTGAACGTCACCCGGTCGCTCGCTTTGACCGAGATATTGCCGTCGAGCGATCCGAACGGCGCGGTGTAGACCGGCGCCTGCGTCGTGCTGCCGGTGCCCGACAGATACCGGTCGCGCCAGACGTACGACAGTCGCGTCGAGATCGGTCCCTTCTCGTAGAAGCCGCTAATGTTGGCGCTGTTCTTCGACAGCCCGATCAGTTCGTCGCGGATCGGCCGCGCGCCTGCGGTGTAGCTCGCCTTGACCGAGGTGTGCGTATAGGATGCCTGCACGCCGAGCCCGTCGAATGGCGCCGGCAGGAACGTGAAGACCTGATTGTACGCCGCCTCGACGCCGTACACCTTCGCATCGCCGCCATTGACCTGCGTCGACAGCAGCACCGTACCGCGACCGGGGATGTCGATGTTGACGTTCTGCTGCGTGATGTAATCGTCCATCGCCTTGTAGAACACCGCGCCCGTCAGCGAGCCCGCGCGATTGAAATACCATTCGAGCGAGCCGTCGAACTGCGTGGCCAGGAACGGCACCAGCTGAGGATTGCCGCCGCCCGCGGTTGGCGCATCGGTCGACACGGTGATCCGCGGCGCACTGTCGGTGACGTTCGGGCGGGTCAGCACGCGGCTCGCGGCGAGACGGCCGACTAGGTCGTGCGTCAGTTCGGCGCGCAGGTTGAAGTTCGGTAGCCAGTTGTTGAACGTCTTGGGAAAGCTCGCCGGCGTCGCAACGTTGCCCGTGGTCAGCGTGCCGCTCGCGACCTGATCGGTGTGGACATAGCGCACGCCGAGATTGCCGGTGACCGCCACCGAAGAGACGTCGAAGCCGTAATCGGCACGCGCATACGCACCCCAGATCTTCTCCTTCACGACGAATGACGAGCGTAGATCGCCCGCGGTCAGCGGCGAATTCTGCACCGCGGGGGTGAAGAAAGCGTCGAGATAGGCCTGCGTGACGGGCACCAGGAACTGCCGCAGCGTGTTGCCCGAGACGCCCTTCAGGAAATCGTCGTACGGCAATTGCTCGTAGGCGCCCGTACCGAGGCTGGACAGCGGCGTGTTGGCGGCCGGATTGACGTTGAAGTCGCGGCGGAAATAATCGCGCTTGCGCCAGTGATACTCGCCACCCGCCGCGAGCTTCGTGATGAACCCGTCGAAATCGTGCGACAGATCGGCGCGGGTGTAGAAATCCCAGTCCTTGCTGTCCTTGGGCGCGATGTTGAACTGGTAGAGCTGGTAGTTGGCCGGGTTGGTCGCATCGGTCGTCGTCGTGAAGGTCGGGATCGTCTTGTACCCGGCCGACGCGTCATAGGTCAGTGGCGCGAAGAAGATCGCGCGGCTGCGTACCGTGCCTTTGTCGTAGTTCGGGTGATAGCTGTGCGCACTCGACCAGTTCACCGCACCCGACGCATGCCAGGCATCCGAATCCCAGGTCTGGCGCAGGCCGATGTTGAGCAAGTCGTGGCGGTTGAGGCTGTATTCGCGCGACGCCATGAACCGCACGTCGTTGATCGTCGCGCCGACCACCGTATCGCCGTCGAGCTTGACGCTGCCGGGGACGATCACCGGGCGATGCCCCGCCACGCTCGCGTCGTCGGGATAGATGTCGAGGCCGAATTCGTCATAGGCGACGTCGAGCCGAGTCGCGAGGATATCGAGCGTCGTCTCGAACTCGGCATTCGGCTTCCACTGGGCGGAGACCATGCCCGAGATCCGCTTACGATCCTCGGTCTCGATCGTCGGGCGCGTGCGGGTCGGCGTGTAGAGTCCGGTCGCGAGCCCCCCGAGGCAGGCGCGGTGAACTTGTCCAGATTCCAGCCGAAGTTCAGGAAGCGATCGTTGCGCACCGCCTTTTGCCAATATTGCGCGCCGGCCAGGATGCCGAAGGTGCCGCTCGCGTTGGTCGCGCTGGTGATGACCGTCGCGTTCGGCTTCACCTTGTCGGTCTGGCTCGTATAGGTGCCGCGCAGATTGACCGTGCTCTTGTTGCCGACGTCGAGCGGGTGGAACGTCTTGACGTCTATGTTCCCGCCCAGCGCGCCTTCGGTCATGTTGGCGGTGGGCGTCTTGACGACGTCGATGCTTGCGGTGAATTCGGCGGGTAGCATCTCGAAGCGGAACTGGCGGCCGTTCGCGCCGCCATTCTCGATCAGGTCGTTCAGCGCGACCGTGCTGCCGTTGAGCAACGTGCTCTGGAACTGTGGCCCGAGCCCGCGGACGCTGACGTATAGCCCCTCGCCGCGCGGACGGGTGATCGTCACGCCGGGGATCACCTGCAACGCCTCCGCGACGTTCTGCGCCGGGAACTTGCCGATGTCGGTCGAATTGATCGAGTCGACGCCGTAATCCGCGCGACGCTTCGTCTCAGTCGCGGCGCGCAGGCTGCGTGCGTAACTGCCGGTGACGACGATCTCGCCATTCTCTTGGGTCGTTGCATCCGTCGAGGGGGATGTTTGTGAGGCCGCGTCCACGCGCTCTTGTGCCTGCGCGGTGGCAATGCCGGGCGTCAGGGTAAGCGGAACCGAGGCCAGCAACAGACCTTTGACCATATGCATCGTTGATTTTTCCCCGTGGCGACGCTGCCACCCCCGGCGCCACTAGGTATCGTCTGCGTCATTTGAGCGAACGTTTCGCGACAGTAACGTTACGTACGGTAATCTTGTTACGCGCCGTGCCGGCATCGCTTCAACCGCTGTCGAAAACTGTGAATCTGGCCTCGGGTCAGGCCGGCGCCGGCTGGACTTGCCAATAGGTTGCGTAGCGCTCGTGGGCGATGCGGTGATACGGGATCAGGCGAACCGGTTGGCCGTCGGCGGAGGGGATCGTGAACTCGAGTGGACGATGGCTAGCGCGGATCGCGTTCGCCAGCGTCGCGGGATCGCCGGCGAGCGTCGGTGGCGTGAACGGCGCTGCATTGTAATCGCCATATTTACGCTCGTTGACGATGATGTCCGCGCCCGGCGCAAGCCCATCTCGCCCGAACGCGCCGGCCAGTACCAGCGGACCGACGGTGAATGCGACGATATCCGGGGCGGCCGGCGAGCGCTCGGCGACAGGATGCATGTCCAGACGCAATTCCACCGTGTCGTCGTTCCGCCAGACGCGGACGATCTCGAGGTAGCGACCGGGGATGGTGGAGCGCAGCGCTTCGACGCCGTTGACCAGGACGACCGCCGCGCGGCTCCAGCCTGGATGACGTAGCTTGAGCGCGACCTCGGTCGGGCGTTTTACCGTCCAGCGGAGGATCGTCGTCGGAGACTCGGGGAACGCGGTCGTCTGCGTCAGCACCGCGTCCCGGTCTCTCCACCGGACCGCCGACGGCACGAACAAATTCACGTACAGCGCGCGATCGTCGTGGAAATAGATCGAGTCGCGATATTTGACGTGGTTCTCCATTCCCGTGCCGGTGCAGCACCAGAATGCGGTTTCGGGCGCGTGATACAGCTTCATGTAACCCGGCCGCGCACCCTGGAAATACGTCGCCATGCCGCTATCCGGATCCTGCGACGCAAGGATGCCGTTATAGAGCGTGCGCTCATAGTAATCGGCGTAGCCCGCCTGCGGATCTTGCAGGAACAGAGCACGTGTCAGTTTCAGCATATTATGCTGGCAGCACGTCTCCGATCCCTTTGCGGAAAACACGTGTTTGGCGAAATCCGCCACCGGAAAGAAATGCTCGTTGTCGCCGTGCCCACCGGTAGCAAACGACCGGGTCAGCGCTACCGTCTTCCAGAAAAACGCCGCGGCGTCGCGATATTCGGGCTTGCCCGTGATCTCCCAGACGCGGTGAAAGCCGATGACCTTGGGGACCTGCGTGTTGGCGTGCAGTCCGTCGAGATGATCGCGGTGCTGGCTTAGCGGCGTGAGGATCGCCTTATGCGAAAACCGCTCCGCCATCAGGAGATAGTCGGGCGTGCCGGTCATCGCGTAAAGGTCGGCGAACACTTCGTTCATGCCACCATGCTCGGTGTCGAGCATCGTCTCGAACTGCGCCGGGCTCAATGGCCGGCTCGCGACCACGGCCCAGTCGGCGAGCCGCACCAGGACGGTACGTGCGGTGTCGCTGTCGGCCAGACACGCGGCGTCGCGCAGCCCCGCATAGACCTTATGCAGAGCGTACCAAGGCACACCGGTAATCGCCTCGCCGCGCAAATGCGCTGCCACCACGGCGGGACCGTCGGGAAAGGCACAGACCAGCCCTGTGCCCGATGCCACCTGACACGCGGCAAGTTCGCGCGCGATATGGTCGATCCTCGCCTTGAACCGCGCGTCCCCGGTCGACCGATAGGCCAGCGCACACGCCGACAGATAATGGCCGAGCGTATGGCCATGACAGTTGATATCCGCCCAAATTGGATCCGACTCCCACCCGCCATAGACCGGGGCCTTGGGCGGCAGCCCGGCATTCACGCGGAAATTGTGGAGCATGCGGTCGGGCTGGAGCGTCAGCAGATAGGCCAACGTCTTGTGCTGTGCATGCAGGAATGGGCCGTCACCGAGCGTCACGTCAGCCATGTCGAACGGCACGAGCCGCGCCATTGGCAACGGGAGCGCAGTCGCCAACGAGGACGGCTTGGCGGCGTCCAGCACGGACACTTGGCCTGCCGCCAATCCCGCCACCAACGCCGCCTTGCCGACGCCGGTCAGGACGTGGCGACGCGCATACCCGGCGTGACATGGGTCGATCATCGCGACATCCTCTCCAGACTATCCTATTTGTCGGAGTAGGTAGAGCATGCACGAGGTCGTCAGGCAACCTCGGCGGCAACCGCTATTAAGGGGGCCATCAAGCGGCAGCCGGCCCCCTGGTTTCGGCCCGTCGCCATTGCCTGTACCCGATGACGGCAAGCACGATCATCGCTGCATAGAGCCCTGCAGTCGGCACCAGCCCTTTGACGAGAAACATTCCGACGTACAAACCGTCCACGCCGATCCAGAGCAGCCAGCTCGCGGCGTGGCGGCGCGCTGTCCAATATTGCGCGACCAGGCTGAAGCTGCTGAGCGCGGCGTCCATCCACGGCAGCGCGGCGTTGGTATGGCGGCTCGTGAACCACCCGATCGCGACAGCGCCGACCGCGCCCGCAACGAGACCGGCGAGTGCCTGCGTAGGGCGGAGCGGCGCCACGACGACATCACCAGCAGCGTCCTTTCCGCGGCTCCAGGCGACCCAGCCGTACAGGATAGCGAGCCCGAACAGCGCTTGCAGAACCATGTCGGCGTAGAGCCGGACGTCGAGGAACAGCTTGAAATACAGCGCGCAGGCGATGAGGTTGACCGGCCAGCACAGCATCCGGCGAGTGGCGGTCAGCCAGATGCCCGCGGCACTGACTGCGACCGCGACGATCTCGAACGCGGTCATCAAGGAAGCGCTCCGGCTTCGATCGCGCGGAGCAAGTCCCGGCCCGGAGCGGACTGGAACCACGCGGCGTGACCGATGAGATACTCGTCCCAGGCCAGTGCCGCGGACGCGGGGTCTTCGACGACCGCGGCGAAATACTCGATCTCCGACAGCGCGAACTCGAGGTGCACAAGCGGCAACAGGCGGACGATCGCCGCAACGTCGGTACGGCCGAGCGGCGCGATCGTGGCATAGCCCGCGAGCAGCGCGAGTGCTGCCGCCGGATCGCCGATGTCGTCCGTCCCCTGCCCCAGCTCGAGCCAGCGAACGGCGGTGCGCTCGATCGCGATGGCGATATCGTGGACCGCGCAGGTGCGATCGGCGAGTCCGAAGTCGAACACGGTTTCGACACCGCCATCGCTCGCCCACAGCAGGTTGGACGGGTGCCAGTCGTTGTGCGTCCACAACGGCATTTGGTCGGCAAGCAACGGCGCGAGCCCCTGCCCCAAGCTTTCAAAGAGCTGCCCGAGTTCGCGTCGCCAAGGCTTGACGTTCAAGAACGCGGCCAGAGCGGGGCGAGCAGCAATATAGGCTTCGGCCGCGGCGATCGGATCGGCGGCGGGCAGGATCGTAAAGCTTGCGACCAACGGCTGCAGGCGGCGCGCCGTGGCAGTGAAACTCCGCGCCGCTTCGTGCAGCGTCGCGAGCGCCACCCCTGCCGCCTGGGCATGCGCGCGCGAGGCGAACGGCGTCCAGGACAGGCTGTCGCGGTACAGGTCCACACCCGGCGCCGCGCGGTGCAGTTCGTACGACCAGGCGCCGCTCGCCACCGCCGTCGCACCGTCCGCGGTCGCCATCACCTCAGGCACCGATACGCCCCCGCCAGCGAGGTGCGCGATGAACGCGTGTTCCTCGGCGAGCCCATCGACCGTGCGAACGCGGTGATGGTGGCGCTTCAACAGGAACACGCCGTTCGTCGTGTGCACCAAGGTCGCGGCGGAAAACGGCCGGGGAGAATGCCAGTGCAGCCCTGTCATCCGGCCCACGCCCGGAAAGAGAACGAGCACCGCCTCGGCCTCGTCGGCGGTGATGGCGGGCCAGGTAGGCGCCTCCATCGCGGTCCCCATGCCGTGGACGAGATGCGCGGGCTGCGTCGCCACCTCAGAACGCCCGCGAGATCGTCGCCATGACCGCCGCGCCGCTGCCGACATAATAAGCGGGCGACGCGCCGGCGATGACCGTGCCGTTGCGGCCGATCGTGTCCTGCGCGTTGGTGCTCACCGACTGGACGCCGGCGAGGACGTGCGGATCGGTGACGTTGATCGCGTTAACGCGCAGGTCGGTGCGCTTGCCGTCGAGCCAGTCCGCCAGGTGCATGCCGACCGACAGGTCGAGCGTCGCATAGCCCTTGATCGCTTCGTCGTTCATGAAGCTCGCATATTGCCGGCCGATATATTTCGACGCGACGCTGCCGAAGAACCGGCCGTCGTCGTAGATCCCGCCGGCGCCGAACTGGACGGTCGGGCTCGACACCGCATGCTTGCCCCTGGTCGGAAGGAAGTCCGCGCCGACTGGCAGATCGTCGTCGATCCGCGCGTGCAGATACTCGCCCGAGAGGTACAGGCTGACGCCTGCGACCGGGCGGTAGTCGATCTCCGCGTCCACCCCGTACGAGGTCTGGCCGCCGGCGTTGAGCGTCGCATTCACCTGTGCGCCGCCCTGGTCGATCACGGTGGCGAGTTGACGGTTGCGGAACTTGTAGTGGAAGCCCGTCACCGAGGCGGAGAGCTGCTCGCCGATGAAGCGATAGCCGATCTCCTCCGAGACCGAATATTCGTTCTTCAGCGCGTTGGTGCCCTGGACGACGACTTCCCCACCGTAATAGCTGTTGTAGAGCGTGAACTCGTTGGGCGTGCGGAAGTTGGTGGTGATGTTGGCGAACAGCTGTTGGCGATCGTCGATCCGGTAGTGGATCGCGGCGCGCGGCAATGCGGCGAAGCTGTCGTTGCGCACCGTGTCCTGCGGTCCGGGTAGATAATTGCGGCCGTTGCGCAGCACGTTCACACCCTTGAACCCGGCATCGATCGTCAGCCGCGGCGTCAGCGCGATGCTGTCGGCGAGGAAGAAGCCCTTCGTTACCGTCACGGTCCGCTGGTTCTCATAGGCGAGCAGGCGGCCATCGGCGGTACGGATCGCCTTTGCACGGTATCCCCAGCGGTCGACCGGCTGCCCTTCGGCGTCGATCGACGTGTACGACTGCGTGACGCGGTCGGTGCCGTAATCGAACCAGAGTCCGGCGGTGAGCGTGTGCGCGCCGGTCTTGAAGGTCAGCTTGCTGACGTTGCCGACCCGCATCTGGTCGCCGGTATAATTGCCGAGCACGGTTGCGACGCCGTCGACCGCACCGGGCAGCGCGATCGGCTGGGCCAGTTGCTCAATCCCGAGGAAATTGCCTTCGGTGGTCAGCTGCGTCCCGTAGGGCGAGTTGCCATAGCCGAACTGGAGATAGGTGGTGGTGTCGAGCGCAAGCCGGTCGGTCAGCGCCAGATGCACCGGCGCGGAGGCGTAGAGGTTGCGGAACGGCGCGCGGTACAGCCGCCAATAGTTGGTGTTCCCCGCCGTGTAGCGCCGATCGTAGTTGAAGCCGCGCCCCTGCGCGGTCCACTCGGCCAGCGTCGGGCTCGGATAGCTCGACGAGTTCGCATCATTATACGACAGCGCGAGGCTGGCACGGTTGCCGGCACCCCATTCGTTCAGGATCTTCGCGTCGATGTGCTGGCGCGTGTCGTAGCCCGCACCCCGCCAATTGTCCGCGCGTGTTCGAATAGGACAGGAACGCCTTCAGCCCGGTATTGCCGATCGTACCGCTATCGACACGGAAGAACCCCCGCCGCGCCGCGTAGCTGCCGAGCGACAGGTCGACGAGCGCGCCGGGCCGCGTCTTCGGATCGTCGAGCGCGAGCGACAATAGCCCGCCTGCCCCGCCAAGCGTCGGGGAATCGATATCGACCGAGCCTTGCGCGAGCGAGATGCGCTTCAGATTCTCGGGGTCAGCGAACTGCGACGGATAGGCGTAATAATAGCCGATGTCGTTCTGCGGCGCGCCCTCCATCAGCACGCCGATCTCGTCCTGGCCGAGACCGCGCAACGTCAGGCTGGAGCTCGTCGACAGGCCGTACGGATCGCTCGACGCGACGTTCGCGCCGGGCAGCAACGTCACCAACTGGAACGCGTTGAGCGTCGGCGCCTGCTTGACGATGAAGTCGGCGGAGATCGCGCTCTGCGCGCGCGGCACGCTCTGGTCAGGGAGCAGACCGGCAGGATCCTGTTTGCCGACGACGCGAATCTCGGCCGGTTCGACTGGATCGGGTGCGACTTGCGCCCCGGCCGACGATGCGGCGAGGGTCGCCGACAGGGTCAACGCGACCCGCCCCAAAAGCCGCCGCTCGCGCCCGGCGGAAGTCACAATAAAACCAGCACTGAAAAACGTCACGTCCACTCCAATCGGAGGGACGACGGGCCAGCCGCAGACCCTCCCTACGCCGGTATAAGCCGGATCAGGTTCAGCGGGTCATGGGCTGCAGCCCACCTCTCAACCGCGCATCAGCGGCCCCCCGGGGATGTCTGTCGCTTAGGTGGTTGGGCGAGTGTTGGAAAGCGCTATCGCGGTATGCGCCCAGCGGCCGGGGTATGTTCCCATCCGATCGTCATCGGGTGCGGCTCGCCGTATCGGGATCGGCCCTGAAAGAGACGAGGATGATGTCACGCCAGTGAAAAGGGGTGCGCGTACAGCGCGATCGGCGGCTGCCGTCTCATGTCAAACCAGGACTCCCTCGATGCGTGCTATTCGTCCCTCGTTGTCCAATTTTTGTACGGCGCTCGCCCTGCTGTCGGCCATACCGACCATGACCCAGGCACACCCGGTTCCCAGAGTCTTGCGCCTCGAACGAGTCGTGATGGTGATGCGGCACGGCGTCCGCGCGCCGCTCTCGGGCGAAGTGCCGGTGACGACACGCACCGCCCAGCCCTGGCCGAACTGGCCCGTTCCCGAAGGCCAGCTGACACCGCACGGTGCCTCCGCAATCGAGTTGCTTGCGCGCCATGATCGTCGCTGGCTCGCGTCGCTCGCGCTCACGCGGTGTCCAGCCGCAGCTACGGTTCGGATCTGGACCAACACGGCCAGCCGGACGATCGCCAGTGGAGAGGCGTATGCGCAGGGGTTCGCGCCCGATTGTCGATTGACCGTAGGCCACCTTGCCGAAGATCGGACTGATCCGATCTTCGAACCGCTGGCCGCCGACGCGACCGCCTTTAGCCCCAGCCAGGCAATCGCCGCGATCGACCGCTTCACCGGTGGGATGGCCGCGCTGGTCGCGCGTCACCGCCCAGCCCTTGCGTTGCTCGAGACCGTGCTGGGATGCGGTCATGGCGCATGCAGCCCGGTCGACCCGCCGTCGCTGGTCGCGTCGACCGATCGCCGTGGGATCGAACTATCCGGGCCGATCCGGGCGGCGTCGGGTATCGCGCAGGTCCTCCTGCTGGAAGACTCCGAGGGCATGCCGCGTCGTGCGGTTGGATGGGGACGCGCCGATCCCGCGACGATCGCGCGGCTCGGCGCCCTTCATGCCGCGCTGTTCGACGTGTTCACGCGGTCACCCTATATGGCGGCGCACCAGGCTTCGCCGCTTGGCCATCGGATCATCGATACGCTGACCGCCGCTCGCGCGCCGCGTCTCGATGTGATGGTCGGCCACGATACCAACGTCACCGCACTGGCCGCCGCGCTGCACGTTGCGCTCGATGCCCCCGGCTTTGCTCGCAACGACGTCGCTCCGGGCGGTGCGATGGTGATCGAACGGTTGCGCGATCCACGATCGGGCGAACGGTTCGTCCGCCTGTACTACCGCGTACAGTCGCTCGCGGCGATCCGTGCGCTGCGCCCAGAGGTCATCGCGACACCGCTCGCGGTTCCGGGCTGTGCGGCGCCGTGTCGGCTCGACCGTTTCGTCGCGCTGTTAAAGTCTCGGATCGCTTAACGTTGCCGTCATCGCGCTGTGTGCATCGGCAAGCACACGGATCCGATCCAGAGCATCAATCGTGCAGCAGGCTGAGACGGGCATGCCAAGACGGGCCGGCATAAAGCCAGACGACGCACTGTAGCTGTCACCGGACAGTGCGTCGTGATCTGGTGCGCCATCCAAAACGACTAGGCCATGCTAGCTATCGACCTGGACATTCCAGTCTTTGGCAGACCTCAGCCATGGGCCCGGGCGCGAGCCTTTTCGGCCCTTGCCTGCTTCGCATAGTGATGATGCGCTACGGCACAACCGACCGCGGCGCCCATCACCGCGTGGCCCTTGCCAACGAAATGGCCACCGACGCCACCGGCTGCCGCACCGCGAATACAACCTTTGGCCAAGGCTGGCGATGCCGTCATGGCCAGTAACGGGAGTGCGATCAGGGAAATGTAACGCATGCCTCAGGTCCTTGAAGAACAGGGTTAGGACCGGAACTACTCGCGGCAATACGCTGATGTTCCGTGAGATTTCGTTCATGTTTTCATCGCCGCCGAACGCCGATTGCGGTCGGCGGCCGACCGTCTTCGCTAACCTTGTGACGAGTGATCACAGCTTGCGCGGAGCAGCCAAACCTCCGGGCAAGCCGTAATCAATCGATCAAACGGCCCCGTGGCACTGCTTGTACTTCCGCCCCGACCCGCACGGGCAAGGCGCATTACGGCTGACCACACCCTCCCAGTTCGCCGGATCCTCGCCGATATCGGCCTCCTGCGGCTGAGGGATCTGCAACGGCGGCATCGTCGACGTGATGTGACCCCGCGTGCCGCCATCGAAGTCGTTCGAGTTGTCCTCACCCGTGAACGGGTCGAAATGCGTCGTGATGAAGTCCGGCAGCTCGGGCAGCCCGACCGGTGCCTGCATCTGGAACTGCGCATGCGCGATCGTCTTGGTCACGTCCTCGCGGATCGTTTCGAGCATCCGCTGGAACAGCGAGAACGCCTCCTGCTTATACTCGTTGATCGGCGTCTTCTGCGCATACGCGCGCAGGTGGACGACCTGACGCAGCGCATCGAGCGTCGCAAGATGCTCCTTCCAATGATGGTCGAGATTCTGCAACAGGATCGACTTCTCGACCGACGTCCACGTCTCCGTGTCGAGATCCGCCGACTTCTGCGCGATCGCCTCGTCCGCCATCGCGCGGACACGCTCCTCGATCACCTCGGGATCGACCGACTCCTCGAGCAGCCACGCGTCGATCGGCGGCTCGAGATTCATCACCTCGGCAAGCCGCGTCTTCATCCCGGCAACGTCCCACTGCTCGGGGTACGAGTTCGGCGGGCAGGCATCGCCGACGATCACGTTGACCGTCTCCGCGCGCATGTCGGTCACCACGTCGCCGACCGTATCGGCATCCATGATGTCCGCGCGCTGCTCGTAGATGACCTTGCGCTGCTCGTTCATCACGTCATCATATTCGACGACCTGCTTGCGGATGTCGTAGTTGCGCGCCTCGACCTTCTTCTGTGCGGTCTCGATCGCCTTCGACAACCACTTGCTGCCGATCGCCTCGCCGTCTTCGATATTGTTGCGCATCATCTTGGCGAACAGCGTGTCCGGCCCGAAGATGCGCAGCAGATCGTCGTCGAGGCTGAGATAGAAGCGCGACAGGCCCGGATCGCCCTGACGACCCGAACGCCCGCGCAACTGGTTGTCGATACGCCGGCTCTCGTGCCGCTCGGTGCCGAGCACGAACAGACCGCCCGCGGCGAGCACCGCCTGCTTCTCCGCCTCGATCTCGATCGTGATTCGCGCCGCCGCCTCGTCATATTCGGGCGTGCCCTCGACCAGCTCGGGATGCTCGTCGAGCATGCGGAATTCGAGGTTGCCGCCGAGTTTGATATCGGTGCCGCGGCCCGCCATGTTGGTCGCGATCGTCACTGCGGACTTGCGCCCAGCCTGCGCGACGATGTGCGCCTCCATTTCGTGGAAGCGCGCGTTGAGGACCTTGTGATCGACGTTCTCGCCGACCAGGAACTCGCTCAGCATCTCCGACTTCTCGATCGACACCGTGCCGACCAGCACCGGCTGGCCGAGGTCCGCGTGATGCTTGATCTTCTTGGCGATCGCCGCAAACTTGTCCTTGGTGTCCTTGTAGAACTCGTCTTCCTCGTCGACGCGCTTCACCTCGACGTTGGTCGGGATGCTGACGACGTTGATCTTGTAGATGTCGTAGAACTCGGCCGCCTCGGTCGCCGCGGTGCCGGTCATGCCGCCGATCTTGGGGTACATGCGGAAATAGTTCTGGAACGTGATCGAGGCCATCGTCTGGTTCTCGGGCTCGATCTGGACGCCCTCCTTCGCCTCGACCGCCTGGTGCAGGCCGTCCGACCAGCGCCGGCCGTCCATCATGCGACCGGTGAACTCGTCGATGATGATGACCTTGCCGTCCTTGACGATGTAGTCGATGTCCGACTTGAACATCACGATCGCGCGCAGCGCCTGGTTGAGGTGATGCACGACCTGCGTGTTCTCGAAGTCGTACAGGTTCTGCCCCTCGAGCAGCCCGGCGGCCTCGAGCATCCGCTCGACCTTCTCGGTGCCGTCCTCGGTGAGGATGATCGTCTTCTGCTTCTCGTCCTTGTCATAGTCGATCGGATCGAGCTGCTTCACGACCGCGTCGACCTGCATGTACAGCTCGGACTTGTCGTCGGTCGGGCCCGAGATGATCAGCGGCGTACGCGCCTCGTCGATCAGCACCGAATCGACCTCGTCGACCACTGCGAAGTTGAACGCGCGCTGCGTCATCGCGCTGCGCTCGTACTTCATGTTGTCGCGCAGGTAATCGAACCCGAACTCGTTGTTGGTGCCGTAGGTGATGTCGGCTGCGTACGCGGCGCGGCGTTCCTCGTCCGACAGGTTCGGGATGATGACGCCGATCGTCATGCCGAGGAAGGTGTAGACCTGCCCCATCCACTCGGCATCGCGCGCCGCGAGGTAATCGTTGACGGTGACGACGTGGACGCCATCGCCGGGCAGCGCGTTGAGATAGGTCGCGAGCGTGGCGACGAGCGTCTTGCCCTCGCCGGTGCGCATCTCGGCGATCTCGCCGCGGTGGAGGACAATGCCGCCGACCATCTGCACGTCGTAATGGCGCTGGCCGAGCACGCGGTGCGCGGCCTCACGGACGGTCGCGAACGCCTCGGGGAGCAGGTCGTCGAGCTTCTCGCCCTCTGCGAGGCGCGCGCGGAACTTGACGGTCTGCGCGGAGAGTTCCTCGTCCGACATCGCCTGGAGCGACGGCTCAAACGAAGCGATCTTGGCGAGGATCGGGTTGAGCGACTTGACGTAGCGGTCGTTGGACGAACCGAACAAGGATTTGGCGAGGCCACCGAACATGGGCTGATTTCCTGAATTTGAGACGCGGCGGCACATTGGGGCACGCAAGCGTAGAGATAGGGAGCGGCACTCGAGCCGTGAGAATCAGGCGCCCGCCGCTATTCGCGCCGACGGTCCGCCCATATCGGGGTAGTGCCGACTGTGACGGCGCGTAACGTTGCGGAGACGGCGACGTCGTCCAGCGACGCCAGCGCGGCTACAGGCCGTACCGCGACCTTCGCGACGGCGACCTTCGCAGTCTTCGCGCAAACGCTACCTTGCGCCACTGCCTGAGCCGATTGCCCACGCACGCCGGGCACCACGCCGGTCAGCGCGGAGAGCAGGGCAGAGAGAAGCAGCAGCAGGTTCATGCGGAAACGGCTTTATGCGAACACGCCGTCAAGGTCCATCCGTCGCCCGGTGATCATTTCCCGACGAGCCGATAGGCAATGCGCACACGGTCCTGCACCTTGATGGGCGTACCCTGATGCCTGACGAAGCGTTCGGTGACATCGCACATATCCGTTTCTGTCGCATCCGCATCGTCGCTCGACGTGTCGACGAGCGTGGACACCGGCGGACAACCGGTACGCGTGCCATCCCGCTGCACCAGGAACTCGCTGCCCATATCCTGGAGGACCGTCATCCCCGTCGGCATCGGCCCCGATAGCGGTGCGGCCGGGCCGATGGACCGGTCGATCAGGGCCACGAGCTCGATATCGCCCGGTGGTGAGACCGCGGGATCACCGCCGAACATGCTGGCGATCTTCTCACGAAACCCCGCACACATCGTCGTCGCCTCGACCGCGACGTTGGCGGGCAAGTCGCGCAGTTCGCAGCGCTTGATCGCGGCCTTGTTGGACAGCAGCAGCGTCAGCCGCTGCCCCGCACTCGCCAAGGGGCTGGGCTGCGCATCGGGCAAGGTCCAGCGCACTTTCAAATCGTACGTCCCCGCGACCGCCTTACCGGCGGCATCGCGCGCTGGCACGAAATTCGGCTTGCGTGTCGTGATGATCCGACACGTCGCGGCGTCGAGCGACGCGGAATTGGACGACGTCGCGATGCGGCAAGCTGTCACCGCCCCCAGCGGATCGATCGCCAACGCGGCTATTACCGTCCCATCTTCGCGAAGCGTGTCGGCCAACGGCGGATAGGCTTCGGGTCCGAACAGCGTCGCCAGCTCGGATGGCGGCTTTGGATCGATGCGTTGCGGCGCTGCCCCCAGTCGTCCGCCGCTCGCGATCATCGCCAAACCAGCCACAGCCCAGTATCGCCGCATCGGCAGTATTCCCTCGAAATGATCCAGTGCGCAACCAAGCCGTTGCAGCCGCCGGGCACAAGCGGCAAATGGCAGGGATGACCGAGTCCACATCCCCCCTCGCCCTGCCCTTCCCCACCGCGCCCGCGATCGACGGAGTCGCGCTGCATGTTGCGCGGGCGCAGTACAAGACCTGGGACCGGTGCGACCTCACGTTCGTGACGCTGGAGCCCGGGACTGTGGTGGCGGGTGTGCTCACGCAGAGCAAATGTCCTTCGCCCGAAGTGGAGTGGTGCCGTGCGGCGCTGACCCTCGGGCAGGCGCGGGCGCTGGTAGTGAATGCGGGTAATTCGAACGCGTTTACCGGGTCGCGGGGCCGTGCGGCGGTCGAGGCGATCGCGGCGCGGACGGCGGCGCATCTGGGGTGCCAGCCTTCGGACGTGTTCGTGTCCTCGACCGGCGTGATCGGGGTGCCGTTGCCGATCGACAAGGCCGAAGCCGGGCTCGACGCCGCGTTCGCTGCCGAGCCGTGTGGTTGGGAAGACGCCGCCGCGACGATCATGACGACCGATACGTTCACCAAGGGGGCGGTGACGACCGCGGTGATCGGCGACCGGACCGTCAAGCTGGTGGGGATCATCAAGGGTTCGGGGATGATCGCGCCGGACATGGCGACGATGCTGGGGTTCATCTTCACCGACGCCGCGGTCGAGCCCGAGTTCCTGCAAGCCGCGCTGTCGAAGGCGAACGCGCCGAGCTTCTCGTGCATCACGGTCGACAGCGATACCTCGACCAGCGACACGGTGCTGGCGTTCGCGACCGGCAAAGCTGGTAATGCAGTGTTGGCAGACGATGACAGCGTGGGGGCGGACGCCTTCCGCGCTGCACTGGCAGACCTGTGTCATCAACTCGCCATGCTCGTGGTTCGCGACGGCGAGGGGGCGCAGAAGCTGATCGAGATCCAGGTGACCGGCGCGGAGAGCGATCGCAGCGCGCACCGCATCGCAATGAGTATTGCCAACTCGCCCCTGGTAAAGACAGCGATCGCCGGGGAGGACGCCAACTGGGGCCGCGTCGTGATGGCGGTCGGCAAGGCCGGTGAGCCTGCCGATCGCGACACGTTGTCGATCCGGTTCGGGAATACGCAGGTTGCGGAAGGTGGCTTGGCGGAGAGTGGCTATGACGAGGCGCCGGTCGCTGCGCATCTCAAGGGCCACGAGATCGAAATCGGCGTCGACCTCGCGCTAGGCGAAGGCCGCGCCACTGTATGGACCTGCGACCTCACGCATGGCTACATCTCGATCAACGCCGACTATCGGAGCTAACCCCCTATTGCCGTCACCCCAGCGAAAGCTGGGGTATCCCGGTTGGTAAGCGGGGTGGCTCGAACCGGGAGATCCCAGCTTTCGCTGGGATGACGGAGAGGTAGGTGGTCCTTAGGCCAATTCGCCTTCGAGCCAGGCCTTGAGCCGACCCTTGGGCTCCGCGCCGACCTTGGTCGCCGCCGGTGCGCCGCCCTTGAACAGGATCATCGTGGGGATACCGCGGACGCCGTACTTGCCCGGCGCGTCGGGGTTCTCGTCGATGTTGAGCTTGGCGATCGTCACCTTCTCGCCTAGCTCTTCCGAAATCTCCTCGAGCGACGGCCCGATCATCTTGCACGGGCCGCACCATTCCGCCCAGAAATCGACGAGCACGGGGCCGTCGGCGTTCAGTACGTCTGCATCGAAGCTGGCATCGGTGATCTGCTTGGTCGCCATCGTGAATTCTCCTTGGTTGAGTCGTATCTAAGGTCGCTCGCGTGTGCGCTCAACCACCGAGGCGCTAGCTTTGCTCCGTGGGCCGATAGTGCGGCTTGTTTGCGGCCAGCGTCTCGTCGTTCAGCACGATCAACCGCGGTCCTGCGGTGTACAGCAAGGCCGCCTCGACCGACCGATCCGGAAAGATCACGCTCAAGGCTTCGGCATAGGCTGCCATCTGCTTCAGGTGGTAGTCGGGCACGTCGTCCAGCCCTCTCGGTGCGCGCCGACCGGTCTTGAAGTCGACGACGCGGATGCGGTCTGCCTCGATCAGCAGGCGATCGACCGTCCCCGACACGACCATGCCGTTCGCGAGGGTGGCGGCGATCGGCGCTTCGGCCAACGTATCCGCGCTGAAAAGCTCGGCGAAGCGCGGGTCGTCGAGCACGGCGACCACGCTCTGCACGATTTCGGACCGTGCTGCGGGATCGTCGACGCCGCCTGCTTTTGCCAGCCAGCGATCCGCTGCCGCCGCGCGGTCGGTGGCAGCAACCGCCGGCAGACGCTCGAACAGCGCATGGATCAACCGGCCCCGCTCCGCTGCGACGCGCATCGCAGGCGTCGGCGGTGGATCGGACACCGCGTCGTCACCCAGCGCAGACGGCGACAGCGGACGAGGCGGACGCGCTTCTTGCGGTGCGGATTCGTGCGCCCAAGCCGGTAGCTGTGCGTTAGCCGCAATCTCGACCGAAGCCGAAGCCTTGGCGATCACCGCAGGCTGAGGCTCGACCCCGGCGAACGTCCGCGCGCCCTCGCCCACCGGGACATCGAGCGCCGTCAGCGCACGATCAGACGCCGCGTACCAGCTATTCTCCGGCGGCACGCCCTTCGCGCGCGGCCCGAGCGCACCGGCGATCACCAGCCGCTCTTCGGCGCGCGTCGCCGCGACGTAGAACAGCCGCCAATGCTCCTCGAGTTCGCGCTGCTCGGCGGCCGATACGACCGCGTCGAGCGGTCCGCCACGCTCGCTCGACCGCGGCCGGAATACCGGGATCGGCGCAGCCCCAGGCTCGGGCGCCCATTTCAGGATCGAGCGCGGCGCCGCCGACGGGTCCGCCGTTGCATCCGCCAGGATCACCAGCGGTGCCTGCAACCCCTTCGCGCCGTGTGCGGTCATCACCCGGACCGCATCGAGCGGCGCAGACGGATCGCGGACGATCTCGACATCGCCGCGGTCGAACCAGTCGAGGAACCGCTGCAACGAGGGCGTCGTAGTGCTCTCGAAGGTCAGCGCGGCGTTGAGCAGTTCCTCGATCGGATCGCGCGCCTCCGTGCCGAGCCGGCGGATGAGTTTTCGGCGACCATCGAGCGGGCCCGACAGCAGTTCCTCTAGGAACTGGTACGGCGTGGCGATGTCGGCGCGCGCGAGCATCGCCAGCAAGGGCGCCAGCCGCGTCGCGGGTTGCGTGCGTTGTAGGTGCCGCCACAACGGTCCGGCCTCGCGCGGGGCGGCGGCCATCAGTTCGTCCTGCGTCCAGCCGATCAGTGGCGATACGAGCAGCGCGGCGACGCTCAAATCGTCCTCCGGCTGCAACACGAAGCGGATCGTCGCGAGCAGATCCTGCACCGCGAGCGGCGCGTTCAGCCTCAAGCGATCGACGCCCGCCACCGGCACGCCCTCGGCATAGAGCCGCGCGACGATCAGCGAGGCGAGGTCGCCGCGTCGCTTGACCAGGATCATCACGTCCTCGGGCCGCAACCGCCGCCCCTTGCTCTCCAGCATCAAGCCCGTGTCGGGGGCGAGCCAATCCTTCACGGCACGCGCGATATCGCTGGCGAGCTTGCGCACCGCGTCGTCGACCCAGCCCTCTTCGTCGTCCTCGCTGCCGCCCGCGGACACCGGCGGCCACAAGGTCACGGTGCCCGGCCCGGCGACCTCGCTGGCGTGCTGTTCTACCTCGCCGGCGATGCCTAGTCCCGGCTCGCCGATCGCATCGATCGCCGCATCGACGAACTCCAGCACGGTTCGCGTCGATCGGAACGAGTGGCGGAGCGACAGTCGTGCCAAGGGGAGCCCACGTTCCTCCTCAGGCCAGTCGTCGTCGCCTTCCGCCTCGCTCGCACGCCCGCCGAAATATTGCTCGGCCGCCTGGAAGTTGAGCGGATCGGTGCCCTGGAACCCGAAGATCGCCTGCTTGTAATCGCCGACCGTGAACAGCGTCCGCGTCGACGGCGCATAGATGCCGCGGCCGACGAAGAATTCGTCCGCCAGCGCGCGCACGATCCGCCACTGGTGGCCGTTGGTGTCCTGCGCCTCGTCGATGAGCAGGTGTTCGGTCGCCTGGTCGAGCTTGTAGCGCACCCATTCACCGATCCCCGGCTGGTCGAGCAGCGCCACCGTCGTCGCGATCAGGTCGTCGAAATCGACCGCGCCTGCGCGTCGCTTGGCCAGCGCATAGCCGCGCGCATAGTCGCGCCCGACCTCCAGCCCGTCGGCGAGCAGGTCGCAATAGGTCGCGCGCTGGACCATCGACAGCACGTCGGTGCACGCCTCGCCGAGATCGCGCGCGAGCACCTCGTAATCGGGCTCGGCATCGATCAGCTTCTTCGAGGCTTTGCGCTGCGTGCCCGTGCCGGTCAGCACGACGCTGGCGAGCTCGTCCAAAGTCGCCGCGCGATCCTCGGAGTCTAGCCAGCGCTGCACGGTCGCCGCTGCGGCCTGCCCGGTCGCCGTCCCCCAGGCGCGATTGGCCGCAGCAATGCGCGCGATCGCATCCAGATCGAGCGCGTCGCACCACTCCGCGATCGCCTCGTCGATATCGCCGGAGGGCAGGCCGAGTTCACGTCGCAGCCATGGCTGGATACCGACCGGGAGGGCCTCCAACGCGGGCAGCGCGCGGGCGCAGGCAAGCAAGAACGCCTCCGCCCCGCCCTCGCCCATCCGGAGCGACAGGCGCCCGACGATCTCGACCGGACGCTCGCGGCCTTCGCGCTCCGCGTCCGATAGCATCGTCGCGAGTGCTTCGCGGGCGAGACCGGCTTCCTCGCGGGCTTCGAGCGGGCGAAAGCCGGGGGTGAGGCCTGCCTCGACCGGGAACGCTGCCAACAATCCCTGGCAGAATCCGTGGATCGTCTGGATGCGCAGGCCCCCGCCCGGCGCGTCGAGCACCTTGGCGAACAGGGTGCGCGCACGGTCCTGCAACGCCTGTACCGGGCTCTCGCCGAGCGCGATCAGGTCCGCCGCCAGCGCCGGCGCGGGCATCCGCACCCACGCGGCGAGGCGCCCGTTGATCCGCTGTGCCATCTCGGCGGCGCCCGCCTTGGTGAAGGTGAGGCACAGGATCGCACCGGGATCGACCCCGCGCAACAGCAGCCGAAACACGCGTGCCGCCAGCACCTGCGTCTTGCCGGTGCCGGCCGACGCCGACAGCCAGACGTGCGAGGCGGGGTTGCTCGCATCGGCCTGCGCGCCCCTCAGCCGGGGGAGCGTGGCGAGCGCATCACCGCTCACGGCCGTACCATTCGTCGCGTCGCATCAGCTGATCATACTCGGCATAGGGGGCGTATTCGGGCACGAGTTTCGCGGTGAAGGCGGCGCTGCCGGTCAGCCATTCGCCGACGACTTCGGTGAAGTTGTGCGCGGCGATCGACGTGAACTCGGCGGTCGGGATCTTGTCGCGTTTGCCCTCGGGATCGACCGGGCTCTCGATATAGCCGAACGCGTCGCGCTTCTTGCCGAGCGACCAATATTCGAATGCGCCTGCTGTGCCGGAGACGTCGGGGAAGCCGCCGCGCTCGGCGATCAGGCCGAGCAGGCCGAGTTGCAGGCTGTAGCCGGCGCGCACCGCGGTCGGCGAAGGCGGCTTGCCGGTCTTGTAGTCGATCACGGCCAGGCGCCCGTCGGGGAGCTTGTCGATGCGGTCGTAGCGGCCCGATAGGGTTACGCCGGCGATTTCGATCTTGCCCTTGCCCTCGGCACTGGCGACCGTCCGGCCGTCTTCGCCCTGTGCGACGATCGCGCCGGCGATCCAGTCGATCGCCTCGAGCAGGCGCGGCTGCCACAGCGCGCGCATCATCGGGTGCGTGCGCTCATCGTCGAGCATCGCCTTCGCTCGCTGTCGCAGCGTGTCGACGGTGCAGTTGTCCTGCTTCCACCATTGCTCGAGGATGTCGTGCACCGCCGTCCCGCGCCAAGCCGCACTGGGATCGGCATCGACCGGATCGAGCGGCATCAGCCCGAGCACGCGGCGCGCGTAAAAGGCGTAGGGATCGGCCTTGAGCCGGTCCACCTCAGTGACGGAGATGGCTTTCGGACGTAGCAGCGCAGGCGGCGAAGGCGCGGGACGGTCGGCGGGGAGATGTTCGCCCGGATCATCGAGCGCGCGCGTCCAGCCTTCCAGTGCCGACGCCCGCTCGAACCGATCTCCTGCGAGTGCCTGCAACCGGAGCCAGAGGCGCGAGGCCAGAGCGGGTGACTTCGCATCTCGCCGCGCTCGGGTGACGACCGCCCGCGGGGCACCCAACGCTTGCGCAAAATCATGCGCCGCCGTGCCGACACGCCGCTCCAACCCCGGCAGCCCGAGCTCCATGCGGATGCGTGGTGCGAGCCACGGGTCCGGCGCAGGCCGCCCCGGCCATACGCCTTCGTTCAGCCCGCCGAGCACCATGACGTCCGCCGTCTGCAACCGTGCCTCGATCAGGCCGTAGATTGCGAGACGGGGATGCCCGCCCGGTGCCGGCCGCACCGCGACTTCGTCGAGCAACGTCCGCAACAGTTGCGGCAGTTCGCGCGGATCGATCCGCGGCGGTCCGGCAGGTGCTTCGGCTTCCAGATCGGCCAGAAACTCCGCTGCCGCACGCCCTGCCAGCCCCGACCAGAGATTGTCGCCGCACAAGGTCTGCGCCGTCTCGCGCAGGCACGCGAGCACCGACGCTAAAGGCTGCGGCCCCTGATCGAACGCACCGGCCAGCGGCGTCAGCAGCGGCTGGACGTCCGCCCACCATGTTGCCGCAGTTCCCTTGCGCTCCTCGAGATGCCCCGCGATCCCGTCGAGCCCCGCCGCCGGCCGTGGTCCTCGCAGCCGCCGGTCGAGCGCGCGCGCACCGTCTAGCCATTCAAGACGTATCGGCCGTTCGGAGGGCTTTTCGCTCGCGCGGACCAGCGGGTGCTTCAGCAACGCCAGCAACGCGAGCGGCGAAAAGCGCTGCGCCGCCGCCTCGGCCAGCGCGAGCAACAACGTCCCCGGCGGGAGGATCGACAGAGGCCGCCCCGCGCTATCGTCGATGCCGATATTCCAGCGCCCGAGATGCGCCGCAACCCTTCGCGCCAAGGCCCGATCCGGCGTGACGAGCGCGGCAGTCCGCTCCGGCACCTCCAGCGCCTCCCGCAGCACCAGCGCAATCGCCTGCGCTTCCTCCGCCGGAGTTGCGAGTTCGGCTGCGGTCACGCCTTTCAAGCGACGATCCTCAGCAGCGATCTGCGTCCACTTGCCGGTGAAATCCGCCGGCGCCAGCGCGTTGGCGATCGCTCGGCCACGCGCCGCATCGGCGTCATGCCCGCCACCCTCGCGCCACGTCTGCACCTCGCCGCGAGCGACCCCCATGCGCAGGAGCATCAGTTTCGCGTCGAACTGCGGATGCGTCTCGATCGACCGCCGCGTGAGCCCGGTCACGGGGTTCGGATCATGCGGGCCGAGCGCGTCCCATTCCTCGTCGGGCAACGCCAGGTCGAGCCCGGCGAACACCACCATCCCCTGCGGCATGTCGGCGATGCAACGGAGCAACCGCGCCACCGCAGGCGCGGAGTCGGTCACGCCTGCCGCACACACGATCCCGGCCGGCGGCGCATTCCGCCAGCGCTGGGCAAGCCGGTCGAGCAAGGCCGAGCGCCGCGTCGCCGCATCAACCCGCCCCAGCCGCGCGAGTTCGCCCGGCCAGCGTTGCAGCACGATCTCGAACGTCGCCAGCGCACGCCGCCAGTGCTCGGTGAGTTCGGGGCCGAGCTCGATATCGCGCAACTTGGTTGGCGGCACCTCCTCGACCAGCAGCTGATCGAGCGTCCGCGCAAGTTCGCCGGCAAGCCGTACCGCCTCGGCCGCGTCGACGGGATGGCCTTCCCGCGCCCGCTCTTCCGACACCAGTCGCGCCAAGATCATGCGCCGCTGATATGGCGGCACCGCAGGCAGCGGTGGATCGACATCGTCCGCGGGATCGAGCGCAGCACCGACCGACTCGCCCATCTCCGGATCGCCCAGCGCCACCAGCCGCGGCAACACGAGCCCGCCGCCGCTCGCGCGCACGAACGCTTCGGTCACCGCCTTCACCGCTCGGTTGTTCGGCAACACGACCAGCGCGCGCGCTAGCGCCAAGGGATCGCGCCCCGCCTGCCGCATCAGCCCGGCGACGAGCGCATCCGCAAACGCGCGGTGCGCCGGGATCGTGTACAGCGTCGGGCGACCCGACGTGGCGAGATCAGCCATCCGCGAGGATCGCCTCGGTCTTCGGGATCGCGGCGGGCGTGCCGACGTCGAACCACAGGCCTTGGTGGACCTGACCGTAAGCGCGGCCGGCCTCGATCGCGCGATCCCAGAACAGATTGGTCGAGAACGGCCCCTCCGGCCAGTCCGCAATCAGCCGCGGGTGGAGGATCTGGATGCCGGTATAGGCGAACGGCGCGACCCGGCCGGGCTTGCGCCGCCCGGCGATCCGCCCGTCGCTGCCGAGGTAGAAATCGCCCACGCCCGTGTGATTGTTGGCGCGGGCGAGCGGCACCATCAGCAGCAGCGCGTCCATCTTCGCATCATCCCAGCGCGATGCGAGCAGCTTGATCGTGTCGACCGGTCCGTCGATCCAGAGATTGTCGCTGTTGACCACCAGCACCGGCGCCTCGCCGAGCAGATGCCGCGCCTGGACGAGCCCGCCGCCCGTCTCCATCAGCATTTTCCGCTCGTCGGAAATCAGCACATCGATCCCCGCGAACCGGTCGGTGACGTGCGCCTCCAGCGTGTCCGCGAGGTAATGTACGTTGACGACCGCGCGCTTGATCCCGGCGGCCTGCAACCGCTCGAAGACGTGGTCGATCAACGGCTTGCCGGCGACCTGCACCAGCGGCTTGGGGCGCGTCGCGGTCAGCGGGCGCATCCGCTTGCCCAAGCCCGCGGCCATCACCATCGCCGTCTCGGGCACGATCCCGCGCGGGACAGGGCGGATCGTCTGCTGGCGGCTCACGCGCTCAGGACCAGCGGATCGCCGCGCAACGCCGCCGGTACATTGGCCTCGAACCATGCCGCGACCGGCGCCATCACCGGTTGCGCCAGGTCGCGCTCCAGATACGCCCAGACACGCGGACACATCGTCGCGTAGTGCGGCTTGCCGTCGCGCTTCCATAGCCGCGTGAAGATGCCGAGGATCTTCGCGTTCCGCTGCGCGCCGAGCACGTGATACGCGTTCATGAACTCTTCCCCCGCGTCCGCCGCCGCGCGATAGCGCGCCAGCATCGCCGCCTCGACTGCCGGATCGACCGTCCGCCGCGCATCCTGCAACAGCGACACGAGGTCATAGGCCGGATGCCCCGCCAGCGCGTCCTGAAAATCAAGCAGGCCGAGCGAACGCTCGGGCCCAACCAGCATCAAATTCTCGGCGTGATAGTCGCGGAGTACCGTGACCGGCGTTTCGGCGATGGCGTGATAGAACACCGTCTCCCAGGCTGCGTCCCAGCCCGCGAGATCGGGCTCGATCCCGACCGCCGGGCAATACCATTCGACGAACAGCCCTGCCTCACGCTTCAGCACCGCGCGATCATAGGGAGGTACCGGTCCCGCCGGCTCGGCGCGCAACCGCACCAGCAGATCGATTGCCGGCGCATAGAGCGACAGTTCCTCGTCCGGCGCGGCATCGACGGTCTCGCGCAAACGGATATCGCCAAAATCCTCGATCAACACGAGCCCTTGGTCGAGATCGCACGCCAAGATCGCTGGCGCCGCGAAGTCGCGCTCGGCCAGCCATTCCGCGATGGCAATGAACGGCCGCGGGTCTTCGTGAGGGGCGGCGCGTCCATTAAAATCGCCTGACGCCCAACCTCGACCGCGCGGAAATAGCGCCGGAACGACGCGTCGCCGGCGACCGGGAGGATCTGCGCCTCACCCCAGCCATGAGCGTCGAGAAAAGCGGCGGCGCCGGGCGGCGGGGTCATGTCGGCCATCGCGACCTCCAAGCTTCCGGGACTCTTACTGTCAAGCCGCGCGTGCCGTCCGGCTCGATCGTCAGGCTCAAGCGAAGCGCATCGGGCCAGTAATCAGGACCGGCACGCTCGGGCCATTCGACCAGCAACAGCGAATCATAGCGCGCGTCGTCGAGAGCCAGTTCCTCGATCTCGGCGGGGTTGTCGATCCGGTAGAGGTCGACATGGAGGACGGGGAAGCGGACCTCGGGCGGCTCGTAGGGCTGGACGATCGCGAAGCTGGGCGATGGCGCCTCGCCAGCGAGGCCGAGTGATGCGAGCAGTCCTCGCGCAACGCTGGTCTTGCCGGCGCCGAGTGTGCCTTCGAGGGTGATCACATCGCCGGGGCGGACACGTCCTGCGAGCATCGCTCCGAATGCCTCGGTCGCTTGCGGATCGAGGAGTCTCACCACCCTCCGTCACCCCGAACCTGTTCCGGGGGCCACCCGTCAGCACTCTCTACGGCCGGCGAGCACGCGGAACGGTGGATGCCGGAACAAGCCCGGCATGACGGAGTGGCAGTAATCATCGCCGCGGCAATTCTACGGTGATCAGTGTGCCCGCGCCGGGCTC
Source organism: Sphingomonas sp. LR55 (assembly GCF_036856015.1). NCBI lineage: Bacteria > Pseudomonadati > Pseudomonadota > Alphaproteobacteria > Sphingomonadales > Sphingomonadaceae > Sphingomonas > Sphingomonas sp. LR55. The sequence goes on from NZ_JASPFO010000001.1 coordinate 1,485,713, forward strand.
CGAGACCAGCTCGATCGTCCCGCCATGCGCTTCGACAAACTGCTTGGCCAACGGTAACCCCAGTCCCAACGCGCGATCCCCCATCGGCTTCGATTCCGCGAACCGGTCGAACGCGTGCGCGACCGCCTCGGCATCCATCCCGACCCCGTCGTCTGAAACAACAATCCGCGCCGACGTCGCATTGCCGTCGGTGTGCAGCAACACCCGCCCGCCATCGGGCGTTGCCGCGACCGCGTGGCGCAGGAGATGCTCGACGACCTCCTTCAACCGCTTCGGATTGCCGTTCACGCGCCCGGTAGAACGCGCCACCTCGACCGCGAAGTCGAGCTTCCGCCGCTTGGCCGACGGCAGGATCGTCTCCGCCGCCGCGCGAACCGTCGTGGCCAGATCGACATCGCTGCGATCCGTCTCCGCCCGATCGCTCTCCGCCCGCGTCAGATCGAGCACGTCGTCGACTAGCAACCCAAGCCGCTCGACCGACTCGAGGATCGCACCCACATAGCCCTCGGCCTGCGGCGTCATCGCGCCGGCATAGCCACCGTGCAGCATCTCCGCGAACCCGCTGATCGAGGTCAGCGGGGTTCGCAGTTCGTAGCTCATGTTCGCGACGAACGCAGTCTTCACCTTGTCGGTCGCCTCGAGCGCGTCCGCCCGATCCCGCAAAGCCTGCTCCGCGCGCCGGCTGTCGGTGATGTCGAGCATTGTGAACAGCGCATTCCCGTCGGGCAGCGGCACGCCGGCGAACTCGAAATGCCGCCCATCCGCGAACGCCACGCGTCCGCCGCGCTGCTGGCGTCCGACTGTCGCCGAGCGGACGAGATCGGGGATCAACGCGGACCGCCCCGGCGTCGCGAGCTTGGCGCCGGCCGCCTCGGCAAACGCATCGACACGCGGATGCGAGGCGAGGAACTCTTCCTCCAGCCCCCACAATGCGCGGAACCGGTTGTTCCACAGTTGCAACCGGCCATCCGCCGCGAACACACCGAGTGCCTCGAACAGATTGTCGAACGTCGCGGTCCGCACGCGCAGCAAGGTATCGCGCGCGCTGGCGAGTTGGACCTGCTCGGTGCGATCCTCGAAGATCAGCAGCAGGCCGCCGTCCGGCAGAGGCTGCGCGACGACGCGAAGATGCGTGCCGCCCCGGAGGTGCCAATTCTCCTCCATCGCCCCCCGCCGACCGAGCCACCCTGCGCCGCGCCCGTCTGCATGAACCAGTCGCGCCGTTCCGCCTTCCAGCTCGGGAAGTCGCGGACCTCGGGCAGCCGGTTGGCTTCGCGCATTCGCTCGAGCACGCGGTCGAATTCGGGGCGGTCGGCGAGCCATTCGCTGCGCATCGCGAACATCCGCCGAAACGGCTGATTGCAGAACACGAGCGAACGGTCCCCGCCAAACTGCGCCACGCCGGCTGACAACCGATCGAGCATCGCGCGTTGGGCTTCGGCAAAGCGCTTTGCCCCCGACCGCGCCTGCTCCAGTTCCTCGATATCGATCGCGAACCCGGCCACGCCGCCGCTCGGCAGCGGCACGTCGTAGATCTGCAGAGATCGGCGGGCGCCGTCGATCGTCGCGGGCAGAACCTGCTGATGCGGCCGCCCCTGCTCGCGCGCAACCGCCGCGCCGGCGAGTGGCCCGCCGCGCCCCGATCCCTCGACCAGTTCCAGCCCGCGCGCGACGACATCGGCAGCGTCACGCCCCTCGACCGCATCGACATAGGCCGTGTTTACCATCGCCAGCCGCAGATCGGTCGCGCGGTACCACATCGGCATCGGCGCGGCTTCGATCAGCCCGGTCAGCGATTCATACGCCTCGCCCAGCCGCGCGGTTTCTGCCCCGAGCCGGGCGATCTCCGCCTCGCTATCGGTCGCGTCGAATGCCCAGAGCAGCACCGCACCCGCGGCGCCCATCTCGCCGGGGGCTCGGCCCCCGCGAAACGTAATCGCGCGTCGAACCCTGCAGCCGGACCGAGCGAACGAAGGCTCGCCCCGACCGCTGCGCCGCAGTGACATCCGCGATCAACCGTGCGGCATCGTCCGGGGACAGGCTCGTGCCCCCTGTGGCCAGCTCCGCCAGCGACCGCGGCGGTACGTCCAGCCCAAGCCAGTCCGCCATCCGCTGCGTCATCTCGATCCGCCCACCCGAGCGGATCACCGTGACGATCGCCGGCGATCCGTCGATGATCGTCCGCAACTGCGCGTTCGCCTCCACCGTTTCCGTCGCATCCGCTCGCGCACGCATGCCGAGATAGAGCAGCGCCAAACCGCCGAGGATCGCCAGAAGCAGAATCGCCCCCACCGTCACGGCAGTACCGGTCCCGAGGACCATTATCGGGGAGCCCGTAGCGACATCATCCGTCCATGTAGGCCAAACCGTCCCTTGGGGAAAGCCACCAGACAATCAAAAGGGCGGGCCCGACATGCGGACCCGCCCTTCGTGATCTAGTCATCATCTTCGCAGACGACGGCGAGCCTTAAAGCTTCACGCGAGCGCCAACGTACATAAACCGGCCGACGTTATCGAAAATCGCGTCGTTCCCGTTACCCAGCAAGCCATAAGGCGGCTTCTTGTCGGTCAGGTTATCGACGCCCCCGTAGAACGTGAACCGCTTGTCGACGTCCACCGACGCCCGCAGCGCGTGATAGACGACCGACGGATAGTAGACCCGGTCGGCATAATAGGGATCCAGCGCAGCGACGCCGTTGGTGTCGTGCTGGGCTTCCCAATCAGTGATCGACTGGCGACCGACGTAGCGAAGCTGATACCCGACCGTGACGGGTCCATGCGTGTAGTCCGCCGAGACGTTAAAGTTGTAGACCGGATCACCCAGCTCGCCCTTGATGCGCTCCTTCTGGCCGGGATTGTCGAGATACGGATAATCCGTGCGATCGCGAACCCAGGTACCGACGAACCGCAATGCGATCTTGTCGTCGGCGAAGATACGGCGGTTGTACGACACATCGACGTCGATGCCCTTCGCCCGCAGCGCAGCAAAGTTGACCGTGCTCTGGAGCAGCGCGGTCTGGGCGAACTCGCCACTCGACTGGCGCGGGTTGATCAGACCGCAGAACTGGTTGTCCAGCGATGCTGCGTCATAGCAGGCATCGAGGATGGTCTGCGCGCCGACGGCGGCGATGACGTTGCTGATCTTGATGTCGTAATAATCAGCCGTGATCGCGAGGCCAGGAATGAACGACGGCTGGAGAATCACGCCGTACGTCCAGCTCCGCGACGTCTCGGCTTCGAGGTTGGGGTTACCGCCCGACAAAAATTCGGTGCTGCCAGCACGGGCTGCGTTGTTGATAAAGTTGGCAGGAACGCCCGCTGCGGCGCAGTTGGCGGCACGCGTCGAGCGGCCGGTCTTGATGAAGTTGACGTCGCAGGGATCGTTCAGAATGTCGAAGTTCTGCGAAGGCGACGAGTAGAGGTCGCTCAATGTCGGCGCACGGACGGCCTTGGCATAGCTGACGCGGAACTTGATGTCGCGAACCGGCGCGTACAGTGCGCCCGCATTCCACGTCCACACGGTACCCGCCGAACCCTTGTAGTCGGCGACGCGCACAGCCGCGTTCGCCGAGAGTTCCTCGGCGAAACGCATGCCCTTGAGCAGCGGCAGGTTGAGCTCGCCATACGCTTCCTTCACCGCGAACGACGGCGGCGTGAAATCGGGGATCGCGTTGAGGAACGTTGCGCCGGATTTCACCTGGTCGTCATACGCGTAGGACGCGGTCTCACGACGATATTCGCCGCCGAGCGCGAACTGCACCGGGCCACCAGGCAGCTCGAACAATTGCGAGCTGTCACCGACGATGTTGGCCGTCACGTCGAACTCGGTCGCCTTTCCGGTCCGGTGCGAGGTCGTGTTGATGTAGTTGAGCGCCGCCTGGCTCGGAGCGCCATTCCCGAGCACATTCAACGGCACGCAGTTCGGATCGGTGACACTGGTCTGGTTGATCCGGCACACGATGGTGCCCGCGCCGTTCCGCACGGTATCTACCGCATTGTAGAAATTCTGATTGATGCGGTTGTTGAAGAACGACGAACGGGTCCGGAACTCGCCGTAGTTGACCGAGAAATCATACTTCCAGTCGGTGTTGAACGTGCCCTCCGCACCGCCGACGATGCGGTAGGTATCACGACGGTCGAATTCGTCGCGCGTGCCGAAATCGTTGTTGTTGCGATTCAGGCGGAAGAACTGTGCGCCCGCCGGCAGCAGCGAACGGATCGTCGCGGCATCGCCGGGCTGGAGATACGGATTGTCCAGCGAGATCGGGATCCCGATCGTCTGCCGGCTGAACCCGCCAACGGCCGCACGCGTGAAGGGATTGCCGTTGGCGTCCTCGTCCGCGACGGTGCCCTGCTCGCCACCCTGGGCAAAGGTCGGCGTACCCTGGTTGAAGCTCTCAACACGGACGAACTTCGCCTCGATGAACGGCTTGAAGGCGTCGGATACGTCGAAGTGACCCAGCAAGTTGGCGACGTAGCGCTTCAGCGATGGCTGCAAGGTACCGCGGTCGTTGAGGATGCCGCCGTCGCCGCCATTGTTGTTGTTCGAACCGGCCGGACGGAAATCGGTGCCGTAGTTATACTCGTACAGCGAACCGCCGGGGTTGAAACCGAACACGCGGGGATAGCCGTTGGCAAGGCAGCCTGCCGCCACGGTCCCATTGCTGCATGCACCGATCCCGGCGCCGTTATAGGCGATGAAGTTGCCGCCATTGTCATAGCCGAAGCTGTGAACATCCTTGAGGAACGTGCGGTTCGGAACCGTGTTGTCGAGCGCGGGACTATCCACCTGCTGGAACTGGCGACGTCCGGTGTACGCGCCCGTAAGGCCCGGCCGATCGGCATAGGTAACGAGGTCGGACTGGTTATATTCGAGGTTCAGCGCGATGTTACCGCGGCCGTCGGCGAAGTTCTGACCGTAGGTGCCGCTGAGACGATACGTGCCGTGATCGCCTTTGTCGCTCAAGCCGCTCTGCGCGTTGAGCGTCAGGCCCTCGAAATTGCGCTTCAGTACGAAGTTGACGACGCCGGCCATCGCGTCCGATCCATAGACCGCGGACTGGCCGCCGGTAACCGCGTCGACACGTTCGATCAGGTCGGTCGGGATGGTGTTGGTGTCGACCAGGAAATCACCCTCGGACGAGGTGATATGCCGGCGGCCGTTGACCAGCACCAGCGTACGGGTAACGCCGAGCCCGCGCATATCGAGGAAGTTCAGGCCCGAAGTGCCGATGAACTGCGTCGAACTCGCCTGGCTGTAGGTCGAACGCAACGACGGAAGGTCGTTCAACACGTCACCAACGGTGATCGCACCGGTGCGCGTCAAGTCGGCAATCGTCAGCGTGGTAACAGGCGCAGGCGAATCAAGCGTCGGGCGCGCAATACGCGAGCCCGTGACGACGATATCGCTGCCGGCATTGGCTTCGGGCGCCGCCGTCTGCGCAACTGCGCCAGTCGTGGTATCGGAACCGACGGGAGCGGCCGGATCGGAACCGGGAGCCTGGGTCGCGGCATCTACCGGCGTCGCTGTCTGCGCTGCTGCCGGGATCGCCGAGGCCAATACGAACGCGACTGTGGACGCGGTTACGAACAATCCGGACTTCCGGACCGATATGCCAATCATACTAACAACCCTCTGAACCTAAGCGTTTACTGCAGTCAGAAGGACACCTTTCCTGTCTATTTTTCAATCCGTGCGACGAAACATTACGAAAGTGTGACATCGCCGCAACACGGTTGCGTAACGAAAAAGCCGCGCCCGCCTGGTGGCGGACGCGGCTTTCGAAAACCCTACGGAATCCTGAGGATCAGTAGCGGTAATGGTCCGGCTTGAACGGGCCTTCGACCGGCACGCCGATGTAACCGGCCTGCTTGTCCGAGAGCTTCGACAGCTTCACGCCGAGCTTCTCGAGGTGGAGCATCGCGACCTTCTCGTCGAGGTGCTTCGGCAGGACGTACACTTCGTTCTTGTAGTTCTCGCCCTTGGTCCAGAGCTCGATCTGCGCGAGCGTCTGGTTGGTGAAGCTGGCCGACATCACGAACGACGGGTGGCCGGTGGCGCAACCGAGGTTAACCAGGCGACCCTTCGCCAGGATAATGATCTGCTTGCCGTCCGGGAACTTCACCAGGTCGGTGCCGGGCTTCACTTCGGTCCAGTCGTAGTTCGACAGCGCGGCGATCTGGATCTCCGAGTCGAAGTGACCGATGTTGCAGACGATCGACATCGGCTTCATCGCCTTCATGTGATCGGCGGTGATGACGTCGGCGTTGCCGGTCGCGGTGCAGAAGATGTCGGCGCGGGTGACGGCCTCTTCCATCGTCACGACCTCGAAGCCCTCCATCGCCGCCTGCAATGCGCAGATCGGATCGACTTCGGTGACCATCACGCGCGCCGCCGTTGCGGAGCGACTGCGCCGAACCCTTGCCGACGTCACCGAAACCGGCGACGCAGGCGACCTTGCCGGCGAGCATGACGTCGGTCGCGCGACGGATCGCGTCGACCAGCGATTCCTTGCAGCCGTAGAGGTTGTCGAACTTCGACTTGGTGACCGAGTCGTTGACGTTGATCGCCGGGAACGGCAGCTCGCCCTTCTTGGCGATCTCGTACAGGCGGTGGACGCCCGTGGTGGTCTCTTCCGAAACACCCTTCAGGTTCTTGACGGTCTCGGTCAGGTAGCCGGGGTTCTTCGCGACGTACGCCTTCAGCGCACGCTGCATCTCGACCTCTTCCTCGTTCTCGGGCTCGGGCATCGTGTGGCCGGCCTCGAGCTTGGCGCCCCAGAGTGCGAACATCGTCGCGTCGCCACCGTCATCGAGGATGATGTTGGCGGTCTGGCCCTCTACGTCGCGATCCCACGAGAAGATGTCGCCGACATAGTTCCAATAGTCCGCGAGGCTCTCGCCCTTGATCGCGAACACCGGCACGCCGGTCGCGGCGATCGCGGCGGCGGCATGGTCCTGCGTCGAGAAAATGTTGCAGGTCGCCCAGCGGACGTCGGCGCCGAGCGCGGTCAGCGTCTCGATCAGCACCGCGGTCTGGATCGTCATGTGCAGCGAACCGGTGATGCGCGCGCCCTTTAGCGGCTGCGCTGCGCCGAACTCGGTACGCAGCGACATCAGGCCGGGCATCTCGGTCTCGGCAATGTTGATCTCGGCGCGGCCGAAATCGGCGAGGCTGATGTCGGCGACGACGTAGTCGGGCTTGCCGTCGGTTTTCTGGGGCGCGAGCGTGGTGGCCACGAGGATATCTCCTGGGAATAATCTGGATCGGCGAGCCTCATGCCCGTGCCGGATGCGGTGCCACTTAGGGGATTGGGGGCTCAAATCAAATATAAAGATATCTTTATATGACGTTTCGGGCAACCGGACGATCCTGCCGAACCTCGCCGTTCTCCTGCGAACGCAGGAGCCCAGGGTAACGAACGGTGTCCTGTGTAATCCTGGGCTCCTGCGTTCGCAGGAGAACGGCTAGGCCCTACCCGTCTCTGCGACGAGCAACCGCGGATCCACACCGGCCTGCGCGAAGGCGAACGTCCACCGATCCTCCGCCGCCGTGTCGAACAGCAGGTCCGTATCCCCAGCCACGTTGAACCACCCCGGCCGCGACAGCTCACCCTCGAGCTGTCCGCCATCCCAACCGGCATAGCCAAGCGCCACTACCCATTCCGACGGCCCCTTCCCCTCGGCAATCGCGCGCAGCACGTCGACCGTGCTGGACAGCTTCCACCGCCCGGCGACATCGACCGAATCCTGTCCGCCCCAGTCAGACGAGTGCACGACGAACCCGCGCCGCGGCTCGACCGGACCGCCGAAATGGACCGGAGCGTTGGGGGCGTCGCCCGGTTCGATCCCGAACTGTTCGAGCAGATCGTGAAACCCCAGCCCGTCGATCGTCGCACCGATCCCGATCCCGATTGCGCCATTCTCGTCATGGCTGCACATCGCGATCACCGCGCGGGCGAAGCGCGGGTCGCTCATCCCCGGCATCGCGAGCAGGAATTGTCCCGAAAGAAAGGCCGTCTTGTCCATGCGTTGGAACATAGCGGCGCAGACGATCGCCCGCCACGCTTGAAATACCGGCGCCCGCGTCCAAGGTACGGCTCGCGCGAGACCAACTCGCGGCGACAGGAGATTTTAGATGACGATCAGCGTCGGCGACCGCCTTCCCACCACCACTCTCGTCAAGGCCACCGCGGATGGCCCCGATCAGGTCGACACCGACAGCTTCTTCAAGGGCCGCAAGGTTGCCCTCTTCGCCGTGCCCGGCGCATTCACGCCGACCTGCTCCGCCAAACACCTGCCCGGCTTCGTCGAAAAGGAAGCCGAACTGAAGGCCAAGGGCGTCGACGAGATCGCCTGCGTCTCGGTCAACGACGCGTTCGTGATGGGCGCATGGGGCAAGTCGGCGGGTGCCGGCGACATCACGATGCTGGCGGACGGCAATGGCGATTTCGCCAAGGCGATCGGGCTGACGATGGACGGCTCGGGCTTCGGCATGGGCACGCGCAGCCAGCGTTACTCGATGCTGGTCAACGACGGCGTGGTGGAGCAGCTGAACGTCGAGGCTCCGGGCGAATTCAAGGTGAGCTCGGCCGAGCATCTCCTCAGCGAAATCTAATCCTCCCCGGCACGGGGAGGGGGACCGTTCGCTTATCGAATGGTGGAGGGGGCTCACCGCGAGCGTTACGCTCGTGGGGCGCCCCCTCCGTCAGCCCAAGCGGGCTGCCACCTCCCCGACACGGGGAGGATTGAGGTGGTCTTGCCACCGTAACCTCCGCCACCTAACACTGCCCGATGACAATCGCATCCGACCTCGTCGCCGACCTCGACCGCCTCTACCGCGCTTCCGTCGAGCGCCTCCAAGCCGCGATGAGCGCCTATATCGCCGACGGCACGGCGCCCGATCCGGTCAGCCGCACCGACGGCTCGTTCGCCTATCCCGAGATCCGCCTCATCTATAAGGGCGGCGTCGACCGCCCCACGCCACTGCGCTCGTTCGGTCGCATGGTCACGCCCGGCGAGTACAAGATCAGCGTCACCAAGCCCGCGATCTTCGCCGAATATCTGATCGAACAGCTCACGCTGCTGATCGAGGATTACGATGTTACCGTCGAAGCCGTCGAAGGCCGCCAGGAAATCCCATTTCCGTACGTCATTGAGCCCGGCCACGCGCTGAGCCTTGACGAGGTCTCCGCCACCGAATTGTCGCGCCATTTCCCGGCGACCGAACTCGCGCATATCGGCGACGAGATCGCCGACGGCCTGTGGATTGCGCAGGACGAGACGCGTCCGCTCGCGCTGTTCGATGGCCTGCGCACCGATTTCAGCCTCGCCCGCCTGCGCCATTACATGGGCACCCCCGCCGAGCACGCGCAGCGCTTCGTGCTGTTCACCAATTATCACCGCTACGTCGACGAGTTCGTCCGCTGGGCCGGCACGCAGTTGGGGGAAGGCTCGCGCTTCACCAGCCTGTCGGGCGCCGGCGGGATCACGATCTCTTCGGGCGACGACATCGACAAGATCATCTCCGACAGCGCGTGGCGGCGGCACCAGATGCCCGCGTACCACCTCATGGCGGACGACCGCACCGGCATCACGCTGGTCAATATCGGCGTCGGCCCGTCGAATGCGAAGACGATCTGCGACCATCTGGCCGTGCTACGTCCCGAGGCGTGGCTGATGATCGGCCATTGCGGCGGCCTGCGTCCCAGCCAGCGAATCGGCGATTACGTCCTCGCGCACGCGTACCTGCGCGATGACCATGTCCTCGACGACGTCCTGCCGCCCGAAATCCCGATCCCCGCGATCGCCGAAGTCCAGCTCGCGATGGCGAAGGCCGCAGAGATCGTCTCGGGCCAGTCGGGCGAGGAATTGAAACGCCGCCTGCGCACCGGCACGATCGTCACCACCGACGATCGCAACTGGGAACTCCGCTATTCGAAGTCCGCGTTGCGCTTCTCGCTCTCGCGCGCAGTCGGCATCGACATGGAGTCCGCGACCATCGCCGCGCAGGGCTACCGCTTCCGCGTCCCCTACGGCACGTTGCTATGCGTTTCGGACAAGCCGCTCCACGGCGAGCTGAAACTGCCCGGTCAGGCCAACCGCTTCTACGAACGCGCGATCAGCGAGCATCTGCGGATCGGCATCGAGACCTGCGAGCAACTGCGACTCGAGGGCGCCAAGCTCCACAGCCGCAAGCTGCGCGCCTTCGACGAGCCTCCGTTCCGGTAAGCCTGGCCGGTAAAAACCGGAGCGGATCGCGCGGGAATGCGTTACGCTTCCGGAATCATTGCTGAGGGACCATAGCCATGGCCGACACTGACACGCCCGATACGGACGCCAAGAAGCCCGCCGCCCGTCGGCGCGCGCCGCGCAAGGCGAGTGCGCCGAAGGCGGCTCCGGCTGCGACGTCGTCTGCAAAGCCGGTCGCGCCCAAGCCCGTACCGGTGACCAAGCCGGCCGCGGACAAGCCGGTGTCCGCCGCGCCGCCCAAACCCGTCGCGAAACCAACGCCAAAGCCGCGTTCGACCAAGCGCAGCACGCCCCGCCCGGCCCCCGCGCGAAAAACCGCCACGCCGGTCGTGGTTGCCAAGCCACCCGAAAAGACGCGTGGCAAATGGGGCGCCGCTGCGATCTTCAGCGGTGTCGCGGTCGCTGGCGCCGCAGTTGGCGCGCTCCTGACGCTGCGCGGGAGCACGCCCAAGGTTCCGGCGGCGCCCAAGCCTAACGGCAAGCACGCGCATCAAGCAGACGGGGCGGACTCGTCGAAGTCGTTCGAGGCTGGAATCGCCGATCCGGGGACGGTTCCGGAGTAAGCTGCTCACGCCGAGCAGCACACCACCCCTGATAGCACGCCACCCCGGCGGAGGCCGGGGCCCAGTTGGGGGACACTGCTAACGGAGCGATGCGCTTCATTACTCGGGACGTTCCAACTGGGCCCCGGCCTTCGCCGGGGTGAATTGGGTTGGATAACCCGGCCTACTCCTCTCGTTCCCCCGCGGAGGCGGGGCAGAGCTAAAACCGCGGTAGCGTTCGTAACCCTGGGCCCCCGCTTTCGCGGGGGAACTAGGAGTTAGCGGGCGAAAATCAGCTGGCGATAAGTCAACGCCCCCATCACCACCCGGTCGGCTTCCCCTTGTTCTGCACGTCCAGCCAAGCCTTCAACGGCGCGAAATACTCGACCAGCGCCTTGCCCGACATCTCGCGGCTGCCGGTGAACACCTGCAACGCATCCGGCCACGGCTTCGACTGCCCCATGCTCAGCATCGCATTCAGCTTCGTCCCCACCGCCTTGTCGCCGTAGAACGAACAGCGATGCAGCGGCCCCTTCCAGCCGGACTGGTCGCACGCCGCCTTGTAGAACTGGAACTGCAACACCCGCGCCAGGAAATACCGCGTGTACGGCACCGCCGCCGGGATATGATATTTCGCGCCCGCATCGAACTTGGTCTCGTCGCGCGCGACCGGCGGCTTGATCCCCTGATATTGGAGCCGCAGCTGGTCCCACGCCGCCTGATACCCGGTCGTCGGGATCTGCCCCGAGAACACGCCCCAGCGCCATTTGTCGATCAGCAGCCCGAACGGCAGGAACGCGACCTTGTCCATCGCCTGGCGCAGCAGCAACCCGATGTCCTTGTCCGCGCTAGGCACCTTCGCCTGGTCGAGCAGGCCGATCTTCACGAGGTAATCCGGCGTGATCGACAGCGCGACGGTATCGCCGATCGCCTCGTGGAAGCCGTCGTTCGCGCCGTTTTTGTAGAGGAACGGCTGCGCCTTGTACGCGCGCTGATAGTAATTGTGGCCAAGCTCGTGGTGGATCGTGACGAAGTCGTCCGCATTCACCTTGGTGCACATCTTGATCCGGATATCGTCCTGGTTGTCGAGGTCCCAGGCCGACGCATGACAGATCACGTCGCGGTCCGCCGGCTTGGTGATCTGCGACCGCTTCCAGAACGTCTCCGGCAGCGGCGCGAACCCGAGCGACGAATAGAACCCCTCGCCCTGCTTCACCATCTTGAGCGGATCATATCCCTTCGCCTTGAGCAACTCCCCGGTATCGAAACCAAGATCCCCCGCCCCCTTCGGAGCGACGATGTCGTAGATGTTGCCCCATTCCTGCGCCCACATGTTGCCGAGCAGGTCGCTGCGGATCGGGCCGGTCTTCGCCTGCACCGCATCGCCGTATTTCTCGTTCAGCTTCCACCGCGTGTAGGTGTGGAGCGCCATGTAGAGCGGCTCGACCTGCTTCCAGATCGTGTCGGTCAGCGCCGCGAACTGCTCGGGCGTCATGTCGTAGCCCGAGCGCCACAGTGCGCCGACGTCCTTGTAGCCGAGCTCGCGCGCGCCTTCGTTCGAGATTGCGGTCATCTTCGCATAGTCGCCACGCATCGGTGCGCCGACCTTGTCGTTCCAGCTCGTCCACATCTCGGTCAGCTTGGCCGGATCGCGCACCGAGCCCATCGCCGCCTCGATATCCGACCCGTTGATCGGCTTGCCGTCGAGCGTACCCATGCCCTTGCCGTAGGACGACGACATCTTGGTGGTGAGCGTCGACAACTCCTCGGACGCACCCGGCCGCGTCGGTGCCGGCAGCGTCAGCCCGCCGCGCAGCAAATCGAGCTTGCGCTTGGTATCGAACGACAGCCCCGGCAGCGAGGCATAGCGGGCGGCGCCGAGCGCATACTTCACCCCGAGATCGGTCATCTCCGCGCCCGACTTCGCCGCCAGCGCATCGGTGTCGTCGGTGATGTAGGTCGCGTTGACCCACGCGACGCGGTTCGCATCGATCGACTTCGCCGCCATCACGCGCTCGGCTTCGGCGACGAACGCGTCGGCTTGCGCGACAGTCGGCTTGCCAGTGGCGGCGGGAGCTGCAGTCTGGGCCTGTGCCGTCACGGGCACGGCAATCGCGCACGCGAGCGCGATAAGAGAGACGGTACGGATCATGATCTTCCCCTGGATTATGCGCCCAGAGTGATGGTCCGCCGCCGCCCGGTCAACCGCCTACCGGCCAACCCTGTGATCCTCCCCGCCAGGGGGAGGTGGCGCCGAAGGTGACGGAGGGGGACGACACGGAACATCGGTCATCGCTTACCTCCCCCTCCGTCTGGCAAGGGCCAGCCACCTCCCCCTGGCGGGGAGGATCAAAGAGGAAGCAAGTCAGGCGGCCAGGAAGTCGGCGATCGCCTGACCAAGTTCGGGCTTCACCACCGCGCTCATGTGGCCGCCGGGCGTCTCGACATACGTTCCGTGGGGCAGCGCCGCAGCCAGATCCGGCGCCGAGCCGTTGTCCTGATCCTCCCCGCCGCACACCACCAGCGTAGGCTGCTGGATCGCCTTCACGCTCTCCAGCGGCGTATCGACGAACGTCTCGAGTATGCCGAGCAACGCCACCGGATCGCCACCGGTAGTCTTCAGGAATGCCTCCGCCAGCCACTCCGGCGTACCCTGGACATGCTGGCCCAGCTTCGTCAGGATATTGCGGAAATGCCCGGCCCGACGCGACGTCTGCGTCAGCCCCTCCAGCCCCATCCCCGAAAAGATCACCCGCCGCGGCGTCGCGCCCGTCGCCAGCATCCGCGACGTCGTCCGCGCGCCCAGCGAATAGCCACCCAGATCATACTCGGTCAGCCCGAGATGCGCGATCAGCGCATGGCCGTCCTGCGTCAGGGCATCCGCCGGATACGCCTCCAGCCCGTGCGGCCGGTCGCTGTCGCCATGCGCGCGCAGGTCCGGCATGATCACGCGGAAGCCCTTGGCGGCGATCTTCGCGGCGTGGCCATAGCGGATCCAGTTGGTCTTCGCGTCGGAGAAATAACCGTGGATCAGCACCACCGCGCGTCCCTCACCGACTTCGTGCCACGCGAGGCGCGTGCCGTCGAAGCTGTCGAAATATTGGGTCTCGCTGGGGGTGCTGGCCACGGTCTCATCCTGCAATGGTGTCGGCGTCCGTTCGGAGACCCGAACCCGTCTGTCAACGCCGCCAAACGAAAACGGGCGACCCGAAGGCCGCCCGTTCCCGTCGTCGTCTTGGGCAGATCAGAACTGATATCCGATCCCGCCCGAGCCACCGGCCCGACCCTGCGAGTCGTAGGTGCCGCTCAGCTTGACCACAGTGTGGCCGTCGTTGAAGGCCTTCGACATGCCGACCGCGACTGCCGATTGTCCGGCATAGGTGCCGCCACCGATCGCGACCATGCCCTTGCCTGCTTCATACGCCTGGGGAAGTCCGGCTGCCGCGAGCGCGCCCGACGTGCCCGCATAGCCGTCGCGTCGCACCGAGCGGAGGTCGAAGTCGAGCGCCGCGATCCGTCCGTCGGTATACGCATTGGCCTGCGTCACCGCCGAATTCATGCTCGAATTCAGCTGCCCGACATTGACCGCGTCGGTGGTCGACACGCCCGCCGCGACGTTGCTGAGCACGGTTGCCGCGCCGCCTGCGTTGAACGTCACGTTGGTCCGTCCGGCACCGTATTGGACCGAGTTGCTGCCGAGCGCCAAGGCGCTGTCCGCGGTACCCTGCGCCGTCGCGACCGCCTGGTTGGTGGTGTAGAGCTGACCACCATTCACCGCATCGGTCGATCCGGCCGCGACAGCTGCGGCGGCAACATTGGTGACCGTCACCGGTGCCGCCGCGTTGCCTCCCGCCAACGTCACCGTGTTGGTGCGGACGCCGTTCGCATCGGTGCCGTACGACACCGCGTTCACGGCGGTTAGCGCCAGGGCGTACACCTGCCCGCCATTGACCGCGTCGGTCGATCCCGCGGCGATCGATCCACCAGCGACATTGTGCAGCCCGACCGGACCGGCCGCCGCACCGACCAGCGTCAGGTCGTTGGTGGGCGTGCCGCCATTGGGGGTCGTGGGGCTGCCGGGGTTGGAATATTGCACCGTCCCGATCGCGCCGTTGTTGATATCGTTGCCGAGATTGGTGACCGCAGTGCTGACATTGGTCACCGAGGCGCCGAGATTGGCGACGGTCCCCCCGAGATTGGTGACCGTAGTCGACAGGTCGCTCACCGTATTGCCGAGATTGGTGATCGCCGTGGTGTTCGAGGCGACCGCCTGGTTGGTGGCGTTAAGCTGCGCGCCGTTCACCGCGTCGGTCGATGTGGCGTTGATCGCGCCCGCCGCGACATTGCTGATCGTCGTGCCTCCCGCTCCGCCGAGCGTCACCGAGGTCTGTGCGGCATTGTCGTAGCTCACACTGTTCGTCGCCACCTGGCCGATCTGCCCGCCCACGCCGGCAAGCGCATCGCCGACATTGGTGTAGGTCGTGCCGTTGATGACGTAGCTCGGGCCGGTGATCGCGCCGGTCGTGACGTTGTACGCAGCACCGCCGCCGAGGCTTGCGACGAACGCGTTGCCCAGCGTGTTCGAGACACCGCGCAACTGCGCGACGTTGACCGCGTCGGTATCCTCGCTGCCGGCGCCGACGCCGGTGATCTGGCGTGTGCCGAGCGGCGCGAACGTCCCGGTGGCGGGATCGACATAGTCGGCGGTGCGGGCAACCGCGATCTCGCCGATCGAGGATTGCGCGCCGGTGAGCCCGAACGCGGTGTAGTTGGCGACCCCACCGCGCAACGTCGACGAGGCGCTGCCCAGCGCGACGCTGTTCTCCAGATTGGCGATCGCCCCTGCGCCAAGCGCGGTCGAGGCGAAGGCGGTGGCCGACGAAAGCGTACCAAGCGCGGACGAACCGAAGCCGGAGGCAACTGAGCGTTCGCCGACGGCCAGCGTATAGTCCGCCGACGCCGATGCGGCGGTGCCGAGCGCCGTCGCGTTCAGGCCGCTCGCAGCCGAGTTGTTACCGAAAGCGGCGGCGAAGTCTCCCGTGGCGGTGCTGGCGTTGCCGACTACCAGCGTGTTGACGCCGCCGGTCACGATGTCCGACCCGAAGGCGAGCGAGCCATCGCCATTCACCTGGTTGCGGTTGCCGAGCGCCAGCGCGCCAAGACCGTTGACGACGTTGCTCGTGCCGATCGTGATCGTCCCGTTGCCGGTCGCCTGGTTGGTCTGGCCGATCGATACCGATCCGTTGCCGGTGGCGAAGTTGGTGTCGCCCAGCGCCACCGCGCCGATCCCCGTTGCCTGGTTGTCGCGGCCAAGCGCGACCGCACCGTCGCCGGTCGCGATATTGGGATCGCCGATCGCCACGGCGCCGTCACCGGACGCGATATTGGCGAAACCGATCGCCACCGCCCTGCCGGTGATCGCGCTCGATCCGTCGCCGATCGCCACCGATCCCGCGCTCGCGGCGACCGTGTTGCGCCCGGCGGCGATGGCGCCATCGGCACTGGCGACGGCGTTCGGGCCGATCGCCGTGGAATCGGTACCCATCGCCCGCGAGTCCGCCATGACCGAGGTCGTGTTGAAATAGCGCAGATCGGCGCTCGTCGGCATGCCGCCGAGCGATGTCTCGATCGCGGACACGGCACCCTGCACGCTACCATAGGTGGTGCCGCCATAGAGGATGCCAGCAGCCACCGCGCCGGTACCCGGATCGTAGGTCGAGCTCCCGCCGAGCGCGGAGGCAACGCTGCTGCCCAGCCCGAACAGCTGCCCGCCATTAACCGCATCCAGGCTGCCGGCGCCCAGCACACCCGCAGCCACGTTGGTGATGCGCTGCGCTGCGCCACCACGGTTCGCGCTGAACGCCTGAAGCGTGCTGTCGTACAGCAAGGCGTCGGTTTGAAGCGCGGTAACGCTGGTATTGATGTTCGCGATGTTGGTCGTGTTGACGCCGACCGCATCGTTGGTGGCGCCGAGCTGTGCGCCGTTCACCGCATCGGTGCTACCCGCGCCGAGCGTGCCTGCCGCGACGTTGCCAAGCACCACCGGCGCGGCCCCTGCCCCGCCGAACGTGACGCGCGACCGGCTCAGGTCGTCATATTGCACCGCCAGCCCGTTCAGCGTGCCGACCTGGCCGGAGACCAGCGCCAGCTGACCGCCGTTGACCGCGTCGGTCGACCCGGTCGCAACCACCCCGTTGGCGACATTGTGCAGCGCGACCGCACCGGCTGCGCCGCCGACCAGCGTGGCGTCGTTCGACGGCACGCCACCGTTCGGCGTGGTCGGCGTACCCATATTGGAATATTGCAGGGCACCGATCGCGCCATTGGCGATATTGGTGGTGAGGTTGGTGACGTTGGTGTTGGTCGCGAACAGCTGGCTGCCGTTGACCGCGTCGGTCGAGGTGGCACCCAGTGCGCCAGCCGCGACGTTGCCGAGGCCGACCGGTGCCGCCGCACCGACGCCGCCGAGCGTCGCCCGCACGCGGGTCGCGTCGTCATACTGGACCGCCAGCGTGTTGAGCGTGCCGACCTGGTCGACAACGGTCGAAAGCTGACCGCCGTTGACCGCGTCGGTCGATCCCGTCGCGACGACACCCGCGGCGACATTGTGCAGCCCGACCGGCCCTGCCGCCGCACCGACCAGCGCGACGTCGTTGCTCGGCAAACCGCCATTGGGCACGGTCGGCGTCGCGGCGTTCGAATACTGGACCGCGCCGATGCCGCCATTGCTGATGTTGGTCGTCAGGTTCGTCAGCGCGGTGTTGGTGTTGGTGACGTTGGTGTTGGTCGCGAACAGCTGGCTGCCGTTGACGGCGTCGGTCGAGGCCGCATCGAGCGTACCTGCCGCAACGTTGGTCAGCGCGACCGGTGCCGCCGCACCGACACCGCCGAGCGTCGCACGCGCGCGCGTCGCATCGTCATACTGCACCGCCAGCGTGGCGAGATCGCCGACTTGGCCGGACACGGTCGCCAGCTGGCCGCCATTCACGGCGTCGGTGGAGCCTGCCGCGACGACGCCGGCCGCGACATTGTGCAGCCCGACCGGTGCTGCCGTGGCACCGACCAGCGCGACGTCGTTGGTCGGGGTACCGCCGTTCGGAACCGTCGGCGTGGCCGCGTCGGCATATTGCACCGCGCCGATTGCGCCGTTGGTGATGTTCGTCGTCAGGTTGCTGACGTTGGTGTTGGTCGCGAACAGCTGGCTGCCATTGACGGCTTCGGTCGAGGTCGCGTCTAGCGTGCCCGCCGCGACGTTACGGAGCGCAACCGGTGCCGCCGCACCGACACCGCCCAGCGTCACGCTTGCTCGGGTCGCATCGTCATACTGGACCGCACCGCTGGCAACCGTGCCGATCTGCGCCCGGACGCCGGCAAGCTGGCTGACGTTCACCGCGTCGGTGTCCGCCGAGCCTGCCGCGACGTTGGTGATCTGGCGTTCGCCCCCTACGGTGCCGACGGAAACTTCGCCCGCCGAGTTCTGAAGCGCGGCAAGCCCGACCGCGGCGTAATCCGCCTGTGGCCCGCGCGCGGCAATGCTGTTCGCCCCCAACGCAACGCCGTTGACGCCGGTGGCGGTCGCCCCCGTACCCAGCGCAACCGCGCCCGTCGCGCCCGCACCGACGCCAGCATTGGTGCCGAGCGCAATCGACCCCAGCGCGGTCGCATCGGTCACCGACCCGTTGCCGAACGCGATCGAGTTCTCCTCGCCTGCAAACGCCGCCGCCCCGGTCGCGCCGAGCCCGGTGATCCGGTTGCCGCCGATCGCGATGCCGGCCGGGGTCCGGAGCTCAAAACCGTCCGCCTGCGAAACGCAGTTGGAATTCGGCCCGATCGCATTTCCGTTTATGTCCAGTACGCTCAGCGTGATGTTGTCGCCATCGGCCGCAGAGGTCAGCAACCCATCAACGTCGATGGTCTGCGTCGTTGCGGGAAGCGCCGGAATCAACCCACCCACCAAGGGCAGGACGAGAATTCGGTTTACGGTCGTCAGGATAGGATTAAGCGTGTTCTCGATAGGTGTGACGACCCCGCCGATGACGGGGCGCATGATCTCGGTAACGACCGATTTCGGAAGGCTGACGCCGGAGCATACGCCAACGACGTTGGGGGGCGGGACAATTTGGGCAACGGCTGGTTGTGACGCGAGCGTCGTCGCAGCGGCCAGCCCAATCAGCGATACACCGCCGCGAATCTGCCGCATGATGCTCGTGTCGCGCCGCCGCCGGGCGGTTTGGTGCATCCCGGATGTGGTGACGCCCGAATTCCGAGCTTGCGACGCATTCCCATAAGCCGATGCGATAGACATGCCGATAACCTCCACAAGCGACTGCAAATGCAGCCCAACCGTCACCGGACACTGGTTGTCTTCCAACCTAGTGACCGGAACGTGGGAAGCCTCGACCTATGATTACTAACAGTAAGTTACCTGTTAAAACGGCTTTGATATCTAGTCACTATGACCGGATTCTAGATTTATACTTACATTGGTTATAAATCGTAGCATTACGAGATATCAAAGTTCGATTTTGCTACAAATGTTAACAGGCTATCTCCTGACCGAAGATCAACATTTGACCCAAAACAAAACAAGGTTTGTTATGTGGCCAATTGTCGAAGTGGGTCTGAAGGCCCCGCGACGAGCGCCGAAAAATTTTGGGCACGCTCCGAAAACCATAAACCGCGCCGCCACTCTGGATGGCGACGCGGTCAGGCGGATCGAAGCAGTTGATATCGGGGCGAGTCGCCCCGCGCAGTTTAGGCCTTCTGCAAATGCCGGCGCCCAAGCAGTTCGGCGATCTGGACCGCGTTCAGCGCCGCGCCCTTGCGGAGGTTGTCGCTGACGCACCACAGGTTCAGGCCGTTCTCGACGGTCGGATCCTCGCGCACGCGGCTGATGTACGTCGCGAAGTCGCCGACGCATTCGATCGGGGTGATGTAGCCGCCGTCCTCGCGCTTATCGACCAGCATGATGCCGGGCGCCTCACGGAGGATGTTCTGCGCTTCCTCGGCCGAGATCTCGTTCTCGAACTCGATGTTGATCGCTTCCGAATGGCCGACGAACACGGGGACGCGGACGCAGGTCGCGGTGACCTTGATCTTCTTGTCGAGGATCTTCTTGGTCTCGACGACCATCTTCCACTCTTCCTTGGTCGAGCCGTCGTCGAGGAAGCTGTCGATATGCGGGATCACGTTGAAGGCGATCTGCTTGGTGAACTTCTTGGGCTCGGCCGGATCGCCGACGAAGATGTTGCGGCTCTGCTCGAACAGCTCGTCCATACCAGCCTTCCCCGCGCCCGACACCGACTGATAGGTCGAGACGACGACGCGCAGGATCTTCGCGGCATCGTGCAGCGGCTTCAGCGCGACGACCATCTGCGCGGTCGAGCAGTTCGGGTTGGCGATGATGTTGCGGACCTTGTAGCCGTCGATCGCTTCCGGGTTCACCTCGGGCACGATCAGCGGCACGTCGGGGTCCATGCGGTAGAGCGACGAATTGTCGATCACGACGCAGCCGGCAGCGGCGGCGATCGGTGCGTAGACGGCAGTCCCCTCGGAGCCGATCGCGAACAGTGCCATGTCCCAGCCGTTCCAGTCGAAATGCTCGATGTTCTGGCATTTGATCTGCTTGCCGGTGTCGCCGTAATCGACCATCAACCCTTGGCTGCGCGACGACGCGACGCAGGCGATCTCGTCCGCCGGAAACTCGCGCTCCGCCAGGATATTGAGCATCTCGCGCCCGACATTGCCGGTCGCCCCTGCGACCACCACCCGATAACCCATGTCTTAACTCCGATTGGACTTGGGCGGGCAGTACCGACGTTGCGCGACGAGGTCCAACGGCTTTCGACTTGTTGCGTGGATAGGGGAGTTTGGGGGGATCGCGGCGACCGTTGCACCTGCTTCCTTGTTCCCCCGCGAAGGCGGGGGCCCAGACTGGGCCCCCGCCTTCGCGGGGAACAAGCTAGTGCTCAGCGATGTGGATCAGCACCTGCCTGAGCAGTAGCACCACCCCGGCGGAGGCCGGGACCCAATTGGGGGACGTTGCTAACTGAGCGCTGCGGTCCATTACTGCGACCTTTCCAACTGGGCCCCGGCCTTCGCCGGGGTGGTGGCTGGGGAAGGTGCACAGCTAGATCCGCCCCCGCCTCAATCGTGCGTCCTTGCCTGCCACGTCGCATGCTCGATCCCATGCACCTTCGCCAGATGATCCGTGATCGCATCCAGCTCCCCAGCCGGCACGTTCGTCGCCACCAGCGTAGCAGCAATCTCGACCCGGTCCTCGCCCCGCTCGGTGACGTCCAGCTCCGCCACCTGCAACTGCGCCGCCTCCAGATGCTCGACCACCAGATCGCCGATCGGCCCGGCATCCCCCGCCGCAACCGTCACCATCACGCTATACGTAGCCTCGATCGTCCGCCCCTCGGTCGGGATGCGGTTGATCCCGTCGACCAGCGGCCGCAACGCGGTGTTCGCCAGCAGCACGACGAACGTCAGCAATCCCGCCTCCGCGATCATGTCGCTGCCCGCGCACGACCCCACCGCCGCCGAGCACCACAGCGTCGCCGCGGTGTTCAGCCCGCGGACGTTCATCCCCTCCTTCATGATCACGCCCGCGCCGAGGAAGCCGATCCCCGACACGACATAGGCGATGATCCGGATCGACTCGACGTCGCCACCCAGCCGCTGCCCGAGATCGACGAACGCCGCCGACCCGAGTGCGACCAGCGTGTTCGTCCGCAACCCCGCGGTCCGCTGGCGATATTGCCGCTCCGCCCCGATCAGCGTCCCGAACACGAACGCGGCGATATAGCTCACCAGTGTGTCGAGGAACGGCCACAGGTGAAACGTCTCGACGAACCGCACCGGCGTTTACTTGACCGGAACCGCAGCCGCCTCGGGCACCGGCTTGTCCTTCACCGTCCGGTCGAGGAAGTTCAGGATCGTCCCCCAGACATGCTCGCTGATCCCAGGCCCCGATACGCGGTGCGTGTACCCCGGGTAGAACATCATCTCGAACGGTGTCGCGGTCGCCTGCATCCGCGCGGCGACCTTGGTCGAATTGTCGAGGAACACGTTGTCGTCCGCCATGCCATGGATCAGCAGCAACGGATCGACGATGCGGTTCGCCTCCTCGACCGCCGCCGATGTCGAATAGCTCGCCGGGTCCTTCGCCGGATCGCCCAGATAGCGCTCGGTATAATGCGTATCGTACAGCTGCCAGTCGGTGACCGGCGCGCCCGAGACCGCCGCCGCATACACGACCGGCGTCTTCTCGAGCATCTTCAACGACATATAGCCGCCATACGACCAGCCATAGGTCGCGATCTTGCTCGGTTCGACGAACGGCAGCGACTTCAGATAATTCGCGCCCGAAAGCTGGTCCTCAACCTCGACCGTGCCCATCGCGTGATAGATCTGGTCCTCGAACGCCTTGCCACGGTTGTACGAGCCGCGATTGTCGATCTTGAAATAGATCCAGCCGCGATCGACCAGATACTGCGGCAGCGCACCCTGCCAGCCGCGCGTGACCTGCTGGCCGGTGCCGGGGCCGCCATAATGTTCGAAGAACACCGGGTATTTCTTGCCCGGCTCCAGCGGCGGCGTGATCATCTCGTAATAGAGCGTCATGCCGTTCTTCGCCTTCAGCGTGCCGAACTTGGTCTCCTGATGGCTCGACAGATACGGGTAATAGGGATGCCCCTCGACCACCGCATTCTCGTTGATCCACGAGAGCCGCTTGCCGGTCGCGTCCGCCAGATAGACCTGGGTCGGCTGCTTGGGGTTCGAGCGCGAGATGATGAAGCGGCTGGCTGCCGCATCCATCGTCGCACTGTTCCACCAGCCAGCCTCGGTCAGCCTGGTGATCGCGTTCGGCTTGGCGACGTCGACCGAATAGAGCTGTTGCTCGAGCGCGTCGTCCTTGTTGCCGAGGAAGAACAGCCGCCCCTTCGTTTCATCGACGCCGACCAGATCAGTGACGACCCAGTCGCCCTTGGTCAGCTGCGTCCATTTGCCCGATGCGAACCGGTAGAGATGCCCGTAGCCGCTCCGCTCCGACCGCCAGATCAGGCTGCCGTCCTTGAGCACATGATACGCATCCGACAGGTTGAGCCAGCTCTTTACGCCCGACTTCTCGGTGAACAGCACCGTCGACTTGCCGGTCGCCGGATCGACACGCAGCATCTCGAGCAGCTTCTGGTCGCGGCTCTGGCGCTGGACCAGCAGCATCCGGCCGTCCAGCGTCCAGTCTACGCGCGCCAGATAGATATCCGGGTTGGTGCCCAGATCGACCTTCACCTGCCCCGAACCATCGGGCTTCATGATATACAGGTCGACCAGCACGTTGGGCGTACCGGCCGCCGGGTAGCGCTGCTCATACACCTTGGTCCCGGTCGCGCCGATCGACGCACGCGTTGCGGTGTGCACCGGCGCCTCGTCGAACCGCTCGACCGCGACATAGCGCTCGTCGGGCGACCACCAGTATCCGGTGCGGCGATCCATTTCCTCCTGCGCGACGAATTCCGCCTCGCCGAAGTGGACCGTGCCGCCCCCTCCGGTGGTGACAGCCCGCGCGGTGCCGCCGCTCAGCGGCTGGACGAACACGTTCTGGTCGCGGACGAACGAGACGAAGCCGCCCTTGGGGCTGACAACCGGGTTCAGCTCGCCACCGGGCGTGTTGGTCAGCCGCGTGACCTTGCCGTCGAGCCCTGCGAGATACAGGTCGCCGTCGAGCGGCACGAGGATCGACTTGCCGTCGGGCGCCCAGTCATACGCGACGATGCCCTTCTGTCCGCCGATCCGCGCGCTCGCGCTGCATCTTCTCGGCCTCGGTCAGCTCGGCACCGCTGCCGACCTTCTTCAGAATCGACCAGCATGCGCGCCTGCCCGGTCGCGGTATCGACCGCCCAGAGATCGAAGCGCTCCTTCTCGTCGTCGCGGTTGCGCAAGCTCGTCAGCAGCGTGCCGTCCGGCGACAGCCGCACCGCGCGGTTGAGAGCCAGACAGGTCCGGATTGCCGAAGACGCGTGCCATCGTCAGATCGCCGGGCTTAGCCGCCTCGACAGGCTTGACCGGCTCGGCGGGCGCTACCGCCGGGGCCACCTGATCAGCAGCCATCGCGGCGGTTCCGACCGAAGCAAGCGCAAGCCCGAGCAACCATGTTCGCATCCTGTAGACTCCGTGGGATCATCCCGCCGGATACCGCCCGACGGTCCGAAGATGTTCGGTGGCGCGTTATCGCGACGGCAGGAGGCGGCGTAAAGGGCGCATCGCAACGACGATCTAGACCATTCCGATTGCCGACCGATGAGCATGAGATAATTACCACCGCGTAAACCGCGTCTTTACGCGCTTCGTTTAAACGGACCGACGAGAACCCCGCCGTGGACGATCGTTCCACGGCGCAGCACGACCGGAGTATGATGGTCTCGACCACAATACCGCAGGGCATCGAGCCCGTAGGCGAGCACAGCGCATGGCAGGCGCTCGTCCGGCTGGCCGAGGCCGATAGCAGCGTCGCGCACCCCCATTATCGCCACCTCGTTGCCGGCGGGCAGGCGGCTCGCAACCTGACCGACGCTGTCCACGCGCTGTGCTCGGTGCACGGCGACCATCCCGGCATGATCGCCGATGTCCTGACAAACGCGGTCCAGCCCGAGGCACAGGACTGGCTGACCGCCGCCGCCGCCGGATTCGTCGACGAGCGCACCTATCTCGCGCAGTTGACCGCCGCGGTCGGCCCGCTGCCCTCGACCCCCGGCCAGGCGGAAACCGAATCGGCGCTGGTCGGCGAACGCCACGCGCTTGAAATGCTTGCCCGGTCCGAGCGGCGCGGCTGCGCGACCGGCGCGGTCGCGGCGCTGTTGCTCGATTGGGGCGCGATCCGCGTCATGCTCGATATCGCCGCCGAACGCTTCGGCCTCGCGGTACCTGCACCGACATTTCCCTCGGACGTCGACACCGAGGCGGTGATCACGGCGCTCGGTACCTCGCCCGGCACCCAGCGCGCGATCCTGTTCGGCGCGCAACAGCTGTTCGCGCAGCACCGCGGCCTGTGGTCTCTGCTCGAAGCCCGTGCGAGCGCCCGCGGCGATCTGTAACCGGCTTGCACGGGGCTGTGAAAACCCTCTATCCATACCCGGTATTCAGAACCGGACGGGATATCGCATGAAGCGCTTCGAGGGCACCCAGAGCTACGTCGCGACCGACGATTTGAAGGTTGCGGTCAACGCCGCCGTGACGCTGCGCCGCCCGCTGCTGATCAAGGGCGAACCCGGCACCGGCAAGACCGTGCTCGCCTACGAGATCGCCAAGGCGCTCGGCGCGCCGCTGATCGAGTGGAACATCAAGTCGACCACCAAGGCGCAACAGGGCCTGTACGAATATGACGCGGTCGCCCGCCTGCGCGACGGCCAGCTCGGCGATGCGCGCGTCCACGACATCGGCAATTATATCCGCAAGGGCAAATTGTGGGAGGCGTTCACGCAGCCCGCGCCACCCGTGCTGCTGATCGACGAGATCGACAAGGCCGATATCGAGTTCCCCAACGACCTGTTGCAGGAACTCGATCGGATGGAGTTCCACGTCTACGAGACCAAGGAAACCGTCCGCGCGGTCGAGCGCCCGATCGTCATCATCACCAGCAACAACGAGAAGGAACTGCCCGACGCGTTCCTGCGTCGCTGTTTCTTCCACTACATCAAGTTCCCCGATCGCGGCACGATGCAGGCGATCGTCGACGTCCACTTCCCCGGCATCCAGAAAATCCTGGTCAGCAAGGCGATGGACCTGTTCTACGACGTCCGCGACGTGCCGGGCCTGAAGAAGAAGCCCTCGACCAGCGAGTTGCTCGACTGGCTGAAGCTGCTGCTTCACGAGGACATGCCCCTCGACATCCTCCAAAACCGCGATCCGACCAAGGCGATCCCGCCACTGCACGGTGCGCTGCTCAAGAACGAACAGGACGTCATGCTGTTCGAACGCCTCGCGTTCATGGCGAAACGCCAGAAGAACCAGGGGTAAGGACGACCTTAACCTGACCGCGCCATAGCTGCCGGACCGTTGCAATCCTCCCCGCAAGGGGAGGTGGCGCCGTAGGCGACGGAGGGGGAGGACACGAAACCGATGTTGCCTCTCACCTCCCCTCCGTCAGGCTACGCCTGCCACCTCCCCCTGGCGGAGGAGGATCGACAGGTTCGCGCGGACGCACTCCGCGAACCTTCCACATGGCACTCGCGCTCGCTGCAATCACCCTTCTCGGCCTCGCCCTCCGTCTGTGGAGCGCGCGGTGGCCTGTGGGTCGACGAAGCCTGGTCCGCCGTCATGGTCGAGCGTGCTCGGACCCCGCTCGGGATCTTCACCGCGATCAACCATGACAACAACCATCATCTGAACAGCCTGTGGATGTGGCTGTGCGGCTACGGCGCACCGCCGCTCGCACTGCGCGCGCTGTCGATCGCCGCGGGGACCGCGACGATCCTCGTCGCTGCCGGGATCGGCGCGCAGCGCAGTGGCCGCCACGCACTCGTCGCGGCCGCCCTCTTCGCAGTGTCGCCGATCATGGTCGATTACGGTTCGGAAGCGCGGGGCTACATGCCGATGCTGCTCGCGCTGATGACGATGGTCTGGATCGTCCAGCGCTGGCTTGCCGCGGCTGAGGACACACGGTGGCCGAGGTGGCGACTGGCCGCACTCGCCACGCTCGGGCTGTTCTCGCAACTGACGATGGTGTTCGGCCTCTGCGCGATCACCATCTGGATCGCGGTCGCGCTGCGAAATCGTCATCCTGCGGACGTTGCGACGGCCGGCACGATCCGCCTGCTGTTGCCGACGATCGTCGCGACCGCAGCCGTGTTTGGCGTCGTGCTGGGCGCCGCCGCCGTGAGCCCCACCGGCATGCAGGTCGGCGATTACGTCGCGTTCTCGCCCGCCGCGATGGGCCATGCGCTCGTCATGATGGTCGCGTCCAGTGTCGGCGGGCTCGCCGCACCGGCGTGGGTCGCGGGCGTCGTGACGATCGGTATCGGGCTCGCGCTCGTCGCGATCGTCCGGAGACGCGAGCCGCTCGCGATCTTCTATCTCGTCGCGATCGTCGGCCTCCCGCTCGGCCTCGCCGTCCTGCGCGTCGGCAACACCGGCATGCCGCGCTATTTCCTCCTGTCCTCGCTCGCGATCCTCGTGCTGCTCGCGCACCTGCTCGCCGACGGCCTCGGCAAGCACCGCACGATCCGCCTCGTCAGCATGGTCATTCTCGCCACGATCGTCGTCGCGAGCATCCGCGACGATCTTTCCCAATCAGCGTTGCGCCGGGGGATACCGGCGCCGCGATCGCGGCGATGGCAGCGCTCGACCCATCAGGCGCGACCGTGCTCGTCGATCATCTCCGCCCGATCGCCACGTTGCGCGTCGGAGCCGCCGAACGCGGCTATCCGCTTTCGATCGCGCAGGATTGCCCCGCGGCGGAGTTCCTGCACCTCGATCTCGACGACGATGCCCCGGCCGCGAGCACGGTGGTACGATGCGCCGCACGTTACCGCCTGCTGATCGTCAAACGACGCGCGCTCCTGTCCGGCGTCGACTGGGCGCTGTATGCCCGCGGCGATCTGCCCGAAAAACGCGGCAGAGCCCCTCGTTAACCATAGGCCGCAACCGACCAGTCATCAGCCGCTTGATACCGTCGGCCCATGAAGCGACTCCCCGAACGCTCCTCGCCATCGCCCTCACCGCATCGGCTGCCAGCGCCAATGCCAGCTCGCTGCTTAATTATGTCGGCGAATGCGTGCCGTTCGCGCGCGCCGCGTCGGGCATCCAGATCTACGGCAATGCCTGGACTTGGTGGAGCCAAGCCGACGGCAAATACGAACGCACGCACAAGCCCAAGGAAGGCGCGGTGATCGTCTTCGCCAAGACCGCGCGCCTGCCGATGGGGCATGTCGCGGTTGTCAGCCGCGTCGTCGAGAAGCGGGTCGTGATGCTGACGCATGCCAACTGGTCGCGGCAGAACGGCGAACGCGGGCATGCCGAACAGGACGTCACGCTGTTCGACGTCTCGCGCAACAACGACTGGAGCGACGTGAAGGTCTGGTACAAGGACGTCGACGGCCTCGGTGGCGGCGTCTACCCGGTCTACGGCTTCATCTACGGTCACGCGCACGCCGCCGCTGAATTGACGAGCCGGAACCCAGATTATGTCGGCGCGCTGATCGACGCCTATGTGCCCGTCAGTGGAGAACCGATCGCGCGCTGAACCCGCGTCCGTCATCCTGACGAAAGTCAGGATCCAGAGCCAAGAAAGACAGCGTTCGTAACCCTGGATCCTGACTTTCGTCAGGATGACGGTGCGAATGGATTGCCGCCACCTGCCAAACCGTGCCACCACCGTCGCTGAAAAGACGGTGAGGATAGCGATGCGGTTCAAGGCTCTTACGACGGTCACGCTGGCCTTGCTCGCGACCACCGCCCCCACAATCGTAGGCGCGCAGAAGGAAAAGTCCCCGCCCCCCGGTGGCGACATTCCCGCCAAGTTCATCCCCGCCAACGCCAGCTTCGATTTCGACCGCCGCGAAGTCGACATTCCGATGCGCGACGGGGTCACGCTCCACGCCGTCATCATCCAGCGCAAGGGGCTCACCGATGCCCCGATCCTGCTCCAGCGCACGCCCTACAATGCGGAAAGCGGCACCGGCCGTACCTCGAGCCCCAGCGGTGCGATGAACGTCAAGGCCTCCGACGCGATGTTCTTCGATGCCGGCTATATCCGCGTGTTCGAGGACGTTCGCGGCAAGAACGGATCGAACGGCGCGTACATCAACGAGCGCCCGCTGATCGGCCCCCTGAACAAAACGAAGGTCGATCACTCCACCGACGCCTACGACACGATCGACTGGCTGGTGAAGAACCTCAAGAACAGCAACGGTCGAGTCGGCATCATCGGTGGCAGCTACGACGGCATGATGGCCGCGATGGCGCTGGTGAACCCGCACCCAGCGCTGAAGGCCGCGGTGCCGATGAACCCGGTGATCAACACCTGGAAGGGCGACGACGACTTCCACGGCGGCGCCTTCCGCCAGATCGGCTACGATTATTACTACACGCAGGACGCGGCCAAGGGCGAAGCCGGCGACCTCTGGCGCGACGCGTACGACGACTACGACACGTTCCTCCGCGCCGGTTCCGCCAGCGCGTTCGTAAAGAGTCGCGGCCTCGAACAACTCCCGTTCGTCAATCGCATGCATGATCACCCGACCTACGACGCATTCTGGCAGGGCCAGGCGCTCGAGACGATCCTGCCGAAGCAGCCGCAGACCGTGCAGACGCTCTGGGTCGCCAGCCAATGGGACCAGGAGGACATCTACGGCGCGGTCGCAGCCTACGAAGCCGTGTCGAAGGTCGACCCCAACCACGTCAACCACCTCGCGCTCGGTCCTTGGGCACACGGCGGCGCAAACGGCGACGGCTCGACGCTCGGCGCGATCCGCTTCGACGCGGACACTGCGCTCTGGTTCAGGAAGAACGTTCTGCTCCCGTTCCTGAACGGCGCGCTGAAGACCGGCGCGACATCGCCCGCGCTCGCCCCCGTCACCGCGTTCCAGACCGGCACCAACCAGTGGCAGACGCTCGCGGGCTGGCCGAACTCGACCGCCACGCAGAAACTCTATTTTCAGCCCGCCAGCGGCCTCGCCCAGACAGCCCCCGCGAGCGACGGCCACGACGACTATATCTCCGACCCCGCCAAGCCGATCCCCTACCGCCTCCGCCCGATCCGCCCGACCTACGCGACCGGCTCGACCTGGCGGCAATGGCTCGTCGACGACCAGCGCCCGTTCTCCGACCGCACCGACGTCCTCACCTACCAGACACCGCCGCTGACTAGCCCGGTCGCGATCGCCGGCGCGCCCGTTGCGGACCTGATCGCCAGCACCACCGGCACCGACGGCGATTTCGTGGTGAAGCTGATCGACGTCTACCCCGCCGAATATTCCGACAAGCCCGAGATGGGCGGCTATCAGCTCGCCGTCTCGATGGACATCTTGCGCGGCCGCTACCGAGATAGCTTCGAGAAGCCGACGCCGATCGTCGCCGGCCAGCCTACGCATTTCCGCGTCGTGCTGCCCAACGCCAGCCACGTCTTCCTCCCCGGCCACCGCATCATGGTCCAGGTCCAGTCGAGCTGGTTCCCGCTCTACGACCGCAACCCGCAGACCTACGTCCCCAACATCTTCGACGCGAAGCCCACGGACTACCGCAAGGCCACGATCAGCGTCTTCCACTCGGCCGCGCAAGCCAGCGCGATCGAACTGCCGATCGCGGCTACCAAGTGAGGACGTGAGCCTGTGTTCCTGAACTTCCTCGACGAACTCCGCAGCGCCGGCATTCCCGCCAGCCTCAAGGAGCACCTCATCCTGCTGGAGGCGCTCGACGCCGAGGTGATCGAGCGGACGCCCGAGGATTTCTACTACCTCTCCCGCGCGGTGTACGTGAAGGACGAGGGGCTGCTCGACAAGTTCGACCAGGTCTTCGCCAAGGTCTTCCGCGGCCTCGCCACCAGCTACGGCACGCCGGCCGGCGAAGTGCCCGAGGACTGGCTGAAGGCGGTCGCCGAGAAATTCTTGAGCCCCGAGGAAATGGCTGCGATCAAGTCGCTGGGCTCGTGGGACGAGATCATGGAGACGCTCAAGAAGCGCCTCGAGGAGCAGAAGGAACGCCACCAGGGCGGCAACAAATGGGTCGGCACCGGCGGCACATCGCCATACGGTAACGGCGGCTACAACCCCGAAGGCGTCCGCATCGGCGGCGAAAGCACGCACAAGCGCGCGCTGAAAGTCTGGGACCAGCGCGAGTTCCGCAACCTCGACAACACCAAGGAACTCGGCACCCGCAACATCAAGGTGGCGCTCCGCCGCCTGCGCCGCTTCGCGCGCGACGGCGCCGCCGACGAACTCGACATCGACGGCACGATCGCCGGCACCGCGCGGCAAGGCTATCTCGACATCGTCATGCGCGCCGAACGCCGCAACGCGGTGAAACTGCTGCTGTTCCTCGACGTCGGCGGCTCGATGGACCCGTTCGTGAAGCTCTGCGAAGAACTGTTCTCGGCCGCGACCACCGAGTTCAAGAACCTCGAATTCTTCTATTTCCACAATTGCCCGTACGAAGGCGTGTGGAAGGACAATACGCGGCGCTTTGCCGAGCGCACGCCGATGTGGGACCTGCTCCACAAATACGGCCACGACTACAAGCTGATCTTCGTCGGCGACGCGTCGATGAGCCCGTACGAGATCACCCACCCCGGCGGCTCGGTCGAGCATTTCAACGAGGAGCCGGGCGCGGTGTGGATGCAGCGGCTGACGAACACCTATCCGGCGGCGGCGTGGCTCAACCCGGTGCCCGAGGCGCAATGGGGCTATTCGCAGTCGGTGCGGATCATCCGCGAGCTGATGACCGACCGCATGTACCCGCTGAGCCTCGCCGGGCTCGACGACGCGATGCGCGAACTGACCCGCAAACGGTGAGTTTGGCGCGGTAAGCGGCGGACTGTAACGGAACCGTCACGGTGGCGATCGGTTTATCGGGCATCATCCCTTACCGAAGGACAAGCCCTATGTCGTCGATCCCCAACTCCGCCATGCCGCACGCCAAGGTCCATCACGACGACGACCACAAGCCGAAGCCCGACGCGAAGAAGACCGCGGCGACCAGCGACTGGGTCGAGGACGCGACCGACGCAGCGAAGGCCGGCCTCGCGACGGCAACGGATGCGGTGAAGTCGCACCCGAAGACGGCGATCGCGGTCGGCGCGACGGTGATCGCGGGTATCGCAGCGGCGATCGCTGCACCAGCATTGCGTGCGAAGGACGCAGCAGAGAAGAAGGCGCCACCGAAGAAGCCAGAGCCCAAGAAGCCGGCCAAGGCCAAGAAGCCGCACTGATACGTCTCGTTTGATCTTAGCAGGGGTTATGCTTCCTAACTCCTGCACCACCCCGGCGGAGGCCGGGGCCCAGTTGCAAAGGTCGCGGTAACGGAGCACGACCTCAGTTAGCGACGTTCCCCAACTGGGCTCCGGCCTCCGCCGGGGTGGATATCCAACACTGGACGGCTCGCACTTCCTTGTTCTCCCGCGAAGGCGGGAGCCCAGTCTGGGCTCCCGCCTTCGCGGGAGAACAAGCTTTAGGCCGGCTTGGGTAACGTGAGTCTTTTCGCCGCCCCCCTCAAACCCAATCCACAACCCCACCAGCCATCGCCACCGGAACCCCAGTTGTCCCCGGAAAACTAATCGCCAGCCCCTTCAACGTCCGCACCGCCATATACGCGAACCCCTCGGCCTCCAGCGCGTCGCCGTTCCACCCGAGCACATCGGTAGGTTCCACCACCAACCCGGTCCGCGCGGCGATCATCGCCAGCATCGTCGGATTATGCCGACCACCCCCCGCAACCAGCAACCGAACCGGCCGAGCCGGCAAATGCCGCAAAGCCTCAGCCACGGTAGCGGCCGTAAACGCCGTCAAAGTCGCCGCCCCATCGGCCGCCGACAACCCCCGAGCCGGCTGGATCGTAAAGTCATTCCGATCCAGCGACTTCGGCGGAGGCGCATCGAAAAACGGGTGATCGAGCATCGCCGTCAACACCGTCTCGTCCACCCGCCCAGACGCCGCCAACGCCCCCCGGCATCATACCGCGCGCCAGTCTCCGCCTCGACCCAGCTATCGATCAAGCCATTCGCCGGCCCGGTATCGAACGCCACCAGACCATCGCGGTCCGTCATCTGCGCCCGCTCCGGCGACATCTCGCGCGAGATCGTGCATGTCGCGCCCACCGGGAATGAAGGTGATGTTCCCCACCCCACCGAGGTTCAGCACCGCGACCGGCCCCTCGAGCCCCGCCGCCAACGCCGCATGATACACCGGCAGCAACGGCGCGCCCTGCCCGCCAGCCGCGACATCCGCCGACCGAAAATCCGACACCGTCGTGATGCCCGTAGCCCGCGCCAACGCAGCCCCATCGCCGATCTGCCACGTCCAGCGCCGGTCCGGCCGATGCGCGATCGTCTGCCCGTGAAAGCCGATCACATCGATATCCGCCGCCGCAACCCCCGCATCCGCCAGCAACTTGTGCACAGCGAACACATGCGCGCGTAATCAGTTCGCCCGCGGCGACCACCGGCGGACTAGCGCGCGGCTTGTCGAACGTCAGCGCCATCCGCGTGGCCTCCGCCAGTTGCGCCCGCGCCGCATCCGAATAGGGCTCGCCGCGAAACGCGATCGGCCGCACGAACGCCTCGCCATCGGTCTCGATCAACGCGGCATCGATCCCGTCGAGCGACGTCCCCGACATCAGTCCAATCGCCAGCATATCGGTTCCTTCCCGCGCAATCCGCCCATCCATGGCCGAAGCAAATTCGCCCGCCTAGAAAAACCGAACTTTGCGCCTATGTGCGCGGGCTTCATGGCAACAACACTCCCCTCCCCGCCGAAGATCGGCATGGTCTCGCTCGGCTGTCCGAAGAACCTCGTCGATAGCGAGCGGATTCTCACGCAGCTGCGCGGCGACGGTTACCAGATGTCGCCCGATTATGCCGGCGCCGACATCGTGCTGGTCAACACCTGCGGCTTCCTCGATTCCGCCAAGGAGGAAAGCCTAGAGGCGATCGGCGAAGCCATCGCCGAGAACGGCCGCGTCATCGTCACCGGTTGCATGGGCAAGGAAGCCGACGCGATCCGCGCACGCTTCCCGCAGGTCCTCGCAATCACCGGCGCGCACGAATACGAGCAGGTCGTCGGCGCGGTCCACGAGGCCGCACCGATGCCACCGTCCGCATTCCTCAACCTCATCCCCGACGCCGGCCTGAAGCTGACGCCGCGCCACTACAGCTATCTGAAGATCTCGGAGGGCTGCAACCACCGCTGCTCGTTCTGCATCATCCCGTCGTTGCGCGGCGATCTCGTCAGCCGCCGCCCCGACGCGATCCTGCGCGAGGCGGAGAAGCTCGTCGAAGCCGGCACCAAGGAACTGCTGGTCATCAGCCAGGATACCTCGGCGTACGGCGTCGACCTGCGCCATGCCAGCTGGCCGGTGAAGACCGGCGGCCCGATGTCCCGCAACGAAGCCCGCGACGTCCGCGCGCACATGACCGACCTGTCGCGCGAACTCGGCAAGATCGCGCCGTGGGTCCGCCTCCACTACGTCTACCCGTACCCGCACGTCGACCACGTCATCCCGCTGATGGCGGAAGGGCTCGTGCTGCCGTATCTCGACATCCCGTTCCAGCACGCTGCACCGTCCGTGCTGCGCCGGATGAAGCGCCCCGGCAATGACGCGAAAGTGCTCCAGCGCATCCACAACTGGCGGACGATCGCGCCCGACATCACGATCCGCTCGACCTTCGTCGTCGGCTTCCCCGGCGAGACCGAGGAGGATTTCCAGTATCTGCTGGACTGGCTCGACGAAGCGCAACTCGACCGCGTCGGCGCATTCCGCTTCGAGCCGGTTGAAGGGGCCGCGGCGAACCTGCTCCCCGACCACGTGCCCGAAGAGCTCAAGGAAGAGCGCTACGCCCGCATCATGGAAAAGACCGCGGCCATCTCCGCGGCCAAGTTGCAGGCTAAGGTCGGCCGCACGCTCGACGTGATCATCGACGCGGTCGACGAAGAAGGCGCTACCGGTCGTTCAAAGGCGGATGCGCCCGAGATCGACGGCGAAGTTTTCCTCCGCGACGCCGGTCACTTGACGGTCGGCGACATCGTCCCGGTCACGATCGAAGACGCCGACGATCACGACCTCTACGGCGTGCCGGCCTAACCCGCTCCGTCACCCCGGACTTGTTCCGGGGTCCACCGTTCCGCAAACTCGATAGCATTCGATACGCGGAACGGTGGATGCCGGAACAAGCCCGGCATGACGGAAAAGTCAGACGACGTTGCGGCCGGTGAACAGCTTCACCAGAACGACGATGACCGCGATCACCAGCAGGATATGGATCAGTCCGCCTGCGACATGGAAGGCGAAGCCTGCCAGCCAGAGGATCAGCAGGATAACGGCGATGGTATACAGCATGGTTGTGTCCCCTAAAACGTGAAAAGGCTCCCGGTCGGACGATGAAACGTGCGTGTAACACGGCGTGTTCCGTCAACATTCCTGCCCTAGCCTAACCCCTTCAACCGCCACGGAATAAAAATCGCGGCGTTGCGTGCGCCGGCCGGTTCTGCTTCGTTGCACGCCATGATCCTCCGCCTCCTCGCCGTCGCCGCGCTGCTCCCGGCCCCCGCCATCGCGCAGTCGCTCACCCCCGCCGAAACCGCGCAGATCGACACGCTGGTGACCGGCGCGCTCGGCGACACCGGCGTGCCCTCAGCCTCGATCGCGGTGGTGCGCGGCGGACGTATCGTGTTCGCCAAGGCCTACGGGAAGCCCTCCGAGGCGATCGCCAAGGCAGACCCGAAACTCCCCTACCAGATCGCATCGATCTCGAAGCAGTTCACCGCCGCCGCGATCCTGCTGCTCGAGGACGAGGGCAAGCTCAGCCTCGACGACACGGTCGCGAAATACATTCCCGGCATCACCGACGGCGACCGCATCACGATCCGCCAGTTGCTCAGCCATACCTCCGGCCTCCAGGATTACTGGCCACAGGATTACAGTTTCGCGGCGATGGCCAAGCCCGTCACGCCGCAACAGATCGTCGATCGCTGGGCCAAGAAGCCGCTCGATTTCCAGCCCGGCACGCAGTGGCAATATTCCAACACGGGGTATGTCGTAGCCGGCATGATCGTGGAGAAGGTCGCGCACCAACCGCTCCTCATCTTCCTCCAGCAACGCATCTTCAAGCCGCTCGACATCCGCGCGCTCGACCAGGACAAGGCGATCGGCAAGGCCTTCCCGCAAGGCTATGGCCGCTTCGCACTAGGCCCGGTCCGCCCCGAAACGCCGAGCGCGGACGGCTGGCTCTACGCCGCGGGCGAACTCTCGATGAGCGCCGAAGACCTCGCCAAATGGGACGTCGCGCGCCTCAACCGCACCACGCTCCCCGCCGGCGACTGGGCCGCGCAGGAAACCCCGGTCAAGCTCGCCGACGGATCGAGCAACGGCTACGGCCTCGGCGTCTTCACCGGCAGCACGAACGGCCGCCGCTATGTCGAGCACAGCGGCGAAGCGGTCGGCTTCCTGTCCGAGAACACCGTCTATCCCGACGACAAGGCCGCCATCGTCGTCCTCACCAACAGCTGGTTTAGCGACGCAACGGGCCGCATCGCCGCGGGCGTCGCCAAGATCGTCCTGCCGCCCGCACCCGCGAATGCCGAAGACACCGCCGCGCTCGCCCGCGCCCGCACCGTCTACGACCAGCTCCGCACCGGCACGCTCGACCGGAAAGGCCTGACCGAAGACGCCAACTATTACTTCAAGCCGGTCGCGCTCGCCGACTACAAGACCAGCCTCGGCGTGCTCGGCGAACCCACCGCGTTCGCACAAACCGGCAAGACCCGCTTGCGCGGCGGCTTCGTCAACCGCACCTACCGCATCACCTATCCCGACCGCACGCTCTCGCTCAGCACCTATGCCGAGCCCGGCGCGAGTGGCCGATACGAACAACTCCTGGTGGCGCCTGCTCAATGACCGACTTCGCTTCGATGCTGCAACCCGACCGCGGCCAGCCCGCACGGACGATCCACGTCGTCCACCCCGACGCGTATGAAGGCTGGCTCGCCAAACAGTCGCAGCGCTTCCGTACGACCGTCGCCGCACACCGCCTGACCGGCAAGCCCGGCGATCGCGCGGTGCTGCCAGGCGACACCGCCGACGACTGGTCGATGCTGCTGGTCTGCAACGAAGCTGTGACGTCGCCGTGGCGGATCGCCTCGCTCGGCGCCTCGCTGCCGGCGGGAACATACCGTCTCGCGGAGGGACCAGTCGGCGCGGCCGGGCTAGGCTGGATGCTCGCCCAGCACCAGTTCACGCGGTACGTAAAGTCCGACACAACCGGCCCCCGCATACTCCTGACCGAAGACGCCGCGCACATCGACCAGACGGTTCGCCTCGCCGAAGCCACCGCGCTCGTCCGCGATCTCGTCAACACCGGCGCCTCCGACATGAGCCCTGCCGATCTCGAAGCGGCCGCCGAGACGCTCGCCAAACGCCACGCCGCGACCGTCACGACCACGCGCGGCGATGCGCTCGCGACCGGCTACCCGATGATCCACGCGGTCGGGCAGGCCGCGAGCAAGGACCGCGCGCCGCGGCTGATCGAACTCGAATGGGGCGATCCTTCGCATCCTCGCATCGCGCTGGTCGGCAAGGGCGTCACCTTCGACACCGGCGGGCTCGACATCAAGCCGTCCGCGGGTATGCGGCTGATGAAGAAGGACATGGGCGGCGCGGCACACGCTTTGGCTCTCGCGAGCCTGGTAATGGCCACCAAGCTCCCGGTCCGCCTGCATCTGCTAATCCCCGCAGTAGAGAACTCGATCGCCGGCAACGCCTTCCGCCCCGGCGACGTGCTCGCGACGCGAAAAGGCCTGACCGTCGAAAACACCAACACTGACGCCGAAGGTCGCCTCGTGCTCGGCGACGCACTGACCAAGGCGGGCGAGAGCAACCCGGAGCTGATCCTCGACTTCGCCACTCTGACCGGCGCGGCCCGTGTCGCACTCGGCCCAGACCTGCCGCCGCTGTTCACCGACGACGAGTCGCTGGCTGCGGACCTGCTGGCAGCCGGCATTGCAGAGGGCGACCAGATGTGGCGCCTTCCACTCTGGAACGCCTATGACGAGATGCTGAAGTCGGACGTCGCAGACATGGTCAATGCACCAGACGGCGGTTTCGCGGGCGCAGTCACCGCGGCGTTGTTCCTCCGCCGGTTCGTGCCCAAGGGAACCGCATGGGCCCACCTCGACGTCTTCGCATGGCGACCATCCGCCAAGCCGGGTCGGCCCAAGGGCGGCGAAGCCTACGCCCTGCGCGCGGCATTCACGATGTTGAAGACAAGGTTCCCGCTTAGCTAGCCCGTTCCCCCGCGGAGGCGGGGGTCCAGGGTTACGAACGCTACCCTGCGAGATCCTGGGCCCCCGCGTCCGCGGGGGAACAAGTCGATGGTTGGTACCATGCTGAAGACCGTCTCACCCCGTCGCGAACTGCCCAAACGGCAGCAATTTATCCGCCAAAGCCTTCGTCGCATTCGCATCGCCAGCCCGCAGCGGCACCAACACCGCCAACGCCGCTTTCCGCACATACCCGTCGATCGCACTCGGCGTCGGCGCCTTGCTCGCGGTCTCGACCAAAGCCCGTCCCCGAGCGTCGTTCGGATCCAGCTCAAGCCGCAACAACCCCGCCAGCCCGGCGAACATCGCACGGTTGCCGCCCAACGCCACCGACTTGTCGAGCGCCTCCAGCCCGGTCGCCTTCTGCGCGCCCGCCACCGCACGCCCGACAAACCGCCCGAGCTTCGCGATCACCCCGACATGCCACGCCCCCAGCGCCGCCTGCGCCTCGGCATTGCGCGGATAGCGCGTTACCAGCTCCTCATATTGCTTCCGCGCGGCGATCGCCTGCCCGCGATTGCCAAGCAGTTTCGCGCGATAGCCGTTCGCCATCGCCTGGATGATCGCCGCCTCCGGATCGTTCGGCGACCGGCTCAGCGCCTGCCCCGCCGCCGCCGCCGCCTTGTCGATCCGCGCCAATGCCACATTCCGATCGCGATCGACGAACCCGGCCTGGGTCAGCAGTTCGCGCGGAGTCTCCGCCCGAGCGGGGATCGCAGAGACGATCGCACAGACTGCAATCGAGGCGCTCATGCACCCGGGAATCCACCTGGCCATATCAACCCTCGCACCAAAGCAGCGTCACGCCGATCAGCGATCCGCCCTCCGAATCGCCAATTAATCATAAGACGCTAGGGTTTATCGGGACTTAACGACTTTCAACGCAAGCCATCGCCGCCCACATCTATAACGAGGCCGCTGCCTCGATGATCGGCACGAACTTTTCTGCCGTCAGGCTCGCCCCGCCGACCAGCGCCCCGTCGACGTTGGGTGTATCGAGGATCGACGCCGCATTCGCCCCCGTCACCGATCCACCATACAGGATCCGCACTCCCGCCGCCGCATCGCCGATCAGCATCCGCAGTTTCGCGCGCGCAATCGCATGGATCGCCGCAATCTCTTCCAACGTAGGCGTCCGCCCCGTACCGATCGCCCAGCGCGGCTCATAGGCCAACGTAAACCAGCTGCCGTCGGCATTGTCGGGCACCGACTTCTCGATCTGCGCCTGCACCACGCGCTCCGCACGATCCGCATCGCGCTCCGCCTCGGTCTCGCCACAGCACAAAATGACGTGCAGCCCCTGCCGCCGCGCCGCCGCCGCCTTCGCCCACGCATCGTGGCTGGTCTCGTGCTGGTCCGCGCGCCGCTCCGAATGCCCGACGATCGTAAACGACGCGCCGACCTCCTTGACCATTCCCGCCGAGACGCAGCCGGTATGCGGGCCGCTATCCGCCTCGTGGACGTCCTCCGCACCGATCGCGAGGCCGGGCACACGCTCAGAAGCCGCGGCGATCAGCGTGAACGGCACCGCGACCGATACGTCGATCCCCGGCGCAGCACTCGCCGCCGCAGCAATCGCCTCGAGTTCGACGAGCATCGCCCGCGACCCGTTCATCTTCCAGTTTCCGGCTACAAGCTTACGCCGCATCGTCATCTCCCAGATATTTTGCCCAGCGATAGCGCCACACCCGCACCGCACAACCCCGCACGACCTGATCGCCGCGTGACGCGCCCGACTTGAAGAGCCGCCCGCGCCCCCGTAAAGCAACCCCGTTCTATCCCTGTCGATCGGCTGTCCATGCTCGCTTTCTTCCGCCGTCTTACCCACTCCAGGGTCGGCGTGATCATCACCTTCCTCGTGCTCGGCGTGATCGCGCTCGCGTTCGCCGCGGGTGACGTGACCGGCCTGAGTTCGATGACGGGCGGCGCCGGGATCACCGGCGGCGACGTCGCCAAGGTCGGCAAGGCCGAGGTCACCGCGAACGAAGTCAAGACGCAGGCGCAGACGCAGCTCCAAGGCTTCCGCCAGGAGCAGCCGACGCTCGACATGGCGACCTTCGTCAACCAGGGCGGGCTCGACGGCACGCTCGACCGGATCATCTCCAGCATGGCGCTCGAGCAGTTCGGCCGTGCACAGGGCATGGTCGTCAGCAAGCGCGCCGTCGACGGCCAGATCGCCAGCATCCCGGCGTTGCAGGGCCCGACCGGCAAGTTCGACGAGAATCTCTACCGTCAGGTTCTCGCCCAGCGGAAGCTGACCGACGCGCAGATCCGCAGCGACATCGTCCGTGATACGTTCGCGCAGCAACTTACCATCCCGAGCACCGGTGCCACGCAGGTTTCGAGCCAGCTCGCGCTTCCCTACGCGTCGCTGCTGCTCGAGAAGCGCACCGGAACGATCGGCTTCATCCCCGCCGCAATCGTCCCCGCCGGCCCCGCGCCGAGCGACGCCGACCTTAACACTTTCTACAAGCGTAACATCGCGCGCTACACCGTCCCTGAGCGCCGGATCGTCCGCTACGCGATCGTCTCGCCCGACCGAGTCAAGGCGCAGGCGGTTCCGACCGACGCCGAGATCGCCAAGGCCTATCAGCAGGACCGCGCACGCTACGCCGCGACCGAGAAGCGCACGATCACGCAGGTCGTCGTCGCCGATCAGGCCGGCGCGACCGCGCTCGCCGCCAAGGTGAAGGCCGGTACCAGCCTCGCCGACGCCGCGCGCGCTGCCGGTCTCGA
The DNA here is from genome assembly GCF_036856015.1 of Sphingomonas sp. LR55. NCBI lineage: Bacteria > Pseudomonadati > Pseudomonadota > Alphaproteobacteria > Sphingomonadales > Sphingomonadaceae > Sphingomonas > Sphingomonas sp. LR55. The sequence continues at coordinate 1,526,268 of NZ_JASPFO010000001.1, forward strand.
AGCCTCCACGCAGACCGGCGTCGAGAAGGCCGCCTATGCCAACACCGCGTCCGCACAGGTCGCCGATGCCGTGTTCGCCGCCGCGAATGGCGCCGTGATCGGCCCGGTCCGCACGCAGCTCGGCTGGACCGTCGCCAAGGTCGACAAGATCGAGAACGTCGCCGGTCGCTCGCTCGACCAGGTCCGCGGCGAGATCGCTGCCGCACTCGGCATCCAGAAGGCGGCCGCTGCGCTATCCGACGTCCATGACAAGATCGACGATCTCGCTGTCGAAGAACGCGACCTTCGACGAAGTGATCGCCGACCAGAAGCTCGCGGCCGTGACCACGCCTGCGCTGATCGCGAGCGGCGTCAATCCGGATGACGCGGCCAGCAAGCCCGATCCCGCGATCGCGCCGCTCGTTGCCGCCGCATTCCAGGCGGCTGAAGGCGATGGCCCGCAGCTCGTCCAACTCGGCACGGATGGCGGGTTCGCCGTCGTCGCGCTCGGCCGCGTCGTCCCCGCGACGCCGCGCCCGCTGGCACAGGTTCGCGCCGCCGTGCTGCAAGACATGACCGCGGATCGTTCGCGTCAGGCTGCGCGGAAAGTCGCCGCCGACGTGCTCGCACGGATCAACAAGGGCATGCCGATCCAGCAGTCGCTTTCGCAGACCGGTTTGAAGCTGCCCGCCGCGCGTCCGCTGACCGCCTCGCGTGCGCAGATCGCCGCCGATCCGCGCGGTGCACCGCCGGCGCTCGCGCTGATGTTCAGCATGGCGCCGAACACCGCCAAGACGCTGGCCGCGCCCGATGACAGCGGCTGGTTCGTCATCAAGCTCGACAGCATCGCCAGTGGCAATGCGGCGGGCAACGACGCCGCGATCAAGGCCGCGCGCGCCAATATCGGCCGCTCGGTCGGTCGCGAATATGTCGAGCAGTTCGCCAAGGCAGTCCGCGCCGATGTTGGCGTGAAGACCAACGCGGCATCGCTCGCCCGCGTCCGCGCCGACCTGCTCGGCCAGGGCGGCACCGGGAACTGATCGCCATGAGCGCGCGGGAAGCTTTGGCCGAGGGGCGCCCCGCGCTCGTCTGGCGTCGTCAGGTCGCCGATACCGAAACCCCGGTCGCAGCCGCGCTAAAGCTGATCGAGCCGGGGCGTGGCGACTTCCTCCTCGAATCGGTCGAGGGCGGCGAGACCCGCGGTCGCCACAGCCTGATCGGCCTCGCGCCCGACCTGCTGTTCCGCGCGCATGGCCACAGCGCCGAGATCAACCGTCACTGGGCGACCGATCGCGGGACGTTCGAGCCGTGCCCGGTGCCGACCCTCGACGCATTGCGGATGCTGGTAGCCGAGTGCCGCGCGGAGGTTCCCGCCGAACTGCCTCGCGCGCTCGCCTGCCTGGTCGGCTATTTCGGCTATGAGACGATCGGTCTGGTCGAGACGCTACCGCAACCGCCGGTCGACCCTCTCGGCCTGCCCGACATGATCTTCGTGCGGCCGACCGTCGTCCTCGTGTTCGACCGCCTGACCGACGCGCTGTACCTCGTCGCGCCCGCCTGGCCCGATCCGGCCCGTGACGCCGACACCATCGTGACCGAAGCTGAAGACCGGCTCGATGCGGTCGCAGCGAAGCTGGCCAGCACGCCCGTCCCCGCCCCGATCCGCGCCGACGTCGCCGAGCCTGTCTACACGCCTGCGCTACCCGAAGGCCGCTACGGCGAGATGGTCGCCACCGCGAAGGACTACATCCTTGCCGGCGACATCTTCCAGGTCGTGCTCGCCCAGCGCTTCAGCACGCCGTTCGCGCTGCCGCCGTTCGAGCTCTACCGCTCGCTACGCCGCATCAACCCGTCGCCGTTCCTCTACCACCTCGACCTGCCCGGCTTCGCGCTGATCGGCTCCAGCCCGGAAATCCTCGTCCGCGTCCGCGACGACGAAGTGACGATCCGCCCGATCGCCGGCACCCGCCCCCGCGGCAAGTCCGCCGCCGAGGACGAGGCGAACCGCGTCAGCCTGCTCGCCGACCCCAAGGAGCGAGCGGAGCACCTGATGCTGCTCGATCTCGGGCGCAACGACGTCGGCCGTGCGGCTGCGCCAGGGTCGGTGAACGTCACCGCCAGCTACGGCGTCGAATTCTACAGCCACGTCATGCACATCGTTTCGAACGTCGTCGGCACGCTGTCCCCCGACAAGGACGCGCTCGACGCGCTGTTCGCCGGCTTCCCTGCCGGCACCGTCAGCGGCGCGCCGAAAGTCCGCGCCTGCCAGATCATCGCCGAACTCGAACCCGAACGCCGCGGCGCGTACGCAGGCGGGGTCGGCTATTTCTCTCCCGACGGATCGATGGACTCGTGCATCGTGCTGCGGACGGCGGTGGTGAAGGACGGCACGATCCACGTCCAGGCCGGTGCCGGCATTGTTGCCGATAGCGTCCCCGAATACGAACAGCGCGAGTGCGAAGCCAAGGCTGGCGCGATTCTCGCCGCGGCGCGCGAAGCAGTCAGCCGGGCGAAAGCTCCGGGCTTCGGTCAGTAGGCCCGCCCGATAACGCCACCCCGGCGAAGGCCGGGGCCCAATTGGGAAGGTCGCCGTAACAACGCGCAACCTCAGTTAAAACCGTCCCCCAATTGGGCCCCGGCCTCCGCCGGGGTGGTAGAAGTAGTTGCTCGACGACAATTACTGACCAACTCTAGCTGATCAAATCATGGAGTCGTATTCGTCTCGCTAGCCGGCGCACGACGCTCCTGAGCATAAGCATTGTTCCGCGCCAGGAAGCAGCCGGACTGGCCACCCGTCCCGACCGCTGAACACGTATCCGGCAACCCGCCAGCCACGCGCCCAAGCTGGTCCATCGACGCGGCACGGTTCACCCAGCTCTGGTTCTGTGCCGCGATCGGCTTGTCGTCGCGCAGCGCCTTCGGAATGCGATACGGCTGATCGAGCGTCGAGCACACCACCACCTCGCCGTTGGTCGACGGCGGACACTTCTGATCACCGGTCAGCGTAACGCTGCGGATGCGCTGCGGTGGCGAGGCGACCTGAGCATCCTGCGCGAACGCCATTGTGGGAAGTGCAATCAGTGCGGCAAGGACGACGGTACGAAACATGGATCAGGCTCCTTTGAACGAATAACGTCCGTCACACGGCATTGCTCCGCACTGAATGAATGCCTGCGCTGCTTCCGCTATATAGGGCTCGCTCCGGCCGATCGCGACCCGCCCGCGGCGAAATCGCGATGACCCGGTACGACCGCAGCCGTACGCGGACATATTGCACCCGGCCCCGCTTAGGCTATGGCGGCGCCATGATCCTCGTCGTCGACAATTACGACAGCTTCACCTGGAACCTGGTCCATTACCTGATGGAGCTCGGCGCCGAGGTCGAAGTCGTCCGCAACGATGCGATCTCCGCCGGGCAGGCTCTGTCGTCGGGCGCGGACGCGTTCCTCATTTCCCCCGGCCCCTGCACGCCGACCGAGGCGGGCGTCAGCCTCGATCTGGTCGCCGCCTGCGCGGATGCGGGCAAACCGCTGCTCGGCGTGTGCCTCGGGCATCAGGCGATCGGTCAGCATTTCGGCGGCAAGGTCGAACGCGGCGGCCTGATGCACGGCAAGACCTCTCCCGTCGTCCACGACGACACCGGGCTCTACGCCGGGCTGCCCTCGCCATTCATCGCCACGCGCTATCACTCGCTGATCGTCAACGCGGTTCCCGACACGCTCGTCGTCAACGCGACCGCGCAGGACGGCACGGTCATGGGCTTCCGCCACACGACGCTGCCGATTCACGGCGTCCAGTTCCACCCGGAAAGCATCGCCACCGAACACGGTCACGAGATGCTCGCCAACTTCCTGAAGATGGCGAACATCCCACACCAACTCCCTCCCGCCTGCGGGAGGGGTCGGGGAGGGGCGTGCCGCACTCGCGACTTCCGAAGTAGCCCCTCCCCTAACCCCTCCCGCAAGCGGAAGGGGAATATGACAACGACTACCCTCCTCCCGGACCCGTCCTCCCCCTCTCCCGCGAATCCGCCCGAGAAGCGTTCGCCGACATCCTCGACGCCCGCGCGAGCGACGACGCGATCGCCACCTTCCTCACCGACCTCGCGACCCGCGGCGAAACCAGCATCGAGATCGCCGAAGCCGCGCGCGCTGCGCAACCGGATGATCCCGATCGACGCCCCCGCCGGCGCGATCGACGTCTGCGGCACCGGCGGCGACGGCCACCACACCTTGAACGTCTCGACCGCCGTCGCGCTGGTCGTCGCCGCGTGCGGCGTCCCCGTCGCCAAGCACGGCAACCGCGCCGCCTCGAGCAAGGCCGGCGCCGCCGACACGCTGGAAGTCCTCGGCCTCGACATGGACCGCGCCGGCGCCACCGCCGAGGCCAGCCTCAACGAGATCGGCATCGCCTTCCTGTTCGCCGCCAACCACCACCCGGCGATGAAGCGCATCACCCCGATCCGCCAACGCATCGGCAAGCGGACGATCTTCAACCTGATGGGCCCGCTCGCCAACCCGGCCGGCACCACCCGCCAGCTCATCGGCATCGCCCGCCCCGACTACGTCACGCTCTACGCCGAAGCCCTCGAACAGCTCGGCACCGAAGCCGCGTTGGTCGTCTCGGGCGAAGAAGGCCTCGACGAACTGTCGGGCGCCGGCCCCAGCATCGTCGCCTCGGTCGGCAGCGTCGCGTTGCCCGCAAAGGTCACCCCCGAAGACGCGGGCCTCACCCGCCACGCCATCACCGACATCCGCGGCGGCGACGCGGCACACAACGCCGACGCTCTCCGCCGCCTGCTCAAGGGCGAGGCCGGCGCCTACCGCGACGCCGTCCTGCTCAACGCCGCCGCCGCCTTGATGGTCGCCGGCACCGTCTCCAACCTCGTCGACGGCGCGGCCAAGGCCGCCGCCGCCCTAGACACCGGCAGCGCCGACGCGCTGCTCGCCCGCTGGATCGCCTACTGACATGACCATGCTCGACCGTATTCTCGAGACCAAGCGCGCCGAAGTTGCCGCGCGCAAGGCCACCACGTCGCTCGCCGACATCGACGCCGGCATCGCCCGCATGTCGAAGCCTCGCGGCTTCCGCGCAGCACTCGACGCTAAGACCGGCTACGCGCTGGTCGCAGAGGTCAAGAAAGCGAGTCCGTCGAAAGGCCTTATCCGCGCCGACTTCGATCCCGTAGCCCACGCCCGCGCCTACGAAGCCGGTGGCGCCGCCTGCCTCTCGGTGCTGACCGATGAAAAGTGGTTCCAGGGCTCCGACGCCTATCTGACCGCCGCGCGCGACGCCGTCTCGATTCCCGTGCTGCGGAAGGATTTCATGGTCGACCCATGGCAGTCGACCGAAGCGCGCGCGATCGGTGCCGACTGCATCCTCATCATCGTCGCAGCACTCGACGACATCCAGATGGCCGAGATCGAGGCCTCCGCGCTCGAATGCGGGATGGACGTGCTGGTCGAGGTCCACGACGCACACGAGATGGAGCGCGCGCTGAGGCTCAAGTCGCGCCTGATCGGCGTCAACAACCGCGACCTGCGCGACTTCTCAGTCGATTTCCAGCGCACCTACGACCTCGTCGGCAAGGCGCCCAAGGACTGCACCTTCGTCGCCGAAAGCGGGCTCACGACTCGCGCCGAACTCGACGCGATGGCCGAACACGACATCCACTGTTTCCTGATCGGCGAAGCGCTCATGCGCCAGGACGACGTCGAAGCGGCAACGCGCGCTCTCGTCGGATGACCGGCCTCACCCACATCGACGAAGCCGGCGCGGCAAGAATGGTCGACGTAGGCGGCAAGGCGGTCACCGCCCGCGAAGCCATCGCCTCCGGCCGCATCACCATGTCCGCCGAAGCCGCCGCGGCGATCGGCGCCGGCACCGCGAAAAAGGGCGACGTCCTGGCCGTCGCGCGCGTCGCCGGCATCATGGCCGCCAAGCGCACCAGCGACCTCATCCCGCTCTGCCACCCGCTCCCGCTCACCAAGGTGGAAATCGACCTGATCGTCGACGAAACCGGCGTAACCGCCACCGCCACCGCCTCAACCGAAGGCAGGACCGGCGTCGAAATGGAAGCCCTGACGGCTGCCACGGTAACGCTCCTGACGATCTACGACATGGCCAAGGCGATCGACAAGACGATGGTCCTCACCGACATCCGCGTCCGCGCAAAGTCCGGCGGCAAATCCGGCAACTGGACCGCGTAACAAGGCACCCTCTCCCCAAAGGGGAGAGGGATAGACGCCAAAGGCGGCGAGGGTGAGGGCAAGCCAAGCAGAACGCGCCTAGCCTGGGACTTCAATCCCCACCCATAGCCCATTCATGATCCTCCACGATCGTCGACTCCACCGGCCGCCCCGCCGCATCGAGCGAAGGCTCATACCGAAACCGCTCCTCGATCAACCGGCACGTAAGCGCATCCAACTCCCGGCTCCCGCTCGACCGGGTCACCCGGCACCGAGACACCCGCCCATCGGTCTGGACCAGATACCGCACCGAAACCCGCCCCCGGATCCCCGTCTCGGCCGCCTCGCGCGGATAGTCCGAATCCTTTAGCCGCCCCTTGCGCCACCGCGGCGGCGTCTCCTCACCACCCCCGCCGTCGCCATTGCCATACCCACCGCTCCCGGTGCCATTGCCGATCCCGCCACTCCCCGTCCCCGGCCCGCGCACATCCGAAGCGCCCGCCGTAGCCTGCGCCCCCACCCCGGCCTTCTCCGCAACCACGACAGGCGGCAGCACCACAACCGGCACCACCGGCGGCGGCGCCACTACCTCGGTAGCCTTCGACTTCAAATTAGGCGGCGACGCAGCCCCTCCGGCTTGCGGCTAGGCGACGGCCTAGGCCGCACCTTCTCCTCAGGCGGCGGCGGTGGCGGAGGCGGCGCCGCATCGAACACCTTCAACGCATCGCTGACCACCGCCGGCATCGTCACCACCAGCCCGTTGAGCAGCGCATAGCCCAGCACCCCCGGCAACAGCACGGCGCCCACCGCCGCCCCGATCCTGTCTCTCGCCCGAGGCTGATTGCGTGTCATCATGCTGATCTGGTGTCTCTTTCCCCCAAACATAGCCCCGCAAAGGATGAACCCGCGCTGGCCAGAGGTTCAGAGACGGCGAGCAACGACGACCTCACACTCGCCGTTACTGTCGAGGAAGTCCTCACACAGATCAAAACCCCACCCCGGCGAAGGCCGGGGCCCAGTTGGGAAGGTCGCAGTAGCGAAGCACGACAACCGCCAAATTTATGTTTCCCCGCGAAGGCGGGGACCCAGCCCTGGGCTCCCGCCTTCGCGGGAGAACAAGAAGGCGGTAGCTAACGTTCGATATCTGCCCGCCCAGACATCGCCATGGCGGCTAAGCTCTCCGCGCCCCGCTTAGCCAACAACGCCTGTCCTACATATCAAACCCATGGCAAAGCACGGAACCTACCCCCACGCCCCGCGCTTCCCCATACATCGCCCAAAGAACAAACCGCCAAAACGCTCCCAGCGTCTACACTTCCTATACTTCACTTTTCCGAACCGCCCAGAAACAGAGCCTTACGCATGACCCTAGTCCCCGTCGCCGAAGCCCAGTCCCGCCTCTTCGCCATGGCCCCTCGCGTCGGCCACGAGACCGTGACGCTACGCGAAGCCGCCGGCCGCTGGGCCGCCGAGGACATCCTCGCCCGCCGGACGCAACCCGCGGCGGATCTCTCGGCCATGGACGGCTACGCGATCCGCTTCGAAGACCTCCCAGGCCCCTGGAAAGTCATCGGCGAAAGCGCCGCCGGCCGCCCCTTCGCAGGCAACGTCGCCTCCAACGAGGCCACCCGCATCTTCACCGGCGCCGCCATGCCCGAAGGCGCCGACACCGTCATGGTCCAGGAAGAAGCCGAGCGTGACGGCGAAACCCTGATCCTCGCCGGCGAAGGCCCGCCGACACTTGGCCGCAACACCCGCCGCAAGGGCCTCGATTTCTCCACCGGCACCCGCCTGATCGCCGCCGGCGATCGCCTCAGCCCCGCGCGCATCGCCGTCGCCGCAACCGGCGGCCACGGCACCCTCACCGTCAACCGTCGCGTCCGCGTCGCCGTCGCCGCCACCGGCGACGAACTCGTCCCCCCGGCTCGACCACCGACGGCGTAGCGCTCCCCGAATCGAACGGCATCATGCTCGCCGCGATGCTCGCCGACATGCCCGTTGACATCATCGATCTCGGCATTCTGCCCGACAATCTCGAGATCCTCCGCGAAGCCTTCGCGAGCGTCGAGGCCGACCTGCTCGTCACCACCGGCGGCGCGTCGGTCGGCGACCACGACCTCGTCCGCCCCGCGATCGAAGCCGCCGGCGGCACCATCGACTTCTGGCGGATCGCGCTGCGCCCCGGCAAGCCGATGATGGCCGGCCGGATCGGCGAGATGATGGTCCTCGGCCTCCCCGGCAACCCGGTCTCCGCGTTCGTCACCGCGACGCTGTTCGTGAAGCCCGTCGTCGCGCACATGGCCGGCGCACGCGATCCGCTCCCCCAGTCGACCCACGCGCTGCTCGGCGAAGACCTCCCCGCCAACAACGCCCGCACCGACTATCTCCGCGCCGAGCTGCGCGACGGCAAAGCCTATGCCTCGACGATCCAGGACAGCTCAATGCTGCTAACGCTGGCCCGCTCGACCTGCCTCATCGTCCGCCCCGGCAACGCTCCGGTTGCAAAGAGAGGCGAATCGGCGGAAATCCTCGTGATCGCGTGATACGGACGCTTGACGGCGTTAATTATGTTCCATAGAAGTTCCCAGTCTGTTCCGGACGGAGAACCGCCATGCTCACGCGCAAGCAGCACGAACTCGTCTGCTTCATCAACGATCGCCTCAACGAAACCGGCGTCTCGCCGTCGTTCGAGGAGATGAAGGACGCCCTCGACCTCAAGTCGAAGTCGGGCGTCCACCGTCTGATCAGCGCGCTCGAGGAGCGCAACTTCATCCGCCGCCTGCCGAACCGTGCGCGCGCACTCGAAGTGCTTCGCATGCCCGAGCGTGCCGAGAAAAAGGCGCCATCAAAGGCGTCGAACGTAAAGCCCGCGCCCGCTACCGCGCCACAGCCAGCGAACGACGTCGTCGAGATCCCCCTCCACGGCCGCATCGCCGCCGGCGTCCCGATCGAAGCGTTCGAAGGCAGCACGATGCTGGCCGTCCCCGCCGCACTGCTGGGTTCGGGTGAACACTATGCGCTCGAAGTCTCCGGCGACTCCATGGTCGAGGCCGGTATCCTAGACGGCGACTACGCCCTGATCTCGCCGCACCGAGACCGCCCGAGACGGCGAGATCGTCGTCGCCCTGATCGAAGACAGCGAAGCCACCCTGAAATACTTCCGCCGCGAAGGCGCCATGGTCCGCCTCGACCCGGCAAACCGAGCCTACGCCCCCCAACGCTACGCCCCCGCCCAAGTCCGCGTCCAAGGCAAACTCTCCGGCATCCTCCGCCGCTACGATTGAAGTGCCGAGACCGGCCTTCGTCATCATGACGCTGGCCGGTCTCGGTTCTTGGTAAGGAAAAGAGACAGCCAAGCCGGTAAGCCAAGTCGCTCTATCCTACCGGCAACAGCGACCGGGCCTCTTCGGCAAACTAAGCGATGTGCTCCGAGCCATCGAAAAAGTGGCTAGTTCTTCAACACGCCCAAGCTCAGACCGCCAGGCGTCCGGAAGACCTTCTCCCGCCCCGCTACATAAGCGCGACCTCGACTCAAACCGTAAATCTCTGCTCCTCTGCGCGAACATATCGCCGCCAATCCCCCGCGCAGCCGAAGAATTGGTTCGTGCGGAGACGCGGAGACGCGGAGGTGTTTCGCTTAGGGAGAACGAAACGATTCCAAACGCTTTTCGGAAGTAAAACCAAACAGTCGCCAGCCCGACACCCCGCCGTACAAGAACCTTCTCCGCGTCTCCGCGTGAACCAATTCTTCGTACTGAGATCGCAGGCGACGACGAGTGATCTTGTTCACGCGAAGGCGCAAAGGCGCGAAGATGTGGTGTTTAGATTGGCGTCTATTTGCCTTCGCAGACTACCGAAAAGCCGGGACCGGCTGATCGTTCATGTAGGAGTCGCATCACCTTCGCGCCTTTGCGCGTTCGCGTGAATATTTCTACTTTCGACGACCTCGGCTGGCGCGAAACGCCGACGCAGCACCGTGAAACCGGCCATGTCGCGGCCCGAACGAGTGCGCGGTGTGTTCGAGGAGAGGCGGATTGCGCCACGGGTGACGATCGCCGGCGTTGAGGATGGTCACGACAGTCCCGCTCCCCAAGGTCAGCGCGACACCGCCCGTCCGCCGGAGCACACGACGATCCAGCTTCAGCCACCGCGGCGCACACCGTTTCGGCAAACCGCGGTCGCTGACGACGACATCGGCACCGCGGCAGGCGGCAAGGAACTCGGCGATCGGAACCATATAAGCGCTGCGGGTCGCCAGGATGCGCCACATCCGTCCTCGTCCAGCGATATCTGTGACGCACAGATCGCGGCTGCATCGGGCATCGGGTTGGTCCGCGAGCAGGAGCGGCTCGCCATCCACCCCACCATTCTCGGCCAGCATGTCGCGCGTATAGTCGCCCGCCCGGTCGCGCAGCATCGCCAGCCCCGCCGCGGTTCGTACCGCGACGTGGCGACCGTCTCCCGTCACCAGAACGTCAGGCGCTGGCGTGGTCAGCGCCCAGATCGCGCCGGCCGCCAGCGGCATCAGCCCGAGGCGTCGCCACTGGGTCCGCCAGAGCGCAATCCAAATCCCCCCGACGATCATCAGCGCGAACGCCGCCGTCGGCATCGCGGGCAACGACCGCACCGAGCCGGGAGCGCTGGCGACGATATGCGCGAGCCAGAGCAGCGCATCGAGCGAGCGTTGGACCAGCCACCAGATCGGTGCGCCAAGACCGCCCGCATCGAGCAGCAGTGCCAACGCTTCCAGCGGCATCACCACGAACGTCGTCAGCGGGATCGCGACGATGTTGGCGAACGCGCCGTATAGCCCCGCCTTGTGGAAATGATAGACCGCGATCGGCATCAGCGCGAATTCGACCAGGAGGCCCGTCAACAGCAGCGATGCGACACCCCGCGCGAGTTTGCGCCCGCGTCCTTCGTCATGCGGACCAAAGAACGCGCGGATCACAGGATGCTCGTGCAGCGCCATGATCGCGGTGATCGCCGCGAACGACAGCTGGAAGCTCGGTCCGGCTGCCGATTCGGGCAATACCAGCATGACGCACGCCGCTCCGGCCGCGACGAGCCGCAACGTCATCGCCTCGCGTCCCATCGCCAGTGCCGCCAGCACGAGCAACGCGGCCACGCACGACCGGATCGTCGGCACTTGGCTCCCGGTCAGCAAGGTATAGCCGATCGCCGCCGCCGCACCCGCCAATGCAGCGATCAGCGGCAGTCGCGCATGAAGCGCCAGCCAAGGACTGAGCGCCAGTAGCCGCAGCACGATCAACATCGTCGCTGCCACCGCCGCGGTGATATGCAACCCGCTAACCGACAGCAGATGTGCGAGGCCCGCCCGGCGCATCGCCTCCGAATCCTCTTCGCTGATCGCACCAACGTCACCCGTTGCGAGCGCTGCCGCTATGCCGCCTGCGCTGCCGTCCAGTCGCGAGACGATATGGTGCGACAGAGCGACGCGAATGCCCGCCCCCGATTTGCTCGGCGCCGTCACCACCACCGGTGCGAAGCCGCGCCCGGTCGCGCCGATTCCGCCGAACCACGCGACGCGCGCAAAGTCGTAGGCGCCCGGCACCGCTGGCAAAGGCGGCGGCATCAGGCGAGCGCGCAGGTGTACGACTGCCCCGGTCCCGAGCAGCTTCGGCGCATCGGTCTCCGCGAGGTTGACGCGGACCCGGTAAGGCAAGGCAACCGGCTGCCCATCAGTCTCCTTACCTTTGCCAAGTGGCAGAACCGTCAATCGCACCAATTTTCGCGCCACCAGCGGCTCGATCGCCTCAACCTTCGCCGAGAAGCTCGCGATCGTCGGGCCGCCCAACACCGGTCGTGCCACCGATTCCGACCGAGCCCAGATCAGCCCAAGACCGAGCCCCGCAGTCAGCAAACCAATCGCCAGCGCGCGCGCCGCACGTCCGCCCTGCCCCACCGCCAGACACGCAAGCCCGCTCGCCACCAACAGCAACACCGCCACGCACCATGCCGCCGGGTCCGACAGCGCAAACCACAGCGCTATCCCACCCCCAGCATCACCGGCAGCCACAGCACCAACTGGTCGCGCTCCGCCTCCAGCCAGCGCTCGACCGCCAGCCCCCCGCGCTCCACGGCAAGCCCCACGACAGCCCCCCATCGCGGCACGCCCATTTGTCGCCGCAAAGGACGCATGCTAGGGGCGGCGACGGCTGTCATGGCCATCGTTTCTCCATCGTTTCATCAGTCTGGGAGCACCCGCGGTTGGGCGCAATATCTGATACGGGCACCGCCGCTTCGGCCGCACCCGTGGTTACCCGTTTCGCTCCGTCGCCGACGGGGTTCCTGCATCTTGGCGGCGCGCGCACCGCGCTGTTCAACTGGCTGTTCGCGAAAGCAAACGGGGGTAAATTCCTGTTGCGCATCGAGGATACCGACCGGGTCCGTTCGACCCAGCCGGCGATCGACGCGATCATCGACGGCATGCGCTGGCTCGGGCTCGACTGGGACGGCGACGTCGTCATGCAGTTCGCCGGTGCCGAGCGCCACGCCCAGGTCGCACACGAGATGGTGGCAAATGGGCATGCCTATCGCTGCTACATGACCAACGACGAGATCGCCGCGATGCGTGCCGAGGCACAGGCCGCGAAGAAGCCGCTCCGCATCCGCAGCCCGTGGCGCGATCGTCCCGAGAGCGAAGCGCCGAACCTCCCCCACGTCGTCCGCCTGCGCGCGCCGCAGGAAGGCGCCGTCACGATCGAGGACCGCGTTCAAGGCGCCGTTACGGTCAAGAACGAGGAGATCGACGACCTCGTCCTGCTACGCTCCGACGGCACCCCGACCTACATGCTGGCCGTCGTCGTCGACGATCACGACATGGGCGTCACGCACGTCATCCGCGGCGACGATCACCTCAACAACGCGTTCCGACAGCTGCCGATCTACCGCGCGATGAACTGGCCCGAGCCGATCTACGCGCACATTCCGCTGATCCACGGCCCGGACGGCGCCAAGTTGTCGAAACGCCATGGCGCGGTCGGCATCGAAGCCTATCGCGACGAGATGGGCATCCTGCCCGAGGCGTTCGACAATTACCTGCTCCGGCTCGGCTGGGGTCACGGCGACGACGAGATCATCAGCCGTGAACAGGCGGTCGAGTGGTTCGACCTGTCCGGCGTCGGCAAGTCGCCCTCACGCTTCGACCTGAAGAAGCTCGAGAATCTCAACGGCCACTACATCCGCGAAGCCGACGACGCGCGCCTTGCGCAGCTCGCCGCTGATCGCCTCGGTCACGATCTGCCGACCGGCGGACTCGATCTTCTGACTCGCGCGATGCCCGTCCTGAAGCCGCGTGCCGCAAACCTGAACGAGTTGGCCGAAGGGTCGAATTTCCTGTTCAGCCAGCGCCCGTTGGCGATGGACGACGCCGCAGCGAGCCTTTTGCAGGGTGAAGCGAGTGCAATTTTGGTCAATGCCCATGCCGAACTTGACGCGCTCGCCACGTGGGATACGGAGGCGCTCGAAGGCGCGGTACGGCGCGTGGCCGAAGCGCGGGGCGTCAAGCTCGGCCAGGTCGCACAGCCGCTTCGCGCCGCGCTGACGGGACGCAAGACGTCGCCGGGGATCTTCGATGTGCTCGACCTGCTCGGGCGCGACGAGAGCCTGGGACGGATCGCCGACCGGATGGCTAGCTGATAAGATTTCGAGGAAGGATACAAGCATGAGCGAGACCGCAACCCTCAAGGTCGACGGCAAGGATTTCGAGTATCCGGTGATGTCCGGTACGGTCGGACCCGATGTCATCGATATCCGCAAGCTGTACGCGCAGACGGATAATTTTACCTATGATCCGGGTTTCACCTCGACGGCGTCGTGCCAGTCGAAGCTGACCTATATCGATGGTGACGCCGGCACGCTGCTGCACCGTGGCTACACGATCGGCGAGCTGGCCGAGCAGTCGAACTTTATGGAAGTCGCCTACCTCCTGCTCAACGGCGAACTGCCGAGCGAAGACGAACTGGCGAACTTCTCGACCACGATCACGCGCCACACGATGGTGCACGAGCAACTCGCGCAGTTCTTCCGTGGCTTCCGCCGCGACGCGCATCCGATGGCGATCCTGTGCGGCGTCGTCGGCGCGCTGTCGGCGTTCTATCACGATCTGACCGACATCCACGATCCGGCACAGCGCGTCATCGCGTCGCACCGCCTGATCGCCAAGATGCCGACGATCGCCGCGATGGCGTACAAGTACAGCGTCGGCCAGCCGTTCGTCTATCCGGACAACACGCTGAGCTACACTGGCAATTTCCTGAAGATGACGTTCGGCGTACCGGCCGAGAAGTACGTCGTGAACCCGATCGTCGAAAAGGCGATGGACCGTATCTTCATCCTCCACGCCGATCACGAGCAGAACGCGTCGACCTCGACCGTCCGGCTCGCCGGTTCGTCGGGCGCCAACCCGTTCGCGTGCATCGCGGCCGGCATCGCCTGCCTGTGGGGCCCTGCGCACGGCGGCGCGAACGAAGCCGCGCTCAACATGCTGCATGAGATCGGCACCGTCGACCGCATTCCCGAGTACATCGCCCGCGCCAAGGACAAGAACGACCCGTTCCGCCTGATGGGCTTCGGCCACCGCGTGTACAAGAACTACGACCCGCGCGCGGCCGTCATGCAGACGACCGTCAAGGAAGTGCTCGGCGAACTCGGCGTCACCGACCCCGTGTTCGACGTCGCGATCGAGCTCGAGCGTCTCGCGCTCAGCGATCCGTACTTCATCGAGAAGAAGCTGTTCCCGAACGTCGATTTCTACTCGGGCGTGATCCTGTCGGCGATCGGCTTCCCGACCTCGATGTTTACCGTGCTCTTCGCGCTCGCCCGCACCGTCGGCTGGGTCGCGCAGTGGAACGAGATGATCACCGATCCCGACCAGAAGATCGGCCGTCCGCGCCAGCTCTACAGCGGCCCGACCGCACGTGACTACGTCCCGATGGCGTCACGCTGATGAAGGCGCTCCGGCCGATCCTGATGGTCGTCGGCGTGCTCAGCGCGCTGATGGGTCTGCTCTGGATCGGCCAGGGGCTCGGTTACGTCCACTGGCCGCAGTCGAGCTTCATGCTCGACCAGCGGCCTTGGGCGGATCGCGGCGCATTCCTCGCCGCGTTCGGCCTCGCGCTGATCCTAGTGGCGCGCCGGATCCGAAGGTAACGTCAGCACGAACCGCGCGCCTTCGCCGGGTGCGCTTTCGACCGTGAGATCCCCCTGCATCGCCCGTGCCAGCCGCCGCGCGATGTACAGGCCGAGCCCGTTGCCGCCGGCTTCCGACGGGTCGACGCGCTCGAACTTTTCGAAAATCCGGACCTGATCCTCGGGCGCGACGCCCTTGCCCAGATCGGCGACGACGACGATTGCGCGCGTGTCGTTGCGCTCCACCGATACCGAGACCTGCGATCCCGGCGGCGAATAGCGCACCGCGTTGCCGACCAGATTGACCAGGACCTGCAACACGCGCCGGAAATCCCCGAGCGCTGGGGCACGCATGTCCATCGCCGGCCGGACGATCGTCACCTCGGCGTTTGCTGCGCGGACGGTCAGCAGGCCAGCGGCACGGCGGGCGACATCGGCTAGGTCGATCGGCTCGGGCGCGAGCGTGAAGTCGGGCCGCTCGACCGCTTGCAGATCGACGAGATCGTCGACCAGTTCGAGCAGATGCCGGCCGGCGCTGGCGATATCCGCGGCGTAATCGGCATAGTCGTGCTGCACCGGGCCATCGGCCTGCGCATTGATGCTGTCGGCATTGGCGACGATCCGCGCGAGCGGAATCCGCAACGCCTTGTCGAGCCCGCTGGTGAAAGTCGGCGATAGCGTGTCGGCAGCAACTGGCGCCGGGGCGTCCTCGACGACCATCCGCGCCACGCCGACGAACCCGGCAAAATCGCCCGATGCATCGTGCCGGACATTGGCGGTCAGCGTCACCGCGCGGCCCGAACTCCGCAGATGCGCGGGCTGCGCAGCCATCGCCCGCCGCCTTGCCAGCGAGTCGAGAATCGGCAACGTCCCGTCCGTTCCGGCATCGAGCGCGAACATCGCCGTCAGCGGCTGGCCGAGCAGCGCGAACGCATCGAACCCATGCTTCGGCCCCGCATCCAGCGTCAAGAACGTCAGCCGCAGCGCGGAGTCGGTTTCCCACCGCCAGTCGGTATCGCTGCCGAGAAAATCATTCTGCGCATCGGGTGCCGGCCGGGCCGGGCGCCACGCGGCGATCTCGCGCCAGCCGCTCACCGTGAGACGGACATTATCGCCATCCGGTTGGGCACGTACCCACAGATCAACGTCGGTTTCGTCGTCAGCTACGACAACGCCGCGCGACACGACGATGCCGAGCCGTCGCGCCAACCGCGCAATCGTCGCGAGTTGCGGCACCGCGAGTGGCGCACCGCGCATACCCCCGCCCGTTGGTTCAGTGCGATCAGCGCCGGATCCGCGAACGACAGCGATCCGTCGGGTGCGACGATCGCGTGGGCAATGGGGCTTTCGGTCGAAGGGTCGAACACGCTCATCGCCGACCCGTACGCGCCAGCGCCCGCAACGCCATCCGAAAATCGCGGTTCAGTGCCAGTGGTGCGATCGATGCCCGCGCATCATCGACACCGACCGAAACGATCGCATCCAAAGCGTCCGCAAATGCCTCGATATCGCGCCGCGGGTCCGCTTCCGACAGAGCCAGCCCGATCCGGGCGATCGTCGGTCGATCCATGTCGAGCGCGCGCAACGCCAGCCACAGCCGATCACCCTCGGGCTCCAACGTGATCGCCCGCGCCTGATCGAATGCGATGCCGAGCGCATGCGCCAGCACCGCGACGAACAGCGACAGCCGCCGATCACCGATCGATTCGACCAGCACCGCCGCCAGTTCATTGGGGCGCGCATCGAGCGCCCCCGCCAGCCGCATCGCCACTGCATCGGGCCGCTCGCCCTCGTCATGCGCCGCGAGACTGCGCTGCGCCGCGTCGGTGATCGCGCGGTCGCTCTCGCGCGTCGCATGCCGCAAGCCGTCGCGGATTGCCGCCGCCACCCACCAGACCAGGCGGTGATGGAGTTCGGCGGGGAGTTCGCTCCCACCGACCACACCCTGTTCGTTCGCGACCCGCCGCCGGCTCTCGGCCGCGAGCAGGGCAGACGCCGCCGACGCTACGATACTGTCCGGCACGCCAACGAGACGGACCAGCAGACTCGCCTCGTCGGGCTCGGCCACCTCGACCGGCAGCGACGCCGCGATCAGATCGTGACGGACGCGCGCGATCAGTTCGTCCATCAACTCCTCGTCACGGAGCAATCCGGCGCGCGTCAGTCGATCGACGACACCCCCCGCGCCCGCCTTGAGGATCGCCTCGCCCGCCTTGCTCGATCCGTTTCCGGCAAGCGACCGCGCCGCGTGGCGCCGGATATCCCACTCGATCGAACCGACGATCGCATCCAGCACATGCGCCAGCATCAGCCGCGTCCGGTCGTCCAACCGCGCATCCGCATCGAGGAAGAAGTCGGCGACGGTCCCTGCCAGTCGCGTCTCCGCGCGCAAGCGCACGGTCTCGGCCCGCGCGAGCGGATCGTCATAGGACGGCATAGCGTCAACTGGGTCTCGGCCGACCGACATCGCCCCGTGCTTAGCCTCCGGTCGTTAAGGTCCGCCTAAGGCGCGCGGCGCAATCGTTCGATCACCGCCGCCAGCGTCGCGGTCGCATAAGCCGCAGTCAACCCCAATCCCACTACCGGAAAACCGACCAGTGCGGTCAGCGTCACGATCAGCAGATACGCCGCCGGACTGCCCCACCAGAACTGGCGCTCGCGTTCGACGATCGCGCGCTCGGCCAGTCCGCCGATCGCGACGAGGGCGGTACCGATCGCCAGCGCGGTGTTCTCGCCCGCATAGCCGCTGACGAAGAACGCAAAGACGAGGATGGCGGCGGCAACGACACCGCCGATCGCCACGGTCTGGCCATGCGCCATCGGCTCTTCGTCGCGAAGCCCGCTCAACACCGAACCAAGTGCCAATGCGATGCACCCGACCAGCGCCAGGATCAGCCCGGTCGAGGACAGGCCTACGCCGATCGTCACCAGCCCGGCGACGCCCAGCGCCAGCCCAGCTGCGCCCACCGTGGTCCCCGCGACGCCGCGATCGACCAGCAGCGGCAACGCCAGCCGCGCGATCGGCGCGAGCACGAACCGGTCGAACCAGCCGCGCCGCCCCGACACGATCGTCATCAGCACCGCACGCCCGCGTTCCTCCAGCGTCCGCGCCTGCCGCTCGATACCGTGCCCACCGCGCACCGCATCGGTTGGCAGCAACACTTGCGTCGCGCGCGACTGTACCGCCAAGCGCAACAGCGACGACTGAAGATCGTAATCCTGTGGCAAAGCCGAGACCTCGGCGATCCGGCTCGAACTCAGCCGGGCGACCCCGGCCCACGCCATCTGCCCGCCGACACGTTCGAACCCCGGCCCAGCATCGCTCTCCGGCACGACGAGCAGGCAATCGCCCTCCTCGCCCGCCATCGCCTTGACGATCGCCTCGGTGGTGACCAGCCCGTCGCCAAGCATCAGCACGCGGGCGAGCGGATGCAACTTCTCGACCGCTTCGGTCGCCGAGCGCACCGTATCGACCGAAACGCCGCGCCGCCCGATCCGGTTGATCGCCCCCAAAAGCTCGGGCGTCATCCGCGCGACGACGACGATCACCTGCGACACGCCGGCCGCGATCAGCAACCGCGCCTGGTATTCGATAAGCGTGACGCCGCTGAACGGCAGCGTCGCGGCCAGACGATCGGGGCGATCGTCGGCGTCGTGAATTGCAAATAATAGGCCGGCAAGCATCGCAGGCTGTTAGGCGGTACGCGCCGTCCTGCAAAGCCCGCGTTAGGTCGAACTGCCCTGCGCCGCGGTTCGGTTCAACGTTACGCGCGAGAAACCACCCGGCTGGGGCGACTACACCGCCACATCCTCCCGTGCTTATCACAAGGATCGACCGCGGCTTCTCGCGGCGCCACCACGATCATACGCCGTGTCGCCCCGCTTACCGGACGGATGTTCGCCGAACCGTCGCATCATCCGTTTTGTCCGACGACAATCCATGATACTTCCGCAATTCATGAACGGGGGTTCGTCAATGATCGGGTTTCGCGCGTCGGCAGGCAATGCCCATCCCATTCGCGCGGACATCGTGATGGATCCGGTGATAGAAGACATGTCCGAAACCGTCACCGAGCCCCATTTCGACGAGCCCTATCAAAAGCCTGCGCCCGAACGCGGCGCGGTGTTTGCAGGCATTGCCGTTGCGATCGTCGTTGTCTGGCTGGCCGCGATGCTGTGGATCGCACGCGGCTCGCTTGCTACGATCGAACCGGTCGCGCTGGTCCAGTTCATCGCAGCGCTCTGTGTCGTCCCTGCGCTCGTCGGCATCGTCTGGCTGCTCACCATGCGCACCAGCCGCACCGAGGCGCATCGGTTCGGCATCACGGCGCAGGCGATGCGTGACGAAGCGGCCAGCCTGGAGCGCACCGTCGCAGCGTTGTCGAACACGATCGACGCCAATCGCCAGCACCTTGCCGAACAATTGAACGCGCTCATGGCGATGGGCGGCGGCGCGACCGAACAGCTCGCCGCGATCGGTCGCGGCATGGTCTCCGAAATCGACCAGGCTGCAGCCCACGCGCGCAACCTCGCAACCTCGACTGCCGGCGCACAAACCAGCCTCGGCGTCCTGATCGCCACCCTTCCCCGTGCACAGGCGGATATCGACGACGTCGCCAAGCGTCTCGAACGCACGGGTCTGTCGGCCAGCGAACACGCCGCCGCACTCGACGCGCAGATCGTCGCGCTCGCCGAACGCGGCCGCGAGGCCGACGCGATGGCCAGCGGCGCCGCGCAACGCCTCGCCGCGCATATCGTCCGGATGGAGGCGACCAGCCAGACCGCAGGCGCGCATCTCGAATCGGTCACCGACGGCATGTCTGCTGCGGTCGACGCGCTGCTTAACCGCACCGCCGACGCGGTCGATCTGTCGCGCCGCGGCATCGCCGCGCAGGGCGACGCGATGCTGGCGATGGTCGGCGCCAACCAGGCCGCACTCGACAGCGCCGCGCGCGACAGCGCCGAAGCGCTCGCGCACCGGATCGCCGCGGTCGAGGACGCGATC
This sequence comes from Sphingomonas sp. LR55, assembly GCF_036856015.1. Taxonomy (NCBI): domain Bacteria; kingdom Pseudomonadati; phylum Pseudomonadota; class Alphaproteobacteria; order Sphingomonadales; family Sphingomonadaceae; genus Sphingomonas; species Sphingomonas sp. LR55. The sequence goes on from NZ_JASPFO010000001.1 coordinate 1,546,593, forward strand.
GAACGCGTCGCGATCCGCCTCGATCTACAGCGCAGCGCCGGCGACCGGATCGTCGACGACCTCCACACCGGGCTCGGCGAAGTCGAATCGCGGATCGAACTGCTCCACCGCCATGGGACCGAGCGCACGCAAGACCTCGCCGCGTCGATCAGCGCGCTCGGCGGCTCGGCGAATGCGATGACCGAAGCGTTGCGCGCGGGCGACGACATGGCGCACCGCACGATCGCCACGACCGAAACGCTGCTCGTCGCGCTCGACGCCGCCGCACGCGAGATCGACGAGACCATGCCTGAAGCTTTGGGCCGGCTCGATTCTGCAGGTGCTCGCCAGCAAGAGCATCGTCGTCTCCGCACGCCCCGAACTGCTCGCGCTCGTCACTGCGGCGGAAAGCACGCACGACGCTATCGAGGCGATCGCCGGCGTGATCTCCGAACAGCGCCTCGTCCTCGACACGCTGTCGACCGACCTGCTCAACACGCTCAATACCGGTCGCGCGAAGGCCGATGCGCTAGGCCAGATGGTCGACGAAGCGATCGGCCGGACTCAGCATTTCGCCGAAGACGCCGCGCCGCAGTTGATCGAGGCACTCCACCGCGTCCGCGAAACCGCCGCGGTCGCAGCCGACAAGGCCCGCGAAACGCTGTCGAAGGTCATCCCCGAGGCCGCAGCCGCGCTCGAGGCCGCCAGCGCCGACGCGATGCGCCGCGCGACCAACGACACCGTGGAACGCCAGGTCAAGGCGCTCACCGACGCAACCGGCGCTGCGGTCGATGCCGCCACCGGCGCGACCGAACGCCTTGCGCGTGAAGTCCAGACGATTGTCGACCAGACCGCAATCGTGGAAACGCGGATCCAAGAGGCGCGCACCGAACGCGAAGACGCCGACCAGGACACCTTTGCGCGTCGCGTGTCGCTGCTGATCGAGTCGCTCAACTCGGCGTCGATCGACATCACCAAGGCGATCGCACCCGAAATCTCGGACAGCGCATGGGGCGCGTACCTCAAGGGCGACCGCGGGGTGTTCACCCGCCGCGCGGTCCGCATCCTCGACGCCAGCGAAGTCCGCGAGATCGCCGGCCTCTACGACGAGGACGAGACCTTCCGCGAGATGGTCAACCGCTACATCCATGACTTCGAAGCGATGCTCCGCACGATCCTGACGCAGCGCGACGGCTCGCCGCTCGGGGTGACATTGCTGTCGTCCGACATGGGCAAACTCTACGTCGCACTGGCACAGGCGATCGAACGGTTGCGCTAATTGCGCTTTTAGATTCTGACCGAGCGGTTATTTTAATGAAACCGGGTCAGTCATCAAAATACACGGTACGCCGCATCTTTTTAAGCGGCACTCCGCGGTAATCTACCATTCTCTCGATTGGCAGGCTTAAAGATGGTTTGGACGACACTTGATTTTCAGCCGGATGAATACAACTCAGCTGCGCGATTGCTTGCCAAAACAGCTTTTCCCATTAACACTTTAGACGCTCTTCAAGCGCTAGACGTTATCAATAATTGGCGCTCAGCACACGCCTACCCATTGAACACTTTTCAGATTACCTTGAGAAATCGGGCAAGAAAATTTGAAAAGGGAGTTACTGTTGCACAGCGTGCAAAGCGCCTTGACTCAATTCATCGAAAGCTTCTGTCAAAAAAGACCATGCGACTGACGCAGATGCAGGATGTTGCCGGATGCCGCGCAATTTTCTCGAAGCTAACCAACGTCTACCGTTTGGCGGAATTTTACAAAAAGACCGATTTCGACCATAAGTTCCGAAACGAAAAGGATTACATAAGCAACCCTAAGCCAGATGGTTATCGTTCTTATCATCTAGTTTACGAGTATGTCGGAACGGCATCAACGTCAGATTATAGCGGGATGCGCGTTGAAATTCAACTTAGGACACAGTTGCAACATTCGTGGGCAACAGCAGTCGAAGCCGTTGGACTGTTTACGCGCCAAGCATTGAAATCAAACCAAGGGGACGAGGATTGGCTCAGATTTTTCGCCCTGATGAGTTCTGCTATTGCCGCAATTGAACGGACACCTTGCGTACCGGACACTCCCGGAGACAAAAGCTCTTTGGTAAGCGAAATATCAACGTTAGCGGAAAATCTTCGAGCAAAAGATATGCTTCGAGCATACAATACTACTTTGGAAACGCTTGGCGCTGCCAAAGACGCCAAATACTTTATTATCGAAGTAGATCCGGATGAAGGAAAGGTGACCTTGCGTCGCTTCAAAGCCAAGGAGTCTGCCGCCGCAAATTCCCAATATACAGACCTTGAAAGCAAGATTCCAGAGGGGTCGAGCCGCCAGGTCGTTCTTGTTTCGGCGGCTGATATAACTGCGCTAAAGCGAGCCTACCCTAACTAATTTTTGGATACAGCGTTGTTTTCACGTTTGGTTGACCGGGTGCTCTCTCAGGATTTTCCTGATCCCCTTTCCCGATTACCAAATGCCGAATTGACTTAATCCTACCGCCCCTGGCTAAAGGCTTCGCTGGCGAGGTACGACGTGGCATGGGTTAGTCACACCCGCACAGTTACCGCGTGACCATGTTGCCGCGGTCGAACAGGTCGACGCTCTGTGGCGTGATCCACCCGTACGAATAATTCAGCTGGAACAGCACGAACAGCACCGTCGCCACCACGGTCACCCGCCACGCCGTCCGCCCCGAGCGAAACTCATGCGGCGCGCTCTCGGCCTGGCCGGGGACGTGTTCGCCCCCGACCTCGCGCGTCGTCTTCACGCCGAACGGCAGGACCAGGAACACCGAGAACGACCAGAACAGGACGTAGATCGCGAGTGCCGAGGTCCAGCGCACCCAATCAGCCCTCGATCAGCAGCACGTCGACGATCGGCTGCTTGCCGGTCCAGCGCTTCGCGACCTTGCGCACCGCAAGACGGATCTGCTCACGCATCTTCTCGCTCTCGCGCTTGCCGCCGCGCACTGTGTCCGCAGCTGCCTGGACCGCATCGGCGATGAATGCCGCGCGGTCTTCCTCGACCGGCACGCCCTGCACGCGGACCTGCGGCTGGCCGACCATCCGGCCGTCCTTGCCGAGCGCGACACCGACCGAAATCTGACCGTTGATCGCGAGCTTCCGCCGCTCGCTCAGCGTCGCGCCATCGGCCGGCAGGATCACGTCGCCGTCGAGCACCAGACGCCCGACGGTCGCGTTGCCGATCTTCGCAGGGCCCTTGGGCGCCAGACGGATGATGTCGCCGTTGCTCTGCACGATCGCGCGCGGAATGCCCTGCTCGAGACCGAAGCGCGCATGCTCCATCATATGACGCATCTCGCCGTGCGTCGGCACGAGTACCTCGGGCCGCAGCCAATCATACATCTGCGCGAGTTCCGGCTGACCCGGGTGACCCGACACATGGACGTGCGCCTGGCGCTCGGTGATCATGCGGATGCCCTTGGCCGCCAGCGTGTTCTGGATACGACCGATCTGGACCTCATTGCCCGGGATCTGCTTCGACGAGAAGATCACCGTGTCGTCGGCGTCGAGCGTGATCGTGTGCTGGCCATTGGCGACGCGTGCGAGCGCCGCGCGTTCCTCGCCCTGGCCACCGGTGGCGATGATCAGCACCTTGTTCTTGGGAAGGCGCATCGCCTCGTCGGGGCTGATCGTGTCGGGGAAATCCTTCAGATAGCCCGTCGCACGCGCCACCTTGATGATCCGGTCGAGCGAACGCCCGGTCACGCACAGCTTGCGTCCGGTTTCCTTCGCGACTTCGCCGAACGTGTGCAGCCGCGCGGCGTTCGACGCGAAGCTGGTGATCATAACGCGGCCCTTGGCCTTGCTGACTTCCTCGTGCAGGCCCTGGCGGACGGTGCTTTCGCTGCCCGACGCGGTGGTGTTGAAGATGTTGGTCGAATCGCAGACGAGCACGTCGACGCCCTTGTCGCCGATCGCCATGAAGCCTTCGGGCGTGGTCGGGTTGCCGATCACCGGGTTCTTGTCGAGCTTCCAGTCGCCGGTGTGGAACACGCGACCATAAGGCGTGTCGATCAGCAGCGCGTTCGCCTCGGGGATCGAATGCGACATCTCGACGAACGTGAAGCCGAACGGCCCGAGCTGGAAATTGCCGCCCATCGGGATCATCTTGAGCTTCACGCGGTTGGCGATGCCCTCTTCCTCGAGCTTGCCGCGGATCAGACCCATCGTGAACGGGGTCGCGTAGATCGGCACGCCGAGGTCTTCGGCGAGGTACGGCAGCGAGCCGATATGATCCTCATGGCCGTGCGTGATGACGATGCCGAGCAGGTCGTCGATCCGGTCCTCGATGAAGGACAGGTCGGGCAGGATCACGTCGACGCCGGGATATTGCGGATCGGCGAAGGTGATGCCGAGATCGACCATCACCCACTTGCCCTGGCACCCGTACAGGTTGACGTTCATGCCGATTTCGCCGGAGCCGCCAAGGCCACAGAAAAGGAGTTCGTTCTTCGGAGTCATTGATTACTTTCAGGATTATACAGGAATATGGCCCGCAGGCCGGTCGGCGCGAGCCCAATGGCCCTAGATATGGTGACGATCCCACATCATCGCCAGCCCCTGGATCGTCAGGTCGGCTTCGATGACGTCGAACACGTCGGTCTGTTTCTCGAATAATGTGGCGAGGCCGCCGGTGGCGACGACCTTCACGGGACGGCCGATTTCGCGCTTCATCCGCGCCACCAGCCCCTCGATCATCGCGACATAGCCCCAATAGATGCCGATGTGCATCTGCGAGACGGTGTTGAGCCCGATGACGCTGGTATCGGTCGGCGCCTCGATCGCGATCCGCGGCAGCTTCGCCGCGGCGGTCACCAGCGCGTCGAGCGACAGGTTGATCCCCGGCGCGATGATCCCGCCCTTGTACGCGCCGCTATAGTCGACGACGTCGAACGTGGTCGCGGTGCCGAAATCGATCACGATCAGGTCGCCGGGATGCAGCGCATGCGCGGCGATCGTGTTGACCGCACGGTCGGCGCCGAGCGAGGCAGGCTCGTCGACATCGATCGCGATGCCCCATTCGACCGGCGCATGGCCCGCGATAAGCGCTTCGGTGTTGAAGTACTTCGACGCGAGTACCTGGAGATTGTGGAGCGCGCGGGACGACCGTGGCGACGATCACGCCCTCGACCGCGGTGCGATCATGCCCGCCGAGCTGCATCAGCTGGCTCAACCACACCGCATATTCGTCCGCCGTCCGCCGCGGATCGGTCGCGATCCGCCAGCGCGCGACGATCTCGCCGGCTTCGACGAGCGCGAACACGACATTGGTATTGCCGGCATCGATCGCGAGCAGCATCAGCAGGGCCTCAAAGCAGGAAGACGTCGGCAGCGTGAATGACACGCCGCTCGCCAGACGCCAAGCGGAGGATCAGCGCGCCGTCGGTGTCGAGCCCGACGAACAGGCCGTCGATGCCGCTACCATCGGGAAGTCGTGCGGTCAGCGCGGTACCGACGGGATGGGCGCAATCGACCCAGCGCTCGCGAACCGGCGCGATGCCCTCGGTGCGCCAGCGGCCGATCCAGCGCGCGAAACTGTCCGCGAGGATGTCGAGGAACATTGCCGGCTCGACCACCACACCGTGCGCGGCGAGATCGGTCGTCGCACGGTCGGGCAGATCGGGATGATGTGCGATGTTTACGCCATAGCCGACGATCACCGCATTATCCGCACGTTCAAGCAGGATGCCCGACAGCTTGGCATCCGCAAGCAACAGGTCGTTGGGCCATTTCAGTACCAGCGTCTCGCTCGCATCGGTCGTGCCCTGGCAGATCCCGGCGACCAAGAAGGTCGACACCGTTTCCTGCAAGGCAACCGCGGCAACCAGCGCGAGGCTGGCAGCCGGCGGATCGTTCGGCCGCAACCGGACCAACGTGCTGGCGTAAAGGTTACCCTCGGGCGACGACCATTCGCGCCCGAGCCGCCCCCGCCCCGCCGTCTGGCGGATCGCGCGCAACCAGAGACCGTCCTCGGCACCGCCGCGCGCAAGCTCCAGCAGGTCGGCGTTGGTCGATCCTGTTTCCGCGACGGTGCGAATGGTGCTCAGAACAACGCCCGTGCGGCCGCCATCGTCCATGCGCCAAGCACGGGGATGAGGAGGTAGCCGGCTGGCGACACGAACACCGCGGCGATGGCGATCAGGCCACCCTCGACCTTGCTCTCCATCGGCGCGAACGCCGGTGCCGGATCGTCGAAGTACATCGTCTTGACGACGCGCAGATAGTAATACGCGCCGATCACCGAAGCGGCGATGCCGACCACCGCCAGCGGGAACAGCCCGGCGTCGACCGCCGCGCTGAACACCGCGAACTTCGCGTAGAAGCCGAACAGCGGCGGGATGCCGGCAAGGCTGAACATGAAGATCGCGAGTGCCGCGGCGAGTGCAGGCCGCGTGCGCGACATGCCGGCGAGGCTGTCGATCGTCTCGACCGGCTGGCCGTCGTCACCACGCATCTGCAACACGACCAGGAACGAACCCAGCGTCATCGCGACGTAGATCGTCAGGTACATCAGCACGCCCGACACCCCTTCCGGCGTCCCGGCCGCAAGACCGATCAGCGCGAAGCCGACATTGTTGATCGACGAGTAGGCGAGCAGGCGCTTGATGTTGGTCTGGCCGATCGCGGCAACCGCACCGAGGATGATCGAGGCGAGTGCTGCGAAGATCACGATCTGGCGCCACTGGTCCGTCGCCGGGCCCATCGCATCGACCGCCACGCGGACGCTGAGCGCAAGCGCCGCGACCTTGGGCGCCGACGCGAAGAACGCGGTGACCGGGGTCGGTGCGCCTTCGTACACGTCGGGCGTCCACATGTGGAACGGCACCGCGCTGATCTTGAACGCAAGGCCAGCGAACACGAACACCAGACCGAACAGCAGGCCAAGCGACTTGGTGCCCGCATAGGCTTCCGAGATGCCCGAGAACAACGTCGTACCGCTGAACCCGTAGACCAGCGAGATGCCGTACAGCAGGATGCCGCTGGCCAGCGCGCCGAGCACGAAATACTTCAGGCCCGCCTCGGCCGAACGCCCGTCGCGCCGCATGAAGCTGGCGAGGACGTAGGCCGCAAGGCTCTGGAGTTCGAGACCGACATACAGCGTCAGCATGTCGGTGGCCGAGACCATGATCCCCATGCCGCAGGCCGACAGCAGGATCAGCACCGGATATTCCGGACGGAGATCGTCGCCGTGCGTACGGGCGAAGAAGCTCGGCGCCATCACGATCGCGACCGCCGAGGCGATGTAGATCAGCACCTTGGCGAACGCGCCGAACGCGTCCGCGCGGTACAGGCCGTCGAACGCATAGCCACCCGACGACGCCGGACCGACCAGTGCGATCCCTGCCCCGACCAGGACGAACACGGCGGCGATCGAGACGGCGCGCGTGGACTTGTCCCCGCCCCAGGCCGAGACGAGCATCAGGGCGATCGCACCCAACGCCAGCACCAGCTCGGGCAGCGTCATTGCGATGTTAGCGGCGTAATCCATCAGTGTGCCTCCCGTGCGCGGCACTATCGACAGTGGCGGGGTTCCCCGCGTGGACGGTGGCGGGCTTCCCCGCAGTTGGGTTGGAATCGCTGGCGGGCTTGGCGCGATCGACACGACCGAGAAGCACGCCCACATCCTTGCGCATCGGTGCCAGGAAACTCTCGGGATACACGCCCATCCACAGCACGACGGCTGCGATCGGTGCGAGCAGCCACATCTCGCGGCCCGACAGGTCGACCATCGCCCGGACGTCGTCCGACTTGATCTCGCCGAACACGACGCGACGGTACAGGAACAGCATGTACGCGGCGCCGAGGATGATGCTCGTCGTGCAGAGCAGCGCGGTCCAGGTCGAGACCTGATACGTGCCCATCAGCGACAGGAACTCGGCGACGAAGCCGCTGGTGCCCGGCAGGCCGATCGAGGCCATCGTGAAGAACAGGAAAAAGATCGCGTATTTCGGCATGTTGATCGCGAGGCCACCATAGCGCGAGATCTCGCGGGTATGCAGCTGGTCGTAGATCACGCCGACGCACAGGAACAACGCGCCTGATACCAGGCCGTGGCTCAGCATCATGATCATCGCGCCTTCGATGCCCTGCCGGTTGAACGCGAACAGACCGATCGTGACGATCGCCATGTGCGCGACCGACGAATAGGCGATCAGCTTCTTCATGTCCGACTGCACGAGCGCGACGAGCGACGTGTAGATCACCGCGACCGCCGACAGGCCGAAGATCAGCCAGGTCAGCTGCCCCGAGGCTTCGGGGAACATCGGCAGCAGGAAGCGCAGGAAGCCGTATCCGCCGAGCTTCAGCAGCACGCCCGCCAGGATCACCGAGCCTGCGGTCGGCGCCTGGACGTGCGCGTCGGGCAACCAGGTGTGGACCGGCCACATCGGCATCTTGACCGCGAACGATGCGAAGAACGCCAGCCACAGCCATGTCTGCACATACGCGGGGAAGTCGTAGTTCAGCAGCGCCGGGATGCTGGTCGTGCCCGCGGTCTTCGCCATGTACAACATCGCGATGAACATCAGGACCGAGCCGAGCAGCGTGTACAGGAAGAATTTGTACGACGCGTAGATCCGGTTGGCGCCGCCCCAGATGCCGATGATCAGGTACATCGGGATCAGACCGGCTTCGAAGAACACGTAGAACAAGAACAGGTCCTGCGCCGCGAACGTGCCGATCATCAGCACTTCGGTGAACAAGAACGCCGCCATGTATTCGGGCACGCGCGTCGTGATCGAGCGCCAGCTGGCGCCGATGCAGATCGGCATCAGGAACACGCTGAGCATGATCAGCATCAGCGCAAAGCCGTCTATGCCGAGCGACCAGCCGAACGGGCCGAAGATGCCGGGAGCATGCTCGACGAACTGCCACTGCGCGCCGCCGATGTCGTAATTCATCCACAGCATGATGCCGAGAACGAAGTCGATCAGCGTCGCCGCCAGAGCCAGCGTCCGCGCCGTATTCGCCGAAACGAACAGGCACACGACAGCCGCGATCATCGGGACCGCGATCAGGACGGAGAGAATAGGAAAGCCGGTCATTACAGTCCGATCGCCCAGGTTACGGCTGCGGTCAGCCCGATCAGCATGACGAAGGCATAGGTGTAGAGGTATCCCGTCTGGAAGCGGTTGGCCACGCGGCTACCGATCTGCACGACCCAGGTCGCGCCATCAGGCCCGAACCGGTTGATCGTCTTCTCGTCGCCGCGGTGCCACAGGAAGCGGCCGATCGCGAACGCCGGACGGACGAAGATCAGGTCGTACAGCTCGTCGAAATACCACTTATGCAGCAGGAAGTCGTAGAGCACGCCGAACTGTTCGACGACCTTGGCCGGGAACGTCGGTGCCTTGATATAGGCATACCAGGCGGTCAGCAGGCCGAGCAGCATCGCGATCGTCGCCGACAGTTTGATCAGCAACGGCACGCCGTGCATCTCGTGCATCAGATGTTCGCGGAACGCGAGTGCGCCCTTCCAGAACTCCTCGCCTGCGGTAGGCTCGATGAAGAAGCCGTGGAACACGAAGCCGGCGAGGACCGCACCGACCGATAGCACGATCAGCGGGATCAGCATCGGCAACGGGCTCTCGTGCGGGTGATAGCCACCATCGCCTTCGGCCGGTGCGTGCGTCGCGTCGTGATGACCGTGCGGCGCATGACCTGCGTCCTCGGCCTGAGCCGGGTTCGCATGATGGTCATCCGCGTGATGCGCGTCGTGCGCGTGATCATCGTGACCATGCGCGTCATGGAGCGCATGCTGGATATGCTCCGATGCGGCCCAGCGCGGTTTGCCCCAGAAGGTCAGGAACATCACGCGCCACGAATAGAAGCTGGTCAGCAACGCGACGAGCACGCCGACGAACCACACGCCCGGCTGACCCGCAGCCCAGCTCGCCTCGATGATCGCATCCTTCGAATGGAAGCCTGCAAAGCCGATCGCGGTGTTGCCGAAGATGCCGGGGATGCCGACGCCGGTGATCGCGAGCGTGCCCGCCATCATCGCCCAGAACGTCACCGGGATCTTCTTACGCAGGCCGCCATAATAGCGCATGTCCTGCTCGTGGTGCATCGCATGGATGACCGAGCCGGCGCCGAGGAACAGCAACGCCTTGAAGAACGCGTGCGTGAAGAGGTGGAACATCGCCGCGCCGTACGCGCCGACGCCCGCCGCGAAGAACATGTAGCCGAGCTGCGAACAGGTCGAATACGCGATCACGCGCTTGATGTCGGTTTGTACGAGGCCACAGGTGGCGGCGAACAGGCAGGTCGCCGCACCGACCGAGGTGACCACGGTCAGCGCGACCGGGCTCATCTCGAACATCGGCGACAGGCGGCAGACCATGAAGACGCCAGCGGTGACCATCGTCGCCGCGTGGATCAGCGCCGACACCGGGGTCGGGCCTTCCATCGCGTCCGGCAACCAGGTGTGCAGGCCGAGTTGTGCCGACTTGCCCATCGCGCCGACGAACAGCAGCAAGCAGAGCACCGTCATCGTATCGAAACGGTAGCCGAGGAAGCCGAGCGTCGAGCCCGCCATGCCGGGAGCCGCGGCGAGGATCTCGGGGATCGAGACCGTGCCGAACACCAGGAACGTGCCGAAGATACCGAGCATGAAGCCGAGATCGCCGACGCGGTTGACGACGAACGCCTTGATCGCCGCTGCGCTGGCAGAAGGCTTGCGGAACCAGAACCCGATCAGGAGGTAGGATGCGAGACCCACGCCTTCCCAACCGAAGAACATCTGGACGAGGTTGTTCGCGGTCACGAGCATCAGCATCGCGAAGGTGAACAGCGACAGATACGCGAAGAAGCGCGGCTGGTCGGGATCCTCGTCCATATAGCCCCAGCTATACAGATGGACGAGCGCCGAGACCGACGTGACGACCACGAGCATCACCGCAGTCAACGCGTCGACACGCAGCGACCATGCGACGTTCATGTCGCCCGAGTGGATGAAGTCGAGCAGCGGCGCGACGGTCGCCGTGCTGGTGCCCGACAGGAAGCCGATGAAGATCGGCCAGGACAACAGGCACGACGCGAACAGCGCAGCCGTGGTGACGAGTTTCGCCGGCACGTTGCCGATCACGCGATTGCCGAACCCGGCAACGATCGCGGCCAGTAACGGCAGGAAGACGATAAGCTGGATCAACCGTATTACCCCTTCATCCGGTTGACGTCGTCGACCGCGATGGTGCCGCGACCGCGGAAATAGATCACGAGAATGGCGAGGCCGATCGCGGCTTCACCCGCGGCGACCGTCAGCACGAACATCGCGAACACCTGTCCGACGAGGTCGTGGAGGAACGCCGAGAACGCGACGAGATTGATGTTCACCGCCAGCAGGATCAACTCGATCGCCATCAGAATGACGATGAGGTTCTTGCGGTTCAGGAAGATGCCGAGCACCCCCATCGTGAACAGGATCGCCGCGACGACCAGATAATGGACGAGACCGATCGTCACAGTTCGACTCCCTGCCCGACGACCGGGCTCGTGTTGCGCGTGGCGTCCTGCGGACGACGCGCGTTCTGGCGGCTGATGTTCTGCGCCTTGACGCCGCCACGCTGGCGGTGGGTCAGCACGATCGCACCGATCATCGCGACCAGCAGCACCAGACCGGCACCTTCGAACACGAACAGATAGCGCGTATAGAGCAGGTTACCGATCGCCTGGATGTTGGGCACTGTTTCGTTGATCGGAGCAGCACGCCGCGCGAGCTGGATCGGACCGGTGCTCCAGGCGCCGATCGCGATCATCACTTCGGCGGCGAGTGCAACCGCGAGTGCGAGACCGATCCCGAAATACCGGGCGACGCCTGCGCGCAGCTCGGTGAAGTCGATGTCGAGCATCATGACGACGAACAGGAACAGCACCGCGACAGCACCGACATAGACGATGACGAGCAGCATCGCGATGAACTCGGCACCGACCAGGATCATGAGACCCGCCGCATTGAAGAACGCGAGGATCAGCCACATCACCGAATGGACCGGGTTGCGCGACGCGATCGTCAGCGCGCCCGACAGGACGACGACGAAGGCGAAAAGGTAGAAGGCTAAGGCCTGGATCACGCGATCACCCTCCCCGTCGCCCCAGCGAACGCTGGGGTCTTCTGGTTGGTGGGCGCGCCCGTGCGGCACGAGATCCCAGCCTGCGCTGGGATGACGGAGTTAATCTGTGTCATCGCGGCGCTCGCTTAACGGTACGGCGCATCGGCGGCAAGGTTCGCCGCGATCGCGCTTTCCCAACGGTCGCCATTATCGAGCAGCTTCGACTTGTCGTAGATCAGCTCTTCGCGCGTCTCGGTGGCGAACTCGTAGTTCGGCCCCTCGACGATCGCATCGACCGGGCACGCCTCAGCACACAGGCCGCAGTAAATGCACTTGGTCATGTCGATGTCATAGCGCGTCGTGCGGCGCGAACCGTCGTCACGCGGCTCGGCTTCGATCGTGATCGCCTGCGCGGGGCAAACGGCCTCGCACAGCTTGCACGCGATGCACCGCTCTTCGCCGTTCGGATAACGACGCAGCGCATGCTCGCCCCGGAACCGCGGCGACACCGGATTGCGCTCGTACGGATAGTTGATAGTCGCCTTTTCCTTGAAGAAATAGCGAAGCGTCAAAGCGTGCGCCTTCACGAATTCCCACAGGGTGAACGACTTGATGATCTGAGCGACGCTCATGAACCCACTCCAACGCGCGTCAGCATGAGATAGCCCGACACGAGGAAAACCCAGAACAGCGAGACGGGGAGGAAGACCTTCCAGCCGAGCCGCATCAGCTGATCGTAGCGATAGCGCGGCACGGTCGCCTTCACCCAGCTGAACAGGAAGAAGAAGAAGAGGATCTTGGCGAACAGCCAGATGATCCCCGGCACGTAATAGAGCGGCGCCCAGTCGACCGGTGGCAGCCACCCGCCCCAGAACAACGTCGCGTTGAGTGCGCACATCAGCAGCACGTTGGCGTACTCGCCGAGCCAGAACAGCGCGAACGACATCGACGAATATTCGGTCTGGTACCCGGCGACGAGCTCGCTCTCCGCCTCGGTCAGATCGAACGGTGCGCGCTGCGTCTCGGCCAGCGACGAGATGAAGAACATCACCGCCATCGGGAACATCAGCGGGTTCAGGATGTACCCGTTGAAGAACCAGACATGCGACTTCTGCGCCATCACGATCGCCGACAGGTTGAAGCTGCCGGTCCACAGCACGACCGAAATCAGGATGAAGCCGATCGCGACTTCGTACGACACCATCTGCGCAGCCGCACGGAGCGCCGAATAGAACGGGTATTTCGAGTTCGACGCCCAGCCCGACAGGATGATGCCGTAGACGCCAAGCGACGACGCCGCGAGCACGTAGAGCAGGCCCACGTTGATATCCGCGAGGACGACGCCGACGCCGAACGGCACCACCGCCCAGACGATCAGCGCGACCGTGAAGGTGATGATCGGTGCCAGCAGGAACAGCGTCCGGTTGGCGGCTGCGGGGACGATCGTCTCCTGCAGGAACACCTTCAGGCCGTCGGCAAAGCTCTGCAGCAGACCGAACGGACCGACGACGTTGGGACCACGCCGCAACGCCATCGCCGCCCAGATCTTTCGGTCGGCATAGATGATCATCGCCACCGCCAGCATCAGCGGCAGCGCGATCACGAGGATGTCGATGATCGTCGCGAGGAAGAACGCCCAGTCGTAACCGAGCGAGGATTCGAACCAGGAGATCATTCGGCTGCCTCCGCGTAATCTTCTCCGTGGAGAAGTTCGGCCGAGCAGCGCTGCATCGTCGGCGACGCGCGGCAGATCGCGTTGGTCAGGTAGAAGTCCTTGATCGGATAGCCGGCGAGAACGCCCTCACCTGCACCGTTAAGCGAAGGCGGGTTCCACTCGAACGTCGCGAGCGCCTGATGACGCAGCGCAGGCACGTCCACGTACATTTCCTCGCGGAGACCCTCAAAGCTGTCGAACGGCAGCGTGTGGCCGAGCGTGTCGGACAGCGCGCGGAAGATCGACCAGTCGTCACGCGCGTCGCCCGGTGCGAACACCGCGCGCTCGCCGCGCTGGACGCGGCCTTCGAGATTGACCCACGTGCCCGACTTCTCGGCATAGGTAACGCCCGGCAGGATGACGTCGGCAGCCGCCGCACCCTTGTCACCGTGATGCCCCACGAACACCTTGAAGCCTGCGAACTTCGAGTAATCTACCTCGTCCGCGCCGAGGAAGAAGCCGAGCTTCGCCTCCATCACGTCGGCGATACCGCCCTTCTGCGCATAACCGAGCATCAGCCCGCCCATCCGTGAGGCCGCCATGTGGACGACGTTGAAGCCGTTCCAGTCCGCCTTCACGAGACCCAGCGTATCGACGAGCTTGAGAGCAGCCGCTTGGCCACCCTTCAGCGAGCCGCCACCGACGATCACCATTGGACGCTCAGCCTTGCCGAACGCCTCGGTCACCGCCTCGGGCAGCTTGCCAAGCAGCGCCAGATCGTCACCGAGCCACTCGACCTTGTAGGTCAGGTCCGTCTCCGGCCCTATCGCGAAGACCTTCGCGCCCTTCTTGATCGCTTTCCGCACCCGAGTGTTCACCAGCGGCGCTTCCCAGCGCAGATTGGTGCCCACCAGCAGGATCGCGTCGGCCCGCTCGGTGCCGGCGATCGTCGTGTTGAAATTGACCGCGGCGATGCTCGTCGCGTCATAATCCATGCCGGTCTGACGGCCTTCGAGCAGGCTCGAACCCATCTTCGCGAGCAGCGCCTTGGCGGCGTACATCGTCTCGCAATCGACCAGATCGCCGGCGACAGCCGCAACGCTCGACCCGGCGTTGACCGCCTTGATCGCCGCGAAGGCCTCGTCCCAGGTAGCGGGCTGGAGCTTGCCGTTCACCCGGACATAGGGCTTGTCGAGACGACGACGGACAAGGCCGTCGATCGCGTGGCGCGTCTTGTCGGTCGCCCACTCCTCGTTCACGTCCTCGTTGATCCGCGGCACGCAGCGCAGCACCTGACGACCACGGCTGTCGAGCCGGATGTTGGTGCCCACCGCGTCCATCACGTCGATCGTCAGCGTCTTGCGCAATTCCCAAGGACGCGCCTCGAACGCATACGGCTTCGACGTCAACGCACCCACCGGGCACAGATCGACGACGTTGCCGCTCAGCTCGCTCTTGACCGCATTCTCGAGATACGACGTGATCTGCATGTCCTCGCCGCGGAAGATCGCACCGATCTCCTCGACGCCGGACACTTCCTCGGCAAACCGGATGCAGCGCGTGCACTGGATGCAGCGGGTCATGACCGTCTTGACGATCGGGCCCATGTACTTCTCGGTGACCGCGCGCTTGTTCTCGTCATAGCGCGAATGGCCGCGGCCATACGCAACCGACTGGTCCTGGAGATCGCACTCGCCGCCCTGATCGCAGATCGGGCAATCGAGCGGATGGTTGATCAGCAGGAATTCCATGATGCCCTCGCGGGCATTCTTCACCATCGGCGAGTTGGTAAAGATCTCCTGCTTGTCCGCCGCCGGCAAAGCGCACGACGCCTGCGGCTTGGGCGGACCAGGCTTCACCTCGACCAGGCACATCCGGCAATTGCCGGCGATGCTCAGCCGCTCATGATAACAGAAACGCGGGATCTCCTTGCCGGCAAGCTCGCACGCCTGCAGCACGGTGGCACCGGCAGGCACCTCGATCTCTACGCCATCGACTTTGACTAAAGGCATTACTCTGCGGCTTCCATCATCGGCGCGGTGTCACCACCACGTTCGCGGATACGGCGCTCCATCTCGGGGCGGAAATGCTTGATCAGGCCCTGGATCGGCCATGCGGCTGCGTCGCCGAGCGCGCAGATCGAGTGACCCTCGACCTGCTTCGTGACCTGCTGGAGCATGTCGATCTCGGACAGTTCGGCGTCGCCGGTGCGCATCCGTTCCATCACGCGCCACATCCAGCCGGTGCCCTCGCGGCACGGCGTGCACTGACCGCAGCTCTCGTGCTTGTAAAAGTACGAGATACGGCTGATCGCGCGGACGATGTCGGTCGACTTGTCCATGACGATGATCGCCGCGGTGCCGAGGCCCGACCCGACCGCTTTCAGGCCATCGAAGTCCATCGCGCAGTCCATGATCTGCGCGGCGGGCACCAGCGGCACCGACGAGCCACCCGGGATTACGGCGAGCAAATTGTCCCAGCCGCCACGGATACCGCCGCAATGCGTCTCGATTAGGTCGCGGAACGAGATGCTCATCTCCTCCTCGACCACGCACGGCTTGTTCACATGGCCGCTGATCTGGAACAGCTTGGTGCCGCGGTTGTTCTCCGCGCCGAAGCTGGAGAACCACGCCGCGCCACGCCGCAGGATCGTCGGCGCAACCGCGATCGATTCGACATTGTTGACCGTCGTCGGGCAGCCATAGAGTCCAGCACCTGCCGGGAAAGGTGGCTTCAGCCGCGGCTGGCCCTTCTTGCCCTCGAGGCTCTCCAACATCGCGGTCTCTTCGCCGCAGATGTAGGCGCCTGCACCCCGGTGCACGAACACGTCGAAGTCGTACCCCGACCCGCATGCGTTCTTGCCGATGAAGCCGCGGTCGTACGCCTCGGCGACGGCTGCGAACAGCGTCTCGGCCTCGCGGATATATTCGCCGCGGATGTAGATGTACGCGGCGCGCGCGCATCGCGAACCCGGCGATCAGCGCGCCTTCGATCAGCTTGTGCGGATCGTGGCGGATGATCTCGCGATCCTTGCAGCTGCCCGGCTCGGATTCATCGGCGTTGATGACGAGGAAGTTCGGCCGATCGGGCTTCGGCTCCTTCGGCATGAACGACCATTTGGTGCCGGTCGGGAAGCCCGCGCCGCCACGACCGCGCAGACCAGACGCCTTCATCACGTCGATGATCGCGTCCTGGCCGAGCGCCATCAGGTCCTTGGTATTGTCCCAATCGCCGCGCATGATCGCTGCGTCGATGTTCCACGGCTGGAAACCGTAGACGTTGGTGAAGATGCGGTCCTTGTCGGCGAGCATCAGGCCCACTCCCCGGTAATCGTGGTTCGCGTCGACCATCGCCTTCAGCGAGGTCGGGCCGCCTTCGGGGCAGCTTGCGCGGCGACCGAATTGCGGACCCGGCATCGGGTGCCCGCCATTGGCCAGCGCCTCGAGGATCTCGGTCGTCTTGTCGTAATCGAGGTCTTCGAAGTTATCGTCGTTGATCTGCACCATCGGCGCATTCGCGCACGTGCCCAGGCACTCGACCTCGGTCAGCGTGAACATGCCGTCGGGCGTCGTGCCACCCTTGACCAGACCGCGGTTCTTGCAGGCGGCCAGGACGTCGTCCGACCCGCGCAGCATGCACGGCGTCGTGCCGCAGACCTGAACGTGGAAGCGACCGACCGGCGCCAGGTTGAACATCGTGTAGAAGGTCACGACCTCATACACGCGCATGTACGGCACGCTGATCGCCCGCGCGACGAACTCGATCACAGGCACCGGCAACCAGCCCTGCGTCTGCGTTTCCGCACCGACCTGGCGCTGCGCCAGATCGAGCAGCGGGATCGACGCCGACTGCTCGCGACCCTTCGGATAGCGCCCGAGGATCTCGTTCGCCTTCACCTGGTTCTCGTCCGTCCACGCGAACGAACCCCAGCGTGCGCGGGTCTCGGCCTCGTCGGGAATTTTCGGAGCTTCAGCCATCAGCGGTCACATTCACCAAAAACGATATCCATCGCGCCGAGGATCGCGGTCGTATCCGCCAGCATGTGGCCCTTCGCCATGAAGTCCATGGCTTGCAGATGCGAGAACGCGGTCGGGCGGATCTTGCAGCGGTACGGCTTGTTCGAGCCATCGGCGACCAGATACACGCCGAACTCGCCCTTGGGGCTTTCGGTCGCGACATAGACGTCGCCGGCGGGCACGTGGAAGCCCTCGGTGTAAAGCTTGAAGTGATGGATCAGCGCTTCCATCGACTGCTTCATCTCACCACGCTTGGGCGGTACGACCTTGCGATCGAGCGACGCGATCGGCCCCTCGGGCATGTCGCGCAGGCACTGCTTCATGATCCGCGCAGACTGACGCACTTCCTCGACGCGCACCATGAACCGGTCATAGCAATCGCCGCGCGTGCCGACCGGCACCTCGAAGTCCATTTTCGCATAAGCGTCATAGGGCTGCGACTTGCGCAAATCCCAGGCGATCCCCGAGCCACGGATCATCGGGCCGGAAAAGCCCCACTTTATCGCATCGTCGCGGCTGACCACGGCGATATCGACGTTGCGCTGCTTGAAGATGCGGTTGTCCGCAACGAGCGAAATCGCATCCTCGAACAGCCGCGGCAGGCGCGTGTCGAGCCAGTCGCCGATATCGGCGAGCAGCTTCAACGGCGCATCCTGATGCACCCCACCCGGGCGGAAATAGTTCGAGTGCATGCGCGCGCCCGAAACACGCTCGAAAAAGTTCATGCAGTCTTCGCGGATCTCGAACAGCCACAAGTTGGGCGTCATCGCGCCGACGTCCATGACGTGGCTACCGAGGTTCAACATGTGGTTCGAGATACGCGTCAGCTCGGCGAAGAACACCCGCAGATACTGCGCGCGCTCAGGCACTTCGAGGTCGAGCAGCTTCTCGACCGCCAATACCCAGCTATGCTCCATGCACAGCGGCGAGCAGTAATCGAGACGATCGAAATACGGCAGCGCCTGCGTGTAGGTCTTGTACTCGATCAGCTTCTCGGTGCCGCGGTGAAGCAGGCCGACATGCGGATCGACGCGCTCGACGATCTCGCCGTCGAGTTCCATGACAAGACGGAGCACGCCGTGCGCGGCCGGATGCTGCGGACCGAAGTTGATCGTGTAGTTCTGGATCGTGACGTCGCCGGTCGTGGGATCGGCTGCGTCGGCTTCACCCAGAAGCTCTTCGACATACAGACTCACTGGTTCTGTCCTCCACCCTTGGTCGGGACCACGTCGGGGTTCGCAGGCTTCGGCGTCGCATCGGACTCCGACTTACCGGCGCCCGTCTGCGCGGTCGACTCGGTGCTCTTGGGTTCGGTCGGCGCCTGGGTCGGCGATTGCGCCGCGTTGGCTTTGACGATCGTGTCCGCCGACAACGGCGTCTGCGCGCCCTTGGCCTGGGGCAACGCGCCCTTCTCGTCACCCGGAAGGACGTAGTTCGCGCCCTCCCAAGGGCTCATGAAATCGAACGTACGGAAATCCTGCGCAAGCTGCACGGGCTCGTACACGACGCGCTTCGACTCTTCCGAATAGCGCAGCTCGACATACCCGGTCAGCGGGAAGTCTTTCCGCTGCGGATGACCACGGAAACCGTAATCGGTCAGGATGCGGCGCAGGTCCGGGTTACCGCTGAACAGCACGCCGTACATGTCGTACACTTCGCGCTCGAGCCAACCGGCGACCGGCCAGATATCCGTCACCGACGGCACCGGCTTTTCCTCGTCGGTCGCGACATGCACGCGCAGGCGATGGTTCCGCGTCAGCGACAGCATGCAATAGACGACTTCGAACCGCTCCGCGCGATCCGGATAGTCGACGCCGGCGATCTCCATGAGCTGCTGATAGGCAAGCCCCGGGGTATCGCGCAGCGCGATCATCGCGTCGTACAGGTCTTCGCGACGAACGTGCAGCGCGACTTCGCCGACATGGTCGACCGCGTCGAGCAGCATGCCACCGAGCACCGCGCGGGCGCTGTCGATCACGCCGTCATTCGACGTGTATGCTGGTGCGGGAGCCCTCAACGCTCGATGCTCCCGGACCGCCGGATCTTCCGCTGCAACTGCATGATGCCGTACAGCAAAGCCTCAGCCGTCGGCGGGCACCCGGGAACGTAGATATCCACCGGCACGATCCGATCGCAGCCGCGCACGACGCTGTAGCTGTAATGATAATAGCCGCCGCCGTTCGCACACGACCCCATCGAGATCACGTACTTCGGCTCCGACATCTGGTCGTAAACCTTGCGGAGTGCCGGGGCCATCTTGTTGCACAGCGTGCCGGCAACGATCATCACGTCCGACTGGCGCGGGGACGCGCGGTGCGGCGCCGAAGCGCTCCAGATCGTAGCGCGGCATGTTGACGTGGATCATCTCGACCGCGCAGCATGCGAGCCCGAACGTCATCCACCACAGCGAGCCGGTGCGGGCCCATTGGAACAGCTCTTCGGTCGACGTGACGAGGAAACCCTTATCCGTCAGCTCACCGTTCAATCCGTCGAAAAAGCCCTGGTCGGGTGGCACCAGCGAACTGGGCGAACCGGGTGCGGGCTGAAGCTCTACTCCCAATCGAGTGCTCCCTTCTTCCATGCGTAGACGAGGCCAAGGGCCAATTCGCCGATAAAGATCATCATCGAAATCCACGCGGTCCAGCCGAGCGTGAAGACCGAGACGGCCCAGGGATACAGGAACGCGGCCTCAAGATCGAAGATGATGAAGAGGATGGCGATCAGGTAGAAGCGCACGTCGAACTGGCTCCGCGGATCCTCGAATGCGGGAAAGCCGCACTCGTATTCGCTGAGCTTCTCAGGCGTAGGCTTGTGCGATCCCGTGAGGCGCGAGACGGCCATCGGCAGGAACACGAACGTGCTCGACAATGCGATAGCGATCCCGAGGAACAGGAGGATCGGAAGATAGTGCGACAGGTCGACCAAATTGCTTCTCGCAAGTGCGAACGGAACGGGGCCGCTTTAGGCCGATGGGGGGTGATGGGCAAGGCGTGGAGGGTGTGAGAATCACTCGCAAGTGGAGGGGCCGGGGTGATGGGAAACATGCGTTACTTGGCGCGTCGACGACTGCGGCCGCGACTTCCACTGAATGTCGGGGACGCCACCGAAACGTACCCGTCACCCCGGAATGGTTCCGGGGTCCACGGTGTTGCACACCAGCCGCGGCGAGAATGTGGAACGGTGGATGCCGGAACAAGCCCGGCATGACGGACCGAGCCGGGGTCGACGCCGTTGCGCTGTTGACCCCACTCTGGCCCTTACGCTCCCCCATCCGTCACCCCAGCGAAAGCTGGGGTATCGTGGTTGGCGGGCGCGGCGACCATCACGGGGATACCCCAGCTTTCGCTGGGGTGACGGATGGGGATGGCAGTCGGATTGGGAGCGGGGGCAACCGAATTCGGTCCCAGTTGCCCTTTTCACAATCCACCTTAACGCAGCGCGCCAGCTACCAGCTTGTGCAGTCGCGAGTGCAGCGCGTCGTTCGCAGCGAGGAACTCATTACGCTCCATCGCGCGATCGCCACCGCGGAAGTCGGTGACGAAACCGCCGGCTTCCTTCACCAACAACATGCCCGCAGCAACATCCCAAGGCTTCAGGTTCGATTCCCAGAACCCGTCAAACCGGCCCGCAGCAAGCCAAGCCAGATCAAGCGCCGCGGCGCCCAAACGACGGATCCCCGCAACCTCAGGTGCAACCGCGCCAAAAATCCGGCTCCACTGCGCGAAGTCGCCATGCCCTAGGAACGGAATCCCCGTAGCGATCAGCGATTCGGACAGATCACGCCGCGACGACACGCGGAGACGCTGGTCGGTGAGCCATGCCCCCCGCCCCTTCTCCGCCCAGAAGCTCTCGTCGGTCAGCGGTTGATACACCAACGCCGTCGTGACCTCGCGCTTGCCGTTCGGCATCGGCTCCTCGACCGCGATCGAGATGCAGAAATGCGGGATGCCGTGGAGGAAGTTCGACGTGCCATCGAGCGGATCGACGATGAACCGCGGCTTGTTCGGGTCACCCTCGACCTCGCCGCGCTCCTCCATCAGCATGCCCCAGTCGGGACGCGCGTGCGAAAGTTCTTCGAAGATCGTCTGCTCGGCGCGCTGGTCGGCCTGGCTGACGAAGTCGGCCGGACCCTTGCGGCTCACCTGGAGCTGCTGGACCTCGTTGAAGTCGCGGCGCAGGCGCGGCGCGGCCTTGCGGGCAGCGCGCTCGATGACGGTCATGATGCCGGAATGGCTAGGCATGGTATTCTATCTCCCCCTCCCGCAAGCGGGAGGGGCCGGGGTGGGCTCGCGCTATCAGCGTCGCGCGGCATCGAAATTGTTCGCGCCAGTATCGTCGCGTAACATGGAGGGCGGGTGCCCACCCCCGGCCCCCTCCCGCTTGCGGGAGGGGGAGCAGAACTTAGTCCGCGCGCCTTACGTAGGTCTGCTCGTAGACGTCGACGACGATACGCGTGCCCGCACCGATATGCGGCGGGACCATCACGCGGACGCCGTTCTCCAGCACAGCCGGCTTGTAGCTCGACGATGCGGTCTGCCCCTTCACGACGGCGTCCGCCTCGACGATCAGCGCTTCGATCGTGTCGGGCAGCTGGACCGAGATCGGCCGCTCTTCCCAGAGCTCCATCACCACGTCCATGCCGTCCTGCAGGAACGCCGCGGCGTCGCCCAGAATGTCGGCGTCGAGCGAGATCTGCTCGTAATTGATCTTGTCCATGAAGGTGAGCATGTCGCCTTCGCGGAACAGGAACTGGAAGTCGACGGTCTCGAGCCGCACCTTCTCGACGCTCTCGGCGGAGCGGAAGCGGGTGTTGTTCTTGCGGCCGTCGATGAGGTTCTTCATCTCGACCTGCATATAGGCACCGCCCTTGCCGGGCTGGGTGTGCTGAATCTTGACGGCGCGCCAGATGCCGCCCTCATATTCAAGAATGTTGCCGGGACGAATCTCGACCGCGTTGATCTTCATGACCGATTCCTGCTGGAAAGAGCTAGGGGCCGTCCGCGAAGCATGGCCATCAAGGCGTGGCTCTGCGGAAACCCGAAGCGGCGGGCTTTAGCGGGCGCGCTCGCGTCCGGCAAGCAGCGGGTACGGGTTGACGTTCTCACCCTGCCACCAGCGCTCCCCCGGCTGCATCTTGGTCAGCCCGAAATGAAGATGGTAATTGCCCGCCCCCGCATCGCCGGTGTCGCCGACATAGCCCAGCGTATCGCCTGCCTTGACCGCCATCCCCTCGCGGATGCCAGCTGCGTACCCCGCAAGGTGCGCATAATAATAGGTCCAGCGGCGATCGGGCGATCGGACGTAAAGCGTGATCCCGCCAAGCCCGCTCTGAAACAGCTTCTCGACTCGTCCCGGCGCGGCTGCAATCACTGGCGTTCCGCCCGACGCCATGATGTCAGTCCCGTGATGGCCTCGCAGCCCGCCGCCCCGCGCATCGTTCCAGCTGTCCGCAATCGCTTTTCGCGGAACACCAGCCACCGGGACAGCCAGCGCTCCCGGCGTTGCGGTAACGGCAGCGACCTCGACAGGAGGCGCTGGCTTGCGCCAAGGCACCCGTCGCTCAATGCCGCTACTCCCGAACGACACCATCGACGCAAAGCCGCCGACCACTACCACGATCAGCCCGAGAATGATCCAGAACGTCCGCGTCATTGCCTTAGGCCTGGAACACGGCCTTAGTCCCCGGCTTGATCATCATCGACAACCGCGCCGCATCCCAGTTGGTCAGGCGAATGCAGCCATGACTCTCCGCACGCCCGATTGTCTCAGGGTTGGGCGTACCGTGAATGCCGTAATGCTCTTTCGACAGGTCCATCCAGACGACCCCGACCGGACCGTTCGGCCCTGGCGGCAGCATCTCTTTCTGCTGCCCCTTCTTCGCATCCCAGAACAGCGCAGGATTGAAGTGGAACTTAGGATTGTAGTCGGAGCCCTTGATCGTCCACGTGCCGAGCGGCAGCGGATCATGGCTCGACCCCATCGTCGCGGAGAATTGCGCGATCAGCTTGTCATTCGCATCGAGCACGCGCAGCACGCCGTCAGACTTGTCGACCACGACATGGTCCGCCTTGGGCTGGTTCGCATCGACGTTGAGCATGGTCAGCGTCGCGATCCAGTCCGGCTTCAGCTTCGGATCATAGGCGCGCGAGGTCGGCAGCGCATTCGGGAACACCACCTTGGTGCCCGGCGATAATTTCGTCGTCGGCGAGTTCAACGCAACGATCACCGCCGGCGTCGTGTGGAACATCTCGCCGAGCTTCTCCATGACATTCTTGTAGCCGAGCGATGGGAGTTCGGCCTGCTTTGCCGGGTCCGTCGGGAACGGACTGACGAACGGCCCCGCCAGCATCTCGGGGGTCAGCGCGATCGTTACGGTCGGCCGCGCAGCGCGGTACGGATACAGCGCCTGCAACGTCCGCGCATCGGGCTTGCCGGTGATCGGCAGGCCCTTCGCCTCCTGGAATCCCTTCAACGCCGCGACCAGCGACTGCCCACCACGACCATCAAGCACACCCGGCCCGAAGCCGAGATGATCGAGGATCACCTGTACGTGGAGAATATTGCGGTCGATCGGAACCGGCGTAGTCGGTGCAGGCTGCGCCAACACAGGCGAGGCCACGCCGAACAGGCACGCCGCAAGAACCGAAGCTTTCGTCACAAATGCCGTCATGCCGCTCATCCCAAACCGTTACGCTTCTGCATCAAACGGTCGGGACGACGGTTGTTTCCAACGGTTGGGCGCGATCTCAGCGCTTCGCAAGAACCTCAGCGAACGCCTTGATCGCCGCAACCTCGTCACCACCCCAGACGGCGCCCGAAACAGCGATGAAATCCGCGCCGGCAGCAACCAGCGGCGCGGCGTTTTCCGGGGTGATACCACCGATCGCGACGCAGGGCATCTCGAACAGCGTCGACCACCAGGACAGGATCACCGGCTCGGCGGTATGCGTCGCGACCTTCGTCGTGGTCGGATAGAAGGCGCCGAACGCGACATAGTCGGCCCCGGCCTCGCCCGCTTCCATCGCCAGATGGCGACTGCCGTGACAGCTCACGCCGATCTGCGCATTGGGGCCGAGCTGCGCCCGCGCCTCGCGCGGATCGCCATCGTCCTGCCCAAGATGCACGCCATCCGCATCAAGCCGCTTGGCGAGCCCGATGTCGTCGTTGACGATGAACGCGACATCACGCTCGGCGCAGATCGCGCGCAACGGCTCGCCGAGTGCGGCAGCCGCATGCTGGTCGATATCCTTCACACGGAACTGGAACGCGGCCACGGGGCCAGCATCCAGGGCGCGCGCTAGGCGTTCGGGAAAGTCACCGCCGACATCCAACGGCGACACCAGGTAAAGCTGGCAAGCCGGCCGACGCATGTCGCGGCGGAAATTCTCGGCGAAATTGGGATCGAGCGGGCCCAGCGGATCTTCGAATTCGGTCATCCCCGCCCCCTAGCCCCTCAAGCCGCGCTCGTCACCCCGGCGCGTGGCGGGGTGACGAGCGCGCAGAACGGCGCTTATTCCTCGTTCTTGTAGATCCGGATGATCCGGTCGAGCATCGCCAGCGCTTCGTCGCGGGGGCGCTGGAAGGTGTTGCGGCCGATGATCGAGCCGTTGCCGCCGCCGTCGCGAATGTCGCGCGCGTCCTGGAACACCGCGTCCTCGCCCTTCGACGCGCCGCCCGAGAACACGTTGATGCGACGCCCGGCAAAGCTCGACTGGACGACGTGCTTCACGCGGTCCGACTGCTTCGACCAGTCGGTGTTCGCGTAAAGCGGCTTGGCTTCCTTCTGCTCGATATGCGCGGTCGGCAGCTTGGTCTTGATGATGTGTGCGCCGAGCAGCGCCGCCATGTGCGCGGCATAGGCGCCGACGTCCAAAGCGAGTTCGCCGTCCTTGGTCAGCTCGCCACCGCGTGGGTACGACCAGATCACCGTCGCGATGCCGACCGACTTGGCCTCTTCGCTCAGCTCGCGGATTTCCTCGACGAGGTCGAAGAACTGGTCCGCACCCGGATAGATCGTGAAGCCGATCGCCGCCGACCCGAGCCGCACCGCGTCCGACACGGTCGCCGTCACTGCCTGGTCGATCGAGGTCGCCCAGCTGTTCGAGCTGTTGCACTTCAAGATCGTCGGGATCTGCCCCGCAAACGTATCCGCGCCCGCTTCGAGCATCCCGAGCGGCGCGGCATAGGCACTGAGCCCTGCGTCGATCGCCAACTGATAATGGTAATGCGGGTCGTACGCCGCCGGATTGACCGAGAAGCTGCGCGCCGGGCCATGCTCGAAGCCCTGGTCGACCGGGAGGATCACCAGCTTGCCGGTGCCGCCGAGCTTGCCCTGCATCAGGATGCGCGCGAGGTTCGCCTTCACCGCCGGGCTAGTGGCTTCGTATTTATCGAGAATGGATTTGATTTGCGGGGTGATCGTCGAGGTCATGCTGAATTCCTGTCTAGAGTTCGAGCCAGCGGCGCAGTGCGTCGTCGACCCGGGTCATGGTGGTGATGGGTGTCATGCCAATAATCTGGGTGATCTCGTCGCGACGGAGAGTGTCGACCTTGTCGACCTGGATCTCGCTATCTCGAACGAGGCCGGTCTCGGGAGAGGACTCGAGCGACACACGAAACAGGTTCGTACTGCTGATGACACTGGTTAGCGGGCAAAGCGATATCGTCGCATGATCCGCGAAGAGGTCGGACTGGACGACGAGAAACGGACGCGGTTTTCCAGAGAAATCACCCTTGCCCGCCCCGATGACGATCATACCGCGCACGAATTTCATGCAGGAGGCGCCGCGATCAGTGAATCCCAATCTTCTTCACCTGCCCGCCTATCGTGATCTGCAGCCGCGAGCGACTGCCGCCGTGCCTCGGCGAGAAAAGCCTCGTCGTGGCGTTCGACATAGCGCCGCACGGCTTCGCGTGCGATATCGCTCTTGCTGCGCCCTTGGGTGCGCGCAACCGCCGCGAGTCGCTCTTCGAGTTCGCTATCGAGCCTGACGCCGAGCATCCGAGTCTCCGTTTAACATGTTAAACATAGGCGCGCGGATAGCTGGGATCAATCCCCTGCCCGCTCGGTTTGCCGCGTGATTGACGGAAGGTCGTCGGACGCGGAGAGTGTCGACGGGAGGACAAGAGCGATGACGATTTTGCGCGGGATCATGACGTGTGCCGCGCTGCTGGCGGCATCCGCGGCACCGGGACCAGCAACGGCAACGACCGCCGCGGTAAAGATCGGCGAGCGCGCACCCGACTTCGAACTGACGCTGATCGACGGCAGCAAGGTCCGCAGCGCCGACCTTCGCGGCCAAGTTATCGTTCTGAATTTCTGGGCAACGTGGTGCGGACCGTGCAAGGCGGAACTGCCGCTGCTCGATAACTACTACCGCCTTCGCAAGAACAATGGCCTGCGGGTGTTTGCGGTGGCGACGGAGGATTCGCTGCCCGCGTACAAACTCAAGCCGCTGTTCGCCGCGATGACGATCCCGTCCGCACGTCGGATCAAGGGGCCGTTCGCGGTTCTGGGCGCGCTGCCGACCAACTACATCATCGATCGCGCCGGTATCGTTCGCTATGCGAAAACCGGCGCGTTCGACCTTGACGACTTGAACGGCCTGCTAGTCCCGCTGCTGCGGGAACCCGCATCCTAGCGGGTCAGCGCGGCGACGCCGGGAAGGTCCTTGCCTTCCATCCATTCCAGGAACGCGCCGCCAGCGGTCGAGACGAACGTAAAGGCGTCCGCGACGCCGGCATGGTTGAGCGCCGCGACCGTATCGCCGCCGCCTGCAACGGAGACGAGCGATCCGCCTTCGGTGAGGGCCGCGGCAGTCTTGGCGAGCGCGACGGTCGCCTTGTCGAACGGCGGCGTTTCGAACGCGCCGAGCGGGCCGTTCCAGACCAGAGTGCGGCAGTTCTTCAGAACGTCGCCAAGGGATTCGACCGCAGCCGGACCGACGTCGAGGATCATCTCGTCGGCGGCGACTTCGTGGACGTTGACGGTGCGCGTGGCGGGGTTCGGCTTGAACTCCTTGGCGACCACGACGTCATACGGCAGGTGAACCGTGCAGTTCGCCTTGTCCGCCGCTTCCATGATCTGTTCGCAAACGCTCGCAAGCTCATGCTCGCACAGGCTTTTGCCGACATCCACGCCGCGCGCCGCGAGGAAAGTGTTGGCCATGCCGCCACCGATGATCAGATGATCGACCTTGGTGACGAGGTGACGCAGAACGTCGAGCTTCGACGACACCTTGGCGCCCTCGACGACCGCCGCGACCGGATGCTCGGGCGCGCCGAGCGCCTTCTGGAGCGCGTCGAGTTCGGCTTCCATCGCGCGGCCGGCGAACGCGGGTAGCACGTGGGCTAGGCCCTCGGTCGAGGCGTGCGCGCGGTGCGCGGCGGAGAAGGCGTCGTTGACGTAAAGGTCGCCAAGGCTCGCGAAACGCTTGACCACCGCTTCGTCATTGGTCTCTTCGCCGCCGAAGAAGCGCGTGTTCTCGAGCACCGCGATGTCACCGGGCTCCAGCGTCGCGACGGCGTCATCCGCCCCTTCCCAGTCGATGTAGCGGACTTCGCGCCCGAGCACTTCGCTGTACGGCTTAACGACCTGCGACAGCGAGAACTCCGGGCTCGGCACGCCCTTGGGACGACCGAAATGTGCGAGGACGAGGACGATCGCGCCTTTGTCAGCAAGCTCGCCGACGGTCGCGACGGTCGCGCGAAGGCGGGTGTCGTCGGTAACGCGACCCTCGGCCATCGGCACGTTGAGGTCTTCGCGCACGAGCACGCGCTTGCCCTGGATATCGCCCATATCGTCTAGCGTCTTGAATGGCTTGGTCATGGTTCTTCGATCCTGATCTCATCACCGACGGCGATCTCTGCCGCCCATCAAAACTCGGGTACAAGCCCCGCCCCGCCAGTCGGGCGTCAGCGCGGCGAACAATCCTGGCGCCAAGGCCTCCATGCGTTCGCACGGATCGGTGTGGCGCGTCACCTCCAGCACGACGTCCGCGCCGATGCGCAGACGGGTGCCAGGTATCTGCGGTAGGTCGAAGCCGTCCACGAGCAGGTTCGCGCGGCGTTCATACCATGGGATATCCTGGCCCACCTCGGCCATCGCCGCGGCCCAGTCGCCGTGTTCCAGCAACGTGACCTGGCGCCGCCCCTTGCCGCCCGGCTTCACATAGCCGCGAAAGTCGCCGTGCAGTCCCGCCTCGATGGTGATCTCGACATGGTCGATGACCTCCATCGGGGCTTTCGCACGGGCGTGGCGGGCTATGCCGGCGATGGTGCCGATCAACGGCCCATCCCAATGTCCGTCACCCCAGCGAAAGCTGGGGTCTCCTCGTTGGCGGGCGTCTCGACCCGAATGGGGAGATCCCAGCTTTCGCTGGGATGACGGTTTTGGTCGGACCGGAAGTTGTAGGAACGCAGCGTCCGTCTACCTTAGATGAACTTCGCCATCGCGGTCGCCGTATCGACCATGCGGTTCGAGAAGCCCCACTCGTTGTCGTACCAGCTGACCACCCGGACCAGCTTGCCGTCGATCACCGCGGTCTCCAGGCTGTCGATCGTCGACGACGCCGGGGTATGCTGGAGATCGATCGACACGAGCGGCTCGTCCGACCAGTCGAGCACGCCGACCAGCGGGCCGCTCTCGGAGGCCGCCTTCAGCACCGCATTCACCTCTTCACGCGTCGTATCGCGCGACGGGGTGAAGGTCAGGTCGATCAGCGACACGTCCGGCACCGGCACGCGGATCGCCGAACCGTCGAGCTTGCCCTTCAGCTCCGGCAGCACTTCGGCAACCGCACGCGCGGCACCCGTCGTCGTCGGGATCATCGACATCGCCGCAGCACGCGCGCGACGCAGGTCCGGGTGGATCTGGTCGAGGATCTTCTGGTCGTTGGTGTAGGCGTGGACGGTCGTCATCAGGCCGCGCTCGATGCCGATCGCATCGTTCAGGACCTTGGCGACGGGCGCGAGGCAGTTGGTGGTGCACGACGCATTCGAGACGATCGTGTGCTCGGCGGTCAGCTTGTCGTGGTTGACGCCGTAGACGACCGTCAGGTCGACGTTCTTGCCCGGTGCCGAGATCAGCACCTTCTTGGCGCCTGCATCGAGATGCTTCTGGCAGCTTGCCTTGTCGGTGAAGAAGCCGGTGCACTCGAGGACGATGTCGACGCCCAGCTCGGCGTGCGGCAGGTTGGCCGGGTCACGCTCGGCAGTGACGCGGATGCGCTTGCCGTCGACGACCAGCTCGTTGCCTTCGGCCGAAACTTCGCCCGGATACTTGCCGTGGACGCTGTCGCGCTTGAACAGCCAGGCGTTCGACTTCGCATCGCCGAGATCGTTGATCGCGACGAGTTCGAGTGCGCCGTTCGACTGTTCGAGTACCGCACGGGCGACGAGACGGCCGATGCGCCCGAAACCGTTGATCGCAACCTTGACCGTCATTGCTGTCTCTCCGCTACGCCCGCGAGTCCGTTCCGGGCGCGCAGCCTTTGCGGGGCGGTGGGGCGCCCTGTCAACACCGTGGATGGTGTTGGGTTTCGCCTAAACCGACTTGTCGCACCCCCGTCCATGCTATCTCGCATGGCATGTCAGAAACACTTCCCGACGGACCAACTGCCGTCGAACGGATCGACGCCGCGATCGCACGGATCGAATCCGCCATTGCAGCCCGCACCGAAGCCGGCGACGCGCTCGCCAAGCGCCACGCCGCCCTCAAGGCGCGGATGGCCGAAGCCGTCGCCGCGCTCGACGATGTCATCACGCGCGGGAGCCCCAACTGATGGCCCAGGTCATGCTCGATATCGGCGGTCGTCCCCACGCCGTAGCCTGCCGCGATGGCGAAGAATCCCGCGTCCGCTTGTTGGGCGCGATGGTCGCGGAACGCTGGGCGACCGCGGACCGCGCGGCCGGCGGTCTCAGCGCGGAGCGCGCGATGCTGTTCGTCGCGCTGATGCTCGCCGACGACCTCGACGAAGCCGCGCATCGCCCACCCGAAGGCTCGGCGGTCAGCGAGATCGCACTCACGCGGATCGCAGATCGTCTTGAAGGCCTCGCACAAGCCCTTGAGCTTAGCCCGCCCAACGCCTAGATTGGCTGTGGCGGGTTCTGCCCGGTACGAGCCTTTATTATCCCTGAGGCTATTCATCATCCATAGGGGGCTGTCCCTGTTAGGATCCTGGTCCGAAGCATATGGTCCCCACCTGACGTACCGTGCGTCAGTGGATAACCCGGCACACGGCCATGGTGGGCCCGCCACACCACCATTTTCTCCCTATTTCAGGGTCGCAAGCGCATGACCGACAAGAGCGCGCTGAGAGCCTCGCTCCGCGCCGCGCGGGAAGCGCGCCCGCCTGTGGATATTCCGGTGCCATCGGCGTTTTTGACCCGGCTGAAGCCCGGATTGACGGTTGCTTCCTATGTCCCGTTCGGCGGCGAGGCCGATCCCTCGCCCTTCGCGCGCGCTGCCGTCGATGCGGGATGTGTGATCGCCCTACCCCATGTCGTCCGCCGCTCGTTGCCGATGCGCTTCCTGTCCTGGGCGACCGAGGCGGCGCTGATCGCTGGGCCGTTCGGGCTGCACCAGCCCGCCGCAGACGCCGCCGAACTCGAACCCGACATCATCCTGACCCCGCTCGTCGGCTTCGATCGCCGCGGCAACCGGATCGGCCAGGGCGCCGGCTATTACGACCGCGTCTTCCTCGCCCACCCGAACGCCTGGCGCGTCGGCATTGCGCTATCGGTGCAGCAGGTCGATAGCCTGACCCCAGACCCGTGGGACGTCCCGCTCCACGCCATCGCCACCGAATCAGACTGGATCACGCCATGACGCCAACCTGGCGCAAACCCGTCGGGATGCTCGGCATCCTGCTCCTGATCCTGGTGTGGTGCGTGGCGATCGTTAGTTTGTCGACCATCGTCGGCAGCTGGCATTGGCTGGGGCAGTTGGTGTTCTACGTGTTCACCGGCCTGATCTGGATCGCACCGCTGAAGCCGGTACTGCGGTGGATGGAGATAGGGCGGTAACCCAGCCGCGCTTGTCGGCTCCCTGAGCCGGTGCGCTCCACCCCCAACTACCGCCTCCCTAAGCCGACGCGCTCCGTCCGCCCCCCTACCGTTCGTCCTGAGTAGCCATCGAGTAGCCGCGCAGCGGCGTATCGAGAGGGCGTATCGAAGGACAGGTTGGCGGGCGGAACACATGCTTCGATACGAGCCCTCGATACGCTCCTGACGGAGCTACTCGGTCTCTACTCAGCACGAACGGTGTGGGGGGATATGGTCCTAACCTGGCGGTAGGACTGGATACTCACAGCATCCGAAAATCTAAAAGGATCACGCTCACCCCATAGGGTGGCGCGAGTGACGGGACTCGAACCCGCGACCTCCGGCGTGACAGGCCGGCGCTCTAACCAACTGAGCTACACCCGCATTCCCAATGACGAACCCTAGCGACCCTAGGGCCACGCGGGAAGGCTCGTCAAAACCTCAACACTATTCCGAACCATCTACCCGGTCAGGGCAAACGATGGCGCGAGTGACGGGACTCGAACCCGCGACCTCCGGCGTGACAGGCCGGCGCTCTAACCAACTGAGCTACACCCGCTGAAACAGCGTGGAGGCGGCAACTAGGCGAGGGTTCGGATACCGTCAACCCAAATTATCCGCCAGTTTCACGTTGTGCCTCGGGCGGATCGCCGCGACGGCGATTTCGCCCCACCTTGGGCTGCACCAACGTCCCGTGCTCGAACAGGAAACCGGCGATATCGGGCTTGCCTGCGGCCTTCACGATGGTCTGGATGATGATCAGCAGTGGCACCGCCAGCAACGCGCCCGACGTGCCCCACACCCAGCCCCAGAAGCTCAGCGAGATCAAAATCAGCAAGGGGCTGATCGTCAGCCGGTGTCCGACGACGAACGGCGTGATCGCGTTCGCCTCGACCAGGTGCAGCCCGTACATCAGCGCCGGCGGCAGCATCGCCATCCAGATGTCCGAGAACGTCATCAGCCCGCCCAGCGCGAGTAGGAACGCACCGATCACCGGACCGAAATACGGGATGTAATTCAGCAGCGCGACGATCCCGCCCCACATCGCCGGGTACGGCATGCCGATGAACCACAGCGCGGTCCCGGTGACGATCCCGAGCACGATGTTGATCAGCGTGATCGTCCCGAGATAGGCGGACACGTCGTCGACGATATCCTGGATCACCCGAGCGGTCGCCATCGCCCCGTCGAAGCTGGTCCGCCCGGTGATCGTCTCGCGCCGCATCCGCGTCCAGCCCGACAGGAAGAAGAACACGATCAGGACACCGAACAGGAATTGCACGATAACCGCCGGCGCCGACGTCGCCGCGAGTTCGAGGATCGATCCTGGCGCGGCAACGCCTGCGGTCGCGGGCTGCTTGATCGGCGTCGACGCGACCTGGCGCAGCGTCTTGTTCACGTATTTCTCAAGGCTCGAATACAGGTCGAGCAGCGGCGCGAGGTTGCTCTGGATCCGGTCCAGCCGCGTCGGCAGCAACCGGAAAAAATCGGTCGCGGGCACGAGGATCGCGGCGATCGCGATGTTCGCGGCGATCAGGAACACCAGGATGCAGAGGATCGCGGCGAGCGGCGACGGTACATGACGCCGCTCGAGCCATTCCAGCACCGGGACGAGCGCGACGGAGATCACGAGCGCGATGGTCAGCGGTAGGAAGAACTCGGCGCCGGATTTCAGCGCGAACGGGATGGCGAGGATCAGCCCGACCCCGGCGGTCAGCGTCAGCGCCGCCAGCAATCGGTCGCGACGCTGCGCGATCCGCATCGCATCCTCGACCCCGACCGCAATCGGCAGGCCGAACGCACTCTCGGCCGGCGGACCTTCCGCAACGGCGCCGCCCTCGCCCTGTGGCTGGTGCGGTTCCTGGCGAAGTCCCTCGCCCGTCATGGCGTCCGTCATGGCAATTCCTTTGCCACCCCCATCCCGTAATCGCGGTCGGCATTCAAGCGGCGCGCGGTGCCAGTGCGATGGAATTCCTCGAAAAGCCCGTGTTATGTCCGATCATTGTCTTGATCCCGAGACCCCCGCTCTTCGTCATCCTGACGAAAGTCAGGACCCAGAGCCAAAAATCGCTGCCCTCCGTTACCCCTGGGTTCTGACTTTCGTCAGGATGTCGGCAATTTGCCAGCGATTAGACCTACGCCGTCACACCGACCCGATCCGCGAACAACACCTGCAGATCCTTCTTCAGGATCTTCCCGTTCGCATTCCGCGGCAACGTCTCGTGCACGAAGCGCACCGCCACCGGGGTCTTGAACGCCGCGAGATGCTGGCGGACCCAGCCCTGCAACTCCGCCTCGGTCGTCACCGCGCCCGGCGCGAGGTGCACAACCGCCGCCGGCTCCTCGCCGAGGATCCGGTGCGGGATGCCGATCAGCGCCGCGTCGGTCACCGCGGGATGCGCGTAGAGGACGTTCTCGACCTCGCTCGAATAGATGTTCTCGCCGCCGCGGATGATCATGTCCTTCGCGCGGTCGACGATGTAGCAGAACCCCTCCTCGTCGAGCCGCGCCAAGTCGCCTGTCCGCACCCAGCCGTCGACGAACGTCGCGGCGGTCGCGTCGGGCTTGTTCCAATATCCCTTCACGATCATCGGCCCGCGCGCCCAGAGTTCGCCGACTTCCCCAAGGGGCATTTCGGTCACGCCGTCGTCCGCCATGATCTTCAGGTCGGCGGCGGCCACCGGAGGCCCCGCGCTGGTCGGCCGGTTGAGATAATCCTCGCTGCCGTGATGCGTGACGGTCGCCATCGTCTCGGTCATGCCCCAGCCATTGCCGGGCATCGCGCCGAACTCGGCATGGATGCGCTTCACCAGTTCGGGCGCCGCCGGCGCGCCGCCATAGGCGATCGATTCGAGCGACGAGAGATCGTATTTCTCGCGGTCGGGATGCTCCAGCAGCTGCCAGGCGATGGTCGGCACGCCGCCGGTGATGTTGACCTTCTCGCGCTCGATGATCTCCATCGCGCGGATCGTGTCCCATTTCCGCATGAAGATCATCGTGCTGCCGGTCGCGATCACCCCCATCATCCCCGCCGAGCAGGCGGTGACGTGGAACAGCGGGATCACGGTGAGTGTCACCCGCGGCGTCGGCTCCGGCGGTGCCTCGCCGCGCCGCAGGAACGAGCGCGCCGACGAATAGCCGCCCGACATGATGTTCGACATCATATTGCGGTGCGTACCGAGCGCCCCCTTGGGCGCGCCGGTGGTGCCGCTGGTGTAGAAGATCGTCGCGTCGTCGTCGGGCGTGATCGTCGCCTCGGGGAGGCCTACATCGGGTAGCGCAGCCCAGTCGTGCGGGGTGCCGATCACGTCCTCCAGCCGCGTTACGATCCCCGTCAGCGGTTCCGCGGCGCGCGCGACGAACACGTGCTCCAGCGCCGGCAGCGTCGCGTAGGCCGCCTCCAGCCGGTGATGACGCTCGTCGTCGGTGATGAGCACGCGCGCGCCCGAGTCGGCTAAGCCGTATTCCATCTCCGCGCCGGTCCACCACGCGTTGAGCGGCACCATGATCGCGCCGATGCTGGCGCCTGCAAAGAAAGCGACCGGCCATTCGGGCAGGTTGCGCATCGCCAGCGCGACGCGGTCGCCGGGACCGATTCCCATCTCGCGCAACCGGTGCGCCAGCACCCCGATCGCCCGAAAGTTCGCCTCGTAGGTGACGCGCTCGTCCTCATAGGCCGTGAAGACCCGGTCGCCATGCGCGCGCGCCGCCTCGGCCAGCCAGCGCAACGACGGTGGCGCGTTCTTCCAGATGCGCGTCTCGATCCCGTCGATCGTCAGCATCTCCATCTCGAACTTCGCGCCGGGCGCGGTCAGCATTCGCTCGGCATCGGCGAGCGACATCGCCGGCCAGGAGGGATCGAGTGCGATGATCGGTTCGCTTGCCAAGACCGGTTGACTCCAGAGTTGAATTTCGGGTTTGGCTTATCGCCTGTTCGAAGACAGGTTATAGTTGATTCCTGCTGCACTCAAGGCAATAGAGGCACCAAGTTCGAACTAGGGGTATGGAGCGAGTTATGACACGGACGGTCGAATCGTGAAAATCGCTGAACCTGCCGCGCATGGCTTCGACGCGTGCCGGTTGGCGGCGATCGATACGCTGCTGCAGACGCGCTACATCGATTCGGGCAAGCTGCCGAACGCGCAACTGTTGATCGCGCGCGACGGCGAGATCGTCCATTTCTCGAACGCGGGCGCGGCGCGTGAGGGCGGC
This sequence comes from Sphingomonas sp. LR55, assembly GCF_036856015.1. Lineage (NCBI taxonomy): Bacteria > Pseudomonadati > Pseudomonadota > Alphaproteobacteria > Sphingomonadales > Sphingomonadaceae > Sphingomonas > Sphingomonas sp. LR55. The sequence continues at coordinate 1,582,574 of NZ_JASPFO010000001.1, forward strand.
AAGAGCGTCGACGAAGGATCGCTGTTCCGGATCGCGTCGATGACCAAGCCGATCACCTCGGTCGCGTTCATGATGCTGGTCGAACAGGGCCTCGTCGCGGTCGATACGCCGGTCCACCACGTGCTGCCCGAGTTCAAGGATATCGGCGTCTATAATGGCGGCGGTGGCGGCGTGCCCTTCGTGACCAGGCCGACCGCCGAGCCGATGCGGATGGTCGACCTGCTCCGGCATACCTCGGGGCTGACGTATAGCTTCCAGAACCGCTCGAACGTCGATGCCGCGTACCGGGACGGCAAGATCGAGCGCTGGCATGGCGGGTATGACCTCGACGGCTTCATCGGCGCACTGGCGAAGATCCCGCTCGAATTCTCGCCCGGCACCGCGTGGAATTATTCGGTCGCGACCGACGTGCTCGGCGCGGTCGTGCAGCGCGTGTCGGGCCTGCCGCTCGACCAGTTCTTCAACGAGCGCATCTTCGCGCCGCTGAAGATGGACGACACCTTCTTCCAGGTCCCCGCCGACAAGCTCGACCGCCTGACCGACTGCTACACGCTCGTCGCGGGTAAAGGCCGCGTGATGTACGATCGCGGCGCCGAGAGCGCGTGGAGCCGGCAGCCCAAGCTCGTGTCCGGCGGCGGCGGGCTCGTCTCGACCGCGCTCGATTACCACCGGTTCAACACCATGCTGCTGAACGGCGGCGAACTCGACGGCGCGCGCATCCTCGGGCGGAAGACGCTCGACCTGATGACGCAGAACCACCTGCCCGGAAAATCGGATCTCGCAGCGATGTCGAAGTCGCTGTTCAGCGAGGCGTCGAACGCCGGCACCGGCTTCGGGCTGGGGTTCGCGATCACCGACGACATCGCCAAGACGATGGTGCCGGGGTCGAAGGGCGAATTCTACTGGGGCGGGATGTTCTCGACCGCGTTCTTCGTCGACCCGGTCGAGCGCGTCTCGATGGTCTTCATGACGCAGCTTTCGCCGAGCAGTGTTTATCCCATCCGTCGCGAACTGAAGACGATGATCTACGCCGCGATGACCTGATCCCTTTAACGGCCGTCATCCCGGCGGACGCCGGGACCCAGGGCCGCACGTACAATCATTTTGGCTCTGGGTCCCGGTTCGCCGGGATGACGGGGCCGGCACCAGGAGAAGTTTGCAATGACCAGCCCGATCCGCACCGAACGCCATGACGACGTGCTCGTCATCATCTCGAACAATCCCCCCGTCAACGCACTCGGCGCCGCGGTCCGGCAGGGTCTTGAAGCGGCGATCAAGGAAGGCGTGAAGGACGACAGCATCACCGCGATGGTGATCCGCTGCGATGGCCGCACCTTCTTCGCCGGCGCCGACATCACCGAGTTCGGCAAGGAGATGGTCGAGCCCGGCCTGCCCACCGTCGTCGACATGATCGAGGCGTCGTCGAAGCCCGTCGTCGCGGCGATTCACGGCACGGCGCTCGGCGGCGGTTGCGAGGTCACGCTCGGCTGCCATTACCGCGTCGCCGTCCCCTCGGCGAAGATCGGCACGCCCGAAGTGAAGCTCGGCCTGCTCCCCGGCGCGGGTGGCACACAGCGTATTCCGCGCATCGCCGGCGTGAAGCTCGCGCTGGAGATGACCGCTAAGGGCGATCCAATCTCGGCCAAGAAGGCGCTCGACGCCGGCCTGATCGTCAAGATCGTCGGCGAGGATCTCGCTTGAGACCGATGCCGTCGCCTTCGCGCGAGAGATCGCGACCAAGCGCCCCCTGCCCCGCGCGTCCGAGAAGACCGCACAGGCCGATCCCGATGCCGTGGCTGCGTTCAAGAAGGAGAATGCGCGGCGTTTCCGTAACTTCGACGCGCCGGCCGCGAACATCGCCTGCGTCGAGAAGGCTGCGGACGGCTCCAGCTTCGAGGAAGGTATCACGTTCGAGCGGCAGGAGTTCATGAAGCTGATGATGGGGGTGCAGTCGGCCGCACAACGCCACATCTTCTTCGCCGAGCGCCAGGCGGCCAAGATCGACGACGTCCCCGCGGACACCAAGCTGCGCGAGATCAAGCGCGTCGGCGTGATCGGCGCGGGCACGATGGGCGGCGGCATTTCGATGAACTTCCTGTCCGCGGGCATCCCCGTGACGATCGTCGAGATGCAGCAGGACGCGCTCGACCGCGGTACCGGTGTCGTGCGCAAGAATTACGAGGCGACCGCCGCCAAGGGCCGGATCAAGCCCGAGCAGGTCGAACAGGCGATGGGCGCGCTGAAGCCGACGCTCGACTTCGCCGATCTCGCCGAGTGCGACCTGATCATCGAGGCGGTGTACGAGACGATGGAGGTGAAGAAGGAAATCTTCACCAAGCTCGACGCGATCGCCAAGCCGGGCGCGATCCTGGCGTCGAACACGTCGTATCTCGACATCGATGCGATCGCGGCGTGCACGAAGCGGCCCGAGGACGTGGTCGGGATGCACTTCTTCTCGCCGGCCAACGTGATGAAATTGCTGGAGGTCGTGCGCGGCGACAAGACCGCGGACGACGTGCTGGCGACCGTCATGGCGCTAGCCAAGAAGATCAAGAAGGTCGCGGTGGTGGCCGGCGTCACCTACGGGTTCATCGGTAACCGCATGCTGATGCCGCGTCAGGTCGAGGCGACCAAGCTGCTGCTGGAAGGCGCGAGCCCGGAGCAGATCGACAAGGTCCATGTCGCGTTCGGGATGCCGATGGGGCCGTTCCAGATGAGCGACCTGGCCGGCGTCGACATCGGCTGGCACCGCGATCCGAGCCGGATCGAGAACATCCGCGATGCGCTGGCGGCGGAGAACCGCTGGGGGCAGAAGACCAAGGCGGGCTTCTACGATTACGACGAGAAGCGGACGCCGTCGAACTCTGCGCGGGTCACCGAGATCATCGACGATTTCCGCAAGAAGTCGGGCGTGACGCCGCGCGAGATCAGCGACGAGGAGATCGTCGTGCGGACGCTCTACACGATGGTCAACGAGGGTGCGCTGATCCTCGAAGAGGGCAAGGCGCAGCGCGCGTCGGACGTCGATGTGGTCTGGATCTACGGCTATGGCTGGCCGGTGTATCGCGGCGGACCGATGTTCTGGGCGCAGTCCGAGGGGTTGCCGAAGGTCGTCGCGGGACTCGAGAAATACGGGTTCCCGGTGGCTAAGTCGTTGAAGGACGCCGCGGCATCGGGTGGTCGACTGAAGTGATCGGTCGCGGTCGTTTCTTGCCGGTAGTCGATCGCTGATGGAGCGGTCTGCGCTTCAGACGACGGCCGCGATCCGTGCGGGCGAGACGACCGCGCTCGCCGAGTGCGATGCGGCGATCGCGCGGATCGAGGCGCGCGACGGTGCGATCAACGCCGTCGTCGTGCGCGATTTCGTGCGGGCGCGGGAGGCGGCGCGGGCGCTCGATGCGGAGGGTCCGGACGACCGGCCGCTGTTCGGCGTCCCGATGACGGTCAAGGAATCGTTCGACGTCGCCGGGCTGCCGACCAGTTGGGGCGTCGGGGTCCACCGCGACAATATCGTCGACCGCGATGCCGTGGCTGTGACCCGGCTGAAGGCGGCGGGCGCGGTGATCCTCGGCAAGACCAACGTGCCGGTGCGGATGAGCGACTGGCAGGCGGACAACCCGATCTACGGTCGCACCAACCATCCGCTCGACCCGAGGCTGACGCCCGGCGGATCGTCGGGTGGTGCCGCGGCCGCGCTCGCGTCGGGGATGGTACCACTCGAACTTGGCTCCGATATCGGCGGCTTGATCCGCGTGCCGGCCGCGTTCTGCGGCGTTTGGGGGCACAAGCCGACTTATGGCGCCTTGTCCGATCTCGGCCACCGCGTGCCCGGCACCGATGGGGCGAGCGCGGCTCTCGGCGTGATCGGACCGCTCGCGCGCAATCCCGAGGATCTGGCCGTTGCGCTTGATACCCTCGCCGATCTGCGGTTGCCTTCTGCGACCGTCGATCTTGCCCGGCCGCGCATCCTGCTGCTGACCGCGCATCCCGCGGCGCGCGTGGATGCGTCGATCGTATCGGCTATCGAGCATGTCGGCGAGGCGCTGGGCCGCTCCGGCGCTACTGTTTCGGGTGCCATGCCGCCGATCGACCTCGCCGTGCAGCATGCCGACTATATGCGGATGCTCGGCATCGCGATGACGCGCGGCGGCCCGGCACGCGACGGCAAGGTCGCGACGCTGTCGCACTGGTTCGACCTGCTCGATCTCGCAGGCGCGGTTGCAACGCGCCTGGGGTGCGCTGTTCGAGCAGTTCGACGCGGTGATCGCACCGGCCAGCGGCGTGAACGCCTTCGCGCATATCGCCGAGCGCAACGTCGCGCGACGCACGCTGTCGATCGACGGCGAGGACACCCCGTTCGGCGTCCAGTTCGCCTGGGCCGGGCTCGCCACCTTCCCCAATCTGCCCGCGACCAGCGTGCCCGTCGGGATCGACCCGCGCGGCCTGCCGATCGGCGTGCAGGTCATCACCAACCGTTACCGCGACCACGACGCGATCGCCATCGCCGCGCTGTGCAATCGACTAAGCAGGAGCTGATCCGATGTCCGACCTCGATACTTTCCGGTCCGAAACCCGCGCGTGGCTCGCGGAGAATTGCCCACCCGAGATGCGCAAACCCGTGCGGTCTGAAGACGATGTCTGCTGGGGCGGGCGTCAGTTCAAGCCGTCGAGTCCTGCGCAGAAGGAGTGGCTCGACAAGATGGCCGCCAAGGGCTGGACCGTGCCCGACTGGCCCAAGTCGTATGGCGGCGGTGGATTGTTGCCTGCGGAGACGAAGATTCTGCGCGAAGAGATGGCGGCAATTAAGGCGCGCAATCCGCTCAATTCGTTCGGGATCTCGATGCTCGGGCCGGCACTGCTCAAATACGGCACCGAGGAGCAGAAGCTCGATCATTTGACCAAGATCGCACGCGGCGAGATCCGCTGGTGCCAGGGGTATTCGGAGCCAAATGCGGGGTCGGACCTTGCCGGGCTTGCCACCTCGGCGGAGGACAAGGGCGACCATTATCTCGTCAACGGACAGAAGGTTTGGACGTCCTACGCCGACAAGGCCGACTGGATCTTCTGCCTCGTCCGCACCGACAAGACCTCGAAGCAGGGCGGGATCAGCTTCGTGCTGTTCGACATGGCCTCGCCTGGCGTATCGACCAAGCCGATCCTGCTGATCAGCGGCAATTCGCCGTTCTGCGAGACGTTCTTCGACAATGTCGAGGTGCCCAAGTTCAACCGCGTCTACGAAGAGAACAAGGGGTGGGACGTCGCGAAGTACCTGCTCGGGCATGAGCGCGAGATGATTTCGGGGATGGGGCTGGCGTCGAGCGGCGGCAATCCGCTGATCGACGGGGCGATCGCGACCGTCGGGCTTGGGCATGACGGGCGGCTGGCGGATCCGCTGCTGCGCGCGTCGATCGCGCTGTTCGAGGTGCGGGCGAAGGCGTTCGGGGCGATGTCCGAGCGGTTCATCGACGAGTTGAAGGCGGGCAAAGCGCATCCGGCTCAGCCAAGCATGATGAAATATTATGGTACCGAGCTGAACAAGGGTCGGTACGAACTGATGATGGCGGCGGGCGGATCGGATGCGCTCGAATGGGACAGCGATCGGTCGCGCGGCGGTGCGATCCCGCGGTCGTGGCTGCGGACCAAGGCGAACTCGATCGAGGGCGGGACGAGCGAGATCCAGCTCAACATCATCGCCAAGCGCATCCTGGAATTGCCTGCCTAATGCACCCCTGACCACGCACGTCACCCCAGCGAAAGCTGGGGTCTCCCCGAAACGAACCGCCCCCTGCCGCACGATACCCCAGCTTCCGCTGGGGTGACGGAAGCCTTCGGGGCGACGGAGTACCCGAAATGCCACTGTATCTAGACGACGACCAGACCGTCCTTCAGGACACGATCCGCGACTTCGTCGCAGAGCACGCGCCCGTGAGCCACATGCGGGCCTTGCGCGATGCCGACGACGCGACCGGCTTCTCGCGCCACCTTTGGAAGCAGTTCGCGGAGATGGGCTTTACCGGAATCCTGATCGGCGAGGACCAGGGCGGGCTCGGGCTCGGGCATGTCGAGGCGGGCGTGGTGCTGGAGGAAATCGGGCGCAACCTGTCCCCCTCCCCGTTCCTCTCCACTGCGGTCGCGGCGGTCGAGGCGCTCAAGGGCACAGCGCAGGCCGAACGCTGGTTCCCCGGCATCATCGCCGGCGAGACTGTCGCCGCACTGGCGATCGACGAGGGCGCCAAGCACCGCGACATTGTCGCGATGAAGGCCGAACGCTCGGGCAACGGATTCAAGCTGACCGGCGCCAAGCGGTTCGTCACGCACGGCCACACCGCCGACCTGATCATCGTCGCGGCCCGCACCGCGGGAGCGGACAACGACGCGGACGGCATCACGCTGTTCGCCGTGCCGAAGGATGCCGCAGGGCTGACAGCAAACGCCGAACGCCTCGCCGATGCTAGCCTCGCCGCACGGCTAGAGTTCGAGGGCGTCGAGGTCGATGCGGATGCGGTGATCGGGGAGGTCGATGCCGGTCGCAAGCCGCTCGATCGCCTCCTGCGCGCAGGGCGAACCGGCGCATCCGCCGAACTGCTCGGCGTCGGCGGCGGAGCGATGGACATGACGATCGGCTACATGAAGGAGCGCAAGCAGTTCGGGACGCTGATCGGCAGTTTCCAGGCGCTCCAGCACCGCGCCGCGCATGTGTATTCGGAGATGGAGGTCGCGCGCGCTGCCGTGCTCAAGGCGCAGCAGTTGCTCGATGCAAACAGTGAACGAGCAGACGAAGCTGTGTCGGTGGCAAAAGCGATGACTGCGCTGGCGACTACGCTCAGCGTCCAAGAGGGCATCCAGATGCACGGCGGCATCGGCATGACCGACGAGTACGACATCGGCTTCTACATGAAGCGTGCGCGGGTGCTGGCGGAGCTGTTCGGGGATGCGAACTTCCACGCGGACCGGCTGGCGGTAGCCGCCGGGTATTGACCGTAGGTTGTACCCCCGCGAAGGCGGGGGCCCAGACTGGGCACCCGCCTTCGCGGGTGAACAAGGAGGTCAGATGCCTGCCGATACTGCCGAAGTAACACCCGAAGCACTCGCCCAGGGTCTCGTCGACCTGCTTGAGATCGAGGAGGTCGACACCGATCTTTATGTCGGCAAGCGCCAGCCCGGTGGGGTCGGGCGCGTGTTTGGCGGACAGGTGATCGCGCAGGCTCTGCAGGCTGCGCAACGCTCGACCGACAGCCCCAAGGCCGCGCACTCGCTGCACGCGTATTTCATGCGGCCGGGGAACGAGGACTATCCGATCGTCTACCGCGTCGTCCGCGATTTCGAGGGTCGCAGCTTCGCCACCCGTCGCGTGATCGCGATGCAGAAGGGGCAGCCGATTCTTAACATGGCGGCGTCGTTCCAGATGCCCGAGGAAGGCCTGCACCATCAGGACGCGATGCCCGACGTGCCGGCGCCTGAAACGCTCCGCTCCGACCGCGACCTGCGGCTCGAGAATATCGACGGCATCCCCGAGAAATTCCGCGCGCACATGCTGCGCTGGCGGCCTATCGAGGTGCGGCCGGTCAACCCGCGCAGCTGGATCGATCCCGCGCCGCAGGCGCCAAACTACGCCAATTGGTTCCGCCTGATCGCGCCGATCGGCGACGACCCGGCGATGCACCGCGCGATCCTCGCCTATGCGTCGGACATGGCGCTGCTCGGCACGGCCCTCTTGCCGCACGGCAAGAACTGGATCACGCCGGGGCTGCAGACCGCGAGCCTCGACCATTCGCTCTGGCTGCACGAGGATTTCCGCGCCGACGACTGGCTGCTTTACGCCTGCGACAGCCCCTGGTCGGGCCACGCCCGCGGCTTCAACCGTGGCAAGATCTTCGCACGGGACGGCCGCCTCGTGGCGAGCGTCGCGCAGGAAGGGCTGATCCGGATGCGCCAGTAACCCTGTGCGTCATTGGCGTTACTTGCGCACCCAGACCTTCTCGCCGCCGATCCACGTCTCCTGCACGACGGTGGCGCGCAGGTCGGTCGGCGAGGCCATCGTCGGATCGCGGTCGACGATGATGAAGTCCGCCCGCTGGCCCGGTGCGAGCGCACCGAACTTGGTCTCCGCAAACCCGGCATAGGCCGCCGCACCCGTCATCGCCCACCACGCCTGCTCGCGCGTCACCAGCTCCTGCGGTTGCCATCCGCCTTGTGGCTGACCATCGGCATCCTGCCGCGTGAACGCCGCCGCCCAGGTCGCGAATGGATCGGGCTTCTCGACCGGGAAGTCGGTCCCGAACGCGAGCTTGGCGCCGTTGGTCAGCATCGACTTCCATGCATAGGCGCCCGCTAGCCGGTTCGGCCCGAGTCGCGCCTCGGCCATCGTCCTGTCGCTGGTCGCGTGCGTCGGTTGCATCGAGGCGATCGTGCCGAACTTGCCGAACCGAGGCAGGTCGGTCGGATCGACCACCTGCGCATGCTCGATCCGCCAGCGACGGTCGCCGGTATAGGTCTCGCTCTCGACCTGGATCGCGTCGAGCACCATCTGGTTGGCCTTGTCGCCGATCGCGTGCACCGCGACCTGATAGCCGTCCATCGCCGCGCGGCTCATCTGGTTCTGGAGCTGGTCGTCAGTGAGGAAACCGAGCCCCGACTGGCCGGGCGCGTCCGAATACGGCTTCAGCAACCACGCGCCACGCGAGCCGAGCGCACCATCGGCGTACAGCTTCACGCCACCCATCCGCAGGCGATCATTGTACAGCCACGGCGTCGGCCCCTTACCGCCGATCCGGCTCGCGGTCTCGACGCCCATCGCATAGCTCATGATGCGGACGCGCAGCCCGCCGATATCCGCCATCCGCCGATAGGTCAGCCAGTCGTCGAGCGTCGTGCCCATGTCGGCGACCGCGGTGACGCCGTAGCGCAGCAGGATGCTCTGCGCGGTGAGGAAGGCGGCGTCGCGCTCCTTGGGCAGCGGCTGCGGCACGACCTTCTCGATCAACGCCTGTGCGCCGTCGACGAACACGCCCGCGGGCGCGCCGCCGGTGTTATCGATCCGCCCGCCCGCAGGCGAGACGGTCAAGCCGGTGACGCCCGCCTCGCGCATCGCTTCACGGTTCGCCCAGCTCGCATGGCCATCAGCCCGCGACAGCCAGATCGGGTGCCCGCCGGAAACGGACTCGAGATCCGCCGCGGTCGGGAAGCGACCCAGCCCCCACGCCTCCTGGTTCCAGCCGCGCCCGATCACCCATTTGCGGTCGGGATTGCCCGCGATGTACGCCGCGATCCTCGATTTCGCCTCGTCGAGCGACTTGGTCATCGACAGGTCGAGCGACAGCGCGCCGAAGCCCATCTCGATCACATGGCCGTGCGCATCGATGAAGCCCGGCAGCACGGTCTTGCCACCCATGTCGATCCGCCAGTCGTAAAGCGGCTTGCCGGCGTTCTTCTTCAATTCCTTACGACTGAGCTTGGGCGCTTCCTCGCCGGGTGGCACGAGCCGCGTGACCTTGCCATCCTTGTCGATCAGGATCGCCTTGAAGTGGATCACGCGACCGCCGTCGGCGACGGTGATGCCGTTGACGTTGTCGACGATCCCGTCGGCAAGCGCGGGCGTGGACAGCAGCGCGATCGCAGCCGCGGAGATTAGAAAACGCATCACTTCGATACTCTCCACATTTGCACGCCGGGATGTTGACCCACGCCACATGATTTATCAGCCGTTATGAACAGGTTGCTCACCACGAGATACGGCGCGATCGCTGTGCCCCTCGTTCCGGTGCCGATAAATGCCGGTATTGCCATAGCCTTCGCGCATAAGCGGTGTTTCCCGCGCGCCAGATGGTCTAGCGGGTCGGACATGGCTACCCACGCTGCCGTAGCGGCACCCACCCTCCCCGTCTCGATCGACGACGTCCGGCTCGCACACGACCGGATCCGCGCCTCGATCGTCCGCACGCCGACGCTGATCAGCAAGACGCTGAGCCAGATGACCGGGGCGACGGTGTATCTGAAGTTCGAGAACCTCCAGTTCACCGCGGCGTACAAGGAGCGTGGCGCGCTCAACACGCTGTTGCAGCTGTCGGCCGAGGCGCGCGCGAAGGGCGTCATCGCGGCGTCCGCCGGCAATCACGCACAGGGCCTCGCCTATCACGCCAACCGGCTCGGCATCCCGACGACGATCGTGATGCCGACCAACACGCCGACCGTGAAGGTCATGCAGACCGAAGGCCACGGCGCCAACGTCGTGCTGCACGGCGAGACGTTCGACGCGGCCTACGCGCACGCGCGCATCCTGGAGGGCGAGTGCGGCTTCACCTTCGTCCACCCGTTCGACGACCCCCGCGTCATCGCCGGCCAGGGGACCGTCGCGGTCGAGATGCTCGAGGACGTGCCGCAGATCGATACGCTGGTCATCCCGATCGGCGGCGGCGGGCTGATCTCCGGCATGTCGACGGTCGCGCGTGCTGCGAGCCAGCAGGCCGGCGGTCATCCGATCGAGATCGTCGGCGTGCAGGCCGAGCTGTTTCCATCGATGTACAACCGCATCAACGGCACCGACATGCCGTGCGCGGGCGACACGCTGGCCGAGGGCATCGCGGTCAAGGAGCCCGGTGCGATCACGTCGAAGATCGTCGCCGAACTGGTCGATGATATCGTATTGGTCAGTGAGCGGAGCCTCGAGGAATCGGTCAGCCTGCTGCTCCAGATCGAGAAGACGGTGGTCGAGGGCGCGGGGGCCGCCGGGCTCGCCGCGCTGCTGTCGCACCCCGAGCGGTTCGCGGGAAGGACCGTCGGCATCGTCTTATGCGGCGGCAATATCGATACGCGGCTGCTCGCCAACGTGCTGCTGCGCGATCTGGCGCGGTCGGGGCGGCTCGCACGGCTGCGTATCCGGTTGCAGGACAAGCCGGGTGCGCTGTTCCACGTCGCGCGGATCTTCGATCAGGAACGCGTCAACATCATCGAGATCTATCACCAGCGCGTCTTCACGACGCTGCCGGCAAAGGGTCTCATCACCGACATCGAATGCGAGCTCCGCGACCGCGCGCATCTCGATCGGCTGGTCGGCGCATTGCGCGCTGGCGGGTACGAGACCTCGACCGTGGAGCTCGCATAAATAGCACGGTGCTGCGGGGATTTAGCGCATTAACCCATTATCGTGGTAAACGCGCTTTTCAGTATTGCATGACGCGACCATATGCTGTGGAACGCGACCTTTCGCGCTTCCCTGAAGGACATCCGGTTCGGTGACTGCGCCTTTTCGTTTCCCGCGCTTCTTCGTCACCAGCCCGTCGCCGTGCCCGTATCTGCCGGGTCGGCAGGAGCGGAAAGTGTTCACCGAGCTAACCGGGCCGCATGCGAGTGAGCTAAACGATGCGCTCGGCCGGATCGGGTTTCGTCGCAGCCAGGGCGTCGCGTATCGACCGTCATGCGCCGGGTGTACCGCGTGCGTGTCGGTCCGCGTGGTAACGAACGAATTCATGCCCAACGCGACGCAGCGTAAGTTGCTCAGGCGCAACGGCGATGTCGAAGTGACCGCGTGCAAGGCGTGGGCGACCGACGAGCAGTTCCAGTTGCTTCGCCGCTATCTCGGGACGCGCCATCCGGGCGGCGGCATGGCCGGAATGGACGAGGACGATTACGCCGACATGATCGAGCATTCGCCGGTCAATTCGGTGATCGTCGAGTACCGCGAGCCCTCGGTCGACGGCGCGCGCGGGCGGCTGATCGGCGCCTGCCTGACCGATCGCCAGGCGGACGGGCTGTCGATGGTCTACAGCTTCTTTGCGGCGGACGAGGACAGCCGGCCGGGGTTCGGCAATTTCATCATCATGGACCATCTGATCCGCGCGCGAGGCCGGGTTGCCGTACGTGTACCTGGGCTATTGGGTGAAGGGCTCGCCGCGGATGGAATACAAGACGCGGTATCGGCCGCTCGAGGTGCTGGGCCCGGCGGGATGGCGACGGCTCGAGGATGCGGATCTGGTGACGTCGCCTGCGCGGGTCGCGGCGACGGCCTGAGTTGCAGCTAGGGTAGTTGGGTGGCCCGGCGGCACTTCATGAGCCATCACCCCGGCGAAGGCCGGGGCCCAATTGGGAAACGCTGCTAACACAAGATAGCCCTTAGTTACGACCACCTTGCCAATTGGGCCCCGGCCTTCGCCGGGGTGGTCATACCGCAAAACCGGCTAAGCCTTGTTCTCCCGCGAAGGCGGGAGCCCAGTCTGGGTCCCCGCCTTCGCGGGGAAACAGTCTTAGTCTTCCCGCTGCACCACAACGTCGACGTCGAGTTCCTCACCCCCTCGCCCAACCGCGATCCAGCGACCGGCGCCGCCCCAGCGGCATCGAGCGCCATCGCGACCCGCACGTAATGCTCCTCGGGCGACATCCCCGTGCACGGATCGAACCCGACCCAGCCGAGCCCGTCGACATACGCCTCAGCCCAGCCATGCGGGGTCGGGAAATGCACCACCTCATGGTCGTTGTGATGATAGCCCGACACGTACCGCGCAGGTGCACCCAAGGACCGCGCCGCGACCGCGAAGATCTGCGCCATGTCGCGCGGCGTAGCGCTATCCTTTCGGAATGCAGCACCCGCGGTGAGCCCGGGCTCGGGGCGTCCGGCATCGAAGACGAACTGCCCATGCAGCGCCCGGTTAAGCCGGTGCAGCGCCCCGACGCGATCGCGTGCACCGACCACCGCATCCGCCGCGAACTCGGCGATCGCAGGGTCGAAAGCCGTCGCCTCGGTCGCGCGCAGGAACAGCGCGGGCGGCAACGTCTCGTGGACATCGTGCAGCACGCCGTCGGAGTGACTCGTCAGCACCTCACCCTTAACGGTGATCTCGATCCCGTCGACCGGCCCCTCGGCGTACAGCATCGTCACCGCGTTGCCGAAGCCGTCACGCCCCGGCCGCAACCGCGCGTCACAATCGACGTCGATCCGCCACGATGCCACGGTCTGGTCGTGCGTATTCTCAGGCGTAAGCCGGAGCATCTGGACCAGCCGGCCCTGTGGCTGGGTGAAGCGGTAGATCGTATGATGATCGATCGACAGCCGCATCAATGGAACTTGAACTGGCGGCCGATCGCGCCGTGGAGCAGCGCATTCTCGGCGATGAAGGCCTGCAGATACTGGTGCAGACCCGAAGCGATCACTTCCCCGACCGCGTCTTGGCCATGCGTGATGCGCGCATCCGTGCCATCCTGTCCGCCTCCCCGTGATTACCCGTGCGTTTCGCCAGCAGATTGAGCACGTCGACCGTCTCCTCGACCGACGCCGCGAGACTGCGCGGCAGTTCCACGCGGGCGATCAGCAAGTCGATGACGTCCGCCGGCCGCAGTCCGTCGCTATAGAGCCAGCGATACGCGGTCACGGCCGACACCGTCTGGAGAATCGTCGTCCACTGGTCGCGATCGATCGCGCCGCCGATCTTCTGCCCCTCGGGCAGCAGGATATGGTATTTGACGTCGAGCAGACGCGCGGTGTTGTCGGCGCGCTCGACCGCTTGCCCGAGCCGGATGAACCATGTCGTCTGATTGCGCAGCATCCGGTGGATCGCGCCTTCGAACCCGCGCGTTTCGGTCTTCACCGCCTCCACTAGGTTCATCTGGTCGGTGGTGCTGCGCGGGATCGTCCGGTTTTCGAACAACAGCCACGCCCGATTGATCGCGGTCCAGGCTTCGCGGGTCAGCGCGGTACGGACCGCCTTGGCGTTGTTGCGCGCCATGTCGACGCAGCGGACGATCGAGCCGGGGTGGCTCGAGTCCAGCGTGAGGAAGCGGACGACCTCGGTCTGGCTGAGGTTGCCGCCGAGCGTCGCGAACGGCTCCTCGGTTTCGGTAACGGCGAGCGCGGAGGCCCAGGCCGCCTCGCCCGCAGGCTGCGAGGAGAGAACGTCGAGACGAACGGTGGCCTCGACCAGCCGGGCGATGAAGTCGGCACGCTCGAAATAGCGGCCGAGCCAGTAGAGCGACGATGCGGTACGCGAGAGCATCAGCTATTCGCTCCCGGCGACGGCAGGGTCGTGCCGAGCGTCTGCGACATGCCGCCCATCGTTTGCGTCATCCCGCCCGCTCCCATCCGCTGCGACTGATCCTTCATCAGGACGAAACTGTCCTTGGTCCCGCCGCCCTGGCTAGAATTGACGACCAGCGAACCTTCCTTGAGCGCGACCCGGGTGAGGCCGCCGGGGACGACCTGCACGCCCTTCGACCCGCTCAACACGAACGGGCGGAAATCGACGTGGCGTGGGGACAGGCCGCCATCGGCCATCGTCGGGACGGTCGACAGCGCCAGCGTCGGCTGCGCGATGTAGCGGTGCGGTTCGGCAATGAGCGCCGCGCGGAAATCCTCGATCTCCTGTTTCGACGAGGTCGGCCCGACCAGCATGCCATAGCCACCAGAGCCGTCTACCAGCTTGACGACGACGTCCTCCAGGTTGTCCAGCACGTATTGCAACGCCTGCGGTTCGCGGCACCGCCAGGTTTCGACGTTGCGCAACTTGCACTCGCCGCCCGAGTAGAACTTCACGATGTCGGGCATGTAGCTGTAGATCGCCTTGTCGTCGGCGATGCCGTTGCCCGGCGCGTTCATGATCGCGACGTTGCCGGCCGCGTAGGCTGCGATGAGGCCCGGCACGCCAAGCGCGGAGTCCGGGCGGAACACGAGCGGATCGAGATAATCGTCGTCGATCCGGCGATAGATCACGTCGACCTTCACCCGCCCGGCGATCGTCCGCATCCAGACGATGTCGTCGTCGACCACCAGATCGGCCGCCTCGACGAGTTCGATGCCCATCGAATCGGCGAGGAAGCTATGTTCGTAATAGGCCGAGTTGTAATGGCCTGGCGTCAGCAGCACGCAGGTCGGGTTGGAGCCCGTGCCGTGCGGCGCCACCGACTTCATCGTCTCAAGCAACAGGTCGGGATAGCTGTCGACCGCCGCGACGCGGAACTCGCGGAACAGCTCGGGACAGAGGCGCAGCATCGCCTCGCGGTTTTCCAGCATGTAGCTGACGCCGGACGGCGTGCGCGCATTGTCCTCGAGCACGAAGAAGTCGTCGGGGCCGGTGCGGACCAGATCAATCCCGCAGATATGCGCCCAGACGCCGTGCGGCGGCCGGATGCCGGCGATCTCGGGCCGGAACTGCGCATTCCCCAACACCAGATCCTCGGGGAGGATGCCCTCTTTCAGGATGCGACGTTCGCCATAGATGTCGTTGAGGAATGCGTTGATCGCATCGACGCGCTGGACGAGGCCTTCCGACAAGCGGGTCCACTCGTCGTGCAGGAAAACGCGGGGGACGATATCGAACGGAATGATCCGCTCGGCCGCTTCGTTCTCGCCGTAGACCGCGAAGGTGATGCCGAGCTGCCGGAAGGTGGTCTCGGCGGCTTCCTGCCGACGACGGAGCTCGGCGTCAGGCGTCTCCTCGATCCAATGCCCGAGAGCCGCAAGTTCGGGACGAGCGGTCGTATCGCCCGGCGTCCCCATGATTTCGTCGAACGCCTGTTTCCCCATCGGAACGGTCAATTCCCCATCAAGCGTTACGGTTCCATGCTGCAACGCTTCGCTGCGCTGCACAAGGGTGGAATACGCTCTGCCGCCGCTCGCGCCCGTCATCCTGACGAAAGTCAGGTTCCAGGGTCGTCGAGCGTATTCCCTGGTACTCTGGATCCTGACTTTCGTCAGGATGACGGAATCTAGAGGGCGTCCGTAAGACTTAGGCGCCCAGCCCTTCCAGCAAGCCCGTCGTGAGGACCTGCGGCAGGACGGTCGGTTCGGCGGCACCCGGCGCATAATACAGATACAGCGGCACCCCGGCGCGGTTGTGGGCCTGGATGAAACGGCCCATTACCGGGTCGCCGTCGGTCCAGTCGCCGATCAACGCCGCGACCTTGTGCTGGGCGAACGCGTCACGCACGCCGGCCGTATCGATCGCAGCCTTCTCGTTGACCTTGCACGTCAGGCACCAGTCGGCGGTGAAATACACGAACACCGGGCGCTTTTCGGCCCGCAGCGATGCGAGCCGGGCCTCGGTGAACGGCTCGTCCCCTGCTGTGGCGACCTTCGCCGCCGCCGGTGGCGCGCGCGATCAGAACCGCGCTGCCGACGAACACCACCGCCAGCGCGACCTGTGCCGCCACGCCGAACGCCTTGCCCTTGCGCTGGCGGGTGCCACCGACCCAGAGCACCGCGCCGACCGCCAGCACCGCGACCAAGGCCAGCGTCAGCGTATCGACGCCAGTCTGTCGCCCGAGCACCCAGCCGAGCGCGATCGCGGTCAGGAACATCGGCACCGACAGGATATGGCGGAACGTTTCCATCCACACACCTGGCTTGGGCAGCCACCGCCGCCACGACGGAATGAACCCGATCGCGAGGAACGGGAGCGAAAGCCCGATTCCGAGCCCGCCGAACACGGCGAGCGCCGCCGGCCACGGCAGCACCAGCGCCGCGCCGAGCGCCGCACCCATGAACGGCCCGGTACACGGCGTCGCGATGAACGCCGCTAGCGCACCGGTCGCGAACGCCCCGCTCGCGCCGCTCTCGCCGGCAAAGCGCGGCGTCGGGACCTCAAACAGGCCGGCGAGGTTGAACGCGATCGCAGCACTCAGCAACAGCAGGACAACGATCGCCGCCGGATGCTGCAACTGGAATGCCCAGCCGACCGCCGAGCCTCCTGCGCGGAGTGCCAGGATTGCAGCACCGAGCCCGAGGCAGACCAGCACGACGCCCGCGGTGTAGGCCAAGGCCTCGCCGCGCGCCTCCTTCTCGCTAGCACCGCCGCGCGCGAGGCTGAGCGCCTTGAGGCTGAGGATCGGGAACACGCACGGCATGATATTGAGGATCAGGCCGCCGAGCACTGCGCCCGCGAACGCGATCAGTGCGGTCAGCCAGATGCTCTTGCCGCTCGCGCTAATTGGGCCGCTGCCGGCCCCATCGCCGACCACGCCCGGCGTCGCCTTGACGCCGAGCCCCTGCCCTTCGCCGATCCGCAGCACGCCCTCGATCGGGCCGCCAACCTTGGCGTTCGCCGCGACCTTGGTGCTGATCGTCAGCCGGTCGCCATCGCGCGTCACCGTCTGCGCCGCGCCGTTCTCGATCGCGCCAGTGGTGACGGGGAAGAAATACGCCTTGTCGACCTTCGCGCCTGCGGGGAACGGGATGGCGATCCGCATGGTGCCGTTGTTTGCGGCATAGGTCGCGCCGGCGTCGAGCGGCTTCGGAATCGCCTGCCGCCAGCCAGCGAACGCGGCCGCCTGCGACGGCGCGCCATCACCGATCGTGAGGTCGAGCGAGAGCGCCTTTTCCTCGGGCACGCAGATCGTCGCGGAGCAGACGAGGTAGCTCGTCTTCAGCCGGATCAGGAATTTCGTCCCCGCCGCCAGCCCCGCCGGGACCTGGATCGTTACGAGCGGCGCATAGGGCGCCTCGTAGACATAGTTCATCAAGCCCGCGATCAGCAGCGTCGTCGGTACCGGCCATTCGGGCTCACCCGCCTTCGCGCCAGCGGGCAGCGTCCAGTCGAACGTCGCCGGAAAGCCCGCATCGCCCGGGTTGCGCCAATAGCCGTGCCAGCCAGCTTCGGGCGTCGTTGCCAGCGCGATCGTCAGCGGTGCGCCGGCCTTGGGGTGATCGCTCTCGGCAACCAGCTTCATCATCAGATGCTGGCTCGAGCCGTTCAGCGATTCCGCAAACGTTGGCGCACTCGCCAGCCCGCAGACGGCCAGCAAGACCGTCATCAGGACGCAACGTAATCCGCGCATGGCCATCCTTGTTTCGTTCATCGCGCAAAGCCATAGCGGTGACCTTGTCGTATTGCACTTCAAAGCGACGACCGCGCTTTATGGTCGTCGCTGGCTAAAGGACTGTTCGTGAAAGCACTTATCGCCGCGCTCCTGCTGACCTCGGCCGCATCGGTCTCCGCGCAGATGGCGCCTCCTGCGCCCGCCCCTGCCCCTGCGGCGACGCCGACCACCCCGCCGAAACTGATCGTCGCGATCTCGGTCGACCAGTTCGCTGCCGACCTGTTTCAGCAATATCGCAATCACTATACCGGTGGATTCACGCGACTGCTGAACGGCGCTGTGTTCCCAAGCGGCTACCAGAGCCATGCCGCGACCGAGACGTGCCCCGGCCATTCGACAATCCTGACCGGCATGCGGCCCGCGCATACCGGGATCATCGCCAACAACTGGGTCGACCAGCGCGCCGGACGGCCCGACAAGATCGTCTATTGCTCGGAGGACGAGCGCGTCACGGGCAGCACGCACGACAGCTACACCGTGTCCGACATGCACCTGAAGGTGCCGACGCTCGGCGAGATGATGAAGGCGCGCGATCCGCGCACCCGCTCCGTGTCGGTCGCGGGCAAGGATCGCGCGGCGGTGATGATGGGCGGCCACAAGGTCGACGAGCTCTGGTGGTGGGACGGCAAGACCTATGTCTCCTATGCCGGCCGCGCGGTGCCGCCGGCGGTGCAGCGTACGCGCGACGCGGTCGCCGCGCTGATCGCCAAGCCGCAGGCGGCGCTGCCGTTGCCGGGCTATTGCGCGGGCGTGAACCATCCGATCGTGATCGCGGGCAAGACCTACGGCCAGGGACGCTTCGAGCGCGAGGCGGGCGATGCCAAGGGCTTCCGCGTGTCGCCCGCGTCCGACGCCGCGGTGTTCGCGATGGCGGCAGCGCTGGTCCAGGACATGAAGCTCGGCAAGGGGCCGCAGACCGACATCATCGATATCGGCGCGTCGGCGACCGATTATATCGGCCATACCTACGGGACGCAGGGCTCGGAGATGTGCATCCAGATGGCGCAGCTCGATAAGACGCTGGGCGATTTCTTCAACGTGATGGACGAAACCGGGGTCGATTACGAAGTCGTGCTTACCGCGGATCACGGCGCGCACGACGCGACCGAGCGCCAGCAGCAGCGCGCGATGCCGATGGAGGCGCATATGGACGAAAACGTGCTGGCCAAGCAGGTCGGCACCGCGATCGCCAAGGACATAGGCCTGCCGGGGAGCGTGCTGCTCGGTACCGAGGGCGACGTCTATATCGACGACTCGCTGCCGGAAAAAACGCGGACGAAGGTGCTAGCCGAGGCGCTCCGCCGCTACCGCGCGCTGCCCCAGGTCGCGGGGGCGTTCTCCGCAGCCGAGATCATGGCAACGCCAATGGCGAAGTCACCGCCCGAGACCTGGACCCTGATCGAGCGCGCCCGTGCCTCCTTTTATCCAGAGCGGTCGGGGCAGATGGTGGTGCTGCTCAAGCCGCGCGTGACGACGATCGTGTCGCCGGCGGGTGGCTATGTCGAGACGCACGGCTCGCCGTGGGATTACGACCGCCGCGTGCCGATCCTGTTCTGGCGCAAGGAGATGACCGGGTTCGAGCAGCCGCTGTCGGTGGAGACGGTGGATATCGTGCCGACCTTGGCGGCGACGATCGGGTTGCCGGTGAACGGACTGGACGGGCGGTGCCTCGATCTCGATCCAAGCGCTGCGAGCACCTGCCCAAGCTGAGGCACATGACGCTCGCCTAGTATGTTCTCCCGCAAAGGCGGGAGTCCAGCCTGGGCTCCCGCCTTCGCGGGACAGCATATTTTTCTGGGTTGGCGCGGTGCTGCCGCTTCGTCGGTTGCGACATCAGCAGCCTGCACTGCCCCCCGCCCCTTAACCCGTCATCCCAGCGAAAGCTGGGATATCCCCGTGTGGCACGCGTCCCGTCCCAACTGGGATACCCCAGCTTACGCTGGGGTGACGGTTCCGGTGGGAGCTACGGCTTAGCGGCGTTCTTCGCTGTCAGCGCGTCTCGAACGGCTTCAACCCGGTCCCGAGCCGGTTCGCGCCGATCGCCAGCCGGTCATGACTGAAGTCGACGATGAACGCCGGCGTGTGCGTATCCCCCGGCGTCAGTCGCGCGTCGTTGTCCTCCACCCGCAGACCGGTCGAGGGGTAAGTCTTCGCCTCCGCGGCGACGACGATCAGTGCCGAGCCATTCTCCTTCTGCTTGCCCTGCACGAAGGTATTGCGCGCGATCAGGCCGGTGGCGCCGTCGGGCAGGTCGATCATGTAGTTGGTCTTGCGCCCGCCGGTGTCGTCGAAGCTGTTGTCGGTGATCGTCACATTGGGCGCGCGCACCTTGACGTAATGACCACCGGTGCCCCGCTCGAACCGCGAGTTGGTGACGGTCACGCGGCCCTGGTTGGCGAGATAGATTCCGTGCGCGCAGTTCGGGGCTTCGTCGCACTGTCCGAGCCCGGCAAACGTCGAGTGATCGATCGTGATCTTCTGTCCGGTCGGCTGCCCTCCGAGGATACCCTCCTGGCTGTCGAGGAACATCGCGTTGGTGACGGTCAGGTCGCCCATCTCGGTCCGGATGCCGGCACCGTTGCCGTCCGATACGCGATAGCCACGGAAGACGAGGCCATCGACCACCGAGCCCTGCCCGCGCAGCACCAAGGCCGCCTTGTCCTCGCAGGCCACTCTCTCGAAGATCGCGGTGCCGGGTTGAACCGCCTTGAAGGTGATGTGGCCGCCCGCCTGGACCGCGCATTGCCGGTACGTGCCGGGCGCGATCAGAATCGTCGCGGTACCCATGCGGATCGACGAGACCGCCTCCTGCAGGGTCGCGAACCCCTGACCGTTGACCGTGAACGGCGCAGCGCCTTGCGCGAACGCGGGAACAGCGAACAGCGCGAGCGCCAGCAACGATCGTTTCATCGAAAATCCTCCTCCGCCAGCGTCTGCGGCGCACGGCGTTCAATCGCACGGAACGCAGACGTTCGGCGAGCCGATCCGAGCGCGCTATCATGCCCTGTCCCGAAATGACGCAGCGCGGAGATCGGTCAGCGCTGGGCGTATCGTCGCGTCCGCATATTGCCGCGCCCGGTTTCACCGAATACTATCGCTACCGAAACGAAGCCGGCGGGGGAACCGATCGGCGCCGGGGGATCCACATGCACGCCATGACGCCGACGGAGGTCTTCCTCCTCGCGATACTCATCATCTTCACCGTGCCGTATCTGGTGTGGCGGCTCGGGCGGACCGATTACTGGGCGCCGCTGGTGGTGGTGCAGATCTTCGGCGGCATCCTGCTCGGGCCGGGCGTGCTCGGCGCGGCGTATCCCGATTATTACGCGACCGTCTTCACGCCCGCGACCTTGGGATCTCTCAACGGCATCGCCTGGTGGGCGGTGATGATGTTCGTCTGGGTCGCGGGGATCGAACTCGACCTCGGCGAAGCATGGAAACGGCGCGGCGAGACCGGCGTCACCGCAGGGCTGGCGCTTGCGGTACCGCTGATCACCGGTAGCATCGCCGCGGTACTGATGCTGCGCTATCCCGGCTGGCGCGGGCCGGACGGCGCGACATGGCAGGTGGTGCTCGGCATCGGCATGGCGTGCGCGGTCACCGCGCTGCCGATCCTCGTGCTGTTCCTGGAAAAGCTCGATGTGCTGCGTCAGCCGATCGGCCAACGAGATCCTGCGCTATGCCAGCCTCGACGACATCGCGATCTGGGGTGTGCTCGCGCTGATCCTGCTCGACTGGGAACGCGTCGGGCGGCAGGGCGGCTTCCTGGTCGGGTTCGCGATCGCGACGTTGATCGTGCGCAAGTTGATGGCGCGGATCGAGGAGCGCGACCGCTGGTATGTCAGCCTGATCTGGCTGGCCGGCTGCGGGTTCGCGGCGGACTGGGCAGGGCTTCATTTCATGGTCGGCGCCTTCCTGTCGGGCGCGGTGCTCGATTCGAAATGGTTCACGACCGCGAAGATGGACCAGTTCCGCCATTTCGTGCTGCTCGCGGTGATGCCGGTGTTCTTCCTGTCGACGGGGTTGAAGACGCAGTGGGCGGTCGGTGGTTACGCGGTGTTCGCCGCGGCGGCGTTGTTGCTGGTCGCGTCGGTCGGCGGCAAGCTGATCGGTGTTCACTCTGCCGGGCGGATCCTGAAGTGGCGGCCGGGCGAAGCGTCGGCGATCGGCTGGCTGCTCCAGACCAAGGCGTTGATCATGATCATCTTCGTCAACATCCTGCTCGATAAGAAGATCATCACCAACGAGACCTTCACCGCGCTGCTGCTGATGGCGCTGGCGAGCACGATGCTGACCGTGCCGATGGTCGCGCCGAAGTTGAAGAAGCTCGCGGGGTTGGTGAGGAAGAGCGGGTGAGGACGCCACATCGTCATCCTGACGAAAGTCAGGACCCAGAATTACGAACGCCGTGCTGCTTGGCTCTGGATCCTGACTTTCGTCAGGATGACGGGTGGTTGTAGCTCAAGCGCCCGCGTTGAGCAGGTCGTGGCGTTTCAGGGCGTGGCGGAGTTGGTCGTAGCTCAGGCCTAGGGCCTCCGCGGTCGCACGTTGGTTGAAGCGGTGTTCGGACAGCGCGCGCGAGAGCAGGTCGCGTTCGAAGCGGGATACGCGGGACTTGAAGTCCGAGGGGCCTTCCTCGCAAGCGACGACCGGGTCTTCGCCGTCATCCGCTTCGGCCGCGCGTGGAGCTACAACCATAGGCTTCGGCGCGGTCGAAGCACCGGGCCGGTGTGGCGACTGAAACGGGTCGATCTCGATCGCATCGATCGGCCCCGCCTGCTCCCAACGATACACCGCGCGCTCGACGACATTGCGGAGTTCGCGGACGTTGCCCGGCCAGCGATACGCGATCAGCGCGTCCATCGCCGCCGGGCCGAACCCCTCCCACCGCTCGCGGCCAAGCTCCGAAGCCATCCGCCGGCCAAAATGCTCGGCAAGGACGACCACGTCGCCGGTGCGCGCGTAAAGGCGGC
Source organism: Sphingomonas sp. LR55 (assembly GCF_036856015.1). NCBI lineage: Bacteria > Pseudomonadati > Pseudomonadota > Alphaproteobacteria > Sphingomonadales > Sphingomonadaceae > Sphingomonas > Sphingomonas sp. LR55. Next base: position 1,605,346 of record NZ_JASPFO010000001.1, read on the forward strand.
AACGTCACCACCTCGAACGACAACCGGTCGAGCAGATCGGCGCGGAATTCGTGCCGGTCGACCTTGTCCGGCAGATGCTCGTTGGTCGCGGCCACGATCCGCACGTCGACGCGCATCGGTCGCGACGAGCCGATCCGCGTGATCTCGCCGTACTCGACCGCGCGCAACAGGCGGTCCTGCGCCGCCATCGACAGCGTCCCCAACTCGTCGAGGAACAGCGTGCCGCCATCGGCCTCCTCGAACCGCCCGACCCGCGCCTTGGTCGCGCCGGTGAACGCGCCCGCCTCGTGCCCGAACAGTTCCGCCTCGATCAGCGTCTCGGGCAACGCCGCGCAGTTCATGATGACCAGCGGCTGGTCCCACCGCGGCGACAGCCGGTGAAGGCGCTCGGCGACCAGTTCCTTGCCCGTACCACGCTCGCCGATGACCAGTACGGGACGGTCCAACGCCGCCGCCCGCGACGCGCGTTCCAGCGCTGCCATGAACGTACCGGACTCGCCGATGACCTGGGTTGTTCGCTCCATGGCGAAGATGTGGCGCGAATTCCCAACTCTTGGCAAGCTTACGGGTGCCGCCTCGCACCCAAAATCGCGCAAACCCCTGCAATTCCGCCATTTTCGAAACTGGCACGACAGATGCAATGCTTCAGGCAACCCGCCGAATAGCGGAACCAACCAGTCTTAAAGGGGACCCACCATGTTCAACACCACCATCGCCCGCACCGTCGCCGCCACCCTCTGCACCATCGTCGTCAGCGCAACCTGCGTCCTCGGCGCAGTCGGCCCAGCGATCGCAACCAACACAACGCCTATCGCGGTTCACACCTCGATCGTGGCATAAGACCCCGACGGCTTAGAGCCTCGGGCCGACCCCTGGAGTAGGATTTACATGGGCATCTTTTCCCGCACCCGCGACATCGTCGCCGCCAACTTCGCCGATCTCATCGAGAAGGCCGAAGATCCGTCGAAGATGATCCGCATGATCATCCTCGAGATGGAGGAAACGCTGGTCGAGGTTCGCGCCTCCGCCGCGCGCACCATCGCCGACCAGAAGGAGATGCGCCGCCATATCTCGAAGCTCGAGCAGCTCCAGGACAACTGGACCGAGAAGGCCGAGCTGGCGCTGAGCAAGGACCGTGAGGACCTGGCCAAGGCAGCCCTGGTCGAGCGCCAGAAGGCATTCGACATGGCCGAGCAGTTGAAGGCCGAGGTCGGCGTGCTCGACGATGCGCTTCGGGCATCCGAAGAGGACATCGCCAAGCTCCAGACCAAGCTCCGCGAGGCACGCACCAAGCAGAACGCGGTGCAGACCCGGCTGGAAAGCGCGAACAACCGCACCCGGCTGCGCGAGATGTACAACGGTCCGAAGACGCACGAGGCGTTCAGCCGCTTCGACATCCTCGACCGCCGCGTCGACGAGGCCGAGGGCCGCGCGGATGCGATGGGGCTCGGGGTCGTCAAGACGCTCGAAGAGGAAATCGCCGAGCTGCGCAGCGACGACAAGGTCAACGCCCAGCTCGCCGCGCTGAAAGCGCGCATGAAGAAGGACGATTGAGATGGACACCGTACTCGTATGCGCCACCCTCTTCGTCGGACTGCCCTGGGTGATCCTCCACTATGTCACCAAGTGGAAGACCGCGCCCAAGATCACGGACGAGGACGAGCGGCTGCTCGATGAGATGCAGATGCTCGCGCGTCGCCTCGAAGACCGGGTGATGACCGTCGAACGGATCATCGCCGCCGACAATCCCGACTGGAAGCCGGGCCTAGGCACCACCCAGTCGGACTCACCCTACCGGCTCGATCGCGACAGCGACCGCCAGGCCAACCGCCCCTTCGAACGGAGAAACTGACATGTCCGGTAGCCGCACCCAGTTTTACCTCGACAAGCAGAATGCCAAGTTCAAGGGCGTCTGCTCAGGGATCGCCGATTACACGGGCGTGGACATCACGCTCATCCGGGTCGCCATGGTCGTGCTGGCGGTCGCCACCAGCGGCTGGGTCATTCTCGGTTATTTCGCCACCGCGTGGTTGGCGCCCAAGAAGCCGACCGGCCTGTACGAGACACCCGATGACGCGAAGTTCTGGCAGGGTGTCCGCTCCAACCCAAAGCGTTCGACCGCCGAGGTCCGCAGCAAGTTCCGCGACATCGACCGCCGCCTTGCCGACATCGAGACACACTATACCAGCCGCAACAGCAATAGCCTCGCGGCAGAGATCGACAGCCTACGCTGAGACGCGGCGTCAACAGGGAGACAGACAATGCATTGGGGTGGACCTGGATTTGTGCTTGCGATCATCGCGATCACGACCATCGGCTGGATCGCGAACAACTGGATCCGTACCAAGCACGGCTATCCGCCGAGCGACGACTGGGGCAACACGATGAGCTGGGGCGGCGGGCCCAAGCAGGACCCGGCGGGTGATCGCAAGGTCGAACTGCTCAGCAGCGAGAATGAACGCCTGACCGGCCAGGTCTCGCGCCTCGAAGAGCGGATCGCGGTTCTTGAACGCATCGCCACCGATCCCGCCGAGCGCACCGCTCGCGAGATCGACGCTCTCCGCGATCGCTGAGGACAGGGATCATGAACAACTTCACGATCTTCCTGCTCGTCTTTATCGTGATCGGACTTCCGGTCATCCTCGGGATCGGCAGCAGCGTCTTCAAGGACTGGATCAAGCACAAGGAGCGCATGGCAACCGCGCTCAATGCGCAGACCGCCGAGAAGTCCGCGCAATATGCCGCCCATACCGAACGCCTGGAACAGCGGGTCCGGGTGCTCGAACGGATCGTCACCGATCGCAAAATCGAGTTGTCGGACGCCATCGAGCAATTGCGCGACGACCACCCGCTTGACCGAACCCCGCTCAATGAAGCCAATACACAGGAGATAAGATCATGAATGGTGGACAGGTGATGGTCGTGATGATCGTCCTGATCGTGATGATTACCGGCATCTTCAAATCGCGCCACAAGAGCGCGCGCCGCGGCGAAGGCGTCTCGCTGATGAACGACCCCGAGGCGGCGCGGCTGCGCGACGAAGTGCAGCAGATGAAGGAACGCATCCAGGTGCTGGAGCGCGTGATCACCGATAACCACAAGAGCGTCGATCTCGACCGAGAGATCGAGCGGCTCCGCGACCGCTAGGAGGCGGACATGATCGACCCGAACCTTTACATCACCTTGGCGCTGGCGAGCCTTGCGGGGCTGGCGATGGTCGTCGCCGGCGGATTGGCCGGATGGCGCGGATGGCTCTCGCTGCGGCGGCTGGAACTGGATCATGCGCAGGACGGCCGGATGCCGGTCGCGGTGTCGACCGGATCGCGGATCGAGATCGCCGATCTGAAGGAACGTATCAAGAAGCTCGAGGCGATCGCCGCCGGGGTGGATCTTTAGGACGCCCCCTGGCATCCTATGTCCGGCATCTCCTCCCTGGACCGTCACCCCAGCGAAAGCTGGGGTCTCATCATAACGGGGAGACCCCAGCTTTCGCTGGGGTGACGGAAAGAGGCTTGGGGTAGATATTTCGGTTCGGCACAATGCAATCGGCTCGGGTTCGAGCATATGGCTAGCCGGACTGTTGCGAGCGAGCCGTCTCGGGAGTAACCGCCGCTTCCATGGCCACCCTCACCGACATCCGCGAGGAATATGACTTCCTCGAACCCGACGATCGCTACCGCCTGCTGATCGATCTCGGCAAAGAACTCGAACCCATGCCGGATGCGCTCAAGACCGATGCGACGCTGGTGCGGGGGTGTTCGGCGTCGGTATGGGTATATCCGACAACGACCGACGATGGCCGGCTGCATTTCCTGGCAGATTCGAATGCGGCGATCACCAAGGGGATCATCGCGCTGGTCTTGCTTACCGTGCAGGATCAGGCGCCATCCGAGATCGTCGCGACCGACATCAAGGCGGAACTGGCGCCGTTCGATCTGAGCAAACAGCTGAGTTCGAACCGGACTCAAGGGATCCCGAACATGATCGCGCTGATCCGCGAGACGGCGGAGCGGTACGCCGAATAACGTGCCCTCACCCTTCCCACCCGGCAAGCGCCGCGGGCCCCTTCCCTCTCCCCTCAGGGGAGGGGAGAGACGCCGAAGGCGGCGAGGGTGACGGCACGCTGGCGGTCAGTGACGCGACGACCTCGCTCACGTCAGCCCCAGCCGGCACCAGCATCCACCGATCGGGGCGAGCGCCGTCCACCATCACCACCGCGTTCTTCGGGCAAACCCCGAGGCACTTGACCTCGACCACGCCGCGGTCCGCCTTGCGGCCCTTCTTCACGCCGAGCGCCTGACGCAGCAGCTTGACCAGAGGCGTCCGCCCCTTGTCGCCGAACCCGCCGTCCAACTTCTTCGAACATTTCCCGCAGACCAGCACGCTCCCCTGCCACCGGCTGGCAAGAACGCGGATCACGCCGGTTTCCACGTCCGCTGGTCTTCGGCCGCCTTCAGCACCTCATACGCCGCCTGCACGCCCTGGAACCGCTTCGCTGCATCCTTGTCATCAGGCCGCACATCCGGGTGGTTGGCCTTCGCCATCCTGCGCCATGCCGCGCGCACGTCCTCGAACGTCGCGTCCGGCTCCAGATCCAGCACTTCCAGCGCGCGCATCTCATCACGCGAGCGGCTGCCATCACCCGAGCCCGCCCAAGCGTAATGCTTGGGATCGGTATAGCCATCGGCGGTCCGCGTTTCCGCCGCCTCGCGCTCGGCAGCCTCTTCTGCGCTCAAGCCTTCGAAGTAATTCCACCCGCGATTATATTCGCCTGCGTGGTTCATGCAGAAATACCAGCGATCGGGGCTGTTCGGCGATTTCGGCGCAGGACAATTGCCCGGCTCGTTGCAGCCGTGCCGGTCGCACAGCCGCACGGTCACCGCCTCGCTGCTCGCGCCATACTCGCGCCAGCGTGGAAAACCCCAGTCGGAAGATCGTGTCGTGCTTCTCGCCATAGCGGCCCGAGATAGGCGTCCGCGCGGACAACGCAACCGTGCGCGGCAAAGCCAACCCAAACGCGTGCAACCGAACAATCTTCCGCGTCGCAACATTCCAACTTGAGTCAGCCACCGTTCATCGCTTACTGAACATGAACTATTTGTCATGTGGCATGGATAGACGCGTCCGGTGCGGACGTATTCCCAGCCGACACCTTAGCGACAGGAGCCCTGGTGCCGACTCTCATTCCAAAGCTTACCACGTGGCGCGCGGATCTTCCCGCCTCCATCGTCGTCGCGCTCGTCGCGCTGCCACTCTGTCTCGGCGTCGCGCTGGCATCGGGTGCGCCGCTGTTCGCCGGGATCATCTCGGGGATCGTCGGTGGCATCGCCGTCGGCCTGTTCTCGAAGTCGCCGCTATCGGTCAGCGGCCCCGCCGCCGGCCTGACGGTGATCGTGCTCACCGCGATCGAGAGCATGCCAAGCTACCAGATGTTCCTGATGGCGGTCGTGCTGGCCGGCGTGCTCCAGATCTGCTTCTCGCTGACCCGCGCCGGCATCCTCAGCGAATTCGTGCCGTCTTCGGTCATCACCGGCATGCTCGCGGCGATCGGCCTGATCCTGATCCTCAAGCAGATCCCGCATGCCGTCGGCTTCGACCGCGAGGCCGAGGGGATCTTCGAATTCACCACTGCGAACGGTATCAACACCTTCTCGCGGATCCTCGACAGCCTCAGCGCAGCCGTCACCCCCGGCGCGATCCTGATCGCCTCGATCAGCCTCGCCTTCCTGTTCTGGTGGGATGGCGCAAAGCCCAAGGACGGGCCCCTGCGCTTCGTCCCCGGCCCGCTGGTCGTCGTGCTGATCGGCATCTTCGGCAATATGTTGCTTGGCGCCGTGAAGCCCGACTGGCAGTTGCAGGCGACGCACCTCGTCCAGGTGCCGATCACGCAAACGCTGTCGCAATTCCCGTCGTTGTTCACCTTCCCCGACTTTTCGGGGATCACGATGGGCATCGTCTGGAGCAGTGCCGTCACGCTCGCGATCGTCGCCAGCCTCGAATCGCTGCTGAGCGTCAAGGCGGTCGACGAGATCGATCCGCGCCGTCGCTCGACCGACAAGAACTGGGAGCTGATGGCGCAGGGCGGCGGCAACATCCTGTCCGGGCTGATCGGTGGCCTCCCCGTCACGTCCGTCATCGTCCGCTCGTCGGCGAACGTCGATGCCAAGGCCGAGAGCAAGCTGTCGACGATCCTGCACGGCTTCTGGCTGCTGGTCAGCGTCGCGTTGATTCCCGCGGTGCTGAACCTGATCCCGCTGTCGGCGCTCGCCGCGGTGCTGATCGCGACCGGCTACAAGCTGACCAAGCCCAAGCTGTATACCGAACGCTTCAAGCAGGGCTGGACGCAGTTCATTCCCTTCGTCGTCACGGTCGCTGCGATCCTGTTTACCGATCTTCTCGAAGGCATCGTCATCGGCCTTGCGGTCGGCTTCGTGTTCGTCGTCGCGCGCAACTTCCGTACCGCGATCACCTTCGCCTGCGACGACGAGGACTGCCTCGTCCGCGCCCGCCGCAACCTGTACTTTATCCACAAATATGAACTGCAGAAGTCGCTCGCCAAGGTGCCCGACAACGCCAACCTGCTGATCGACCTGTCGTCGACCAGCTATGTCGATCTCGACAATGTCGACATCATCAACGCGTTCATCAAGGGCGCCGCGTATCGCGGCATCACCGTGCTCATCCGCGGCGATCTCGCGCTGCGTACCGTCAAGCTGATCAACGCCCCCCAGACCGAGGTCCGTTTCGCATGAGGCAGTACAAGCAGCTCCTGCTCGCCAACAAGGCGTGGGCGGCCGAGATCATCGAGGAGAGCGCCGACTTCTTCCAGCGCCAGCTGGTCGGCCAGAACCCGGAGTTCCTGTGGATCGGTTGTTCGGACAGCCGCGTCGGCCCCGAACAGATGACCATGACGCCACCCGGCAACATGTTCATCCACCGCAATATCGCGAACCTGGTCAAGGACGACGACACGAACCTGATGTCGGTGCTGCAATATGCAGTCGACGTGCTGGGCGTGCGCCACATCATCATCTGTGGCCACTACGCGTGCGGCGGGATCCGCGCGACGCTCGACGGCGGTACGACCGGTCCGGTTGACGACTGGCTCAGTACCGCGCGCTGCGTGCTACACGACCATGCCGACGAGATCGACGCGCAGCCCGACCGCGAGCAGAAGGTCAACCGGCTGGTCGAGGTCAACGTCCGCGACCAGCTCGTGCGGCTTGCGCGTACCAAGACGATCCAAGGGGCGTTCGCACGTGGGCAGGAAGTACTGCTCCACGGCTGGGTCTACGACATCCGCGACGGGCTAATCAAACCGATGATGGAGATCGATTCGACGACCGTGCTGGAGGAGGTCGGGCGGCCGGACAAGGTGCTGGTGTAGGCGATGGCGAATCCTCCCCCACAAGGGGGAGGATCATGAAGCAATACTTCACCCCGGCATCTTGAACCGCACCTGCTGCGACAGCCCGCCGCAGCCGACACCGCCATCGGGGCGGAAGGTCTTGCTCCAGCGTGCGCCCGCCACCGTCTGCACGCCCGCCTTGGTGAATACGAACGGCGGATAGCTGAGTACCGCGCGTTGGTTGAGTACCCGGCCGTTGGCATCGACGTCGAACTGCGTCTTGGTCCAACCTTCGAAGCCCCAGGCCATCGCCTCGTTCGGGAAGACGCCGCCCGCCGACAGGAAGTGCGGCGGCGCATCGAGGATCGCGCACTGGTTCGCGGCCAGCCCCGACCGCTCGAACGTCGCGCGCGGTTGCGGTTTCGCCTGCCTGTTGCTGAAGCGACGCGAGACGGATCAGTGCACCGACCCGCAACGGATCGTTCGCGGCGAGCCCCTTGTCGTCGGCCACCTGCTGCAGCAGCACCGCGCGGCGACTGCGCGAATGGGTCCGCTCGGCGATCAGCAACAGGGTCGCGGACCGCGCCTTGGGATCGTTCGCGTACGCAGGGACCGACAGCAGCGGCGTTAGCCCGCGCGTAGACTTCGTTCTTCCAGTTGTCCGCGCTGTCGGTCTGGCGGACGCTAATATCCAGCGGCAGCCGTGCGGTCGGCGGCGCGCCCTGCGCCTCGGCGATCGCGAGCGCCCGCCGTGCGAGGACGTTGCTCTCCTCGCGCCCGACCACCGCATTGTTCACGAGTTGATAAAGCGGTGGCAGCGCGGCGAGCGAAGTGGCGCCGGACTTCGCCTCCGCTGCGGCGAGCGCCGCGCGTTGGCGGACGACGGCGACCGCATCCGCGCCGCGCTCCTCGGTCGGCAGCGCAAGCCCCTTCGATTCGAGCCACGTCGCCATGTCGGCGTCGAGGAACTTGGTGATCGACGGACGCTCGAACGCGGTCGAACAGCGCATCTCGATCCGGACGTTGTAGCGGAAGAACGCCGGTAGCGCCTTGACCTGCTCGGGCGTCCACGACCAGTCGCGAACCGCGCGCGAACTCCAGCGCAACCGCACCGCCCCCCGCCGCATAGATCGGCGAGACCCTGCTCACCACGCCGTCGTCGCCGATCGTGAACTCGACGACCGCCATGTCCGCCGGGCGCAGATCGGCCTCGCCACCGCACGGCGGGACGTCCATCTGTACTGCCGGATCGAACTCGCCCTTGGTCAGCCGGCCCGCCCCGGTCATCGCCATGTAGCGGCGCGCGTCGTCCGCCTTGCCTGCCAGCAGCGAAGCGATCGCCGCATCGGAGCGCGCGGAGACGTCGGTCACGTCGGTCTGCGAGGTCAGGCCACCGAGTTGCTTGACGGCCTCGACCGCATAGGCACGCGCCGGTTCGTAGGCGCCACGGTTGAGCAGCAGGATCGCGTGACGACGCGCGACCAGCGCCTTCAGCTTGCCATCAGTCTTTAGCGGCTTCAGCAACGCATCCGCGCGGGCGAGCGCGGCATCCGCGGCGGCGGGGTCGGTAAACGTCTTGGTGTTCGCCAGCGCCAGCATCGATGCGACTTTCAGGTCGGGCGTATCGGCGGCGGTCTCGGCGCTCGCGTAGGAATCGCTCGCCCCCGCGTAGTCGAGCGCGTTTTCCGCAATGGTGCCGAGATTGTAATTCGCCCGCCAGCGATCCTCGGCAAGCGTCGCATCGCTCGCCGGCAACAAGGCAAGCCCGGCGCGCGCCGCGGTCACCGCATCGTCGGACCGATCGAGCTTGAAAAGCGCGGCACTTTTACGGATCAGCGCGACGCCGCGGCTGCGCGAGCCGGGCTTGGTGCGCGCCTCGAGCTTCTGCCACGCGGCGAGCGCGGCGGGCTTGTCGCCCTTCGCATCAAGCGCCGCGGCGGTGTCGAAATCCTGTTGTACGGTGGTGGTCGCTGGCGGAGCCCCCGTCTGCGCCGACGCTGCGGTCATCGCCATCACGCCAACACTCAGCACGCCGAAATTTCCGAAACGCATCACTTCCCCCGACGTAGTTCCGCCGCAGTCTGCTACGGTTCGGGGAAGGATGCCAGAGGGTCTGTAAGCCGGGTTCTGTCCATTTCCGATCCTTCGATACGGAAGTTAGGCGACCATTCCTCTAGGGCGACAGTTACCCGCCGCCTCAAGCAATCAACCCGGGTGACGAGCTGAAACGAAGCCCATGTGCCACCCCTATTCGATCTTGCTCCCGGTGGGGTTTGCCGTGCCGCCCCTGTTACCAGGCGCGCGGTGCGCTCTTACCGCACCCTTTCACTCTGACCGCCCCGGCTTGTGCCGAGGGTTGGCCGTCTGCTCTCTGTGGCACTTTCCCTGAGGTCACCCTCGCCGGGCGTTACCCGGCACCGTCGTTTCGCGGAGCCCGGACTTTCCTCGCGTGTTCGAAAACACCCGCGGCCGCCCGACCCTCTGGCGCGCAGACCCCTAGTCGTCGCCCATCGGTTTGGGAAGCAGCAATGCGAGCAGGATGCAGCGACATTCCGCGTCGACTTCACCATCGACCAATTCCGGACGGAAGCGGCGCTGGAACGCCATCGTCGCCGCCATCCGGTTCTCGACGTCGTAGCCGAAGCGTTCAAGCGCCAAGCAAAAGCCGCCCTCGGTCCAGCCAGGATCCATAAGGTTCTTTGTAGGCCTGGGCAGCGCCAGCCGCCGTCGCGCGAGTTCATGCCACGGAAACAGTTCGCCCGGATCGCGTTTGCGGGTCGGCGCGATGTCCGAATGGCCGACGATGTTGCCGCGGGTAATTTCGTGGCGGTCCTTGATCTCCGCGACCAGCGCCACGACCGACGCGATCTGTTCGGGCGGGAACGGGCGATAGCCGAACTCGTGACCAGGATTGACGATCTCGATGCCGATGCTTGCCGAGTTGATGTCCTCGATCCCGCGCCAATGCGAGCGGCCGGCATGCCAGGCGCGCTTGTCTTCCGCGACCATCCGCAGGACCGTGCCGTCCTCCTCGACCAGGTAATGCGACGACACCTTCGCCGCCGGATCGCGCAACCGGGCGATCGCCGACGCGCCGTCCTGCATGCCGGTATAGTGGAGCACGATCATCGTGATGGGCAGCGAACGATCGTCGAAATTTGGTGACGGTGTCTCGATAAACTTCAAGCCAGCTTCCCTTCACGCCGTTCGGCCAAGCCGACGCCACTCTGAGCCCCACGGATCACGACGCGTGCGACACCGCGCAGTGTCAGGCCACCGCCTGCCGACATCAATAGCGTTAACGGACCGCCAACGTAATAGGCTCCGACGAACGGCCGGATGATCGGCGCGGCGACTATCATCAGTGCCGCCGAGCGCTCACCCTCGCGGTTTCATCCGGGGCATCACGGCGTCCTTGCACCGCTCTCTTGCCGTTACGCCGTGCCGTGACTCACGTTCATCATTTCGTGGATCGGGTGCGGGGGTCTTTGGTGTTCACCTGATAAAAACCGCGGAATTCCCGGCTGGGTTCGAACGCGCTGGTCTGGCCGATAACCGTCTCACCGGCGCCGAGCACGAGCTTTCCGCCAGGGTTGAGCGCGTCGGCGAACTTGGGAAACACGCCGGCCTTGGTTTCCGTCGACAGGTACAGCAGCACGTTGCGGCACAGGATGATGTCGAACCGTCCCGGCGGGGGCTGATCGGACACCAGGTTCATGCGTCGGAACGTGATCAGCTTGACCAACTCGGGTTTCGCCACCCAGTCGCTGCCGGTCGTATCGAACCAGCGAATCATCCGCCGTACGGGCAGCCCGCGCTGGATCTCGAATTGCGAGAAGCGCCCCGCCCGCGCACGCGCTAGCGCGGCTTCGGACACGTCGGTGGCAATGATTTCAGGCATCGGCGCGCCGCTCGCGGCATGTCGTTCGGCAAACACCATCGCCAGCGACAACGGCTCCTGCCCGGTCGAGCACCCCGCGCACCAGATCCGGACGCGGCGACGGTCCGATTGCGCCGCTGCGACCGCCTCGACCAACTGATCGAAAACCAGCGCATCGCGGAAAAACGAGGTTTCCTGATTGACCAGCGCGTCGACGATCCGGTCGCCAATCAGCCGGTCGCTGCCTTCGAGCAACTGCGTCACCAACTGGTCGAGCGTGTCGAGCTTCCGATCGCGCAGCAGCGGTTTCAGCGCGGTATCGAGACGCCACGAACGATAGGCCGCGATCTGCTGGCCGGTACGTGCCTCGAGCAGCGCGGTCAGCACGTTGATCGCGGTCTGCGACGCAACGATGGGCATGGACTTGGCGAGCGTCATGGCCGGCGCCGCGTCGCGATGAGGCGACCGATCGCATCGGGTGGCAAGACCGCATCGGCGACACCCGTTGCCGCCACCGCGCCTGGCATCCCCCAAACGACCGAGCTCTGCTGATCCTGGGCGACGACGCACCCGCCGAGATCGTGAACGCGACGCGCCCCCTCTGCCCCGTCGCGCCCCATTCCGCTGAGGATGATCGCGATCATGCGCGGACCATAGACCTCGGCGATCGACGCCAGCATCGGATCGACCGACGGCATGCAACCGCTGGCGGCGAAATCCTGGGTGAGGCGAAACGCCGCGCCATCCGCGCCGAGCGCGACGCATTTGAGATGCGCATCGCCCGGCGCGACGATGATGCGGCCCGGACGCACCCGCAATCGATCGGTCGCCACCTCGCACGGGCGGCCCGCGATCAAAGCGATCTGCGCGGCGAAATACGGCATGAACGATGCCGGCAAATGCTGCGTGATGACGATCGGGAGGCGAAACCCGGTCGGGAGTTCGCGAAAAAGCTGGCTGAGCGCATGAATGCCGCCGGTCGACGCGCCGATCGCGACGATGTCGTACTCGTCGCTCGTCACTGCCCGGACCCGGGGCGAGGTCGATACCGACTGCGCCGGCCGTCGCTCGGGACGCACTGGCGTCGGGCCCGAAGCCGGCGAGCGGACCAGTATCGCGGGCGGCATCAGCGCCGGACGTTCGCACAGGCGTTCGAGCTTGCCGACGAGCGCCAGGCCGAACCGACCGGACAGCGCGCCCGCCGACGGCTTGATCAACGTCTCGGCGGCCCCGAGCGCCAGCGCCTGGACCGACGCCGCGGCGCCATCGTCGGCGGAGGACGACACGATCAGCACCTTGGCCCCCTGCCCCGCGGCAATAAGATCCGGCAGCGCGGTCAGGCCGTCGACGCCCGGCATCTCGATATCCAGCAAGATGAATTCGACCGTCGCGCGTGCCAGAAACTCGAGCGCCGCCTTGGCCGTACCGACCGCGCCGACGACCGAAAAGCGGTCGCTGGCGTCGATCAGTCGCGCGATCACCGCCCGGGCGACCACCGAATCATCGACGATCAGGACTCGTGCGAACCCGTCGATAGACTGGCCGTCATGGTCTCGATCGAGCCGCGGAACTGGAGGGGAGCGACTGGCCATCGTCCGGGCCGGATCAGGCCATGCCGACGATCTGGAGCTTAGATTCGAGCGTGTCGCGATCGAACGGCTTCATGACATATTCGTCCGCCCCCGCTTCGATCGCCGCGCGAATATACGCCATGCCGTTCTCGGTCGTGCAGAACACGACTTTCGGACGACTCGGGATGTCGGCCTCCCGCAGCGCACGCAGAAAGTCCATGCCGCTCATCACCGGCATGTTCCAGTCGAGCAGGATCACGTCAGGGATCGACGCCAAGCACGATGCCAGAGCCTCGCGGCCATCACAGGCTTCGGTCACGGTGAAGTCGAGCGTCTCCAGGATGTGACGCGCGACCTTGCGGATCACCTTGGAGTCATCGACGACGAGACAGGTCTTCATGGAAAGCCTTCCGGGGAAAATCGTTGGGACGGTCTACGCAGAAAAGCGTAAGCACCCGGTTAAGTGAGAGAAAATTCAGGCGGCTAGTGCAGTGTCGGAGATGACCGCCGCCAGATCGAGGATCAGCAGCGGTTCGCCATCGCGCTCGACGATGCCGATGCCCGCCGAGGCCCAACCACGATGCAGCGCCAGTCCAGACGATAGTGGCAGTCGGGCGAACGGCGCGACATCCTCGACCGAATCGACCAGGATCGCGTAATGGTGGCCCTCGACGGCGGTGATGACCGCACGCCTCGCGCCATCCGGGGTCGGCTCCAGCCCCAGCGCGGTACCGGTATCGATCACCGTCACCACCCGGCTGCGCAATGCCGCCAGTCCGCGGACAAAGGCCTCCGCCCGCGGTACCGCGACGATCTCGCCGATATCCACCACCGAGTCGACCTGCGCGGCGGCGATCGCGACGCCGCGACCCGCGATATGCGCCACCAGGAACAATTCGCTCACATCGCCCTCCGTGCCGCGAGTGCGGCGATCAATGCCGGCCGATCGTACCGATAGATGCTCGAGATCGTCGTCGTGATCGGCGGTCGGCGTCCGCCGCAGCGTCACCACCGGCGCCATCGTATCGCGGACCGGCGCGTCCTCCATCGCCAGCGCCACTGCGGCGGTCTCGCCCGCCGCCAGCGCCGTGACGCAGCGATAGCCCGACGCCTCGAGCGCAGGCTTGAGGAACGTCTCCATCCAGCCCGATCCATCGACCTGCAACAGACATACCGGCAGCGACGCCAACGTCACTGGCTGGCCCGCGAACAGCGCATGCGGATCGACCAGTTCGATCTGCTCACCGGCGATCGAGACGACCCCGGCAATCGGCCCGGTGCCCCGTGCCGGTGCCATCTCGGCAGGCAGCGCGACGATCTCGATCGCCTCGGCAATCGCATATGCCATTTCGCTCTCGCCGTCAGTCAGCCGCAACACGGCCACCTCGGTGCGCGCGTCAAGTTCGGCGACCGCATGGAGGGGAATGATCGTATCGCCGACCGACAGGCGCATCGCCCCGCCCGACCAGCGGATCGCGTCGGTCGGGACCGGCTCGACGCGATCGATAACCGCCAGCGCGATCGCCCGACGCTGGCCATCGAGATCGTCGAACAGCAAGGCGGGCACACCCGGTACAACCTCCTCGACCTGTGCAGAAACCGACGTGACCGGCGTGAAACGCAGGCCTGCGACCGCCGCGATCCCGGAGGCATCGAGCAACAGCATCGGCAGGCCATTGTCGGGCAAGGTCTTGCCCGCATAGACGCCGGTCGCCATCACGGCGGGAGAGGCAGGCTTGACGACGAGCTCTTCGGTGTCGAGCACGGTATCGACACCGAGTGCGTAATCGCCTTCACGCGTCGAGACGATCACCAACGTCGGCGGCGCGTCGCTGTTCAGATCGAGAAGGTGGCCGAGAGAAACCAGCGGCATCCGCTTGCCGCGTACCGTGACGGTGGCAGCGTCACCGATCGTGTCGATCCGCACCTGATCGCCGCGAACCATGACGATCTCCTCGATCGCCTGGCGCGGCAGCGCGAAACGCTGCGTGCCGACGCCGACGATGATCGTAGACAGGATCGACAGCGTTAGCGGCACATGGATGACGATCCGCAGACCTCGACCCGGATCGTTGGTCAGCACGACGCGTCCACCGATCTGTTCGATATTGGCGCGCACGACGTCCATGCCGACGCCGCGTCCCGAGATCGCGGTCACCGTGTCGCGGCTCGACAGACCGGGTGCGAAGATCAGGTCGAGCTTGGCCGCCTCGCTCATCAGCGCAAGCTCGGCAACGCCGTACAAGCGCTTTTCCGCCGCCTTGGCGACGATCCGCGCGACGTCGATGCCCTTGCCGTCATCGGCAATCTCAATGAGAATCTGGTTCCCCGATTGCCGCGCCGACACGATCAGTCGTCCGGTCATCGGCTTACCCGCGGCACGCCGCTCGGCCGGTGTCTCGATCCCATGATCGATCGCGTTGCGGATGATGTGGCCGAGCGGGTCGCGCATCAGTTCGATCATCTCGCGATCGAGCTCGACATCGGCGCCCTCGATCACGAGGTCGACGCTCTTGGCGAGCTCCGCACTGGTGTCTCGAACCAGTCGAGGCAGCGCCGAGAACAGCGCATCGACCTTTTGCATCCGCGTCCGCGTAACGGTGTCGCGCATGTCGGCAACCGTCAGCGACAACCGTTCGAGCGCCGCTTCGACCTGCGGATCGACATCGCTGTCGCGCAGTCGGCGGGCGAGCTCGTTGCGCGCCAGCACCATCTCGGACATGCCACTCATCATGTGATCGAGCAGGTCGACATTCAGGCGGACGCTGCGGCTGACGGCACGGTTCTGCGGTGCGGCCGGGGCCTGCGCACAGGGCTGTGCATCGGGCGCGAGGGCCGCGATCAACAGGTCCTCGTCGGAATTGTCGAGCGGTGCGCCGGCGGCGATCGCCTCGACGATAGCCCCGATCCGATCGACGATCCCCAGGACCGCGTTGACGAGCGCAGTATCAGGCGTGCGCTTGCCATCGCGGACCGCGGCGAGAACATCCTCCGCAGCGTGGCTGAGGCGCGCGAGGCGTGGCAGGTCGAGGAACCCGCAGCTGCCCTTGACGGTGTGCACGAAGCGGAAGATCGCGTCGAGACGCCCCTGGTCGGCGGGCGCGGCTTCCCATGCGACGATTTCGCCGGAGATCGCCTCCAGCGTTTCGCGCGTCTCGGCAATGAATTCCTGTAGCAAATCGTCCATGCGAGCCCCGCGTTCGAGGCCTGTCATGCATGGCGGAGGTTAAGGGGGCGTTAGCTCGACTTCTCAATACCCCCGCCAGGGGATCGCAAAGACCGCGCGCCTTACCGCGCGTTGAAGACGGCGCCGAAGATCATGATCCCCTCGGCGGGTTCGGACACGATCACTGTGCCGCCTGCATCGGTCACCAGCGTGTTGATCATGTACGCCGCTGCCGCCGCGGCGTGACCGCATGCGCGCCCGCGCCTTCGACCAGTGTCCGGCGGATCTCGGGATCGAGTACGATCCGTCCCCCCTCGACCTTCACCACGATCTCGAGCTGGCCCTCGTTATCCTCGCCCCCGACCTCCATCGTGCCGCCCCGAACGAGCGACTCGGTCGCGATCAGGACGAGGTTGAGCAGCACCTTGACCGCCGACTTGGGCATCGCGGACGCCTCGACCGCCCAGACGAACGTGATCCGCTTGTTCTCGGCAACCAGCCCCTCGATCGCATTGCGCGCCTCGTGCGTGTCGACCAGTTCGCCGAACCCACCGGCCGCCCCGAAAGCCAGTCGGAAGAACTTCAGCTTGCTGGCGGACGCGCGCGCTGTCGGCGAGCAACTGCATCACCCGCTCGCGCATCGCCGGATCGGTCTCATCGGCGAGCAGTTCCAGCCCGTTGTTGAGCGCCCCCACCGGCGACAGCAGGTCGTGGCACAGGCGCGAACACAGCAGACTCGCGAAATCGACCGGGCTGACCGTCATGAAAATCCCCTAATTCTGGAGCGTCTTGTGGCGGGGGTGCGGACGGCGCGCAAGGGTTGCGGTCGCCGACTCTCACAACGGGCTTAACGTGCGTCCCTCCGTCATCCTGACGAAAGTCAGGACCCAGAGCCAAGAACGTTGCACCACCTAGGCCTGGGTCCTGACTTTCGTCAGGATGACGGGTGGTGAGGTTTACGTATTGTCGATCATCTCTTCGACGAACGCGCCCATCTCGACCGATCGCCACGCACGCGCCTCACCCCCGCCAAGGATCACCCAGATCGCCCCATCCCCCATAGCCTGCGCCGCATCACGCGCAGACGGAACCGGCAAACCCGACGGATGCGAATGATAATGCCCGACCACGCTTGGCCCTCCCCCCGTGCCCGTCGATGCGCCGCGAACAAAGCGCTTGGATCGATCTCGAACGTCCGCGCGGGATCGGCCGCGACATTCGCGCACGCCTCCGCCGCCTCGATCAGCCCCGCCGTCCCGAACAGCAGCCCACAAATTTCCGCGTCGGGCGACGCGGTCGCCGCGGCAACAACTTGTGTCAGCACTTCGCTTGAAATCGTCACGCTCATCGCCACATCGCTACGACATGGACCGGGGGTTTCCATCGTCGAAGCATCGATCACGCCGGCCACGGATGGCTGGAGGCTCGACCGTGCGCTCGCCGAAGTGCTACCGGACATGTCGCGCGAGCGGCTTAAGGCACTTATCGCGGCGGGCCAGGTCACGCTCAATTGTCGCGAATGGCGTGACTCGGCGAAGAAGGCTGCGGCGGGTCAAGTGTTCGCGGTCGCGATCCCGCCGCCGACCCCGCTTCACAACGAAGCGCAGGATATTCCGCTCGTCGTCGCCTACGAAGACGACGACCTGATTGTGATCGACAAGCCCGCCGGCTTGGTCGTTCACCCCGCCGCGGGCAATTTCGATGGGACATTGGTCAACGCGCTGCTCCACCACTGCGCGGGCAATCTGTCGGGCATCGGCGGTGTCGCGCGGCCGGGAATCGTCCACCGCATCGACAAGGACACGTCGGGGCTGATGATCGCCGCCAAGACCGACCGCGCGCACGAGGGTCTCGCCAAGCAG
Organism: Sphingomonas sp. LR55; assembly: GCF_036856015.1. Classification (NCBI taxonomy): domain Bacteria; kingdom Pseudomonadati; phylum Pseudomonadota; class Alphaproteobacteria; order Sphingomonadales; family Sphingomonadaceae; genus Sphingomonas; species Sphingomonas sp. LR55. The sequence continues at coordinate 1,623,173 of NZ_JASPFO010000001.1, forward strand.
TTTCACGACCACAGCATCGACCGCCGCTACAAGGCGATCGTCGGTGGTATCCCGCGCCCGCCGAGCGGCACCGTCAACGCCCCCTCGCGCGTAGTCCCCAGAACCGCAAGAAGATCGCGATCGTCGAAGGCGGCAAGCGCGCGGTGACGCATTTCTCGACCATAAAGGCATTACACAAGGCGGCACTGATCGAGTGCCGGCTTGAGACCGGGCGGACGCATCAGGTGCGCGTGCACATGGCGTCGATCGGTCACGCGTTGCTCGGCGACCCGGTCTATGGTAGAACAAATCAAGCTCAGAAGTCGCTTCTCGAAACGCTCGGTTTCCGCCGGCAAGCCTTGCACGCGGCGCATCTGGGGTTCATCCATCCGGTGAATAGCATCGCTTTGGCGTTCGAAAGCGAAATGCCCGCAGACATGCAGGAACTGTTCACCCAGCTTGACGTATAGATAATCGACACCATGCCGCAGTGCGGCAATTGGGGTCAGCAGAAAGGGATTACGACCATGGCAGCCCGCTCCAACGTTCCAGCGACGATTCCTGCGCTCGGCAGCGAGGCGGGTCTCAATCGCTATCTCGCCGAGATCAAGAAATTCCCGCTGCTGAAACCCGAGCAGGAATACATGCTCGCCAAGCGCTTTCAGGAGCATGGCGATACCGAGGCTGCGGCGCAGCTCGTGACCTCGCATCTCCGCCTCGTGGCGAAGATCGCGATGGGCTATCGCGGCTACGGCCTGCCGACGTCGGAACTGATCTCCGAGGGCAATATCGGCCTGATGCAGGGCGTGAAGAAGTTCGAGCCCGAGCGCGGCTTCCGTCTCGCCACCTACGCGATGTGGTGGATCCGCGCGTCCATCCAGGAGTACATCCTGCGGTCGTGGAGCCTCGTGAAGATGGGCACCACGGCGGCGCAGAAGAAGCTGTTCTTCAACCTGCGCCGGATGAAGAGCCGCCTCGATGCGTTCGAGGATGGCGATCTGCGCCCCGAGCACGTTACCAAGATTGCTACCGATCTGGGTGTCGCCGAGACCGACGTCGTCAGCATGAACCGTCGCATGGCGATGGGCGGCGATACGTCGCTCAACGTGCCGATGCGTGAGGATGGCGAAGGCCAGTGGCAGGATTGGCTGCAGGACGACGCGCCGTTGCAGGACAAGATCGTCGCCGATGCGCAGGAGGCGGACGTTCGCCACTCGATGCTGGTGTCGGCGATGGACGATCTCAACGAGCGCGAGCAGCATATCCTGACCGAGCGTCGCCTGACCGACGATCCCAAGACGCTCGAGGAACTGTCGCAAGTCTACGGCGTGTCGCGCGAGCGCGTGCGGCAGATCGAGGTGCGGGCGTTCGAGAAGCTGCAAAAGGCGATGATGCGCATTGCCGGCGAAAAGCGCCTGCTGGCGGCTTAACGTGGTGCGCACCGTCGTCATCGGCGGCGGTGCTGCCGGTATTGCAGCGGCCAGGACGCTGCATGATGACGGGCATGACGTTCTGTTGGTCGAGGCGAGCGACCGTCTCGGCGGCCGAGCCCACAGCCTCTCCCTGAAAAGCTTGTTCCCCCGCGAAGGCGGGGCCCAGAATGCGCCCCCGCCTTCGTGGGGGACCATGTCGACGCCGGTTGCGGCTGGCTACACTCCGCCCAGCGCAACCCATGGACCAACATCGCTGAGACTTCTGGCTTCACCGTAGATCGTTCCGACGCAAACTGGCGCACCCAGTGGCGCGATCTCGGCTTCTCGCCCGCAGACCAAGCCTCATCCGCCGATGCGTACGCAACCTGGAACAAGCGCGCTCTCGCTGCCCTAGAAGGCGCCGACCGCCCTCTCTCCGACTTCATTGGCCCCAACGACAAATGGCGCCCGAAGATCGACGCCATCTCCGGCTACGCAAATGGTGCGAACCTCAGCGAGGTCTCGCTCCACGACTGGGCAGCGTACGAGGAAGCCTCGACCGACGATAATTGGACGGTGAAGGAAGGCTACGGCACGCTGGTCGTCAGTCACGCCACGGGCCTGAACGTTCGCCTCTCGACGCTTGTAACGCGCATTGATCACAGCGGCCATCGCATCAAACTCGACACCCCCGCCGGCACGATCGAGGCGGACCACGTGATCGTCTGCGTCCCCACTACCGTCCTCGCCAAATCACATATCGTGTTCGACCCGCCCCTCCCCGACAAGCACGCCGCCGCCGCCGACCTCCCGCTCGGGCTCGCGGACAAGGTATTTCTCTTTGTCGACCGCCCCGAATGGCCGACCAACGCGCATCTGATCGGCAACCCGTACAGCACCTGCACCGCCAGCCACCGCCTGTCGCCGTTCGGCTGGCCGATCGTCGAGAGCTTCTTCGGCGGCGACTGCGCGGAGATGCTGGAGGACCGCGACGCCGCGCAGTTCGCGATCGACGAACTTGTGGGCCTGCTCGGCAGCGATTGGCGCAAGCGCTTCACCCCACTCGCTGCAACCCGCTGGCGGCACGAACCCTATATCGGCGGCAGCTACAGTCACGCACGCATAGGTCGGGCCGGACAACGCGCCGTTCTCGCCGCATCGGTCGACGGCCGGATCCACTTCGCCGGCGAGGCGTGCCACCCGTTCGACTTCTCCACCGCACATGGGGCGTATGAGACCGGCGTTGCGGCCGCGCGCGGTGATTGGCGAGCCTGCTACGATCGCATAAGGAGCGCCGATGGGCTTCTTCCGCATTTTCGCCAAGATCGTCTTCGGGTTCGTCCTGATTACCGTCGCCTGGGTCGGCATCTATCGGTTCGTGCCGGTGCCGTTCACCTGGACGATGATGGGCGACGTGCTCAACGGCCACGGCGTGACGAAGGACTGGATGCCGCTATCCGAGATGGACCCGGACATGGCGCGCGCGGCGATCGCTGGCGAGGACTCGCGGTTCTGTTCGCATCATGGCTTCGATTTCAAGGCGATGGCGGGCGCAGCGGCTCGCAATGCGCAGGGCGGGCGGATCCGCGGCGGCTCGACGATCAGCCAGCAGACCGCGAAGAACGCGTTCCTGTTCCAGGGCGGCGGCTATGTGCGCAAAGCGTTCGAGGCGTATTTTACCGTGCTGATCGAGACGCTGTGGGGGAAGCGGCGGATCATGGAGGTGTACCTCAACATCGCCGAGACGGGGATCGGGACGTACGGCGCGAACGCCGGGGCGATCCGGTATTTCAATCACGACGCGTCGAAGCTGTCGCCGACCGAGGCGGGGCGCATCGCCGCCGTGCTGCCGTTGCCGAAAAAGCGGGCTGCGATCGACCCGTATGGGTTCGTGCGACGCCACGGAAACACGCTGTCGCGGCGGGTCTCGGTGGTACGGAACGATGGGTTGGATGGGTGTTTGCGATAAGGGCGGCGCCCTAATTCGACGCCATGAGGATACGCCACCCTGGCGCAGCACCACCCCGGCGAAGGCCGGGGCCCAATTGGAAAGGCTCTGGTAACTAAGCGCTGCACTCAGTCAGACGCGTCCCCAATTGGGCCCCGGCCTTCGCCGGGGTGGTATCACCTGTACGCACGTCGTGGACGTTACTGCGTCGACTTCTCGACCGCGTCGCCGGCCTTGTCGGCGGCACTGCCGACGCTCTTTGCCGCCGAGGTGATCGCGGCGTCCTTGCTGTTCTGCGCGCCTTGGCGGCTGAACAGGTAATAGCCACCGATCAGGACCGCGATCAGCAGGACGATGCCGATCAGCATGCCGCTGCCGCCGCCACGGCGTTCGATGATCGTGGTGTGGGTGGTCGGGGTTTCGACGATACGCTCTTCGGCCATTTTGACTCTCCCTGATTACTGGAGAGCGCAACGCCGGCCGAAGAGCGATTGTTCCCGCCCCGAAACGAACTCGATTTGGTTCAGAACGGCAGCTTAAAGCCTGGCGGCAGTTGCAGGCCACTCGTCATTTTCGACATCTCGCTCCCTGACACCGCATCCGCCTTGGCACGCGCATCGTTGAACGCCGCCGTCAGCAAGTCCTCGAGCATCTGCTTCTCGCTCACCTGCATCAGTGAATCGTCGATCGCGATGTTGATGATACGGCCCTTGGCGGACGCCTTCACCTTGACGAGGCCGCCACCGGACGCGCCCTCGACCTCGATCGTGTCGAGATTGGCCTGCGCCTTTTCCATCTCGTTCTGGACGTTCTGCGCCATGGCGAGGATTTCATCGATATTCTTCATGCGTTGCTCCTTTGACCGGGCCACGATTCTAGCTGGGCGTCGGGAAACGCTGCCACCGCGGCCTTCATGATGGGGGATTCGAGAATAGCCTGACGCACCGCGGCGTCGGCGGCGTCCTGCGCCTCGCGCAGCGTCGGCTCGCCGGGCGCGTCGACGATCGACACTTTCCACGCGGTCCGCGTCACCGTCTTCAGCAGCGTGTTGAGTTCGGCGAGCGTATCGGCCGAAACCGGGCGGCTACCACTGAGCGCGAATTCGGGCGGCGCATAGCTTACGACGCGGGCACCGTGACGAAGGCGCGCGGCGATCGCGAGGCCGCCCGATTCGTCGAGCAGATCGACCAGCGCTTCGAACGTCGGCGGCAGGATCGGGCCGGTCGCGACGGGTTCGGGTGCCTTCGCAGCGGAACCAGCGTTTGAGGGCGGCGCTTCGCCGGACGGAACAGGCGGCGGCGGCGCCGTTGGTGCAGCCGCGGCGGTCGCACCACTGGCGATCTGGCGGGCAAGCTCGCCGGGATCGGGCAGCGTCGAGGCGTAGATCGCACGCAACAGCGCCATCTCCGCGGCTTCGATTGGCAGCGCGGCCTTGGCGACCTCGTCATGGCCCTTTAGGAAAAGCTGCCACAGGCGATGCAGCGCGGGATAGCCGAGCGAGGCCGCCCATTCCTCGCGCACCGCGCGCTCCTCCATCGGTTGCGCGGCGTCAGGCGGCGTGCCGACCTTGGTCAGCGTGATGCCGTGGACGGTTTCGAGCAGCGAACGGAGCACCGACAGCGGGTCGACGCCATAGTCATATTGTCGGCGCATCGAGGCGAGCGCCCCTGCCCCGTCGCCGGCCAGGATCAGCGTCAGCAGATCGCGGACAGCGCCGCGATCGGACAGGCCGAGCATCTGGCGGACCGCCTCCGCCGTGACGCCGCCGCCTTCGAGCCCGGCATGCGCGATCGCCTGGTCGAGGATCGACAGGCCGTCGCGCGCGGAGCCTTCCGCGGCGCGCGCGATCAGCATCAGCGCTTCAGGATCGGCGACGACGCCTTCTTCGGTCGAGACCCAGGCGAAGTGCTTCGAAAGCTGTTCGGCGGAGATGCGGCGGAGGTCGAAGCGCTGGCAACGCGACAGGACCGTCACCGGGACCTTGTTCACTTCCGTGGTCGCGAACAGAAATTTCACATGGGGCGGCGGCTCCTCCAGCGTCTTCAGCAGCGCGTTGAACGCGTTCTTCGACAGCATGTGGACTTCGTCGATGATGTAGATCTTGAAGCGCGCGGTGACCGCCGAATAGCGCGACGCGTCGATAATCTCGCGGACGTCGTCGACACCGGTATGGCTGGCGGCGTCCATCTCGATCACGTCGATATGGCGGCCCTCGGCGATCGCGCGGCAGGGTTCGCAGGCGCCGCAGGGGTCGATCGTCGGGCCACCCTCGCCGTCGGGGCCGATGCAGTTGAGCGCCTTGGCGATCAGGCGGGCGGTCGAGGTTTTCCCCACGCCGCGGACGCCGGTCATCAGGAAGGCATGCGCGAGCCGGTCGCGCTTGATCGCGTTGCCGAGCGTCTGGACCATCGCGTCCTGCCCGATCAGCTCGGAAAAGGTCTGCGGTCGGTATTTGCGCGCGAGCACGCGGTAGGCGACGTCCGCCGCTTTGGCTGGCTGCGGGGGCTCGCCCAGGTCGAATGAATCTGACATTGCGGTCGATATAGGCGGTTTGACAGGCGGTGTCGAAGGGCTAGCGAACCCTTTCTGTTCCCTTGCGGACGCGAGGGTCCGCGGTTTGGGATACTATCGGCTTTTTTATATCAGAAGATCAGAAGTGCGCTGCGGCTAAGCCGCATCGTCAGACGGTGCCTTGCACCGCTGGCCGCGCTCACGTTTGCTTGCAAAAGTTCGCGGTGGGAGCCGGGACGACCCGTGGCTTAGTCGTTGTGGCTGCTTCCTTCCGGATCTGACCAAGTTGGCGACGACCACGTCCGCCCGACTCCCGCGGCGCATATGGCGGGGTCGGGCGGGATGATCAAGGCGCTTTAATACGAGCGGCCTGACTTAGCGGTTGTAGCGGACCGTGCGGCAGACGCGCTGGCGGTGATGGTTGCGGTACACGTTTCGGCAGACCTGGCGCGTGCGAACGACGTGACGACGGTAACCGGGGCGACGGTCGTTGTGACGCACGACGGTACGCTCATGGACGACAGTGCGCTGTGCCGAAGCCTCGGCGGCGATGCCGACGGGGGCAAGGCCGGTGAGCGCGACGAGACCGGCGGCGGCGAGCGTGAACAACTTCATGATATTCTCCTGCTGGTGCGGGCTCTGCGAAACCCGGCAACCTATGTTATCAAACTAAGCGCGGTCGTTACGGTTCCGTATCAGCGGTGGAAACAGCGACGAACCGGGCCATAATAACCGCGCTCTATCCGGCAGACGACGCGCGATCGACCGTAGCCGCGCGGGCCTCGATAGCCGTAGCCGCCACCACGATAGCCGCCCCGGTATCCGCGATACCCGTGGCGGGGGCCGTCCCAGCCGCGCCGTCCATGCCAGCCGCGATCGCCGCGGGGGCCATGCCAGCCGTGGCCGCCACGCGGGCCGTCCCAGCCGTGGCGCTGGGCATCGGCGGGGGCCGAAGCGAACAGCGTTCCCGCGGCCAACGCGCCAGCGGCGAACATTGCGATGATCTTCATGTCCGGTACTCCTCTCAAGACCTCGTACATTGAGGCGATGAGGAGATAATCCGCTTCCGGCGGTGGACGTTTCCTGAACCGGCCGTTGTCTTCCTGTAAGCTTTGCTGACCTAACCGGGTATGCGCACGGTCAAGCCATCGAGCGCGTCCGTCAGCCGAATCTGGCAGGCGAGACGGCTGGTGCGCGTCGCGTTGTGCGCGAGATCGAGCATGTCCTCCTCGTCCTCGCTTGCCGGTGGCAGGCGGGCAAAATCGGCGGGATCGACGATGACGTGGCAGGTCGCGCAGGATAGCTGGCCTTCGCAGGTGCCTTCGAGCGGCTGGTCATGCGCCTGCGCTGCGTCGAGCAGGCGGTCGCCGGGGCTTGCCGCGGCCAGCGTAACGGTGCCGTCGCGGGCGATGAAGCGGACGATCATGGCCATTGCGCCTCGGCTGCGGCGACGATCGCATCGATCGCGTCGCGGAGTTCGGTTTCGGTGGTGTAGCGGCCGAAGCCGAGCCGGATGCTGGCGCGTGCTTGGGCTTCGGTGAGGCCGATCGCGCGAAGGACGTGGCTGGAGCGGCCCGAACCGCTGGCGCAGGCGGAGCCGGCGGAGAAGGCGATGTCGCGTAGATCGGACATCAGGCGGTTTACGTCCAAGCCCTCACGGCGAATGTTGAAGTTGCCGTGGTAGCGGTGGTCGGTCGAGCCGTTGATCGTCCAGCCGGGGCCGAGGCGGTCGAGCGCGAGCGACCAGAGGCGGTCGATGTGCGCGGCGTCCTGGGCCTTGCGGTCGACCATGAGTTGCGCGGCGACACCGAAGCCTGCGCAGAGGGCCGGCGAAAGCGTGCCGGAGCGGCCGGGGGCTTCCTGGCCGCCGCCGTGCATCAGCGGGGCGAGGTCGATGCCGTCGCGGATCCAGAGCGCGCCGATGCCCTTGGGGCCGTGGATCTTGTGTGCGGAGATCGCGAGGAGATCGACGGTGTCGGGGATTGGCACCCGGCCATAGCCTTGCACCGCGTCGCAGAGCATCAGCGCGCCGGCTGCGTGGGCGATCTCTGCAAGCGCGGCGACCGGCTGGATAACGCCGATCTCGTTGTTGACGAACATCGCGGCGACGAGACCGGTGCCGGGTTGGACTACGGCGCGGGCTTGGTCGAGGTCGACCACGCCGTCTGGGTTGACCGGGAGGATCGTGACCTGGCGCCCGCTCGCCGCTTCCGCTGCGACCGTGTCGAGGACGGCGGCGTGTTCGGTGGCGAGCGTGAGGATCGGGCCGATCGTGCCCTTGATCGCCCAGTTGAGCGCCTCGGTCGCGCCGCTGGTGAAGGCAACGCGGCCGCCGGCGGGGAGCAGCGCGGCGACCTGATCGCGGGCGACTTCGACGGCGGCCTTGGCACGGCGGCCCTCGCGGTGAGGAGAATGCGGGTTGGCGTGCTGCGATTCGAGCCAGGGGAGCATCGCGGCGAGCGCTTCGGGCGCGAGGGGGGTCGCCTGGTAGTCGAGGTAGGTCATGCGGTCCGCCTTATATCGGTGGCGATGCGCGTCCAGGCTTCGGCGAACTTGGCGACATCTTCGACCGTTGTGGTCCAGCCGAAGCTGACGCGGACGACTTCGCCGGCGGCTTCGGGGGAATAGCCCATTGCGGCTAGAACGTGGCTCGGACGCATGCTGCCCGACGAACAAGCGCTACCCGCTGACACGGCAAAGCCGGCCATGTCGAGGCGGATCAACTGTGCGGCGGAGCTGACGCCCGGCATGCGGTAGGAGGCTATCGTCGGGATGCGGGGGGATTTGTGCGCGAGGGTCTCACCGCCCCCAGAGAGGATCGCTTCGTCGAGCGTGGTGCGGAGGGCGGGCATGTCGGCGAACCAGTCGCGGGGGGCTTCGAGCGCGGCGGCGAAACCGAGCGCGCCGGGGAGGTTCTCGGTGCCGCCGCGATAGCCTCGCTCCTGCCCGCCAGTCGGGTGGAGCATGCCGAGATCGCGAACCAGCAGCGCACCGATGCCTGGGGGGCCGCCGAGCTTGTGAGCCGAGACGATGATCAGGTCCGCGTCGGGGAGCGGGAGCTTGCCGGCCGTCTGGGAGCAATCGGCTATCCAGACGCCGGTAGGTCGCGTCTGGAGGACGCCTGTTTCGCTGTTGGCGGACTGGAGAGCGATCGCCTGGGCGCCCTCCCCGTTCACGACGATACCGCCTGCGTCGACGTCCAGCATTACAGGCTGTTCGGCCGAGCGCAGGACTGCATCATGCTCGACCGCCGCCACCGCAACACCGGGACGGCCACGCAACGCCAGCGTTGCGGACTCGCTCGCACCGCTGGTCAGGATCACGTGATGCGGCCAGTCCAGCGCCTTGGCGATCCGCTTCCGCGCGTCCTCCAGCGCCGCCCGCGCCGCGCGTCCCTCCGCATGCGGCGAGGACGGGTTCGCCCAACGCGCCATGCCTTCCGTCACCGCTACCACTGCCTCTGGGCGCATCGGCGTGGTGGCGGCGTGATCGAGGTAGATGCGGGACAGGACCAGTTCCAATTGCGAAAAGGGGCTCGTTCCCTATATAGCGTCGATAATCCGGCACTCCACCCGAGTGCGTATCCCAGCTCGCGAGTGCCTATGCCAGAAGTCATTTTCCCCGGTCCCGAAGGCCGTCTCGAAGGTCGTTTTGCGCCGGGCCCGCGTCCGCGCGCACCTGTCGCGATGATCCTGCACCCGCATCCGTCGGCCGGTGGCACGATGAACAACGCGATCGTGCAGCAGCTCTACAAGACCTTCCAGCGGCGCGGCTTCGCGACGCTGCGGTTCAATTTCCGCGGTGTCGGTAAGAGCCAGGGCGTGTTCGACAACGGCGTTGGCGAGTTGTCGGATGCGGCGAGCGCGCTCGACTGGGTGCAGAGCTTCCATCCCGAGGCGCAGACGACCTGGATCGCGGGCGTCAGCTTCGGCGCGTGGATCGGCATGCAGCTGCTGATGCGCCGTCCGGAAATCCGCGGATTCATCTCGGTGGCTCCGCCGGCGAATTTGTACGACTTCACGTTCCTGGCGCCGTGTCCGTCGAGCGGGATCATCATCCAGGGCGAGGCCGACGAGGTGGCGACGCCGGGGGCTACGCAGAAGCTGGTCGACAAGCTGCGGACGCAGAAGCACATCACGATCCATCACGACACGATCCCGAAGGCCAACCACTTCTTCGAGCATGAGATGCCGGAGTTGATGGGCAGCGTGGACAAGTATCTGGATATGCGGTTGGACCCGAACTCGCCTATCCGTTGACCCCCATTCCCCCTTGGGGAGAAGGTGGTGCGCCAGCGTCGGATGAGCGGGAGTTGGGAATTGATCCGCTCTCCCCAACTCCCCTCTCCCTTCCCACCGCAAGCGCGGCGGGCCCCTTCCCTCTCCCCGCAGGGGCGAGGGAGCTAGAGCGTCCAGATTGCTACGTTGGCCAGCAACACCGCGGCCATCACGAGCATCAGCACGCCCTTTTTCGTGTCCTGCCTCTTCACGATCAGCGCTACCCCGCCGATCAGGCAGGCGAACATGGCCAGCATAGCGATGGCGGGGGCGGCGGCGGCGATGCTGGTCAGGGCGGCGTTCATGCCGTCCGATACGCCACGAAAAGCCTGGATTGAAGCGCGTTGACTTCGCGCGGCGCACGGCAATAGCTTGGCGACCTCGATCGGATACTCGGAGGTGTGATGCTGGCCTTTCTCGCGATGATCGCCGCGCAGACCCCGGCGAGCTGCGAATATGACAAGCCCGCGATGATGGCGCTCGACGAACGCGCGTTCGATCAAACCATGACGAGCGGCTGGCGCATGCTCGCCAACGCCGGATGCGATGCGCAGGCCGCCGACCTGATCGCGGAATGGCGCGCGGGTCATCCCGCCAATCCGCGCACCGCCGGGCTGTTGCAATGGCACGAAGGCCAGTTGCGCGCGAACGCAGGGCAGACGGCACGCGCGATCGCGTTGTTCGAGGCGGCGCGAAAACCGGCGGAGCAGGATGCCGGGTTTGGCTGGAATCTGTACGTCGACGGCAGCGTCGCCTTCCTGCGCCGCGACTTGGCCGGACTGGACACCGCGCGCGCCAAGCTCGCCGCGCTGCCGCGCCCGGCCGGCTATGCTCCGGTAGGTGCCGACGGCAAGCCACGCGCCTTCGCATGGCCGATGAACCTCAATATTCTCGACGGCTTCGTCGCTTGCTGGAACCGGAGTTACCAGCAGGCCTATGCCTGCGCAAAGCCGCGTGTGAAGACCCTGCCGCCAGCCTAGTCAGCCGGCTATCGCCTTGGCGTAGGCGACGAGGTCGACGTTGCCGCCGGACAGGATGACGAGCAGGCCGGGTTCGGGTTTTACCTTGCCCGAAAGCACCGCCGCCAACCCGACCGCGCCGCCTGGTTCGATAACCAGTCGGAGTTTCTCCGCGGCCCAGCGCTGTGCCGACGCGATCTCCGATTCGCTGACCGCTACGCCGGTCGCGTCGCGGCGGGATAGGACGTCGAAGGTCAGCGGCGACACGCGCAACGTCTGGAGCGAGTCGCAGGCGGTCGGCGGCGGGTTGGGGCCGACGGGTTCGATCCAAGACGCTTCAAGGGAGCGGCGCATGTCGTCCCAGCCTTCGGGCTCGACGACGGTGATCGCGCTGTCCTTCAAGGCCAGCGCGATGCCTGCCGACAGGCCGCCGCCACCGCAGGGGATGACGACGCGGCTCGGCACGCCCATGCGGAGCGTCGCCATCTGTGCGGCGGCCTCGATGCCCGCGCTCCCCTGCCCCTCGATGATCCACGGATCGTCGAAGCTCGGCACCAGTGTCGCACCCCGTGCTTCCGCCAATCCGGCAGCGATTGCCTCGCGGCTTTCGGTGGCGCGGTCGTAGGTCACGACCTCGGCGCCCAATGCCAAAGTCGATTCTGCGCTTCAGCCGAGGCGCATCCGAGGGCATCACGATCGTCGCTGCCATGCCTAGCCGTTTCGCCGCCCAGGCCACGCCCTGCGCGTGATTGCCCGACGAGAAGGCGACGACACCTTTTTTCCGTGCGGCGTCGTCCAATGCGGTGAGCCGATGCCACGCGCCGCGAATCTTGAACGCGCCGATTGGTTGCAACGATTCGGCCTTGAACGCGACCGGTATGCCTTTGATTTCACTGATAAACAGCGGTGTCGGCGGCAAGATCCGCGCGATCTTTTCCGCGGCGTCCCGTACCCCCGCCCGCGTCGGCTGTCGCAAAATCGTCACACACTGGCTCCTATGCGCCCAACCCTATTTACATGGGGGGCAAGCGACCGTAGATCGCCCTTCCGCTGCCCCATGGGACTTCCAACCGCAAGGCAGTGTTTTCGTAATTTGTCTCAGGACATTGGAGGTCCCTTGAATTGGTCAAGCATCATATCGCGCTGGGGTTAGCGAAAGCCCATTCGACCGCCGACACCTCCCGCATCGGGAGCGGCATCGACATCGCTAAAGGGCGCCCGGTCAACCCGGTAACGCTCGTTCGTCCGCACGCTGCTGCGCGCGCCGCTCGGTTCTTCGTCGAGAAGTTCCCGGGTCGCTCGATGTATGCGGTGAAGGCGAACCCGTCTCCCGAACTCCTGCAGATCCTGTGGGACAATGGCATCACGCATTACGATGTGGCGTCGATCGCCGAAGTGCGCCTGGTCGCACGGACGCTTCCCGAGGCTACGCTCTGCTTCATGCACCCGGTCAAGGCCGAGGAAGCGATCGCCGAGGCGTATTTCACGCACGGCGTCCGCACCTTCAGCCTCGACAGCCTGGAAGAGCTGGACAAGGTCGTTCGCGCCACTCGCGAAGCTTCCGATCTGACGCTTTGTGTGCGTTTGCGCGTGTCTTCCGAGCATTCGAAGCTGAGCCTCGCGTCGAAGTTCGGTGCAGCCCCGCACGAAGCCAAGGAGTTGCTGTTCGCGGCGCGCCAGGCTGCTGACGCACTCGGCATCTGCTTCCACGTCGGTTCGCAGGCGATGACTCCCGAAGCGTACTCCAACGCAATGGAGCGTGTTCGTGCGGCGATCGTCGAGGCGGCGGTCACGGTCGACGTCATCGACGTCGGCGGCGGCTTTCCGTCGTCCTATCCCGGCATGGAGCCCCCGCCGCTCGAGCATTTCTTCGAGACGATCCACCGTGCGTTCGAATCGCTGCCCGTCAGCTATTCGTCCGAGCTGTGGTGCGAGCCGGGCCGGGCGCTCTGCGCGGAATATTCGTCGATCATCGTGCGCGTCGAAAAGCGCCGCGGGACCGAGCTGTATATCAACGACGGCGCATACGGTGCGCTGTTCGATGCGGCGCATATCGGCTGGCGTTTCCCGACCGAGCTGCTCCGCGAGCCGGACAGCCGTGCGAAGGACATGGAGTTCAGCTTCTACGGTCCGACGTGCGACGACATGGATTACATGGTCGGCCCGTTCATGCTGCCCGCGGATACGAAGGCCGGCGATTATATCGAGATCGGCATGCTCGGCGCGTACGGCTCGGCGATGCGGACCGCGTTCAACGGGTTCGGATCGGACGAGACGGTGATCGTCACCGACGAGCCGATGGTCTCGCTGTATGACGAACGCTTCCAGGACCTCGCGTCGAACGTCGTCAAGCTGTAACCAACTTCTATTACCGTGCCCTTCTTCCTCCCCTCCCGTTTACGGGAGGGGTCGAGGAGGGCTTGTCCGCGAGCGTGGCGTTCGCGGATATTTCAGTCCCTCCCTAACCCCTCCCGCAAGCGGAAGGGGGATTTATGGAGCATGTTATGACCGAAGACACCCGCATCGACGCGCAGCGCAAGGCGGAACTCCTTTCGACCACCGTCGAGCACATCGACATCAAGAGCTTCGATGCACGGCCGATCGTCGATGCGATGAAGAAGATGTCGTTCACCAGCCGCGACCTCGGCCGTGCAACCGACATCTACAACCAGATGCTGGCCGACAAGGACTGCACGATCTTCCTCGTGATCGCGGGCTCGACCTCGGCCGGCGGGTGCATGGACCTGTATGCCGAGCTGCTGCGCAACAACATGATCGACGGCATCGTCGCGACCGGCGCGACCATCGTCGACATGGATTTCTTCGAAGGCCTCGGCCACAAGCATTATCAGGCGCTTGAAGTGCCGCACGACGACGTGCTGCGCTCGCTGATGATCGACCGGATCTACGACACCTATATCGACGAGGAAGAGCTCCAGCACGTCGACCACACGATCTTCGAGATCGCCGAGACGCTCGAGCCGCGCGCCTATTCGAGCCGCGAGTTCATCCGCGAGATGGGCAAGTACCTCGTCGAGCACGGCAAGAAGGAGAACAGCCTCGTCAAGCTCGCTTACGAGCATGACGTGCCGATCTTCTGCCCGGCGTTCGTCGATTCGTCGGCGGGCTTCGGCCTGGTCAAGCATCAGGTTGACGCAGTGAAGGCGGGCAAGCCGTACATGGTCCTCGACGCGATCGCCGACTTCCGCGAGCTTACCGAGATCAAGATCAAGGCGGGCACCACCGGGCTTCTCATGATCGGTGGCGGCGTGCCGAAGAACTTCATCCAGGACACGGTGGTTTGTGCCGAGATCCTCGGTCATGACGACGTCCAGGTCCACAAATATGCGGTGCAGATCACCGTTGCCGACGTGCGCGACGGTGCGTGCTCGTCGTCGACGCTGCAGGAAGCGGCTTCGTGGGGCAAGGTGAACACGGGGATCGAGCAGATGGTGTTCGCGGAAGCCGGTTCGGTCATGCCGTTGCTGGCGTCGGACGCGTATCATCGTGGGCTTTGGAAGGACCGTCCGGTCCGCAAGTGGGGCGCGAGCTTCGACAAGGCCTGAACCTACGATCCTCCCCCGCAAGGGGGAGGTGGCAGGCGCTTGCCTGACGGAGGGGGAGGTCACGGAGCCGACGTTATCGCCGCCTCCCCCTCCGTCGCTTCGCGACACCTCCCCCTAGCGGGGGAGGATTAGAGATACCGTTGCCCCTTCCGGGCAATTGAGGCAGCCTCATCCGGATAACCGGGGAGGCTTTTTATGCACAGCGACATCCTGCGACCGATGGTCGTCCTCATCGCGTGGACGCTCGTGATGCTGGCGTGGACGCTCACCACCCGGCTACCGGCGATGAAGGCGGCCGGCGTAGACATGGGCAAACTCGTCGGCACCAAGGCGTCCGACGCAGATCGATCGCTACCGCCCCAGGTCCAGTGGAAGGCGCACAACCACAATCACCTGATGGAGCAGCCGACGCTGTTCTACGCGGTATGCACCGTGCTGGCGCTGAGCGGGACGGGCAACGGGATCAATTCCTGGATCGCCTGGGCGTATGTCGGCCTGCGGATCGTGCACAGCCTAGTCCAAGCGACCAGCAACCGAGTCCGCGATCGGTTCGTCTTCTTCATGCTGTCGAGCGTCATGCTGGTGGCACTCACGTTGCACGCGGCGCTCGCGGTCTTCTGATGGCTTTCGCCCGGAATAATTACCGATCGTGTCATGCTCCCCTCCCCGAACGTGCAGGGATCGTCTAGAATTGCCAGATGACTTTCGATCGCCGTTCACTCCTTAGCCTTCCTATCGCCGCCGGCCTGGCGCCCGCCGCATTCGCGCGGACCGGTGGGCAGCTCACCGCTGGCCAGCCGCGTGCGACGGACCTGCCGATCTGGCCCCCCGCCGAGCGGTTCGCGCTGTGGCCGGGCATCCCGTCAGGCGCGCCGAACCCTTTGCCGATCCCGCAGCCGCGCATGCCGCGCTATCCCGATGGGTATCGCGATTTTCAGATGCGCGGCGTGGTGCGTCCCGAAGTCGGCGTGTTCCGTCCTGTGCGTCCCGATGGCCGCGCGGTGCTGATCGTCCCCGGCGGCGGCTATTCGATCACGTCGCTCCGCAACGAAGGCATCGACGTCGCGCGCGTGCTGAATGCGTTCGGGATCACCGCGTTCGTGCTGAGCTACCGTTTGCCCGGCGAAGGCTGGGCCGACCGCGCCGACGTGCCGCTCGCCGACGCACAGCGGGCGATGCGGCTGATACGCGCCAACGCCCGCCTCTACGGGATCAGGGTGGAGAAGCTCGGCGTGCTCGGCTTCTCGGCAGGCGGGCATCTCGCCGGCTCGCTGACGGTCCTGCACGAGTTCAAGGCCTATCGCCCGGTCGACGCCGCCGATCGTCACTCGGCGCGCCCCGCATGGGCCGGCCTCATGTACGCCGTCTCGAACATGGACCCCGGCCGAAGCCATGGCGGATCGCGCGCCAACCTGCTCGGCCCCGACCCGTTGCCCGCAGTCCAGGCGCGCTATGCGGTCGACCGGCAGTTGAAGGCGGGCGACCCGCCGCTGTTCCTCGTCCATGCCGAGGACGACACCACCGTCCCCGTCGCCAACAGCGTCGACACGCTCGCGGCAGCACGTCGCGCCAGTATTCCGGCGGAGGCGCACTTTCTCCAGCATGGCGGCCACGGCTTCGGTACGCGCCTGTCACCACGCTCGCCCGGATCGCTGTGGCCGCAGTTGTTCGACCGCTGGATGGGCGAACTGGTCGCGTCCTGAGCGTTGAGTCAGCAGTTCGGACCCATCCCGTTGGTGCGGCGTTGATCCCGAATAACAGGAGAAGCGCGATGACCCGTCCGCACGCCCAGCCCCGTGACGTTTTCCATGAGCATGGCGAGGTTATCATCGATGGGCCGGACGGAACGGTCATCGCCATGACCCCCGAAGCGGCGTTGCGCACCGCCGGCCGGCTCGACGAAGCCGCGCTCGACGAATTGATTGCTCGGGCTCAAGCCGGCGACGGCGGCAAGCTCCACTGAACGCCTAGCCGAACATCCGTTTCATCGAGCGTTCGAGCATCACGAACTGCCAGAGCGTTCGGCCATGCTCGGCGCGCCCCATTCTGTGTTCATCCGCGATCCGCGCGATCGTCGCCATGTCGAACCATCCCGTCTCGCCCAGCGTCCGCGACCTGGCCAGCGCCGACGCCTCGCCCGCCAGCCCTTCGCGGAACCACGCACTGATCGGCGTCACGAAGCCCATCTTTTGCCGATACAGGATCTCGCGCGGGAGATAGGGCTCCATCGCCTTCTTCATCAGCCATTTGCCCTCGCCGTGCCGCAGCCGCATATTGGCGGGCAGCGTCGCGCAGAACTCGATCAGGCGGTGGTCGAGCAACGGCTCGCGCGCTTCGAGACCTACCGCCATGCTCGTGCGGTCGACCTTGGTCAGGATATCGCCGGGCAGCCAGTGTTTGATGTCGGCATATTGCGCGCGGTCGATTGCGTCGCGGGCGGGCGCGTTCGCCATCGTCGCGGCGTAGCGGTCTTCGGCACGATGACCCTGGAGGGCGGCACGCGCGCTGGCGTTGAAGAGGTCCGCGCGCAGTTCGGGCGTGGTCACGCCGACCGACCGCGCATACGCCTCGCCGCCGCCCATCGCGAGTGCGACCAACGTCGATTTCGCGCGCATCGGTCGCGGTGCCCAGTCGGCCTTCGGATACCAGCGGCCGAGCGTGCCGAACACGTCCTCCCGAAGATGCTCGGGCAGCAATCCGCGAATGCGCTCTTCCGCTGCCTGGAACTTGTAGCGACGATAGCCGGCGAGCGCTTCATCGGCGCCGTCTCCGGAAAGCGCGACGGTCACGTTCTCCCGCGCCAGCGCGCAGACCCGATAGGTTGCGAGCGCAGAGGCATCGGCAAAGGGTTCGTCGAAACTCGCGACCAGCGTGTCGATCAGCCCGAAATCGCCCGACTGGACGACGCGTTCGCGGTGATCGGTGGCGAAGCGACGCGCGACGGTGTCGGCGTATTCCCGCTCGTCATGGCCCGCTTCGTCGAAGCCGATCGTGCAGGTGCGAACCGCCTTGGGGCTCGCCTCCGCCATCAGTGCGACCACTGCCGAGCTGTCGACGCCGCCCGACAGGAACGCGCCAAGCGGCACGTCCGCCACCATCCGCGAGCGCACGGCCGCACGCATCCGGTCGACCAGTTCCTCGCCCAACGCCTTGGCCGAGCCGGTCGCGCGGTTGGAGAAGTCGAGGTCCCACCATTTGCGCGGGCTTGGGACAGGTCGGCCGCGTTCGACGAGCAGGAAATGGCCGGCCGCAAGCTTCTTCACGCCTGCGACCAGACAGGCGTCATCGGGGACATACCCGAAAGCGAGGTAGTCCTCGACCGCGCTTAGATCGGGTACGCGGCGGAGCTGCGGGTGCGCGAGCAAGCCCTTCAGCTCAGACGCGAACGCAAGGGATCCGTCCGCGAGCTCGACATAATGGAGCGGCTTTACGCCCATCCGGTCGCGCGCGAGGAACAGCGTGTGCGCGGCCGAGATCGTGGATCGCGAACGCAAACATGCCGTTCAGCCGGTCGAGCATCGACGGTCCCCACGCGCGCCAGGCGTGAAGCAGAACTTCGGTATCGCCCTCGGTCCGGAAGCGCGCGCCCTTCGCGGTCAGTTCGGTGCGGAGCTCGGCGAAATTATAAACTTCGCCATTGTAGGTGATTGTCAGCGTACCGTCCGACATCGGCTGCGGCGAGCCTTCGAGGTCGATGATCGACAGCCGGCGATGGCCGAGACCGACGCCCGGCGCAGTCCAGATGCCGTCGCCATCGGGGCCGCGATGCGCCTGTGCAGCGATCATCGCGAGGATGCGGTTGGGCTCGACCGGCTTGGGTGTGCCCGGATGGAAGATCCCGGCGATGCCGCACATTCAGCGCATCCCTGCGGCGTGATCGGCGACCCGGTCCAGCGGTCCGAGCGCGCCGAGAAACCGGACGATCGGACGCGGATCCGCACCCTCGGCTGAGAGGTGGATCGCCACTGCGCGTTGCGGACCGCCGAGCAGCCGCGCCTTCATCGTCTCGATCTTCACCAGCGTCTCGTCGTTCGTCGTTGCGTCGCCGACCCGGTACCACGTCGCGACGATCCGCTCCACGGGGCCGGGCGCGGTGATCCGCATTACGCTGCCGCCGGCGATCGCGGGAATGTCGGCGACGCGTACCCAGCGATCCTCCTGCCGTAGCACCCCGGTGCCGAACGCGATCAGCTCCTTGCCTTCATGCTGGCTGCCAAAGACTGCGATGCTCATGTCGACGGTCGCGCCCGAGGCATCGGCATAGCGGCCGAACAGATAGTGGTCCGCGCCGGGATAATAGGGCGTCCACGGCGCGCGAGTGCTGACGGGGACGCGGTGCCAGCCGGGGATTTCGGGCAGGTCGATATGCGCGGGCAGCTGTTGCGCCCGTCTGGCGACGACCGCACTCCAGGCGGGGAACAGCGCGACCGTCGCCAGGGTCAACGCAGCGGCGATGGCGAGATCGATGCGGTGGCGGGGTGGCGTCTGGAGGGTTGCCGGATCGAACGCGGGATCGTCGGGCGCGCGGTCGAACCAGCGCCAGCCGATTGCGAGCACCCCCGCCATCACCAAGCCGAAGAACACCCAGCCATAGACGATGTGATCAAACCCGGTTGCGGCCTCGACCGAGGTCAGGTCCGCCGCCCAGATCGTCCCGAACGCGCGAAACCCGTTGGCGATGACGGGCACGACCATCGAAACGACGAGAAAGACCACGCGGCGGCGCCACGACACGAAGCACACATTGGCGACGAGCACCCCGAACGCGACCATCGCGATGACGAACTTGGCCCCCGAACACGCTTCGGCGACCTCAAAATAATAGCGTCCGGCGTGGATCAGCACGCCGTCGACGACTGCGGGCACGCCGACGAGGTGGAGCAGCGGCATGACGATCGCGACCGTCACCGCCTGCAACGGTGGCTCGAGTCCCTCGCCGAACGGCACCAGGAATACGGCGTAGGCGAGCGGAAACAGCAGGCCGCGCACGACATTCGGGCCGAGGATCGTCACGACCGCGCCTTGCAGCATCATCACGAGGCCCAATTGGCGTGCGAAGCCGACCGACGCGGCATCACCCATCAGCCAGCCGAATCCTCCAGCCGCGACCAAGGCCAGGCCTGGCCACCACCCTGTCGGCGTCAGTTGGCCGAGTTCGATGCGGCGTTGCCAAACTAGCCAGGCGATCACCGGGCCGATGAAGAGGCAGTGCCCAAAGGTGGTGCTCGTCCACCAGATATGCGCGAGACCGACGACATCGCTGTGGAACGTCAGCAGGATCAGCGCCGCCACCAGCGCGAGCGCGAGGCCGTGGCGGCGCCATGCGGTCACGGTGCGAGGCCCAGCAGAGCGTCGAGCGGGGCGAGCCGGGCGTCCCAGCCGTACCGACGGATAACCTGCGCGCGGGCGGCTTGGCCTAGCGCGGCGGCGGTCCCAGGCGTTTCGATCAGCGCGGCTATGCGGTCGGCGAAGTCCTGCGCGGTGTCCGCGACGCGGATCGTGTCGGCGTGGTCGATACCTTCCGCCGCTGCCGTGGATGCGACCACAGGGCGCGCCATCGCCATGGCTTCGAGCACCTTGTTCTGGATGCCGCGCGCGAGTTTCAACGGCGCGACGCAGACGGCAGCAGCCGCGAGCCAGCCGCGGACGTCGTCGACCGCGCCGGTGACGGTGACGTGGTCACCCGCCAGCGCTTGGACTGCGGCGGTCGGTGCGCGGCCGACGATCGCGAAATGCGCGGGGTGGCGTTTGCGGATCAGCGGGAGGATGTCGCGCGCGAACCACGTCACCGCGTCGATGTTGGGGCGGTAGTCCATCTGTCCGGTGAAGACGATGAGGGGGGAACCATTCGAATCACCCGCACCATCCACCCCGGCGAAGGCCGGGGTCCAATTGGGGGATATCGATGGCAAAGGACCATCCCCCATTACTGCGACCTCTCCAATTGGGCCCCGGCCTTCGCCGGGGGTACTTACTTTCGACGTTTGCAAAGTCCGCAGCCGGATCGAACTTCACCGAATCGATGCCGTTCTCGACAGCCAATATCCGCCCCGCCGCACCGCCTGCGCGGAACAGCGCGGCCTCGGCCTCGCTGACGAACAGGCTGGCGGAAGCGCGGGCCGCAACATCGTGCTCGAATGCACCGAGTAGACGGGATTCGCGGCGCATCATCCAGCGCATCGGGCCGCGCGTGTCTTCGGCGAATCCGGCGAACTTCGCGGAATCGACGTCGACGAAATCCATGACGACCGGCGGCCCGCCGACCGGCAGATACTGCGCCATCTGGCCCGAGAAGCAGTAGGTGCTCGTGACCTCAGGCAGGACGCGATCGACTGCAGCCTGCATCGCCGCGCTGGCGAACGCGGTCAGCGATACCGGCTTACCCGTGGCCAGCGCTTCGATCGCGGCGCGCTTCTGCGACTTCTTCCGTGGCAGGATCTTGCAACTCGCGAGAAGGTCAGTGAACGCGGTCGGCGGATCGAAGTCGGCTTCATCGTCGGCGAACGCCACCAGATGCACCGGCGTACGTCGCGCCAGATACTGGAGGATGTGGAAACTGCGGATCTTGTCGCCGCGATCGGGCGGAAACGGTACGCGATGCGCGAGGAAGAGCAGGCTCACCCCAGGCCTCGGGAAATCCACGGTCCTGCAGCAGTCGCGGCCCATAGCGGGAGGCGCTTCCACGTCCGCACCATCAGCGCATATTTTGGGTTGAGCGGGTTCACCTCGCGGGCCGGGCCGCTGCTGCGCTTGGCATAAAGCCGTGGCTCGGGCGTGAAGCCCCAGTTCTTTTTGAACGCAGCCGCGCCCGTGCCGGTCTTCGAACGCCCGAAATCGAACCGCGTACAGCCCCGCGCGGGCGTGCGCCATCAGCGCGAAATACATCCGGTCGTTGGCACGAAGCCGCGCGCGGCGTCGGTCCCGCCACCCCAATACGGATAGACGGTGCCGTCGAAATACAGACTGAGAACGCTGGCGACCGCCCTGCCCTCATGCCGGACGGTCAGAACATCCGCATCCATCATGCTGGCAACGCTGCGGAAAAGCTTGGCAGGAAACACCGGTGTGCCAAGGTTTCGGACCGACTCGGCATAAACCCGGTAGTGCTCGGCGAGCAATTTCCGGTCTGTGCCGGTGATGATCTCAAGATCGAACCCAAGCGAACGACGCACTTCTGCACGCTGCTTACGCGGGATCGCAAGCAGTTCGGCGTCGTCGTCCGCCGCCAGATCCCGCGCGAAACCGAGATAGCTGGTGTCGTCGCTCGTCCAACCCTCCGGTGCGGGACCGCCGCGCAGTTCGACCGAGGGGCAGCCAGTCCTCAGCGCAAGGTTCCAAGCCCCCGCTGCGAGTGGTTCGATCGACCTCCCCAAAATGCCGCCATCGACGCCGAACCCAGTCGACACCAGTGCGCGGCCGAACAGCGGTGAGCGCATTTCGGACAGCGGGAGGACCCCGGCAATCGCCCCGCTGGAATGCTCGGCGAGCAAGTAACGCGCGCGTTGCCCACATCCGTCCTGGACCGCTTGGCTCCACGCCGGCAGGTGGAATGGCGTAGCGCCCTCGGTCACCGCTACGAAAGCGGCGATCCTGGCACACTCGACCGGATCGCGAAGGTCCGCTTCGCGCACGCCCACGGGCATCGGCGCGGTCACGCCAGTCGGGCCGCTTCGCGCGCGACGACCGCGTCGACGCGGCCCCAGTCGTGACGGCCGAGCAACCCGCGCAATTTCCCAGCCATCGCGCCCAGCCGCGAATAATGACGGATCTTCGAGCGCATCGGTGCCGCATCGACTCGCGGTTGCGCCGGATCGATCTCCCAGGGGTGAAAATAGAACATCGCCGGGCGATCTTCGCCGTTGACCTGACGCACTGCGAAGTCGGTGATCGCCGCGGGGAGCAGGCGGAAGAACCCGCCGCCGGTGGCGAGCTTGCGCTCTCCGAACCTGGCGACCGTCACCGGCACCTCGATCAGCGCATTGTCCGCGAGCGGCTTGAACCCATAGCGCGGGGCGTCGAGCCAGCCATAATGGTCGTGCTTCACCGGCGCGACGCTAGAAGAATAGGTGTAGCCCGCCTCCGCCAGTTCGATATGCGCCCAAGGCGTACGCTGATCGATCGAGAAGCTCGGCGCGCGGTAACCGGTGACCTTCGTCCCTGCCGCATCCTCGATCGCTTTACGCGCGCGGACTAGGTCAGCACGAAATACCTCCGGCGTCATCGTGAAGACGCGTTGGTGATCCCAGCCATGACTGGCGATCTCGTGCCCGGCATCGACGATCCGGCGGATCAGCGCGGGGTAGCGATGCGCGACCCAGCCGAGCGTAAAGAACGTTGCCTTCGTGTCGCGCTCGGCGAACAGCGCAAGGACGGCGTCGGTGTTCGCCTCGACACGCGGCTGGAGCGAGTCCCAGTCGGCCTTGTCGATGACCTTCTCGAAGGCACCGACCTGGAACCAGTCCTCAACATCGACCGACATGCCATTGAGAACAGGCATCTTATGCAGCGTCATGCCAGGCGGCTACGCCGCGGATCGGCGCGTACTCGGGCTTATCCGTATCGCTCTCGACCCAATCGACCAGCAAGGTGAGGACGCGCCGCAGCGCCTTATCCTGCAACTCCACCCGTGCCTCCAGCGCCGCGATGCGGTCTTCGGTTGCCGGATCACTACGCGGTGCTTCGACGGTCGGCGCAGGCTGTGCGGTGGACTCGGCGGGGGCGACCGCGGCAACAGCGCCCTTTCCCGTATCGGTGGCCAGTGTCGGGAGATCTCCTTCGAGATCGCGTTGCACCGACCGCACCACCGCGGCATCGATGACCGTAAGATCCTCTAGTGCGGCATACAGCATCACGCGGCCCGCCAGCAGGTTGAGGCGACGGGGCACACCCGCCGACCCTGCGTAAAACGCCGCAAACGCATCGTCGGTAAAGTCCGGATTGCCGGTCCAGCCGACGACGGACAGGCGGTGCGCGAGATAGTCCGAGACTTCGCTCTCCTCCATCGGATCGAGATGATGGATCGCGATCACGCGCTGGCGGAGCTGTTCGAGCCGCTCCGACCCGTGCAAGCGATCACGGAACTCGGGCTGGCCGAGCAGGACGATCTGCAACAGCGCATGCCCGCCCGCCTGGAAGTTCGACAGCATCCGCAGTTCTTCGAGTGCCGAGACGGGCAACGCCTGCGCCTCGTCGACGATCAGCAGCGTACGCTTGCCGGTGCGTGCGACCGCATGGAGCCCACGCTCGATCGTGGTCAGCAGTTCGGCCTTGGTCAGCCCCGCCGGATCGACGTGCAATTCGGTCGCGACGATCCGCAGCAAGTCGTCCGCCTCGATCGCGGTCGATACCAGCCAGAATCGCGTTCAGTCGCTGGTGGTCGATCGTGTCCATCAGGTGACCGACGAGCGTCGTCTTGCCCGCGCCGATGTCGCCGGTGATGACGATGAAGCCCTCGCCCTGCGCCAAGCCATAGCCGAGATACGCCATCGCTTTCCGGTGCGTGGCGGTCTCGAACCAGAATTTGGGATCAGGGGTAAGCTGGAAAGGCCGACCCGTCAGTCCGTAATGTTCGTCGTACATCTGCTCTCGCCTTCAGAACTGATAGCGCGCACCGATCAGCGCCTGCGCCGACCAGTCGCTGTCGAGGTCACCGACCTTGAAGCTGTAAAGTCCGAGCGACGCGGTAGTGCCGAGTCGTCCGAAATTGTGATAATAGGTGCCGGTGCCGCCATAGGACCAAACGTTGCTGTCGCCGGTGCTATCCTCGACGCCACTGTCATAGTAATTCGCGAACAGATCGGCGTTGATGCCCGATACCGGGGTCAACGACCGCGCGTAGAAGAGCTGCCCGTAATAGCTCTGGTCGTCGAGACCGCTGACGACAATGCCCGGCGAGAGCCTTGGCGCATAGAGCTTGCGGCTGGCATAGCCCAAGCCCGCGCCCCAGGTCGACCGGCCACGCGTCGCGATAAGCACGCCGTCGATCCCGCGGGCGCGGTAGCTCGACGTCGAGATCGACTGGAAAACGTCGTCGAGGCACGCCCCCGGCTGCGCGCCGCTGGAGCCGAACACACACCCGTTGAACTGCTGGCCAAAGCCCTGTTGCTGGCCCGAGACGAAGCTAGTCGGGAGATTGCTCAGGCCCGTGCGGAGCTGGCGACCAAAGGTCTGGACGCCGTCATAGACGTTGACCGCAAGACCGACCGACTGCGATGCCTGATAGGTGGCGGTACCGGTATAGCTGAGTGAGCCATAGCGCTTGCCGACATGCCCCTCGACCGACGTACGGCGGTTTGGCCGCCAGACCACGCCCGCATCGTAATAGATGCCGTCGGTCCGGTATGCGATCCGCCGCGGGGATGCGGCATTGGTCACGAACCGACCATCCTTGTCGAGAACAGGCGCGCCGGTCGCGTCGACCAACGCATCCTTCTGACTCGTCTCGATCTTCTCGTAACCGACCCCCGCGGTCAACGCGACGTAGGGAGAGATCGGTTGGAGCACGTCGCCACGACCGTAATAGCCCTCATAGCGCTGCTTCAACTGACTGGCGGTTTCACGGTCATAGGCGCCGCTCAGCGTCACGCCGAACGGCGCGATCATGCCGGGCGCGACGGAGGCATTGGCAGTCGCCGTATGACCGATCAGAATCGTCGTAATAGTCGAGCCGCTGGCCCCCGATGCTCGTATCGGCGAAGGTCGGCGTCTCGACCTTGGTATAGCCTAGCCGGTAATTGGCGTTGAACGTGACGGGGCCGGCGGTGCCCGTAAAACTGGGGCCCGCATAGACCGCGTACAGCTGCGCGACGTTGTCGACATTGCCGACGAGCAAGCCAGGCGCGGCGCCGCGAATATCCGACCGGGTGCGCGTGGCGATGCCACCCGCTTCGATCGTCAGGTTGCGGTTCGGCTTCGCGTCGACGCGCGCGAGACCCGAATGGATGTCGTTATCGCCGACATCGCCGTTCCATGCGAACCGGCGCTCATAGCGATAGCTGACCTGCCCAGCCACACGCGGCGTGGCGATCGCTGCGTCGATGCCCGCGGCGAGACTGGTATAGGTCAGCGTGTCGCCACCGCTCAGATCGGCGTCGAGGATCTGGCTTGCCTCGATATACGGCGTGATCGTGACCCGGCGCGTGTCCTGTGCGGCGGCTGGCATGGCAGCTGCAGCGAGCGTCACCGCACCGCCAGCCCATGCGAGGCTGCGAGTTGCGTGACGCATCATTGGACATTGTCCTGACCGTAATAACTGCCGAACCGCGCGCCGCCTTGAACGAACGATACAGCGTTGAGAACGAGCTGAATATGCTCGCATCCGTCGAGGATATTGACCGCGGCACGGAGCTCGCTCTCGGGCGTGCGATCGGCGCGGACGACCAGCATTACCTGCCCGACGCGCATCGCCAGCACCGAGGCTGCCGAGGCGGCGAGTGCGGGCGGCGAATCGATGATGATGATCCGGCGTGGATTGGCGGCGAGCAGCCGCGTGATCACCGCCCGGGTACGCGCGCTGGCAAGCAGCTCGGTATCCATAGCCGTTTTCGTGCCGGCCGGCAGGATCGCCAGATGCGGCACGTCGGTATGGATCACGAGATCCTCGACGTCGATCCGCGCATCGCCGAGCGCATCGAGCAAACCGGGACTATCCGCCAACCCGAGTTGATTGACGATGTCCGGCTTGGCGACATCGGCATCGACGAGCAGTACTTCGGTATCGCGCTCGGCCGCAATCGAAAGCGCAAGGTTGATTGCGCAGAACGTCTTGCCGTCTTCGGGCCGAGCCGAACAGACCAGAATCATCCGCGCCTTGTCGGGGCTGTCGCTCTCGGCGATGCGCGCGCTGGCGATCAGCAACTGGCGCTTGATCAGGCGGAACTCCTCGGCCAGCGGACCCACCGGGGCGCCGGGCACGATCATGCCATTCGCCGCCAACATCCCGCGGTCGATCCGCGCAGTGTCGTCCGGCTCCTCCGGGTAATAGACGTCGTCGGCAAATTCATCGCCGACCGGCGCGCGGAGCGCCTCGGGGATCGCCAGGAATGTGGACTCGGTGACATCGAGCGGACGCGCCGCAACATCTGGTTTAACAACAGGCGCTGCAGGTTCAACGACGGGCGCTACAGCCGCCGGCACTTCAGCTGGCTCGGGCGTAATCGGCGCGTCCGCCCCAATGTTGCGAGCACGCGCGTGTGCGTTGAAGTCATACACTTTGGCTGCGCGCTCGAGCAGCGAGGGTTCGCGATCAGGTTTCGTCACGGTCATACCCTTCAGGCCGCCAAACCGCGCTGGAGGATCTCGACCCCCAGCAGCAGCACATAGGCGGCACCCAATGCAGCGGTGCCGCCCAGGAACATCTTGTACCTACGGCGGCGATGATCTCGATTGCACGCGCGTAACGACTTCGCTGATCGAGCCGATGACCGGCATCCCCGCCACATTCTCAAGTCGGTTGCTGGTCGCGAACGTCGCGCGCAACTGGCCCATCGCAAACGCCGCACCGATCCCGGCGGCCAGCCCCGCCACCAGAACGCCCGTCAGCAGCAGCATACGGTTGGGTGCGCTCGGCGTGCTCGGCATCGTCGGCGGGTCGATCACGCTGAACTTCACATGATCGCTCTGCGACTGTGCCTGGCCGATGATCGCGGTCTGCTCGCGCTGTTTCAGCAGCGCGTCATACTGATCCTTGAGCACCTGGTAATCGCGATCGATCGCGCCTTGCTCGGCGGCGACTTCGGGATCGCCGGTCAGCTTCGAGTTCAACAGGTCGAGATCGCCCTGCAACTGGCTGCGGCGCATCCGCAACGACGCCACCGTCGCCGTGCGATCCGCGACCATCGACTGGAGCGAGGCGTAAAGCGGGTTCTGCGCACTACCCGCACCGCTGCCGCCCGAAAGAGGTTCGCTGCGCGCGGCCGCCGTTGCCGCCGCAAGCTGGCTCCTGAGCGCAATGACGTCGGGATGATTTTCAGTATAGCCGCGCGCACGGGCGTCGGCGAGCTGGCCCTGGATCGCCTGAAGACGGGCACGCGCAGGACCCGCTGCACCTGCGATACCGCCTGCACCCGGCACGGTCGCCGGGGTTCCCGCCATCTGCCCCTGCACTGCCGACAGGCTCGATTGCGCCGCGGCCAGATCGCCATCGACCTGAGACATCTGCGAGCGCGCGGCACTGATCCGGTCGCTGACCGACCCGGTCCCCGGCAGGCTACCAAGATAGCGATTCTGAAAATCCGCGCGCTTGGCCTCGGCATCCGCGAGCTGCTTCTGACGCGCCCCGAGTTGCTGGTCCAGAAACGTCAGGCTCTGCGACGTCTTGGAGCGATCGCCGGCGAGATTCTGTTCGACGAACAGGTCGATCAGCTTCTGCGTGATCTGACGTGCGAGCTTGGGACTGGAGGCGCTGGTCGTAATCTGAAAGACGTTATCCTGCTGCGACAGGATCTTGATGTTCGGGGCCAGGCTCGCAACCCGGTCCGCGACGTCGCGGTCGCTCGACACGGTGTTCGCCAGATCGGTGCCACGGACGACCTTTTCGAGGTTCACCGCGGAGATCAGCGTGGTGCGGATCGTGTCGACGGTCATCGGCACGGTCTGCGGTACGCCATCCATTCCCGCGGGCAGGATCGTCTGCATCTGGACAAACACGCGCGCAGTCGATTCGTAACGGCTCGGGATCTGCGACACGATCAGCCAGCCGAGCACGCACACGCCCCAGGCTACCGCGAGCGCCAGCCAACGCCGCGTCCAGATCGTGTGGAGCGCGATGCGCACCTCGTCATAGATCCCGTTCATCTGGGCGTGCCTCAGAACATCGATTCGGGAATGATGATCACGTCGCCGGGCTCGAGCTGAACGTTCGCCGACGAATCGCCCTTCTTGAGCAGATTGCCGATCTGCAACGCGAACTCGGTCTGCTTGCCGGTGGTGCGATCGTACCGCACCAGCCGCGCCTTGTTCCCTGCGGCATATTGGCTGAGGCCACCCACCGCGATCATCGCGTCGAGCAACGTCATGTTGGCGCGATAGGGAATCGAGGCGGGCTTTTCGGTCGCGCCGACGATGCGGACCTGTTGGCTATAGGTCCCGCTGAAATTCTCGACGATCACCGATACGATCGGGTCCTTGATATAGGACCCGAGTGCCTTCTTGATGTCGTCGCTGAGCATCGCAGGCGTCTTGCCGACGGCGGGCATATCGTTGATCAACGGGGTCGTGATCCGACCGTCGGGACGGACCTGGACCTTCGACGACAATTCGGGATTGCGCCAGACGAAGATGTTGAGCTGATCGAGCGGCCCGATGACATATTCCTCGCCCGGCAACTCCTGGTTCGCAACGAACGGCGCGGGCGGCAATGCGGGACGCGTCGACGTCGTCGCGCACGCACTCAGCGTGGTTGCGGCGAGGCCGATGGTCATCACTGTCTTCGAAACGGATCCGGAACGCATGGGCACTTTCTCCTGGCGCCACACCGGCCACCGGACATCCGGCGAACGGCTAAACTCAGCCTCGGCTATGCAAGGAACAGGTGAAGATAGCGTTAGGAGCGCCCCGTAACCATGCACGCCCGCGCCGTCGGCAGTCGGGGTTATGGACCAGTAACGATCTCGATGGCCGGTGGATGCCCGAGGAACGCGACAGGACTGGCGCTGGCGCCATAGGCACCGGCCATGAAGATCGCGATCAGATCGCCGACCTCGGCTCGCGGAAGAGCGATCTTGTCGCCGAGGCGGTCGAGCGGTGTGCAGAGCGGACCGACGACGGAGACGGTTTCGGTCGGGGTCTCGCCCATCCGCGCGGCGGCCGCGATCGGGTAATTGCGGCGGACGACGGTGCCGAAATTGCCGCTGGCGGCGAGTTGGTGATTGAGCCCGCCATCGACGATGACGAAGGTCTCACCCTGGCTCTGCTTCACGTCGACGACGCGGGTAAGATAGACGCCGGCCTCGGCAACGAGCCAGCGGCCGAGTTCGATCGCGAACCGGGTTTCAGCGAGAATGGGCGGGCGGGATGCCAGCGCTTCGGCCAGCGCCTCACCGACCCGCTCGACGTCGAGTGCCACGTCGCCCGCGAAATAGGGCACGCCGAAACCACCGCCGAGATTGACGAGCGGGGGTGCGACGCCAGCCTCGTCCGCCAATCGCGCGGCGAGCGCGATCGTCGCGACCTGCGTCTCGATGATCGCAGCCGGATCGAGAGCCTGGCTGCCGGCGTAGATGTGGAAGCCGCGCCAGTCCGCTCCCGCTGCGATGATCGCCTTGACCAAGGTCGACGCGCGCACCGCATCGACGCCGAACGGCGACGCGCGACCACCCATCCGCATCCCCGACCCACGCAGTTCGATATCGGGGTTCACGCGCACTGCCATCCGCGGCGTCCGCCCGAGCCGATCGCCGATCGCGAATGCCCGCGCTGCCTCGCCCTCCGATTCGACGTTGAGCGTGGCGCCGGCGATGATCGCGGCCGAGAGCTCGTCATCGCGCTTGCCGGGACCGGCAAAGCTGATCGACGCGGCAGGTTTGACGACCAGCGCCTTGGCGAGTTCGCCCGACGAGGCGACGTCGAGCCCATCGACCAGCGGCGCAATTGCGGTCAGCAAATCGGCATGCGGGTTCGCCTTGATCGCATAATGCAGATCGATCGCCGGCATCGCCGCGCGGAACCGGGCGATTCGGGCGGCGATGATCGCCATGTCGTAGACGAACAGCGGTGTGTCGCCGGCCTGCGCGACCCAATCGTCAGCCGACCGGCCGCCGATCTTCAACGCACCGTCTTGTCGCGCAAACTCCGGGGGAAGAGCACCCATCGGTTTCATGATGCGCGCTCCTCCTTGTTCCCCAGCGAAGGCGGGAGCCCAGACTGGCGCCCCGCGTTAGCGACGGAACATGCGCTTACCTCAGTAGCGATCGCAGACCTGTCCAGCTTCCCATTGGCATTGCGCGGTAGTTCATCCCGCCAGAGATACAGACCCGGCTGCATGAAACTCGGCAACGCGGTCCGCAGTCGCGTGCGCAAACCCGCCTCCCCAGCCGCATCGCCCGCCAGCATCACCGCGATCGCCTGCCCCAACCGCTCGTCCGCCACGCCCACCGCAACCGCCTCGCGCGCCTCGCTGCCGGCCAGAACCGCCTCCTCGACCTCGAGCGGGCTGATCCGGTTCCCCGCACTCTTGATCATCTCGTCATCGCGCCCGACGAACCGCAACAGCCCGTCCTCGCCCTCGACCACGGTATCCCCCGACCACACCGCCATGCCCTCGCCGTCCGGCGCAGGGCGAAACCGCTGCGCCGTCCGCTCAGGGTCCTGCCAATAGCCGTGCGCGACCAACGGCCCCGAATGCACCAGTTCCCCCGCCTCCCCCGGCGCCGCACGCGTTCCGTCGGGTTTCACCACAGAGACCTCGGCAAACGGAATCGCCCGCCCCATCGCATCCGGCGTCGAATCGATCAGCGCAGGATCGAGATAGGTCGACCGGAACGCCTCGGTCAGCCCGTACATCGCGTACACGTCGGCAGCCGGAAACCGCTCGCGAAGCCCGCGCACCAGCCGCGGCGTCAGCGCACCGCCCGAGTTGGTCAGCCGCTTCAACCGCGCCGCGGTCTCCGCCGGCCACTCCGCCTCCAGAAGTTGCACCCACAAGGGGGCACCCCGGCGAGCGTCGTCGCCTCGACCCGCTCGACCGCCTTCACGACGTCGCGTGCGACCAGATAATCGAGCGGCGCTACCGATGCGCCTGCGATCCAGGTCGAGAAGAGCTGGTTCTGACCATAGTCGAACGACAGCGGCAGCACGCCCAGCACGCGGTCATTCGGCTCCAGCTTCAGAAAATGCGCGACCGAGACCGCCCCAAGCCACAGGTTCGCATGGCTGAGCATCACACCCTTCGGCCGGCCGGTGGACCCCGACGTGTACAGAATCGCGGCGAGGCTGTCGGGATCGGCATCGGACGGCCCCATCCTTTCACCGTTCCCCCGCGAAAGCGGGGGCCCAGGAATCACGGGCGTTGCGCTTTGTAACCCTGGCCCCCCGCCTTCGCGGGGGAACGGAAGAAGGTCGCTCTCTTCTACAACAACACACCCGTCCGGAACATCGTCACTCTCCAGCGTCCCGGCCCGCGACCCCTGAGTCACTAGCAACCGAGCGCCACTATCGCCCAGAATATGCGCGACCTGCGCCCGCCGCAGCAACGGATTGACCGGCACATGCACCAGCGCAGCGCGCGCCGCCGCCAGCGGCATCAGGCAGGCAGTGCGCGTCTTCGGCAACCACGTCGCTACCCGATCGCCCGCCGCAAGACCCCTGCCCGCAAGCCACCCAGCCAACTCGGCCACGCGTGTCTCAAGCTCGGCAAAGGTCATCGTCCCGACCTTGTCGACCAGCGCCACGTCCTCCGCGGCACCGCGCAAGGCGACATGGTCGATAGGGTACGGAATGGGGTCGAGCGCGATCATCCACCCCTAATAGCGCCAAGCCTCATAAGCGCGAACCCGTTGCCGAATTCACCCCCACACGCTAGCGCACCCCGGTTCGTAACGGTTCAGGCGATGCTCGTGATCTTCGAAGGTACTTCCCAAGTCGAAACGACGGTACGCGCCGTCCTCGCCGACATCCTCGGCCTCAGCGCCGACCGTGTCGCCACATTCACCGCCGACACGCCGCTGTTCGGTGCGTTGCCCGAACTCGACTCGATGGCGGTGGCGAGCGTGCTGACCGAGCTCGAGGACCGGCTCGGTATCCTGATCGAAGACGACGAGATCGATGGCGAGATGCTCGAAACGTTCGGTGCGCTCGTCCAGTTTGCCGCGGGCAAGGCGCTGGTCTGAACCTGATAGGGGGTCTAGCCTCCAACAGGATGACCAGCCTCCGTTTCGACACCTATGACTGGCCCGGCGGCCGCGAAGCGATGCTGCGGTTCGGGCCCGATACCGGCCCGATCGTCATCGCCGCGCTCCCCCTGTTCGAGGAGGCGAACCGGACGCGCCAGTTCACCTGCACCATCCTGCGCGCGCTCGCGGATCACGGCATCGGCAGCCTGCTGCCCGACTTCCCCGGCACCGGCGAAAGTGTCGTAACAACCCTTGATGCGAAGCTGTCCGAGCAGCGCCGAGCCTATCGCGCACTAACACAGCAGCTTGGCGTCCATAGCTACGCTCTTTCGATAAGAAGCGGCGCGCTACTCGATACCGACGCCGACCTCGCCGGCCGCTGGCACCTCGCCCCCCACACCGGCTCCGACCTCGTCCGCGACCTCGAACGCACGCGCGCCGCAGCGGGTAAATCCGCTCGGGAAGGCGAGTACGCCGGCAACCGCCTATCCCCCGGGATGCTTGCCGAACTGCAAGATGCCGTGCCGTTTGAAGGCGGACGATACCGGGTCGTACGCCTGGACACCGATCCCCGCGCGGCCGATGCGACCTACGCCGGTGCACCGCTCTGGCGCCGCTCCGAACCAGGCAACGATATCGCCCTCGCACAGCAACTTGCAGCCGATATCTCGCACTGGATCGCATCATGCGAAGGCTGATCGGGTTCGCTTGCGAGGGCGAATCGCTCGCTGCTACGCTAGACGAAGCCCCCGGCACGACCGGACTTCTCATAGTATCCGGCGGCAACGAAATCCGCAGCGGCGCACACCGCGGGATGGCGATGCTAGCCCAACGCCTGGCCGCCACCGGCACGCCCGTGTTCCGCTACGACCGGCGCGGCGTCGGTGATCTGACCGGGAACAATGGCGGTTATCTCACCACCGAGCCCGACCTTATCGCCGCCGCCGCCATGTTCCGAGCGCAAGCCCCGCACATCACCCGCATGATCGGCTTCGGCAATTGCGACGCCGCCAGTACGCTCGCGCTGTTCGGACGATCTGCGGGGATCGACCGGGTCGTGCTCGCCAACCCCTGGGTGATCGAACCGACCGACGACCTGCCCCCCGCCGCCGCGATCCGCGCCCGCTATGCCGAGCGATTGCGCGATCCCCGATCCTGGTATCGAATGATCCGGGGGAGATCGATCTGCGCAAACTGGTGAACGGCGTCAGGAAACTCTCGCGCCCGAAGCTGGCAGACGGGGACGCGCTGGCGGCGCGGGTTTGCGGTGCGATCGACGATTGGGGCGACCGGGCTGTCGTTTTGCTCGCGGCGCGCGATGCCACGGCGTTGGCGTTTGCTGCGCGGTATCGTGGCGGGGCGCGGGTGACGCGGTTCGACACGGCGTCGCACAGCTTTGCCGGGGTCGAGAATGCCGCCGCGCTGTACGGCAAGATCGTCACGGAGATCGCCGGACAATAGCAATTTCGTCATCCTGACAAACGTCAGGATCCAGGGTTACAGGCGATTGCGCCCTTGGCTCTGGGTCCTGACTTTCGTCAGGATGACGGGGGAGGACAACAGGGGCGCGCGAACTTTATTCGGCGGCTTCGGCAAGCTCCGCAAACTCGGCCGCCGCCAGGAAGCGCTCGGCGTCCAGCGCCGCCATGCAGCCCGTGCCCGCCGCGGTCACCGCCTGCCGATACACCTTGTCCGCCACGTCGCCGCACGCGAACACGCCCTCGACGCTGGTCCGCGTCGAACCGGTCTCGACCGAGATATACCCGTCCGAATCGAGATCGAGATGCCCGCGGAACAGCTCGGTTGCCGGGTGATGACCGATTGCTACGAACCCGCCATCGACCGCAAGCCGCGAGCGCTCGCCGGTCACCGTATCCTCGAGCTCCAGCGCGACCAAGCCTGCATTGCCGCCGCCGTCGACGAACTCACGAACTTCCTTGTTCCACAGCACCGTCACACCCTTGTGTGCGAACAGGCGCTCCTGGAGGATCTTCTCCGACCGCAGCGAGATCGCGGCGGTGGATCAGCGTCACGTCGGGCGAATGGTTGGTGAGGTACAGCGCCTCCTCGACAGCGGTGTTGCCGCCACCGATGACGGCCACCTTCTTGCCGCGGTAGAAGAACCCGTCGCAGGTCGCGCAGGCGCTGACGCCCTTGCCCTTCATCGGCTCCTCACTGTCGATGCCGAGCCACTTCGCCTGCGCGCCGGTCGCGATTACCAGCGTGTCGCCCTCGTACACGTCGCCGCTGTCGCCGATCAGGCGGAACGGGCGGCTGGTCAGATCGACCTGCGTGATCGTGTCCCACATCATCCGCGTGCCGACATGCTCGGCCTGCGCCTGCATCTGCTCCATCAGCCACGGGCCCTGGATCACGTCCTTGAAGCCGGGATAGTTCTCGACATCGGTCGTCGTCGTAAGCTGGCCGCCGGGCTGAATGCCTTGCACGACGATCGGCGCCATCCCGGCACGCGCGCCATAGATCGCGGCCGAGAGCCCGGCGGGGCCCGAGCCGAGGATAAGCATGCGGGTCGTGTGCGTCGTCATCGTGATTCCTTGGAGATTCGGATGGCATCTAGGCGATCGGAGCCCGGATTTGAACCGCCGGTAAATCTGTGCCGCCTGCATCGAAAGCTTTGCCGCTTCGTTAGAGGTCAAAAGCGGAGATGAGCATGAGCGACGACCGGACCGTAGAGATCGAAGACTACACCGCACCAGCAGGCGGCTGGGGCTCGATGAAGTCGCTGGTCGAGATTTCGGCGCGCGAGAAGGTTGGGCCGGAGGTGATTCGCGAGCTCGCGCGCCAGAACAAGCCGGACGGTTTTGCGTGCGTGAGCTGCGCCTGGGGCAAACCCGCGCACCCGCACGTTGCGGAGTTCTGCGAGAACGGTGCCAAGGCGACCGCTTGGGAGCTGACCTCGTTCCGCGTGACGCCGGCGTTCTTCGAGCAGCATACGGTCAGCGAACTGATCGGCTGGAAGGACTATGATCTCGAACAGGCCGGGCGCCTCACACATCCGCTGAAATATGATGCCGCGACTGACAAATACGCCGCGTGCAGCTGGGATGAGGCGTTCGCGGGTATCGGCGCCAAGCTGAAGACCTATGATCCGACCAAGGTCATCTTCTACGCCTCTGGCCGCGCCAGCCTTGAGACGTCGTACATGTATAGCCTGCTCGCGCGGATGTATGGCAGCCAGAACCTGCCTGACAGCTCCAATATGTGCCACGAGACGACGTCGGTCGGCCTCAAGTCGGCGATCGGTTCGGCGGTCGGCACGATCCATCTCTCGGATTACGAGAAGTGCGACGCGATCTTCTATTTCGGGCAGAATCCGGGGGTGAACAGCCCGCGGTTCCTGCATCCGTTGCGCGACTGTGCGAAGCGTGGCGTCGAGATCGTCGTCTTCAACCCGCTTAAGGAGCGAGGGCTGGAGAAATTCCAGGACCCGCAGAACCCGATCGAGATGGTCACGGGCAAGTCGACGCCGATCGCGTCGCAATACCACCAGCTCAAGACCGGCGGCGACGTCGGCGCGATCATGGGGATGTGCAAATATCTCATCGAGGCCGACGACAACGCCAAGCGGATCAACGGCCTGCCGGTGCTCGACCACGCGTTTCTCGCCGAGCACACGACCGGATTCGAGGCTTTCGCCGAGGTCGCGCGCGACCGATTGGGCGACGATCGAGCATGAGAGCGGCCTGCCCCGGACCGAGATCGAGGCAGCCGCAAAGGTCTATGCCAAGTCGAAGGCAGTCATCGCGGTGTACGGCATGGGCCTGACCCAGCATGTCGGCGGGATCGACAACGTCCACATGGTCGTCAATCTGATGCTGCTCCGCGGCAACATCGGCAAGCCCGGCGCGGGCATGGGCCCGGTTCGTGGCCACTCGAACGTGCAGGGCCAGCGCACCGTTGGCATCACCGAGAAGCCTGAACTCGCGCCGCTCGACAAACTCGCGGGGCAATACGGGTTCGAGCCGCCGCGCGCCAAGGGCTGGGATACGGTCGAAGCCTGCGAGGCGGTCCTCGATGGTAGCGCGCAGGCCTTTATCGGTCTCGGCGGCAATTTCGTTCGCGCGATCCCGGACCATGCGCGGATGGAGCCGAAATGGCGCGGGCTCGACCTGACCGTGCATATCGCGACCAAACTCAATCGCTCGCACCTGCTGCCGGGCGAGACGTCGTATCTGCTTCCCTGCCTCGGGCGAGATCGAGACCGATATGCAGGGCACCGGGCCGCAGAGCGTGTCGATCGAGGATTCTGTTCAGCCAGATCTACGGCTCGAAGGGCAAGGCCACGCCCGCCGCGGAGACGCTGCTGTCTGAGCCGGCGATCGTCGCCGGGATCGCCAAGGCGACGCTCGCGCCCAATCCGAAGCTCGACTGGGATGCATGGGTGCGCGATTATGCGCGTGTCCGCGATGCGATCGAGGTGACGTATCCGGACCTGTTCAAGAACTTCAACGACCAGATGTTCACGCCTGGCGGCTTCTGGAAGGGCGTCCCGGCCGCACATCGCGAATGGAAGACCGAGAGCGGCAAGGCGGAAATCAACATTCCACAGGCGCTGAACGTCACCGGATTCGAGGAGGCGGAGGGTCGCTTCCGCCTGATGACGCTGCGGTCGAACGACCAGTTCAACACGACCGTCTATGGTTATCACGACCGCTTCCGCGGCGTGAAGGGCACGCGCGACATCGTCTTCATGAACCGAAGCGACATGATCCGGATGGGCATCACCGATGGCGACGACGTCGATCTGGTCGGCGATGCCGGCGGCAATTCGGACCGTCGCCTGAACAAGCTCCGCGTGGTCGAATATTCGATCCCCGAGGGTTGCCTGGGTGCGTATTACCCGGAGTGCAATTTGCTCATGCCGGTTGCTCACCATGCCCGCGAAAGCCATGTGCCCGCCGCGAAATCGGTGCCTGTGCGGATCGAGAAGACGCGCTGACCCAACCGCATGTTCTTGGTGTCGTCCTGGCGGGCGGGCGATCGTCGCGGTTCGGGTCGGACAAGGCGCGCGCGATGTTCGACGGTCGCGCGCTCGCCGAACATGCGCGCGAACTGCTGTTGCATCATGTCGACCAAGTGGTGATCGTCGGGCCGGATGGCGCGATCCCCGACCTGCCCTGCCCCGGGCTTGGTCCGCTGGGCGGTATCGCAGGCGCGCTCCAGTACGCCAACGGGCTCGGGTTCACGTCGATCCTGACGATCGCCTGCGACATGCCGCGGCTGCCGCGCGGGCTGCTCGACGCATTGTTGCGACGGGCGCCCGCCTACTGCCCCGAAGCGCCCGTGCTAGGCCATTGGGAAACCGCGTCGACCGCCACGCTGATCGCGCATATTGCGGCATCGCAGAGACGGTCGGTGCGTGGCTGGGCCGAGGCGATCGGCGCGCTGCCGATCCCGGCTGGCGGACCGATCGTCAACATCAACACCCCGGAAGACCTCGCCCTCCTATGATTTCACGGACATTGCCGATCAAGATCCTGCGCCCCGATCTCGATCACTGCGGGCGAGCGTGCGATCGCGATCGAGGTACCGGTCGCGATCGAGATCGACGGGCTCGGCTATGCGGTGATGATGATGACCCCAGCCGATCTGGCCGAGTTCACCACCGGTTTCCTGCTGACCGAGCGACTTGCCGACAGCGCCGACGATGTCCGAGACATCGATGTCTTCGAGGCGGAGGCCGGCTGGATCGTCCGCGTCGGGCTGTCCGAGCGCTGCAAGGGCCGCATTCACGACCGCGTCCGCCATCGGACCAGCGATACGAGCTGTGGGCTCTGCGGAATCTCCGGGCTCGAGCAACTGCGCAAACCGGTGCCCAGAACGCCGCCAAGGCCCGCCACGCCCGTCTCCGCGCTGTTTGCCGCCTTGGCCGGGTTACGCGCCCATCAGCCGCTCAACGCCGCTACAGGGGCAATTCATGCGGCCGCAGCCTGTGATCGCTCAGGAAAGGTCATCGCGGCCTATGAAGACGTCGGTCGCCACAACGCGCTCGACAAGCTGGTCGGCGGACTGGCGATCGCTGCGCAGCCCGTCGACGGCTTCATCCTGGTCACGTCGCGGATCAGCTTCGAGATGGTCGACAAGGCGCTGATCGCCGGCGCGCCGATGCTGGTGGGTATCTCCGCCCCGACCAGCCTGGCGATCGACCACGCCCGCGAACATGGGCTGACATTGCTAGCGCTCGCTCGCAGCGACGCGATCCTGGTGGTCAACGACCCGTGGAATGTATTTGAAAATGGTAGCGAAGGAGGGACTTGAACCCCCGACCCCAGGATTATGATTCCCGTGCTCTAACCAACTGAGCTACTTCGCCGTACCGTCCGTCAGGGAAGCATTCTTCCCTGCGAGGCGCGGCCTATAGGAAGCGGTTTCCGGACGGTCAAGCGAACATGTGCCGGGAAATCGCTTCCCAGGGTCCGCCACGATACCACCACGCGCCCAGACCGGCTATTTCGACGTCCTTCGGGGTGAAATCGCGCTGCAGATTGCCGAGCAAAAGCTTGGCTACCTGCGGGCTGACCTTATTCTGGATCGTGACGTGCGGACGCCAGCCGCCAGCGTCCTGCGGCGTCAGCATGCCGGTGAACGCGTCAGCGAGGCGCTCCCGGATGCCGACGAGCTCGGGGGACTCAATCCGGTAGGCGACACCGCGACCAAGCGACATCAGGCCGCCGACGCGCGCCTGCGGGGAGCGAATGCCGCGCGTTTCTTGGTTCAGGCGGTGCTTGAGCTCGTCGAGCCCCGAGGGCGGCAGATGGTGGAACAGCGTCAGATGCGCATCGAGCTGGTTGCGCTCGGGCGGAAAATGCTCGCGGCGCATCGAGTCGAAGAACGCGGTGTCCTGGCGACCGAACAAGGCGGTGACGATGATCGGGGCTGGCAGCGTATCCGTCATGATCAGATCTCGATCTGGCTACCGAGCTCGACCACACGGTTGGTTGGCAGGCGGAAGAACTCCATCGCGCTTTCCGCATTGCGAAGCATCCACGCGAACAGTTTTTCGCGCCAGATCATCATGCCGGGCTTGTCCGACGCGAGCAGCGTCTGCCGCGACAGGAAGAAGCTGGTGTCCATCATCTTGAAGTCCGCACCGCAATTATGGACCTGCCGCAGCGCCGCAGGCACGTCGGCATCCTCCATGAAGCCATAGCGCAGCACGAGCCGGTGGAAGCCGCTGCCAAGCTCCTCGCGCACCGCACGGTCGTTGGCGGGCCAATAGGGCTGACTGACGATCTTGACGGTCAGCAGGATGACGCGCTCGTGCAGCACCTTATTGTGCTTGAGGTTGTGGAGCAGCGCATGTGGCACGCCGTCCGCGGTGGAGGTCATGAACACCGCCGTACCCGGCACGCGTGACGCCGAGCTGGCCGCCGAGCCGATGAACACCTTGATCGGCATCGCGGCCTCATGCATCCGGTCGATCATCAACTGCCGCCCCTTCGACCAGGTCGTCAGGAAGGTGAAGATGATGAACCCGACCAGCAGCGGGAACCACCCGCCGGCGGGCACCTTGGTAAGGTTGGCCGCGAAATAGGCGCCGTCGACGGTGAAGAAGATCGCCAGCAACGGGATCGCGGCGATCTTCGGCCAGTTCCAGAGGCGGAACAGCACGACGCCGAGCAGGCACGTGTCGATGAACATCGCTCCCGTGACCGCGATCCCGTACGCGCTCGTCAGGTTCGACGAGGTGCGGAAGAACAGCACGAGCAGGATCACCATGACCATCAGTGCGCCGTTGACGAGCGGGATGTAGATTTGGCCGGCGGTCGAGGCGCTGGTGTGCTCGATGCGCAGCCGCGGGATGAAGCCCAGCTGGATCGCCTGCTGCGTCACCGAGAACGCGCCGGATATGACAGCCTGCGAGGCAATGACGGCAGCCATCGTCGCGAGGATCACGAGCGGGAGCTGGAGGCTTTCGGGCGCGAGATTGTAGAACGGGCTGACCAAGGCTTCGCGACCATCGCGAAACAGTAGCGCGCCCTGCCCCATATAGTTGAGGATCAGCGCCGGGAGCACGAAGAACAGCCACGACAAGCCGATCGGCTTGCGCCCGAAGTGGCCCATGTCAGCATACAGCGCTTCCGCGCCGGTGACTGCAAGGACGACCGATCCGAGTGCCAAGAACGCCCGCTCGGGATCGATGATGAAGAACTCGACCGCATAGTGCGGCGACAGCGCCCAGAGCACCTCGGGGGTCTGGACGATGCTGAGGATACCGAGCACCGCGATCACGCTGAAATACACCAGCATGATCGGCCCGAAGACGAGGCCGATCCGCGCGGTGCCGCTTTTCTGCACCCAGAACAGCCCGATCAGGATGACGATGACGATCGGCAGTACCAGGCCGGCGAACGCGGGCGCGGCGACGGCGAGGCCTTCGACGGCGGACAACACCGAGACGGCGGGCGTGATCATGCTGTCGCCATAGAACAGCGCAGTCGCGAACACGCCGAGCAGGATGATGCCCTTGCTCCAGCGCTTGGTCTTCGTCTTGCCCGAGACGAGTGCGAGCAGCGCGAGACTGCCGCCCTCGCCCTTGTTGTCGGCACGCATGATGATGATGACGTACTTGACCGTCACGACGATCATCATCGACCAGAACATCAGGCTGATGACGCCCATGATGTGTGCCGCGTCGAGCGCGAGCTTGTGGTGGCCGGCGAAGGTCTCGCGGAAGGCGTAGAGCGGGCTGGTACCGATATCGCCGAAGACGATGCCGATCGCACCGAAGGCGAGCTTCAGCATGCCGTCGGAGTTGTGATGCCCCGTCTCGAGATCGAGATTGGCGGGTGGCACGGTCGAGGCCGCGGCGGTCTGGTCGACGCTCACTGGACGGTGAATCGACCCGGAAGTGCAGCAATCTTCATCGAATTTCCGATTTCACCCTGTGCCCCAAGCGCGCGCATTTAGCATGCGGGCCGGGAGGCGGCAACGGCGGGGCGGGCAACGTGGATTAACTGGGGCTGATCGCGCCAGCGCTTGAGGTGAGAACACTCCGGTTCTCCTGCGAACGCAGGAGCCCAGGGTAACAGGCGCTGGTGTTCTTGGCCCTGGGTTCCTGCGTTCGCAGGAAAACACTATCGCCGGATCACTTCACGGATGACGAAGTGCGACGCCAGCCGCGTTACCCCGGGCAGTTGCGACAAGGTCTCGCGGTGGATGCGCTCGAACGTCTCGCCGTGGCGGATCTCGACGTGGAGCATGTAGTCCGCCTCCCCGCTCATCAGGAAGCATTGCACGACCTGCGGACACTCGACGATCTCCGCCTCGAACGCCGCCATCGTTTCCTTGCGCTGATCCCGCAGCGTGACGTTGACGAGGACAATGCTCGGATCACCGCGCGCTGCCTGCGACAGCACCGCACGGTAACCGACGATGGCGCCGCTCTCCCGAAGCTGTGCGACCCGGCGATGCGCGGCGCTGGCCGATAGGCCAACCGCGTCGCCGAGCTCGGCGCTGGTCAGGTCGGAATTGGCGGCGAGCAGGTCCAGAATCCTGCGTTCGATCGTGATGCTCAAGATTATCCCGTTTCGAGGGCAAAGGATGCAATCATCTTGCAGAAGCGGTATCGCACCGCGACCAGTTTGCGAACCCTTCCCGTCCAAGTCGCGCTAGTATGGCGCAAACGATAATGGAGTGGAATCAATGCGCGTCGGTGTCCCCAAGGAAATCAAGAACCACGAATATCGCGTCGGCCTGACCCCGCCATCGGTCGCCGAACTGGTCGCCGCCGGTCACGAGGTCGTCGTCGAGACGCAGGCCGGATCGGGCATCGATTTCGAGGACCAGGACTATATCGACGCAGGCGCGACGATCCTGCCAACCGCAGCCGCGGTGTTCGCC
The DNA here is from genome assembly GCF_036856015.1 of Sphingomonas sp. LR55. Lineage (NCBI taxonomy): Bacteria > Pseudomonadati > Pseudomonadota > Alphaproteobacteria > Sphingomonadales > Sphingomonadaceae > Sphingomonas > Sphingomonas sp. LR55. Next base: position 1,665,517 of record NZ_JASPFO010000001.1, read on the forward strand.
GGCGCCGACATGATCGTGAAGGTGAAGGAGCCGCAGCCGAGCGAGATCGCGATGCTCGAACCGCGCCACCTGCTCTTTACCTACCTCCACCTCGCTGCCGACAAGCCGCAGGCCGAGGGGCTGATGAAGTCCGGCGCGACCTGCATCGCGTACGAGACCGTCACCGACAACCGTCGCGGCCTGCCGTTGCTGAAGCCGATGTCCGAGGTCGCAGGCCGCATGTCGGTGCAGGTCGGCGCGCATTATCTCGAAAAGGAGCAGGGCGGACGTGGCGTTCTGCTCGGCGGCGTGCCCGGTGTCGCGCCTGCCAAAGTCGCGATCCTCGGCGGCGGCGTGTCGGGCGTCAACGCGGCGCAGATGGCGGTCGGCATGCGCGCCGACGTGACGATCTACGACATCTCGAACGATCGCCTCGCCGAACTCGACATGTTCTTCTCCAGCCAGATCAAGACGGCGTATGCGTCGAAGGCCGCGATCGCCGCGGCGGTGAAGAACGCGCATCTGGTGATCGGTGCGGTGCTGGTGCCGGGGCCGCTGCACCCAAGCTCGTTACGCGCGAGATGCTGAAGACGATGAAGCGCGGCTCGGTGCTGGTCGACATCGCGATCGACCAGGGCGGGTGCTTCGAGACGTCGCACGCGACGACGCACGAGGATCCGGTGTTCGAGGTCGACGGCGTGATCCACTATTGCGTCGCCAACATGCCCGGCGCGGTGGCGCGCACGTCGGCGTTCGCGCTGAACAATGCGACGCTGCCGTTCGCCCTGAAGCTCGCCAACCTGGGTGCCGAGGCCGCGATGAAGGCCGACCCGCACCTCGCCAACGGGCTGAACGTCTACAAGGGCAAGATCGCGTACAAGGCGGTCGCCGATGATCTAGGTTTACCTTACGAAGCATGGTCCGGCTGACTCGGGAACGGATACGGAACACGGGTGTTGGACAGGGAAAGGAATTTCCAATGTCCGACACCCCGAACCCCAAGTCCGAACCGTTCTCGAACGCCGAGAAGGACCCGGACGACTGGACCACCGGCGACGAAAAGATGACCGGTGCGCAGGCGAGCTACCTCAAGACGCTGTCCGAGGAAGCGCATGAGGAATTTGACGAGACGCTGACCAAGGCGGATGCGTCGAAGAAGATCGACGAACTGCAGTCGAAGACCGGTCGCGGGCAGTAAGCGCTTAATCTCGTCATCTTGGGCTTGCCCTAGGATGACGAGATTATTTTTGGCCGGCGTCCGGCGTATCTTGCATAGCTATAAACCGATCCAGCAGCGCGAGCCGAGTGGCGATCTCGCCTCGGTATGAAATGTTGGCTGGCGTCAACGCCAGCGCCTTTGCCCAATACGGGCGAGCCGTCGCGAACTCTCCCGCTCGCACATAGGCCAGTCCGAGAAAGAACGGCGGCGCAGGATGCTTCGGCGCTAACCGCATCGCTTGCTGGAATGCGAACAAAGCGGGTGGCGAAACTTGGTTGGCATCATGCGCCGCCAGCGCGTTGGCGAGCCCGGTCCACATTACCACGCTCTTCGGGGCGATCCTGAGCCCTCCAAGCAACACCTGCACAGCCGCGCGACGGTCGCCGATCCGCGTCATCGCGTCCGCCGCAACCAGGTACGCCGCCGCGCCCGTATACCGCTCGAGCATCTGGTCGCGCAGTTCGAGCATCGCGCTGTCGTCCGGCGTTGCTGCAAGTCCGGTGGACACTTCATGGCCGGCAAGCCCTGGCTGGCCCTGCCACGCATAGCCCGCCGCGCCGAGCATCAGCGCCGCCGCGACCATTGTCCAAAGAACCCGGTTCACCTTCAATACCGCGAGCAGCGCAAACGCTCCCACCCCGATCGCGGCCAGCCAGACGTAACCCATCAGCCCGTCCTCCGCTGGAAGCTCGACCGCGCGATCCAGCCGCCGATGCCAAGCAGCAGGATCGGCGCCAGCCACAACGGCCACGTCAGCCCCGACAGCGGCGGGTCGTACGTCACATAATCGCCGTAACGCGACACCAGCCAGTCGCGGATCGACGCAGGCTTCTCCCCGCGCTCGATCCGCTCACGCACCAGCGCACGCATGTCTGCAGCCATGTCGGCATCGCTATCGGCGATCGACTGCCCTTGGCAAACGAGGCAACGCAGCGTCTCCATCAGCGCGCGTGCAGAAGCTTCCTGCGCGGGGTCGGCAAGTTGCACGTTCGCGTAATGCGCTGGCGGAGTGACCGGCTGGGCGAAGGTCGGCGAGATGCAGAGCAACAGCGCGGCAAGAACCTCCCTCCCGCTCGCGGGAGGGGTCGGGGAGGGCAGGACGCAAACGTACGGTTGGTGAGACACGAGAAGCCCCTCCCTAACCCCTCCCGCAAGCGGGAGGGGAATGAAGTGCGACCTCTTCACCGCGCGTCCTTCACGGCTTGCACGATCTCGGCGACATTCTCAGGCCGGATATCGCCGATGATCTGCTTCACGACGATCCCACGGCCGTCGATCACGAACGTCTCCGGCACCCCCGACGAGCCCAGCGCCAGTTGCACCTGGCTGGCCCGATCGCTGCCGATCCGTTCGTACGGATCGCCGTTGCGGCGCAGGAATCCAGCGATCGCCGGCGCGGTGTCGCGGATTGCGATCGCGTCGATCGGTACGCCCATTGCCTTCAGGCGCATCAGTTGCGGCGCCTCGGCGATGCACGGGATGCACCAGCTTGCGAACACGTTGAGCAACCGCGGCTTGCCCTGCCGGAACGACGCGCTGGTCAAGCCCGGCTTGCCGGGGACCATCGCCGGCAGCGCGAAATCGGGGAGCGGCTTGCCGACCATCGCCGATCGCACTACCTTCTCCGCCGGTCGGAACAGCCCGCTCGCCACCACTGCGAACAGCAGCGCGAAGATCGCCAGCGGCGCCCAGAGCGCGAACCGCTTCATGCCCATTCAGCCCGCATCGAGGCGCGTCGCTCGCGAAGCACCCGACCGATCAGCGACAGCATACCGCCCAGCGCGATCAGCACGCCACCGAGCCAGATGAGGGTCACGAACGGCTTCCACCAGAGCCGAAGCTGCCAGCGCCCCTGCCCGTCCGGCTGGCCGAGCACGGTATAGAGCTGGCCGTCGAGCACCGTGAGAATGGCGGATTCGTTTGTGCTGGTCGGCGGGTTGGCGAAGAAGCGGAGTTGCGGGCGCAGGATGCTCTCGCTGCTACCGCGCGTTGCGGTGACGCGCGCTTCCAGGGCCGACCAGTTCTCGCCGATCACCGGCGAGATCCCGTCGAGCGTCACGGTATAAGGTCCGACCCGTGCCGGCTCGCCCGCACGGACCGCGGCCAGCGTTTCCTTGGTAAACGCGCTATCCGACGCCATCCCGGCCAAGCTGACAGCGATGCCGAGATGCGCGAGGACCATGCCGTAGGTGAACAGCGGTGTGCGCTTGAGATTGCGCTTCCACAACGGCGCGACGCTGGCGACGGCGAGCCCTGCGGCGAGCGACAGCCCGGCCCAAGGCAGCACGCCCGGCCAGACGAACAGCAGCGCGAGCGCCGCCACCAGCGTCGCGCCGATCGGCAGCATCACGCGGCGGAGCACCGCCTTCGCATCGTCACGGCGCCAGCGCAGTAGCGGCCCGACTGCCATCACCGCGACCAGCAGCAACGCGATCGGCCCCGCCGCCTTGTTGAAGAACGGCGGCCCCACCGACAGCTGCACGCCGAAGCTCGCCGCGACGATCGGGTAGAGCGTGCCGATCAGGACGATCCCGAGGATCACCGACAACAGCAGGTTGTTCGCGACCAGCCCGCCTTCGCGGCTGACCGGATCGAAGGTCGTGCCCGCGCGAACGGTGCCGATCCGCGCTGCGAACAGCGCCAGCGCTCCGCCGATGTAGATCGCGAGCAACGCGAGGATGAACGCGCCGCGCTCCGGATCGACCGCGAACGCGTGGACGCTGGTCAGGATGCCCGAGCGCACCAGAAAGGTGCCGATCATCGACATCGAGAATGCGACGACCGCCAGCATGATCGTCCAGGCTCGCAGGCCGTCGCGCGTCGCGAGCACGGTCACCGAATGGAGCAGTGCGGTGGCGGCGAGCCACGGCATCAGCGAGGCGTTCTCGACCGGGTCCCAGAACCACCAGCCGCCCCAGCCGAGCTCGTAATACGCCCAGTACGAGCCCGCGGTGATGCCGAGCGTCAGGAATATCCACGCGACCAGAACCCAGGGGCGCATCGCTTTCGCAAACGCCGGCCCGACGTCGCGGGTGACCAGCGCGCCGACCGCGAACGAGAACGCGACCGAGAGGCCGACATAGCCGGTGTAGAGCGTCGGCGGGTGGAACGCCAACCCAGGGTCCTGCAACAGCGGGTTGAGCCCGAGGCCATCGGCCGCTGCGGGATTGAGCCGCGCGAACGGGTTCGAGGAGAACAGCAGGAACGCGTAGAATCCGAGTGCGATCGTCGCCTGCGCACCGAGCGTCGCGGTCAGCGTGCGTTCGGGCAGCGAGCGCTCGAAGATCGCGACGGCTCCGCCGGCCAGCCCCAGGATCGTCACCCAGAGCAGCATCGAGCCTTCGTGATTCCCCCACGCGCCGGCGAATTTGTAGAGCCACGGCTTGGCGGAATGACTGTTCTCGACGACCAGTTTTACCGACATGTCGGAGTCGAGGAAGAGTTCAATCAGCAGCGCCATCGCAAGCGCGGCGAGCAACCCTTGGACGATCGCGACCGGCCGGACCGCCGCCGCAACGTCTTCACGATCGCGCGCGATGCCAATAGCGGCCATCACCAGCTGCAACGCCGCCAGCGCACCCGCGAACCAGAGCGCGGCGAGGCCTGCTTCGGCGATCACGGCTTGGCGTCCGGTTCGAGCGTCTTGGTCTCGTGCATCTTGCCGGCCATCTCCGGCGGCATGTATTTTTCGTCGTGCTTGGCGAGCAGGTTCGACGCGACGAAGCTGCCGTTGGGCTGGAACTGGCCTTCGGCGACGACGCCGGATTTCTCGCGGAACAGGTCGGGGACGATCCCTGCGAAGACGACCGGGGTGGTCGCCTGCCCATCGGTGACGACGAAGTGCACGGTGATGCCGTCTGCCGCGCGCCTGACCGAACCGCCCTCGACCATTCCGCCGAGCCGCACCGCGCGTCCTAGCGGCAGACCGTCGCGGCGAACGTCGGATGGCGCATAGAAGAATGATGCCTGATCCTTCAGCGCCGACAGCGCGAGGAGCCCGGCGACGACGACCGCACCGAGTGCCAGCAGCGCCAGTGTCAGGCGTTGATGTTTGGCCTTCATCGTTCGTCTTCGCTCACGACAGGCTTCTCGGCCTTCCGCATCGCGAGATAGCTCAGGAGAGCGATGACTGCGCCGCCGCCCAGCGTCACGGCATAAGCAGCAGTCACGAACGGCCAGGGATTCATGATCTCGCCATTCTGCGCATACGCGCTTCGGTCTTCGTGATCGCCAGCATCGTCCGCATCCGCATCAGCACGATTCCGGCGAACGCGAACGTGAACCCGGCCAGCATGATCGGCAGCGGCCACAGGATCGAACCCGCGATCGTCGACTGCGTCAGACCGATGCTCGGCCCCTGGTGCAGCGTATTCCACCACACCACCGAATAGCGGATGATCGGCAGCAGCACCGACCCGGCAATCCCGTACAGCGCCGGCACGCGCCCATCGCCGCCACGATCCGCATCGGCCTTCGCGAGCGCCATATAGCCGAGATAGACGAAGAACAGCAGCAGCATCGAGGTCAGCCGGCCATCCCATTGCCACCACGTTCCCCAGGTCGGCCGCCCCCAGATCGAGCCGGTCATGAGACATAGCGCCGCGAACACCGCACCCGGCAGCGCGATCGCACGCGCCGCGACGCTGGCCAGCGGGTGGCGCCAGACGAGGAACATGATGCTGGAGATCGCGATCCCGCTCCACCCGCCCATCCCGAGCCAGGCGGCGGGGACGTGGATGTAGAGGATGCGGACGGTCTCGCCCTGGAGATAATCCGGCGGGGTCTGCGTCAAGCCCGCCCAGCAGCCCAGCACGATCAGCGCGACGCCGGCCCAGAAGAGCAACGGCGTCAACGTCTTGGCGATCTTCAGGAAGCGCGCGGGATTTGCGAAGGCGTGTAGAGTGGCCACTGGGCATAGCCATTATGGCAACATCGCGAGGCTGTCACCTCGGACTTCGAACCCTCTCCCCATCGGGAAGAGGGAGGCGCCTCCCCGTACGCCGTCATCCTGACGAAAGTCAGGATCCAGGGCCGCAGAGGGCGACGCTTAGTTACTCTGGATCCTGACTTTCGTCAGGATGACGGGAGTAATCGGAGCGCCCGCCCTCAAAACGAGCGAAGGCTGCTTGTATTCAGCGGCCAATCAGGCGCTTCGCGATCGAGTCTGCGACATCCGACGATGGCTCGCCCGAGCGGTCGCTTTCGTCCCAGACCTGGATCAGGCGCTCGGGGATGCGCGCGATGCGTGCCTTCACCTCGGCCTCATCGCCCTGCCCGAGATACTCCAGGCCGACGTTGATGATCCCGCCCGCGTTGATCACATAATCCGGCGCGTACAGGATACCGCGGGCATGCAGGCGCGCGCCGTCCTCACGGACGCTCAGCTGGTTGTTCGCACCGCCGGCGACGACCTTCGCCTTCAGCGCCGCGATCGACATCTCGGTCAGGATCGCGCCGAGCGCGTTCGGGCTGAAGATATCCGCCTCGGTCGTCAGAATCGCCTCTGCGGCGACCGCGGTCGCGCCGAGTTCGCCCGCCAGCTTCTGCGCACGCCCCTCGTCGACGTCCGCCAGCGTCAGCACCGCGCCGTCCTTGGCGAGCAACCGCGCGAGACCGCCGCCGACCGAGCCCACGCCCTGGATCGCGACGCGCACGCCCTTCATGTCGGTCGCGCCGAGCCCACGAGCCGCCGCCGCCTTCACGCCGAGATAGATGCCGAGCGCGGTGTACGGCCCGGGATCGCCGCCCGCCGCACCGCTCGCGACCGGCAGGCCCGACACGTAGCGCGTCTGCGTGGCGATCACCTTCATCCGCTCTTCGGACATGCCGACGTCTTCCGCCGTCACATAGCGCCCGCCAAGCGAATCGACCGCACGGCCGAACGCCTCAAGCTGTGCCGTCGTGATGACGTCGCCGGGCTTGGCCGCGAGGACAACGCCCTTGCCGCCGCCGAGCTCCAGACCGGCCATTGCGTTCTTGAAGCTCATGCCGCGCGACAGGCGCAGCGCGTCGGTCACCGCACGCCCGTTATCGGCATAATGCCAGAACCGCGTGCCGCCAGCCGCCGGCCCGAGCTTGGTCGAGTGCAGCGCGATTACCGCGCGCAGGCCCGATTCGGGATCGGTGAAGGCATGTACGCCCTCGTGGTCGTCGAAATCGGGAAGGTCCCAAACCGCTGTCATCGCCGGCTCCTGAAGAGGAATAAAATTACCGGGCCGCGAAATATTATTTTTCGACCGGTTTTACCAGCCCAAAGCGCCCGCGTTGCGGGGGCCTACGAAAATAAGGGAAAATGGGGCGACCGACGGGACTTGAACCCGCAACATCCGGCATCACAAGCCGACGCTCTAACCAATTGAACTACGACCGCCGCGTAGGCATCGCCCCCTAGCGGGGGTCGCCGGGCGGCGTCAACCGTCGACTTGCCAAAAAGACGTCAAAAACGTCCTTCGATGGCGAGCCGGTAGCCGTTCGGCCCGCGCACGAAGCCAGCTTGTTCCAGCTTTTGCACCGCCAGCGGGTCGGACGGTCGCAGCGACAATTCGGCGCGGTAGGTCCCTGCCCCTTCGATCCTGAGCGCGATGCTCTCGGTCCCGGCCTGGCTAGCCAGCGGCAACAGCAGTGCCGTGCCGTCGCAGCGCGCGGTGCCGCTCACAGACTGCGGCAACGTGATCCCGCCGACATCGCCCGCCAGCGTCGCGCGGACCCGACCCTCGGCAGCCTCGCACTGGCCGTCGCGGAACCGAACCGAGACGTCGTCGAGATCGAGCGAGGCAACGGGCACTGGCGCAAACAGCCGCCCCGTCGCGACGGTCGCGGTCATGTGATCGACCCCGAAGCTATGGCGGCTGACGCTCGCCGATCCGCGCAATGGTCTGGCGGACACCGAATCGGGCCCGGCAAAGGCGATCGTCGCGCGGCCGACCAGCAGCGGCAGCGGCGACAACCGGGCGCGCAGGTCGCCGAGCGCGAGATCGCCGAACCGCGCCTCGGTCAGCGTCGCGCCCCAGATCGTCCCCGACACGCGCCGCGCGACCAGCCCCTCGTCGCCGACCCCGACCCAGCCGAGCACCGCGCGCATGGGCAGGAAGACGATCAGCGCGATCAGCAGCATCCCACCGAACAGCGCGGCGGGTCCGGTGCGCAAACGGATCCGCCTCATGCCGCGCGCCTTCAACGTGAGCGCGACGCCGACGGTCTTGTCGCCCTTGTCGGTCATCGCCACCGAATCGACGAGGATACCGAGCCGTTCGAGCCGCGCGAGCCAAGCGGTCAGCGCCGCCGGTCGCGCCGACTGGATACCCACACGCACCCGGTTCGCGCCGTCCTGATCGAGTGACGCGAGCGCGAAGCCGGCTTGGTCAGCCTCGGCGCGGACCGTGTCCGCCAGCGTGCCCGTCAGCGGCCTTGCCCGGTCACGCTGGATATCGCGCAACGTCGCGACCTGCGCGCGCGTTTCGCCCAGCCGCGTTACGGCGCTGGCGTGGCGTTCGCGCGCGCTCGACAACCCGTCACCGATCGGTCGGATGATCAGCGCCCACAGCAAGGTCAGCACCGCGAGCGCGGCCATTACGAGCAATAGGCGACGTTCTCGGAGCGAGCGGCCTTCGAACCACGTCTTCAAGCCGGTCATCGTCCGCTCCCCGGGCTGATCGTGAGTTCACCCGTCACACGACCGGCGGCGGCCTGGAATACGCCCGCGCGGACGGTGAAGCCCGCTGCTTCGAGCGCACGCTTGAGGTCGGTCGCGAGCGCCTCACGTTCGACCGCGACCGACAGTCGCAGGTCGCCGTTCGCCTGGAAATCGAGCCCGGTGACTTCGGTCCCCGGCGTGGCACGGATCGCAGCGAACGCGGCAGCGGTCGTGTTGGTGAAGCCGAGCCCCGGCCCGCGTACGCGCGACAGCCGTTCGTCGAGCTGTCGGCTGGCATCGACCACGGTCTCGCCGCGCGGCAGGCCGGTCACGGCGACCGTGTCTGCCTCAACCTCCAACGCATCCGCGCCAAAGCTGTACTTGGCGATGCGGACGAGCGAGATCGCGAGCGTCACCGCGAGGATCGTCAGCAACAACAGCGCAAGCCGTCGGATCAGCCCCCAGTCTATCGCGAACCTGCGCCGCCGTGCGAACGGCCCTTGGCGCAGGTCGAGCGGCGGCGAAGCGGCGGCGGCAACGATCGCCGCCTCCAGCGTGACGCGGTCGATCGTGGTCGGCGCGGTGCCGCCGGTTACGAGCTCAGTCAGCCGCGCCTCGTCGGCGAAGCCGCTCGACGTACCACGAACGACGCCGCTCCCGGCCAGCTCCGCCCTCGCATAGCCCTCGTCGGGGCGCGGAAGGAGCATCGGTGCGGGGATCAGCGCGACCGGATCGACACCCGCCTCGGCAAGCATCCGCAGCCAGTCGCGCATCGTCGCGACGCCGACCACGCCGATCGGGCGGTCACTCGCGCCTTCGTCACCGACCGCGACATGCAGTTCGATAAGCGGCGACGCGCTCGCCTCGCTGGCGAGAATACGCGCGGCCGCCGTCGCCTGCGCTGCCGAACGCGACGGCAGCTCTGCCCAGTGCAGCGTCACCGCATCCGCCGGTGCTACCGCGATCGTCTCGTCGTCGATCGCATCGGGGATCCCCTCCCCTCCCCGACCACGCGCGCGTCCGCGACACGCATCCAGCGAAACCCGGTCTCGCCGGCGGGAAGGAATAGCAAAGTCGTCATGATGGCTCGCCCCATTGCCGCGATACGAGCTGCGCGGGAAGTCGGTTCGCGTCGATCAGCGCGCGTTCCTGCATTTGCGTGCGGCCGAGCGTCACGTCGATATCGAGCGTGAACCATTTCGACAGCACCGTCGCCTCGGCACCGGGCGCGAGGGTGGCCGCACCCTGCAACGCCGCCGCCTTGGTGATCTCGCCGACGTCGGCATAGCCCTGCGGCGGACGACGCAACAGCATCTGCTGCGCGCTGCCGACCGACAGCGTATCGGGATACAGCATCGCGAACAGCGGCGCCTGTTCGGGCGCCAGCGTGTTGACGTTGATCGGCGACGGCTTGGCGATCGGCAGCGTGCAGATCCAGGGCCGCAGCGTGGCGTAGATCTCAGGCGTCATGCCGGCGACTGCGCGGAGTTCGCTCGGGTCGGACATGAGCGTGCCGGCGGTGCGGTACGGCGTCTCGCGGCCGAGATACGCGCCGTCCTCCGCGCCCATCGCCTGCTGGTCCTGGTCGCTGTCGATCCAGTCCGCGGTGCCCGATGCGACCTGTTCGGCGACCTGCGTCGGGACGCCCAGCAACCGCATCAGCCGGACGAATTGCGGGCGGATCTCGGGGTTGGTGACATACACGCCGGGCGTGGTCGCTTGCGTGACGAGCGCGTTGAGATTGAAGCAATTGCCGCCGTCGCGGACCCGGGCGGTCGCGAAGCCACCGGGGACCGGCAGGCCGAACGGCGTGTTGCTCCAGTTGCCGGCGAGCGTCACCCGCTTGGGGCTCTGGCCGAGCAGATTGGAGACGCGGGTCAGCGCCATCGTCTCGGCGGCGAACGCGTAGGCGCGCGCTTGTTCGCCGGTCGCGGCGTTGCCCGCGAGCCGGGTCGACAGGCGCAGTTTCTCCAGCGCCGCGCCTGCCATGACGGCGATGATCGCGACGAGCATCAGCACGGTGAGCAGCGCTGCCCCCGTTCTGGCCCCCGTTCCGACCCCGGTCCGAACCGCGATCAGGTCCGCGCACCGGGCATCTCCTTCGACGGCGTGCCGGGCGGCGGCGTGGTCGACGGGCCCGTTCCTTCAGCCGGTGTGGGGACATATCCCGTCCCTACGAGGAACATCTGGCGGAACTGCGTGCCGTCGTCACGCTGGACGGTGAGTTCCATCGCATCGGGTAACGGCCTGCCACTGGCGCCATCCCAGCGATCGCTCCACGCGCCGGCGATCCGGTAGCGCAACGCGGCCTGGCGGACGTGGGTGAGCAGTGCGGCGGGGGGCAGACCCTGCGCGCCATCGATCATCGGGTAGGCGATCCGCTGGAGCGTGCCGGCATCGACGCGGTAGGCGACCTTCTGCGTGCTCGGCCGTGCTGCACCGTCGATGTTGCTCCAGCCGGCGCGGACGAGCCGCAGCATCGGCGTGACACCCGACCCGCTCTCGCCGACGAACGCGGGAACGGTGGTGCCGGCTTCGTCGCGAGTCGACCGGTTCGAGGCCTGGGCGAGGTCGGCGGACAGGATCGACATCGTTCGGGTGAGCGCGCTGATATCGTCGAGCTTGGCGCCGGTGCTGCTTTGCGCCTTCACGCTGAATGACAGGATGGCGACGCCGGCGGCCGCGATCATCCCGAAGATCATGAGCGACACCATGACTTCGATTAGCGTGAAGCCGGCCTCGGAATCCGTGCCCCTAACTCGTTCCTCACCGGAGGCCGGGGAACTGGAGTGCATCATGTCGCCGACCGTGGCGCAGGGCGAACCATCGTCAACCGACCGAGTTGCGTGCCAGTGCGGTCCGCGACCGCGACGTCGATGCGCAGGACGCTGGAGCCGCCGAGCGCGCTGACCTGCCGGGTCCAGGTCCAGGCTTGGCCGCCGTTCGTCTCGACGCCGGTGACGCGGCCCGCGGTCGGCGGTTGCGCGCTAGTGACCGCGTCGATCGCTACGTTGCGCGCGACCATCTGCGCAACGAGCGTTTCGTCGAGGATCGACGCGCCGCGGATCGTCGCGCTTTCGAGGCGCACGAGCGCCATCGCTGCGAGGCTGAACACCGCCAGCGCGACCATGATTTCAATGAGGGTAAAGCCGCGCTCAGCCCGCATCGGCTCGCACGCTGCCGTCGGCGTCGATGTGCACGGTTGCCGCCACGCCGCCGCGGTCGAGGCGGATCTCCGCGGGGCGATCGACAAGGCCGGTCGGATCGAACGTCACCCGCGTGCGACCGCTGGTATCGCCGATGCTGGCCTTGGTCCCGTCGTTCCAGCGTTCGACGCGCATTGGCTTCTCGGCGATCGGCGTCCAGCCACCCGCCATGCGACGGTCGAAGCCATAGCCGCCGCCGGTAACCCAGACGCTGACCGGGCGTGTCTCGACAATCGCAGAATCATGCGCGGCGCGGGCGCGTAACGCGAAGCGCGTCGCTTCGTCGAGCACGCGGCCGCGTGGGTCCGGCATGACAAGCACGGCGACAGCGGATGCGAGTCCGATGATCGTGACGACGACCATCAACTCGACCAGCGTGAAGCCAGCCTCCCGCTTACTGCCAGCTGCCGATGTCGGCATCGATCCCCTCGCCGCCTTCCTTACCGTCCGCCCCGAAGGTCCAGACGTCGGCCTCGCCATGCGCGCCGGGCGAGGCGTAGAGATACGGGCGACCCCAGGGATCGTTCGGCAACTTCTTCAGATACCCGCCGCGCTGATAGCGCGACGGATCGGTCAGCCCCGCGGGTGCGGTGACGAGCGCGTTCAGCCCCTGCGTGGTGTTGGGGAAGGTCATGTTCTGGAGCTTGTAGAGTTCCAGACCACCCTCGATCTGAGCGATGTCGGCCTTCGCCTTCTGGATCCGCGCGGTGTCGCCCGAGGGCAGCACGTTGAGTGCGACGATCGTTGCAAGCAGGCCGATGATGACGATCACGACCATCAGCTCGACGAGGGTAAAGCCGGCCTCGCGGCGGCGTTTCTTCAGTTCGGGACGCATACGAAACCTCATTGTCCGGCCAGCGTGTTGAGCTGGAGGATCGGGAGCAGGATGGATAGCACGATCGTCGCGACGATGCCGCCCATCACGACGATGATCAGCGGCTCGAGCAGCGACAGCGCGGTGGCGGTGAAGCGGTCGAACTCGCGTTCGAGATAGTCGGCGGCGCGCTCGAGCATCTCGTCGAGCCGACCTGCTGCCTCACCAGATGCCGCGAGATAGGTCAGCAGCGGCGGGAAGACACCGGCACGGCGCATCGCGGCGGAGAGCGAACCACCGCCGCGAATCGCGTCGACGATCTGGTCGGAGGCAAGGCGGAGGCGGCGGTTGTGGATCGTGCTGGCGGTGAGGTTGAGGCCGTCGAGCAGCGGCAGGCGGCTCGCCACCATCGTGCCCAGCGTGCGTGCCATTCTTGCTGCGTGAAGGTCTCGGATCAGGCGGCCGAGTAGCGGGATACGGAGCAGCCAGCCGTCGAACGCGAGCCGCAGCGTTGGGTCCTTCAACGCCCGCCACCCGGCTAGGCCGCCACCGACGACGATCAGCAGCATCACCCACCAGTATCCGACGAGGAACGCCGAGAACGCCATCACCATCCGCGTCAGCAGCGGGAGTTGCTGGCCGACCGTGTCGAATTGCTCGACCACCTGCGGCACCACGAACATCATCAGCGCGGTGACGACCCCGAACGCGACGAGCGCGAGGATCGAAGGATAAGCGAGCGCGGTGATGAGCTTGCCGCGGATTTCGGCCTGGCGTTCGAGCAGGGCGGCGAGACGGTCGAGGATCGTCGGGAGCGAGCCCGAGCTTTCGCCGGCAGACACCATCGCGCGGTACAAGGGCGGAAAGCTTTTCGGCTCTCGCGCCATCGCGTCGGCGAGGCGGCGGCCTTCGACGACACCGGCATGGACGTGCTGGACTATTGTTCGGACGCTGTCTTGTTCGGTTTGCCGCGTGATCGTGCGGAGCGATTCCTCCAGCGGGGAGACGCGGTTGAGCGTGGCAAGCTGGCGGGTGAAGAGGGTGAGGTTCTTGCCAGACATCTTCGGCGTGCCGAGCTGGAGGCCGAACAGCGGGCGGCCTTTGGTTGCCTGCGGGGGGCGCCGGGGGTGATCTTCACGACATAGAATTTACGCGCGTCGAGGGTGGCGCGCGCGACGTCGATGTCGGCGGCGGCGACATGGCCGCGGCGTTCGGCGCCTTTGGTGTCGATCGCGATGTAGTCGAAATCAGCCATCATCCTCCCCTGCAAGCGGATGGGGACCGCCGCGTAGCGGTGGTGGAGGGGGCGTGCCGCGAACGTTCCAGCTGTGGGGATCGTGCGCGCGAAGCCGTGGCGGATGATGTCAGGTGGTGCGCGCGCGGTGCCCCCCTCCACCAGCCTCACTGGTCCCCCTCCCCGTTCCGGGGAGGATTTTCTGGGCGTTACGCATTTTCCACGATCTCGGTTGTGTCGCGGCGGGATACGCGGACGGCTTCTTCGGCCGTTGTCTGGCCGGACAGGACGAGGTCGCGGGCGGACTGGGCGAGGTTCGGGGACTTCGCAAACGCGTGCGCGGTAATCTCCGATTCGTGGCCGTCGGTGTTGATCAGGCGGCGGATGGTGTCGTCGATGCGGACCGCTTCGAACACGCCGATGCGGCCCTTGTAGCCGGTCTGGCTGCAGTCTTCGCAGCCTTGCGCGACGTAGACGATCGCCTCGGGGGGGATGCCGAGCAGCGGGGCTACCGTATCCGAGGCGGGGACGGCCTTGCGGCAGGTCGGGCAGAGGCGGCGGACCAGGCGCTGGGCGATCACCGCGCGGAGCGTCGAAGCGAGCAGGAAGCTCTCGACCTTCATGTCGCGCATGCGGGTGATCGCGCCGATCGCGTCGTTGGTGTGGACCGTCGACAACACGAGGTGGCCGGTGAGCGACGCCTGCACCGCGATCTCGGCGGTCTCGCGGTCGCGGATTTCGCCGACCATGACGACATCGGGATCCTGGCGGAGGATCGCACGCAGGCCCGCGGCGAAGGTCAGGCCGACCTTCGGGTTCACCTGGGTCTGGCCGACGCCATCGACTGCATACTCGACCGGATCCTCAACGGTCAGGATGTTGCGGCTGCCATCGTTGAGCAAGCGCAGCGCGGCGTAAAGCGAGGTAGTCTTGCCCGAACCCGTCGGGCCGGTGACGAGGATGATGCCGTTCGGCTCGCTCAGCGCCTCGTTGAGCAGCGCGAACAGTGCGGGCGGGAGGCCGAGCGCTTCAAGGTCGATGCCAGCGTTTTCCTTGTCGAGGATACGCAGCACGACCCGCTCGCCGGCCCGGCTCGGCAGCGTCGAGACGCGGACGTCCAGCAGCTTGCCGCCAAGCGTCAGCCCCATGCGGCCATCCTGCGGCACGCGGCGCTCGGCGATGTCGAGGCGAGCCATGACCTTGATGCGGCTGACGACGACCGGCGCGACGTTGGGCGGCATCCGCAGCGTCTCGCGCAGCACGCCGTCGATCCGCATCCGGACGACGAGGCCGGTCTCGTACGGCTCGATATGGATGTCCGACACGCCGTTGCGCGCCGCGTCGGCGATAATGCCGTTGATCAGGCGGATCGCGGGCGCGTCGTCGGCGGTGTCGAGCAGATCCTCCGCGGTCGGCATGTCACCCGCGAGCAGGTCGAGTTCGTCGCCCATCCCCACCGCCGCGAGCGCGTTGGCCTGGCCGTCCATCGCGTAGACGTTCGACAGCAGACGGTCGAACGCGACCTGTTCGACGAAGGTCACGTCGAATGGGCGGGCAAGATAGCGACGGAGTTCGAGCAGGACTTTGGGGTCTGCTCCGGCACGCATCGCGATCGTGAGGTGCGAGTCGGTGTCGGTATGATCGACGACGACGCCGAACTTTCGGGCGAAGGCGTAGGGGATGGTGATCTGGGGCAGGTCGGTCGATGAAAACGCTTCACTGCTCCCTCCCGCTCGCGGGAGGGGTCGGGGAGGGAATGACATAGCCCTCGATCGCTTCGTCCGTGATTAAGGCAGCCCCTCCCCGACCCCTCCCGCAAGCGGGAGGGGGAAGGAAGAGCGTCGATCTCATGGCCTTCGCGGATAATCATTTCTTGGGCCGGACGACCATCGTCGAGGTGCGTACCGGTACCGCGATGCGCGGATCCTCGATGCTGCCGGGGATCGGGCCGGACGGGATCGGCGGCGCGGCGCCCATATAGTCGCGGATCAGTTGGTCGATCGACGGCTCCTCCTTCGGATCCTGCAGGCCCTGTTGCAGGCGGACATAGCCGTAGCGCTGTTCGGTCAGCTTGCGACTGTCCTCCGCGGTGCGCAGGATCGTCGGGCGGATGAAGATCATCAGATTGGTCTTCGACCGCTGTTTCGCCTTCGAGGTGAACAGGTGGCCCAGTACGGGGATATCACCCAACAGCGGGATCTTCTCGATCGTGCGGCGCTCGTTGTCGTCGAGCAGGCCGCTGATCACCGCGATCTGGCCGTCGTCGACGGTGCGGACGGTTTCGACCTCGCGCTTGTTGAGGATCAGGTCGCTGTTGTCGCTCGATACCGGGCCGGCGATCGAGCTGACCTCCAGGCGCAGGTTCAATTTCACCGTCCCCGACGAGTTTACCTGCGGGCGTACAGTCAGTTCGATACCGACATTCTGGCGCTGCGTAGTCCGGAACGCGTTGTCGAAATTCGTCGAGAGCGCCTGCCCCGTGGTGATCGGGATCTCCTGCCCGACGAGGCTGTGCGCCTCCTGGTTGTCCAGCGTGACGAGGTGCGGGACCTGGAGCAGGTTCGAGGTTGTGTCGCTCTTCACCGCGTTGATGATCGCGCCGAAGAAGGTGCTGCCGATCTTGCCGCCGAACCCGCCGAACCCGCCGGTCGCGGCTAGGATCGAGCTGATCGCCGACTGTTGCAGCGTGTTCGCGGCGTCGCTGGTGGTGTTGGTGGTCGTCGTGCTGCCGTCGGTATTGACCGTCGTGGTGCTCGACGTGTTGAGCTGCGTCGCGCCGATCGCGCCGGCGATCTGCAGGATGTTCGGCGCGGAATTGGAAAAGGTCGACGCGCCGAACGCGCCGCCGCTGGGATCACCGACGATGAACTGCGCGCCGAGCGTGCGGGCGGTCGTATCGGAGACTTCGGCGACGATCGCCTCGACCAGCACCTGTTCGCGGCGCGTATCGAGTTGGCGGACGACGTCGTTCAGCTGGCGCTGGATTTCGGCGGGTGCGGCGATGACGATCGCGTTGGCACCGGCGAAACGCGTCACCACCGCAGCGGTCTTTCCGCCCGCGGCGGTGATCGCGGGCTGTCCGGAGCCTGCTGAGCCACCGGATGTCGGTACCGACTGGTTGACCTGTGGCTGCGAGATATTCGACTGGCCGCCGGACGCGCCGTTGGTGCTGCTCGATCCGAAATTGGAGCGGGAAAGCGCGGTTTGGACGGGCTGGGTCGGGGTCTGGCCAACGAGTTCCTGCAACACCGGCAGCAACTGCTCGGCATCCGCGTTTTCGAGGAACACGACTTTGATCTCGGTGCCGTTACGCGCCTTCTGATCGAGGTCGACCGCGACCTGCGCAAGGCGGGCGACGGTGGTCGGATCGCCGCGGAGCGCGACCGCATTCGAGCCTTCGACAGCGACGACCGAGGCGCTCGGCCCAGTGGCGGCGGCACCGCCCTGCCCGCCGCCGGTGCCGGTCCCGATCAGGCCCTGCAGCGCGGTCGCGATCTCCTTGGCGCTGGCGTTCTTGAGCGCGACGACGCGGGTGGACGAGGTGTCGGTGTCGATCCGGCGAAGGACTTCGCGGATGCGGCGGATGTTGTCGGCGAAATCGACGACGACGAGGCTGTTGCCCCCGCGGTTCGCGCTGACCGAGCCTTGTGCGCTGACCAGGGGGCGGACGGTTTCGACCGCAGACTGCGCGTCGATCGCACGGAGGCGAACGATTTCGGTGACGTAGCTGTTGCGCGCGGCCCCGGCGACCCCGATCCGGCTGGGTTGCGACGCGGCGTTGTCGAGTGGTTGGACGCGGAAGGCGCCATTCGAGGTCGGCACTGCGACGAGTCCGTTGGCGCGAAGCGTCGAGAGGAAGACCTCGAAATACTCGGAGCGCGACAGCGGGCGATCGGTCACCACCGTCACCTTGCCGGCGACGCGGTTGTCGATGATGAACGTGCGCCCGGTAACCTTGGCGGCATCGGCGATGAACGCGCGGATATCGGCATCGCGAACGTTCAGCGTAGTCTGCGCATGCGCGCTAGCCACGAGGACCAAGGCCACGACGGGTCCGAGAAGAAGCTTTTCATTGAGGAGGCGCAATCGTGATGGCGAGAGACAGAGTATCCTGTCCGCGCTCTACAGTGATGGGGACGTTGCCGCCGCCCGCGAAATCCTTGGTGATCCGGTCAAGATCGCCAGGCCCAGTGACAGGTCGTCCGCCGATCGACGTGACCACGTCGCCGTCTTTCAGCCCGGCCGCGCGAAATGCGGCACCGGATCCTTGCGACCGGAGTGTCAGCCCGCTGATCCGACCCCCATCGATCCTAGGGATGAAGCCAATCTCGGTCCGCAATTGTGCAATGGGGATGCCGGCAGCATCGGACGACGCGCCGGCCGAAGTAGCGCCCGGCACGACCGGTGCTACCGCACCCGACTGATCGAGAAAGAGATCCTCGTCGACACCACCCCGATCGATTGTGACGTGATCGAACGCGACCGCCTTCAGACGAACGCCCGGCTGGATTTCATCGCCGATCGCAACGCTCTGCTGAACGCCGTCAGGACCGGCGATGATCGCCGAACTGCGACCCATCGCCTCGTCCATGCGCGTGCCGAACAGGGTGAGCTGGAGCGACGTTACCGTCGCCGGGGCTCCGGGCACACCGCCGAGACGGAAGAACGGATCGAAGCCGCGCAAGATGTCGGCGGGCGAGCCGACTACCATCGACGCGGCCGGGCGCCAGTCGCCGAGCGGCGTGATCGGCGTCACGATGGTCCAGGCCAGCCGCGCGCACTGGACCGCAAGCCCCGCGAGCAGCGCAAGCTCGACGACACTATAGACATTCACGACCGGCATACGCCGCAAGATACGGCGCGCCCTCGCGTCCAGCTTCAATCGCATGCGCGACCCACCCCAATTTCCCGCATCTCGCCGCGTAGGCATGCCATGTTACAATTCCGCGTCAATGGCTTGTACGTCAAACATACGAAATCTGATGCCGGCCATGCGCGTTACAGCTGGGGTAGCGCATTACGTCGCCGATGGGCAGAAGACCCAGATGTCCGATCCTCTTCCGTCCAGTGGCTGCGGCCTGCCCCCGAACCGGTCCTCACCCGACTGTCCGCGCCCGGCGTGCAACGCGTGCCGAGCGCAAAGCTCGATTTGTTCGTACGGCGCGACTTCCTGCCGCCCGAATTGTGCACGGCGTTGATCGAGCGGATCGATGCGGTGCGGCGTCCGTCGACAATCTCCGATTCGAACGGTGACGCGAGCTATCGGACGAGCGAGACGGGCGATCTGTCGGCGGACGATCCGGTCGTGATCGACGTCGAGGCTCGGATCGCGGCGCTGACCGGGCTCGACCCGGTGCACGGCGAGCCGTTGCAGGGACAGCGCTATGCGGTCGGACAGGAGTTCAAAGGGCACACCGACTATTTCGAGCCGAACGGCGTCGACTATCATCGTTATTGCGGGGTGGCGGGCAACCGCACGTGGACCGTTATGATCTATCTCAACCAGCCTGAGGCGGGCGGTGCGACGCGGTTCAAGGTGGTCGACAAGATCGTCCAGCCGGAGACGGGCAAGCTGCTTGCGTGGAACAACCGACGCGCGGACGGGAGCTTGAATGCGGCGACGCTGCATCATGGGATGAAGGTACGCGCGGGGGTCAAGTACGTGATCACCAAATGGTTTCGGGAGAAAGCTTGGGGGTGAGCGCTGAGGTCGGCGAGCCTCATGAACTCATACCACCCCGGCGAAGGCCGGGGCCCAATTGGGGGACGGCGATAATGAGGCACATCGCTCCATTACGTCCACCTTGCCAATTGGGCCCCGGCCTTCGCCGGGGTGGCAGCATGCAGAGGTATTTCGGCCCTTAGAACTGCACGCTCGCCCCCAGTGTGAACACCCGGCCGAGCTTGTAGCGGTTGATGTCGACTTCGGCGCCGTTCGAGAAAGTCTGGTACTCGCGGTACCCCGTCCCCGTCAGGTTGCGCGCTTCGAACTTCACCTCGATCTGCTTACCCGAGACGGCGATGCCCTGCCGCGCGACGACGTCGAAGCGGATGCCGGGTTTCTCGATCAGATCGGGCAGGCGAACGCCGCCACCGCCGCCGACCGGACCGCGGTTCGTCACGCGGTCGCTGGCGTAATTGAACAGCAACGTCAGCTGCGACAGGCTCGCCTTGTCTTCGATCCCGAGCTGCAGGTTGATGAGGTGATCCGATTGCCCGGTCAGCGCCGCGCCGTCCTGGAACAGCACGTTGGCGGGACGCAGGCTGGCGGTGGTGCCGTTGCTCTGAATCGGGCTGGCGATCAGTTCGTCGCCGACCTGCAGCTCGGAGTGCGTGTAGGTGTAGTTGGCGATCGCGACGAGACGACGGGTCGCGAAGAAATCGCCGCCGAGGCCGTCGAGCGGGACGTATTTCTGCAGCTCGACCTCTCCGCCGTACAGGTTTGCCCGCGGTGCGTTGGCGAAGCCGGTCTGGAGCGTGTCGCTGCCCGCCGGGAAGAACGCGACCGCCTCGATCGGGTTGTCGATGCGCTTATAGAAGCCCGCCAGGTTGAACTTCTGGTCGCGCGCGAAATACCATTCGTAGCGCAGCTCGCCGTTATATAGCTGCGAGTCGGTCAGGAACGGGTTGCCGAAGAACAGGCGATCGCTCTCGAAATCCTGATACAGCTGCGGCGCGAGCTCGCGGAACTGCGGCCGGGCCAGCGTCTTCGACATATGCCCGCGCAGCTGCATGTCCGACGCGAAGTTCCACGTCACCGTCACCGCAGGCAGCCAGTATGCGCGCGACAGATTAGTCTGCGCGAACGAGACGCCGGCACCGCCACCCGGCAGCACCGTCTCCAGCGCGTCCTCGTAACGAATGCCGACGTTGGCGCGCAGACCGTCGAGGATCTCGCCCTCGACCTGCGCATAGGCACCATGGACGCGCAGCGACGCGTCGTAGGTCGGCGCGCAGTTTGGCGCGACGCACGTGTTGGCGAGGCCGATGCCATAGGTCTGGAGGTTGAAGTCCGACAACAGATAGTCGGGGCGTTCCTGCGCGACCGCATCGTTCAGCGCGACGTTGCCCGCGGTCTGATAACGGAAGGTATAGCGGCTCGATGTGCGATCGGTGTCGCTATACGCATAGCCAACCGACAGCGCGAACGGGCGGTCGAACGGCACGTTCCAGGTGAGGTTCGCCTGACCCGACCAGAGCGTCTCGTCGAGTTCGCTGAACGCCACCGCCGCGCTCTGCAAGCCGCTGAGGTTATTGGTATAGTCACCGACATTTGCATTGTACTGATAGGTGAACTGGCGTTCGTAGGGCGAGTTGCGCTCGGTTTTCGCGTAGCTGCCGCGCGTATCGAGCGCGAAATCGCCAAACTTGAACTCGCCGACCAGCTGCGTGTCGATCAACTGGCGTTCGAACCAGCTCGTGTTCTGGACAATGAACGGCTGGATGCCGTCGACATCGCCGATGTTCGAGGTCGAGCCGGTGCTGAGGCGGCCCTGCTTCAGCGTGTCGTGGATGTAGAGGTTGGTCCAGCGGATCTTGTTCTCGCCGAACTCCGCGCCGAAGCCGAGCAGCCCGTTGATGATCGAGCGGTTGTCGGTCAGCACGGTGCGGAAATCGCGCGTGAGGATGCCGCCGACGTCGTCGGTCGACTGCTGGAGCGTGTCGCGCGTCCGCCACGTGTTGCTGATCCCCGCCGCGGCGATCACGCCGACGCGCGTGCTGCCGATATCGGCCGAGGTGCCGAAGCTCGTCTCGCCCGAGAGGTTGGCCGGGATCTGGTTGTTCTGCTGGAGCAAGGTCGTCTTGGCGTTAGACAATGCGGTGATCTGCGCGCCAGTCAGCGACGTGCCGTTCGCGCCCGCCGACTTGATAAAGCCGGGCACCTTGCGCTCGCCACTGTCGAAACCGGTCCAGTCGTGCTTGCCGCCGTCATAGACATAGCCGAGTTCGCTGGTCGTGACGGTGTCCGCGCCGACCGATCCGCCGAACTGGAAGAACGTCTTTTCGGGGACCGCCTTGGTCGTCAGATTGATGACGCCGCCGCCGAATTCGCCCGAATAATTGACCGAATAACTTTTCTGGACGACCGCCGAGGCGATCACGTTGGTCGGGAAGATGTCGAGCGGCACGACGCGGCGAAGCGGCTCCGGCGACGGCAGCGGCGAGCCGTTGAGCAGCGACGACGAATAGCGATCGCCGAGACCGCGGACATAGACGAGGCCGTTGCCGACCACCGACAGCCCGGTGACGCGCTGGAGCGCACCGGCGATATCGCCTTCGCCGGTCCGCGCGATATCCGCCGAGGACAGCACGTTGACGACGGCAGCGGTGGCGCGGACCGCGTTCGGGACGTTGCGGCCGACGACGACGATGTCCTCACCGGTGCCACTGCCGCCAGGCGTCGAAATCTCGACCTGCTCCTGCTGTTGTTCGGCCTGAGCAGCGGGGTCGGTGCGCTGTTCGACCGGCGTCCCTGCCTGCGGCGAGACGACGCTGCCGGCGGGAGCGCTTTGCGCGAACGACTGCGCCGGGACGAACGTCGTCGTCGCGAGCAGGACGGAGACGAGAACGGATGACTTCATGGCTGCCCCGGCAACAAGAGGAATTCGGTAGGTACAAGGCTGCGCGGCGGGCCCCCGCCCCCGCGCAGCCTCAGGCTTGGCGTGGGTGTCAGCTGGTCGGCAGCGCGGTGCAGGCGCTGCTCGTCGTCCCGAAGCTCGCGCGGTTCGAGTTGCAGGTCCAACCGCGATACCAGGTGTCGGTGCTGCCGTTGACCGCGCCGACATAGTTGGTGTTGACGAGGAACGACGTCCCGGTCGGGTTGAGCGTGGCGGCGTTGAACGCGGTGGTCGTGCTCGATGCGCCCGCGGGTAGGAAGGTGCCGGTGACGGCCGAGCCGACCGCGGCGCTATCGGTGTTGTTGGTACCGGCGCGGAAGAGCGCCTGCTGCTCCTCGACCGTTACGGTGATGCCGTTGACGGTGGTCGTCGCATACGGCGTCAGGCAGCTGAACACGACCGAGTTGAACACCGGCGGGCCCTTGTCCTGCAACGTCGTGTCGGCAGGACGGATGGTCGTCTTGCCGCCCGCATCGGCGCCGGCGATGACGTTGAGGCACGCGCTGTTCGGGTTGCTGACGATGCCGTTGACGAAGGTCGCATCGGCACCACCGCGCAGACGGATCGCCGCGTTGGTCGCGGTCGACGTCTCGATGAAGGTGAAGTTGGCGAGCGTGTAAGCCTGGCGCGGCAGCGCGTCTTCCGAGCCGTTCGAATCGATCTCGGTCGAGTAGTTGTCGGTCTGTGTGTTGACCGGCTTCTGGATCGCCAGCACGAACTGGACGAAGCCCTGCCAGCCGACATCGGTATCCAGGCCGTCATCATCCGAGCCGGTCAGCACTAGATAGCGCAGGTTGCTGCGACCGCCGAAAATCTCGATGCCGTCGTCCGAGCTGTTGTGGACCTGGATGTGATCGAGCGTGGTGCCCGAGCCGGTGCCGCCGAGCGTCAGGCCCTGAAGCTCGTTGTTCGGGCTGATGACGGTGCCCGAATAGCGGATCTGGACGTAGCGGATGCTGCCGCTGCTATCGGTCGGCGTCGCGCCGCCGTACAGCGCGGTGCTGGTGCCCTCGACGACGTTCTCGCAGGCCACGTTGCCACCGGGGACGGTATTGTTGCAGTTCGAGATCGGTGCACGACCGGCCAGGATGATGCCGCCCCATAGGCCCTGCGATTCGTCGGTGACGCCGCCGGTGATGTTCGCCTGCGCAGTGAAGATGATCGGCTGCGTCTCGGTGCCCTCGGCGATCAGCTTCGAGCCGCGGTTGACGACCATGTAGTCGTTATCCGCATTGGTCGTGTTGGCATAAACCAGCGAGCCGGCTGCGATCGTCAGCGTGGTGGCGATCCCGCCCGGTGCGCTGCCTGCGCCGCCGATGTCGACGCCGACGTCGACGCGGCCGTTGATCTCATAGGCGACGCCCGCGGCCTTTGGCAGGCTCAAGGCGGACGTGATCAGCGACGGCAGGCGGCACGAGCGGTAATTGCCGAGGACGCCGACATCGGTGGTGCCGGTCGGGCACGACGTCGCGGGCGTGCCTGCGGTCGGGGTAGGAGTCGGCGTGGGCGTCGGGCTCGGCGTCGGCGTACCCGGTACGACGATCACGCCTTCGCCCGGCGACGCGACGCTGTCCGCGCCATCGCAGGCCGAGAGGGCAAGGCAGGCAGTGCCGGCGAGCAGAACAAGACTCGTGCGCTTGAAGATGGTCATTCGAGAGACTCCCGGTCGATATCGTTGATCTGACGGATCGACTCAGGCTCCCCCTGCCGACCTCGATTAGGCGACTATGCGGAGCACGTGACGTTACGATGCGATTTGGATGACGCTTGCATGACGATGATGTGACGAATCGGTGACACCGTTTGCGCAGCGTGGGTTGAAACCTGCGCTTTCGAACACATCTCTTCCGATCCGGCGCGCGATGATTTACAGGCGCCGTCAGCGTCACTGCCCGCGCATTCCTGCGTCGGGGCGGTCAGACCGATATTACAGGATTATTCTACGACAATGGCCTCTTTCAAGGACCCCAGCTTCCAGGACCGCACGAGCAGCGCAGCCGCCGCCAAGCAGAAGGCGCTCGAAGCGCTGAAGGCCAAGCCGCCGATCGACGAGGCGGTCGTTGCCGAGCGCCTCGCCGCGCGTGAAGCCAAGGAACTGGCCGAGCGCGAGAAGCGCGCCGCCAAGCGTGCTGCCGAGGACGAAGCCAAGGCTGCGAAGAAGGCGGAGGCCGAAGCGGCTGCTGCCAAGAAGCGCGAGGCCGAGGCCAAGGTCGAGCTGACCGACGCCGAGAAGAAGGCGATTCGCGACGCGAAGTACGCCGCGCGGAAGAACAAGAAGAAGTAAGTCGCGTGCGCGGATCCGTCTCGGCGGATCCGCCCGCTACAGCGCGCGTCGTGCTATCGCGCTGAGTTTCGCCACCAGCGACGGATCGCGCACATCGCGCGGTAATGATCGCGGTGTCGAGACACGTGTCGATCGCCGAAGCCTCGCGCTCCATCGGCAGATTGCGCAGCAGCGCCATCACCATCGCGCGGGCCTTTGCCGCATTCGCGCCAAGTTGCGCCACGACCTGCGCGACGTCGACGCCCGCCTCGTCCTCGCGCCAGCAATCGTAATCCGTCACCATGCCGACCAGCGCGTAGGGAAGCTCCGCCTCGCGCGCGAGTTTCGCTTCGGGCATCGCGGTCATGCCGATCACGTCGCAGCCCCATTGCCGGTAGAGCCGGCTTTCCGCGCGGGTCGAGAATTGCGGGCCTTCCATCGCGAGATAGGTGCCGCGGTCGTCGACCTGCGCGCCGGCTTCTCGCGCTGCGTCGGCGGCATAGCGGGAGAGCCGCGGACAAACCGGATCCGCCATCGAAACATGCGCGACGAGGCCCGTGCCGAAGAAGCTCGACGGCCGCCCCTTGGTGCGATCGACGAACTGGTCGACGACAGTGAAGCTGCCGGGCGGGCGGGCCTCGACCAGCGAGCCTACCGACGATACTGCAAGAACGTCGGTGACCCCGAGCCGCTTCAGCGCGTCGATGTTTGCGCGCGCGTTGAGCGCCGAGGGGAAATGCGATGCCCTCGGCCGTGCCGCGGCAGGAACGCGACACCGACATGGCCGACGCGACCGGTATAGATCGCGTCCGACGGTTCGCCCCACGGCGTTTTGACCGTCTGCCAGCGGCCGTCCTCGATGCCGTCGACCGCGTACAGCCCCGACCCGCCGATGATGCCGATCGTCCAGCCGGTCACTCGGCGAGTGCCCGCGGCCGCGCGTAGACGAAGTAGATCCCTAGGCCGAGCAGGTTCCACAGCCCGAAATAGAGCTGCGTCTTCGAGGGAGGCTGAAGAAGAGGTACAGGCAGCCGAGGATACCGATTGTGCCGACCAGCGTCGCCGCCGGCGCGCGGAACGTCCGGATCGCATCGGGCGCACGGCGGCGCATCACGAGCATGCAGGCGCAGACCGCGACGAACGCGGCGAGCGTGCCGGCGTTGGCCAGCGCGGCGATCTCGGCGAGCGGCAACAGGCCGGCGATCACCGCGACGATCGCCGCGGTGATCCACGTGATGCGGACGGGGGCGCCGCGTTTCGACACCTTGGCGAGGCTCAACGGGAGCAGCCCGTCGCGCGCCATCGTGAAGAAGATCCGGCTCTGGCCGAACAGGAAGGCGAGCAGCACGGTCGGGAGCGCGATTACCGCGGAGGCGCCGAGGAACGTCGCAAACCCGGGCCGACCGATCTCGCGCAGGATCAGCGCGAGCGGCTCGGCGCTGCCGGCGAACCGGGTGTAGGACAGCGCGCCGACCGCGGCGACCGCCACCAGGATGTAGATCGCGATGCATGCAACCATCGACCCGACGATCCCGATCGCGAGATCGCGGCCGGGGTTCTTGGTCTCCTCCGCCGCGGTGGAAATCGCGTCGAAGCCGTAGAACGCGAAGAAGATGATCGCCGCCGCCGCCATCACGCCGCGCTCGGCACCGTCGGGCTGCACGGCCTTGGGGAAGCCGTAGGGCATGAACGGGTGTAAATTGGCGCTATTGAAATACTTCAGCGCGATGAACACGAACACGGTTAGCGCGATCATCTTAACAGCGACCAGCACCGCGTTCAGCGTCGCACTCTCGCGCGTGCCGAACGACAACACGCCAGCGACGACCGCGATGATGAAGATCGCGGGGACGTTGAGGATACCGCCTAGCTCGGGGCTGAGCGTCAGCGCCTCGGGGAAGCCGAACGCCCCGCGCAGCAACGGCGCGGCATAGCCCGACCAGCCGACCGCGACGGTCGACACGACGAGCGAGTATTCGAGGATCAGCGACCAGCCGATCACCCACGCGATCAGCTCGCCGAGCACCACATAGCTATAGGTGTACGCGCTGCCCGACGCCGGGATCATCGTTGCCATCTCGGCATAGGCGAGCGCCGCGCAGGCACAAATCCCGCCGGCGATGATAAACGAGAGGATCACGGCCGGCCCGGCAAGCCCTGCGCCAACGCCGATCAGCGTCAGGATGCCGGTGCCGACGATCCCGCCGACGCCCATCGCGACGAGATGCGGCCAAGACAAGGTCCGCGCGAGCTGATGCTCGGGCGGCTGCTCGGTGACGATTTTTCGGCGAAACAGACTGGCCACGGATATCCCCTCTTGTTGCGCGGGGAGTGGCACAGGACGAGACCACGGGGCAAGGCCAGCGGCCATCCACTTACCCGAGCGACAATATCCTCCCCAGCGGAGGCCGGGGTCCAGTTGGCAAGGTCATCGTGGCGATGCGCAGCGCTATGTCAGCAGCGTTTCCCAACTGGGCCCCGGCCTTCGCCGGGGTGGTAGAGAGGAGCCGAAATCCAACGGCAGTCCGCTCGTCCTTGTTCTCCCGCGAAGGCGGGAGCCCAGCCTGGGTCCCCGCCTTCGCGGGGAAACACGTTTCCTTACGGCAACTCTCAGACCGTGAAGCTCTCGCCGCACCCGCAGGCACCCTTGGCGTTCGGATTCTGGAACACGAACCCTGCGGTAAAATCGTCCTCGACCCAGTCCATCGTCGAGCCGATCAGGTACAGGATCGACCCGCCATCGACGAACAAGGTCCCCCCCGGCGTGTCGATGCGTTCATCAAACGGCTTAGCCTCGGTGACGTAATCCACCGAATAGGCCAGCCCCGAACACCCACGCTTGGGCGTCGACAGCTTCACCCCGATCGCATCCGCCGGAGCCCGCGCCATCAGGTCGGCGATCCGCGCATGCGCCGTCTCCGTGAGGTTCAGCGCCGCCGGCCGTGCTCGCAATGTCGTCGCCATGATCGTCCTTCCTTCCCCCCTCCCGCGTGCGGGAGGGGCCGGGGTGGGCTCCCGGCCAGCCACTCATAACCGTCGTTCGAGAGGTGAGCGCGTGCCCACCCCCTGCCCCCTCCCGCGAGCGGAAGCAGAAGTCAGAGCATCCCGAGCTCTAGCTTCGCCTCGTCCGACATCTTCTGCGGATCCCAGGGCGGATCCCAGACCAGGTTCACTTCCGCAAACCCGACCCCCGGCACCGACCCGACGCGCATCTCAACCTCTGCCGGCATCGACTCCGCGACAGGACAGTTCGGCGTGGTCAGCGTCATCGCCACCACCGCATGCCCGTCCTCGGTCACCTCGACCCCGTAGATCAGCCCCAGGTCATAGATGTTCACCGGGATCTCGGGGTCGTAGATTTCCTTCAGCGCCTCGATGATCGCATCGTACACAGCGCCGCCGGGCTCGACCGGCGAGTCCACCTGCGGCTTCTGCGCCAGGAACCCGGCGAGATAATCGCGCTTCCGTTCCGCGTCGGAGTCCGTCTCCATCACGACGCGTGCCTTGGGCGGCGATGCGACGGCATCCACTTCCTCGATCTCGAACCGATCGCTCATTTGAAGATCCTCGTTACTCGCTCGATACCGCGCACCAGCGCTTCGACGTCCGCCGGCCCGTTATATACGCCGAAGCTCGCACGTGCCGTCGCCTCGACACCCAGCGCCTCCATCAGCGGCTGCGCGCAGTGATGGCCGGCGCGGATCGCGACGCGCTCCTCGTCCAATATGGTGCCGATGTCGTGCGGATGAACCCCCTCGATCGTGAAGCTCACGATCCCCGCCGAGTCCGCCGGGCCGTACAGCCGCACCGAATTGATCCCCGACAGCGCCTCACGCGTGGCGGTCACCAGCGCCGTCTCGTGCGCATGGATAGCACAAAGGCCGATGCTCTCGACATAGTCGATCGCCGCATGCAGCCCGAGCGCGCCAACGATATGCGGCGTCCCCGCCTCGAACCGGCCCGGCGGCGGCGCGTAAGTGGTCTTGGCGAACGACACCTTGTCGATCATCGACCCGCCGCCCTGGTACGGCGGCATCGCGTCGAGCAATTCCGGCTTCGCCCACAGCACGCCGATCCCGGTCGGACCGTACAGCTTGTGCCCGGAGAACACGTAAAAATCACAGCCGATCGCCCTCACGTCGACCGCAATCCGCGGCACCGACTGACACCCATCGAGCAGGATCTTCGCGCCGACCGAATGCGCGATCTCGGTAGCGCGCTTCGCGTCGAGCACCGAGCCGAGCACGTTCGAGACATGCCCGAGCGCGACCAGCTTGTGCGCGGGCGTGATCATCCGCTCCATCGCGTCGAGATCGATGCGGTGGTCGGGGGTGAGCGGGATAACGTCGATTGCCGCCCCGACGCGCTCGGCGACCATCTGCCACGGCACGATGTTCGAATGATGCTCGAGCATGGAGAGCAGGATGCGATCGCCCGCCTTCAACTGCTCGCCTGCCCAGCACTGTGCGACGAGGTTGATCCCTTCGGTCGCGCCGCGCACGAACACGATCTCGTCGGGTGACCCCGCACCGATGAACCGCGCCACGGCCTTACGTGCCACTTCATAGGCGATCGTCATGTCCGCCGAACGCTGGTACACGCCGCGATGCACCGTCGCGTAGGTCTCGCCATACGCGCGCGTAATCGCATCGACCACGACCTGCGGCTTCTGCGCAGTCGCAGCGGTATCGAGATACGCCCAGCCATCGGGGATCGCCGGGAAATCCGACAGGCGATCCAACGCCTCCCCTCCCGCTTGCGGGAGGGGTCGAGGAGGGCCTGGTCGAGAACGATACTCATGATGAAGCCCCTCCCCCAACCCCTCCCGCAGGCGGAAGCGGAGCAGAAAGCGCCCGCTCCAGCCACGCATCGGCGTCCGCCACGAACGCCTCGCGCACCGTCTCGTCCGTGATCTGCACGAACGCATCGCCTACAAACGCGCGCGTGAGCAGCGCCTGCGCCTTCGCATGCGGGATGCCGCGGCTCTGCATGTAGAACAGCGCGCGCTGGTCGAGTTCGCCGACCGTCGCGCCGTGTGCGCACTTCACGTCGTCCGCGAAAATCTCCAGCTCGGGCTTCAGATTCACCGTCGCGGTGCGCTGCAACAGCAACCCGCGCAACGACTGCACGCCGTCGGTCTTCTGCGCATCGCGCGCCACCTCGACCCGCGCCGCAAGGCTCGCCGTCGACTTGTCGGCCGCGACCGCACGCCAGATCTGCTTGCTCTGCCCGTTCAGCGCCGCATGCCGCACCGACACCGCGCACTCCTGCCGCTGGTCGTTCCGTGTCAGCAACGCGCCGCCATATTCGGCAAACGCATCGTCACCCGTCACGGTGATCGCACCATCGATCCGCGTCCCAGCATCGCCCGCGCCGAGGACCGTCACGATCAGGCTCGCCTCGGCGCCGACCTCGACCTCCTCGCGCAACGACACGAAGCCATCGGACTGAAGCAACCGCACCGCGCGCGTCAGCTTCGCACCTTTGCCAAGCATCATCTGCGTCGACCGGTTCGACCACCCAGCCCCGACATACGTCTCGACCACCGACGCGCTCGCGCCATTGGCGAGAACGATCTCCGCTGGAAGCTGGTTGTCGCCGCCCGTCGCGATGTGGACGATCTGGATCAGTTCGGCCGTCGCATCCGCGTCGACGCGCAAGGACCAGCCCAGACCGGTCGTCCGCCGCCCAAGCGCATGCGATCCGCCGTCGATCGGAACGATCGCGACGTGCCGCAGATCGCTGCGCCCCTCGTCGAGCACGCCATCGACGAACACCGCCCGCGCACCCGGCAAGTCGAGAAACCACTCGCCAGCATCCAGCGCAATGCCGCGCGGCAATTCGGCCGCCGCCGCGATCGCTGCCGGATCACCCCAGCGCCAGGATTCCTCGCGCGTCGAAGGAAGTCCGATCCTGAAATCCTCCCCGCCACGGGGAGGGGGACCGCGACGCTTAGCGGTGGGGTGGAGGGGGCTTCCACAGACGTGACGTCCAGCGGAGAACCCCCTCCACCAGCTTCGCTGGTCCCCCTCCCCGTGCCGGGGAGGATTTGCGACAGAACGCTCATGCGGCGATCCCCACATAGCCTTCGCTCTCGAGTTGTTGCGCCAGTTCCTTGCCGCCCGAGCGGACGATCTTGCCGTCCGCCAGGACGTGGACGAAGTCCGGCTCCACGTAATCCAGCAACCGCTGGTAGTGCGTGATCAGCAGCACCGCCTTGTCGGGTGCGCGCATGATGCGGTTGATGCCGTCGCCGACGACGCGCAACGCATCGATGTCGAGGCCCGAATCGGTCTCGTCGAGGATCGCGAACTTCGGGTTGACGATGCCCATCTGGACCATCTCGTTGCGCTTCTTCTCGCCGCCCGAAAAGCCGACGTTCACCGGCCGCTTGAGCATGTCGTAATCCATGCCAAGCAGATCCGCCTGCCCGCGCGCAAGCTTCAGAAATTCACCGCCCGACAGCGGCTTCTCGTCCCGCGTCGCACGCTGGGCGTTAAGCGCCTCGCGAAGGAACTGGACGTTCGACACGCCGGGGATCTCTACCGGATACTGGAAGCCGAGGAACACGCCCGCCGCAGCGCGCTCGTGCGCCTCGAGTTCGAGCAGGTCGACGCCGTCGAACGTCACCGAGCCCGCGGTGACCTCATAACCGGGCCGCCCGCCGAGCACATAGCCCAGCGTCGACTTGCCCGCCCCGTTCGGCCCCATGATCGCGTGCACCTCGCCCGCGTTCACGGTGAGCGACAGGCCCTTGAGAATTTCCTTGCCGTCGATCTCGGCGTGGAGGTTTTCAATTTTCAGCATTTACGTCTTCTTCTATGATTTCTAGCTGCTTCAGATCACCACCGTAACGGCGATAAACGGCGTTTAATTCCTCGAGATCCTGCGCCGTTACAGCGCTTCGGTCTATTGTCAGAAAGACCCGCCGCCCCTGCCCCCGAATATCGCGAATGCTCGCTATATTACCCAGCCAATCGAAGTGTGCTCTCTCATCGCCCCGAGACCAGTACGTGGTGCCTTCAAAGAAGAACGGGCTATCCAACGGACCCCTCCAACGAGATCCCCAGCAGCTTCTGCGCTTCCACCGCGAACTCCATCGGCAGCTGCTGCAAAACCTCCCGCGCAAAGCCATTCACGATCAGCGCCACCGCCGCCTCCTGATCCAGCCCGCGCGACATCGCGTAGAACAGCTGGTCCTCGGAGATCTTCGACGTCGTCGCCTCGTGCTCGATCTGCGCCGACGGGTTGCGGACCTCGATATACGGCACGGTATGCGCGCCGCACTGGTCGCCGAGCAGCAGGCTGTCGCACTGCGTGAAGTTCCGCACGCCCTCCGCGGTCGGCGCGACGCGCACCAGTCCGCGATACGTGTTGTCCGAACGCCCGGCCGAAATCCCCTTCGACACGATCGTGGATCGCGTGTTCTTGCCGAGGTGGATCATCTTCGTGCCGGTATCGGCCTGCTGGCGATTGTTCGTCACCGCGACCGAATAGAACTCGCCGACCGAGCCATCGCCGAGCAGCACGCACGATGGGTATTTCCACGTGATCGCGCTGCCGGTCTCGACCTGAGTCCAGCTGACCTTCGAGTTCTTGCCCTGGCACAGCGCACGCTTGGTGACGAAGTTGTAGATCCCGCCGACGCCGTTCTCGTCGCCCGGATACCAGTTCTGCACGGTCGAATACTTGATCTCGGCATCGTCGAGCACGACGAGTTCAACCACCGCCGCGTGCAGCTGGTTCTCGTCGCGCATCGGCGCGGTGCAGCCCTCGAGATACGAAACGTAACTGCCCTTGTCCGCGACGATCAGCGTGCGCTCGAACTGCCCGGTATTCTCGGCGTTGATGCGGAAGTACGTCGACAGCTCCATCGGGCAGCGCACGCCCTCCGGGATGTAGACGAACGTGCCATCGGAGAAGACCGCCGAGTTCAGCGTCGCGAAATAGTTATCGCGCTGCGGCACGACCTTCCCGAGCCATTTCCGGACGAGATCGGGATATTCCTTGATCGCCTCGGAGATCGAGCGGAAGATCACGCCTGCAGCCGCGAGCTCCTTGCGGAACGTGGTCGCGACCGAGACGCTGTCGAACACCGCATCCACCGCGACGCGACGCTTGGGCGTGCCGTCCTCGTTCAGCGGATCCTCGACCACGCCCGCCAGCATCTTCTGCTCGCCGATCGGAATGCCGAGCTTCTCGTAGACGCGCAGGATCTCCGGATCGACCTCGTCGAGCGACCCGAGCTTCGGCTTCGCCTTGGGCTCCGCGTAATAGTACGCGTCCTGGTAATCGATCGGGGGCACGTTGAGCTTCGACCAGTCTGGCGCTTCCATCGTCTGCCACAACGCGAACGCCTTCAGCCGCCAGTCGAGCATCCACTGCGGCTCGCCCTTCTTGGCGGAAATGAAGCGCACCGTGTCTTCCGACAGACCTTTAGGCGCGAATTCCTGTTCGATGTCCGAGGAGAAGCCCCACTCGTACGTCTTGTTCGCGGCGGCGTATGCCTCTGCGTTCCGGGTAGCCATTATCTGTCCTCGGCCGCAAAGCGGCTCTCTAAAATCTCCGCGTCTCCGCGTCTCCGCGTGAACAAAATTGATTCACGCGGAGACGCGGAGACGCGGAGGAAGGGGTAAAGCGCTGCGTGCAATGTGTTCTTCATGCGGGCACCTGCAAAACAGGGGTTTGCGAAAGGCTGGCGAGCGACACGCCGGCAAGCGCACCGCGGACCGCGCCGTTGACGGCGTTCCAGTGCGGCTTGACCTTGCAGGTCTGCTCGACGCAGCAATCCTGCGATGCGCCATCGACGCACGAGGTCAGCGCGATCGGTCCCTCGACCGCCTCGATGATGTCGGCGAGCGAGATCATCGCGGGCGGTCGCGACAGGCGAAAACCGCCGCCCGTGCCGCGCGTGCTTTCGATCAGTCCCGCGGCGGACAGCCGGCTCACCAGCTTCTGCACGGTCGGCAGCGGCACGCCGGTCTCTTCCGCGAGCAGCGTCGCGTTCAGCCGAGCGATACCGCCGCAATGACGCGCTGCGGCGCTCATCATCACGACCGCATAGTCGGCTAGGCTGGAAAGACGCATGGTGGCTTAGGAGTCCAATCGGACCGATATGATCCGATTGGTCAAATGGGCTTTGTGCACTGCATCGTCAACCCGCGGAGCCGTGCTAACGACTCGCAACTGGAGGCCGTTTTTCTTGCCGCTCATGCCCCGATTCGGCCCGCCCCCTACAACCCGTCACCCCAGCGAAAGCTGGGGTCTCCTGGTTTGGGTCTGGCGCCTCGAACGGGGAGACCCCAGCTTTCGCTGGGGTGACGGAGGATGTGGGGTGACGGAAGAAGGGTTTGGCCACCCCAGCCGATATGCTTAAGAGCGCGCATGGCCTTCTACCACCCGATCCTTTTCCGCCTCGACGCCGAGCGCGCGCATACCCTCACCATCGCCGCGCTCGGCGCATGGGGGAAGGCCGGCGCGCCGCTCGCCCCCAGCGTACCGCGGCTCGCGACGACCGTGGCGGGGATCGCCTTTCCCAACCCGGTCGGTCTCGCGGCAGGTGTCGATAAGGACGGGCGTGCGATCGACGGGTTCTTCGGGCTGGGCTTTGGCAGCGTCGAGATCGGTACGCTGACGCCCGTACCGCAACCCGGCAACCCCAAGCCGCGCATCTTTCGTCTCCCCGAAGATCGCGCAATCATCAACCGCCTGGGCTTCAACAATGGTGGTCTCGATGCGGCGCTTGTCCGAGTATGTTCACCCGCAAAGGCGGGTGCCCAGTCTGGGTCCCCGCCTTTGCGGGGAAACAGGGTTCTCGGAATCAACGTCGGCGCCAACAAGAACGCGAACGATCGCACCGCCGACTATGTCCACGGCGTCACCCGCGCCGCCGCCCACGCCGACTACATCACCATAAACATCAGCTCCCCCAACACGCCGGGGCTCCGCGACCTCCAGCACGGTGCAGCCCTGCGCGACCTGCTCGCCGCCTGCACCGCCGCCAAGGGCACCACACCGATCTTCCTAAAGGTCGCCCCCGACCTCGAACCCGCCGACATCGACGACATCGCCCGAGCCGCGATCGACAACCGGATCGACGCACTGATCGTCAACAACACGACGATCTCCCGCCCCAGCCTGCGCTCCGCCAACGCGAAGGAAACCGGCGGCCTCTCCGGCGCGCCGCTAGCCCCCTAGCCCGCCAACGCCTGTCGGATTTCCGCAAGGCCACGGGCGCGGCGATCCCGCTGATCTCGGTCGGCGGCGTAGATAGCGGCGCCGAAGCCTATGCCCGCCTCCGCGCCGGGGCGAGCCTCGTCCAGCTCTACACCGCATTGGTCTACGAAGGCCCCGGCCTAACCGCCCGCATCCTCCGCGAACTGGACGCGCTGTTGAAGCGCGACGGCTTCGCGACGATCGCAGATGCGGTGGGCGTCGACGCTCGCTGACCTTCCCATCCCGTTATCACACTCGTCACCCCATCCGTCCGCACCTGCCCCCTCCCGTCATCCCAGCGAAAGCCGGGATATCCCCGTGGGTCTCCTGCAGCCCGCCTAACCGGGATACCCCAGCTTTCGCTGGGGTGACGGACTTGGGAAGGGGAACAGAATCCAGCCTAGCCGCTTGCCTCATATCCGAACCGCGCTAGGCTCGCCGCCGATGAAGACCTCCCTCCTAACGCTCGCCCTCCTTATCCCCGCTGTCACCGAGGCTCGCCAGCCTGCCCAGGCCAAAGACCAAGGCATGGTCAGCGCCGCCGACCCGCGCGCCGCCGCCGCTGGCGTCGAAACTCTCCGCGCCGGCGGCAGCGCCACCGACGCCGCGATCGCCACCATGCTCGCGCTCAATGTCGTCGAGCCGCAAAGCTCGGGCATCGGCGGCGGCAGCTTCTGGATCTCCCATGCGGCCGGCGGCGCACTCAGCACGATCGACGCGCGCGAAGAGGCGCCCGCCGCCGCCGACGCACGCTGGTTCTACGCCCCCGACGGCACGCCGCTGAGCCACAGCGACGCAGTCCCCGGCGGACGCAGCGTTGGCATCCCCGGCGCACTCCGCGGCATGGCGCTCGCGCACCGCGCCTCGGGCAAGCTCCCCTGGGCGCAACTGTTCGCCCCCGCGATCCGGCTCGCGACAAACGGTTTCCAGGCCTCACCCCGCCTCGTCAACGGGATGAAGGCGTATGGCGACCACATCACGCCCGAGACAAGGAAACTCTTTTCCGCCCCCGACGGCTCGCCGGTCGCGATCGGTGCCACGATCAAGAATCCGGAGCAGGCCGCGCTCCTCCAGCGCATCGCCACGCGCGGTCCGGACAGCTTCTACGTCGGCCCCGAGGCGCAGAAGATCGTCACCGCAGTCAACACCGCCGCGCGCAATCCGTCGAAGATGACGCTCGGCGACCTCGCCAGCTACGACGCCAAGTCGCGCCCGCCGGTCTGCGTCAAATACCGCGTCTACCGCGTCTGCGGGATGGGCCCGCCCTCGTCCGGCGGCATCACCGTGCTGATGATCCTGAAGCAACTCGAACGCTTCGACATGGGCAAACTCGGCAAGGACAGCGCGCAAGCCTGGCACCTGTTCGCCGAGTCCTCGCGCCTCGCCTATGCCGACCGCGACCTCTACGTCGGCGATCCCGATTTCGTCCGCGTACCGGTGCAGGGCATGCTTGACGCCAAGTATCTCGCGTCGCGCTCCGCATTGATCTCGTCGGTGAAGACGATGGCGACCGTCACCGCCGGCTCGCCCCCGGCGCCCCCGCGCGCACCCGCGCACCGGACAGCGAAGTCCCCGGCACCACCGACATCGCGACGGTCGACGCCCGCGGCAACGTCGTCGAGGTCACCACCACCGTAGAGGGCTATTTCGGCTCCGGCATCACCGTCGACGGTACGGTCCTCAACAACCAGCTCACCGACTTCGATATCGTCCCCGAGAAGAACGGCGCGCTGGTCGCCAACCGTGTCGAGGGCGGCAAGCGACCGCGCAGTTCGATGTCGCCGACCATCGTCTACGGCCCCGACGGGAAGGTCCGCCTCGCGGTCGGCGCAGCGGGCGGCTCGACGATCATCGCACAGGTGGCGAAGGCGATCATCGGCGTGGTCGACTGGAAGCTGTCCGCGCAGGACTCGATCGCGCTCGGCCTGCTCTACGCCCCCGGCCACGTCGCCGCCGCCGAAAAGGGCACCGAGCGCGAAGCGATGGTCCCCGCATTGCAGGCGCTTGGCGAGACCGTCCAGATCGCCGCGCTCGGCCTGAAAGCGAACGCGATCGAGCGCGTAGGCGGCAAATGGGTCGGTGCGGCCGACCCGCGCAGCGAGGGCGTCGCGATGAGCCAGGACGGCACCGTTACCCGGATTGAACGCGTCGGTGTCCTTCAGCGCGCGCCAGAATGACGCTGGGCGGGCACTCGCAGGCCCGCCTGAGCATCACATTGGGGTGACGGAGCGCGATACCGCGCGCTAAGAGCAGCCCATGACCATTCTTCTGACCGGCTCCAGTCGCGGTATCGGCGCGGCTATTCACACGGCGCTGACCGATGCGGGGGCCTCCGTTATTGGGCATGGGACCGCTAGCGGCATCCCGGCCGACTTCAGCGATCCTGCGGGGCCGACTGCGTTGTGGAACGCGGCGCTGGAGCAGGCTGGCGGCGCGATCGACGTCTTGATCAACAATGCGGGGGTGTTCGAGGCGGCACCGCTCGCCGATGACGACTGGACCGCGCAGTGGGAGCGGACGATGCGGATCAACCTGACCGCGTCGGCCGAGCTGTGCCGGCTGGCGGTGCTGCACTGGCAGGCTCGGGGTGTCGGCGGGCGGATCGTCAATATCGCCAGTCGGGCGGCGTATCGCGGGGATCTCGCCGGCGCATTGGCATTATGCCGCGTCGAAGGCGGGAATGGTGGCGATGACCAAGACGATTGCCCGGGGATATGCTCGGGAGGGCATCCTTGCATTCGCGGTGTGCCCGGGGTTCACGATGACCGGGATGGCGGAGGACTATCTGTCGAGCCGGGGCGGCGATGCGTTGCTGGCGGACATTCCGCTTGGGCGGGTCGCGGCACCTGAAGAGATCGCGGCGGCGGCGAAGTTTCTGGCGTTGGAAGCGCCGGCTTCGATGACGGGGTCGGTGATCGACGTGAACGGGGCGAGCTATGTCCGATAGTTGGAAACTCACCCTGCCCTGCACGCGGGCGGAGGCGGAGGCGATCGATGCGAGCGACGATCTGACGATCGACGGCGTGTTGATGACGACCGAGGAGATCGAGGACGACGTCGAGTCGTGGCGGCTCGATGCGTATTTCGAGCATGAGCCGGCGGCGGATACGGTCGCGGCGGTGCGGGCGCTGGTGCCGAGTGCGGCGGGGGCCGAGATCGCGGTCGAGCGGTTGGGCGATGCGGACTGGGTGACGATGAGCCAGGCCGGGCTCGAGCCTCTGTCGGTTGGGCGGTTCTTTGTGCATACCGGCGCGCATACCGGCGCGGTGCCGGCGGACAAGCGGGCGTTCCTGATCGAGGCTAGTCGGGCGTTCGGGACGGGGCATCACGAGACGACCAGCGGGTGTCTGGCGATGCTCGATGGGTTGGCCGATGCCGACTTTGCGAACGTGATCGATATTGGGACTGGGACGGGGTTGCTGGCGTTTGCGGCGGCGCATCTTTGGCCTGAGGCCAGGGTGATGGGGACGGATATCGATCCGGTCTCGATCGATGTTACGGCGGAGAATGCGGCGCTTAATGGGGTCGAGGGGATCGATCTGGTGATTGCGGACGGTACGCTGGACGATGCGATCGTGGTTCGGGCGCCTTATGATCTGGTGATCGCGAATATTCTGGCGGGGCCGCTGGTGTCTATGGCGCCGGAGATCGCTTCGATTTCGGATGTGGGGGCGACGATCGTGCTGGCGGGATTGCTGGAGACGCAGCGGGCTGGCGTCGTCGCGGCGTATGAGGCTTGCGGGTGTTCGCTTGAGGCGGTCGACCGGCGGGGGGATTGGAGTGTGCTTCGGTTGCGCGCCGGGGCGGTGAGGTTTGTGGCGGAGGGGCCGTTCGATCCCAAGGGGCGTGATGGGTGGGCGCTGGATTTTGAGGTAGCGCAGGCCTTCCCTCGAGAAGGTTGTTCCCCCGCGAAGGCGGGGGTCCAGTCTGGGCCCCCGCCTTCGCGGGGGAACAATCTTTGGGGCGGCGCTTACCTCACTTCCGGCACCACCCCGGCGGAGGCCGGGGCCCAATTGGAATGGCGGTGCGGTTCTATTTCCGAGGTTCGCCCAATTGGGCCCCGGCCTTCGCCGGGGTGGTGCTTCTGGTTTATGCGCTGAGTTTCGCGTTCGCGTAGTCCTGCGTACCCTCGGTTATCACCACATCCCCCGGCTCGATCCGCGCGACCGGGATATCCGGGAGTGCCTTCAGCTCTTCGTACAGCGGAGCGAAATCGGTCTCGACCGTCAACCGCAGCAACTCCTCGAAGCTCGGAATGACGAAATAGTTCTGCTGGAAATCGTCGATCCGGTATTCGGTGCGCATTACGCGGGCGAGATCGAGCGCGATCCGGTTGGGGCTCGGATCGTCGAGCGCGAACCGCGTTTCCGCGTAGCTGGAGACGATCCCCGAGCCGTAGATGCGCAGGCCTTCGGGTTCGGCGATCAGGCCGAACTCGACCGTGTACCAGTAGAGTCTTCCTAGATACTTCAGCGCGTCCAAACCGAGCGCCCGCTGGCCGCCGCGGCCGTAGGCGGCGAGGTAGTCGGCGAAGACCGGGTCGGCGAGCATCGGGACGTGGCCGAACACGTCGTGGAAGACGTCGGGTTCCTGGAGGTAGTCGAGCTGGTCGGGGCGGCGGATGAAGTTGCCCGCCACGAACCGGCGGTTGGCCATGTGGTCGAAGAACACGTCGTCGGGGACGAGGCCGGGGACCGCGACGACCGACCAGCCGGTAAGCTTCGTCAGGCGCTCGGACAGCTCCTCGAAATCGGGGATGCCGGGTTTCGACAGCTTCAGGACATCGAGCCCGCGCAGCCAGGCGTTCGACGCGCGGCCGGGGAGCAGCTTCGACTGGCGCGCGAAGAGCGTGTCCCAGGTCGCGTGATCCTCCGCGGTGTAATCCGCCCAGTTCTGCGGGATCGTCCAGTCGGGCGCGCCTTCGGGCGGGGTGCTCAGTACGTGTGTGTCATTGGCCATGCGGCTGGTCTAGCATGACGGAATGAAGACGGAAACGCGTTGGGTTACATGGATTTTACGGGCGGTCGCGGCGGTGTTCGGGGTGGTTGCGAGCTATGCGGTGGCGGGACTGGTCGGCGGGTCGATCCCCAGCAACCGCGACTGGCGAGCGCCGGCCGAGGGCGTGCATATCTTCGTCGAGAGCAACGGCGTGCATACCGGGATCATCGTGCCGAAGGTCGCGGCGGGAGTGGATTGGCGCGGGGTGGCTCGGGCGGAGGATCTGCGTGATCCGCGGTATGGCGCGTTCGATCATGTGGCGTTCGGGTGGGGGAGAAGACCTTTTACTTGGAGACGCCGACCTGGGCTGACGTGAAGTTGCGAACCGTGGTCGGCGCGGCGTTCGGCAGCACGCGGACGTTGATGCATGTCGATCATCTGCCGAGGCCGCGTGCGGGGGATGGGGCTCGGGAGATCGTGGTGACGCCGGCGCAGTATCGGCGGCTGGCGGCGTATATCCGGGCGAGCTTTCGCGATGGGGGTGCGCGGTATCGGGGGTATGCTGGATATGACGCGTTTTATGAGGCTAACGGGCGGTATAGCGCGGTGCGGACGTGTAATGCTTGGACGGGGGATGCGCTGCGGTTTGCGGGGGTTCGGGTTGGGCGGTGGACGCCGTTTCCGGTTACTGTGATGGGGTGGTTTTGAGCCAAGCTTGTTCTCCCGCGAAGGCGGGAGTCCAGACTGGGCTCCCGCCTTCGCGGGAGAACAAGGAAGTCAGGGAACATTGGCTTGGGGCACCACCCCGGCGGAGGCCGGGGCCCAGTTGGGGGACGTTGCTGACTGAGCGCAGCGCTACGTTACTTCTGTTTCCCAACTGGGCCCCGGCCTTCGCCGGGGTGGTAGAAGGAGGTCAGTTCCCGGCGCGGTAGCCTTGGTACTGTCCGCATTCCGAACGCTGCGGGTCCTTGTTGCAGCGCTTCGCCAGTTCCTTGCGCTGCTTGCCCTCTTCGGCTTCCTGCTTGCGCATCTTCTTGCCGTAGTTGCGGTCCGATTCTTCCTGGCTGGTCGTGGTCCAGTCGACCGCCTTGCCGGCAGCCTGGAACGGTGCCTTCACGATCGACGTTGCGGTGCTGATGCAGCCACTTACGAGGAACGGCAGCACCGCGAGTACGGGAAGAACCTTACGCATTTACTTTACTCCTGCACGCGCGGTTCCCCGGGCTCGGTCGCGCGCTTGGGCCCCGTATAGCGGAAAGTCGGTGAAGAAACCGTCGATACCTTGTGCAAGGCCGGCGTCGATCTCCGCGGCGATGTCGCCGTGGACTGCGGGATCGGTGCCGCGGCGGAAGCGGGTCGGTTGGAAGTAGTTTTCGGCGCGGTAGGTCCAGGGGTGGACTCGCAGGCCGGCGGTGTGCGCGTCGGCGACCAGCGTGGTGGGGGTCGCGTCGGTCCAGAGCATGCTCTTGTTCGGGCCGATGCCGTAGGCGTAGGCGGCGACCGCCTTGAGGCCTTCGGGCGTGATCATCGCCTTGTAGCTCGGCTGGGCGCCATCGGCGGGACCGCCCTCGCCGTCCATGAGCTGGATCAGGCGGACTTTCGTCATCTTGTGGAGGCGCTGGAGGTTGGCGACCTCGAACGACTGGATGAAGACCGGCGCCTTCGCCGAGTCCCAGCCGGCCTCGCGCAGTTCGGCGACCAGTTTCGCGTCGGTCGGATGGCCGATCTTCGCGAAATAGGTCGGGTGCTTGGTCTCGGGATAGATGCCGATCGTCCGGCCCGTCTCGGCCGTGCGGCGCTTGGCGAGCGCGATGATCTCAGCGAGCGTCGGGATTGCGAATTGGCCGTCATAGGCGGTGTTCGCGGGGCGCAGCTTGGGCAGGCGTTCCTTCGCACGCAGCGTCTTCAGTTCGGCGAGCGTGAAATCCTCGACGAACCAGCCGGTCATCGTCTGGCCGTCGATCGTCTTGGTGGTTTTCCGGCTGGCGAACTCGGGATGGTCGGCGACGTTGGTCGTCTCGGCGATGTCGTTCTCGTGGCGCGCGACGAGCACGTCGTCCTTGGTCGGCACCAGATCGGGCTCGATGAAGTCGGCGCCCTGGTCGATCGCGAGCGAATAGGCCGCCAGCGTATGCTCGGGCCGCAGACCGCTCGCGCCACGGTGCGCGATGACGATTGGGGGCGACAATCGGGGAGAAGCTGGCGTCATCGCAGCAGCTTGCCCGCTC
The DNA here is from genome assembly GCF_036856015.1 of Sphingomonas sp. LR55. Lineage (NCBI taxonomy): Bacteria > Pseudomonadati > Pseudomonadota > Alphaproteobacteria > Sphingomonadales > Sphingomonadaceae > Sphingomonas > Sphingomonas sp. LR55. Next base: position 1,707,864 of record NZ_JASPFO010000001.1, read on the forward strand.
AGCGCTATGAACGCCAGCGTACCAACACGTGAGAGCTTGTCGCAATAGGAAACGATCGGTCGCATCGGCGTTAAGTCCTCGAAATCCGCACATTCCCGGCACATTCAACCAGGGGCATCCCCATGCATTTCACGATCAATGGTCAATCATATGACGCCGAGCCCGATATTCGCACGTCGGTGCTCGACCTGTGCCGCGAGCATCTCGGGCTGACGGGGTCGAAGAAGGGCTGCGATCATGGCCAGTGCGGCGCGTGCACGGTGCTGATCAACGGGCGCCGCGTCAATTCCTGCCTGACGCTCGCGGTGATGCACCAGGACGACGAGATCACGACGATCGAGGGTATCGGCCAGCCGGGCAACCTGCACGCGCTGCAGGACGCGTTCGTACGGCATGACGGGTATCAGTGTGGGTATTGCACGCCGGGGCAGATCTGTTCGGCGGTCGGCATGCTCGACGAGGTCAAGAAGGGCTGGGCCAGCCATGCGTCGGGCGACCTGACCGATCCGAAGTTCGACGATGCCGAGATTTCCGAGCGGATGAGCGGCAATCTGTGCCGCTGCGCCGCGTACCCGAACATCGTCGATGCGATCCGCGAAGTCGGTGGTGCCGAGCCCGCCGGCCGGACCGCGGACGAGAAGGATGCCGCGATGGAAGCAAACGCGCGTGGGGAGCTGGTGGCATGAAGACCTTCACCTACGAGAAGGCCGCGACGCCCGAGGCTGCGGTCAAGGATATCGATACGAGCGGCGCCAAGTTCATCGCGGGCGGCACCAACCTGCTCGACCTGATGAAGTTGCAGGTCGAGACGCCGGACAAGCTGGTCGACATCTCGCGGCTCGATCTCGCGAAGATCGAGGAGCGCGAGGATGGCGGGCTGACGATCGGCGCGCTGGTGCCGAACAGCGATCTCGCTGCCGATCGCCGCGTCGTCGCCAAGTACGAGGTGCTGAGCCGTGCGTTGCTCGCCGGTGCCTCGGGGCAGTTGCGGAACAAGGCATCGACCGGGGGCAATCTGCTCCAGCGGACGCGGTGCTATTATTTCTATGACACCGCAGCGGCGTGCAACAAGCGCGAGCCGGGTAGCGGCTGTTCGGCGATCGGCGGGTTCAACCGCATCCTCGCTGTGCTGGGGACGAGCGAGCACTGCATCGCGACGCACCCGAGCGACATGGCGGTGGCGATGCGTGCGCTCGACGCGACGATCGTGACGCTGAAGGCGGATGGCGACCGTCGGCGGATCTCGATCCACGACTTCTATCGTCTGCCGGGCGATACGCCGCAGATCGAGAACGCGCTCGAAGCGGGTGAACTGATCACGCACATCGAGCTTCCGGCACCGGTCAAGGGCAAGCAGGAATACCGCAAGGTGCGCGATCGTGCGTCCTATGCGTTCGCGCTCGTCTCGGTGGCGGCGATCGTCGACGTGCAGGACGGCGTGATCGCGTCGGCCTCGCTCGCGTTCGGCGGGCTCGGGCCGATGCCGTGGCGCAATCCGGCGGTCGAGGCGGCGCTGGTCGGCAAGGCGCCGTCCGATGCCGTGTTCGAGGCTGCGGCGACGGCGCTGCTGGCCGACGCCAAGGGCTATGGCTCGAACGACTTCAAGATCCCCCTCGCCCGTCGCACGCTGATCGCGACGCTGCGCAACGTCACGGGAGCATAAACATGTTTGGTCTTGGCACTACGAATAGCCTGACGATGGACAAGCCGCATCCGGACAGTCTTCTGGATACGGGCGTCCAAGGCGTCATCGGCAAGCCGCTCGACCGGATCGACGGGCCGCTGAAGGTCACCGGGACGGCGACCTATGCCGCGGAATACCAGTTCGCGAACATGGCGTACGGCGTGCTGGTCGGCACGAAGATATCGGCGGGCAAGGTCGTTTCGATCGACGTCGACGCGGTGAAGGCGATCCCCGGCGTGATCGACGTCGTCACCGATTTCGACCAGTTCATCCGGGTCTCGGCACAAGGTGGCGCAACCGATGCACCGACGCAGGGCGTGAAGGACATCGCGTTCTTCGGCCAGATCGTCGCGATCGTGCTCGCCGAGAGCTTCGAGGTCGCGCGCGATGCCGCGGCGCGCCTGCCGATCGAGTATGACGAGGCCGAGGGGCAGTACGACTTCGCCGCGCACCGCGACGAGACGCGGACGCCGCCGGACGATGCGACGCCCGCGCATTTCAAGCAGGGCAACATCGACAAGGCGATGGCCGAGGCGGCGGTGACGATCGATTCGACCTATGTCACGCCGAGCCAGAACTCGGCGGCGATGGAGCCGCATGCCTCGACCGCGGTGTGGGAAGAGGACGGCTCGCTGTCGCTTTACGGCGCGTACCAGATGCCAACGTCGGATGCGCAGCAGCTGGCGAAGTCGCTGGGGATGTCGGAGAAGAAGGTGCGGATCATCGCGCGCTATATCGGCGGCGGGTTCGGGTCGAAGCTCGGCATCGCGCCCGAGAGCGTCGCGGCGGCGATCGCGGCGAAGCAGCTTGGCCGTCCGGTCAAGGCGGTGATGTCGCGCCCGCAGGTGTTCGAGGCGACGGTGCGGCGGTCGAATACCGAGCAGCGTGTGCGGCTGGCGGCGGATGCCGACGGCAAGTTGCTGGCGATCGGTCACGAGACGCTGACCTCGAACCAGCCGACCGAGGATTATTTCGAGCCTGCGGGTATCGGGACGCACCTGCTGTACGGCGGTGAGAACCGGTTGATCACGCATGAGGTGGTCGATGTGAACTTCGTGCTGTCGGGCTCGATGCGCGCGCCGGGCGAGGCGGTCGGGATGCTCGCGCTGGAAGGCGCGATGGATGAACTGGCCGAGAAGCTCCAGATGGATCCGATCGAGCTGCGCAAGCGCAACGATCCGAAGATCGACCCTGAAAAGGACGTGCCCTATTCGTCGCGCAACCTGACGCGTGCGCTCGACGAGGGTGCGAAGAAGTTCGGCTGGGACAAGCGCCGGAAGGCCGGCACGCGGCGCGAGGGCGAGTGGCTGATCGGCATGGGCGTCGCCTCGGCGGTGCGCGGCAACATGATGATGGAATCGTCCGCCAAGGTCGAGATCCATCCGGATGGCTCGGCGACGGTGTCGTCGGCGATGACCGATATCGGCACGGGCAGCTACACGATCCTGGCGCAGATCGCGTCGGAGATCCTGGGGATCCCGGTCGAGAACATCACGATGTCGCTGGGTGATACCAACGATCCCCCGGCGGCGGGTTCGGGCGGTTCGTGGGGCGCGGCGTCTTCGGGTACTGCCGTGTATCTGGCGTGCGAGATGCTGCGCGGGAAGCTGGCCAAGGCGGCGGGCGTCGACGAGGACGGCCTGACGCTGAAGGACGGCAAGGCAATTGGCGACAACCGTTCGACGCCGATCGGCGAGCTGGTCGGCAAGGGTCTCGAGGCTACCGGGCACATCAAGCCGGGCAAGCAGGAGAAGGAGACGTCGCAGGCCGGGTTCGGCGCGCATTTCGCCGAGGTCGCGGTAAACGTGATTACCGGCGAGACGCGGGTGCGGCGGATGCTCGGGTCGTTCGCGGCGGGGCGCGTGCTCAACGCGAAGACCGCGCGGTCGCAGTGCCTTGGCGGGATGACCTTCGGGATCGGCACCGCGCTGACCGAGCACCTCGTGCACGATACGCGGACCGGCAAGCTGGTGAACCACGATCTCGGCGAATACCACGTGCCGGCCAATGCGGACGTGCCGCAGATGGACGTCCACTTCGTCGACGAGCGCGACATCCATGCGAACCCGATCCACGCCAAGGGAATCGGCGAGCTGGGGATTTCGGGTGCGGGCGCTGCGGTAGCGAACGCGGTGTATAATGCGACGGGGATCCGGGTGCGCGAGTTCCCGATCACGCTGGATAAGCTGCTGGATCAGTTGCCGGCTGTTTGAAGGCTGACCTGAAGTAGGGGCACCGCTCGAATAATTACCCCCCCGGCGGAGGCCGGGGCCCAATTGGGAAGGCTTTGATGACGGAGGACTGTCCGCCGTTACTCTCGTTCCCCAATTGGGCCCCGGCCTTCGCCGGGGGTGTCGGGGGATGCGTAGCGCCCTCGTCAAACGCCCCCGCCCTACCCATATCCTTCCCTCCACCCGAGGACCGCAGAATGAACGAACACGTGATGGATGCGGCGTTTCGGCCGGGTGGTCTCGACCGCGCGAAGCAGGGCGTTCTCGGGCTCGGGCTCGACCGGATCGAGGGGCCGGCCAAGGTCACCGGCGTGGCGGATTATGCGTATGAGGGCACGCCCGATGGCATCGCCTATGCCGCGATCGTTGGTACGCCGGTCGGCAGCGGGCGCATTCTCGGCATCGACGTGAGCGCCGCTGAGGCGCTGCCCGGCGTCATTGCCGTCATCCATAACGATGCGCGCATGCCTGCTGGCGAGTCCAACTCGCGCGCGATGCCGCTGTTCGATACCGACGTCATTCTCCACCTCGGTCAGCCGGTCGCGATCGTTGTCGCGGAGGACCAGGCGATCGCGCGTGACGCTGCGGCGCTGGTCGTGGTCCATACCGAGGCGGGCGAGGATCGGTTCGACGTCGAGGCGCAGCCGGTCGATACCGCGCCGAAGATCGGCTTCCTGCCGCCGATCGACAATGGCGATCTCGACGCGGTGATGGCGGACGCGGCGGTGACGTTCGACCGGACCTATACGACGCCCGTGCATTTCCCCGCCGCGTTGGAGCCGCATGCGACCACCGCGTGGTGGGAGGGCGACAAGCTGAGCGTGCGGTCGAGCAATCAGGTGATCGGCGGCGCGCGCAAGACGATCGCGAAGGCGCTCAAGATCGAGGCGGACAAGGTGCGTGTCCTCGCCCCGTATGTCGGCGGCGGGTTCGGGGGGAAGACCGGCGTCGGTCCCGAGGCGATCCTGGCGGCGATCGCGGCGGAGGTCGTCGGGCGGCCGGTCAAGGTCGCGCTGCCGCGCCGCCAGACTGCGTACATGGTGCATCACCGTTCGCACACGACGCAGCGGATCCGGATCGCGGCCGACGAGCACGGCGTGATCCTCGGCATGGGGCATGAGAGCGTCGTCGCCCAGAACGACGATGGCGAGTTTCTCGAGCCGGTGCCGTTCGGGACTCTGCCGCTGTACCGGGGCGACGCGCGGCGGTTCAAGACTGACCTTGTCCGCGTTAATCTGCCCGCGAGCGGCGCGGTGCGGGCGCCGGGCGAGGCGGTTGGGACGTTCGGGGTCGAGTGCGCGATGGACGAACTCGCTGAGCAGCTCGGGATCGACCCGATCGAACTGCGGCGGCGCAACGAGCCCGAGACCGATCCGGTGAGCGGCAAGGCGTTCTCCACGCGGCGGATGCTCGATTGCTACACACAAGGCGCCGAGCGGTTCGGCTGGCCTGCGAGCGTGCCGGCACCGGGGTCTGTGCGCGAGGGCGAGTGGCTGGTCGGGATCGGCATGGCGGCGAGCCTGCGCGGCAACTTCACCGTCGAGGCGGAGGCGCGCGTGCGGCTGGAGGCAGATGGCCGCGCTACGGTCGAGTGCGACATGACGGACATTGGTACTGGGACGTACACCATCCTCGCGCAGACTGCGGGCGAGATGCTCGGGCTGCCGGTGGCCGAGGTGAATGTGCGACTCGGCGATACCGACTTCCCGCCGAGCGCGGGGTCGGGTGGATCGTTCGGCGCAGGCAGCGCGTGTTCGGCGGTGGTGCTGGCGTGCGAGGATATCCTTGGCGAACTGGCGTTGCGGATGAATGCGGCGCCCGAGGATCTGAGCCTGCACGATGGCTGCGTGAGTGCTGGTGGGAGGTCGGTAAAGCTGGCCGATCTGGTGCGCGGCAAACCGATCGTGGCGATGGGCAAGACCGGGCCGGGTGCGGAGAGCAAGCGGACGAGCCAGGCGAGCCACGGCGCGCACTTCGTCGAGGTCGCGGTGAACGCAGTGACGGGTGAGACGCGCGTGCGGCGGATGCTCGGCGTATTCGATGTCGGGCGGGTGCTCAATCGCAAGACCGCGACGAGCCAGATCACCGGCGGGATGGCGTGGGGGATCGCCTATGCGCTGAGCGAGGAGGGCATCGTCGACACGCGGACGGGCGCGTTCGTGAATCCCGATTTCGGCGAATATCACGTCGCGGTGAATGCCGACATTCCGCAGCTGGAAGTGCATTTCATCGAGGAGATCGACGACTCCGCGAACCCGGTTGGGGCGAAGGGCGTTGGGGAGCTTGGGATCTCCGGCGCGGGGGCTGCGGTGGCGAATGCTATCTACAACGCGACGGGGGTGAGGGTTCGGGACTTTCCGGTGACGCTCGACAAGCTGCTCGAAGGGTTGCCCGCCGTCTCGATCCTCCCCGGCACGGGGAGGGGGACCGCGCCCCACGGCGTGGTGGAGGGGGCAACCCCAAGCGTAACGTCTGCGGCTGGCCCCCTCCACCAGCTGCGCTGGTCCCCCTCCCCGCGTGCGGGGAGGATTTGAAAGAGAACGAGACATGGCCGAAAACGATAGCGTGCTCGCTGCTGCGAAGACCTGGAAGGGCGAGAAGATGGCGATCGCCACGGTCGTCTCGACCTGGGGATCCGCGCCGCGACCCAAGGGGAGCCACATGCTCGTCCATGCCGATGGGCGGTTCGAGGGATCCGTCTCCGGCGGGTGCGTCGAGAGCGACATCCTCGCCACCGCCGCCGAGGTGATCGCGGGTGCGCCATTCCAGGTGCGCAACTACGGCGTCGCGGATGCGGCGGCGTGGGAAGTCGGGTTGCCGTGCGGCGGCGAGATCGCGGTGATGGTGCAGCCGGTGTCGGCGGAAGGGTTCGATCCCGAGCTGTTCGACCGGATCGCCGATGCGCGCGACCAGGGCGATGCGTTGACCGTGACGACCGACCTTGCCACCGGGCATAGCGACGCGCGGCCGTTGGAAACGGGCGAGGTGTTCGTCAATCGCTACGATCCGCCGCGTCGGCTGCTGATCGTCGGCGCGGTGCAGATCGCGCAGGCGTTGGCGGGGTTGGCGCGCGAACTCGGGATCGAGACGGTGGTGATCGATCCGCGCGCGCTTCCTGACCGAGGAGCGGTTTCCGGGCGTGACGCTCGACGATCGCTGGCCCGACGAGGCGATCGCCGCGCTCCGCCCCGGCCCCTCGACCGCGGTCGTGACGCTGAGCCATGACATCAAGATCGACGACCCGGCGCTGGTCGCGGCGCTCGCGTCCGATGCCGCCTATGTCGGTGCGCTCGGCAGCCGCAAGAGCCATGCGGCGCGGCGGGAGCGGCTTGCCTCGGAGGGCGTTACGGCGGAGAACATCGACCGGATCGATGCGCCGGTCGGGCTCGACATCGGCGCAATCGGACCATCGGAAATCGCGCTGTCGGTGGCCGCGGCGATGATAGGAGCGTTCAATGATCGCCGCTGAAAACGTCTTCCTCATACTCCTCGCCGCGGGCAGCTCGGAGCGGTTCGGCATTCCCAACAAGCTGGAGGTGCCGTTTCTCAACAAGCCTTTGGGCATGCACGTCGTCACCGCGTTCGAGAACATTCCGTTCAAGCGCCGGCTGGTCGTGACCGACGGCTGCAAGCTCGACTTTCTGAGCCATCATTTCGAGGTGGTGCATAACGACGATCCGTCGTCGGGGATGTCGCAGTCGGTGAAGCTCGGCGTGCAGTGCGCCAAGGACGAGGGTGCGGAGGCGGTGCTGATCGCGCTGGCGGACATGCCGCGCGTGACCGCCGCGCATATCTACCGGATGCTCGATGCCGCCGACAGCGCCGATGCGGTGGTCGCGTCGAGCGATGGCGAGAAGCCGAGCCCCCTGCCCTGTTCGGACGCGATCGGTTCGATTTCCTGCTGACGCTGGACGGCGATGCGGGTGCGCGCGATCTGGTGCAGGCGGGGCGGCATGTCGTGACCGCGCCAGCCGAGCTGATCGACATCGATACGCCCGAGGATCTGGACCGGCTGCAGGCGCTGGTCCGCGATCCCAAGGCCGCGATCACTCGTGCCTTAACGCGTCGATAGGGTTCATCGCCGCCGCGCGGCGCGCGGGAAATAGCCGAAGACGACGCCGATCACCGCGGAGATCGCGAACGCGAAGATGTTAATCTCGGGCACGAACAGCCATTGAACCTTGATCAGCGGCGCGATGATCGCGATCGCAGCCTGCGCGACGATCAGCCCGATGACGCCGCCGAGGCACGACAGCGCGATCGCCTCGACGAGGAACTGCAACAGCACTTCGCGCGCGACCGCGCCGATCGCGAGGCGTATGCCGATCTCGCGCGTGCGCTCGGTCACCGACACCAGCATGATGTTCATGATGCCGATCCCGCCGACCACCAGGCTGATCCCCGCGACCGCGGCGACGATGCCGGTGAGCAGGGTCGTGGTGCCGGTCAGCGTGTCCGAAATCTGCTTGGTATCGAAGATGTTGAAATCGTCGGGCTTGTCGCCGGTGATGGTACGGCGTTCGCGGAGCAGGTCGGTGATCCCGGCCTGCACGGTGCTGGTCGAGAAGCGCTCGTCGACGCCGACCAGCATCAGGCGGATATCGCGGTTGCCGGTGAAGCGCCGCTGGACCGCCTTGATCGGCATGACCACGGTGTCGTCCTGATCGCCGCCGAACCCGGCCTGGCCGCGGGTGGTCAGCACGCCGATCACGTCGCAACTGATCGACCCAATACGGAAACGATGGCCGACGGGATCGCCGCCGGGGAACAGGTTTTTCGAGACGGTATTGCCGATGATGCAGACCGCGGCACCGGCGCTTTCCTCGACCGGCGTCCAGCGGCGGCCCGAGGCGAGCGGCCAAGGCTGGACCTGGAAGATCGCGTCGGTGGTGCCGTTGATCGTGGTCGACCAGTTGGCGCCTTCGTAGATCGCGGTGGCGGTGGCGCTGGCTTGCGGCGCGACCGCGGTGACGCCGGCGATCTGGTTGGCGATCGCGGCGACGTCCTCGGGCTTGAAGTCGGGCGGACGCGGGCCGCCGCCGCCGCGACCGAAGCCCTGGCCGGGGCGGACCTGCAGGATGTTGGTGCCGAGCGCGGAGATCGATTGTTGCACGGCGGCGGTGGTCGCCTTGCCGAGCGTGACCATCGTCACGACCGCGCCGACGCCGATGACGATGCCGAGGATGGTGAGGAACGATCGCAGGAGGTGGCGGCGGATCGAGCGGAGCGCGAGGACGAGGGTGGTTCCGAACATTATCGCGTCGCTCCGTTGTCGAGAGCGCAGTCTGGCTGCTCCCCTCCCGCTTGCGGGAGGGGTTGGGGAGGGGCTGATCAAACAGACCGGACGCCGGTACGTACGTCGCGCCCTCCCTGACCCCTCCCGCAAGCGGGAGGGGAATGCTTCGCGGGCGCCGCTCACGAGTTCACCCTCTCACCTTGGCGGTGCTGGCTTTCGATGCGTTCCACCAGGCCGTCCTTGAAGTGGACGACCGTCCTGGCGAAGGCGGCCATGTCGGGTTCGTGCGTGACCATCAGGACTGTGATGTTCTTCTCCGCGTTCAGCCGCGTGAGGAGTTGCATGATCTCCACCGAGCGTTCGCTGTCGAGATTGCCGGTCGGTTCGTCGGCGAGCAGCACGTCGGGACTCGTGACCAACGCGCGGGCGATCGCGACGCGCTGTTGCTGGCCGCCGGAGAGTTCGGCGGGCGTGTGATCCCACCAGTCCGCGAGCCCGACGGTGTCGAGGCTCGCCATCGCGGCATCCCGGCGCGCGCTTCTCGTCGCCGCGGTAGAGCAACGGGAGCTCGACATTCTCCAGCGCTGACGTGCGCGAAAGGAGGTTGAAGCCCTGGAACACGAAGCCGAGATACTTCCGCCGCAGCAGCGCGCGCTGGTCGCGGTCGAGCGTTTCGACGTGGTGGCCGCGGAACAGGAATGTCCCGTCGCTCGGCACGTCGAGGCAGCCGAGGATATTCATCGTCGTCGACTTGCCCGACCCCGACGGCCCCATCACCGCGACGAAATCGCCGGCCGCGATGTCGAGGTCGACGCCCTTGAGCGCCTGGAACATCGTCGCGCCCTGCCCGTACGTCTTGGTGACGCCGCGCAGGGAGATGAGCGGTTCGGCGGTGAGCGGCGCGTTACTGGCCACCGCCCCCGCCCTTGCTCGCGCCGCCTGAGCGACGTGCGCCGCCACTGCGCTTGGCGTCGTCGCCGCCGCTCGCCAACTGGCCGGTGATGACCTGCGCGCCGGGCTGGAGATTGCCCGACAGGACTTCGGTCATCGTGCCGTTGGTGTCGCCGGTGGTGATCTGCACCGGCTGCGGCGTGCCGTCCGCACCCTTGACGTAGATCGTCTGCTGCGCCCCGCGAGCGACCGTCGCGGTGCGCTCCGCACCACCGCCACGACGCGGACGGAAGGTCAGCGAGCCGGCGATGCCGCCGCCCGCATCGCCGGACGCCGCGGTCGGCTTGAAGCGCAACGCGGCGTTGGGGACGAGCAGGACGTTGCGCTTGTCCGACGTGACGATGTCCGCGGTCGCGGTCATGCCGGGACGCAGCGTCAGCGACTGATTGCCCACCGTCAGGTCGGCGGCGTACGAGACGACCTGCCCGGTGGTCGAGGTCGCGGTGGTCGAGGTCGACGAGGTCGCCGAGCTGACCGTCAGGTTCGAGCCGAGATCGACGCGGCTGATCGTTGCGGGGAAGGTCTGGCCGGGGAACGCGTCCACCGTGAAGCTGGCCTTCTGGCCGATCGTGACCTCGCCGACGTCGGCTTCGTCGATCGCGACCTCGAGCTTCATCTTGGTGAGGTCTTCGGCGATCACGAACAGCGTCGGGGTGTTGAACGACGAGGCGACGGTCTGGCCGGGATCGATCTGGCGCGCAAGCACCACGCCGGTGACGGGCGAGCGGATGATCGCGCGCGCACGCTGCGTCTGGTTCTGCGCAAGGAGCGCGCGGCTGGCGACGACGTTGGCTTCGGCAACCTTCTGCGCCGCGACGGCGCGGGCGTAGTCGGCACGGCCGGTCTGGAGCTCGGTCTTCGACGGTACGCGACCACCGGACAGCCGCGAGACCTCTTCGAGGCGGTTCAGCTGTGCGCGCGATTCGGCGACGGTGGCCTGTGCCTGCGCGACCTGCGCCTGGTTCGCCGCGAGCTGCGCGCTGGTCTGGCGGATCTGGTCGTCGAGCTGTTCGGGATCGATCAGCGCGAGGGGCTGGCCCGCGGTCACGCGGTCGTTGACGTCGACGACGACCTTGGTGACGAGACCCGACAGCTGCGAGCCGACCGTGACCTGCGTGGTCGGCGCGAGCTTGCCGGTCGCCGAGACGCTGACGGTCAGGTTGCCGCGCTGGGCGGCCTGCGTCGAATATTGCGTCTGCTCCTTCGCGCCGAAGCACTTGGCGAGCAGCAGGCATAGCAGGACCACGCCGACCGCGATCACGACCCACTTTACGTAGCGTTTCCAGGGGGCCTGCGGCTTTACGCCGAGGAAGTCGTCGATCGATGCGTCGGCCATCAGCGTGCCTCTGGATTGGATATGGGCGCTTGCGGGATCACGGTGGGATCCCAGCCGCCGCCGAGTGCGGCATAGAGTGCGATCAACGCGGTGGCCGCGTCGGCGCGTGCCTGCGTCGCGCCGTTGCGCGCGGACAGGAGCGCGGTTTCCTGCTGGTTGAGCGTGGTGAAGTCGGTGAGGCCGGTGCGGTACTGGCTGCGGCTGAGGATCGCGGAATTGTTCGACGCGTCGAGCGCGATCGCGAACTGCCGCTCGCGTTCCTGCGCGGCCTGCAGTGCGACGACGGCGTTCTCGACATCCTCCAGCGCGGTGAGGATTGTGGATTTGTAGAGCGCCAGCGCGCCGTCGGCGGCGGCTTCGCTCGTGCGGACCTGGCTGCGCAGACGGCCGCCGTTGAAGATCGCCTGGGTCAGGCCGGCAAACAGGCTGCCGGTGATCGCGTCGCCGATGTTGCCGATCGAGGTCGCGTTGGTGTTGAGGTTGCCGGTGATCGCGAGCGCGGGATAGAGCTGCGCCTTGGCGACGCCGATCCGCGCGGTGGCGGCGGCGAGCGCGCGTTCGGCGGAACGGATGTCGGGGCGCTGACGCAGGGTGTCGGCGGGGATGCCGACGCCGACCGCGGCGGGACCGGTCGGGATCGCTTTCACGGGCGCCATCATCGTCCGAAGCGCGCCGGGCGCCTGCGCGGTCAGCACGCCGATCCGCGCGACCGCGGCGGCATATTGCTGATCGAGGCTGGGTATCGTCGCGGCGGTCTGCGCGCGCTGGGCGCGGGCCTGTTCGGCGTCGACGCTGGAGACGAGCCCGGCCTGGACGCGGAAGCCGGCGATCTCGAGGTTGTCGTCCTGGATCGCGAGCGAGGCGCGGGCGTTGGCGAGTTGCTGCTGATACGAGCGGGCAAGGACATAATTGCGGGCGACCTCACTTTCGACCGAGATGAGGACGGTGGCGTAGTCGTAGCCGGACGCGGCGTAGTCGGCGCGGCTCGCCTCGACGGTGCGGCGGATCTCGCCGAAGACGCCGACCTGATAGCTGGCGCTGGCGCCGAGCGTGAAGCTGTTGGCGCCGCCGCCGCCGGTATCGACGACCGTGCCGTCTGGGAGCGTGAACGACCGGCCGCCACCGCGCACATTCTCGTTGCGCTGATACCCGGCCGAGCCGTTGACCGTCGGGAGCAGAGAGGCGCGGTTCTGGAGCAGGCTCTCGCGCGCCTGGCGGAGGCGGGCGACGGACTGCGCGAGGTCGAGGTTGGCGGCGGCGGCCTGCTCGACGAGCTGGCCGAGGACGGGGTCGTCGAACTTCTGCCACCAGCGGGTGAGGTCTTCGGGTTTGGTTTCGGGCGTGACCGAATAGGCGTCGGGGACGCCCAGCTCTGCCGCCGCCTTGGGGTGGTAGTCCGGGCCGACAGTGCAGCCGGCTAGCAGGATGCCTGCTGAGAGGACAGGTGCGAGGAGGAAGGCGCTGACGCGGGACATTCGCGGAGGAATGGCCGCCGTCCCTGCCCTAGTCCAGCGGTTTTGTGTCGCGAGGTGTCGCAGGCGGGGTGGATCCTCTTGGGCAAGAGCTTGTTTCCCCGTGAAGGCAGAGATCCAGACTGGCCTCCTGCCTTCGCGGGAGGACAAGCGGGCGTCACGGATTTCGTAGAGGCCACCCAAACAATCGAACCGCCTCCGTTCCAATTTTGCAGTGCAGCGGAACGTAGCGGCACCTCTACGGGTTGGACGGTCATGCTAGCCGAACGCCAGCCCGCGACTGAAGTCCTCGCGCCGCCGCCTGTCGTGCTCGATCCGCCACCCGTGGCCCTCGACAATGTCAGCCTGTTTTTCGATTTCGACGGGACGCTCGTCGATCTCGCCGCGACCCCCGATGCCGTTCTGGTCGACCAGTCTCTGCTCGATAGGCTCGATATGCTCGCCGAACGCTTCCCCGGTCGCGTCGCGATCATCAGCGGGCGGTCGATCACGCAGCTCGATGCGATGCTCGGGCGGCACGCGCAGTTGTTCGCGGTCGCTGGCAGCCATGGTGCCGAACGTCGCACCCCCGAAGACGGTCACATCGCCGCCGATCGCCCCGCCTCGCTGGAAGCCGCCGCGGACGCGTTGCGCGCATTCGCCGACGCCAACGGCCTCGTCTACGAAGCCAAGAGCCTCGGCGCCGGTTTGCATTACCGGATGGCGCCGGACTTCGAACCCGACGCTGTCCGCCTCGCAGAGGATCTCGCCACCACCCACGGGCTCACGCTCCAGCGCGGCAAGATGATGGTCGAGCTGCGGACCCCCGGCGACAAGGGTGCAGCCTTGCGCGTATTGATCGCAGCGCCGACAATGGCAGGGAGCATACCGTATTTCTTCGGCGACGACGTCACCGACGAAGACGGTTTCGAGGCCGCGCGCGCCCTTGGTGGCGCGGGCATCCTCATCGGCGAGCCGCGCGCGACCGCAGCCGCCTACCGCCTGAACGACGTTGCCGCGCTCCGTGACTGGATCGCCGCCATATTGGAAACACGATGACCGCAGCTACTCCCGCCCTTGCCCAAAAAGCCGACATGAACCTCTGGCCGATCGGCAATTGCCAGGTCTCCGCGTTGATCGACAACACCGGCACGTTCGTCTGGGGTTGCGTGCCGCGCGTCGATGGCGACCCGGCGTTCTGTGCGCTGCTCGGCGGCGATGCGCCCGAGACCGGGTTCTGGGCGATCGAGCTCGAGGGCGGCGCGAAGACCTCGCAGGCCTATATCCGCAACACGCCGATCCTCGTGACCCGCCATGAGGACGAGGCCGGCAATGCGGTCGAGGTGATCGATTTCTGCCCGCGGTTCGTGCGCGAGGGACGGACCTATCGCCCGACCAGCTTCGTCCGGATCGTCAAGCCGGTCGCGGGCTCGCCGCGTATCCGTATCCGCATGCGCGTCGCGACCAATTGGGGCCACGCGACCGAGCACACGCAGGGTTCGAACCACATCCGTTTCCTGATGGACGACCAGACGCTGCGGCTGACCACCGATGCGCCGGTCGGGCATATCGTCGGCGAGAACTGGTTCCGGCTCGAACGCCAGATGCACCTGTTCCTCGGCCCTGACGAGAGTTTCGCGGGTGTGCTGCACGAGGCCGCCGAGGCGATGTTGTCGCGGACCAAGGACGAGTGGCGCCACTGGGTGCGCGGGCTCGCGACGCCGGTCGAGTGGCAGGACGTCGTCATCCGCGCGGCGATCACGCTGAAGCTGTGCCAGCACGAGGAGACCGGCGCGATCGTCGCCGCGCTCACCACCTCGATCCCCGAGCATGAGGGGTCGGAGCGCAACTGGGACTATCGCTACTGCTGGATCCGCGACGCCTATTATACCGTGCAGGCGCTCAACCGCCTCGGTGCGCTCGACGTGCTCGAAGGGTATCTCGAATATCTGCGCAACATCGTCGACGCGTCGAAGGGTGGCCATGTCCAGCCGCTCTACGGCGTTGGCGGCGAGGCGACGCTGATCGAGCGGATCGAGAGCGACCTGCCGGGCTATCGCGGGATGGGTCCGGTCCGCGTGGGCAACCAGGCGTACGAGCAGATCCAGCACGACGCATACGGCCAGATCATCCTGTCCGATGTCCAAGCGTTCTTCGACAAGCGGCTGTTCCGGATGTCGAGCGAAGAGGATTTCAAGAGCCTGGAGCTGGTCGGCGACCGTGCGTGGGAGACGTACGACAAGCCCGACGCGGGGCTGTGGGAGCTGCGTACCAAGGCACACGTCCACACCTATTCGGCGGCGATGTGCTGGGCGGCGTGCGATCGGCTAGCCAATGCTGCGGAGGTTCTCGGGCTCGAGGATCGCCGGACGTTCTGGGAGGAGCGCGCGACCACGATTCGTACCACGATCGAGCAATCGGCATGGCGCGAGGATACGCAGCGTATCTCGGCGACGTTCGGTGGCGACGATCTCGATGCGAGCCTGATCCAGCTGCTGGACCTGCGCTTCTTCGCGCCCGACGATCCGCGCTTCCAGTCGACATTGAAGGCGGTCGAGGAGGGTCTGCGCCGCGGCAGCCACATGCTGCGCTATGCGACCGAGGACGATTTCGGCCTGCCGCACACGGCGTTCAACGTCTGCACCTTCTGGCTGATCGAGGCGCTGCACGCGACCGGCCGGACCGCCGACGCGCGCGAGCTGTTCGACGAGATGGTCGCGCGGCGGACGCCGGCCGGGCTGTTGTCGGAGGATATCGACCCGAACACCGGCGAGCTGTGGGGCAATTATCCGCAAACCTATTCGCTGGTGGGGCTGATCAACTGCGCGGTCCTGCTCAGCAAGCCGTGGAGTGCCGTCCGATGAGCCGCCTCGTCGTCATCTCGAACCGCGTCCAGTCGGTCGATGCGCCTTCGGGCAATCAGGGCGGCCTCGCGGTCGCGCTGCTCGCGGCGCTGCGCGAAAAGGGCGGCGTGTGGTTCGGCTGGTCGGGATCGACCACCGAGACCTTCACCGGGCACATCAATTTCCAGCAGGGCAAGGGCGTCACCACCGCGACGATCGACCTCGAAGAGCAGGATTTCGATGAATATTATAATGGCTATGCGAACCGCACGCTGTGGCCGCTGTTCCATTACCGGATCGACCTGACCGAGTTCGAACGCGACTTCTCCAGCGGTTATGCTCGCGTGAACAAGCGGTTCGCGGAGACGGTGCTGCCGTTGATCGAGCCGGAGGATCTGGTGTGGGTCCACGACTATCATCACGTCCCGCTCGGGCAGGAACTGCGCAAGCTCGGCGTCGAGAACAAGATCGGGTTCTTCCTCCATATCCCGTGGCCGCCGATGGCGATGCTGCTGTCGCTGCCGAGCCACCGTGCGCTGGTCGAATCGATGTTCGCGTATGATGTGATCGGCTTCCAGACGCAGGACTGGCTCGACAGCTTCCTGCATTACGTGACGAGCCAGCTCGACGGCGTGGTTGGCGAAGATGGCTGGGTGACGGTCGGCGACCGCACGATCAAGGCGATCACGACGCCGATCGGGATCGAGACCGCGGACTTCGAGAAGTCGGCGAACAGCGACGCGGCGCGGCATGCCAAGGAGCGGATGTACATGTCGGCGACCGGGCGCAGCCTGATCGTCGGGGTCGACCGGCTCGATTATTCGAAGGGCCTCGCCGAGCGGTTCGCGGGCTACGAGCGCTTCCTCGGGTCGCATCCGGATCGGCGTGGGCTGGTCTACATGCTCCAGATCGCGCCGCCTTCGCGCGAGAAGGTCGATACGTACCAGGAGATTCTGCGCGAACCTCGATCTCGATGTCGGGGCGGATCAACGGCGAATATTCGGACATCGACTGGACGCCGATCCGCTACGTCAACCAGGGCTTTCCGCGGGATGTCTTGGCGGGGATTTACCGCGCGGCGCGTGTCGGGTTGGTGACGCCGTTGCGCGACGGGATGAATTTGGTCGCGAAGGAATATGTCGCGGCGCAGGACCCCGAGGATCCGGGCGTGCTGGTGCTGTCGCACTTCGCGGGCGCGGCGACGCAGCTGAAGGACGCGGTGCTCGTCAATCCGTACAGTCCCGAGGAAATGTCCGACGCGATCGACCGCGCGCTGAAGATGCCTCTCGCCGAGCGGAAAGCGCGGTGGGAGAAGCTGATCGACAATGTCCGCAACGAGGACGTTATGTGGTGGTGCGAGCTGTTCATCACTGCGCTCGAGGCGGTGCCGGAGCACGTCGAGGCGTAGCTAAGAATCCTCCCCCGTCAGGGGAGGTGGCTGGCACTTGCCAGACGGAGGGGGAGGACACGGAACGCACGTGGCGCGTGCCTCCCCCTCCGTCGCGTTCGGCGCCACCTCCCCTGGCGGGGGAGGATTCGCTTAGGTACGCGGCACCGGGTCGGGCGCCATCAGCAGGCGGTTCCTCGGGATAGCCTCAGGCATGTCCTCGCGGATGTACTTCAACAATGCCTCGCGCACGTCGCAGCGCAGATCAAACGCGATCGCTGCATCCTTGGCGGTCATCAACCCACGCAGTTCGATGCAGTCCGTCTTCACGTCGGTCACCTGGAGGTTGTAGAACCGCTTGTCCCAACGCGGGTTCGACGTGACGATCTCGCCCAGCTTCTCGCGCAACCTCGGCACGTCCGCGGACGGATCGAGATACCAGAACACCGAGCCCATCAGCTGGCTGGTCTCGCGCGTCCAGTTCTGGAAGCTCTGTTCGAGGAACTTCGAGACCGGCACGACCAAGCGGCGTTCGTCCCAAATCTTGATGACCACGAACGTCAGGTTGATCTGCTCGACCCGTCCCCATTCGCCGTCGACGATCAGCACGTCGTCGATCCGGATCGGCTCGGTGAACGCCATCTGCACGCCGGCGATCAGGTTCTTGAGCGCAGGCTGCGCGGCGGCACCGACGACAAGGCCGGCGATACCCGCCGACGCCATCAGCGTGACGCCGATCGAGCGGATGCCGGGGACGCTCAGCAGCATAAGGCAGACGCTGACGAAGATGATGAAGAACGTCCCGATCCTTCCGAGGATCGCCGCGCGCGTGCGTTTCCTTCGGGCGCGGAGGTTATCCTCGACCGAGATGTCGGCACGGATCTCGATGACGTCCTGGAACGCGCGGAGCGCCGCGACCGCGAGCCAGCCGAGCAAGGCGGGCACGAGGAAGCCGAGCAACTGCTTCCAAAGATCCTCGATGTCGTTGTCCATCGGCAGGATCCGCGCGACGAACGCGACCGCGACCGAGACGAACACCGCGCGCAACGGGCGGCGGACGCGGGCAAGGACGAGGCCGTCGGTCTTCGCAGTCGAGCGACGCTGGGCGTGGCCGCCGATCCGCATTGTCAGCCAATGCGCGATCAGCGCGACGAGGACGGCCGCCGAGACGACGGCGACGCTCTCCAGCCAGACCCATTCGGTGGGTATGTGGAGCGATCTGAACATGCGCATTCTGGCGCAACGGCTGGGTGGACAGGAGAGTTCCGCTGCAGTGCAGCATTTTGATCGGCGGTGAACTGAGGAAGGCCAGGCCGTCAAAGAGGCCACCACCCCGGCGGAGGCCGGGGCCCAATTGGGGGACGGCCGTAACGAAGCACAGCCAGTCGTTACTGCAACCTTTCCAATTGGGCCCCGGCCTTCGCCGAAGTGGTCTGCTGATTTGGTTCGCGTTCCCTGCCATCACCAGCGTTCCTGGATGACGCCCCGCCCCGATCATGCCAGAACCACCCAACCATGATCGCCCAGAGAATCAGACACTTCCTGAGCGAAGAGGACTGGCAGTTCGCCGAGCACGAACGTCCCGTCCTTCCCGGCTCCCCCGGATCGCCACTGCACCCGAGAAACCGCCAGATCGCCTACGCGCTGATCGGCATACTCCTCGGCCTGACGGTAGGCTTCGGCAACGCGCTGATCAGCGCCAACACCTACACCCTTCAGGGCGCGCTGGGTCTCGACCCCGCCGAAATCGCGTGGCTGCCGACGGTCTATGTGATGACCAACGTCAGCATCAACCTGCTGATGATCAAGTTCCGCGCGCAGTTCGGGCTGCGGCCGTTCGCGGTGATCTTCCTGATCCTGTACGTGCTGATCACGCTCGCGCACCTGTTCGTGCACGGGTTTGCGACCGCGATCGCGGTGCGCGCGATCAGCGGGATGGCGGGGGCGGCGCTGAGCAGCCTGTGCCTCTATTACGTGATGCAGTCGCTCCCGGCGAAATGGCGGCTCAAGGGCGTCGTACTCGGCATCGGCATTCCGCAGTGTGCCACACCGCTCGCACGGCTGTTCTCGCCGGACCTGCTGGCGATGTCGCAGTGGCGGACCTTGTACCTGTTCGAACTCGGGCTCGCGCTGCTGTCGCTCGCCGCAGTCGCCGCCCTCCGCCTGCCGCCGACGACGCGAAGCAAGGCGTTCGAGCCGCTCGACTTCCTGACGTTCGTGCTGTTCGCCGGCTCGACCGCGCTGTTCGCCGCGGTGCTCGGGCTCGGGCGGATCGTGTGGTGGACCAACGCGCCGTGGATCGGCTGGGCGCTGATCGTCGCGATCCCGATGTTCGCCGCCGCGATCGTCGTCGAGCATCACCGCGCCAACCCGCTGCTCAACACGCGTTGGCTCGGAAGCGCCGACATCGTCCGGTTCACGATCGTCATCGTCATGGCCCGGATCGTGCTGTCGGAGCAGACCTACGCGTCGGTCGGGCTGCTCACCGTGCTGGGCCAGAACAACGACCAGCTCGTGCCGTTCTTCCTGATCATCTTCGTCGCGTCGGTCGCCGGCGTGATCGCTAGTGCGGTGACGCTCGACGTCGAGCGCCTCGGCCACCCTATCATGCTGGCCATCGGCTTGGTCGCGGTGGCGGCGTGGTTCGATTCCTACGCGACCAGCCTCACGCGCGCCGCAGATGTACGTGACGCAGGCGATCATCGGCTTCTCCGCGACGTTTTTCCTCGGGCCCGCTTTGCTGTTCGGTATGACTCGCGCGCTGAAGGAAGGCGCGGGCCACATCATCAGCTTCATCGCGCTGTTCGGGATCATCAATTCGCTCGGCGGGCTCGGCGGCACCGCGTTGCTCGGCAGCTATCAGGTGATCCGCGAGAAGGCGAACAGCGTCGCGCTGGTTCAGCAGATCTCGCCGACCGACCCGATCGTGACGCAGCGCATCGCCGCGGGTGGCGCCGCGGTCAGCCGGGTGATCGTCGACCCCACGCTGCGCAATGCCGAGGGCGCCGCGATCCTCTCGCAAACCACGACGCGCGAGGCGAACGTGCTTGCGTATGACGACGTCTTCCGGTTGATCGCGGTCCTCGCCGGCGGCACGTTCGGATATCTGCTGTTCCTGCTGGCGAGACGCGCGCGACGCGAGAGACGGGCGCGGCTTGAGGGCCCGGTTGAGGGGACGACATGAGCGACGCACGCAGCCCGGTGGCCGAGGGGCCGGCGACCGAAGAAAAGCAGGCGGAGGTGGCCGCTGCACCGGCCGCCCCGGTTACGCCGGTCGGTTCTGGATGGCGACCGCAACCGCCCAGCCGCAACGTCATCATCATCATCGCCCTGCTCGCGATCGCCGGCGTGTGTGCGGTGCTCGCGGCATGGCGCCTGCCCCCGTTCGCGACCAGCTATCAGTCGACCGACAACGCCTATGTGCGTGGGCGGACGACGGTGATCAGCCCGCAGGTCAGCGGCTATGTGACGCAGGTGCTGGTGCGTGATTTCGCCGATGTGAAGCAGGGCGATCCGCTGGTGAAGATCGACGACCGCATCTATCGCCAGCGCGTCGACCAGGCGCAGGCGCAGGTCGATGCGCAGGCCGCGACGCTCGCCAACAGCCGGCAGACGGCCGCCAGCCGCGAGGCGACGTTCGCGGCGCAGGACGCGGCGGTCGCCAATGCCGAGGCGCAACTGATGCGCGCGCAGGCCGACATGGCGCGCGTCAACGACCTCGT
The DNA here is from genome assembly GCF_036856015.1 of Sphingomonas sp. LR55. NCBI lineage: Bacteria > Pseudomonadati > Pseudomonadota > Alphaproteobacteria > Sphingomonadales > Sphingomonadaceae > Sphingomonas > Sphingomonas sp. LR55. Next base: position 1,728,705 of record NZ_JASPFO010000001.1, read on the forward strand.
GACGGACGGCTCGGTGTCGCTGCGCGAACGCGACCAGACGCTGGCGGCGTTGCGGCAGGCGCAGGCACAGGTCCGGCAAGCCAAGGCCGCGCGGGAGATCGCGCGGCAGGATATCCGTACGGTCGAGGTCGGGCGTGGTGGCCAGCAGGCGGGTGTCTCGGGCGCGGAGGCGGCGCGGCGGCTCGCGCAGATCGACCTCGCCAACACCGTGATCCGCGCGCCGGAGACGGGGCGGTTGAGCGAGGTCGGCGTTCGCCTGGGGCAGTATGTGACGGCCGGGTCGCAGCTCATGTTCCTGGTGCCGCCCGAGACGTGGGTGATCGCGAACTTCAAGGAAGCGCAGACCGCGAAGATGGTGGTTGGGCAGCCGGCCTCGTTCACCGTCGACGGTCTGGCGAACGCGCGGCTGACCGGGCATGTCGAGCGGATCTCGCCCGCGGCTGGGTCGGAGTTCGCGGTACTCAAGGCGGACAACGCGACGGGCAACTTCACCAAGGTGCCACAACGGATCGCGGTGCGGATTCGGGTGGATGCGGGGCAGCCGCTGAGCGCACGGTTGCGACCGGGGATGTCGGTGCAGGCTCGCGTGGATACGGCCGGCGGGCCGGGGGTTCGGTGATGGAGCCTGAACTTGGCATTGCGCCCGCCTCATGTTCTCCCGCGAAGGCGGGAGCCCAGTCTGGGTCCCCGCCTTCGCGGGGAGACATTGCTTGCTATGACAGCGGGCCGAGCGGCGTGAAGGAGGGGGTAACTTCTGCTCGAACAATCAATACCCCGACGAAGTCCACCACCCCGGCGAAGGCCGGGGCCCAATTGGGGGACGGTCGTAACGAAGCGCTGTCCACCGTTACTGCGACCTCTCCAATTGGGCCCCGGCCTTCGCCGGGGGAAGCGTTTTCCGAGATGGTATTCGCTCGAGTTGTGGCGCTCGTCAGGAGCACGATCAGCGAGCACGGGCGCCGCCCTGACCCTCGCCCTCCTCGCCACCGCCTGTATCAGCCCCCGCCCCGACGCGCCCACAACCACCGCGGTAACCCCGCCCCCGGCGTGGCGCACCGCGCTCAGCCCCGGGGCACCGATCCGTGCGGACTGGTGGAGTGCGTTCGGCGACCCCGTCCTCACCGACCTCGTCGCTCGGGCGCTCGCCAACAGCCCCGATCTCGGCTCGGCCGCCGCGCGCATCGACGAAGCCCGCGCCGCCGCACGTCTTGCCCGCGCGCAACAGACCCCGCTCGTCAGCGGCTCGGCACCAAGCACTACCGGCCAGACCGTCAGCCCGCTCGGCACGCCCTCCGACGCGATCGGCGCGCAGCCGGGGGTGGCGATCAGCTACGACCTCGACCTGTTCGGCCGCCTCCGCCTCGCGAGCCAGGCCGCGCGTGCGCAACTGCTCGCCAGCGAAGCCGCGCGCGACACCGTCCGGCTCGGCATCGCGAGCAGCGTCGCGACCGGGTACATCACGCTCCGCGCGCTCGACCAGCGCCTCGCCGTCGCGCGCCAGACGCTGGCAGCGCGTGCGGAAGGCCTGCGCATCGCACGTCGCCGCGCCGAGACCGGCTACACGTCGAACCTAGAGCTGCGCCAATCGGAGGCTGAATTCCACGCCACTGAACAGCTTGTTCCCGCCGCCCAGCTCGCGATCAGCCGACAGGAGAATGCGCTGAGCTTGCTGCTCGGCGACAACCCCGGTCCGATTGCGCGCGGCCGAACGCTCGACCAGCTGGCGGCCCCGGCGATCCCCGACGGCCTGCCCGCCGACCTGCTCCGTCGCCGCCCCGATCTCTATCAGGCCGAGCAGACCCTGGTCGCCATTGACCGCTCGCTCGACAGCGCGCGTGCGGCGATGCTGCCGAACCTCGCGCTGACCGGCTCGGCGGGGGTGGTGCTGTCGAGCGCGCTGGCAAACCCGATCGCGGTGTTCTCGATCGGCGCGAGCCTGCTCAGCCCCATTTTCGACGGCGGGCGGCTCGGGGCACAGGCCGATGCCGCGACCGCGCGCCGCGACCAGGCCGCGTTCGCGTATCGCCGGACTGCGCTGCAGGCGTTCCGCGAGGTCGACGACAGCCTGGCGGGGGTGCAGCGTTCGGGCCAGCAGGCCGTCGCGCTCGCCGGGCAGCGCGATGCGCTTGCGGGGGCGCTGCGCAATGCCTCGAACCGGTACCGCGCGGGATATTCGGCGTATATCGACCAGCTCGATGCGCAGCGCGGGTTGCTGACCGCGGAGCTGTCGCTGGTGCAGGCGCGCGGATCGGCTGACGGCGTATGTGACGTTGTACCAGGCAATGGGCGGGGGATGGTCTCGGGCGGATGCCGAGGCGGTGCAGCGCTGATGTTCCCCCGCGGAAGCGGAGCACCCGCAGGTAGAAGGCCGCTCGATCGATGCATTTTCCTGCCACACTTCGCCCGTACAGCCTCACGCCATGAAGGCCATCATCCTTGCCGCGGGTCACGGATCGCGGCTGCTGCCGCTCACGCTCACCACGCCGAAATGCCTGGTCGAGGTCGGCGGTCGCGCGATCCTCGACCACCAGCTTGACGCGGTCGCCGCGGCGGGCTTCGACGGCGCGGTGATCGTCGGCGGCTACCGGATCGACCAGATCGAAGCGCATCTCAGCGCGCGAGAAGGCGGTCTGCCAACCGAGCTCGTCTTCAATCCGTTCTGGGCAATTGCCAACAGCATCGGCAGCGTCTGGGCAGCGCGCGTATCTCGAAGCGCCGTTCGCCTTGATGAACGGCGATACGGTGTTCGAGCCGACGATCCTCCGCACCGCACTCGGCGGCGACGCGGGCGGCGTGGCGTTGCTGGTGGAGCCGCTGACCGATGCCGGGCTCGACGACATGCTGGTCGAAGCGGACGGCGACCGCGTGATCGCGGTCGGCAAGCACCTCGTCGGGCATGAGGCGACCGATCGCTCGCTTGGGTTGATCGTATCGCACGGCGGGTCTGCCTATGCCGAGGCGTTACGCGAAGTGATCGGCGAGGAGAACGGCATTCATGCCTATCACCACGCCGTCGTCGCGCGCGTCGCGCAGGGTCCGGGCGTCCTCGCCGTCCGTATCCTGCCGGACGCGCACTGGCAGGAGATCGACCGGCCCGAGGATATAGCGCTCTGGGAAGGCGATCACCGGGCATGACCCGCCCCAGCGCGCGGAAAGGTCGCGTTCCTGTTTCTCGGCGAGACGCTGCTGATCCCGCATCTCTATCCGATCGTCGAGGCGCTTGCCGCGACGTCCAACGTGCCGATCGAGCTCTGGGTGAGCACGTCGGTGCACGAGACGTTGCTGACGCGCTGGACCGCGCCCTTCCCGACCGTTCGTATCCGGCGGGCACCGGGGTTTCGTGTCGTGGCGGATGACGGCAGTGGGCGTAATCCGGTGCTGCCTGCGAAGATACCGATGCTGCTGCGGCTGCTGCCCTATCTGCGCAGCGGCGCGACGGTCGTGGCGTGTGCCGAGCAGACGAGCTTGTGGCTCCCGCGGCTGTTTCCGATGCGCGCGAAGTTTGTGAAGACCTCGCACGGGGTTGGGTCGATGAGCGCGCGCGACGACCCGCGTAGGCGCGCGGCAGCGTTGACGCTGGTGCCGAGCGAACTGGAGCGACAGACGTATCTCCACCGCGGGTTTGCTCCGGAGCGGTTCGTCGCGACCGGCTATGTGAAGGCGGACTTCACGCATCGGACGCATACCGCGCCGCCTTTCGCGGATAGCCGGCCGGTGGTGTTGTACACGCCGCACTGGCAGCAGCATCGCTCGTCCTGGTGGCGCTGGGGCGCGGAGGTGGTGCGGCGGATCGTCGCGGACGGGCGCTACAATCTGATCTTCGCGCCGCACCAGCGCTTGGTCGAGAAGGCGCCGGAGGTTGCGGATCTGATGCGGGAGATCGGTGATCTGCCGCATGTGCACTGCGACGTCGATGGGTTCGCGATGGTCGATGGGAGCTATACCGGTGCGGCGGACGTGTATCTTGGCGATACGTCGAGCCAGGTGATCGAGTTTCTCGTGCGCCCCCGACCTTGCGTGTTCCTCAATGCGGGGGGCCGCGTGGGAGGGCGATCCGAATTACGCGATGTGGGCTTGTGGGGAAGTGGTTGGAGACGTTGCGGATGTCGTCGCTGCGTTGGACCGGGCAGCGTTGGTGCACGTGAAATATGCGAAGGTTCAGGCGGAGTTCGCCGCGCAATCGCTAGGGGCGGTCGAAGGGGGTGCGGCTCGGGCTGCGGGGAGATTCTTCGACTGCTGGAGGCCACGCCAGCCCGTTAAGTCTCCACCACCCCGGCGGAGGCCGGGGCCCAATTGGGGGACGTTGCCAACAAAGGACTGCGCGAGGTTACTCCGGACGTTCCAATTGGGCCCCGGCCTTCGCCGGGGTGGTTGCAATCGGGGTGGTGCAGTCGTGGTGGGCGGGAAGGTATGCGCCTCGACCTATCCCACGCCCCTCTCGCTTTCACGACCAGATCGGGTAACGGGTGCGGGATGGTAGATTCAACCGACCTCACGCCAGCGCTCCGGACCGTCCGGGCGAACGACACGCTGCTCTGGGGCATGACCAATGCCGAGCGGATCCGGCGGATCGGCGTCGCGCAGGGGTTGCCGGAAGACGGTGGCGATGGCCCCGTCATCCTCGCCAATCTCGCCTATGCGTTCGATCCGGTGTGGATCGCGCATCTGAAGTCGCGCCCCGGTACCGTCGTCACGCGTACCGGCGTCCCTGTGCTCGCGCATGTCCGCGACGCCGATGAGCGTGCGCGGATGACCGCGGCGATGCTCGGCGAAGCGCCTTTGGTGACGGGCCTAACCGTGATCGCCGCGGAGGCCGAGGAAGGCATCTTCAACGAGGCGCTGCGCAAGCGCGAGCGCCCGTTCGCCGAACTGCTGACCCCCGCCGCGGTGCCGGCGATCGAGCGCGCAAGCTATGTCGGCGCGTACAAGGGCGTCACCGACCTGCTGACCAAATATCTGTGGCCGGAGTGGGCGCTGGCGATCACGCGGGTCTGCGCGCGCGGGGATCACGCCGAACCAGGTGACTGCGCTCGGCTCGGTGCTGTGCATCGTGGCGACGGTGGCGTTCTGGTATGGCTGGTTCTGGACGGGCCTCGCGACTGGGCTGTTCTTCATGGTGCTCGATACCGTCGACGGAAAGCTCGCGCGGTGCACGATCACGTCGTCGAAGCTCGGCAACGCGTGGGATCACGGGGTCGATCTGGTCCACCCCGTTCTGGTGGTGGGCTTGGGCCGCCGGCTGTGCGCCGTACGGGCGACCGCTCGAGGACGGCGTGTTCTGGGCGGTGATCGGGACGATGCTGTTCGGATACGTCGCGCAGCGGCTGATCGAGGGGGCGTTCATCGTCCGGTTCGGGATGCATATCCATGTATGGGAGCGGTTCGACAGCTGGTTCCGGCTGATTACCGCGCGAAGGAACCCGAACATGGTGATTTTGTTCGCGGGGTTGCTGGTGACGCGGCCGGATTGGGGGATCATCGGGGTGGCGGCGTGGACTGCGATCTCGCTGGTGGTGCATCTCGTGCGGCTGGTGCAGGCAATGCTGCGCAAAGCTCGGGGTGAGACGTTAGTGAGCTGGCTGGCTTGAGGCTTCGCGGGGTCGCTACTTGCTAACGCCGACCTCCTCCCTTCCGTTCGTCCTGAGTAGCCATCGAGTAGCTGCTCTTGCAGCGTATCGAGAGGGCGTATCGAAGGACAGGTTAGCGCGCGGAACCCATGCTTCGATATGCGCCCTCGATACGCTTCTTCGAAGCTACTCGGTCGCTACTCAGCACGAACGGTTAGGGGAGTGGGCCGTCCGATCCACCACAGGCAGTAGATCGCCAGAGCATACAGGAAGCGGCTATAGTCCCGCTTCCCCGCACGGTGATCGGCGAACACCTTGTCGACCGCGCCGGCGCGCCAGATGCCCTGCTCGCGCACGCCGCTGTCGCGCCACAGCTGCTCCGCATACGCGCCGAAATCGCTTGCGAACCACGCCGCCAGCGGCATCTGGAAGCCCTGTTTCCGGCGGTCGAGAATCCCTTCCGGCAGCCACGGCGCGATGGCTTGGCGGATAACGTATTTGCCGATTTTGCCGTGCAACTTCATGTCGGCAGGCATCGACAAGGCCAGGTCGACCATCCCCTGCCCCAGCATCGGCACGCGCACCTCGAGCGAATGCGCCATGCTCGCGCGGTCGACCTTGGTCAGCATCGCGCCGGGCAGGTTGAGCGCGAGATCCGCTAGCCCGAACTGCTCGAGCGTGTCGGTCGAGATCGCGGCGGGATCGGGAAAATATTCCGCCACCAGCGCGGCGATCCCGCCCTCCTCCTCGGCGATGAACTCCGCCGAGAATATCTCGCGACGGAAGGCTTCGTTCGTGATCTGCGTCTTGGCGAAGAATCGCGCGATGCCGTTCGGGAGCGCGGCGCTGCCGGTGGTCTTCCGCCAGCGTTGCAACACCGCGTTGGCGTGGCGTGAGGGCAAGGTCGGCACCGCATCGAGCGCGCGGGCCAGACGACGTAGGGGCGCCGGTAGCGCGCCGATCCGCCGCTCGGTCGCGTGGCGCTTGTATCCGAAGAACAGCTCGTCGCCGCCGTCGCCCGACAGCGCGACCTTCACCTCCTGCGCGGCGATCTGGCTGACGTACCAGGTCGGCACCGCCGAGGGATCGGCGAACGGCTCGTCGTAGCAATGCTGGACCTCGGGGAGCATGGCCTGCGCATCGGCCAGTTCGAGCGTGCGCGTGACGTGGTGGCAGCCGAGATGCCGCGCGATCGCCTCGGCGTGCGGCGATTCGTCGAAGCGCGGGTCGGGGAAGGCGATCGTGAAGGTGCGCACGGGCCGATCCGAGACCTGCGCCATCGCCGCGACCACCGCGGACGAGTCGACGCCGCCCGAGAGGAACGCGCCGACATCGACATCCGCGACCATCTGCTTGCCGATCGTGTCGAGCCATTCGTCGCGGAACCGCGTGATCCACTGCGCTTCCGACAAAGGCTCGGCGGGATGGTAGGCCGGCGTCCAATAGGCGCGCATCGTCGGCGTTCCGCTCGCGTCGACAGTCATCACATGACCCGGCGGCAAGGTGCGAACCTGCGCATAGATCGAACGCGGGGTGCGGACATGGCCGAAGGTGAAATAATCGTGGAGCGCGCGGTGGTCGACGTCGAACGCCATCCCCGGCAGCAACGTCAACGTCTTGAGCTCGGAGCCGAACGCGAACCCGGCCGCCTGGTTGGTATAGTATAGCGGCTTGATGCCGATCGGGTCGCGCGCCAACGTGAGCTGTCGGGCGTGCGTATCCCACACCGCGACCGCGAACATGCCGTCGAGTTTTGCCCAGACGTCGTCGCCCCAGCGTTCGTAGCCCGCCAGGATGACCTCGGTATCGCCCGCGCTGTCGAACACCCGCCCAAGCGCCTGCAACTCGCGCCGCAATTCGCGAAAATTGTAGATTTCGCCGTTGAAGACCAGCGCATAGCGGCCGTCGGGCGAGTGAAACGGCTGGTGCCCGCCCTCGATGTCGATGATGCTTAGCCGGCGCATCCCGAAGCCGAAGTCGCCATCGGTCATCACGCCCTGATCGTCGGGCCCGCGGTGGAGGATGGCGTCGCACTGCGCGGTAACGAGGCGGGGCGAGACGGCAGCGCTACCTCGTGCATAAAGGCCGGCAATTCCGCAGATGACGAACGATCCCTCGCATGACGGCAGCACCGCCGCCCGGACGCGCGGGTCTAGGGGCCGACCGGCGCTTTGTCACCTTTGGGCGCCCCGGCCCCTTCTTCGCACCTCACGGCCCCCGGGCACCTTGCCGCACTCGCCGTCGCGCTCTAGGGGCCGGTCGCAGATGGTTCAGGACCCCGCTCCTTCTCCGGCCCCGGCGGATGCACCGGCACGCGCGGGCACGACCGGGATTTTCCGGGCGGCGGCGCGCAACCTCGGCTGGCTGCTGGCCAGTCGCAGCGTGCTGGCGATCCTGTCGCTCTTCTATCTCGGGTTCGCGACGCGCACGCTGGGCGTGGTCGATTTCGGCCGGTTCGCGCTGATCTCCGGCGCGGCGCAGGCGCTGGCGACCTTCGTCGGCTTCCAGACGTGGCAGATCATCGTCCAATACGGCGTCGAGCCGATCCAGCACGGCGACACGCCCCGGCTCGCCCGCCTGCTCCGACTGTCGGCGATCCTCGACATCTGCAGCGCGTTGGTCGGTGCCGTGCTGACCGTGGCGATCCTGTTCGCGTGGAGCGACGGGTTCGGCATCCCGCCCGACCTGATGCGCGATACGCTGATGTTCGCGGTGGTGCAGCTGATCACGATCCGCTCCACCCCGCTCGGCATCCTTCGACTGCGCGACAAATTCTCGTTGTCGGCGGTCGCGGACAGCATGACGCCGATCATGCGCTTCGTCGGCGCGGGTGCGGCGATGATCTTCGAACCGACGATCCGCGGCTTCATGCTCGCCTGGGCGGTCGCCGAGATCGTTACTGCCGCGACCTATTGGATCATGGTCGCGAAAAGCGGCGATCTGCGCTTGCTCGCGAGCGGCCGGGGCAGCTGGCAGCAGGTCCGCGACGAGAATCCCGGCATCGTCCGCTTCTCGCTCAGCACCAACGCGAGCGCGACACTGGGCCTGTCGAGCAAGCAGATCCCGCTGCTCCTGGTCGGCGCATCGATCGGCCCGGCGGCGGCGGGTGCGTTCCGGCTGGCGACGCAACTGGCGCAGGCGCTCGCGAAACTGTCGCAGATGCTGTCGCGCGCTGCCTTCCCCGAGATCGTCCGCGCGGTCCGCACCGCCGAGCCGTCACGCCTGCGCCGTATCCTGATCCGGACGATGCTCGCCAGCACCGCGGCGGCGCTCATGATCCTCGCGATCGTCGCGCTGGTCGGCGAGCCGATCCTGAAGCTGGTCGGCGGCAAGTCGTTCGTCGGCGCCTACCCGGTGCTGTTGTGGCTCGCCGCCGCCGGATGCTTCGACCTCGCCACCGTCAGCCTCGACACGGTTATGACCGCGCTGCACCGCGCGGGCACGGTGTTCGCGATCCGAGCGGTCGGCGTCGGCTTGCTGTTCGTGGCGGCGTTTGCGTTGATGCCGACATATGGCTCGGCAGGGATTGCCGCTGCGGTCGCCTCCGGATCGGTTGCGGTGGCAATCCTGCTGGGCTTCGCGGCGGCACGGATGACGCGGACACCCGACCAGGCATAAACCCACAGAGCGGCCGACGTTTGCGATAAACGCCGCGTTCACGTCGCAAGTGTCATCTGCGCGCCGCTCTATCGCCACTATTTTCGGGTCTTGGTCTAGCGATGAACTACGCATTACTTATCGCGCTCGGCGCGGCGACCGCGCTCGTTGCGGTTCAGGCCCACGCCGCCGAGACCTGCGAAGGCGCGCCGGGCAACGGCAACGCAAAGCTGATTCTCGAGGCGACGACATTGCACAACACCGCCGGCGAAGTCGCATTCGCGATCTATCCCGATGACAAATCCCGGTTTTTGGCGAAGGGTGCGAAGGTCGGACGCGCGCGTATCTGCCGCAAACCCGCACGCCTGCTTCTGGATGAAGCCCGGCCATTATGCGATCGCGCAATATCACGACGAGAATGGCGATCATAAATTCAACCGGACGTTGCTCATGCCAAAGGAGGGCTTCGGCTTTTCCAACGATGCGCCAACCTCGATCGGACTGCCGTCGTTCGACGCGGTCCGCACCGCCCTGCCCGCATCCGGTGCCGTCGTGCGGATGAAGATGCGGTATCGCGGATAATTTGCGTCCGGACTGCGACCGACGCGGAACGGAAATCCTACTGACACAAATTTGTAGCGGTTCTGTACCGTGACGGGTATCCCTATATCGTGGCCGATGCTGTTTCGAACTTTGATGCCTTTGGCGGGCAATCGCTCTCCCCTCCGGTGGTGCCCGCGTGGCTGCCCGAGGGAATGTTCGATTCCGCCGCCTCGGATCGGCCGGGCGTGAACCCGCGCGAGGCTGCTGCGAAGATCCGTACCGGGATCATCTGCAACCCTAAGAGCCATCGTAACCGCAGCAGTGTCGAGGCGACCAAGCCTTTCCTGTCGGGTACCGTTCTGGCCGTCACGCCGCGCACGCAGGACGAGCTCGCCGAAGTCCTGACCGATTTCGCACGTCATGCCATCGAACTGCTGGTTATCGACGGCGGCGACGGCACGATCCGCGACGTGATGACTGCCGCCGCGCGCGTCTGGACCGGTGCTGCGCCGCGCGTTGCGATCGTTCCCTCGGGCAAGACCAACGCGCTCGCGCTCGATCTTGGTATCCCCGATAGCTGGACGCTCGATCAGGCGTTGACCGCGGCACGCCATGGGCGCGTCAAATTGCGCAGTCCCGTCGAAGTGATCCGCAAGGACAGCGGCGCCAAACTATGTGGCTTCCTGTTCGGCGCGGGCGCGTTCGTCGACGCCACCGCGCTGGCCCAGCGGACGCACCGCGCCGGCGCCTTCAACGGCGTCGCGGTCGGGCTCGCATTGTGCTGGGCGATCCTGCAGACATTGTTCGGTGGCGCTAACAGCGCGTGGCGTGCGGGCAATCGGATGCGGATCCGCTTCCAGTCGCGCGGCGACGAGGGCGTACACGCCGCTGGCAAGCACGCCGATACCGATCGTGCGCGCTACATCCTGCTCGCCTCGACGCTGAAGCGCATGCCGATCGGCATCCGTCCGTTCGGCGTCCCTCGCGCCGGGCTGAAGACTTTGTTGGTCGATGCGCCGCCACGCTGGCTCGCCGCTGCGACGCCGTTGATCGTCGCTGGCTCGCCCGCCGCATGGCTCGACCGCGCGGGCTATCACCGGATCGATTCGCCAAGCTTCGACCTGTCGATCGACTCGGGATTCATCCTCGACGGCGAAGTCTATCCCGGCGGCGACCTGACCGTCCGCGAAGCGCGCGCGCTCAGTTTCGTCGTCCCGTGATCACGCTCGGCGATGTCGTCCGCCGCCAGTTGCACGTCCCGACCATCCCCGCGGTACGCGACGTTGCGGCGTTGCTGGCGGAAGGATCGGACGACATCGTGGCGGTGCTGTTCTACGGCTCGAACCTGCGCACCGGCGCGACCGAAGGCGTGCTCGACTTCTACGTGCTGACCGCTGGCCCACCCGAGCGCGGCATGTGGCCGACCGTCAGCTACCGCGAGTTCGACCTGCACGGCGACACGCTGCGCGCGAAGATCGCCACCATGCGGCTGGCAACCTTCGCGAAGGCGGCGGCGGCGCGGACGCTCGACACGACGATCTGGACCCGGTTCGTGCAGCCCTCCGCACTCGTCTGGGTGCGCGATCCGGACACCGCGAGGCAGGTTGCCGAGGCCATCGCCGACGCGGCCAAGTCCGCCGCGCGCTTTGCCGCCGCGCTCGGCCCCGAGTCGGGCACCGCAGACGAGTATTGGCGCGCGCTGTTCCGCCAGACCTATGCCGCGGAACTCCGCGTCGAACGCAAGGGTCGCGAGGGGCAAATCCTCGGCTTCGATCCAGTGCGCTATGCCGAACTCCTCCCGCTGGCGTGGACCGCCGACGGCATCGCCTTCCGCGACGAGGCCGGCATGCTGAAACCCGACCTGGCGCCGGCACGACATCGCGCCCTGCTTCAGGCCTGGGCACGCCGCCGCCGCGCGGGCAAACCGCTCAACATCGCTCGCCTGGTACGCGCTGCCTTCACCTTCGAGGGCGCCGCGCGCTACGGCATCTGGAAGGTCGAGCGCCACACCGGCGTCGCCGTGCCGCTGACCCCATGGCGTGAGAAGCATCCGATCCTCGCGGCACCCGGTGTACTATGGCGGGTCTGGCGCGCGAGCGCAGACGAGTGAAAAGACGGTATGAGCAAAGGATTCAACGCGCTGATCCTCGCGGGATCACGCGGCGGCGTCGATCCGGTCGCGGCCTATGCGGACGTATCGCATAAGGCGTTGATCGTGCTCGATGGCCAGACCCTGCTCGCCCGTGTCGCGCAGGTGCTGCATGAGGCCGGCGCAACGCAGATCGCGGTTTCGGTGTCCGACGACACGGTCCGAGACGCTGCCACCGCGCTTGGCCTCAGTGTCCTGACCGCCGCATCCGGCCCCAGCCGCAGCGTCCGCGACGGGATCGAGGCGCTCGGCACCCCGCTCCTCGTCACCACTGCTGACCATGCACTGCTCCAGCCCGAATGGATCGCCCGGTTCCTCGCCGATGTACCGGCGAACGCCGACGTCGCCGCCCTGCTCGCGCGCCAGGACGTGATCGAAGCCGCCGCGCCCGGCACAAAACGCACCTATCTCCGCTTCGCCGATGGCGCGTGGTCTGGGTGCAATCTGTTCCACTTCGCCACGCCCCGCTCGGTCGCCGCGCTCGATCTCTGGGCGCAGGTCGAGGCGGATCGCAAGCGGCCATGGCGGATCGTCCGTAGGCTCGGAATCGGCACGCTGCTCCGCTATATGTCGGGTCGCCTGACACTGGTCGCGGCCCTCGCGCACCTCGGACGTCTCGCCGGCCTGAACGCCGCAGCGGTGGCCAGCCCGTTTGGCCTCGCCGCAGTCGATGTCGACAAGCCGGCCGACTTCGACCTCGTCCGAGACCTGATCGCCCGCCGCTAAGGTCCGTACATCGCGAACGGCAGCGTCGTCTTTCGCGGAGAAATTGCCTCAAGCTACCGCTCCCCCTGTCCCCGAACCGTCGCTTGGTGCAAAGCGCGGCCCATGCAGACGCTCGCGACCCACCCCGCCCCGACCGTAACCAGTTCGCCTGCGATCGGCATCTACGGCAGCGCCGGTCGCATGGGCCGGGCGATCGTCGACGCGATCGAGGCGGCTGGCGCCTCCCTCGCCGGTGGCGTCGACGCGCGCGAGGACCCGAACCCACTCGCCCGTACTGCCGACGTGCTGGTCGATTTCTCGACGCCCTCCGCGGTTGAGGCGCACCTCGCCGCCGCGCGCGCGGCTGGTACCGCTATCGTGATCGGCACCACCGGGTTGTCGCCGCAGCACCAGTCGATGATCGACGACGCGGCGAAGGACATCGCGATCCTCCAGACCGGCAACACCTCGCTCGGCGTGACCCTGCTGGGTATCCTCGTCCGCGAGGCCGCCGCGCGGCTCGGCCCCGACTGGGACGTCGAGATCGTCGAGATGCACCACAAGCACAAGGTCGACGCGCCGTCGGGCACCGCCCTCCTGCTCGGCGATGCCGCCGCCAAGGGCCGCGGATCGTCACTCGCCGAACTCCGGGTCGACAGCCGCGCCGGCCTTGTCGGCGCGCGCACCGAAGGTACGATCGGCTTCGCGTCACTCCGCGGCGGATCGGTGATCGGCGACCATAGCGTGATCTTCGCGGGTGAAGGCGAACGAATCGAACTCAACCACCGTGGCGACGATCGCTCAATCTTCGCACGAGGGGCAGTACGCGCGGCGATCTGGCTCGCCGGTCAGCCTGCCGGCCGGTACCGGATGGGCGACGTGCTCGGGCTGTGACGCGGTGAAAAAGCCGACGTCATCGAGTTCTACGCGCGTCTGGCCGAAGCCGATCCGCACCCCGAAACCGAACTCGAATTCGTCAACCCGTATACGCTGGTCGTCGCCGTCGCGCTCTCCGCGCAGGCCACCGATATCGGCGTCAACAAGGCCACGCGTGCGCTGTTCCGCGAGGTCGATACGCCGGAGAAGATGGTTGCGCTCGGCCTCGATGAGCTGAAGCGCCACATCAAGACGATCGGCCTGTTCAACACCAAGGCGAAGAACGTCATCGCACTCTCGCAGATGCTGATCGACGATTATGGCGGCGAAGTCCCGAACGATCGCGCGGCACTGGAGCGACTGCCCGGTGTCGGACGCAAGACCGCGAACGTCGTGCTCAACGTCGCGTTCGGCGCCGAGACGTTCGCGGTCGACACGCACATCTTCCGCGTCGGCAACCGCACCGGCCTCGCCCGCGGCAAGACCCCGCTCGCGGTCGAGCTGAAACTCGACAAGGCGACTCCACAGCCATTCCGTCTCCACGCGCATCACTGGCTGATCCTGCACGGCCGTTATGTCTGCAAGGCGCGGACGCCCGAATGCTGGCGCTGCATCGTGAGCGATCTGTGCGCATACAAACCCAAGACGCCGCTGCCAAAAGGCAGATCTGCCACGAGTTCGTCACCCTAAGCGGTCATTCACACACCGACTGAAGAGCCCTGATCGCGAAAACGTCTGGCGTCCCCCGTTTCGCTTTGCTAGGCGGGCCATCCGGCACCCGTAGCTCAGCTGGATAGAGCGCTGCCCTCCGAAGGCAGAGGCCACTGGTTCGAATCCAGTCGGGTGCACCAAGGCTTTCCGCCGTTTTCTAGCATTATCGGAAATCCTCATTCCGATGATGTTCCGGTGCCTTTCGCGGATGTTGCGGTTTGAGAGGCGTGAGGATGGGTGAAAGCGCCCGGGCACAGACGCCCGATATCTTCGATAGTCGCTTCAATCAACCGTCCCGCTCAGACGGTTTGCGCCGTCCCCCGCTTTCTTGGACTCGCCTTCCTATCCAGCCCCCTGCGCTTGCGGACCGCGTGAATACGTATGCGCCATGCTTGGTTTCGCGACCGAGCATCCGCACACCGAACGGTAACATGGTCGGCACGATCGGGCATGCGGTGATGGAGGGAAGTGCATGTCGAGGTTGGCCGCGAGATCCACGATACTGCTAGCGTTGGCCTTCGCCGCGCCTCATGCGTTGGCCGCCCCTAAACCTGTGGTAGCCGAGCAGACTCCTTTGGTCGCCGCGCAGACTGGGGCCGCAAGGACCCCGCCGACAATGACCGTGCCCGCGAAGGTCGCTGACTATCGCGCGGCTGCCGCAGGACGAGGTCATCTATTTCCTGCTTCCCGATCGGTTCGACAACGGCGACCCCACCAATGATCGTGGTGGGTTGAGCGGCGGCGCGCAGGTCACCGGCTTCGATCCGACCGCCAAGGGCTTTTTCCACGGCGGCGATCTCAAAGGCCTGACCCGGCGTCTCGACTATATCCAGAACCTCGGCGCAACCGCAATCTGGGTCGGGCCGGTGTTCAAGAACAAGCCTGTACAGGGCGCACCGGGCCAGCAATCTGCCGGCTATCACGGCTATTGGATCACCGATTTCACGCAGGTTGACCCGCATCTCGGCACCAACGCGGACTTTGCGGCGCTGGTCGCAGCCGCGCATGGCCGCGGGATGAAGGTCTATATGGACATCATCATCAACCACACCGCGGACGTAATCCAGTACCGCGAGTGCGTCGGCAAACGCGAATGCCCCTATCGCAGCCGGGCAGACTACCCGTATCAGCGTAGGCTTGGCGCCAATGGCGCAGCGATCAATCCAGGCTTTGCCGGCGACGATGTCCACACCGCCGACAATTTTGCCAAGCTCACCCGCAGCGACTATGCCTATACCCCATTCGTCCCCGCCGGCGAACGGGACGTGAAGGTTCCTCGCTGGCTTAACGACGTGCGCTATTATCACAATCGTGGGGACACGACCTATCGCAACGAAAGTTCGACGATGGGCGATTTCGTCGGTCTCGACGATCTGATGACCGAGAACCCTCGGGTCGTGTCCGGGATGATAGACATTTTCGGCAACTGGATCGATCGCTACAGTGTAGATGGCTTTCGCATCGATACCGCGCGTCATGTGAACCCCGAATTCTGGGCTGCGTTCGTCCCTGCTATGCAGGCCCGTGCCGCCGCCAGGGGCATTCCCAATTTCCACATCTTCGGCGAGGTTTCGGACCACGAGGTACGCCCCGCCGTGCTCGCGCAACACACGATCGTCGACAAACTACCCGCGGTGCTCGACTTCTCATTCCGACAGGCGATCGTCGAGACGGTTGCGGGTACGCGTGGGACCGACGCATTCGAGGCGCTGTTCGACGGCGATGCACTGTATGCCCGAGGCTTCGACACCGCGGTGACGTTGCCGACCTTTACCGGTAATCATGATGACGGCAGGTTCGCGACCTCCGTTCGCAAGGCATTCCCGCGGGCTGGCGACGACGAAGTGCTGGCGCGGGTGATGCTGTCCAACGCAATGTTGCTGACGCTGCGCGGGGTGCCGACGATTTATTCTGGCGACGAGCAAGGCTTTGTGAGCGATGGCAACGATCAGGACGCCCGCGAGGACATGTTCGCCAGCAAGGTCGCCGTGTACAACGACAACCATCTGATCGGCACTGACAGCACCACCGCCACCGCGCATTTCGGCGGCGACAATCCGCTGTTTCACCAGACGGCCACATTGGCGCGGCTCCGCACCGCGACGCCCGCACTGACCCGCGGCCGGCAGACGCTCCGCGCGTGAAGAAATCCCGGGGCTGCTCGCGATTTCGCGTTTCGATCCGGTCACGAAGGCGGAAGTCCTGCTGGCGTTCAACACCGCGACGACTACGCTGACCCGGCAGGTGGAGATCGGCGTCGGCGCGACGTCGGCGCGGACGCTTGCCGGCACAGGCTGCGGCAAGGTTGCCGCCCCCGGGAGCCTTACCGTTACGCTACCTCCGCTCGGCTATGCGGTCTGCGCGCTCGCCACACCGCGCTGACCAACGGCATGCGCCATCGTTACGGCCCTGCCAGGTTGAGGGAGATCAACTTCCCACGAGGATGCCGGATATCGGCGACCTAGCGGTGTTGTAGCGTTGGAGCGAACCGTTCATGCGGCGCGTGTCCGCCCCCGGCGGTACGGGTATAACGGAGACCGTCATGAGAATCGCGATCATCGGTGCGGGCGTTGCCGGTCTGTCCTGCGCGCTCCGCCTGCAGGCCGCCGGCCACGGTGTCACGCTGTTCGACAAGGGCCGCGGTGCCGGCGGGCGGATGTCGACACGACGTGTCGAGACGTCTGCGGGTGAGACAGCGTTCGATCACGGCGCACAATATCTGACGGCACGCGATCCGGCCTTTGTCACGGCGGTCGGCGAATGGGCGGCGGCTGGGGTGATCGCCCGCTGGCCCGCGGCGGGGGACGATGCCTGGGTCGGTACCCCGGGCATGAACGCGATCGTCAAGTATCTCGCCGACCAAGCCGACGTTCATTGGCGGCACCGAGTGACCGCGATCCGCCGCAGCGATGCCGATTGGCATATCGCGCTGTCTTCGACCGATCTCGCTCCGAGCGACCTATCCCCGACCAATTCTCTTACAGCAGGCCCGTTCGATGCCGTCGTTATCGCCGTTCCCGCCGAACAGGCCGCGCCGCTATTGGCCGATCATGATCCGGTAATGGCGGCCGAGGCCGAGGCCTGCCGCTCCTCGCCGAGCTGGACTGCAATGCTGGCCTTTGCCCGACCCGTGGCGATTGCTGACGACGTCATCAGACACGCCGGTATCATCGGCTGGGCGGCGCGCAACAGCGCCAAGCCGGGGCGTCGCGGCCCGGAGGCGTGGGTGGTCCAGGCCACACCGGATTGGTCGACGACCCATCTCGAAGACTCGGCGGACAGCGTCGTCGGACGGCTCCTCGCGGCATTGGCGGATCATGCCGAAAAGCCGATGCCCGAGCCGATCGTCCGCGCCGGACATCGCTGGCGTTACGCCCGCGCTACCGCTGCCAATCACGGCGCGCTGTGGAACGCCGAGGCAAGACTTGGCGCCGCGGGCGATTGGCTGCTCGCGCCGCGGATCGAAAGCGCGTGGCTATCGGGCCGCATGCTCGCGGATCGGATGTTGGGCGGCTAAGTCTGCCGTAACACTGCAGACGGCAGTTCCAGACTCCGCTCGAGCCGCCGTTCGAGCCAGCGCGACAACAGCAGATGTGGCAGGGCGACGGCCGCCAACAACTGAAACGCCTGTGCCGTCATATCGGTCGGCAAGCCCTCGACGTGCGTCGCAAAAACCAGCCACCCGCCGATCGCGAACGCGGACATCCCTGCTCCGGTCGCCAGCCACATTGTCCGCGACATTCCGGCCAGCACTGTACGAGCGGCAGCGATATGGCGTGGCGAATGCAGAAATACGAAGAAAAGCGCGAACCCCGCGACGGGCGGCATCACGATCAAAGCCAGAATCGCGAACGCCGTCGCCGCTGACCACTCGCGCGCCTTCGCGCCACGCCACCCCGATCCCCACGCCCGTCACCAGCAACGCAACCGGCGCCAGTGCGATCATCGCTTGCGCGACGACTTCGCCGCCGGGGCCGCCCGCCATGCTGACAAAGAGTTGGGCGACCGTCGCCGGGTTGCCGATCGCGGGTGCCGCGATGATCGCAGTGCCCGCAGCCATTCTGAGCAGCGGTTCGTCGATCATCGTCCAGTCCTCACCGAAATGGATCGCTGCGACGATCAGGAACAGGATCAGCGCTACTACCGGGGCGACCAACCACAGCACCGCCATCGTGGCTGCGACACCGATGTACGCCATAACCGCCAGCCCCAGCCCGCCGCTGCGAAGACGGGTCGAGCGGGCGAGCAGCGCGATATCGTAGGCGCCATGCGGCAATCCACCCGCAACGAAGACCAAGGTCGCGATTGTCGTCGCGGTGGGTCCATCGAGCGGCAGCTGCGCGGCAAACGCAGTGACGAGATACACGCCGGCAAGCCAGAACGCCGCCGGCACGACACCACCGCGCCCAATCAGGACGCGGTGGTGATTCATGCTGACAGCACCCATCATGCGGCGCCGGGCACCGCGATCACTCGGCGTGAACCAGCGGGCTGTGCGCTTCGACCTGCGACTTGCGCACCGAAATCATGAAGATCAGGACGCCCACGCCGGCCTTCGCAACGATGTCTGCGATGGTGTAGCCAAGCTGGATCACGGTCGTTGCGGTGGCGCCGGTTAGGTTGGCGTAGGGCGCCATGTATACAATTGGGTAAAATCCCCAGGACGCGAACGTCAACAGGCGCGCGCGGCGGACCAGATCGCGGGCCGCGACAGGCTGCTGTTCGATCGACTCACCAAGCCCGCGGAAAAGCTCCCAGACGATGTAGACGAACGGGATCGCCGACAGCGTCCCCCACAGCGCACGGGTCGGAATATCGGCCGCGATCTCGCCGGGATAGCCCAGCACGATCATCAGCGCCGCGGCCGATCCGAGCCGGACCGTCTTCGACGACGTCTGTTCCGGCGACAGCCGCATCACGAGCACCAGCTCGACCAGCAGGAGCGGCACGGTCAGCAACCAGTCGACATAGCGATAGGCATCGTTGAAGGCGAAACCGGTCGCCGCGATCACGCCGTCCTTGAGGGTATAGGCCGCATTCCAGCTCTCGAAGATGCGCAGATAATGATACGCCGCGATTGCGGTCACCAACCCGGAGATCGTGACCGCGGTACGATACGCCGGTGCGACCTGCGATCGACTGAGCCAGAGAAAAGCGGTCGCCGCGGCCATCGTCGCGAACGTGAACGAAAACGCATTATAGACCAGCGAGAACTGGAACGGGGTTATGATGTCCATCGGGATCTCCATCACCTTGCTGCGCCGGGCTTGCTACAGTGGCATGCCGGGCTAGTTGCGGGCGATGCGAGCCGATCATCGCCGGTTCGGTCTCACCCGAGGATGGCGCCACAGCGACCTTGAAGGGTATCGGAGGGAGTTCCACCCAGGACCCGCGGCGTTGGCTGATACGCCCCGCGCCCTGGCCGCTGTGACGACCGAGTCCGGAATACGCCCCGCCAGACCCGCCTGCGATACGGAACTTGGTCCATATCGGTCGTTACGTCGCACGCCGCTGACTCGCCGCGCGGTGTCCGGATCGCGGCCCCGAACCACGGTTCAGAGACCGGCTTCGACCGCCAATCGGATAAGGTCGGCGGTGGTCCTGAGGCCGAGACGCTCCATCAGGATGCCGCGGTGCATCTTCACGGTCTTTTCGGCGAGTCCCAGTTCTCCGGCGATCTGCTTGTTCAACAGGCCCTGCGCGACCAGCTTGAGGACCTGTCCCTGCCGCGGCGAGAGCGCCTTGACCATCTCGGCGGCGCGAATCCGTCGCATGCTGGTCGGCGTCGCCGCATTGGTATCGATCTCGACCTGCGAGCCCAGAAAGTACAGCAGACGGTCTTCCTCGTCATACAGCGGGGCGACTAGAACGGCATTGCGAAACGGCTGCCCGTTACGCTTGTAGTTGAGGATCTCGACCAGCACCGGCTTGTGCTCGCGGACCCCGCGCCGAATCTCCTCGGACAGCCACGGCTCGGTCGCCGGCCCCGACAGGAATCGGCAGTTACGCCCGATGACATCCTCGGCGGGGTAGCCGGTCAGATCGCAAAATGGCTGATTGCAGGCAACGATCGGGTTGTCGGGCAGCCGCGGATCGCTGATGACCGAGGGAATCGGACTGTCGGTAACCAACTGGATCAGCCGCCGATTGGACGGCACCGATACCTCCGCCAAAACCATCTTCCCCCAGCCCCTTTCATCCGTCTGCGTGCTCGTAGAGACGCCTGCCCGACGTTTGCCGGCGCTCGCAAGGGGTAGCACGTATCTGTGCCAAGCGTGCACCGCGATATTCGCCGTGACGATGCTCAATCTTTCTTCTCCGGCGCGAACCCTTGCTTGCGCCAACGCTCTTGGGCAGGGCCTGTCCTTTTCCAGGAGTGCAAAGCCATGCCAAGCCGTATCACCGTCGACCAAGCGAGCCTTACCGACAACGACGTCGCCCACCAGATCGAGTTCACCGCCGAGATCGACGGCGACGAGCGCGATTTCGCGGTGAAATATGCCGTGCTCCGCGAACTCAGCGGCGACGAGCCCGAGAACGACGCGCTCGAACTGTTCGAACGGTTCAGCGATGAAATCCTTGACGTCTGTGCCGATGTCGCCGACCAGCGTCCCAACGCGAACGTGGTCGTCATCGACGACGACGATCTCGAATAAGCAGTCTAGGCCCCGACCGTTTCGAGTCCGTTTCCAGTCCGCTGCGCCCCGGGCAGCCGATCGAGATCCTGCGCGTTCACGCCGTTCACCACGGAGAGACCATCATGAAGCTCTATTATTCGCCCGGCGCCTGCAGCCTTGCAGATCATATCGCGCTGCACGAGGCGGGAATGCCGTTCGAGCATGAGAAGGTCGACCTGAAGGCCAGGCGGACCGAGAGCGGTGCCGATTTCACGACGATCAATCCCAAGGGCTATGTGCCGGCCTTGACGCTCGATTCCGGCGAGACGCTGAGCGAGAACATCGCCATCCTCGACTGGATCGCGCATCAGGATACGGCGCTGAAGCCCGCGGGTGCGATGGGGCATACGCATCTTCTCGAAGCGCTGGCGTTCATCTCGACCGAGATCCACAAGAGCTTCAAGCCGTTCTTCTTGGGTGCCGGGGATGACGAGAAGGCGAAGGCCGCCGAGACGATCGTCAAGCGGATGACCTATCTGGCGGACACGATGCAGGGTGATTTCCTGTTAGGCGCGGACGTCAGCGTCGCCGATTTCTATCTGTTCGTCATGCTGTTGTGGGCACGAAAGAACGAAATCACCGTCCCCACCAATCTGGCCGCGTTCCGCGACCGGTTGATGACGCGTCCGTCCGTCCAGAAGGCGATGCAGCACGAAGGCCTGATCTGACCACGAGCGATGCGCGCAGCGATCCTGCGCGCGTCATCCTGCGCCGCCGTAAAGCCTGGCGTTAGAGATACCGCCACCACCAGCCGGTCCGCGTACGCTTGAAGGCGGCAAAGCTTCGACACGCGAACCAGCACGGCACCGCGACCAGCGCCGCGACCAGCCAGAGCGCCGCCACATTCGGCACGCTCACCAGCTTGCCATCCGAGCCCAGCACGAGTCCGGCCGCGATGTTCAACGCATGCACGGCATACAAATGCAGGATGTAGAAGAACAACGGCGCCGATCCGAACACAGCCAACAGCGTCGTCACGCGCGGGCATCCGCTCGATCGCGGCGAGCAGGATCACCCCGGTCCCCAAGGTCAGGAGCAGAAAGTCGGCCGATGGCGGATATTTCGTCAGGTTGAGATAGCTCATGACCGTGGCAAACGTCCCGCCGCCATCCTGCCACGGCAGCGGCTCGCCATAGCCGTTGATCGTCCGCAGGATCGCGAACAGCGCGAGCGCGCCACCCCCGCAACCAGCAGGCGACTGCGGCGCTGAACGCGATCGACGGCCTGCGCGAACCAGGGGCCGATTGACCAACCCAGCGCAATCACGCCGATCCACGGCAGCACGGGATAGGATGTTCGAGCCTGTCCTCCGAACGGCAGGTCGAGCAGGCCGCGATCGTGCAGCACCGCCCAGATCGCGTGGCCCTGCTCGCCCGGCGCGATCGCGATCGGATCGAGCAGGTTATGCCCCAACACGATCGCCAGTCCGAGCACGACGACCAGGCGGCGCGGCATATGCACGATCGCCGCGAGCGCGATCATCGAAAGCCCGATCGCCCAGATCACCTGGAGATAGACGATCGCCGGAGTCGGATCGAACGTCCACGCGAAATTGACGATGGTCCATTCGAGCGCGACCAGGAACAGCCCGCGCTTGAGCAGGAAGGACGATGCCGCCGCGCGACGTTGCTCCGGCGCCCTGCCCTCTGCGTATAACCATGCCGCCAGCCCGGTCAGCAGAACGAACACCGGTGCGCACACATGCGCCGCAAGTCGCGAGAAGAACAAGCCGGGCGGCGTCGTCGCGATCGTCATCGGATCGCTGACCTGCGCGTGAAGATAGAAGAACTCGCGGGTGTGATCGACCAGCATCACCAGCATGACGAGCCCGCGCAACGCGTCGATCGACACGATCCGCTGACGCTTGGCGGAGGTTGGCTGAACCCGCGCCTGCGCCTCGCCGGACACCACCGCCGCGTTTCTCGTCATTGACATCATCGTCATACCTCCGTCATTGCGATGTTACATCATTACCAAAAAGGCAACCAGTCTTGTCGACCTTCATGCGACGTACCGGCCACATTTCCGCACTCCTGTGCTTCGCGCTGCCGCTTCCACTGGCGGCGCAGGACCCCGATCGCGAAGCGGACAGCGACGAAATCGTCCGCGAGGCGGACGGTAAAGAGATCGTCGTGCTGGGTACCCGAGGCACGCAGCCCGACCGGACATTGTCATCCGATATCTCGACCGAACGTATGTCGCCGTCCAGCCGGTCGCTCGAACGCGACCTGTTAAGCGCGGCGGGAACGTATCGGTTGTCGGATGCCCTCGAACTGGTCAGCGGCGTGAGCAACCAGAACAACCGTGGCGGTTTCCTCGACAATTTTGCCATTCGCGGGTTTCTCGGCACGCCCGATGGCGGCGCGGAATATTACGTCGACGGCTTCCTGGCGAACCGTGGCCTCGGCCCGCCCCGCGATCCCGCGACGACCGAGCGGATCGAGGTGCTGAAGGGCCCGGCGGGCGCGTTGTTCGGCGACATCGATCCTGGGGGCCGGGTCAACATCGTCAGCAAGACGCCGCGCTTCACCGCGAGCGCAACCGCGACGCTGACCTATGGCTCGTTCGATACGCGGCGTGCCGAACTGGATGTGACCGGTCCGCTATCGAGCACGCTCGCGGCACGGATCGTGGTTGCAGCCGAGAACAGTGACGGCTGGCGCGATTTCGTCACGTTGCGCCGCCGGGTGGTAAGCCCATCGCTGACCTGGGCGCCGCGCGATGGCACCCGGCTTACCTATGTCGGCGAGATCACGCAGTTCGATGCACCGTTCGACCGCGGTATTCCGGCGATCGGCGGCGACGCGAACGCGCTGCCCCGATCGCGTTTCTATGGCGAGCCATCCGATGGCACGACGCGGTTTCGCAATACCCGGCATCAACTGTCCGGCCAGATCGCCGTCACCGACCGGATGACCCTGAATGGCGGTATCGCGCGACGCACGGGATCGCTGCGGGGATTCTCGTCCGACCAGTCCCGTCTGGTCGCAGGGGACACGCTGTGGCGCCAGCGCAGGGCGCGCGAATACACGGTCGAGGATCTCTCGGCGCGGCTCGAACTGACGGGCGAAATCGGCGCGCACCGGGCCAGCGTCGGGATCAAAGGCTATACGCTCGATTATCACGAAGGCTTGCTCCGCAGGAACCCGACCGCCGCTGCGCCGCACGCGATCAATGTCTTCGCGCCGCTCTATGGCGGCCAGGCGCTGCCCCTGCTGCCGTTCACCGACAATGACGAGACGCGCCGCGTGGGCACGCTCTACATCCAGGACATGTGGGACGTGACGCAGCGGCTGACGCTCACCGGTGGCGTGCGGTTCGACGCCTATCGCCAACAGGTCCGCAACAACCGCACCGGGCAGACCGGCCGGAGCATCGACGAGCCCGTCCATGTCCGGTTCGGCGGACGCTATGCGATCGACGAACGGTTCGCGGTCCATGCCAATTGGGGAGAAAGCTTCCTGCTCAACTCGGGGACAGGGCGCGACGGTCAGGGCTTCGCCCCCGAACGCGGCAAAGGCTATGAGCTCGGCATTACCGCGGCGTTTCCCGGTCTCGATATCGCGGTGACCGGATTCGACATCGCCAAGCGCGATATCCTGACGAACGACCCGGTCGATCCGAACTTCCTGGCGCCGGTCGGATCGCTGACCAGCCGCGGGATCGAGTTCGACGCGTCATTGCGGATAGCCGCCCGCTGGCAACTGGTCGCCAACTATGCCTGGACTCATGCGCGGACCGACGATCGCAGCTTTGCCACCGATCGCGTACTCAACGTACCCGAGCACGCCGCCACGCTGTTCGTCCTCGGCCGGTTTCTCGACCCCGGCGGCCGCGGTGCGTCTATCAGCGCTGGCGCCAGCTATGTCGGCGCCCGCGCGGGCGCGATCGACACCAGCGGCCTCGTCCTGCCGCGCTATCTCAAGGCGAAGGCCGCGGTCGACTATGCCTTCTCGCCGACCCTCGCCGCGCGCCTCGAAGCCGATAATCTGTTCGACGCCCGGTATGCGCAAAGCTCGTACAGTCCGGTCTGGGTCTTCCCCGGCGCACCGCGCACCGTGCGGATGTCGGTTCGCCTCAGCTATTGAGGGTTCGGCTCTCGACCAGGCCCTGAACTATTCGCGCAGCGGCGGGCCTGATCCTAAAAAAGGGCGCCCCGCGAACGGGACGCCCCAGGCGCAGGAGATTGCCCCGCCGTTCGGCGAGTCCGATCGCGCCTATTTGAACGAGGCGCGGATCGAGAAGGTGAAGCGACTGTCGTTGATGAACCAGTTGCGCGGACGCGTCAGCAGGTCGTCGTTGATCACATAGGAAGTGCGCGTGACCGACTTGGTCAGGTTCACGCCCTGGAAACCCATCCGGATCGATGGCGTCACCGCATAGAAGATCGACGCATCGAGCTGGCCATAGGATTCCGCATAGACCGGCGAGAACGGCGTGATGACGTCGCGGATCGTCAACAGGTTGCGCGATCGCCAGTTATACGCCGCACGAAGCTCCAGCCCGTTGCGCTGATAGAATGGCCCAATGTTGAACTGGTATTTCGACAGCCCCTGCAACGGCAATTTGCTGGTGTCGACCGACGAGATAATCCCGGCCGCAACGTTCGGATCGTTCGGGTCGAGCTGTTGCTGCGACACGCCGGTCGAGTGGACATAGGTGAAGTTGGCCGACAAGCCGAGCCCGCCTAGGACCGACGGCAGGAAGCCATAGGTCTGCTGGTACCCGACTTCGAACCCGCGCACCTTGCCGGTCTCGGTTGAGTTCAACGGCGTGGTGACGATCGCGTCGAACGTCGAGCCATTGTTGGTGAAGCTCAACCGCTGCGTACCGACCGACTGGACGCCGTACAGGTTCTTGGCGAACGCGGAGAAGGTCAGCTGACCGACGCTCGAGAAATACCATTCCGCGGTCAGATCGTAATTGTCGGCGCGCACCGGTTTCAGGTTCGGATTGCCGACGTCGAAGATCGCGACCGGACCGCCGTTGAAGAGGATCGTCTGGTCGCTGGTGTTCAGGCCGATATTGTAGAACGAGCGCGTCAGGCCGAATTCGGGCGGCGCGACGCTCTTGTTGAATGCGGCGCGGAACTGGAGACCACCGCCGACCGCGAGCTTGGCGTTGAAACTGGGCAGGAAATAATCATAGGTCAGCTTGGCGTCGTTGGCGACGAGCGCGCCGTTCTGGAACGCCGCGGCCGCGGCACGCGTGGCGTCCGGCAAGGCGCAGAACCGCGAGATCGCCGAGCCATCGGTTGGCGCCACGCAATTGAACGACTGATTGGGGAACGCGAAGAAGCCCGACGAGGTCCGCTCGGTCCTGGTGTAGCGCACGCCGACATTGCCGCTGACGTTCCAGCCGTTCGACAGGTCGTTGCCGAACCGGACCGCGACATAGGCGGCGTTGTTGCGCTCGGTGACCGGGTTGACCTCGCCGGGACGGAACGGTGTTCCGGCGATGACGCCGGAGCGCTGCGCGAGCGGCACCCAGCCGTCGGCACCCGAGTTGGTCGACGTGAAGTTGCGCCACTCGCGGGCGATCTGGCTGATCTGCTGTACCGCGCTGCCGTAATCCTGCAGCTGGTTGCCCGGGAAGAACACCCGCCCGCCGTTCGACGGATCATTGGCCTGACCCCGGAAGAAATTGTCGTACAGGAACGCCTGTTGCGGGCCCGGCGTGCCGACATCGCGGGTGGTCGGATTGCCGTCGATCGGGCGATCGAACCACACCGGTCCGCCAGCCGCACCGGCACCTGCGCCGCTGCCGTCGCCACCGCCCCAGATCTCGCTCAGCACACCCCAGTTATAGGCGGTCGAGCGCGCTTCGTTCTGACGATCCGAGAACCGGTAGCCGGCACGGACCGAGGTCAGCCAACTCTCCTCCGGGAAGGAATAGTCCAGATCGATACGCGCGGCGTCCTCGTTGCCTGCGCTGTCCTCGATGTGATCCATCGCCGAGCGGTAGAAGCTGTTATACGGATCGAGATAGCTCGGATGCGCTGCGTTCTGATAGTTGTTCGGCGTGTTCGCGACCGGCACGAAGTTCACATAGGCGGGATCGTTGCCGTTCAGGCGGATGTCCGCATTCTGGTAGGTCGTGCCCCAGACCGTCAGATCGGTCACCGTCACCTTCGACCAGACATGCTGGTAATCGACCGTCACGCCAAGCCGCGTGGTCGGCTGCCACTTGAAGTTAAAGCTTGCATCGTTGGTGATGAAGCGCCCGGTATTGCCGCGCGCGATGTTGTTGCTCTGCAGGCCGTTGGTCGGCGTGCGCATGTCGGTGCCTTGGTCGGCGCGATACCCGTTCGGGCCGGTGATCAGACCGCTGGTGAACGCATTGTCGTCATCGAACGTGAAGCTGGTGCCGGGATAGGGCTGAGAATCGCCTGCCGACAGAACGTTGTCGGTCGCGACCTCGATCGAGTTCTCGGTCCAGGCCTCACGCGAGTCGGACCGCAGGAACTGCGCGGTCGCGTTCATCGTCCCGTCGTTGCTGCGCCACTGCCCCGCGGCCGAAAAGCCATAACGCGTGCGGTTGAATTCCTGGCTGCGCACGGCGGCGCCACGCGGCACATAGAAAAGACCGTCGCCCGCAACCGTCGATCCGTCGGTCCGCGTGATCAGGTTGTTCGCGGCATTATACTGGTTGAGCTGATAATAGGCGCCATCGGTGCCACGCGGCCGCTCGCCCCAGTTCGAAATCTGGACGCTGTCGGCACGGCTGCGCACCTGCGAGCGGACGAAGCTGCCGAGCAGGCCGAACTGGCCGATCCCCGTCTCCCAGCGATCGCTGAGCAGGACCGATACGGTCGGCGCCGACTTCTTGACGAAGTCGCCATAATTGTTCTCGAGCGTGCCGCCGAGCGTGAATCCCGTCGAATCGAACGGCAGGCGGGTGCGCAGGTTGACCGTGCCGGCGATGCCGCCTTCGATCATGTCCGCGGACGGGCTCTTGAACACGTCAACACCGCCGAGCAGTTCGGACGGCACGTCGGCAAACGACAGGCCGCGACCATTGTTCGCGCTGAACGAATCGCGACCATTGATCTCGGAGCGAGTGTAGGTCAGTCCGCGGACGACGACGCCCGAACCTTCGGTGGAGAAGTGATCGGGATCGGCCCCTGCCGCAAAACGGCTGATCGAGACGCCGGGAACGCGCTGCAACGCCTCGGTCACCGAGCGATCCGGCAGCGCACCGATGTCCTCTGCCGAGATCGAGTCGACGACGACTTCGGAATTCTTCTTGATCGCCTGCGCGGTCTGCAGGCTGCGACGGATGCCGGTGACGACGACGTCCTGCGTCGCGGCTTCCTGCTGCGGGGTCGCCGTGGACTGCTCCGCCTTAGTCACGTCGGCACCGCCGGACGGTACTTGTGCATTGGCAGACGGCTGCGATCCGGTTGCGGCCGAGGGCTGTGCCGCGGCGGCGCGATCAGAAGGTGCGGTACGCTGTAGCGCGTTCGGGGTCGGCGTGCTCTGCGACGCGGGCGCGTCACCCGCAGCGTCGACCGACTGCGCCATCGCCGCGTACGGCAAAGCGGCCAGACACACCGCAAAAAGCGACACGCCACTCTTCAGCGCCGCACCGCGAACAAACGACTGCGTATTGCCAGACTCTCGCTGCATGATGCCCTGCATCCCCTCTTCTCTGATAGCGCTATCATTTGTGAATTGCGCGCTTTGACAAGGCACTTGGTAGCGCGCACCTAAGCGGACAGCTAGTGCGAAAATGCAACAGATCGCCACAATTGTTATATTGTTTGTAACGGTACCACGTAGCGGGCAAGACCTTGAATTAAGCCAATCAAATATACGATAACAGGCGGCGTACGATCTTATTTATACGATATAGGCGAATAGTTCGGGCGGATATGGTGAGTCCACCAACCCGCGCTAACATCGATTAAGGGCGACACTATCTCAGGCCGCGGACGCGCCCGGCATTACGGTATCAGGGATAATTGGAGACCGGGTATTGACCATGTCGGCCTTACCACCGGCATAAGGCGTGTTGCGCCGCCCATCATAGATACGCCCTCCCCGAGGATAGCATGAGCTCCAATCCATCACCCGACAGATCCGAAACTGCGCGGGGCATGACCGTCGTCATCGTCGGTGGTGGCACTGCTGGGTGGATGGCCGCCGTCGCATTCGGCCGATTGCTCGTCCCGGCCGGTGGCCGCGTCACGTTGGTCGAGTCGGACACGATCGCAACCGTCGGCGTCGGTGAAGCGACGATTCCGCCGATCCGCACCTTTCACGCCATGCTTGGGATCGATGAAGACGCGTTCCTGGCTGCGACCGGTGGCAGCTACAAGCTCGGCATCCGGTTCGAAGGCTGGTCGCATCCGACCGAGAGCTACGTCCACCCGTTCGGCCAGATCGGCACCGACATCGCCGGCCAGTCGTTCGCCGCGCAATGGCTCCGTGCCCGGCAGGCGGGCGAGGCCGAAGCGCTGGGACAATATTCGCTGGAAGCACGCGCGGCCGAAACCGGACGGTTCTCTAAGCCGATCGCCAACGGCGACTCACCGCTGTCGCGCATTGGTTACGCCTATCACTTCGACGCCGCGCGCTATGCCCACTTCCTCCGCGCGCAAGCCGAAGCACACGGTGTCGTCCGCTGCGAAGGCATGGTGGTGCGTGTCGAACAGGGCCCGGCGGGGATCGCCGCGGTTCACCTGGCCGGCGGGACGCGGATCGCAGGCGACTTGTTCATCGACTGTAGCGGCTTTCGTGCACTGCTGATCGAGGGTGCGTTGGCCGCGGGCTGGGAAGATTGGTCGTCATGGCTGCCGTGCGACCGGGCGGTCGCGGTGCCCTCGTCCGCCGACGCCGCCCCATTGCCGCTGACCCGGGCGATCGCGCAACCCGCCGGATGGCGCTGGCGCATCCCGCTGCGCCACCGCACCGGCAACGGTCACGTCTTTTCGAGCCGCTACATGAGCGAGGATGAGGCCACCGCATGTCTGTTGGACGGGATCGAGGGCGAGGCGTTGGCTGATCCGCGCGTGATCCGCTTCGCGACTGGGCACCGCCGTCGATTCTGGTCGGGCAATTGCGTTGCGCTAGGGCTCGCCGCGGGATTCATGGAACCGCTCGAATCGACCAGCATCCATCTGGTGCAAAGTGGGCTCCAGCATCTGCTGCGGATGCTGCCGGGTACGGGTGTCGCGTCGTCGGTCGTGATCGAGCGCTATAACCGGGTGATGACCGCTGAGTTCGTCCGCATCCGCGACTTCCTCGTCGCGCATTATCATCTCAACGCGCGACCCGAACACTTCTGGCGCGACCGGGCAGCGGCACCGATTCCCGAGGGCCTTGCCGAAAAACTCGCGATGTTTCGGGATGGCGGGCGCATCTTCCGCGAACCCGACGAACTGTTCAACGAGACGAGCTGGCTTGCGCTGTTGACCGGGCAGAACGCCGTCGTTGATGGTCACGACCCGCTTTGTGCGGCGCTGCCGATCGCGCGTGCCGCGCACCGTATCGCGCAGATCGAGCAGGTCGTCACCGCCTCATTGGCGCATATGCCGCCGCATGCCGACGCGCTGGCGCGGCTCGAACGCGGCTGAGCAAAGCCGCACCGCCCGAACCCGTATCGATCGGGCCCGTATCGATCGAGCCCGTATCGATCGAACCCGTATCGATCAGCGGCGCTGGAGCGATTTGAGCAGATAGTTGCGGAGGCGTTCGGTGCGCTCGTCGCTCGCCGGCCCGAGTACACCGCGCGCCGCCATCGGCAGATGATCGGCCGCCGCCGCCGCGTCGTCGCCGAACACGTAATGGTCGAACCACGCCCGCCAGCCGGCTTTCTCCGCCGCAGGCCGATCGCGTACCGCCATCAGCGCGTGCACGACCGCGTTGAAGGCCGAAATGGTCGGATCGAACGACCACCAATAATTACACAGCACGTTGAGCGTACCGAACGCCTGGACATGATGCCACCAGATCGCGGGCATGAAGATCGCGTCGCCCGGCCCCAGATCGGCGACCAGCGCGTGGCCGAGCGCCTGGGCATACCGCGGATAGCGATCGAAATCGGGCGCCAGAGGATCGACCATGCTCGCCGGTGGTCCCGCCAGCGTGCGGTCGAGCGGTCCGATGTAGAGATTGCCGACCTGATCGGGCGGGAACAGCGTGAAGCGACGCTGACCGGCGACGACGCAGGCGAGATTGGTCGACCCGTCATAGTGCGTTGCGGTCTGCGTCCCGTTGCCGATCCACAGCCTTGGCACGGCGCCGCCCATCGGGAGGTCGAGCGGGTTCGCCGCGGACCAGCCGGGCAGATGCTCGGGCGCGGTCGCGGCGTTGGCATAAAGGATATGCCGCGCGTTTTCGGGGAGCGCCGACAGGCGGAGCAGCTCGTTGAGCAGCGCGCCAAGCGACGCCTTTTCACGGTGGAAGTTGAAGCCTTCGAGCTGGTCGCCGCGATAGAAGAAGCGGCCGCCGAACTCCGGTCCGCCGATCAGCACTTCCATCGGTTGGCCGCCATTGCCGAGTCCCGCCAGATAGGCAGCGATCGCGCGATCACCGTCAAGCCCCGCGCGCACGCTCGCCCAGTGCGAAACCTGCCCGCGCAAGACGATCGGGGTCGAGCTGGTCGCGACTTCGGCAGCGAACGTCGCGGCATCGACGGCGGCGCGTTCCTCGACGCGCGCATCGGTGGCGGCGGGATGATCGATCTTCATGCCGCTTGATACCGCAACCGCGATCGGCTTGCTACTTTCACCGCGCGTCCAACCACTTGCGATACCGTCACGCGCATCGTTAGTGATGCGGCGAACGACGATGACCATGGAGTGGACGATGATGCGGTGGCGGACGGCGCTGATACTGGCGTCCATGAGTGTCGTCGCGGCCAAGGGGCCTGGCGCCCCCGCGGCGCAGCGGGACGTCGCGCGGACCGGCGATGCGATGCGCGAGTCGACCGATCGTCAGGATCGACCGGCGCAGGCCGCCGCGGCGCTCCGACCCCACCATCGCGAATCGCGACCGGCGATCGCCCTGACATTCGACGATATTCCCGCGCACGGCCCCCTGCCTGCCGGTACGACACGGGTAGGCGTCATCCGTGACCTCGTGCGCGCGCTGGGCGCGGCGAACGCGCCGGCTTTCGGCTTTTTCAACGGCGGCTTCGGGACCGACGACCCGGCCGGCTCGGCCAAGGCGGTCGCGGCTTGGCGCTCGGCCGGCCTGCCGCTCGGCAACCATAGCTATTCGCACGCCAATCTCGACGACATCGGCGCGGCCGCCTTTTCTGACGATATCACTCGCAACGAAGTGCCGCTCAGCGCTGCTGTACAAGGGGAGGCTGCACAGGGGGCAGACTGGCGCTGGTTTCGCTACCCCTTCCTGGCGGAAGGCAAGACGCCCGCGACACGCGATGCCGCCCGTGCAAGCCTTAGGGCGAAGGGCTACCGGGTCGCTGCCGTGACGATGAGTTTCGACGATTATAAATGGAATCCGCCCTATGCCGGGTGCGATATCGGTCGGGACGCCGATGCGGTTCGTCGCCTCGAGGACAGCTTTCTGGCCGATGCCCGTGCAGCGGCGATCGCCTCCCGCGCGCGCAAAGGCGCAGCTCGGCCGCGACATTCCCTATGTCCTCCTGCTTCATGTCGGCGCTTTCGATGCGCGCATGATGCCGCGCCTCCTGGCCCTGTACCAGACCATGGGCTTTCGCTTTGTGACGCTCACGGAGGCCGAGGCCGATCCCTATTATGCCGCCGCGATCGACCTGTCGCGACCAGGGCCAACGCCCTCGCTGGCCGGGCCACCCACGGTCCCTGCGCTCGCGGGGCCGCCCGCCGTGACGTGCGGTTGAGCGTATCCACGTCCGAGAGCGCCGCAAGACGGCCGACGGGATCGGACACCGCGGTGCATGCGTTTGATCGCGCTGGACGTGCCGCGTGGTGCGCCCGCCTGACTCTCCGGTGCGATGCCCAGTCCATGTCGATGTTTCGAGTCCCGCAATTGCTGGCTCTCGCCCTGCTGACCGCGATCCCGCGACCCGCGGCAGCGCAGGTTCCGACGATCGTTCCGCCGCCCGTTACGCGCGGGGTCACGCAGCCGGCTGGACCGCGCATCCAGTTGCCGGTCGACGCGCTGATGCAGGATGCCGGCCAATATGCGCGCGCGTTCGGCGTCACGCTCGACGAGGCGATGCACCGGTTGCGCGCCCAGGCGGACAGCGTCGCGGTGACCGATCGCCTGCGCGAGACCTACCGCGACCGCTGGGCGGGTATCGCCATCGATCACAGCCCGACCTATCGGATCGTCATCCTGCTGACCGGCACCGCCCCTGTTGCGGACCAGTCGGTCATGGCCGGCGGGATCGTCGTCCCGATCGTGTTTCGCACCGGCGCGGCGATGAACCGCACGGGCATGCTGGCGATCATCGCCACGTATCAGGCGCGGATCCGCGCGGCGTTGCCCCATCCGCCCGGCCTTGGGATCGACCCGCGGACGGGCGCGCTGCTGGTCATGATCAGCGGCCGCGACGCCGAACTCGATCGAGACGGCGCGTTGCAGGCTGAGATCGAGACGATGACCGGCGTCCCCGTCCGGATCGAGGCGATCGACCGGACGACCAACGACCAGACGGACGCGCTGCCGGCTCGGACACAGGCCGCTCCCGATCTGCCCGCGCCGATCCCGGATACCGTTCCGCCACCCCCGCCAACGCCCCCAGCGCCCTCGGTCGAGGGCGGCGCGCGGGTCGTGGGAACGGTCGATGGCAAGCGCTATGCCTGCACGACCGGGTTCGTCGTCACCGACGGATCGCGCTCCGGCATCGCCACCGCTGCGCATTGTCCCGACGCGCTGACCTATGTCGACGCGCGCCAAGGCAACGTCCCGCTCGACTTTGTCGGGCAATGGGGCTGGGGCTATCAAGACGTTCAGGTCAACACGATCGCCGCCGGCGCGCCACTCCCCGCATTATTTTATGCCGACACCGCGAAGACGCTGACCCGCTCCGTCTCGACGTGGCGCAACCGGGAGAGCACGCGTGCAGGGGATTTCGTCTGCCACCGCGGCGAGCGAACCGGGTATAGTTGCGCGCTGGTCGCGATGGTCGATTTCGCGCCGGCGGGCGATCTGTGCGGCGGCGCGTGCCTGCCGACCTGGGTCGCGGTCGAAGGCCCGACCTGCAAGGCCGGCGACAGCGGCGCGCCGGTGTTCGACGGCAATGTTGCGCTCGGTCTCGTCAAGGGCGGAACGTACCGCCGTGATGGCGCGTGCCTGTTCTATTACTACATGTCGACCGACTATCTGCCGCCGGGCTGGTCGCTTGCCTATGCCGCCACGAACCCCGCCCCGGTCACGCCTTGAGGTTGCACGGACACCGCTTGCGCTACCCGATCGGCAATTGACGCGTTACGCCCCGATATGACCGACACGCCGCCCGCAATTCCCGCCGCCACATTGGTCGTGTTCCGCGACGCCGGCGACGGACCGCCGGAACTCCTGTTCGTCGAACGCGCCAAGGCGATGGCGTTCGCAGGCGGCGCGCTGGTCTTTCCCGGCGGGCGAGTCGATCCCGGCGATCATGCGCTGGCCGCGGTACTCGGGACGGGAGACGCCGAAAGCGCGGCACGGATCGCCGCCGTACGCGAGACGATCGAGGAAGCCGGTCTGCCGATCGGGCTATCGCCGATGCCCTCCCCGACCGCGTTCGCCCGCATGCGCGCGGCGCTCCACGCCGGGACCGCGTTCGGCGAGGCGTTGACGGACGCCGCCGTCGGTCTCGATCTGGATGCGCTGGAATATTTCGCGCGCTGGCGACCGGCGCATGCGCATGCCCGGATCTTCGATACGCGCTTCTACCTGGCGCGGTTGCCGGCGGGCGCCCCCGAAGCGCAGGTCGATGCGACGGAGAATGTCCGGCTGTTCTGGGCAACGGCGGCCGACGTGCTGGCGGAAGCCGATGCGGGGCGCGCGACGATCATTTTTCCGACGCGGCGCAATCTCGAACGGCTGACACAGTTCGCCGACTTTGCTGCGGCCGTGGAGCACGCGCGCGCATCCGGTGCGGACCGTGACGCCGTGGACCGAAACGCGCGACGGCGTCGAACATCTCTGTATCCCGCACAATCTCGGCTATCCGATCACCTCGGAGCCGATATCGGACGCGGTGCGCGGCTGACATGCGGACGGTGCGACTGACGCTCGGCTGGCTCGTCGGGCTGGCGATTGTCGCGGCGCTCGGCATGATGCTCTGGTCGGCCCTACGCGGGCGCCCGCAGGATCTGCCCTGGACGCCGCTCGATCTCGGTCAGCCGATCGGGATGCTCACCGGACGAAAGCTCACCGCGCTGACCGAGGATTTCCCGCAATGCCGCGCGCTGCTCGATCGCGCGGGCGTGCGCTACACCGTCCTGCCGCCGCGCAAGGGCGAGGGGCAATGCGGGTATTCGGATGGCGTCAGGCTGACCGGTGGCGCTCGGACGATCGCGTTCGTGCCCGCAGGCCTCGGCGTCGCCTGCCCGGTCGCCGCGGCGCTGTCGATGTGGGAATGGGACGTCGCCCAGCCCGCAGCCCAACACCATTTCGGGGCGCGCGTTGCCAGTATCGATCATTTCGGGAGTTACAGTTGCCGGCGGATCTACGGGCGCGATGCAGGCACCTGGAGCGAGCACTCAACCGCCGACGCGGTCGACATCGCCGGATTCCGCCTGACCGACGGCACGCGCATCACCGTCGCAAGGGACTGGAAGGGCGACGACGCCAAATCGGCCTTCCTGCGCGACGTGCGTGACGGCGCGTGCAAGGTGTTCGCGACGACCTTGTCCCCCGACTACAACGCCGCGCACGCCGACCATCTGCATCTGGATCAGGCGAACCGTGGCGTGGCAGGGTGGCGGGCGTGCCGGTGATTGGGACAGTCGTCCATCGCCAATACCACCCCGGCGAAGGCCGGGGCCCAATTGGGGGACGTCAATGGCGCGGGGGGCGCATCGTTACTGCGACCTCTCCAATTGGGCCCCGGCCTTCGCCGGGGTGGTTGTGACGCTCGGTCGCAACAGTGTCGAAGGGCTCAACACGACCAGAGGATAGGCCTCAGCTCGCCAGCGTCGTGCCGGAATCCACCTTCTCGACCCAGTACGGGAAAAACGCCGGCTGCCGGTTGGACCAGCCCGACGCGGTTGCCGCCGCCTCGCTGATCGACTGAAGCAGTTTCCGCCGCAGTTCCGGATGTAGATGCGGCAACGCGGCCGCGGCACAGAACGCCGACGGCAACCACGGCCTAACCTCCGCCCCGATCAACCGCTCGTACAGAAATCGCAGCGCCGAAAAGCTCGTCAACCGCCCCTGCCCCAGATCAAACGCTACTAGGGTCATCAACGGCGCCAGGAACGGTTCGATCGCATCGAGGCCGCTGTCGTCGGGCACCATCGCGCGCAGATCGGGGAGATTGTTGTAAAGCCGCGCCTGCGCCCGGATGCTTGCCGCCTCGACGACGTCGCGCGACCAACGCAGCATCGCGTCCTCGCGGTCGAGCCCTACGTCGAGCGAACGGCGGATGTACCGCTGCGTCGAACTCGGAAAAGCCGCAAATTCCTTCATCTCGGCCAGCGTCATCGAGCCCTGTGCCGGTTTCATTCTGGAAGCCATGTCGTCACCCCGCACTCGTCAAGGAACCGGCAGACTATGCGCTCGGATGGTTAACAACGTTCCTATCGCGCGTCATCTTTCCGTAACGCCAAGCGACCATGAAAGCTGTTGCGCTGCAACAAGGCTGCGACGAACCGAACGAAATCGTGCGATTCGATTACGTTGCGAGGCGTTTGGGCAACAAAAAAGCGCCGGTCGTTGCCAACCGACGCCTGTTCGTTGAGCAGATGCTCGGGTTACGCCTGCTTTTCGCGCAACGCCCGCTCTGCGTCCTCGTCATAGCCCGACGACTTTGCCGGCTCGCTGCCCGACCCCGGCTGCGTCGCCGAAATTGGATCGCTGCCGTCCATCGACTCGTCGAGCCCGTTGTCGAGACGGGCGTCGGCGCTGTCGGGGTTCTTTTGCAGGCGCTTGCCGATCGACTTGTCCTGGCCCGCTTCCTGACGCGGATCGCGACCCGAGCTCTTGCCTTCTGCATCCTTGTCGTCGGGCGCTACCGAAAGGCTGTCCAGCGCGCTCTTGTCTATGTCGGTCATTGCGACGTCCCTTTTAATCTTGGCGGTGACCAACGGTCGAAGAAGCGGAGCGTTCCTGCCCAAGCCCACAACCGTCATCCTGACGAAAGTCAGGACCCAGGGTGACGGGGGAAGCACTCGTGGCTCTGGGTCCTGACTTTCGTCAGGATGATGGGGGCCTCAATCGAGCGGCGTGACCTTCACCGTCTGCTCCCAAAGATACGCCTGCCCGAACACCGTCATGAACGCGATATCCGTTGCATCACGCCCGACGCAGACCCGCGCGATATCGCTGCACGTCGCCATCTTGGTCGCATCGATCAGCCGCCAGTCCCCCGCGAGCCACAATTCCGCGACCGCATGGAAGTCGGGTGGATCGACGCCCGGCGCATAGGCCGACACGCAGCGTGCCGGGATTCCGCCGGCGCGCGCCAGCGAAACCAGCAGGTGCGAGTAATCGCGACACACGCCAGAGCGCGACGCGAACGTATCGAGCGCGGTCGTCTCCCCGCTGCTCGATCCGCAGCGATAATCGAGCGACTGGTACACCCACTCGGTCAACGCCGCTGCCAGCGGTCCCCCTTCGAGCCCCCGGAACTCGCGCGCGACGAACCCCTCGAAGCGGTCGGACGGACAATAGCGGCTTGGCATCAGATACGGCGTCAGCTGGCCATCGAGCATCCGTGGCGGCGTCGCCGGATACAGCTCAAGCTGGACGCGCTCGCGGTTCACCGCGACGATGGCCTTATATTCGGCGGTGAACCGGCCATGCCCGCGCGACCAGCAGCGCTGGCCGATCCCGTCCTCGCCGCGCACCGCGCGGATCGGGCTGTCGGACCACAGGGTAAGGGACTCGGACTCGATTTTCTGGTCGGCCATCGCCGCCGCCTCGATCTGGAGGAGCACATCGGCGTCCCCGGTGATCCCGTAATCCAGACGCACGTCGATCGAGAGCCGCATGGCGCGTCCCATTCCTGTCCCGAGGCCAAAGAAAAGGGCCCGGCGGTGTCCCGCCGAGCCCTGCGTTCGTCACACCCTTAGCGGGAGTTAGTTGCGGCTGCTACCAAACAGACGCAGCACGAACATGAACATGTTGATGAAGTCGAGGTACAGGCTCAGCGCCGACATGATCACGACCTTGCCAACCATGTCCGTGCCAGCGACCTGCGCGTACAGGCTCTTTGTACGCTGCGTGTCGTAGGCGGTGAGCCCTGCGAACAGCAGCACGCCGACGCCGCTGATAACCAGCTGCATCACGCCCGACTGCAGAAACATGTTGATCAGGCTTGCGACCAGCAGGCCGACGACGCCGATGATCAGGAACGTCCCGAACGCGGACAAGTCGCGCTTGGTGGTGTAGCCGTACAGGCTGAGACCGGCGAAACCGGCGGCAGTGGCGAAGAACGCACCGGCGATCGACGTGCCGCTATAGACCAGGAAGATGGTCGACATCGACAGGCCCATCAGGACCGCAAAGCCCCAGAAGAGCAACTGCATCGTGCCCGTCGACATCCGGTTCTGGCCGAAGCTCATGCCGAATACGATCGCGAGCGGCGAGAACATGATGACATACTTCAGGATGCCGCCGTTGACGAACACCTGTGCGGCAGGCGACTCTGCGCCACCCCACGCGAACAGCATCGCGACGATGCCCGTCAGCAGGACAGCCGAGCCCATGTAGTTATACACGGACAGCATGTACGACCGGAGACCAGCGTCATAGGCCTCGGTACGCTGGCCCGTGGCCGTCGTTCCGAACGGCGCGGCGCGGGGCCGGGGGTCAGACCAATTAGCCATTGTGAAATCAGCTCCTTTGTCCGGCATGGTGCCGGTTACGGTGAATATCGTCTTTTACAGGACGCTTTTCAAGCTGAGTGGTTGCATCGGCGCTGTGGTTCGCGGTTAACCTGCCGCAATTTCCATAGTGACGTCTTGTTGCCGTTTGCGCTTCGTTGGCTATCCATCGGAGCTTGCTGACTTAATGGGAGCCGACCCATTATTGGCAGGACGATGCCGATATGCCTACGTCGATGATCCCCGGCAGATATGCGGCGTTGGTATAGAACAGCCCCGTCCCGCAGGTGCCGCCTTCGCTAAATGGTCCCTTCTTGTTCCACACATCGCCGCATCGCGGGAGCGTTACCCGCTTGCCCCATTGCCCCCCGTTCCCTACCTGTTCACCGGTGAACCAGATCGCCCAAACGTCCGCGCCGCATGCCGAGCCCCCTATCTCCGCGGCCTCAATCCGCCGCAGCGCGAGGCGGTGCTGACCACCGACGGCCCGGTCCTGATCATCGCCGGCGCGGGTACCGGTAAGACCGCGGCGCTCACCGCCCGGCTCGCGCATTTGATCTTCACCAAGAAGGCATGGCCGTCGGAAATCCTCAGCGTCACCTTCACCAACAAGGCCGCGCGCGAGATGCGCGAGCGGGTCGGGCGGCTGGTTGGCGACGCGGTCGAGGGGATGCCGTGGCTCGGCACGTTCCACGCGATCGCTGCGAAGATGCTGCGACGCCACGCCGAGCTCGTGAGCCTGCAATCGAATTTTACCATTCTCGACACCGACGACCAGTTGCGGTTGCTCAAGCAGCTGATCCTTGCCGCGGACATCGACGAGAAGCGCTTCCCGACGCGTAGCCTGGCCGGGCTGATCGACCAGTGGAAGAACAAGGGCCTCGTCCCCGCCGATATCGATGCGGGCGAGAGCGAGCGCTACGCCAACGGTCGCGGCGGCGAGTTGTACCAGCAATACCAGGCGCGGCTGATCGCGCTCAATGCGTGCGATTTCGGCGACCTGCTGCTCCACATGCTCGTCATCCTGAAGACACACCGCGACGTGCTGGCGCAGTATCAGCAGCGCTTCAAATACATCATGGTCGACGAGTATCAGGACACCAATTCGTCGCAATATCTCTGGCTGCGGCTGCTCGCGCAGGAGCGCAAGAACATCGCCTGCGTCGGTGACGACGATCAGTCGATCTATTCGTGGCGCGGCGCGCAGGTCGAGAACATCCTGAAGTTCGAGCGCGATTTTCCGGGCGCAAAGGTCATCCGGCTGGAGCAGAACTACCGCAGTACGCCGCATATCCTCGGCGCGGCGTCGGGCGTGATCGCCAACAATGGCGGGCGGCTGGGGAAACAGCTCTGGACCGAGCGCGACGTCGGCGAGAAGGTGAAAGTTATCGGCGTCTGGGACGGCCCCGAGGAAGCGCGCCGCGTCGGCGAGGAAATCGACATCGTCCGCCGCTCGGGCAAGAGCCTCGACGAGGTGGCGATCCTGGTCCGCGCGCAGCACCAGACGCGTGAGTTCGAGGACCGCTTTATCGCGATCGGGATGCCGTACAAGATCGTCGGCGGCTTCCGCTTCTACGAACGCGCCGAGATCCGCGACGCGCTGGCCTATCTTCGCGTGGTCAACCAGCCGGCGGACGACCTCGCCTTCGAACGCATCGTCAACGTCCCCAAGCGCGGCCTCGGCGACAAGGCGGTCGCGCGCATCCACCAGCTCGCCCGCGCTACCGGCACACCGCTGACCACCGCCGCCGCGCGCATCCTCGACACCGACGAACTGACCGGCGCCGCCAAGAAGTCGCTAGGCCGGCTGGTCGGCGACATCGCCCGCTGGCGCGACATGGCGACTAGCCTGCCACACGCCGAACTCGCGCGGCAGTTGCTCGACGAGAGTGGCTACACTGCGATGTACCAGGCCGAGAAGTCGGTCGAGGCGACCGGGCGACTGGAGAACCTCAGCGAACTCGTCCGCGCGATGGAGGAATATGACTCGCTCGGTGCGTTCCTTGAACACGTCAGCCTCGTGATGGACAACGAGGGCGGCGCGCAGGATCCGCAGGTCACGATCATGACCATCCATGCCGCCAAGGGCCTCGAATACGACACCGTATTCCTGGTCGGCTGGGAGGAAGGCCTGTTCCCGTCGCAGCGCTCGCTCGACGAGGGCGGCGTGAAGAGCCTCGAGGAGGAACGCCGCCTGGCCTATGTCGCGATCACGCGTGCACGCCGGCTGGCCGTCATCATCCACGCCGCCAACCGCCGCATCTACGGCCAGTGGAACTCGTCGATCCCGTCGCGCTTCGTCGCCGAACTCCCCGCCGAGCACATCGACACGGAAACCACGATGTCCGGCGGTGCAAGCCTGTGGCAAGCCAACTGGTCCGACCGCGCCGATCCGTTCGCGGACGTCGCGCGCGGCACCGGTCGCGGCCCCGGCTGGCAACGCGCATCGGGCACCGGCAGCACCTTCTCCACCAAACCCGCCCGCGTCGTCGAAAGCCGCGCCAGTGCGATCAGCCTCGGCAACAAAGGTCGCGACGACCTGTCGCTCGGCATGCGCGTGTTCCACCAGAAGTTCGGCTACGGCGCGATCGCGGAGATCGAAGGCAACAAGCTGGAGATCGACTTCGAGCAGTCCGGGCGGAAACGGGTGATGGACAGCTTCGTGACCATAGGGTGAAGTAAAGCGTCGGCATTCGCTATTTGCCTAATTCAACCGATCATTTTTCGCCTATTCCCGTAAACTTGCAAATCCCGAGCAATTTTGAGATCATCTCTCCAAGACTTCGAGTCGGGGGTGGATACATGTCGGGTAACAAGCGAACGATCCCAAAGATACGTTCTCGACTTCGTGAGATCGCAGACGAGTTCGGCATCGAAGAACTTCACGATCTAGCCGACGAAACGTATCGAAATTCGCCCGTCACACGTGCCTCGGTGCGAAGCGCACATTTCACGCCAGAACTCGCGGAGAATATCAGGGCATTCGTTGCCAGGTATCCAAAGCTACACCAGCGTGACGTGGCGCAGAAATTCAATGTAAATCCGGGACGCGTATCCGAGGCGTTGACCCACCAGATGTAAAACGATCCTGATGTGATCGGCGTTGAGCCGCTTAAGCCGCCACCCGCTCCACCTCGATCTCGCCCTCACGCGTCCGCGCTTGTGCCAGATCATACGCCGCCTGCATCCGCATCAGTGTCTCAGCCTGCAGACCGAACGCCTTCTCGAACCGAATCGCCATCTCAGCCGACAACCCGGCCCGGCTGCCAAGCAGGTTGCTCATCGCCTGCCGCGTCACGCGCAACTTGGCCGCGGCGTCCGTCACGCTCAACCCGTGCGGCGTGATGATTTCAGCACGCAGCCATGCGCCGGGGTGAACCGCGAAGCTTGCATGCAACTTGATTGCCATCAGTGATAATCCTCCAGATCGAGATCAACGATGCCACCCGCATCGTTGATCCGAAACGTCATCCGCCAGTTCTTCGTCACCGTCAGCGACCATAGGCCTGCCCGGTCACCCGCCAATCGATGCGCGCCGAAATTGGGCGGCACCGTCAGTTCGTCCACGGCTTCGACAGCGGCGAGGTACGCCAGCATATTTCGCAATCGATCGACCAAGTTGCCCGGCAACCCCTTGGTCCGACCGGTTTCGGCAAACGACCGCAAGGCCTTATGCCGGATGGAGTGGATGACCATCCCCGATGCTGCGCCGGACTCGCCTTGACGTCAACCGACAAGTGACGCTTTACATGCATCGTCACTTGCGTCTCCAAACCTGTACCGCAGCCGACAATCCCGTTCAGGAACGATGTCTCTCGACAGCCGTATCACCGGCACATCCCGACTGTCGGGTTCGAGAGGACATCTCATGAAGTTTACGCATCTCATCGCGGCCGGGTTGGCCTTCGCAACACTCGGCCTTGGCGCCGCCGCTCCCGCCGAGGCGCAGCGCGATCGCGGGTATAGCCAGCAGTATCGCGACAACGATCATCGTGGGGATCACCGTGGGGATCGGCGCGATTTCCGCCGTGACGATCACCGCGGCGATCGCCATGATGACCGGCGCTATCGCGGCCGCGGCAACGACCGTCGCAACTGGAACAACAATCGCCGCTGCCGCACCGAATGGCGCAACCATCGCCGCGTGCAGATTTGCCGCTGATGTAAGCCGAGCCGGCGCGTACTATGGTGCGTCGGCACCAGGCGGGCGGTGGCATGACGCCACCGTCGGTCCCTGCATGTGACCCTTTGACGAGGATTTGGATCATGAAGCGTTTCTTCGGTACGGCTGCGGTGATTGCGGCGACGTGCCTTTCCGTTGCCACGCCGGCGCTCGCGCAGTCGCAGGCCGACGATGCGCGGTTCGCGGCGGCGCAGGCGCGGCTCGACAGCGAGTTGCAGATCTTCCGTACGGAATTCGATCGCTACCAGTCGGTCCGTGGCAATCGCGGTGGCTATGCGCCGCAGGGCGGCTATCGCACCGCGCCCGATCGCAGCGGCGGCTATCAGGAAGCCTATCCGGACGAGCGCGACGAAGGCAATTACGATCCTTCGCGCTATTACCGTGCGGGTCCGAACTATCAGGAGCGCACGCTGGCGACCAACGACCGCGTCTATGCTGGGCAGGATGGGCGTTATTACTGCAAGCGCAACGACGGCACGACCGGGTTGATCATCGGCGCGGCTGGTGGCGGCATCCTCGGCAACGTGATCGACGGTGGCCGTTCGCGGATCGTCGGCTCGCTGTTGGGCGCGGCGGCGGGTGGTCTTGCGGGGCGTGCGGTCGAGCAGAGCAACAACCAGGTTCGCTGCCGCTGAACCACCCGTCCGTCATCCTGGCAAAAGTCAGCATCCAGAGCCACGGGC
The DNA here is from genome assembly GCF_036856015.1 of Sphingomonas sp. LR55. Taxonomy (NCBI): domain Bacteria; kingdom Pseudomonadati; phylum Pseudomonadota; class Alphaproteobacteria; order Sphingomonadales; family Sphingomonadaceae; genus Sphingomonas; species Sphingomonas sp. LR55. Next base: position 1,772,325 of record NZ_JASPFO010000001.1, read on the forward strand.
GCAACGCTTTGTGGCTCTGGATCCTGGATCAAGTCCAGGATGACGGAACGCGCGAACCTACTTCGCCGGACCGACCAGTTTCTGCGTGAAGTACGTCATCTGCAGCGCCTGCAGCCGGGCCCCCTGCTCGATATCCGCATCGCCCGAATGGCCGCCCGCGGTATCCTCGTAGTAGAGATACGGCAGGCCATATTCCTTCAGCCGCGCCGCGAATTTCCGCGCATGCTGTGGCCCGACGCGGTCGTCCTTGGTGGTCGTCCAGATATACGGCTCTGGATACGCGACGCCCTTCTTGATGTTCTGATACGGCGAGATCTTTTCGAGAAACGCCTTCTCCTCGGGCACACTGACCGAGCCATATTCGTCGACCCACGACGCCCCCGCCGCGATCCCCTCGTACCGGATCATGTCGAGCAGCGGCACCTGGATCGTCACCGCCTTCCACAGGTCCGGATGTTGGTTGAACTCGACGCCCATCAGCAAACCACCGTTCGACCCACCATAGATGCCGAGCTTGGCCGGGCTCGTCAGCTTCCGCGCGAACAGGTCCTTCGCCACCGCAGCGAAATCGTCGTAGATCACCTGCCTCTTGGTCTTCCGCCCGGCGTCATGCCACTTGGGCCCGAACTCGCCGCCGCCACGGATGTTGGCGAGCACATAAGACCCGCCGCGCTCCAGCCACAGCTTGCCAGTGCTCCCCGAATAGCTCGGCGTCATCGACACTTCGAACCCACCATAGGCGGTCATGATCGTCGGCGTGGTCCCGTCGAGCGCGATGCCCTTCTTGTGGACCACGAAATACGGCACTTTCGTCCCGTCGGTCGAGGTCGCCTCGAACTGCTCGACGACGTCGTTCGACGCGTCGAACTTGGGCGGCAGAGTCTTGATGGGTTTCGGTGCAGCGGAAGAGGCCGCATCCAGCGAATAGAGCGAGGTCGGCGTCAGGAACCCGGTGACCGTCAGATAGGCGTCGTCGCTGCGATCGGTCGTGCTCGCCACGTCGATCGAGGCATTGTCGGGCAGCGCGATCGGCTTGGCGGTCCAGCCCCTGCCCCATGCGTGTAGACCGACGCGCGGCCGCGGACATTGTCCGAGACGACCAGCAACAGCTTCGATTTCGTCAGCCCCATCCCGTCGACCGACTGGCGCGGTCCCGGCGCGAAGACGATCGTCGGGTTGATCGTCCCCTTCTCCACCTCGGAAAGCGGCGCGGACGCGATCGCGCCCTCGGGAATCTGGCCCCACGGATCGCTGGTCGAGAAGATCACCTGGCCGTCGATCATCCCTGCCGGGAATGTCCGGTCGGGCAGCGCAAGCGGCCGCGCGCCCGCCGGCGTCCACACCAGCTTGTCCGCGCCGAAGAACGTCTTCCGGCGCTGGATCACGATCAGGCGGTTGCCTTTCTCGTCGGTGAGCACGTTGGCCGCGGTGCCGCCCTGGTCGGTCGCGGCGCCACGATAGACCTCGGTCGCAGCGTCGAGCGGCTGGCCGCGCTTCAACTGCTTCATCACGAATGCATAGCCCGACTGGGTGGTCGTGCCCGCACCCCAGTCGCGCGCGACCAGCAGCGTATCCTTGTCGACCCACGTCGCATCCTGCTTCGACTTCGGCAGCGTGAAGCCGTTCGCGACGAACGCGCCGGTCGACAGGTCGAACTCGCGATACGTCACCGCATCCTCGCCGCCCTCGGACAGCGCGACCAGGCACAGCCGCTGCTCGGGCTCGAGGCAGGTCGAGCCCTTCCACACCCATTGCTTGCCCTCGGCCTTGCCCAGCGCATCGAGATCGAGCGCGGTCGTCCATTTCGGCGTTGCGGTCTCGTAATCCGCCGCACTCGTCCAGCGCCACAGCCCGTGCGGATGGTCGGCATCGCGCCAGAAATTGTAGATCCGCCCGAACATCTGGCTCGGCATCGGGATGCGATCCTTGGCCGACGCGATCGCCAGTGCCTCGGCATAAAAGGTCTTGTAGCGCGGATCGTTCTGGAGCCGCGGGAGCGTCTTCGCATTCTCCGCCTCGACCCAGGCCAGCGGCTTGGCGCCATCCTTGTCCTCGAGCCAGATATACGGATCGGCGGCAGTGTCGGTTTTCGTCATCGGTGCGACTTGGGCAAGCGCCGCGCCGCCTACAAGGCCGCCCGTCCCGCTCAATATCCCCGTCCCGCTCAATATCCCCGTCCCGCTCAATATCGTTGCCGCAAGCATCGAAGCCAGAACCCGCATCACCGTATCTCCCTGATTTGCTTGGCGCGATACATGCCGGGGTCTATCGCGGTCCGCAATGCAACCGGACCAGATATCGGCCGCCGACGGCCTGCCCAAGCCCCGCCGCTTCATGGCGATCGCCGCGATTTCGGCGGGGACGGCGCTGACGATCATCGATGGCGGCATCGCCACCGTCGCGTTGCCGACGATCGCGCGCGACCTGCATGTCGGCAGCAGCGCGGTGGTGACCGTCGTCACGGTGTACCAGCTGATCCTGGCGATGGCGCTGCTCCCGTTCTCGGGGCTCGGCGACCGGATCGGGCTGAAGCGGATGTACCAGTACGGCCAGCTGCTGTTCACGGTCGCGACGCTGCTGTGTTTCTTTGCGAAGAGCCTGCCGTTCCTGCTCGTCGTCCGCGCCGCGCAGGCCTTGGGCGCGGCGGCTGCGCTTAGCGTCTCCTCCGCGCTGATCCGATCGATCTATCCCGCCAAGCAACTCGGCCGTGGACTTGGGATTAATTCGGTCGTGGTGTCGAGTTCGGCGGCCCTCGCGCCGACGATCGGCGGGCTGGTGCTGGCGATCGCGCCGTGGCCGTGGGTGTTCGCCAGCGCGGTGCCGTTCGCGATCGCGTCGTTGTTGCTCGGCCGCGCGCTGCCTGAACCCCACCGGCGTGACGAGCCGTTCGATGTGCTCGGCGCGGTGATGTGCGCGGCGATGATCGGGCTCGTCATCGGCGGTGCGGAGAGCGCGGTGCACGGCGACAGCCCGATCGTGTCGGCGGCGATCGTGCTGACGGGCGTGGTGATCGGCTGGTTCTTCGTGAAGCGCGAGCAGGGCGAGACCAAGCCGATCCTGCCGATCGACCTGCTCGCCCGGCCGGTGCTCGCGCTGTCGGCGATCGGTGCGTACACAGCGTTTATCGCGCAGATGACGTTGCTGCTCTCGACGCCGTTTCGCCTGACGCACGCCTATGGGTTCAGCGCGGCCGAGGTCGGCGCCGCAATCGCACCGTGGCCGCTGGCGAACATGGTCGTGTCGCCGCTGTCGGGGTGGTTGTCGGATCGGTATCCGGCGGGGCTGCTCGGCGGGATCGGGATGAGCGTCTCGATCTGTGCGCTGCTACTGCTCGCCTACATGCCGGCGGATCCGGGGTATTTCGACATCGCGTGGCGGATGGCGTTGTGCGGGTCGGGCTTCGGCATGTTCATGGCGCCGAATGCGCGGCTCATAATCGGCTCCGCCCCCCGCGAACGCGCCGCAGCAGCAGGCGGCCTCGTCTCGACGGTCCGGCTGGTAGGCCAGACCACCGGCGCCACCCTGGTAGCCGCCCTCCTGGCGATGGGCGTAGGCGCCGGCATGACCCCGCCGCTGGTCGCAGCAGGTCTAGCGCTAGTGGCAGGCCTATGCAGCCTGAGCCGCCTCCGCCCCTCGATCCGCAACCCGCCGACCGAAGAAACGCAGGACGTCCAGCCGGCCTCCCAAGCGAGGTGACCTACTCCCTCTTCCCTCCGGGGAGAGGGTCGGGGTGAGGGGCAGCCTCAAACGCTGCACTGCTTGGCTCCCCCTCACCCCAGCCCTCTCCCCGGAAGGGGAGAGGGAGCAGCAGAACAATGTTCACCCCGCTATTCCTCCCCGGCACGGGGAGGGGGACCGCCGCTCGCAGAGCGGGGGTGGAGGGGGATCACCCGGAGCGTACCGCCTCGAAGAGCGAACTCGGCAACCGCTTCAGCAGAACTCCACCGGGAGCATCCACAACCGTATCTCGCGGGGAAAGCCCCCTCCACCAGCTTCGCTGGTCCCCCTCCCCGTTCCGGGGAGGATTAGCCCCACACTCAAAACGCGGCGCTGGCCTTGGCCTCGCCCATCATCGCGGCCCGCACCAAGGGAATCGGCGGCCCGCCATAGCTTAGGAACTGGTCATGGAACGCCTTCCAAGCCTTGCGCCCGCCCCTGGTCGCGGTCCAATCCGCCCGCAACTTGCGGATCATCAACTTCCCCATCGTATAGTTCAGATACGCCGGATCATACGTCCCGCGCGCGGCCTGCTGCTTCGCGTTCCCTTCGTCCTGGTAACATTCGTCGACGAACATCCGGAACGACTGCTCCTGCGTCATTCCCTTCGCATGCATGCGGATCGCAGACAGATACCGGCAATCGCGCAGCAACGCGTTCGAGATCTGCCCGACATGCGTCTCCGCATCGCCGCTGTTGAGCCCAGCCTCCCACATCATTTCCTCGGCATAATGCGCCCACCCCTCGGCGAACGCATAGCCGACGAACAGCCGCCCAAAGAGCGACGGCGAGCGGTTCGCGTGCAGGAACTGGACGAAATGCCCCGGCATCACCTCGTGCACCGACGTGAACAGCAGGTCGTTCTTGCCCGGCACGAACGCGTCCTGCACCGCCTTGGTCCAGCTCGGATCGGGCGGCGAGATGTAATAGATCGACGGCACGCCCTTATCGAACGGCCCCGGCGGATCGATATACGCCGAGTTCTGCCGGTTATACGGCGGCGATTCCTCGACCAGCGCCTGTTCGGTCCCCGGGATTGTCAGCAGGTCGTGATCGACCACGAATTTGCGCAGCGTCGGGATTTGTCGCCGCGCCTCCGCGACGGGGCCGCCGACCGGCTTGTTCGCGTTCATCTTGTCCATGCACGCCGTGATCGACAGCCCCTTGGCGAACACGCCGCAGGCCTGCGCCAGCGCCGCCTGGTTGCGCCTCAGATCCGCGACACCCGCCGCCTCGAGCTGGTCGAGCGGCGTATCGACGCCCTCGGTCATCGCCACCATCCGTGCGAACTTGTCCGCCCCCAGTGCAAAATCCTGCGTCGCGGTCGCGCGCTGGCCCTCGGTCCACGTCCCCAGATCGCGCATCGCCGCTGCCGCCGCCTTTGCCGCATCGGCCAGCTGCTTCTGTGCCGCCGCATCCTTCACGCCCGCAAACGCCTTCACCGCGTCGCCCGCGTAATAGTCGGCAAAGCCGTTGAACGCCGCCGTCCCGTAATTGACATAGCTTAGCGGCATCGGGGCTTTCAGGTTCGCCTTGATGTTGCCCGCCGCCGCCGGGATCTTCTGGAAGAACGCGGTCAGTGCCTTCATTCGGGTCGGCGCATCGGCATAATTGCGCGCGATATACGTGTTCGGATCGAGCCCCGCGCTCACATACCAGGCCGGGTTGCGATGCGGCTGGTCGGCATCCTCGAGCCAGAACAGCTTACCCTTGGCGACCTGCACGAGATAGTCGCGCTCGAACGCCTCGGCGGGCTTCAGATCCTTGAACGCCCCCGCCTTGTCGATCGCGCCGTGCAGGAAGTCCGCCTGTCGCTTCAGCCCCGCGGCGCTCCAGTCGCCGAGCCCGCCATCATACTCATGCTTGCCCTGGTAGACCGCGTTGGCCGGATCGATCTTGAACCAGCCGTCGATGAAGCCATCGCGGAACCCCGCCCAGTCGTTCGTCGCAGCGGTCGTCGGCGCGGCAGGAGCCTGCGTGTTCGCGGTCGTCTGCGCGGGGCCGCACGCGGTCAAGGCGAGGACCGCGCCGAGCGCCGTCGTCAAAAGTCCGATCCGCATCCTGTCTCCAATTCCGATTCGTCCGGGACCATGCTGCCAGTCGAAGCCTTGGTACGCCAGCGTGCGGAACGGCCCGCACGATGAGCCGTTGAACGCACACCTCCCTCGAGAGACAGGATTGCTTCATGCCCTACGTAAAAACCCGTGACGGTACCGATATTTACGTCAAGGACTGGGGCACCGGCCGCCCGGTGATCCTCACGCATGGCTGGCCGCTCAACGCCGACAGCTGGGACGCGCAGGCGATGGCGCTCGCACAGGCCGGTTTCCGCGCAATCGCCTATGACCGTCGCGGGTTCGGCCGCTCGGGCCAACCCTGGAGCGGTTACGATTACGATACGCTCACCGACGATCTCGCCGACGTGATGGAAGCGACCGGTGCGAACACCGATGCGACGATCGTCGGCTTCTCGATGGGTGGTGGCGAGATCGCGCGCTACATGAGCCGCTACGACGGCAAGGGCGTGGTCGCCGCCGGGCTGATCGCGTCGGTGGTGCCATACATGCTCAAGACCGACGACAACCCCGACGGTGTCGATGCGGAAACGTTGGCGAGCATCGGCGCGGGCATCGAGGACGACCGCCCGGCCTTCTTCAAGACTTTCCTCCAGCAGTTCCTCGGCGTCGGGTTCATCACTTCGCCGGTCAGCGACGAGGTCGTCGACTGGGCCTGGGGCCTGGCGATGCAGGCAGGCCTGCACCCGACGCTGCGCTGTGCGGAGGCATTCGGCCACACCGACTTCCGCGGCGATCTGGCGGCGTTCCGCGTGCCGACACTGATCGTGCACGGGACGAGCGACAAGACGGTGCCGATCGACGCCACCGGTCGCGCCGCGGCCAAGGGCATCGCCGGCTCGCAGCTCGTCGAATATGACGGTGCACCGCACGGCCTGACGATCACCGAGAGCGACCGTTTCACCAACGATCTGCTGACGTTCTTGGGCAAGTAACGCTTTCCGGGTCTCCACATCGTTCTGATCCAGGGTTCTGGCGCTTGCCAGTAACCCTGGATTAAAGTGGAACCGGGAACGAGGGTCGGAAACCAGCCTCGGTCGCGCTCAATTAACTTGTTTACAGTTTCCCAGCTACGACATCCGCGTGGCCCCCTCGTACCAAACTCGCGCGCCTCGTCGCGTCTTGCCGACACGCCAAGCCTATCGAGCCGCCATCGGCGTTTCCGTTGCAGCTTTCCTTGGCTGGGTCGTCACGATCAACGCCACCTCGACGATCGTCGTCTCACCCATCAACATCTGGTTCGTCACCGCGATCAGTTTGCTCGGCGGTATGGCGGGGCTTCGGACCGGCATCGTGATCGGTGTGGTAGAAGGTGCGGTCGGCCACCACAAAGCGAAGGCGCGACCCTGGGTGGTCCGCTGCCTGATGGCTACGATCGGCTTTGTCTTTGGCGTGATCGTCGGCGCGACGGTCGCCTATCGAATGGTCGACGTCGCCCTGTTCTGGCGATCCGACGAGCCCGTCGTCACCACAATTTTCCCCATCCACGCGGTGGGCCTTGCAAAGGCGACGCCCTTCCTATCGATCGGATCGGAGGGTGAGCGTGACGATATTCGCATCTCCAAACGCGACTATGACGTACTGACGAACGTGGTCCCACTCCGCCGGCCGTGGCGCTATTGCATCGCCCTCAAGCGCCAAGCGAGTTACGAGGCCGTGCGCGTATGGCGACCCCGTTCACGCCGTTCCGGGCCACAAACGGTGTTCCCGTGCCCTTCCTATGCGCAGTGGTGGTAAGCCGGCATCAATTGCCCAGCGGGACGATAACCTCGTCCGGATGCGCGACGTTCAGCTCCTTGCGGACCATCTCGTCGACCATATCCGGATTTGCATGATCCGGGTTCAATAGAGCAACGCGGTTTTTCAGAACCTCACGCTTGCGATCGAGCGCGGCATAGTCCTGCTCGCGCTTCGCAAGCTGGCGCTTGTAGTCGCCATACGCGAACATCCCGTTCGGCCCGAGCACGGCATACGCGCCGAAGAACGCCATCAGCGTCAGCCCCAGCGCCGGCCACGCGGCCTTGCGCATCGTCTTCCGCAGCTTGCTGGTCTTCGTCGTCACGCGTGCCATGCTCGTTCTCCCGAACTCCAGCTTATCAGCCGCCGATCAGGATGTCGCGACCCGCATAGCGCGCCGCGTCACCCAACTCTTCCTCGATCCGGATCAGCTGGTTGTACTTCGCCAACCGGTCCGACCGCGCGAGGCTGCCCGTCTTGATCTGCCCGCAGTTGGTCGCGACCGCCAGATCGGCGATCGTCGCATCCTCGGTCTCGCCCGACCGATGCGACATCACCGCGGTGTACTTCGCCCGCTGCGCCATCGACACCGCCTCCAAGGTCTCGGTCAACGTGCCGATCTGGTTGACCTTCACCAGCAGCGAGTTCGCATAGCCGCCGTCGATCCCGCGCTTCAGACGCTTCGGGTTGGTCACGAACAGATCGTCGCCGACCAGCTGGACCTTGTCGCCGATCAGGTCTGTCAGCGCCTTCCAGCCCTCCCAATCGTCCTCGCCCATGCCGTCCTCGATCGAGAAGATCGGGTAGCGGCGCGTCAGGTCCGCGAGATATTCCGCCATCTCGGCGCTCTCGAGGATCCGGCCCTCGCCCGAGATGTCGTACTTGCCGTTCTTGTAGAACTCGGTCGCCGCGCAATCGAGCGCGAGCATCACGTCCTCGCCGGGCTTGTACCCAGCCTTTTCGATGCTCGACATAATGAAGTCGAGCGCTTCGGTCGTGCTGCCGATGTTCGGTGCGAAGCCGCCCTCGTCGCCGACGCTGGTCGACAGGCCCTTCTCGCTCAGGCCCTTCTTCAGCGTGTGGAAGATCTCCGAACCGCAGCGGACCGCTTCGAGGATGTTCGACGCGCCGACCGGCACGATCATGAATTCCTGGAAGTCGATCGGGTTGTCGGCATGCTCGCCGCCATTGATGATGTTCATCATCGGCACCGGCAGCAGATGCGCCTGCACGCCGCCGACATACCGGTACAGCGGCAGGCCACGTGCTTCAGCCGCGGCCTTGGCGACGGCGAGGCTGACGCCGAGGATCGCGTTCGCGCCCAGCCGGCCCTTGTTCTCGGTGCCGTCGAGTTCGATCATCGCGCGATCGAGGTCCGACTGGTCCTCCGCGTCCATGCCGAGCACGGTGTCGGTGATCTCGTCGTTGACCGCGTCGACTGCGCCGTCGACGCCCTTGCCGCCCCAACGGGTCTTGTCGCCGTCGCGGCGCTCGACCGCCTCGTGCGCGCCGGTCGAGGCGCCCGACGGCACGGCGGCACGGCCGAAGCTGCCGTCTTCGAGCAGCACGTCGACCTCGACGGTCGGATTGCCGCGGCTGTCGAGGATCTGGCGTGCATGAAGGTCGATGATTGCGGTCACGTAACGATGCTCCTACAAATCCCGGTGCCGGGTCGTTCGCGCCGCCTCTACCGTCTCGCGCCATTGCGGGCAATCGCGCGGACACCCGAGAATAGTGTCGTGTAATCGCGCGACGGTTCGGGAACCGTGCTCCGGCGGCGGTGTTGAGGGCGTAACAATTCTGAAAGGGACCGTCATGGCCGACTCCAGCGTAAACGATACCGTCAACGACCTGAAAACGACCGCGAACGAGGTCGGGACCGAGCTCAGCAAGACGATCGATAACAAGATGGGCGACAACGGCACCAGCGATCTCTCCGGCAAGACCGCCGACGCCAAGCAGGCGATCAAGGACGGCGCGAGCAAGTACAGCGCGCAGGCGGCCGACAAGGCGCGCACCTTCGCCGAGGACGGCAAGGCCCGTGCAAGCGGCGCGCTGGAGCAGATTGCGCAGTTGCTTAACGATGCGGCCGGTCAGGTCGACGACAAGCTCGGCTCCCAGTACGGCGGCTATGCCCGCAGCGCCGCCGACAGCGTCTCGGGTTTCGCCGACCAGGTGAAGGCGAAGGACATCGACGAGCTGGTCGACGACGCCCGTGAACTGGTGCGCAAGTCGCCAGCGATCGCAGTCGGCGCCGCAGCAGCCATCGGCTTCGTCATCGCGCGACTGGTCCAGTCGGGCGTCGACGCCAACCCGAAGGCCTGACGCCTTGTCCGATCCCGTGACGCTGACCGGCGAAGACGAAAGCCTTGCGTCGATCGTCGGCCGGCTGGCGACCGAGACGAAGAGTCTCGCGACCGCGGAAGTCGCTGTTTACAAGGCGAAGTTCGGCGAGGCGGCCAGCGCGTACAAGTCGGCGGCGATATTCTTCGCAGTTGCCGGCGTGCTGGCGCTGGCCGCGCTGATCGCACTGCTGGTCGGTGCGATCTTGACGCTGGCAACGCTGGTAGGGCCTGGATGGTCGACCGTGATCGTCGTCGTTGCGGTGCTGGCGCTGGCCGGCATCCTGGCGATGATCGGCAAGTCGAAGCTTCAGACCAAAAGCGAGCCCGTATCATGACATCCGCCAAAGTCGCCGCCGCAGAGATCGAAGCCGCCCTCGCCCGCCAGCGCGTCATGATGACCGTCGGGCAATTGCAGGACCGGCTCAACCCGCGGAAGCTCGCGCTCAACGCCAGCCGCGACGTCGCCGATGCCGGCACCGCCGCGCTGACCGCGAGCGTGGAGACGGTGAAGCGCAATCCGGGGCCGACCGCAGGGTTCGCCGCGGTCGCCGGGCTGTTCCTCGCGCGGCACCGGATCGTCGGACTCTTCCGCCGCGGGCGCTGACTGCAACTGCGGTCACCGCATTGAAACCTTGAAGTCCCGGCTCGCGTTGAACCCATTGCATTGAACGACGAGCAGCTTGCCATCAGAAGGACATTTCCATGACCGACGCAAAGACCACCGCAAACGAAGCCGCCCACGAGACCGAAAGCCGTCTGCGCGAAGGCCTCGACACCGTCCGCGAGACCGCATCGAAGGTCTATCACGAGGCCGGCGACAAGGCTTCCGAGGTTCTCGAAGTCTCGCGCGAGAAGACCAAGCGCGTCGTCAACAACCTCGAATCCAACCCGCTCGGCATTCTGGTCGGCGGCCTCGCCGTCGGTGCGCTCGCTGGCGCGCTGATCCCGCGTTCGGCACGCGAGAAGGAATTGCTCGCTCCGGTCGGCAAGCGTCTCAGCGAGACCGTCGTCGCCGCCACCGCCGCCGCCAAGGCTGCGGGCCAGTCGGAACTGGGCGAGCTCGGCCTTACCAAGGACAATGCGCGCGGTCAGGCCAAGGGTCTGCTCGAAGGCGTCGTCAAGGCGCTGACCACCGCGGGTACCGCAGGTGCGAAGGCCGTTTCGCAAAAGCCAGCTGTCTAAATAGAGACCGACTAAGGGTTCAAAGCGCGGGTCGAACACGCTAGGGCACCTGCAACCTCCCTCCCAAGGACAAGCAGCGCATGAGCAAGCTCCACCTCGTATTCGGCGGCCGCGTCAGCGACCCGCGCACCCTAGATTTCAACGATCTGAGCAAGATCGAGTTCGTCGGCGTATTCCCCGATTATGCAAGTGCCGAGAAGGCCTGGCGTGCTGCAGCGCAGCGGACCGTGGACGATGCGGAGATGAAGTTCGTGGTGGTGCACCTCCACCGGATGCTCGAGCCGAACCTTGGCGCGACGGTGGCTTAACAGCCGCTACCGACCGTCATTCCCGCGGAGGCGGGAACCCATACTGGCTAACGTAGCGACCTGATCGCAACGACATAGGCTATGGATCCCCGCCTGCGCGGGGATGACGGTATTCCGCGACAGCACATCTGCCTTTGTCGACTTTAGCTTGTGCTCATGACCTAGCAAAACTGGCATAGCGCAAAACAACTTGCCCTCACCCTTCCCACGGCCAAGCAGCCGCGGGCCCCTTCCCTCTCCCGACGGGAGAGGGAGAAACGCCGAATGCGGCGATGGGTGAGGGCACGCCGAGCAGCGCCGTGGCTGCCTATCGCGCTGGCTCGCTGACTGACGCGTTCCGCTCACGCGCTGCCCCCCGCCCAAATAGGGTAGAGATACGCCGGCACAGCCGACTAAGGCGCACAAGCGCGCCCTTCCCCCTTACCGTTCGTGCTGAGTAGAGACCGAGTAGGCTCGAAGAGCCGTATCGAGGGCTCGTATCGAAGCACAGGTTCCGAGCGCCAACCCATCCTTCGATACGCCGCTTCGACAAGCTCAGCAGCTACTCAGGACGAACGGTGTGGGTATGAGGGTGTGAGGGTGTGAGGGTGTAGACTAGCGTGGGGCGGCGAGCACTTGTCAGGGACAGGGCGCTCAAGCCGCGCGGTAGTGCCAGAGCAACAACGGCCGAGCCAGCACCAGCCCTGCCAAAAACCCGCCGATATGCGCGCCAATCGCAATCGGCCCACTCGCCCCGACCGAGGCGCCAAACCCGGCCAGCCCCATCAGCAACTGGATCCCGATCCAGGCGGCCGCAAGCCAAACCACATGCACGACCCCAGCCGGCACCGGCCCGATCGCCTGCGCCCGCCGCTCGCCATACAGCAGCGCATAAGCCCCAACCACCGCCGAAATCGCGCCGCTCGCGCCAATCATCGGCGCGGTAGACTCAGGCCCGAACGCCCAATGCCCCGCCGCCGCCGCATACGCGCCCAGTACGTACAGCACGACCAACCCAACCGTCCCCAGCGCCTTCTCGACGGACTGCCCGCAATACACCAGCATCACGAGGTTCAGCGCGATATGCGCCCACCCGCCATGGATCAGAGTCGCGGTCAACGGCGTCGCCCAGGACGGCACCACGAACATATGCTCGCTCGGAATACCGAGATCGGTCATCCGCAACGGAATGAACCCGGCGTTCACCGCCCAGTAGCCAAGCGACCCGCTCAGCACCAGGAATCCCGAGACGATGACCGTCACGATCGTGATGATCGCCGTCGCCCGCGTCTCGAAGAATTGCATGAGGCTCAGATGAACTCGATCTTGGAGACGACGTAATACCGCTCGCCGGCCGGCACCGTAACCTCGACCTCTTCGTCGAGCTTGCGCCCGATCAGCCCGCGACCCAGCGGCGAATTGTACGAGATGCGGCCCGTCTTGGCATTCGCCTCGGTCTGGCCGACAATCTGATACTTCACCGGCTTGTCGTTCTCGTCGAGCAACGTCACCGTAGCGCCGAAGACGACCTTGTCGCCCGACAGGTCCTTCGGATCGATGATCTGCGCACGCGACAGCTTGTCCTCGATGTCCGAGATCGATGCCTCGACCTGGCCCTGACGCTCCTTCGCGGCATGATATTCCGCGTTCTCGCTCAGGTCGCCGTGCGCACGCGCCTCTTCGATCGCGTCAACGATCGTCGGACGTTCGGCTTTCAGGCGCTTCAGATCCGCGCTCAGCGTCTCATAGCCTTCCTGCAGCATCGGCATCTTTTCGACGGTCGCCATCATCTCGTCCCCAAATCCATTTCCCCGCGCAAGGCCCTGTACCAGCCCCGCCCACACATCATTCTCATGTCGGGATCAGTCGTGCGACTGCGAATAATAGGATTGCAGCGGCCGTACTTCAAGGCTGTGCGTCGAAAGCTTGGCGATCGCCTTTGCCGCTTCGAGCGAAGCGGGCGCAGTCGTGAAGTACGGAATCCGCTGGCCCAGCGCGGAAGCGCGGATCGGCTGCGAGTCCTTCAGGCTCTGCCACCCCTCGGTGGTGTTGAAGATTAGCGCGATATCACCGTCCTTGATCCGGTCGACGATATGCGGCCGGCCTTGCGCCACCTTGTTGACCTTCTCGACGGGCAAGCCGGCACGTGCGAGATGATCCGCGGTCCCACCGGTCGCGACGATCGAGAAGCCGGTGTCGACCAGCGCCTTCACCGCCTCGACGATCATCGCCTTGTCGCCGTCCTTCACGCTGACGAAGACGTTGCCCTTGGTCGGCAGGATCGTCCCCGCGCCAAGCTGTGCCTTGGCGAAGGCGATCGTGAAATCGGGATCGATTCCCATGACTTCGCCCGTCGACTTCATTTCCGGTGACAGCACCGGATCGACGCCGGGGAACTTGTTGAAGGGGAACACCGCCTCCTTCACCGCATAATAGTCGATATGCCGGTCGATCTTCGGCAAATTGACCAGCTTCTCGCCCGCCATCACCCGCGCAGCGATCTTGGCGATGGGCGCGCCGATCGCCTTGGCGACAAACGGCACGGTGCGCGACGCGCGGGTTGACCTCGATGAGGTAGACCAGGCCGTCCTTCACCGCGAACTGGATGTTCATCAGCCCGACCACCGACAAGGCATGCGCGAGCGCCACCGTCTGCCGCTCGATCTCAGCGATGATCTCCGCCGACAGCGAATATGGCGGGATCGAGCACGCGCTATCGCCCGAATGGACGCCCGCCTCCTCGATATGCTGCAATACGCCCGCGACGACGACATCGGTCCCGTCGCAGATCGCATCGACATCGACCTCGATCGCATCGCGCAGATACTGGTCGATCAGCACCGGCGAGTCGCCCGACACCTGCACCGCGGTCGCGATATAATGCTCGAGCTGCCCGATCGTGTCGACGATCTCCATCGCCCGGCCACCGAGCACGTACGAAGGCCGCATCAGCACCGGATACCCGATCCGCTCCGCCGCCGCGACCGCCTCGTCCCGGCTCCGCGCAAGGCCATTGGCCGGCTGCAGCAACCCGAGCTTGGTGATCAGCGCCGCGAACCGCTCACGGTCCTCCGCCAGATCGATCGCGTCCGGCGTCGTCCCCAGGATCGGAAGGCCCGCCGCTTCAAGTGCCCGCGCAAGGTTCAGCGGCGTCTGCCCGCCGAACTGCACGATCACGCCCACCAAAGTGCCGTTCTGCTGCTCGACATGCAGGATCTCCAGCACGTCCTCAGCGGTCAACGGCTCGAAATACAGCCGGTCCGACGTGTCGTAATCGGTCGACACCGTCTCCGGGTTGCAGTTGACCATGATCGTCTCATAGCCCGCATCCGCCAGCGCGAAGCACGCATGGCAGCAGCAATAATCGAACTCGATCCCCTGCCCAATCCGGTTCGGCCCGCCGCCCAGGATCACGATCTTCTTGCGATCGGTAGGCTCGGACTCGTTCTCGGGCTCGCCGAAGCTCGGCGCCTCATAGGTCGAATACATATACGGCGTCTTCGCATCGAATTCGGCCGCGCACGTATCGATCCGCTTGAACACCGGCCGCACGCCGAGCTTCAGGCGATGCTGGCGCACCTCCTCCTCGGTCACGCCGCCGGTCATCGCCTTGACGACCTCGTGGATCAGCCCCGAGCCGCGCGCGATGCCGCGGTTCATGCCGCGCAGATTGGCGGATTGCAGCGCCAGCCATGCGAGCCGCTTGTCGCTGAACCCCATGCTCTTCAGGCGGCGCATACCGGGCGCGTCGATCGGCAGGCCGTCCTTCATCACCTCGGCCTCCGCCGCGATGATCTCGGCGATCCGCTCCAGGAACCACGGATCATACTTGGCGATCGCATGCACCTCGGCGACCGTGAAGCCCTCGCGCAACGCCTGCGCCGCGACCAGCAATCGGTCCGGCGTCGCGACGGCCAGCGCGGCCTCGATTTCCGCGCGCGGCGCACCGACCAGATGATCGACCTGGTTGAACCCCGACAAGCCCGTCTCGAGCCCGCGCAACGCCTTCTGCATCGATTCGTGGATGTTGCGACCGATCGCCATCACCTCGCCGACCGACTTCATCGCGGTGCCCAGCGTGTTCGACGCGCCCTTGAACTTCTCGAACGCAAACCGCGGAATCTTCGTCACGACGTAATCGATCGTCGGCTCGAACGCGGCGGGCGTGGCGCCGGTGATGTCGTTCTCGATCTCGTCGAGCGTGTAGCCGACCGCCAGCTTCGCCGCGACCTTCGCGATCGGGAAGCCGGTCGCCTTCGACGCCAGCGCCGAGGAGCGTGAAACACGCGGGTTCATCTCGATGACGACCAGCCGCCCGTCCTTCGGATTTACTGCGAACTGGACGTTCGAACCGCCTGTCTCGACACCGATTTCGCGCAACACCGCGATCGATGCGTTGCGCATGATCTGGTATTCCTTGTCGGTCAGCGTCAGCGCCGGCGCGACCGTGATCGAGTCGCCGGTGTGGACGCCCATCGGATCGACATTCTCGATCGAGCAGATGATGATCGCGTTGTCGTTGCGATCGCGCACCACCTCCATCTCATATTCTTTCCAGCCGAGCAGCGATTCCTCGATCAGCACCTCGGTGGTCGGCGACAAATCGAGCCCGTTGCGGACGATCGCGATGAACTCCTCGCGGTTGTACGCGATGCCGCCGCCCGAGCCGCCCATCGTGAAGCTCGGCCGGATGATCGACGGAAGCCCCGTCTTTTCAAGGCCTTCCAAGGCTTCTTCAACAGTATGTGCGATCGCCGAGCGCGCGCTTTCGAGCCCGATCCGGTCCATCGCATCGCGGAACTTCAGCCGGTCCTCCGCCATGTCGATCGCATCGGCATCCGCCCCAATCATCGTCACGCCGAACTTCGCCAGCGTCCCGTCATGGAACAGCGCGAGTGCGGTATTCAGCGCGGTCTGCCCGCCCATCGTCGGCAGGATCGCGTCCGGACGCTCCTTCTCGATGATCTTGGCGACGATCGCGGGCGTGATCGGCTCGACATAGGTCGCGTCGGCCAGCTCGGGATCGGTCATGATCGTGGCGGGGTTCGAATTGACGAGGACGATACGATAGCCCTCCTCCTTCAACGCCTTGATCGCCTGCGTGCCCGAATAATCGAACTCGCACGCCTGGCCGATGACGATGGGTCCTGCGCCGATGACGAGGATCGAGGAGATGTCGGTGCGTTTTGGCATTAGTAGCAGGCCGCTGCAGCATCGAGATGAGCGCGTCCAACCGATGCCTCACCCGCGCCGAAAACAGCTAGAAGAAGATCTACCGACGTAGCCAACGCATCCGCCTCGTCTTCGTCAATAGTACGGATCTGCCTGGCCGCCATTGCGCGCAAACAATTTAAAACGTTCTGTACCGATCGCGCCCGCTGATCTGGACAATTACGAAGATTATAGGGCGCTAATGATTTGTCAGCGCGCTGAAGTTCAATGCTGATTTGAACCCAATTAGGCATTATCAATATTCCTTACAAACCGCTCAAACAGATACAAACTGTCTTGCGGCCCCGGGCTAGCTTCCGGATGATACTGCACAGAGAACGCCGGCTTGTCGGTCAGTTCCAGCCCCGCATTCGATCCGTCGAACAGCGACACGTGCGTCTCGCGGACGTTCGCCGGCAGGCTGTCGCGCTCGACGGCGAAACCGTGGTTCATGCTGGTGATCTCGACCGCGCCGTCGGACAGGCGCTTGACCGGATGGTTGGCGCCGCGATGGCCTTGGAACATCTTGGTCGTGGTCGCGCCGACCGCGAGGCCGAGCAGCTGGTGGCCAAGGCAGATGCCGAACAGTGGTTTGCCCGTCTCCAGCAGCTGGCGGATCACCGGGACGGCGTAGTCGGCGGTCGCGGCGGGATCGCCTGGGCCGTTCGACAGGAAGATGCCGTCGGGGGCGAGCGCCATTACGTCGTCGAAGCTGGCGGTGGCGGAGACGACGGAGACTTTCGCGCCGGCCTCGACGAGGTTGCGGAAGATGTTGCGCTTCGAGCCATAATCGATCGCGACGACGTGGGGCTTCTGGCCTCCCCTCCCGCTTGCGGGAGGGGATTGAGGGGTGGGCTCGCGCTCACCTTCCGGGGGACGGTGGAAGAGCGGTCAACCGCACCGTCGTCTGTCGAGGAAGCCGGGAGCCCACCCCGGCCCCTCCCGCTTGCGGGAGGGGGAAGAAGAATAGCCGAAACCCAGCTTCCAGACACCGCCGGGCGCATCCTCACCCCAGCCATAATGCATTTCGGTCGACACGTCCTTGGCGAGGTCCATCCCCTCAAGCCCCGGCCACGCCCGCGCCATCGCCAGCAACGCGGCCACGTCGAACTCGCCGCTAGCCGAATGCGCGATCACGCCATTAGGCGCACCCGCAACCCGGATCCGCCGCGTCAGCGCGCGCGTGTCGACGCCCGAAAGGCCGATCCGCGCATGCCGCTTCATCCAGCCATCCAGCCCCTCGACCGCGCGGAAGCTCGACGGCTGCGTCACGTCCTCGCGGACGATGATGCCGAGCGCGTGCGGGTCGTCCGCCTCGACGTCGTCGGGGTTCGCGCCGACGTTGCCGATGTGCGGGAAGGTGAAGCAGATCATCTGTCCGGCGAAGGACGGGTCGGTCAGCACCTCCTGATAGCCGGTCATCGCGGTGTGGAAGCACACTTCGCCGACCGCATTGCCCTCTGCGCCGAACCCGCGACCCCAGATCACGTCGCCGTTGGCGAGGACCAGGACGCCTGTTGCACCGGCAGGCATGGCTATAGGCTGGGCGTCGGCCATCAGGCTGGGCACTCTCTTTACGTTGACGATGTCGCTAAGTGGTGTCCGCTAAGGCCGGCGTGCCGCAGCGTCAATCTGTTAAACGGGCGGCGGACGCGCTATCCCGTCGGGCTATCCCGAACCGCCTGAAAGACCAGTACATGATTCGCGACGACATCAAGGCTGCGCAGCTGACCGCCATGAAGGCCGGCGACAAGCAGAGCCGCAACGCTATCTCGTTGATCCAGGCCGCGATCAAGAACCGCGACATTGAGGCGCGGACCGGTAAGGCGCCGGAAAGCGACGACGCGCTGGTGGTCGAAGTGCTCCAGAAGATGGTCAAGCAGCGCCGCGAGTCGATCGAGATGTTCTCGAAGGGTGGCCGCCAGGAGCTCGCCGATGCGGAGACGGCCGAGGTCGCGGTGATCGAACGCTTCCTGCCCCAGCAGATGAGCGAGGCGGAAACGTCGGCGGCGATCGAGGCGATCAAGGCGGAACTCGGCGCGACCGGCATGAAGGACATGGGCCGCGTGATGGCGGAACTGAAGGCGCGCCACGCCAGCGAGCTGGACATGAGCAAGGCGAGCGGCCTGGTAAAGGCGGCACTGTCATAAATGGATAAGGGCGGCCCCCTTCTTCCTCCCCTCCCGCAAGCGGGAGGGGGCCGAGGGGTGGGCCCGCGCCATCGTCTGGACCGACCAACCGAGAGAGCGCGCGACCTCCGCAACGACGCGACGAATGCCGAGCAGATGCTATGGCGGCAACTCAAAGGCTCCAGGTTGCAGGACCTGAAGTTCAGCCGCCAGATGCCGATCGCCGGGTATTTCGCCGACTTCGTATGCCGCTCGTACAAGCTGATCGTCGAGCTCGACGGTAGCCAGCATGTCGAAGCGGCAAGCTATGACGTTAAGCGGACGCAAGCGCTCGAAGCCGCCGGCTACCGCGTCATCCGCTTCTGGAACAACGATCTGACCTCGAACATGGCCGGCGTATTGGAGACCATTCTGAGCGCTGCGAGCGGAACCGAGCGCGTGCCCACCCCCAGCCCCCTCCCGCAAGCGGGCGGGGAGCTCTGTCGTGGGTGGGACAATCTAGTGGCCCTAACCCCACAATTCCTCGACGAACTCCGCGCCCGCACCTCGCTGTCCGCGCTCGTCGGCAAGACCACCAAGCTCACCAAGGCCGGTCGCGAGCACAAGGGCTGCTGCCCGTTCCACAACGAGAAGACGCCCTCGTTCTACGTCAACGACGACAAGGGCTTCTATCACTGCTTCGGCTGCTCCGCGCACGGCGACGCGATCAAGTGGATGACCGACCAGCGCGGCCTCCCCTTCATGGATGCGGTCAAGGAGCTCGCCCAGGCCGCCGGGATGGACATGCCAGCGATGGACCGCCAGTCCGCCGCCAAGGCCGAACGCGCCAAGGGCCTGCACGAGGTGATGTCCGACGCCGCCGACTGGTTCACCGAGCAGCTGAACGGCCTCCCCGGCACCGACGCCCGCGCCCTCCTCGACCGCCGCGGGATCAGGCCCGAGACGGCGCGCGCGTTCGGCATGGGGTTCGCCCCCGACAGCCGCGGCAAGCTCAAGACCGCGCTGAAGGAGTACGGCGACCCGATGCTGGTCGAGTCCGGCATGCTCATCAATGTCGAGGGCAAGGACCCGTACGACCGGTTCCGCGGCCGCCTGATGATCCCGATCCGCGACCCCCGCGGCCGGACGATCGCGTTCGGCGGACGCGTGCTTGACGGTGGCGAGCCCAAATACCTCAACTCCCCCGACACGCCGCTCTTCGACAAGGGCCGCACGCTCTACAATCTCGACAAGGCCGCCCCCGCCTCGCGCAAATCCGGCCGCGTGCTGGTGGTCGAGGGCTATATGGACGTCATCGCGCTCGCGCAGGCGGGCTTCGGCGAAGCGGTCGCCCCGCTCGGCACCGCGCTCACCGAAGCGCAGCTCGAACGACTGTGGCGGATGGTAGACGTCCCCCTGCTCTGCTTCGACGGCGACGGCGCCGGCCAGAAGGCGTCGCTCCGGGCTGCCCACCGCGCGCTCCCGCTACTGGCGCCCGGCCGCAGCCTCGCCTTCGTCACACTCCCGCAAGGCCAGGACCCCGACGACCTCGTCCGCGCCGGCGGTCCCGCCGCGTTCGAGGCGCTGCTGAAAACCCCCGAACAGCTCGTCGACCGGCTCTGGGCGTCCGAAGTCGCCGCCGAGGCGCTCGACACCCCCGAACAGCGCGCCGGCCTCAAGCGCCGCCTCCACGAACTCGCGGAAGGCATCGCCGACCCCTCGGTGAAGCAGCAATATCACGCCGAGTTCAAAAACCGCTTCTACGAGCATTTCAAACCCGTCCGCACCCCCTTCGTGCCCAGAGGCGAGCGCCCCAAAGGCGGCTGGAAGCCCCCGCCGCGCCTGTCACCGAAGACGCGAAGGCCTTCCTCGCCACCGGCATCGACCGCGTCTTGGCCAAGGCGGTCCTCGCCGGCCTGATCCGCCACCCGGTCGAGATCGCGCGCCACATGGAGGTGCTCGGCTCGCTGCAAATGATCGACGGCGCGCTCGGGCGATTGTTCGAAGCGGTCGTAGATGTTGCACTTGAGGACCAGAAGCTTGATAGCGGGCGCTTGCTCACCATATTGGCGAGGTCCGGTTTCAATTCAGTCGCGAGTGACCTGTTGAGAGCCGATACGATGCCCTATTCGTTCACGCAGACCACGGCCGATCCAGCCCGCGTCCGTGCCGACCTCGACGAGGCGATCGCGATCATGGTCGCCCGCCCTGAGGTAGACGCGGCACTCAAGCAGGCGACCGCGGCGATGCAGACGCACTTCACTGAAGATGCGTTCGAACGACAAGTGGCTATGGTAAGAGAGAAACAGGCGTTGGAAGTCCGACTTGCAAATCTTGTACAGTCGAACGAAGACGCCCGAGCGTTGGGTACCGAGGGCGATTGATGGCTAAGGCGAACATGGCGGAACCCGCCGAGACGAACGAAACCGGCGATGCGCCGCTGATCGACATGAACGATGCGTCGATCAAGAAGGTCATCGCGCGCGCCAAGAAGCGCGGCTACATCACCTATGAGCAGCTCAACGAAGCGCTGCCGCAGGGCGAGATGTCGTCCGACCAGATCGAGGACATCAGCGCCGCGCTGAGCGAGATGGGCATCAACATCGTCGAGAACGACGAAGCCGGCGAGGACGGCGAGACCGAGCCCGCCAAGGACGACGAGGACGAGCCGGAGGCCGCTGACGCGGATGCCGACACAGGCCCCGCGATCGAGAAGAAGAAAGAGACGATCGATCGCACCGACGATCCGGTCCGCATGTACCTGCGCGAGATGGGCGCGGTCGAGCTGCTCAGCCGCGAGGGCGAGATCGCGATCGCCAAGCGCATCGAGGCGGGTCGCGACACGATGATCCTGGGTCTCTGCGAATCGCCGATCACCTTCAACGCGATCATCGACTGGTCGACCGCGCTGAACGAGGGCACGATGCAGCTGCGCGAGATCATGGATCTCGACGCGATGCTGTCGAAGGACCCCGCGCCCGAAGCGATGGCCGAGGACGGCGAAGCCGACGACGGCGAGATCAGCGAGAAGAACGCTGGCCCTTCGTTCAAGGAAGAGGCTGAGCCCGAAGAGCCGTCCGCCGACGAGGACGAGGACGGCGAGCGCCGGGCCCCGCGCGCATCGGACGACGAGGAGGAGGACAACACCCTCAGCCTCGCGCAGATGGAGGAACAGCTCAAGCCGATCGCGCTCGAGCGGTTCGCCAGCATCACCGCGCTCTACAAGAAGTTCAGCAAGATCCAGCAGTCGCGCGTCGACGCGATGGGCATCGGCGGCGATTTCTCCGCGGCCGACGAACGCAAGTACCAGAAGCTGCGCGAGGAACTCACGGCGGAAGTCGAGAGCGTCCAGTTCCACAACGCCAAGATCGAATATCTGGTCGATCAGCTCTATGCCTATAACCGTCGCCTGACCGCGCTGGGCGGCCAGATGCTGCGCCTCGCCGAGCGCCACAAGGTGCCGCGCAAGGACTTCCTCGATCGCTATATCGGTCACGAGATCGACGAGAACTGGCTGACGACGGTCAACAAGGTCGACAAGAAGTGGACCGCGTTCGTCGCCAACGAGGGCGAAGCGGTCGAGCGCATCCGCGCCGAGATCGCCGACATCACGCAGCAGACCGGCATGGCGCTCACCGAGTTCCGCCGGATCGTCAACATGGTCCAGAAGGGCGAGCGCGAGGCGCGTATCGCCAAGAAGGAAATGGTCGAGGCGAACCTGCGGCTGGTGATCTCGATCGCCAAGAAATACACGAACCGTGGGCTTCAGTTCCTGGATCTCATCCAGGAGGGCAATATCGGCCTGATGAAGGCGGTCGACAAGTTCGAGTATCGCCGCGGCTACAAGTTCAGCACCTACGCGACCTGGTGGATCCGCCAGGCGATCACCCGCTCGATCGCGGACCAGGCGCGGACCATCCGCATCCCGGTCCACATGATCGAGACGATCAACAAGCTGGTCCGCACCAGCCGCCAGTTCCTCCATGAGCAGGGCCGCGAACCGACCCCGGAGGAGATGGCCGAGCGCCTCTCCATGCCGCTGGAGAAGGTGCGCAAGGTGATGAAGATCGCCAAGGAGCCGATCAGCCTCGAAACGCCGATCGGCGACGAGGAGGATTCTGCATCTCGGCGACTTCATCGAGGACAAGAACGCGATCATCCCGGTGGATGCCGCGATCCAGGCGAACCTCAAGGAGACGGTCACGCGCGTGCTGGCGTCGCTGACCCCGCGCGAGGAGCGCGTGCTGCGCATGCGCTTCGGCATCGGCATGAACACCGATCACACGCTCGAGGAGGTCGGACAGCAGTTCTCGGTGACCCGCGAGCGCATCCGCCAGATCGAGGCAAAGGCGCTGCGGAAGCTGAAGCATCCGAGCCGGTCACGGAAGATGCGAAGCTTCCTCGACCAGTAAGGGTTGCGGATTGCTAATTGAACGAATGGGCCGCGGTGGAAACACCGCGGCCTTCTGCGTTATTTTTAAGCAAAAAGACCGCCGACCCGTCCTTCGGCAAGACCGTTGTCTATTGTTTCTAGTAAAGGAGCGACAAGCTCGGACCATATAATTAATCGCGCGGTCTCGTTTCGCACACCCTCTATTTCTAACACTAGATAGCGGCTTTCATCAGAAGCTTTTACAGACTTAACTTGAATTATATCCGTCGCCTTATAATCTTCGGGTCCAAATTCCGGCATATGTGTGTAGAATAAGTTAAGCGGATGGCGCGGTTAAGCGTTCCGGATATCTCGCCCCCTTGTGAATAAAAGGCGATCATCTTTGTGCCGCCCTTTATCAATTGAACTCGCTATCTCTCTATGTAGCCAATTACAGTGTTGACTTGAAAATAGCAGTCGTCTGATGGAGTTGTCAGCCATTGCAAATGCATACAGCAGATTCCCATTATGGCTGCTTTCAATGCCGAATGACATTGACAGAACAAGATCTGCAAGATCTTGATCATCAATCACCGTATTTGAAGAAGATTTGTCAACCAAATGCTGCGCCACGTATGCCGTGAGATCAATACTAGCATGGTGCGCTGCTAGCGCTGCATCTAAAGTAACATCTTCGGAATAGCGAACTCCGGCATCACACTGAATCATTTTTAGAATGGGCTGCATACCACGGGGGAGCCCGGCTGATTCGCAACTTCGCAATAGAGCTCTCAGATCATGTGTGCGACTGGGCGTACGCCCTTTTGACCGCAGAAAGCGCTTCATGGTCTTTTCTGCAAACTGAAGTGACGCCCAATGAGATTCTCCGAAATGCGGGGACTGTGACGTCATCTGCATGATAGCCGCTTCAAGATTTGCACGGATAGAAGAAGCTAACACTTCAAGAGCCGCAAAGCGCTGCTGCATCCAAGGTAGCGCTGACACGACGTCCTGCATTTCACCTTCACTCAGGCTAGCAAACATTGGTTGCGTAAGACCCGGAAGAAGCTTCGTTACGTCCGCGACACCGTCCCATTCTCCAACGATTAAAGGCAACTTTAGGATTAGCGGATCTCCCCTGACGAGTATTACGGCCCGCCCAGGACTAAAATCGACTTTTAGACGATCACCGTACCGTTCAGCATACCAGCGGGAGACCGCTACCGAAGTGGCCGATTGCCCCGAACCGCCGATCACCATCTCTATCTTTCGCGCCATCGCAATGCGCCGCATGGCGTGTAAGGGCCGGCCAGGGACTGGTACCTTTTCAGTAATCAGAAGGCGATCGAGCTGATCCATGCCTGTCATGAATGCAGGTGTACCATCCCGCTCGTCAAACTCGGTAAATCCCAGCGCACCACTCATTGGCCAAGTCCTTCCAGACGCGGAGACTATCACTTCCGTTCAATCGGCAACACCGCTCGACCCCGTCATTGCCGTCGCGCTAAGGTCCAGCCATGCCCCGTCTAATCCTGTTCAACAAACCGTACGACGTGCTCAGCCAGTTCACCGACGTGAACAGCCCGACCCGCGCGCGACGCTGTCGCAGTTCGTCGATGTGCCGGGCGTCTATCCGGCGGGGCGGCTCGACCGCGATAGCGAAGGGCTGTTGCTGCTGACCGACGACGGTCGCCTCCAGGCGCGGATCGCGGACCCGAAGTTCAAGCTGGCCAAAACCTATCTCGTGCAGGTCGAGGGCGATGCCGGCGAGGACGCGCTCGATCGGCTGCGGGGCGGCGTCCTGCTGAAGGACGGCCCTGCCCGCGCCGACGTCGAGCGGATCGCCGCCCCCGACCTCTGGCCGCGCATGCCGCCGATCCGGGTCCGCGCGAGCATCCCGGATTGCTGGCTGAAGATAACGATCCGCGAAGGCCGCAACCGCCAGGTCCGCCGCATGACCGCCGCGATCGACCACCCCACGCTGCGGCTGGTCCGGTGGAGCATCGGCGACTGGACCGTGGCGGGTCTGGCGCCCGGCGCATGGCGCGACGCCTGAGGCCTGACGCCTGACGCCTGAAGCCTGACGGGTGGTCGAGGAGGGCTGGCGGCGGTCTGCGGGCCCTGAGGCTCGCACGCCCCATAACTACGCCCTCCAGACGACAGCGTTGGCGATTGCAAGCGGAACGCCTCCCCACCCACGCCGTCATCCTGACGAAAGTCAGGACCCAGGATCACAAACGCCGCGCTGCTTTGCTCTGGGTCCTGACTTTCGTCAGGATGACGGCGCGGTGGGGGTTAGGTCATCCCAACCAACGCTCGTCATTCCCGCGGAGGCGGGAACCCATACTGGCTGACCTCGCACCATGATTACCAACCCCCGAGGATATGGATCCCCGCCTGCGCGGGGATGACGGCGCGTTGCGTGATGCGCCGCGGTTGCATGATGGCGATGATGCCGATGGCAGCGCACGACGAAAACTCCCTCCCCTTCAGGGGAGGGTCGGGGTGGGGCATGTCCACGCGAGCGCGCTCAGCGTGGCAAGGTCCGTCCAGCCCAAGCAGGTAGCTATCCCGATCCGCCAGCAAGACGTGTTTCCCCGCGAAGGCGGGGACCCAGACTGGGCTCCCGCCTTCGCGGGAGAACAAGGAAGCGCAAGTCGGGCCTGCGGAGGAAGCGTGTCCCTGTCCAACCGAATAGCCGCCACCATGCTCTGAAGGACTGGGGAAGCGTGCAGCCACCACCGCCACCGCTGGCGGCGAGCTAATCGGCTGTCCTACACGCCCGGAGAAGTGCAACGTCACCGAATGCCCGCGCCCGCGCCCTTCACCGCGACACTGCCCCCACACCCCGATGCCACCGCCACCGCCACAGCGAAAAAGCTTCCCAGCGTCTACACTTCCTATACTTCCGTGCTGCAGCATAAACGCGAAGCACCAACAATCGGCAACACTTGCAACACCTTGCCGCCCGAACCAGCCCCCACCCCGCGCACAATGAAAAAGGGCGCGGGGACCATCGCCCCCGCGCCCTTCTTCAACTCGAACAGACTCCGATTACTCGGCGGCTGCGGTGCCCTTGGCAGGGCGCATGTCGCGACGCTCGGCGATACGCGCTGCCTTGCCGGTGCGGCCACGCAGGTAATACAGCTTGGCGCGACGCACGGCGCCCTTGCGGACGACTTCGATCGAGATCGACGTTGGGCGAGTAGAGCGGGAAGACGCGCTCGACGCCCTCGCCGAAGCTCATCTTCCGCACGGTGAAGTTCGAGCCCATGCCCTTGTTCGAGCGCGCGATGCACACGCCCTCGTAGTTCTGAATACGCGTGCGCTCGCCTTCGACGACCTTCACGCCGACCTTCAGCGTATCGCCGGGGCGGAAATCGGGGATCGTCTTGTTGGCCAGGAACTTCGCGATGTTCTCGGCTTCGATCGTCTGCAACAGGTTCATGTCTCGTCCTCGTGTCGCTGCGCGCCAGAGGGCGACTGGACCCGAACGCCCTCATGGCGCTCCCAAAGGTCCGGTCGCCGTGACCGTGTATCGATCTCCGCGCGGCGTTTGCGCCATGCAGCGATCTTCGCATGATCCCCCGATCGCAGCACCTGCGGGATCGTGCGCCCTTCCCATATCTGAGGTCGGGTATAGTGCGGATATTCGAGCAGCCCCGTTTCGAAGCTCTCGTCATCCCCACTAGAAGCCGCGCCCATTACGCCGGGCAGCAGCCGAATGCAAGCATCGAGCAGCACCAGCGCGCCCATCTCGCCCCCCGACAGGATGTAGTCGCCGATCGAGACCTCCTCGATCTCCCGCGCCTCGAACAGGCGTTCGTCGAACCCCTCGAACCGGCCACAGAGAATAGTGACGCCCGGGCCCTGCGCAAGCTGGCGAACCCGCTCCTGGGTAAGAGGCTTCCCCGAGGCGTCATGGCCAGCACCGGCCGCCCATCCGCCACGCTGTCGATCGCCGAGGCCACCACGTCGGCCCGGAGCACCATCCCAGCCCCGCCCCCGGCCGGCGTGTCATCCACCGACTTGTGCTTATCGGTCGCAAAGTCCCGGATCTGCACCGGCGAGCAGGACCACCGCCCCTCCCCCAGCGCGCGCCCAGCGAGCGACGTCCCCAGCGGCCCGGGAAACATCTCAGGATACAGCGTCAATATCGTGGCAGCGAAAGTCACAGCGTCCAATTCTCTATGCGTTTGCGCCAGCGTGCGGCGCCGAATATACTCAGCACCTATACGGATCGGCGCAGTGGAACAATTACGCTGGCGAAACGCTCGCGGCGGATGGACGACTGCATCATCATCGGCGCCGGCCCGGCGGGCCTGACCGCGGCCATCTATCTCGCCCGGTTCCACCTCTCGATCCGGCTGTTCGATTGCGGCAGCAGCCGCGCCGCGTTGATCCCGTGCACGCACAACCATGCCGGCTATCCCGAAGGCATCCGCGGCACGGACCTGCTAGCCCGGATGCTAGCGCAGGCGGAGAATTATGGTGCGGTGCGCGAGGGCGTGCGGGTAGATGCGATCGAGGTCGACGACGACGGCTTCACCGTACGGCTCGGCGATCGCCGCGCGCGATCCCGGAGCGTACTGCTCGCCACCGGAGTCGTGAACAACCGCCCCGACATGCCCGACGCAATCCACGACGAAGCGCTGGAGGCGGGGTTGCTCCGCTACTGCCCGATCTGCGACGGCTACGAAGTCACCGACAAGCGCGTAGGCATCATCGGCACCGGCGACCACGGCATGCGCGAGGCGCTGTTCCTGCGCGGATACACGAAAGACGTGACGCTGATCGCGCCCGAGGGGAGCCACGATCTCGACCCGGCATGCGAAGCGGCGCTAGACGAAGCCGGCATCATCCGCGTCGGTGGTCCCTGCGGCAACTATGCAATTGCGGGCGACAAGCTCGCACTCGACACGGTCGACGAACGCTTATCGTTCGACAGCATCTATCCCGCGCTCGGGTCAATCATCCGTTCGGAACTGGCCGTCGCAGCAGGCGCCCGCGCATCCGAAGACGGTTGCCTGGAGGTCGACTCGCACCAGCGAACCTCAATCCCCGGCCTGTTCGCAGCCGGCGACGTCGTGAAGGGTCTCGACCAGATCAGTCACGCAATGGGAGAAGCCGGCGTCGCCGCTACGACCATCCGCAACATGCTCGCCGAACAGCGACCACTTCGGCGGTAATCGCTACTCAACTTGGGAGAACAAGGCTTACTCAGCTGCGAAAGAGGCCTCGACGACAAGCCGGTCGGCATCCCACTCAGGCACGGCTTCAGGGCGCATCGGTATCATAAAGCGCTTGCCGGGCTTGTCGTCTACGGCGGGGCGTTCGATCTCGATCACGTCGCCCGCACCGAAATTATCTATCGCCACGACGCGCCCGATCGCCTCGCCATCGGTCGAGACGACATCGAGCCCGATCACATCCGTGTGATAATATTCACCGTCTTCCAACGGCGGCAGCGAAGATCGCGGCACCGTCAGCTCGGTTCCGCGCATAGCCTCGGCAGTATTTCGATCGGCGACCTCGGCGAAGCGCGCGATCATGCCGTTGTTGCCGTTGCGCGCGGACTTCAGCGACAGCGCGCCGTTGTTGAAGCTCTTATAGCTTCCGAAATTCTCGGCGAAGACCTTCAGCCGCACTTCGCCACCGATGCCGTGCGCACCGATGACGACGGCGAGCGTCACGTCAGCCTTGCGCGGAGCCTTCGTCGCGGCCGGGGGTGTCGTCGGAGCCTTCGGCGGGTTCGTCGGCGGAGACGCCTTGGTTGGTGGCATCTTCGATGTCCTCGGGTGCGGGGGCTGTGCGGGGGTCAGATTCGGGGGCCATTATGCGCTCCTGTTCGGGGTTACCCAGGAAGAACGCATGAAGTCCGGATCGGGTGCGGTTGGCGACCCGTAGTCGGAGCGGGGGTTGCCTCCCGCCCGTCGTCACCCCTGGACTTGCTCCGGGGTCCACCGTTCCACGCACCCAATTCTTTCGGATCCGCGGACGGGTGGATGCCGGAACGAGCCCGGCATGACGGAGAGGGGTAGGACGATCACGCCCTGCCCCACTCCAGAAGCGCTGTCTTACGAAGCGGCTTCTTCGGTCTCGGCAGCGGCAGGTGCCTCTGCCTCGGCAGCAGGTGCTGCCTTTGCAGCGGCCTCGGCCTCGGCAGCTTCAGCCGCCTTGGTCGCACGCTCTTCGGCGCGCTCGGTGGCCTTTTCGCCGGGCTTGCCCTTGTTCGGGTTGTTGCGCGCCGAACGCTCGAGCACGCCAGCCTGGTCGAGGAAGCGTGCGACGCGGTCGGTCGGCTGCGCACCGACGCTCAGCCAATGCTTCGCGCGGTCGGCGTCGAGCTGCACGCGCTGCTCGTTGTCCTTGGCGAGGAGCGGGTTGTAGTTGCCGATCTTCTCGATGAAGCGGCCGTCACGCGGCGAACGCGCATCGGCAACGACGATCTTGTAGTAAGGACGCTTCTTGGAGCCACCGCGCGAGGCGAATGTTGATTGCCATGATATTTTCCTTCTGGATCTAAACGTCACCCCAGCGAACGCTGGGGTCTTGTGGTTGTCAGGGTCCGCACTCTCACCGGGAGATCCCAGCTCTAGCTGGGATGACGGTCAGAGGTCGGGTTGGTTATTTCTTCTTCAGAAAATCGTCGAAACCGGCAGGCATCTGCGGCATCTTGGGGCCACCAAGCCCCGGAAGCCCGCCGCCGGACGAACCGCCCGGCAGGCCACCAGCACCGGCCTTGTTGAGCATGTCGCCCATCTGCGGCCCGCCGATCGCGTTGCCGATGCCACCAAGACCGCCGCCGAGGCCACCCTTGCCGAGCATCGCCATCATGCCCTTCATGCCGCCCATCTTCTTGATCTTCTTCATGGCGGTCGACATTTCGAGGTGCATCTTGAGCAGCTTGTTGACCTCCTGGACGGTCGTCCCGGAGCCCTTGGCGATGCGGATCTTGCGCTTGGCGTTGATCAGTTCGGGCTTGTTGCGCTCCTTGATCGTCATCGAGCCGATCATCGCGTCCATGTGCACCAGCACCTTTTCGCCACCGACCGACGCGACCGCACCCTGCGCCTTCTTCATGCCGGGAATCATCCCAGCCAGCGCGCCGAGCCCGCCCATCCGCTGCATCTGCGCGAGCTGGGCCCGCAGGTCGTTCATGTCGAACTGACCCTTGGCCATCTTGGCGGCCATGCGCTCGGCGTCTTCGGCCTGGATCGACTCCGCGGCCCGCTCGACCAGGCTGACGACATCGCCCATGCCAAGGATGCGCCCAGCGACACGTTCCGGATGAAACGCCTCGAGCGCATCGAGCTTCTCGCCGGTCCCTGCGAACTTGATCGGCTTGCCCGTGACCGCGCGCATCGACAGCGCCGCGCCGCCGCGGGCATCGCCGTCCATGCGGGTCAGCACGATACCCGTCAGCGGCACCTGATCCGAGAAGTTCTGCGCGACGTTGACCGCGTCCTGGCCGGTCAGCGAGTCGACGACCAGCAGGATCTCGGCGGGCTTCGCAACGTCGGCGACCGCCTTCATCTCGTCCATCAACGCCTGGTCGACATGGAGACGACCCGCGGTATCGAGCATCAGGACGTCATAGCCCTGGAGCTTGGCCGCCTGCATCGCGCGACGGGCGATATCGACCGGCTGCTGGCCCTGCACGATCGGCAGAGTCGCGACGTCGATCTGCGTGCCGAGCGTCGCCAGCTGTTCCTGCGCGTTCGGGCGATTGACGTCGAGCGACGCCATCAGGACCTTCTTCCGCTCGCGACCGGCCTGTCCAAAATTGGCCTGCCCTGCCGCCAGCCGCTTGGCGATCTTGGCGGTCGTGGTCGTCTTGCCCGAGCCCTGAAGACCGACCATCATGATGACGGCGGGCGGCGTGACGCCCAGCTCGAGCTCGACGGCATCCGAACCGAGCATCTCGACCAGCGCATCGCTGACGATCTTGACGACCTGCTGGCCCGGCGTGACCGAACGCAGGACGTTCTGGCCGATCGCCTTCTCGGTCGCCTTTTCGACGAACTCGCGGGCGACGGGCAGCGCGACGTCGGCTTCGAGCAGCGCGACACGCACCTCGCGCATCGCCGCGCGCACGTCCGCTTCGGTCAGCGCACCCCGGCCGCGAAGGCGGTCGAAGACGCCGCCAAGTCGATCGCTCAGGCTTTCGAACATCGAAATACTCCCATACACCGTTACCAAACGCAAAAGCGCCGGCGGGCGAAACCTCGCCGGCCAGCGTGCATCCTTGGATGCTCGTCCAATGCGCCCCGTAACGGAACGTGATGGGCCACCTACTGGAATGCAGCCGGAGATGCAAGATCGGGTTGCGGGCTGGAATTACCGAGTGCTCGCTTCCTTGTTCTCCCGCGAAGGCGGGAGAACAAACTAACGCAACGTAGATCAACCAGGCGCACTCACGCCACGCCCTGCCCCGAGCCGACGCCGCCTTAACATCTCCTACACCTGTCGCATGCCACACCGGCGACCAATCAACGACCGGACACTCCCATGACCGCAAAGTCGGCGGCGACGCGTGCGCCCCGCAACATCAGTCGGGAATTCATGACCGGCGCCGTGACAGGCGCCGCGATCCTGCTGTTCGTCGGCACCGGCGGCACGGTCCTGGTCAAGGCGTTGGCGAATCTGCGCGGCAGCACCGCCGTGATCGACCGGACACTGATCGCGGCGATGCTACTGAACGTCGCGCTGATCCTGTTCGGCTGGTTTCGCTACCGTGCACTCGCGGAAGAGCTGAGCGACCTCACCGACGCCGGCCACCGCGCGCAAGCGCTGGCGCAACGCGATGCGCTCACCGGCTTCCTCAATCGCCGCAGCCTGTCCGAAGACGGTGCGACGCTGTTTGCCAGCGCCCGCCGCCGCGGCAAGGCGATGGCCATGCTGACGATCGACGTCGACCATTTCAAGAGCGTCAACGACCTGCACGGCTATGCGGTCGGCGACCTGCTGCTCGCCTATGTCGCGGAGACGATCGCGGCGATCGCACCGAGCACCAGCCTGCTCGCGCGGCTCGGCGAGGACGAATTCGCCTGCGCGTTCGTGTTCGACTCCGCGCACAAGAACGTCGCCGACCGGATCGCCGAGCGGATGGTCGCCGGCCTCGCGCTGCCGTTCCGAAGCAACGGCGTCGACATCCATACCGGCGTATCGATCGGCATCGCGCGCTCCGACAGCGACTGCGCATCGATCGACGCGCTACTGCGCAACGCCGATATCGCGCTGCATGCCGCCAAGACCGCTGGGCGCGGCCGCCATGCGTGGTTCGATCGATCGATGGAGCGCTCGCTGCAACTGCGCGGCGAACTCGAGACGGGCTTGCGCAACGCGATCCCGGCACAGGAGATCGTCCCGTATTTCGAGCAGCAGGTCGACCTGACCACCGGCCGCATCACCGGCTTCGAGGTCCTTGCGCGCTGGGAACATCCGACCAAGGGCATTATCGCACCCGACGTGTTCATCCCGATCGCCGAGGAAATCGGGCTGATCGGCGAGCTGTCGCTGTCGATCATGCGCCAGGCGTTCGCCGCCGCGCGCGACTGGGACGCGGGGCTCACGCTGTCGGTCAACGTCTCGCCGCTGCAGTTGCGCGATGCGTGGCTCGCGCAGAAGATCATCAAGACGCTAGTGGAGACGGGCTTTCCCGCGAGCCGGCTCGAGATCGAGATTACCGAGAGCGCGCTGTTCGACAATCTCCCGCTCGCGCAGTCGATCGTGGGGAGCCTCAAGAACCAGGGCATCCGCCTCGCGCTGGACGATTTCGGGACGGGCTATTCGAGTCTGGCGCATCTGCGGGCGCTGCCGTTCGACCGGATTAAGATCGACAAGAGCTTCGTCACTTCGATCCTTGATAATCCGGAGAGCATGGCGATCGTGAACACGATCGCGCGGTTGGGGGACAGTCTCAACCTGCCGACGACCGCGGAGGGGATCGAGGACGCCGTGATCGAGGAACGCCTGCGCGCGATTGGATGCGCGAAGGGCCAGGGGTATCTGTATGGGCGACCGCTCGGCGCGGCGCAGGTCCGCCGGTTGCTCGCGGAGAAGCGGTTGCTGGCACAGCGGCCGGACCGTGATGCGCCACCGCGGGGGATTGCGCCACGGTTGGCGGGGTGAGGTTTTGCCAGCCGCTCACACAGCCCCACCCCGGCGGAGGCCGGGGCCCAGTTGGAAAGGCTGCAGTGACGACGGATAGTCCCTCACCACCATCGTCTCCCAACTGGGCCCCGGCCTCCGCCGGGGTGGTGTGCGGTGTATAAGGCTTCTCCCTAACTCTCGTTCTCCCACGAAAGCGGGAGCCTAGGACCAAGCAGTGCTCCGGTCGGTACCCTGGGCTCCTGCGTTCGCAGGAGAACAGGACGCCGGATGCGCCACTACCGCGATGCAAAGCGTGGACTTCGCCCCCACCCCTCCTAAATCGCGCTCCATGCCATCTGCCCTGCAGCCAGAGGTCATCAGCCTCGGCTGCCGCCTCAACATCGCCGAAAGCGAGACCATCCGCGCGCTCGTCGCCGGGCGGGACATTGTCGTGGTCAACAGTTGCGCGGTCACCAACGCCGCGGTGAAGGCGACGCGCGTCGCGATCCGCCGCGCCAAGCGCGACCGGCCCGAGGCTCAGATCGTCGTTACCGGATGCGCCGCGCAGATCGACCCAACCAGCTTCGCGGCGATGCCCGAAGTCGACCGCGTCATCGGCAACGCGGACAAGCTCACAGCGCACGCTTGGCAGACGGAAGCCCCGGTCGTCGTATCCGACATTATGCAGGTCCGCGAGACCGCGCCGCATCTCGCCGCCAGCTTCTCCGCGCATGCCCGCGCCTTCGTCGAGGTCCAGAACGGCTGCGACCATCGCTGTACCTTCTGCGCGATCCCGTTCGGCCGCGGTCCGAGCCGCTCGGTCCCCGGGGGCGCGGTCGTCGACCGCATCTCGGGCCTCGTCGACGCAGGCCACCGCGAGATCGTCCTCACCGGGGTCGACCTGACCAGCTACGGCCCCGACCTTCCCGGCGCGCCGACGCTCGGCCACCTCGTCGAACGCATCCTGCATCACGTGCCGAAGCTCGAACGCCTGCGCCTTTCCTCGCTCGATGGCATCGAGATCGACGACCGTCTCTTCAACCTGCTCACCACCGAGCGTCGGATCATGCCGCACGTGCACCTGTCGTTGCAGGCCGGCGACGACATGATCCTCAAGCGCATGAAACGCCGCCACTCGCGCGCCGAAAGTGTCGCGCTCGTCGATCGCCTCAAGACCGCCCGCCCCGATATCGCGATCGGCGCGGACCTGATCGCCGGCTTCCCGACCGAGGACGCGGCGATGTTCGCCAACACGCTCGCGCTGATCGACGACTGCCACATCGTCCACCAGCACATCTTCCCCTATTCGCCCCGCGCCGGAACCCCCGCCGCGCGGATGCCGCAGGTCGAGCCGGAAGTTCGTCGTCACCGCGCAGCCCTCCTCCGCGAGGCGGGCGGGACAGCGCGAGCGAAATGGCTCCGAACGCTGGTCGGGAGTAGCCAGGACGTCCTGGTCGAACGCCCCGGCGACCGCGGCCATATCGGCAATTTCGCAGAAGTCCTGCTGGACGAACCCGCCATACCCGGCGACATCGTCCGCATCACGATCACCGGCGCCACGAGCGATCGCCTCAGCGCAACACGAGAACCATCATGAGCACCACCCCAACCTGGCACGACAAGCTGATCGGCGGCTTCAAGCGCACCTCCGATCGGCTCGTCGGCAACCTCGCCGGCCTCGGCGGCGCGCGGCTCGACAATGCGACGCTTGACGATATCGAGGAAGCGCTGATCGCGTCTGATCTCGGCCCCGAGACCGCCGGCCGCATCCGCCACCGCCTCGCCGAGGGCAGCTTCGAGCGCAACATGGAGGAGCTAGGCATCCGCGTGATTGTCGCGGAGGAGGTCGAGAAGGTCCTCGCTACGGTCGCCAAACCGATCGAGATCGACGCCTTCCCGCGCCCGCAGGTCATTCTCGTCATCGGCGTCAACGGCTCGGGCAAGACCACCACCATCGCCAAGCTCGCGCACCTGCTGATGGAGCAGGATTACGGCGTGATGCTGGCCGCCGGCGACACGTTCCGCGCCGCCGCGATCGGTCAGCTCCGGACTTGGGCCGAGCGCGTCGGCGTGCCAATCGTGACCGGTCCCGAGGGCGGCGATGCGGCGGGCGTGGTGTGGGACGCGGTCAAGAAGGCGACCGAGACCGGCATCGACGTGCTGATCGTCGACACCGCCGGTCGCCTCCAGAACAAGCGCGAGCTGATGGACGAGCTGGCGAAGATCCGCCGCGTGCTGGGCCGGATCAACCCTGAGAGCCCGCACGACATCGTCCTCGTCCTCGACGCGACCACCGGCCAGAACGCACTCCAGCAGATCGAGGTCTTCAAGGAGGTCGCAGGAGTCACCGGCCTGGTTATGACCAAGCTCGACGGTACCGCGCGCGGCGGCGTGCTGGTGGCGGCGGCGGAGAAATACGGCCTGCCGATCCATGCGATCGGGATCGGCGAGGGGATGACGGATCTGCGCCCATTCGATGCCAACGAAGTGAGCCGGATCATCGCGGGGGTGGAGAGCGTTCGGAAGTAACGCTTTTCCATCCGCTCTGCGCCCCTCTTTTCCGTTCGTCCTGAGCGTAGTCGAAGGACCGGCCCGTTTGTGGCATGTCCTTCGACTACGCGCAGGACGAACGGTATTCTGGATTGATCTCGTGACCCCAACCAAGCCCCCCTATCCCCCGGTCTTCGCATGGGCGTCGACTACGGCCCGCTCGCGATCTTCTTCGCGGTGAACTTCCTCACCCCAGGCATGCCGATCGCGCGCGTGATCGCAGCCACCACCGCGTTCATCATCGCCACCATCGCCGCGATGATCGTGTCGAAGGTGAAGGCGGGGCATATCTCGCCGATGCTGTGGCTGTCGGGCGCGCTGATTGTCGTGTTCGGCGGGCTGACGATCTATTTCCACGATCAGCGCTTCATCCAGATGAAGCCGACGATCATCTACGCGATGTTCGCCGCGATCCTGCTGTTCGGGCTGCTCACCGGGCGCCCGCTGCTCCAATCGTTGCTTGAAAGCGCGTATCCCGGCCTCACCGCCCAGGGCTGGCACAAGCTAACGCGCAACTGGGTCGTGTTCTTCATTTTCATGGCGCTGCTGAACGAATTCGTCTGGCGCTACACGCTGGCCGCGTGGGGCAAGGACGCCGGGTGGAATTTTTGGGTCGGCTTCAAGCTGTGGGGCGCGATCCCGCTCACGTTGCTGTTCGCGTTCGCCAATATTCCGATGCTGCTGAAGCATGGATTGCAAACGGGCGACAAGGCCGTGACCGACCTGCCGCCCGAAGGGTAATCTCACTATCCGTCATCCCGACTCGGACACGTCATCCCAGCGAACGCTGGGATCTCCCGGTTCTAGCCGAGACGACTGCCAACCGGGATACCCCAGCTTTCGCTGGGGTGACGGTGGTTATTAAGGTCGGGGTTGTTCGAGTTGGGTTCAGCCCGCGACCTTCGCGTAGCGCTCACCGACGACGTCCCAGTTCACGATGTCCCACCAGGCCTTCAGATAGCCCGGACGATCGTTCTTGTACGTCAGGTAATAGGCGTGCTCCCAGACGTCGTTGCCGAGCAGCGGCGTACCGGGCTCCTTGGCGTCGTCCATCAACGGGTTGTCCTGGTTCGGGGTGCTCGTGACCTTCAGCTTGCCGCTGTCATCGGCGATCAGCCACGCCCAGCCCGAACCGAACTGCCCCGCACCCTTGGTGTTGAACTCTTCCTTCAGCTTGTCGAGGCTGCCGAAGTCGCGATCGATCGCCTCGGCGAGCTTGCCCGACGGTGCCTGGCCGTTCTTGGCCGCCATCGTCTTCCAGAAGAAGTCGTGGTTCCAAAAGCCACCGCCATTGTTACGGACCAGCGGCGGCTGCGACGAGATCATGCCGAGGATGTCCTCGATCGACTTGCCCTGCAGCGCGGAGTCCTTCTCGACGCCTTCGTTCAGCTTCGCCGTATACGCAGCATGGTGCTTGTCATGATGAAACTTCATCGTTTCCTGGTCGATCACCGGCTCAAGCGCGTCATAGGCATAAGGCAGCGGTGGGAGTTCGAAAGCCATCAGGATTCTCCTTCGTGAATGGGGTCGGACGTCAAACGCCCGCCCGCCCCAAATGGTCCCCACAAAGTCGTTACGCAAGCGTAGCGCATGCCGTCCGCATCCTGCGTTTGCGCCGTTCTATCGCAGTCGAGGATTAGCTCCGATCGCATAATGGATCGGTTTGAACGTGCCGCCGTTCGAATCCGGTGCTGAACACGCCGTCAGGCCGATGACGAGATCCATCGCCGCGCGGAACACGATCTCGTCGCCAGCCTTGCTGATCGGGGGCAGGACACTGAGCTTACCCGTATCTGCGTCGATCGGCACGTTCATGAAACAGTTGAACGCCGTCGGAATCCGATCGGGGACCACGCCATAAGGCTCAAGCGCCGCCGCCAGATTGCCGAAACACCCCCGATGCGGGGTCAGCGTCGGATAGAAATGATGAAACGTGTCGTACGAACACGGCGTCAGCAGAAAGTCGTGCCGGCCGACGTCATCCGCGATGATCTCCAGCATCGGCTGCGACCGGTTCGAATAGAGAATGTGACCCGTCGTTAGGTAGATCGTCTCGGCATAATCGAGCGTCCGCCCCGAGGATATGACCTCGTCGAGATCGACAGCGTTGAACGCGAGCAGATCGGCAACCTGCTCGCCACGAGGGTCGATCACGGTCAGCGTCTCGCCCCGCGCGAGACGAAACGCGGTGCCGCTGCGCTCCGGAATCTCGATCACGGCCAGCGCGCCGGTTACGCCCGTCATGACGATGCTCCCTGATAGGAAAACGGGCAGCGCCAGACATCGTCGACCGAGCGCCCGCTATACTGTCGGGCCTCGCTCATTTCGCCATGACGCGTCAGCATGGGATTGCGCGACCCGGCGATAGCCTCGTCACGCACCATGATCTTTTCGCGCATCGTTTCGTAACGGCCCTGCGCGCGCAGGATCGTGAACTGGTCGTGCAGATTGAAGACCATCGTCGGGCGCGCGAACTGTCGCGCGGGGCGGCTGGCATTGGGATGCAGGCCGACCACAAAGAACGCCTCGCCGCCGAAGCTGAGCGAGAAATGCGGGCTGTCCGGATCGGCACTCACGCGCTCGTCATATTCCTGTCCGCGCCAGACATCCTTGTCGGATAGCGACTGGATACGGTTCCAGAGATGCCGCTCGAAGGTCGGCTCGTCGAACGTCACCGGCTCGTCGAACACGACGGCAAAGCTCCGGAACAGCGCCGGATCTGCGCGGTATGCGGCTGCAAAGGTCAACAGGCCGTCATGGATACGAACGTCGTCCCACGCGGAATCGATCCTATTGCAAGACAGCACTTCCAACGTGCCTTTTGCCACCGCGGCTTTTGCGCCGACACACGGGAAGGTCGCTTCAGCTATGTGATCGCGGAGCAGCGCGACGTGCGTGTCCTGATCCTTGTGGCGCCAGGGAAATAATGATGACTGCTGAATTTCCATAGGAGCAAGGACGCTTTCCGACGCTACCCGTTCCTTGCATTGCCGTGGGTTAAGGCGATTACGGGGGCGGTTCGGCAGAACATCTCACGACACCTAATAGTAAATATCGCGTAACTTTAGAGAGTTGCCGGGTGCTAAACGCACAACGTCACGATGTGTCTGCTATAGAAAACCATTCCGCATAGGACGTCGTCCTTGCCATATGCCGGTTCAAATCGGGCGCGCCGTCGGTCCACCATACCGGGCCTCTTTCCCCGAGGCCTCGCTTAGCCGTGTCGACCGCGGCATGTGCGGCATGCTTGCCTTCCACATCGCTGCGCCGTCGGGCTTGCGCCACAGCACGTCGCGCATCCATCAGATCGTGCACCAGACGATCCCGATCCGCATCGGACAGATCGGGGTTCGCCTTGCGCCACAACCGACCGCGGACGACGATGTAGCGACCGTCGGGCGTCGACAGCGGCGGCTGCTTGCCCGCGCTTCGAGTCATGCGGCGGTCTTGCCGTACTCCTGCCGCGTGACGGGATGGCTTGACGAGAGACCACCATCCACCGCGATCGCCTGGCCGTTGACGTAGCTGGCGTCGTCGGAGGCGAGGAATAGCGCGACCTTGGCGAGTTCCTCGGGTTGCGCGCCACGGTGGAGCGGGTTGAGGCGGCCGACGCGGTCCATCTTGTTCGCCTCGCGTGCGTAGTCGAACACGGGTTTGGTCATGCCCGTCTCGGTCAGGCCGGGGCAGATCGCGTTGACGCGGACATTAGAGCCGGTGAGTTGTTGCGCCGAGACGGCAGCTAGGTTGATGACGCCAGCCTTCGACGCGGAGTAGGCCGGAGACCCGGCACCCGAGCGGATTCCCGCGACGCTGGCGGTCAGCACGATCGCACCCTTCCCCTCTCACCAATACGCGGGGCGGCGTGCTTGATCGCGAGGAACGGGCCGATCAGGTTGACGCGCAGCACTTCGGTGATGAGCGCGACGTCGGTGTCGAACAGGTTCGCCATGCCGCCGGAGATACCCGCATTGGCGAACATCACGTCGAGCCCGCCGAAGCTGTCGCACGCCAGCGCGACCGCGCGGATCACGTCGTCCTCGAGCCCGGCGTCGATGCGGATCGCCTTGGCCGTGCCGCCGGCTTGCGCGATCAGGTGTGCGGTTTCGTCCGCGCCCTCGGTCTTGTCGGCGACGACGACCCTGCCCCCTTCGCTCGCAAACAGGAGTGCGGCGGCACGGCCTATGCCGGAGCCTGCGCCGGTGACGATGATGGATTTGTCCGTGAAGCGCATCGCATGGTCCTTCGGTTAGATCGTGACGCCGCCGTCGATGACCATCGTCTGGCCGGTCATGAAATTGCTTGCCGACGACGCCAGGAAGACGACCGCGCCGGCAATCTCTTCCGGCTCGCCGATCCGGCGGAGCGGCACACTGGTGTTCGCGGCCTCGATCCGCTGCGGGTTTTCCCACAAGGCGCGGGCGAAGTCTGTCTTGATCAGGCCTGGGGCGATGCAGTTCACGCGGACGTTCGACGGTCCGAATTCGACCGCGAGGTTACGCGCGAGCTGCATGTCGGCGGCCTTGCTGATGCAATAGGCGCCGATCACCGGCGAGCCGCGCAGGCCGCCGATCGAGGAAATGATGATGATGCTGCCGCTGCGGCGCTCGAGCATCTCGGGCGCGACCATCTGGATCAGCCAGTGGTTGGAGACGATGTTGTTGTCGAGGATCTTCCGGAACTGGTCGTCGGCGATGCCGGCCTGCGGGCCGTAATAGGGGTTCGAGGCGGCGTTGCAGACGAGGATGTCGATGCGGCCGAGCTGGGCGCGGGTCTGGTCGACGAGGTGCTGGAGGGCTGCCTTGTCGGAGATGTTGGCGGCGATGGCGATCGCGGTGCCGTCTCCGTGCCTAGCGTTGAGTTCCGCCGCGACCGTGTCGCAGGCGTTCTGCTTGCGGCTGGAGATCACGACTTTCGCGCCGTGTTCCGCCAGCTCGCGCGCTGAGGCGAGGCCGATGCCCCGCGACGATCCCGTGACGATGGCGACCATGCCGGTCAGGTCGAATTGCGACATCTTCTGCTCCCCTTCCGCTTGCGGGAGGGGTCGGGGAGGGCCCGATCTTTCCGCATCGTTTCATGCCGGGGGAGGTCAGCCCCTCCCTAACCCCTCCCGCAAGCGGGAGGGGAATTAAGCCCCGCCTTCACCGCAAACCCCCACGCCGCATCCGCAAGCCCGTGAATTTTCGCCACCGTCTTCTCCGCCTGCGCGCTCGACGCAGTGCCGTCGACAATACGCTTCTTGATGCCCTGGACGATGCCGGTCAGGCGGAAGAGGTTGTAGGCGAAATACCAGTTGAGATCAGGCACGCCGTCGCGGCCGGTGGCGGCGCAATAGCGTTCGACGACCTGCTGGATCGTCGGGATGCCCGTCTCCGGCCCGGTCATGCCGAGCACGCCCGAGCGCCCCTCGGGTTCGGTCACCCAGCTCATTAGCAGATACGAGAAGTCCGCCAGCGGATCGCCGAGCGTCGACAATTCCCAGTCGAGCACCGCGATGACCTTTGGCTCGGACGGCGCGAAGATCATGTTGTCGATGCGGTAGTCGCCGTGGACGATCGAGGTGCGCGTCTGCTCGGGCAGCGTACGCGGGAGCCACTCGATCAGGCGTTCGACCGACTCCATATGCTCGGTCTCGGCCGCGCGATATTGCTTGGTCCAGCGGCCGACCTGGCGCTCGAAATAATTGCCGGGCTTGCCGTACTCCTCGAGCTCTGCCGCTGCATAATCGGTGTTGTGGAGCGCGGCGAGCGTGTCGACCATCGCTTCGTAATGCGCGGTACGCTCAGGCGGAGTCGCACCCGGCATCGCGCCGTCCCAGATCGTCCGCCCTTCGACCATCTCCATGACGTAGAAGGCTGAACCGATGACCGCCGCGTCCTCGCAGAGACCATAGGGCCGAGGCACTGGGAAGCCGGTCGGATGGAGGCCCGCAATCACGCGGTATTCACGATCGACGGCGTGCGCGCTCGGCAGGATGGGGCCGAACGGTTTCCGGCGCAGCACGTAGGCGCGCTCCGGTGTGTCGAGGCGGTAGGTCGGGTTCGACTGGCCGCCGGCGAACTTCGCGTAGGTCAGCGGCCCCGCATACCCCGGCACGTTGGCGGTCATCCACGCGCCAAGCGTGTCGAGGTCGAGACGGTCCTTGTCGCCGACTGCGATCGTGCCGACCATGCTGATCGATGCGTCACTCACGAGAAGGTGATCACGCTACGGGTGGCGTCGCCGCGGCGGAGTTCGTCGAACGCGTCGTTGATGCGCTCCAGCGGCATCCGGTCGGCGATGATCGTGTCGAGATCGAGCAGCCCGCGCATGTAGAAATCGACCAGCCGCGGGATGTCGACCGGGAACCGGTTCGACCCCATGAAGCCGCCCTGCAAGCGCTTGCCTGAGAGCAGGTCCATCGCCGACAGCCCGACCTTCTCGCCGAGCGGCATCATCCCGAGGATTGTGGCGGTACCGCCGCGGCGCAGCACCTTGACTGCGGTCGCCGCCGATTGCGCACGCCCGACCGCCTCGATTGCGTGATGCACGCCGCCCTTGGTGATCGCGACGACCTCGTCCGCGGCGGTGTCCGACAATGCGTCGATACTGTGAGTCGCGCCGAGCTTCTCCGCCATCGCGCGCTTCTCGGGGACCGGATCGAGCGCGATGATCTTCCCCGCACCGGCGATCTTCGCCGCATTGACGGCAGCGAGCCCGATCCCGCCGCAGCCGACCACGCAGACCGTCTCGCCCGGCGTCACATCCGTAGTGTTGAACACCGCCCCTGCCCCAGTGGTGATCGCGCAGCCGAGCAATGCCGCGCGGTCCATTGGCATGTCACGGTCGATCGCCACGCACGCGTGTTCGTGGACCAACATCATCTCGGCATAGGCCGACAGGTTGAGCATCTGCGCAATCGGTCGATCGCCGAGCATGAGGCGCGGTGCGGCGCCCTTGGGACGGCGAACGCTGGCGTCGATGCACAGCGACATCCGCCCGGTGACGCAGAACTCGCACTGGCCGCAGAAGGCCGAGAGGCACGTGACGACATGGTCGCCGACCTTCACGCTGCGAACTTCCTCACCGACCGCCTCGACCACGCCGCAAGCCTCGTGCCCCGGAATCGTCGGCATCGCATGCGGATAGGCGCCATCGACGAAATGCAGGTCGGACCGGCACACGCCGACCGCGACCGTGCGGATCAGCACTTCGTGCGCGGTCGGCTTCGAGATGGTGACATCCTCAATGCTGAGCGGGGTGTTGGCTTCGAAAAGGACTGCGGCTTTCATGGGTAGTCAGGCTCCGAAATTGGCGGGCGGACAATCAAAAATTCCGTTCGTCCTGAGCGCAGTCGAAGGACATTGCCCCAAGCGAGCCGGTCCTTCGACTTCAGGACGAACGGAAAGTGCGGTGAGTTTACCGGCTCACCCCGACATCCCCGCTGGAAACGCCGCCCTTACGGAAGTCGCCGTATTTCCCGAACTCGTTGCGCGCGATCGAGCGGTTGTGGACCTCGTCCGGGCCATCCGCGAACCGGAGAGTCCGCATCGCCGCCCAGTCATGCGCCAACCGGAAATCGCCCGAGACCCCCCGCCGCCATGCGCCTGAATCGCGTCGTCGAGGATCCTGAGCGCCATGTTCGGCGCGGCGACCTTGATCATCGAGATCTCGATCTGCGCGGATTTGTTGCCAGCCTTGTCCATCATGTCCGCCGCCTTGAGGCAGAGCAAACGAGTCATCTCGATGTCGATCCGGGCGGTGGCGATGCGCTCCTCCCAGACCGAGAAGTCGGCGATCCGCTTGCCGAACGCGACCCGGTCGAGCAGCCGCCGCGCCATCGCCTCGATCGCGGTCTCGGCCACGCCGATGGTCCGCATGCAGTGATGGATGCGACCCGGCCCGAGCCGCCCCTGGGCGATCTCGAACCCGCGCCCCTCGCCGAGCAGCACGTTCTCCACCGGCACGCGAACATTCTCCAGCACGACTTCGCCATGCCCGTGCGGCGCATGGTCGTAGCCATAGACCGACAGCATCCGCTTGATCGTCACGCCGGGCGTATCCATCGGCACGAGGATCTGGCTCTGCTGCTGGTGCCGCGAGCCCTCGAAGCTCGTCTTGCCCATCACGATCGCGATCTTGCAGCGCGGATCGCCGACGCCCGACGACCACCATTTGGTGCCGTTGATGACGTAGTGATCGCCGTCGCGCACCATCGACGTCTCGATGTTAGTCGCATCCGACGACGCCACCGCAGGCTCGGTCATCAGGAACGCCGAGCGGATCTCGCCGCGCATCAACGGCCCGAGCCACGTCTCCTTCTGCTCGCGCGTGCCATAGCGGTGAAACACCTCCATGTTGCCGGTATCGGGCGCCGAGCAGTTGAAACACTCGCTCGCCCAGCTGACCTTGCCCATCTCCTCCGCGCATAACGCATATTCGAGATTGGTGAGCTGCGTGCCTTCGAACTCGAACGAGATCGTCGACGTGCGTCTGGCCCGAATGCGGCGGCATGAAGAAATTCCAGAGGCCGGCGGCCTTCGCCTTCTCCTTCATCTCCTCGATCACCGGAATCACCTTCCAGCGCTCGCCCTCATGCGCCTGCTGGTCGTAATCGGCCTGTCGCGGGCGGATATTCTGGTCGATGAAATCGCGGACCCGATCCCGGAAATACGTCTCTCGTTCGCTCAGCGTAAAATCCATGCGGGCTCTCCGTTCGTCATCGCTTTTGTCGCGGGTTAGACCATACCGCGTATTCGGTAAAGCGTGCGCGAGGCCCCGGAAAGCATGTTTTCAAGTCCGCCCTGA
Source organism: Sphingomonas sp. LR55 (assembly GCF_036856015.1). Lineage (NCBI taxonomy): Bacteria > Pseudomonadati > Pseudomonadota > Alphaproteobacteria > Sphingomonadales > Sphingomonadaceae > Sphingomonas > Sphingomonas sp. LR55. Next base: position 1,816,788 of record NZ_JASPFO010000001.1, read on the forward strand.
AAGCGCCTAAAAAGCACTGTATCTTCAAATCGAAGCTGTTAGGGTGTTTCGATGAAGGTTCCGGCAGAGGCCAGCGACGAGAGCGAACAGGGGACCAAGCGCTTCCGTGCGAAGCGTGACGCGATCCTCGCCGCGGCGGCAGAAGCGATCAACGAACAAAGTGCCAAGGGCATGACGTTCGCGGACGTGGCGCGGCGCGTCGGGCTCAATACGACCAGCGTTACCTATTATTTCAAGCGCAAGGAAGACCTCGCGGCCGCCGCGTTCGAGAACACGCTCGAATCCCTAATCGCGATGCTCGACGTCGCGGCGGAAGAAGCGACGCCGGAGGACCGCGTTCGGCGCTATCTCGCGCTCAACATGGACCGGCTCGGGCGGATTCAGCGCGGCGAGGAGAAGGCGTTCGCCGTCCTGTCCGATCTGCGCGCGACCGAGGAGCCGATGCGCGGCCGGCTGATGGCAGGCTGGCGCGAGGTGTTCCGCCGGACGCGCCTGTTGTGGGGGCCGACATCCTCGCGCGCAAACCGATCTCAACGGCGCGCGTGCACATGTTCTGCTCGAGAACACGTTCTGGTTGCCGATCTGGCTGACGCGCTACGAGCCTGACCAGTACGGTCGTGTCGAGGAGCGGCTGATGGACGTGTTCGCACATGGCATCGCCGGCAAGGACGCCAAATGGTCGCCGAAGCTGCTCGATCTCAGCCATGACGAGGCAGAGCCGGGGCGCGAGGCGTTCCTGCTCGCCGCCACGCGCCTGATCAACGAACTCGGCTATCGCGGCGCGTCGGTGCAGAAGATCGCGTCCGAGCTGAACGTGACCAAGGGCAGCTTCTATCACCATCTCGACGCGAAGGACGATCTCGTCATCGCGTGCTACCGCCGCAGCTTCGACACGATCGCCGATGCGCAGAGCCGTGGCGAGGCCGAGGGCGGCAGCTACTGGCACAAGCTGTCGAGTACCGTCGCGACCTTGCTCGACGTGCAGTTCGCCGAGCGGGGGCCGTTGCTGCGTACCACGGCGCTGAGCGGCCTGCCGGTCGGCGTGCGCAACGCGATGGTCGACCGCTCGAACGGCATCGCGCGGCGGTACGCGGGCATGATGATGGACGGCATCGGCGAGGGCTCGATCCGCGCGGTCGATGCGCTGATCGCGGCGCAAGCGCTGATGGCGCTCCAGAACGCCGCGTTCGACATGCGCAAATGGGCGTCGACGATGCCGCGCGAGCGGGCAATCGCGATGTATGCCTCGACGCTGATGTTCGGACTGTTCGACGATCGGATGGCTAGGGGCTGATCCGCACGGCGTCACAGGCGGGGCGACAATCGCACTCGTAACGGTTTGGTTACGCGCCGTTAACGCCCAGAGGCCGATCCCGACACCTCCACGGAGGGCGTCATGCACACGATCACGACCGATCTCGACACCGGCATCATCGAGGTCGAGGCGTCCGGATTCTGGACGATCCCGCATGTCGAGGGCTTCCTCCGCGATCTGGACGGCGAGGCACGGCGCGTGCTGGCGACCGGCAAGCGTCACATGCTGCTGGGCAATTTCTCGCGGTCCGCGATCCAGCCCCAGGAAGTGGTGGCGATGCTCCAGCGCGTGGCTCTGACCATCCCGCTGAAATCGCGGAAAGTCGCCTTGTTCACCGACGGCAAGCTCGCGCGGTTGCAGGTGAAGCGGATCGTCGCGGTGCGCGACGACATGGCGGTATTTGATGACCGGACAAGCGCGATGACATGGTTGTTGGCGGATGCGTTGGCCCGCCCTGCCGCGGCCGCCGCCCCGCCGTTAGCCTGACGAGGGGCGACTACCTCGCCACATCCTCCGCGCGCTTCAGCAGGACGCCGGCGCGCCAATAGTGGAACAGCGCCCACGGCGTCATCAGCACGATGATGATCAGCGCATACCGCAGCGAGTCCTCGCCAAACCCAGGCTTCAGCAGGTCGCTAAGCCAGCCGACCATCGTTGGTCCGAGCCCCAGCCCGACCAGATTGATGACAAGCAGAGTGATCGCCGCCCAAATCGCACGGATCTGCAACGGGGCGAGGTGCTGGATCAGCGCGAAGCTCGGCCCGAGATACGAGTTCGCGAAGATCAGCGACACGAAATAGCTGCCGATCGCGATCACCGGCGCATCGATCAGGTAGAAGGCGAGCGCGAACGGGAGCGACAGGCCCTTCATCGCCAGTACCACCCACGCCTGGACGTGGAGCCCGTGACGCCTGGCGAGCATGTCGGCTATCTTGCCGCCCGCCAGCGCGGAGACCGCACCGAACAGCGCCCCCGGCAGCGCGATGTAGCGCGAGATGTCGAGCATCGAGATCCCTAGCGAGCGCTGGATGTAGCTCGGGCCCCAGCCCGTCAGTGCGTAGCCGATCATCGACGTCAGCGTGACACCGACGACGAGATGCCGCGCCGGTGCGCTTGCCCACATTGACGCGAACCCCTGCCCCACGCTCGGCATCGGCGCCGCCACTGCGCGTGCAACATCGGACAGGCCGCGGCGGGGCTCGACCATGAACAGGCGGACGAGGACAGCGAGCACGATCCCCGGCAAACCGACGGTCATCATCGCAATCCGCCAGCCGTACGAGTGCGCGACGACGCCGCCGATCAGCGTGCCGAAGCCCGCGCCGAGCACCACGCCGAGCGAATACACCGCCATCGCACTCGCGCGTTTCTCGGGAGGATAGAGATCGGCGATGATCGAATGGCTGGGCGGACTCGACCCCGCCTCGCCGATGCCGACGCCGATCCGGAAGAGCATCAGCTGCGTGAAGTTCTGCGCGAGCCCGCACAGCGCGGTCATCGCGCTCCAGATCGTCAGGCTGGCGGCGATGATGTTGCGCCGGCTGGTCCGGTCCGCGAGTCGCGCAACCGGAATGCCGAGCGTCGCATAGAAGATCGCGAAGACGAGTCCGGACAGCAACCCGAGTTGCGTATCGGTCAGCAGCAGGTCCGCCTTGATCCGCTCGAGCAGGATCGCGAGGATCTGGCGGTCCATGTAACTGAAGAAATAGGTGAAGGTGAGCAGCGCGAGCGTCAGGCCCCGTCGCTTCATCGCCAAGGCATCGGCGATCTCGGGATGGGACTGATACGCTGCGGCCATCGGCAATACCTCGAAGTCGAAACAGACCTTACGCTAGGGCAATCGAGACGTACCAGACAAGCTAAAGCTGCACGCCGGGCACATCTGCGACGAGCCGAGGGCATGCCGTCGCAAGGCGGAATTATCGCGCCGGAGCATAGCGTTGCGCGTTTCGGGGTGTGGCCGGTGGTTCGCGGGAAGGATGGCGGAAGATGCGTCCTCGTTCGGGTCGCTCTTCCGCCTTATCCCCTCTCCAACGTCGTGGCCGGGCTCGTCTCGCATCATCGATGGAGCGGAGCGTCCGGGCAATCTGAATACCGGGTATGCGGCCCCCTCGCATAGATTCGCGGCTTTGCAAAGCGACTTTTGCAGATCCTGGCAGTCTTGGTAAAATCGGACAACTGGATGTGCCGCTGCCGGTCACGCTTGGGAGCTTGGTCGGGCGGTGGCGCGGGCGTGCCAGGCCTTCAGGTGCACCAGTTCGTCAGGCACTGCGATGCCGACGAACTTGGCGAAGTCGATCGTCGTCAGCAGGACGATGTCGGCGATCGTGTAACGCTCCCCGTCGAGCCAGTCGCGACCCGCGAGCGCATGATCGAACTCTGCCATCGCGGCCAGCACGCGTGGACGCTGGCTTTCGCCGAACTCGGTATATTGCGGCTGGACGATCCGCGCGGTCCAGGGGTGCGTGTGCAGCCAGACCATCGACAGCGGCATCATCAGCCGCAACTCGATCCGCCGCGTCCACATGTCGATCTCAGCGACGTTGTGCGCGCCGTGGCCAAACAGCGGCGGATCGGGGTGGAGCATCTCGAAATAGCGGCAGATCGCGACGCTTTCGGTCAGCACGCGGCCATCGTCGAACGCCAGCGCGGGGGTCTGGCCCAGCGCGTTGACCGAAAGGAACGCCTCCGCCTTGTGCTCGGCCTTTGGGATCGAAATCTGCGCCATGGGTACGCGGATATGCTTTTCGGCGAGGAATATGCGGACGCGGCGCGGGTTGGGCGCGGGCAGTGCGCTATCGTAGAACAGCATCGACGTCTCCTCGATATCGGTTTTCGAATATACCGTATGGCATTGCCGGGCGCGTTCGACTAGCGATGCGCGAATGACAACTGCCGCAGACATGCTCGCCACGGGCTTCGCCACGCTGCCCGATTTGATCCGCGAGCATGCGCTTGAACGCGGGGACCGCACCGCGGTCGCCGATGCACAGGGCAGTGTCGACTATCGGACGCTCGATTCGACAATGGACCGGGTCGCCGTAGCGTTGCGGCGCGACGGGGTAGCGCCGGGGACTGCGGTGGCGATCGTCGCGGCGCCGACGACGGACTATGCTGCGGTATTCCTTGGTGCGGTACGGGCGGGGTGTGTGGCGACGCCGATCGCTCCCTCCGCTACGCCGGCGGCGATCGCAACAATGATTGCGGATAGCGGAGCGCCGATCGTGTTCTTGGATGCGGAGAATGCGCGGACGTTGGAAGGGCAACTGTTGATGGCCCGCGTGGTCTTGTTCCCCGCGAAGGCGGGGGCCCAGACTGGGCCCCCGCCTTCGCGGGGGAACAAGCTTTTCAGGCTTTTGAGGATTGGCTCGCTCCCGATGGCGCCAAACCCACCCCCGTTGCAATCTCGCCCGAAGACCCGTTCAACATCATCTATTCCTCCGGCACGACCGGCACGCCGAAGGGCATCGTCCAGAGCCACGCGATGCGCTGGGCTCACATTTCGCGCAACACCGCCGCCGGGTTTGACACCGCGGTGACGATGATCGCCACCCCGCTCTATTCGAACACCACCCTCGTCAGCTTCCTCCCGACGCTCGGATGGGGTGGCACCGTCGTGTTGATGAAGAAGTTCGAGGCGCGCGCGTATCTCGAACTCGCGGAGCGACACCGCGCCACCCACACGATGCTGGTGCCGGTGCAGTATCAGCGGATCATGGCGCTGCCCGATTTCGACGACTTTGACCTGTCGGCCTTCCGCTTCAAGACCAGCACCAGCGCGCCCTTTTCCGCCGCGCTGAAGGCCGACGTCGTCGCCCGCTGGCCGGGATTGCTGGTCGAATTTTACGGTATGACCGAGGGTGGCGCGAGTTGCGCGCTGAACGCCACCGCCAGCCCGACCAAGCTCCACACCGTCGGCCAGCCGATGCCGGGGCATGAGATCCGCCTGATCGACGACGACGGCAACGAGGTCGCGCCCGGCGAGATGGGCGAAGTCGTCGGTCGCAGCCCGGCGATGATGAACGGCTATCACGGCCGCGCGGAGGCGACGCGCGACGCCGAATGGTACGATGCCGACGGCAACCGCTACATCCGCCACGGCGACGTCGGGCGGTTCGACGAGGACGGTTTCCTGACGCTGATGGACCGTAAGAAGGACCTGATCATCTCGGGCGGGTTCAACATCTATCCATCCGACCTGGAGGCGGTGCTGGCCCGGCATCCCGCCGTGGCGGACTGCGCGGTGATTGGCGTGCCTTCTGAGGCGTGGGGCGAGACGCCGGTGGGGTTCTATGTGCCGCGCGATGGAGCGACCGAAGATGCGCATTCGATCCTGGCGTGGGCGAACGCGCAGCTCGGCAAGACGCAGCGCTTGTCGGCCCTGCACGTCGCGGACGAACTACCCCGCAGTGCGATCGGCAAGGTCCTGAAGCGCGAACTCCGCGACCGGCTCGCCTCAACAGTCCCGTCATCCTGACGAAAGTCAGGACCCAGGACCACAAGCGCCCCGATCCTTGGCTCTGGGTCCTGACTTTCGTCAGGATGACGACGGAGGCCAAATCGGAGTTCGACACGCGCAATCACCCGCAGATGAGAGAGCTAAACCCATGACCACTCTCAAACAGGCGATCGACGCCTTGGAGCTGACCGAGGACGGCTGGCGCGGCACGGTGCCGGAGAACTGGGCGCAGGGACGCACGGCGTATGGTGGCTTCTCGGCGGCATTGGCACTCCATGTCGCGCAGCAGTCCGACGTCGCCCTGCCGCCGCTGCGGTCTGCGCAGGTGTCGTTCATCGGGCCATTATCGGGCGAGATCGTGATCCGGGCGAGCCGGCTGCGGCGCGGACGCAACGCGGCGTTCGTCCAGGCCGACGTCGAGAGCGCGGCCGGGCTCGGGCTCCGTGCGACGTTCGTGTTCATGGCGGCGGTCGAATCGCGTGTCGATCACCAAACCGGTCGCGCGCCGGACTTTCCGATGCCGGAGCCCGATACGCAGACGTTCCGCGGCCACAGCGCGGTCGCGTTTTCGCGCAACTTCGATCTACTCGATCGCCGCGACGACAGCGTCGGGCCGGCGGAATGGCTCCGCTGGGCCCGGCTGGTCGAGCGCGATGGCCTTGATCCGATGGTCGAGCTGATCGCGATCGCGGACTGCCTGCCGCCTGCCGCGCTGAAGCTGCTCGGCGGCCCTGCCCCGCTCAGTTCGATGACGTGGCTGCTCAACATCCTCGGGCCGCAGCCCGTGACGCGCGACGGCTGGTGGCTGCTCCGCGCGACTACCGACTACACGCGGGAGGGGAGTTCGAGCCAGCAGATGGCGATCTGGAACGCCGACGGCACGCCGGTTGCCGAACAGATGCAGAGCGTCGCGATCTTCGCCTGAACTTCGCGTGTTCGACATATCTTGCGACACATTGGCGGCGCGGCGGCAAAAGCCTGAGACAACCAGGGTTTAGACCGGCGTTATTCGATGGGAATTCGTCCCACTCAGCCGGAGTTCGACATGCGCAAGACCGTCCTCACCCTGATGCTCGCCGCCAGCGCGATCACGTCCGCTGCCAGTGCGCAAACCGCCCTTACCCCTACGCCGCGTCCGCCGATGCATCACGATGCCAACCGCGACGGTGTCGCCACGCGTGCTGAAGCGATCGCACAGGCCGATGGGCGGTTCGCGCAGATGGATACCGACCGTGACGGCCAAGTGACCGCCGGCGAGATGCGCGCATATCGGACCGCGATGCACGACCGAATGATCGCCAGCGGTCGCGACGTGCCGGTGCCGCCGCCGGGTGGTGCCAAGCATGACGGCATGGGTCGCCGGATGGATCCGAACGGCGACGGGAGCGTGACCCGCGAAGAGTTCGAGGCGCGCGCGCTCAAGCGGTTCGACCGGATGGACGCCAATCACGACGGCACGATCGACGCGACCGAGCGCGCCAATGCCGCCGAGATGCGCCACGTCGATCGTCGCGAACGTCGCGAAGGCGTCACCCCGCCCGCGCCAACCGCACCAGCGCCCGCTCCTGCTCGATAATTCGGAAAGGTGGGAGGCACCACGTCCCGGTGCTTCCCCTGGACAGTCGCCATGCTAGACACTGCCCCGATGGGAGATATGCCGCATCTGTTGCTCGTCGACGACGAGCGCTCGATCCGTGAGCCGCTGGCCGCGTACCTCACCAAACAGGGGTTTCGCGTTACGCAGGCGGGTGATGCGGAGAGCGCAAGAACGCGGCTGACGGCGTATGCGATCGATCTCGTCATTCTCGATATCATGATGCCGGGCGAGGACGGGCTGTCGCTGTGCCGCCACATCGCCGCGACCAGTGACGTGCCGGTTATCCTGCTGACCGCGCGGACCGAGGAGACCGACCGGATCGTCGGGCTCGAAATGGGCGCGGACGATTATGTGGTGAAGCCGTTCTCGCCGCGAGAGCTGGCGACGCGGGTAAAGGTCATTTTACGCCGCGCGACCGCGGGCGGGGCGCGGCAACATGCGCCCGAGGCGAACGCCTATGCCTTTGCCGGCTGGGTGCTGAAATCGGGCGAGCGTGCGCTGGTCGACCGCGAGGGCGTGTCGGTGCCGCTGTCGACCGGCGAGTATAACCTGCTGCTCGCGCTGGTAACGCGGCCGCGCCAGGTGCTCACGCGCGACCAGTTGCTCGACCTGACTCAGGGGCGCGAGGCCGCGGCGTTCGATCGCGCGGTCGACAATCAGGTCAGCCGGTTGCGGCGCAAGATCGAGACCGATGCCAAGACGCCCGAGTTGATCAAGACGGTCTGGGGCGGCGGCTATACGCTGGCCGCCGAAGTGACCCGTCTGTGATCGCCCTCCCATGATCCTACGCTCATGACCCGCCCCTGGCCGCGCAATCTGGCCGGGCAGATGGCGTTGCTGATCGCGCTCGCGCTGTTCGTCGCGCAGGCGATCAACTTCGGGCTGGTCCTGCGCGATCGGATCGAGTTTCGCCTTTCGCAAGCGACCCGCCCGGTCGCGACCCGGATCGCCGATGCGCTCGACCGCGAGGCGCATGGCGGGCGTCCCCTGACCGCGGACCGCGGCCGCGTCCGCCGTCTTCCCGCCGATCCGATCCGACGGATCGGAAACGCCGGAAACGAAAGCCATCCCGAGGTCGCCGCCGAACTTCGCCGCCAGCTCGCCGATCAGGGCGTGACTGTCGGGCGGATCGATACCGGGCTGCAGCCCTCGACGCTCGACGACGACAGCGACCGCGACAATCGCCGTCGGGCGGGAATCCGCCGTGGCGAGCGCGATGGCGCCACGCTGTTGATCGCGGTCGAACAGCCCGGCCGCGGCTGGCTGACGATCACCGCGCCGTGGCCGCAACCCGGCGCGCGCCTGCTGTTCGCGTTGCTGAGCCAGACCGCGATCCTCTACATCATCGTCCTGCTGCCGGTGCTGTGGATCGTCCGCCGGCTGTCGCGACCGCTGCGCGATCTGCGCGTGGCGGCGGAGCGGTTTCGGCCCGGCGAACCGGGCGCGCCGATGCCGGCGGAAGGGCCCGACGACGTCGCAGCGCTGATCACCGCGTTCAACGCGCTGCGGCTGCGGGTGACGGGGATGCTCGACGAGAAGGATCGCATGCTCGGCGCGATCGGGCATGATCTGCGCACGCCGCTCGCCGCGCTGCGGGTGCGGATCGAGTCGGTCGAGGACGATGTCGATCGCGCGAAGATGATCGACACCGTCGCCGAAATGAACCGGACGCTCGACGACATCCTGTCGCTGGCGCGGCTGGGACGACCGAGCGAGCCGCCTACGGATGTCGATCTGGCCGCGCTGGTCGATGCGGTGGTCGAGGATTTTCGCGACATCGGCAGCGAGGTGAGCTTCGTCGAGGCGGATCGGTTGCGAATGCGGTTGCGGCCGTCGCTGATGCGCCGCGCGGTACGCAACCTGATCGAGAACGCGGTGAAGTATGGCGTTTCGGCGGAGGTACGGGTCGAAGCCGGGGCGCGGTCCGTTGCCATCGTGGTGGCCGATCAAGGCCCGGGCATTCCCGAGGACCGGATGGGCGACGTGTTCGATGCCTTCACGCGGCTGGAGAGTTCGCGAAACCGGGAGACGGGGGGATCGGGCTTGGGCTGGCGCTGGCCCGCGCGATCGTACGCGAGGCTGGTGGAGAAATCCGGCTGGTGAACCGCACGCCGTCGGATCAGGCTGGCGGCGGCCTCGACGCGATCATCGAACTGCCGCGCTAGCGCCTTCTGCTCCCTCTCCCCTCCGGGGAGAGGGTCGGGGTGAGGGGCGGCCAAACAGTGGTCCGCCCGGAACAGCCCCTCACCCCAGCCCTCTCCCCGCAGGGGAGAGGGAGCAGTAAGTTCAATCCTCGACGATCTGGCTGTGTGTGCGCGTGTCCTTCATGCGGAGGTACACGATCAGCGACACGCCGATCATCGCGGTCACATACCAGTAGAAGCCGCGCTCCATGCCTTCGTTCTTGAGCCATAGCGCGACGTATTCGGCCGTCCCGCCGAACATCGTGTTGGCCAGCGCGTACGGCAGTGCCACGCCCAGCGCGCGGACATGCGCGGGAAACAGCTCCGCCTTCACCACCGCGTTGATCGCAGTGTAACCGGTCACGATGAACAGCGAGCCCACGACGAGGCCGAACGCCAGATAGGGGTTCGTCGCGGTTTCGAGGACGGTGAAGATCGGCACCGTGCACAGCACGCCGGCGATCCCGAACCCGACCATCAGCGGTTTCCGCCCGATGCGGTCCGACAACGCCCCCGCCAAGGGCTGGAACGCTGCGTACAACGCCAGCGCCGCGGTCATGATCAGCGTCGCGGATTCACGGCTGAACCCGCTCGTGTTGACCAGGAACTTCTGCATGTACGTGGTGTACGCATAGAAGGCGAGCGTACCGCCCGCGGTCAGCAGCAGCACGGTGAACGCCTCGCGCGGGTATTTGCTGAACAGCAGCCAGCCGCTCGATTTGGGCGTGCCGTCAGCCTTGGCGTTCTGATAGCTCTCGGTCTCGAGCAGCCCGCGACGGATGCGGAACACCACCAGCGCGAGCACACCGCCGATCGCGAACGGAATACGCCAGCCCCACGCGTCGAGCTGCGCCGTGTCGAGCGTCGACTGCAGCAGCAACAGCACGCCAAGCGCGAGCAACTGCCCCGCGATCAGCGTGACGTACTGGAAGCTGGAGAAGAAGCCGCGCCGCGACTTGCCCGCCATCTCCGACAGATACACCGCACTCGCGCCATATTCGCCGCCGACGCTGAGGCCCTGCATCAACCGCGCGAGGATCAGCAGCGCCGGCGCAATCCAGCCGATCGTCGCGAAGCCCGGCGTGATCGCGATCAGGAACGAGCCCGCGCACATCAGCGTCACCGACAGCGTCAGGCCCGATTTGCGCCCGTGCCGATCGGCATAGATGCCCATCACCCACGCGCCGATCGGCCGCATCAGGAAGCCGACCGCGAACACCGCGGCGACGCTCATCAGCTGCGCGGTCGCATTGCCCTTGGGGAAGAACACCGGCGCGAAATACAGTCCGAATGCCGAATAGACGTACCAGTCGAACCACTCGACCAGATTGCCTGCCGACCCGCCGAGGATCGATTTGAGGCGGTGGTTCTTCTCGGGCGGGATTGTCGTGCTCGCCATCATTTAGCTCCCTGCACAGCTGAAGTTGGGGCGAAACCGCGCTTCTTGAGCAGCGCGTTGACATCCGGATCGCGGCCTCGGAAGGCGCGATACGCCTCGGCACGATCGGTTTCGTTCCCCGTCGACAGCAGCACCTTGGCGAACTTGTCCGCCGTGGCCTTGTCCCACGGGCTGCCGGCTTCCTCGAACGCCGCGAAGGTGTCCGCGTCCATCGTTTCGGACCAGAGGTAGCTGTAATAGCCCGCCGAATAGCTGTCCGACGCGAACAGATGCTGGAACTGCGGCACGCGGTGACGCATCACCAGCTGCTTCGGCATGCCGATCTCGGCGAGCGTCGCGGCCTCGAACTTGTCGGGATCGATCACGCCGTCGGGGACGGTGTGGATCTTCATGTCGACGATCGCCGACGACAGATACTCCGTGGTCTTGAAGCCCTCGTTGAACTTGCTCGACTGCTCGATCTTGTCGAGCAACGCCTGCGGCATCGCTGCCTTGGTCTGGTAGTGCCGCGCATATTTGTCGAGCACGTCGCGGGTCAGCAGCCAATGCTCGTTCACCTGGCTCGGATACTCCACGAAGTCGCGCGGCGTGCCCGCCAGCCCCGGATAATAGACGGTCTGGAGCATCGCGTGGATCGCGTGGCCGAACTCGTGGAACAGCGTCTGCGCATCGTCGAGGCTGATCAGGATCGGCTCGCCGGGCGCGCCCTTGGCAAAATTGTTGTTGTTCGACGACAGCACGAGCTGCGCCGGGGCGAGCCCACGTTGCCCACGATAGGTGTTCGCCCACGCGCCAGATCGCTTGCCGGTTCGCGCGAAATCGTCGCGATAGAACAGCCCGACGTCCTTGCCGTTCTTGTCGGTGACGCTCCACACCCGCATGTTCGGCTCGAACACGGGGACGGTGCCGGTGATCTCCTTGAAGGTCAGCCCGTACAGACGGTTGGCGGCGTAGAGCGAACCCTGGATGATGTTGCCGAGCTCGAAATACGGCTTCAGCTGCGCCTGATCGAGGTCGTACCGGGCCTTCCGCACCTTCTCCTGGTAGAACCGGTAATCCCACGGCTCGATCGTCAGCGAGGTGCCGGCGACCTGCTGCATGTCCGCGACTTCCTCGGCCACGCGCGCCTTGGCGGCAGGCCAGACGCGCATCATCAGGTCCATCGCCGCGGCGGGCGTCTTCGCCATCGTGTCCTGCATCCGCCAGTCGGCGTGCGTCTTGAACCCGAGCAGGTGCGCGCGGTCGGCGCGGAGTTTCACGATCTGCGCGATCGTCGCGTTCGTGTCGTTCGCATCGCCATTGTCGCCGCGATTGACGAACGCGCGCCACACCTTCTCGCGGAGCGCACGATCGGTCGCGTAGGTCAGGACCGGATCGACCGCGGACCGCGTGTTGACGATCGCGAAGCCCGGCAGCTTCCGCTCGGTCGCAGCGGCCTTGGCGACCGCCTTCACGCTGTCGGGAAGCCCGGCGAGTTGCGCCTCGTCGGTGACCGAGATGGCGGTGCTCTCGTCGGCGAGCAGCTTCTCGCCAAACGTCGAGAACGCGGTCGCGAGCTGCTGATTATACTGCGAGAGCTGCGCCTTCTGCGCATCGTTCAGCTTGGCGCCCTGCCGCACATAGCTGTCGTAGATCCGAGTCACGAGGCGGATCTGCTGCGCATTCAACCCGGTCGAATTGCGGGTGTCGTAGATCGCCTGGATCCGCGCGAACAGCGGCTTGTCGAACGTGATCGCGTCCGACGCGGCGGAGAATTTCGGTGACCATTCGCGGTCGAGCTTCTGGTACGCGGGCGTGTTCATGTTGCCGGTCATCACACCGAACAGCGTCATCACCTGGCCGTAGCGCTTGCCGGCTAGCTGCATCGGCACGATCGTGTTGGCGAATGTCGGCTTTGCCGGATTGTCGGCAATCTTGCGGTAGTCCGCGGTGCGCTCGGCCAGTGTGGTCTCGAACCCCTGTGGGAACAGCTCGGGGCGAACCTTATCCCAGGGCGGCACCCCGCCCATCGGGCCGGTCCAATCGGCGAGCAGAGGATTTGCGGCGGGTGTCGTCGTGGCCGCACCAGTCTGCGCGACGACGGAGGTAGACGCCATCAGCGCAACGGCACTGGCGGCGAGGTATAGAAACTGCACATGGATCTCCCGGTCGATGTACCGGGTAGCATAGTGATAAAGTCACACAGAGGAAGCCGCGCGGGGCAATTAGCCCCCGCCGGGCTCGCCAGGCATGCTTGGCGCTCAGTCCAGCGGCAGTTCGTCGGTCGCCTGGGTCGCCGCCAATTCGGCCGCTGCGATCAGCCGCCGCCCCGTCTCCGCAGCCGCCTCGGGAGTCATGGCGATCGCCAGTCCATCGGGTCCGTCCAGCGTGACCACGCCATTTTCCGCCGCGGCGACGCCGGGGATGGTTTCAGGCTCCAACATGATCGCGCTCCCGGCAGCGGTCCCCTCGACAGGCTGCTCGGTTACAGTCAGTCGCCTTTGGAGCCGTACAGATATTGTGGTTCGAACTCCGCAACGGCTGCGAGCGCCTTCCGATCCAGAATACGGACCTCATTTGCCTTAAATGTCAGCATATTTTTTTCGCGCAGTGCTCTCAACACGCGGTTGACGTGCACCCCCGTCAGCCCGCTGGCCTCGGCGATGTCCGGCTGGGTCATCGGCAACATGAACCGGCCATCGGCCGCAAGACCGACCATTTCGAGCCGTTCGTTGAGTTCGCAGAACAAATGCGCGACCCGACCCTCGGCACCCAGGCGACCCAGTCTGAAAATCCACTCGCGGTGCATCGCGGCGTCGAGCAACGTACTGAACCAGAGCTTTTGGGTGAGGTGCGGGTAGCGTTCGGTGATCGTCTGCAGCGTGTTATGATCGTAGCAGGCGATCTTGACCGGCCCCAGCGTTGCGATGTCGTGATCGAGCCGCTTCATCGGGAAGGCGTGGAGGTCGACGAAATCGCCTGGGACATGCACTGCGACCAACTGTCGCTGCCCCTCACGATCGTCCATATAGCGACATACGAATCCTTCGAGCAGCAACGTGCTGGTCTCGATGATCGCGCCTGCGCGTACGATCTGCTTCCGGGCGGCGATCTGCCGCACCGACCCGATGCTGTCCTCCAGCACCCGCTTTTCTTCGTCGCTCAGTTCGTGCCGGCCACGACCCAACAGAAATTTACCCGAGATCATCCAAGTCCCCTCTTCGCGCGACCTCGTACCGTGGTCGAACCTAGAAGAACAGATCGGGACCCGTACTGATCTTCATCAAGACCTCACCGAGGATGAAACCCGACAAGCTCTACATCAGGCAATTTCAAGGCCGACGGGTCGCGCGCCGACCGAACGGCGCAACGACTCCCTGCCAGCCTAGCCGAAATCAGGGCTGGACAGGGACCGCACCGGGAGCACCCGGGGCGCCGCCCGGCATGCCGCGCTGCTGCATCTGGGCCTGCGCCTGCATCTGCTGGACGACGCTCTGCGGGAGGAAGTCGAGCATTTCGACGTCGAATACGAGCGTCGAGTTCGCCGGGATCGGCCCGGTCGCCTTGTCGCCATAGCCAAGCGACGGCTTCATCCAGAAGCGATACTTCGCGCCCTTCGGCATCAGCTTGAGCGCTTCCGAAAAGCCAGGGACAACGCCGGTAACGGGCATCGGCGTCGGCTGCTGCGACTTGTCGAAGGTCGTGCCGTTGAGCAGCTTGCCCTCGTAATTGACGAGCGCAACGTCCGCATCGGTCGGCTTCGCAGCGCCAGTCTTACCCGGCGCCAGCACCTTGTACTGAAGACCCGATGCCGTCACCACGACGCCGCGGGCACGGGCGTTGCGCGCCAGCGGATCATCACCCTGCCGCGCAAGCGCGACAGCCGCGATCAACGCGAGCGCGATCCCAACCCAAAGATAGACAAGATAGCTGCGCTTGGTCGGCTGCAGCGGCACGGCGGTGACGGTCGACATCGGATCTAGCCCCGGTCATCTGGTCACGCCGGAGCGCCGCGCGTGCCGTTGTAAAGTCTTGCGACTAAATCATCACGGGGTTGCTACGATCGCAACCCCGAACATCATGATCCCGCACCCGATCGCACGATAGCGATCGATCCGCGGGACCGATCAACGCTTACCGTGCGCCGTCACGCTCGGCGCGCTTGCGGTCGAGCTTGCGCGAGCGACGGATCGCTGCTGCACGCTCGCGCGCGCTTCTCGGACGGCTTCTCGTAGTGACGGCGCAACTTCATCTCGCGATACACGCCTTCGCGCTGCAGCTTCTTCTTAAGCGCGCGAAGGGCCTGGTCGACGTTGTTGTCGCGTACGATGATCTGCATAAACCCGTTTAGCTCCGGTCGAATATATTTAGCCGTCGCGAACAGGTCCGCGCCGCATGAACCGTGGCCCCTACCAGCGCCTGCCCGAGGTTTCAAGCCTGTGCACCCGCCCCCCGTTGAATCGCGTCGTTTGCGAGACCCGTACCGTGGCGCTAGGAGCGGCGCATGACCCGAATTCCCCTTACGCTCTATAACAGTCTCTCGCGCGCGATCGAGACGTTCCGGCCGATCGATCCGACCAATGTCGGCATCTATTCATGCGGGCCGACGGTCTACAACTACGCACATATCGGCAATTTGCGCGCGTACGTGTTCACCGACACGCTGAGCCGCGTGCTGACGTGGAAGGGCTATCCGCTCACCCACATCATCAACATCACCGATGTCGGGCATCTGACGTCGGATGCCGACGCCGGCGACGACAAGATGGAGGCGGCAGCGCGTGCGAGCGGCCAGGATATCTGGGCGATCGCAAAGCACTATACCGATGCGTTCAAGCAGAACCTCGTCGACCTGAACATCCGCGAGCCCAGCAAATTCCCGCTCGCCACCGATCACATCGCCGAGATGATCGCGTTCGCCGAGGCAATCGCCGAGCGCCACTGCTACGTCCTGCCCGACGGCCTGTACTTCGATACGACGACGGTGCCCGATTATGGCCGCCTCGCGCGGTCGCAGGACGACGCGGGCGAGAGCCGGATCGATCCGGTCGCGGGCAAGCGCAACCCGCAGGATTTCGCGATTTGGCGGACATCGGCACCGGGCGAGAACCGTCAGATGGAGTGGGACTCGCCCTGGGGGCGCGGCGCACCGGGCTGGCATCTCGAATGCTCGGTGATGAGCAAGAAATATCTCGGCGCGACGTTCGACATCCACACCGGCGGGATCGATCACCGCGAGATCCACCACCCGAACGAGATCGCGCAGAACCAGGCGCATTGCGAGTGCGGCGATACCGGCGCGACGCTGTGGATGCACAACAACTTCCTGGTCGAGCGGTCGGGCAAGATGTCGAAATCGGGCGGCGCGTTCACCACGCTGCAGTTGCTGATCGATCGCGGTTTCCACCCGCTCGCCTACCGTCTGATGTGCCTTCAGGCGCAGTATCGCAGCGAGCTTGAGTTCTCGTGGGAGAACCTCGCCGCAGCGCAGACGCGGCTGAAGCGGCTGGCGATTACCGTCGATGCCTTGCGCCAGCGACCGCCGGGTGGACCCTCGGGGAGCGCCCTCGCCTATCGCGATCGACTCGATGCCGCGGTGTCGGACGATCTCTCGACGCCGCGCGCGTTGCCGATCCTTGACGAGATGCTCGGCGACAAGCGGGTCGCGCCGGCGGATCGGCTGGACGCGCTGATCGATTTCGACGCGGTGCTGGGGCTCGACCTCGCGACGATCCGCCGCGAGGATCTGCGTATCCGCCCGGCCGACGCGAAGCTGGACGAGGCGACGATCTACGCCCGGCTCGAGGAGCGGCGGGACGCGCGTGGCGAAGGATTTTCCGCGATCCGATGCGATCCGCGACGAACTGGCGGCGGCGGGCGTCGAGGTCATGGACGGCGACCCGCTCGGCTGGGACTGGAAGCTCGGCTAGAGGCTCAGCGGAAGCCGAGCCAGTATAGCAGGCCGATGTTGACCGCGAGCAGGGGTAAGGCGGTCGGTATCTGCGCGCGGATGACGGCGTTCTTGTCCTTCAACTCGAGCAGCGCGGCGGGGACGAGATTGAAGTTGGCCGCCATCGGCGTCATCAGCGTGCCGCAGAACCCGCTAAGCATACCGATCGCGGCGACCACCGCGGGATCGCCGCCGTAATGGCGCACGAGCAGCGGGATGCCGATCGCCGCGGCCATCACCGGGAACGCGGCGAACGCGTTGCCCATGATCATCGTGAACAGCGCCATGCCGAGCGTATAGGCGAGCACTGCGCCGATCAGGCTGCCCTCGGGGATCGCGTGGCCGGCCAGACCGCCGACCACGTCGCCGACGCCGGCCAGTGCGAAGACGGCGCCGAGACTCGCCAGCATCTGCGGGAGCACGGCGGCCCAACCGATCGCGTCCATCAGCCTGACGCCTTCCGCGAGGGTGTTGCGATACGGGGGCGGAACCAGAGTTGCATCGCGACCAGCGCTATCAGGACACCACAGGTGAGCGCGACAAGCGTCGCCTGCTTGGGATCGACGAGGCTCGGGACTGCGCGGAAGAGGACGGTGCCGCCGAGTGCCGCGGCGGGGATGATCAGCGCGGGCAGGAATATCCGGTTGCCGAGCCTTTCGGCTTTGGCGCGCCGCTCGTCGAGCGTGGTGGTGGCACGCCCGCCCCGCCCCATCGCGCCCGACCCCGCGATCGCGACCAGAGCCAGGACGAGAACGCCGTTGCCGACATCGCCGAGCTTTCCGCCGATCAGAAAGCTGATCGCCAGCACCGCGTAGAACGCCGCGTTACCGAAGCGCTTTGGGTTGGTGCGATCGGTCGCGCTCAGTATCGCGAAGGCTGCGAACATCAGGCCCGCGACGCCGTAGATAAAGCCGGTGCCGATCACTTCGCGGATCGCGGCGCGCGCCAGTCTGCGATCGAGCAGCCAGAGGCGGAAGCCGTGGATCACGAACGCGGCGATCGCGGTCGGGATCGCCCACATCGAGAGGTGGAGCGGCTGGATGACGATGCCGTAGCCCTCCAGCACGCCCTTCATCAGCAGGATCGAGCCGATCGCGATGAAGATATCCTCGCCGAAGAAGAGCCCGATATTGTCGGTCGCGGCGGCCATGGCGGGGATGCGGTCGCCGCCGGGCTCGACGCCCTGCGCTTCGGCGGCGGCTTCGGCCATCGGCGCGACCAGCGGCCGGACGCTTTGTGCGGGGCCGGCGATCGAAGTCAGGCCGAGGGCTGCCGTAAGCTGGCGGAACAGCAGGTAACCGATCAGCAGTCGCCCGACCGTTGCGCCCCTGAGCTTGGCGATGGCGAGCCGGGCACGCTCCTGCAGGCCGTGGCGTTCGAGCAGCCCGATGACCGGCAGGACGATGTAGATCACGGTGACGTAGCGGTTCTCGTTGAACGCCTTCCCGAACGCGGCGAGAATCGCGAGTGGCGCTATCCCGGCGGCAAGACCGGTAACGAGCGCGGAGACAGCAACTACCAGCAGCGGATTGAACCGGAGCAGGAAGCCGGCGACGATCACCGCGATGCCGCACAGGACCAGCATGCCGTCTAGCGCGCCTGCTTGGCGAGATCGGCGGCGAACGCGGTCTTGGCCTTCGCGACGATCTTCGGGAGCAGATTGGGGTCGACGAACGCGGTCGTATCGCCAGCCTGACGGCGTTTACCCCTGCCGATTACGTCGGTGAGTTCTGGGTGCGAGGGCAGGACGATATCGGCATGCAACGTGCCGAGCATCGCGATGCTGCGGCGATAGTCGGCGACGATGCCGGGATAGGCGCGGTTGCCGACCAGGCGGTTGCCGGCGACGCTGACGCTGCACGGGAAGACGACGTCGAGCAGGCGCGGCCTTGCGGGGATCCGCATCGTCCAGGTTGTGCAGCCGGGCGTGTGACCGGGTGTGGCGCGTGCGGTCAATGTGGTGGTGCCGAGCGTCACCGTTTCGCCATCGCGTATGCCGCGGTCGACGTGCACCTTCGGGAAGCGGATGACGCCGTAGTTGGTTTCACCCGGCGGTATGCCGGTTTCGAGCGCGCGGACGTCGCCGGCGCCGGCGACCACGCGCGCGCCGGTCGCCCGTTTGAGCGCGGCGACGCCCGCGGCGTGATCGAAATGCGCGTGGGTCACGAGGATTAGCTTTACGTCGTGAAGCCGCACGCCGGTCTTTTCGATATTGCGCCCGATCATGCCTGCATTCTCAGCAAGCGTACCGTCGATCAGGATCGCGCCGGCGCTGGTCTTGATGAGGTAGGCGGCGATACCTTCGCTGCCGACATAAATGATCGGGCCGGCGATTGGGAACGGGGCTTGCGGCCGGGTCCAGGCTGGTGGGTCGGCCGCGCCTAGCAGCAGTGGGGCGGTGGCGACGATCGCTAGAGCGCCCACCAACGACCGCGCGTGGAAGCTCAGCAATCCTCCCCCGCCAGGGGGAGGTGGCAGGCGTAGCCTGACGGAGGGGGCGGTCAGCGGCAACCTCTGCATCTTATCCTCCCCCTCCGTCTGGCAAGAGCCAGACACCTCCCCTTGCGGGGGAGGATCGTTAAAACGCCCGTCTAGCTTATTCCCACTCGATCGTGCCGGGCGGCTTCGAGGTGTAGTCGTAGGTCACGCGGTTGATGCCCTTGACCTCGTTGATGATCCGGGTCGCAACGCGCGGCAGGAAGTCGCCGGGGAACTGGAACGCCTGTGCGGTCATGCCATCGGTCGAGGTTACCGCGCGGAGAGCGAGCACGTTGTCATAGGTGCGGCCGTCGCCCATCACGCCAACGCTGCGGACCGGGAGCAGTACCGCGAACGCCTGCCAGATCGTGTCGTAGAGACCCGCCGCGCGGATCTCCTCGAGATAGATCGCGTCGGCCTTGCGCAGGATGTCGCAGCGTTCCTTGGTGACCTCGCCGGGGATGCGGATTGCGAGGCCCGGTCCGGGAAACGGGTGGCGGCCGACGAAGATCTCGGGAAGCCCGAGTTCGCGGCCGAGCACGCGGACCTCGTCCTTGAACAGTTCGCGCAACGGCTCGACGAGCTTCATGTTCATGCGCTCGGGCAGGCCACCGACATTGTGGTGGCTCTTGATTGTCACCGACGGGCCGCCGGTGAAGCTGACGCTCTCGATCACGTCGGGATACAGCGTGCCCTGCGCGAGGAATTCCGCGCCACCGAGCTTCTTCGCCTCGGTGTCGAACACGTCGATGAAGGTCTTGCCGATGAACTTGCGCTTCAGCTCGGGGTCGGTGATCCCGGCGAGGCCGCTCAGGAACAGCTCCTCGACGTTCACGTGGATCAGCGGGATGTTGTAGGCGCCGCGGAACAGGCTGACGACCTGCTCGCTCTCGCCCGCGCGCATCAGGCCGTGGTCGACATAGACGCAGGTGAGTTGCTCGCCGATCGCCTCGTGGATCAACACCGCCGCGACTGCGGAGTCGACGCCGCCCGACAGGCCGCAGATGACGCGGCCCTTGCCGACCTGCGCGCGGATCTCGGCGATCTTGGTCTCGCGGAACTCGGCCATCGTCCAGTCGCCGCTGAGCCCGCAGACGTGGCGCGCGAAGTTGGCGATCAGCTTGCCACCATCGGGGGTGTGGACGACCTCGGGGTGGAACTGGACGCCGTAGAAGCGTCGCGCCTCGTCGGCCACGATCGCGTAGGGCGCGCCGGTCGAGGTGGCGACGGGGGTGAAGCCGGGCGGGATCGCGTCGACCTTGTCGCCGTGGCTCATCCAGACCTGGTGGCGCTCGCCCTCGGCCCAGAGGCCGTCGAACAGCGCGCAGTTGGACTTGACCTCAATGAACGCGCTGCCGAACTCGCCACCGTCGCCCGAGACGATCACGTTGCCGCCGAGCTGTGCGGACATGACCTGCTGGCCGTAGCAGATGCCGAGGATCGGGATGCCCGCCTCGAAGAAGCGCTGCGGCACGCGCGGGGAATTCTCGGCGGTGACCGAGGCAGGGCCGCCGGAGAGGATGATGCCCTTGGGCTGCATCCGGTCGAACGCGGCCTCGGCGGACTGGAAGGGGGCGATCTCGCTATAGACGCCGGCCTCGCGCACGCGGCGGGCGATCAGCTGGGTTACCTGGCTGCCGAAATCGACGATGAGAATGCTGTCTGGGTGCTCCATGTCGGGCGCATAGCCGGATGGGGCCCGTAACGAAAGAGGCCGCGCTTCCCGGATGGGAAACGCGGCCTGCAATTCGAATACTACTAGGCGGGAATTATGCCGCTTCGTTGTAATCCTCGTCGGACATCACCGGACCCGAATCCTGGCCCTTTGCCGAGACGTCGCGGTCGACGAACTCGATGACGGCCATAGGCGAGGCGTCCGACATGCGGATACCGGCCTTGATGACGCGGGTGTAACCGCCGTTGCGATCTGCGTAACGGGTCGCGAGCGTGTCGAACAACTTGATCAGCTGCGCATCGTCGAGCAGCTTGCCGTGCGCGAGACGACGGTTGGACAGGCCACCCTTCTTCGCGAGCGTGATCAGCTTTTCGACGTAAGGACGCAGTTCCTTCGCCTTGGCGACGGTGGTGGTGATCTGCTCATGCTTGATGAGCGCGGCGCTCATGTTGCGGAACAGAGCAAGACGGTGGGCCGAGGTCCGCTGAAGCTTACGGCCGCCTACGCGATGGCGCATGTTTAATACCTTTTCGTTCGTTCAGGGGCCGTATGAGGTACCCGGGAGCTGGTCGCCGTTAAGGCCGCGACCGATCGCCTTTCGTAAAAGAAGGTTAGGATAAGGTTACGCCTAGGACGCTTCCTCAGCCTCACCGTCATCCCAGCGAACGCTGGGATCTCCATGAGGAACGGACCGGACCCGAACCGCGATACCCCAGCTTTCGCTGGGGTGACGGCATGGGGTCCGGAAGCGCTTAGCCCATTATTTCCTGCTCGAGCTTCTTGGCCATCTCTTCGATGTTCTCAGGTGGCCAGCCGGGGATTTCCATACCCAGGCGAAGACCCATCGACGACAGCACTTCCTTGATCTCGTTCAAGGACTTGCGGCCGAAGTTAGGCGTACGCAGCATCTCGGCTTCGGTCTTGCCGACCAGATCGCCGATGTAGATGATGTTGTCGTTCTTGAGGCAGTTCGCCGAACGCACCGACAGCTCCAACTCGTCGACCTTCTTGAGAAGGTAACGGTTGATCTGCTGCGTGTCGCCTGCTGGCTCCGCACCACCGGCAGCAGGGGCTGCCTGGCCGATCGGGGCCGACGAGCGCGTGACCGACGAATCGTCGAAGTGGACGAACAGCGCGAGTTGGTCCTGGAGGATGCGCCCTGCGTAACCCACAGCGTCTTCCGGGGTGATCGTGCCGTCGGTTTCGATCGTCAGCGTCAGCTTGTCGTAATCCAGGTCCTGACCGACGCGGGTCGGGTCGACCTTGTACGAAACCTGACGTACCGGCGAGTACAGCGCATCGACCGGGATCAGACCGATCGGCGCGTCGGCCGGGCGGTTTGCGGTCGCGGGCACGTAACCCTTACCGATATCGGCGGTCAGCTCCATGTTGAGCGTCGCACCCTCATCGAGGTGGCAGATCACGAGATCCTTGTTCATGATCTCGATGTCGCCCGAGACGGCGATGTCGCCGGCCTTGACTTCACCCGGACCCGTTGCCGAGAGCTGGAGGCGCTTGGGCCCCTCGCCCTGCATGCGGATCGCGATCTGCTTCACGTTGAGGACGATGTCGGTCACGTCCTCGCGGACGCCGGCCAGAGACGAGAACTCATGCAGCACGTTCTCGATCTTGATCGAGGTGACGGCCGCGCCCTGCAGCGACGAGAGCAACACGCGACGCAGCGCGTTGCCGAGCGTCAGGCCGAAGCCACGCTCGAGCGGCTCGGCGATGAAGGTCGCCTTGCGCTTGGTGTCGCCACCGGCCTTTTTCTCCAGGCCGCTGGGCTTCTTGAGTTCCTGCCAGTTCTTTGCGTTGACAGACACATGCTTCCCCTAATTTGGGGGCCGGCGAACGGGTGTGTCCGCCGACCAATAAAATACACCCGTGCGGCGCGATCAACCGCGCACGGGAGGCGGAGAATCAGACGCGACGACGCTTCGAAGGGCGCACGCCGTTGTGCGGGATCGAGGTCACGTCGCGGATCGACGTGATCTGGAAACCGACTGCCTGAAGCGCGCGCAGTGCCGATTCGCGACCCGAGCCGGGGCCCTTGACCTCGACTTCGATAGTCCGGACGCCGTGCTCGGCGGCCTTCTTGCCGGCGTCTTCCGCTGCGACCTGGGCCGCGTACGGAGTCGACTTGCGCGAGCCCTTGAAGCCCATTGCGCCGGCCGACGACCACGAGATCGCGTTGCCCTGGGCATCGGTGATCGTGATCATGGTGTTGTTGAAGCTGGCATTCACGTGAGCGACGCCAGAGGTGATGTTCTTGCGCTCGCGCCGCTTAATGCGCTGAGGTTCGCGTGCCATGGTGTATTTCCTGACCTGTATCTGCGTGACGCCGGGCGGCCCGTTGGGACCAGCGCCGGCGGAGTAATCCATTGAAAAAGTGGATTACTTCTTCTTGCCGGCGATCGGCTTGGCCTTGCCCTTGCGGGTGCGCGCATTGGTATGCGTGCGCTGGCCGCGTACGGGCAAGCCCTTGCGATGACGCAGGCCGCGATAGCAGGCGAGATCCATCAGGCGCTTGATGTTCATCGAGGTCTGGCGGCGCAGATCGCCCTCGACGGTGTGATCGGCGTCGATCGTCTCGCGGATGTGCAGGACTTCCTGGTCGGTCAGGTCCTGGACGCGGGCAGTGTCGGCGATGCCGAGCTTCGCGACGATTTCCTTGGCCTTGGTCGAACCGATGCCATGAATATAGGTCAGCGCGATCACCACGCGCTTGTTGGTCGGGATATTAACACCCGCGATACGTGCCATGAACTTGGTTCTCCTGCTCCACGAGGTCCGGCATGGCTGCACAGACCCCATCTCTTAGCGATGAACCGAAACGCACGATAGCGACGAACGCAAACAAGCGCCGCCGGAACCGTCGTGTCGGGGAAAGTTCGAATAGGCGCGCGCTAACGCAGTGTCAAGCGAGCGGTTCCGCGGCGGGCGGTACGGCTTGGCGCAGCTTGAGCCAGCGGCGGAACGAGACGACCGTCCAGATCAGCTCGACCACCCCGAACGGCCAAGCACCCTGGAGGAAGCCGTAGATCGAGCCGAGCACACAGCCAAACGCAAAGCCGAGCGTCCACCAGTGCGTCCCGGCCTCCTTGGCGTAGCATAGCAGGGTGAAGGAGACTGCGGCTAGGCCGAATAGGGAGAGGAGTCCATTTGCGACCTTGTGCCCGGAATGCCGCGACAATGCCAATGCCACGCCTGACCTTATGGCAACTCCTTTGCACATCACTCTCCAAGTACCACTGTCCAAGCACCTAATAGCCGCTCCATTGTGAAAACCCATCGGATGGGTTATTTGACGTGATGGTGTAGTTCACCGCGCCCTTGGCTTTCGGTTCGTGATCTACACCCTGGATCACGAACCCGCGCATGTTCACATCACCGGCGCAGGACAGGCCAAGATCAATCTGCTGAGCGCAGATGGCAGACCGGAGATGATCCAGAGCATCGGCATCAAACGTGCCGACATCCGCCGCCTGATGGCGGAGGCGATGGAGCATCAAGCGCACTTTCTCGCGGAGTGGGAGAAGATACATGGTTCAAAAGACTGACGCCCAACTTGAAGCCCAGTTCGACGCGGCGGAAGCGCGCGGGCAGGAGTTGATGACGACCGCGGTGCGGGCGGCAGAAGCCCGTTATGATCGCACGACCGGACGCGTGACGATCGATCTGACCAATGGTTGCGCCTATGCCTTTCCGGCTCGGCTCGTCCAGGATCTGAGCGGTGCGACCGACGATCAGCTTGCCCACGTCGAAGTCGACGGCCTCGGGTTCAATCTCCATTGGCCTGCGCTCGATGCCGACCTCTACGTACCGGCGCTGGTATCAAGCCTTTTCGGTACGCGCGACTGGATGACGCGTGAGTTGGCGCGTCATGCGGGACAGACGACGTCGCCCGCCAAGGCTGCGGCGGCGCGGGCGAATGGCGCGAAGGGCGGACGCCCCCGCAAGGCCGCGTAAAGCCCGGTCACTTCCGCCCGAAGAGCTTCTCGATATCGCCGTGCGCCAGTTTCACCCAAGTGGGGCGGCCGTGGTTGCATTGGCCCGAGTGCGGGGTGACTTCCATTTCTCGAAGCAGCGCGTTCATTTCAGTTACCGACAATATGCGACCCGCGCGGACCGAGCCGTGGCAGGCCATCGTGCCGGCTACTGCGTCGAGGCGCTCTTTTAGGGATAGGGCTTCGTCGAAGGCGGCGAGTTCGTCAGCCAGGTCGGTGACGAGGCCTTTGGGGTCGCTTTGGCCGAGCAAGGCTGGGGTGGCGCGGACGAGCATCGCGTAGGGGCCGAAGCGTTCGAGGTCGAGGCCGAACTCAGACAGTTCCTCGGCGCGGGATTCGAGGCGGTCGCAGGCGGATTCGTCGAGTTCTACGACTTCGGGAATCAACAGGGCCTGGCTCGCTATGGTGCCGCCGATCAGGGCTGCGCGCATGCGTTCTAGGACGAGGCGTTCGTGGGCGGCGTGCTGGTCGACGAGGACGAGGCCGTCTTCGGCTTCGGCGACTATGTAGGTTTTCGCGACTTGGCCTCTGGCTACGCCCATGGGGAAGGCGGCGGTTTGAGGTGGAGGCGTCCAGGCGGGTTCGGCGCGCGCCTGCGGGGGTGCGGCGAAGAAGGTGGGGCGGGCTTCGTTTACGGTGCTGTAGCTTCGGCTTTCCAGCGGGAGCCTTTGGGGCGTGCCCTCACCTTCCCATCCGATTTGCGGATGGGCCCCTTCCTCTCCCCCCGGGGGAGAGGAGATGTTTTCCGGTTGCCACATCGAGAGGGCGGACTCGCTGGCGCGTTGGCTGCGGTGGCCGGCTGCGTCCAGGGCGCGGCGGAGGCCGGAGACTATGAGGCCTCTGACCATCGCGGGGTCGCGGAAGCGGACTTCGGTCTTGGCGGGGTGGACGTTGACGTCGACCTGGTCGGTGGGGATGTCGAGGAACAGTGCGACGACGGCGTGGCGGTCGCGCGGGAGCATCTCGGCATAGGCGCCGCGGATCGCGCCCATCAGCAGGCGGTCCTTTACCGGGCGGCCGTTGACGAACAGATACTGGTGGTCGGCGATGCCGCGATTATAGGTCGGCAGGCTGGCGACGCCGCCGAGTACCAGACCTTCGCGTTCGAGATCGATCGCGACCGAATTGTCGGCGAGCGCGCGGTCGGTGAGCGTTGCCACCCTGCCCGGCCTGTCCTCGACCTGCATCGCCGACAGCGCGCGGCGGCCGTCATGCTCCAGCGTGAAGCCGATGTCAGGCCGCGCCATTGCGAGCCGGCGGACGACGTCGAGGCAGGCGGCATACTCCGCGCGGGGGGATCGGAGGAATTTGCGGCGGGCGGGGACGCGGGCGAACAGATCCTCGACCACCACGCGCGTACCGGGCGGGAGCGCGGCAGGGCCTTCGCGATCGACCCGGCCATTGTCGACCGTCCGCGCCCAGCCTTCGGCACCGCGGATCCGGCTCTCGATCGTCAGCCTTGCGACGCTCGCGATCGAGGGCAACGCCTCGCCGCGAAAGCCCAACGTCACGACCGATTCGATAAACTCGTCGGGTAGCTTCGAGGTGGCATGGCGTTCGAGCGCCAGAGCCATGTCCGCAGGGGTCATCCCACAGCCGTCGTCGGCGACTTCGATCCGCGAAGTGCCGCCTTCGACAAGGAGAATCGCGACGCGTCCAGCGCCGGCGTCGATCGCGTTTTCGACTAACTCCTTCAACGCGCTGGCGGGTCTTTCCACCACTTCACCGGCGGCGATGCGATTGACCAGATGCTCGGGGAGACGCCGTATTGACATGGGTTTGCGTCTAGACCAAGCGACGGCATCCCGCGACCCGCAAACGCCATTTAAACAGGCACCCGGTGCTCGACATCACCGGCGGGTCACGCGAGATGATGTGTGCGATGTGCCGCCCGTCCGGCGGCCAGGATTACGGGACCCTGATTGAATGGCCTTCTACTCGCGTTTCTTCAAGTTCATGTCGCACGACATGGCGATCGACCTCGGCACCGCGAACACCGTCGTCTACGTCCGTGGCCGCGGCATCGTCCTGAACGAGCCGTCGGTGGTCGCGGTCGAGACGATCAACGGCATCAAGCGCGTCAAGGCGGTCGGCGACGACGCCAAGATGATGATGGGCAAGACGCCGGGCAACATCGAGGCGATCCGGCCTTTGCGCGACGGCGTGATCGCGGACATCGACGTCGCCGAGCAGATGATCAAGTATTTCATCCAGAAGGTCCACGGCCCGCGCAAGTTCGCGCGCTGGCCCGAGATCGTGATCTGCGTGCCGTCGGGTTCGACCAAAGTCGAGCGCCGCGCGATCCGCGATGCCGCGTCGAACGCGGGCGCGTCGCAGGTCTGGCTGATCGAGGAGCCGATGGCGGCGGCGATCGGCGCGGACATGCCGGTCACCGAGCCGATCGGTTCGATGGTCGTCGACATCGGCGGCGGCACGACCGAAGTCGCGGTGCTGTCGCTGCGCGGTCTCGCCTACACCACCTCGGTGCGCGTCGGCGGCGACAAGATGGACGAGGCGATCGTCTCCTATGTTCGCCGCAACCATAATTTGCTGATCGGCGAAGCGACCGCGGAGCGGATCAAGAAGGAGGTCGGCATCGCCAAGCCGCCGGTCGACGGCATCGGCATGATCATTCAGATCAAGGGCCGCGATCTCGTCAACGGCGTGCCGAAAGAGATCCAGATCAACCAGGGCCAGATCGCCGAGGCGCTGAGCGAGCCGGTCGCGACGATCGTCGAGGGCGTCCGCGTCGCGCTCGAGAACACCGCGCCCGAGCTGGCCGCGGACATCGTCGACCAAGGCATCGTGCTCACCGGCGGCGGCGCGTTGCTTCAGGGGCTGGACGAAGTGCTGCGCGACGAGACCGGTCTGCCAGTGACGGTAGCCGAGGACCCGCTGACCTGCGTCGCGCTCGGCACCGGTCGCGCGCTTGAGGATCCGTTGTTCCGCGGCGTGCTGATGAGCGGCTAAGAGTTTGTTTTTGCTTTAAGACACGCGGACACGAAATCGCGTCGTCCGAGTCGCGGGGGATCTGGCCCTCGCGGTTCGCCGGCGCCCGAGACAGGGGGACAGGCGCATGGCGCCAGCCCGCGACCGGCGCACGGGGTTTTCCCGGCGTCGGCAATATGGTGTGTTCATGGGCTATGTGCTCGCCGTCGCTGGTGCGGTGGTGGGCCTGGTGCTGCTCGTCGCGTCGGTCTTCAATCCGCCTGCGTTTTCGGCGCTGCGGATGGGCGTTGCAGGGGTGACGACGCCGGTGTCGACCGGGCTCGCCACGGTCGGCTCGTCGATCTCGGGCATCCCCGATGCGATCGGCAATTACTTCTTCGTGAAGCAGGAGAACGTCGCGCTGCGCTCCGATCGCGAGCGGACGCGCGCGCTGCTGATGCGCGCCCGGACGATCGCGTATGACAACCGGCGGCTTCGCTCGCTGTTGGCGATCCGCGATCGCTCGCCCGACCCCGTGGTGACCGCGCGGCTGGTGAGTTCGAGTGCGTCGAGCGGGCGGCGGTATGCGCTGCTCAATGCGGGCCGCTGGAACGGCGTGCTGCCGGGCATGCCGGTGCGCGGGCCCGACGGCTTGATCGGGCGCGTCGTCGAGACCGGACCGAACGCGGCGCGCGTGCTGCTGCTGAGCGACGGCGACAGCATCGTCCCCGTCCGCCGCACCCGCGACGGCATGCCGGCGATCGCGGCGGGGCGCGGCGATGGGATGATCGACATCCGCTCGGTCAACGCGACCAACGTCCGCTTCAACGCGGGTGACCTGTTCGTGACGACCGGCACTGGCGGAATCTATGCGCCGGGAGTTCCCGTGGCGCGGGTGACTAAGGCTGGCTCGGATTCGGTGATGGCGCGCGCGTTCGCCGATCCCGACACGCTCGATTTTGCGCTGGTCGAGCGGATGTTCATGCCGGTACCGCCGCCCCGTCCGGTGGCGCAGCAATGAGTCGCCCGCGCGTCGTCGACAGCGTCGATTACAAGCCGTTCGAGACCAAGCTCCCCGCGAGCCGCGCCCGGATCATCCCGTGGCTGACGGTGATGGCGGGATCGCTGGTGACGATCATTCCGGTGATCGCCACGATCCCGCTATTGCCGCCGTTCGGGCTGGTCGTGCTGCTCGCGTGGCGGCTGCTCGCTCGGTTCGCGTTCCGGCCCTGGGCCGCCGCCCCGCTCGGCTTCTTCGATGATCTCGTCAGCGGGCAGCCGCTCGGTAGTTCGGTGCTGCTCTGGTCGCTGGCGTTCGTCGCGATCGACATGATCGAACAGCGCCTGGCGTTCCGCGATCACTGGCAGGACTGGCTGATCGCGAGCGGGCTGATCGCGCTGTGCATCATCGTCGGCCGCTTCATCGCGGTGCCCGTCGGCGCGCATGTCGATACGATCCTGATCGCGCAGATCGCGGTCACGATCCTCACCTTCCCGCTCGCGGCGCGCATCGTCGCGGCGATCCAGAACAAGCGCGGCGCCGAATGAGGAATACCCCGCGGATCGTCACCGAGATGTCGCAGGCGTACAGCTTTTCGCGGCGCGCCTGGATGCTGGGCGCGGCGCAAGGCGGCGTCGGGCTGCTGCTCGCCGGGCGCATGGCGTGGCTGTCGGTGGCGCAGAACGAGCGCTACACGGCAATGTCCGAGAGCAACCGCGTTAACATGACGCTGTTGCCGCCGCGGCGCGGCTGGATCGTCGATCGCCACGGCGTGCCGATCGCCAACAACCGCACCGATTTCCGCGTCGACATCATCCCCGACCGCCTCCGCGACAAGGAGCGCGTGCTGCCGCTGCTCGGCCGCATCCTCCAGCTGCCGCCCGAGGAAGTCGAGCGGATTGCGATCGACCTGGAGCACGCCGCCGGGTTCCAGCCGGTCCAAGTCGCGGAGAATCTCGATTGGGAGCGGTTCGCAGCAGTCAGCGTCCGCCTCCCCGAACTCCCCGGCGTCGCGCCCACCCGCGGCTTTGCGCGCAGCTATCCGGCGGGTGCCGCGGTCGCGCACCTGACCGGTTATGTCGGCGTGCCCAACGCCGAACAGTACAAGAAAACCCGCGACCCGCTGCTCGTCACCCCTGGCTTCAAGCTCGGCAAGGACGGGCTCGAAAAGATGCTCGAACCCGAACTGCGCGGCGTCGCCGGCGCTAAGCGCGTCGAGGTCACCGCGCGCGGCAAGCTGGTCGCCGAACTCGCCACCAAGCCCGACGTCCCCGGCAAGACCGCGCGGCTGACGATCGACGCGGGCCTCCAGGAATATGCCGCGCGGCGCCTCGGCACCAATTCCGGATCGGTCGTCGTGCTCGACACCCGCACCGGCGAGATGCTCGCGATGGTGTCGATGCCGGCCTATGATCCGAACAGCTTTTCGGATGGGATCAGCCATCTCGAATGGCAGATGCTCAGCGACGACGATCACGTGCCGCTGATGAACAAGGTCACGCAGGGGCTGTATCCGCCGGGCTCGACCGTCAAGCCGATGAACGGCCTCGCGCTGATGAACGCCGGCATCGATCCGATGACCCGCGTGAACTGTTCCGGCGCGATGCGGCTCGGGACCAGCGTGTTCCATTGCCACAAGAAGAGTGGCCACGGTCCGCTCGATCTGAAAAACGCGATCATGCAGAGCTGCGACATCTATTTCTACGAGATGGCGCGGCGGGTCGGCTACAACGCGATCGCGCCAATCGCGCGCACGTTGGGCCTCGGCCAGAAGTTCGACCTGCCCTTCTCGACGCAGCGCTACGGCACGGTGCCCGATCCGGCGTGGAAGCTGAAGAAATACAAGCACGACTGGACCGTCGCGGATTCCCTCAACGCGTCGATCGGCCAGGGCTATGTGCTGGCCAACCCGTTGCAGCTCGCGGTGATGGCCGCGCGGCTGGCCTCGGGGCGCGCGTTGCAGCCAAGCATCCTCGCCAGCCACGTCCACCGCGACTCCCCTGCCCTCGCGATCGACTCCGAGCATCTCGCGCGCGTTCGCGATGCGATGTTCGGGGTGATCAACCAGGGCGGCACCGGCGGCGCGGCCAAGCTACTGATCCCTGGCGTCGCGATCGCGGGCAAGACCGGCACCGCGCAGGTCCGCCGCATCACGATGGCCGAGCGACGCTCGGGCGTGCTCAAGAACGGCCAGCTGCCGTTCAAGATGCGCGACCACGCGCTGTTCATCGGCTTCGCGCCCGCCGACAACCCACGCTATGCGCTCGCCGTGGTGCTCGAGCATAACGGCCATACCGTGCGCAATCTCGACACGCCGATGATTGGCCGAGACATCATGACCTATATGCTCGACCGCGAGCGTGCGCTGAAATCGCTCGCCGAGGTCGAACCGACTTGGGGCGGCGACATCCGCACCCGCATGGCGGCGACCGCGGAGACCTATCGCAAGGCACAATCCGCGCCGCCAGCGGCGATCGCGACCAAGACCGACGCGATTGTCCCCAGCGACGCGCCTGCGGTCGAGAACGCCACCGACATGGCCAACGCGACGCAGGAAGCCCTCACCACGCCCGGCAATACCGTCGCCGAAGATGATTCAAGGGACCGTCAGCCGTGAACCGCATCGTCCCCGAACCGCTCGCCAAGCTGCCGTGGATGGTGATCCTGCTGGTCGTCGCGATCGGCTGTTTCGGCCAGGTCGTGCTCTATTCCGCGGCGGGTGGCTCGCTGCACCCTTGGGCGCTGTCGCAGGGCATCCGCTTCTTCGTCCTGCTGGCCGGCGCGATCGGGCTCTCCTACGTCCCCGAGAGCGTGTGGAAGGCGGGATCGCTGCCGACCTACGCGATCCTCGTCGTCTCGCTGATCGCGGTCGAGGTGCTGGGGAAAGTGTCGGGCGGGTCGCAGCGCTGGCTCGACCTCGGCTTCATCCGCCTGCAACCGTCCGAGTTCATGAAACCCGGCATCGTGCTCGCCTGCGCCAAATTCTACGACATGCTCCCGCCCAACGAGACGCGGCGGTTCGGCGCGATCTGGCCTGCGGCGATGCTGATCGGCGTCCCTGCTGCGCTGGTGATGCTTCAGCCCGATCTCGGGACCGCGCTGATGATCTGCGCGGGCGGCGCGACGGTGATGTTCCTCGCCGGCATCCCGCTGCGGCTGTTCGTCGGCGGCGCGATCGCGGCGGCGGTGGCGATCCCGCTCTCGATCAACTTCCTGCTCCACGATTACCAGCGCAACCGCATCCTGATCTTTCTCGATCCCGAGAGCGATCCGCTCGGCACCGGCTATCACATCAGCCAGTCGAAGATTGCGATCGGCTCGGGCGGGATCTGGGGCAAGGGCTTCCTCCAGGGCACGCAGAGCCATCTCGACTACCTCCCCGAGGGCCATACCGACTTCGTCTTCGCGACGATGGCGGAGGAATGGGGGCTGGTCGGCGGCTGCCTGCTGATCCTGGCCTTCCTGCTGGTGATCCGCTGGGGGATTGAGGTCGGCCAGCGCGCGCAGACCCGCTTCGGCCGCCTCACTGCTGCCGGGCTGTCGACGACGATCTTCTTCTACGTCGCGATCAACCTGATGATGGTGATGGGTCTGGCGCCGGTCGTCGGCATCCCGTTGCCGCTGGTGAGCTTCGGCAGCTCGGCGCAGATGACCGTGCTGTTGTGCCTCGGCATCCTCATGTCGATCGACCGCCAGAACCGCAAGACGGTCGGCTGGTAGGTCGAAAAGCGGCCTAATCCGCAAAAAGACTGCGTATTTGAAGAAAAGGGACTCGGATCGACGAAAAGGGGGTTGCGGGTCCCGATGAGTCTGCTAACAGCGCGCCTCCAGCAGCGGGGCGCCACACCAGGGCGCCACTCAAAACCGCCCCGGAATGGACGCATAGCTCAGTTGGTAGAGCAGCTGACTCTTAATCAGCGGGTCCTTGGTTCGAGCCCAAGTGCGTCCACCATTTTTTACAGCCCGGCGATAGCAGTAAGGTATTCACCGCCCCCGCGGAAATCCGCTGATAGCCTCGCGGCGCAGTCGTCGCGTGCACCGCGGGTCTGAGCTTCACCCCTCTTGGCGATTGCGCGGTACAAGGTCTTAACCGCGTCTCTGGCAAAGTCAGGACGTACGCAACGCGCTCCCTTTCCTGCGAGAACGGGATAGGTTTCTAGCGCGGTTCGCGACCTTTCGTCCGATGCTGAGCTACCTCCGACGCCGCACGCCCCGAAGCGATCAGGTCGCGAGCGAGCGAACCTCCCGCAGTCGAGGATCGCTATGGATGCTGCAGCGGAGCGCACTTAGTCCGGTATTTCAGGTCACGAAACAGCGATCACGACCAAGGTTGCATTGTCACTTCCATCGCGTTGCAGTGCGTTTGCGAGGAACCGGTCGGCACTGTCGCTTATCGATTCCGGCATGGTGACGAAATCACGGGGATCGACCGACCGGGACACGCCGTCGGAGCACAGAAACAAGCGATCGCCCGGCTCCAGCGCGACCCGCACGCTGTCGACGATGACCGTCGGCGCAACACCGAGCGCGCGCGTCACGACATTCGCCTGCGGATGCCGCTCCGCCGCGGCCGCGCTCAGTACGCCCGCATCGATCATCTCCTGCACGACGCTATGGTCCCGCGTCAGTTGCTCGGCGCGTCCGCCGCGAATGCGATAGGCGCGACTGTCGCCAGCCCAGCAGATCACCGCGGTCGGTCCCATGGTCAACGCGACCACCACCGTCGCACCGCTGGTCGCGTCGGCGCTGCCGTCTTGATGAATTGCCCGGTTTGCGCGGGCGAGCGCGTCGCGCAAACGGGCATCGTCGATCGGTCGAGGATCGTCCGCCAGCGCATCGAGCATCCGCACGACGGTGGTCGCTGCCGCTGCTCCTCCGCTGTGTCCGCCCATACCGTCGGCCACCGCCCAAAGACCCCGGTCGGCACGGTCGAGGAGCCGATCCTCGTTAACCGCCCGCACGCGCCCAACGTGCGTCCGCCCCTCCGATCGATAACCTGCGGGACAGGTCCTGACCGGAACCATACGCACCTTGCGACGCAGCAGACCGCCGAGGTTCATACGCTGTCACGCGCCATCGCAGAGTCGGTGGCGTCGTAGGCCACCGCGAAGGCGCGATCGAGCGACCCCGGCGCGGACTCCGCGATCTGTCGCGTCAAATCGGCGTGACGCTCAGCCACCTCCGCCATCTGCAAGCCCGCACGGCTCTTCAGCATCGTAACGCGGTCTGCCACCGCTGCGTCGAGCACCGCAGGCGCAAAACTTCCGATCGCCGCGCGAAGGCTTCCTGCAAGCCCGCGAAGGTTGCGACGAGATGCCGCTTCACATCGCGAAACGAGGCCTTCAGCGCTGCGGGTCCCGATAAGAACCCCGTCGACTCCGCGAGCAGCAGGTCGATCGCAAGCCGCTGCGTCGGTGCCCATTTGAACGGATTATTGTCCGCGCCGCTGATCGTCGTACGGGTCAGCTGATAACGCCCGCGCGCATGGTCGCGCTCCGCCATCAGATCACCAATGCCCAGCACCATCTGTCGATACACCGCCCCCGCCCGTCGCATGATCTCGGTCGGCTCCTCGGCAGACAACAGCGAACAATCGAGCCCGGCGCCCTCGCAGAACGCCTCGAGCAGCGATCCCTCGCCGGCAACGTGCGGCGTGCTGGCATCGACCCAGTCGCTCGGCACGTCGACGGAAGAGCCGAGCGGCGGCGTCAACACCATGGTCAGCGCGCCATCGACCTCGATGTCGCCGTGCGGTGCATGCGTAGCGACCATCTTGAACCGCCCAAGCCGGAGCGCGCTCGGCACCGGCAGCAGCACGTCGATCGCCTGCGGAAAACGCTCGCCCGTATCGGCGTCGAACACCCCGTTCGCCCCCAGCGCGCGCAGCGTCAGGCCATCGCGATCGACGCTCAATTCGCAGTGCGCGCGCGACAAGGCACAATCGGGGTCGGCAATCGGCCAGTCGGCATCGGCATCCCGCCCTATCGTCAGCAGGCCCTCCCTGATCAGCCGCACGTCGAGGGGCTGGATCACGTCATCCGTATCGAAAAGCTGCAACATGTACATAGAGACGATCCTCAGGCAGCCAGACGGGGAGACGGCGCAACACGCGTGGCGAGCATGGCGCTGTCGGCCTGCGCGCCCGTGCCAGCCAGATGCGGTTCGACCGCGGCGGCGGCACGGTTGAAGGCATCGAACGCCGCGCCGAATTCGTCGCGGCGGCGATGCGAGATGCGCAGGCCGAAATCGGACTTTGCCGCTTCGTCGAGCGCTTTCCGCAATCGTGCCAATGGCCGCGCGACCATCGCGCCGCTGAGATAGCCGATCACCAGCACAACGCCCATGATGACAAGCGACAGCACCATCAGCAGCGTTCTCGCATTGTCGATCGCGGCGTCGAGCGCGGCGCGGCGTAGCACCAGATCGACCGTGCCGAACCGGGCACCGGCATAGCGGATCGGTCGGACGAAACGCAGCCCGGCACCCGTTCCACGATCCGGTGCGGCCGTGACGCCCGCATCCCCGCTGATCGCGGCCTCGCCCACGGGCGCGCGATAGCGTGTACCGATCAGCTTGACGTTCTCGGCGGCGCGCACGATCCCGCCAGTATCCGCGACCACCAGGTCGCGGATCTCCTGATCGCGCGACGCCGATGCGACGAACGCCTGCAGCGCGGTCCAGTCCTGCTGCTCGGGTGCCAGGCCTGCATTGTCGGCCGCCAACACCGCGGTGTTGCTGGTAACGAAGGCGGCAATCGAGCCGCCCGAAACAATCGCCATATGTTCAAGCGTTCGCTGTTCGCGCGCGAGAATCGACGACACGCTCGCGACCAGTGCGATCGCGGTAACGGTGACGAGCGCCAGAGGCAGCTTGATCTTCAGCGGCAGGCCACGCCGCCCCGTCGACGCTTCGCCGGTTGCCGCAATCTCGCGGGTCAGTGCCTGATACACCGCGTCGCCATCGGCGAAACGCTGATCGGGTTTCTTCGCGAGCAACTTGTCGATGACGAACCGCAGGCCAGGTGGGCAATCGGCAACCGAGCGTGCGATCGGCTCGACGCGTTCCTGTGAGATTTGAATGGCAAGCGTCGCCAGCCCCATGCCCGGGAAAGCGACTTTGCCCGTCACCATCTCGTACAGCACCACACCGAGCGAGAAGAGGTCGGAGCGTCGATCGACCGGGATGCCAAGCGCCTGCTCGGGACTCATATACCGCGGCGTACCGATCATCTGCCCGACCTGCGTCCGCGCGAGCCGGCCCTCCGCTCCCGACACGTCGATCTCGCCGATCCGCGCGACACCGAAATCGAGCAGCTTTGCGGTGCGGCCGTCCGCCGACAATAGGATGTTCGATGGCTTGACGTCGCGGTGAACGACCCCTGCCTTATGTGCATAATCGAGTGCCGAGGCGAGTTGCTGCCCCAGTGCCAGCACCCGCTCATAGGGCAGACGACCCTGCTCTTGGAGAAGCGTGTCGAGCGGTTGTCCCTCGATCAACTCCATGGCGATATAGGCGACGCCCTGCGCTTCGCCGACATCGTAGATCGTGGCGATGTTCGGATGGTTCGGGGCGCCTGCCGCGCGCGCTTCGCGCAGAAAGCGTTCGCCGAGTTCAGGATCGCGGCCATAGTCGGGTTTCAGCACCTTGATCGCGACGGTCCGGCCGATCCCCGGATCAAAGGCACGATAGACATCCGCCATCGCGCCCTCGCCCAGCCGTCCGTCAATCCGGTAGCGTCCCAGCATCTCGGTCATCATTTGCGCGCCTTGACGGTAGCAGCGATCCGCTCGGCGCGCGCGAGGTCGCGCGAGATCACCGGGTTCCGCGGATCGAGCGCGGCGGCGCGGTGCAGCAGACCTACGGCACGGGCGACATTGCCTGCATTGAGCGCCGCGAGCCCCGCCACGCGCGCCTGCCGTGCCGCGCCCGGATTAACCACCACGGGGGACGGTTTGGCGACCGATACAGGCTTCGGTGCGGCGGACCTGGCTTTCAATGCAGCAGGCGTCGCGGACCGTGGTTCGATCCGCTTGGGCACTTGGGCGCGTGGCAGCACGCCCGGAATGCGCAACGTCTGTCCGGCGGTAAGGTCGGCGGGCTTGGCGATCCCATTGTAGCGCGCGAGCTGATACGACTTCAGGCGGTTGCCCAGGAAACGCTGCGCCAGCCCCGACATCGTGTCGCCAGCCTGCGTGACATAGGCGAAGCTCGTCGGCCCAAGCAGCGCCTTAGGGTCCTCATCGATCGAAGCGCGCAGCACTTGGGCCGACGGGTCCATCGGATCGCTCTTCAATATTGCGGCAATGCGCTTTTTCGCAGCGCCCACCTCGCCCAGATCGAGCAGAGACAGGATCGTGTCGATCTCATTCGCCGGTGTGGTCGTCGCGATCGGCGCGAGTTGCGGCCCGGCCTTGGGTCCATGCGAACAGGCCGTTATCGCCAGAGTCAGTATCAGCGCTCCAACGCGTGTCGTGGTGCGGAAGGAGGGAGTCATGCGGTAAGCCTTTCGGTGATCCGACTTCGGATACGCGGTTGGATGGCCAGCAACTTGGCGAGACCGGTGGTGTCGCGCGCAAACGCGACGAAATCCGCGCCGGTTAGCGGTGGCGAGAAATAATAGCCCTGGAAATGGCTGCACCCGTGACGCAACAGCCATTCATACTCGGCACGCCGTTCGACACCTTCGGCAAGGACGCGGATACCGAGCCCTCGGCCCAGCGCGACGATGCTCTGGCAGATCGCCTGGCTATCGCGCCGCGTGTCGACGTTCGTCACGAATTCGCGGTCGATCTTGATCTTGTCGAACGCAAGCGTCCGCAACGTACTGAAGCTCGAATACGATCCTTCGTCGGTCGCGCCCAAGCGGGCAGCTCGAAATAGTAGCCGGTCTTGTCGCCGGCGAGCTTCATCGGCCGGACGTATGCCGGCAGTCGCGCGATCGCCATCAGTCGAATTCAATTGCGCCATCGTCGGCGGTCGCTGCGAACAGACTCTGGACCGCGGCGTCTAGCGAAGAGCGGGCTGCGATCGCGGCGCCCCGAGGTCCGCGCATGCAGAAGCGGACAGTGCCGCGCCGTTCCCACTCGCGGAGCTGGGCTTCAGCGACACCGGTGCACGCGAGCGCCAACTCCCGGTTCATGGCGACAGGCCAATCAGGCAGCCGCTCCAGTGCAAGGCGCATCAGTGGATGCTCCCGAATGTTGACCAGGGATAGGAAGAGCGTTTGGAACCCGCCCACGGTCGTCGCGCGTTCGAACCATTCCAGTACAGGAGCAGACCATGACCGACGGCAAAAAGACCGACCCGAGCGCAGCTGACTTCAAGGACACCGCCAAGAAGAGCGCGGAGGCCGGCATCGCGGACGAAAGCGCTGCGTACGAGCAGGCGATCGAAGGCGATGACGACAAGGTCGCCGAAGGCAATTGGAAGTCGACCGACGACGGCAGCGGCACGAGCGAGACCGATTGATCGGACAACTGACGTGGCGATGCGCGGGACGATGGTCTGCGTGTCGCTGCATCTCAGCCACCCCGACCGCATCCTTCGCGATGCACCCATCCCGGGGACGTATTGCCCCACATCAATTCCAATCTGGCAGCACTGCTTTAATAACTGCAGGAGAGCAGAAGAGGGGTGAAGCGGGATGGACATTCCATGGAACGAGCTTGCGACGCTCATTCGCATCAAGGACCGGACGAGCAGCACGGAAGCGGATCGCGAAATCCTCTTCGAAGGCCCGTTGCACAAGGTAATCGAAAAGGTCGCGGGTACACCGATCGAGGCGAGGCGAGGATACTCGGTCTCATTGCCCGATCGACGGGTGCGACCGCATACGTTCGACGGGCATGCCCTCGGCGCATTGATCGCAGATCTAAACCTTCGGCGGATCCTGAACGAGCAATCGAGCTGACAGAGCGTAGCCTTTGAAAGCGGTCGCAGCCGTATCATGCGACGATCTTTCGAAATCGCGTGACGGTATCGTCAGCCGCCCCACCCTCCCCCATGCGCTCACCGTCATCCGGCGCGCCGCCCGTGCCGCTCCTCGCGACCCATTCTCCGCAACCGCGGCTCTCGTGGGTCGCCGGGAACATCGAAACCGGGAACGGCGCGTTGCCCTGGACCACGCTCGGTGCCCGGCGTTGACAAGTGCCTTCGTCGGCGGCGCTCCGATCATGCCGACGTTCGTGTTCGCCCGCGCAGATAGGCGCGACGACCTGGCACGCCTTGCCGCTCTGCCCTTCTCTGGGCATCCCGGATTCTCGGTGTTCCGATACCTCGGCGCCATCCCGACGATCAGTGATGCAGAGATCGCCGAAGCTAGTCGCATCGAAGAGCGAGGGAAGCGCGCTGCCAAAATGGGCCAGCGACAGGCGTTCACGATCGGTCGGCCAGTCAAGGTCACCGAGGGGCCTGATGCTGGCTTGTCAGGTAAGGTGGTGAAAGATGGTGGCGGCAAGTTCGTGCTCGTCGCCTTTGCCGGCATCAACATGAAGATCGGGGCTTGGCTACTTGGAACGGATGAGGTACATAGCTCGCCAATCGCCGCATAAGCGGACCGTGACGAGCGCAGTGGCAAGCCACCCTCGTCCTTCACCCGGGAGCAGTGCTTCGGGCAACTGTCCTGCGGTATGGCAAGCTTGTTCCCGTCGCAACTTCGTGCTTTCGAGTAACTATGTTTGTGCGGTCTAGATGGCCGTTCGATGCGGTATCGTCTTGGTCTGATGCGATAGTCCTCGTAATCTTCGCCATCACGGCTTAGCCTTCGATCGGTCGTCGAAGGGGTTTTATGAGCGCGGTCTACCCTATCCCACCGTTGATGCAGGAGCGCGGCTTCAGCATTGAGCTTGGTCGCTTTCGTTTTGAGGCGTGGGATAGACGGGTAGCTCAGCATTTCACAGGCGATGGCAGGCCTTACGCTGCCAAGCCGCTGATCAGCTGGCGTTTAGGAGCGTCTGCTGCGGTCTGTATGATCGTGGCTATATCGATCGGACTAGCCACCCAGCATGCTAGCGCCCGATCGGTATACTCGGTCGCTGTACCGGTCCCGGACGCCTTACCGAAGGCACGCATAGTCAGCATCGCCAAGCCCGAGGTACACCGCGCATCGCTGATCCGCCCCCCGCTGGCGAAGGTGACCTCTCAAACTGTATCCCTGCCTGCTCCGGGTCTGATTGCCTCAACCTCGGCGCACCGTGACGTTGCGCAACCCGCGCAAAGGGGGGACGTGGCGAAGGCAGTGCAGCTGGCAATGGCAACCGGCGAAGTGCAGGAGTGGGGTGATCTCGCAACTGGCGCGCATGGTTTTGTAGTCGCTGGCACCGCAGAAGATACCGGTCGGGGACAGTGCCGAAATCTATCGATCCTTACCCGCAGGGACGGCGAGCCTGACACCGTTAAGCCGCAGCGGATTTGCGAGCCAGCATCCGCCTCCAAGTAATCAGACGACTGATGCTAACTCTCTGACCTGACCCGGTTTACACGCACGATTGTTGCGCTACCGCGCACGATCACGAAAGGGCCGGGGTGGTCGCTTTGCGTCCTTCCTGGCATCCTGGGTAATACG
The DNA here is from genome assembly GCF_036856015.1 of Sphingomonas sp. LR55. NCBI lineage: Bacteria > Pseudomonadati > Pseudomonadota > Alphaproteobacteria > Sphingomonadales > Sphingomonadaceae > Sphingomonas > Sphingomonas sp. LR55. Next base: position 1,857,321 of record NZ_JASPFO010000001.1, read on the forward strand.
GGGGGCAAAGGCGTGAATGATCCCCAGCTACAGGTCGCCAAAGGGGTCCGCACCTAGAATGTCCGCACCTTTTGACACCGTCAGCATTCGCGAGTTCGCCCGGCTGGACGGGTGCAGCGATAAGCTGGTCCGACGGGCAATAAGCGAAGGAAAACTTCGGCTTTCAGCCGACGGCAAGCTCGATCCGGCACTCGCCGGCACGGGCTGGCGGCGGACCAATCGGAGGACCGCAAAGCGTGCGGACAAGGTGCGGACACCGCGCAAATATCCGCACCTGTTGTCCGCACCTCGAAGCGCGACGCAAAAGTGTCCGCACCTGCGGACGAGACCCTCGATCCGCTGCGGCTCGACGACGAGGACTTCATTGCCGAAGTCTTGGCTGGCAGGTTCGCCCTCACCGGCGAAGCTGAGCGGGTAAAGGAAAACGGCCTTGCCGCCCGAAGCCTGCTGGCAGCCCGACGTGAGGCCGGCGACGTCATCGATCTCGAAGTCGCCGAGACCCTGCTGTTCAACATGGCGCGGTCGGTGGGAGATGCCTGGCTCAACTGGCCGTCGCGCGTCTCGCCACTGATCGCTGCATCACTGGGGATCTCTGTCGAGCCGCTGCTGGAGGCGCTGAACGACCATGTCCAGCAGCACCTCGCGTCTCTCGGCGAGCCGGAAGCCGACTTCGCAAACGCCGAGTAAGGACGAACGGCTAGAACGATCGTGGCGCCGGGGCATGACGCCCCCGCCATGGATCAGCGTTCCCGAATGGGCCGACCGGTTTCGCAAGCTGGCCCCGGAGGCGGGATCGACGTCAGGCGACTGGTCGACCCGAACCGTAGAGATCGCGCGCGGGCCGATGCTCGCGGTGACCGAGCTCGGTGTGGTTTCCACGCGATGATCGGCACGGGCAGCATTTACAAAGGGGGCGCAACGATGGCGGCTATACTACCTGTTGCCGCTGCTGCGCTGACAGAGAAGGGGGCGACGATCGCGACGTCGGTACCGGTAATCTAGCATTTCCTCGGCTATCCATTCGAAGCAGCTGGAATGATTGAGGCGCTGTTCGCGTGCTTCGCCGCACGCTTTTGGATCGGTGCCGCCCAGTCCGTCCGGCATGAGCACCGCTGGAGCCTTGATATTCCGGTCACCGGCATGGCGCTGGCAGTGTCCGCGGCGATCGTGATCGCGATGCGTCCCGAACCATTGGGCGGGCTGCTATACCGCGCCGGGCTGGGCGTGCTCGACGAGGGCATCTTAAAGATCGCCGAGAAGTATCTGCAGAAGGCTGGCGCCGTGTTCGGTGTCGAAACGATTGATAAACCTGCGAAGTAACGACCCGACCCACGGGGGCGTGGGGGCGGGCCGACCGGCTTGGAAGAACGCCCCGGCGAGGGCAGAACCTTCCGACGCGGATATCGGCCCCTCACAAACCGAATAATTAGCGCGACTGTAGCGAAGGGGCTCGACGCTTTAGGCGGCCAACCTGTCTGAAAAACATGCTGTGAAAACAAACAGGCTGGCCGCTTGCAGGACTAGTCAATGGACCTGCGCCGGCACGGTGGGAGCGTTGCCGGCCACCGCGTCTAGGCCCGCCCTCCAGAGGCGATGTTAACCCTAATCACTATGGAAGGAATAAACATGCCGACGGCATCACAGCCGGCGACCGCCTCTGCGCGCTTGACGCATGGGCTGACGTCGCCGGACAAATTCTTCGCGACAATTCGACCGCTGTTCGGGACGACGACGCAAGCGCAGCTCGAGAGCATCCAGGCGAAGCTTACCGCGTTTGCCGCGCAGGGCTTGCCCGTCGCGTACGTGGCGTATGGGCTTGCCACCTCGTTTCACGAGACCGCTCAGAAGATGCAGCCGGTCCCAGAGATCGGCCGCGGCCACAACTATCCATATGGCAAGCCTGGGAGGCATGGCGGCCAAGTCGCGTACGGCCGCGGCGATGTCCAGCTGACGCACGACTATAACTACGAGCGCGCGGACGACGAGCTCGGACTGAAGGGCGCGCTGACGTCGAACTACGACCGGGCGATGGAGACCGAGATCTCCGCGCAGATCATGGCCCTTGGCAAGACTGAGGGCTGGCTCATCGGGAAGCGGTTCGCCAGCTACCTGCCGGCGAAGGGACCAGCGACAAACGTACAGTTCACGTCGGCGCGGCGCATCATCAACGGGATCGACCGTGCCGAGAAGGTCGCCGGGTACGCCATGTCGTTCCAGGCGGCTTTGGTTGCTGGGCAGTGGAGCTAAAATCCTGCGCGATTAGCAAAACTGTCGCGCTCATCACGGCCATTAAACCGTCAAGTCAGTGCAGAAACGATCAGGCCGATCAACATCCAAGCCAACGCGCCGGCGAGTGCTCCAATGACGAGCCCGCTCATTTGTGGAGCTTTCAACGCCTCGCGATGATCGGCACGTTTCTCAGAGTCGTCCAGCATCAGGTTCTCCAATCGTGCCGCCATCGATCTGACGCTTGGCTAACCACCTGTGTTCCCAAAAGAATTAACCAACTTCTCCGCTCCCTTGAAAGGACCACGATTGCCTCCCACTGCGTTAGGCATGAGCATCAGTCTATATCGGTCCCATCTTTGATGATTCTTGGTTTTCGCTGTCGGTACTATGGGGCGCGCCGCTGGTAATGATGTTCAGCGTCGCCCTCGGCTGCGCGGTATCCCCAAGTTTCCGCAGGATCGTCCGCAGGTTTGTAGAAATTTAGGTATCGCCGCGTCATCTACCAAGGCAGAGATGACGCCGCGACGGTCGCCAACCTCAGTCCTTTTCCTGACCGTCTCAAGCGGAAACGATGAAATCTGAGGATGCGAGGCAAACGATACCATCGTGCAGCTCGGCACGTTCTCGGCCAGCGTTACCTTTTCGGGTGTTCGAAACGATAAGGTTATAAACTTTACGCGCTTCCACGCTTGCGTTGTGACGCTCTCGAACCTAAGATTTACCAGCTTCGCCCATTTGAGCGCAGACTTCGATTGGCGCTGCCATGCATTCAGCCATTGCTGCTGCTACCGCATTAACCGATCCGGCTGCAAACAGCCACCCGGTCTGACCTGCTCCCCGTTTTCAGGCCGCTGATAACTTAGCTTCGGTGTTCATATGCCCCTGGCGGGGGCGGTTCGTAAACTCGGCGGGTGCCATCCCGCCAAGACTGCTGTGCGGACGCACGGTGTTGTAGTCCGTCCGCCATGCCTCGATGATCCGTCTCGCCGCAGCCAGCGAGGGGAACAGGTGTTCGTTCAGACACTCGTCGCGCAAGCGACCATTGAACGATTCCACAAAGCCACTCTGCTGCGGCTTCCCCGGGGCGATGTAGTGCCACTCGACCCCGGTGTCCTGACACCAGGCGAGGACGGCATGACTGGTCAGCTCGGTGCCGTTGTCGCTGACCACCATGCACGGCAGCCCGCGACGCTCGGCGATGGCGCTCAGCTCGCGAACAACCCGCCGACCCGACAGCGAGGTGTCGACGATGCATCCCAGGCATTCCCGGCTGTAGTCGTCGATGACGTTGAGCATGCGGAACCGCCGGCCGCAGGCCAACGATTCCGATACGAAGTCGAGCGACCAGCGCTGGTTGGGTTCTTGCGGGATCGCCATCGGCGCCCGCGTGCCCAGCGCGCGCTTGCGACCGCCACGCTTGCGCACCGTCAGTCGCTCCTCGCGATACAGCCGATACACCTTCTTCAGGTTCATGCCCTTGCCCTCCCGCTTGAGCAGGATCGCCAGCCGTCGATAGCCGAAGCGACGACGTTCATTCGCGATCTCGCGCATCCGCTCGCGGACAGCATCGTCCTTCCCGCGAAGCGGCTCATATTGCCACGCCGACCGGTTGACCCCGATCAGCCTGCAGGCGCGACGCTCGGAGAAGCTGTGGTCGGCCATCAGCTTCTCCACCGCAGCGTAGCGATCTCCAGACCGGGTCAGTTTTTTCCAGCAGATCCTTCAGCGCCGACACGTCGAGCATCGACTCCGCCAGCAGCTTCTTCAGCCGGCGGTTCTCGTCCTCGAGCGCCCGCAACCGCGCCGCGTCCGACACGGTCATCCCGCCGTACTTCGCCTTCCAGTTGTAGAACGTCGCGTCACTGATCCCATGCTTCCGGCACAGCTCGGCGGTCTTCACGCCGGCCTCATGCTCGCGCAGCACGCCAATGATCTGATCCTCGGTAAATCGGCCTCGCCGCATCACTCGTCTCCATCTGACGAGCTAACTTACCAATGGCATGAATTCTGGGGAGCAGGTCAATAGGCGGGTGGAGTGCTTGAAGTGCGCCCGAACGACTTGGTGAAATTGGACCTCGATCCGAAGAACCCGTTCGACGAAAACGCGGTCGCCGCCTCGACCGATTCAGGCGAACTATCTGGATTGGCGAACATACCGCCTACGACCTATCAGGGCTCTCACCGCCAGCATCGACTGTAGGAAGTGGCTGAATATCCTCTCTTGTCATTTTACCCAACTGCTGCGCGTTCAGTTCGATCGTCCGCTGTTTATCGATGACAAGCGCAGCGGCTAGCGCGTCACCTGACAGCGGGTCAAGGATCCAGCCAGACGACCCCTTTCGCTCAGGAACGGGTTTTTCTAACTCTGGTGCAGCCCTAGTTCGATAACCTGCTACGATTGTGCTCCGCGGCGCTATCATGGGTTGGGCTGGCACCGGCAAAACGCGTGCGGTCGGAGCCAACTGCTCTGCCGCCGGCACTGCTAAGGATACTTGAATCTTCCTATTACTAGGAGTCGGCTTTAACGTTTGTCCTGCCGTCAACACGTATGCCGCACCGCCTAAAAACGCCGCTGTGAGTGCGGCAACTCCAATAACGATGCCTGAGCGATCAGGGACCAAGCTCCTAGGCTCAGGCTGAAGATGTCTGGGCGCATACCGGTCGCGCAAATCCGCGACCGCTGCGTGTGCAGGCGATGGATAAAGCCGATCGAACTTTTCGATGTCCATTACTGGCTACCCGGATAACGGTGTGGAAAGTTGGTCACCCGTTCAGTAACGCGCAAGTGTGGCATATGGACGAACTCACCACCTCAATCGTCGGAATCGACTTTTCAAACGAGGGCGGGGGCAAGAGCAACAGGCGGATGGAGTCCATGATGTGCGCCCCGGGTGATCTGGTGGAATTGCGTCTTGAGCCAAAGAATACGTTCGACGAGAACGCGGTCGCCGGCTGGAGCGATCGCGGCAAGGAACTGGGCTACGTCAGCGCCGAGCGTGCGCCCCTGATCGGCAAGCGGATGAAGGAAGACGACGCGACCGCGGTCTTTCAGGCGATGCACAGGAATAGGGCCTATATCCGGATCCGGTTCGGAGGCGGATTACCTACTCTGGACGACCCAGTTCCTGATGTTCTAAAGCCTCAACCTCCCCGTCGGATGCGATCAGGGCCGCGGCCGGTGTACTATCCTCACGCCTTTACCAGACGAAGACGGTCTCGAGTTCAGCGCTTAACATTAGGTTGTTGACCCCGCTTCACCTATGTCAGGAGGATGAAGCCCAGCAAATTCGTCTCGCACTATGAGCGAATGTTGGGTCGCCCCCTGGTATCTGACGAGCTCGCCGCGATCGCTGCGGCCCGTGAGAAGAGCGACGGCAAACGGGATGCCGTCAAATCAATGCGTGCTGCGCTGCTTGAGGTCGCACCTGCTGCGCGCGCCGGTTACCGAGCACTCAACCTGATCTGACTGCCGGCGTACAATCCCCACGCTTTCTATCCAATTTCTAATAGGCCGGAATGGGACGCCTGATCTCAACGGAGTGCGCGCAGGTGTTAGCATTCGTACCGCCCCGGCTTCTACGCTTTGCAAAAGACATATTGTGGGTCGCCATCGCGTTGCTCGCGGTCACAGGGCACTCGCCATTGCAAAGGATTCTGCGGCAGCTCCATCGTGGCAGGTAATGCTCGGCCTATTCCTCGGCACTGCCCTGCGCTGCGCATTCACGCTCGAGAAAAAATCTCCCCGCGTTCTATCCTAATGAGGAAAGGCCTGAGTTCGGGCACTGATCGAGAATGCGTGCCTGTGCCAGCCGAAGCCGTTTGCGTGCAATTCCACTCGTACTGACCCGAATTACACTCGGATTGAGGCATCGTTTTTGCCCTGTTGATCTAGGTGCCGCAGATGGCTCCCATGCTGTTTCCGCCGGATTTCAATCTGATCGACCTAGAGGCTTCTCGCCGACATCACGTCATGCTGGCAGCACTGGCAGTGACCGCACCGGTGATGGAACTTCATATGAATCTCGCCCAATTTTACGAAGAGCGAGTGATCGCACTTCTGCAGGCGACGGGGCGGCCGGCGCATCACGGCGACCGGCGTTTAAAGCTCGTCGACGGCTGATCGAACGCAGCCGCCGCCACGATTTTCCGGTCCGCACGGTTTCTATCGTGATGAAGGGCCTGAGTTGACGCCTGACTTTAGTCGGCAGCGGCCAACCACTGCAGATGGTTCACGACTTCGTCGGGGAGCGGATTGGCCACGTCAAAGCCAAACTCAAATTGGTAGGCCCAAGCCACCCATCCTGAGTATCGAGCGAACGCCGGGATGTCGACCGCGAGAAATCGGCCAATCGTTGTCGGGTATCCGGAGCGGATCCGAAAGCCATGCGTCGAAACATCAAGAAGGGTCGCAGAAAACCGCTCACCCCCAGAGGCGATCAAGAATGCAGGCAGGTGGATAGGACGCCGGACGGCGACGCGTTCATCGGTCGGGTGCCGACCGGGCTTAAGGGCTGTATTCTCATGCAAATTCATCAGCCCTTCGATCGCAGAAAGGCGTGAAAGCTCGGTTAACTACATGCCACAGCGAGGCCGGTTCACGATCCCCACGCGTTCTATCCTGATGAGGAAGGTCCCGAGTTCGGGGCATAGGGAGGGCAGATTATCATGTCATCGGTGAGATCGAAGCGCGCTGCACATCCCTCCCGAAAGCCCACCATCCACTCCGTGAAGGCTATCGACCCTTTAATATAACGGCAATCTCGGGACGTTCCGCCTGACAGGCCAACGTCCTCCCCAGCGATGAAATATCGCGACGAGCGCAATGGTACATTTGGATCAGGAGGAGCCGGCATATCGCAATATACTGACGACGCCGAAGGGATGCATAGGGCTTATCTGGCGGCATCCTGCAGAAATCTGGCTGCTCATTCCTCGGGAATCTATCCTGATAAGGAATGGCCGGAGTTCGACGCTTAAACGTTGCGCCTACCCCCAGCTTCGCAACCGCCGGTAGGTCTTCGTATCGTCAGCTCGTTTCGTAGAGGCCAAATAGCCAGGCTTTCTGAACAGCTACCCGGTGATCCTGGGCTTAAGTTCGAATACGGCTATACCAGCCACACATGAAAAAATTCATCGGTATGGTATATTGCATGGTATGTGGCAGGGGCGGCCCAAAAACTTTAGTGTAAATTGAACGGCTAACGTCACTCAATATGATGGCTGCCCGCTCCACTGTCCGGTCGTCGTAGTGGCTCGTCCCCAGGGCGGCATCGATACGGTTGTCGCAGAACGCCTCCATAGAGCGGATGCCTGCGGTGACACCGTAGGCATCCACGATCACGGCCCAGCTCTCGTCCGAGTCGAGGCGGGCCTTCACGTCGAGCAGATCGCCGAGAAGCGCGTCAGCGAAGCCGTCGCCGAGCAGGGTCTTGATCGAAGAGGCTCGCCCCCGGTCCTGGAGTAGCGTGTTGATCTCCTTCGTCAGCCTCCCCTGATCCCCGTCCAACTTGAGCCGGCTGGATATCCCAAGGAGGTGGGTGATCGCGTTCGTGAGCGACCCGCCGGAGCCCTTTGCGCCGGAGCCGCCTCCGCCGATCGATCCGCTCCCGCCGCCGAAGCTCGCCGTTCCCATCAGCTGGCCTCCTCCCAGATTTCTGCCGCAGTCTTCCTGGCCCAGCCGTACGGCAGCATCGCCACCCTCGGCCCGGCCGCGAACTGCGGCCACCTTTGAGAATCTTCGACGGCAAGAATGTCCCCGGCGGCCGCAGTCAGCGCCGCGTCGCGCGTATCGTCGTGACTCAGCAAACCGTGGTTCCGGTTGATCGCCGCTATATTCTCCTTCACCAGCGCGCGCGCGTGCGGGGTCGTCCGCGGCTCCCCGAAGGAATAGGGCGTTGGTGGCGCGAAGCCTCGCCCGGATCGCGACCCGCACGGCCCATGCGTGGTCAAACAGGTCCAGCGCCCGAACAAGCCGATCGAAACGGTCCCAGGCGAAGGCCGCGCGACCGTGCGCGATCCCGGACCAGAAGAGCCGCATCGCCGAGATCGCCGCCAGGAGCGGATAGCCCTCCTTTGCCTCATCGGTAACCAGGCCAACGAGTATGGAGGTCGCGGCGGCCTCGTCTCCAGCCGCCTCGGCGATCCGGGCGAGAGTGTAGTCGATGTCCGCCGCGACTTCGCCGAGGCCGCTTTCCTCCGCCACATCCCGGCCCGCGTTCAGCATCTGCTCCAGCCGATCGCGTATCGCGCCGTCGATCGGCCGCAGTGCGGGATCGAGGAGGCATTCCGCACCATTGCGGGAGCAGGTCGCAAAGAGACGCGCGTCATCCACTTCCTGGTGCGGCCCCGTCCCCAGCCGTTCCCTGATGTCGTCGTAGACCGCCAGCGCCTCGTCATACTGGTGATCGAAGTATTGGCGGATCGTCTTCTGGCGAGCGGCGGCGCCTGGAGTGAGGCTGCTTGCGAGCTCGTCGGTCGAGAATCTGCCGGCGGTCGGCCGGCGTCGCGCGGCTGGCTTGCCAGCGACTGTCCGGCCTGTTCGCTGGTCGGCGACGCTTTGATCGCGCCCGTATAGGCTGTCTGCCTGTTCCCAGCGTCTCGGCGCCTGCCCCATCACCTGGACGAACAGCTGCTTTCGCGATCGCTGCCCGAAAGCAGACTGGCCGCAATCCACCAGGAAACGGCCGGTTAGCCCCCCTGCCCCATCAAATGTACGAACGGCTGTTTACCGGAGTCGCCGCCCGAGAACGGCCGGGCCGCTTTCCACCAAATGCGGACGGTCGTGTTTCGTCACGGCGATCCGCCACACAATTGATATCCGCACGCCCGATCGATCAGACAAGGCCCCGTGCGCGTTGATGTCTTGGACGATGCGCCGCCACGACCGACTTCATTGCTTTGAACGGCGAAATTCCTGAAATCTTTCCTCCGCTTGTCTCTTGTCCACCGCGTCCCGCCTCATGTTCCAATCGACGGCATCACCACCAGCGCGGCAGGCAAAGCATTGCCATGCCGTGTCAGTCGCGTGGAGGCTGCGGGTTGCATCGGGATGCCACGGACAGGCGCCACGGAGCCGGTCATCTCCATCGACGAATGGTTGCAGCTAGACGGTCTGGCTAATCAGCCCGACCACCGCATCGCGCGTTGATCCGTCGCGCGATGAGAACGTATTGTTCTCCATGTTCGCCTGCCTCGTCCAGATCGCCGATCTGTATGCTGGACCATCATTTCGGTTGGTTCATCACAACGATCGCCGATCCAGAGCAACCAAGAAACGCGGATTGGGTCGGTGTCGGCATCAGCGATGACCCCGCCCCGCTCGAACGCACGGTGCAGAGATTGCATGAACGATCGGCGCCAAGATCAGAATGAGGCGCTGCGCAATTTGCCCCCCGCGACCGCAGCGAGGAGCGGGTGGCCGAACACAATCCTCCGATCCTCACGAACGATGTTTCCGTCTTCCGGGTGCCAGGTGAACACTGCGGAGCGTGCAACCTGACCGCGCTCGATCCGGGACAATTGCGACGCGGAGACGCCGCTACGGCGGGCAAGCTCGGCGAGCGTCCAACCAAGCCGTCGGCGTCCCCATCGGAGAGATTCTGCAAAGATAAACTTGCTGACCATCCTGGGGGTGTCGCGCATCCGGGGATGAGACCCCGTGTTTGATCCAACCTCCGCCACTTGTGCCCAGTCCAATTCAAAGATCGCCATCATTCGCTTGAGCGTCTCGGAACGGGGCCACGCTTTTCCGTTCTCGATCCGCGACAGCGCAACCCGACCGATCCCGACCCGCGCCGCGAAAACCTTCGGCGCGATCGGCTCGCCCATTCCCGCCTCGCCTTGTCGATAGCTCCGTATGATCTCACCCAAATCGGCACGAAGCCCGCCAAAGCCTGCAGGCAGACGCATGCGGGGACGCGGACGTGCGCAAGACATTGAGAGCATTTACCGATTTTGTATCGTTGATGCACGCTAGATAACAACCATCCCAAAACGTCAGCATGGTCGCTGTGCAAATCGAGTGGGTGGAAGACGAGAAGGCGCAGGAGGCGCTTGCCGATCTCGTCCGGCTGCTCGCGCATCAGGCAGCAAGAGAGGCTCATCGGGAAGCGCGGGATTCCCGGCGCCTCGAAGTTATGAAAGAATAAGTCATGCTGACTCCCCTACCCCGCCGCATCGCGCTCTACGGCCGTCACTCGACCATCATGCAGACCGCGTCATCAAGCGCTGATCAGGTTGCGGCCTGTGCACCGCTGGTCAGCTTTCTGGGCGGAAACGTCGTGGCGACCCAGCTTGATCCTCAGTTGTCAGGTTATCGCCGCAATCGCCCAGGACTACAGCTGTTGCTGCGCGCAGCGGAAGCTGGCGAAATCGACATCATCGTCTGCGAGTCGCTCGACCGGCTGGCGCGTGATGCAGAAGACGTGGCCTGGCTGGGCAAGAAGCTCGCCTATCACCGCGTCCAGCTCCACACGGTTAGCGAAGGCCATGTCGACGAGATCAAATTCGCAGTGGCAGGGCTACTCGGATCGATCTTCCTGAAGCATCTCGTCGACAAGACGCTGCGTGGCATGGAGGCAGCCGTGCTTGCGGGGCGGTTCGCCGGAGGGCGTGCATATGGATACAAGCGGATGGTGCGGCTCGATGCGAGCGGAGAGGTTCAACGCGGGCTGCTCGAAATTGACGAAGCGCAGGCCGAGGTGGTGGGCCGCATCTTCGCATGGTTCGCCGCGGGGTTGTCCTCTATTCAGATCGCCACCCGGCTGAACGACGAGGGCGTGCCGGGCCCCCGTGGTGGGGAGTGGAACGCCTCGACGATCCGAGGCGATCCCGCCAAACTCGTCGGCATCCTCAACAACCCGCTCTATGTGGGACGCCTAGTATGGGGGCGCCGGGAGTGGCGCAGGAACCCCGACAGTGAGAAGCGCGAACGCCGCTATCGGCTCCGTGACCAGTCTGAGTGGGTCGAGGTTGCGGTCCCTGACCTGCGGATCATCGACGATACTGTTTTCGAGGCCGCGCGCGATGAAATCGAACGCCGCAAGCGCCCGGCAACCGCATCGTCGACGGTCGGCAGCAAGCGCGCAAAGCATCTCCTGTCCGGGCTAATCCGCTGCGGTTGCTGCGGGGCAAACTATACGATCAGCGGGAAGGATTATTACCGCTGCGCTGGTCAGAAGGAGCGAGGCACGTGCGGTAATCGTGTTTCCGTGCGCAAGGAACCTCTGGAGGCCGCGACGCTGGCGGTTCTGCAGGAGCATCTGCTGACCGAGAACCATGTGCGCCTATTTATAGAAGAATTCGAGCACGAGATGCAGCGATTGGGCCGCCAGGACGCGGGCATGGAGCACGCAGCTCAACACCGCCTCAAGCAGGTCACTACTGAACTCGACAATCTGTACCAGAACCTGCTCGCTGGCATTGCCAGTCCGGTGCTCCGGGCGATGATCGCGGAGCGAGAGGCGGAGAAGGAGCGGCTGGAGGCACAAAGAGTTGCAACCACTACCGGGAAACCGATCGTAGTCTCCCTGCCCCACCCGGTGCTTGTGGACCGCTTCCGGAGCAAGGTTGCGGCACTCCGCCAGTCGCTCGACGACGAAGCGATCCGGACCGAGGCTGCGGCAGTGATGTCGACGCTCATCGAAAGCGTGACGATCTGCCCCGACGAACCCGGCGGCCCGGAGGCGGAGGTGGTCGCCAAAGTATCGGACCTGCTAGCCTGGGCCACAAACGACAACGCCGCCCCAAGGGGCGGCGTGATGTCGAGTTCTGTAGTGGTGGTTGCGGGGACAGGATTTGAACCTGTGACCTTCAGGTTATGAGCCTGACGAGCTACCGGGCTGCTCCACCCCGCGACATTCGCTTTCGCGAAGGGGGTATGAGACATGGTGAATGGGTTTTAAGCGTTCTGTTTGCGTATTGCCGCACGGGCTTCAATGCCTGGCGACGACCTACTCTTCCATCGCTTGAGCGATAGTACCATTGGCGCAGTCGGGTTTCACGGCCGAGTTCGGAATGGGATCGGGTGGGACACCGACGCTATAGCCACCAGGCAATGGAGCCGGTGCGACGATACGTTGGGGAATGCTTTGGGTACCCCGTCGGCGCTTTCGCTGGGACGGGGCTTAAAATCGATACCGTGCACATATTGGTTGCCAGCCTCTCGGAACACCGAGTGCTGGTGTATTTGTAGTTGGTACCAATCCCTCGACGGCGAGGGGATTGGCAATCTGGCGTCGTCTTAATCATCCGCACGCATCGTTTGTCGCTACTGGTGACCCAGTGTTGTCATTGATGGTGTGAGACTCTCAAGCGCGAATAGAGCAATTAGTATCGGTTAGCTCCATGCGTTACCGCACTTCTACATCCGATCTATCAACGTCGTGGTCTCCGACGGCTCTATGAAATCTTATCTCGAGGGAGGCTTCCCGCTTAGATGCTTTCAGCGGTTATCCCGTCCATACATAGCTACCCAGCTGCGCTCCTGGCGGAACGACTGGTACACCAGAGGTATGTTCAACCCGGTCCTCTCGTACTAGGGTCAACTCCTCTCAAATTTCGACGCCCACGGCAGATAGGGACCAAACTGTCTCGCGACGTTCTGAACCCAGCTCACGTACCACTTTAATTGGCGAACAGCCAAACCCTTGGGACCTGCTCCAGCCCCAGGATGTGATGAGCCGACATCGAGGTGCCAAACAACCCCGTCGATATGAGCTCTTGGGGGTTATCAGCCTGTTATCCCCGGCGTACCTTTTATCCGTTGAGCGATGGCCCTTCCACGAGGGACCACCGGATCACTATGACCGACTTTCGTCTCTGCTCGACTTGTCAGTCTCGCAGTCAGGCGGGCTTATGCCATTGCACTCTAACAGACGGTTTCCGACCGTCCTGAGCCCACCATTGCGCGCCTCCGTTACTCTTTAGGAGGCGACCGCCCCAGTCAAACTACCCGCCACAGAGGGTCCCTGTTCCGGCTTACGGAACGAGGTTAGACATCAGAAACAAACAGGGTGGTATTTCACCTATGGCTCCACATCAGCTGGCGCCGATGCTTCAAAGCCTCCCACCTATGCTACACAGTTTCTTCCTAATGCCACTCTGAAGCTGCAGTAAAGGTGCACGGGGTCTTTCCGTCTAACCGCGGGTACTCCGCATCTTCACGGAGAATTCAATTTCGCTGAGCATGTCCTGGAGACAGTGGGGAAGTCGTTACGCCATTCGTGCAGGTCGGAACTTACCCGACAAGGAATTTCGCTACCTTAGGACCGTTATAGTTACGGCCGCCGTTTACCTGGGCTTCATTTCAGAGCTTGCACCCCTCCACTTAACCTTCAGGCACCGGGCAGGCGTCAGGCCCTATACGTCGTCTTGAAGCCGACTTAGCAGAGCCCTGTGTTTTTGCTAAACAGTCGCTACCCCCTGGCCTGTGCCCCCTCAAAGTGCTTGCGCATAGTGAGGGCCTCCTTCTTCCGAAGGTACGGAGGCAATTTGCCGAGTTCCTTCAGGACACTTCTCTCAAGCGCCTTGGTATACTCTACCTGACCACCTGTGTCGGTTTCGGGTACGGTCTATACGGTGGGGCTATTTCCTGGAACCATTTCGAAGCCATCCCAATCCGATAAGGGATGACAACACACATGATCCGTCACACACCACCAGGCCCACGAATATTAACGTGGTTCCCATCGACTACCCCCTTCGGGCTCGTCTTAGGGGCCGGCTCACCCTGCGCGGATTAGCCTTGCGCAGGAACCCTTGGTCTTTCGGCGAGAGGGCATCTCACCCTCTTTATCGCTACTCATGTCTGCATTCGCACTTCCGATACCTCCACGACCCATTACCAGATCGCTTCACAGGCTTACGGAACGCTCCGCTACCGCGTACCACATAAGTGGCACACCCTAAGCTTCGGCACGTATCTTGAGCCCCGTTACATCTTCGCCGCAGGACCTCTTGTTTAGACCAGTGAGCTGTTACGCTTTCTTTAAAGGATGGCTGCTTCTAAGCCAACCTCCTGGTTGTTTTGGAAGTCCCACATGCTTTCCCACTTAGATACGATTTGGGGGCCTTAGCTGTAGGTCAGGGCTGTTTCCCTTTTGACGACGGACCTTAGCACCCGCCGTCTGTCTCCCGCATATCACTCTTAGGTATTCGGAGTTTGGTTAGGTTTGGTAGATCTCGCGACCCCCTAGCCCATCCAGTGCTCTACCCCCTAAGGTGTTCGTGCGAGGCACTACCTCAATAGTTTTCGCGGAGAACCAGCTATTTCCCGGCTTGATTGGCCTTTCACCCCTAAACACAACTCATCCGGTAACTTTTCAACGTTAATCGGTTCGGACCTCCAGTGCATGTTACTGCACCTTCATCCTGGTCATGCCTAGATCGCCGGGTTTCGGGTCTAATACATCAAACTCTGGCGCCCTATTCAGACTCGCTTTCGCTGCGCCTACACCTATCGGCTTAAGCTTGCTTGATACATTAAGTCACAGACCCATTATGCAAGAGGTACGCTGTCAGGCCATAAAAGCCCTCCAACTGCTTGTAGGCAATCCGTTTCAGGTACTGTTTCACTCCCCTCATCGGGGTGCTTTTCACCTTTCCCTCACGGTACTAGTTCGCTATCGGTCACATACGAGTATTTAGGCTTGGAGGGTGGTCCCCCCATGTTCAGACAGAATTTCACGTGTTCCGCCCTACTCGAGTCCTGAATTCTCACTTTCGTATACGGGGCTGTCACCCGCTATGGCGTCACTTTCCAGAGACTTCTACTAGTTGAAATTCAGGCACTGGCCTGGTCCGCGTTCGCTCGCCACTACTAACGGAATCTCGGTTGATGTCTTTTCCTCCAGCTACTGAGATGTTTCAGTTCGCCGGGTTCGCTTCACGAAGCCTATGTATTCAGCTAAGTGATACCTAACCTAATTAACTCGACCTGTGCGTTACCGCGCAAGTAGAATTAATCGGGATAGGTGGGTTTCCCCATTCGGAAATCGTCGGGTCAAAGCTTGCTCACAGCTCACCGACGCTTATCGCAGCGTGCCACGTCCTTCATCGCCTGTATGTGCCAAGGCATCCACGAATTGCCCTTACCTCACGCTTGAGAGTCCACACCACCAACGACATCACTGGGTGCGTTCCGAAGAACGTCACCAACTCGGCAGAGCAGTGCGCGTTAGCTTTTGTCAGGTGCGGATGATTATAATCTCAGCCAGATTATTAGTTATGATGATGTCGATATCTGGAGCCTCGAACCGCTCGCTTGGCTCGCTGACGCCGAAGCGCTCACGAACCGCCGAAGCAATCCTCGTCCCCAAAATCGAGCACCTCACGGCATCGATTTTAAAAACCCATTCACAATGTCAAATACGACGGGCGTACCCGTCAATCACCGTGCTCTCGCACGGCGAACCGTTTCTCTTCATCTCTAGGTTGTGGCTGATGGTGCGTTACTCGCGAGCCCGTCAGTCGCGGCGAAGCCGCGCCTTGTGGGCGCGCTTCTCGGCGCTGGCCGTTCTTGGATACGTGCGCGGCAGCTTTGCTGCCTCGTCTCGTATCCTGCGAAATGGTGGAGCCTATCGGGATCGAACCGATGACCTGATGCTTGCAAAGCAACCGCTCTCCCAGCTGAGCTAAGGCCCCAAACGCACTTGTGTGTGGTGGGCCTAGGTGGATTCGAACCACCGACCTCACCCTTATCAGGGGTGCGCTCTAACCAACTGAGCTACAGGCCCACACCCGCTGCGCCCGTCAGACGCAGCAGAACTGCGCCCAAAAGGCGCGCTTCGCGCGCTGGCCGAGCTTGCCCACGTGCCAAATAGCAAAGCTATTCGTCTCGTGGACTAACCTAGTGATGAAGGGACATGAGGACGGCGGCTAATGTTCTTTGGAATGGAAGAAGCTCTTCCGACAGGGTGGCACCATAAGATGCGAGCCTATCAGCGCTTTCTGCCGATATCCTTAGAAAGGAGGTGATCCAGCCGCAGGTTCCCCTACGGCTACCTTGTTACGACTTCACCCCAGTCGCTAAACCCACCGTGGTCGCCTGCCTCTCTTACGAGTTAGCGCAACGCCTTCGGGTGAATCCAACTCCCATGGTGTGACGGGCGGTGTGTACAAGGCCTGGGAACGTATTCACCGCGGCATGCTGATCCGCGATTACTAGCGATTCCGCCTTCATGCTCTCGAGTTGCAGAGAACAATCCGAACTGAGACGGCTTTTGGAGATTAGCTCACACTCGCGTGCTTGCTGCCCACTGTCACCGCCATTGTAGCACGTGTGTAGCCCAGCGCGTAAGGGCCATGAGGACTTGACGTCATCCCCACCTTCCTCCGGCTTATCACCGGCGGTTCCTTTAAAGTGCCCAACTAAATGATGGCAACTAAAGGCGAGGGTTGCGCTCGTTGCGGGACTTAACCCAACATCTCACGACACGAGCTGACGACAGCCATGCAGCACCTGTGTGCAGGTCCCCGAAGGGAAGAAATCCATCTCTGGAAGTCGTCCTGCCATGTCAAACGCTGGTAAGGTTCTGCGCGTTGCTTCGAATTAAACCACATGCTCCACCGCTTGTGCAGGCCCCCGTCAATTCATTTGAGTTTTAACCTTGCGGCCGTACTCCCCAGGCGGATAACTTAATGCGTTAGCTGCGCCACCCAAACACCAAGTGTCCGGACAGCTAGTTATCATCGTTTACGGCGTGGACTACCAGGGTATCTAATCCTGTTTGCTCCCCACGCTTTCGCACCTCAGCGTCAATACATGTCCAGTCAGCCGCCTTCGCCACTGGTGTTCTTCCGAATATCTACGAATTTCACCTCTACACTCGGAATTCCACTGACCTCTCCATGATTCAAGCGATGCAGTCTAAAAGGCAATTCCAGAGTTGAGCTCTGGGCTTTCACCTCTTACTTACAAAGCCGCCTACGTGCGCTTTACGCCCAGTAATTCCGAATAACGCTAGCTCCCTCCGTATTACCGCGGCTGCTGGCACGGAGTTAGCCGGAGCTTATTCTCCCGGTACTGTCATTATCATCCCGGGTAAAAGAGCTTTACAACCCTAAGGCCTTCATCACTCACGCGGCATTGCTGGATCAGGCTTTCGCCCATTGTCCAATATTCCCCACTGCTGCCTCCCGTAGGAGTCTGGGCCGTGTCTCAGTCCCAGTGTGGCTGATCATCCTCTCAGACCAGCTAAGGATCGTCGGCTTGGTGCGCCTTTACCACACCAACTACCTAATCCTACGCGGGCTCATCCCTCGGCGATAAATCTTTGGACTTACGTCGTCATCCGGTATTAGCAGTCGTTTCCAACTGTTATTCCGAACCAAGGGGCAGATTCCCACGCGTTACGCACCCGTGCGCCACTAACTACCCGAAGGTAATTCGTTCGACTTGCATGTGTTAGGCATGCCGCCAGCGTTCATTCTGAGCCATGATCAAACTCTCAAGTTTATGTCACCAGCCAATCGCAGTGGAATTCCACGATCAACCAGTTCATCTCAAGGAGCCGCTCTGCACAATATCTTTCAGACGACCGCCCCAGTGCGAACACCAAAACGACCGTCCATTACATATGGAATATGTGAAGGACATATGAGAACGACTTAGCTTTAAACGATACCCCGAACCCTTGAGGAGCCCGAGAACCGCAAGCCGCCGCCCACATGTCCCTTCATCTTAACCTACAATGTCAAAGAGCCGACAAAAATACCGACACTCGCATAACCTCCCCTTCCGAGAAAGCTTGCAGCATCTGGTTTTTTGCGACCACCGCGGTAACCACTAAGGCACTCCGCTGCGGTGACACCCCTCTAAGACCACCTCGCCACACCGTCAAACACTATTTTACAGTTTCGGGTCGGTTTTCGGAAAATTGGCCGGCGAGCGCTCAGCGGGCTTCGTGCCCGCACCAACGGGTCGTCGGAGATACAGAACGGACCCAAACCTAAGGCCAACTCGGCGAACCGTACGCAGTTGAGCGGTCAGCGCCGCCGAGCGGCTCCACTGACTTGGATGACGATTGCCGTCGACATGAACGACCAGTGCCGAACGCAACGATTGGGTTTCGCTCTCCGCTTCCGGCTTTGATGGAAACCGCGCGCAATCCCGTATCAACAGGTCGAGCGAACGAGACCCTCGGAGTAGCGGTCGATACTGCTGCCTAACGATGCTTTCGATCGTTCGCATGAGACGCCTCTTCCGACAACGATCGCCCTGCCCCCGCTCACAGTAGACAATGATAGCGCTCTCTTTACTGTGTCCGCCAAGAACACGACACAGGGAGAGCGAGCATGAGTCGCATAACGAGCGTAACCGCCAGAGGCCTGTACGCGCGCGTCCCGTTTACCCGGATCGGCATGGTTGCCGCGCTGCTGATGGCGGCGCCCATTTCTGCCCAGAACGACAAGATGGTGCCGATCGCAGCCCCTGCGCAGTCGGACGCGGTCCCACTTGGGACCGGCAAGTTGCCCCGGTCAACCGCGCCCGAGGCATGGCATAGTCAATATGGCAGCGTCTTCGTCCGCAACGTCACATTCGCCACGTTGACACCATTCCTGCCCGATCCGGCCATCGCGACCGGCACTGCGGTGATTGTTGCCCCGGGAGGTGGGTTCAAGACACTATCGATGCAGAACGAAGGGTGGGACGTTGCCCGTGCGCTGGCCGCCAAGGGCGTGGCGGCGTTCGTCCTGAAATATCGGCTGAACCCGACACCGGTCGCGATGCCGGCATTCGAGCGATCGATGGCCGAGATGTTCGCCCCCGGCCGGCAGCCGCCCCGCGCCCAGCCCGATGCGATGATCGCGGGCCTGGCGCCGCAGATTGCCGACGCGCGCGCCGCCTTTGCTCTGGTCCGGCAACGATCCGGCGAATGGCATGTCGACCCATCGCGCATCGGCATGATCGGCTTTTCCGCCGGGGCGATGCTGACGATGGCCACCACGATTGCCGGCGGCGATGCAAAGCCGGCGTTCATCGGCAATATCTATGGTCCGCTGGCAGCAATGACGGCGCCAGCCGACGCGCCGCCGATGTTTGTCGCGCTGGCCGCCGACGATCCGTTCTTCGGCGCTGGCAAGTTCGAGCTGATCGAGAGCTGGCGCGCGGCAAAACGTCCGGTCGAGTTCCATCTGTTCGAGCAGGGTGGCCATGGCTTCGGCATGTACCCAAAGCCTACCACGAGTACGGGGTGGTTCGAGGAATTCACCCGCTGGATGGCCATGCACGGCCTTCTTACACGAACGCGGTGATACTCTGCGGACCAGCACGCCGCTGGCAGGGTGCGTCGAACGGAAATCCGATCGACACATCTTGAACGCGATTATTGGCGTAGCACGCTCGGCGCTCGTCTGCTGGTCGTGCCGTATGAAGCGTTGGTGGAGGACATCGCCGCCTGGGTGCCGCGGATTGCCGCCCATGTCGGGCTCGCCTTCGAACCCGCGATGCTCGATTTTCATCGATTGAAGCGCCCGGTCGCGACCGCCAGCGTCGCGCAAGTCCGCGAGCCGCTGTATCGACGTGCGATCGGCGCCGCAGCCCCCTACGCAGCACGCATGACGCCATTCGTCGAAGCCTATGAGCGATCTCGCGCCGCGTTGGCGGCAGGGTCGTGATCGCGAGCATCCACCCCCGCGAGATCCCGCCGCGCGGCCGCCTATTGGCGAAAAACCGATCCGTTCGCTGGGTTTACGCGCCCGCCGGTTGATCCGGCGGGCGTCATGATCACTTCAGCTCGAGCATCACCACCGACATGGGCGGCAGCGTTACCGCAAGCGTTCCACCACGCAATTGCGCGCCATTGAACGCCGTCGGCGCGACCGCGTTGGGCGCGTCGAAGGTGTTGTGCGCGGTCATCGCCGGCGCGGTCAACACCTGACCGGTGACGGTTTGCGCGGTGACGCCGGGCAGCGCCGCGGAGACGCTCGTCGCCTTGTTCGGATCGAGATTGGCGAGCGCGATCCGCACGACGCCGTCCTTGCCGCGGACGGCCGACGCGCTGACCGACGGCATCGTCCACTGGTCCTTATTGTACCAGGGCGACTTGATGTCGATCGGCAGGACCGTGCCGTCCATGTACGGCTTGTACATCGCGAACACGTGATAGGTCGGCGTCAGCACCATCTTGGCGCCGTCGGTCAGGATCATCGCCTGCAGCACGTTCACCATCTGCGCGATCGCGGTCATCTTCACGCGGTCGGCGTGCTTGGCGAAGATGTTGAGGTTGATCGCGGTGACCATCGCATCGCGCAGCGTGTTCTGCTGGCGCAGGAAGCCGGGGTTGGTGCCGGGGTCGGGTGCATACCAGGTGCCCCATTCGTCGACCGCCAGCCACACCTTCTTCTGCGGGTCGTATTTGTCCATCACCGCGCTGTGCTTGGTGAGCATCTCGTCCATCTTCAGCGTCTCGGCGAGCACGTGCGCCCACTCCTCCTCGCCGAACACGGTTGCCGACAGCTTGTGTTCCCAAGGCGCGGCCACCGTGTAGTAATGCATCGACAGCGCATCGACCTGGTCGCCGGCCTCGCGCATCATCGTCTCGGTCCACGCATAGTCGGCCGAGTTCGCGCCACTCGCGATCTTGGTGACCTTGGTGCCTGCCGGCGCCTTGATGAAGGTGGCGTAGCGCCGCGTGACGTCGGCGGCGTAGGGCGCGCGCATGTTGCCGCCACAGCCCCACAGTTCGTTGCCGATCCCGAAGAACGGCACCGCCCACGGCGCCTTGTGGCCGTTCTTCGCGCGCTCGCCGGCCAGTGTGCCGGCGGGCGAGGTCATGTATTCGACCCAATCCGCCATTTCCTGCGGCGTGCCGTTGCCGACATTGCCGGAGATATACGCCTGCGCGCCGATCTGGCCGACCAGATCCATGAACTCGTGCGTGCCGACCGCATTGGGCTCGGTCACGCCGCCCCAATTGGTGTTGATCTTGACCGGACGCTTGGCCTTGGGACCGATCCCCTCGCGCCAGTGATATTCGTCGGCGAAACAGCCGCCCGGCCAACGCACCGCCGGTACCGCGATCCCGCGGAGTGCGGTGACGACATCGGTGCGGAAGCCGCGGACGTTGGGGATCTTCGACTTCTCGCCGACCCACAGCCCACCATAAACGCCGGTGCCGAGGTGTTCCGCAAACTGCGTGAAGATGTGGCGGTCATAGATCGGGCCGGGTGTATCGGCGTGGACGGTCACGGTTGCCGCCGCCGACGTTGGCGCCTCCGCTGGCGCTGCGGTCTGTGGGGCGGTCTGTGGGGCGGTCTGTGCGGCACCGATGCGCGAAGTCGACAGCAGGAGTACGGCGGCGAGGCCCCTCAGCGTGCGGGTCATTTTTGCCTCAATCATCGAAAGCCTCCACGGATGTACGGGTGCCGCGCAGGAACGCGTCGGCGACGAGGGTGAACGGGGTCGTATCGACTTCGCTGCGACCACCGCGGATCAGCGACGCGAAGCGCGTGTAGAGGCCGGGATATTCCTCGTCGTCATTGTCCACCGTGCCGCTCGGCAAAGTGAGCACCGCGCCGCCCTTGGCGAGGCGGAGCGTGCCGGCATCGGTCTCGACGGTGATGTCCCAGCTCTGCGGGCCGGTCTGGCGCCAGTCGAGGTCCATGCTGATCGGTGTGCCGCCAGCGCTGCGAAACGTCAGGTCGGCGGCGATCGGCGCGCCGCGGTTGGCGGGGGTCGACAGCGTCGCGGACGTCAGGAAGAACGGCTGCGGCAGGATCTCGGTCGCGATCGAGAGCGCGTTGATACCGGGATCGAACACGCCGAGCCCACCCGGCTCCCAGATCCACGCCTGCCCCGGATGCCAGACCCGGACGTCCTCGCGCCAGACGATCGACACACGCTCGATCTTCCGCTCGGCGAGCCAGGCCTTGGCCGGCGCGACCCCCGCCGCGAACCGCGAATGCCAGCCGGCGAACAGTGTCGTGCTCGTTTCGGCAGCCTGCGCTTCGAGCGCATCGACCTCGGCGAGCGTCGCGCCGGGCGGCTTTTCGAGGAACACGTGGACGCGCTTGGCGAGCGCCATGGCGGCCAGCTCGTAGCGCACCTGCGGCGGCGTGCAGAGCGCGATCGCGTCGATCGGCGGACCGTCGGCGAGCAGCGTTTCGAGTAATTTGAAGTTGGCGATACCCTCGACGCCAGGATCGCGCGGGCTGACACTCGCAACGAACTCAAAGTCCAGATTCCCGGCGATCGAGGGTAGATGCTGGTCGCGGGCGATCTTGCCCATCCCGACGACGGCGATTCTGATAGCGGCCATGCTCAGAGCGCCTTCACGACGACGGGCTGCGGCGCGGCCTTGGTCAGCGTGTTTCGCAAAGGCAGCGTGAACGGTGCGGCCTCGATCTCGAACACATCGCCTTCACGCGTCGTCACGCCGTCGGCGAACGACAGCGTCGCGGTGCCGAAGAAATGGACGTGGACGTCGCCCGGACGGCGGAACAGATCATATTTGAAATGATGCGCCTCGAGGTTGGCGATGCTGTGCGACATGTTCGCCTCGCCCGACAGGAACGGCTTTTCCCACAGCAGTGCGCCGTCGCGATGGATGCGGCTCGCACCCTCGATATGCGCAGGGAGCGTGCCGACCAGCAGTTCGGGCCCGAGCGACGCCTGGCGCAGCTTCGAATGCGCGAGCCACAGGTAATTGTGGCGCTCGGTGACGTGGTCGCTGAACTCGTTGGCGAGGCAGAGGCCCAGGCGAAACGGCGTGCCGTCCGGACCGATCAGGTAGATCCCGGCAAGCTCGGGCTCCTCGCCGCCATCCGCGGCGAAGTCGGGCATCGTCAGCGCAGCGCCCGGTGCGACGAGACCCGAGCCATCGCCCTTGTAGAACCATTCGGGCTGCTGGCCGCGCGTCCCCGCTGCGGGCTTGCCGCCCTCGACGCCTTCGAGGAACATCCGCATCGAATCGGTCTGCGTCTCGGCATCCGCCGCGGCGCGGTGCATCTTGTCGCGGCCCTCGGCCGAGCCGAGATGCGTCAGGCCGGTGCCGGTCATGATCAGGCGCGCAGGATCGACATGATCGATCGGCGAGGTCAGGCGGCCGGCGGCGAGTTCGGCGGCGATGTCGACGCTGTCGCCCGTCCCGCAGGCCGCGACCGCGGCGGCGAGATCGGTACCGTCGGCGATCGCGCGCTCGACCAGCGCGCGGACGCTGTCGACGCCGCTGACGAACGCCGCCCCCTCGTTGGTGGCGGCGATCACTGATCGCGTGCCGTCGACGCCAACATGCTGCAACAGGCGCAAAGTCATCACACACTCTCTCCTAAGCGAGACGCCGTTGTTACGGTTCGTCCCCGATCTTTCGATTCAGTTGGCGGGAGCGCCATCGATCAGCCGCGGTGCGGTGGTGCCGTCACCGCCGTGGAGCATCGCAAGCGCGACCTCGCCACCGGTCGGCCAGCCGTTCGCGAGGATCCGCTCGGCGGTCGCCGCGTGGACGTGCGCACTCTCATTGCTGTCGGACATAGCGCCCCTCCCCCTATACTCGGACATATTAGCCCCGTTTGGCTTTTGCAATCTTTGTCGTTCCTTGATCGAGGCCGGGCTGTTACGTCTGGCGCTGGGAGCGGGCACGATGACGACAACTGACGGTGTGGACGGTATTGAAGATGGCGCTGGGATCAGCTCTGGGACCGACGACGTCATCACGCCGCGCGTCGGGCGAGGGACGGGACGCCGGTTGCACGGGGCGGTCGCGCACAAGCTTGGCACCGCGATCTTGTCGGGGAGTATGCGCCCGGCGATACCTTGTCAGGCGAGGTCGAGTTCTCGAAGACGCTCGACGTCTCGCGCAGCGCCTATCGCGAGGCGGTGCAGGTCCTGACCGCCAAAGGGCTGGTCGAAAGCCGTCCCAAGATCGGCACCCGCGTCCTGCCGCGCAGCCGGTGGAACCTGCTCGATCCCGACGTGCTCGCCTGGGCGTTTGCCGGCGAACCCGACATCGCGTTCGTCCGTGGGCTGTTCGAATTGCGCGCGATCGTCGAGCCGGCGGCCGCCGCGCTCGCAGCCGAGCGCCGCGACCGAACCGACCTCAAGCTCATGAAGGATGCGTTGGCGGCGATGCGGCGGCTGACGCTGGCGACCGAAGCCGGTCGCGCTGCCGATCGCGAGTTCCACCATGCCATACTGACCGCGACGCGCAACGATGCGTTGATCGTGTTGAGCGCGAGCATCGGCGCCGCGGTCAACTGGACCACCCAGTTCAAGATGCGCGCGCGCCCTGCCCCGCAATCCGATCCCCGATCACATGCTGGTCTATGATGCGATCGCTGCAGGCGATGCTGCCGGCGCCAGCGCGGCGATGCGGACGCTGGTCGATCTGGCACTGGAGGATACGAAACTGGCGATGGCGCGCTGACGCGCCGTCGATCGGGGTCTCCTACCCGTGCATCCCCGCTACGCTGCCGGTTAGCCGCAGACTGTATGATAGGATTTTGTCGGACTAGACGTCACCGGCAGCCCGATATCGGCGCGATGCTCCCTTGCCGCCGTGCCGCGCTTCGGCAAGCATGGCACAACGGGGGAGATGACAATGAAAAAAATACGTCTGATCGATCTGCCAACGACAGTCTTGGTGGCTAGCGCACTGGCCGCATCGATGGCCATCGCGATACCCGCATGGGGTCAGGCCAAGCCATCGCCGACAACCTATATCCAGGCGGGAACGCTGCTCGATCGACCAGGCCAGGCGCCGCGGGGCAACAGCACGATCATCGTTCGCGACGGCAAGGTCGTCGATGTGCGCGATGGCTTTGTCACGCCCGAACCGGGCGCAACGCTGGTCGATCTGCGGACGGCGTTCGTGCTCCCGGGACTGGTCGACATGCACGTTCATCTCTGGGGTATCGGCGGCGATCCGATGCGTGCGCGGCTCGAGGCGCTCAACCGCGATCGGTTCGACGACGAGATGACCGCGGTCGCCAACGCCCGGACGACATTGGCCGCAGGCTTCACGTCGGTCCGCGATCTCGGCGGCGACCCGCGCGGCATCCGCGCGCTGCGTGATGCGATCGATGCCGGCACGGTCGGGGGGCCGAGCATCACCAACGCCGGCGAGATGATCTCGGTGACCGGTGGGCACGGCGATGGCGGCAACGGGCTCGCCGAGGAGTTCGCCGACATGGTCCATGCCAGGGAGGTGAACCTGTGCGATGGTCCCGACGATTGTCGCCGCGCCGTGCGGGCACAGGTTGCGCTGGGCGCGCGCGTGATCAAATTCGCCGCGACCGGGGGTGTCTTGTCCAACGTCAGCGGCGGACTGGGCCGGGCGATGACACCGGAGGAAATGCGCGCGATCATCGAGACCGCGCATGCGCTCGGCCGCAAGGTCGCCGCGCATAGTCATGCTGCCGAGGGGACCCGGTCGGCGCTGGAAGCCGGCGTGGATCTCGATCGAGCACGGCACGTTCCTCGACGACGAGACGATCCGGCTGTTCAAGACGAAGGGTGCCTATCTGGTGCCAACCGAGATCGCGCCGGTCGCTGCACTCGCACAGGCGCGCGGCGGCGCATTGCCGCCTGCCACGATCGTCAAGGCCGAGGCCGCCGCCGCCGCCATGGCCGCGAGCCACCGCCGCGCCTATGCCGCCGGGGTCAAGGTCGCGTTCGGGACCGATACCGGTGTCTCCAAGCATGGCGACAACGCGACCGAGTTCACGCTGATGGTAAAGAACGGCCTCACCCCGACACAGGCGATCGCGGCAGCCACCGTCGGAGCCGCCGACCTGCTCGGTCGCGACGATATCGGCACGCTCACGCCCGGCAAGACGGCGGATATCATCGCCGTCGCGACTTCGCCGCTGAACGACGTCGCGCAGCTCGAACACGTGACGTTCGTCATGCACCGCGGCGTCGTCGCAAAGCCGGCAATCGGGGGCCTCCGCTAGCGTGTAGGCCGCGCTACGTCTTGGCGCGGGTTACACCGCGCCACCGATCAGCCGACCGATCAGCGCGGTCACCGCCATCGCGAACGCACCCCAGAACGTGACGCGTACCAACCCGCGCCAGACGACCGCCGCGCCGGTCTTCGCGCCGACAGCGCCGAGCACCGCAAGAAACAGCAAGGATCCCGCTGCAACCGCCCTGACAAGCGAGGTGGACGGAACCACGAACACGGTCAGCAACGGCAATGCCGCGCCGACCGTGAAGCTCGCCGCCGACGCGAACGCCGCCTGGACCGGGCGCGCCCGCGCACCCGGCGTGATGTCCAACTCGTCGCGCGCGTGCGCGCCAAGCGCGTCCTTCGCCATCAACTGCGCCGCCACCGTCTCCGCGGTGGCGGCATCCACCCCACGGACGACGTAAAGCGCCGCGAGTTCGGCCAGTTCGCCGCGGGGATCGTCGACCAACTCGCGCCGCTCGCGCGCAAGTTCGGCCGTCTCGGTATCGGCCTGCGCGCTGACCGAGACATATTCGCCTGCCGCCATCGACATCGCCCCCGCGACCAGCCCTGCGGTTCCCGCGATGACGATCGAGCCGACCTGGCCACCGGCCGCCGCGACGCCGATGATCAGGCTCGCGGTCGAGACGATCCCGTCATTGGCGCCTAGCACCGCTGCGCGCAGCCAGCCGATCCGATCGGTGACATGGCGTTCGCGGTGCGACGACAGCGCGCGCACTCAGGCGATCTCGAGCATGTTCTCGACCTTCACCGCGCCCGGCGCCGCCCAGGCGGTGCGCTCGGCGACCATCCGGTCGTGCGGCGAGTCGACCGAGCCGGTGAGCCGCACCGTGCCGCCGTCGACCGACACCTTGATCGTGTCGCCATCGAAGAACCATGACCGGTGCAGCGCCGTCCGGATATCGTTGCTGACGTCGGTGACGTCGACCCGCGGTTTTAACACGATGTGGTTGATCACGCCGACCACGCCCGCGAGCGTCCGCACCGCCGCCTCGGCCGCGTCCTTCTGGAAATGCCAGCGCACTTCGCCGCGCAGGCTGACCCAGCCGTCCTCGACCTGCGCCTTGACGCTGTCGTGCGGCACCGTCGTATCCCAGGACAGTCGCTCGACGATCGCGCTGGCGATCGCCTCGTCGCCACGCTTGAACCGGTCTTCGAGCTGTACCTCGATCTCCTCGGCGACCGCCTTGACGCCGTCGACCCGCGCGGCGGCGCGTTCGGCGGCGTATTTCGCCGCATAGCTGCCGGCGTGGCCGCTCAGCGTCACGACGCCGTTGTTCGCGGTAACGCCGATATGCCCGGCGGGGACGCTCGGATCCCAGTTGAGTTCGGCGAGCACGGCTTTCTGCAATCTTGCGTCGTGGGACATGACAGGCTCCTGAGAACAGCGCGGAGAGGCCCGAGCCGATGGTCGCGAGCCTACCGATATGGCCGATCGCCGACAGCGTCGGGAACTACGCATGCCGCCCGACTGCGTACTTTCCGATCCTTTCGTTGCTCCATCCGAACGCCGACAGCAGTGCGAAAGAGGGAGACCGCGCATGACCTATTCGACCCTGATGGTGCATCTCGATGGCGGGCGTCCCAACGTCGCCTTGCTCGACGTCGCCGCCACGCTTGCCGACCAATATGATGCCGCGGTGATCGGCATCGCCGCCTGCCAGCCGGTCCAGATCGGCACGTGCGACGGCTATCTCGGTGGCGAATATGCGGTGATCGAGCGCGATATCGTCGCCGGCGAACTCGCCCGCGCGAAGACCGAGTTTCACGCGCACGAACGGCTCGCGCGGCATGTGCTCGACTGGCGCTCGATCCCGACGCTCGTCAACGTCGCGCATGTCGTCGCCGAGCATGCGCGGTCCGCCGATCTCGTCATCACCAGCGCCGGGCCGGGCTTCGCCGACCTCGCGACGCACGCCGACACCGGCGACCTGATCCTGCGCGCCGGCCGCCCGATACTGGTCGTTCCTGATGGCGCCACCACCGCGCGCTTCGCGACCATCCTGGTCGCGTGGACCGACACGCGCGAATGCCGCCGCGCGATCGCCGATGCGCTGCCGATGCTCCAGGCCGCGGACCGCGTCGTGATCGTCGAAGTCTCAATCGACGCGATCGAGGCGCGGAAGCCGATCGACGATGTCGCTGCCTGGCTCGCGCGCCACGGCGTCGACGCGGACAAGATCGTCGCGCGGATGAAGCACACCAGCATCGACACGCTCGCCACAATCGCCGACGAGATCGAGGCCGACCTCGTCGTCGCGGGCGCCTATGGCCACAGCCGGATCCGCGAATGGGCGTTCGGCGGCGTCACCCGCGACCTGCTGCTGCGCGACCGGCGCTGCACGTTGCTGTCGCACTGAGCCATGACGGGCCACGCGATCCGCAAGTATTTCGGCCCGGTCGTAACCGCAAACCGAAGGATAGTCGTCGGCGGCACGATCCTGTCGATCGTCGCGATCATCGAAGGACTATTAGCATATAGCGGATCCTTGGCTTAACATGCGTCATGTTCCGAACGCGGGCGTCGAAGTCTTGCCCCCGACGGATCGGATCAGTGTGTCGAACAAGGCCCGCGTCTCGATGATTTGCCTTTGCGCCCCCCGAGCCACCGCACCGCCCGCATGATCGCGTCGCAGTCGCCGCACGAGACCGACCCCCAGGCGGTGGCGCGCGGCGATGCGATGCTGGCGGAGGAACTCGGGCTGCTGATCGACGGCGCGACCACCTACGCAATCTACATGCTCGACCGCAGCGGCCGCGTCACGATCTGGAACCGCGGTGCGGAACGGATCAAGGGCTGGGCCGAGGCGGAGATCATCGGCCGCGATTTCGCGATCTTCTACCCCGCCGACGATATCGCCGCAGGCAAACCCGCCGCCGACCTCGCCCGCGCGCACTGCGATGGCCGGGTCGAGGAAGAAAGCTGGCGGGTCCGCAAGGACGGCTCCGAATTCCTCGCGCACGTCACGATCACCGCGCTCCACGACGACGCCGGCGCGCTGCGCGGGTTCGGCAAGGTGATCCGCGACATCACGCATGAAAAGGCCGCCGAGGCCGCGATCGTGCGGCGCGAACATCACCTCCGCTCGATTCTCAACACCGTTCCCGACGCGATGATCGTGATGAACGAGAACGGCATCGTCGCCTCGTTCAGCGCCGCCGCCGAACTCGTCTTCGGCTATGCGGCGAGCGAAGTGATCGGCCAGAACGTCGCGATGCTGATGCCGCAGACCGAGGCGCGCGACCACGATGCGCACCTCCGGAAGTACCGCCAAACCGGCGAGCGCCACGTGATCGGTAATGTCCGCCTCGAACGCGCGATGCGCAAAAACGGCGAGACGTTCCCGATCGAACTCGCGGTCGGCGAGGCGTCGATCGGCGGCGAACGGATCTTCACCGGCTTCATCCGTGATCTCACCAACCGCCACGCGACCGAACGCCGGTTGCAGGAGCTCCAGTCCGAGCTCATCCACGTCTCCCGCGTCAGCGCGATGGGGACAATGGCGTCGACGCTTGCGCACGAGATCAACCAGCCGCTGACCGCGATCGCCAACTATCTCGAAGCGACGCGCGCGATGATCGCCGACGGCGACGATCCAGTACTCGCCCCGCTGTTAGCCGATGTAGCCGAGGCGCTGGAGCTGGCGGCGGCACAGTCGCTCAGGGCTGGCACGATCGTCCGGCGGCTGCGTGCTTTCGTCGATGGCGGCGACACCGGGTTCCGCGACGAGGCGCTCGACCAGCTCGTCGAGGAAGCGACCAGTCTCGGTCTGCTCGGCGCGCACGAGGCAGGTATCACCGTCGTCAACAGGGCATCGCCAAGCCCCGCCATAGTCCGCGTCGACCGCATCCAGATCCAGCAGGTGCTGGTCAACCTCATCCGCAACGCGATCCAGTCGATGGCCGCCTCGCCGATCCGGACGCTATCGATCGCCACCGTGCCCGAGCGCGAGGGCTGGATGCAGATCACCGTCGCCGACACCGGCACGGGCATCGACACCGACGTCCGCGCGCGCCTGTTCGAAGCGTTCGCGACCACCAAGGAGGACGGCATGGGGCTCGGCCTATCGATCTGCCGGACGATCGTCGAGGCGCATGGCGGGCGGATCTGGGCGGACGGCGTGCCGAGCGGCGGCACCGCGTTCCATTTCACCGTGCCGCTAGCCCCGCTTCAGGAAGGCGACACCGATGTCTGATCCACTTCGCATCGTCCACATCGTCGACGACGACGAAGCGATCCGCCAATCGGTCGGCTTCCTGTTGCGCAAGGCGGGCTACGCCGTCGAAACCTATCCCACCGGCACGCACTTCCTGAAAGCCGTCACGCGCGAAACGCGCGGCTGCGTGCTGCTCGACGTCCGGATGCCCGATCTCGACGGGTTCGCGGTGCAGGCGCGCTTGGCGCAGACCGGCATCACGCTGCCCGTGATCATGCTGACCGGCCACGGCGACGTGACGCTCGCGGTCCGCGCGATCAAGGCCGGCGCGATCGAGTTTCTCGAAAAGCCGTTCGAACGCAGTGCCTTGCTCGCAGCGATCGAAACCGCGCTCGCCCACGCCGCCCGGTCCGACCGCGAACACCTCGCCGCCGCCGACGCGCTCGTCCGGCTTGCCGCGCTCACCCCGCGCGAACGCGACGTGCTTGACGGCATGGTGCTCGGCCGCCCCAACAAGCTGATCGCCTACGACCTCGCCATCGCCACCCGCACCGTCGAAGTCCACCGCGCAAATCTGATGGAGAAACTCGCCGCGCGCAGCCTGTCGGACGTCCTGCGCATCGCGTTTTCGGCGGGCCTTGGCGAGACCGCCGAACCCGCCTGACGCCCTCGTCTTCTACGTACAGACACGGCGACGGAGGGGTGTCATCGAAGGTCAGGACAAGGACATTCGATGACCGACCACCCGATCCAATCCCCTGCCCCACCCCATTTCGGAATCGGCGTTTCGCTGGTCGACGGCGACCCGGTGATACGCCGCGCGCGGCAGATCATGCTGTTATCCGAACGCTACGACGTCCGCTCCTACGCGACCGGCGCGGCGCTGCTCGCCGATCCCCGCTCGCGCGACGTCCCCTGCATCGTCGTCGATGTCGCAGGCGGTGTCGATGGTGATGGGGGCAGCGGCATGGATACGCTCTATGCCATGCGCGCATCGGGCTGGCGGGGAAGGCGATCCTGCTCGACGGCACCGTCCCGCCCCCGCGCTGATCCACGCCGCCGAACGCCACGGCGACCGCATCCTCGACCGCACCACCGGCGACGCCCCCTCCTCACCGCGATCGCCGCCTCGATCGACCACGGCTGGTCCACCTGGAATGCCGAGGGGTGAGACGACGGAAAGGCGGTGGGATGCCCACCGACCTTTCCCTGGTTAACGTCGAGAGGCTCGTCGCTCGCACACTAGCAGGCGAGCTTTAGCGTCAGGCGAGGCCGGGCCGTCACTTTGCGCAGCGTCGGTGGCGTCACCGCGCGCTCGACACGCAACGCACGCCGCGGGATCGCAGCCACCGGTTCGGCCATCAAACACGGGAGCGTCGCGGCAAGTGCCGCCAGCGTCTCGCCATACAGACGGGCAAGCGTCTCATGCGCGACCCGCGCGCACGGCCCCGCAGCGGCATCGGCCATCGCTCGCGTGGCATTCAGGCGGTGCTGGAAATAGAGCATCTCGGTATGGATTGCGTTCATGGCGAAGTCCCCGCCGGCTCGTCCTCGCTGCCGCACGATGCGGGTGTCGAAGGGCTGATCCGTATCAAGACAGTAGCGCGGGCAGGCGAAGGCGTCGGGACTCGGAAAGCACGTACTTCGCGAGTTTGTCAGCCCAGCGCGGCGGCGTGGAACGCGATCCGCGCATCCTCCTGCGACGACATTATGCGGATATCGAGCCCCGCCACCCAGGCCAGACCCGCACGGATCGCCCGACCGGTCGCCGCGTCGTTCTTGCCGATGCCGCCGGTGAGCACGAGCGTGTCCACGCCGCCGAGCGAGGCGATCATCGCAGCGATCTGCTTGCACACCGACCTCTCGAACATCCGGATCGCGAGGTCGGCGTCACCCGTTGCGGCAGCGCGCAGGACCCGCATGTCACCCGACAGTCCCGATACGCCAGCCATCCCCGATCGGTGGTCGACCAGCGTTGCCAGCGAGTCCTGATCGAGCCCCGCCTCGCGTAGTAGATACAAGAGGATGCCCGGATCGAGATCCCCCGTCCGCGTCGCCATCATCACGCCGCCAGACGGGGTCAGCCCCATGCTGGTGTCGATCGATCGGCCATCGCGCACTGCGGTCACGCTCGCGCCATTGCCGAGATGCGCGATCACCAGCCGTGCGGGGATTTTGTCACCGAGCTGATAGACGATCGACTCGCAGGACAGCCCGTGGAAGCCGTAACGCCGGACGCCGCCGGCAAGGTATTCCTTGGCGATCGGCAATGTCTTCGCAACGTCCGGCATCCCCGCATGGAACGCCGTGTCGAAGCACGCGACTTGCGGCACGCCCGGATAGCGCGCACCCGCGGCCCGGATCAGCGCCAGCGACGCCGGCCCATGCAAAGGCGCGAACGCGCACCCCGCCTCCAGATCCGCCATCACCGCAGCGTCGATCCGGCAATGCGCGTCGCGGTGCGGGCCGCCATGAACGATCCGGTGGCCGATCACAGTCGGCGTCGGCCCTGCATGCAACGCCGTCTCGATCGTGTCGAAGAACCGCGCGTGATCGTCGCCATGATGCTCGGCCGTCTCGATCGTCCCGCCGACCAGCAGGACCGGCTCGGCGTCCACCGCGTACAGCCCGTATTTCAGCGACGACGATCCGCTATTGAGCGCAAGAACTACCGCGACCATTGCCAGTCACGCACCTCAGGCAGATCGTCGCCCTGCTCGGCGATGTACAACTTGTGCCGCTCCATCGTCGTCCAATAGCGCGCCGTCTCACGCGGCACCCGGTCGTGGAAGCGCGGGATCCGCTCGATCGCGTCGAGCGC
Source organism: Sphingomonas sp. LR55 (assembly GCF_036856015.1). Lineage (NCBI taxonomy): Bacteria > Pseudomonadati > Pseudomonadota > Alphaproteobacteria > Sphingomonadales > Sphingomonadaceae > Sphingomonas > Sphingomonas sp. LR55. The sequence continues at coordinate 1,890,431 of NZ_JASPFO010000001.1, forward strand.
CAGCCGGTACCGGTCGAGATCGTTCAACACGACCATGTCGAACGGCGTCGTCGTCGTGCCCATTTCCTTATACCCTCGGACGTGGATATTCGCGTGGTTCGCGCGCCGGTAGGTCAGCTTGTGGATCATCGCCGGATACCCGTGGAACGCGAAAATCACCGGCGTGTCCGTCGTGAACAGCGCATCGAACTCGCGCTCGTCGAGCCCGTGGAGATGTTCCGACCGCGGCTGCAAGCTCATCAGGTCGACCACGTTCACCACTCGGATACGGATATCGGGCACGTATTCGCGCAACAGCGTCACCGCCGCGAGCGTCTCCAGCGTCGGCACATCACCCGCGCACGCCATCACCACGTCGGGGTCCGCATCGTCGCCCGCCCAGTCCCAGATCCCGGCGCCCGCGGTACAATGCCGCACCGCCGCGTCGATCCCGAGCCATTGCCACTCCGGCTGCTTCCCCGCGACGATCACGTTCACATAGCCGCGGCTGCGCAGGCAATGATCGCCGACCGACAACAGACAGTTCGCATCGGGCGGCAGGTAGATCCGCGCGACGTCCGCGGTCTTGTTCGCGACGTGATCGATGAACCCCGGATCCTGATGCGACAGCCCGTTATGGTCCTGCCGCCAGACATGCGACGTCAGCAGATAATTGAGCGAGGCGATCGGCCGCCGCCACGGGATCGTCCTGGTCGTCTTCAGCCACTTGGCATGCTGGTTGACCATCGAGTCGACGATGTGGACGAACGCCTCGTAACACGAGAACAGCCCGTGCCGCCCGGTCAGCAGATACCCTTCGAGCCAGCCCTGGCAGAGATGCTCGCTCAACACCTCCATCACCCGACCGTCGGGCCCGAGATTCTCATCGACCGCCTCGACCTCCGCCATCCACACCTTGCCCGACACGTCGTACACGTCGGCCAATCGGTTCGACGCGGTCTCGTCCGGCCCGAACAGCCGGAAGTTCACCGTCGCCAGGTTGAGCTTCATCACGTCGCGCAAATACCGACCAAACACCCGCGTCGCCTCGGCCTTCACCTTGCCCGGCGTCACCACCGGCACTGCAAAGCTCCGGAAATCGGGCAGCGACAGCGACACCATCAACTCGCCGCCATTGGCATGCGGGTTCGATCCCATCCGCCGATGCCCGGTCGGCGCGAGCGAGGCATACTCGTCCAGGAACTTGCCGTTCGCATCGAACAGCTCTTCCGGCCGATAACTCCGCATCCAAGCCTCAAGCTGGCGCAGATGCTCGGGATCCTTGAAGTCCGCGATCGGCACCTGGTGCGCGCGCCACGTCCCCTCGACCGGCTTGCCGTCGACGAACTTCGGCCCGGTCCAGCCCTTCGGCGTGCGAAACACGATCATCGGCCAGCGCGGTCGTTCGGGCGTCACGCCCTCGATCCGCGCCGCCGCCTGGATCGCCTGGATCTTCGACAGCGCCTTGTCGAGCGCCGCCGCGAGCTGCTGGTGGACCGCCGCCGGATCACTGCCGCCGACATAATAGGGCTCATGCCCATAGCCGCGCAGCAACGCGTCGAGCTCATGCCCATCGATCCGCGCCAGGACCGTCGGGTTGGCGATCTTGAAGCCGTTGAGGTGCAGGATCGGCAGCACCGCCCCGTCGCGCGGGGTTGAGGAACTTGTTCGAATGCCAGCTCGCCGCCAGCGCGCCGGTCTCCGCCTCGCCATCGCCGACCACGCAGGCGACGATCAGGTCGGGATTGTCGAACGCCGCGCCGTAGGCATGCGCCAGCGAATACCCGAGCTCGCCACCCTCGTGGATCGATCCCGGCGTCTCGGGCGCGACATGGCTCGGGATACCGCCCGGCCACGAGAATTGCCGGAACAGCCGGTGCATCCCGCTCCGGCTGCGCTCGATCGCCGGATAGCGCTCGGTGTACGAGCCCTCCAGATAGGTGTTGGCCACCAGCCCCGGCCCGCCATGCCCCGGCCCGATGACGTTGATCATGTCGAGATCATGCGCGACGATCAGCCGGTTGAGGTGGACGTAGAGGAAATTCAGCCCCGGCGTCGTCCCCCAATGCCCGAGCAGCCGCGGCTTCACGTCGGCGATCGTCAGCGGCCGATCGAGCAACGCATTGTCACGCAGGTAGATCTGCCCGACCGACAGGTAATTCGCCGCCCGCCAATACGCGTCCATCCGGCGCAACACGTCGGGAGACAGCGGATGTGCCTTGGTAGGCGCCGCAACGGACGATGGCATCGCTAATACGGTCATGCTCGACGCTCCTTTTTCACTATCGGACACGTCGAGCCGCCGATCGCGATCGGCGTGGATATGACGCCGGCGTGCACCATGCGGGTCATGCGATTTCCTTCGAAATACGCCATGGTCAGCGCGCCATCTGCGCGACGAGACCGGGGTCGGACAGCAGAGCCTCGTCGCCGAACGCGACTTGCGCACAGGTGCGACGCGCCTGTGCCGAAACCTCTTCGAGATACCCGCGGGCAAGGTGTGGGCTCAGACCCGGCACGATATGCGCGAACCGCCGATGCTCCTGCGACCGCATTCCGAAGGCATGGACGATATACTGGTCGAAAACGCTGTTCAGCCCTTGCCCCTGGCCCTGTTCGTCGAGCCAGATCTTGCTGGCCGCCGACGTCGAAAAACTCAGCAGGCGCCTGCCGCCCAGGAGGCTGGTCCGCGCCCGGCCTTGCAGCGCGTCGGGGTGCACGCCCGCGCCGAACACCCGTTCGACATACCCCTTGAGCATCGCCGGCGGCGTGCCGAACCAGATCGGGTAGATCAGCACGAACACGTCGCAGCCCTCGATAGCCGCGATCTCGTCGAGCACGTCCTGGCGGTATGTCGCGATACGATCCGTCGGTCGCTCTGCCGCCGTCAGCACCGGATCGAAGCCTATCGCATACAGGTCGCGGAGCACGACCCCCTGCCCCGTCGCGCGGACCGCGTCGCGGTAGGTATGCGCGATCGCATGATTGAAACTCGACGGATCGGGATGGCACACGATCACCGCGTGCCTGCGGTCGGTTGGCATTCGTTCGTCGACGATCATCGCAACGTCCTTGCAGAAAGGCTTTCCGCGCGCCGTCCGCCCCGCAGCAGCGGATGGCTTCGACGTCGGGGGTCCCGCATGGCCTATCGATTCACCGCCAGCCCGGTGACCCTCGGGAACTACGCAGGGCGCGGCGTTTGTCCCCGGCATCCCGCCCTGGAACGCGACCAGTATCGGGCATCGGCTCAAGCTGGATCGTGCCGCATTGTAGCGATCAGCGCATGGCTATGCATTTCCGGGCTTGGCTTATACTCGTCGGCGCCATAAAGCGGCGGCGACTCACCATTGCGCCACTGCGCGCCGAAAGCCTTTCTACCATGCAGATCATCGTTCGCGACAACAACGTCGACCAGGCCCTCCGCGCTTTGAAGAAGAAATTGCAGCGCGAGGGCGTCTATCGGGAAATGAAGTTGCGCCGGCATTACGAAAAGCCGTCTGAGAAGCGTGCGCGTGAACACGCTGCCGCCGTCAGCCGCGCACGCAAGGCAGACCGCAAGCGCGCCGAGCGCGACAACTAAGTCACGCCGACGGCGCGACGTCTATTTGAGATAGCGCCGGCAGGGTCGCGTCGATCGACGCGGCCCTATTTGCATTCGGATAGCGTGCGGCGCAGCGCGTCGGCCGACGCATGCAGCGCGGCCGTCTCCTCGCTCGTCAGGTCGGGCGTCAGGATACGCATGATCCCGGCCGCGCCGACGAGGCATGGCAAGCTCAGATACAGGTCTGAAATCCCGAACTGACCGTCGAGCTTGGCCGACACCGGCAGTATGATATGTTCGTCCCGCTGGATCGCCTCGCAGATCCGGACGATCGCGGTCGCGACGCCGAACGACGTGTGCCCCTTGCCGTGACTGATGGTGTAGCCGGCACGCACCACCTCGTGCGCGACCGAAGCCCGATCGAACGCTGCCCCATCCAGATACGCGTCGAGATCCAGGCCGCCGATGCGCACGCTGGAATAGGCCATGACCTCGCTGTCGCCATGCTCGCCCAGAACCAAGCCTTCGACCGCGCCGGGAGCGATCGCGAGTTGGTCCGCCACGCGCTTCCTGAAACGATTGCTGTCGAGCAGCGTGCCTGTGCCGATCACCCGCGCCGCCGGCAGTCCGGAGGTCGCCTGCGCCACCTGCGCCATGGCGTCGGCGGGATTGGATGCGACGACGAGAATGCCGTCGAACCCGGCCGCCATCGCCGCGTCGACACACGTGCGCACGATCACCGCGCTTTTGCCGGCAACCGACGTCCGGGCCTCTCCATCGGCAGTCGCGGCTCCCGCGGTGATCACGAGGATGCTTGCGTCCCTGGCATCGGCATAGTCGCCCGCCCAGATCCGCGCTGGCCGCGCGATCGCGTTGGCGTCGGCAATGTCGGTCGCTTCGGCGGTGGCGCGATCGCTATCGGTATCGATCAGCACGATCTCGGCGAACAGCCCGCGGAGCATCAGCGCATAGGCGGTCGTGGCGCCGACGTTGCCGGCACCGACGATAGCGATACGAGATGAAACAGGCATTGGAGAACTCCACATTCGGGGCGCCGCGCAGACTATCGGCGCAAACTATCGGCGACGACACGCTGGTCTTGCCTGCGCCAACCATCGATCGAATGACATGGACGCATAGGCGCGTTCTCGATCGGGCGAATATCGCCGATCCGCAGCGCTGCTTTCGAAAAAGACGTCACGTTATCATCAGCTTCGCGGAACGTTTTGGAGTCCCTGGCGCTCCCCTATCAGCAAAGGAGACGCAACGATGGACGACACCAGGATCTGGGAATTCGAGGAAAGCCTGTGGACCGGCGACGCGGCCCATTATCACGCGTTGATCGACGACGAGTGCGTCATGGTCTTGCCGGAACAGCCGTTCGTCCTCACCGGCGCTCAGGCGATCGAGGCCGTCGCCGATACACCGCGGTGGTCGAGCGTGACGTTCAGCGAGCAACAGATCATGCGCCCGCAGGAGGGCCTGATCGCGATCGCCTACAAGGCCGAAGCCCGCCGTGAGGGCGCGGACGGCTATACCGCCTATTGCACCACGACGATGCGCCGGCTTGAGCATGAGGAATGGCGCGTGGTGCAGCATCAGCAGACGCCCGCACTCAAGGCATCCGTCGCCTGACAGCCGCGTCAGGATCCGGACGGTCTAGGTCAGGGCGAGGTGATTTCCTCGCCCTTTCCGCGCTGGGCGGGGCTGCCAAGAACGACGTCGATCGCCGATATTGCCCCCGAGTTTTCGAGGTTTGCCAGGTTTGCCACGATCGCGTTCCGTAAATCCCGGTCGGGCCTGAACGACAGCAAAGCCAGCAGCGCATCGACCCGCTCCTGGGTAGTCGTCGCGTCGCGAACCGCTTTTCCGAGACGGTCGCTGATCGGATCGTCGATCGTGAAGCCCTCCCCCGTATCCGTAACGCCCGACTGCCACCGCATCCAGGCCGCGACGGCCAGCGCCAGGGCGTCGACCGATAACCCGGCTGCACGACGGTCCGCGATTGGCGCGAGCAGCCGTTGCGGCAGCTTCTGCGAGCCATCCATCGCGATCTGGCGGGTGCGATGCTGGAGCGCAGGGTTGGCGAAGCGCGCCATCAACGCGGCCCGGTATTGCGTGATGTCGAGCGCGGCGGGCGGATCGAGCGTCGTGGCGCTCTCGTCCCACAACGCCTCGACGAACGCGCGCGCCGCGGGCTGCGCGACGACCTCATGGACGAAGTCGAACCCGGCGAGCCCGCCGAGATAGGCGATCGCCGAGTGCGCGCCGTTGAGCAGCCGCAGCTTGGCATCCTCCCACGGCGCCACCGCGTCGGTAAGTTGGACGCCGAACGCCGCCAGATCGGGCCGTTCGCCGGCGAAGCGATCCTCGATCACCCACTGGGTGAACGGCTCCGCCTTCACCATCGCGTGGTCCTCGCCCCCCAGCCTACCCGCTAGCGCGGCAATATCGGCGGGCGTGGTGGCGGGCACGATCCGGTCGACCATCGTCTGCGGGAACGTCACGGTGGCAGCGATCCAGTCACGCAGGTCCGCATCGTGCGCCGCCGCCATCGCCAGCACCGCGTCGCGCAACAGCGTGCCGTTGTGCGGCAGATTGTCGCACGAGAGGATCGTCAGCGGGCCGGTGCCCGCCGCATGGCGCGCCGCGAGCCCGGCGACGAAGAACCCGGGTGCGGTCCGCGGCGCGTCGAGCGAGGCCAGATCGTGCGCGACATCGGCATCGCCGGCCTGCAATTTGCCCGTCGCGCGGTCGAGCTTGTAGCCTTTTTCAGTGATCGTCAGCGTCACGATGTGCGTGTGCGCCGACGCCAGCGCGGCAACCACCGCGGCCGGATCCTCCGGCGCAACGAGCAAGTCCATGACCGCGCCGATGACCTGCAAGCGCTCCCCTTCGCCGTCACGGACGACGAGCGTGTAGAGACCATCCTGCGGCGCCAGCTGGTCGCGGACGCCCGCGGATCGCAGCGATACGCCGGTGATGCCCCAGCGCAGATCGCCGGCTGCCAGCGCTTGCTCGAACACCGCCGCCTGATGCGCGCGGTGGAATGCGCCAATGCCGAGATGCACCACGCCGCGCTTGACGCGCGACCGGTCGTAGGTCGGACGTGCAACGGCGGCGGGCAACCGGTCAAACGTGGCGGTAGACAGCCTCACAGCCGGTACGCCTGTTTGACGAGATCATAAGCGAGCGCGCGGGCGACCTCATGCGCTTCGTCCTCTTCGAGCCGGTGTTCGGCGACCAGTTTGGCAAGGAACGCGCAGTCCATCCTGCGCGCAACGTCGTGCCGCGCGGGGATCGAGAGGAAGGCGCGGGTGTCGTCGTTGAAGCCGACCGTGTTGTAGAAGCCGGCGGTCTCCGTTGCGCGTTCGCGGAAGCGGCGCATACCCTCGGGACTATCGTGGAACCACCAGGGCGGCCCAAGCCGCAACGACGGGTAGTGGCCGGCGAGCGGGGCGAGTTCGCGGGAGTAGGTATCCTCGTCGAGCGTGAACAGGATCAGCGTCAGCGCCGGGTCGTTGCCGAACCGGTCGAGCAGTGGTTTCAGCGCGCGGACGAACTCGCCGGGCAGCGGGATGTCGCCACCCTTGTCGCGGCCGAAACGCGCGAGCACCGAGGCGTTGTGGCTACGCGATACGGTAGGGTGCAACTGCATCACCATGCCGTCCTCGACCGACATCGCCGCCATCTCGGTCAGCATCTGTGCGCGGAAGAGTTCGGACTCCGCGGCGGTCGGCTGCGCCATGACGCGGGCGTAGAGCGCCTCGGCTTCGGCGGGTGTCAGATCCGCGGTCGCCGCCGACGGGTGGCCGTGATCGGTCGAGGTGGCCCCGGCATCGCGGAAGCGCGCGCGGTGGAAACGGTGCGCGGCAAGATAGCCCGCATAGCTGCCGACATCTTCGTTAGCGGTCTCGCCGAAGCGGCGGACGTTGGCGGCGAAGCCCGGCGTCTCCGGATCGACGACGGGATCGGGGCGATAGGCGGTGACGACGCGGCCGTTCCAGTCGCTCGCGCGGATCGCGGCATGGTGCTCGAGCGGGTCGAGCGGGCTTTCGGTCGTCGCGATCAGCTCGATACCAAACCGGTCGAACAGCGCGCGGGCGGAAGGCTGGCGTCTTCACCGCGGCGTCGATCGTGTCGTAATACAGGTCGGCGGTCGCGGGTTCGAGGCGGACGTCGATCCCGAATGCCTCGGCGAACACCCAGTCGAGCCACATCCGCGACGGCGTGCCGCGGAACAGAGGGTAGTTCTCCGCGAAGATGCGCCAAATCTTGCGCGGGTCGGTCTCGGTCGTACTGCCATCCACGGTCGGCACGCCAAGCGCGTCGAGTGGCACGCCCTGGCTGTAGAGCATCCGGAACACATAATGATCGGGGACGATCAGCAGCGAGGCGGGATCGCTGAACGCCTCGTCCCGGGCGAACCATGCCGGATCGGTATGACCGTGCGGGCTGATGATCGGCAGGTCCTTCACGCCCGCGTGCAGCGCGCGGGCGATGTCGCGGGTACGGCCGTCGCTGGGGAACAGGCGATCGGGGTGAAGGCGTAGCGGATGGGTCATGCGAGGCGTTCCGGATCGACGGGGGTATAGTGCGGGACGAGCAGGTGGATAACCAGCAACGCAACGAAATAGGCGCACCCGGCGACCACGAAGATCGGGCCGTAGCTGCCGACGCCAGCGAGGATCGTGCCGGCGAACTTGGCCATCAGCATGCCGCCGAACGCCCCCGCAAGTCCGCCCAGGCCGATCACCGATCCGCCCATGCCGCGCGGAAACAGATCGCCGGGGATCGCGTACACGTTGGCGGAGAAACCTTGGTGACACGCGCAAGCGAGTCCGATCGCCGCTACCGCCCACCAGAGTCCGGGTGCCTGCGCGGCGAAGATGATCGGCAGCGCGAACAGCGCGCACGCGAACAACGCCGTTTTCCGCGCGGTTCGGCGTCGCCCCCTTCGCCAGCAACCGCGACGAGAACCAGCCGCCCGCGACCGATCCGACATCGGCCAGCACGTACACGGCGACCAGCGGCGGCCCGAAATCGAGCATCTTCACGCCGTATTGCCGGTTGAAGAAATCGGGCAGCCAGAACAGAAACGTCCACCACACCGGATCGATCAGGAAGCGGCCGAGCATATACGCCCAGGTCTGCCGCAGGCGCAGCAGCGTGCGCCAGCGGACCGGCTTGGCGGCGGGGACCGGATCGGCCTCGATCCACGCCAGTTCCTCAGGCGTGACGCGCGGATGCTTGCGCGGCGACCGGTAGAAGGCGAGCCAGGCGACCAGCCAGAGCACGGTCAGCGCGCCGGTCGCGATGAACGCCATCCGCCAGCCGAACGTCACCGCGATCACCGGTACGATCAACGGCGTGAGGATCGCACCGACGTTCGAGCCGGCGTTGAAGATGCCGATCGCGAGCGCGCGCTCGCGTTGCGGAAACCATTCGTTGGCCGCGGCGAGTGCGGCCGGGAACGCCCCGGCCTCGCCGATCGCGAGCGGGATACGCGCGAAGATCATCATGCCGGCGCTGGTGAACAGCGCATGCGCGACATGACCGATCGTCCATAGCGTCACCGCGACCGCATAGCCGATCTTGGCGCCGACCCGGTCTACGAACCGCCCGAACAGGACATAGGCGATGCCGTATGCGGCCTGGAATGCGATCGCGAGATCGGCATAGCCCTGCTCGCTCCAATTGTAGCGCGCCTGGAGTTCGGGTTTGAGCACCGGCAGCACGAGCCGGTCGATATAGCTGAGCGCGACCGCGGCGAACAAAAGCGCGCAGACGATCCACCGCACTTTGCCCCGTGGTTTCTCGCTCGCGACGGCGGCGGCGGTCACCAGTTGCACAGCGTGCCATCCTCTAGCCGCGCGACCGGAAGATAGGCGCGCTTATAGTCGTAGGTCGCGGCAAGATCCTCGTCGATGTCGACGCCCAGCCCCGGCGCCTCCCCCGGATGCATCATGCCGTCGTCGAAGCTGTACGCATGCGGGAAGACGGCGTCGGTCTCGTCGGTGTGCGGCATATGCTCCTGCACGCCGAAATTGGACACCGACAGCCCGAAATGCAGCGCGGCGGCCATCGCCACCGGCGACAGGTCGGTCGCGCCGTGGCAGCCGGTCCGCACCTGATACAGGTCGGCAAGCGATGCGATCCGGCGCAGGTGCGTGATCCCGCCGGCATGCACGACGGTCGCGCGGATATAGTCGATCAGCTGGTTCTGGATTAGGTCCTTCGCGTCCCAGACCGAATTGAACACCTCGCCCACCGCGATCGGTGTTGTCGTGTGGTGGCGGATCAGCTTGAACGCCTCCTGGTTCTCGGCCGGCGTCGGGTCCTCGATCCAGAAGAGATTGTACGGCTCGAGCGCCTTGCCAAGCCGCCCCGCCTCGATCGGCGTCAGCCGGTGGTGGATGTCGTGGAGCAGATGCACGTCCCACCCCATCGCCTCGCGCGCCGCCTTGAACAGTTCGGGCACGACGCGGAGGTATTTCTCGGTCGACCACACGCTCTCGCTCGGCAGGTCGGCATCGGCGGGTTCGTAGCGCGCGCCGTGCTTGGCGACGCCATAGGTCGAGGCGAGCCCCGGTACGCCGCACTGCAGCCGGATCGCCTTGTACCCCTTCGCCTGCTCGACCTTGGCGACCGCGATCGTATCCTTGATCGTCGTGCCGTTGGCATGCGCATAGACCATGCACGCATCGCGCGCCGCGCCGCCGAGCAACTGGTATACCGGCATCCCGGCGAGCTTGCCCTTGATGTCCCACAGCGCGGTATCGACCGCAGCGATCGCCGCCATCGTCACCGGGCCGCGCCGCCAATACGCGCCCTTGTAGAGATACTGCCAGACGTCCTCGATCCGGTGCGCATCGCGGCCGATCAGGCACGGCACGACATGATCGGTCAGGTAGCTCGCGACGCTGAGTTCGCGGCCGTTCAGCGTGGCGTCGCCGAGCCCGTAGGTGCCGTCGTCGCATTCGATCTTCAGCGTGACGAAGTTACGCCCCGGACAGGTGACGATAACGCGGGCGGAAACGATCTTCGGCATCGCGGGTCCTTCAGGCGATTTCAAGAATGGCGGATTTCAGCTGTGCCGAACTCGGCCCGGCCATGATCGTGAACAGCCCGGGCTCGACCACCTCGCGCATGTCGACGTCCCACAAAGCGAACGCGTCCGGCCCGAGCGTGAAGCGCAGCGTCTTTCGCTCGCCGGGCGCCAGCGTCACGCGTTCGAACCCCTTCAGCTCCATCACCGGCCGGGCGACCGACGACACCTGGTCGCGGACGTACACCTGGACGACCTCGTCGCCAGCACGTTGCCCGATATTGGCGACGTCGACCTCGACCTCGACGCTGCCGGCGATGCCGATCTTCGCCGCCGACAGTCGCGGTGCGCTGATGTCGAAGCGGGTGTAGCTGAGGCCGTGGCCGAACGGGAACAGCGGCGCTGTCTCCGCGAACAGATAGCCGCGCTGCGTCGACGGCTTGCGGTTGTAATAGAACGGCACCTGCCCGACTTCGCGCACCACCGTGACGGGCAGCTTGGCACCCGGATTGATCCGCCCGAACAGCGCCTCGGCCATCGCCGTGCCGCCCTCCTGCCCCGGATACCAGCATTCGAGCACCGCGTTCGCCTTCGCCATCACGGTCGGCCAGCTCGGCGGACGGCCATTGATCGCGGCGATGACGATCGGCTTGCCGAGCGCGTGCAGCGCGTCGAACAGCACGTTCTGCTCGCCGAGCAGGTCCAGCGTGGTGCGATCGCCGAGGTGGTTCGCGGAAAACCCCTCGCGGCTGGTCTGCTCGGTATCGCCGATCGCCAGGATGATCGTGTCCGCCCCGCGCGCGACCTCGACCGCCTCGGCGACCAGCGCGCGGTTCTTGGCGGGGTCGGCAAGCAGCACCTCGTCCTGCGACCGGTCCTCGCTCTGCGTGATGAACACCCCCTGCGCATGGACAATGGTCGCGCCGCCGCCGACCAGCGCGCGCACGCCATCGAGCAGCGACACCGTCTGGCGTGGCGGCGCGGAATAGCCGCCCAGCCGCGCGATCGCCGCATTGGGGCCGATCACCGCGATCTTGCCCTTCGGCGCGAGCGGCAGCGTGCCGTCGTTGGCCAGCAGGCACATCGATTTGCGCGCTGCGTCCAGTGCGACGCCCCGCGCTTCGGCATTACCGGTCAGGCGAGCGGCGGCGCGTGGATCGACCGCCGAGTCCTCGAACAGCCCAGCACGAAACTTCAACGCCAACATCCGCGCGCACGCCGCGTCGACCTGCGCGGTCGGCACCGTCCCCGCCCGCACCTGCGCGGGCAATGTCCGGAACGCCATCCCGTCGGGCAGTGCGCTGTCGACGCCCGCCGCCAACGCCAGCCGCGCCGCACCGTTCAGGTCGCGCGCGACGTGGTGGATCGTGTCGAGTTCCTCGATCGCGCCGTAATCGCTGACGATCGCGCCCGAAAAGCCCCATTCGCCGCGTAGCACGTCGCCAAGTAGCCAGTGGTTCGCATGGCTCGGCACGCCGTCGATCTCGTTGTACGACGGCATCACCGCGCCGATCCCGGTGCGCGTCACGACCGCGCGGAACGGCGGGAAGAAGCTCTCGCGCAGTTCGCGCTCGCCGATCGGCGCGGGACCGATATTGTTGCCCGCCTGCGGCTGGCCGTGGCCGGTCATGTGCTTCAGCGTCGCGAACACCTTGCCGGGGGCGAGCGTCGTGCTGTCGCCCTGCAGGCCCTCAACCGCGGCGACCCCCATCTCGCCGCACAGATACGGATCCTCACCGAACGTCTCCTCGATCCGGCCCCAGCGCGGATCGCGCGCGATATCGACGACCGGCGACAACGAGAGATGACTGCCATGCGCGCGCACTTCGCGACCGATGATCGCCTGCGCGCGCCGCATCAGGTCGCGGTCGAACGCACCCGCCATGCCGATCGCCTGCGGGAACATCGTCGCGTCGGGCGCCATATAGCCGTGCAGCGATTCCTCGTGGAAGATCACCGGGATGCCGAGCCGCGTACCGCGCGCCCAGCGCTGGACTGCGTTGACGAACGCGATCGTCGACGCCGAGCCGCGGAACCGTGCACCGGTGCCGCCTGCCACCGCCGCCACCGATGGCCCGCCGCGCAGATCCGAGGGCCGCGTCACCTGCCCGAACCCCGCCGGATACGCCGCGGTCGCCCGCGCAGGGTCGAACGTAAGACCGCCGGCAGTCATTACGTCCGCCTTGGTCGCCCACAGTGAAATGGTCTGGCCAACTTTCTCCTCGAGCGTCATCCGCGCCATCAGATCGCGGACCCGAAGGTCGACCGGCGCGCGTGCGTCACGGTAGATCGGGGTCGCCGCCGCGGCCTGCGCGACACCGGGAACTAGCCCCACGATTGAGACGGAGCCGAGCAACCCGAAAAGGTCGCGCCGGGTCGGCATTCTGGTCGGTACGATCCCTGCTGTCTCCGTATCGGCCACGATTATCTCCTAATATGAAACGCGGCATTGCTGTCGAAGCCGTCGTCGTGATAGCGATAACATGGCTGATCATCCGCGATCCTGTCAATGTAGCGCGGAACGGCGGGAGAGGATTATGACGCAATTCGGCCGATGGATCGGTAAGTTCGCGCTGCTGTTCGGCGCGGTAATTGGTTTGACCGGACCGGCGCAGGCCGAAGACGGCTACGACCTCTGGCTACGCTATCACGTCCCTGCGACAGCGCCCACGCGCGGTATCCCGACGATCGAAGCGCGCGGCGATACGCCAACGCTGCGCGTAGCCGCCGAAGAATTGCGCCGCGGCGCGGGCCTGTTGGGGACGAGCACGCCGCCGATCCTGCTGGCCACCGCCAACGATCGCGACGTCGCGGCACTCCGCTTGCCCCTGGCGGCACTCGGCGACGAAGGATACCGGGTCGACCAAGTCACGCTCGGCAGCCGCCGCGTCCTCCTCGTCACCGCCAACACCGATCGCGGGGTGCTCTACGGCAGCTTCGCGCTGCTGCGGCACCTCCAGACCGGTGGCAGCCTCGACCGCATCGCGCTGACCTCGAGCCCCCGCGTGAAACTGCGCGTGCTCAACCATTGGGACAATCTCGATGGCGTGGTCGAGCGCGGCTATGCCGGCGTGTCGCTGTGGGACTGGTGGACGCTCCCCGATTTTCGCGATTCGCGCTACACCGATTACGCGCGCGCCAACGCATCGATCGGGATCAACGGCACCGTCCTCAACAACGTCAACGCGAAGGCCGACAGCCTGACCGCGCCGTATATCGCGAAAGCGGCGGCGCTTGCCGACGTGTTCCGCCCGTACGGGATCAAAGTGTACCTTTCCGCGCGCTTCTCGGCCCCGATCGAGATCGGTGGCTTGAAGACCGCCGACCCGCTCGACCCACAGGTCGCGGCGTGGTGGAAGGCGAAGACCGACGAGATCTATCGCAGCATCCCCGATTTCGGCGGCTTTCTCGTCAAGGCGAACAGCGAGGGCCAGCCCGGCCCGCGCGATTACCACCGCAGCCACGCGGACGGCGCCAACATGCTCGCCGCCGCGGTCGCACCGCATGGCGGAATCGTGATGTGGCGCGCGTTCGTCTATGCCGAGACCGACCCGGATGACCGCGCGAAACAGGCCTATACCGAGTTCAAGCCGCTCGACGGCAAATTCGCCAAGAACGTCATCGTCCAGGTCAAGAACGGCGCGATCGACTTCCAGCCGCGCGAGCCGTTCCACCCGCTGTTCGGCGCGATGCCGAAGACCCCGCTGATGATCGAATTCCAGATCACCAAGGAGTATCTCGGCTTCGCGACTCACCTCGCCTATCTCGGGCCGATGTTCGCCGAGACGCTGGCGAGCGAGACGATGCGGACGCCCGGCGAGACCGTTGCCGATGTCGTCGATGGATCGGTCGAAGGTCATACGCTGACGGGCATGGCCGGTGTCGCGAACATCGGGCGCGACCGCGATTGGGCGGGCTCGACGTTCAACCAGGCGAACTGGTACGCGTTCGGGCGGATGGCGTGGGATCCGACGCTCGGCGCCGCACCCGTCGCGCGCGAATGGGCCGCGATGACATTCGCTCCCTCGCCCAAAATCGTCGATCCAGTCGTCGCCATGATGATGGGATCGCGTGAGGCGGTGGTCGATTACATGACGCCGCTCGGCCTCGCGCACGTCATGGCGACCGGGCATCACTACGGTCCCGCCCCCTGGGTCTCGGATCTCAAGCGCCCCGAATGGAACCCGGTCTATTACCACCGCGCCGACAAGGCTGGGATCGGCTTCGACCGGACGAAGACGGGCAGCAACGCGGTCGCGCAATATGCTCCCGCCCTCGCCCGCACGCTCGCCGATCCCTCGATGACGCCGGAGCGCGAGCTGCTGTGGTTCCACCATGTCGCGTGGGATCGGCGGATGACGTCAGGCCGGACTTTATGGGCGGAGATGGTCCATGATTATGATTCCGGCGTCGGCTATGTCGGCGACATGCAGCGGCAATGGGGTGCCTTGAAACCATCGATCGACGCCGAGCGCTGGGCGAAGACCGCGACCTATCTCGCGGTCCAGCAGCGTGAGGCCAGATGGTGGCGCGACGCGAGCCTCGCCTATTGGATGTCGGTCAACGGCCTGCCGCTGCCGACGGGTGCCACGGCGCCTGCGCACGACCTGGCATGGTACAAGGCGCAACGCTTTCCCTATGCCCCCGGCAACCCGCAATGATTCCCCGGCCGCCTGTCCACGCAGCGGCCAAGCAAGAGGCTGATCGATGACGCGCACCGACGGGCCGATACTGTGTTTCGGTGAACTGCTGCTCAGGCTCTCCCCGCCGGGGCACGGCCCCTTGTTCAGGGAGTCGCGACTGGACGCGAATTTCGGCGGCGCGGAGGCCAATGTCGCCGTCGCGCTCGCCCGCCTCGGCAGGAGCAGCGGCGTCATTTCCGCGGTGCCTGACGATGTTGTCGGCGATGCGGCGATCGACGCGCTCCGCCGGTCCGGCGTCGATGTGTCGCGGATCGCGCGCAGCGACGGGCGACTCGGCCTATATTACCTTGCACCCGGCGCAGGGCTGCGCGCATCGGCGATCGTCTACGACCGTCAGAACAGCGTGTTCGCGACCAGGGCAGCGACTGCCTATGACTGGCCGGCGCTGCTGGCCGGCGCGGCGCGGCTGCATCTGTCGGGGATCAATCCGGCGATCGGTTCAGCGATGGCCGACATCTGTCTGGCAGCGATGACCGCCGCGCGCGATCGGCGTACCGGTGTCGTTCGACGGCAATTACCGCGCGAGCATGTGGGCGAAATGGTGTGCGGACCCAGCCGCGATCCTTCTTCCGCTCGTCGACCATGCCGATTTGTTGTTCGGCAATCACCGCGACATCGCATTGCTGCTGCGGCGTCCGCTGGATGGTAGCACGCCACAGGGTCGTCGCGAGGCAGCATTGGCGGCGTTCGACCGGCTCCCGAACCTCCGCCACATCGCGTCCATGTCCCGCGAGGTCCGCGACGCCGGATGCAACGTCCTACGCGCCCGGATCGACACGCCGACCGACATCATCGAGACCGACGCGATCGAAGTTTCGGGCATCGTCGACCGGATCGGCACCGGGGACGCGTTCGCCGCCGGTGTTCTCGCCGAGCTTGGCGTCGGGGGGCGAAGGGGCAGCCGAGGAGGCAGCCCGCGCGGCGCAAACCGGGCTGGCGCTGGCCGTCTTGAAACATGCCACCCCGGGCGACCAGAGCGAGACCACCCCGCGCGATCTGGCGACGTTCCGCGAGGGCGGGTTCGACGTCCGGCGTTGATCGACGCGGGCGGCACGTCACCAGAGCCCGGCGTCGAAAATTCGCGATGCCCCCGTTGACAGCATCTCCAAGCGCGCAAATGATATCGCTATCATAATGATAAAATAGGAGAGTTCGGTGGATATCACGCGACGCGACGGGCTGGCGATGTTGGGCGGTCTCGCCGTCGCTGCGGGCACTGCGGGGGGCTTTGGCGCAAACTGGGGCCGCGATCCCGTCGCTGGACGGCGGTGTCGCCAGCTTGCAGTCGATCGCGGCAACCAAGGGGATGCGGCTAGGGTCGTGCTTTGCCTGGGGACGCCCCGGCGCGGATCGCGGATCGTTCGCCAACCCGGCCTATGCCGCGCTGCTGACGCGCGATTGCGGGCTGCTGGTGCCGGAAAACGAGATGAAGTGGCAGGCGATCCGGCCAAGCGCGACCCGCTTCGACTTCGCCCATATGGATGCGATGATGGCCTGGGCAAAGGCCAATCGGCTGCCGGTGCGCGGCCATAATCTGCTGTGGCATCAGCCGAAATGGATGCCGCGGTGGGAAGAAAGCCATGATTTCGGCGCGAACCCGGCACAGGCGGCGGAGCGTCTGCTGGTCGAGCATATCACCACCGTCTGCCGCCGCTACGGCACGCAGATCGGCAGTTACGACGTCGTCAACGAAGCGGTGAATCCGGCGGATTCGACACTGTACCAGACGGCCCTGTCGCGCGCGCTGGGCGGTCCCGAGGCGACGATCGATCTCGCTTTCCACACCGCACGCGCCGCCGCCCCGCACGCGCAACTTGTCTATAACGACTATATGAGCTGGGAACCCGGCAACGCCAAACACCGGGCCGGCGTGCTGAATTTGCTCGAGGGATTAAAGCGACGCGGCGTGCCCGTCGACGCGCTCGGGGTGCAGTCTCACCTCGTGACGCAGGGCTCCGATACGCGCGCGGCGATCACCGCGCTTGAGGGCGAATGGCGTCGCTTCCTCGATGCGGTGACCGCGATGGGGTATGGCCTCGTGATCACCGAACTCGACGTTCGCGACAACAAGCTGCCGGGCGACATCGCCGCGCGCGATCGCGCGGTGGCGGATTTCACACGCGGGTATCTCGATCTCATGCTGTCATACCCGTCGGTCCGCGACGTGCTGCTATGGGGCATGTCCGATCGCTACAGCTGGATCGAAGGTTTCGAGCCTCGCCCCGACAAGGCCCGCCGCCGCCCCTGCCCCTATGACGACAGGTTCGTCGCCAAGCCGATGCGTGCGGCGATCGCGGGCGCGATTGCCGCCGCCCCGATGCGAGCGACGTCGAAGACGGTTGCCCGCGAGGGGTCGCGCCGATGAGTCGCTGGGCGATAGCGCTTCTGCCAGCCGCCCTGCTCGCGGCCAGTGCGGGCGCGCGGGATGCTGCCCACACTGCGCCCGCGCGTCATTGGATCGCGAGTTGGGGCTCGTCGCAGATGATCGCGGACGGCGACAATGCGTTGCCCGCGGATCGCGCACGCGCGGTCACGCTGCGCCAGGTGATCCGGCTGTCGGCCGGGGGCGATCGCCTCCGTGTCCGCCTGTCCAACGCATTCGGAACGCGGCCGCTCACGATCGCTGCGGGGCACGTCGCGCGCAGTCCGTCGCCTCAGACTGGCGAGATCGTCGGCGGGGTGCCACTGACCTTTGCCGGCCATGCCGATGCCGTCATCCCCGCCGGTGCCGAACTCTATTCGGATCCCGTCGCGATGCCGGTCGCGGCCGGCGCCGATCTCGCCGTCAGCCTGTATCTGCCCGAGGCCGCGACCCCACAGACCGGCCATCCCGGCGCGCGCGATCAGCTTCGCGCTCGCGGGCAATCATGTCGCCGACGCAAGCCTGGCAGGCGCTGCGCAAACCCCGCATTGGTACGCACTCGCCGATGTCGAAGTAGCGGGTCCGGCCAACGCGGGGTCGATCGTCGCGATCGGGGACTCGATCACCGACGGCTATGGCGTCAAGCCAAGCCGCAATACGCGGTGGACCGACATTCTCGCCGAACGGTTGCGGCGCACGCCCGCCACCCGCGGTACCGGCGTCGTCAATGCCGGGATCGGCGGCAACCGTATCCTGCTCGACGGGCTGGGTCCCAATCTCATGGCGCGGTTCGACCGCGACGTCATCGCGCGCAGCGGCGTGCGCTGGGCGATCCTGCTCGAAGGGGTCAACGATCTGGGCGTACTCACGCGGGAGGCGCCAGCGACACCCGCCCAGCACGCCGCGCTCGTGACGCAGATCATCACCGCCTACACCGAACTCGTGACGCGCGCGCATGCGCACGACATCAAGGTGATTGGGGCGACGATCACGCCGTTCGGCGGAAACGACTATTACCACCCGGGACCGGCCTCGGAAGCGGATCGCCAGGCCATCAACACGTTCATTCGCACATTCGGCCTGTTCGATGCGGTAATCGATTTCGATCGTGTCATGCGCGACCCGGCGCAACCGGCCAGGCTAGATCCCGCCGTAGATTCAGGCGACCACCTTCACCCATCCGAAGCCGGTTATCGCCGGATGGGCGAGGCAGTTCCGCTGGCCTTGTTCGGTAGCGGGCGGCGCTGATCAGATCGCTACCGCGTACAAGGCGTGATGCGTCAGGATGAAGAGCGTATGATTGTCGTCGCCGCCGATGACGAGCTGCAAAGGGCGTTCCGGCGTGTCGATGCGCCGTCGCAGCGTGCCGTCGGCGGCGTAGACGAACACCTGGCCGTTCGCGACGTAGAGTTGCCCGGCGGCATCGCGGACCGCGCTTTCGCCACCCCGGTCGGCGACGATCTTGAGGTCGGTGACACGCCCCTGATCGCCGACCAGACCGTCATAGGTTCGGTTTTCCGACGCGTTGGTCAGGACGACGCGCGCGCCGGGAGCGGCGGACACCAGACCATAGGCATCGAGCGTGTCGGACCAGCGCCAGCCCTGGTGGTCGTCGGGTCCCTGGTTCCAGACCCGGAACGCAGGCAGCGACAGCGATCCATCGGGTGAGCGATATTCCTCCGGTTTGGGCTCTGCCATCTTGGTCGCGAACATGTCAGCCATGGTCGGGAACTGATAGGTCGTGGGATCGATACGGTCGGCGAATTCGCCGTTCGCCCAGACATTGACCGGGAGCAAAGTCGCTGCCCCTTTTCCCCGGCAGCAGGCGTAGGTGCGATCACCTGAACAGCTGCGGGCTTGGCGGGATCGAGGCTGTACACGGTAGCGTCGCGCCCTGCCGAGGAAAGCACGAGCAGATGCCCCGACCGATCGACCGCGAGATTGACCGGATCGAGCGGCGCGTCGGCGACGATCGAGAGCCCTTCGGCCTTGGTCCAGCCATGGATCCGCTGGAAATGCCGGTCGATGAAATAGAGTTTGCCGTGCGCATCGACGGCGCCACCGGCGATCGAATAAAAGCCGTCCGCAAGCTTCCTGACGTCGGTCGACACCGGGATGGCGGAGGCAAGCGCGGCGCTTGTGACTGCAGGCGGCACGTCCAGGCGCGCAAACTCACGTTCGCGCACCTCCTGGCGCCGCGTGAGGTCCTTGATCGCGGTCTCGAACGGGTATTTGCTGGCGCGGAGATACGTGCCGCAGCCCTTCGCATCGCAGCTCGCAAACCCGCTTTCGGCGTTCACGTGGACGTTGCGAAACCGGATATCGCCCGAATCATACAACTTTACCGCGGCATCCATCGGCTTGATCGAGCGGGTGACGCGGTAGGCATGGTAATTGGCGAACAGGATGTTGCGCGAATGTCGGATCTCGGTCGAGATCGCATCGACCCCGTCGCGCACCTCCTGCTCGGTCTGCGGCGCGAGGAACTCCCAATTCTCGACATGGTCGAGGACGATTTCCGCGCGGTAATGATGCTCGGCCGACAGCTGGTACACATGTCCCGGCGTCTTGGTGTTCGACACGTGGAAGCCCGAGGACGCCAGCGTGTTGGGCGACCAGATCGCCGCGAACGTCCCGCCGCCGCCATCGGTCACCCAGATGCTCGGCGACTGTCCGTCGAACCGCGCGCGAGGATCGCCAAAGCCGATCGGGCTTCCCTTGGTCAGCGCGGTACCGCCGCCGCCCTGGATCTTCACGTCGTTGACCATCGAGGCCGCGCCGGCGCGCCACAGCAATGCGATCGCGCGCGGATTGACGCCGCCGGTCCACAGGCCAAGTCCGGAGACGATCGCATTGCCGCCCCGGGCGCTCTCGACCAGTGCCTTGGGCGGGCCAACCCCGGCATAGCCCGCCGTCTGATCGACGAGGTAGAGGTGAGTGAGGCCTGGGTGTAGCGCGATCAAGACGGTATCGGCGCGCAACTTCACCGTGTCGGACACGCGGTAGCGGCCGGTCGGGAAATACAGCACACGGTGTGTGTCGATCGCGCGTTGGAGTGCCGCCGTGTCGTCGGTGGTGTCGTCGCCCTTTACGCCCAGATCGCGGACGTTCGCCCAGTCTCCGACCGGCGGTAGCGCACGGATCGCCGGTGTCGCGCGGACCGGAACGCGGGCCAACGGCGCCATCGTGACGTCGGTCGCATATGCGCCGATCGTGCCAAGCGCGGGCAGTTTTAGCCCATAGGAGAAATCGGCGACGCGGTAGCGCGGCCCGGCTCCCGCGACCGTCTTGCCGCTGTCGCGGAAACGGACGAAAGTCGGCGTATTGACCCCGACGGCATTGTCGAAACCGATTTGCGTGAAGACGCTGTTCTCGGCCGAAACGACGACTCCGGCGCGCGTGACGTTCTCGAACCGGACGTCCTTGCCCCATAGCGAGTCGGAATGGCCGCGATCGATCTCGATGCCGACCGGCGTATCGCGGATCGCGACGTTGACGAGCGTCAGGTCGACCTCGTGCTCGCGGATCGCGGCGTCGCGCTGGCCCTGGAACTCGGAATCGATCAGCGTGAACTGCCACGCGGGCGACGTCTTCTCCGAGATGATTCCGTAGCGGCCACCGAAGAACCGCAGATCCTCGAATTCATTGCCAGCTTGATAGACCCCGGCGAGCCCCGAACCGATGTGGAAATCAGTGTGGCGCAGATAGCCATGCTGTGCGACCCGGAAGCGCACCGCGACCGCCCCCGCATTGCCGTCGCCGATCCGAAAATCGATATTCGACAGCGCCGAATAGAACGTGCTCGAGGTGGCATCGAAGATCGCCGGGTCGAACGGCACGCTGGTGGGCGGCGGCACCGGCGCCTTGCCGACCCGGTATTGATCCTCGCCGGTGAAACTCAGCATCGCCGCGACGCCCGATGCGTAGCCCGCACTATTGTCGGCGAGGACGATCTCGGGACGCGTCGGTCCGATGCCGAAGAGCCGGACCGCCGAGCGGACGAAGATCGTCCGACTGATCCGGTACCGTCCCGACGGCACGAACACGACGCCACCCTGGCCGCCGGCTGCCGCCGCATCGATCGCCTGTTGCAGCGCGACGCTGTCATCGGCGCGCCCGTCGCCAACGCCCTTGACGGTTATCGCGCGCGGATCGTCGGGACGGGTGAGATAGACCGAATTCGTCTTCGCGAATGCCGCGACGGGGGACAGCATTGGCAGCAATACCGCACCACTCAGCAGCCATTTCATGGTCATGTCGATCCTATCCCCGATGACGGGCCGTAGTTGCGGATAACGATTTTGCGGTCGCCGGCCCGGTAGCGGGATTGTCCGCTCACAAGTCGAACCCGGTCGCCGGATGCGCGCACGCGCACGCGCGCTCGACTTGTAGCGCAGGTTGATCAGGCGGGGTGCAGCACCAGGGTCTGCGCGACGATCGCCACTTGCGTGCGATTGCGCACGTTCAGTTTGCGCATCAACGCGGTCATGTGCGCCTTTACCGTCGCCTCGGCGATCCCGAGATCATAGGCGATCTGCTTGTTGAGCAGTCCCGAATGGACGCCGCGCAGGACCTTGATCTGGGTCGGGGTGAGTTGCGGAGGGCGCGTCGCCAGTGCCGGAGCGGCATTGCCGCGCAGGGATCGGTAATCGTCCCGAACAGTCGCTTCCATGATCATCCTCCACTGTTTCGGCTGTCACGCCGCCGTCTTCTCCCGCAGTCTGACGCCGCGGTAACAAGCTCGTAGTTTTCGATCCGCCGCTCCGCTTTATACAGATTCGGTTGGACAGGTTTATACTATGCTCCGCTGTTCATCGCCGTATCAAGCCTTTTCTGTTGGCAGATCGCAAATACCTGTCCTACAGATCGGGTCTACTCGACAGGTGAACACACCGTCGGATCGCAGGGAAGGATGCCGATGTCGCCACCATGCACGCGTCTCGTACGACCCAGGGATCTTCGCCGATGATCGGCGGCGACCTGAGGCTGATCATTGCCGCGCTATCGGGAATCCTGCTTGCCGTGGTGATGATCGTCCGCGGACGACTACATCCCTTTATCGGCCTGTTGTGCGGCGCCTTCACGGTTGGTTTGCTGGCGGGGCTGCCGCTGCCGGACGTCGCCAAGGCGGTCCAGAAGGGCGTTGGCGACATCATCGGCGGCACCGGTCTGGTGGTCGCGCTGGGGCTGTCATTAGGGGCAATGCTGCATCTGTCCGGCGCCGCCGCGTCGCTTGCGAAGGGCGCGCTGAACCTGACCGGCACCCGCGCTGCGCCATGGGCGACGCTCGGCATCGCGATCGTCATCGGACTGCCGCTGTTCTTCGAGACCGGGCTGGTCCTGCTACTGCCGATCGTCGTTGCGGCTGCGGAGGAAATGTCCGCGATGACCGCGGGAACCAGCGATGCCGCGCGCGATCAGGCCAAGCTGCGGCTGATCATGCCCGCGCTGGCGGGTCTCGGCGTGGTGCATGCGCTGGTGCCACCGCATCCCGGCCCGCTGCTTGCGGTCGAGGCACTCGGCGCGAACCTCGGGCTGACGATGCTCTACGGAATCCTCATCGCGATCCCGACGGCGATCGTCGCCGGACCGTTGCTGGCCAAATTCACCACCCGCGGCGTGCGACTGGCATCGCCGGTGCTGCGCGATACCGGACTGGCGATCGCCACGCCCTCGCGGCTGCTGTCGCTGGTGATCGTGCTGTTGCCGGTCGTGCTGATCGCAACCGGCGAACTGGGTCAGATGATCCCGACGCTGAAGGGCGCGCCCGGCCTGGTCGCGGCGAGCAATCCGGTCGTCGCGCTGCTCCTGACGAACCTGCTCGCGCTGCCGCTGCTGTTCGGACGGCGGCTGCGCGAGGCGGCGATCCAGGATGCGGTGTGGCACGAGACGATGGGCGCGGCGGGCGCGATCCTGCTCGCGATCGGTGCCGGCGGTGCGCTGAAACAGGTGCTGGTGACCGCCGGCCTGTCCGACCTGCTCGCGCGGACGGTGATGATGTACGCGATCTCGCCGTTGCTGCTCGGCTGGCTGGTGGCGGTCGCGATCCGGCTCGCTGCGGGCTCGGCGACGGTGGCCACGATCACCGCGGTCGGCATCATGCCCGGCGTCGTCGCCAGCTCGGGGGTATCGCCCGAGCTGGTCGTGCTGGCGATCGGCGCCGGGTCGGTATTTTTCAGCCACGTCAACGATCCGGGCTTCTGGCTGGTCAAGAGCTATGTCGGGACCAGTACCGCGGACACGTTCCGCACCTGGTCGCTGCTCGAGACCGCGATCTCGGTGGTCAGCCTCGCGCTGGTGATGGCGCTGAGCTATGTCGTCTGACGATGCCGGGATCAGGGTATATGCCACTGCAGGAAATGCGGTCGTGACCGAATTACGGCTCGCGGATCGCGCCTATACGGCGATCGTCCGGATCATCACCGACGACAAGCTTGCGGTCGGCGATCGGCTGCCCTCCGAAGCACAGCTTGCGGCGACCTTCGGGATGTCACGGACGATCGTCCGCGAGGCGCTGGCCCGGCTGGCGTCGGACGGAATCACCCAGGCGCGGCGCGGTGCGGGGTCGTACGTCAAGCGCCGCCCATCAGAACGGCTCGGCACACACATGCCGATGGACGCGCTGGCGACGACACTCGGCACCTATGAAGTGCGGTTCGTGCTGGAAGCCGAGGCCGCGCGGCTCGCCGCATCGCGCCGATCGCATCATCAGCTCGAGGCGATCGAACGCGCCCTGGAGGCGTTGCGCAGCGCATTGCTGTCGAACGCGCCCGCGCATGACGAGGACTGGGTCCTGCACCGCGCGATCGTCGAGGCGACCGCCAACGCCGCGTTCCTGCTGGTGTTCGACCATCTCCACGAGGAGGTGATGCGGATCCTGCGTGCCGGCGTCGATATTTCCCGCTCGCGCCCGCCCGAGGTCATCGGGGCGATGATGGACGAGCATGACGCGATCGTCGAGGCGATCCGTGCGGAAGATGCGGACGGCGCCGCGCTCGCGATGCGCTGGCATTTGTCACAGGGGCGCAAGCGGCTGATGCCGTGATGCGGTACCTGTCGGTTCGTTCGGTGCGCAGGTCAGCCGCGCCGTTGCTCCTGCAGGGGCGTCGTGATCCCTAGCCAGGCCAGCACCTCTGTCGCCAGCGCATCCGGCGTCCGGCTCGCATCGAGGATCAGCGCGTTTTCATCCGCTGCCGGCCGCTCGAGCGTAGCGAGTTGGCTGTCGAGCAGGCTTGCCGGCATATAATGTCCAGACCGCGCGGCAAGCCGACGCGCGATCTCGGCGGGCATCGTATCGAGCAGCACGAATGACAGCGGCACGGCAGAGGTCGCTGACAGACGCTCGCGGTAACTGCGTTTCAGGGCGGAACAGGCGGCCACCGCGAGGCCACTCTGCTCGGTCCGAGCCCCCAGCGCAGCATCGCCGAGCGCAGCCCCGAGGCGGTCGAGCCACGGCCAGCGGTCGGCATCGTCGAGCGGGTGCCCCGACTGCATCTTGGCAATACTTGCCGGCGTGTGGAACATATCGCCTTCGAGCAGCGGGCAATGAAGCCTCTCCGCCAAATACGCCGCCAGCGTCGACTTACCGCTGCCGCTGACGCCCATGACGACAATGCCCCTGCCAAGAATGCCCCTGCCAAGGCCGTCATGCGGATTTCCGGAAGTATCTCGCTCTGCTTGCACCACGCGCCCTCGTCGACTGTCCCGCTACGACGCTATCGGACGGCGCAACGGGCTTGGCCATTACGACCTTTGTCGCAGTCGTCCTAGCCGACGCGACCGCCTATCGGGCATGATGTGCCGAAACTTCACGCGCACGCCGAAAGGGACCGATGATGACGGCCAGACCTGCGATCATGCCCTTTCCGCCGCTCATGGCCCTGCCGCGTGTGGCAGCGGCGCTGCTGCTCGCGAGCGTTTCCACAAGCGCCCTCGCCGTGCCGTCGCGATCGGTCTACGCGACCGCCCCCAGCGATCCGCGCGCGATCACCGTCGTCGCCCGCGGCGACGGAGTCACCGATGACGGCCCGGCGATCCAGCGCGCGATCGATGCCGCCGCGGCGACGACCAAGGGCAGCGGCGCCGGCGGCCTCGTCTTCCTTCCCGCCGGGCGTTACCGGATCACCCGCACCCTGTATCTGCGTCCCGGCGTCCGCCTGTTCGGGGTCGGCAAGACGCGTCCGGTGCTCATGCTGGCCAGCGCGACGCCCGGTTTCCAGCGTGGCGTGGGCAGCATGGTCATGTTCACCGGCAACTTGCCGCCACCGCCGGGCGCGCGCCCTGCCCCACCCGTGGCGGTCCCGCCACCGACCAGCGTTCCGTTCGCGCCCGATATCGCAGATGCGAATTCGGGCACGTTCTATTCGGCGCTGTCCAATATCGACTTCATGATCGGCGACGGCAATCCCGCTGCCACCGCGGTCCGCGCGCATGCGGCACAGCATGCGTTTCTGAGCCATATCGATTTCCACCTCGGCTCGGCGCTCGCGGGGATCTACCAGGTCGGAAATCTCGGCCAGGACCTGCGCTTTTATGGCGGGCGGTACGGGATCCTGACCGAAAAGACCTCCCCCGCCTGGCAGTACACGCTGCTCGACTCGGTCTTCGATGGCCAGCGCGACGCCGGTATCCGCGAACACGAAGCGGGGCTCACTCTGGTCAACACGGTGTTCCGCAACACGCCCGTCGGGGTCGAGATCGACCGCGGCTATGGCGACTGGCTGTGGGGCAAGGACGTCCGGTTCGATGGCGTGACCAAGGCGGGGATCATCATAAGCAACGAAGGCAGCGCCTATACGCAGATCGGTTTCGACAATGCCGTGGCCAACGCGACACCAGTGTTCGCGCAGTTTCGCGTCAGCGGTCGGACATTGGCAGGCCCGACGGCGCGATACCGGGTCGGCGAATTCACCGCCGGACTGACCCTGCCCGCACTGGGTACCACGGGGCGTTTTGCGACACGGTTCGATCCGAAGCCGCTGTCCTCGCCTGCGCCGTCGCGCAAACCGGCCATCCGTGCATTGCCGCCGGTCTCGGCCTGGACGAGCGTCAAGGATCTCGGTGCCCGCGGTGACGATGCCAGCGACGATACCGCGGCGCTGCAGCGCGCGATCGATACGCACCGCGTGCTGTATTTCCCCGCCGGCTTCTACCGCGTCACCGATACGTTGAAGCTACGCGCCGACACTGTCCTGATCGGCCTCCACCCCAGCCTGACGCAGATCGTGCTCGCGGAGGACAGCCCCGCCTATCGCGGCGTCGGTAGCGCCCGTGCCTTGATCGAAAGTGCGAAAGGCGGCGCGGCGATCGTTTCCGGGCTCGGGCTGTCGACCGGTGGACGCAATCCGCGCGCGACGGCCTTGCTGTGGCGCGCCGGCGAACAATCGCTGGTCGACGACGTCAAGTTCGGCGGCGGGCATGGCAGCTTTCGCGCCGACGGCACGCGCTTCGATCCCTACAACGCGACGCATACCGCCGACCTCGATCCGGCCAAGCGCTGGGACGGGCAATATGCGAGCCTGTGGGTGACGGATGGCGGCGGCGGCACGTTCAATGGCGTGTGGACGCCGAACACCTACGCGCAGGCCGGGCTCCACGTCTCGAACACGAGCACGCCGGGCTATGTGTACCAGATGTCGGCCGAGCATCACCGGCGGGCGGAGATCGTCCTCGACGGCGTCCGCAACTGGCAGTTCCTCGCCCCGCAGACCGAGGAGGAAGCCGGTGAAAGCCGCGCCGCGGTCGCGCTGGAGGTGCGCAATTCGCGCGACATCCTGTTCGCCAACCTCCATGCCTACCGCGTGACGCGGTCGCTCGAACCGGCACCCGCGGCGGTGACTCTGTACGGATCGACCGACATTCGTTTCCGCAATGTCCATGTGAACGCCGAAAGCGGCTTCTCGACGTGCGACGCGAACGGCTGCGGGACCTATCTGCGTGCGAGCAAATATCCGTACGAGAATGCGATCGTCGACATCACGCAGGGTCGCGTGATGCGCGAACGCGAGTTTGCCGTGCTCGACGTCACGACCGCACCAATCCCCGCCGCCGCGTCGCCCTTGGCAGACGTCCGCAAGGTTGCGGACGGCTTCTACTCGCTGGGCGGCGGCGCGGTCGATGCGAAAGGCAAGCTGTACTTCGTCGATCGCCAGTTCCACCGGATCCATGGCTGGTCCGAGACGGAGGGTCTGTCGATCGTCGCGGATGCGCCGCTCGATCCCGTCAATCTCGCGGTGGACCGTTCGGGGGGCTTGCTGGTGCTGTCCTCGGCGGGCCCGGCCGCGACGGTATACGGCCTCCGACCCGAGGCTCCGCAGGCGATCAAGGTCATCACGCCGACGCCGGTCGGGCCCCACGCCAACGCGCGGGTCGTGCTCCCAGGGAGCGTATGGAACAATGGCGAGTTCCGCGATCAATATGACGCGACGCGCGATCACTTCACGACCCTGGCGGAGATGTTTGCGCGCGATGTCGGGGTCGCCAAGCCGCTCGAATACGTATCGGCCGATGGCAGCCTCGCCCTGCCCGCCTACCGGGTCTGGCAACAGGGACCGGCCGATCATCTTGGCTGGCGCTTTTCCGATACGCTCGACACCTACGGGCTGGTCACGGGACGCGTCGGCGAGCGTCTGTACCTGGTCAACGGATCGGAGGATCGAACCTATAGCGGGCTGCTTGGGAGCGGCGGCGCGATCACCGACCTGAGACCGTTCGCCTCGCGTGGCGGCGAAAGCGTCGCGGCAGGGCCGGACGGTCGCGTCTACGTCGCCAATGGTCAGGTCTTCGTCTACGCGGCGGACGGCCGCGAGCAGGGACGGATCGACGTGCCCGACCGCCCGCTGCAATTGCTGTTCGGCGGCGAGGACGGCCGCACGCTGTTCATCCTGACGCATCACGCGCTCTATACCGCCCGCCCCTGAGCCCCGCCCTTCCCTCGCGACCCTGTGCTCCGTCGATAGGGCGCAGATTGCGACCTTGGTCGTAGATGCCGCGCCGGTCACGATGCGGTAGACCCCGGTAGACACGATGGACTGACAAGCCGGATCACCGGCACGTACCGTGGGCACAGGGGATGGATCGATGACAATGGCGACGCGCGACCGACTATCGTTTGGACGATTTGATGGTATCGCTACCAGCCTGGTCGCGCTGGCGACCGTGCTGGCCTGTACGCCTGTATCGGCCCAGACCGTCGCACCGCCGCCTGCCCCGGTCAGTGACCAGGCCGAGCCGACACTCGATCCGGTTGCGCCGCAAGCCTCCCCCGCCAGCCCCGCCGGTGACGCGCAGGCCCCCGCCTCGGTTAACGACATCGTCGTCACCGGCACGCGCATCACGTCGAGCGGCTTCAACGCGCCGACGCCGACGACGGTGATCGGCGAGGAGCAGATCCTCAAGAACGCGCAACCCAACATCTTCACGACGGTGGCGCAATTGCCCTCGCTGCAGGGCTCGACCGGTGCCACCACGGGCACCTTCAGCACATCGAGCGGATCGCAGGGGTTGAGTTCGTTCTCGTTGCGCGGCCTCGGCACGATCCGCACGCTGACGCTGCTCGACGGCCAGCGCGTCGTCGGCGCCAACGTCACCGGCGTTCCCGACATCAGCCAGTTCCCCCAATTGCTGATCAAGCGCGTCGACATCGTCACTGGCGGCGCCTCGGCATCCTATGGCTCGGACGCGGTCGGCGGCGTGATCAACTTCATCACCGACACCAAGTTCACCGGGTTCAAGGCCAACGTCCAGACCGGCGTGACCACCTACGGCGATGACGGCCAGGTGCTGTTCCAGGCCGCGGTCGGCAAGAGCTTCGCCAACGACAAGCTCCACGTCATCCTGAGCGGGGAATATTCGAAGGAGCAGGGCGTCGGCCCCGGCAATTTCGGCGAGGATCTCGCCGGCAGCCGCGACTGGTACCGCGCGACGACCTTGGTCGACACCGGCATCCGCAACAACGGCTCGCCGCAGCTCCTCTACCGCGACCACGGCCAGGCCTATCAATACACCAAATACGGGCTGATCAGCGCCGGGCCGCTGCAAGGCACCGCGTTCGACGTCAACGGCCAGCCGTTCGCGTTCAATTACGGCTCGAACGGCGTGCCGGCGAAGAACGCGGCGGGCAACGTCACCGGCTGCTATGTCGGCTTCTGCGTCGGCGGCGACCAGTCGGGGCATGTCGGATCGGGCACGTCGCTGCAATCCGCGATCCAGCGCCTCAACGGCTATACGCGCATCAGCTACGACGTCGCGCCCGACATGGAGGTCTACATGACCGCCAACGTCGCGCAGGTGAAGACGCACAACCAGCCCAATCCTGGCGCATCCAAGACCGGGCTGACCATCCAGTGCGCCAACCCGTATCTGCCCGCGTCGATCTCGGCAGCCTGTGCGGCGAACGGCATCACCAATTTCCAGTACGGCCTCAGCAACGCGATCCTGCCGAACATCCAGGTCAACACCGATCGTCGCCAATATCGCTTCGTCGGGGGCCTGAAGGGCAAGTCCGATCTGCTGGGTACCAGCTGGACCTATGACGCATCGTACGAGCACGGCATCAATATCACCGACATCAACGTCGACAATGTCAGCCTGACCGGACGCTACAACCAGGCGATCAACGCGACGCGGATCAACGGCCAGATCGTCTGCGCCGATGCGGCCGCGCGCGCCGCCGGGTGTCAGCCGATCAACATCTTCGGCGGCACCACGCCGTCGGCGGCGGCGCTGGCGTACATCACGCCGGCCGCGGGACCGTTCCAGCATACCAAGCAGACCCAGGATGCCGCCGCGGGCAGCATCTCGGGCGAGCCGATCACCTTGTGGGCAGGTCCGCTCGCGCTGGCGGCAGGTATCGAATGGCGCCGTGAGTTCTACCGCGTCAACGCAGATCCGTATGGCGCGGGCGTTTCCGACGTCAGTCCGAATTCGACGCTGTATCCGTCCGATCCGAACCTCAATTCGACGATCGGCAGCAATTGGTACGCGGGCAATTACAAGAACGGGACGGGCAAATACACGGTTCTCGAGAGCTTCCTCGAGATGAACCTGCCGATCCTCGATTCCAAGACGCTGGGCCGGGCGAACGTCAACGCCGCGGGACGCGCCACGCGCTATTCGACCTCGGGCGTGGTCTATGCCTGGAAGGTCGGCGGCACGTGGGAGACGCCGCTCGACGGCTTCCGCCTGCGCGCGGTGACGTCGCGTGACGTTCGCGCACCGAACCTGTCGGAGCTGTTCGCCGCGCCGACCACCACGACCGTCCCCAACTTCACCGACCCGTTCCGCAACACGCAGGTGCTGATCATCCAGAACACGATCGGCAATTCGGCGCTCCGCCCCGAGATCGCGCGCAGCACCGAGGCGGGCATCGTCCTGTCGCGGCCGACATGGTTGCCTGGGCTCAGCCTGTCGTTCGACTATTACACGATCAAGCTGAAGGACGTCGTCTCCAGCCTGACCGCGGCGCAGATCGTCAATCTTTGCTTCCAGGGCAATACGGACACCTGCAGCGCGTTCAATCTTCAGAACACCGCCGGGCCGAACTTCGTCAACGTGCAGTCCTTCAACCTAGCGTCGATCAAGACCAACGGCTTCGACATCGAGGGCAGCTATCAGTGGCGCAAGCCGCTCGGGATCGACGGCAATTTCACGGTCCGGGCGCTTGCCACCCACGTCATGAAGTACGTAACCGATCCCGGCCTGCCCGGTACCATTCCCGTGGATACGGCGGGTGCCAATTCGGGTGCGACCCCCGACTGGAAATGGCTCGCGACCGAAAGCTACGACAATGATCAGTTCAGTCTCACGCTGCAGCAGCGCTGGTTCAGCGATGGCGTGATCGGCCATCAATATGTCGTCTGCCAGCCCGGCAACTGCCCGGTATCGACCGCGAACAACCCGACGATCGACTATAATAAGATGAAGGGCGCATTCTATTTCGACGTCGGCGGCGCGCTGAACGTCACCAAGCAGGTCAGCATGTTCTTCAAGGTCGACAATCTGTTCGATCACGATCCCGAACCGTCGCCACAGACCAATACGGGGCTCGACGTGAACCCGGCATTGTACGACACATTGGGCCGGTTCTACCGGATCGGCGTACGCGCGGTTCTGACGGGTCCGGATCGCCTATCCTTCCAAACGCCGGGACGCTCTTTCATGGATTTTGCACGACGCGATATCATCCTGTCCGCCGCCGCACTGGCGCTCAGTTCGGCGGCGTGCGGCGCAGGGCGGCCCGACCGCAAGCTCGGCTATGCAATCGTCGGGCTCGGCTCGTACGGGCTCGACGTCATCATACCCCAGTTCGCCAATTGCACGCACAGCCGGCTGGCCGCCGTGGTCAGCGGCGATCCCGTCAAGGCGAAGCGGGTCGCCGCCGAGCACGGCCTGCCCGCCAGCGCGGTCTATTCCTACGCCAATTTCGACTCGATCCGAAACAATCCGGATGTCGACATCGTCTATGTCTGCCTGCCCAACGCGCTGCACGCCGAGTACACGATCCGCGCGGCGAAGGCGGGCAAGCACGTGATGTGCGAAAAGCCGATGGCGGTCTCGGTCGCGGAATGCGAGGCGATGATCGCCGCGTGCAAGACCGCGAACCGCAAGCTGATGATCGGCTATCGCTGCCATTTCGAGGCCTATAACCTCGAGGCGATGCGGCTGGCGCATACCGGCGCCGCGGGGAAGATCCGTTATGTCCGGTCCGAGCACGGCTTCGTCCAGCGCGATCCGTCGAAATGGCGGCTGAAACGCGCGCTGTCGGGCGGCGGGTCGCTGATGGACATGGGCATCTACAGCCTCCAGGCGGCGCGCTACATGACCGGCGAGGAACCGATCGCGGTGACCGCACGCGAATCCACCGACCGCCGCGATCCGCGCTTTACCGAGGTCGAGGACATGATCGACTGGACGCTGGAATTCCCCTCGGGCGCAATTGCCGGGTGCCAGTCGATGTACAGCGCCAACCAGAACCACATCCTGTTGATGGGCGACGCCGGCCGGATCGAGCTCGAGCCGGCAACGCGCTATGACGGCAACCAGATGTGGGTCGGCAAGGACGGCCGCGAGCGCGCGGTCACGCCGCCGCCCGGCCCCGGCAAGACGCAGTTCGCAGGGCAACTCGATCACCTCGTCGACTGCGTCCGCACCGGGCGCGAACCGATCGTGTCGGGCGAAGAGGGCCTGCGCGACATGCGCATCGTCGAGGCGATCTACCGTTCCGCGCGCGAAGGGCGGACCATCCGCCTGGACGGTCGCGCATGATCGCGCGTCTGGTGGCCGTTGCCCTCGCGCTCGTGTCGGTTGCTGCAACGGCGCAGACCACGGATCCCACCGCCTTCGCTTCGGGTGCCGACGTGACGGCGCAGGTCGCGGCGATGGCGAAGGCAATGAAGCCTGGACAGGGCTTTGCGTGGCAGCCCTTGGTGCGCGACGGCGAAACGGTGGCCGCGCTCGAATATTGGAAGACGCCGGGACGCCCTGCCGTGCATCCGGACCAGGCCGAATACGCGATCGTCATCGCCGGTGCCGGGACGCTGATATCGGGTGGCACGCTAGAGGCAGCAAAATCCGTCAAGCCCGACCTCACCGAAGGCGACCGCATCGTCGGCGGCACCACGCGCACGTTGAAGCCGGGCGACGTCATGCTGATCCCGGCGGGCGTGCCGCACTGGTTCGGCATCACCGGCGGCCGCCTCGTCCTGCTCGGCACGAAGCTGCCCGTGCGGCGGTGAGGGACCTTCTAATCCTCCCCCGCCAGGGGGAGGTGGCAGGCGCAGCCTGACGGAGGGGGCGGTAAGGAATGGCTTCGGTTGCGTAGGCCTCCCCCTCCGCCGCTTCGCCCCCCCGCCACGGGAAAAATTCAGGGATCAAGGTCACCCCTGCCAACCAGGCCGCAGCGGCACGCGCAGGACGCGGTCGTTCGCAGTCAGGTACAGCGCCCTCCCCCGCTCGCCGAACGCGCAGTTCGCGATCGGCGCCCCGGTCGAGATCAGCCCCAACGGTTCGGCCTCGGGCGTGAGGATCATCATCCCGCCCGGCACCGAACAGACCAGCGTACCGTCGCGCGCCACCTTCATGCCATCGGGCAGCCCTACGCCACCGCGCGCCTGCATCGGCCTGGCATCGAGCCAGACGTGCGCGCGTCGTGGTCGCCCGCTGGCGTCGAGATCATAGACCATGATCCGCGGCGCGGTTTCGTCCGATACCGACACGTAGAGCCGCCGTTCGTCGGGTGACAGCGCGATACCGTTGGGGCGCGTCAGGCCGCCGTCGAGCAGTTCGACGCCGCCGCCGCGGGTCCAGCGATAGACACCGTTGATCGTCATCTCCTTGTCCGGCGAGGCGTCGCCGTCGACCAGTCCATAAGGCGGATCGGTGAAGTAGATCGCACCGTCGCGCGCGACGTGCAGGTCGTTCGGGCTGTTGAAGCGCTTGCCGCGATACCGGTCGATCAGCACCTCGCGACGGCGCGTGACCAGGTCGACGCGGTCGATCGAGCGGCCGCCGCTGTTCGCGATCAGAAGCTTGCCCGCCCGATCGAGCGCAAGACCATTGGCGCCCGGCTCTCGGACTCGTCTGGGATCGGCTCCACCGGCGCCGGACGGATCGAGGAACGGCGTCGCACGGCCACCCTTGCGCCAGCGCCGGACGATATTGGCCGCGGGATCGGAGAACAATAGATACGCTCCCGAGTCTTGGCCGGCCTCGACCCACAACGGCCCCTCTGCCCAGCGAATCCCGGTGGCGATCGTCTCGATGACCGCGTTCGGCGCGATCATGCGGTCGAGTGCCGGCGACAGACGGACGATCCGCGGGACGACGGCACGCGCCTCCGCAGCGCCAGCCGTCGCGGCGCGCGGAGCCGAGCAGCGCCAGTCCGCCGATCATGACGCTGCGTCGATCCAGCGCGATGCCGTTACGCACTTCGGACGACGAACGACCCTGTCCGGTTGGTTCCCACGTCATGCCGTCATCCTCCGCGTTGCACTTGGTAGCGCTATCGCCCAAGATGCTACGATAAAAGCGAGAGGATCACTGTGTCGATACCGAAATGGGGATACGCCACGGCGTTCGGAGTCAGCGTCGTTCTCGCCAGCCCGGTCTTCGCGGCCACCGCGCGTACGATCGCGGTCGACGTACAGGCACCGACGACGCCGCGCGACCGCATGGCCGAGCTTTCCATCGGCGCCGATTTTCCCGGCACGCTGCAACGCGAGGACAGTCTGGCGCAGCTCGGGCTCGTCCAGAAGGACCTGCGCTTCCGCTACATCCGTTTCCACAACGTCTTTGCGGACCAATTGGGCGTGTACCGCGAGGTGAACGGCAAGCCGGTCTACGACTGGCGCAAGCTTGATCGGCTCTACGACCGGTTGCTCGGCATGGGGCTCAAGCCGTTCGTCGAACTCGGTTTCACGCCCGACGCGATGAAAACGTCCGACCAGACGATCTTCTACTGGAAGGGCAACACCTCGCATCCCCAGCCGGAGAAGTGGACCGCACTGGTCGATGCGTTCACGCGTCACATGATCGACCGCTATGGCGCCAAGGAAGTCCGCAGCTGGTATTTCGAATTCTGGAACGAACCCAATCTCGCCGGCTTCTGGGAAGGCGCCGATCAAGCCGCCTATTTCGACTATTACAAACGCACCGTGCGCGCGATCAAGGCGATCGACCCGGCGTTGCGCGTCGGTGGACCGGCAACCGCAGGCGCTGGCTGGGTGCCCGAATTTCTCGCTTATGCGAAAGCCAATGCGCTCCCGGTCGATTTCGTCAGCACGCATACCTACGGCGTCGAGGGCGGCTTTCTCGACGAGAAGGGCGAAGGCGACAACAAACTGTCGCGCGATCCCGATGCCGTCGTGAAGGACGTCCGCGCCGTGCGCGCGCAGATCGATGCCGCCGGCCGCCCCGGACTGCCGCTGTTCTTCACCGAGTGGAGCACCAGCTACAATCCACGCGATCCGATCCACGACGATTATCTCGGCGCGGCCTATGTGCTCTCCAAGCTGCGGCGCACCGAGGGGCTGGCGCAGGGCATGAGCTACTGGACATTCAGCGACCTGTTCGAGGAACCCGGGCCGCAGGCCAAGCCGTTCGAGGGCGGCTTCGGGCTGATGACGCCGCAGGGTGTGCGCAAAGCGACGTGGTTCGCCTATAAATACCTCGCCGAGCTAGGCGACCGTGAAGTGCCGACCGGCGACGCCCAGAGCATCGCCGCGATCAAGGGGCGGACGATCCAGCTGCTCGCATGGCGCGACGTCCTGCCCGATCAGCCCGTGAGCAATCGCCCGTTCTTCACCAAGGTCCGCGTTCCCGCCGCCGCGGCGCCGCTCGATATCAAGCTCGGCAACCTGAAGCCGGGATCGTACCGCGTCACGGTACGCCGCACCGGCTTTCGCCAGAACGATGCCTATACCGCGTATCTCGAAATGGGCAGGCCCGCGGCGCTGACCGGGGCGCAGCTTGCGCAGTTGCAGGCAGCGACGCGGGATTTGCCGACCACCAGCACGCTTCGGGTCCGCGCCGATGGCAAGGCGACGATCGACCTGCCGATGCGCGATCACGATGTCGTGATGATCGAGCTGACACCGGCCTGAACCGAGCGCGATCCGGCCCAAACAGTCGGACACTTTCGTCGCGTTCGAGGATTGGAGCACCACCCCGCACAGACCACAGGACACCGTCATGCGCATCGATCTTACCGGCAAGACCGCGCTCGTCACCGGCTCTACCGAAGGCATCGGCTTCGGCATCGCGCAAGGGCTCGCACGGGCGGGCGCGACCGTCATCGTCAATGGCCGTACGCAGGCGAAGGTCGACATGGCGGTCGAGAAGATCGGCGGCAATGCGCGCGGGGTGGCCGCAGACCTCGGCAACGCCGACGGTCATGACGTGCTCGTCGCCGCGGTGCCGCACGCCGATATCGTCGTCAGCAACCTCGGCATCTTCCAACCCGCCGACTTTTTCGACGTCGACGACGCGACCTGGGACCGGCACTGGCAGGTCAACGTGATGGCCGGCGTCCGATTGGCCCGTACATACCTGCCGGGCATGGCGGCGAACGGCTGGGGACGCCTCGTATTGCTGTCGTCCGAATCCGCCTTCAACATTCCCGTCGAGATGATCCACTACGGCGTCAGCAAGACCGCCGACGTCGCGCTCGCACGGGGCCTCGCCAAGCGGATGGCAGGCACCGGCGTGACGGTGAATTCGGTGCTACCCGGCCCGACCTTGTCCGAAGGCGTCGAGGCGATGCTCGAGGACGAGCGCGCCAAGACCGGCAAGCCGATCGACGAGGTCGCCGCGACATTCGTCCAGACGCATCGACCAAGCTCGATCATCCGCCGTGCCGCCACGGTCGAGGAGGTCGCGAACATGGTCGTCTATCTGGCCTCCCCGCTTGCCTCCGCCACCACGGGGGCAGCGATGCGCGTCGATGGCGGCGTGATCGACACGCTCTGACACGGCACCGGTGGATCCGTTTCTCGCTGCGCTCGACCGGTTGCCGACCGGCTATAGCGAGGGTCTGTTCGCTGGCCGTCGCTGGGGCGTCACGGTCGATCTTTCGGCGGATCGTCGGCGGTGCTGGGTCTGGGGCGAACACCTGGGCGGCAAGGCACGGATCAGTTTCAACCTTTACAGGTTGGCGGACCGGCCCCTGCTACGCCCCTGCGAGATGCCCGCCGAAACCGTGATCGCCTTCATACTCGGCTACACGCCCGATCCGGTGCGGCTCACGCCACCGCCGTCGCGTGGATAGGCAGGAGTGCCGCACCGATCGTCGCGGCGGCACCCTCCAGCGTGGACACCGAGATGATCGGCACGCCGCTGACATGATCGCCGATGTGCATCGCGCCGAAGTCGATATGCTCGACGAGCGCACGCAGGATGCGGTTCGGCAGCGGGCTTGAGATTACGAACTCGCCCGGATCGATCCACGCCAACCCCCAGTTTATGATTGGCGCGATCTGGCTGGCGGCACGGCGCACCCAGGCATCGACAACGTCCTCGTACCCCGCGACCACCGCCTCGAAATCGACCAGCGAGTGGATATCGCAACCGGCTTCACGCAACGTCATCAACAGGTCGAGCGTCGAGGGGCGTGGCCGGTCGTTGGGATAGAGGCAGCCGATCTCCCCCGCGCTCGCCATCGCGCCGCGCAGGATGCGCCCCTCGACGATGATCCCCGCGCCGATCCCGTGGCCGAGCAGGATCACCACCGCGGTCGAGCAGCGCCGCATCAGCCCACCGACATAATATTCCGCCAGCGCGGCGGTGTTGGCATCGTTCTCGATCCAGATCCGGTGGCCGATATGCTCCTCGAACAGCGTCTTCAGATCGATCCCGCGCCATGCCCCAAGGCTGTCGACGGTCCAGCGCCGGTTCCCCTCGGGCGATAGCGACGACCCGGGCACGCCGATCCCAACCCCGAGCAGCCGCCGTCCGAGCAGGCGGTTCTCTATCGCCATGGCGTGCATCGCCGCCGTCACGCGTGCGGCGAACACACGCGGATCGGGATCGTCGAACGGTTGCGAGCTGTGCGCGATCACCCCGCCCGCATAGTCGACGAGCGCCACCTCCATCAGCCCGCGGTGGAGCATCGCACCGACCGCATAGCCGGCATCGGGCGAGATCCGCAGCGGCACGGCGGGCCGACCGGGCGTCACCGGCTCCGAACTCGGACATTCCTCGATCAGTCCGTGCGCGAGGAGGTTGCTCGACAGCCGCGTCAGCTTCGACGCGCTCATCGCGAGATCGGCGGCGAGCTGCTTGCGCGATCGTGCACCGACCGAGCGCAGGACCTGGATGATCCGCCGCTCGTCATCGTCCAGTCTCAGCTTCGCATAAGCCATCGCCCGCTCCCTTGACGCTGCCGATAGTCGATTAGTTTATTTCGTGAAATTAATTAAAATCGTCATATTCCACGTCCAGCGGCGTGGCAACGAACAGGGTTGGGGACGAACAGATGACCAAATTTGGCTTGCGCACGGGTTGCGCCATTCTCGCGTTGAGCATCGCCGCGCAGTCGCCGGCCTGGGCCCAGACCGCCCCCACCACGCCGCCTGCGGCCACGCCCCCGGCCGATGCAGTTCCGGCTGATACAGTCCCGGAAGCATCCGCACCCGACGCCGCCGCGCCTGACGCCGGCGGCGACATCATCGTCACCGGCTCCGCCCGCCAGCAGCGTCGCTTCGACGTCTCCTACGCGGTCAACTCGCTCAGCAACGCCGACATCCAGAAGCTAGCGCCGATCAACTTCGCCGACCTGCTCGGCAAATTGCCCGGCTTCGCGGTCGAGAACACCGGCGGTGAGGTTCAGAACATCATCCGCCTGCGCGGCCTGCCGAGCGACGGTGGCCTCGTCACCTTCCAGCAGGACGGACTGCCGATGTTCCACGAGAATGACGGCAATTTCTTCCGCGGCGACAGCATCAACCGGTTCGACCTGATGACGCAGCGCGTCGAGGTCGTGCGCGGCGGCCCTGCCCCGGTTTATGCGAGCTATGCCGCGGCGATCGTCAACAACATCACCGTATCGGGCACCGATACGACGCGCGGCAAGGCACAGGTCACGCTCGGCGATACCGGGCTGTACCGGCTCGACGCGTACCAGGCGGGCCCGATTGACGACTCGACCTATTACGCGATCGGCGGGTTCCTGCGTCGCCACGACGGCTACCGCGACAACGGCTTCCCCAACGATCGCGGCGGCCAGGTCCGCGCCAATATCAAGCACGACTTCAGCAACGGATCGCTGCGCGTGTCCGGCAATTACCTGAACGACCACAACGTGTTCTATTTGCCGATCCCGACCGCCGACCCGCGCGATCCGAGCAAGTCGCTCAACCAGTATATCGATTTCTTCAGCGGCACGATGAACTCGCCCGCGCTGCGCAACGCGAACATCCGTTTCCGCGAGGCCGACGGCACGACGCGCAACGTCGACGCCGATCTCGGCAATGGTCGTCACACGCAGTTCGGCAATGTCGGCGTGCAGTACGACGCGGACTATGACGGCTGGAAGGTCGCGGCGAAGGGCGGCGTCAGCGTCGGCAAGCTCCATTTCAACGCGCTGTATTCGACCAGCAATCCCTCGGACGCCAACGCCTATGCCGCCAGCAACCTCGGTGCGGCACGGACCGCGTTCGGCGCGGGCGTGACCCGGCTCGGCTATGCGATCGCGGGCACCAACGGCGCCGAAGTCTATGACCCCAACGCCGCCTCCGGCCTCGTCGTCCCCGCGCAGTTCCGCGACGTCGTCTCGAAATATTATTCGACGCAAGGGGACCTGAGCGTCACGCGCTCGATCGCGACCGGGTTCGGCACGCACGATCTCCGCGTCGGCGTGTACGGCAGCCTGTACGGCGAGACCAACGAGGTCGCGTATCAGGACTATCTGCTCGAGGTGAAAGGCAAGCCGCGGACGCTCGATCTGATCGCGTACAACGCCGCGGGCCAGGCGGTCGGTTCGATCACCGACAACGGCGTGCTGCGCTATACGACCACGCTCAACCGCGGCAACACCGACGCCAAGATGTACGCGCTCTACGCCAACGACACCTGGGAACTGACGAAGGGCCTGACGCTCGACGGCGGTGTCCGCCACGAACGGTACAGCTTCAACGGCTATGCCTTCGCGACCACCTCCGCCAACCTCGGCAATCCTAACACGCTCGCCGACAACGCGGTCCGCGCATTCACCGGGCAGATCATCAATTCCAAGCTGAGCCCGAGCATCACCAACTGGACGGGCGGAATCAACTACGACGTCACGCAGCATCTCGGCGCCTATGCCCGCGCGTCGCATCTCGAAACGCCGCCGTCGACGCAGGTGACGTATCAGATCAACCCGACGATCATCACGTCGAAGGCGAACCAGTATGAGGTCGGGCTGAAGGCAGCATTCGGCCGGTCGTATCTGTACCTGATCGGCTTCTATACGCGCTATAATCCGCTCAATGCGTCGTTCGTCGCGCTCGACCCGGTCACCGGCCGCAACGACCAGTCGGTGCCGTTCGTCGGCAAGGCCGAGATCAAGGGCATCGAGATCGACGGGAACCTCGCGCTGCCCTACGGTTTCGCGGTGACCGGCGCGCTGACGATCAGCGATCCGCAGTATAAAAGCCTCGTCAACGCCAACGGCGCGAGTGCGGGCGACGTCGAGGGCAACCAGATTGTCCGCGAGCCGAAGGTCTATGGCAATATCCGCCCCTCGGTCGACTTCGACGTCGCGGGCAACTCGGTGCAGCTGTACGGCCGCTACGAATATACCGGCAAACGCTATGTCGACTTCTTCAACAACACTGCCCTGCCTTCGT
This sequence comes from Sphingomonas sp. LR55, assembly GCF_036856015.1. Taxonomy (NCBI): domain Bacteria; kingdom Pseudomonadati; phylum Pseudomonadota; class Alphaproteobacteria; order Sphingomonadales; family Sphingomonadaceae; genus Sphingomonas; species Sphingomonas sp. LR55. The sequence goes on from NZ_JASPFO010000001.1 coordinate 1,931,385, forward strand.
ATCAGACGGTCGGCGCTGGGCTCACGCTGACGCACGACACGTGGCAGATGCAGGTCGTCGGCGACAATCTGTTCAACGCGAAGGGCCTGACCGAGGGCAACACGCGCACCGATCAGTTGAGCGGCCAAGGTACCGCGGATGCGATCTACGGCCGCCCGATCTTCGGTCGCAACGTCCGCCTCGTGGTCAGCAAGTCCTGGTGACGGGCTTGCGTTTGATACTCGCGGCGTTGGCGATGACGGCGGCGGCTCCGGTGTGGGCGGAAACGTCCGCACCGGTGGCGGTTAGCGATACGGTCGTCGACACCTTGTCGGAGCGGCTGTTTCCGATGCTCGGCGCGCTGGGGCGGTTGCCGGCTGGCGCGCTCGATACGCGGGCGCGACGGATTGCCGCGTGCGGTGGCGTACCCGCCTGCGTGATTGAGGCGACGATCTGGACCGATCAGGACCGGGCGATGGTCGTCGCCAGTCTGTCCAAGAATGGCGCGCGGCCGAAGTCCAATGCCGACCTGCCAGTGGCGGCCGGCATCGATCAGGAGCTTGAGGCACTGAACGTCGTCCTCCGGGTCTACGGCCTCGGCTTGCCCGGACGCTACCCGAAGATCGACGGACCGATCTTCGCCACCGACACGCCGTTCTTCACCGACAGCGTGAAGGTCGCGATCGATACCGCGCGCGCCGCGTCCGATGCGCCGCCCGCGACCATCGTGGCCAGCGTGCGGTTGGCTGTGGCGTTGCTCGATGCCAACGATGCGACGGCGGCGACGCGGTTCGAACCGCTCGACCAGCGCGAGAATGCAGGCGCACGCACACTTGCCGCGCGGACCGATTGGAAGGCGTTCCGCTACTCGCTGCTGATCGTCCCCGGCGTCGGTCCTGAAGATACGAGCACTAAACTCAGCCCGCGCAGCAAGCTCCACGCGCTGCTGGCGGCGCAACGCTATCGCCAGGGTCTCGCACCGTTCATCCTCGTCTCGGGCAGCGCGGTGCATCCGCGCGGCACGCGGTTCGTCGAAGCCGTCGAGATCCGCCGCGCCCTGATCGAGCGCTACGGCATCCCCGCCGACCGCGTCATCCTCGAGCCCTACGCCCGGCATACGACCACCAACCTGCGCAACGCGACGCGGCGGATGGTGGCGCTGGGCATCCCGCTCGATCGGCCGACGCTGATCGTGACCGACGCCGAGCAGAGCAAATACATCGAAAGCCAGACCTTCACCGACCGCAACCGCACGGAACTGGGCTATCTGCCTGGGACCGTTGGGCGGCGCCTGTCAGCGTACGACCTGGAATTTCAACCGTCGCGGCTATCCCTACGACAAGATCCGCGCGATCCTCTCGATCCATGAGCGAATATTTCAGACGCCCGATCCCGGTAAACACCACCCCCAGTTCCACCCCGGCGAAGGCCGGGGCCCAATTGGGGGACGGCCGTAACCGGGGATTGTGCTCCGTTACGTCGACCTTTCCAATTGGGCCCCGGCCTTCGCCGGGGTGGTTGAAATATCCGCTGCTTCTCGTGCTGTTGGCGACCCCAGCCGCCCTCACCGCACAAGAATCCCCCGCAGACCTAGTCGACCCCTTCGTCGGCACGCTCGCCGACTTCGGCCAACTCTCCCCCGCTGCCGTGGCCCCGTTCGGCATGATGCAGCTCGGCCCCGACACCAGCCCCGCCAACCACGCCGGCTACGACCATGGCGCGACCACATTGCTCGGCTTCTCGCACACCCGCGGCGTCGGGGTCGGCTGCGGCGGCGCAGGCGGCGACCTGATGATCTCGCTGCGCTATGCTGGCCAGACCGGCCCGGCGCTGATCGACAAGCCCAGCGAAACCGCGCGCCGGGACGTACCGCGTCCGCTACGACGGCGGCATCCTGGCCGAGATGGCAGCAACGCGGGGGCTGGCGTACTTCGCTTCACCTTGCCCCGCACCGGCGCGGTCGACCTGCGGATCGACCCGCGACACAGCTATTCGAAGCGCCTCGCCGCCAGCTGGGGCAGCCTCGCCAGCGACGACCTCCGCGCCGATCTGGTCGCAGGCACGGTCTGCGATCAGGGCGCCTATCATCTCCACACCGCCAGCCGCATCCTCGTCAACGGACGGCCGATCCACCAAAGGCCGACCACCGACCAGAACGATCTGGCGACGCTGCACATCGCCGGCAAAGCGGGCGACGCAATCGAAATCCGTACCGGCCTGTCTACCGTCGACGGACGCGGCGCGGCATCGGTTCGCGACACGGAAGTCGGCAACAAGTCCCTCGCCGCCGTCGCAGGCGAAACGCGCAGCGCCTGGAACCGCATCCTCGGCCGCGTCGTGCCGAGCGGCTCGCGAGACCAGCGTGCGCTGTTCTACACCTCGCTCTACCACGTCATGGAAACCCCGGTCGCGATCGACGATCCCGACGGCCGCCACCGCGACAATAGCGGCACTGTGCAGACCTCGCCAAAGGGCCAGACGCGCTACGCCAACTGGTCGCTATGGGACAATTACCGCACCCAGATGCCGCTGCTCGCGCTGCTCCAGCCCGAGCGCAGCGCCGATATCGCGCAGTCGCTGGTCGCCCTGTACGCTGGTGGCAAGCCGCAATGGTCGACGCCCAATGAGCCGTTCCTGACGGTCCGCACCGAACATGCCGGGATCGCGCTGCTCGACATGCACCGCAAGGGCATCGCGTTCGACGCGGACGCCGCGCTGGCGGGAATGGCGGCGGACAGCGACACGCTCAAGCGCGGCACGCCGGACGAGCAGATCGAAGCCGCGTATGACGATTGGGCGACCGCCGAACTCGCACGCGATCTCGGTCGCACCGACCTCGCGAAGACGTTCACCGCCAAGGCACAAAGCTACCGCCCGATGTGGCGATCGGTGTTCCAGACGCCGGGCGCGGATGGCGACGTGGTCAAGGCACGCGGGCTGTATCAGGGCACCTTGTGGCAATATCGCTGGGCGCCGATCTTCGACCTGCCTTGGATGACGCAAACGGTCGGGCGCGATCGACTGCTCGGCGAACTGCATCATTTCTTCGATGCCGGGCTGTTCAACATGACCAACGAGCCCGACATTCAGGTGCCCTGGATGTTCGCCGCGCTAGGCCAGCCGCAGCCGACCGCCGACCTCGTCCAGACGATCCTGACCAAGCCGATCGCGCACCCCTATACCAACAGCGGCAAGCTGCCGGTCCCGTTCGTCGGGCGCAGCTTCGCGCTGTCGCCGCAGGGGTTCGCCGACGGGATGGACGACGATGCCGGCGGGATGACCGCGTGGTACGTGTTCGCAACGCTCGGCCTGTATCCGCTGGTGCCGGGCGAGCCGTGGTACGTCGTGACGACCCCGGCGTTCGTGCAAAGCTCGATCGATCTCGGCAACGGCCGCACGCTGACGATCCAGCGCGCCGGCCCGGTAGACGGCCTGATCGCGCAGGCCAACCTGAACGGACGGACCCTCCCGCACTTTCGCGTCCGGCACGCGGACCTGCTCCGCGGCGGCACGCTGGACATCACGACCGTCCAAAATGTCCCGCAACTGCAAGACACCGGCGCTAAGACCCCGAAGGATGGAGCAAGCCGCCGCCGCTAGAGTTGCCACGGACGTCGTCGATCGCCCGGTCCACCGGGCACGGCTGGTCGGCTATGCGAGCGGAAACTTCGGCAAGAACGTCCTCGCCTCGACGATGGACTTCTTCCTGCTGTTCGTTCTGACCGAACGCTGGGGCGTGTCCCCCGCCGCAGCCGGCCTGGTGGTGATGGTCGGCCTGGTGTGGGACGGCCTGTGCGATCCGCTGCTTGGTCGACTGGTCGATCGTTCCGCAGACCGACTCGGTCTGTATCGCCGGCTGCTGTTCGTCGGCGCGCCCGTCGTCGGCGTATTTTTCGCGGTGTTCTTCGTCGATCCGGGCTGGCGCGGGACGGCGATCCTCGTCTGGGCGCTCGCGATCGTGCTGCTGTTCCGCACCGCCTATTCGGTCTGCGACGTCGCGCACAACGCGCTGATGATGCGGATGGCGCGATCGCCAAGTGCAGCGACCACGGTGTCGGGACTGCGCTACATGTTCAGTTGCCTCGGCGCGCTCACGGTCGCGCATTTTGCGCGGACATTCGTCGACCCGGCGCGCGCCGGTGGTGGCCATGCCCTCCTCGTCGTCACCGGGTGTGCGGCGCTGACCTATGTCGCGACCTTGTGGGTTTCGGCCGCTGCCGCACCGCGATCGCCGGTCGTGCCGGACATATCCGCCCCTCGCGCGCCGCTCGCCTGGGTTCTCGGCAACCGGCCATTGCTGCTGTTGCTCGCGCTTGGCTTCGCGCAGGCGCTGACGCTGCCCTTTTTCGCCCGATCCTTCGCCTATATCGGTAAAGGCATCGTCCATGATGCGAGCTGGACCGGCACGGCGCTGACAACCCTCGCGCTCTCGCAACTCGTCGCGCTGCCCGGCTGGATGAGCATCGCCCGGCGTATCGGGCAAACCCCCGTGCTTGCTCTCGCGCTGACCACGACCGCCGCCGGCTTGGCGCTGTTCGCGACCGGGTCGGCATCGACGATCGCCGGCGTCGCGCTGTTCGGCGTCGGCAATGCGGGGTTGCAGATGATGATCTGGGCGTCGCTCGCCGACGCGATCGATCACGGAGACCGCCAGACCGGCATGCGCTTCGAAGGGCTTCCGGTCGCGTTGCTGTTGCTGACGCTGAAATCGGGCGGTGGGCTTAGCGGTGCGCTACTCGGGCATGGCCTGTCGCGGATCGGCTGGACCATCGCCACGCCGCTCACTGAAGCGCAGGGTGCTCGGCTGATGACGATGGCGTGGTCGGTGCCGCTGTCGGGCGCAGCTTTGTGCTTTGCATTGGTCCTGGGTCTGAGTCGCTGGAGCCGGGCGTCGGATCGATAGGCACAGGCAAGACGTCCCTTCGGTCGATGTTGACGGCCGATACGGACCCTTTAGACCGATGACATGGGGATGGAGAGGGAACGATCGTCCGAACCGGGCGACAGGACGACGATCCTGCGGGCATTGGTGGAGAAATATAGCCGTCCGCTCAGCCGCTATTTCAATCGCCGCGTGTCGACACCGCACGACGTTCCCGATCTCGTGCAGGAGGTGTTCCTCCGCCTCAGCCGGTTGACCGACCCCAACGACATCCGCCAGCGCGACAGCTTCATCTTCGTGACGGCGGCCAATGTCCTGAAGGATCAGGCGCGACGCGATCAGGTGCGCGGCGCGGGACTGTCGGATCCGATCGACGATTTTTCACTCGAAGGTTCGGACTTTTCCCCCGACCGCGTCTTGGAAAGCAGGCAGGTCGCCGATGCGCTGCGCCGTGCGCTGGCCGAATTGCCCGAGCGCACGCGCGACGTGTTCGTGCTGCGGATGCTGGAGGGACTGAAGATGGCCGATGTCGCGCATGCCATGGCCATCTCGACTCGCGCCGCCGAAAAGCATCAGGCGCGCGCGCTCGCGCATGTCGCGGACCGTCTGAAGGACTGGCGCGCGTGAACGGTCGCGTGATGATCGAGGCTGCCGAATGGGTCGAGCGTCTGGATGCGGCATCGGATGATTCGACGCGCGCGCAGTTCGACCATTGGCACGCGCAGCCGGGTCACAAGGTCGCATACGACGCGGTCGTCGACGCGCGCGACGCGAGCGCGGCGCTGGCGGATCATCCCGACATGCTCGCGCTGCGCCATGCCACGGTGGCGCGTGTCGCACTGGCCCGTGCGCCCAGGGCTCCGCGCCGGACCGCGCCCTGGTTGCTGGCGGCGGCGGCCTGTGCCGCGGTGGTCGCGCCGCTGGCGTGGCTGCGGCTGGCCGACGATGGTGCGCCGGCGAGCCGGATCGCAAGCGCCCCGACCTATCGCACCGCAACGGGCCAGCGCCTGATGGTGACGCTGACCGACGGATCGCGGCTGACGCTCGACACCGACAGCCGGGTCCGCGTCGCGTATAGCGATTCCGAACGGCGGCTCGTGCTCGAACGCGGCCAGGCGCTGTTCGAGGTGGCCAAGCACCAGCCCCGACCGTTCGTCGTTTTCGCGGGATCGCACGCGGTCACCGCGCATGGCACCGCGTTCGACGTGAGGCTCGATCCGGGCACCGTACAGGTCGCGCTGGTCGAGGGATTGGTGAGCGTCGCGACCAGCGGCGGCCAGGTCAGGCCCGTCAAGATGGTGCCCGACGACGTTCTGACCGCCTCCGCCACCGGCATATCGGTGCGCCATGTGCCCGGCATGGCGCTGGCGCTGTCGAGCTGGAGCGAGGGGCGGCTCGTGTTCGAGGATACGAGCCTGCGCCACGCGGTCGCCGAGATGAATCGCTATGGCACGCCGCAGATCGCGATCGCCGACGCCAGCGCCGGTGCGGTCCGGATCAGCGGATCGTTCCGGACCGGTGACGTCCAGCCGTTCCTCGATGCGCTGGAATTGGGCTTTCCGGTGACGGTCGATCGCCGCGCCGATGGCCGCATCACGATCGCGACGAAAAAATACCGCTGAAAACGGATCGAACAGGTTCGGTATTTTCGGAGCGTTGCGTCTTTACCTTCAGATCGACCCCGGCAGAGGGATCGCACGTACAGGGAGGATTGCATGACATCCACAGGCAGGACCGTGCTGATGCGCGGCATGATGATGACCGCATTGGTGTTCGGCGCAGGCGGCATCCCGATCGGCGCGACCGCGCAGGCCGCGGTCGGCGTTCGCATCGCCCGGCAGGACATGAGCACCGCGCTGCTCGCCTTTTCACGCCAGAGCGGCAAGCAGATCCTGTTCGCGCCCACCCTCGTCCGCGGCAAGACCGCGCGCGCGGTGAACGGCCGGATGGCGGTCGGCGATGCGCTCACGACGATCCTGAAGGGCTCAGGCCTCGACCACCGGCTGACGCCGAGCGGCGCGTACCTGATCGTCGCGGCGCAGGAGCAGGCGGGCGCGATCCCCGCAGCGGCGCAGACCGAGCCGGCTCAGCCCGCTCCCGATCCGTCGCCCGCGCAGGCTGCGCCCGAGGAACCCGCCGCGGACATCGTCGTGATCGGCACCGCGGGCGGCGGCACGCGGCGGCAGAGTGCGGCGTTCGCGGTCACCACGATCGACAGCACGATGGCGCAGCGTCTCGGCACCGCCAGCACCGCCGAGGTGCTGCGCGCCGTACCGGGCGTCAGCACCGAAAGCTCGGGCGGCAAGACCGGCGCGAACATCTTCGTCCGCGGCTATCCGTCGGGCGGCGATGCGGAATACGTCACCTTCCAGACGCAGGGCGTGCCGTTCTTCCCGCCGCCGACGCTGTCGTTTCTCGAGAACACGCAGCTGATCCGGATCGACGAGACGATCCAGCGCGTCGAGGCGGTCCGCGGCGGCACCGGCGCACTGTTCTCGAACGGACAGCCGGGCCTGACCGTCAACCTCGTCCAGCGCGAGGGCAAGCAGACGCCGGCCGGATTGCTCAAGCTCAGCGGCACCGATTTCGGCGAGTTCCGCGTCGACAGCTATGTCTCGGGCCCGATCGACGACAGCACGACCTACATGGTCGGCGGCTATTACTCGACCTCGCGCGGCATCCGCGATGCGCAGTTCGAGGCAGAGCGCGGCGGTCAGATCACCGGCAATATCCGGCATGACTTCGACAAGGGCTCGATCCTGCTGTTCGGCCGCTATCTCGACGATCGCGGCCAGTGGCTGCTGCCGATCCCAGTCGTCCAGGACGGCAACAAGATCCGCGAATATCCCGGCTTCGATGCCGGCACCGGCACGTTGGTCGGCCGCGACACGCGGATCGGCGTGCGCAACGACGGCAGCCGCGTCGATCTGGCGGACGGCCGCAGCGCGAAGACCTATAATCTCGGCGGCAATTTCGACTACGACCTCGGCAGCGGCATCACCATCCGCGATCGCGGCAGCTGGATGGAGGGCGATGCCAATACGATCGGGCTGGTCCCCGGCGGCACCCCGCCGATCACCGCCGCCGCCTATGCTGCCGGTAAGGGCGGCACAATCGGATCGCTCACCTACGTCACCGGCGGTGCCACGGCATCGCCCAACACCGCGGTCGTCGAGGCCGGGCTGTGGAGCGTCGAGAAGCATATCCAGGCGTTCGTCAACGATTTCGCGCTGGCGTGGAAGTCGGGCGGCAACACGCTGACCGGCGGCATCTATTACACACGCTACAAGTCGCGCGACCGGTGGAATCTCGGCAACAGCATGCTGCTCACCGCCGAACCCAATGCACGCCGGCTCAACCTGACGCTGGCGGACGGCCGGATCGTCACGCGCGACGGCTTTTCGGGCGGTTCGACGTTCAAGGTCAACGCGCGCTACACCGGCGAGGACGTCGCTGGCTATGCGGTCGACGAGTTGCAGATAACCGAAAAGCTGCGCGTCGATGGCGGCGTCCGCTATCAGCACCACTCGGTCGACGGCACGCTTGAGAACCTCGCCGGCACGGTCCCGGCGGCGGGCGCTGACGGTAATCCGCTGACGCTGTACGACAATGGCGATGCGCAGTTGAACGGCACCTTCCGGACGATCCGCTACCGCGGCGATGCCTGGTCGTGGACCGGCGGCGTCAATTACGATCTGACGCGAGAGATCGGCGCGTTCGTCCGCTACAGCCGCGGCAACAGCTTCCCGTTCTTCGACAATCTGCGCGACGGCATCGACGTCGCACCGCAGGTCGACAGCTATGAGGGCGGCGTGAAGGTCTCGACCGGCATCGCCCACCTGTACGCGACGGTGTTCCACAACACTTTCGACGGGCTAGCGACGACGGTCATCACCAGCGGCGCACCGATCGCGTCGGTTGGCGGTGCCAAGGCGACCGGCGTCGAGTTCGAGGGGCAGTTGCGACCGTTCGGCGGCTTCACGCTCAGCGGATCGGCGACCTATCTCGACGCGAAATACCGTGATTTCTTCACCGATGGCGGCCTGACCGACCTGACCGGCAACCGGGTCCAGCGGCAGCCGAAATGGCAGTGGCGCGTCACCCCCGCCTATGATCTGAACCTCGGTGGCGACGCCAAGGCCGGCGTGTATGCGACGATCGGCTATGTCGGCGACCGGTTCTCCGACGTCCAGAACGCGCAGGTCCTGCCGAGCTATTACAAGCTCGATGCAGGCGCCACACTCGATCTGACTCCGCAGATCCAGTTCCAGGTGATCGGCGACAATCTGACCGACGAGATCGGGCTGACCGAGGGTAACCCGCGGACGCTCGGATCGCAGGGCAGCGGCACGATCCTCGCCCGGCCGATCGTCGGTCGTTCGATCCGGTTCGGCGCCGCGTTCAAGTTCTGATCGGCACTACGGCAAATTCTGATAAGCGCTCCGGCGATCGATCCCGCCACGTCGGCGGGATCGATCGCTCTACCGGGATGATCGCACGTGATGAAGACTATCAGCCGTTTTGCCGTGTTGGCCTCGGTCGCCGCGGTGGCGCCCGCGCAGTCTGGTCCGGCCCCCGCGCGCCTTTCCTCCACCGCGATCCGATCGCCGGCGGACCTGTACGGGCCGCTGTTCCAGGCCGTGCAGCAGGGTCATGTCTTCGCGGACGGCAAGACGTTCGTCGATGCAATACCCAAGCGCGCTGCCGATGCGATAATGGCGGACTATGCGCAGGCCAAGCCCAAAGGCCCCGCGCTGAAGGCGTTTATCCTCGCCAATTTCATCGTCCCCGGCGAGAATGATCGCGGTTCCGGCGATCTTCGGTCGCATGTCCGCACGCTCTGGCCGCAACTCGTGCGCCAGCCCGCCGCGCCGGTCGCGGGCAGTTCCGCGCTGCCGCTCCCTGCGCCTTATGTCGTGCCCGGCGGGCGCTTCCGGGAAATCTATTACTGGGACAGCTATTTCACGATGCTCGGGCTGAAGGTCGACGGCCAGCAGCCGCTCGTCGAGACGATGCTCGACGATTTCACCAGCCTGATTGAGCGATACGGCCATATCCCGAACGGCACGCGAACCTATTATCTCAGCCGCTCGCAGCCGCCCTATTACGCGATGATGCTTGATCTCTCGACCAACACCGACCCTGCGGTGGCGAAGCGTCGGCTGGCGGCCCTGCGCGCGGAACACGCGTTCTGGATGAAGGGTGAGACCTGCGTCGCCGGCAAACCCGCTTGCCTGCGCGTGGTGCGGATGCCCGACGGCAGCGTGCTCAACCGCTATTACGACGACCGCGATACGCCGCGCGACGAATCCTATGCCGAGGACGTCGCGACCGCGGCGAAGGCTGCACCCCGCCCTGCCGCCGACACCCAGCGCAATCTTCGTGCCGGTGCGGAAAGCGGATGGGATTTCAGCTCGCGCTGGTTGCGCGACCCGCAATCGCTGACGACGATCCACACCACCGACATCGTACCCGTCGATCTCAACAGTCTTTTATGGGTGATGGAGCGTCGGATCGCCGCACGCTGCCAAACCGCGGGCGACACGCCGTGCGCCACCGCGTTCACGACGATGGCGACCAAGCGCAAGACGGCAATCGACCGCTATCTCTGGCAAGCGACGACCGCGCGCTATGCCGACTGGGACCTGTCGACCCGCAAGCCCACCGCCAGCATCAATGCCGCGATGCTCGAGCCGCTATTCGTCGGGCTCGCCTCGCCGATTCAGGCGAAGGCGGTCGCGGCGACCGTGCGCCGGTCACTGGTCGCCGAAGGCGGAGTGCGCACCACGACGCTGAAGACCGGCCAGCAATGGGACGAACCCAATGGCTGGGCGCCGCTGCAATGGGTCGCGATCGCCGGGCTCGATGCGAATGGCGAACCGGCCCTCGCCAAGGACATCGCGCGGCGCTGGATCGGCACGGTCGGCGCAGCCTATGCCGAAACCGGCAAGATGCTCGAGAAGTATAATATCGAGCAGCGCACCCTCGGCGGCGGCGGCGAGTATCCGGTGCAGGACGGCTTCGGCTGGACCAACGGCGTCGCCAGCGCGATCCTCGATCGCTATCCCGATCTCGCGCGCCCAGCGGGATAACTACGTCCGAAATTCGGCTCCAAAAAATCGCAGCGCAGTCTTGATGCGGCGATCGGGTGAATTATCTTCGCCAACGCCGGACGCGATCGGTCCGGTGACTGAGGGCACCGGCTCTCCCGGTGCTCCTTATGCTCAGATTGCTCATGTGGAGGATTTGGATATGAGGACGAACTTCGATTTTACGCCGTATCGCCGGTCCACTGTCGGTTTTGACCGGCTGTTCGACCTGCTGGAGGCGACTGCGCGAACCGAGACGGTCGACGGCTATCCGCCGTTCGACATCGAACGTGAGAGCGAGGACAGCTATCGGATCACGCTCGCCGTGGCTGGGTTCAGCCCCGACGACATCGAGATCGTCGCGCAAAACAACCAGCTGACCGTCAGCGGACGCAAGCCCGATGATCGCGACGAGGGCCGTTTCGTCCATCGCGGCATCGCCACGCGCGCGTTCGAGCGACGCTTTCAACTGGCCGATTTCGTCCAGGTACAGGGCGCGAGCTTTGACAATGGGTTGTTGCGTATTGCGCTTAAGCGTGAGGTTCCGGAGGCGATGAAGCCACGGCGGATCGAGATTGCCGGCAGCGCGGCCAACGATCGCAACGCCGGCGACACCGCGGTACGCATCGAAGAACACCAGGCGGACCGCAGCGCCGCCTGAGTTTCACGACCTTCAACGCGGTTGCCGGCAACGATGCTGGCAACCGCTTTCTTTGCCTGCGATGCGGCTTGTCAGGTCTACGTCGCTTCAGGCGGCACTCTTAACTGCCTACGACCCGTCACGTCCCTTGGTACGCGCGCCCCAAAGCAAGGGCATCAGCGTGGCGGTGGGAGCCTGACGTGGATATCGGCTGCGGATGGCACGACGTGGCGCGCCCGCGACGACATCCGCAGCCAGCCACCGCGCACGACGACCAGCGCAACCGCCGCGGCAACCACGGCTAGCCCCAGTTCGATCTTGCGGAGCGTGTCGCGGTTGCGGTCGTCGGTGTTCCACAAGCCTTCCCATTCCTCCTCGGACCGTGGCTCGTAATGAGCTTCGTCGAACGCCGTGTCGTAATCGCTGTGATCCATCATACGCGGCCTCCCTCCGCGGGGGTGCGATCGTCGCCGACCAACATTTCGACCGGGGTATCGCCGATCGGGCCGGGCGACTGATCCTCGTCGGTATGCGCGAACAGCCAGCGGCCAAGCAGTCCAGCGACCGCGGCGCCGGTCAGCGGTGCGAGCCAGAACAGCCAGAGCTGCGACAGCGCCCAGCCGCCAACGAACAGAGCGGGGCCGGTGCTGCGCGCGGGATTGACCGACGTGTTGTCGATCGGGATCGAAATCAGGTGGATAAGCGTCAGCGCGAGGCCGATCGACAGCGGCGCGAAGGCCGCCGGTGAGCGCTCGTCGGTGGCGCCGAGGATGACGGTCAGGAAGCCGGCCGTGAGGATTGCTTCGCTGAGGAACGCGGTCGCGGCGCTGTAGCCGCCTGGCGAATGGGCGCCATAGCCGTTGGCGGCGAACCCGCTGGCGACGAGATCGAACCCGCCGGTGCCGGACGCCAGCGCAGCGAGCGCGGCGCTGCCGAGGATGCCGCCGATGACCTGCGCTGCGACATAACCGGGAAGGTCGCGCGCTGGAAAGCGGCCGGCAACCGTCAAGCCGACGCTGACCGCTGGATTGAAATGGCCGCCGGAGATGAAGCCGACGGCAAATGCCATCGTGAAAACGGTAAGACCGAAAGCAAGAGCGACGCCGGCCATCCCAATCGTGCCGGGAACGCCGCTACCTGCGGCGAGGACAGCAGCCCCGCATCCGCCCAGTACCAGCCAGAACGTGCCGATGGCTTCCGCGGCAAGTCGGCGCGCGGTGGCGATCGGGCGTGGCCTAGGCGGACCGTCGGTCTTGCCGACGGTCGGACGATAGATGGCTTCGGTCATCCCCTGACACCTCGTACAGGACGCGTTATTGCGCATCTCTGATGGTCGAAAATACCGGTGGGCGTGCCAGGCACGCCCACCGGCTACGCGGTTACTTGCCGCGGAGCGTGTTGATCAGCGCGATGCCGAGGACGCCGGCAACCGCTGCTGCGGTGAACGGACGCTCCTTCGAGAACTGGCGGACATAGTCGACCAGCGGACGGATGTTCTCTTCGACGACGTCCTTGGCCTGGCCGACGGTCTTCTGGACCGTGCCGCCGAGCTGATCCGCAACGCCTTCGCTCTTCAGCGACGTGTCGCCGGTCGCGGTGCCGAGCGCTTCCTTGGCCTTGCCGCCGAAATCGGTTGCTGCGCCTGCGAGGGTGTCGGTGTTCACATGAATTCTCCTTGGTTGATGATGGGGTTAATGAAGGGTTTGAAAACTTCGATCAGAGATGCTTCGATCGGGGACGAGGCGTGTCGGTAACGTCGGTGGCGTCGTTACGATCCGCGAACGATCCGGATACCGAACGATTCATCGCGTCCGATCATCGCATCATAGCGGCGATGCCGGGTCGCTCAGAATGCCGCAGGCCGCGGCGGCCTTGCCGACTTCGAGCGGAACCTTGGGGTCCTTGACCTGGCTGGACACGCGGATGAAATCGCTCGCGGTCAAGCGGCCCGGTGTTGTGTCGCCTTCACGCGATGCCTTGGCGGCACGACCGAGCTGCTGGAGCTGGCCAAGCGACAGGTTCGCCTCGAGCCGGTCGCCGACGCACTGCGACTGAGCCGGCTGGAAACCATAGCCCTCCAGCGAGGTCGCGATCTTGGCCGACGGATTGACGCACGCCGCCAACGATAGCGCGCCGATGCCAATGGTGAGAACGCCTGCGACGCGGATGAAACTACGATGCTGAACCATGATAAGCCCCTGTCTTCGGGCACCATGCGGCTTTGCTCCGACCGGACGCAAAACCCATATTTCCCAGACGCATAACCAGCGTGCGGCCGGATGTATCCCAGGTAACCATGCACTATGCGCTTGTGACGTTTATACTATCGGCGCCCCATGCAAACGCTCAAGCGGCCGCGTCGTCGGCATGGGTCCGCGGCATGCCGATCACGCCAATCGCCTTGCCTATCCTCTTATTGCCAGCGGTGCGCGACAGCCGGTCAGCCCACTACTTTGCTCAGAATCCGCGATAACTGCTCGACCGAATAGGGTTTGTGCAGCAGCTCGAACCCGTGCGTACCGTCCTGCGCCAGCACGTTGCTGTAGCCCGAGGTCAGCACCACCGGCAGCGTCGGGTAGCGGTCGCGGATCACCTTGCCCAATTCGATGCCGTTCATTCCAGGCATCACTACGTCCGAAAAGACGATATCGAACCGTGTCGCGTCGACCGCGAGTTCGGCAAGCGCCTCCTGAGCGTCCGCCGCCCAGACCGTCACGTACCCGAGTTCGGCGAGTGACTGCGTCGTGAAGGTCCCGACTTCGCTGTTGTCCTCGACCACGAGCACGCACGTGCCATGGCCATCGGCAAGGCCCTCGCCCACATCGTCGACCTCGGCCGGCGCGCCCTGATCGACCTGGGGAAGATACAGCGTGAAGACCGTGCCCCGGCCGACCTCGCTCTCGACCGTGATGTCGCCACCCGATTGCTTGGCGAATCCGAAGACCTGGCTAAGGCCCAGTCCGGTCCCCTGCCCAACCCCCTTGGTCGTGAAGAACGGCTCGAAGATACGCTCAAGCTTGTCGGGTTCGATTCCCGAACCGCTGTCGGCCATTGCGATGGCGATAAAACGCCCCTCGACCGCCGGGTGCGAGCGGACCGCCGGAATGAGCCCCGCCGATCGTACCGTGATATCGATCCGCCCGGCCCCCTCCATCGCGTCGCGCGCGTTGACCGCCATATTCACCAACGCGGTATCGAGCTGGCTGGGGTCGACATTCGTGAAGCACGGCGTGTCGGGAAGATCGATGGCGATGACGATCCGCGACCCCGTCAGCGTGCCGAGCATGTCGGAGATCACGCGCAGACTCTGTCCGACGTCGATCACTTCAGGCTGCAACGCCTGCCGGCGTGCGAATGCGAGCAACTGCCCGGTCAGCTTTGCCGCACGGTCCGCGGTATCGGAGATCGCATCGATATACCGCTCGCGTCGCTCGGCGCTGAGATCGGGGCGTTTCAGGAGGTCGGTGGCGGAGCGGATCACCGTGAGAAGATTGTTGAAATCATGCGCAACGCCGCCAGTCAGCTGGCCGACCGCTTCCATCTTCTGCGACTGGCGCAACGCGTCTTCCGCGGTCTGCAATTCGCTCGTCCGCGCCGCGACCTGCTGCTCGAGCGAAGCGGCGAGCATACTCAGGGCGTGTTCGGAGCGGCGGCGCTCGGTAGCGATCCGCGTCCGTTCGGCGACCTCGCGAATGAACTCAACCTCGTCCGGTCGCCAGCGCCGAGCGCCGGCAGACGCGATGTACAGCATCGCCACGAGACGGCCATTCTCCATGACCGGCATGTTGATGATCGCCCGCGCGTCGAGTGCTTCGAGCGCGGTTGCGGTCGTGACGGTCCTCGGATCGGTCCGCGCATCCTCCACGCACACTTCTTCGCCGCGTTTCAGATCGTCAATGTACGAACCATAGGCGCGTAGCGCGAACGTCCCCGTCAACGGCGCGACATTGGGCGCACTCCAGTCACGAACGATCGTCACCGTCTCCGCCGCCAAGTCGATCTCGCCAAAGCCGGCGCGACTTGCCTCCAGCGTTTTGCCGATGATCCGCGCCGCGGCGAATGCGATGTCCTCAGGCTGGTCGGTATCGCGAAAGACGTCCCCCAGTTCGACGAGCCCGGCGCGCATGATCTCGTCGCGCTTATGCTCGGTGATATCGGTCGACACCCCGGCGATCCGCAACGCCTCGCCCTTGGCATCGTAGAAGGGCTGACCGCGTGACGCGATCCAGCGCACCTCACCGTCCTGCCGGTAGATACGGTAGATCACGTCATAATCATTGCCCTCGGCGATGCAGCGACGAACCTCCGCCGCGCTTTTTTCCCGATCGTCGGGATGGATCGCCTGTAGCCGCTCATCATAGGTGAAGGGCTGATCGATCGGACGCCCAAAGATCTCCTTGCAGGTTTCCGATGCGATCAGCTGGCGGCTGACGATGTCGAGCGTCCAGGTGCCGAACCGTGCCGCCTTCAGCGTGAACGCCAGTTCGCGCTCCTGCTCCTTTTGCAGCCGCAGTCGATCGGTCAGTTCCGCCATGAGCGACGCGTTGCTGACTTCCAGACCGTGCAGCCTCTCGCGCTCGATCGTCACATCGACCTGGCTGGCGAAGAAATACGCCAGCACGCCCTCGGTGTCGTAGACCGGCGCCATCAGCAGCCGGTTCCAGAAAAGCTCTCCGTCCTTGCGCTGATTGCGAATGTCGATCTCGATCGACTCGACACGCCGCACCGCATCTCGGATTTTGGCGACCGTCGCGGGATCGGTTGCCGGCCCCTGCAGGAACCGGCAGTTGCGCCCCAGAATCTCCTCACGCGTATACCCGCTCAACCGGCAGAAGGCGTTATTGGCGAACACCACGGGATTGTCGGGAAGACGCGGATTGGTGATGATCATCGGCATCCGAGTCGCGCGCACCGCCGCGACGAACGGATCGGTCCCGACATCCTGCCCCAGTACCTCGGCAGCAATGCGCTCGGCATCGGCAGTCATTTTCGGCACGCCCTGGACGGCGCTGTCGGTCGTATCGGTCAAGGCCGCCTCGATTGTCGCTAAGTCCCTGACATCTAGGCCCGCCCCGGGATCGCCGCAACGTCGGAACGGCGGCGATACGACAGGTCAGGTACGGCTTCGCAGCCAGGCGGCACGCGCGGCGTCATAGTGTTCGCGCGCTGCATCGCGCGCGGCGACGGCTTCCTTCATCCCGACGTCCTGCATGCGCTCGAGCGCGCGACGACGGCGGGCAAGGTCGGCCTCTTCCTGTTCGATCGACCTGATGGCCAGACGATACTCGGTTTCAAGCGACGCCAGCGCGTCATCCGCGGCGTCCAGTGCATCGCGTTTGGGTTTGGGTAATGGCTTGGGTGAAGGCTTGGGCTTGGGTGAAGGTTTGGGCTTCGGACCCGACTTCGACGGTGTCGGTTCCTGCGGTCCGGTGCGACGTGCCTGCGGTGTCTCCACCTCGACTGCCAGATTTTCCGCGCCCGTCCCCCGCGCGCTTGATGACCGTGCCCGGCGCCGCAAGCGGTTCCGCCGTCAGCGCGTCATCCGTGACCTGCTCGGCGATACCGCGCGCGAACAGATCCTTGTCGCTACCCCATGCGGCCAGGGCCGCCTTCTGACTGGCGGCGGCGACATACGCGTCGTGGAACCCCGCCACGGTACGATAGACTTTCAGCTTTTGTGCGCGGGCCATGCTGCGGTGTTAGCACTCGACACCGCGTCATCGCTACGCTGCGAGCGCGTAGCGACGGCAATGCTCCAGATATCCCGCTTCGTGCGCACCGGCGAGCGAGACCACGCTGTCCCACAACCAGGTCGGGGCGTCGATCGCACCGCGCCGATCGGCCTCCAGCATCGCCAGCCAGCGCTGCCGGGTCGCGTCGTCCATTTGCCGGGCATGGGCCTTGCCGACCACGAAGGCGAGATAACGGCCAGCCTTGATCGCCTCGCCGTGGCTGAACTGATCGACTTCGATCTTCAGGTCCTGGGGCGCGAGTTCGCGAATGAAGAACGATCGGCCTAGCATCCGTACCGGGATCATTCGGGCACCAAGATACGGTGACAGCGCACGGGCGGCGGCGGCGACCCGTTCCGCATTATCCGCTGGCATGGGATTGGCGGACGTCAACGACTGCGCCGCCCGAGGCGCGATCGGCGCGACCGCTTCCTTCAGGTCGACGATCGCATAGCTCGACCGACCCTTGGCGGACTTTAGTTCGAGGATCGCGGCAAAGCGCAGCAGGCCCAGCGAACTGCACCCCTTCATCCAATACGCGGCGTCGACCAGCCGGATCGCGCGCCGCCGCCCTTATCCTTGCGATCGAGCGACAGGATCATCCGGGCGACGGCGGGATCGTCGAACACCGCGGTCAACGCCGCGCGCTCGTCATCCGCCAACGCCCAGAATTTACGACCGAGCGGGATCTGTGGCTCGATCGCTTCGAGCCGTTCCTTCGCAAGGTGACGCCAACGTCGTCCGAGCGCGCGTTTGCGAACGCTGCGAACGGCGTCGGGTTCGGGACCGGTATCGTCCGTCTTCGGATCGTCGATCGCGGCGGCATAGCCCTCAACCATCGCCGCGATCATCCGAGCGGTCGTCACGCCTGGCAGATCGGAGCCACGCGCCGCCGTCGCCAGCGACAGGCCGAGACGGATCAGGTCGTGGGCCGGATTGCCGATCACCGCCTGATCCAGATCGCGGACCTGAACCTCGACCTGCCCGTCCGCCGACGCGATCGGGCCTAGATTACCGAGATGGCAATCGCCGCAGATCCAGATCGCCGGGCCGGTGGGAACGCGTCGGGCGACCGGCGACGCGGCTAGCCATTCGTAGAATTGTGCGGTGTTGCCGCGCACATAGGCATGCGCCGAACGCGCCATCTTGCGGGTCCGGTTTCCTTCGAGAACGGCCCGACGATCGGCGGCGGCGGGCATTGGCTTCGGCATTACGGTAAAATCCATTTCAGCGGCGACGAAGACAGAACGTCTAGCGCGCAAAACCGACACCGATACTGACCTGTATTTATACGTTTCCCGCCATCCACCCGCCATCCAAACGCGTTGCCGCGCGTTCGGCACCGCAGAGACGCTTGATAGAGGATTGTCGTTGCTGAATTTTCTGGTGGCCGAAAGCGAAACTGCCGACGAGCGCGAGGCGCGTCGGCGGCATGCGGGCAAGAGTTCGGGTGAGACCTATGCCGCGACGTTGCGCCAGATCCGGCCCGGTGCCGCGATCACCATCGTCGCCCCCGCCGATGACGATGCGCGGGTTTTCGACGCGGGCGAACTGCGCGCGTTCGACGCGGTGTTCATCACCGGATCGCCGATGCACGTCTATGACGACACCCCCGAAGTCCGCCGCCAGATCGCGTTCATGCGCACCGTCTTTGCGTCGCACACACCGTCGTTCGGATCTTGCGCCGGGTTGCAGATCGCGGTTGCCGCGGCCGGGGGCAAGGTTCGCAAGATGCCCGAACGGCTCGAAGCGGGGATCGCGCGCCGCATCACGCCGACGGCAGCCGGGCAGGACCATCCCTTGCTCGCCGGCCGACCCGCGTGTTGGGACGCGCCGGCGATCCATGGCGACGAAGTCGAGACGCTTCCCGCCGATGCGATCCTGCTCGCGAGCAATGCGGTGACGACCGTCCAGGCCGCGGAGATCCGCCATGACGGCGGGACCTTCTGGGGGTGCAATATCATCCCGAACTGGCACCGGGCGAGATCGCCGTGGCGCTACGTCGGCAGTCGGCGGACATCGTCGAACTTGGCCTTGCCGAAAATGAAGCGGAGGTCGAGCGGCAGGCGGCGCTGCTCGATGCGCTCCACGACGACCCCGAACGGCCCGCGCTATGGTGGGCACTGGGGATCGATCGCGCCTTCGCCGAGGAAGCGAGCCGTCGCACGGAGCTCGTCAATTTCCTCGAGCATCTCGCCGAACGCTGAGCGCGACCGCGCACGGGTTCGGGCCGGTAGAAATCGCACCGGCTGACGTGACGAGACCTTTGCGGGGTTGCCTCCAGCGGCGACGGCGGCATGGATAGGCCGATGACTGGTACACCCGAGATCACCATCCATCACCAGGGCGTCGAGCGCCACCCGCTGATCGTCATCGACGATTTCTGGCCCGATCCGGAAGCGTTGCGCGAGGATGCGGCGAGCCTGCGCATGGGCAGCATCGGACCACATTATCCTGGCATCCGCGCCACGGTGCCGCCGCGCCTGGCGGACACGATGCGCCGCAGGATCGCGCCGTTGCTCGCCGAGCATTTCGGCCTCGATCCCGCGCCGGCGATTTCGGAAGCCTATTATTCGCTCGTCACCACCGCACCTGCCGATCTCGCGCCGATCCAACGCCTGCCGCATTTCGATGGGGTCGAACCACGCCGGATCGCGGTGCTGCTGTTCCTCGGTCACGGCGACCAAGGCGGGACGGCGTTCTACCGCCAGCGCGCCACGGGGTATGAAAGCGTCGACGGCCCGCGGCTCGATCGGTTCCGGGCGACGCTCGACGCCGACGTGCGAACGCATGGCCTGCCCGATGCGGCGTATATCGCCGGTGATACACCGATGTACGAACGGATTGCGGTACAGCCGGCCGTCTTCAACCGCGCGCTCGTCTATGCGGGAAACACGCTGCACTGCGCGTATCTGCCGCCTGAGGTCGTACTGAGTGCGGATCCGCTGGCGGGGCGGCTGACCCTGAACCTGTTCCTGTTCGACGACTGATCGCGGCGTCGCTTGCGCTGCCCGCGGCACCGACGCTGCCGTGAATACGTATGCTGGTTTCTTTCGATACGCCCCCGACGGGGATACAGCATCCCCAGGACAATCGACGCGCACGCACGACGTCGAGGACACTGACAAACAGAGTTGAGGATGCGCGGGACCCGTCTCGCCGAAGGGGATTTCATGAGCAATTTCAAATCGTACCGCGCCCGCGCGACGTTCGGCTCGACGGCGCACACGCGCCTTGCGCTGCGGGTCAGCGCCACCGCGCTCGCCGCCGCACTGATCCTGCCGGGCCATGCCGCATTCGCACAGTCCGCCCCGTCGACCGTGACTCCCGGTACCGCAAATGCCAACCCGACCGCCGCCGCGCAGGTCGACGCGGTCACCACCGCCGCCGATCCGACGCCGCAGCCGGCGGACGCCGTCCCGCCGTCGTCGCAGGATGCCGTGACGCAGAGCGCAGCGCCGCAGGACGATGCTACGGGCGGTGGCGATATCGTCGTCACCGGTATCCGCGCCGGCCTCGAATCCTCCGCCAAGATCAAGCGCCAGTCGGTCCTGATCGTCGACTCAGTTTCCGCCGAAGATGTCGGCAAGCTGCCCGACGTGTCGATCGCGGATCTCGCTCGCGCGCCTGCCCGGCGTGACCGCGCAGCGTCTCGAAGGGCGCGACCAGCGTCTGTCGATCCGCGGCCTCGGCCCCGATTTCTCGACCACCTTGCTCAACGGTCGCGAACAGGTGACGACCGGCGACAACCGCGGCGTCGAGTTCGACCAGTATCCGTCGGAATTCTTCAAGACCGTCAACGTCTACAAGTCGGCCGACGCCTCGCTGGTCGCCGCCGGCATCGCCGGCACGGTCGACCTGCGCATGCTGCGCCCGCTCGACCAGGCGCACCGTATCATCGCGGTCAGCGCCCGCGCACAGATGAACGGTATCGACAAGCTCAATCCCGACGGCACGCGCTACGGCTATCGCGCATCGGCGACCTATGTCGACAAGTTCGCCAACGACACGCTCGGCATCGCGATCGGCGTGTCGGCGACGCAGACCCCGTCGCAGGACGAGCGCTACAATGCGTGGGGCTATAATGGCACCGGCACCGCGACCGATCCCTACGTCATCCAGGGCGCAAAGCCCTATGTCCAGTCGAACGAACTCAAGCGCTATGGCGGCGTCGCGACGATCGAGTGGCAGCCGTCCGACAGCTTCCACTCGACCTTCGATGCGCTGTATTCGCATTTCGAGGAAACGCAGCGCCTGCGCGGGATCGAGTTCCCGCTCGCGAGCAATGTCGGCACCGCCAATACCAATATCACGGGTGTCTCGGACGGGTTCGCCGACGAGATCACCTTCAGCAAGGTCCACGCGATCCAGCGCAACGACTATAACCAGCGCAAGGCCGAGAATTTCTCGTTCGGCTGGAACAACGACCTCAAGCTGACCGACAAGGTTCACCTCAACGTTGATGCCAGCTGGAGCCGCGCGACACGCACCGACTTCACGCTCGAGACCTATACCGGCGCCGGCTATCAGGCGACTGGTCCGGACGACACGGTCAAGGTGTCGCAGAATTCGAACGGCACGTACAAGATCGTACCGACGCTCGATTACACCGATACCAATATCTTCAAGCTGACCGATCCGCAGGGCTGGGGCTATAACGGCACGCAGGCCGTGGTGCAGGCCGGGTTCCTCGGCAATCCCAACTTCAAGGACGACCTGAAGTCGCTCCGCGCAAGCCTGAACGGCGAGTTCGACGACAGCATCGTCAAGAGCTGGGAAGCGGGCGGCAACTATAGCCGCCGCGAGAAGACCAGCGCGTACAAGTCGTATTTCCTGTGCCCGAAGGGCGCCGGCACCAACTGCACCGTCACCAGCGGGACGCCCACCTCGGCGGCGGTACCGGCAGAGTCAGTCATCGGCACCGTGCCGCTCGACTATCTCGGCGTACCGGCCGCACTCGCGCTCGATCCGCTGTATCTCTACGACAACGTCTACACCAGTTCGTACGACAACCGGCCGGACTCGCTGGTCCGCGACAACACGGTGACCGAGAACATCTACACCGGCTATGCCAAGATCACGCTCGACGGCGATCTCGGCGGCAAGCCGTTGAAGGGATCGATCGGCGCGCAGGTCGTGCATAGCGACCAGCGTTCGGACGGCCAGATCGCCAGCGTCGTCGACGGCGTGGTAACGATCGCCCCCGCCTCGCAGAAGGTGACGTATACCAACGTCCTGCCATCGGCGACGATGTCGGTCGAGCTGATCCCGCTGGGCTTCGTCAAGGTCGGTGCTTCGCAGACGATGGTCCGCCCGCGTCTCGACCAGGAGCGCGTGACGCAGGCGGTCGGCATCAATGTCGCCAACATCCAGGCGAACAACACCAACCCGGGCCTCAACCCGGTGTTCACCTCGACCGGCGGCAACGTCAATCTGAAGCCCTATCAGTCGACCAACATCGATCTGTCGTTCGAGAAATACTTCGCGGGCGGCGGCTATGTCGCGCTGTCGGGCTATTTCAAGCACCTCACCGACTTCGTCGATCCGAACAACAGCTATGCGTATGATTTCAGTTCGCTGCTCGGCGCGCTGAGCCCGGCGCAGCAGGCGATCGTGATCGCGAACGGCTTGCAGACCGGGGTGGTCAGCGCGCCCGCGAATACCGGTCGCGGTACCGTGCTGGGCGTCGAGGGGACGTTCTCGCTGCCGTTCAAGGCGCTGACATCGGCGCTCGACGGGTTCGGGATGTTCGTGTCGGCCAATTACACCGAGTCCGAGATCAAGTACGCGAACAACCCGATCGAGGCGATCACCCTGCCCGGCCTGTCGAAGCTGACCGGTAGCGGCACGGTCTATTTCGAGAAGGCCGGCTTCCAGGCGCGTGTGAACTATCGCTACCGCTCGTCCTTCCTGGCCGAAGTCGCGGGCATCTCGTCGACGCCGACCTATCGCACCGCGCGATCGGAAGGCATCCTGGATGCGCAGATCGGGTATGAGTTCCAGAGCGGTCCGCTCGCAAACTTCGCAATCCTGGCACAGGCGAAGAACCTGACCGACCGTCCGTTCGTGACCTACCAGAACGGCGATGCGCGCCAGGTGATCGATTACCAGCGCTATGGTCGCGATTACTATGTTGGCATCACGTATAAGTTCTGAGCGGGACGCGGGGCGTAAAAAACGCCACGCGGATTGGCCAACCAGTTCTCCGTCATGCCGGGCTTGTTCCGGCATCCACGGCGCCGCAAAATCGAGGGCCTCGGGTTTGCGGAACGGTGGACCCCGGAACTAGTCCGAGGTGACGGACGGTTTTCAGCGAGGGCTCGGTCCAGCAGCGCGGCAGTCGATCCGCTCGCATGTGGCGCAAACAACGGTTTGAAAACGGGAAGCAGACCATGGCCGACCACCCCTTGCGCATAGCCATTGCCGGCGGCGGTACCGCCGGCTGGATGGCGGCGGCGACCTTCGCGCGGTTCCTGGAGACGGGCTACGAGATCGACCTGATCGAGTCCGACGACATTGGCACGGTCGGCGTCGGCGAGGCGACGATTCCGCAGATCCACCTGTTCAACGATGCGCTCGGGCTCGACGAGGATGCGTTCCTCCGCGCGACCGGCGGTACGTTCAAGCTCGGCATCGAGTTCGTCGATTGGTTCAAGCCGGGCCATCGCTACATGCACGCGTTCGGCGATGTCGGGCGTGATGTCGGCCTGCTGCCGTTCCACCAATATTGGCTGCGCGCACGGTCGCTCGGGCTTGCCGGCGATCTCGGCGCCTATTCGCTCAACACGCACGCTGCGCTCGCCGAGCGGATGCAGCGTGGTCCGGCCCGCACGTCGCGCGTCCTGCCATCGATGCCCTACGCCTATCATTTCGATGCCGGGCTCTATGCGCGCTATCTGCGGCGCTATTCCGAGACGCGCGGCGTCAACCGGATCGAAGGCAAGATCGTCCGCGTGACGCGCGACGGCGAGAGTGGGGATGTCTCGGGCCTCGTGTTGGAGAACGGCACGACCGTCGCCGCCGACCTCTATATCGATTGTACCGGGTTTCGCGGGCTGTTGATCGAAGAGGCGCTCGGCACGGGGTATGAGGACTGGACGCACTGGCTGCCGTGCGACCGCGCGATCGCGGTGCCATCGGCGCGCAGCGAAGCGTTCACGCCCTACACGCGCTCGACCGCACACGCGGCCGGCTGGCAGTGGCGGATCCCGTTGCAGCATCGCACTGGCAACGGCGTCGTCTTCTCCAGCGCGCATATGAGCGAGGACGAGGCGACCGCGACGTTGCTTAGCGGACTCGACACGCCGGCGATGGCCGATCCGCGGACGATCACGTTCCGCACCGGTCGCCGCAAGCGGATGTGGAACCGCAACGTCGTCGCGCTCGGGCTCGCCGCCGGGTTCATGGAACCGCTCGAATCGACCAGCATCCACCTGATCCAGTCGGCGATCGCACGGCTGTTGAAGCTGTTGCCGGGGCGCGTCATCGCAGACGCCGATCGCACCGAGTTCAACCGCCAGAGCGACTTCGAATACGAGCGCATCCGCGACTTCATCATCCTCCACTACAAGGCGACGACGCGCGACGACACGCCGTTCTGGCGCGAGTGCCGCGACATGGCGGTGCCAGACACGCTCGCCGCGAAGATCGAATTGTGGCGCGGCAGCGGGCACATCGTCCGCGAGCATGAGGAGCTGTTCACCGAGGTCGGTTGGCTTCAGGTGCTCGCCGGGCAAGGCATCGTGCCGCACGGCCATCATCCCCTGGCGGATGCGATATCGACCGCCGATCTGGCCGAGTTCATGGACACGATCGACAAGCTGAACGCACGCGAGGCGGGCCAGATGCAGGATCATGCCGCGTTCGTCGCCCAGCACTGCGCCGCCGCGGCGGGCCTGGCCGCATGACCCCCGACGCCGACACCCTTTACGATCGAGACCGATGACCGCTTCCGAGACCCCGACGCCCTGGTGGAAGGGCGCCACGATCTACCAGATCTATCCGCGCAGTTTCGCCGACTCGAACGGCGACGGGATCGGCGACCTTGCCGGCATCACCGCGCATCTCGACTATGTCGCCGCGCTCGGTGTCGACGCGGTGTGGCTGTCGCCGTTCTTTACCTCGCCGATGGCGGACTTCGGCTATGACGTGTCGGATTACCGCGACGTCGATCCGATCTTCGGCACGCTCGCCGATTTCGACGCGCTGATCGCGCGCGCATGAACTCGGGCTCAAGATCATCATCGACCAGGTCTATTCGCACACCTCGGAGGAGCATGACTGGTTTCGCCAGAGCCGCGCGTCGCGCAGCGGCGACAAGGCGGACTGGTACGTCTGGGCGGATGCCAAGCCCGATGGCACCCCGCCGTCGAACTGGCAGTCGGTGTTCGGCGGCCCGGCCTGGACCTGGGATGCGCGACGCGGCCAATATTACATGCACAATTTCCTGAAGGATCAGCCGCAGCTCAACGGGCATAACCCCGCGGTGCAGGACGAGCTGATCGCGACGGCGCGGTTCTGGCTCGATCGCGGCGTGGACGGCTTCCGCCTCGATGCGATCAACTTCGCGATGCACGATCCGGCGCTGACCGACAATCCGCCCGCGCCCGCGACCAATCGCGCGCGCACCCGGTCGTTCGATTTCCAGATGAAGCTGCACAACCAGAGCCATCCGGACATCGTCGGGTTCATCGAGCGGATTCGTGCGCTGCTCGACGAATATGGCGCGGGGTTCACCGTCGCCGAAGTCGGCGGCGACGACAGCGACCGCGAGATGAAGCTGTTCACCGGCGGCAATGGCCGGCTGAACAGCGCGTACGGCTTCGACTTCCTGTACGCGGACCGGCTGACGCCCGAGCTGATCGTCGATGCGGTCGGCAATTGGCCCGATACGCCCGGCCTCGGCTGGCCGAGCTGGGCGTTCGAGAACCACGACGCGCCGCGCGGTGTCGCGCTGGACCACGCCCGACCAGCGCGAGGCGTTCGCGCGGATGAAGATCCTGCTGCTCGTCGCGTTGCGCGGCAATATCTTCCTGTACCAGGGCGAGGAGCTCGGGCTGACGCAGGTCGACATCGCGTTCGACGACCTGCTCGATCCCGAGGCGATCGCGAACTGGCCGCTCACCTTGTCCCGAGACGGCGCACGTACGCCGATGCCGTGGATCGGCGCGGCGCCCGATCTTGGGTTCGGTAGCACCGAGCCTTGGCTGCCGTTCGGTGAGGATCACCGCGCGATCGCGGTCGACGCGCAGGAAGCGGACGCGACATCCCTGCTGCATTGGACGCGGGCGCTGATCGCCGCGCGTAAGGCGCATCCGGCGTTACGGCTGGGGAGCCTGCGGATCGTGCACAGCGATGATGCTGTGATCGCGTTCGAGCGGGAGTCCGAAGACGAGACGCTGCTCTGCGTGTTCAATCTCGGGGACGACGCACGTGGCTGGCCGACCGGCATCATGACCGAAGGCGACATGCTGTTTGCGACCGACGGCGCCGACACGACGACGCTGCCGCCGCTCTCCGGGCTGGTCCTGCAGCGGTGATCGACGGGCGCGGCCAGCACATCGTCATCCTCGGCGGCGGCACCGCCGGGTGGATGACCGCGTGCCTGATCGCGCATCGCTGGAGCGCGCGGCGTTCGCGTCACGCTGGTCGAAAGCCCAGAGATCGGCATCGTCGGCGTCGGCGAAGGCTCTACGCCGCAGTTGAAGCACTTCTTCGACACGCTCGGCATCGACGAAGCCGAGTGGATGCCGGCGTGCGACGCGACCTACAAGCTCGGGATCGGCTTCGAGGGCTGGTCCGACCGCGCTGGGCATGAGCGCTATTTCCACCCCTTCCCCACCGCGCTCGACGGCCACACCACACCGCAATTCTTCTACAATGCGCGGGCCCGACGGACCGGGCGCGATGTCGAGGCACATCCTGACCAGTTCCTGCTCCCTGCCCGCCTAGCCTCTGCGAACTGCGCGCCACAGCCTGCCGAAAATTTCCCGTTCGAGGTAAGCTACGGCTATCATTTCGACGCGTACAAGGTCGGTGCGTTCCTCGCCACGCATGCGACCGAGACGCTGGGCGTCGTCCATCTCCAGCGCCGGATCGCCAGCGTCGAGCGCAGCCAATCCGGCAACGTCGCCGCGCTGATAGATACCGACGGCGAACGCGTCGCCGGCGATGTTTTCGTCGATGCCAGCGGGTTCCGCAGCACGATCTTCAGCGCGCTCGTAATGCCGTTCGTCAGCTACGCCGACGCGTTGTTCAACGACCGGGCGGTCGTGATGCCGACCGCGCACGCATCCGGCACGCCGATCTCCAGCCAGACGAGAGCGACCGCACTATCGGCCGGCTGGGCATGGCACATCCCGCTGACCAGCCGAAACGGCAACGGCTATGTCTATTCCAGCCGCCACCTGACCGAAGCACAGGCCGAAGCAGAACTACGCACGCACATCGGCGACGAGACCGGCGAAGCCCGCCACCTCAAGATGCGCGTCGGTCGCGTTCGCGACAGCTGGTCGCACAACGCGCTCGCGGTCGGACTTGCCCAAGGCTTCCTCGAACCGCTCGAGGCGACCGCACTGCATCTCGTCATCGCCACCGTCGAAGCGTTCCTCGACATGGTCGACCAGGGCGGCGCGACCGAAGCAGCCCGCACCGCGTTCAACGCGCGCATCGCCGCGCGCTACGACGGCGTCCGCGACTACATCGTCGCGCATTACCGCCTGAACCAGCGCCGCGACGATCCGACCGGCTATTGGGCGGAAGCGCGCGGAGTCGAGGCGCTGTCCGACGACCTCAAGATGCTGATGTCCACCTGGTTCACCGGCGCGGACATGGTCGCGGCGATCGATCGCGCCGGGCTCGGCCGCTATTATTCGGCGACCAGCTGGCACTGCCTGTTCGCGGGCTACGGCACCTTCCCCGATGCGGCGCGGCTCATCCCGCCCGGTGCCGATATCGATCCCATCGACCTGCCGAAGATCGACGATTTCCTGACCCGTTGCGCATCGAATTTCGGGTCGCACGCCTCTCGCCTCCGCCACCTGGCGGACCACAAGGATACCGTATGAAACGCCTAGCCCTCCTGCTCGCCGCCACCGCTGGCGTGTGCAGCGTCCCCGTCTACGCGCAGACTCCCGCAGCGGCCGCCGCACTCGCGCCCACATTGACTCCACGGGGTGACGGTATCGACGTCCATGTCGGCACGACCACCACGCGGATCACCGCGATGACCGACGGTCTGGTTCGCGTGCGCGTCGACAAGAACGGCCTGTTCCCGGAGGACGCCAGCTGGGCCGTCCCCGCCGCAATCCGCCACCAGGCGATCGCCGTCACTGCCGCCCCCGACGGCTTCGCCACCGCCAGCGTCCGCGTGCGTGTCGGTCCAGGCGGCGCGATCACCTTCGAGACGCTCGACGGCAAGATCATCTCCGCAGACGCTGCCCCCGTCGCGACCGACGGCAAGGCGTTCGCGATCTCCAAGACGCTCCCGATCGCCGAGCATTTCTACGGCCTCGGCGACAAGACGCAGGGGCTCGACCGGCGCGGCCACGGCTTCGTCGACTGGAATACCGACGCGTTCGGGTTCAGCAGCGCGGACGATCCGATCTACAAATCGATACCCTTCTTCATAGGCTCTGGCGGTCCGGGCGGCAGCTACGGCATCCTGCTCGACAACACGTTCCGCACCTGGTTCGATTTCGGTCACCGCGATGCCGAGACGCTCTCGTTCGGCGGCCCCGACGGCCCGATCGACTATTATTTCATCGCCGGGCCATCGATGGCGGAGGTCACGCGGCGCTACGCCGACCTGACCGGCCACGCCCCGCTCGCGCCGAAATGGGCGCTTGGTTATCAGCAGTCGCGCTACAGCTATGGCAGCGCCGACGAGGTCCGCCAGATCGCCGCCCGCCTGCGCAGCGACCGCGTGCCGACCGACGTGATCTGGCTCGACATCGGCTATCAGGATCGCAACCGGCCGTTCACCACCGACGCCAAGACCTTCCCCGACCTCCCCAAGCTCGCCACCGAGATGAACGCCGACGGGATCAAGCTGGTCGCGATCACCGACCTCCATATCGCCGCGGTCGAGCAGGGTTATGCGCCCTACCAGAGCGGGATGAAGGCCGATGCGTTCATCAAGAACGCCGATGGCACCCCCTATGTCGCGCCGGTCTGGCCCGGCCCGTCGGTGTTCCCCGACTTTACCAAGACCGCCGCGCGGACGTGGTGGGGACAGCAGTACAAGGGGTTCCTCGACGCCGGGATCGCAGGGTTCTGGAACGACATGAACGAGCCGGCGATCTTCGAGACGCCGACCAAGACGATGCCGCTCGACACCCGCCACCGCATCGACAGCGACGATTTCGCGGCGCGCATCACCGATCACCGCGAGGCGCACAACGTCTACGGCATGCTCAACACGCGCGCGACGTTCGACGGCCTGCTCAAGCTGCGCCCCGACGAGCGCCCGTTCGTGATGACCCGCGCGAGCTATGCCGGCGGGCAGCGTTATGCGGTCACCTGGACCGGCGACAACAGCGCGACCTGGGATCATCTGAAGCTGTCGGTGCAGCAGATCATCAACCTCGGCCTGTCGGGCTTCGGCTACAGCGCCGCCGATGTCAGCGGGTTCGCAGGCGGCCCGAGCCCCGATCTGCTCACCCGCTGGACCGAGATCGGCGCGTTCACGCCGGTGTTCCGCAACCATTCGGCGACCGGCACCCCCCGCGTCGAGCCCTGGGTCGACGGCCCCGATCATCTCGCGATCCGCCGCCGCTTCATCGAGGAGCGCTACCGGTTGATGCCGTATTTCTACGCGCTGGCGGACCAGAACGCGCGGTTCGGCGATCCGATCATGCGCCCGGTGTTCTACGATTATCCTGCCGCCGCGACCGCATCCTGCGACCAGTCGATGGCGTTCACGCTCGGCAAGTCGCTGCTGATCGCGCCGCCGCCCAAGCCCGAGTCGCCGCAGGTCTACGACGTCTGCCTCCCCGCGGGCGGCTGGTACGACTATTGGACCGGACAGCGCGTCGGCACGCCCGAGCCCGCCGCCGCCGGTCCGATCCAGTCGGCGACGCAGGCCGTACCGACCGCGCGCACGCTCGGCGACCGCGTGACCGAAACGCCGCGCCTCGATCATCTGCCCGTGTTCGTCCGCGCCGGCACGATCCTGCCGCGTCAACCTTTGGTCCAGAGCACGAGCGAAACGCCGAACGGTCCGCTACGGCTCGACGTCTATCCCGGCGACGACTGCATGGGCACGCTCTACGAGGACGATGGCCGCACGCTCGCGTACACCCGCCGCGGCTATTTCCGCCAGACGGTGCGCTGCGCGACGACGCCGTCCGGCCTGTCGATCGACTTCGCCAAGCCAGAGGGCGGGTTCAAGCCGTGGTGGAAATCGATCGCCGTCACCGTCCACAACTGGACCGGCGGTGGTACCGCCATGGCGAAGGGCAAGCGCCTGAACCTGATTGGTGACGCCCAAGCTCTGACCGCGACCGTGACCGTTCCCGCGCAATCCGGTGCCACCACGATCGCGATCGACGGGCGCCCAGCTCGCACTAACTGATCGCGGAGCCGCCCCGCGCACATCAGCGTGTTGCTCATCGAACATTCTACGACCATCCCGCGCGCACCGACGTACGCGGGATGGTCACGGCTGCCGTAAGCGGTAGCGCAGAAGAGCCTGGGCGCGTTGGGTGTACCGCCCTCCCCGACAGCGACGCGGTTCCAATCCCCTTGCCGGCACTAGAAATCTTGGTAGCGCCTGCGGAACGCATTTACCCTTACGGAAGAGCCAAGTATTTCTGGCACTGACGGTCAAATATAAGTTTACAAAAAATCTTTCCGATACTGATAATTGTTCGCCTTGATCTCGCACACATCTGCTAAAGACCAACAATACCAAGTGTGACGCCGTCGAACCGGATGTCAGACAGATACTCTGGTTTTTAGAGACACCGCGACATCGATACGACGCTCTCCAAGTTTATCGACGGGCTTTCGCTCGGGGTCTCGCTCGCCGAAGACGACCGGAATCACGTGCTAAATCTGCCCTTTACGCGAAAGACATTCATGGCGTCGGGATATCTCGTACGCCAGGGTGACCGGTGTGATACCGTTTCGGTACTATTGGATGGCTATTGTTACGGCCAAAAGGACGATGGCGAGGGAAATTGCCAGATCGTGTCGCTCGCAATACCCAGTGATATTATCGGCCTCGAGCATTTATACTTGCAGACGACCGATCACAACGTGCGCGCGCTCACGACGGTAGACGTCGCCATGATACCTTTGTCCGCGGTGCAGCAACTCTCCGCGAGCCGGCCGGCGGTTGCCCACGCGCTTGGTATTCATCAGGCGATAAACCATGCGATCGCCCGCGAATGGATCGTCAACATCGGCGCCAGAGACGGTTTGCGCCGCGTCGCGCATTTTCTGTGCGAATTTGCGGTCCGTTGCGACGCCTGGCGGGGCGATACCGCCGCCGGCTATGAGTTGCCGATGTCGCAAGAACAGATCGGCCAGGCGACGGGACTGACCGCGGTTCACGTCAACCGAATGCTGAAGACGCTTCACGCCGCCGGTCTGATCGAGCGCAGCTGGCGCAACGTCGTGTTCTCGAACTGGGAAGGGCTGCGCGACGTCGCCTGCTTCTCGTCGGATTATCTGCATCCAGGCCGACAAGTGCCCGCTCCCAACTACCGAACGGCCTAGTCCGGCTGATGTCGGCGCCGCGGTCGCCGCTCCGCTAACATAGGCTCCAGCTCCAGCCGTTCTCGACGATCGAACTACAGTGATCTGACGAATCGATAGATTCGGCCCAGTGAAACCCCCGTTCGATCCTGAGTCACGTCGCGGCTTGGACGCGAAATAGTGTTATCCAAATCTTAACAGACGGTCTTAATTACAGTCTTGCGCAGATAGACCGATCGGCAAACCGCCTAAATCGCCCCAAATTGTACGTTTTACACTATCATATCAAGATTATAGCTTGATTTTTATTTGGCGGACTTACATAGGTTAAGCAGACTTAGCGATCATACCGTGCGATCCTCGCGACCGGTCGATCGCCTAGGATACAATGCCCTGACCATTTGGTTTTTGATGGCAGCGAGGTTCGACGCAGATCGATCCGCTGCCATCCGCTAAGGCTTCGTCCTCGCTTCGGGCGCTCTACCCCCTTCGAACGGCTCCCGCTGCTGCGGATGGGAGATCCGTGCCTTCCATCCGCGGTGACGATCGAGGTGTTCATGTACAAGTCGACCCTATGGGCGGCCGCGCTTGCGGCTGTGAGCCCGGCTGCCTTGCTGGTTTCCGCACAATCCGCGCAGGCGCAGGTTCCCGTCGGCGCCGGTGGACAGCTCCAGCAGATCCCGCCGACTCCGCTGAACGAGACGCCGGCGCCTGACTTCGGCTTCGAGCGCAAGACGCCGACCGTCGTTGCCGCCACGGGTGGCCCGAAGACGCTCGTCCGGTCGCTCCGCGTGACCGGTGCGACGCTGTTCCCCGAGGCCGACCTGATCGCCGCGTCGCAGTTCACGCCGAACAGCGAGCTCGATCTGTCCGACCTGAAGACGCTCGCCGCGCGGATCACCGCCTATTACACCAGCCGCGGCTATTTCGTCGCGAACGCGTATCTCCCCGAGCAGGACGTCCAGAGCGGCGCGGTCACTATCGCGGTGATCGAAGGGCGCTTCGGCGCAGTCGGCGTCAAGAACGAGTCGCGGCTCGCTGACAGCGTCGCGAACGGTATCCTGACCGGGCTCGACGTCAGCGATCCGGTCGCGGTCGCGTCGCTCGAACGGCGCCTGCTGATGTTGTCGGACCTTCCCGGCGTGCGCGTGAAATCGACGCTGAGCCCCGGCACCGCGGTCGGCACGTCGGACCTGCTGGTCGACATCACCCCCGGCCAGAGCATCACCGGCAGCGTCGAGGCCGACAATGCCGGCAACCGCTACACCGGCGCCTACCGTGTCGGCGGTTCGGTCAACTGGAACAACCCGACCGGGTCGGGCGACGTGCTGAGCCTGCGCGCGCTGACCTCGTTCTCCGGGCTCGCTTATGGTCGCGCGTCCTACCAGGCGCCGATCGGGCAGGTCACGCTGGGCGTCGCGTTCGCGCATCTCGAATACTCGCTCGGCAAGGAATTCGACAGCCTCGACGGCAGCGGCAATGCCGACGTGGCCAGCGTCTATGCGAGCTATCCGCTGATCCGCTCGCGCGACAACAATCTGTACGTGACCATCGGCGGCGACGCGAAATGGTTCGAGGACAAGATCGGGATCGTCGACACTACCAGCTATCGCCGTGCGCAGGTGATCACTGCAGGGCTCAGCGGTGACGAGCACGACACGTTGCTCGGGGGCGGCTGGAGCGCGTATTCGCTAAGCTATTCGGTCGGCAATCTCGACATTCGCGGCGCGTACGAGCGCTCGGTCGATGCGCTGACCGCGCGCACCGACGGTAGCTATGGGAAGCTGCAGTTCAGCTTCGCGCGGTTGCAGACGATCGCCGGGCCGCTGTCGTTCTTCGCCTCCGCCCGCGGGCAGATCGCGTTCAGCAACCTCGACATCTCCGAGCGGATGGAACTGGGCGGCGCCTACGCTGTCCGCGCCTATCCCGAGGGCGAGGCTTACGGCGACCAGGGCTATGTCGCGACCGCAGAAGCACGGCTGGCGCTGCCGCAGATCGTGCCGGGTGCGCTCCAGCTGTTCGGGTTCGTCGACGTCGGCGAGGTCGATTACGTCAAGCACCCGTATTTCGACGGGTCGAACCACGCGAAGCGCAGCGCGTACGGCGCCGGGCTGAGCTGGGCGGGACCGTACGGGATCGCCGCCAAGGCGACCTATGCGCGCAAACTCGGCGACGCGGATGCGACGTCGGCCCCCGACAAGTCGGGCCGCGCCTGGTTCCAGGTTTCGAAGACCTTCTGACCGCGCACGCACCCCCGAATTTTGCGGCCATCCGCCGCCACCAAGGATACCGCCCATGACGCCCATTCCCTCTTCGCTCAGAAACACCAGCCGCCCCGCCCCATCGGTCACGCGCACACGACTTGGCGGCCTGTTCGGCACGACCGGGCTCGCGCGGTTCGCCTGGCTGATCGGGTTCAGCCTCGCCGGCACGTTGGCGGCGCGCCCGGTCGAGGCGCAGACGCTGCCGACCGGCGGCGAAGTCGTCGCGGGCCAGGCGAGCATCGCGACGGGCAGCAAGTCGGTGACCGTGACGCAGACCAGCGACCGGACGGCGATCAACTGGCAGTCCTTCTCGATCGGCAAGGGCAAGAGCGTCGTCTTCGACCAGCCGACCAGCAGTTCGGTCGCGCTGAACCGCGTGCTCGG
Organism: Sphingomonas sp. LR55; assembly: GCF_036856015.1. Lineage (NCBI taxonomy): Bacteria > Pseudomonadati > Pseudomonadota > Alphaproteobacteria > Sphingomonadales > Sphingomonadaceae > Sphingomonas > Sphingomonas sp. LR55. The sequence continues at coordinate 1,966,055 of NZ_JASPFO010000001.1, forward strand.
CACCGATCCGTCGGTGATCCTCGGCAATCTGTCGGCGAACGGGAAGGTGTTCCTGGTCAACGCGAACGGCATCCTGTTCGGCCAGACCGCCAATGTTAACGTCGGCGGGCTCGTCGCCTCGACGCTGAACATCTCCGATGCCGACTTCCTCGCGGGCAAGAACAGTTTTGCGGGAACAAGCGGCGCTAGCGTCCAGAACGACGGCACGATCACCGCGAAGAACGGCTATGTCGCGCTGCTCGGCGCGAACGTCGGTAACGGCGGCACGATCAAGGCGAACTTCGGCACCGTCGTGCTCGCGGGCGGCGAGGCGATCACGCTCGATGTCGCGGGTGACGGGCTGCTCAACGTCGCGGTCGACAAGGGTGCGGTCGGCGCGCTGGTGCGCAACGGTGGCCTGATCCGCGCCGACGGCGGCAAGGTGGTGATGACCGCGCAGGGTGCGGGCGACCTGCTCCACACCGCGGTCAACAACACCGGTGTCGTCGAGGCACGCACGTTGCAGAACCGCGGCGGTACCATTCTCCTGCTCGGCGACATGAAGAGCGGCACCGTCAGCCTCGCCGGCACGCTCGACGCGAGCGCACCGGTCGGCGGCAATGGCGGCTTCATCGAGACGTCGGCGGCGACCGTCAACGTGGCCGACAGCGCCAAGGTCTCGACCTACGCACCGGGCGGCCTGACCGGCACATGGCTGATCGATCCGCAGGATTACGTGATCGGCGCAGGCGGCAACATCTCGGGCGCGACGCTGTCGGCGCAGCTGGTGACGACCAGCATCACGATCAGCACGATCCCCGCAGCGGGCGACACGACCACCGGCAATGGCGACATCTTCGTCAACGACGCGGTAGCCTGGACCGCGTCGGGCGTACCGACGACGCTGACGATGAACGCGTTTCGCGACGTCAACATCAACGCGCCGATCACCGCGACCAACGGCAATATCGTCGCCTGCTGCGGCCGCGACGTGAACGTCAACGCCGACCTGACCACGACCAACGGCAGCATCCTGCTCAACGCCGGGCGCAACGTGCAGGTGTTCCACGCGATCACCACGACCGACGGTAACATCGCGCTGTGCGCTGGGCATGACGTGATGATCGACGCGGCGGTGACGCTGACGCGCGGTACGACGATCCCCGCGCAGAGCCTCGGCCTGCCGGTTGGCCTCACGCTGATCGCCGGGTCGGACGGCACCGGGCCGGGCGTCAATGGCGGCACGATCGTGTTCTCCGCGCTGTCGCCGCCGACCACCGTCACCGCGGCGCCGGTGTCGATCAACTACAACCCGGTGTCGTACACGACGCCGACCGACTTCTCGACCGAGTTCGTGCTGACCGAAGGCGCGGCGATCACCCAGCGCATGCTGTTGTTCCCAACCGCGCAGAAGGTCGCCGACGGCACCAATGCGGCGGTGCTGAGCGGGTTCAACACCACCGACACCTCGGGGACCCCGACCGGCGTTTCGCTGGTCGCCGGCACCGATGCGACCGCGACGTTCGACAGCACCGGCGAGGGCACGGCCATCGGCGTCAGCTTCAGCGGTTACACGCTGACCGGCGCCAACGCGGATCAGTATGCGCTGGCAAGTTCGTGCTGCGTCGCCGGGTTCCGGACGACCGGAACGATTACGGCTGCAGCACCGGCGCCTGCTCCAGCACCAGCGCCTGCTCCGGCACCAGCGCCCGCTCCAGCACCGGCGCCTGCTCCGGCACCGGCGCCTGCTCCGGCACCGGCGCCTGCTCCGGCACCAGCGCCCGCTCCTGCACCGGCGCCCGCTCCGGCACCAGCGCCCGCTCCAGCACCAGCGCCCGCTCCAGCACCAGCGCCCGCTCCAGCACCGGCGCCCGCTCCAGCTCCAGCTCCAGCTCCAGCGCCTGCGCCTGCCCCAGCTCCTGCGCCTGCCCCAGCTCCAGCTCCAGCTCCAGCTCCAGCTCCAGCTCCAGCTCCAGCGCCTGCTCCCGCGCCGTCACCGTCACCGTCACCAGCACCGGCTCCCGCTCCAACCCCAACGCCAACGCCAACCCCGCCAGTCGTAGTCACCCCGACACCCGTGCCAAACCTGCCGACCGCGACTCGCCCGATCCTGGACGTTCCGCCCGTGATGGTCCGCGTGCCGTCGCCGCCGCCGCTCGAGGTCGTCGAGGGTGGCGTGGGTTTCCCGCCGCCCATCCGTCCGGGTACGGTCATCGTCGAGACCCCCGGCACGCCGCAAACCGTGCTGCCCGTCGTCGACACCCCCGTGACGCCGCAGGCCGTGCAGCCGACCCCCGGTCGTCCCTTCGTGCAACCGACCCCGCCGAATACGCCGGCCGTCCCCGACTATCCGCGCAAGCAGGCGCGTCATTAAGATGATCGGTCGGGATGCGATCCAAAGGCGCTGGTGCGTAACGCTTATGGCGAGCCTCATGGGGCTTGCGGCGACATCCCAGGGTGTGGCGCAACCAGTATCGGCCGAAAGCGTCGCCCGGTTCGGGACCGAGACGGTGTCGAACGATGCGCGGGACACCGCGAACTGGGTTGCCGCATCGCATGATAACCAGAGCTTGCCGTTCATCGTCATCGATAAGGTGAACGCCGTCGTGTTCGCGTTCGACGCCGCCGGTGGATTGCGCGGCACGGCGCCGGCCTTGCTCGGCATGGCGCGCGGCGATGCGAGCGTACCCGGCATCGGCCAGCGCAAGCTCGCGACGATCACGCCGGCCGAACGCACCACCCCTGCGGGCCGGTTCAAGGCATCGCTCGGTCGCGATTTCGAGCAGGATATCCTGTGGATCGACTATGATGCCGCGCTGTCGATGCACCGCGTGATCGTCGGCCGCCGGATCGACAACCGTGCGGGTCGACTCGCATCGCCGACACCCAGCGACAACCGGATCTCGTATGGCTGCGTCAACGTACCCGCCAAATTCTACGACGACGTGGTCAAGCCCTTGTTCACCGGCACCGTCGGCATCGTCTACATCCTGCCCGAGACCAGGCCACTCCGCAGCGTCTTCGCCGTGCCGGTCGCGGCGGCGGGCTAGCGCATCGTGATCCTCCACACGTCGGAGAGGATCACGACGATCCCGCCAGCGGGTCGCTACGTTACTGGCACCAGGGGCGCTCGCGATACCATTTGGTCAGCACGTATTTGACGCCCTGCTCGACCGGCATACCCTGATGCAGCGATCCGGGATTCGGCCTGCCCAGCGCATCCATGTTGTTCCAGATCACCAGATTGCCGGCCTTCGGTGCGATCACCACGCCAGCGGTCGGAAAGTTCGTCCGCCCGCCCAGTGCCGGCTCGTTGAGAAACGTCATTGCCGACCATGTACGCTGTCCGCCGATCGGCACCTGGTTCCGCCAGTAATGCTGACCGGTATCGAAGAAGTCATGATGCGGTTTGAACTCTTGTCCGACCGCATAGCGCTGACCCTGCAAGGCTTCGCCAAATATTGGCTCGATCCCGGTGACATCGTCGAGCCTGTTCTCGACCGCCGTCACCGCATCGGGGCCGGGATAAAGATAACAGGTTTCGCTGGTCCGATACGACGGCACCGGATCGTCGGAGACGACGGGTGACGGTACACGCTCGGCATCGATAAGCCGCATCAGTGCCTGGCATTCCTCGATCGTGATAAAATTTCGGACGACGTAGAGTTCGACGCCATTGGCCGGGATCCGGACAGCACCGGGATAATGCGCGATCCGTTCCCGAACACGTGCTGCAGAATCGGATCGGGCCAATGCTTCCAAGTGCCCATCGCGCAGATCAAGCGCTGACAATGGTGCGGAAATAAGCGAAGTGTTATGAGAGTCATCTGTTGGCCAAGCGCCAGTATCTAAAAATTCGGACATGTTTTGATCGCTTTAATCATCCACCCTTTACTGGGCCGATATCAAGATTATTGATCTAGGTTTATATTTTAATTGATGCATCTTTAGCAGCTAACATACGTTTATCAAGTACGACCAACACAGGTTTGGCTCGGTTCGGCGATTTATCGCTACCACCCCGCCACGATGGATGCGCTAAGTCGCACCAGGCCAAAGAGTTCGGGAACATCCCATGCGTCGCTGCCGGCGACGACACGGATGACGCGATTTGACCGACATCGGCGGAGACAGGGCATGAAGCCGTTCACGAAAAGTCTGTTCCCATTCGGACGCAAGCCTCCGCTCGGCAATGCTTTGGCCGATCAGGTTCCGACTATCCCGGTGTTTTCCTTAGAAGTCTTGCCTGTCCGCCCGAAACGACGGCGAACAGTTTTGCCGGAGACCGCGGTCATGAGAGGGCTTTGCTACGCAGCATTGCCATCGGCGATGATCTGGGGCGGCATCATCTACCTGTATTTCGGGTAGCCGCGCAGGCCGGCGACATCCGGCTCTCCCCTGACTGAAACGCGAACGCGCTTCGCGCACCACTCTTGATCGTCCTCGCGCTTCGCGGGGCCAGGATACCCATGTTCAAAAACATTCTCGCAGGCGCTGCGGCGTCGTTGCTGGCGCTTGTCCCGCAACCCGCCCCCGCGCAGCGTCTCATCCTCCCCGGTGCGTTGTTGCTCGCGGGCTATCGCGCCACCTGTGGCCCGGTCGACACGATGATCCAGCCGATCGACGACATTGCCGCCGCCTATAAGGGACGGATCATCCTGCACCCGCGCGTTCTCAACCTTCCGCGTGCGCAGCAACTCTTCTGGTACACGCACGAATGTGCCCACCAGATCTTTGGTCCGGGCGAAGCCGCCGCCGATCGCTGGGCAGTACAGCAGGGCCGGATCCAGGGCTGGCTGTTGCCGGACGAACTGGCCAAACTGGGCGCGACGATGCGCGCCTTTCCCGGCGACGCGACCCACATGGATGGTCGCGGCCGACTGATCGGCATGCAGAAATGCTATGCTCGCTGACGATTGCCGCATCAGGCGCCCGCCGCGTATTCCCGCGCGGCCTGATAGAGTCCGACCCGCGTCCAGCACGGTCGACGGGATTTGCAGCGCAATCGATGGCCATTGCGCAACCCGGATCGCCAAAGCGACGTTATAGACCCCACGCATGATCAAGGTCGCCAGCTACAATATCCACAAGGGCATAGGGCTCGACCGTCGGCGCAATCCCGAACGCGTGGTCGAAGTATTGCGTGAGATCGACGCCGATGTGATCGCGCTGCAGGAGGCGGATCGCCGCTTCGGCGCTAAGGCGTGCGTGTTGCCGCATCACCTGCTCGAGGAGCACAGCGACTGGAAACCGGTCGATTTTGGCCTGCGCGCGCTCAGCATGGGATGGCATGGCAACGTCATCCTCGTTCGGAAATCGGCGCGGGTGATCGCCAGCGAACCGCTGCACCTGCCGGCCCTTGAGCCACGCGGCGCGGTGATGGCCGACGTGCAACTCGCTGGCGGAACGATCCGTGTGCTCGGCATGCATCTCGATCTATCGGGGCTTTGGCGGCGCAAGCAGGCAGCGGCGATCATGAACCATGTCGATACCTGCGCGCATCGGCATCCGACGGTGATGATGGGCGATCTCAACGAGTGGAGCGCGGGCGCCGGGTGCCTGCGCGATTTTGGGCGCGACTATGCGTTTGCCGAAACCGGCGCGAGTTTCCATTCGCGGCGGGCGATCGCGCGGCTCGACCGGATCATGGTCTCGCGCGAGTTGAACGTGGTCGATTGCGGCGTGCATGCCAGCCCGGCGGCGCGGAAAGCGTCGGATCATCTACCGATCTGGGCTATGCTCGAACCCAGGGCAACGGCTCCATAATCGATACCGAGGATGTAGAATGCGCGAGAAGGAACTGCGACTGGCGCTCGTCTGCTATGGCGGGATCAGCCTGGCGGTCTACATGCACGGCATCACCAAGGAGATCTGGCGTCTCGTTTGCGCGAGCCGGGCGTTCCATGACGGCGAGGCCCCGAAGGGCGGCAGCCAGGGTGTGTATCACGCGCTGCTCCAGGAAATTGAAGACCACGCCGCGATCCGGGTGCGCGTGCTCGCCGACATCATCGCCGGCGCAAGTGCGGGCGGGATCAACGGCATCTTCCTCGCGCAGGCGATCGCGACCGGCCAGAGCCTCGATCCGCTGACCGACCTGTGGATGACGTCGGCCGATGTCGAGGCGCTGATCGATACCGAAGCGGCGCCGAAATCGCGTTTTTCGAAGGCATGGGCGATGCCGCTCGCATGGATGGCGGCGGGGCGGAGCACGGACAAGGTCGAGGCACTCGACGAGCCGACGCGCGAGGAGGTGCGCACCAAGCTGTCGCATTTCATCCGCTCGCGCTGGTTCGAGCCGCCGTTCGGGGGAAGACCTTCACCAACCTGCTGCTCGATGCGTTCGACGCGATGGGCGCGAGCGAGCGCGGGCCGCGGCTGTTGCCGCCGGGCCAGCCGCTCGACCTGTTCGTCACGGTAACCGATTTCTCGGGTCATCCCGAACGGTTGCAGCTCAATTCGCCCGCTGAGGTGGTCGAGACCGAGCACCGGCTGGTGGTCGACTTTACCGATCATGGCGGCGCGACCGAGACGCTGGCGCCGCGCGCGGAACTGGCCTTCGCGGCGCGCGCGACATCGAGCTTTCCGGGCGCATTTCCGCCGTTCACGGTCGCCGAACTCGACGGCGTGCTGGAGCAGCGGAAGATCGCGTGGCCGGAACGCAGCAGCTTCCTCGCGCGTGTGCTGCCGCGGCATACCGCGGCGAACGCGGCCGAGAGCGCGGTACTGATCGACGGGTCGGTGCTCGCCAACGCGCCGTTCCGCCCGGCGCTCGATGCGCTCAAGCAACGCCCTGCACGACGCCAGATCGACCGACGCTTCATCTACATCGACCCCTCCCCCGGCATCAAACTGCGGCTCAACCGCGGCGAAGGTACGCCCGGCTTCTTCCAGACAATCATCGGCGCGATCAGCGATATTCCGCGCCAGCAACCGATCCGCGACAATCTCGAGGCGATTGCCGAGCGCTCCGCGCGGATCGACCGGATGCGCGGGATCGTCACCGCGATCCGGCCCGAGGTCGAGGCGGACGTCGAATCGCTGTTCGGCCACACGCTGTTCCTCGATCGACCGACCGCGCCGCGGCTGATCGCGTGGCGGCGGCGCGCGCAGAAGGCCGCGGCGGCGAGTTCGGGCTATGGGTTCGTCGCCTATGGGCATCTGAAGCGGAGCGCGGTGATCGAGGCGCTGGCCGGGCTGCTGTACGAAGCCGGGCGGCACCATAGCCCGCGGCGACTGACACAGATCCGTGCCGCGATCGTCGCGCAGGTCGCGGCGACGGGCGCGGACCAGCTTGGCGCGGGCTTTGCGAACGGCGCAAGTCCCGCCTCGATCGCATTCCTGCGGACCTTCGACATCGGCTTTCGTATCCGCCGGCTCCGGCTGATGGCGCGGCGCCTGTCGGAGGTCGAGACCGCCGCCGACGAGCCCGAACTCGCGCCGATGCGCGACGCGATCTACGAATCGCTGTCGCCGTATCTCGATCGGTTGCGCGGCGAGATGCATGCCGGGATGCACGACGCCGTGCGCGCGATGAAAGGCGATGCGACCGGTGTCCTGGAGACGCTCGGGCGGACGTTCGATCTGGAGCGGCTCGATGCGGAGACCGACCAGCGGCTGGCGGAGGCGTTCGCCGCGCTCGCCAAGCCCGCACGGCGGACGTTGCTGCTCGCCTATCTGGGCTTTCCGTATTTCGACACCGCGACGCTGCCGCTGTTGCAGGGCGAGGGGCTCGACGAATTCGATCCGATCAAGGTCGACCGGATCGCGCCCGACGATGCGACCGCCATCCGCTCGGGCGGCGCCGAGGCGACGTTGAAGGGCATCCAGTTCGGCACGTTCGGCGCGTTCTTCAGTCGTGCCTACCGCGAGAACGACTATCTATGGGGGCGGCTGCACGGGTCGGAGCGGATGATCGATATAACCGTCTCGACCCTGCCGCAGACGGTGCGGATGAAGCCCGGGCGGGTCGCGGCGATCAAGCGCGCCGCGTTTCTCGCGATCCTCGACGAGGAGGAACCACGGCTGACCGCGATCCTGCCGCTGATCGCGCAGTTGCGGACGGAAATCGGCTAATGCTGGCCAAACGCGCGATCTAGCGGTAGCTCTGGGCCACTCGCCGCTTCGGCTGCGGGCGAAGACATAGAGGTGGCCGCATGCAGTTCCTGAAAATCCTGTTCTGGTGCCTGCTGGCGTTCGTTGCCGCGGTCTTCACCATAAGCAACTGGAACGCGGTCCAGATTCAGCTCTGGGGCGGGCTGATCGCCGACGTGAACCTGCCGCTGCTGCTGTTCGTGACGTTCCTGATCGGGTTCGTGCCGACGATGCTCTACAATCACGCGATCCGGTGGCGCCTGCGCCAGCGCCTGTCGACCTGCGAGCGCGAATTGCTCGAACTGCGCACGCCGCGGCCCGAGCCGGTGGCGTTCGCGCCCGCCGAAACGCCGGTAACGATCGCGCCGCTCGGCGCGCCGACCGCAGTCCCGCCGGGCGTCGCCTGATGAGCAACCGCATCTACGTCGCGCTCGACACACCCGATCTGGCGCGCGCCAAGGCACTCGCGGCGCGCGTCCGCCATCATGTCGGCGGGATCAAGCTCGGCCTCGAATTCTTCTCTGCGCACGGCCAAGCCGGCGTGCATGCGATGGCCGAATTCGGCCTGCCGATCTTCCTCGATCTCAAGCTGCACGATATTCCGAACACCGTCGCCAAGGCGGTGCAGGCGCTCGGCCCGCTCGAACCCGCGATCTTGACCGTCCATGCAAGCGGCGGCCGGGCGATGCTCGAGGACGCCAAGGCAGCCGCGCCGATCGGCACGAAGGTGATCGCGGTGACGATGCTGACCAGCCTCGACGCCGCCGATCTCGCCGCCACCGGCATTACCGGCAGCGCGCACGACCAGGTCACGCGCCTGACCGAACTTGCGAGTGAATCCGGTGTCGACGGCATCGTCTGCTCAGGCGCGGAGGTTGCTGCGGCGAAGGCAATCTGGCCCAAGGGGTTCTTCGTGGTCCCCGGTGTCCGCCTGCCCGACGGCCATATCGGCGACCAGAAGCGCGTGGTCACGCCGCGCCAGGCGATGGACGCAGGCGCCTCGATCCTTGTGGTGGGCCGTCCGATCACGCAAGCAGAAGACCCCGACACCGCCGCCCGCGCGATCGGCGCGACGCTCTGATCCCTCTCCCATCGGGAGAAGGGTTTTAGGAACCAGCATGACCACCGCCAAGATCTGCGGCCTTTCCAACCCCGCGACGCTCGACGCTGCGATCAAGCACGGCGCGAGCCATGTCGGGTTCGTGTTCTTCCCCGCCTCACCGCGCCACGTGACGTTCACGAAAGCCGCCGAACTCGCGGCGCGCGTACCCGGTCACGTCGCGAAGGTCGGCGTGTTCGTCGATCCCGAGGACGAAATGCTCGAACAGGCAGTCGCCTCCGCCGCGCTCGACGTGCTGCAACTTCACAAGGTGACACCCGCACGGACGGCCGCGATCCGCGCGAAGTTCGGAATCCAGACGTGGGTAGCTGTTGCGGTGCGAACGCGAGGCGATCTGGATGCGGCGCATGGCTTTACCGGGGTCGCCGACCGGATACTCTACGACGCCAAGACCCCGGACTCGGCCGCATTGCCGGGCGGAATGGGCTTGCGGTTCGACTGGGACCTGCTCGACGGGTTCAGACATCCCCTGCCCTGGGCGCTATCGGGAGGACTCGATCCGGCAAATGTCGCGGAGGCAATCCGCCGCACCGGCGCCGAGCTTGTCGACGTGTCGTCGGGGGTCGAAAGCGAGCCCGGTATCAAGGACGAAACCAGGATCGCTTCGTTCCTGAAAGCTGTCGCCACGCGCTAGCACCACCCCGGCGAAGGCCGGGGCCCAATTGGGGGAGGCCTGTGACAGTCCCTTCCCGCCGTAATTATGACCTTCCCAATTGGGCCCCGGCCTCCGCCGGGGTGGTGCCCAATAAAACGGAAGGGGTGACAGCGATTTACGAAGTGCTAAACGCCCAGTCATGAACGCTCCAACCCTCGCTCCCAACTCCTACCGCGCCCAGCCCGACGAACGCGGCCATTTCGGCGACTTCGGCGGCCGCTATGTCGCCGAGACGCTGATGCCGCTCGTCCTCGAACTCGACGAGGCATATCGCGCCGCCAAGGCCGACCCCGCCTTCAAGGCGCAGTTCGACGACCTGCTTGAACATTATGTCGGCCGCCCAAGCCCGCTCTACTATGCCGAACGCCTGACCGAAGCGCTCCGCGAGTCCGCCCCCGAGGGCATGGGCGCTCAAGTCTGGTTCAAGCGCGACGAGCTGAATCACACCGGCGCGCACAAGATCAACAACTGCATCGGCCAGATCCTGCTCGCGATGCGGATGGGCAAGACGCGGATTATCGCCGAGACCGGCGCGGGCCAGCACGGCGTCGCCACCGCCACGGTCTGCGCGCGCTTCGGCCTCCCTTGCGTGATCTACATGGGTGCCAAGGACGTCGAGCGTCAGGCGCCCAACGTGTTCCGCATGAAGCTGCTCGGCGCCGAAGTCCGCCCCGTGACCAGCGGCGCGCACACGCTGAAGGATGCGATGAACGAGGGCATGCGCGACTGGGTCGCGAACGTCCACGACACCTTCTACATCATCGGCACCGCCGCCGGCCCGCACCCGTATCCCGAGATGGTCCGCGATTTCCAGAGCGTGATCGGCACCGAGGCACGCGCGCAGATGCTCTCGCGCATCGGTCGCCTGCCAGACATGCTGGTCGCGGCGATCGGTGGCGGCTCGAACGCGATCGGACTGTTCCATCCGTTCCTCGACGATGCCGACGTGCAGATGCTCGGCGTCGAGGCGGCGGGCCATGGGCTCGACAAGCAGCACGCGGCGAGCCTCGCTGGCGGTTTTCCGGGCGTACTCCACGGCAACAAGACGTATCTGTTGCAGGACGAGGACGGCCAGATCACCGAGGCGCACTCGATCTCGGCCGGGCTCGACTATCCCGGCATCGGCCCCGAGCACGCCTGGCTGCGCGACATCGGCCGCGTCCAGTATGACAGCGCGACCGACCAGGAAGCGCTCGACGCGTTCCAGCTGCTGTGCCGCACCGAGGGCATCATCCCCGCGCTGGAGCCATCGCACGCAATCGCAACGGTAACGAAGAAAGCGCGCGAGATGCGGCAGGACCAGATCATCCTAGCGAACCTGTGCGGCCGCGGCGACAAGGATATCTTCACCGTGGCCGAAGCGCTCGGAGTGGCGATATGATCGCGATTGACGTTCAGTGCCCGTCCCCCACCCGTCACCCCAGCGAAAGCTGGGGTATTCATGGGGCATGTGCCGTGGTCGCCAACCGGGATACCCCAGCTTTCGCTGGGGTGACGGGTCTTGGTATGGCTCGGGATATGGGTCGAGCGACGGGCGTTAGTTTGGAGGGGGCAAGTGAGCCGCCTCGCCGCCACCTTCGAGCGCACCGCCGCCGCCGGCCGCGCTGCGCTCGTCGCGTTCGTCACCGCGGGTGATCCCACCACCGAGGCGACCGGCCCGATCCTCGACGCGCTTGTCGCGGGTGGCGCGGATGCGATCGAACTCGGCATGCCGTTCACCGATCCGATGGCCGACGGCCCCGCGATCCAGGCCGCGAACATCCGCAGCCTCGCGCAAGGCACGCGCACCGCGGACATCCTCGCCACCGCCACCGCCTTCCGCGCGGCATCCGGACGTACCGCTGGTCCTGATGGGCTATGGCAACCCGATGCTCCGGCGTGGCGCGGACTGGTTCGCCGAGGCGGCTGCCAACGCCGGCGTCGACGGCGTGATCTGCGTCGACGTGCCGCCCGAGGAAGACGATGCGCTCGGGCCCCAGTTGCGTGCCGCCGGGATCGACCTGATCCGCCTCGCCACCCCGACCACCGATGCCGCCCGCCTGCCGACCGTGCTCGATGGCGCCAGCGGGTTCCTCTATTACGTCTCAGTCGCGGGGATCACCGGGCTCCAGCAGGCGCAGCAGTCCTCGATCGAGGACGCCGTCGCCCGCCTGAAGGCCCAGACCGATATCCCGATCGCGGTCGGCTTCGGCATCCGCACGCCCGAGCAGGCCGCCAACGTCGCGCGCGTCGCCGACGGCGTCGTCGTAGGATCGGCGATCGTCGAACTCGTCGCACAGCACGGTGCCGCTGCGGCCGAGCCGGTCCGCGCCTATATCAAGTCCCTCGCTGATGCCGTCGCGAGCGCAAGGAAAGTATCCGCATGAGCTGGCTCAACAGCGTCCGCAACGTCCTGCCCTTTGTCGCGAAGCGCGAGACGCCCGAGAATCTCTGGCACAAGTGCAAGGGCTGCGGGCAGATGATCTTCACCAAGGAGCTCGAGGACAATCTCTACGTCTGTCCGAAATGCGATCACCACGACCGCATCGGGCCGAAGATCCGCTTCGCGCAGCTGTTCGACGAGGGCAGCTGCAGCGAACTTCCCGCGCCGAAAGTGCCCGAGGATCCGCTCAAGTTCCGCGACCAGAAGCGCTACACCGATCGCCTGAAGGCCGCGCGGACGGACAACAGCGAGCAGGACGCGCTGATCAACGCACGCGGCGCGATCGACGGCCACCGCGTCGTCGTCGGCGTGCAGGATTTCGGCTTCATGGGTGGCTCGATGGGCCTAGCCGTCGGCGAGGCGTTCGTCCGCGGCGTCGAGGCGGCGATCGAAGACCGCGTGCCGTACGTGATCTTCACCGCATCGGGCGGCGCACGTATGCAGGAGGGTATCCTCAGCCTCATGCAGATGCCGCGTAGCACCGTCGCGATCCAGATGCTGCACGATGCCGGCCTGCCGTATATCGTCGTGCTCACCGACCCGACCTCGGGTGGCGTGATGGCGGCGTATGCGATGCTCGGCGACGTCCAGATCGCCGAGCCCAAGGCGACTCTCGCCTTCACCGGTCGCCGCGTGATCGAGAGCACGATCCGCGAGAAGCTGCCCGAGGATTTCCAGACGTCGGAATATTATCTCGAACACGGGATGATCGACATGGTCGTCCACCGGAAGGACCTGCGCGAGCAGCTCGGCACGGTCATCGGGTATCTCAGCGCGCGCGAGGCCGCGTAACGAACTCCCTCTCCCCTCCGGGGAGAGGGTCGGGGTGAGGGGCAGCCCAGCAGCGCCGCGCCCCGGTACAGCCCCTCACCCCAGCCCTCTCCCCGGAGGGGAGAGGGAGCCTAGAAGAATGCCCGACCACGCGACGTCCTCGTCCCCCGCAGTGCAGGCCCAGCTCGACCGCCTCACCGCGCTGTCGCCCGGCGCCGACATCCTCGGCCTCGAGCGCATCACCGCGCTCCTGAGCCGCCTCGGCGACCCCCACCTCGATCTCCCCGGTATTCCACGTCGCCGGCACCAACGGCAAGGGTTCGACCTGCGCGTTCCTGCGTGCCTCGATCGAAGCCGCCGGGCACAGCGTCCACGTCTATTCCTCGCCGCACCTCGTCCGCTTCAACGAACGCATCCGCCTCGCGGGCAAGCTGATCGAAGACAACCTGCTCGCCGCCCTGCTGGCGGAAGTGCTCGACCACGCTGCCGACCTCCAGGCGAGCTTCTTCGAAGTCACCACCGCCGCCGCCTTCCTCGCCTTCGCCCGCACGCCGGCGGCAGCAACGATCGTCGAAGTCGGCCTCGGCGGCAGGCTCGACGCAACCAACGTCATCCCGAACCCGGTCGTCACCGGCATCGCCGCGCTCGGCATCGATCACCAGGCGTTTCTCGGCGACACGCTGCTGGAAATCGCCGGCGAGAAAGCGGGCATCGCCAAGTCCGGCGTGCCGCTGGTGACGATGGACTATCCCAAGGCCCTCCGCGCAAAGATCGCCGCGGTAGCCGCCGCCGCGGGTGCCCACGTCCACGCGCGGCACGGCCTGGACGAGCGAGACCGCACGCTCGACCGTCCGCTACGAGGATACCGGCTTTTCGGTCGTCACCAATCGCCCCCGCCTCGTCGGCGCGCACCAGTCCCGCAACCTCGCGCTCGCGATCGCGATGCTCCGCCATCAGGGCGCGCTGCATGTTCCCGAAGCCGCGATGCGCGCCGCCGCCGATTGGGCGCACTGGCCCGCGCGGATGCAGCGTCTGTCCGACGGCCCCCTGCTCGCGCGACTCCCGACCGGCAGCGAACTTTGGCTCGACGGCGCGCACAACCCCAACGCCGCGCAACCGGTCGCGTGGGCGCTGCGAACGCTGGCCAAGGGCCGGCCCGTCACGCTGGTCCTCGGCATGCTCGCCAACAAGGAAGCCGAGGCGGTGATGCGGATTCTCTCGCCCTCGGTCGGCCACGTCGTCGCGATCCCGGTCCCCGGCCATGCGCACCATGCCCCCGAGGCCCTTGCAGTGCTCGCGGAACGTTTCGGCAAGACCGCGGAAACCGCGTCGACGCCAACCGACGCACTCGACCTGATCGCAGCCCGTGGCGATCGATCCAACCTCGTCCTGATTGCCGGCTCGCTCTACCTCGCCGGTGAAGTGCTCGCGGCGAACGACCAGCCGCCGGACTGACCTCTTATTGCTATTGACTATCAATAACGGACGCGCGAGTTTGTGGACACCACCACGGAGTCGCGTGAATGACCGATACCCGCCCCAGTTCGACGCCCAGTTCGACGCCGGCCTCGACCAATTTGCTCGCCAACGCGACGGCGTTGCTGCCGCATCCACTGCCGCCTTGTGAAAATGCGCGAGATCGCCTTGTTCGCAATGCGGCGGATGGGCGCGCATGGCCTTGCCGACGCACGCGCCGCACACACGATGTTCACCGCCTTCGGGCAGAGTTTCCGTCGTCCGCTGGTGTTGTTGCGCGCGCTGATGGCGGACCTGGCGGGAACGTCGGCGGGATCGATCGCGATCGCGCCATGCTGCTGTGCGCGGATGACCCCGGCCGAGTCGGCGATGCTGTCGATCCTCGCGCGGGTCGAGACCGCGCCCGAGACAGCCCGCTATCTGATGACCGATCTCCTCGGCGTCCGCCGCATCGACGGCGTCCTGGCCAGCGCCGCAGCCGTCGCCGCCGCGTTTGCCGACGAGGGGCGACCGGTCACGATGTAGGGCTAAACGGCCTCGCCAGCCCGCGCGTCGCCCTCTCCCTCGACGCCGGCGCTGCCGATCGAGCGGTCGATCATCCCCGACCGGCTCATCCACCAGAACAACACGATTCCTGGTACCGCGAGCACGGTCGTCAGCAGGTAGAAATCGACATAGCCGAACGCCTCGATCAGCGCGCCGGCGGTCGTGCCGGTGACGATCCGCCCGACGATGCTTGCAGCTGCCGAGATCAGCGCAAACTGCGTGGCGGTGAAGCGTAGATCGCACAGCGCGGAGAAATAGGCGATCACGACCACGCCGCCAAACCCGCTCGACGCGTTCTCGAAGCCGATCGCCGCCGCCATGCCGAAGTTTGAGTGCCCGGCCGCCGCTAACGCAGCGAACGACAGGTTCGAGACGCCCATCAGCACGAGCGACAACAGCACCGATCGCTTCATCCCCATCCGCGCGTACAGGATGCCGCCGATAAAGATGCCGACGAGATACGCGATGAAGCCGATCCCGACATCGTAGAACGCGATCTCGTCGCCGGTGAAGCCGAGGTCGTCGAACAGCAGCCGCAACGTCAAATTGGCGAGCGTGTCGCCGACCTTGAAGATCAGGATGAAGGCAAGGACGATGAGTGCCCCCTCGCGCGAGAAGAACTGGACGAACGGCCCCCAGATGGCGCGGAACCCCTCGGCGAGACCGCGGCGTTCGATCGGCGGACGGCGGCGTTCGGGCTCGCCCAGCGCCAAGCCTGCCAGCACCGCGGGTAGTGCGAACACCACGCACGCCAGATAGGCGGCGTTCCAGCCGGCCCGTTCGGCGACCACCAGCGCCAGGGCGCCCGAGCCTGCCGAGCCGATCCGCCAGCCATATTGGCTCATCCCCGATCCGACGCCCAACTGGCGCGGTTCGAGCGTCTCGATCCGGAACGCGTCGATCACGACGTCGAACGTCGCGCCTGCAGCGCCGACCAGAATCGCTGCGGTTGCAGTGGAGGCGATGCTCGCCGCCGGGTCGATCAGCGCGAGATTGACGACCGCGGCGACGACCAGCGCAGCCGTGACGATCAGCCAGGACACACGCTGGCCGAGCCGCCCGATCACTGGCAGGTGAACGCCATCGACGACCCACGCCCACAAAAATTTCAAATTGTAGACGAGAAACGCAAGACTGAACGCGGTCACTGTCTTCTTATCGATGCCGCTCGCCGCCAACCGGGTGGTCAGCGTCGCGCCAATCATCGCATAGGGGAAGCCCGACGATATGCCGAGCGCGAGCGCGGCGAGCGGGGCCTTCTCGACATACGGTCGAAACCCGTCGCTCCAGCGCTTTTCTTCGGTTCCGCCCATCGCACTTACGCTCCCACTCGCTTGCGGGGACCCTAACGGGAAATCGCAACCGCGCTACCCGTCAGGCGATGGAGCGCGGGGGAAACGTCAGGCTTTCGCTTCGAACAGCGTGAAGCCGTACGGGACGCGCTTGGGCTTGCTGCCGGCGCGCGTCGCCTCGATCGCCTCGATCGCGGCGATCAGGTCGCGCGGGGCGTAGGGCTTGGCCATGCAGCCGGCGGCGAGCGTCGTCGCCTCGACCGGGCAGCTACCGGTCACGAACATCACCGGCACGCCCCTGGCATGCGCCGCGCGTGCGACGTCGATGCCGGAGCCGTCTGCGAGGTTCACGTCGACCAGCACGAGGTCGATCACCGCGTCGCTCGCCAGGATCGGTAGCGCATCCGCGACCCGGTCGATCGTCGCGACGATCGTGAAATTCGCTTCGGCGAGGAAATACTCGGTATCGAACGCTACCAACGGTTCGTCCTCGACGACGAGGAGCCGGACGATCTGCCGCTTTTTCTTGCCGAACAACATTGCCGAAAGGCCCCCGGTCGCGCGCGAAAGGTCGTTACGCTTGCGGGTGTTAACGCACCGCAGCACGAACGGTCGCAAATATTTTCGCGCTGGCGGCCGATCCATAGTATCAGCCGCGCCATGACGACTTCAAAAGACGATAACCCGACTGCCAGCCCGTCGCCCGACGCGCCTGCAACTCCTGCCACACCGATCAAGGGCGACCGCATCGCCAAGCTGCTCGCCCGCGCCGGGATCGCCTCGCGCCGCGATATCGAGCGGATGATCGCCGAGGGGCGCGTCGCGCTCAACGGCTCCACACTCGACACACCCGCGACGATCCTGCGCAACTTGGCAGGCGTGACGGTCGACGGCGATCCGGTCGAGGCGCCCAGCGCAGCGCGGTTGTTCCTGTATCACAAGCCGACTGGACTGCTCGTCACCGAGCGCGATCCTGCCGGCCGCACGACGATCTACGATCGCCTGCCGCAGGATTTGCCACGGCTCGTGCCGGTCGGTCGCCTCGATCTCAACACCGAGGGGCTGTTGCTGATGACCACCGATGGTGGCCTCAAGCGTCAGCTCGAACTGCCTGCGACGGGCGTCGAGCGTGCCTATCGTGCGCGTGCGTATGGCAACATCACGCAGCCGCAGCTCGAGGAGCTGATCGAAGGAATCGAGATCGAGGGCGTGCGCTACGGATCGATCAACGCCAATATCGAGCGTCGGACGGGCGCGAACGTGTGGATCGAGATGATCCTGACCGAGGGCAAGAACCGCGAAGTCCGGCGCGTTCTGGAGCATCTCGGGTTGCAGGTCTCGCGGCTGATCCGGACGCGCTATGGCCCGTTCGTGCTCGGCGACCTGCCGCCGGGGCAGATCGGCGAAGTGTTGCAGCACGACGTCGTCGCGTTCCAGAAGGAGCTCGCAAAAGGTCGGCCGGAGGGTCCTGGTGCGCGGGCGAATATCGGGATCAGCGCGAGTGCCGGTGCGGGCGCCGGGATCGGCGCACGTTCGAGCCAGCGGGGCAGCAATGCCGCCCGTCCTGCGCCGACGGGGCGACCTGCGACGGGTGCAAGGCCGACACCGGGTGCGCGGCCAGCTCCCGGCGGTGCACGTGCCCCGGTCCGCAGCCCCTACACGGCGCCGGCGAGTTCGGGCTTCTCCAGCGGCACCGTGCCGACCGATCGTCCCTTACGACCTGCACGGCCCGAACGGATTCGCCCAACTGCCGCAATGCAGCGCGGGGACGTCAACGATCCCTGGGCGCGGCCGGATACGCGGAATGCCGCTCGGCCGACGGGCACGCATCATGCCCGGCCGACCAGTGGCGACATGTCGAAGCCTTATGTTCGTCAGGAGCGGGCGGATCGCGGCGAGGAGCTGAGCACCAGCCCGAAGATCAAGCATTTCCGCGCCGCCAAGCCGCCACGCGATCGTGCAGCCCCGTCGCGAGTCGGCGCCGGGGGCACCGTGACGCCACGTCGCGCCGATACGCCGCAGCGTCAGGAGCCGCAGCGTGGTTTCCGTCCGCAGGCCGATGATTCGCGCGGCCGCAGTTCGCTAGACAAACGTGCCGCGCGCAGTGCTTCCGGACGTCCGGGTGCCGAGCCACGGCCGGTGCGCGATGCGCCGGCACGGCCCGAGCGGGGACTCGCCCCACGGCGCCCGGCAAGGGTCCGTCGGGAGGGCGCGGTCATCCGCCCCGTGCACCACGTGGAGGGAAACGCTGATGCGTATCATCGCAGGGCAGTATCGCGGGCGCCAGATCGCCGCACCCAAGGGTGACACCACCCGCCCGACCGCAGACCGGATGCGCGAGACGTTGTTCTCGATGCTGACCAGCCGCGTTGGCAGCTTCGAGGGGTTGGCGGTCGCCGATCTGTTCGCAGGCTCGGGCGCGCTCGGGATCGAGGCGCTGTCGCGCGGGGCGGCGACGTGCATGTTCGTCGAATCGGACAAGCTGGCAGTCGACGCGCTGAAGGCCAACCTCGCCAAGCTTGAGATCCGCGGCGATGTTCGCGCCACCTCGGTGATGGCGCTCGGACCTGCGCCGGCACCGCTCGACGTGATCCTGATGGACCCTCCGTATAATACCGGTGCTGGACTCGTCGCGCTCGACAAGCTGTCGCGGCTGGGTTGGGTCGGGCCGGCGACGTGGATCAGCCTCGAGACGGCCAAGGCCGAAGTCGTCGAACTGGCCGGCTTCGAGGTCGATGCGACGCGCGTGCACGGCAAGGCGCGACTGACACTGTTGCGGCCAGTTTCAGGGTAAAAGCGTGTTCTCCCGCGAAGGCGGGAGCCCAGTCTGGGCTCCCGCCTTCGCGGGAGAACAAGTTAGTGGTCGGTTGTGCGACCCAGGATAAGCAGCCCGCCTAAACTCAACACGCCCGCCGCCATCAGATACCCGCCGACCAGCCACAACCCGCGCGGCGCGAGCGCTTCCGCCACGATCGGCGCGAGCGCACCGCCGAGCACGCCGCCCAAGTTGAACGTCATCGACACCCCGGTATAGCGCACACCCGCCGGGAACAGGCTCGGCAGCCATCCGCCGAGCGGTCCGTAGGCGAACCCCATCACGAACAGCGCGCCCGACAGCCACAGCCACACCGTGAACAGCGATCCCGAGCCCAGCATCGGTCCCATCAGTGCGCCAACGCCGATGCACCCGGCAAACCCGATCGCCAGCATCCGTGCCGCGGAATGCCGGTCCGCCAGCACGCTCGCGACGATCACGCCGCCCGCCAGGAACCAGATCGCGACCAGTTCGACCGCTAGGAACGCCTCGCGAGAATAGCCGAGCGTCTTCGTCCCGTAGCCAAGCGCGAATGCGGTCGCGAGGTAGAACAGGGCGAAGCACGCGATGACGCCGAACGTGCCGGCCAACGTCGCGCGCAGATGCTTCGTCAGCAGCGTTGCGATCGGCACTTTGGGTAGCGCCTCGGTCGCCTCCGCTTCGAGGAAGGCGGGCGTCTCGGTCAGCTTGAGGCGCACCCAGAGACCGAGCCCGACGAGGATCGCGCTCAACAGGAACGGGATCCGCCAGCCCCAGGCAATGAACTGCGCCTCGTCGAGTACCAGCCCGATGATGAGGAACAGCCCATTGGCGGCGAGAAAGCCGACCGGTGCCCCGAGCGGCGGGAACATGCCCCAGGTATTCTTGCGGTGCGGCGGCGCATTCTCGACCGCGAGCAATGCCGCCCCGCCCCATTCGCCGCCGAGGCCTAACCCCTGCCCCAGCCGCATCAAACAGAGCAGCGCTGGTGCGATCCAGCCGACCTGCGCATAGGTCGGCAGGAAGGCGATACCGACGGTCGATCCGCCCATTAGCAACAGCGATGCGACAAGCGTGGATTTCCGGCCAACACGGTCACCAAAATGCCCGAACACGATCGCGCCGACCGGCCGGGCGACGAACGCGAGCCCGAACGTGGCATAGCTCAGTAGCAACTGCGCGGAGTCGGATTGGCCCGAGAAAAACAGCGGGCCGAACACGAGCGCCGCGGCGGTTGCGTAGATGTAGAAGTCGTAGAATTCGACCGCAGTGCCGACCAGGCTGGCGGCAAGGATGCGGCGGTTGGAGGCTAGCGTCGTCATGCTAACGGCATCGCCCCCGAGGCGGTTCCGGTCAACCGATTGCCGCTTACGATCCTCCCCTGCCAGGGGGAGGTGGCGCGAAGCGACGGAGGGGGAGGACACGGAAAATAGGTTCCCCATTCCTCCCCCTCCGTCTGGCAAGCGCCAGCCACCCCCCTCGCGGGGGAGGATCAGACGGGCAAGACGATCCTTGCGACGAGGCCCGGCGCATTGTCGGCAAGTTCGAAATGGCCATCGTGCAGCCGCGCCACCGCTTCGATCAACGCCATGCCGAGGCCTGCGCCCGGGGTCGAGCGTGCGCTGTCCAGCCGACCGAACCGCTTCAAAGCCTGTGCGCGGTCGGCGGCGGCGATGCCGGGGCCGCGGTCCTCAACCTGGATCGCGACGCCGTCGGTGCGGTGGACGATCCGTAGCGTGACCTCGCCGCCCCCCGCACCGTGGCGAAGCGCGTTGTCGATCAAATTGGTGATCGCCTGGCTGATCAACTCGCGGTGGAGCTTCATCGGCGGCGGGCGGTCGTCGATCGCGATCTTGAAGACGAGGCCTGCGTCCTCCGCGACCGGAGCGTAGAGTTCGCCAATCTCCTCGAGCAGGTTCGCGGGCGATACCTCGATGAAACGATCACGCGAGACCGAACCCGAGCGGCTGATCTCGATCACCATGGTCAGCATCCGCATGACGAGATCGGTCTCGACCAGCAGCCCGCCCAAAGCAGCCTCGCGCGCATCGGGGTCGGCGATCAGCACCGCCTGCTCCGTCTTCGTGCGCAGACGCGCCAAAGGCGAGCGAAGGTCGTGCGCGAGGCTGTCGGTGACAATTCGCAGTTCGGCCATCACGCCTTCGAGCTTGCCGAGCATGACGTTCAGCCGCGCGGCCAGACGATCGAACGCGTCGCCACCGCCGGCGACCATGTCGACGCGACGCGAGAGGTCGCCCTCGCCCGCCGCTTCGATCGCCTTGGCGATACCATCGAGCCGGCGGCCGACATAGCGCGTGAGAACGAGTCCACCGACCACGCCGAGCGCGAGCGAAAGGAACACGGCAACCGCGAGCGCCCGTTCGATCGCACGCTCCTCTGCGGCGATCAGGTCGAGATTGCGCCCTGTGAGCAGCCAATAATCGCCCAACGGATGAAGCGCGTAGCCGGACTCACGCGCCGACCAGAGCTCGTCGGCGCCGAGCCGCGCGATCCGGAAATGCGTGGTTTTGAGCGGTACAGCGAGCCGTTCCGGCGCGATCCCCACCAGCGCCCGTCCCTCCGGGTCGATCAAGGCCAGGACGAGCGAAACGTCGCCGGGAACAACCGCACCATCGATCGCCTGGCGGACCGCGGGAAGCCCACCGCTACGCCAGACTGCGCGCAACGCTTCGGATTGCTCGGTAGTCTCGCGACGAATCGCATCGATCGCATCGGCGCTGGTGGTCTTCCAGACGAAGCCGACAAGGGCCAAATTGGACACCAGCGCCAGCGCGATCGAGAGCAACGCGATCCGGGCTGTTACCGAAAGACGAATCACTCCCCGGGTCAGTTTTCAACGGCGAGCCGGTAGCCTGCGCCGCGCACCGTGTGCAGGATCGGTGTCGGAAAGCCGTCCTCGAGCTTGCGACGAAGGCGACCGATATGAACGTCGACCACGTTCGAACCCGGGTCGAAATGGTAGTTCCAAATCTTCTCGAGCATCATCGTGCGGGTAACGACCTGACCGGCATGGCGGGCGAGAAATTCGAGCAGGTTAAATTCGCGCGCGCCGAGCGGGATCGAGCGGCCTGCGCGCGACACGGCGCGAGCGAGCAGGTCGATCTCAAGGTCGCCGACGGAGAGCTTGGTTTTCTGCGGCTCGGTCGCGGCGCGGTCGGAGCGGCGGAGCATGGCCTCGATCCGGGCGGAGAGCTCGGCGAACGAAAACGGCTTGCAGAGGTAATCGTCGGCGCCGGCCTTCAGCCCATCGACGCGGTCGTCGACCGCGGCGAGCGCGGACAGGATCAGGACTGGTGTGGCGATGCCGGCGGCACGAATAGCGCTGACCATCGACAGGCCGTCGAGACCCGGCAGCATCCGGTCGGCGATGATAAGGTCGAATATGCCCTCGCTGGCGAGGAACAGGCCGTCGCGGCCGTCGGCGCAGGCTTCGATTGCATGCCCGGCTTCGGCTAAACCCTTGGCAAGATACGCGGATGTCGACGCATCGTCCTCGACGATCAAAATCTTGCGGCTCAACGCGCTATCACCTTCCCTGCCACCGAAATCGGTCACTATCTCCTGCCCTCATAAACGGAAAGGCCGGCGGAAAGAAGTCTTCCCACCGGCCCCCACGGTACCCCCGGGAGTGACGGGCACCGATCTCTGGAAACGCGTGCGGCCGTTGCTGACCACGGGTTAGTTCTAGGATCGGGTGGGGATCAGGGCGATGACCGACGGGTGACAATTGCGTCATGTTGGGGGGCGCGGGCGACGGTAAGAGCAACGCGAATACGAATACGAATACGAAGGCGGTACCGCCGCGCGTTGTGGGATCAAGCTAGCAAAGCACCCCCGCAATACGTCCCGGCCCCACTCCGTCATCCCGGCGAACGCCGGGACCCATGGTTGCGGAGTTGGTGGTGGTTGCAAGCTAACGCATGATCCGCCGTATTCGTGGGTCCCGGCGTTCGCCGGGATGACGGAGTGGGGGAGAGAAACAGAGAAGTGTAAGAGAGGGAGGCGTAAGATCGTCCCGCTCGATGCCGTGTTCCCCCGCGAAGGCGGGGGCCCAGCCTGGGCCCCCGCCTTCGCGGGGAACACACTTACTTACGCCTACTTCTTGTCGAGGATCGCAGCGATCGCCGAACCGACGTGCGCGATGTCGGCCATGCCATCAACGCGGTGAACCAGGCCACGGGCGTCGTAGATCGGCAGGATCGGGGCGGTCTTCGCCCGATATTCGGCCATCCGGTTGTGGACCGTCTCGGCATTGTCGTCGGGACGGCGCTTGAATTCGGTCGAGCCGCAGACGTCGCAGACGCCTGCCACGACCGGCTTCTTGTAGCGATCGTGGTACCCCGTGCCGCACTTGGCGCAGGTGTAGCGGCCGACGACGCGGTCGATCAGCGCGGCCTCGTCTACGCCCAGTTCGATGACGTAATCGAGCGTACGGCCGCGATCGGCGAGCAGGCCGTCGAGCGCTTCGGCCTGCGCGGCGGTGCGAGGGTAGCCGTCGAAGATTACGCCGTTCGCGGTGTCCGGCTGGTCGAGACGCTCGCCGATGATGCCCGACACGATCTCGTCAGACACGAGACCGCCCGATTCCATGACCGACTTCGCCTGCAGGCCGACCGGCGTTCCGGCGGCGACCGCTGCACGCAGCATGTCGCCGGTCGAAAGCTGGACCATGCCGCGCTCGCTGACGAGCGTGGCAGCCTGGGTGCCCTTGCCCGCGCCGGGCGGTCCAAGAAGGATGATATTCACGAAACGCACTCCCCTCGTTCGTGCAGGATTTTTACCGCGTTAGACGCGCGGCTTAACGAAGTCGATTGCCCTTGAGCTTCGCCTTCTTGATCAAGTCGCCATACTGGTGCGCCAGCAGATGCGACTGGATCTGCGTCACCGTGTCCATCGTCACGTTGACGACGATCAACAGGCTCGTGCCACCGAGGTAGAACGGGATCTGCAACGCGGTCACCAGATATTCGGGCAACAGGCAGATGATCGTCAGATACGCCGCACCGATCACGGTGATGCGCGTCAGCACGTAATCGAAGTAATTCTCGGTGTTCTTGCCTGGGCGGATGCCGGGGATGAACCCGCCATTGCGCTTCAGATTGTCGGCGGTTTCCTCGGGGTTGAAGACGACCGCGGTGTAGAAGAACGAGAAGAAGATAATCCCGGCGCCGTAGAGCAGCATGTACACGGGCGAGCCGTGCTGCAGGTACTGGTTGAGGGTGATGATGAAGTCACCCCACTTCGATTCGCCTGCGACCCGCTGTCCGGCGAACTGCGAGATCGTCAGCGGCATCAGCAACAGCGACGACGCGAAGATCGGCGGAATGACGCCGGCGGTGTTGATCTTCAGCGGCAGATGGCTGCGATCGGCCTGCATGCCGCGCTGCGTCTGGCGCTTGGGATACTGGATCAGGATGCGGCGCTGCGCGCGCTCCATGAAGCAGATGAACAGGATCAGTACGACCACCGCGACGACGATGCCGATCAGCTTGATCGGATCGAGCGAACCCGAACGGCCGCCTTCGAGCAGGTTGACGAGCGTGACGGGGAGATGCGCGACGATGCCGGCCATGATGATCAGCGAGACGCCGTTGCCGATGCCGCGGCTGGTGATCTGCTCGCCGAGCCACATCAGGAACATCGTACCGCCGATCAGCGAGATGACCGCGGCGACGCGGAACATCATGCCGGGCTCGATGACCGCCTGGATGCCCTGTGCGGCGCCGAGCGTCTCAAGGCCGACTGCGATGAAATAGCCCTGCACCGCGGTCAGGCCGACGGTGCCGTAGCGCGTGTACTGGTTGAGGCGCTTGCGACCCGATTCGCCGTCCTTCTTGATGGCGGCGAGCGTCGGCGACAGCGAGGTCGCGAGCTGCACCACGATCGAGGCGGTGATGTAGGGCATCACGCCGAGCGCGATCAGCGACATGCGGCTGAGCGAGCCACCCGAGAAGGTGTTGAAGAAATCGAGCACGCCGCCCTGAGTCTGCTGCGAGAGCAGGCCGAGCGCGGTCGGGTCGACACCCGGCAGCGGAACATAGCTGAGCAGGCGGAAAATGATCAGCGCACCGATCGTGAACCACAACCGCTTCTTGAGGTCGGTCGCCTTCGCGAATTTCGAAAGGCTGATGCTTTGCGCCATCTGGTCGGCTGCGGATGCCATGCGTGTGATCGTCCTGGAAACAAAGAAGGCGGGATGCGTTGTGACCGCCCCCGCCGCTCATATAGGCGCAGGAGCGCGCTTGTCTAATGCCTAGACGAATTCCGGTTGCCCGCCTGGCCCGTTCGTCCTGAGCGAAGTCGAAGGACATTGCCCCAAGTGAGGCACCCTTCGACTTCGCTCAGGGCGAACGGAGGAAGAGAGGTCCCTGATAGGGATCGACAGGAAGTCGGCGGCGAGAAGACGCTAAGTCAGGCAAATAAAAAGGGGGCCGGCGCTTTCGCACCCGCCCCCTCTAGTTCGGCTTAAGCCTTGAACGACGCCTTGTGCGCCGCACGCTCCTTGTACTTTACGCCCTTCTTGGCGGCAGCCTTCTCGGCTGCGGGGACGAAGTGAATCACCTCGACCTTGCCGCCGATCTTCTCGACCGCTTCGATCGCGCCCTTCGACGCGCCGTCGACGGTGAACGAGAGGACCGTGGTCAGCTCGCCCTTGGCGAGGAGGCGGACGCCGTCCTTGCCGCCGCGTGCCAAGCCAGCGGCCTTGAGCGCGTCGTGGTCGAGCGTCGCGTTAGCCTCGATCTTGCCGGCGTCGACCGCAAGCTGGATCGCGCCAAGGTTGACCTCTGCGAAGTCCTTGCGGAAGATGTTGTTGAAGCCGCGCTTAGGCAGACGCATGTGCAGTGGCATCTGGCCGCCTTCGAAGCCGGCGATGGAAACGCCCTCACGGCTCTTCTGGCCCTTCTGGCCGCGGCCTGCGGTCTTGCCCTTGCCCGAGCCGATGCCGCGTCCGACGCGCATCTTGGACTTACGGGCACCTTCGTTATCGCGGAGTTCGTTGAGCTTCATGGTAATGCACTCGCTTTCGCTTGTTACGCGCTGGTTTGAAATCGCCGGGTTCGAATCCGGAAATAAGGAAGGGGGCCGTTAGCCCCCTTCCCGGTATTTGTCACTAGGTAGCGTGAAGGCTCAGCCTTCGACCGACACCATGTGCTGCACCTTGCGGATCATGCCGCGGACCTCTGGGCTGTCTTCCAGCTCGCGGGTCTTGTGCATCTTGTTGAGACCGAGACCGATCAGCGTTGCGCGCTGATCCTTCTCGCGGCGGATCGGCGAACCGGTCTGCGTGATCTTGATGGTTGCCATGATCGCTTACTCCGTGATCGCAGCTGCATCGGCCTCGGCGGTCTTCGAACCACCATGGCCGAGCAGGTCGGCGATCTTCTTGCCGCGACGCTGTGCGACGGCCTTGGGCGAGGTCTGCTCGCCAAGGGCCTCGAACGTGGCGCGGATCATGTTGTAGGGGTTCGACGTACCGACCGACTTGGTCACAACGTCCGCAACGCCCAGCGATTCGAAGACTGCGCGCATCGGGCCACCGGCGATGATGCCCGTACCCTGAGGCGCCGACCGCAGCGTGACCTTGCCGGCACCGAAGTGACCGTTGCCGTCATGATGCAGCGTGCGACCGTCCTTCAACGGAACGCGAACCATCTTCTTCTTGGCAGCAGCCGTCGCCTTCGAGATGGCTTCCGGCACTTCGCGTGCCTTGCCATGACCGAAGCCTGCACGACCCTTGCCGTCGCCGACGACGACCAGCGCTGCGAAGCCGAAGCGCTTACCGCCCTTGACCGTCTTCGAGACGCGGTTGATGTGCACCAGCTTCTCGATCAGCTCTTCGCCGCCATCGTCCGCACCCGGACGACCGCCACGATTGTCGCGACCGCGACCGCCGTCGCGACCACCGCGGCTGCCGCCTGGGCCACCGCTGCGGTTGCCGCCGGGGCCACCACGACCACCGCCGCCGCCGCCGCCGGGACCGCCGCGACCGCGACCGCCACCGTTGTTGCCCTGGTAGCCAGTGCTCTGCGGAACGTTCTGAGCCGTGACGTCCTGTGCGGTCGTCTCGGGAGCGATTACTGCCTCAGCGTTTCCTGGCGTGTTGTTTTCGTCAGCCATGTCTTAGAACTCCAATCCGGCTTCGCGGGCGGCATCGGCAAGAGCCTTCACGCGACCGTGGTAGAGGAAGCCGCCGCGATCGAACACGACCTGGGTCACGCCCGCTGCCTTGGCAGCCTCGGCGACGCGCTTGCCGACCGAAGTCGCCGCGTCGATGTTGGCGCCGGACGTGCCGCGCACGTCCTTCTCCAGCGTCGAGGCCGATGCGACCGTCGTGCCAGCGGCATCGTCGATCACCTGGGCATAGATGTGCTTGCCCGAGCGATGCACCGACAACCGCGGACGGGTGCCTGCACGTGCGCGGAGCGCGGTACGATTGCGGCGACGCCGCTTGGCGAAAAGAGAAAGTCCCTTGGTCATTACTTCTTCTTCCCTTCCTTGCGGAAGATGAACTCGCCGTCGTACTTAATACCCTTGCCCTTGTAAGGCTCAGGCTTGCGCCACTGACGAATTTCCGCGGCCAGCTGACCGACCATCTGCTTGTCCGAACCCGAGATCTCGATCGTCGTGTTGTCGGGGGTCTTGACTTCGATCCCCTCCGGCACGTCGATGTTGACGTCGTGGCTGTAGCCGAGCTGCAGCTTGAGGTTGCGACCCTGCGCTGCGGCACGATAGCCGACGCCGGTGATCAGCAGCTTCTTGGTGAAGCCTTCCGACACGCCGGTGACCAGGTTCTGCACCATGGTCCGCTGCATGCCCCAGAACGCGCGAGCGCGCTTGGTGTCGTTGGCCGGCTGCACCGAAATGCCGCCGTCTTCGATCGTGTAGCTGATCTCGTCGCGAAGCGGCATCTTGAGGGTACCCTTGGGGCCCTTCATCGTCAGCTGCTTGTTCTCGATGGTCGGCGTAATGCCCGCCGGTACGGTGACCGGCTTCTTACCAATGCGGCTCATCAGAACACCTCCGCGAGGACTTCGCCGCCGACGTTCTGCTCGCGTGCTTCGGAATCCGAAAGCACGCCGCGGGGCGTCGAGACGATGGTGATGCCGAGGCCGTTACGGACGCGCGGAAGTTCCTGCGAGCCGGAATAGACGCGACGGCCGGGCTTCGAGACGCGCGCGACATGCTTGATCGCAGGCTGGCCCTCGAAATACTTCAGCTCGATGCGAAGGCCGGCCGCGGGGCCCATCTGCTCTTCGCTATAGCCACGGATATAGCCTTCGCGCTGCAGAACGTCGAGCACGCGGACGCGCAGCTTCGACGCCGGCGTGAGGACGGAGTCCTTCTTCGCGCGCTGGCCATTACGGATACGGGTGAGCAAATCACCCAGGGGATCGGTCACTGCCATGATTTAGTCCTTACCAGCTCGACTTCGTGACGCCGGGGATGAGGCCCTTGTTGGCCAGATCGCGCAGCTGAATACGGCAGAGCCGGAACTTGCGGTAATACGCGCGCGGCGACCGGTCAGCTCGCACCGGTTACGGATGCGGGTCGGGTTCGCGTTGCGCGGCAGTGCCGCCATCTTGAGGCGAGCAATCAGACGCTCACCGTCGTCGAGCGTCTTGTCCGCTGCGATAGCCTTCAGTGCCGCGTACTTCGGGGCATACTGCTTGACCATGCGCTTGCGGCGCTCGTTCTTGTTGACTGAACTCAGTTTCGCCATCGACTTAAGTTCTTTCTTTGCTAGCTCCCCTCCCGCTTGCGGGAGGGGTTGGGGGAGGGAAGGACCAACGCCTGTTAGGCGCGAGGCCCCTCCCTGACCCCTCCCGCAAGCGGGAGGGG
This sequence comes from Sphingomonas sp. LR55, assembly GCF_036856015.1. NCBI lineage: Bacteria > Pseudomonadati > Pseudomonadota > Alphaproteobacteria > Sphingomonadales > Sphingomonadaceae > Sphingomonas > Sphingomonas sp. LR55. Next base: position 1,995,062 of record NZ_JASPFO010000001.1, read on the forward strand.
ACTTAGATTAAGCTGCCTTCTTCTCGTCGGCAGCGTCGTCTTCGATCGGGAACGGGAAACCGAACAGACGAAGAAGCTCGCGAGCCTCGTCGTCAGTCTTTGCGGTCGTCGTCACGATCACATCCATGCCGCGGACCTTGTCGACCCGGTCATAGCTGATTTCTGGGAACACGATCTGCTCCTTGATACCGCAGGCATAGTTGCCGCGGCCATCGAAGCTCTTCGGGTTGAGGCCGCGGAAATCGCGGACGCGGGGAAGAGCGATCGTGATGAAACGGTCGAGAAACTCGTACATGCGCTCGCGGCGAAGGGTGACCTTCACGCCGATCGGCATGCCTTCACGCAGCTTGAACTGCGCGATCGACTTCTTGGCCTTCGTCACGACAGGCTTCTGGCCGGCGATCAGCTCCATTTCGGAAGCAGCCTGGTCGACCTTCTTCTTGTCCTGCGTAGCTTCGCCGACGCCCATGTTCAGCACGATCTTGTCGAGCCGGGGGATCTCCATGACGTTCTTGTAACCGAACTTCTCGGTCATCGCCTTGATGATCGTCTCGTCGTACAGCTTGCGCATGCGCGCGACGTAGACGGCCTCGGTGCCGGTGTTCTCAGCGCCAGTGTTCTGATCAACCATTGATCTTCTCCCCGGTCTTGACGGCGACGCGGACCTTCTTGCCGTCCTGCTCCTCGAAGCGGACGCGGGTCGGCTTGCCGTCGGCGGTCACGTGCGCGACCTTCGAAACGTGCATCGGTGCTTCCTTACGGATCAGGCCACCCTGCGGGTCACCCTGAGTCGGCTTGGTGTGGCGCACGGCGATGTTGACGCCCGATACGACGACCTTGTCGGTCTTCGGCATGGAGACGGTGACTTCACCGGTCTTGCCCTTGTCCTTGCCGGACAGAACGATAACCTTGTCACCCTTCTTGATACGCTGCGACGCCATTACAGCACCTCCGGCGCGAGGCTGATGATCTTCATGTGCTTCTTGCCGCGCAGCTCGCGAACGACTGGGCCGAAGATACGGGTGCCGATCGGCTCCTCGTTCTTGTTGACCAGCACCGCGGCGTTGCCGTCGAAGCGGATGACCGTACCGTCTGCACGGCGGATATCCTTGGCGGTACGCACGATCACCGCGCGGTGAACGTCGCCCTTCTTCACACGGCCACGTGGCTGCGCTTCCTTGATGCTGACGACGATGATGTCGCCAACGCCTGCAACACGACGCTTGGAACCCCCAAGCACCTTGATGCACTGCACCCGCTTCGCGCCGCTGTTGTCAGCGACGTCGAGATTGGACTGCATCTGGATCATGGATCCGTATCCCTTCTCTGTCTCTGGGGTCGATACCGACCGAACCCCGCCTAAAAAATCACCCCGCCACGGACGAACCGCAGCGGGGAGGAGCGGCCGCTTAGCCGTTCCACTCGTATTTCACAAGAACGATCTCGCTACCGTCATCCCAGCGAAAGCTGGGATATTCCGGTAGCGAAGTCCGTCCCTGCCGCACGAGACCCCAGCTTTCGCTGGGGTGACGTACGTTTGAAAGTTCAGCCCTCGGCCGAAGCCCGCTCCGGCGTCGCGTGGGTGTTGACCCGCTCGATCACCTTCCAGGTCTTCAGCTTGGAGATCGGTGCGGTCTCTTCGATCCGCACGGTCTCGCCCTGCTTGAACTCGTTGCTCTCGTCATGAGCATGATACTTCTTCGAGCGACGGATGATCTTCCCGTAGAGCGGGTGCTTCACCTTACGCTCGACGTTCACGACCACCGTCTTGTCGCCCTTGTCGGACACGACCAGACCGGTCAGCACGCGCTTCGGCATGATGTGTTCCTTACTTCGCGGCTTCAGCGCTGGTGCGCTGAGCCTGCAGGGTCTTGATGCGAGCGATGTCGCGGCGGACCTCACGAACGCGGCTCGGCTTTTCGAGCTGGTTCGTGGCGGCCTGGAAGCGCAGGTTGAACTGCTCGCGCTTCAGTTCGCCGAGCGACTCCGACAGCTGGTCGTCGCTCTTGGTCTTCATGTCGTCGATACGAGCCATGATCTTACTCGCCTCCCAGATGCGAGGTGTCGCCCAGGCGGGCAACGACCTTTACCTTGATCGGCAGCTTCATGGCCGCCCGCTCGAACGCCTCGGCGGCGATCTTGCCGTCGACGCCGTCGAGCTCGAACAGGATCCGACCCGGCTTGACGCGAGCGGCCCAGTATTCCGGCGCGCCCTTGCCCTTACCCATGCGGACTTCGGCTGGCTTTCCCGAGACCGGAAGGTCCGGGAAGATGCGGATCCACAAACGCCCCTGGCGCTTCATGTGACGCGTGATCGCGCGGCGGGCCGCCTCGATCTGGCGTGCGGTGATCCGGTCGGGTTCCATCGCCTTGAGGCCGTAGGAGCCGAAATTGAGCGAGAAGCCACTCTTGGCGTCGCCCGAAATCTTGCCCTTGAAGGCCTTCCGGAACTTGGTCTTTTTGGTTGCAGCATGTCTGTTCCTGCCCCTTAGCGACGATCGTCGCGCTGCGGCCGCACGCCGGAGGTCTGAGCCTCCATCATGATGCGGTCGTACGACGTCGGATCGTTGCCGAGAATCTCGCCCTTGAAGACCCAGACCTTCACGCCGCAAACGCCGTAAGACGTGTGCGCCGTAGCCTCGGCATAATCGATGTTCGCGCGCAGCGTGTGCAACGGAACCCGACCCTCACGATAGCTCTCCGACCGTGCGATCTCGGCGCCGCCAAGACGGCCACCGCAGTTCACCCGAATGCCCTCGGCACCGAGACGCATCGCCGACTGGACCGCACGCTTCATGGCGCGACGGAAGGCGATACGACGCTCGAGCTGATCGGCGATGCCCTGCGCGACGAGACGCGCATCGACTTCCGGCTTGCGGATCTCGACGATGTTCAGCGACACGGTCGACGACGTCATCTTGCCGATCGTCGAACGCAGCTTCTCGATGTCCGCACCCTTCTTGCCGATGATCACGCCGGGGCGTGCAGCAAAGATGGAGATGCGGGCCAGCTTGGCCGGACGCTCGATGACCACCTTGGAGATCGCGGCCTGCGGCAGCGTCTTCATGATGAATGCGCGGATCTTGAGATCCTCGAGCAGGAGCCGACCATAGTCAGCGCCTTCGGCGTACCAGCGGCTATCCCAGGTACGGTTGATCTGCAGACGCAGACCGATGGGGTTGCTCTTCTGACCCATTATGCTTCTTCCTGCTCGCGCACGACGATGCGCAGACGGCTGAATGGCTTGAGGATGCGGGTCGACTTGCCGCGGCCGCGGGTAGCGAAGCGCTTCATCGTGATCGACTTGCCGACCGAAGCCTCGGCGACGACGAGCGCGTCGACGTCGAGGTTATGGTTGTTCTCGGCGTTGGCAATGGCCGAGGCCAGCACCTTCCGCGCTTCGATCGCCATGCCCTTGGTCGAGAAGGCGAGGATGTTCATCGCATCGCCGACCTTCTTGCCACGGATCAGCGCAGCCACGAGGCCGAGCTTCTGCGCGGAACCACGAATCTGCGTACCGACCGAAAGCGCCTCGTTGTCCGCGACCTTACGCGGGCTGACTTGCTTAGACATCAGCGCTTGCCCTTCTTGTCGGCGGAGTGGCCGGGGAAGTAGCGCGTGGGCGCGAACTCACCGAGCTTCATGCCGACCATGTCTTCGTTGACCGAGACGGGCACGAACTTGCGGCCGTTATAGACGTTGAACGTGAGACCCACGAACGACGGCAGGATCGTCGAGCGACGCGACCAGGTCTTGATCGGCGAACGCGCGTTGGTGTCCTGGGCGGTTTCTGCCTTCTTGAGCAGATGAAGGTCCACGAAGGGGCCCTTCCAGACTGAACGAGCCATGTTAGCCCTTCCTCTTCGTCGAATGACGCGACCGGATGATCATCTTGTCGGTCGACTTGTTATGACGCGTGCGCGCACCCTTCGTCGGCTTACCCCAAGGCGTAACCGGATGACGGCCACCCGAGGTACGGCCTTCACCACCGCCGTGCGGATGGTCGACCGGGTTCTTGGCGACGCCGCGGGTCAGAGGACGGATACCCATCCAGCGCGAACGGCCTGCCTTGCCCAGGTTCTGGTTCTGGTTGTCGGGGTTCGAGACCGCGCCAACCGTCGCCATGCAATCGCTGCGAATGTAGCGCTGCTCGCCCGAGTTCAGGCGGACCATCACCATGCCCTTGTCGCGACCGACGACCTGCACGTACGTGCCGGCCGAACGGGCGATCTGGCCACCCTTCATCGGCTTCATCTCCACGTTGTGGACGATGGTGCCGACCGGCATCTGACCGAGTTCCATGGCATTGCCTGGCTTCACGTCGGTCTTCTTGGCCGCAAGGACCTTGTCGCCGACGGCCAGACGCTGCGGCGCCAGGATGTAGGCGAGTTCCTCGTCCGGGTACTTGACCAGGGCGATGAACGCGGTGCGGTTGGGATCATACTCGATCCGCTCGACGGTGCCTTCGACGTCCCACTTGCGACGCTTGAAGTCGATATAGCGGTACTTCTGCTTGTGACCGCCGGCGATGCCGCGCGAGGTCACATGGCCCTTGTTGTTACGACCGCCGGTCTTGTGCTTACCTTCGGTCAGCGCCTTGACGGGGCGGCCCTTCCAGAGCGACGACTTGTCGACCAGGATGAGACCGCGGCGTGCCGGCGATGTCGGATTATAATGCTTGAGTGCCATGGCCTCAGATCCCCGTCGTCACGTCGATGGACTGACCGTCCTTCAACGTCACGATTGCCTTTTTCATGTCGGAGCGCGAGTAGTTCGTGCCCTTCCACTTCTTGGTCTTGCCCTTCTGGACGAGCGTGTTCACGCCGACGACGTTCACGTCGAACAGCGCCTCAACGGCCGCCTTGATCTCGGGCTTCGTGGCATCGTTCGATACCTTGAACACAACCGCGTTGAACTCCGACAGCGTCGTCGTCTTCTCGGTGATGCACACGGATAACGTCGTAATGACGATTATCGATGCCCGCCTTCTGCTTCTTAGCCATGGAAGCGCGCCTCCAGCTTTTCGACAGCGGCGCGCGTCAGCACCAGCGTGTCATGCTTCAGGATGTCGTAAACGTTCGCGCCGGCAGCCGGCATCACGTTCACTTCGTACAGGTTGCCCGCAGCGAATGCGAAGCTGGTGTCGACCATGTCGCCGTCGATGACGAGCGCACGCTTGCCGAAGCCGAGCTTTGCGAGATCGCCCTGCAGCGTCTTGGTCTTGCCACCCTCGACAGCCAGGCTGTCCATGATGACCAGCGAACCCGCCTTGGCGTGGCTGCTGAGAGCCATCCGCAGGCCGAGCGAGCGAACCTTCTTGTTCAGCGACGGGTTGAAGTCACGGACGCGTGCGCCGTGAGCCTTACCACCACCGATGAACACTGGTGCGCGACGATCGCCGTGACGAGCCGTACCGCCGCCCTTCTGGCGACCGAACTTCTTGCCGGTGCGTGCGACGTCTGCGCGCTCACGGGTGCCACGAGCCGTCTCGCGACGCTTCTCGAGCTGCCAGGTGACGACGCGGTGCAGGATGTCGGCGCGCGGATCGAGGCCGAAGACCTCGTCGTTGAGCTCGATGTCCGCTGCGTCAGTGCCGGCGAAAGATGAAACCTTGATCTTCACGCTCAGCCCTCCTGGCCGTCGGCTGCAGGTGCGTCGGTCGTTTCGGCCGGCGTGTCTGCTGCGGTGTTGCTGTTTGCGGTCTTGAGACCGGCGGGGAACGGTGCGTCGGCGTGACGCGCGACCTTCACCGAGTCCTTGACGAAGAGCCAGCCGCCCTTGGAGCCAGGAACCGAACCCTTGACGAACAGGAGACCACGCTCGACGTCCGTCGATACGATCTCAAGGTTCTGCTGGGTGCGATACTTGTCGCCCATGTGGCCGGCCATCTTCTTGTTCTTGAAGACCTTGCCCGGATCCTGGCGCTGACCGGTCGAACCAAGCGAACGGTGCGACACCGACACGCCGTGGGTTGCCCGCAGACCGCCGAAGCCCCAACGCTTCATGCCGCCCTGGAAGCCCTTACCCTGGGTCTTGCCCTGGATATCGACGATCTGGCCTGCGACGTAATGGTCGGCCGAGATCTCGGCGCCAACGTCGAGCAGGCCGTCTGCGTTCACGCGGAACTCATGGACGACAGCCTTGGGCTCCACTTCGGCCTTGCCGAAATGGCCGCGCTGCGGCTTTGCAACATTCTTCGACTTGGCGACACCTGCACCAAGCTGGACGGCAGTGTAGCCGTCACGATCCATTTCGCGAACGGAAACGACCTGATTGCCTTCGAGTGCCAGAACGGTGACCGGCACGTGCCGACCATCTTCCTGGAACAGGCGGGTCATCCCCATCTTCTTCGCGATCACGCCAGTACGCATGATCTTGTCCCTTCCTAGACAGAGGCCCCGTCGGACTATTCCTCGGGGGCTTGCGGACCATGTCCGGAGCGAGCTCCATGATGCGTCCACCTGACCCCATCCCCGGCAAATGCCCTGAATGGAGTCGGTTCAACCCGGTAAATACGAAACGTGACCCCGTCCCGGGCTGGTGCTTCCGCGAGTGCGGAAGCGTGACGGGGGACGCTGCCCCGTCGGTTTTCACCGACGGCGGTATCCCAATGTCGAACGGCGCGGGACCGTTACCGGTCGACCGCGCCGCGCCAGCCCTTAGGCGAGCTTGATCTCGACGTCAACGCCAGCGGCGAGGTCCAGCTTCATCAGCGCATCGACCGTCTGCGGCGTCGGCTGGACGATATCCAGCATACGCTTGTACGTACGCACCTCGAACTGCTCGCGCGACTTCTTGTCGATGTGCGGGCCGCGGTTCACGGTGAACTTTTCGATGCGCGTCGGAAGGGGAATCGGACCGCGGATGAGCGCGCCGGTGCGGCGTGCGGTGTCGGCGATGTCGCCAGTGGCCTGATCGAGCACACGGTGATCGAACGCCTTCAGACGAATGCGGATATTGCTGTCCATAGTCCCTACCGATGCGAAAGAGCGGGCCCGTTTCCGGGCTCTTGCTGGTTGATGTTTAAACCGAAGGCGGGCCATTACGGGAGAGTCGGGCGAAATGCAACCGGGGGGAGAGGGTTTTCCGGCTCAACTCGCCCGACAAATGCTACCCATCAATCCTCCCCCGCCAGGGGGAGGTGTCGCCAACGGCGACGGAGGGGAGGCATGCGATGCGGCTCGAAGGATCCCTACACGATCAAAGCAACGCCAAGCGCCTGCGAAAACAGATGACCCCGCCAGAGATAGCCCTGTGGCTGGCCCTACGAGGCAATGAAGAAGGCCTCCGCTTCCGTAAACAACACGCAGCAGGCCCCTACGTCCTGGACTTCTACTGCGCCCCAGCCCGACTCGCGATCGAAGTTGACGGCGAAGCTCACAACCGAGGCGATCGTCCCGACCGAGACGTAACGCGCGACGCTTGGCTGGTCGAGCAAGACATCCGCGTCCCCCACTACCCAGCTCGCGAAATGCTGGCCAACCTCAACGACGTCGTCCGCCAGATCACGTCCGTCGCACTCCAACGCCGAACCTCCATCGAGAGCTAATCGCCCCCTTCCCCTCCGACGCCTACGGCGCCACCTCCCCCTAGCGGGGGAGGATTGAGCCAAAAGCTGGATGGATGAGTTGGAGAGAGGAAGCGGACGTTGCCCCTTCCTCGTCAGCCAACGTAATAAAAGCCAGCCAACTTGCTTCTTGGGACGATGATCGCAATGCCTTCGCCGCCGTTGATAACCTTGTAGAAGGCGCCGGGGCGCTTCAGCCAACCCGGCACATCTCCAAGCGGAACGCCGCCGCTATTGTTGCAGCCGCCGAACGCGCCCTCGTAGAACGCTGGCTCTTCGCCGGCAGCTATAGGTGTGCTCTTCCAGTCAGCGGGCAGCACTACCTTGATCCCATTCTTAGACGTTCTCAGTCGGAACGTGCGGCTGGCAGAACTGTCCGTAATCTCGACGATCATGGCCTCGCAGGTTTCTCGAAGCCCTCCCTGACCGCCCACGAACAATGTCCGCTTTACCTCCAGTTCAGGGGAAAACGCTCCGAGGGCCATTTGGGCGAGCAGCCCGGCGAGAGCGCAATGATGGCCGCTAGCGCAGTGCTTTTTCCTAAAAGGTCCACTCGACGCCCCCGTTTGTTTCACTTCCCGTAAAAGGGAGGCTTAACGTTTGGTTGTGAGCGCAGCGGACCATCTCGACAAGCTTGCCGAACTAACTTTCACCCTCCTTCCCCAAACACGAAAAAGCCCGGCCTCTCTCGCGAGAAGCCGGGCTCTTTTCGATCACCTCCCGAAGGAGAAGATGCTTACTTGTCGATCTGGCTGACGACGCCTGCACCGACGGTACGGCCGCCCTCGCGGATCGTGAAGCGCTGGCCCACGTCCATGGCGATCGGTGCGATCAGCTTGATGCCGAGCGACACGTTGTCGCCTGGCATGACCATCTCGGTGCCCTCAGGCAGCTCCACGGTGCCGGTCACGTCCGTCGTACGGAAGTAGAACTGCGGGCGGTAGTTGGCGAAGAACGGCGTGTGACGGCCACCCTCTTCCTTCGACAGCACGTAGACTTCCGAGTTGAAGTCGGTGTGCGGCTTGATCGTGCCTGGCTTGCAGAGCACCTGGCCACGCTCGACTTCGTCGCGTGCAACGCCGCGGATCAGTGCGCCGACGTTATCGCCAGCCTGGCCCTGGTCGAGCAGCTTGCGGAACATCTCGACGCCCGTGACCGTGGTCTTGCGAACGGTCGGGTGGATACCGACGATCTCGACTTCCTCGCCAACCTTGACGATGCCCGTCTCGACGCGGCCGGTGACGACCGTACCACGACCCGAGATCGAGAACACGTCCTCGATTGGCATCATGAACGGCTTGTCGAGCGGACGCTCTGGCTGCGGGATGTAGTCGTCGACAGCCTGCATCAGCTCGGTAACGGCGTCGGCACCCAGCTTCTGGTTCGAACCCGACAATGCGCAGGTAGCCGAACCCTTGATGACGGGGATGTCGTCGCCCGGGAAGTCGTACGAGCTGAGCAGCTCGCGGATTTCCATCTCGACCAGCTCGAGGATTTCCTCGTCGTCGACCAGATCGACCTTGTTCATGAACACGACCATTGCGGGCACGCCGACCTGGCGTGCGAGCAGGATGTGCTCACGGGTCTGTGGCATCGGGCCATCGGTCGCCGAAACGACGAGGATCGCGCCGTCCATCTGGGCTGCGCCGGTGATCATGTTCTTCACATAATCGGCGTGGCCCGGGCAATCGACGTGCGCGTAGTGACGGTTGGCCGTCTCGTACTCGACGTGTGCGGTCGAGATCGTGATGCCGCGCTCGCGCTCCTCGGGAGCCTTGTCGATGTTGGCGAAGTCGACGGCGGTACCGCCGGTCGTCTCTGCCAGAACCTTCGTGATCGCAGCGGTGAGCGACGTCTTGCCATGATCGACGTGACCGATGGTGCCGATGTTGAGATGCGGCTTGTTCCGCTCAAATTTTGCCTTGGCCATTGTTTCCTACCTTCTGATTCGTATTCCGGTGCCACCCCGGGAACCGCGCGAACGCGGCCCAATAGCGGCTGTTAAAGCGTTGCGCCAGCCCCTGCCTCGATCAGGGAGCCGACACGGAAGTGAATTCCGTGTCGTCGGTCTTCGGGCAAGCCCGAGGCCGGCCGGCCTTTCGGTGTCTCGGAGCCAGGTTACCCTGGCTCCGTGTACCTCTGGCTTAGGCCAACTTCGCCTTCACCTCATCCGCAACGTTCTGCGGCACTTCGTCATAGTGCGAGAACTGCATCGAGTACTGCGCGCGGCCCTGCGTGAATGAACGGAGCGAGTTCACGTAGCCGAACATGTTAGCCAGCGGGACCATCGCCTCGACCGTCTGCGCGTTGCCGCGGCTGTCGGTGCCCTGGATCTGGCCACGACGGCTGTTCATGTCACCGATGACGTCGCCCAGATAATCCTCCGGGGTGACGACCTCGACCTTCATGACCGGCTCGAGCAGCGTGATGCCCGACTTCTGTGCCACTTCGCGCATTGCGCCACGTGCACAAATTTCGAACGCCAGTGCCGACGAGTCGACGTCGTGATACGCGCCGTCATACAGCACGATCTCGAAATCGATGATCGGGAAGCCGACCAGCGAACCCGACGCAGCGGTTTCGCGGAAGCCCTTCTCGATCGCAGGCAGATATTCCTTCGGAATGTTGCCGCCCTTGATCTCGTCCTTGAACGTGATGCCCGAACCGCGCTCGCCCGGCGTGACCTTAACCTTCACGCGACCGAACTGGCCGGTACCACCCGACTGCTTCTTGTGCGTGTAGTCGACGTCGACCGGCTTCTTCAGATACTCGCGGTATGCGACCTGAGGAGCGCCGACATTCGCCTCGACCTTGAACTCACGCTTCATGCGATCGACCAAGATCTCGAGATGGAGCTCGCCCATGCCCTTGATGATGGTCTGGCCCGACTCGGGGTCCGACGACACGCGGAACGAAGGATCCTCGCGTGCGAGACGATTGAGCGCGACGCCCATCTTCTCCTGGTCGGCCTTGGTCTTCGGCTCCACCGAAAGCTCGATCACGGGCTCGGGGAATTCCATCCGCTCGAGGATGATCGGTGCGTTCATCGCGCAGAGCGTGTCACCGGTCGTGGTATCCTTGAGACCCGCGAGAGCGACGATGTCGCCAGCGAAAGCCTCCTGGATGTCCTCACGGCTGTTCGCATGCATCAGCAGCATGCGACCGACCTTTTCCTTCTTGTCCTTGACCGAGTTGGTGACCTGCGATGCGGTCTCCAGCTTGCCCGAGTAGATGCGGGCGAAGGTCAGCGTACCGACGAACGGATCGTTCATGATCTTGAACGCCAGTGCCGAGAACGGAACGTCGTCCGACGAAGGACGCTCGTCCGGCGTCACGCCGTCGAGCTTCAGACCCTGGATCGCGGGAACGTCGAGCGGCGAAGGCAGATAGTCGACGACGGCGTCGAGCAAAGGCTGAACACCCTTGTTCTTGAACGCCGAACCGCAAACGACGGGGACGAACGCCATGCTCAGCGTACCCTTGCGGATCAGCTTCTTGAGGTCGGCGACGCTCGGCTCGTTACCTTCGAGATAGGCCTCCATGAGGGCATCGTCCTGCTCGACTGCCATCTCGATCAGCTCGCTGCGATACTTCGCGGCCTTATCGACCAGATCCGCGGGGATCTCGGCATATTCGAACTTCGCGCCCAGGCTCTCTTCCAGCCAGATGATTGCGCGGTTCTCGACGAGATCGACGAGACCCTTGAAGCCACCTTCCATGCCGATCGGAAGATACAGCACGGCCGGACGCGCACCGAGACGCTCGATGATCGAGTTCACGCAGAAGTAGAAATCGGCACCGGTGCGGTCGAGCTTGTTGACGAAGCACATGCGCGGGACGCCGTACTTGTCGGCCTGACGCCACACGGTCTCGGACTGCGGCTCGACGCCGGCAACGCCGTCGAAGCAGGCAACCGCGCCATCGAGCACGCGGAGCGAACGCTCGACTTCGATCGTGAAGTCGACGTGCCCAGGCGTATCGATGATGTTGATAAGGTGCTCTTCGCCCTTACCTTCTTCGGCGCGCCACTTGCAGGTGGTCGCAGCCGACGTGATCGTGATCCCGCGCTCCTGCTCCTGCTCCATCCAATCCATCGTCGCGGTGCCTTCGTGCACTTCGCCGATCTTATAGGACTTGCCGGTGTAATAGAGGATGCGCTCGGTCGTCGTCGTCTTGCCGGCGTCGATGTGCGCCATGATGCCGATGTTGCGGTAACGGTCGAGCGGATGGCTGCGGGCCATGATCGTGCTTCCTTAAGGATATGGGGAGCCGAACGTGCCGGCTCCCCAATATATAGGTGTTTGCATGACAGGCGAAAGACCGCCCGTCACACGGATAGCAATGCTAGGCTTCAAAGCCCGCTGTTACCAGCGGCAGGAAGCCCGCTGTTACCAGCGGTAGTGCGAGAATGCACGGTTGGCTTCCGCCATCCGGTGCGTATCTTCACGCTTCTTGACCGCGTTGCCACGGTTGTTGGCGGCGTCCATCAGCTCACCCGACAGCCGTGCGGCCATCGTGTTCTCGCTGCGCGAACGTGCCGCACCGATCAGCCAGCGAATCGCCAGCGCCTGTGCGCGCTCGGGACGAACCTCGACCGGCACCTGGTACGTTGCACCACCGACGCGGCGCGAACGGACTTCGATGCCCGGCTTCACGTTGTTCAGCGCATCGTGGAAAACGCCGATCGGATCGCGCTTGGCGCGCTGCTCGACGGTTTCGAATGCACCGTACACGATCAGCTCTGCGACGGACTTCTTGCCGTCCAGCATGACGCTGTTCATGAACTTCGACAGAACCTCATCCCCGAACTTGGGATCAGGCAGGATGACCCGCTTTTCGGGACGACGACGACGTGCCATTTTGTATTCCTTCTAAACTTCAGCCTTAGTGATCAGATACCTGACCGGCTTACTTCGGACGCTTGGCGCCGTACTTGGAACGCGACTGACGCCGGTCCTTCACACCCTGTGTATCGAGCACGCCGCGCAGGACGTGATAGCGAACACCGGGAAGATCGCGGACACGACCGCCACGGATCAGGACAACCGAATGCTCCTGAAGATTGTGGCCCTCACCCGGGATGTAGCTGATGACTTCGCGCTGGTTGGTCAGGCGAACCTTGGCCACCTTGCGCAGAGCCGAGTTCGGCTTCTTCGGGGTCGTCGTGTAGACGCGCGTGCAAACGCCACGCTTCTGCGGATTTGCTTCCATCGCAGGGACCTTCGACTTGGCCTTCTGCGGATCGCGGCCCTTGCGGACCAGCTGGTTGATCGTCGGCATTGAAGCCTTCACCTTTCAAGTGGTTACTTTGCTGGAGCCATGAGGCGCCTGAGAATACAAAAAGGACCATAGGAACGCGGAAGCGCCCCTCAGGTCCTGGAATGCATCCAGCAATGTTCAAGCATGCCCGGCGGGAAACACTCCCGAAGAACAGGCCGCGCCTATATGCGAGGACGGAGCTCGGGTCAACGGGGCGGAATCGCGAATGGCGATGTAAGCCCGCGAGTTAACCGAGCGGAAAACGTCGACGACATATCCGGCCGCGATGCTTCTGTCCCGAACTGCGTGGCAACTACCCCCGGGGTCCGGTGATGCTCTCCGCCACGGTGCTGGCACATGCAGCGCTTTGGCCCTTCGCGCCGAAGACGTGGATACCTTCCTCGTCCCGTGGCTTGATCATATCCGCGCGACAGGGCTGATCGGAGCCTTCGCGACCCCATTCAGCAATTACACTCCGCCATATCTGTACCTGCTAGCACTCATCACGCCGCTTGGTGCCGTGATGACAGACCTCACGTTGCTCAAGCTCCTCTCGGTGCTGGGCACGATCGCACTTTCAGGTGCGATGTGGCGCTTACTCACCGCGCTCGATGCGCCCTCGCCGAAACGCGCCGCAGCCTTGGCCTTGATGCTGCCATCGACCCTGCTCAACGCACCCTTGCTCGCACAGTGTGATGCGATGTGGGCTGCCGCCTGTGTCATGGCGCTCGCGATGGCCGTTGAGCACCGCCATGCGTCTATGCTCGCTTGGTTTGGCCTGGCGATCGCATTCAAATTGCAGGCGGCATTCTTCGGGCCGTTCGTCGTTGCGCTGCTCCTGAACCGGCAGGTTGGCTTCCGTCTATGGCTGATCGCCCCTGCCACCGCGTTCATAGCATTGCTACCTGCCTGGGCAGCGGGCTGGCCGATCGCCGACCTGCTGACGATCTACGTTCGCCAAACCAGCCATTTCAACCTACTATCGCTGAACGCGCCAAATCCTTGGATCATCATTCAGGCTCTGCCCGGCATTCAGGACCTGCCCATGGACGAGCTAGGCATGGCGATCGCGATCGCCGGAAGCGTCGTGTACATCGCCTGCCTAGCTTCACGGCGGGTCGCGCCGATGCGTATCCTGCCCGCCGCGCTGTTAGCCCCGTTGCTTGTGGTCAGCATGTTACCCCGCATGCACGAGCGCTACTTTTTCCTTGCCGACATCCTCGCCTTTGTCCTTGCGATGACAATGCGAAGCCGGGCGAGTTGGTCGATCGCCATTCTCTGTCAGGCAGGCTCGACACTCGCCATTCTTGGCTATGTGGCCGACACCCAGGCGCTTTCGATGCTCGGCGCCGTCGCTATGATCGTTGCAACCTACCGCGTCACGAAGCTCGTTACCCGGCCAGTAGATAGCGGGTCCGCAGAAACGCATGCGACGATTGGCTGCGGAACCGCCACCCGCTCCGTACCGACTAGCGGCAAGCCCCTGAGCGTTAACGCCTGATCGGCGGCGTTGCGATAGCCGCCAGCAGCGCCTTCTCAAATCGCGCCGGATCCTCGACCTGTGGCGAGTGGCCCAGCCCTTCTAGCATCACCAGGGTCGCATTCGGCATCTGCTTGACGGCACGCGGCGCCACCATCGGGATCGGTTCGAGAAACTTGCGCAAGTTCGTCGGGGCCTGCGCGCGGCCGAAAGCCGTCTTATCGAGCGTGCCGACGATTAGCGTCGTAGGAGGCGTGATCCGGTAAAGTTCGTGCGCGACCGGCTGCGTCTTGATCATCTCGCTGGTCTTGGCTTGGGCGAGCGCGACGGTATCGCGGCCCGGCCCTTGGTACATCCCCGCCTGCATCCAGACCCAGCGATCGTAGGACGGCTTCCACACGCCGTGGTAATAGTTCTCGAGCTGATACGCCTTGATCGACGCGTAGCTCGTCTTCTTCTCGCCCGCCCAGAGCGTGTCGACGTCGGCATAGGGCACGCCCTCCTCGCCGCGATCCTTCAGGCCGAGCGGATTGACGAGCACCAGCTTCTCGACCGACGCCGGGTAGAGAATGGCGTATCGCATCGCGAGCATACCGCCCATCGAATGCCCGACGATCGTCGCCCGCGTGATGCCGCGCGATTCGAGGAGCCGCTTGGTGAACGTCGCCAGCATCTCGAAGCTATATTGTGCCGCGCGGGGCTTGGACGATTTGCAGAAGCCGATCTGGTCGGGAACGATCACGCGGTAACCGACCTCGCTCAGCGCCCGCGCGGTGCTGCCCCAGGTCGCGCCACAGAAGTTCTTGCCGTGGAGGAGGACGACGGTGCGGCCATTGGGACGCTGCGGCGCGATATCCATGAACGCCATCTGTGCGGGCGCACCGACGATATCGACCTCCATCGTCTGGACCGGCCAGGGATAGGTGAAGCGTTCGAGCTGCGGCCCGAGGTCGGGCACCTGCGGCGCCGGCACCGGCCCCGCACCCATCAGCAGCGCCGCGACCGGCAGCGCCAGCATCCCCAAACTTGCTCGCATACGATTACGCTTTCCTACATCCCACGATACGGCGTACGGTTAACGGGCAAACACGACCGCGCGCAACGCATCATCCTTATTGGTGACGAATTGCACGCGAGGCGCTTGCCCTGCGCGAAAACGCTGGGTAAGGGGCGCGTCCGTGTAGGAGTGTAGCTCAGTTGGTTAGAGCGTCGGTCTCCAAAACCGAAGGCCCTCGGTTCGAATCCGAGCACTCCTGCCACCCCCTTTAAATTCCGATTTCGAACGGCACCGTTTCCCGCGGTGCCTTCGCACGCCCATCACGATTGCAGAAAATGCATTTCATAATGCAATTTTCGCAATTGCTCTATGATGTGCTGCGATGCACAACGATCAGGCCTTTCAGGCATCCTCTCCTAAAAACTTTCATGGCCGGTCTTGTACCGGCCTTTTTTTCGTCCGCGATGCGCGTACACCGTTCGTGCCGTCGTCAAGCCGAACGATAAAAAGAAACCGTGGGAGCGGAGCCGCCGGTGAAACCGGCACCGGCAAGACGATCGTGCGGGGGATCGAGTGACCCAAGCGCTCTCCCCCGCCACTTCTCCGGCCATGCGCCACGTCTGCGCCCACGCGCCACCTCTTCCTCCCACGTGCCACGCCTCCGGCCAGGCGACCGCTCTTCTGAACGTCGCCCCGCCCCTCTCCGGCCGCGCACTTGCTTTCACCTGTGACGGCAGCTATCTGCCGCGCTTCCGACAGCGAGGACGGACCTGCCGCCGCGGCCCTTCACAGGGAGCGGCTAGTCGGTCTATGCCTCGCATCTCAGTTTCTCAATCAGCGGGTTCGAAGAACATCGTGGCGAAGACGTCCCCCTCGAATTCATCCAGCAGGTCCGCAACGAGACCGCGAAGGTCACGTGGCCGACGCGTCGCGAGACGGTCATGACCGGCGTGATGGTGGTGATCATGACGACGATCCTCGCGCTGTTCTTCCTGGGCGTCGACTCGATCCTGCAAGCGATCGTCTCCGCCCTCCTCAAACTCGCTCAGTAAGCAAGGTTCCGTCATGGCGCGCTGGTACATCATTCACGCCTATTCGGGCTTCGAGGGCAAGGTCCGCGACTCGATCATGGCCGAGGCGACCCGGATGGGTCTCGAACAGCTCGTCGAGCAGATCGAAGTCCCGACCGAAACAACGACCGAAGCCCGTCGCGGCAAGAAGATCGCGGTCGAGCGCAAGTTCATGCCGGGCTATGTGCTCGCCAAGCTGAACATGAACGACGACGTGTATCACCTGGTGAAGAACACGCCGAAGGTCACCGGCTTCCTCGGCAGCATGGGCAAGCCGCAGGCGATCAGCGAGGCGGAAGCCACGCGGATGCTGAACAGCAAGGAAGAAGCAGCCGCTGCGCCCAAGCAGAAGGTCAAGGTCGACTACGAGATCGGCGATCAGGTCAAGGTCCTCGACGGCCCGTTCGCGACCTTCAACGGGCTTGTGGAAGAACTCGACTTCGACCGCAGCCGCGTCAAGGTTTCGGTGTCGATCTTCGGGCGTGCGACCCCGGTCGAGCTCGAGTTCGAGCAGGTCGAACGCAGCAAGTAAGGCCAAGCCGCACGCGATCAGCCATGGGCTGATCGCGAGACGGCGCCAGCCCGGCCGGCGGGCCATCGGCCCGGCCTACGACGCGGGATTTACTCGCGCGTCGCGCTTTGGGGAAAGCCAAGCTCTACAATTATATCACGCCCGCGTGTCGTCCTGATTAGAATTAGCGCTGCGGTGCTGTCGCAATACTGGACAGGTCGGTGGTCGTGTCGATCGGCAGGCCCGCGTCTTTTCGTTCCGAATACCGGTCGACGAGCTGAGCGGTGTGAGGCCGCAGTAGAACGGTAAAGCGCACCAGCTCCTCAATCACATCCACAATCCGGTCGTAGTAGCTGGACGGTTTCATCCGGCCGGCGTCGTCAAACTCGTTGAATGCCTTGGCGACTGACGACTGGTTCGGGATCGTGACCATCCGCATCCAACGGCCGAGAACGCGGAGCGTGTTGACGCTGTTGAAGGACTGCGATCCGGCCGATACCTGCATGACAGCGAGAGTCCGGCCCTGCGTCGGTCGCATTCCGCCCATCGACAGGGGCAGGTGATCGACTTGGAGCTTCATGATGCCGGTTATCTGGCCGTGCCGCTCGGGGCTGCACCATACATGCCCCTCAGACCACATCGACAGTTCGCGCAGCTCGTGGACAGCCGGGTGATCGTCCCCAGTCACTTGGTCGGGGAGCGGTAGCGTGGCGGGATCAAAGATGCGTGTCTCGCAGCCGAAGAATTGCAACAGGCGGGCGGCTTCCTCGACACACAGCCGCGAAAAGGACCGTTCCCGCAGAGAGCCGTAAAGCAGCAGGATGCGCGGGGAGGATCATCGGCCCCCAACCCGAGGGCGGGACGGTCGAGCGCATAGCGGCGATCGAGCGCGGGCAGGTGGTCAGGATCGGAGACCGTGCGAAGCGGCATTACAGACTGAGCCTTATGGCGAGGGCGGCGAGGGTCACCAGCAGCACCGGAATCGTCAGCGTCGCGCCGACCTTGAAGTAATAGCCCCAGCCGATGCGGATGCCCTTTTGCCCGAGGACGTGCAGCCACAACAGCGTCGCGAGCGAGCCGATCGGCGTGATTTTCGGCCCGAGGTCGCAACCGATCACGTTGGCGTAGATCATCGCTTCCTTGATCGTACCGGTGGCGTGGGTCGCGTCGATCGACAGGGCACCCACCAGCACGGTCGGCATATTGTTCATCACCGACGACAGCAGCGCGGCGATGATCCCGGTGCCGAACGCCGCGCCCCACACGCCGCCTTGCGCGGTGCGATCGAGCAGGCCGGCAAGGTGGTCGGTCAAGCCGGCATTTCGCAGGCCATAGACGACCAGGTACATGCCGAGCGAGAAGATCACGACCTGCCACGGCGCGCCCGCCAGCACCTTGCGGGTCTGGATAACGTGTCCGCGCGCGGCGATGATGAGCAGGAGGACCGCGCCGGTAGCGGCCACGGCGCTGACCGGCATGCCGATCGGTTCGAGCAGAAAGAAGCCGGCGAGCAGCAGGGCGAGAACGACCCAGCCCGCCTTGAACGTGGCATGATCGCGGATCGCATCACCGGGCGTGCGGAGCTGCGCCACATCGTAATTCGCCGGTATGTCGCGCCGGAAGAACAGCAGCAGCGCAACCAGTGTCGCGGCTATCGACGCCAGATCGACTGGCACCATCACCGAGGCATAATCGGCAAAGCCGATCCCGAAGAAGTCGGCCGACACGATGTTGACGAGGTTGGAGACGATCAGCGGCAGGCTGGCGGTATCGGCGATGAACCCCGCAGCCATCACGAACGCCAGCGTCGCCTTGTCCTTGTATCCTAGCGCGCGCAGCATCGCGATGACGATCGGCGTCAGGATCAGGGCCGCGCCATCATTGGCGAACAGCGCCGACACCGCCGCGCCGAGCAGGACGATAAGCACGAATAGCCGACGACCATGCCCCCGGCCCCAGCGTGCGACATGGAGCGCCGCCCATTCGAAGAACCCAGCTTCATCGAGCAACAGGCTGACGATGATGATCGCGACGAATGTCGCGGTTGCGTTCCAGACGATACCCCACACCACCGGCAAGTCAGAGAGCGAGACGACCCCGACGAGCAGCGCAATCGCGGCTCCGCCCAATGCGCTCCACCCGATACCGAGACCTTTGGGCTGCCAGATGACGAGCGCGATCGTCGCGACGAAGATAGCGAGCGCAGGCAGCATTAGGCGACGCGCTGACCAGCGGCGTCCACGACCTGTTCGCCGTCTTCCTTGGCAAACGCACCCTGTTGCGGCTCGGGCAGCAGATCGAGGACCACTTCGGACGGTCGGCACAGCTTCACGCCGATCGGCGAGACGACCAGCGGCCGGTTGATGAGGACCGGATGCGCCGTCATCGCATCCACCAGTGCGTCGTCGGACAGCGACGTGTCGCCCAAGCCCAGCTCCGCATAGGGCGTGCCCTTCTCACGCAGCAGATCGCGGGGCGTGATCCCGGCGCGATCGATCAGCTCGACCAGCAGCGCGCGCGAGGGCGGCGTCTTCAGATATTCGACCACATGCGGCTCGATGCCGGCATTGCGGATCATCGCCAGCGTGTTGCGCGACGTGCCGCACTCGTGGTTGTGATAGATCACGATATCGACGGCCACGCTCTGGTAGGTCATCTGGGCGTCCTTTCAGCAGCAGGGGTGAGTTCGGCCAGAAGCGGCGCGCACAGCTCGGGCGAACCGGCGCAGCAATCCTTGACGAGAAACAGTGTTAGCGCGCGCAGCCCGTCCAGATCGGCGCGGTAGATGATGGACCGGCTAAGCCGTTCGGAGCGCACGATGCCGGCACGGGACAGAATGCCGAGGTGAGACGACATGGTGTTCTGTGGCACGTCGAGCTGACGGGATATCTCCCCTGCCGCCATTCCGTCCGGCTCGTGGCGGACCAGCAGGCGAAACACGTCTAGCCGGGTACCTTGCGCCAGCGCGCCGAGCGCTATGATAGCTGATTCGTTATCCATATATCCAGCATAGACGATATTTCGATAGTGACGCTAGTTACTGCGTTCGGAGCAGCACTCAGGCGTTGCTTGTCCGGCGCAGCGGACACCCCCTTCACGACACAAACCGGCACCGCTATGCCCCCTTCCAATCCTTCAAACGCCACCCGCCAAACAGCGCGACGCTCGAATCATACGGCACCTTCGTCGGGTCGGCCTTGCTCCAGCCGGTGACCTGATCGAGCGCTGGCAGGCGTATCGGATTCGGGATCGGATACGGGTTGGTCAGCGTCGGTTCGCCGCGTTCGTTGCGGGCGGCTTCGGCGAGGTCGAAGGCTTCGCGGTCGCGGGCTTGGCGGGCTTCGTACATTGCCGACAGGCGGTAGCTGTGCGCTTCGCTCGATTCACCGCGGCGGCGTTTGATGTGGGGCGGTTCCTCCTGGAGGTGGACCGTCTTGGCGTGGAGGTGGAGGAGTTGCAGCGCCTGGTTCGCGGTCATCGGCGGGATCGGTGGGGGATCGTTGTGGCGCCATTCGTCATGGTCGTGCGCGCCGGGCAGCGATCCGGCGAGCAGCGCCGACTCGACCTGTTCGTAGCCGGCCTCCAGCGCGAGGCGCATCTCGCGGGCGAAGGCGGGACTGGCTTTGCGGCGGGCGTAGAAGGCGGAGTGGCTGAAGCCGGCGGCGGCGGCCGAGAGGCGGATGTTGGCGGTGGCGGAGAGCGCGGTGAGGAAGGCTTGCTCGGCGGCGTGACCCAGGCGGTTGGCGGTCGGGCGGCGGAGCTGGAGGCGGCCGTTGGCGGTTCTTGTCGTGGTGGGGGTGGTGTCGATGCGTCGCGTTTGGGGCGAGCCCCCTCCACCCCCGACCTCTGGTCGGCGGTCCCCCTCCCCGTTTCGGGGAGGATCTTTGAGGGCGGCGGAGGCGAACGCTAGGGCGGCGTCCCATTTTGCGGCGAAGGCGGGGTGGATGGCGCGGCGCTTGGTGAAGGTGGAGCGGTTATAGCCGAGCGCGCGGGCGGCTTCGCGAGCGTTGCCGGTGCGGCGGAGCCCGGCGAGGAACGCGGCGTTCTGCGCGGCCTGTCGGCGGGTGAACTGGTCGGGGGTGGACGGGCGTGGCATCCCACGGGGGTCTGCCTCGAAATCCTACATTGCAAGCGCGCCGGAGCGTCGGGCGCCGAGTGGCTCGAGAGCGGTTGGAGAATGGCGCGGGCGATGTAGGCCATCGTTCGCAGGATTAGGCGAGGTGGCCATGGTTCGGGGAGAAGCCGGTGGTCGTGGGGTGTGGTGGTGCACTGTGCTGATGCTGGAGAGCGGGCCTATGCCAGACGGTTGAGCGTAGCAGGCGGTGATCCAGACGCGCGACTGGCCGGTGCATGTCACGTACCGCATGCCGGGTGCGCATCCGGCATGGGGTGATCGATCCGGTGCAGCTGCGGCGACGCTTTCGAATCTTCCCCCGCCTGGGGGAGGTGGCTGGCGCTTGCCAGACGGAGGGGGCGGTCGGCGAAACCTTTGTTCCGTGCCCTCCCCCTCCGTCACCTTCGGTGCCACCTCCCCCTGGCGGGGAGGATTGAGGCCTGCGCTTAGAAGCCGACGCTGATCGTGCCGAACACCTGGCGGGGGGCGACCGGGAACTGGTTGAAGGTCCCGCTCGCCGCGCCGATGCTGAGCGTCGAGGCGGCGCGCTTGTTGGTGATGTTCGTCACGTTGAGGCTGACCGTCGCGGTCTTGACGATCTGCCCTTCCGACAGCGGCACGCGCGCGGCGATCCGGCCGGACAGCGTGAAGTAGGACGCGACCGACAAGTCGTTGGTGTAGGTCGCGAACCGCTTGCCGATGTAGTCGCCGACCAGCTGCGCGTCGAAGATGCCGTAATTGGCCGAGGCGACGAACTTGTTGAGCCAGTCGGGGCTGCCCGGCACCTTCTTGCCCGCGGTGGCGACCGTCGTCGTGCCGCTGACGTAATTCTCCTCGTAGCGCGAGTTGTTGTATGACAGCGCGTCGTAGAACGAGAAATGCGGGCCAAAGCGCAGCGTGCCGGCGATGTCGATGCCGTCTGTCTTCACCGCGCCGACATTCTGCAGGATCGCCGCGCCGCTGACCACCGCGGTGACCACCGGGTTCGGGCTGATGCCGAGCAGGCGGTTGCTGAAGTCGACGTGATAGACGCTGACCTGGCCCTCGAACGCGGTGATCGGACCGAGGTTCAGCCCATGATGCGAGCGAATGCCGCCCTCGTAGGTCCAGCTGGTTTCGGGCTCGACATCCTGCTTGAACAGGTCGAACGCGGCCTGGCTGCCGAGTGCGAATGGGGACAGGCCTGCGGCGGCGCTGGTCTGGAACTGGCGAATGTTCTTCTGGACGTTGACGAACACCTGCTCGTTGTCGGTCGCGTCCCACAGCGCGCCGAGCTGCGGCAGGAAGTATTTGTGCGTGTCGATCTTGCCGACCGGCAGCGCGACCGAGCCGGTGAACGAGCCCGGGATCGGCTGCGTGGGCACTCGCTGCGACGCGTTCTGGAACGTGCTCTTGACGCCGCCCTGGATCGTCAGGCTCGGCAAGACCTTCCAGCTGTCCTGGATGTGCGCCTGATATTCGTCGACGCGGACTTCGCTGTGATATTGCGTGATCAGCGGGGTCAGATTGTCGCGCGGGCGCTGGTAGGGCGTGGTCGGATCGTTGACCGGGAACGGATACCAGCGGCGATAGGCGGACGAGCTCTGATGCTCGTACCAGGCGCCGAACTCGATATGATGCGCGCCGAGATCGATGCCGACGGTGGAGACGACGCCTCCGCGGGCGATGCGGTATTCGGTGGTGCGCGTCGCGAGCCCCGAGCCGCCGAAGACGGTCGTGAGGTTCTGGCCGGGGTAGTAGAACGAGAACAGCTTGGGCAGGCCGGCGACGTCGATCGGGCCGCCGATGATGCCGACGCCGTCATTGTGATGATAATAGGCCTGGTTCGAGAAGGTCACGCGGTCGCTGACGTTCCAGTCGTATTTGATGTAGCCGAGATAATCGGTGCGCGCCGCGACGCCGTAGTAATTGCGGTAGTTCGAGCCGTCGGCCTTGTACGCGCCCGAGTTCAGGTAGTTGAGCATGCCCTGGAAATTGGGGAACATGAACGGGCGGACGTACGGCGCGGTGCCTTGCGTCGCGGTGGTGATGACGGTCGAATCCTCGTTTGGCTCGGTCTTGTCCGAATAGGCCGCGTAGACCGTCAGCTTGCCGTTCGAATCGTCGTGGACGAACTTCGCGTTGGCCTGATAGCCGCCCTGGATACCGTCGAAGTCCCACGCCTTCGCCTTCTGGCGCGAGCCCGAGATGTAGAAGCTGTTGCCGTTGCCGAAGGTGCCGCTGTCGACGCGCGCGAACAGCCGCGAGGTCGAGTGACTGCCGAGCGTCTGGTCGACCTGGACGCCCATGTCCTTGCGCGGATCGCTCGAGAAGGTGTCGATCGTGCCGCCGAGGTTGCTGGTCGACGCGGTGCCGAGATCGCCCGCGCCGCTGGCCAGCGTGACGCGCGAGACGTTCTCCGAAATGATCGCACGCTGCGGCGACAGGCCGTTGTAATTGCCGTAATTCTGGTCGCCGAGCGGCAGGCCGTCGAGCGTGTAGCCGAGCTGCTGCGCGTTGAAGCCGTGGACGAACAGCGAGATGTTCTGCTCGTTGTTGCCCCACGGATCGGCGGTCAGGAAGGTGACGCCGGGCAATGTCTGGAGCGCCTTTAGCGGGCTGACGCCGGGGAGGATCTTCTGCATGTCGACGCCGCTGATCTGCGCCACCGAGCGCGTGGCGGTGCCGGTGACGACGATGGTGTCGTCCTGGCCTGCGGAGGTGGTCGCCTGTCCTGGCTCCGGCGCCGGTGTGGGAACGCTCGAGCCGGGCTCGGCATCCTTGGCGACCAGCGATTGCGCATAGGCGGGCGATACGCCGAGTACGGCAACACCGACAGCGCCGCACAACAGCCGTGCGGCCGTACGAGAAAACATCGTCATTCTTGAAAACCCCTAGCGAGATCGATCGATCGTCACTCCCGAGGCGGCACCTATGGGCGCGTCGCGACAGTCGGGTGACGGTTTCGCTACAGATTTAATTTGGGAGACGGGTGTGGGGATCGGGTGTCACTCTGCCGGATCTGTTCACGCAATGGCGCGAAGAGCAGAAGATTCGGGGTTCGCGCGGAGGCGCGGAGGCGCGGAGAAGAAGTAAGGTAGGGCAGGTGTTGCCGCTTTGCGGGTTTTGGGGTATGCGCGCCGGCTTCCACCTTCACTGTTGGAATTGCGGGAGGTTGCCGAAGGGTAGCCGCTATCACCGCTAGGCTCACATAAAGAGAGTGACATGGCTAAAAAGATTACCGGATACATCAAGCTGCAGGTGCCTGCAGGCGAGGCAAAGCCCGCGCCGCCGATCGGGCCTGCGCTGGGTCAGCGCGGCGTGAACATCATGGAGTTCTGCAAGGCGTTCAACGCCGGCACGAGCGAACTGAAGAAGGGCATGCCGATCCCGACCGTCATCACGGTCTATGCGGATCGCTCGTTCTCGTTCGAGACCAAGACCCCGCCTGCCTCGTACCTGATCAAGGAGGCCGCCGGTCTCAAGTCGGGTTCGAAGGAGCCGGGCAAGGTCGTCGCCGGCACGATCAAGCGCTCGCAGCTGAGCGAGATCGCCACGACGAAGATGAAGGACCTCAACGCCAACGATATCGACGCTGCGACGAAGATCATCGAAGGCAGCGCCCGCGCAATGGGCCTCGAAGTGGTGGAGGGCTGATATCATGGCTAAGCTGAGCAAGAAGCAGAAGGCCGTCACGGTCGACCTCGTCAAGCTGCACGGCATCGACGAGGCCATCGGCCTCGCGCGGTCGGGCGCCACGTCGAAGTTCGACGAGACGATCGAAGTCGCGCTGAACCTGGGCGTCGATCCGCGTCACGCAGACCAGATGGTCCGCGGCGTGGTGACGCTGCCCAAGGGCACCGGCAAGACCGTCCGCGTCGGCGTGTTCGCCCGCGGCGCGAAGGCTGAGGAAGCCCTCGCCGCAGGCGCAGACGTCGTCGGCGCCGAAGACCTGATGGAAATCATCCAGGGTGGCACGATCGATTTCGATCGCTGCATCGCGACCCCGGACATGATGGGCATCGTCGGTCGCCTCGGTAAGGTGCTGGGTCCGAAGGGCCTGATGCCGAACCCGAAGCTCGGCACGGTGACGATGAACGTCGCCGCCGCCGTTCAGGCAGCCAAGGGCGGCCAGATCGAATACCGCGTCGAGAAGGCCGGCATCATCCATTCGGGCATCGGCAAGGCGTCGTTCCCGGCGGAAGACCTGCGCGCGAACTTCGACGCACTGGTCGACGCGGTGGTCAAGGCCAAGCCGACCGGCGCCAAGGGCAAGTACGTCCAGAAGGTCGCGATCTCGTCGACCATGGGTGCAGGCATCAAGGTCGACACGACCGAGGTTGCTGGGGCGTAAGCCCAAGCCGCACGGGGTTAGCGCGAGCTAATCCCGAGACGGCGACAGGCCGGCCGGCGCGGGCAACCGCGACCGACGAGGACGGGATTTACTCCCGTCCTGCCGCTGATAGTTGAGAAGGGCCGGGAGCGATCCCGGCCCTTTTTGCGTGTCCGCCCTATCCGTCAGGGGGCTGTAGCCGAAGGTGACGGGGGAGGACACGCAACAGCGGATGTCGCCTTCCGCCCCCTCCGTCTGGCAGGCGCCAGCCACCTCCCCCTGGCGGGGGAGGATCGTGAGGTGGCGCGACGGTCAGGTTTGGGGCGAACGCCCCCTGCCCCTTACTCGGCCAGCGCGCGCCTGGCGTCGAGCGTCGTCGCGAACACCGAAACATACTGCGTCACGCGCGCCGCTTCCGCCTCAACCGCATATGCCGCCGCCATGTCAGGCGCGACGATCCGGCCTTCGACGATGTCGACGAGCGTGCGCGCGAGATCGAACGCGCTGCCAGGCTGGAAGGTGATGCCGGCCTCGTCACCCGCGACCTTCTCCGCCATGCCGCCGATCGCGCTGCACAGGATCGGCCGGCCTGCGACCAGCGCCTCCTGGATGACGACGGGGGAGTTCTCCCACCAGATCGAGGGCACGACGATCCAGTCATACTGGCGCATCAACGCGACGACGTCGGTGTTGGCGTAGCGTCCCTTGTTCGCGACCACATCGGCGTTGGCGTCGAGCAACGCGACGATCCTGGCGCGGAAATCGCCGCCTTGGATATCGAGGTTGGCGCCGTGGATGCCCACCGACAGCGATGGGCGAAGCGGCTTCGGAATCTGCGACACCGCCTCGAGCAGCACGTCCAGTCCCTTGTAGGGATTGATCTGCCCGAAGAAGCCGATCCGCGTCACGCCGTCGTTCGGATCGTCCAGGATCGGCCGCCACCCCTTGCGCAATCAGATCGGGCGACAACGGGTTGTCGATCACCGTGATGCGCGCGCGATCGAGGCCCCAGTCGACGAAGCGGTCGGCGAGAAACGCACTCGGCGAGACGAACCGCGCAATGGGCGCGAGCCGCTGGAGGATCATCGCCTTGCGGAGATAGAATTCGCCGGCGCTGTGATGCGGAAAGCAGGCCGAGCACGCGGCGGGAGATTCGTCGCGACAGAGCCGGCCGTCGGTCTTGATCATCTGGCCGTCATTGTGACAGATCAGCAGGAACTCGTGCAGCGTCAGCACGACCGGGACGCGCGCGCGGGCGAGCAGTTCGACGACGTCGAGGCTCCAGTAAGCGAGGTGCTCGATATGGACGATGTCGGGTTGGAACCGCTCTAGCAGTTGTCCGACCATCGCCTCCAGCACGGTGAAATGCGTGCTCTCGAGCGAGAAATGCTCCTGGCCCGGCGGATCCGCGAGAATCTCGGTCGGGCTCGCACCGAATGCGCCGAACGACGCATCGTGACCGATCGCGCTTCGCGGCGCGCGTGCGACCAGTACTGGGGCGATGTCGTCGCGACCGAGCAGCCGCGCATACAGCGCATGTGCCGCCTGCTCGCCGCCCCCGGTCGAGAACGCCGGATGGCCGTGCGCGAGGATCAGGACCCGCATAGTCACGCCGCCAGTGCCTGCTGCCAGCGCGTATTGAAGCGGATGCAGTTGAGATAGGTGATCGCGCTCCGCAACCCGGCCCCGCCGCTGAGAACGAGCGACTGACGTTCGAGATGCCGCATCCCGCCGCTCCGGACCAGACCGATCGGACGACCGCCCGCGACCGAGCGCATGCACAGATCGGCATCCTCGAAATCGCCGCGGACATAGCCCGGATCGAACCCGCCCAGCGTCTCGTACCAGTCGCGTGCGATCATCATCATCGCCCCGGTGACCGCTGGCACCGCGATCGTCATGGGCTCATCCGGATCGACCGGTACGGGAGGCAGTCCCTTGCCCGGATGCTCGGCGGCAAACAGGTCGTGGACGTGGCGACCCCTGCGCAGAACCATGCCGTCATGTTGCAGCGTATCGTCCTCGTACAACAGCCGAAACCCGACGATCCCGAACCGACCCTGATCCAGATCGGCGGCCGCCACCGTCAGCGCTTGCCCGTCCTCGATCCACACATCGGAGTTCTGGAACAACAGCAGCGGCGCGCGCGAAACGCCCACCCCGATCGCGTTCGCGACCGAAAATCCGTAATTGCCGCCGTTGATCACCAGGGTCGTGGGGCGCTCGATCAGGCTGCGGCGATCGTGCAGATAGTTGCGGACGAACAGGTGCTGGCGCGGATCGTCGCTGACGTAGATGAACTCGGTGCCCGCGGGATACGCGGACTGGTTGGCGAAGATCGCGCGCAGCAGGAACGGCCGTGCGTACAGCGGGATGATCACCGACAGCCGTGGCGGCTCCGACGCTTCGCACAGCCGTATCACCTCGTGCGTGACGGCATGGGCAGATCGCGCGGTCAGCAACGGTCCGGCATGGCGCAGCATCGCCGCCGGTGCGGGCAGCGCGGTGCCACCGAAATAGGTCGCAAAATTGTTCAGCGCGTTCTCCACGCTGTCCACCCGATCGTCGCGCAGCGCGAGCGCACCGAGCGGCGTTGCCGTGCCGCCGCGATCGGCCAGCACGAACAGCCGCCGCGTCGCACGATCGACCAAGGGCATCGTCGTCAGGAACCCGTGGTGTGTCGTCTCGACCGCGCTCCCGCGGCGTTGCATTGCCTCGGCGACATCGGGCCTGTCGAAAATTGCCAGGTCGGCCGAGACCCGCACGGCATCGAGCGTATCGGTCAGGATCACGACCTGTCGGGCTCCCGCATTCTCGATCCAGCCGCTGAGGATCAATCCGTTGCCGACCGGTGCCCAGCTATCCAGGAAGACCTGCGCGGTTTCGACCGCGGCACCGCCATTCACCCCCATCGCACCGCGCGCGATCTCAGGCGCAAACAACCCATGGTCGACGATCAGTTCGATCGGCCAGCGCTGGTCGGCCGCCACACCGTCCGGCCCCACCACCAGCTTGGCCACGGCGAACGGCTGGCTATGGACCGTGTTGCCGGCGGCGCCGAGCACCGTCAGCGTAAGGCGCGACTCGAACAGGTGCAGCCCGGCAAACGGCTCGATCGCGACGCCGATCACATAGCCGACGTCGATCGATTGACGGCCGTACATCGCGGCGACGTCCGCACGGTCGAACCTTACGCAGCATTCGACCGCCGCCTCGCCGACGCGACCGTCCGCCGTCTCCAGGCGGATCGCGACCGGATCGCCATCCGCCACCGTCCATCCGGCAAGAACGAGTTTCCCGGCGACCACGACGCCGGAATCGATGAACATACTCTCCACGGTCATAGGACGGATTGCCTCTTCGTGGTGCGGGTGATGAGCGGGTCGGGCTCGCGATCGACGGCTGGTCACCCTGCGGCGCCCACCGATACCGAGGCCTTACTCTCCCCGCATGCCCGATCAGGCCGGTGAGACGGTTGCCGGAACGGGCAGCAACGTTGCCGTACCATAGCCGGGGCGGAAGGACGTGCAAGGGTGTGATCCTTACCGTATCGGGCAACGTGGATTGACTGCATCGGCAATGGTTGCCAAGGCAACTACATGGATTTTTATACGACAGAGGCGTTCGGTCCCGATTGCTCGCTGGGCTTCCTCGCGCGGCGTATTAATCAAGGAGTGCAGGGTGCGCTCGAGCCGCTGTTCGCCGGTGCGGGACCGAGTGTGACGCAATGGTCGGCAATGGTGTCGATCTGGTTCGGTCGCGCGAATACTTGCGCGGATCTTGCGCGCGATCTGGCCCACGATCGGGGTGCGACGACCCGGCTGGTCGATACGCTGGAGCAGCAGGGTTGGGTCACCCGCACACGAGCGACCGACGATCGTCGCGTCGTGAATTTGATGCTCACCCCGGAAGGGACGGCCGTGACGCTGGACTGTCGCGATCGGGCGGTAGCCTATTGGAACCGCGTGTTGGTGGACTGGGATCGCAGCGAGGTCGAAACGATGATTGGGCTGATGCAGAAACTGCGCGGGACGCTCGAGTCCGCGGCGATCGAGGACCGAGAAGCATGACCCGAACGAGGCTGTTGCTGGCCACCACGCTGGCGGGATCGCTGGCGGGATGTGCGATCCCGGAGTCGCAAACCGCGGTTACGCCGCTTGCCGGGCCGTCGCTTGGGCTGTCGTACGCAGCCGCGAACACCGCTGCACCGGTCATCGCCGCCGATTGGTGGCGCGGGTTCGGCGACCGCCAACTCGACCGGCTGGTGACCGATGCGGTGGCGGGCAATCCCTCGCTCGATGCCGCTCTCGCACGGGTCGCGCAGGCGCAGGCGGTGTTGTCGACGAACCGCGCGGAGAACGGACCGAACGTGACGCTCGACGCGCAGGAGCAATATGCGCGACTGAGCGGGCGCTACACGATCCCGCCGCCCTATGCGGGGTCGACGCGGTTCGTCGGGACGGTGGCGGCGAACCTGTCGTGGAACCTCGATCTGTTCGGGCGGCAGAAGGCAGCGATCGTTGGCGCACGTGCGTCGGTAAGGGCGGCTGCGCTCGATCTGGCGGCGGCGCGGTTGGCGCTGTCGGGAGCTGTGGTACAGACCTATATCGACCTCGAACGCGCCGAGGCGCAGGCCGGAATCGCGACGCGAACGATCGCGACGCGTGAGAATACGCTGCGGCTGGTCAACGTGCGGATCCGCAACAAGCTCGGCAGCAAGCTGGATGCGCAGGCGGCGACGACGTTGCTGGCGCAGGCGCGACAGGCTCTGGTGCGCGCGCAGGCGGCGCAGGTGCTGGCGAAGAACGCGCTGGCGGCACTCGCCGGGCGCGGGGTGGACTATCCGGCGACGATCGGTGCGACCGCATTGAAGCTCGATGCGGTATTGCCGTTGCCTGCGTCGGTACCCGCCGATCTGCTCGCACGGCGGGCCGATATTGCGGCGGCGCAGGCGCGGATCGAGGCAGCGGCGGCGGGACGTCAGGTGGCACGACGTGCTTTTATCCGAACGTGAATCTGGCGGCGATGGCGGGGTTCCAGGCGATCGGGCTTGGCAATCTGGTCTCGCTCGATGCCGGGACGGTCGGCGTCGGGCCGGCGATCCACCTGCCGATCTTTGATAGCGGCCGGTTAAAGGCGGATCTGGCGGGAGCGACCGCGGCGCTCGATCTGGCGACCGCGGACTATAATGACCGCGTGATCGGCGCGGTGCGCGAGGCGGCGGATGCCGTGGCGCGGATCGGTGCGCTGGATGCCGACCGAAAGCGGCAACGCGAGGTGGTGCGCGGCTATGCCGAGACCGGGCGGTTGAATGCGATCCGCGTGTCGAGCGGGCTCGATAGCCGGCTCGATCTGGTCGACAACGACGTACGGTTGCTCGCAGCCGAGCAAGCCGATGCCGATCTTGCCGCAAATTCCGCGCAACAGCGCGTCCAGCTGGTGCTGGCGCTGGGTGGTGGTTTCGATTTTCAGGGTGTGACACGATGACCGATACGCAGACTTCCCCACCTGTCGCTGCGCCTGCGGGCAATCCGCAGGGTCGCAAGCGTGCGCTGACGATCCTCGGCGTGGTCGTGCTGATCGGCGCGATCGTGTGGGCGGTGTTCCATTTCCTGCTCGCCGCGCCCGAGCAGGAGACCGACGACGCGTATGTCGCGGGCGACGTCGTCTCGATCACCGCGCGCGATCCGGGACAGGTGACCGCGATCCACGCCGACAACACGCAGGTGGTGAAGGCAGGCCAGCCGCTGATCGATCTCGACGCCGCGACCGCGGATGTCGGTGTCGCCTCGGCCGAGGCGGAGTTGGCGCGGGCGGTGCGCTCGACCCGGTCGGATTTTTCGAAGGTGAACGAGACCGGGGCCGCGGTCGTGCAGGCGGAAGCCGAGCTGGCGCGGGCGCGGAACGACCTCGCGCGGCGGCGTGGCGCGGCGGCCGAGGGCGCGATCTCGGGTGAGGAACTGAGCCATGCGGCGGACCAGGTGAAGGTGGCGGCGGCGACGCTGCAACTCGCGCGTAGCCAGCAGGCGCAGTCGCGCAGCGGCGTTGCCGGCACCACCGTGTCGAACAACCCGGCGGTGATGGCGGCGATCGCGGCCTATCGCCGCGCGGCGATCACGCGGAGCCACATGCATGTCGTCGCGCCGATCGACGGGGTGGTGGCGCAGCGGACCGTGCAGCTCGGGCAGCAGGTGTCGGCGGGGATGCCGTTGATGGCGGTGGTGCCGCTCGACCGCGTGTGGGTCGATGCGAACTTCCGCGAGACGCAGTTGCGCGATCTGCGGATCGGGCAGCCGGCAACGGTGACCGCGGATATGTACGGCGACGATCTGGTCTATCATGGCCACGTGGTCGGGCTTGGCGCGGGCAGCGGCAATGCGTTCGCGCTGCTGCCGCCGCAGAATGCGAGCGGCAACTGGATCAAGATCACGCAGCGCGTGCCGGTCCGGATCGCGCTCGACAAGGGCGGGCTGCGGCGGAACCCGTTGCGAGTCGGGCTGTCGGTGAACACGATCGTCGACACCGCGGACAAGTCCGGCACGATGGTCGGGCGGCCGGCGGTAGCGGCATACAAGGGGCTCGCGACGGGCGCGGGCGTTGCTGCGGTCGAGGCGAAGATCCGGCAGATCATTGCGGCGAACCGGTGATGATCGGGCGGTGGCCATCACTTGGGATCGGTCCCTTCCTCATTGTTCTCCCGCGAAGGCGGGAGCCCAGTCTGGGTCCCCGCCTTCGCGGGGAAACAGTCTTGTTGCTGACCACCCGCATACATACCACACCACCCCGGCGGAGGCCGGAGCCCAGTTGGAGAGGTGGTCGTAACGGCACGCCGTCGATCATCAGCAACGTTCCCCAACTGGGCCCCGGCCTCCGCCGGGGTGGTGCCTCTGGTCAGGGTGGTGGCCGTGGCGGGGTGCTCTGCCCTCACCGGAACGTCGCATAATGGCCGCCCCCTCCACTACCGGCCCTGCCCCGCTCGTCGGCGGATCGCTCGCGCTCACCGCGTTCGCGCTCGCGCTTGGCACGTTCATGCAGGTGCTCGACACCACCATTGCCAACGTCTCGCTGCCGACGATCGCGGGCAACCTCGGCGTGTCCAGTGACAACTCGACCTGGATCGTGACCGCGTTTGCCGTCGCCAACGGCGTTGCGGTGCCACTCACCGGATGGCTGATGGGCCGGTTCGGCGTGGTGCGGACGTTCTGCGTGTCCGTCGCGCTCTTCACGATCGCCTCGTTCCTGTGCGGGATCGCGTGGGACCTGCCCTCGCTGATCGGTTTCCGCGTCCTCCAGGGCGCCGTCTCGGGGCCGATGATCCCCGGCAGCCAGGCGCTGCTGATCGCGATCTTCCCCGCGCATAAACGCGGCACCGCGCTCGCGATCTGGTCGATGACGACGCTCGTCGCGCCGATCATGGGACCGATCCTCGGCGGCTACATCTCCGATAACTATCACTGGAGCTGGATTTTCCTGATCAACGTGCCGTTCGGCGTGTTCACCGCGTTCATCTGCTGGAACAAGCTGGGCAAACGCGACACGCCGACGCGAAAGCTGCCGATCGATCAGGTCGGGCTGATCCTGCTGGTTGTGTGGGTCGGTGCGCTCCAGATCGTGCTCGATCTCGGCAAGAACGACGACTGGTTCGCCGCCGACCGGATCGTCATCGCCACCATCGTCGCCGCGATCGGCTTTGTCGGCTGGCTGATCTGGGAGCTCACCGACGCCAACCCCGCGGTGAACCTGACGCTGTTCAAGAACCGCAACTTCGCGATCGGCACGACCGCGTTCTGCCTAGGCTATGCGGTGTTCTTCGCCAACACGCTGTTACTGCCGCTCTGGCTGCAGACGCAGATGGGCTATACCGCGACCTGGGCCGGGCTGGTGGCTGCCCCCAGCGGTGCGGTCGCGGTGATCCTGACGCCGTTCGTCGCCAAGCTCGCGGGCAAGTTCGATGCGCGCATCCTCGCCAGCGTGGCGTTCGCGGCGTTCGGCTACTCCTATTACCTGCGTTCGGGCTACACGACCTATGCGAGCTTCTACGATCTGATGCTGCCGATGCTGGTGCAGGGAATCGCGATGAGCACGTTCTTCCTGTCGATGCTGACGATCTCGTTCGACCGCATCCCGGCCGAGCGGCTGCCATCGGCGACCGGCATCTCGAACTTCGTCCGGATCACCGCGGGCAGCTTCGCGGCGTCGCTGATCACCACCGCATGGGACCGGCGCGAGACGCTCCACCAAAGCCGCTTGTCGGAGGCGGTCGGCGCGGGTTCGCCGTATCAGCTGGCGCGCGAGGGGCTGGCACGGATGGGGCTGACCGACGTGCAGTCCGCCGCCGTCGTCACGCGCCAACTCGTCGGGCAGGCGTATCTGCTGGCGTCGACCGACCTGTTCCGACTGTCGTCGTGGCTATGCCTCGCGTTGATCGTGCTGGTCTGGTTCACCCGCCGCCCCGATCCCCCCAAGGGTCCGATCGCGGCGGATTGAGGGGAAGGACGCTCGTTAGCGCAGCGTCAGCATCAGGCGGACGCCGTTGCCCGCGCGCAGCGTCAGGCGGCTGATCGGTTCGGGATCGTCGCCGGGGATCGTCGCGAGATCGAACGTCCGCACGATCCCCGCCAGCGTCAGCAACGCCTCCTGCTGTGCGAACCCCGCGCCGATACACACCCGCGGCCCCTTGCCGAACGGGAGATACGCGTGGCGACACGCGTCGGCCTGGTCGGGATCGTCGAAGCGATCGGGATCGAAGCCGTGCGGCTCGGGGAAATTATCGCGGTTGCGCTGGACCAGCCACGGCGACACGACCAGCATCGCGCCGGGATCGAGATGCTTGTCGCGCATCTCGACCGGGCAGGTCACGCTGCGCACGAGAAAACTCAGCGGCGGATAGAGCCGCAGCGTCTCGCGGAAGACGTTGCGCGTCACGCTCAGGCCCTTCAGCGACCCGTAGGTGAGCGGCCCCTCCCCCGCCTCCGCGCGGATCGCATCCTGCAACGCGGGGTCGCGCGCGAGCAGGTACAGCGCCCAGGTGATCGCACTCGCCGCGGTTTCGTGCCCGGCGAGGAAGATTGTCGAGACCTGCTCCATCACCTCGTGCTCGGTGAACGCTGCGCCGGTCCGCGGATGGCGCGCATCGATCAGCGACTGGAGGATGTCCGCGCCCCGCTCGCCGCGCGCATGCGTCGCCGCGTAGCGCTCGGCGACGATCCCCGCGAATACCGCGTGGATTCGTGCGGCGGCGCGGCGCGCGCGACCGAGATAGCCGAACCCCGGCAGGCGATAGAGCCGCAGCATCGCGCTGCGCTGCGCCTGCTTCTGATACTCGTGGAACGCCTCGAAGATTTCGCGCGCGCCGGCCGCATCGAGTGGCTGCGAAAACATCGTGCGGAAGATCACGTCGGCGGCGATGTGTGTCGCCAGCGGATCGATCGCCACCGGCTTCGCCAGGTCGAGGCCGCGCATCGTCGCGAGCAGATCGTCGACCGCGGCGGCCATCATCGGGAACACGCCCTTCAGCGCGGTATGGCTGAACGCGGGGTTCACCATCGCGCGCTGATCGCGCCAATCCTGCCCGTTCGACGAGAACACCGAATTGCCGATCAGCGGATCGAGCAGGTCGTTAAGAAAGGCGTCCTTGGGAAATATTGCCGCATCGGTCTCGAGGATACGGCGGACCAGCGGCAGCTCGTTGGCGATGTAGAACGACAGCGCGGGCAGGTGCATCTCGCCCATCTTCATCGTGTAGCTTTTGTCGAACAGCACGTGGATCCACGAATTCCAGCCGCGCAGGAACCGTTTGAACAGCGAGGATCTGGTGGCGTGCGGCTGTGGATAGGGCGGCGTGAAGCGGACGCTCATGCGATCGTCCGGAACGCCGCGACCGAGGCCTCGATGCTGCGCGCGGATGCGGTGAGGCTGGGCAGATCGAGCGGGCTCACGCGGTCGCCGACGCGCAGATAGTCGAAATGGATCTCGTATTTGTTGCGCCAGCCCTTGTGATAGGTTTCGGGCTCGTAGAACCGGTGGAAGCGCGGGCTGAGCAGTTCGATCTGCGGGCGCGGCGACGGGCCGACCAGCAGCAGCGGGTTCGCCCCGAAGAACGCCGCGCCATCGGGTGGCGAGCCGATGTCGATCCAGCGGAAATCCTGATGCGACAGATACCGAAGCCGCGCGTGAAACCGCACCGCGTCGCGGCGGCAGGCGACCAGCGGGATGCAGTGGCCATAGGTGACGAGCACGAAATTCGCCGGCAGAATGCCGTCATAGCGCTCGAGCAGTCGCGCCATCAGCAGCATCGCGAGGATCGAGCCGTTGCTGTGGCTGACCAGCAGCACCTCGTCATGATCGCCGTGCAGGTCCTTCGCAATCTCGTCGGCGAACGCGTCGAGCCGCGCCTGAAGCGCTGGGCTGCCCTCGCCGTCGCCGAACTCGCCGTTGAACACGGCGAACCTCAGCAGCCACGGCGCGCGGATTGCGTCGAGCAGCGGGATCGCGCCCGCGCCGCCGATGACGAGGCCTAGGCCGAGCGCGAGCCACCACGGCAACCAGAGCAGCGCGATCAGGAACACCGGCAGCGCGAGTAGCAAGGGCAGCAGGATGCCGAGGATCGGCGGATAGAGCATCGTCACCAGCGGGCCGGTGGCGAGCTTCCTGACGGTGGCGAAATCGAACAGGCGGAGATACCCGGCATAGACACGGGCGGCGCGCAGGGCGAGTTGGACCGGATTGCGGATCCACGCCTGCTGGACGATGTCCTCCCACCGCAGGAAGCTATAGTCGGTGGTCGCGTCGGCGGTATCGTTGCGGATCGTCCAGTCGCTGCGGATCGCCGAGGCCTTGCGGCGGCTAGACATGGTCACGGCCTCACCGGTCTTGTCGGCATAGCGACCAAGCTGTTCCTTGGCGAGATTGTAATAAAAACGCACGCCGCGGGGATCGAAGCCGCCGACGTAAAAGACTTTGCGCTTGAATATCGTCACGATCGCCGCCTACTTCCCGCATGCCGACTGACGAAAAACCGCCTGAACGCAACTATTGCCACCTCTTGGATCACCGCAAATATAATCGCAATCGCGGCTGTCAATTACACGACAATGCCTATGGTATTGCCGGCGGCGGCAGTGAATCCAATCGATACGTGGCAGATACTGAATTCTACCGTCGAATGCGCGATCAAAACGATCCGATGGCGATCCCTGCACTGCTGGCATGTCGCGGGTTCGGTTGGTTTTTCTTCAATTATCACCCGGGGTACTGGCTTTGGCGAGGCCAGATGGTGCGGCGTTTCGTCAAGGCGCAGTCATGACGCTTGCGCCGTCGCCTATCCGGCGCGTGACCGTCGGCGCGGTGACGTTCGCCTCCGACCTGCCGTTCGTCTTCGTCAGTGGGCCATGCCAGATCGAAACCCGCGACCATAGCCTGCGGCTGGCCGACTATCTGGTCGCTGCGACACGCGCCGCCGGCGTACCGTTCGTGTTCAAGGCCTCCTACGACAAGGCAAACCGGACCTCCGGCACGGGCCGGCGCGGCATCGGCCTCGACGAAGGCCTGCGGATCCTCGCCGACGTTCGCGACGCGTTCGGCTGTCCGGTGCTGACCGACGTGCACGCGGTCGACCAGGTCGCCGCGGTCGCGGACGCGGTCGACATCGTGCAGATCCCCGCGTTCCTCAGCCGGCAGACCGACCTGCTGCTCGCCGCAGGGCGATCGGGACGCGTGGTCAACGTCAAGAAGGGCCAGTTCCTCGCACCGTGGGACATGACGGCGGTCGCGGCGAAGATCGCGTCGACGGGCAACGAGGGCATCATCCTGTGCGATCGCGGCGCGAGCTTCGGCTACAACACGCTCGTATCGGACATGCGCGCGCTGCCGATCATGGCGCGCACCGGCTATCCGGTGATGTTCGACGCGACGCATTCGGTGCAGGCGCCGGGCGGTCACGGCGACTCCTCGGGTGGCGACCGCGACTTCGCGCCGGTTCTGGCGCGTGCAGCGGTCGCGGCGGGGGTCGCCGCGGTGTTCGCCGAAGCGCATGACGACCCCGCCAACGCGCCGTCGGACGGGGCGATCATGTTGCCACTCGACTGGATCGCACCGCTGTTGGCGAAGCTGGTCGCGATCGATGAGGTGGTGAAGGCGTAAGCGCCGCCCGTTTGCTGCGACTTCCCTCGACGTGCCAGAAACTGGGCGTCGGGGACAATGGCCGTTGCGGCACGGTTGGGACGGAACGGCGATTCCGGCAGCGATGCCCCGGTTAAGTCCGGCGGGTCACGGACGCACGTCCCAACTCACCGCCAGGGGCGGCGCGTTCGCGCCCACGGCGATCATCCCGTAGGCGCCGGTGCGCAACCTCGTCACGCCGGGCAAGGCGAAGCGGGCGTGTCCGCTGCTCGTGACCACCAGCAGCGTACCGGCGGCGGCGGCCAGTGCGCCGCGCCAGGCACTCCGACGCGCATCGGCATCGACCTGCCACCCATCGGGCGCGACCGCATCGGTGTTCCAGGCGTCGAGCGCGGGTTGCCCGACGCGCGCGAGCACGGCGGTTTCGCAGCGATCCTCGTCGGGCCCATGGTCGATCTCCCGCAGCCATTCGGCAATCGTCACCGCGCGATCCTGCCCTGCCGCCGCCAGCAGGATCTGGGCCGTCTGTCGGGTGCGACGCAACGGACCGCAGACGACGCGATCGAAGACGATGCCGCGCCGCGCAAAGTCATGACCCAGCGCGCGCGCCTGTTCACGGCCGGTGACGACCAGCGGCAGATCGGTGCGGCCGCCGATCCGGCGCGGCGCATCATCCGTGCCGAACGTATTGCCGTGGCGGACGACGAACACGCGCGCGATCATGGATCGTCCAGCGGATCGCCATGCGCCGCGATCAACGCCTCGGCCCGGACGATGTCCGCCTCCGTATCGATCCCCGAAATGTCGAACCGTGCCGGTGCGATCTCGACCGCATCGATCGTCAGGCCGAGCTCGAACAGGCGAAGCTGCTCGAGCCCCTCATGGCGCTCGAGTTCGGTCTGCGCCGACGCTTCGAACGCCTGCAACGCGGCCAGCCGGTAAGCATAGAGCCCGACATGCCGCCATACCGGCGACAGCGTCATCGACAGCGCCCGCACGGTAGCTTCGTCGCGGATCGCCGGCAGGATCTGCTTCGAGAACCACAGCGCCCGCCCCGCGGTGGTGCGCACGCACGTGGTGCCGCTAAACGGTGCGGTTCGCTTGTGCAGGCGCAGCGCATCGAGCGCAGGCCAGTCAAGCCGGACCACCGACGTCGCGATATCCGCGGTTCCGACCGAGAGCGCGGCCGTCACCGCCGCGACCGCAGCAGGCGACTGGAACGGCGCGTCACCCTGGAGATTGACGACGATCCGCGGCGATAGGCCGCTCTGCGTCTTCGTCGCCATCGCCGCGGCTAGCGCACGCCCCGACCCCGAGGTGATCGCCCGCCGCGTCATGATCGCCTCACACCCGATTGCGCGGGCATGCGCTGCGATTTCCGGCGTGTCCGTCGCGACGACCAGCGTGGCATCGTCGAGCTGTGCGATCGCGCGGCGACCGAGCCCGATCGTCCGATGCAGCAGGCTGAGCCCGGCGATCGTCCGCAACGGCTTCATCGGCAGCCGCGACGACCCACCGCGGGCGGGGATGACCACCAGGATTGTCAGGCGATGCCTGCGCGCAACGTATCGTGCATGTGGATGACACCGAGCAGATAGCCGGCATCGGCGACGAACATCATCGTCACGCTGTTCGCCTGCATCCGGCGAAGCGCCTCGGACGCAAGCTCGTTCGGGGCTATCTTGATCGGGTTGCTCGTCATCCACGCATCGACGCGCGCGGCCATGCTGCCGCCGCCGGTGATCGTTCGGCGCAGATCGCCATCGGTGAACGCGCCGACCAGCCGATCCTCGGCATCGACGACTGCGGTGCCTCCGAACCGCGCCCGCGTCATCTCGGTGGTCGCATCGAGCAGGCTGGCATCGGGCCGGACCTTGGGAACGTCGCCGCCGGTCGACATCAGGTCGTGCACCTTGAGCAGTTGCGCGCCCAACCGGCCATTGGGATGGAATTTGTAGAAATCGTCCGCCGAGAAACCGCGCAGGTCGACGAGCGCCATCGCCAGCGCATCCCCGAGCACGAGTTGCAGCGTCGACGAGGTGGTCGGCGTCAGCGCGATCGGGCAAGCCTCGCGCACCGCCGGGAGGTTGATCAGCACGTCCGCCGCGCGTCCCGCCGTGCTGCGCGCGTGAGGTGATCGCGGCCATCGGGATACCGAAGCGCTTGCAATAGGTGATGATCGGCGCGAGTTCGGCGCTCTCGCCCGAGAGCGTGATCATCAGCACCAGATCCTTGTCGGTGATCATGCCGAGATCGCCATGCCCCGCTTCGGCGGGGTGGAGGAACATCGCAGGCGTACCGGTCGAGGTGAGCGTCCCAGTGACCTTGCGCGCGATGATTCCGCTCTTGCCCATGCCAGTGACGATCACTCGCCCGCTAAGTCGATAGATCTGCTGCACAAGCTGTTCGAAAGCTTCGGAAAATGATCGGTCCGTGAAGCGATCAAACAGCGCTTCGAGCCCTTCCGACGTGATTGCGAGCGTCCGAAGTGCGGATGCCGCGGTTCGCGACATGCCCAATGTTCGTACTGCTACCGCCGATCTCGCCGTCATGATTATCACCCCCGTGTAATCTTTATCCTCTCAAGGCTTTGCCGATCACCGTATTCGATATCATCGATCCGGAATGCCCCCACGACCTATACGCCATTTTATTTGATGGTTGTTATTATTGTCCGATCGAATTCAGTCCCGGATATTATCCTGAATTGTTGGCCGACAACAATAGACGATGCGTACAATATCGATAGCGACGTGCCATTCCTGGATCGTTCGCGATTTTCGTCGCGGCGGCGGCGAAATCGAAACGATACCGAAACTTTTCAAGCCTAATGATCTGGTTACCAAGTTCAAACGCCTGTGGGGGCCAGACCTATGACGATCACGACACCCGTTTTGCGGGTCGCAGCCGCATGCCTTTTCCTGAGCACCGCACCGGCGATCGCCGGCGAGATACCGACTTGCGGCAACACCGTGAGCACGCCGCGGCTGGTCTGCGACGAGGGCGCCTGCATCCGCGTTCCCGTCAAGGATCTGTGCGATGCCGTGCGTGCCGCGTATCCCGGCAAGCGGCGGGCGCTCCGCCCGAGTCGGATCGAACTGAACCCGGTCCGCGATGAATTGACGCTGCTGATCGCAAGCGTGAGCTAGGCGATTAACGCTAAAGGCGGGCGGTAGTCGGACGCGCGGTAGTCTGGCGGGCGGCGGTCAGGCGGGTCTTCGAGACCGCCTATCGAACACGAACGCCGCACCGGGAACGACGATGCCGGTCGCGGTCGGCGACAACGTGCCGTCCAACTGGATATCGAGCAGCGTCACGCGGTGATCGCGTTCGTGCGCGACGATCATCTGGCGCTCATCCTCGAGCAACAGGAAGAATCGCGGCGAGGCCCCGCCGCTGGCGACATGCTGGAGCAGGACCGGGTCGCCCTCGTCATCGAGCGCGAAGACGGCGATGCTGTCGTCGCCCCGGTTCGACACATAAAGCCGGTTGCCCGCCGCGTTTGCCGCGATGTGCGCGACGATCGACCCCTGTGCCGCATCGACCGGCAGGGTCGATACCGTCCTGCGCGGGCGGAACACCGCCCCCTCGATCTCCAGGACGACCAGGTGATTGGTCAGCTCGCACGCGAGATAGGCCAACCCCGGTCGGTGGGGGTGCAGCAGAAGGTGGCGTGGCCCTGAGCCGGGTGGCGCATCCAGTGCGACGATCGGCTGACCGAGCGTACCGTCCTCGGCATCGAACGCGAACGCCAGCACCTGATCGGTGCCGAGATCGGTTGCGTAGAGCCAGCGATTATCCGGGCTGAACCCGACCCAATGCGCGTGGGGCGACTGCTGCCGATCGGGATTCGGTCCCGACCCGGTGTTTTGCCGCACGATCGGCACGCCGACCGGGAGACCGGTCTGCGGGTCGAGGCTTTGCACCGACAGGCTGCCGCTGGCGTAATTGGCGACCGCGAACCAGCACTCGCTGCGATCAAGCGCGATGTGGCATGGTGCGACGCCGCCAGTCGGTATTTGTGCGAGGCAATCCCAGGGCGCGGCCCCATCATCCTCGCGCCTGCGGAACACCCCGACCGACCCGCCATGCTCGTCGACCAGATAATGAAGATCGAACCGCGTGGCATGGACGCCAAACGAACAGTTCTGCGCGGGATGTGCCGGCGCGGGCATCGTCCATTCCCCGGCACCGCGATGCAACGGATACACCCCCTTCCCGCCGCCGTCGGCATAGGTCCCGATCCACAGCGATGCGGCAGGCCGGTCGGTTTGCGGTTCTAGGTCGTGGCGCGTCATCACCCGCGCCTTACGCTGTTCCATTGGCGAAGAAAGGCTGATCGTGTCGATCGACGATGCCCGCCCGATGGGTCGTCGCGGGCGCGGGCGCGGTCAAGCTTACTGCAATTGCAGTTATCCTCTCCCGCCGGCCACCCGCGCCCTTCCCCGATCCGCTCCCCCTTGCTAAGGCCCCAGCGGTAACAGCATTTTTCGCTCGGTCCCCGACGCGCCCGCGTGGCCTATACGGCTGCTTTCCCCTCGGCGCCCGGCGGCCCGACGCCCACGGGAAGGACCCCTATGACTGCCATCGGCCAGGACACCCTCAAGACCCGCACCAGCCTCTCCACCGGCGGCAAGTCGTACGACTATTACAGCCTCGCCAAGGCGTCGGAACAGCTCGGCGACATCAGCCGCCTGCCCTTCTCGATGAAGGTGCTGCTCGAGAACCTGCTGCGCTTCGAGGACGGCGTGACCGTGACGCGCGAGGATATCCAGGCGATCGTCGACTGGCAGAAGGAGCGTCGCAGCGACCGCGAGATCCAGTATCGCCCGGCGCGCGTACTTATGCAGGATTTCACCGGCGTCCCCTGCGTGGTCGACCTCGCCGCGATGCGCGACGCGATGACCAAGCTTGGCGGCAACCCCGAGAAGATCAACCCGCAGGTCCCCGTCCACCTCGTCATCGATCACTCGGTGATGGTCGACGAGTTCGGCACCCCGCAGGCGTTCCACGACAATGTCGACCTCGAATATGAACGCAACATCGAGCGCTATGAGTTCCTCAAGTGGGGCAGCAAGGCGCTCGACAATTTCCAGGTCGTCCCCCCGGCACCGGCATCTGCCACCAGGTGAACCTCGAATATATCGGCCAGGCCGTCTGGTCGTCGGCGTCGTCGGGTGACCACGGCGACGGCACCATGATCGCGTATCCCGATACGCTGGTCGGCACCGACAGCCACACGACGATGATCAACGGTCTCGGTGTGCTCGGCTGGGGCGTCGGCGGGATCGAGGCCGAGGCCGCGATGCTCGGCCAGCCCGTGTCGATGCTGATCCCCGAGGTCGTCGGCTTCAAGCTGCTCGGCAAGTTGAACGAGGGCATCACCGCCACCGATCTCGTGCTCACCGTCACGCAGATGCTGCGCGCCAAGGGCGTGGTCGGCCGCTTCGTCGAGTTCTTCGGCCCCGGCCTGTCGTCGATGACGCTCGCCGATCGCGCGACGATTGCCAACATGGCGCCTGAGTATGGCGCGACCTGCGGCTTCTTCCCGATCGACGACAAGACGCTCGATTACATGCGTCTCACGGCACGGTCCGATGAGAACGTCGAGCTGGTCGAGGCCTATGCCAAGGCCAACGGCTTCTGGCGCGACGAGAACGCCGAGGATCCGGTGTTCACCGACACGCTCGAACTCGACATGGGCACCGTCGTCGCCTCGCTCGCAGGCCCGAAGCGCCCGCAGGACCGCGTCAGCCTCAACAAGGTCGACGAGGTGTTCAACAGCGACCTCCACAAGCTCTACCACAAGGAGCAGCCCGCGCGTCGCGGTCGAAGGTCGCGAGCATGACATCGGCGACGGCGACGTCGTGATCGCCGCGATCACCAGCTGCACCAACACGTCGAACCCGTCGGTGCTGGTCGCTGCTGGTCTGGTCGCGCGCAAGGCGAACGCACTCGGCCTCAAGTCGAAGCCGTGGGTGAAGACCTCGCTCGCCCCCGGTTCGCAGGTCGTCACCGACTATCTCGACAAGGCCGGCCTCACCGCGGACCTGAACGCACTCGGCTTCAATCTCGTCGGCTATGGTTGCACCACCTGCATCGGCAACTCGGGGCCGCTTGCGCCTGCGATCTCGGCTGCGATCAACGAGAACGACCTCGTCGCGGCGTCGGTGCTCTCGGGCAACCGCAACTTCGAGGGCCGCGTGTCGCCCGACGTCCGCGCCAACTTCCTGGCGAGCCCGCCGCTCGTCGTCGCCTATGCGATCAAGGGCACCGTCACGACCGACATGATCGAGACGCCGCTGGGCCAGGGGTCTGACGGCCAGGACGTGTATCTGCGCGACATCTGGCCGACCAACGAGGAAGTCCGCACGACGATGGACGCCAACATCGACGCCGGCATGTTCGGCGCGCGCTACGGCGACGTCTATGCGGGCGACGCCAAGTGGCGCGAGATCGACGTCACGGGGTCGGACACCTACGCATGGCGTGCAGGGTCGACCTATGTCGCCAACCCGCCCTATTTCGAGGGCCTCAGCATGACGCCGTCGCCGGTCCAGGACATCATCGACGCCAAGCCGCTCGCGATCCTCGGCGATTCGATCACCACCGATCACATCTCGCCGGCCGGTTCGATCAAGGCGGACTCGCCCGCAGGCCGCTTCCTGCAGGAGCATCAGGTCAGCAAGGCGGACTTCAACAGCTATGGCGCACGTCGCGGCAACCATGACGTGATGATGCGCGGCACCTTCGCCAACATCCGCATCAAGAACGAGATGGTCCCCGGCGTCGAAGGCGGCATGTCGAAGTACGACGGCGAAGTCATGGCGATCTACGATGCAGCGATGCGCTTCAAGCAGGACGGCACCCCGCTGGTGATCGTCGCCGGCAAGGAATACGGCACCGGCTCGTCGCGCGACTGGGCTGCCAAGGGCACCAACCTGTTGGGCGTCCGCGCCGTTATCACCGAGAGCTTCGAGCGCATCCACCGCTCGAACCTGGTCGGCATGGGCGTGCTGCCGTTGCAGTTCGCCGAAGGCACCGATCGCAAGACGCTCGGCCTCGACGGCTCGGAGACCTTCACGATCCTCGACGTCGCGAGCATCCGCC
Organism: Sphingomonas sp. LR55; assembly: GCF_036856015.1. Lineage (NCBI taxonomy): Bacteria > Pseudomonadati > Pseudomonadota > Alphaproteobacteria > Sphingomonadales > Sphingomonadaceae > Sphingomonas > Sphingomonas sp. LR55. Next base: position 2,039,602 of record NZ_JASPFO010000001.1, read on the forward strand.
CGCGCCAGGACGTTACGGTCAAAATGACCCGCGCCGACGGGTCGAGCGAGACGTTCCAGACCAAGTGCCGGATCGATACCGTCAACGAGTTGGAATATTTCCTCAACGGCGGCATCCTCCACTACGTCCTGCGCAAGCTGGCCGCGTAAGACTGCTACGTCGTCCCGGAGCGATCCGGGACGACGGACGCGTCGCCGTCCAAACCGTTAGCTACCCAAAACGACCGTCATCCCAGCGAAAGCGGGGATATCCCCGTGAGGCCCACGTCGCCCACCACGAGGGATATCCCAGCGTTCGCTGGGATGACGTGTTTTGGCGGATGGGTGTGATGGCGGGATGTTGGAAAGCGCGATATCTTCGCCTACCGTCGCCATCTTCATCTGCCATCGCCGGCCTTCGCTGGCCTTCGCTGGGACGACGCGTATTGGCGGACGACGAAGCGTCGATCATGTTCCCAGCCGTCATTCCAGCGAAAGCTGGAATATCCCGATTTGGCGAGCGTCGCGCATTACGAGAGATACCCCAGCTTTCGCTGGGGTGACGGGTATGGCGGATGGGTGTGTCGGCGGATGATGGCAGGCGATACTTTTGCCTTGCCGTCATTCCAGCGAAAGCTGGAATATCCCGGTTTGGCGAGGGTCACCCACCACGAGAAATACCCCAGCTTTCGCTGGGATGACGGATATTGGGGGCGTGACGGGCCCAGACGCGTGTCGGAAGGCGGACGCGTGGCGCGCGAATGCCATTCGAGCATCGTCCCAGAACGCAAAAGGCGGGGCGACCGTGATGGTCGCCCCGTAGTTCAGGGAGAAGACCGGGACAGGGGAGACCCGGTCAAGTCGCCGTCCACAGGGGGAGAGGGAGCGGCGACACACACCCTTTCGTCCCGATATGTTGCAGCGATATGTCGGAATCAACGTGACAATAATTTAATCCAGGGATCGCAGAATGTGCTGGGACGGCAGAGCTACTCCGCCTGCTCCCAACCGCCACCGAGCGCCTTGAACAACGCCACCGTCAGCTGGCGCAACTGTGCGTCGCTGGCCACCAGCTGCTCGCGCGCGGCCAGCACATCCGTCTGCGCGTCCAGCAGCGTATTCTGCGCCACGAACCCGGTCCGGTACTGCGACTCCGCCGCCTTTGCGCTGCTCTGTGCATCGACGATCGCCCGTTGCAGCGCCGCATTCCGACGCCGCTCGGCGGCGATCTGAGCCAATGGATCCTCGACGTCGCGCAACGCCTGCAACACGGTCGAGCGATAGCGGAGATACGCCTGCTCACGGTCCTCCTCGCGCGACTTCACGGTCGACTTGCGCCGCCCCCAATCGAGCAACGGGAATTGCGCCGCACCGCTCGCGGTCAGCTGGAGGCTGTCACCCGAGAACAGATTGCCGAGCGCGGTCGAGATCAACTGGCTCATGCCGGTCAGGCTGAACTTCGGATACATATCCGCCACCGCGACACCGATATCCGCGGTCGAAGCCGCCAGATCGCGTTCGGCGGCACGGATATCGGGACGCCGCCGCAACAGCTCGGAGGGCAGGCCAGCGGGGATCGACGGCACGCCGAGCGGTGCGACCGACGGCGCTGCGAGTTCGGTCATCAGCGTCGCGGGTGGCTCGCCGAGCAGGATCGCCAAGGCATGCATCCGAACATCCACATCGGCGCGGACCGGTTCGGCGCGCGCCTGCGTCGACGTGATCGAAGCGCGTTGGCGGGTGACGTCGATCGGCGGGACGAGGCCGACCTTGGCGATGTTGCCCGCGATCGTCAGCGCGCGCTGCTGGTTGGCGATCTCGCCGTCGATCGTCGCGAGCTGCGCCTGGTCGAGCCGCAGCGCAAAATACGCCTGCGCGACTTCGGCGGCGAGGGTCACCGCGGCGTCGCGCTTCGACCAGACTGCCGCCTCCGTCCGTGCCCGCGCACCTTCGGTACTGCGGCGGACTCCACCGAACAGGTCGAGCTCCCAGCTTGCATCGAACCCGACCGAGTACGTCGTGATCCCGCTACCGGGCAGCGCGATGCCGCCGGTCGAGCCGGTGCCGCCTGCCCCCGTGCCACCGCTGAACGCGCGTGCGATCGACGAGAGGCCGGCGTTCTTGCTGAACTCGATATGGCTCGGGCTGGCGCTGGCGTTGACGCTCGGCAGGCCTTGCGAGCGCGCGACGATTTCCTGCAACCGCGCCTGGCGCACGCGCGAGGCGGCGATCGCGATGTCGGGATTGCCCTTAAGCGCGCGCTCGACGAGGCCGTCCAGCTGCGGATCGCCGAATGCCGACCACCAGCGCGCTGGATCGACCGTCGTCCCAACTGTGGCCTGTGGACCGACGAACGCCGACGGCACCGCCATCTCGGGGGCGACGTAATTCGGGCCGACGGTGCACCCCGCGAGCAGGGCTGCGACCGCAACCACCATGAACCGCGCACGCATCAATGCATCCCTCCCGAGGGCGCGCCGCCGGTCTTGCCGGAGCGCATGAATAGAACCAGTGGCGCGACGCACAACACGACCACCATCATCGCGCGGAACACGTCGAGAAACGCGAGCATCGTCGCCTGGCGCTGCATCTGGCTGTAGAGAACGGCCAAGGGCGTCGTCGCATCCCCCTGCCCGCCGAACACGCTCGTCGCCTTCTGCATCCAGTCGTTATAGTTCGGATCGAGCGGGTTGAGCGTCTGCGTCAGTTCCGACTGGTGCCGCTGCAACCCGCCTGCGAGCTGCGTCTGCGCAAAGCAGATGCCGATCGTGCCGCCGAGGTTGCGCGAGACGTTGAGCAGGCTCGATGCCTGCGCGGTCTGCGTCTGCTTGAGCCCGACATAGGCGATCGCGTTGATCGGCACGAACAGGAACGGCAGCGCCATCGCCTGGAACAGCCGCGCGAACGCCGCATCGGAGAACGCGATGTCGGCGGTCAGGTGGCTCATGTTCCACAGCGCGAACGCCTGCACCAGCAACGCCGGGAACAGCAGGAAACGGACGTCGACCAGCCCGCTCAGCCGGCCCGCGAACGGCACCATGACGAGCGTCGCGAGACCGCCGGCGGTGAGCGCCAGACCCGCGTCGAGCGAGCTGTAGCCCAGCACCTGTTGCAGCATCTGCGGGATGAGCTGCGTGGTGCCGAACAGGATCATCCCGGTGACGCCCATCACGCCGATCGTCAGCGCGAAGTTGCGGTTCTTCATCAGCTTGAGGTCGATCACCGGGTCCTTGTGGTTGAGCTCCCAGACGACCAGCGTCACCAGCGACACCGCGGCGATGATCGCCGACATGACGATGAAGCCGCTTGCGAACCAATCCTCGCGCTCGCCGCGATCGAAAGTGAGTTCGAGGAAACCGAGCCCGAGCGCGACCAAGGCAACGCCGACATAGTCGATCGTCAGGCCGTTCTTGAAGCGCTCGTCACGGTCCTTCTTCACCTGATCAGGCTCGTCAACGAACGTCTCGACCAGGAACCACGCGGCGATGCCGACGGGGACGTTGATCAGGAACACCCAGTGCCAACTCGAATATTCGACGATATAGCCGCCGAGTGTTGGCCCGAGCACGGGGCCGACGACGACGACGATCGCGAAGGCGGCGAACGCCATTCCGCGTTGTTTCGGCGGGAAGGTGTCGGCGAGGATCGACTGTTCGACCGGCGCCAATCCGCCGCCGCCGATGCCTTGCAGCACACGCGCGACGACCAGCGTACCGATGTTCGGCGCGAGGCCGCAGAGCAGCGATGCGAGCGTGAACAGCGCGATCGACAGCAGGAAATAGCGTTTCCGGCCAATCGCGTCCGACAGCCAGCCCGAGATCGGGATGACGATCGCGTTGGCGACGAGGTAGCTGGTCAGCACCCACGTCGCCTGATCGGTGGTGATCGATAGCCCGCCCGAGATATGATCGAGCGCGACATTTGCGATCGAGGTGTCGAGCACCTCCATGAAGGTCGGGATCGAGATGATCGCGACGATCAGCCACGGGCTGTACTTGCCCGCCGCCGACCGGCTCGGCGACCACGTGTGACCGCCGCCCGCATCAGCCTTCGCGGGAGCCTTGGCCACCTCAGCGGACCTTGACGGTCGGCACCACCGACATGCCGGGGCCGATCGGATAGCGCTTCGGATCGGGGCCGTTCTTCGCGTCGAACACGATGCGGACGGGGACGCGCTGGACGACCTTCACGTAGTTGCCGGTCGCGTTTTGCGGAGGCAGCAAGGCGAACGCCTGGCCGGCGCCGCGCTGGATCGAGTCGACATGCCCCTTGAAGTCGACGCCCGGATACGCGTCGACATGGATGTCGACGGGCTGGCCGATCTTCATCAGCGTGAGCTGCGTTTCCTTGAAGTTCGCCGTCACCCACATCGTGTCGGGGACGATCGCCATAAGCTGCGTGCCGGGCGCGACATAGGAGCCGACGTTGACCGAGCGGTTAACGACCTGCCCTGCGACCGGCGCGGTCAGGCGGAGATCGCCGATCGTGACGTTTGCCTGGTCGACCTGCGCGCGACGGGCGTCGATCACCGACTTTGCCGCGCCGACCTGCTTCCTGGCGACGCTGATCTGGGCGGTGGCGGTGTCGATCTGCTCGCGGGCGGCGGCGGCATCGGCTGCGGTCTGGCGAGCGGTGGCGCGCGCCTGATCGAGCTGTTGGCCGGCGACCGCGCTCGGATCGAGCCGCAGCAACGCCTCGTAACGCGCGAGATCCTGCTGGGCCTTCACCGCCGCCGCCATCGGGACGCGTGCCTGTGCCGCGGCCTGCTGGCGTTGTGCTTCGGCGGCGGTGACCTGCGCCTGTGCCTGCGCGAACTGTGCGCGGGCCTGCGATTCGTTCGCCTGCGCCTCGGCGACCTGCGCATCGCGCCCCGATGCCTTGATGACCGCGAGCAGGCGGCCCGCCTCGACGTGGCGGTTGTCGATGTCGGCGACCTGCACCAGCGTGCCCGCGACCTGTGGCGCGAGACGGACGATATGCGTGTCGACGAACGCGTCGTCGGTCGACTCGAACTGCCGCGCGTGGAGCCAGTAGAGCACGCCGCCGATGATCAGCCCGCCGACGACGATGACGAGGATGATCCAGAACAGCGGCTTCTTGAACACCGACGGCTTCTTGTCGTCGCCGTCGGCTTTGTCGTCGTCAGACTCGTCCTGCTGGTCGGTGTTGGACTGCTGGTCCTCGCCGTTCGGATCGGACTTGCGATCCTCGTCGTCGTGGTTGGCGTCGGAGTGGTTCTTCTGGTCGGTCATGCCTGGCCCTGTTCTTCAGCACGCATCGAATCGAGAATGGCGTCGATATTGGCGTCGATACGCGCCTTGATATCGAGGATGTCGTTGGGTTCGAGCACATCGCGCTCGAGCAGTTTGAGGCAGGTCGCGCGGTTCGCCCGCAGCGTGATGACCTGTCCCATCAAGGTAATTGTTGCGATCCTGCCGGTACGGATCTCGGCGCAGCCGGTGGCGATGCAGACGAGGTCGCTGAGCCTGCGCACCATCTGGCCCATCACGCCGCCATAGATGCGCTCGAACGCCTCGCTTGGCTTCATCTGTTCGCGCAGCACGAACAGCGTCCAGTCGGCGCTCTCGTTGCTGGCCATCTTGTCCGCAAGCCGGCCGAAGATGCGGTGGATCTGGGCGCGCGCTTCGCTGGCATCGTCCGCCGCGACGTCGTGCGACAGCTCGGACGGGTCGCCCATCACCGCGGACATGCGCTCGGCGATCCGGTCGGCGGCGGCGAGGTACAAGCCCTCCTTGCCGCCGTAGTGATAGGTGATCGACGACATCGCGGTGCCAGCCGCAGCGGCGATCCCACGCGTGCTCGCCCCTTCCAGCCCCTTGGTGCCGAATTCGCTGATTGCGATATCTAAGAGTCGGGACTGGACCACGAGCGGCGTTTAGTTCGATCGAACGAACCAGCCTAATGAACAAAGCGTCATGTTGCGCGGAGGGGACGGGCGTCGTTTCGCGCCGACTTTCCGCGCGCCCCGTCATCCTGACGAAAGTCAGGACCCAGGGTAACGGGCGTCGCACTGCATGGCTCTGGGTCCTGACTTTCGTCAGGATGACGGAAGAGGCTTAATTATGCCTGCGACGCGATCACGATGCCACCGACGCACGCCAGAAACAGCAACGCCGGCCCCTTCATGCGAAGGAACCGGCGTAAATCTGGTGGGCGCGGCTGGGATTGAACCAGCGACCCCACCCGTGTGAAGGGTGTGCTCTACCACTGAGCTACGCGCCCGAAACTCGTTCGGAAGCGGGCCTTTAGGCAGACCCCGTCCACCTGTCCAGCCCTTAAGTGGCGATCGCTTCGATCCTCCCCCGCCAGGGGGAGGTGGCGCCGGAGGCGACGGAGGGGGAGGAGACGGAGCAGAGGTCGTCTTCAACCTCCCCCTCCGTCTGGCAAGGGCCAGCCACCTCCCCCTGGCGGGGGAGGATAGAGGTCACTTTAGTTGACCGCGTCCTTCAGGCCCTTGCCGGCCTTGAACTTCGGCTGGGTCGAGGCCTTGATCGTCATCGGCTCGCCGGTCCGCGGATTGCGGCCGGTAGACGCCTTGCGCTTCGAGATCGAGAACGTGCCGAAACCGACCAGGCGAACCTCGTCGCCCTTCTTCAACGATGCCTCGATCGCGTCGAACACCGCCTCGACGGCCTTGACCGCGTCGGCCTTAACCAGCCCGGACGTGTCGGCAACCGTCGCGATCAGCTCCTGCTTGTTCATATAATCCCCCGGAAAAACTCGAATCAGCCACGATGGACTCGCGACCGCGCTCAGCGCGCAATAATGCGGCGGCTCCGTCTGCTGTCAAACGAAACCGCCGCGTCATCGCGTACGATCCAAACATGGATCAGTGGTGAAGGCCACCCCGACCGGCGCGATCGGTGCCGGCGGCAGCGCCGCCAGCTCGTCCGCGTCGGTCCACTCGATCGCTTCGAGCGGCTCGGTCAGCGCCAGACGCAGCACCTCGTCGACATGACTGACGGGGATGATCTTCAGCCCGGCCTTGATGTTCGCCGGGATCTCCGCGAGGTCCTTCTCATTCTCCGCCGGGATCAGCACCGTCTCGATCCCGCCACGAAGCGCGGCAAGCAGCTTCTCCTTGAGGCCACCAATCGGCAGCACGCGGCCGCGCAGCGTAACCTCGCCAGTCATCGCAACCTCGCGTCGGATCGGCACGCCGGTCAGCGTCGAGACGATCGACGTGACCATGCCGATACCCGCCGACGGACCATCCTTCGGCACCGCACCCTCGGGCAGATGGATATGGATATCCTTCCGCGCGAACAGGCTCGGCTTGATCCCGTAGCTTGGTGCGCGCGCCTTGACGAAGCTGAACGCGGTCTCGATCGACTCCTTCATCACATCGCCGAGCTTGCCGGTGAGCTTGGCCTGCCCCTTGCCCGCAACCGTCACGCTCTCGATCGTCAGCAATTCGCCGCCGACCTCGGTCCAGGCCAGCCCGGTGACCGCACCGATCTGGTTCTCGGTCTCGCCGAGGCCATGGCGATACTTCTGCACGCCGGCATATTCGCCGATGTTCTCGGGCGTGATCGTGACGCTGGTGGTCTTGTTCTCGAGGATCTGGCGCAGCGCCTTACGGCACAGCTTGGCGATCTCGCGCTCCAGCGTACGCACGCCGGCTTCGCGCGTGTATTGCTGGATGAGCGTACGAAGCCCTTCCTGGGTCAGCGTGAACTCGCCCGGCTTCAAACCGTGCGCTTCGATCTGCTTCTCGACCAGATGGCGTTCGGCGATCTCGACCTTCTCGTCCTCGGTATAGCCCTCCAGACGGATGATCTCCATGCGGTCGAGCAGCGCCTGTGGCAGGTTCAGCGAGTTCGCGGTGCAGACGAACATCACGTCCGACAGGTCGATATCGACCTCCAGATAATGGTCCTGGAACTTGCCGTTCTGCTCCGGGTCGAGCACCTCGAGCAGCGCCGAGGCAGGGTCGCCACGGAAGTCCTGGCCGAGCTTGTCGATCTCGTCGAGCAGGAACAGCGGGTTCGACGTGCCGGCCTTTTTGAGGTTGGTGACGATCTTGCCCGGCAGCGAGCCGATATAGGTGCGGCGATGACCGCGGATCTCGGCTTCGTCACGCACGCCGCCGAGCGACTGGCGGATGAACTCGCGCCCGGTCGCCTTGGCGATCGACTTGCCGAGCGAGGTCTTGCCAACGCCCGGAGGGCCGACGAGGCACAGGATCGGCCCCTTCAGCTTGTTGGTGCGCGCCTGCACGGCGAGATATTCGACAATCCGGTCCTTGACCTTCTCGAGCGCATAGTGATCCTCGTCCAGCGTCACCTGTGCGGCGGCGATGTTCTTCTTGATCTTCGACTTCTTGCCCCAGGGGAGCCCGAGCAGGACGTCGAGATAGTTGCGCACAACGGTCGCCTCGGCGCTCATCGGCGCCATCGTCTTCAGCTTCTTGAGCTCCGACGTCGCCTTGCCGCGCGCTTCCTTGCTCATCTTGAGCGTCGCGATCTTCTGCGTCAGCTCGGCGATCTCGTCGCCTTCGCCCTCGCCGTCCTCGTTGCCGAGTTCGCGCTGAATCGCCTTCAACTGCTCATTCAGATAATATTCGCGCTGCGTCTTCTCCATCTGACGCTTGACGCGGCTCTTAATCTTCTTCTCGACCTGCAGGACGCCTAGCTCGCCCTCCATCGCGATCATCGCCATCTCGAGACGCTTCGATGGGTTGGTCTCGAGCAGGATCGCCTGCTTCTCGGCGACCTTGATCTGGACGTTGGCGATCACCGCGTCGGAGAGCTTCGACGCGTCCTCGATCTCGGATAGCTGCACCGAGGTTTCCGACGAGAGCTTGCGGTTGAGCTTGGCGTAGTTCTCGAACTGGTCGACCACCGAACGCATCAGCGCGATGAGTTCCGGTCCTTCGACCTCGGCGTCGGCGACCGGCTCGACCGTTGCGGTGAGGAAATCGCCGCTTTCGTCGAGCGTTTCCAGAGTCGCACGGCCCTTGCCTTCGACGAGCACGCGGACGGTGCCGTCGGGGAGCTTGAGTAGCTGGAGCACGGTCGCGGTGACACCCATCGAATACAGGTCGTCGCGCGAGGGATCGTCCTCGGCCGGATCGACTTGCGCGACGAGATAGATCTCCTTGTCCGCCGCCATTGCCGCTTCGAGCGCGGCAACGGACTTATCGCGGCCGACGAACAGCGGCACGATCATGTGCGGGAACACGACGATGTCGCGAAGGGGAAGGACGGGGTACTGGGTCATGAACGCTCCGGTGGGTGCCTGCATGGGGGCATAAGCTAACAGCTTATATGGTGAGGATGAACCGTCCATCAATTGGTTGGCGGTGGTTAGGGGTTTTAGCGCGCTGCCCAAGCGCCAGCCGTTCTCCTGCGAACGCAGGAGTCCAGGGTAACGGGCGGCGGTTTCAGTGATCCTGGGCTCCTGCGTTCGCAGGAGAACAGAAGGTGCCGGATCGCACTTGTATGCGAGCCGCCCAAGCGCGAGAACGCGACATGATCTTGCGTTTTCTTCTCGCCGCCAGCGCCACCGCGCTTCTTGCCGCCGCCCCACTGCCGAAGAAGGGCGAGCCCGCGATCACCGCGCAAACCCAGCGGTCCGGCGGCGTACTGGCACCCGAGCAGACCGCGCTGCAATTCGACAGCGCGGACCTCGCGTTCGAGGTCCTGCCCGAGACGGAGAGTTTGAACGGCGTGGCAACGTTGGTCTTCGCCGCGAAGGCCCCCTCACCCGCCTGCCAATCGACCTCGACCGCAACCTGCCGGTCAGCGCGATCACGATCGATGGCGTGCCGCTCGCGCCGACTGCATGGAGCAATCCCGAGGGCCGGCTGACGATCACCCTCCCCAAACCCGTCCCGGCCGGCGGTAAGGTCACCGCGAAGATCACTTATGGCGGCACGCCGCACGTCGCGGTGAAGGCGCCGTGGGACGACGGGATGGTCTGGTCGAAGACGCCCGACGGCCGGACTTGGTTCGCAACCACCGCGGAAGGCTATGGCTGCGACCTGTTCTGGCCATGCCTCGATTTCCCGACCGGCGAGCCTGCGCTGGTGACGCTCCACATCACCGTGCCGAAGGGGCTGAAAGCGCCATCGAACGGCGTGCTGCTCGGCGTCGATACGCTGGCGGACGGCCGGACGACGTGGAACTGGCGGGCCAAGCATCCCAATACTTATGGCATTGCGCTGAACGTCGGGCCGTATGAGGAGATCAGCGGCACGTACAAGAGCCGCTTCGGCAACAGCATTCCGATGTATTACTGGTATTTGCCGGGGGAGAAACCGCAGGCGGAAAAACTGTTCGCCGAGTTCGCGCCGACGCTCGATTTCTTCGAAAGCATGATCGGCCCCTACCCGTTCGGCGACGAGAAGGTCGGCGTGGTCGAGACCCCGCACAAGGGCATGGAGCACCAGACGATCAATGCGTACGGCAATAACTATGAGAAGGCGCCGGAGGGGTTCGACTGGCTGTTCCAGCACGAGTTCGCACATGAGTGGTTCGGCAACCAGCTGACGGCGGCGAACTGGGACGATTACTGGCTGCATGAGGGGTATGGCACGTACATGCAGCCGCTCTATGGCCAGTGGCGCGAGGGCGCGCGCGCTATGCCGCGATGATGCAGGGCGAACGCACCTCGATCATGAACCGCAAGCCGATCACGCAGCAGCGCGTCACTACCGAGGAGGAGGTGTACGAACTCGACAAGGGCGGTGCGGGGCAGGACATCTACTACAAGGGGTCGTGGATGCTTCACACGCTGCGAGGGCTGATCGGCGACAAGGCGTTCTTCGATGTGACGCGGCTGGCGGTTTACGGGCGCGCGGATCCCAAGCCGGGCAATTTCGCGCCGCGGTTCGGGTCGACGAAGGAGTATGAAGCGCTCGTGCGGAAAGTGACGGGGAAGGACTATGGCTGGTTCTTCGACGTGTATCTCCGGCAGGCGGCTTTGCCTGAACTGGTCGAGACGCGGACGGGGGATACATTGTCGCTGGCGTGGAAGGCGCCGGGTGATGGCCCCTTCCCGCTTCCGGTTCAGGTGCAGATCGATGGCAAGACGCGGACGTTGCCGATGACGGGCGGGAAGGCGAGCTTGTCGGTCCCGGCCGGCGCGCATGTCGTTATCGATCCGGATGCGCTGGTCCTCCGGCGGAGTATCGCGCTGGAAGACGTGGCCGCCTGGAAAGCCGCGCAAACTGCGAAGGCCAAGCCCCAATGACGTCTTCATCGTTCCCCCGCGAAGGCGGGGGCCCAGGGCACCAGGAGACGACGCCCGTGACTCCTGGACTCCTGCGTGCGCAGGAGAACATCTGGGCGTCTCGCGCGGCGGATATGGCGGCGATCTTCATGGTTGGAGACGGCTTGATCGGCCTCCTCCAACCCCGCCGCCACGTCGATCTGTGGAAAGACGAAGCGCTCGGGACCGAGAAATTCGTGAAGCCCTTCGTCGACCGTCCCGGCCGGCGGCGCCTGTATGCTGTCGTGCAGATCGCCGCGGGTCTTGCCTTGGCGGCGCGTCAAAAGCGATGAAGGCAGCGGGCTGGGCTCTGTTGGCGCTTGCGCTGGCCGGATGCGGCTCGGGCCATGACGCCGCGAGCGACCAGATCGCCAACGGCGAGCGCGTGTTCCAACGCTGCACCGCGTGTCACACGATCGGCCAATATGCGACCGATACCGACGGCCCCAACCTCTACGGCGTGGTGGGCGGGCCGATCGGCGAGCGCCGCCCTCGCTTCTCGTACACGGCCGGATTGAAGGCGCTCGGCGGCACATGGGACGCCAAGCGCATGGACCGATGGCTCGCCAATCCACGGGGGATGGTGCCCGGCACGACGATGGGGTTTGCGGGCCTACCCAACCCGCAGGAACGCGCCGACGTGATCGCGTATCTCTCGACGCAAGGCCCCTGACCTTTACGGCACCACCGTCGTGAACAGATACGCTGCGAAGATCACGAGGTGGACGACGCCCTGCAACACCGTCGTCCGCCCAGTGCCGAGCGAGAGCGTCGCCACGAACAGCGACAGTGCGAGCAGCGTCATGCTCTTCGCATCGATGCCGAGCGCGATCGGCAGGTCGAGCACCAGCGACACGATCGCTACGCTGGGGATCGTCAGCCCGATCGTCGCCAGCGCGGAGCCGAGCGCGAGGTTGAGGCTGGTCTGCAACCGATTGCGCCGGGCCGACTTGTAGGCTGCCAGACTTTCTGGTGCGAGCACGAGCGCGGCGATCACGACGCCGACCACGGTCAGCGGGAGGCCGGCGCCGATAACCGCCGCCTCGATCGTCGGTGACAGCGTCTTGGCAAGCAACACCACCGAGACGAGCGCGACCAACAGCGCCGCAAACGCGATCCCCGTCGCGCGACCCGATGGCGGCGCGGCGTGATCGTCCTTGTCGTCGGTCGAGGGCAGGAAATAATCGCGGTGGCGCACCGTCTGCACCAGCACGAACGTGCCGTAGAGGATCAGCGAGACGACCGCCACGAACATCAGCTGCGACGCCGCATAGGTCGGCCCCGAGGTCGACGACGTATAGTTGGGCAGCACGAGCGACAGCACCGCCATCGCCGCCAACACGCCGAGCGCGGCGGTCATGCCCTTCAGCGTGAAGCGCTGCTCGTGATGCCGCACCGCGCCTGCCAGCAGGCAGATACCGATGATGAAATTCAGAATAATCATGATCGCCGCGAACACCGTGTCACGCGCGAGCGTGGTCGCGTCGCCCGCGTTGGAGAGCATCAGCGAGACGATCAGCGACACCTCGATCACGGTGACGGCGATTGCGAGGACGAGCGTCCCGAACGGCTCACCGACCTTGTGCGCGATGACCTCCGCGTGGTGGACGGCGGCGAGCACGCTGCCGATCAACACGATCACGGCGGCGGCGGTGCCGAGCGTGCCCATCTTGGCGAGACCGACGAGGACGGCGACGAGGCCTAGGCCCGGCGCGATCAGCGTCCAGATCGGCAGTGCCAGGCGGTCCGGCATCGTCTCAACTACGTGCTCGTTGGGTCGGTCGGCCACTTCGATCGTCATGCATGCTCCCTCGTTCCACTTGGTCAACGAATGCGCGAGGGCCGATAAGGGTCCGAGTCGGGGCGATTGCGGGGCGGTGAGGATCGAGTAGGTTGCAGCGATGCTGTCCGCCGATCTTCGCCAGACGCTCGTCATGACCGCCGACGCGTTGGCGGGAGCGCAGGACCCATGGTGGGTCATTGCGAGCACGGCGGTAGCGCTCCACGGGGGGCGCCGATCGAGGTTGGCGATGTCGATCTGGTCATGAGCGTCGGCGATGCCTGCCGGCTGATGGATGCGCTTGGTATCACACCGAACGAGGACGGCGCGAGTTCGCTCTTTAGATCGACGCTGTTCGGACGGTGGGAGACGCCACCTCTGGTCGTCGAGATCATGGCGGGGTTTCATGTTAAGACGGCGGCTGGGTGGACGGAGGTTTTGCCGAGGACGCGCGTACCGGTCCTTGTCGAAGGGTGCGTTATCTATGTGCCTGAGCGCGCAGAGTTAGCCGGGATGCTCAGGTTGTTCGGGCGCCCAAAGGATCTGGAGCGGGTTCGGCTTTTGGCTTCTTAAGATAGCATCGGAGCCGCTTTCACCGTTCCCCTAACGATGGGTGACGACCGAGAGGTTGATCAGGCCCATCGAGAAATCCTCCCCTGCAAGGGGAGGTGGCAGCGCAGGGCGCTGACGGAGGGGTGACCCGCTCGCGATAGGCCATCACCCCTTCGTCGCTTCGCGCCACTTCCCCCTGCAGGGAACGAAGTGATCTCAGCCCGGCTGCTGCCACCCGTCATCCTGACGAAAGTCAGGATCCAGGGTACAAAGCGCAGGTCTTCTTGGCTCTGGGTCCTGACTTTCGTCAGGATGACGGATCGGATTTTATGGGCGAGTTTCACCCCAACGGGTGGGGCGTTTGCGGACCGCGCGCTCTCCGCAAAACGAGAAAAGGCGCCGATCGCTCGACGCCCTTTCCCTTATCTCGAACTAGCAAAGCCCTACGCGGCGTCGCCGGTCTTCTTCTTCTCGGCATAGACGCGGATCGGTTCCTTGCGGCCTTCGATCACGTCCTTGTCGATCATCACTTCGTCGACGCCGTCCATGCCGGGCAGGTCGAACATCGTGTCGAGCAGGATGCTCTCGAGGATCGAGCGAAGCCCACGCGCACCGGTCTTGCGTTCGATGCCCTTCTTGGCGACCGAGACCAGCGCGTCGTCGGTAAAGCCGAGCGCGACGTCCTCCATCTCGAACAGCTTCTGGTACTGCTTGACCAGCGCGTTCTTGGGTTCCTTCAGGATCTTCACCAACGCGTCGACATCGAGATCCTCGAGCGTCGCGATCACCGGCAAGCGGCCGACGAACTCGGGGATCAGCCCGAACTTCAACAGATCCTCGGGCTCGACCGACTTCAACGTCTCGCCTGTCTTGCGCTCGTCCGGTCCGGCGACATACGCGCCAAAACCGATCGACTTGCCCTGGAGGCGATCGCCGATGATCTTCTCGAGACCGGAGAACGCACCGCCGCAGATGAACAGGATGTTGGTCGTATCCACCTGCAGGAATTCCTGCTGCGGATGCTTGCGCCCACCCTGCGGAGGCACCGACGCGGTGGTGCCTTCCATCAGCTTCAGCAACGCCTGCTGCACGCCCTCGCCCGACACGTCGCGCGTGATCGAGGGGTTCTCGGCCTTGCGCGAAATCTTGTCGATCTCGTCGATGTAGACGATCCCGCGCTGCGCCCGCTCGACGTTGTAGTCGGACGCCTGGAGCAGCTTGAGGATGATGTTCTCGACGTCCTCGCCGACATAACCCGCTTCGGTCAGCGTCGTCGCATCGGCCATCGTGAACGGCACGTCGAGGATACGGGCGAGCGTCTGCGCGAGCAGAGTCTTGCCGCAACCGGTCGGCCCGACCAGCAGGATGTTCGACTTGGACAGCTCGACATCGGCACCCTTGGCGCCGTGGTTGAGCCGCTTGTAGTGATTATGCACCGCCACCGACAAAACGCGCTTGGCGCGCTTCTGGCCGATCACGTAATCGTCGAGGACGTCGCAGATCTCCTGCGGAGTCGGCACGCCGCCGTCCTTCTTGGACACCAAAGCCGACTTCGTCTCCTCTCGGATGATGTCGTTGCATAGCTCGACGCACTCGTCGCAGATGAAGACCGTCGGCCCGGCGATCAACTTGCGGACCTCGTGCTGCGACTTCCCGCAGAACGAGCAATAGAGGGTGCTCTTCGAGTCGCCACCGCTCAGCTTCGTCATTCAATCACCTCTCGCGCATGTCGGTGCACGTGCCGTTTCCGGGGCCGCTACCGTAACGCACCCCGGAGTTCCTACAATCAAATAAACCGGCGGAGTTTACGATTCACCCCATGCCAGTGTCGTTCAGGCTGGTTTCGGCGCATCCTCGGATACCGCCGGACGCTTGTCGAACACCTCGTCGATCAAACCGAAATCCTTCGCTTCGTTCGCTTCGAGGAACGTATCGCGGTCCATCCGGCGCTCGATCTCTTCGATCGGCTGGCCGGTATACTGCGAATACAGTTCGTTCATGCGCTTGCGGATTCTGCAGGATCTCGCGCGCCTGGATCTCGATGTCGCTGGCCATGCCCTGTGCACCACCCGATGGCTGATGGATCATAATGCGTGCGTTGGTCATCGCGACGCGCATGCCGGGCTCGCCGCTCGCAAGCAGGAAACTGCCCATCGACGCGGCCTGGCCGATGCAGACGGTGCCGACGCGCGGACGAATGTACCGCATCGTGTCGTGGATCGCCATGCCCGCCGTGACGACACCGCCCGGCGAGTTGATGTACATGAAGATGTCCTTCTTCGGGTTCTCGGACTCGAGGAAGAGCAGCTGTGCGGTGATCAGCGAGGCCATGCCGTCCTCGACGCCGCCGGTCACGAAGATGATGCGCTCGCGGAGCAGGCGCGAGAAGATGTCGAACGAACGCTCGCCGCGGTTCGACTGCTCGATGACGATGGGAACCAGGCCTGCTTGCGTCTGCTGCAGGCCGAGCCCGGCGCTGGCCAACGGGCTCGCGAAATCGCCGGTCTCGAACGGATTGTGCATGGAAATCTCTCTTATGCCCCAGTGAACCGCTAACATCGGCGGTCCGGGAGGGGAGTTCAAGCCCTGCCTGCCCGTCGGCGCGGGGACTGCTTCCCGTCGCCCCTCCGGGGAGAGGGAGGGGCCCGCCCGCGCTTGCGGGTGGGAGGGTGAGGGGCGGTTGGGATCCGTCAACCGCCCCTCACCCTCCCGTCGCCAAGCGGCTCCTCCTTCCCTCTCCCCAGAGGGGCGAGGGAGTTAGATGCCTGGGGCGGGGTAAGCCAGGTATGCCAGGCGGCGGACTTCGCGGCGGCCACGAACGACCGTGTCGAGGATCAGGCCGGTGAAGACGTTGAGCGCGGCGAAGATGCCGAGGCCGGTGATCAGGATCGCGGTCGGGAAGCGCGGCACCTGGTGAATCTCGATATACGTCAGCACCAGCGGGATGCCGAGGATCAATGCGAGCAGGCCGAACACGCTGCCGATCGCGCCGAAGAACCAGAGCGGGCGCTCGATGCGGTACAGCGTCATGATCGTGCGGAGGATGCGCCAGCCGTCGCCGTATGTGCTGAGCTTCGATTCGGAGCCTTCGGGACGCGCGTAATAGGGCGTCTCGACCTCGCCGATCGGCATCTTGAGTTCAAGCGCGTGGACGCTGATCTCGGTCTCGATCTCGAACCCGGCCGAGAGCGACGGGAAGCTTTTACGAACCGGCGCGAGAAGACGCGGTACCCAGAGAGGATATCGGTGAAGCTGCGGCCGAACAGCCGGGCAAGCATACCGGTGAGCAGCGCGTTGCCGAACCGATGCCCGCGGCGATAGCTTTCCTGGACCTGGCTGATGCGCGAGCCGACGACCATGTCGAGCTGCTCATCCAGGACGCGAGCGACCAGATTCGGTGCGGAGGCTGCGTCGTAGGTCGCGTCGCCGTCGGCCATGACGTAGATGTCGGCGTCGATGTCGGCGAACATGCGGCGGACGACGGCGCCCTTGCCCTGGATGCGCTCGGTTCGGACGACGGCGCCGGCGGCGCGTGCGACCTCGACCGTGCGGTCTGCGCTATTGTTGTCGTAGACGTAGATGGTGGCGTTCGGCAGCGCGTCGCGGAAGCCCGCGATCGTCTGCGCGATCGCGGCTTCCTCGTTGTAGCAGGGGAGCAGGACGGCGATTCTCGGTTCGGTCATGCCCTGCCCTCAATACCAAAAACGATGCACCGGCCGCATCGTCCAAAACGCACTTCCCCGGCGGAGGCCGGGGCCCAATTGGGGAAGGTCCATAACGAAGCTTTGCACCCCGTTACAGCTACCTTTCCAATTGGGCCCCGGCCTCCGCCGGGGAGGTGGCTCAACTAATTCGCTCCGTCACCCCGAAAGTGGTTCGGAGTGACGGCAAGGCATTACGCCTCGGTCTTGGTCGCAGCCTTCTTGGCAACGGTCTTCTTCGCGGCCGGCTTCTTCGCCGGTGCGTCGGCAGCTTCGGTGCCCTCTGCGTTCTCAGCAGCGACCGGCGACGATTCCGTTACGGCCGTCTCTGCTTCGACAGGAGCCGCCTTCTTCTTGGCAGGCGCCTTCTTCGCAGGCTTGGCCTCGTCCGCTGCGTCCGAAGCCGGTGCTTCTTCCGTCACAGCCTCGTCCGAAGCTGGCTTGGCCTTCTTGGCTGCAGCCTTCTTCTTCGGCTTGTGATTGTCGTGATCATGCGTGTGCGTGCCGCTCGCGAAACCGTCCTCGCTCTCGATTGCTGCCTCGAGCTCCTCGCGCGTGGCTTCGCGGTCGGTGATCTCGGCCTTCTCGAACAGGAAGTCGACGACCTTGTCCTCGTACAGCGGCGCACGCAGCTGGGCGGCCGCCATCGGCTCCTGCTGGATGTACTGCATGAACTGCTGGCGCTGCTCGGCAGGATACTGCTGAGCTGCCTGCGCGAGCAGACGCTGCATTTCCTGGTTGGAAACCTCGACGCCGTTCGCCTGGCCGATCTCGGACAGGAGCAGGCCAAGGCGCACGCGACGCTCGGCGATCTTGCGGTAATCGTCGCGCTCGCCTTCCATCTCGGCCATCGCGGCCTCAGGATCGGCCTCATGCGTGGCTTCGTGCTGGAGCTGCGACCAGATCTGGTTGAACTCGGCCTCGACCATCGACGGCGGCACTTCGAAGTCGTGCCCCTCGGCGAGCTGGTCGAGCAGCTTGCGCTTCATGTGCGTGCGCGTGAGACCGTTATGCTCCTGCTCGATCTGACCCTTGAGCAGGCCCGTGAGCTGCTCGAGGCTCTCGAGACCCAGCGACTTCGCCAGATCCTCGTCGATCTTGCTCTCGCCCGCGGTCTTCACCGACTTGACGGTGATGTCGAACGTCGCCGGCTGGCCCGCAAGCGACTTCTCCTGATACTCCTCGGGGAAGGTCACGTTGAGGACCTTGTCGTCGCCGGTCTTTACGCCGACGAGCTGATCCTCGAAGCCCGGGATCAGACGACCCGCGCCGAGCTCGACGCCCATGTCAGTGCCGGTGCCGCCCTCGAACGCAACGCCGTCGGCGGTCTTGCCGACGAAATCGACGGTGACGAGATCGCCCATCGCCGCGACATAATCGTCGGCTGCGTCGTCCCACTTCTTCTGCTGGTCGGCGAACTTCTGGAGCTGCTCGGTGACCGCGTCGTCGGCGACGGGCACGGTCAGGCGCTCGAGCTTGATGCCGTCGATCGCCGGCGCCGGGACCTGCGGGAGGACCTCCATCTCGACCTTGACCACGGCGTCCTTGCCGATGTCATAGCCGTCCTCGAGCTCGACCGAAGGCTGCATCGCCGGGCGAAGCTGCTTCTCGGCGACGAGCGTCTGGACGCCCTCCTGGATCGCGGCGTTGACCGCGTCCTGAGTCAGCGCGGGGCCATGCATCTTGCGGATGAGGTTCGCCGGCACCTTGCCCGGACGGAAGCCCGGCATTTTCATCTGCGGCGCGAGGCGCTTCAGCTCGACATCGACCTTGGCATCGATATCCTTCGCGGTGATGGTGAGCGTGTAGGCGCGCTTGAGGCCCTCGTTCAACGTCTCGACAGTCTGCATGTCCGGCCTTTGTCTAAAAGAGCATTCGGGATAAATTCGTGTTGGCTGTCGCCCCGCCCGAGCGGCGGAGTGGTGCGGGCGAAGGGACTCGAACCCCCACATCTTGCGATGGCAGGACCTAAACCTGCTGCGTCTACCAGTTCCGCCACGCCCGCACAGGACATCGCCGTAGCGGGCGCGTCTATACCAACGTTGCACGTCGGGGCAAGCACGCAAGGCAACTACCAGGAAACTCGGGCAGGAAACTCGGGGCGACTGCACGCGTTGATGCGGCTGAAGGAGAGAGCATCATGGCTACCCAACCCCCGCAGAATTCCCCACCCCGAGCCAGCCGGCGCAGACCGACCACGCCGCCGCCCGAGTTCAACCCGCCCGCGCCGGACGTCGATTATCCCGATCCGGGCGCGCCCTCGACCGATCCCGCGCCGATGCAGCCGGAGTTTTGAGCATGGCCGATCCGCATTCCGGTACGAACCCCGAGACGCTGCCCGAAGACCGTGACGAGGACACGCGGAGCGATATCGAACAGGCGGTCGAATCGCGCTCCGACGCGGTCGAGCGCGGCGAAGGTGGCGAAGAGCCCGAGACGTTCACCGATAGCGGCCTTCCCGACGGTGTAGGCGGCACCGGTGGCGTGACCAAGAACCAAGACGGCGACGCGCAGTAAGCGTCATGACTTCGGCAGGTGGCGGTCGGTGCGATAAGCGTCGACCGCCATTAGCAAGCCCGATATTTCCGCCGTCGTGAGTAGCAAAGGGCGTTCGGCACCGTTGTGCGCCATGTGCTTGAAGCGCCACGCGCTGCTCTGATCGGTCACATAAAGCGCTGCGTTCATCTTGAGCAGCGCCGCGTCGATCGTAAATCCGACCGATTCCGATCGGGCACAGGCAAGGCCCCGCGAACACGACGCCCTCACGCGCGCAATCTTTTGCGTGGCAATCGATCGTGGCCCGGTCGGTGTCGCGTAATTCACCGCCTGCCAATCCGCCCAACCATAATCGCGGTACCGCACCGTCGCGTAGACCTGATACGCGGTCCGACCCGAGCACTTGTCGATGAACGCGCGGAGAAAAACATCGTCGGGCGCTATCCCCAGCAATGGCCTGCGCTTGGCAAACCCGTCCGCGGTCGTGATGGTCGCGACGGTGTCCAGATCATCGTCGTGAAGCGTCGTTCGCGCCTGGAACTGCGCAGGCGTCATGGCTGCAAGGCGTCGCTCGTCGTCGGGCTCACTCCTGCCCGACGCGTGTCCAGACGCAAGCGTCAGGATCGCGACCGTCAATGCCCACCTGATCGCCATGTGCCGCCCCCGGCCGTAAAGGAGCGCCTCACAAAGGCCGCATGCAAGCTATGGGAACGGCAATCTGGCCGGTTTCGGATCGGTCCCATACCACAGACTTAGCTCGCCTGCTCCGGTCAGCACCGATACACATTGTCGCAGCTAGTCTAAGACGTTGCTATTTCCACTGTTTAGGACCCGTCGATCTTCCCGCTTCCCAACCCTGGCCAGCCCTACACGCTCTATCTCGCGCTCGGCATAGTCGTCGTCGTGCTCGTCGTTGCGCGGCGCATTCCGATCGTGCGGACGCTGGTGAACATCGGCATGACGCTCGTGCTGGTCGGCTTGCTGTTCGTCGCGGTCGATCAGCGGCGTCAGTTCGATCCCTATGTCGGCAAGATCGCCCGGTTCCTGAAGATCGAGGATCAGCAGGTGGTCGGCGGCGAGGTTCGTATCCGTATGTCGCCGGATGGGCACTTCTGGGCACGGGCGACGATCGATGGGGTGAGCCAGCGGCTGCTGATCGACAGCGGCGCGACGATCACCGCGATCTCGGAGACGACGGCGGATGCGGCCGGGATCGAGGCGCGGGTCGGCGTTGTGCCGATCGTGTTGCAGACCGCCAATGGGTCTATCGCGGCGAAGACGGGGACGATCGCGAGCTTGCGCCTAGGCGCGATCGTCGCGCGGGATTTGCAGGTCGTGGTGTCGCCGGCGTTTGGCGAGACGAACGTGCTGGGGATGAACTTCCTGTCGCGGCTGGCGTCGTGGCGCGTGGAGGAGAATACGCTGATCCTCGTTCCGCATCATCCTCAGAAGGTGGATGCGTAAGGCTTCTTTGCCCATCCCCCTCCCCCGTTTTCACTCCGACCTCACCTTACCAACTTACCGCCACCCCGGCGGAGGCCGGGGCCCAGTTGGAAAGGTCGCAGTAACGTAGCACCGCGACAAGTTAGCAACGTCCCCCAACTGGGCCCCGGCCTTCGCCGGGGTGGGGCGTGTTGGAAACGGGCGAACTAAACTTCTGCTAGTTCCCTCGCGAACGCGGGGGCCCAGGAATCCAACAGCGCTACGCTTAGTTACCCTGGGCTCCCGCCTTCGCGGGAGAACGGACAAAGGCGGGAGATCGGTAGGTGGGGCAGACAGAGAGAGCGCGAAAGCCGCCAGCTTACGAAGCCACCGACTCCCCAAGCGCGCCCTTCAACACCTCGTTCACGACAGCAGGGTTAGCCTTCCCCCCATAGCCTTCATCGTCTGACCGACGAAGAACCCGAACAGCTTGTCCTTGCCGCCGCGGTAATCGGCAACCTTGTCCGCGTTCGCCGCCATAACCTCGGCGATCACAGCCTCGATCGCGCCGGTATCGCTGGTCTGCTTCAACCCACGATCCTCGACGACCTTCGCCGCGCCGTCCCCGGTCTCGAGCATCACCTCGAACACCTGCTTGGCAAGGCTGCCCGACAGCGTGCCATCCGCGATCAGCCCCAGCAGCTCCGCCGCCTGCGCCGGCGACACCGGCGAGTTCTCGATGTCCTTCCCCGTCCGGTTGAGCGCGCCGAACAACTCCGAGGTCGTCCAGTTGGCCGCCGCCGCCGGCTTCACGCCCGCGTCGAGCAAAGCATCGAACCACCGCGCCGCCTCGACCTCGGCGGTCAGCACCGTCGCCTGATACGGTGCAATACCGAGCGCCTCGTACCGAGCCCGCTTCGCGTCCGGCAACTCCGGCAGCGAAGCCCGGCACTCGGCTAAGAACGCATCGTCGAGCACGAGCGGCAACAGATCGGGATCGGGGAAGTAGCGGTAATCATGCGCGTCTTCCTTGGATCGCATCGAGCGCGTCTCGTTGCGATCGGGATCGTAGAGCCGCGTTTCCTGTTGGATCTTGCCACCGGCCTCCAGCACCTCGACCTGGCGCTTGGCCTCCTGCTCGACCACCGCCATCACGAAGCGCACCGAATTAACGTTCTTCGTCTCGGTCCGCGTGCCCAGCTCGTCGCCGGGCTTGCGCACGCTGACATTGACGTCGGCGCGCATCGAGCCCTCTTCCATGTTGCCGTCGCACGACCCGACATAGCGCAGGATCGATCGCAACTTCCGCAGGTAAGCCCCTGTTTCCGCCGGCGATGCCAGATCGGGCTTCGACACGATCTCCATCAGCGCGACGCCCGACCGGTTGAGATCGACATACGACTGGGTCGGATGCTGGTCGTGCATCAGCTTGCCCGCATCCTGCTCGACATGGATGCGCTCGACGCCGATCCGCTTGCCCGCGGCATCGGGGTTCTTTTCATCGAGGCTGATGTCGATCGCACCCTCACCGACGATCGGATGATAGAGCTGGCTGATCTGATAGCCCTGCGGCAGATCGGCGTAGAAGTAATTCTTCCGATCGAACCGCGACCATTTGTTGATCTGCGCCTCGATCGCCATGCCGGTGCGGACCGCCTGGCGGATGCACTCGCGGTTCGGCACCGGCAGCATCCCCGGCATCGCCGCATCGACCAGCGACACCTGCGTATTGGGCTCCGCGCCGAACGCGGTCGCCGCACCCGAGAAGAGCTTGGCGTTCGACGTCACCTGCGCGTGCACTTCGAGGCCGACCACGACCTCCCACTCGCCGGTTTCGCCCTGGATACGATAATCGCTCATGTTACCACCAAGCCTCTGGTCGCGCGGTGAATCCTGCTCGCTGTTCGATCGCGAGCCCTGCGTTCAGCACGCCTTGTTCGTCGAGCGGCTTGCCGATGATCTGTAGCCCGAGCGGCAGACCCTGCTTGTCGAGGCCACCCGGCACCGACATCGCTGGCAACCCCGCAAGCGAAGACGGCACGGTGAACACGTCGTTCAAATACATTGCGATCGGATCGGCCGACTTCTCGCCGAGCGCGAACGCCGCCGACGGTGCGGTCGGCGTCAGCAGGACGTCGCACGTCTCCCAAGCCCGCTCGAAATCACGCGCAATCAGCGTCCGGACCTTCTGCGCCTGCGTGTAATAGGCGTCGTAGAAACCGGCTGACAGCACATAGGTGCCGATCATGATGCGGCGCTTCACCTCGGGGCCGAAGCCATCCGCACGCGTCGCGGCGTACATGTCCTGCAGGCCGGCGCCGGTCGGCAGGTCGCGGATCCCGTAGCGGACGCCGTCATAGCGCGCGAGGTTCGACGACGCCTCGGCGGGCGCGATGATGTAATAGGCGGGCAACGCGTATTTGGTGTGCGGGAGTGAGACCTCGACGATCGTCGCGCCGGCATCCTTCAGCCAGGCGATGCCCTGCTGCCAGAGCGCCTCTATCTCCTCGGGCATCCCGTCGACGCGATATTCCTTGGGAATGCCGACGCGCAGGCCGTTGAGATTGCCGGACAAACCCGCTTCCCATTTCGGCACGTCGAGCTGCAACGAGGTGCCGTCCTTCGCATCGAACCCGGCCATCGCCTCGAGCAGGATCGCGCAGTCACGGACGTCGCGCGCCATCGGCCCGGCCTGGTCGAGCGACGAGGCGAACGCGATCGTCCCCCAGCGTGAGCAGCGGCCATAGGTCGGCTTGATGCCGCTGATGCCGGTGAAGGCGGCAGGCTGGCGGATCGAGCCGCCGGTGTCGGTGCCGGTCGCGCCGGGGCAGAGCCGTGCGGCCACTGCCGACGACGAGCCACCCGACGAGCCGCCGGGAGCCAGCGAGGCGTTACCGCCATCGTTGCGCTTCCACGGCGAGATCACGTTGCCGAACGCAGAGGTCTCGTTCGACGAGCCCATCGCGAACTGGTCCATGTTCAGCTTGCCGAGCATTCCCGCGCCCGCGTCCCACAAATTCTGCGAGACGGTCGACTCATAGGTCGGCGTGAAGCCTTCGAGGATGTGGCTCGCCGCGGTCGTCGTCACGCCCTTGGTGCAGAACAGGTCCTTCATGCCGATCGGCACGCCGGCCAACGGCTTGAGCGTCTCGCCGGCTGCGCGCGCGGTGTCGGCAGCAGTGGCGGCGGCGATCGCATGCTCCGGCGTCTCGACAAGAAACGCGTTCAACGCCTTGGCCTGGCTCACCTTTACGATGAACGCGTCGGCGACTTCGCGTGCCTTGAAGCTGCCATCGCGGACGCCGTTGCGGATGCCGGCGATCCCGAGATCTGTGAGGTCGGTCATTATTCGATCACCTTCGGCACGGCGAAGAACCCATGCTCTGCCACCGGGGCATTGGCCAAAACCTGCTCGCGAATGCCGCCGCCGGTCAGTGGGTCGGCGTTGACGACGTCATCGCGCAGCCGCAGCGTGTTGGGGATGACGGCGGTCATCGGCTCGATACCGGTCGTGTCGACCTCTTCGAGCATCTCGATCCAGCCAAGGATGTTTCCGAGTTCCGGCGCCATGCGGGCGGCGTCCTCGTCGGTGATCGCGATGCGCGCAAGGCTCGCGATCCGCTTCACGGTTGCAGTATCTACGGACATGCCCCGCGGCTAGCACCGCGTGGCGCGGGCGCGCAACACCCTTCTAGCTCGCGGCGCTTCTTGTTCCCCCGCGGAGGCGGGGGCCCAGGATTACAGAGGATGCCGCCCGAGATCCTGGGCCCCCGCCTCCGCGGGGGAACGAGCCAGTTCCGGGCCGCCGCCGGTTTCCCCAACGAGAAGGCGCCCGTTGCAACCTTCCCCCGCATACGGCACGGGAGCGACACCGCCTGCACGGAAGGTCCCGCTTGGCCCGCAAGTTTCTCTATTTCGTCGCCGCGATGATCGTCCTCGCGATCGCCGCATTGCTCGCCTATCGCCTCTACGGGACGGAGTTGATCCGGATCGCGATGGTCCCGCGCGAGACGTTTCAGGCGCAACGCGAGGCCCCGCGCAACATCTACGCGCGAAAGATCATGTGGCTCGCCCGCCCCGATGCGCCCGGCAACCCGGCGCTCTGGACGCCGCCCGGCTTCACCCCCGGCCAGCCCGGCACGGGTGCGGCGATCTTCTTCATCCACCCGACCTCGTACATCAACCGCGACCACTGGAATGCGCCGATCGACGATCCCGAGACCAACGCGCGGGCGGAACTGTTTCTGCGCGGCCAGGCGAGCGCGTTCAACGAGGCCGGCGACATCTGGGCACCACGCTACCGCCAGGCGACGTTCGGCGCGTTCCTGACCAGCGTCGCCGACAGCGAACGCGCGCTGGCCTTGGCCTATAGCGACGTGTCGGCGGCGTTCGACCGGTTCCTCAAGGAAGCTGGCCCGACCCGCCCGATCATCCTTGCCGGGCATAGCCAGGGCGCGCTCCACCTCACCCGCCTGCTCCGCGACCGGATCGCCACCGACCCGAAGCTGAAGGCACGGATCGTCGCAGCCTATGTCGTCGGCTGGCCCGTCTCGCGCGCGACCGACCTGCCGCGCATGGGCCTCCCCGAATGCCGCGCCGCCGACCAGACCGGTTGCATCCTGTCGTGGGAAAGCTTTGCCGAGCCCGCAGATCCGTCGTTGATCGTCGACACCTACGACCAGACCACCGGCTTCAACGGACAGCCGCGGAAAGCCACGCCGATGGTCTGCACCAACCCGCTGACCGGCACCGCCGACGCGACCGCGCCCGCCACTGCCAATCTCGGCACACTCGTCCCGTCAGCCGACCTCAAGACCGCGACGATCGCAATCGGCAGCGTTCCCGCGCGCTGCGCCGATCGCGGCTTCCTGCTGATCGGCGAGGGCCCGAACCTCGGGCCGTACGTGCTGCCGGGCAACAACTACCACGTATACGACTACAGCCTGTTCTGGGCGAACATCCGCGCCGACGCCAACCGCCGCCTCAAGGCTTTCGCGCAATGATCACCGTCTCCCCCGCCCTCTTCCGCGACGCGCTCCCGAACGGCGGCCGGCTGATCGGCCTCGACGTCGGCACCAAGACGATCGGCACCGCGCTGTGCGACGCCGGCTGGTCGTTCGCGAGCCCCGCGCTCCTGATCCGCCGCACCAAGTTCCAGAAGGACAAGGCCGCACTCGCCGAGATCATCAAGGCGCAGGCGGTCGTAGGACTCGTCATCGGCCTGCCGATCAACCTCGACGGCAGCGAAAGCCCGCGCTCGCAATCGACGCGGGCGTTCGCGCAGAACCTCAAGGACATGGGCCTGCCGATCCTGCTCCAAGACGAACGCTGGTCGACCGTCGCCGTCACCCGCACGCTGATCGAACAGGACGCCAGCCGCGCCAAACGCGCCGAACTCGTCGACAAGATGGCCGCCGCCTACATCCTCCAAGGCGCGATCGACGCGTTGGTCACGGCGCAGATCTAGCACGCCGTTAACCGTCCCTTGCCGGATGGCGTGCCATGCCATGCCGATGCCGCGCGCGACCGATCAGGACAGGCCGATGCCATGGTGGGCCACGCGCCGCTATGGCGCGCTGGTCAGCCTGCTGCTCGCGATCCCGCTGCTATGGCCAGCGATCCCGCCGCTGACCGATATATTCGGCCATCTGGCGCGCTACACGATCGTCGAACGGATCGACACATCGCCGTATCTGCACCAATGGTTCGCGACGCACTGGCAGCTCTCCGGCAATCTGGGCGTCGACCTGATCGCGGCCGCATTCGGCCCGGCCTTCGGCATCGTCCTCGTCACCAAGCTGACCATGATCGCGACCGCGGTGCTGACCGGCGGCGGCATGCTGCTGGTCGCGCGCGGCGCATTGTCGCCTCCCCGACCGCACCGTTCGCGTTGCCGCTCGTGTTCGGCATGCCGTTCCACTACAGCTTCCTCAACCACAGCCTGTCGCTCGCGCTGGTGTTCCCCGCGATCGCGCTTTGGTTGCGGCTGGGGTTGCGGCTGGATCGCGGCCTCGTCCGCGCCGCGGTCTTCGTGCCGATCGGCCTGGTGATCTGGATCACGCATATCGCCGGCTGGGGGCTGCTCGGCCTCGTCCTGTTCGCGATCGAGCTGGCAACCGCGCGACGCGATGGCGCCCCTTATTGGCGCGCGATCTTCGCCTGCCTGCCGCTCGCCGCCCCGCTTGCGCTCCTGCTCCTCCAGCCGGGCGGGTCGTCGGCGATCGGCGTCTCGCATTGGTTCGACGGATCGCTGAAGCTGTTCTTCGTCCTCGCCGTGCTGCGCGATCAGAACGCCGTGTTCGATATCGCCAGCGCCGTGCTGCTCTACGCGCTCGTCGTGTTCGGCCTGCGCGGGCTGGGTTTCCGCATGGAGCCACGCCTCGCCTGCGCGGCGGCGGCGGTGTTCGCGGCGTTCCTTCTCTTGCCCGGCATGATCATGGGGTCCGCGCTCGCCGACATGCGCGTGCTGCCCTGCGCGCTGGCGCTGGCGATCCTGTCGCTGTCGCCGACCAGCACGGCGCAACGTAACCTCAATCTGCTGGCCATCGCCGCGCTGGCATTTCTCGGGCTGCGGCTGGCGGTCCAGACGATCGGCTGGGCGCGCACCGCGACGCTGCAACGGGAACAGCTCGCCGCGCTCGACCATATCCCGCGCGGCAGCCGCGTGTTCGTGCTCGTCACGCTTCCCTGCGAGATCGGCGTGGAGCAGTCACCGGATGGATCATCTGGGGCTGATGGCGATCGTCCGGCGCGATGCGTTCGCCAACGGCGTGTGGAACATGCCGTCGTCGCAACTGACGGTGCACCGACCCGACGCCACCGGCTTCATCTATGCCGGCAGCCAGACGCTGTTCCCCGCCGGATGCCGGTACGACCCGCGGTACGACCTTCCCCGCGCCCTCGCGACGATGCCGAGTGCGGCGTTCGACTTCGTCTGGCTGATCGACACGCCGCGCGCCGACTGGCCGAACGATCGCGGCCTGCATCGGATATGGTCGGGCAACCGCGGCGCACTGTACCGGATCACGCGCGCCCATCTGAGCCTTGCCCCCCGCCCCCGCGGCCACTATCCCGCGGCTTTAATGCGCACTTCAGATCACCGCCCCGCCGCCCTCATCGAAGGCGGCGCCGTCTTCCCGCACCGGCATCTCACCGGCATCGACGGGCTCCAGCCGCACGAGATCGCGTTCCTGCTCGACGAGGCGGAGACCTGGGTCGGCGCGAACAGGACGCATGCGACACCCGACAAGCGGCTCGCGGGGCTCACCCAGATCAACGCGTTCTTCGAGAATTCCACGCGCACGCTGCTGTCGTTCGAGATCGCCGGCAAGCGGCTGGGGGCGGACGTCGTCAACATGCACGCCGCGCAGTCGAGCGTGAAGAAGGGCGAGACGCTGATCGACACCGCGATGACGCTGAACGCGATGCGCGCGGACGTGATCGTGATCCGGCATATGTCGAGCGGCGCGGTGCGGTTGATTGCGGACAAGGTCGACTGTCCGGTCCTGAACGCAGGCGACGGGCGGCACGAGCATCCCACGCAGGCGCTGCTCGACGCGCTGACGATCCGGCGGCGCAAAGGCTCGATCGCGGGGCAGCGCGTCGTGATCTGTGGCGATCTGCTGCACAGCCGGGTCGCGCGGTCGAACATCCTGGCGCTCACCGCGCTCGCCGCGGAGGTCCGCGTCTGCGCGCCCTCGACGCTGATGCCGCCGATGATCGAGCGGATGGGCGTCACCGCGTTCACCGATTTCGACAAGGCGCTGGAGGGTGCGGACGTGGTGATGATGCTCCGGCTCCAGAACGAGCGGATGGACGGGGCTTACGTGCCCTCCACGCGCGAGTATCGGCTGCGCTACGGACTGACGCTCGACCGGCTGGCGAAGGCGGCACCCGATGCGCTGGTCATGCACCCCGGCCCGATGAACCGCGGCGTCGAGATCGACTCGGCGGTCGCGGATCATGCGCGCTCGGCGATTATCGAACAGGTCGAGATGGGGGTCGCCGTCCGGATGGCCTGCCTCGACGTGCTGACACGAAGAGCGCGCGGCGTGGAGGGTTGGGCATGATCCTCGCACTCACCAACGCCACGCTCGCCTGCCCGGTCGGCGGCGTGACGAAGGGCAATGTACTGGTCCGCGACGGCGTGATCGTCGCGACCGGCATCGTCGATATTCCCTCGGATGCGGACATCCTCGATTGCGCGGGCAAGACCGTCGCGCCCGGGATCGTCGATCTCGGCGTGGCGAAGGTCGATCGTGCCGCCTTCCGGGCGGGCGGGATCGTGCGGATCGGCCTGATGCCCGACCAGTCGCCGGTGCTCGACGACCCCGGCATCGTCCAGCGCGCCGCGCTGATCGGCAAGCCCGACCTGTGGATCCACCCGATCGCCGCCGCCACGCGCGGGCTCGAAGGCCATGACCTTGCCGAGATGGCGATCTGCCTGTCGGCAGGCGCAAAGGCGGTCGGCACGGGGAAGCACTGGATCGCCGACAGCGGCGTGATGCGCCGCGTGCTCGCCTATGCGCGCGATCTCGACGTGACGGTGATTGCGCATGCCGAGGACGGGGGGCTCACCGCTGGCGCGGTCGCGACCGAAGGCGAGACCGCCACGCGGCTTGGCCTGCCCGCCGCGCCGGCTGTTGCCGAAGCCTTGGCGATCACACGCGACCTGATGCTCGCCGAGGATACCGGCGCGCGTCTCCACATCCGCCAGGTTACCACGGCGGCGGGGTTCGACCTGATCCGTGCGGCGAAGCGTCGCGGTGTGTCGGTGACGTGCGGGATCACGCCGGCACATCTGCATCTGTCGGAGATCGCGGTCAGTGATTTCCGATCGTTCGCGCTGCTCTCACCGCCACTTCGCGCGGAGAGCGACCGACAGGCGGCGCTGACGGCAATCGCGGACGGGACGATCGATGTGCTGTGTTCGGGTCACGAACCGCGCGGGCCGGAGGAGAAACGGCTGCCGTTCACGGACTCGAGCAGCGGGATGGCGGGCGCGGAGACGCTGCTGCCGCTCGCGCTGATGCTGGTGCGTGACGAGCACCTGACGCTGGAGCGGCTGTTCGCGCTGCTGGCGCGCAACCCGGCGCGGGTGCTGGGGCTCGATACGGGCACGCTCGAGGTGGGCAAGCCTGCCGACCTGATGCTGTTCGACAGCCAAGCGCCGTGGCAGATCGTTGGGGAGGCGTTCAAGGCCGACGCGGGGAATACGCCGTTCGACGGACTGCCGGTGCAAGGCCGCGTGCTACGGCTGTGGAAGGGTGGCCGCGAGGTTCGGTAAGCGGGCGATACCCCACCACACCACCCCGGCGGAGGCCGGGGCCCAATTGGGGAACGTCGCTAAATGAGCGATGCGCTCTGTTACGCCGACCTTTCCAATTGGGCCCCGGCCTTCGCCGGGGTGGTAGTTATTTCACAGACCTGACGTTTAGCCTGCCGCGCTTACCGCGAGGCCATCTGCATCCCAGGCTTGCGCAACCACTGCGCCATCGCGTCACCCGCGCCCATCCGGACGAAACACGCCCCGCCCTTGGCGCGGTACTGCCGGCACATCGAATCCGCCGCAGACCGGCTGAACCCACCGACCGACAGCCGGTAGAAATCCTCGCCATCCGCTTTGAAAGTCATGCCGTTGGGCGTGTAGCCTGCGAGCACCGCGAACCGCTTGGCGGCACGCCCCCACGCATCGCGCGCGACGCCGGCACTGTCGAACGCACCAAGCTGCACATACCAACGCCCGGTGGCAGGCGACTTCACCTGATACGCCGCGCTGGCCGTGCCGCGACCCATTGGCGCAGAAGCCGAGGCGATCTTGATCGGGCCACCCGCCGGACGGAGCATCATCGCCGGCAATGCCTGGACGACCTCCTGCCGCGGCCCGAACGACACCTTCGAAAAACCTGCGACCGGCGCTGCGGTTGGAACGGCAGCAACCTCGACCGGTGCCTCCACCGTCACCGGATCGACCGCCGCGAGCGCCTGTGCGGGCGCACCTGGCACCACGGGCGCAGGCGCGTTCAACGCGAGCGCAACCGGCTGCCCCGCATCCGCCGCCGCGCGCACGCCGAGCAGGCTCGCCACCTGATCCGACGCGTTGGCCGGCTGTGCGAACGCCGCCCATTGTTCGAGCCGCGCATCGACATCGGCGGGCGCCATGTCCGCCGCCGCGACCACGCGCGCCTCCTGCCAGCGCCCCGCCAGCGCAAAGCTCAACGCCAAATTCTGCCGCACCTTGGCGTTCGCCTCGGGCGACCGCGCGGTTTCGGTCAGCAGCGCGATCCCACCCGCGGTATCGCCCGCGAGCGACAGCGCCAGCCCGCGATCGGGCGCCGGGATGATCGCCGCGTGCGTCGCCAGCGTCTGCCGCGCCGCCTGCCAGTCGCCCGTCGCGACCTGCGCCAGTGCAAGGTTCAGCGCCGCCTTGCCGTTGGTCGGCGACAGCTGCAGCGTATCCGCGAACGCCTGCGACGCCGACGCGAACCGCCCGCCCTGCAGATAGCTCTGGCCGAGCAGCATGCGATAGTCCGCCGATTGCGGCATCAGCGCCACCGCCCCCTCGGCAAATCCGATCGCCGCCGGACCATCGCGCTTGGCAAGCGCGGTCTGCGCCCTGCCCGCATCCGTCGCCGCGCCCTTCGACGCGAGCGCCGTGCTGCGATCGCTGGCCGAAGCTATGCCGCCACCATTGGCCGCGCAGCCGACCATGGTGCCGCCGAGCATGAGGGCGGAAATGCTGCCGAGGATAAGTGCGCGCGTGGTCATCGGGATAATCCCTGTTTCAACGTTTTGGCGTGGCCGGCGGCAGTTGCGCGACGAGCGCATCCACTTCCGGCAAGGTCTGGAGAAAGGCATCGAGAGCGAGCGTGACGAGATGTTGCGACGACGATCCGGTGACCGCACTCGCCAACCGCAGCCGGAGATGACGGTCGGTATCGAGCCGCAACGTGAACGCGGCCTTCGCGCCCTTCGTCTTGGCACGAGTCTCGCGACCGATCCGCGCGGCGGTGGCGTTCGAGACCGACGCAACCGCAACCGGACGCTCGATCTCGACCTTCAACGCCTCGCGCGCGACCAGCACCGACGGCACGGCCGAGCCCATGTCGTTCCAGCCGAGATCGTCGCCCGCGTCATCAGAAGGCGCATTCAGATCCTGCGGCCGCATCGCCGGACGCGCGTCGCCCTTGCGCGCCAACAGCGACGACGACAGCGCGGCGCGTGGTTTGGGCTGGGCCATCTCAGCCGACGCCCCGACGGCCGAAGCCGCCTGCGACGGGACGCTGCCCCGCGGCGGCCGGCACGCTGAACACGGTGCGGCGGAAATTCTTCTCGAGCCGGTCGCAGACATAGGTCCACAGCGCCTCGATCTCGGCGGTCGAGCGGGTATTCGCGTCGAGCTCCATCACCGTCCGCCCGTCGATCATCGAGACGGCGAAGTCGGTGCGCTGGTGGACGATGACCGGCGCGACCGTGCCGTGCTGCGACAGCGCCAGCGTCGCGTCGGCGGTGATCCGCGCTTTGGGCGTGGCCGCGTTGACGACGAAGATCAGCGGCTTGCCGGCGCGGGCGCACATGTCGACGGTCGCACCGACCGCGCGCAGATCGTGCGGACTCGGCCGGGTCGGCACGACGATCAGCTCGGCGACCTGGATCACGCTCTGGATCGCCATCGTGATCGCCGGCGGCGTATCGATCATCGCCAGCTTGAAGCCTTGCTGGCGGAGAATTTCGAGATCGGCGGCGAGCCGCGCGACGGTGGTCTGCGCGAAGGCCGGCTCCTCGGCGGTGCGTTCGTTCCACCAGTCGGACAGCGAGCCCTGCGGATCGATGTCGATCAGCACCACTGGACCATGGCCCGCACGCTCCGCCTGGACGGCGAGATGACCCGTCAAGGTCGTCTTCCCCGATCCCCCTTTCTGCGATGCGAACGCCAGAACGCGCATAATCTGCCTGATCCCCCGATAGTCGCAGCCGGCATGGCAGGCGCGGGTCAAGAAGCGGTTAACAGCGCGTCATAATGGGGTTGATCCGAGCGAAATCGGTCGGAAATTACCCGTACGCCCTTTGCCTAACGCGGCGAACGGCGGCATGGTAGCGATGAGTCGATATGGGGTAGAGCGATGACGGTTGGGCGTAAGCTTCTGGTGGGTGCGATCGCACTGAGCGGCGTGTTCGCCGCCGTCCCCGCCTATGCCGATGTGAAGGCCGGCGTCGACGCCTGGGGCAAGGGCGATTACGCGCGGGCCGTCGGCGAGTGGCGACCGCTCGCGATCGCCGGCGATGCCGACGCGCAGTTCAACCTTGCACAGGCGTACAAGCTCGGCCGCGGCGTGCCGCTCGATCCCGGCCTCGCCGAAAGCTGGTTCCGCAAGGCGGCCTTGCAGGGGCATCTCCAGGCCGGCGACAATTACGGCCTTGCGCTGTTCCAGGCGGGGAAGAAGACCGATGCGCTGCCCTGGCTCGAAAAATCGGTCGCACGCGGCGAACCGCGGACGCAGCTGGTGCTCGGCACGATGCTGTTCAACGGCGATGGTGTGCCGCGCGATTTCCCCCGCGCCTATGCGCTGATGACGCGCGCATCGGCGTCCGGGTTGCAGTCGGCCTCGCAGACACTGGCGCAGATGGACCAGTATATTTCGCCCGCCGACCGCGAGAAGGGCACCGCGCTGGCGCAGCAATATGCGTTGCAGGCACCGCCCGCCGCCCCGTCGCAATCAACCGTCGGAGCGACCAGCGCACGGAACGACGTACCGGCGTCGCGGGTGGCCGAGACGCCGCGGCCTACGCGCTCGGCATCGAGTTCGCCGCCTGCTCGCGTTCCCACGCCGACGCGTGAGCCTGCGGCCAAGCCGACGCCGAAACCAGCGCAGGTAAAGGCGGTTGTGGCAAAGCCCGCGCCCAAGCCTGCGCCGGTCAAGGCGACCGGCAACTGGCGCGTCCAACTCGGTGCGTTCCGCGATCAGGGCAATGCCGAGACGCAGTGGAACAAGGTGCGCGGCAGGCTGCGTGGCGCGCAGCCTTTCTACACCAAGGCGGGCACCGTGACGCGGCTCCAGGCCGGCGGCTTCTCGTCGAAGGCGGACGCGACGCGCGCCTGCTCGGCGGCGGGCGTGCCGTGCGTGATCGTCGCGCCCTGACCTAATGCGTCGCGATGCGGTGATACTCTGACGATACTCATGACGGGGATGTGCGAATGTTCTTCCTGACCCTGGCGTTGCTGTCGGCGCCATCGACCTGCACCGAGATCAAGCAGCAGTGCCGCGCGTGCCCGACCGAGGGCAGCCTCAAGGGGTGTTCGACGGTCGGCATCGCCTGCCAGCCGGCCCGGCGCGTATGCGAACCCGCTGCACCTGCAAAAGCCGTGGTACGGCCGGATCGCGGCATCGACAAACGGTCGCATTGAACGACGGTGGTGCCGTCGTTGCGGGGGGGACCTGACGCGGCAGGGATCAATTAGCCGGACCGGTCGTTTCGTTTCGACATCGACCGGGAGCTAGATGAATGATTAAGACCTTGGCGCTGGCATTTGCCGGCGCAACGCTGTTAGCCGCGTGTTCTGGCGAGCAGCCTGCAACGACCAATAGCGATGCGATGACGGAAAACGGCGTGTCGTTGCGCAACCTCGCGGAAACCGACGTGGCCGTCCCCAAACCCGAGCAGCTGACGGTCAAGGGCCGGCTGATCCCGACCCCGTCCGATCCGACCTCGCGGCACTTCCTGCTGCGCGAACGCAAGGCGGCCAGCGGCACGATCATCGCAATCCTGCGTCAGGAGCATGATGGTAAAGTCGCCTATGCGCGCACCGAGACCGATTGCGCCAACCGCCTGTTCCATGTGCTGGGCGTCGGCCCCAACCGCGCGCTGGTAGAAACCAACATCGCGCATGACGGCCCGCTGCGGCCGATCAAGGGGCTGCCGTTGCGCGAGGAACTGGCGACGTATGTCTGTGAAGCGAGCGGCACGCCGCTGGCGAAGGCGTAACCAAATCCAGGTCGGCGATCGTACAGGCCGCCGACCACCCTAGTCCGTCATCCTGGGCTTGACCCAGGATCCAGTGCCAAGGGGAACGTCGCCTATGGCTCTGGATCCTGACTTTCGTCAGGATGACGGACCTGGATTACTCTGCAACCCAATCGCGTTTCGGAATGCCCTGCGCATAGAGCAGCGCCGTCAGATCCCGATGATCGATCCGCGCCGCCGCAGCCGCCGCGACAATCGGCTTGGCGTGATACGCCACTCCCAACCCCGCCGCCTCGATCATTGCCAAGTCGTTCGCACCGTCGCCGACTGCGAGCGACTCTTCGACCACGATCCCCCGCTCGGCAATTGCCGCCCGCAGCGTAGTCAGCTTCGTGTTCGACGCGACGATCGGCTTGGTCACCGTCCCCGTCAGCACGCCGCCGTCGATCTTCAGCACGTTGGCGATCGCGCGATCGAAGCCGATCTCCTTCGCCACCGGCTCCGCGAACCGCGTGAACCCGCCCGACACCAGCACCGCCAGCGCCCCGCGCGACCGCATCGTCCGAACCAGCGCCTTCGCGCCCGGCATGATCGTCACGCGCTCGGCGAGGCAGCGTTCGATGTCTGACTCCGCCAGCCCCTTAGCAGTGCCACCCGCGCATCCAGCGCCGCCTCGAAATCGAGTTCGCCGCGCATCGCGCGTTCGGTGATCTCGGCGATCTGCGGCTTGATCCCAGCATAGTCGGCGAGTTCGTCGATGCATTCGACGGTGATCATCGTCGAGATCCATGTCGGCGACCAGCAGCGTCTTGGTCCGCGTCAGGCTCGACTGCACGACCACGTCGGTCGCCGCGAACGCGCCCTCAAGTGCGCCCCGAGCCGCATCCGGCGCCATCCCGAAGATCAGGTCCGCCGCGTCGCCCTCGTCGATCCAGCCGCTCGCGCCCGGTGCGCAGCCCGCGTCGCGCAGGCGGTCCATCGCGGTCGAAATATCGCCTGCGGTCAGCGTGCCCGAGGCTATAAGCGTTGCCGTGAACATAGAAACTCTCCCGAAGGTCGCGCTCATCGCAGGGCCGACCGCGAGCGGCAAGTCCGCGCTCGCACTGGCCATCGCCGCGCGCCACGACGGCGTCGTCGTCAACGCGGACTCCGCGCAGGTCTATGCCGACCTCCGCATCCTCACCGCGCGGCCTTCGGTCGAAGAAGAAGCGAGCGCCCCGCACCGGCTGTTCGGCCATATCGACGCAGCCGACGCGGGCTACTCCGCCGCGCGCTGGGCCGCCGAGGCGACGCAGGCGATCCACGATACGCTGGCCGAGGGGAAACTGCCGATCCTGGTCGGCGGCACCGGGCTCTATATCCGCACCTTGCTCGACGGGATTGCCCCCGTCCCCGCGATCGACCCGGCCCTCCGCGAAGACATCCGCGCCCTACCCGTGGCGGAAGCGCACGCCGCGCTCGCGCAACTCGATCCGCAAGCCGCCGCCAAGCTCAACGCAGCCGACACCACCCGCGTCGCCCGCGCGCTAGAAGTCGTCCGCGGCACCGGCCGCACGCTCGCCGACTGGCAGACCGAAAAGATCGGCGGGATCGGCGACACGATCGACGTCCGCGCGCTGATCCTGATCCCCGACCGCGACTGGCTTAACGCGCGCATCGACCAGCGTTTCGCCGAGATGGCCGACACCAGCCGCGACGAAATTACCGCGCTGCTCGCCCGCAGCGATATCCCACAGGACGCCCCGATCCGCCGCGCGATCGGCGTTCCCGAGATCGCCGCGCTGGTCCGCGGCGAGACCTCGAAACTCGACGCCATCGCCGCCGGATCGCTCGCCACGCGGCGCTATGCCAAGCGCCAATACACATGGCTCAGACACCAGCCACCTACCGACTGGACCCGCACCGAAGCCCTCGACCTGCCAACGCGCTTGCAGCAATTTGAAACTATATTGCTCAAATGATGTTTGACACGCATCTTTTATATCGGTAGCCGGCCCCTCCACGAGACGCTAAAGGCAGCGCTCTCGCAAAGGATGATATGAAATGACCGAGAAGAGTGGAGCCGATATCCTGATCGAGGCGCTGTGCGATCTCGGCGTGGAGGTCGTCTTCGGCTATCCGGGTGGTGCCGTGCTGCCGATCTACGACGCGTTGTTTCGCTCGGGTCGGATCAAGCACATTCTGGTGCGCCACGAACAGGCTGCGACGCATGCCGCCGAAGGCTATGCGCGCTCGACCGGCAAGCCTGGCGTGGTGCTCGTCACCTCTGGCCCTGGCGCGACCAATGCCGTGACCGGCATCACTGACGCGCTGATGGATTCTGATCCCGATGGTCGTGATCACCGGTCAGGTGCCGACCGCACTGATCGGCACCGATGCGTTCCAGGAGGCCGATACCGTCGGCATCACGCGCCATTGCTCGAAGCACAATTACCTCGTGAAGGACCCCGCCAAGCTTGGCGACGTGATCCACGAGGCGTTCCATATCGCCACCTCGGGTCGCCCGGGGCCGGTGGTCGTCGACATTCCCAAGGACGTGCAGGTCGCCACCGCGCGGTACAAGAAGCCGGGGCCGATCCAGCACAAGACCTATCGCCCGCAGGTGAAGGCCGACCAGTCGCAGATCGAGCAGCTCGTCGACATGCTCGCCGCGGCCGAACGTCCGATCCTGTACACCGGCGGCGGCATCATCAATTCGGGCCCGGCCGCGAGCCAGTTGCTGTGCGAACTCGTCCGCATCACCGGCGCGCCGGTTACGTCGACGCTGATGGGCCTTGGCGCCTATCCCGCGTCGGGGCCGCAGTGGCTCGGCATGCTCGGGATGCACGGCACGTACGAGGCGAACATGGCGATGAACCAGGCCGACCTCGTTGTCGCGCTCGGTTCGCGCTTTGACGACCGCGTGACCGGGCGGCTCGATGCGTTCAGCCCGAACTCGCGGAAAGTGCATGTCGACATCGATCGCTCGTCGGTGAACAAGACGGTGCGCGTCGATCTCGGCATCATCGCCGACGTCGGCCACGCGCTCGAGGACATGGTGCGGATCTGGAAGAGCCACCAGCATCCCAAGCCCGACACGACCGACTGGCAGCGGCGGATCGCTGGCTGGCGCGCGGTGAAGTGTCTCGATTTCCCCGAGAACGATCCGAACGAGATCATGCCGCAGCGCGCGATCCGGGCGCTGTTCGACGCGACGCAGGCGCAGTCGCCGATCATCACGACCGAGGTCGGCCAGCACCAGATGTGGGCGGCGCAGCATTTCGGGTTCGAGAAGCCGAACAAGTGGCTGACCAGCGGCGGTCTCGGCACGATGGGCTATGGCCTGCCCGCCGCGATCGGCGCGCAGCTCGGCAACCCGAACGCGCTGGTCATCGACATCGCCGGCGAGGCGTCGATCCAGATGAACATCCAGGAGCTGGCGACGGCGTCGCAATACCGGTTGCCGGTGAAGATCTTCATCCTCAACAACCAGTATATGGGCATGGTCCGCCAGTGGCAGGAGCTCACCTATGAGAGCCGCTATGCCGAGAGCTATTCGGATTCGCTGCCCGATTTCGTCAAGCTCGGCGAAGCCTATGGTTGGAAGGGCATCCTGATCGAGACGCGCGACCAGCTCGACAGCGGGATCGCCGAGATGCTGGCCTATGACGGCCCGGTGATCGTCGACTGCCGCGTGTCGCAGCTGACCAACTGCTTCCCGATGATCCCGTCGGGGGCCGCGCATACCGACATGATCCTGCAGGCGAACGAAGTGTCCGGCACGATGGACGACGAAGCGAAGGCGCTGGTTTGATGCACATTTCCCAGGAAAAGGCCGAGCGACACACGCTCGCCGTCATCGTCGACA
The DNA here is from genome assembly GCF_036856015.1 of Sphingomonas sp. LR55. NCBI lineage: Bacteria > Pseudomonadati > Pseudomonadota > Alphaproteobacteria > Sphingomonadales > Sphingomonadaceae > Sphingomonas > Sphingomonas sp. LR55. Next base: position 2,078,575 of record NZ_JASPFO010000001.1, read on the forward strand.
ACGAACCGGGCATCCTCGCCCGGATCGCCGGCCTGTTCACCGCGCGCGGCTATAATATCGAAAGCCTGACGGTGAGCGAGATCACCGCGGACAAGTCGGTCAGCCGGATCACGATCGTCACCAGCGCGTCGCCGGCGACGATGGAGCAGATCATCGCGCAGCTCGACCGCCTCGTCCCCGTACACAAGGTCACCGACCTGACCGCACAGGGCGCGCACGTCGAACGCGAACTCGCCCTAGTGAAGGTGCGTGGCACCGGCGACCACCGGATCGAGGCGCTGCGCCTTGCCGACGTCTACCGCGCGCGCGTGGTCGATGCGACGACCTCGAGCTTTGTGTTCGAGGTCACCGGCGGGATCGACAAGATCGACAAGTTCGTCGAACTCATGGGTGAAGTCGGTCTGATCGAAGTCGCCCGAACCGGCATAGTCGCGATCGCCCGCGGCAAAGAGCCGGCTTAACACTTCTCCGCTTTTAAAGTTTTGTTCTCCCGCGAAGGCGGGAGCCTAGCCTGGACCTCCGCCTTCGCGGAGGGACACACCTTATCGAAAGGACCATTCCAATGCGTGTGTATTACGATCGCGACGCCGACCTGAACCTCATCACCGACAAGAAGATCGCGATCGTCGGTTACGGATCGCAGGGTCACGCGCACGCTCAGAACCTCCGCGATTCAGGCGTCAAGGACGTCGCCATCGCACTGCGCGAAGGGTCGGCGACCGCCAAGAAGGCGATCGAGGCGGGCTTTGCGGTCAAGTCGAACAAGGAAGCCGCAGCCTGGGCGGACATCGTCATGATCCTCGCGCCCGACGAGCATCAGGCGGCGATCTATGCCACCGACCTGCACGACAACCTCAAGCAGGGTGCGACTATTGCGTTTGCCCACGGCCTCAACGTGCATTTCGGCCTGATCGAGCCGCGCGCCGATCTCGACGTCATCATGATCGCGCCGAAGGGCCCCGGCCACACCGTGCGCAGCGAGTACGTTCGCGGCGGCGGCGTCCCCTGCCTGATCGCGATCGACCAGGACAAGTCGGGCAACGCGCATGACATCGCTCTGGCGTACGCGTCGGGCGTCGGCGGCGGGCGCTCGGGGATCATCGAGACCAACTTCCGCGAGGAATGCGAGACCGACCTGTTCGGCGAGCAGGCCGTGCTGTGCGGCGGCATCACCCACCTGATCCAGGCCGGGTTCGAGACGCTGGTCGAGGCCGGCTACGCGCCCGAGATGGCGTATTTCGAGTGCCTCCACGAGACCAAGCTGATCGTCGACCTGCTGTACGAGGGCGGCATCGCCAACATGCGCTATTCGATCTCGAACACCGCAGAATATGGCGACATCACCACGGGGCCGCGGATCATCACGGCGGAGACCAAGGCCGAGATGAAGCGCGTGCTCGCCGACATCCAGTCGGGCCGGTTCGTGAAGAACTTCATCCTCGATAATCGTGCGGGGCAGCCGGAACTGAAGGCGGCGCGGAAGCAGGCGCTGGCACATCCGATCGAGAAGATCGGGTCGGAGTTGCGTGGGATGATGCCTTGGATCGGGAAGAATGCGTTGGTCGACAAGGCTAAGAACTGACGCGAGCGCGCAATAGCGCGTGAGCGCGGCCGGCACGACGGAGCCTGCCCATAGGGCACGGCTTCGCCGGGTCCGACGGGCTGGCGTGGGGAACGTGCTGAGGTCAGCGTGAAGCCTGCCGCTACCCTACCACCCCGGCGAAGGCCGGGGCCTAGGGGGACGTTGCTAACGGAAGACGACGCTCCGTTACCTCGACCTTTCCAACTGGGCCCCGGCCTTCGCCGGGGTGGTCGCGTTTTGGAGAAAGCGTCGATCACTCCTCCCCTGTTCCCTCGCGCACGCGGGGGTCCAGGGTCTCGGGCAGTGACCGTGGTTTAGCTGGGCCCCCGCGTCCGCGGGGGAACGAGAGCTGGCGGTGCACTCTACCGCGAGCTACCGCGAGCGCGCCCCCGCCCCCCACCGACCCAAATCCGAAACACAGCGTTGGCATAACGTCGTTTGACGCGCCCCCTCCCCTCGGCCAGCATCGCGCGTCAAACAGGAGACCCCGCATGCGCCTAGTCCTAGCCACCATCCTCGCCCTCACCGCCGCGCCCATCATGGCCCAGACCGCAGGCGTCCCCGGCGCCCCCGTCAAGGCGCGCGTCGCCGCGGGCACCTACGCGGTCGATCCCAACCACACGCAGGTCACGTGGCAGGTCAACCACATGGGCTTCTCGATGCTCGAAGGGCAGCTCGGCGCATCGGGCGGCAGCATCACGATCGATCCCGCCAAGCCGAACGCGACCAAGGTCGAAGTGAATTTCGCGATCGACCAGCTCTCGGTCACCGCCGCGCCGTTCGCCGGCCATCTGAAGTCGAAGGATTTCTTCGACGCCGCGACCTACCCGACCGCCAAGTTCGTTTCGACCAAGGTCGTCGCGACCGGCGACAAGGCGACGATCACCGGCGACCTCACACTCAAGGGCGTCACCAAGCCGGTCGTGCTCCAGGCGACCTTCATCGGCGCGGGCGCGAACCCGATGAACAAGAAGCTCAACTTCGGCTTCCGCGCGACGACCTCGATCAAGCGCAGCGACTTCAACCTCGGCGCCTACGCTCCGGTCGTGTCGGACAAGGTCGACCTGACGATCAACGCCGCGTTCTCGGCGCAATAATATACCAATTTCCCTATCGCGCTGGACACGGGACGTGTCCGCGCGATAGGACGTTATCAATGACGCATGGCCGCCTCCTGCTGCTTCGACTTACGCGCCCTTAGGCGCGCCGATCGTTTGCGCGGTGGCCATGCCCCGCGCCTCGCGCCTAAGGGCTGACCCGAACGCTCCCGACGACACGAGAGACACGAGCCATGCTGCGCGACCCATCGACCAAATACCGACCCTTCCCGCAAGTCGACCTGCCCGACCGCCAATGGCCGTCGAAGACCATAATCAAGCCGCCGCGCTGGCTTTCCACCGATTTGCGCGACGGCAACCAGGCGCTGATCGACCCGATGGATGCGGAGAAGAAGACGCGGTTCTTCGACCTGCTCTGCAAGGTCGGGTTGAAGGAGATCGAGGTCGGCTTCCCAAGCGCGGGCGCGACCGAGTTCGACTTCATCTCCGGCCTCGTGAAGACCGGCCGCATCCCCGACGACGTATCGATCCAGGTGCTGACCCAGTCGCGCCGCGACCTGATCGAGACAAGCTTTGCCAGCCTGGTCGGCGCGAAGACCGCGATCGTCCATCTCTACAACGCGGTGTCGCCGGCCTGGCGCAAGATCGTGTTCGGGATGGACCGTGCGCAGGTGAAGCAGATCGCGATCGACGGCGCCAAGGTGCTGCGTGACGAAGCCGCCAAGCAGCCGAACGTCCGCTGGCAGTTCGAATATTCGCCGGAAACCTTCTCGACCGCCGAACTCGATTTCAGCCTCGAGGTCTGCGAGGCCGTTATGGACGTGCTGATGCCGACGCCCGAGAACCCGATCATCTTCAACCTGCCCGCCACCGTCGAGTGCGCGACGCCGAACATCTATGCCGACCAGATCGAGTGGTTCGGCCGCAACATCCGCAACCGCGACGCGGTGGCGATCTCGCTGCACACGCATAACGACCGCGGCACCGGCGTCGCGGCGGCGGAGCTCGGCATGATGGCGGGCGCGGACCGCGTCGAGGGCTGCCTGCTCGGCAATGGCGAGCGCACCGGCAATTGCGATCTCGTGACCGTCGCGCTCAACATGTACACGCAAGGGGTCGATCCGAAGCTCGACCTGTCGGACATCGACGGCGTCGTGAACACGGTCAACTACTGCACCAACATCCCGGTCCACCCACGCACGCCCTATGCCGGCGACCTGGTCTTCACCGCGTTTTCGGGCTCGCACCAGGACGCGATCAAGAAGGGGTTCGCGGCGCAGGAGGCGAAGAACGACACGCTGTGGGAGGTGCCGTACCTCCCGATCGACCCCGCCGATCTGGGTCGCAGCTACGAGGCAGTGATCCGCGTCAATTCGCAGTCGGGCAAGGGCGGCGTCGCCTGGGTGATCGAGCAGGACAAGGGGCTGAAGCTGCCCAAGCGGTTGCAGGCGGACTTCAGCCGGCATGTGCAAGCCTATGCCGACGAGACCAGCCGCGAGTTGAACGCGGCCGACATCTGGGGCCTGTTCGAGCGAACCTACATGCCGCAGGCCGACGATCGCGTGGAACTGCGCGATTACGAGGAGAGTGGCGCCTCGGGGCAACGCGTGTTCATCGGCCGCGTCGCGATAGACGGCGAAGAGCGGTCGATCTCCGGGCGCGGCAACGGGCTGATCTCGGGGGTGATTGCGGCAATTGCGGAGTCGACGGGGCCGACGCTCGACGTGGTGGATTACAACGAGCACGCGATCGGCCACGGGGCGGACGCGCAGGCGGCGGCGTATGTCGAATGCCGGACTGCCGAGGGTAGGACCGTGTTCGGCGTCGGCATGGATACCGACATTGCCACTGCCTCGGTGCGTGCCGTGCTAAGCGCCGCCAACCGCGCCTGATTGTTCGAAAGGACGGCCACCGGCTGAACCGGTGGCCGTTTCTCCTTACGCCAGCTTCGCCAGCAACGCCTGTGCCGCCTTTGCCGACGAGGCGGGGTTCTGGCCGGTGATCAGCAAACCGTCCTCGACCACGTACACACCCCAGTCGGCGGTCTTCGAGTAGGTGCCGCCCTTCTGCTGCAGCATGTCCTCGACCAGGAACGGCACGACATCGATGAGCCCGACCGCGGCCTCCTCGCTGTTGGTGAAGCCGGTGACCGTCTTGCCCTTCACGAGCGGCGTGCCGTCGGCAGACTTCACGTCGCGCAACACGCCGGGTGCGTGGCAGACCAGCGCGACGGGCTTGCCTGCGCCGATCGCGGTTTCGATCAGCGCGATCGATGCCGGATCGTTGGCGAGATCCCAGAGCGGCCCGTGCCCACCGGGATAGAACACCGCGTCATAGTCCGCGATCTGCATCTCGGCGAGCTTGCGCGTATCGGCGAGTGCCGCAGTGGCCTCCGCATCGCCCTCAAAACGCCGGGTCGCATCGGTCTGTGCGTCGGGCTTGGCGCTGCTTGGATCGAGCGGCGGCTGGCCACCCGCCGGCGATGCGAGCGTGATGTCCACGCCCGCGTCCTTGAACACGTAATAGGGCGCGGCGAGTTCCTCGAGCCAGAAGCCGGTCTTGCGGCCGGTATTGCCGAGATCGGCATGCGAGGTGAGGACAATGAGAATCTTCAACTTTGGTCTCCGGATCGAAAATTATGGGGAGAGAACGATCCGGCTCTAGGATCGGTACCTTACGCCTGTGAAACGAATTGCGCCCGATCGTGGGACTATCGCCCTGAGCAGGACCGGTCAGCACTCATACGGCGCCATGCCCTTGTTCTCCCGCGAAGGCGGGAGCCCAGCCTGGATTCCCGCCTTCGCGGGGAAACACGTCTTTCCCAAACGCTGGATCGATCTTCCGCTAAATCCCTCGTTCCCGCACAATCCGGCACCCGATCGCCGCATCTGGATAGACGTCGGTCTTCATCGTCTCGATCTCGACCCGCCTCACCCGCTCATCGCTCAGGCAGAGCGAAGCGATCGCCTCGCAGAGCGTCTCCTGCAACTTGAACGGGCGCTCCGCGACCATCGCCAGGATGCCAGCGCGGACGAAATCGTAATCGAGCACCTCCTCGATCGCATCCTCGCCGAGCGGACCTGGATACACCGCCGTCATCTCGACCGAGACGACCACGCGTTGCGGCGCGACCTCGTGCGGATGGATGCCAAGCCGCATCATGACCTCGAGCCCGTCGAGGATCGTCGTGAATTCAGCCATGCCGCCCCTCAAACATCACGTCGCTATCGCGCGTCAGAAATCGCTGCCCGCAATCCACGAACAGATTCTGCCCCGTCACGCCCTTCGCGGTCAGCAGCCACGCGACGGCGTCCGCGACCGCTTCAGCACCGACGGGTCGCTGCAACAGGTTCTCGCTCGCCACCGCCGCAAATTCCTCCTCGGTCTGGTCGCCACTCGGCAGCGTCAGCCCCGGTGACACTGCATTCACCGCGATCCGCGGCCCGAGCGCCTGCGCGAGCATCGTCGTCGCACCCTCCAGCGCGATCTTCCCGCAACTGTACGAGAAGAAATCGGGGTTGAGGTTCGCCACCTTCTGGTCGAGCACGTTGACCACCGCGCCGTCCGCGACATCATCCTGCGACGCCAGCGCGGAGGCGAGCAGCACCGGCGCGCCGCAATTGATCGCGCTAAGCTCCGCGAACAGCACCGGGTCGACGCTGGGCGGCCGATCGAACTCGAACCGCGAAGCGCAGTTCACCAGCCCGTCGATCGGTCCGCCGATCGCAGCCCGCGCCTTCGCGAACAGGTCGCCGATCGCGCCAAGGTCGCTCAGGTCGCCCGCCACCGCAGTAGCACGCCCGCCCTCACCGACGATCTCCGCCACCAGCGCCTCGGCCTCGTCCCGCGAATGCCCTTGGTGCACGACCACCGCGTGGCCATCCGCCGCGAGCCGCCGCACGATCGCCGCGCCCAGCCGCTTCGCCCCGCCCGTGACCAGCACGGTCCGCATCAGGCGCGCTGTCCCATCAACGCCAGCACTTCCTTGCGGCTGCGTTCGTCGTCGCGGAACACGCCCATCATCCGGCTCGTCACCATCGTCACGCCCGGCGTGCGGACGCCGCGCGCGGTCATGCAGGCATGGCTCGCCTCGATCACCACCGCGACGCCCTGCGGCTTGAGATTGTCCCAGATGCAGTCCGCCACTTCCGCGGTCAGCCGCTCCTGCACCTGCAACCGCCGCGCGAACCCGTGCAGCACGCGCGCGAGCTTCGAGATGCCGACGACATGGTTGCGCGGCAGGTACGCGATGTGCGCCTTGCCGATGATCGGCGCCATGTGATGCTCGCAATGCGACTGGAACGGGATGTCCTTGAGCAGCACGATCTCGTCATAGCCGCCGACTTCCTCGAACACGCGGTCGAGGTGCTTGGCCGGATCGTCGCCATAGCCTGCGCAATATTCCTTCCACGCACGTGCAACACGACGCGGCGTATCGAGCAGCCCCTCACGGGTTGGATCGTCGCCTGCCCAGCGGATCAGCGTACGGATCGCCGACGCTACGTCTTCGGGCACATTCAGCTTGCCGTCGGGACCAACCCCGTCCTCCGCAGCCGCCGGCCCCTTGGGGCCGCCCATTTCATCCCGCATCGCAACACCCTTTGTCAGCATACCCAAACATCAGAACATGGGTCCTCTTTTGCAACTGTTTCATTTCGGCCACTTGGCATAAATCCCGGTTTTCAGGGGACGAAAAAGCGTTGACGGTTGATTTAAATCGTCGTTACCTCACCATACCTGAAAAACTAAATCGTGAATCGGCATAGACCGGCACGATCGGGGAGAGGACTGCCATGGCTAAGTTCGAACTGCTCGCCGCATCGGCGATGATACTCCTGTCGATCGCGCCGGCAATGGCGCAGACCGCCACCACCACATCGGCTGAAAACACCGCGCCGACCAACGGACCCGGCCAGGAAGCCCCGTCGACGCAAACCCCGTCGACGCAGACCGCCCCAGCCGATACGCCGTCCAGCGCCTATGCGTCTCAGGATATCGTGATTACCGCGCAACGCCAATCGCAGCGTTTGCAGGATGTTCCGATTGCTGTGAGCGCTTTTACCGCTGAAAACCTCAGCAAGCAGCAGATCGTCAACCCGAGCGCGCTTCAGCAGACGCTGCCCAACGTCACCTTCACCAAGACCAACTTCACCACGTCGAGCTTCACGATCCGCGGGATCGGCGATCTGTGCACCGGCGCGACCTGCGACACCGCGACCGCGATCCACGTCAACGACATGCCGCTGGTGACGACCCGCCTGTTCGAGAGCGAGTTCTTCGATCTGGAGCGTATCGAAGTGCTGCGCGGACCGCAGGGCACGCTGTTCGGCCGCAACGCCACCTCGGGCGTCGTAAACTTCATCTCCGCCAAGCCCGATCTGTCCGCGATCCATTCCGCCGCCGAGTTCGAATATGGCAATTACGATTCGAAGCGCGTGAAGGCGATGTTCAACCTGCCCTTCACCGACACGCTCGGCATCCGCGTCGCCGGCACCTATCTCAACCGCGACGGCTATACCAAGAACCTGTACGACGGTCGCAAGATCGACGGGCGCGATCTGTATTCAATCCGCGGCACGCTGTCGTGGGAGCCGACCAGCGACACCCGGATCGACCTGATCGGCTATTATTTCCGCGAAAAGGACGATCGCTCCCGGTTGCAGAAGCAGCTGTGCCACCGCGATCCGACCGGCGTCCTGGGCTGCCTGCCCGACCGGCTCGCCAACGAGACCGCGAACGGCAATTCGACGCTGTCCGCGGTACTCAGCTCGAACGAGTTCTTCGCGGTCAACAACCCCGCGCTCGCGCGCTTCGGCCTGCAGAGCCTGTACGGCCAGGATACCTATGCGGGCGTCGTCAACCCGGCCGACGTGCGGACCGTGTCGCTCGACTACAGCCCGACCTATTTCGCCGAGGAAGAGCAATATACCGCGAAGATCTTCCACGATTTCGGCCCGGTCAGCCTGAACTTCACCGGCGGCTACACACGCAACGTGGTCGACAGCACCGCCGACTATAATCTCGCGGTCGAGAACCCGCTGACCAACAATGCCGGGCTCGCGAATCTCAACGCGCTCGCCCGGACTGGATCGCCTTTCGCGTTCCTCAACGGCGTGCGGCAGACGCTGATCCCCAACGGCGCGGCGGGAGGCGTATGCCAGTCGGCGGCGGATCCGAACAATGTCGGCATCTATGGCGGCAATTCGATCGGCTGTTACGCACAAAGCCTCGACTTCGATCGCTCGCGGCAGAAGAACCGCCAATATTCTGCCGAGGCGCATCTCGACAGCAATTTCGACGGGATGTTCAACTTCCTGCTCGGCGGCATCTATGTCGACAGCAAGTCGACCAACACCGATTATTTCGTCAATTCGTTCGGGCTCGATTACGCCTCGGGCATCCTCGGCTCGGCGACCGCCGCAGCGAGCGGCCTGCCCGCGGGCAACGGCTATTTCCTGGCGACGCCCTTCTATCGCAACAGCGATACTGAGTTCCGCCTCAAATCCTACGGCATCTTCGGCGAGACCTATTTCAAGTTCACCGACAAGCTGAAGCTGACCGTCGGCCTGCGCTACAATCACGACAAGAAGACCGACGAGGCGCGCAACCTCGCGCTCAACGTGCTGACACCGATCGGCGCGACGGGAATCGAGCAGGGGCTGAACTACGGCACGGTCGATTTCGACCCCAATCTGCCGGGCCGGCAGGAGTTCGCCGAGGCACAGGTCAGCTTCTCGCGACTGACCGGGCGCGCGGTGCTCGACTACCGGATCACCGAGAACAACCTGCTCTACGCGTCCTATTCGCGCGGGTATAAATCGGGCGGAATCAATCCGCCGCTGCTGCCGATGTTCAACGTCAGCAGCACCTTCCTGCCCGAGCAGGTCAACGCGTACGAGATCGGCTCGAAGAACACCTTCGGCGGCGGACAGCTCAGGCTGAACCTCACCGGCTTCTATTATCAGTACAAGAACCTCCAGCTGAGCCGGATCGTCGCGCGGACCTCGGTCAACGACAATGTCGATGCCGATATCTACGGCGTCGAGGCGGAGGCGATCATGAGCCCGATCCCGGCATTTGTCGTCAACATGAACGCAAGCTACCTGCATTCGAAGGTGTCGAGCGACAAGTTCCTGGTCAACCCACGCGATGTGTCGGGGGCGTTCGGATGCGGTGATCATCAAGGACATCACCAACGCGTCGAACTGCGTCGTCGTGCCGAACGCGGCGGGCAATGCAGCGCTGTCGAACGGCTATGTCGCGGCAGTCAATCGCGCGATCGGCCTGCGCGCGCCGACCGCGATCCCGACGATCGCGGCGACCGGCGCGTTCGGGATCTGCTCGGCGCTGGGCGCCAACGCAGCCGCCAGCGGCGTCTCGGTGCTCGACGGCGTCACCACCAACATCCGCGGCAACCGCCTGCCGCAGGCACCGACGTACAAATGGTCGGTCGGCGCGCAGTACACGATCGACTTCGCGAACGGCATGAGCCTCGTGCCGCGTGCCGACCTGAACTACACCGGCGGGCTTTCGGGGAGCATCTTCAACACCCAGATCGACCGGATCCAGGGGTATGAAGTCGTCAACATGCAGGTCCAGCTGAACGCACGCGAGGATCGCTTCTACGTCCGCGCCTATGTGCAGAATCTGACCAACAACGATGCCACGACCGGGCAATATGTGACCGACCAGTCGGCCGGGCTGTTCACCAACATCTTCACGATCGAGCCACGGCGATATGGCGTCGCGGCGGGGTTCAAGTTCTGAGGAGGCCGACTATCGCGCGGTTCTGTCTAAGCGGGACCGCGTGCGGGGCGAGCGTGGTTCGCTACACGGTGAGATCCCAGCTTTCGCGGGGATGACGGGCGGGAGTTTGGTGTGCTGGCCACTCACTCCCCCGTCAGCGCGTCAGCGCGTCAGCGCGTCAGCGCGTCAGCGCGTCAGCGCGTCAGCGCGTCAGCCCGTCAGCGCATCATTCCGTCACCCCAGCGAAAGCTGGGGTCTCCCGCTTGGGAAGAGCCGTCCGCAACCAAGCGGACAGAAGCCTAGCCCAACCGCGCCGCGTGCCAGGCGACATGGTCTGCCATGAACGTCGAAATGAAGTTGTAGCTGTGATCATACCCCGGCTGCATCCGCAGCGTCAGGTCGATCCCCGCCGCCTCGCACGCCGCCACTAGCAACTCGGGCTTCAACTGCTCGACCAGGAAACCATCGGCATCCCCCTGATCCACCAGGATGTCCTTCACCCGAGCGCCATCCTCGATCAGCGCACACGCGTCATACGCACGCCAAGTCGTTCGGTCCGCGCCAAGATACCCGCCGAGCGCCTTCTCACCCCAGGGACACTGCAACGGCGCCACGATCGGCGCGAACGCCGATACGCTGCGGAACAGCTCCGGATTACGCAGCGCGATCGTCAGCGCACCATGACCACCCATCGAGTGCCCGAAGATCCCCTGCCGCGTCATGTCCGCCACCGGAAACGCCGTCGCGATCAACGCCGGCAGTTCATCCTCGACATACGTCCGCATCTGGAAGCTCTTCGCCCAAGGCTCTTCGGTGGCATCGACGTAGAAACCGGCGCCCTTGCCGAAGTCGTACGCGTCGTCATCCGGCACGTCGTCGCCCCGCGGCGACGTATCCGGCGCAACCAGGATCACGCCAAGCTCAGCACACGCCCGCCGATACTCGCCCTTGTCCATGACGTTCGCGTGCGTGCACGTCAGCCCCGACAGGAACCACAAAACCGGCAACCGCGCGCCCTGCTCATGCGGCGGCACGTAGACCGCGAAGGTCATGTCGGTGCCGGTCGCGGTCGAGGCGTGGCGGTAGACGCCCTGGATGCCGCCATACGCCTTGCTGGTCGAGACGGTCTCCATCATGCGACCCGGTGCAGCGCGCAGATCTTGTTCCCCGACGGATCGCGCAGATACGCGAGGTACAGCTTCCGCCCCCGGTAGCCTCGCGTACGCCCGGCGAATCCTCGCAAGCGGTACCGCCATGCGCTAGCCCGGCTGCGTGCCACGCATCAGCCGACTCAGTCGAGGCTGCAGCGAACCCCAGCGTGCTGCCGTTGCCATGGCTCGCCGGCTGTCCATCGATCGGCTTGGTCAGCAGGAAGCGGCTACCGTCATGCGCGTAGACCACCCGCCCCCAGTCATCGACGACACCTTCGGGTACGCCAAGCGCGCCCAGCGCCGCGTCGTAGAATGCCTTCGAGGCAGCGACGTCGTCAGCGCCGATCATGATATGCGTGAACATGGGCGCACTCCTCAGTAGATCACGACGGAGCGGATGCTCTCGCCGGCGTGCATCAGGTCGAAGCCCTTGTTGATCTCGTCGAGCGTCAGGCGGTGCGTGATCATCGGGTCGATCTCGATCATCCCGTTCATGTACCAGTCGACGATCTTCGGCGTATCGGTCCGCCCCCGCGCGCCGCCGAACGCGGTCCCGCGCCAGTTGCGCCCGGTGACCAGCTGGAAAGGTCGCGTCGAGATTTCCTTGCCCGCCTCGGCCACGCCGATCACGATCGAGGTGCCCCAGCCGCGATGGCACGCCTCGAGCGCCTGCCGCATCACGGTGGTGTTGCCGGTCGCGTCGAAGGTGTAGTCCGCGCCGCCGTCCGTCAAAGCGACGATGTGCTGGACGATGTCGCCCACATCGTTCGGGTTGGCGAAGTGGGTCATGCCGAAGCGACGCCCCCATTCCTCACGGTCGGGGTTGATGTCGACGCCGACGATCATCCCGGCACCGGCCAGTCGCGCGCCCTGGATCACGTTCAGCCCGATCCCGCCAAGCCCGAACACTACGACCGTATCGCCCGGCTGGACCTTCGCGGTGTGCACCACCGCGCCAACGCCGGTCGTCACGCCGCAGCCGACGTAGCACGAGGTATCGAACGGCGCGTCGGTACGGATCTTGGCTACCGCGATCTCCGGCAACACCGTGAAGTTCGAGAAGGTAGAGCAGCCCATGTAATGGAAGATCGGCTGGCCCTTGTAGCTGAACCGCGTCGTCCCGTCCGGCATCAGCCCCTTGCCCTGCGTCGCCCGGATCGCGGTGCACAGGTTGGTCTTCTGGCTGAGGCACGACTTACACTGGCGGCATTCAGGAGTGTAGAGCGGGATGACGTGATCGCCGACCGCGACGCTGGTCACGCCCGCGCCCACTTCGCGGACGATGCCGGCGCCTTCATGGCCCAGCACGCTCGGAAACAACCCTTCCGAATCAAGCCCGTCGAGCGTGTACGCATCGGTATGGCAGATGCCCGTCGCCATGATTTCGACAAGGACTTCGCCGAATTTCGGCCCTTCGAGGTCGAGTTCGACGATCTCGAGCGGTTTTTTGCCTCGAAGGCTACGGCGGCGCGGGTCTTCATGAGTGGGTCTCCTTGATTGCCGCCCTGATGCCCCCCACGCCCCGCCTCCGCAACCCGTCGGCGATGCAACCAATCCGCTCGTGCGGCGCTTGATCCTTTCAAATCAAGGAGATGGCGCGATGAAGGATCCGAAGAAGGGCGACGAGGTCACTTGGAAATCGCACGGCGGCGAGGCGCATGGCACGGTCGAGAAGAAGCAGACCACCGACACGAAGATCAAGGGCCACACCGTGAAGGCCTCCAAGGAGGAGCCCCAGTTCATCGTAAAGAGTGACAAGGGCGGCAAGGCAGCGCACAAGGCGGACGCGCTCACCAAGGCGTGACCACGCGCGCAGTGCCTAACGCACGCGCGCAACAGGAAGGAATGCTTATGGCTACAGCTCCCAAGACCGGCGGCATCCACGCCCCCGTCCAGCCCTCTCCCGAGCTCGGCGAGATCGTCGGCAACGACAAGCTGCCGCGCAGCGAAGTGATCAGCAAGGTGTGGGTCTACATCAAGGCCAACAACCTCCAGAACCCCGAGAACAAGCGCGAGATTCTGGCTGACGAGAAGCTGAAGAAGGTCTTCGGGCGTGACAAGTGCACGATGTTCGAGATGAACAAGTACATCTCGCAGCACGTCAAGGCCTAACCGCCAGCACTGCACGGCAAGCGGCGACGGGGCATTGACAGCGATACCCGTCGCCCCTTGATACTCTCTACCCGATTATCGTTACCTGATGGCGGCTACCTGGTCGCCCTGGCCCTTGGCGGCCCCACAACGAGCCTTGGCAGATCGCGAACCAGACGCTTGATCGCCCCATCCGACCGTCGTACTGCGCATTCGGATGCCCCCGTAGCTCAGCCGGATAGAGCGACGGTTTCCTAAGTGCGCCAGAAGCGTGCTTCTTGTAGTTGCCCCGCGGTGGGGCACCCCTGGGGTTCAGGGGTTAAACCAACCAGCTTACCGGAGTCGTAAGACGAAAGGGACTGCAGCATGCTGGTGACGGATGGAACAGGACGGTCATGCGTCCGATGAGCCATTCTAGGTAGGTTCGACATGGCTAGGCCTTGATTGGTCAAACTCTAGTCTGATCGTGGAATTTCCGTTTCCTTGGGGTCACATGACTATACTCCCCAATCTCTCGCATGAAGCCGTGGATTAGGAGCGGCATCATAACCCCGCGAGAGGACGAAGCCCAACGAGGGCGGCCTTGAGAGCGCGAGCTCAACAGGATAAAGACGAACGGAGAGCCTAAATCGAAACCGCTACAGAAGTAGTAGCCTGGGATCACCCAACGGCCGTAAGGTACGGGGTGACGGAGTTGTCGTAGTACCTGTATTGATCTCGTAGCTCAGCTGGATAGAGCGGTCGCCTCCTAAGCGACAGGCCCCCGGTTCGAATCCGGGCGGGATCACCATACTGCCGGGGTAATGCCCGGACAAAGGGAAGGACAACAGTCTTCTAATCGCTCATAAATCAAGGCTAACTCGGATGAGTTATATAGGTCTCGATCGACTGGCGAAACTCAGTCAACTGAATGCTAAACCGGACTGGATCAACGAAGACCTCTACCGGCTTATGTATCGCGTGGAGCTATACATCACCGCATACGAGGCGATCAAGAGCCAACCGGGTAATATGACTCCTGGAACGGATCGAACTACGCTGGATGGGACCTCGATAGAGAAAACCATAAAGCCGATGATCGATGCAATCAAGTCGGAGCAATACCGGTTTTCTAAAGGTCGACGGATTTACATCCCGAAGGCCTCGGGAACTGGAATGAGGCCGATCGCGATTGCCCCTCCAAGGGAAAAGATGGTGCAAGAGGTCATTCGTATGATCCTCGAAGCCATTTTTGACAGTGAGAAAGGCTCGACGTTTCTAGATTGTTCCCACGGCTTTCGCCGTGGGAAGGGCACTCACACTGCCCTAGAGACAATACGGAAAGGTTGGGTCGGAACCCGCTGGATTATCGAAGGTGATATTAAAGGTTGTTTCGACAACATTGACCATCACGTTTTGATGAACCTACTCCGTAGGAGAATAAGGGACGAACGCTTCTTAAACCTAATATGGAAAGCCCTTAGGGCTGGATACATGGAAGGTGCGACGAGCTTCGACCAAGACGTGGGCTCCCCACAAGGGAGCATCATATCACCTATTCTCGCCAACATATATCTACATGAGTTGGATGTTTTCGTCCAAGGCCTGAAAGAGAAATACCATAAAGGTACAAAACGAAAGCCTAACCTCGAATACCGGCGACTTGTTCACCAAAAAGAGGTTGCGGATAAGAACGGGAACCATCAGTTAGCTAGCGAGCTGGCTAAACGTATGAGGCGAATTCCTTCGCACGTGATGAACGATCCGGATTATATTCGACTCCGGTATATCAGATACGATGATGACTGGATCATCGGACTTACCGGCCCGGTCTCACTTGCGAATAAACTGAAGGAAGAGATCAGGGTATTCCTCGCGGAAAACCTGAAGCTCACCCTAAGCGATGAGAAAACGCACATACGTCATGCTGGCACCGAAGAAGCCAAGTTTTTGGGAACCCTTATCGGTATCCAAGGAGGCGGCAACGCGGAACCGAAGATCAGAACCATCACTCGCAACGGAAAAGTTTTCCGGAAACGTGTGACAGGCTGGCTTCCAACAATGCGAATGCCAGCGGCAGATGTCGTTAAGCAATTGCATCAGAAAGGGTTTTGCTCGGTGGAAGGTGAGCCTCTGAGTAAATTAGCATGGGTAAATCTTACCCATGAGGATATACTCATGCAATATAGTTCAACGCTTCGAGGGATAAGCAATTATTACTCTTTCGTTGATAATAGATCCGACCTCTCTAGGATCCAGTTTATTCTCCAGCACTCCGCTGCGAAGACGTTGGCGACTAAATTTCGTCTGCGTTCGAGAGCAGTGGTATTTAGAAAATTTGGCAACCGTCTAACCACGCGAACCGAATTATCTAATGGTCAGGTAAAGGAGACACAGTTATGGCTAATGGCAGACTTCAAGAGGCAGCCTAATAACTTCCTCGGGGGAAACCCACGGCCACCGCTGTCGGAAATCTGGATACGTAGACTAACGAGGAGCCACCTTGGCTCCACTTGCTGTATCTGCGGTGCCGATAAGGATGTGGCTATGCACCATGTGCGTCATGTTCGTAAGGTAAGCGGACGACCAAAAGGCTTTCTAAGGATCATGGGCCTAATCAACCGTAAGCAGATACCGGTTTGTCCGGAATGCCACGGGAAGATTCACCGAGGCGAATACGATGGACTCCAACTGAGTAACTTCGCATTCAATCCGGCAAGACCTAGCAAGAAGATGCCTGTTTAGAAGATGGAGAGCCGTGTGCTTCGAAAGTTGCAAGCACGGTTCGGGGGAAGCCCGTTGACACCCCACCCGCAAGGAGGGTTTGGCGGGCGATCCCACACCGTAGGCCGCGTGTTCAAATCTCGCCGGGGGCACCAGCCGTAGATCCTCGAACACCCGCTGCATTCGACAGGCCTTTCCCAGCGCTCAAGGCCGGGCGGTGGCTTTATAGGCGAGACCCGCTTCCAGTCCGCGCAACTCCGCCAGGCCGCGCAGTCGTCCGATCAGGGAATAGCCCGGATTGGTGCGCCGGTTGAGATCGTCTGCCATCTGGTGACCGTGATCCGGACGCATTGGCAGCGACCGCCCCGTGCGCGCCTCCAACGCGATCAGTTCGGACATGATGACCGGCATGTTCGCATCACCCTCGAGATGTGCCGCCTCGTGGAAGGCACCGTCGGGCTCGCGCTGCACCGATCGCAGATGGACGAAGCCGATGCTGTCACCGAGCCGCCGCACCATGCCCGGCAAATCATTGTCCGCGCGCGCCGAACGAGCCACTGCAAAAACACAGGCCGTTCGCAACGGAGGGCACCGCCGCCAACAATGCGCTCACGTCCGCCTCGGTGCTGACCACCCGGGGCAGGCCGAAGATCGGGAATGGCGGGTCGTCGGGATGTACCACGAGTCGGATCCCCTCCGCCTCGGCGACCGGGCAAACGGCCTCCAGGAACGCGACGTGATTGGCACGCAGCCGCGCTGCATCGACCTCGGCATAGGTTTCGATCTGTTCGAGCAACTGCGCCGAGCTGAAAGTCTCTTCGCTCCCCGGCAAGCCAGCGATGATCGTCCGTTCGAGCGTTGCGCGTGCCGCGTCGTCCATCGCCGCGAAACGCTCGCCGGCGATCGCGACGACATCGGGTGTATAATCCGCCTCGCCGCCGGGACGACGCAGGATGTGGATGTCGTAGGTGGCCAGCGCATGGAGTTCGAACCGCAGGGCACGCGCGCCGTCCGGCATTTCCCAGCTCAGGTCGGTCCGTGTCCAATCGAGCAACGGCATGAAATTATAGGTCACGACCTCGATGCCCTGCCCGGCAAGGTTTCGCAGACTGGCGATATAGGCCTCGATCAAACGGTCCCAGTCGCTGGAACGCGTCTTCAACGCTTCCGCAACGGGCAGGCTCTCGACCACTTTCCACGCCAGCCCGGCATCCTCGATGACGCGGCGGCGCGTGGCGATGGCATCCATGGTCCATATGTCGCCATTCGCGACCTGATGCAGCGCCGTGACGATACCGGTCGCGCCGGCTTGGCGGATGGCATGAAGAGGCACGGGATCGCTCGGGCCAAACCAGCGCATGGTCTGGGTCATCGTCATTTGGCAGCTATCCCCGTGCTAAGATCATGGCGAGCGCGACGCATCCCCGTGGTAGTTGATAGCAGCTACGGAATTGGTCTGACAACTTCTTACCGCCACCTTGCGGCGGCATTACGACGGCGCAATGCCGCCATAGCGTTGCCGGGTCTCGGCAAGCGCGAGCCGCGCCTGCTCCATCGCCATTTCCTCGGTCTGGAACAGCAGATGGTCCATCACCGACGTCAGGTGCGCGCGCATCGCCGCCCGTGCGCCGACTGCGTCGCGGGCGCGCAAGGCATCGACGATCGCAGCATGTTCGGCGACCACCGGCCGGACCTTCGCATTGCGCGCCTTGGCGTGGAGCAGCGCGCATTCGGGAGACGTCGATCGAAGATGCCACAGATCCTCGATCGTCCGGACGACACCGGCGTTCCGGGTCGCCTTCGCGATCGCCATGTGGAAGTCGCGGTCGGCAATTTCGGTCACTTCAGCAAGCAAGTTTTCGGTCGTCATCGCATCGACCAGGCCGTCGAGCACGCGCACCTCCGCATCGCTGATCTGGACGGCCGCCAGTGCCGCCGCCTCGCCCTCGAACATGATCCGCGCCTCGGTCAGCTCGAAGGCGGTGATCGCGAAACCGGGCTCTTCCCCCTGCCCCGGCAACCGGCAGACATACGCCCCGGAGCCGACGCGCACTTCTATCAGGCCCTGCACTTCCAACGCGATCAGGGCTTCACGTACCGCCGGGCGGCTTGCGCCGTAATCGATCGCCAGCTCTCGCTCCGCGGGCAGCCTGTCGCCGATGGCATAGGTTCCCATCGTCAACTGCTCGACCAGCTGCCGTGCAATACGCTGATAAAGCCGGTCGTTGGCCGGAGGATCATAGGCTCCCACCGTGGACAGTGTCTTGCGTGCTGCAGCTTTCGCCATCGGACTTACCAATCGATCGTATTCAGCCAAATGCTACATCGTAGGCAGCGGCGTGGAAAGACATCATCGCGCGCGAGCCGCCCTCGTTCCAGGCTGCTGCACCGCGCCTCGGCTATCAGATGGCCCCGCGGCGTGCGCGCAGACCGTGCCCGGAAACGCTCTCACCCCGAACCCGCGCTTGTGCCAGCCAGACCGCACCGCGGCGGACAAGGCCGAGCCAATTATGGTACGGCGCGCGATCGTCGGGCGGGGCGATCGCGGCCGTGGTGTATCGTCGAATAGGCGACGGGACGATCGTATCGCGACCGCCCCGCGTATCGACTAGCCCGTTCACAGGCTAGCCCGTCTACAGGCTAGCCCATCTACACACTAGAACGTACCGCGCAGACCGACCAGGAACTGACGACCCGGCTTGTACTGCGTGAAGGTCGCGTTCTCGAACTGGAAGTACGACCGCAGCGTCGCGTCGGTGAAGTTCGCGACGTTGATCGTCAGCTGCGGCGCCCCCTTCAGACCGAAGATCTTGTCGAGATCGAACGACGACGAGAAGTCGTACGTCGTATAGTCGGTGCCGAACAACGCCGCCGCCGGAATGCCGTTCTGCGCCGCGCCGCTGTTCTGCGAGCCTTCGCGCGAGGTCGTCGACACGCGCAGCATCACGCCGTTCTTCTCGTAATAGCCGGTGATGTTGTAGGTGAACGGGGCCACGCCGAACGCCTGGGCCGGACCATCGCTGCGCTGATCGACGACCGTTGCGTTGGCGTTGAAGCCGAAGCCGGTGACGCCGATGTGCTTGGTGATGAAGTCGAGCGGTTGGACCCACTGAAATTCGAGGCCGTTGATGGTCAGCTTGTTGGGTACGTTGACCTGCGACGTGACCTGAACCTGCGCAGCTGCCGGACCGCCACGCGAATTCAGCGCGATCTGCTGCGTCGGGTTCAGCGTGTCGTACGTGATCCCATACTGTGCGAGGTTCGAGAACGGCACCGTGCTGATGAAGGTGTTGGTGAACCCCTCGATCGACTTGCGGAACGCGTTGAAGCTCACGACCCCCTCACGGCCGGTGTAATATTCGAAGCCCAGATCGAGGTTGGTCGAGAGATAGGGCTTCAACGCGGGGTTGCCGATCGTTGCCTGATCCGCCGACGGCGCACCGAAATTGACGCCCGGCAGCTGTGCAGACGGATCGGGGCGAGTCATCGTTCGCGAGCCCGCGACGCGGACCACCGCATGCTCGCTGACGTCATAGGCGAAGGTCGCGGCCGGCAGCCACTTCGCATAGACGTTGCGCGTCGAGACATTGCTGACGAGGTTCGGATAGCGGCTACCGTCGGGCAATGCGGCACCGGTCGACGTCGTGTTGCGCGGATCGGGCAGCGACACGCGCCCGGTGATCGTCTGGATCGTGTTGACGTAGCGCACGCCGACGTTGAACCGCAGCATGTTGCCGCCCAGCTCCTGCTCGCCATTGACCGTTGCGAACGCCGATTTGACGACTTCACGGATCGCACCGCCGCTCGCACCCGTGTTGGCCGCGCCGGTTTCCGGGGCATTGTCGTGATACTGGTCATAGTTGCTGGCAGCCGCGAACTTCGGCCAATCGACCGTCACGAACCCTGCCGGTCCCGGTTTCAGATACGTCGGCACCGCCGAATTCGGAATCAGCGAGCCACCATAGGTAACGGGTCCCGTCATACCCGCGGTCGATCCGGTGCCATAGCCCGGATAGGTCGGATAGCCGGCTGGCGCCGCGCCGGGCGCGTTCAGACCTTCGCAGGGCGGCTGTGAGTTGGGCGAGCCGACGAATACGCTGGGGTTGTTGCCACAGACCGCATTCTGCCAAGCCTGGCTATTGTCGTACCCGCGGATCCGACGGAACACGTCGTCGAATGCGCCGCCGACCTTCAGATTGAGCGCCTTGCCGCCCCAAGTGAGATCGCCGCGCCCGCCCTTACTCGTGTTGAGCCGCCGCTCGTCCTGAATATTCACTCGACTTCCCGCATTCCAACCAAAATTGGCGGGATCGTTGAGGTCCAGCCCGCTCTCGATCGTCGGAATGCCTCCGGTATTGGCATAGGTGACCGTGTTGCCGACACCCAGCGGCGTTGTGAGTCCCACCGACGGGCTTTCCCGGTGGAACGTGGAGCGCGCGTAATTGCCCTGAAGGTTGAGCTTGAGCGAGTCGGAGATTTCCCACTCGCCGCCCGGATTGATGCTGAAGAGCTTCGTCGTCTCGGTATAGGGACGGAATTCGTTGAAGAACTGCGCATTGGCGAAAGTGCCGCCGGTGACGACGCAACCGATCGTGCAATCCGCCTTATCGAACGTCAGGTTCGTGGGGATGACCGCGCCATTCCGCACGATCCACGCGACGTTCTCGCGGATCAGGTCGTTCTTCTTATAGCCGTACAGGCCATCGACATAGAAATGCAGCGTATCGGTCGGCTGCCACTCAGCGCTGACGATCGCATTGAGACGGTCGCGTGGACCGCGGATGCTGGTCGAACGACCGAGGCGCGGCAGCAACGCGTTGTCGATCTGCTGGATTGTCGCACCCGGGTTGTTCGCGAGCAGGAACGCACTGGTGATCGGCGTGCCTGCCACCAGACCAGCACCGGCGCCGATGGGCACGACTGCCGGGATTGTCCAATTGCCGCCGCCGGTCGTGTTGCACCCCGACGCCGCACCACATTGCGAGGCCGTCAATGCAGGATTGGTATAGCCAATGGTTTCGAACCCGCGCGTGTCGGTAAACAGACGCTGGGCCGACACGCCAGCGAGGATACCGAACTTGTCGTTACGCCAGCTACCGATCAGCGAGCCACGCGCGCCGATCCGGTCCTCGGGCGACTGCTTAGTGCCCTGAACGTTATACGCGAGGAACGAGGTTGCGCGATCGAACGGCCGCGCCGACCGCAGATCGATATTGCCCGCCGCACCGCCTTCGAGAAGATCAGCGGTATAGCTCTTGTTGACCGTGAGCTTGGTGAACAGGTCGGTCGGAAAAAGCTCAGATCGACCGACCGGTCGGTCCCTTGCGCGTCAGTCGCGCCTGACGACGCCACGGCGATCGTCGCGCCGTTGAGCGTAACGTTCGTGAAGTTGGAGCCAAGTCCGCGGATCGCGACGTTCGTCCCCTCGCCAGTCACGTCGCGCGTAATTGTGATGCCGGGAATGCGGTTAAAGGACTCGGCGATATTCGTATCGGGAAACTTGCCGATATCTTCTGCAAAAATCGAATCGGTGAAGCCAGTTGCCGCTCGCTTTGCATTGGTCGATTTGGCGAGGCTGGAGCGATACCCGGTGACTACGATGTCGGCGCTGTCGGCCGCGTCGATGGTACCCGGCGTCTGATCGGAACTTGGCAAGGTCGCGGCTGGCGATGCCGTCGTGGATTCTCCCGCGGCGGCCGGGGCATCTTGCGTCACGGGCGGCGATGGATCCTGCGTCGGCGGGATGGTTTGAGCGCTTGCGATGGTAGAACACAGCGCCGCCATCGTCGTCGCGCACAACAATGCCGCGCGTCAGACGAGGTACCGTTTTAAAAGATGTCATGGTCGGGGTCCTCTCCGAAACCTCACCAACGTTGTGGCGAGAAAGCCTAATTTGGTCGTCGGGCGTGGGGACGTGCGTCAGGCGTCGCGGAGCGCGAAGCGCCACGGCGTGCCATATGCTGCAATTTGAATCGCCAACCGTCCAACTCCCGATCACGCCCGTCTAAAGCAGGCTATTGATAGCGGTACCTTACGACGGGTGGTTGCCGAGTCAAGACTTTCCGGCATGGCCAATTTTTCTCTTTACCGGGCTATCTCAGTCAAATTCGACAGGCCGATGGTATAATGCGGTATTACCAATACAGATAGCACGTCGTTCGTCGAAGGCCTCGGGGCCGCTCGGTGCCTCGACCAAGGCCATATGCGTATCGACGCACGGCGAAAAGCGCCGCTTGGGTTCTAGAGCAGCAACGCACCATATCCTTTGGGGCTATGTGAGCGCTCCCACCTGTTAGACCATCCCAAAGGAGCGCTTTAGTAGCGAGCAGTCTGGACTCACTTGGATGTCGAACGCATGCAGCACGGGCGTAACAACCGCAGGCGCGATGCTGGGATACCCTTAACGGGCTGGTGTCGGTGCCCTCAAGGCGGCTACCGCGTTGCGTCGTACGGTCGATCCCAAAGCCTCAGTAGATGCCTCGATACCGTGCATCGAGGGATAGGTCTGACAGGCGTTCCTAGTGCGGACTTCGCGCTTGGCTTGCTAGCCACGCCGCCGAAACCTTAGCCTGGCAGCCTGGCAGCCTGGCAGCCTGGCAGCCTGGCAGCCTGGCAGCCTGGCAGCCTGGACCTAGCTGGATTTCGCTCTACCGAACTGCCACCAGCGACGCGGTGCGCGTAGATCGAGTCCGCGCGATGTCGATGCACGCCCCAGATCGCGTGTCAGCGACCGTAGTTGACGATCGTTCAGCGCGACCGAGACTCGCGTGAGGCGCCCCGCTGCATAATCTGCGGCCGTCCCGGCAACCTGAATCGTCAGCATGATGCCGTTGCTCGAGGGAACCCTCTTCCAGCCAACCAGCGCACCCGTCACTTCGACAGACATAACTCTCTCCATGTCCCCCAACCCGACCGGCGATGCCATGGCCTGCGTTCGGAACGCGGCGATGGCGGATCTAGTAAAGGATTGTCAATGCAGCGCATTCTGGGGTGCATGCAATGGCGAAGTCTAACCGCGGGGCAGATACGCTACACGCCCCGCGGCGCGGTTTGCATACCGCCGCGAAGGTTAACGCATTATAAATTATCGTATGTCGCCCATCAATGTCGCGTGGCCTGTCTGCGTCAGGCGCGTTCGACTCCTCCCAGCATGGCGTTCGCGGCGGCCGTCGTCACGGTAGCTGGCAAAATCGCCATGCTGGATCGGCCGGGGTTTGCAATCGTTCGTTCGTAAACCTTTGCGCAATTGCCTTAATCAGGCAAACGGCTCCGATGATACTGGTCTCGCTCATGCTGGCGCTCGCTCTCACGCCTCCACCGTCAAATGGTACCCCATCGGCCAAGGCTGCCTGGGAAAGCTGCCTTCAGACATTTGCGCAAGTCGAGAGCCTCGGTTCGAAGAGCGACGTCACGATAGCAGTCGGCGCGTTGGCGGCATGCTCATCCGATCGCGATCGGTACACGAAATCGCTGATCCGTGAGGCTGGCGCATCGCCGCAGACCGGTCAGACGGCCATCGAACGCGCGCAAAAACAGATCGCAGCCGATCAACGCGATCTGACTATCCGGCTTCTGAGCTTTATCAGGCGCGCTCGACGCGCGTAGCATTCGCGCACCGGAACGATCGCAATTATTCCCGTCATCGGCCTCACCCGCAAAGATCGGCGGCGACGCTCAGTTCAGCTTTTCGGGCGGCGCGATGGGTAGCGGCAGCGGCGTGATCGCTATCCCGTCGTCGACCAGCGCCTTGGCATCTGCGAGACTGGCCAGACCGTGGATTGTCGCCTGTTTCTCCTCGCCCAGATGCATCGCACGGGCGCGTTCGGCAAATGCCGGGCCGACCCATTGCGAGGATTTGAGCGCTTCGGCCTGTCGAGCGGCAACCAGTTTCATCACCGCCTTGACCGCATCCGGCGTCGGCGAGTCGGGCGTCCTGTTGCCCTTCGCTGCAATCGCGGGCGCCATCAGTGCCTTGGTGATGTCGGCGCTGTCGCAGAGTGGGCACCGGACCTGGCTTGCGGTGCGCTGATCTTCATACGCGCTACTCGACCCGAACCACGCCTCGAAGACGTGGCCGCCGCCGCATTTGAGGTCGAACACGATCATCGGACGATCGTGACGGGGGGTATCGGCCGGCGGTGTTGCAGCACAGGAATACGCGATCGGACCGCGTCAACTTGCGCGGGATCGAGGTCGACGACGGCGAGACCCGTAGCCTCTGCCATGTCCAGGATCACCTCACCCCAGGGGTCGATCACCAGCGAATGTCCATAGGTTGTGCGCCCATCGGCATGGGTCCCGGTCTGCGCGGCGGCGACGACATAGGCTCCGGCCTCGATCGCGCGGGCGCGTAACAGGACGTGCCAATGCGCAGCCCCGGTCGGTTGCGTGAATGCAGCAGGGACCGAGAGGATCGTCGCGCCCACATCGCTGAGCGCGCGATACAGATCGGCAAAGCGAAGGTCGTAGCAGATCGACGCACCGACCCTTCCCGCAGGCGTATCGACCACCACCGCGGTGTCGCCGCCAACATAGGCGGCGGATTCGCGCCAGCTTTCGCCCGACGGCAGGTCGACGTCGAACAGATGCAGCTTGTCATAGCGCGCCCGGATCACCCCCGCCGCATCGATCAGAAAGCCGCGATTGGCGAACTTGCCGTCTGGGCGCCGGACCGCGAGTGACCCGAGATGCACCCAGATGCCCATCTCTGCCGCCGCCCTGCGCACTGCGGCCAGGACGATGTCGGTATCTTCGGCAACGATAGCGGCTCCGGCTCGCGCACGGTCACGATCGATCAGCCCGGACATTTCGGGCGTGAACAGCATGGTGGCGCCCTGTCCCCCGCGGCGCGGATCGCATCGACCAGCGTAGCGGCGTTGACCGCGGGATCGATCCCGCTGGTCATCTGGAGGACGCCGATCCGTGGCATCAGGCGAGCAGCGGGTCGAGGCCACCCTTTGCGTCGAGCGCGGCGAGGTCGTCCGACCCGCCGATGTGCTTACCATCGATAAAGACCTGCGGCATCGTCATGCGCCCGCCCGATCGCTCGACCATTTCCGCCTTTTTCGGGCCGCCCATCGTGACGTCGAACGTCTCGGGCTCGACACCCTTCGATGCGAGAAGTTTCATCGCCCGCGAGCAATAGGGGCAGAACTGCTTTATGTAGATTTCAACTTTAGCCATTCGTCGGAAATGTGGTTCGATGCCGCTCTTGTCAATCGTCACGGTCCGCCGACAGCACACGCGCCCAGCATAATATCGTGACGGAGCGGGCACCTGCGCGCAGCAGAACGCGGGTGCACGCGTCTGCGGTCGCGCCGCTGGTGTAGACGTCATCGACCAGAACGACGGTCTTGCCGCGTACGCGTTCGGCCGCCTCGATCGCGAACGCACCCGCGACGACCCGAGCGCGTTGTCGCCCTCCCAAGCCGCGTAAGACGACGGTGCGACGCGGCCGGACGAGCACGTCGCGGTCCTCTGGGACGGCACTCAGTTTGGCCAGGGCTTGCGCGATCAATGCCGCCTGGTTGAAGCCGCGCGACCAGATCCGCCGACGATGCAGCGGGACTGGAACGAGCAGGTCGGTCTCGGCCGGGATCAGCCATCGCATCCGCAACGCCATCGTTTCGGCAAAGGCCGTCCGCCCGCCATATTTCAGGCGAAGCGCAAGACTGCGGGCGACCGGCCCATAGGCTACAGCCGCCCGCACGCCCGCATGGCGCGGCGGATCGCGCAGGCAGGCGCCACAGCGCGCATCGGCGCCGCGATCAAACGCGAACGGACGATTGCATCCGGCGCACCAGGGCGGTGCGATGAAGCGCAGGCTGGACCAGCATACCGCGCAGAACCTATGATCCTGCGCGACCGGGTCGCCGCACCCGGCGCAGCGCGGCGGCAACGCGGCGTCGACGATATGGCGTAGCACGCTCGGCAGTTTGAAAAGCTGGTTCAAGCGCGGTTGCAAAGGCAGGCCTCCTTTTCCGGGGCCGGTGTTTGCGCCGTACCCCTTGTCGGCGATGCCGGTGCGCGGCACAAGCGCCCCGTGTCCGATCAAGCCCCCGAAATCTTCGACCGCGCCGCGCGGCGCCACCGCCGCGATCGCGCTGCGCCCGACTATGCCGAGCACGACTTTCTCCGCGCGACAATGCTCGACGGGATCGCGGAGCGGCTGGAGGCCGTCACGCGGTCGTTCGCTGATATCCTCGATCTCGGCTGTTTCGATGCCGCGTTTCCGGCGCCGATCGGTGCGCGGATCGCGCGATGCGATCCAGGCTATGCCTTTGCCGCCAACGCAAACGGCGTGCAGGCCGATGAAGACCGGCTGCCGTTCGCCGATGCCAGCTTCGACCTTGTCGTGAGCGCGGGCGTCCTCGACCAGGTCGACGACCTGCCCGGCGCGTTGTCGCTGATCCGGCGCGTACTGCGCCCCGACGGTCTCTTCCTTGGCGCGTTCGTCGGCGCCGGCAGCCTGCCTGCCTTGCGCGCCGCACTCCGCGCCGCCGAGGCCGACCGGCCGGCGGCACGCTTACATCCTCAGATCGACGTCCGCTCCGCCGGCGACCTGCTGATGCGCGCGGGCTTTGCGCTGCCGGTCGCGGACGTCGAGACGCTCGATGTCGGCTACCGCGATCTCGGACGATTACTGGGTGATCTGCGCGGGATGGCAGCAAGCAACATGCTCAAACAGCGCCAACCGATGTCGCGTGAAATCTTCGGGCGGACGCTGGCCGCATTCGGCGATGCCGCCGACGACCGCGGCCGGACGCACGAGACGTTCCAGATCGTCTTCCTGACCGGCTGGTCCCCCGACCCGTCGCAGCCAAAGCCGGCACGACGGGGCAGCGCGACCACCTCGATGACGGACGCGCTGAAGCCTCGAGGCTAGCTAGCCGATCATCCCTTCGCCTTCGGCATCGCGCGCTAAAATCCGGCCCATCGCGTCGAACAGCGAATCCATCGCCACCGGTTTGAAGATCACGTCATCCGCGCCGGCGACGAGGCAGCGCTGGCGAAGATCGGGGGCGATGTCTGCCGTCACGACGATGATCGGCACGCGGCCCTTGGCATCGTCCCGCGCGCGAATGTGTTTGATCGCGGTCACGCCGTCCATGCCGGGCATCCGCAGATCGACCAAGATCATCGCGAAGTCCTGCTCGTCGATGATTTCCAGGCCGCGTTCGGCGCTTTCCGCTTCCACCATCGTCACGCCGGCGACGTCGAGCATGTCCTTCACGACACGTCGGTTCATCCGGTCGTCCTCGATGAAGAGAACGTTCACCATCGCCTCGTCGATAGCAGCACTTGCGAGGGAATTACGGCGGACATAATCGTGCATCTACGCTTTATGCGGCGTTCGACACAAGGACGGGATGTTCGAGGTCCTGCGGGGGCGACTCGCCATAGATCGCGCGTACCAAAGCCGCGCCGCTGACCGGCTTTGCGATGACCCTGGTCACCCCGGTCGCAAGCAATTCGTCCTGCTCCCGCGCGGCCGATACAGGCCATAGCAGGCTCGTTTCCGCGCCGGCCGACCGCGCCGCCTGCGCGATGATACGCAGATCGGCGAGCGGGTCTTCGCCGAGGCGGACCGTCGCATCGTCGATCAGGACGTGCGCGATCGCACCCTCCGCCAACCGCTCCACGGCGGCGTCGGCCGATCCCGCAAACGCGATCGTTCCGGCACGCGGGGCCAGCAGGGTCTTGAACATGCTGCGCGTGATCGGATTGCGATCGACGACCAAGGTAACCGCGGTACCGATCGCGACCGGAATGACGACCGGCGCGACCGTGGCGGCACGGACGAACGGCAGGACCAGCGTGAAGGTCGTGCCCTGCCCCTCGACGCTGGCGACCAGGACATCGCCGCCCATCGCCCGTGCGAGGTTGCGACAGATCGCCAATCCCAGCCCGGTCCCACCAAATTGACGGGTGGTGCCGGCATCGGCCTGCGCAAAGGACTCGAAAATCTGTTCGAGCTTGTCGGCAGGGATGCCAATCCCCGAGTCGGTGACCGCGATCCTCAACCGACCGTCCTCGGCAACCTCGACGGCGAGCACGACGCGGCCCCGCTTGGTGAATTTCAGCGCATTGGACAGCAGGTTGAAGACGATCTGCCGGATCCGCACAGCGTCGCCGATGATCATCGCGGGGCAGCCGTTGAGCGCGATCTCGAACGTCAGGCCCTTGCTGTGCGCCTGCTCCTCCCACATCCGCGTCGCGTCCATCACCGTCGCACACAGATCGAACGGCGCCGCCTCGATCGTCAGGTTGCCGGCCTCCATCTTCGCGACGTCGAGAATATCGTCGACCAATGCGCGCATGGTCAGGCCGGCATCGTGCACGACACCCAGCCGATCGCGCAGCAACGGCGACAATTTGGCGTCCGCCAGCATGACCTGGGTCATGCCAAGAATACCGTTGAGCGGCGTGCGGATCTCATGGCTGGTGGTTGCAAGGAACTCCGTCTTGGCCGCGAGCGCCTTGCCAAGCGCACCGTTGGTGATCGCCAGATCCGCATTCGCCGCACGGACCAGATTGCGACTGCGGCGGATCGTGAACAGGCCGATCGCCAGCAACGCGATCACGATCGCGACCGCCGCCGAGATACCCATGAAGACATAGCGCTGGGTCTGCACCCGTGCGCGTTCGAACGCGATGCCGCGCCGCAGTTCGTCGGCGCGCAACTGGCTGATCTTCAATTCCTGGTTCGCGAAATCGAACCGCGCCGCCATCAGCGCCGACTTGGTACTGGTCGCGACTTTCGTCGCATCGTCGTCGATCCGCTTGACCGCCTGCAGATGGACAAGCGCCGACTTCGGATCGTTCGCCGCCAGAAACACGTCATACGCAGTCTGATGAATGTCCTTGGGCGATATGCTTGTTCCCTCGGGCCCAAGATCCGCCAGCGCCTTAGTGATAAGTGTTACGGCACGCGGAATTTGTCCGCGTTGCAGTGCCAGCTGTGCCGAAATTGCAATGATGCCCGCCCTCAGTCCGGACGTCTCACGGTCGGCCGTCAACAGCAGGCCTTCCCGAATTGCCTGTTCCGCGCCAGTCAGATTTCCCGACGACAATAGAAGCAGGGCAAGGTTCGCATATATCTGAGCGACCAAAGGAGCACTTTTCAACTCCTTTGCCAGTGATAATGCTATTTTGAATTCTACTAGAGCCTGCTTGTATTGTTTTAACTCACCAAACGCCGTCGCCCGATTATTATAGACGGATACTGACAGACTTGGATCGGTCTTATATATTTCGATGGCCTGCTGGTAATATTTGAGCGCGGTATTTTGATCCATCGCCTCGGTGTACAACCACGCGATAAAAATCAGCGCCATTGCCTGTCCGCGATTATCACCCATTTTCCGGTAGCGAGAAAACGCCGTCTGATAATCGGTCAACGCCGCTCCAGCGCGTCCTTGGCTACTTTCGGCGCCGCCACGCGATAGCAATATGTCTGCATACAGCTTGGATTGCGGGGCACTCGCAGCCGCCTTCGCCAACGCGCCGCCGATCAATATTCGCGCTTTTTCCGGATTTCCGGTTCGGAGATACGCTTCGCCTTGCAACCACTGGGCCGTGGCGATCGAAATCTCGCGAGTTCCGGGATTGCGGATCGATGCGGCGATAGTCTCTGCGGCAGCGGCCTTTGATCGGGCTGCCTCCGAATCAATCAACATCGCGCCTTTGGCGTCGGCTATCGTCTGATCGAACCGAGCCTCAGCCGACACTTTCGCGGTCTGTGCTTCACAGGGCTGGCCAACTCCAAGGCCGAACAGCAGGACATTGGCGGCCATTCCGATCCATAAGGCCGCACGCCTGCTCAACCGCGCTTCCACACGGTTGCAAGACGGTTGAACGGCGCACGCACGTCCGCCGCAATGGCAAGGTGCTTTTCGTCTGCCAGGAAGTGGATCAGCGCGTCGAGATTGATCGGGCGGCTGATCAGGAAACCCTGAATCATGTCGCACCCCATGACGGACAGCAGCGCCATCGCCGCCTGCGTCTCGACGCCTTCGGCAACCACTTCCATCTCGAGTGCATGCGCAAGGTCGATCGTCGACCGCACGATCAGCGGGTCGCGGTTCGAACTCGTGAGTTGCGTAACGAACAGCTTGTCGATCTTCAGTTCGCGCGCCGGCAACTGCTTCAGATAGGCCAGCGACGACAGGCCGGCGCCATAATCATCGATCGCGATCACGATCCCGATATCGGCAAAGATCTTGAGGTTTGCGATCGCGCTTTCGGGATCGCGAATGACCGACGTCTCGGTGATCTCGAAGCCAAGTCTCGCGCCGCTGGCCTCGACCAGCGCGCAGACGGTCCGGACAAACCGCGCGTCGGCCAGCAGGACCCCAGCAATATTGATGAATATCCGCAGGTCATGACCATGTGCGACCAGCGTCTTCTGGTCGCGAATGGACCGTCGGATGGTCCACAAGGTCAGCGCGATGATGTCCCGCGATTCCTCCGCGATCGGGATGAAATCGCCCGGTAGGACCAGCCCCTGGTCGCGTGCTTCCAGCGAACCAGCGCCTCGACGCTGGTGATCTCCTGCCGCCGGAGATGAACCTTGGGCTGATACTGGAGAAACAGTTCTTCGGTATCGATCGCGATCGTCAGGTCGCTTGCCAGTTGCGCCCGGTCGATCGACGCCGCGCCGGCGTTCACGTCGCGTGCGACCGCCACCCGTTCGCTGCGCGCATCGGCCAAGGCGCGCTCGGCTTCCTCGATCAGGTGTACCTCGTCGCGATCGCCGATCGTCGCCCCGGCCGCCGCCCCGAACTGGACGTGGATCCTGTGCAACTCGCCATCGATATCGAAGGGCTGATCCAGCGCCGCTTCGAGAGCGGCAATCGCCACGTCGAGCGCCAGACGCGCCTCGCTCTCGAAAGCGATTTCAATCATGTCGCGACCGGCGATGACGATCCGTGCATCCGACAGCACCGTACCAATCCGTGCCGCGACATCGACGATCATCGTATCGGCACGGGGTCGCCCAAGATGTCGACGCAGAACGCCGAAATTCTCGATCTCTGCCAAAATCAGGAACTGCCAGGCGACAGGGCGCGGCAGAATCGTCGAGACGCCGCCCACCCCCGTCATCGTCACCGACCCGGACAAGGCGGCCGATCTCGCTCTGCGATGCGCCGTTTACGAAGTGCGACTGCGGAAACTGCCTCATGCCTAACGGATATCCGACACGCATAAACATAGTCTTAAGTAGAACGCTCCCCACTCGCCGCAAATCATGGTTAACAATTTACAAAAATGATTGTTTAACGTTTTGTTATCCATTATGCAGAAATTGCACCCGGTTGGGTGTCAATAAGGGAGCATAAAACATGCTGAATCTCATCATCTCGCTGATCTACAGCGGCATTCGCCCCTGGTGAATGCCGACGTCGGCTCGACCAACGCTGTTCGCCCATATGCGGCGAGCACGTTGATCGGGCCGACACTTCACGGGTGACGACTAGTGCAGAACGTGGAATGACACGTTGCTTGCAGAGGGCATGCGGGATGCTGATCCGGCAGTAACACTGCTGTAACATTGGTATGGCGCCTCGACCGCGGGGCGCGCCGCTCAGGTCTGGCGCTCGACCGAGATCAACGGAGTCGATCCGGCCTGCATAAGTTGGACGGAGTGCCTGCTAGAGGCAAAGCGCCGTCGCTAATCGGTCATAGAAAAACGAAACGCGGGCATGATCCGCGCAGATGCGACGGAAATTACGCCGGCCCCTCGCCACGGCGGAGAAGAGCGCCCGTACGGACGCCCTCCCCTTCGCGGCTTAGCGCATCAACTCCACCGCCATCGCAGTCGCTTCGCCGCCGCCGATGCAGAGCGACGCCAGCCCACGCTTCTGACCCGTGGTCTCAAGCGCCGACAGCAACGTCGCAAGGATCCGCGCTCCGCTCGCGCCGATCGGATGACCGAGCGCACAGGCGCCGCCGTGGATGTTCACCTTGTCATGCGGCAGCCCGAGGTCGCGCATCGCGATCATCGCGACGACGGCAAACGCCTCGTTCACCTCGAACAGTTCGATGTCCGATGCGGACCAGCCGGCCTTCTCCATCGCTTTCCGCATCGCGAACACCGGCGCGGTCGTGAACAGCGCCGGCGCGTGGGCATGCGCGGCGTGCGCGACGACCCGCGCGATCGGCGTGATGCCAAGCCGTTCGGCGACGCTCGCACGCGTCATCACCAGCGCGGCGGCGCCGTCGGAAATCGACGAGGCGTTGGCGGCGGTGATCGTGCCGTCCTTCGAGAAGGCGGGCTTCAGCGTCGGGATCTTGGCGACGTCGCCCTTGGCCGGCTGCTCGTCGAGCGAGACCGTGGTCGTGCCCTTGCGGCCCGCAATATCGACGGAGACGATCTCGCGGTCGAACGCGCCGGACTTCTGCGCGGCCTGCGCGCGGTGGAGCGACTCGATCGCGTAGTCGTCCATCTGCTTGCGCGTAAACTGATATTCGTGCGCGGTATCCTCGGCGAAATTGCCCATCAGCTTGCCGGGTTCGTACGCATCCTCGAGCCCGTCGAGATACATGTGATCGTACATCCGGTCATGGCCGATCCGCGCGCCGCCGCGGTGGCTTTCGAGAGGTACGGCGCGTTGGTCATGCTCTCCATCCCGCCCGCGACGAGCAGGTCGACCGACCCGGCCGCCAGCGCATCCGCCGCCAGGATCGCCGCCTGCATCCCCGATCCACACATCTTGTTGACCGTCGTCGCCTCGACGTGATCGCCAAGCCCCGCGTTGATCGCCGCCTGTCGCGCCGGCGCCTGGCCGAGCCCGGCTGGGAGCACGCAGCCCATGTAGATCCGCTCGATCTCGGCGGCCGATACGCCCGAGCGCTCGACCGCACCACGCACGGCGTCGGCGCCAAGCTGCGTCGCGGTCGCGCCCGACAGCGCGCCCTGGAACGAGCCCATCGGCGTACGTGCGTAGGACAGGATGACGATGGGATCTCGATCGGCGGCCACTTCACTCTCCATGTATTCTTCTGCCCCCGTATCTGGGGTTGATGTGCGGCAATACAAAGCACCGCGGGATGCGCCTAGACCTCGCGTCATGGAAACACTCATCACGACGCTCAAATGGTGTGCAGCAGGGTCGGGGGTGATCGCCGCCTTCATGGTGTCGCTCGACTTCGGGCGACGCGTGACGGGGTGGGGGTTCGTGCTGTTCGTCGGCTCGTCGATTGCGTGGCTGAGCGGTGCGGCCTTGACCGGGGACTGGGCGCTGGGCACGCAGAACATCGTGTTGTTCGGGATCAACCTCCTCGGCGTGTATCGCTACCTGGTGCGGAAAACGGGTGTCTGAGGCTGCGTTCTGGGCGGTGGTGCTGGGGGTGCTCGGAGCGATCATCGGCAGCTTCGTCGCAGCACTAGTGACGCGCTGGCCCGACGGGCGATCGGTGATGCAGGGGCGATCGGCGTGCGACTGGTGCGGGCGGACACTCCGCGCGATCGAATTGGTACCGCTGCTGAGCGCGCTCGTTCTGCGCGGCCGGTGCCGAGGATGCGGCGTCGCGATCAGTCCGGTGCATTGGCGGATCGAGTTGGCGGGGTTGGTGATCGGCTTGGCTGCGGGGCTCGTTGCGCCGGGACCGGTAGGCATAGCAGGCGCAGTGTTCGGATGGCTGTTGCTGGCGCTGGCAAGCCTAGACCTCGTCGCATTCTGGCTGCCCGATCGACTGACAATCCTTCTCGCTGCGACCGGGCTCGTCGGCGCCGCGCTCGGTATCGACCCATCGCTTCAGGAACGGCTGATCGGTGGTCTCGCCGGGTTCGGCATGCTGTGGCTGGTCGCGTTCGGCTATCGACGCATACGTGGCCGCGACGGGATGGGTGGCGGCGATCCGAAGCTGTTCGGTGCGATCGGGCTGTGGCTCGGGTGGCAGATGTTGCCCGCCGTCCTGCTCATCGCGAGCATGATCGGGCTCGGCGTCGTCCTCGCCGCGCACCTCAAGGGGAGGAGCATGGCGGCGGACACCGCGCTTCCGTTCGGCGCGTTGCTGGCGATCGCGGCTTATCCCGCGTGGCTGTTCATGATAGGCCTGACGCCATGATATCGCTCGCTCTTATGCTCGCGCTGCAAGCCGCGACGCCTGCGCCAGCTGCCAATCCAGGTCCGGGTCCCCTCGGCGCGATCGGCCAGCAGAAGCTCCCCGCCAAGGGATGCGCCGCGTATCTCTGGAGCATGGATGCCGGCCGGCAGCTCGTCGCGATGGCCACCGCCGACCCCGCGCAGATCCGCCTCGCGATCGACGGCAAGACCACCGACTATGCGATGACGACCCAGTCGCCCGCGATCGGCTTCGGCTTCGGCGGCGTCACGCAATATCGCGGCGGCGACGTGACCGCGACGCTCGACATGGCGGTCGCGGTGCGCGCCGACATCTCGGCGGGCGCGACCGTGACGTCCGCGACGCTACGGATCGACCGCCCCGGGCGCGATACGATCGTCATGCCGGTCGGTGGCCTTATCGGCTGTGTCTGATCTGAATTTTGGTGAAACCAAGCCGTCCTCCGTGCGTTACGTGGACGAAGATGGGGGTGAATCGTACACGATTGCCGTCCGTAAAGGGGATCGTGTGACAGCTTCGAACAGCCAGCATCATTGGCTCGCTCTCGCGTTGGTAGCGTCGACAACGGGGTTTGCGGGCATCGGTTCCGCGCAATTGGTGAAGCCGGGCACCGCCCCGGCCAAGGGCCCCGATGCGCCCAAGCCTGGCGACCAGCCGCAGTCGAACGATCCGCGCTCCGACGCGCCGATCGTTCCCGATGCCGAGTTCGACAGCGCGCTGCCGCCGTTGAGCGGCGACCTGAACGCGCCATTGGAAGCGATGACGCCGCTGCCTGCTCCGTCGACCCAGGCACCTGCGACGCCCGCCACGGCCACGACACCTGCGACCACGCTGGCGGGCGATGTGCTGCCCCCGACCGGCCCCAGCGATCCGCAACTCGCGCAACCGTTGACGCCGCTGTCGAGCTTCGACACGACCCCGCTTCAGACCGCGGCGGATATCAAGGACAAGGACGCGCCCGAAATCCGCTACGAGACCGCGACCAAGGGTCTCGACAAGGCGGGCGACGGGCTCGAAGGCGAATACAAGGCCCTGTCTGCACTAGCAGAGGGCAAGGGCAAGGCGGCGAACGCCACGCAGGTCGCGGCGCGCGCGTGAGGACGAAGCGCTGGCGGTGCGGCTGCTGAAGTCGCTCGGCTATTACGACGCGACCGCGATCTCGACGATCGAGACGATCCCCGACGCCGACACGACCAAGCCCGCGCGGCTGAAGGCGACCGTCAGCGCGCAACCCGGCCGGCTCTATTCGCTGTCGTCGATCACCGTGAAGGCGGACGCGACGACCCCGCCCGATCTCGTACGTACGCAGTTGCCGCTGAAGGTCGGCGATCCGATCGAAGCCGCACGGATCCAGGGCGCTGAGGCAAATGTCAGCCTGACGCTGCCGCAGCAGGGCTATCCGTTCGTCAAGGTCGGCGAGCGCGACATCCTGCTCGACGACCAGACCCCGACCGGCGCGTACACGCTGCCCGTCGATACCGGCCCGCGCTCGTCGTTCGGGCAGCTTCGCACCGAGGGCGATCCGGTCTTCAACCTCGAGCATCTGAACCTGTTCCCGCGGTTCAAGGCGGGCGAACTCTACGACAACCGGATGACCGACGATCTGCGCGATGCGCTGGTCGCGACGTCGCTGTTCGCGGCGGTGTCGGTCGAGCCGGTCCGCACCGGCACGATCAATCCCGACGGTACCGAGCAGGTCGACCTGCTGGTGCGGCAGAGCGAAGGCAAGCCGCGCTCGCTCGGCGGCAATGTCGGCTATTCGACCGGGCAGGGCTTCCGCGCGGAGGGCACGTGGCAGCACCGCAACCTGTTCCCGTATGAGGGCGCGCTGATCGCCTCGGTGATCGCAGGGACGCAAGAGCAGGGCGTGTCCGGCACGTTCCGCCGCGCCAACGCGGGCAAGCGCGACAAGACGTTCAGCCTGACCGCGGGCGCGAACCATTCGAATTACGACGCCTACGACGCGTTCACGACCAGCGTCGGCGTTCGCTGGAGCTACGATTCCACGCCGATCTGGCAAAAGCCGCTGACCTATTACTATGGCGGCGAACTCGTCGGTACGAACGAAAGCGTCTACGACTTCACGCAAGGCAAGGACGTCCGACGCACCTACGGCATCGTCGCGCTGCCGGGGCAGGTGAAGTTCGATCGCTCGGACAGTCTGCTCAACCCGACCAAGGGCTATCGCCTGACGCTCAACCTCAGCCCCGAAACGTCGGTGCAGGGTTCCGTCAAGCCGTACATCCGCACGATGATCGAGGGGACGTTCTACTATCCCGTCTCCAGCAGCATCGTCATCGCGGGCCGCGCCAAGGCCGGCTCGATCCAGGGCGTCGACCGCGACGATCTCGCCCCGTCACGACGCTATTACGGCGGCGGCGGCGGTTCGGTGCGCGGTTATGGCTATCAGCGGCTCGGGCCGTTCGATCCTAACGGCAACCCGGTCGGCGGCCGCTCGCTCAACGAATTTGCACTCGAAGCGCGTTACCGGTTCGGTGATTACGGCATCGTGCCGTTCATCGACGCGGGCAACAGCTATGAAAGCAGCACGCCGAACCTGTCGTCGTTGCGCTACGGCGCGGGCATCGGCGGGCGCTTCTACACCAGCTTCGGCCCGATGCGGTTCGACGTCGCGACTCCGCTGAACCCCCGCAAGGGCGACGGCAAGGTCGCCCTCTACATCTCGATCGGGCAGGCATTCTGATGGCCGAAAACGGCATTCCGCAC
Organism: Sphingomonas sp. LR55; assembly: GCF_036856015.1. Taxonomy (NCBI): domain Bacteria; kingdom Pseudomonadati; phylum Pseudomonadota; class Alphaproteobacteria; order Sphingomonadales; family Sphingomonadaceae; genus Sphingomonas; species Sphingomonas sp. LR55. The sequence goes on from NZ_JASPFO010000001.1 coordinate 2,115,723, forward strand.
GTCGAGACGACGCCCGAAACGATCGTGGTCGAGCGGCGCCCGGTGTGGCAGCGCATCCTGAAATGGCTCGCGATCCTGGTCGTGAGCTTGGTCGCGCTCGTCCTGATCGTGCTGTTCGGGATCAATACCGATCCGGGCCGCCGCCTCGTCGCCGACCAGATCGGCGGCTACACCACCGCCTCGGGGCTGAACATCAAGGTCGGCCGGATCGACGGCTCGATCTATGGCGCGATGACGCTCAGCGACGTGCGCGTGTCCGATCCCAAGGGCGTTTTCCTGACCAGCCCGAAGCTAGCCGTCGACTGGCGTCCGTTCGCGTTCGCCAAGAACCATGTCGACGTGCGCTCGCTGACCACGCCGCTGGTCACGTTGCAGCGCCGCCCGGTGCTCAACGCGACGCCGACCGACCCGAACGCGCCGCTGCTCCCCGATCTCGACATCGACGTGAACCGCCTGGTGATCGATCGCTTCTTGATCGCCAAGCCGGTCACCGGCCAGACGCATATCGTCAAGATCGACGGTGCGGTCCACATCGCTGACAAGCGCGCGCAGCTGACCACCAACGCGACCGCGCTGACCGGCCCGGGCATCGCCGGTGGCGACCGCCTCGTGCTGAAACTCGACGCGGTGCCCGAGCAGAACAAGCTCGACGTCAACGTGAAGCTGACCGCGCCGGTCGGCGGTGTCGTCTCGACGATGGGGTCGTTCAAGGCGCCACTGACCGCGACCGTCGATGGTCGCGGTAGCTGGGCCGCATGGCAGGGTCGCGCAGTTGCGACGCTCGGCGGCGGACAGCTGGCGAACCTCGCGCTGACCGCGAAGAACGGCCATATCGAAGTCCGCGGCTCGACGCGTCCCGGCCTGTATCTTGAAGGCCCGGTCGAGCGGCTGACGGCGCCGCAGCTCGATGTCGCGATCGATACGACGCTCAACGACCGCAAGGCCGACACGCGGATGACGCTGAAGTCGGACGCGCTGGCGGTCGACGCCGGCGGCCTGATCGATCTCGCTAACAGCCGCTTCGGCAATTTCGCGGTGAGCGCCAAGCTGCTGACGCCCGGCGCGATCCTGCCGAACCTGCGCGGTCGCGACGTGACGGCACGCGTCGTCCTCGACGGTGCGTTCGCGACGCCGACGCTCGACTACAAGGTCCGCGCGGCAACGATCGCGTTCGGCGACATGGGCGTTGAGAACCTCTACGCCGAGGGTCTCGCGCGTGAACTCGGACCGCATCCTGGTGCCGGTGAAGGCGCGCGCACGTCGCGTGACGGGGCTCAATGCCGCGGTCGGCGGGCTCGCCACCAACGTCGCGATCGACGGCGACTTCGCGATCTCGGGCGTCAACGTCCTCTCCGACAACCTCAAGATCCGCTCGGACAAGATCGATGCGACAGCGGTGGTCGTCGCGAACATGTCCACCGGCCGCTACACCGGCGCGCTCAAGGGGCGGGTCAACAATTACCGCGTTGACGGCATCGGCATCGTCAACCTGACGACCGACGCCAAGCTGGTGCCGGGACCCAAGGGCGGCTTCGGCATCACCGGCCGCGTCGTCGCGCAGACCTCGCAGATCTTCAACGAAGGCGCGCGCAGCTTCCTCGGCGGCAACGCGATCGTCCGCTCGGACATCGGCTACAGCCCCGAAGGCATCGTCACCTTCCGCAATCTTCGGATGAACGCGCCACAGTTCCGCGTCACGCGCGGCGAAGGCCGGTTCGATCCGGCGACCGGCGCTGTGCTGGTCAATGCAGACGCGTATTCCACCGTCTACGGCCCATTGTCCGCCCGCGTAACGGGTAGCGCGACCGCCCCCGTCGTCGTCCTGCGCGCTCCACGTCCCGGCGTCGGCGTCGGGCTCGTCAACCTCAACGCGCGGATCGTCGGTCGCGGCGGCGCCTATGCCGTTACCGCGAGCGGCGGCACCAATTATGGCCCGTTCACCGCCGACGTGTTGGTGACGCCAGGCACGCAGCTCGCAGTCGATGTGCGCCGCGTGGTGTTCGCCGGGATCGTCGGCAGCGGCCGGATCGTCCAGACCGCGGCCGGTCCGTTCGCGGGTGCGCTCCAGTTCGCCGGGCAAGGCTTGTCCGGAAACGTCCGCCTCGCCAACCAGGGCGGCTACCAGCGCGCCAACGTCGCCGCGCGTGCCAACGGCGCCAAGATCCCCGGCATGGTCGACTTCACCATCGGCCGCGCGATCGTCAGCGCGACCGCAGTACTGACGCCGACCCCGCAGATCGTCGCCGACGCGCAGATCGCCGACATGCGCTACGGTGCGATCGTCCTCTCGGCGGCGCGCGAAGGTGAATTACGTCGGCGGCAACGGCACCGCCCAGGCGTTGCTGACCGGCTCGAACGGCGTTCCCTTCCGTCTCGCCGTCAATGCCAAGCTCAGCCCGAACAACTACCTCGTCGCCGCGCAGGGCCAGGCGAACGGCATCGACTTCCGCACGGTCAACCCGGCGCGTATCCAGGCGGTGAAGGGCGAATATCGTCTGTCGCCGACCCGGATCGACTTCGGTGGCGCAGGCGGCGGCTCGGCGCGCTTGGCCGGCAGCTACGGCCGCGGCACGAACGCTCAGGTCCGGCTCGATCGCCTCGACCTGTCGACGCTGTCCGCACTGGTCCCGAACCTCGGGATCGGCGGCAAGGCAACCGGCAGCCTCGACTTCTCGCAGGCGAACTCGGCCGCGCTTCCGACCGCGGACGCGCGCGTGACCGTCGCCAACTTCACCCGCTCGGGCCTTGCCGCCGTCTCCGACCCCGTCGACATCGTGTTCGCCGGGACGCTCGGCGGCGACGGCGCGACCGGCCGGGCGCTGGTCCGTCGCGGTACGTCGGTCATCGGCCGCATGGTTGCGAACCTGCGGCCGCTGCCGGCCGGCAATGGCTCTTGGAGCACGCGCCTGATGGCCGCGCCGCTGTCGGGCGGGATCCGCTACAACGGTCCGTCCGCGGTGCTCTTCAGCTTTGCGGCAATCCCGAACCAGCAGCTCTCGGGCCCGATCGCGGTTGCGGCGGACTTCTCCGGGCGCCTGCAGGCGCCGCAGCTCAACGGTGTGGTCCGTGCCGACAACCTCACCTACGACAACGAGACCTACGGCACGCGTCTGTCGCAGATGCGGATCGCCGGGCGGTTCTCGAACACCGACCTGCAACTGACGCAGCTCAACGCGAAGGCCGGCGACGGTACCGTGCAGGCGCAGGGCACGATCGGGTTCGCGGCGGACAGCGGCTTCCCGATCGACATCCGTGCAACGCTGAACAATGCGCAGCTCGCCAAGAGCGACGCGATCAGCGCCACCACCACGGGCACGGTACGCCTCACCAACGGGCGCGACGGCGGCCTCATCCAGGGTGATCTCCAGATCCCCGAGGCCCGCTATCAGATCATCCGCCAGGGTCAGGCCGAGGTCCCCGAACTGACCGGTGTCCGCCGCAAGAGCGACATCCGCACGCCGGCTTCGACCGACCGGTCGCAGGTCCCCGCCGTCGGCAAGTTCAAGCTCGATCTCCGCGTCCGCGCGTCGAACCAGTTGTTCGTGTCGGGCATGGGTCTCGAATCCGAATGGGAGATGGACATGCGGATCGGCGGCACGTCCGCCGCGCCGATCGTCACCGGCGGGATGGACATCGTCCGCGGTACCTATTCGTTCTCGGGCAAGCGGTTCGAGGTCACCAAGGGCCAGATTCGCTTCCGCGGCGGCGCGCTGACCGATCCGGACATCAATATCCAGGCGTCCACCACGACCAGCGACATCACCGTCATCATCAACGTGACGGGTACCGGCCAGCGTCCGCAGATCGCGTTCACCTCGACGCCGACTCTGCCGCAGGACGAAGTGCTCAGCCGCCTGTTGTTCGGGTCGAGCCCGGCCAATTTGTCGGCGACCGAGGCGATCCAGCTGGCGTCCGCTCTGAACTCGCTGCGCGGGTCGGGCGGCGGTGGTCTCAACCCGCTCGGAAAGCTGCGCTCGGCGACCGGATTCGACCGGTTGCGCGTACTCGGCGCCGACGAGGCGACCGGGCGTGGCACCAGCCTCGCGGCGGGCAAGTACATCACGAAGAACATTTATGTTGAGATCGTGACCGATGCGAAGGGCTTCACCTCGACCCAACTCGAGATCGCGCTGACCAAGGCGCTCAGCCTGTTGTCGGCCGCAGGATCGAGCGGCGGGCAGAGCGCAAGCGTCAAATATACGAAGGACTATTGAGTAAAGATCACAACAGGATAGGTTCGGTTATGAAACCTACGGCGTAACGCCGGGGCATGAGGATGCAGCATGACCGAACATGTCGACGTGATCGTGGTGGGCGCCGGCATTTCCGGGATCGGCACCGGCTACCACCTCCAGACGCGCTGCCCCGACCGAAGCTACATGATCCTCGAAGGCCGGCAGTCGATGGGCGGGACGTGGGACCTGTTCCGCTATCCCGGCATCCGCTCCGACTCGGACATGCACACGCTGGGGTTCGTCTTCCACCCCTGGACGGCGGCCAAGTCGATCGCCGACGGCCCCTCGATCCGCGCCTATGTCGAGGAAACGGCGCAAGCGTACGGAATCGACCGAAAGATCCGCTACGGCCATCACGTCAAGTCCGCCGCGTGGTCGACCGAGGATGCGCGCTGGACGGTCGAAGCCACCGGCCCCGACGGCCCGGTAACGCTGACCTGCAACTTCCTCTCGATGTGCGCGGGCTATTACAATTACGCGAAGGCCTATTCGCCCGAGTTCGAGGGCGCGGAGAGCTTTGCCGGGCAGATCGTCCACCCGCAATTCTGGCCCGAGGACCTCGACTATAGCGGCAAGCGAGTCGTCGTGATCGGCAGCGGCGCGACCGCGGTGACGCTGGTGCCGACGATGGCGAAGACCGCCGAGCATGTGACAATGCTCCAGCGTTCGCCGACGTACATCGTCGCACGCCCCGGCGAGGACGGCGTGGCGAACTGGCTGCGCGGCAAGCTGCCAGCCAAGGCCGCGTACGGCATCACGCGGTGGAAGAACGTGCTGATGGGCATGTTCTTCTACCGGATGGCCCGGAAGAAGCCCGCGGTCGTGAAGGAGCGGATGATCGGCATGGTCCGCGACCAGCTCGGCCCCGATTACGACGTCGCCACCCACTTCACGCCGCGCTACAACCCGTGGGACCAGCGCGTCTGCCTGGTGCCCGACGGCGACCTGTTCACCGCGATCAATGCCGGCACCGCCTCGATCGTCACCGACACGATCGCGCAGATCACGCCCGACGGCATCCACCTCGATTCGGGGAAGGACCTGCCCGCCGACGTGATCGTCACCGCCACCGGCCTCGAACTCCAACTGATGAGCGGGGTCGCGTTCAGCCTCGACGGCAAGCCGATCGAGCTCGCCGGGCGGCTCCAGTACAAGGGCATGATGTTCGACGGCGTGCCGAACCTGTCCTCGACCTTCGGCTACACCAACGCGTCGTGGACGCTGAAGGCCGACCTGACCGCGGTGTATGTCTGCCGCCTGCTCAACACGATGACCAAGCGCGGCCTGCGCCAGGCGACCCCGCACAACGACGACCCGACGATGAAGAACGAAGCGTTCCTCGACTTCACCTCAGGCTATGTCCAGCGCGCCGCCGCGGCGCTGCCGACGCAGGGCGAACGCAAGCCGTGGAAGCTCAACCAGAATTACGCGCTGGATCTGATGGCGTTGAAGTTCGGTTCGGTCGACGACGCGATGGTGTTCTCGAACCCCGCCAAGGTGAAATCCCGAGTGCCTGCGTAGCCGGTCGAAGCGGCGTCAGGGCAGCGTTTCGCCCGCCTCGACGCCCCACAGGCCGCCGATCGCGACGAACCCCGCCTGCCCCTTCACGTCGAACCGGCACCAGCCATTGGCGCACTGGCTCAACCGCCCGACCACGCCGGGTGCCGCGCGCCACAGCAATTTACCGGACGCGGCGGGCTTGTCGCGCAGCTCCACCGGCCCCGCGCCGTGGACGATCGCGGTGCGCGTGCCGCTGAGCAGATTGGCCTGCATCCAGCCTTCGGTACCGTCGGGATCGGCGACCTTGCGCCATTCCTTGAAGATCGCGACCACCTTGATCGGCAGATCCTGGCGCTGATACAGCCAGCTCGCCGGATACGTCCGCGCAGGCCCGGTCCGCATCCGCGCGCGCGACGCCGAGATCGACGCATAATAGGGCACGCTCTTCTTCGCATCGGCGGCGACCGCGGGGTTCGGGATCAGCGCGACGGCAGCGAGAACGGAAAGCGCGGCGGCGAGAATGCGCATGATCGAGTCCTAAATGGCGAGCCCCGTCCTATCCCGACACCGCCCGTTCCTCAACCGCGTTGACGTGCCCAACGACGACGGCATGAACGGCGCACGTTGACGCGCGCGCGCCTTCGCCAAGCCGTCGCCATGACCGACACACGCCGCTGTCCGAACCCCAAGGTCGTCGTCACGCGCGAGCTGGCCGATACGCTGATGGACCGGATGGAGGCGCTGTTCGACACGCAGAACAACCGCGCCGACGCCAAGCTCGACCGCGAGCAGCTCGCGGCGGCGATGGCCGACTGCGACGTGCTCGTCCCGACCGTGACCGACGACATCGACGCCGACCTGATCGCGAGCGCAGGCGACCGCCTGAAGCTGATCGCGAACTACGGCGCGGGCGTGAACCATATCGACCTGAAGGCGGCGCGCGCGCGCGGAATCATCGTCACCAACACGCCGGGGGTGCTCACCGAAGACACCGCGGACATGACGATGGCGCTGATCCTGTCGGTACCGCGCCGCTTGGCCGAGGGCGAGAAGCTGGTGCGCTCGGGCCAGTGGAACGGCTGGAGCCCGGGCGGGATGCTCGGCCACCGGATCGGCGGCAAGGCGCTCGGCATCGTCGGGATGGGGCGGATCGGCCAGGCGGTCGCGCTCCGGGCGCGCGCGTTCGGGCTGACGATCCATTATCACAATCGCACCCGCCTGCCCGCGGTCCGCGAGGCGCAACTCGCGGCGACCTTCCACGCCTCGCTCGACGATATGCTCAGCAGCGTCGACATCGTGACGATCCACACCCCGCTCAACCCCGACAGCCGCGACCTGATCGATGCGCGCCGGATCGCGCTGATGCGGCCACACGTGTATCTGATCAACGCGGCACGCGGCGGGATCGTCGACGAGGGCGCGCTGGTCGATGCGCTCGAAGCGGGGCGACTGGCGGGCGCGGGGCTCGACGTCTGGGCGCACGAGCCGGCGATCGATCCGCGGCTGCTCGCGCTGCCCAACGTCGTGATGCTGCCGCACATGGGCTCGGCGACGCTCGAAGGCCGGATGGCATCGGGCGAGCGCGTCATCCAAAATATCCGGATGTGGGCCGACGGCCACCGCCCGCCCGATCAGGTGCTCGACGGCTGGCTGTAACCGCCCGAATACAATCTGGATCAGTTGTTCGGAACTGATCCCGCGGTGCAGCATTTGTTGGATACCCCCGGAGAGACAGGAGTATCCCCATGAAGAAGTTCGCCATTTCCGCCCTGCTGGTCGCGTCCGCCGTGTCGATGAGCGCATGCTCGACGCTCAAGGGTGCGGGCATCGGTGCAGCCGGTGGCGCAGGCGTCGCAGCAGCGACCGGTGGTAGCGTCGAGAAGGGTGCCGCCGTTGGTGGTGCCGGTGGCGCAGTGGTCGGCACCGTCGCCGACTAATCTATCGCCGCCTAAACGCTCGATCCTCCCCCGCCAGGGGAGGTGTCGCCGAAGGTGACGGAGGGGGAGGACACGAAACCCACGTTTCGCTTTCCTCCCCCTCCGTCTGGCAAGGGCCAGCCACCTCCCCCTGGCGAGGGAGGAGCAGCCCAGCCCTCTAGACCGCACGCATCCAGTGCGTCCGCGCGACAGTTCCGGTCAGCACCTTCGACCCGAACGCCTTAATAATCTTGGCGGCGTCGACACTGTTCATCAGCACCACGCGCGTGCCGCCCGACGGCAGCGTCTCGATCGCGCTGATGATCGCGTCGTGCTTCTTGCACATCGCCACGACCTGCGGCTGCTCGACGCTGACATTCACCGCGCGCGAGATCGGCACGACGGTATCCGCACCGGTCGTCATGACCGGATCGCCCATGGTGCGCTGGTAGAAAAGATCGTCATGCGGCATTCCCGGCTCGGAGCGGGAGCGCAAAGCATCTCTCAGTCGCAGCCTGCCCGTACGAAGCGCCGCGATGCGTGTAGTATGCGCGCAATGGCGCCAAACGGCAATGGCATCGCCGTCAATGTTACCCCGTCGCTACGTTCGCACCCGCAGCAACGCGAGCCCGAAGCTGACGAAGATCGCGCCCGTCACGCGGTCGAACGCGCGCCGCAACGCCGGCCGCGTCAGCGACCTTGCGAGCGTCCGCCCGCCGGCTGCATACACGCCGTACCAGAAGCTCTCGACCACCGCGAAGGTCACCACCAGGATCGCGAACTGCGGCGCTTGCGGCGATGCACGGTCGACGAACTGCGGCAGGAACGCCGCCGCGAACAGCAGCAGCTTCGGGTTGCTGATCCCGATCGCGAACCCGCCGCGGAACAGTCGCCGGGCCGACCAGCTTTCGGGCAGCGTATCGCCACCAAGATCGATCGGCGACCCCGCCCCGCCCCAAGCCTTGATCCCAAGGAAGATCAGATACGCGACACCCGCATAGCGCAATGCGTCGAACACCCGCGGCCACGCCGCCAGCAACGCCGATACGCCCGCCGCCGACGCGGCCAACACGAGCACCAGCGCAGTCAGGCACCCCGCCATCGCCGCGACGCTGCGGCGCGCGCCAAAGGCGATGCTCCGCGTCATGACGTGCAGCATGTTCGGCCCCGGCGTCCCGCACAGGAGGAACACCGCGACCACGAACAGCCACCATGCGTGTAGCGTCATTTACGGCTCCTGATGTTTGCGGGGCGGTTCGAGCGGTTCCAGCGAGTCCGTCCGACCACTCTCCACCCCGCCCCCGCGCAATCCGTCACCCCAGCGAAAGCTGGGGTCTCCCTCGTGACAGGCGAACGGAGTCTCATGACGAGACCCCAGCTTTCGCTGGGGTGACAGAATTTTGAACGGATTGGCGACGCATCACAGGCACGATGCAGCCCGACATCTCAAGCAGATGCGCGGGATATGGCCCGGCGAAGCCCGCGCGCCTCAATCCCCGTCAAAATCCGATCGACCAGCTGCCCGACACTCGGCACGAAGCCGTTCGAATAGAACGGATCCTTCTTGAAATTATACGCCGCATGGCCTGCAAACATCAGATTCTGGTCGATGTCGCCACCATGCGCGATGTCCTGCAGCGTCTTCTGGATACAGAAGCTACGCGGATCGGCGAGGCGGCCGGTCGAGTTGGTCTCGGTATCCGCCCAGCTCGAGAACGAGCATTGCGACAGGCAGCCCATGCAGTCGGCCTGGTCCTTGCGGATCATGCCCTTCTCGGTCGGGCTGACGAACACCAGCGTGTTGTCGGGCGTCTTCAGCGCATCGGTATAGCCCTCGCCGAACCACTGCCGCGCGCGCAGCAGGTCGTTGCGCGTCACCCAGAAGTTCTTGCCCTTCACGCCGACGTCGAGCTGGAAGACGTGATCGCCGGCCTCCTGCGTCGAGAAGGCGATCTGGCGCTCCGACCGTGCCTCCAGCGAGCGCAGGAACGGATTGCGCACCGCCGACGAATAGAACCCGGTCGGCGAGAATTTGTGCAGCAGCACGTCGCCTTCCTCGATCTGCGTGAGCGCGTTCTTCCAACCCTCGGGGATCGGGCTCTCGCGCGTGAGCAGAGGCCGCGTGCCGAACTGGAACGCGATCGTGCCAAGCTCGGGATTGTCGATCCAGTCGTTCCAGTCGCGCAGATACCAGACGCCGCCCGCCATCACGATCGGCACGTCGTCGCTGATGCCGCCTTCGCGCATCACGTCGCGGAGTTCCTTGACGCGCGGATAGGGATCCTGCGGCTTCAGCGGGTCCTCGGCGTTCGACAGGCCGTTATGGCCGCCTGCGAGCCACGGATCCTCGTATACCACCGCGGCGAGCCACTCGGCCGCCTTCGAATAGGCGCGCTTCCACAGCGCGCGGAACGCACGGCCGGAGCTGACGATCGGCAGATAGCTGACGCCGTAGGACGCAGTGATCTCGGACAGCTTGTACGGCATGCCCGCACCGCAGGTGACGCCGGCGACCTTGCCACGCGTGCGCTCCAGGACGCCGTGGAGGATCCGCTGCGCGCCGCCCATTTCCCACAGCACGTTGATGTTGATCGCGCCCTTGCCGTCGGCGATCTCGTACGCGCGCTCGACCTGCTGGACCGCGCCTTCGATTGCGTATTCGACGAGTTCCTCGTGGCGCGCACGCCGCGTCAGCGCTTCATAGACCTGCGGGATGATCTTGCCGTCGGGATCGTAGCTGTCGGCATTCACGGCAGAGACCGTGCCGATGCCGCCGGCCGCAGCCCAGGCGCCGGCCGACGCGTGGTTGGTCGCGGCGACGCCCTTGCCGCCCTCAACCAGAGGCCAGACTTCCCGACCGTTATAGACGATAGGCTTCAGGCCCTTGAACACGACGTCACCTCTCCCGGAAAATACGGCCCCCTATATCGCAAGGACGCAGCGCGCGAGCAATATTAAGACCTAGGTTAGTATATCGCCCAGCGCACCGGGGCGCCCGAGCGCATCCTCGTACAACGCGCGATAGCGAGCGATCATAACTGCTTCGTCGAATTCCGCCCGCGCCTTGGCCTGGTTCGCAGCACCCACCGAGGTGCGCAGCGCAGGATCGGACACCAGCGCCTGCAACGCGTCGCGCAACCGAACCTCGTTGGCGATGTCGGTCACGAACGGCAGGTTCTCAAACGCGACCATCCGCTTCAGGTCGCCGACCGGATAGCTCGCGATCGGCAGGCCCGCGGCCATCGCCTCGACCACCGAGATCGGAAACTGCTCGCTCCGCGACGACATCGCGAGCATGTCGAAATGGCCGATATACCGATACGGCCGATCGAGAAATCCGGGCAGCACCAGCTTGTCCGCCATCCCCATCGCCGCCGCAGCCTGCATGATATTCGCGCGTTCGGGCCCCTCGCCAACAATCACCAGCCGCACCCGCCCCGACACACCGCCGACCGCCCGCACCAGCGCGGTCAGGTCCTTGACCTCACGCAGACCCGCGAGCGCACCGATCACGACCTCCTTGGCGTTGGGCACGAACCCCGGGATCGCCTTCGGTTCGGGCTTCTGCGCATAATAGGCGGTACCGATCCCGTTGACGATCCGGTGCACGCGCGCGCGGCTGCTTCCAGGTGTTCAGCGCGATGCCTTCGAGCACCTCGGAGGGCACCGCCAGCGCATGCGCCGCACTCAGCGCCAGCCGCCGGTATATGTTGCGCTCGATCTTGAGCCCGGACGCCTCGTCGGCGTTGAACCCATCCTCGTGATGGACGAGCGGCGGCGCCCCTTGCTGAATGCGCGCCGCGCCATCGCCCCGTCGATCGCGCCCCAGTTATACGTCAGTACCAGATCGAACCGCCGCATATACTGCGCGATCGCCTCGTACCGCTTGACCGAGGGCTTGCCGGTCAGCGGCGGTGGATTCTGCGCGATCTCGTAGCGAATACCCTTCGCTATCGAGTCCCGCGCGCTAAGGGCATCGGGCACCCCCGACACGATGGTATGCCTGGCACGATCCCCAAACGCATTCATCAACCGAACCGCCCGCGCCTCCTTGCCGCCAAGGTCGAACGAGGAGTGGAGATGGAGGATGTTCACGGAAGCGGCCATGCGCCGGGGGATGCCGATTTCTGGACGGGGTTTCAAGGGATCCGGATACCCATGCCGCATCTTGCACAGGCGAACGAACCGCCATCACCGCGACCGCTCACGCCCAGTTGCGGCCGTTGCATACGGTCAACGAACCTAGCTTATGCAAGAGACACGCCGTGCCAACCATGTAGCAAGAGCTGGCAATCCAAAGAGCAGCGGCGACAAAATTGCAACTTTAGAAATTGCGGTTTGCGGCGGGTCCAGGACAAGAAATAATACCGGAATACTATACACAGCCAGCGTCGTTAACCACATCAGGGACGGTCGAACGCCACTGTCTAACGCGCGTTGTCCAAATAAAATGCCGACACCGATTGGCAACGCGATAAGTGAATAATTTAATAGTCCGTTCTGCAGATCACCAAACGACAAGAGAAGCAGAGATACTTGAAACAGGATAAGAGCTGAGATTATTGGGGTAAAGTGTTTCGACTTCAAAGGGGCATTTGGCTTCATCGCACCCGATTCACGGACATCAAGTAAATCAGAGCGCAGTCCACTGTTATACTGAGTACGGCTAGTATAATTAGCCAATCGGGCACATGTCGATTAGTTACGGGCTCAACGGCGATTATAAATGGGCCCGCAATCCCGAAAGCCACAATTAGACTGCGGACAATTTTGGATCGCTTTTCGTTGTGCATTTTCAGGGGAATAGTGGCATTTTTCGACCGGATCAACGCAGCTTTCAAGCTAGGGGGATTGTTCGCTTTCCTACCCATAGCCGCGATTCACGCGAGGAAATCAGTTCACGCCGCAAACACATCCTTCGCGATATGCGTGATCCGGCAGGCCAGGTCCGCCTCCCCGCTCGCCACTACATAGAAGTCGCCCGCGTCCGCGATACCCGTCGTGAAGACGACGTTATCGAGGTACATGCTGTCCTTCATCGGCTCGGTCAGCGCGGGGTTGGGTTCCAGTAACGGCGCGTGCTGTGTCGCGACCGTGATCGACGGATCATCCTTGTCGAGAATCGACCAGTACGTCCGGTAGATCCCGACCACGCCTGACGGTTCCACACCGTGCCACAGCGTCAGCCACCCGCGATCAGTGAGGATCGGGGCGCCCCGCCGCCCATCCGCGCGGTCGCGACGGTGGCGGCATGCGGGCGGATGCCGGGCTTGTCGTGTGGCTTCCAGTGCAGCGCATCGGGCGAGCGCGACAGGTTGATCGAGGGGCCGCTGCGCCATTCGCTGCCCGGCGGGTAGGCGAAATACAGGTCGCCGAGCGGGCGGGTCTGTGCCCAATATTGCCCGTCGATCAGCCCCTCGAAGATCAGCATGTCCTTGTTCTGGTGATCGAGCACGATCCCCTCGAGCTGCCAGTCGAGCGCGTCGGCGGACGTGTACAGCGTCGTCGAGTGCCGCTCCGGGCTGACCGAGCAGGTGGTCATCAGATAGCGGTCGCCGACCTTCGAGATCCGCGCATCCTCAACGCCGTAGCATTGGTACGAGGTGCGCGGCGCGATCGCCTTGTCGTAATGCACCGCGACCACCGAGCGGCCCTCGGCGTCCAGTTCGACCGGCAGCAGCCACGACAACGACGTCAGCGCCATCACCTTCCACCCACCCCCGGGGATCAGGAATTTCCGCGGATCCTTCGTATCGACCATCGCCAGTGGCCAAGCGTCGAGCACATACGTGCCGTCTTCCCAGCGGATCGCATGGACGTTGCCATCGCTGATCGGCTTTTTCAGCGCTTCCGCCACGCGCACCATCAACAGCAGATTGCCGTTCGCCAATCGCGTCATACCCGGATTGAACGCGCCGAGCACATAGGTCTCGGCGCCGACCTTCCCCGCCAGCGGCGAGCGCGACAGGTCGATGTCGGCGGGGGTGAAGACGAGCTGGTCGAACATGCTGTACTCCTTGGTAACTTATTGTCCGTTCGCTCAGCACGAACGGAAGTCGGAACTTACTCCCCTCAAGCGCCCGCGGGACTATCACGATCTGCTGGATCACCGTCCGCGTCGGCTGGGTCAGCACGAACTCCACCCCGACCGCGATGTCCTCTGCGCGCAGCATCTGCTCCGCCTCGATCATCTGGCGCTGCTTGTCGTCGGGCACGTCCGGATACTGCATGTTCGACCCGACCTTGCCCGGCTCGACCAGCGAGACCTTGATCCCCTTCGGGCCGACCTCGCGCCGCAGCGCCTCGGCGAACCCGGCGATGCCCGATTTGATGCCGGCATACACGGTCGAGCTGGGCCCGAGGATATGCGCGCTCAGCGAGCCGATGATGACGATGTCGCTGATCGGCGTCATCCGGTGCGCGGCATGATGCGCGCTGAGCAAATACGCGGTGAAGTCGACCGCGATCGCATAGCGGAGCTCGTCCTCGCTCATCTGCATCAGACCGCCCGCCGCAACCGCCGCGTTGACGACAGTGATGTCGAAGCCGCCGAGATACGCCTCGCCCGCATCGAAGAACGCAAGAACCTTGTCGGGATCGGCGAGTTCGGTGATCATCCCGTCGCCCTCGCCGACTTCGCGAATGCGCGCGAGCGCGTCCTGCAGATAGCGCTCGTCGCGGCCGCAGATGAACACCTTAGCCCCTTCCGCCGCGAGCAGCACCGCGATCGCCCGGCCGATCCCGGTGGTCCCCCCGGTAATGATCGCACGGCGGCCCTTCAGCGGGCGGACGGTCGTGTGGGCGTCGGAGAGTTCGGTCATCAAGTATCCCGGCTTGTCAGCAGATTGGCGGCGAAACACCTCGCGCCGCCCTCCCCCTAAGCGCGGATCGCTGCCCCCTCAAGCGCACGCGCCAGCAACCGGTCGATCGGCTCCTGCAGCATCGTCTCGCTCAGCGTCGGCGCATGCCCCACGCCCGGCACCGTCACCAGCTCCGCCCGGTCGAGCGATGCCGCCATCCGTTCCGCCGTCGTCGCCGACAACAGGTCCGATCGCCTGCCGCGCACGATCAGCGTCGGCACGTCGCGAAGCGAGCCCAGCGCCTGCCACATGTCCGGCCCCGCCTCGTTACCCGGCACGCGGAACGGCTCGGCGATCTTGAGGTCGTAATCGAGCACGATCCGCCCCGAACTGTTGAGCCGGTACAGCCGCTTGGCCATCGCCAGCCAGTCCTCGATCTGCCAGTCGGGATAGACGTCCGCGTTGTTCTCGGAGACGCAGCGCGCGGCGTGCATCCAGGTCGGGAAGACGCTCGCCTTGCCGACATAGCCACGGATCCGCGACAGCCCCTGCGCATCGATCTCCGGCCCTACATCGTTGAGCAGCGCCGCCATCATCCGCCCTCTGGAAGGTCCAGCCATGAGCATCGTGACGATCCCACCGAGCGACGTGCCGAACGCTATGTACCGATCGATGCCGAGTTCGGTCAGCAACGCCTCGACGTCCTGCACGTAGGTCAGCGGCACGTACGACATCGGATCCTTCGCATACGCGCTCTCGCCGCGCCCGCGGAAATCGATCGCGATCAGGCGCCAGCGCCCTGCCAGCCTTGCCGCCAACGCATCGAAATCACGCGCATTCCGCGTGAGGCCCGGCATGCAGAGGATCGGCGGCTGACCTTCCTTGCCCCCTGGATAGTCTCTCGCGTGCAGTCTCAGCCCGTCGTTGGACCACCAATAGAGGTTTTCGTGAGCGGCCATGGTTGCGTCCTTCGGGTAGCGGCCACCATATCGCCGCATGCCTACCCGCCCGCAAGTGTATCGCCCCGAAGCAACGCTCCTCGACCTTGGAGACGGCTTCTTCGATCCCGTCGCACCCGCCGACTTCCCCGAGACCCGGCTGCGGTTCCGCAACGACCGCGCCGCCGCGCAGATCGGCGTCGACACGCTGACCGACGACGAGTGGACGCGCCATTTCGGTCGGTTCGAGCCTTTGCCCGGCACGCTCCCCCAGCCGTTCGCGCTCCGCTATCACGGCCACCAGTTCCGCAACTACAATCCCGATCTCGGCGACGGCCGCGGCTTCACCTTCGCACAGATGCGCGATGATCAAGGCCGGTTGATGGACCTCGGCACCAAGGGCTCGGGGCAGACCCCGTGGAGCCGCGCGGGTGACGGCCGCCTCACGCTCAAGGGCGGTGTCCGCGAGATCCTCGCGACCGAAATGCTCGAGGCGCTGAACGTCCCCACGTCGCGCACGTTGTCGCTGATCGAAACCGGCGAGCACCTCCACCGCGGCGACGAGCCCAGCCCGACGCGCTCGGCCGTCCTCGTCCGCCTCAACCACAGCCATGTCCGCATCGGCAGCTTCCAGCGCCTCGCCTACGAACGCGACGAAGCCGGCCTTCGCAAACTCGTCGGCTACACGCTCCGCAACCTGTACGACGAGGACGGCGACGACCCGGTCCGCCTGCTCGACCTCGTCGTCGGCCGCACCGCGCGCCTCGCCGCACGCTACATGGCGGCCGGCTTCGTCCACGGCGTGCTCAATTCGGACAACATCAACGTCACCGGCGAGAGCTTCGACTACGGCCCGTGGCGCTTCGCCCCGACCTGGGATCCCGCCTTCACCGCCGCCTATTTCGACCACCAAGGGCTCTACGCGTTCGGCCGCCAGCCCGAGGCGATTCACTGGGACGTGATGCAACTGGCCGTCGCACTCCGCCAGATCGCGGAGAGCGAGCCGCTTGTCGCCGCGCTCGACCAGTTCGGCCCGCGCTATCAACCCGAAGTCACGCAGGCGATCCTCTGGCGCCTCGGCGTCCGCCCGCGCGATCCCGACACCGACCGCGACCTCGTCCAGGCCACCGAACGCGCACTCCGCACCTCGCGCGTCGGCATCGACCGCTTCTTCTTCGACGCGTTCGGTAGGGAATTGCCCGACACCTACGCCGAACCCTGGACCGAAGTCCGCGCCGCACTCGCGTCGTACGAACCCCGCAAAGATCGCTCGCACCCCTATTGGTCGGGCGAACCGTGCAGCATGCTCATCGACGAAGTGGAGGCGATCTGGGCGCCGATCGCCGAGAACGACGACTGGACGCTGTTGAACGCAAAGGTCGCCGCGATCCGCAACATGGGAGACGCGCTCGCCGAATAATTGGAATCATCCCTGATTTGAGGCAAGAGCAGCGCCATGTCCGACGAGATCATCTCCCACGAACCGGCCACCGGCGCGGTCCTCTGGCGCCATCCGGTCGGCGACGTCGATGCCGAAGTCGCCTGCGCCCGCGCCGGCTGGTCGAGCTGGGCCTCGAAACCGCTCGCCTTCCGGATCGAGACGATGCGGCGCTTCGCCAACATCGTCCGCCAGCGCAACGACGCGTTCACCGACCTGATCGCGCGCGAAACGGGCAAGCCGATCTGGGAAGCGCGCGGCGAAGTCGAGACGGTCATCGCCAAGGTCGACATCTCGGTCAGCGCCTATGCCGATCGCACCGCGCAACGCCGGCTCGAGGCGACGATGGGGACACGCATCGCCGTCCGCCACAAGCCGCACGGCGTGCTGGCGGTGCTCGGGCCGTATAACTTCCCGGCGCACCTGCCCAACGGCCACATCGTCCCCGCGCTGATCGCCGGCAATGCGGTGGTCTTCAAGCCATCCGAAAAGACCCCGGCGGTTGGCGCGTTCCTCGTCGAGTGCTTCCGCGCCTCTGGCGTGCCGGCCGAATGCATCCGCCTCGTCATCGGTGGCCCGAACGAAGGCAAGGCACTCGCCGCGCATCCCGATATCGACGGGCTGCTGTTCACCGGCTCGGCGCGCACCGGTCTCGCACTCAACCGCGCCTTCGCGGACAAGCCCGAGAAGATCCTCGCGCTCGAGATGGGCGGCAACAACCCAATCGTCGTCTGGGACACGCCCGACCTGCACACCGCGGCGGTGCTGATCATCCAGTCCGCCTTCACCACCGCGGGCCAGCGCTGTACCGCCGCGCGCCGCCTGATCGTCGACACCAGGCTCTACGACCCGCTGATCGCGACGCTCGACAAGATGGTCGGCCGGATCATCGTCGGCGAACCGCACGCGACCCCCTCCCCGTTCATGGGCCCGGTGATCGACAACGAAGCCGCTGACCAGCTCAGCGAGAGCTTCCTCGAACTGCTTACCCGGGGCGGCCGCGCGATCCGCCATCTCGAACGTCCGGTCGCGGACCTGCCGTTCCTGAAACCTGCGCTGATCGACGTCACCGACATCGCCGACCGCCCGGACATCGAGCTGTTCGGTCCAATCCTGCAAATCGTCCGCGTCGACGATTTCGACGCTGCGATCACCGAAGCGAACAACACGCGCTACGGCCTGTCTGCCTCGCTGATCAGCCAGACACCGGCGCTGTACGACCGCTTCTGGGCCAACATCCGCGCCGGCATCGTCAACTGGAACAAGCCGACCAATGGCGCTTCCAGCGGGGCTCCGTTCGGCGGGATCGGCTGGTCGGGCAACCACCGTCCGAGCGCCTATTACGCCGCGGACTACTGTGCCTACCCGGTCGTCAGCAGCGAATCCGAAAGCGCGCGTGCGTCGATCGGCATCGGCCTCAGCGACGGCTGACCGACCACGGAAAGCAATCCTACCCGCCGCCAAAGCATCATTCGGTTGCGGCGCAGCGTGTTGCCGCCCATCTCCGGTGACATGGCAAGTCTCCTAGACCCAACCGCGCGGGCGCGTCATCCTCGTCGGGGCGGGCCCGGGCGATCCCGGTCTTCTCACCGTCCGTGCGGTCGAGGCGCTGAAGACCGCCGACGTCGTCGTGCATGACGGTCTGATCGATCCGCGCGTGCTCGACATCGCGCCGCCGGGGGCACAGCGCATCTCGGTTGCCAAACAGCGCGCACGCCACACCCTGCCGCAGGAGGCGATCAACGCGCTGATCATCGCGCACGTGAAGACCGGCGCGATCGTCATCCGGCTCAAGGGCGGTGACCCGTTCGTATTCGGCCGCGGCGGTGAAGAGGTCGAAGCCGTCCGCGCCGCGGGCCTGCCCGTCGAAGTGATCCCTGGCGTTTCGGCCGCTCTCGGTTGCGCCGCGGAAGCGATGCTGCCGCTCACCCACCGCGATCATTCGAGCGCGGTCAGCTTCGTCGCGGGCCAGTGCAAGGGCCTTAGCGAGCAGAACTGGGCAGGACTCGCAGGCCAGGGGCGCACGCTGGTCATCTACATGGGCATCGCCACGGCGACCGACATCGCCGACAAGCTCATGGCCGACGGCGTCGCGCCCGACATGCCTGTCGCCGTACTCGAACGCGGCACGTTGCAGGGCTCGCGGGCGATCCGCACATTGCTTGCCGATCTCGGTGCGATGGTCGCGCGTGAGTCGGTCAAGAGCCCCGCGATCATCGTCGTCGGCGAAGTCGTCGAACTATCGGACGCCGAAGACAAACTCGCCCGCTGGGCCCGCGTAGCAGAGGACGCCGCCGCATGAAGCTGTTGACCGGAAACGACCTTCCCACCGGCGATGTCGTCTGGTGGACCGGCAACGGCTGGTCGCGCCACATCGAGGACGCGACAGACGTTGGTGTGGCAGGCGAGTCGATCCTCCAAGCGGAGGAAGGCGCCCGCCGCGTCAACGTCCCATACCTGATCGAGGCGACCCAGACCGACGAAGGCCCCCGCCCCGCCCACATCAAGGACCGCATCCGCGCTTTGGGCCCAACGATGCGGCCCGACTTGACCCTCAAACCCGTCGATCCGAACGCGGGGAGCTGGGTGATATGACTCACGCGAAGCCTGTCCTGAGCGAAGCCGAGGGGGCGCTAAGGCGCGAAGAGGTTCAAAACCAGAAGGTGTTTCACGCGGAGACGCGGAGACGCGGAGGTGTTGCGCTTGCCGCGCAGCGGCCTTCACACTCGCTGGCCGCGAAAGATTTATTGCCCGCTAACGCGGGACCTCCCCCTTCTTCTTTCTCCTCCGCGTCTCCGCGTCTCCGCGTGAACCCAATCTTCTTCGCGCCCCCTCGATTTCACTCGGGACAGGCGTTGCGCCTTCGCGTGAACCAAAACTTCTCCGGAACCCCGCATGTATAAATACGACGAATACGACCAGGCGATCGTCGACCAGCGCGTCGACGAGTTCCGCGATCAGGTCCGCCGCCGCCTCTCCGGCGAGCTGACCGAGGACCAGTTCAAGCCGTTGCGGCTGATGAACGGCCTGTATCTCCAACTGCATGCGTACATGCTGCGCGTTGCGGTCCCTTACGGCACTCTCGACGGCCGCCAGATGCGGATGCTCGGGCATATCGCGCGGAAGTACGATCGTGGTTACGGCCATTTCACCACGCGCCAGAACATCCAGTTCAACTGGATCCAGCTCGATCAGACCCCGGACATCCTCCAGGAGCTGGCGAGGGTCGAGATGCACGCCATCCAGACCAGCGGCAACTGCATCCGCAACATCAGCTCCGACCAGTTCGCCGGCGCCGCCGCGGACGAGGTCGCCGATCCGCGCCCCTGGGCCGAGCTGATCCGCCAATGGTCGACGTTCCATCCGGAATTCACCTACCTCCCGCGGAAATTCAAGATCTGCGTGATCGCGGCGGACGAGGATCGCGCGGCGATGCGCCTCCACGATATCGGCATCGGGCTGCACGTCCGCGACGGCGAACTCGGCGCCAAGATTTATGTCGGGGGTGGCATGGGCCGCACGCCGATGATCTCCCACGAGATCCGCGACTTCGTCCCCGCCGACGACCTGATGAGCTATCTCGAAGCGTGCCTGCGCGTCTACAATCGCTACGGCCGCCGCGACAACATCTACAAGGCGCGGATCAAGATCCTGCTCCACGAGATCGGCCCCGACGGATATCGCCGCCAGGTCGAGGAGGAATTCGCCGCGGTGAAGGGCCTCGGCCTCGATCCCCCACGGGCCGAGTTGGAGCGCATCACCAGCCACTTCGGCGCGCCTGATTTCGACGCCACCGCCTCGACCGATATTGACCGCAGCGACCCCGACTTCGCGGTCTGGCTCGACCAGAACGTCAAGGCGCACAAGCAGCCGGGCTATGCGATCGTCAACATCAGCCTGAAGCCAATCGGCGGCATCCCCGGCGACGCTTCGGCGGATCAGATCGACGTGATGGCCGATCTCGGCACGCGCTACAGCTTCGACGAACTGCGCGTCACGCATGCGCAGAACATCGTCCTGCCGCACGTCCGGATCGCCGACCTGCATGCGGTGTGGTCGGCGCTCAACGACGCCGGGCTCGCCGAAGCCAATCTCGACCTGATCAGCGATATCATCGCCTGCCCCGGTCTCGATTATTGCAGCCTCGCCAACGCGCGCTCGATCCCGCTCGCGCAGAAGATCGCGACGCGGTTCGGCAGCCTCGATCGCCAGCGCGATCTCGGCGAACTGAAGCTCAAGATCAGCGGCTGCATCAATGCGTGCGGGCACCACCATGCCGGCCACATCGGCATCCTCGGCGTCGACAAGAAGGGCACCGAGAATTACCAGCTCTCACTCGGTGGCTCGGGCGCGGAGGACGTGAGCCTCGCGAAGATCACCGGTCCCGGTTTCTCCGAGGACGGCGTGGTCGACGCGATCGAGCGCGTCACCGACCGGTACCTGCAGGTCCGCGACCCCGGTGAGCGCTTCCTCGATACCTACCGCCGCGTCGGCTTCGAGACGTTCAAGGAGGCGATCTATGGATAACCCGATCGTCACCCCAACGCCTCTGTCCATCACCCAAGCGCTTCTGTCCGTCACCCCAGCGAAAGCTGGGGTATCCGGGGGAACACGTCCGGCCCGAACCATGAGATCCCAGCTTTCGCTGGGATGACGGGAGTTTGGGCAAGCATGACGGGAGTTTTCGCATGAGCGACACCCTGCTCCGCTTCCGCGACGACGAGCCGCATGACGAGCCCGCAGTGACGCTCGATCTCGTTTATCGGCCAGAGCAACGCCGCCGCCGTGCGCCTGGAGGCAGGCGACGACGCGCGCGCGCTGTTGCCGCAGATCGACCAGCTTGCGCTGATTGAGGTGAGCTTCCCCGGCTACCGCGACGGGCGCGGCTATTCCTCCGCGCGGATTCTGCGCGAGGCAGGATACACGGGCGAACTGCGTGCGCAGGGCGACGTGCTGGTCGACCAGATTCCGCTGATGCGGCGCTGCGGGTTCGACAGCTTCGCGCCGCAGGCACCGATCGATATCGACGTGCTGCGCGCGAGTCTGGAGCGCTACGATACGCCGTACCAGAAGGCGGCCGACGGCGCGGTGCCGGTGTGGAAGCTGCGCCATGGGTGAGCCCGCGCGCCAACTCGACATGATCGACGTCACGCCGGCGTTCACGCGCGCCGATGCGATGGCGATGCAGGAGCGGTTCGAGGGCGTCTCTGCGCAGGAGATGCTGTTCGAGTTGCTGGTTGGCGAGTTGCGCGGTCGGATCGCGGCGGTGTCGTCGTTCGGCGCGGAGTCGGCGGTGCTGCTGCACATGGTCGCGCAGGTCGACGTCGACGTGCCTGTGGTGTTCACGAATACGCAGAAGATGTTCGGCGAGACCTTGGCGTATCGTGACGAACTGGCGGAGAAACTGGGGTTCACCGACCTGCGCGTGTTCCGGCCTGATCCGCGGTTGCTGGCGATCAAGGACAAGACGGGGTTGCGCTGGTCCTACGATCCGGATGGGTGCTGCGATCTGCGCAAGGTCGAGCCGTTGCGGCGGGCGTTGGCGCCGTTCGATGCCTGGATTTCGGGGCGGAAGGGGTTTCAGTCGGGGACTCGTACTGCTCTCCCCCGCTTCGAAGAGGACGAGGGCCGCCTCAAGATCAACCCGCTGGCGGATTGGGACAAGGCCAAGCTTGACGCATATTTCGCCGAGCATGAATTACCGCGGCACCCGCTGGAGGCGCAAGGCTATCTCTCGATCGGCTGCGCGCCGTGCACCACCAAGGTCGCCCCCGGCGAAGACCCGCGCGCAGGCCGCTGGCGCAGTTTCGACAAGGTCGAATGCGGTATCCATGCGCCCACCGACTACGACCCGATGATTTGAGCGCTGTCCCTCGCCCCTCCGGGGAGAGGGAGGGAGGAGCCGTAGGCGACGGAAGGGAGAGGGGAGTTGGGATGCGACGTCCCGAGCCACACTCCCTCTCCCTTCCCACGGCCAAGAAGCCGCGGGCCCCTTCCCTCTCCCCGGAGGGGCGAGGGACTCAGACACTCAATACTCGGCCAGATCCGAGAACTTGGTGATCGTAGGATCGAACTTCATCCGCACCTTGCCGGTCGCGCCGTGACGCTGCTTCGCGATGATCAGTTCCGCCAAGCCGTAAACCCGCTCCA
This sequence comes from Sphingomonas sp. LR55, assembly GCF_036856015.1. Taxonomy (NCBI): domain Bacteria; kingdom Pseudomonadati; phylum Pseudomonadota; class Alphaproteobacteria; order Sphingomonadales; family Sphingomonadaceae; genus Sphingomonas; species Sphingomonas sp. LR55. Next base: position 2,138,700 of record NZ_JASPFO010000001.1, read on the forward strand.
TCTCCGCCGCCCACGACGCATGGTCCTCGAAGATCTTCGAGCTGTCGCCTTCCGCCGGCCGCTTAGGCTCCTTCGACGCGACGTAATAATCCTCGCGGTACACGAACCAGACCATGTCGGCGTCCTGCTCGATCGATCCGGACTCACGAAGATCCGACAGCATCGGCGTCTTGTCCTCGCGCGATTCCACCGCACGCGACAGCTGCGACAGCGCGAGCACTGGCACGTTGAGGTCCTTCGCCAAGGTCTTCAGTCCGCGCGAAATCTCCGAGATTTCCTGGACGCGGTTGCCGTCCTTGCTCTTGCCGGAGCCCGACAGCAGCTGGAGGTAGTCGACCACCACCAAGCCAATCTCGTTGTTATGCCGGCGCTGCAACCGGCGCACGCGCGTATGCAGCGCGCCGATCGAGAGACCGCCGGTATCGTCGATGAACAGGGGCAAGTTCTCCAGCTCGGCAGCGGCGGCCGCCAACTGTGCAAACTCGGTCCGACTGATCTTACCCATGCGGAGCGATTCGGACGATATCTGCGACTGCTCGGCGAGAATACGCGTCGCGAGCTGATCCGCGGACATTTCCAGTGAGAAGAACGCGACCTTCGCGCCCACCGAATCCTTCGGTGCGATCCCGTCGGCCATGTCGCGCATCCAGCGCCGCGCGGCGTTAAACGCGATGTTCGTGGCGAGCGAGGTCTTGCCCATGCCCGGACGACCGGCGAGGATCATGAGATCGCTGTGATGCATGCCGCCGATCTTGGCGTTGATCGAGATCGATGCCGGTGGTGACGCCGGACAAATTGCCGCCAGAGTTCAGCGCGCGCTCGGCCATCTTGACCGCGGCGGTCGTCGCCTGCGCAAACGACTTCACCGTGTTCTCGGAACCACCATCCGCCGCGACCTTGAACAGCTCTTCTTCGGCAAGCTCGATCTGCGCGCGGATTGACCTCCTCGGAGGTGTCCATCGCGCGATCGACCAGCGTCCGGCCGACCGACACGAGCGCACGGAGCATCGCGAGGTCATAGATCTGCTGCGCAAACTGGCGCGCGCCGATCAGCCCCGCACCGCTGCCCGTGAGCCCTGCCAGATACGCCGGCCCGCCAAGCTCACGCATGCCCTCGTCCGCATCGAACATCGGCCGCAGCGTCACCGGCGTCACCAGCATGTCGTTGCCGCGCAGCGTCTTGATCGCCGCGAAGATCCGCCCGTGGACGGGTTCGAAGAAATGCCCCGGCTCCAGCTTGTCGACGAGATCGTCGGCGAGCCGGTTGTCGATCATCATCGCGCCGAGCATCGCGGCCTCGGCCTCGACGTTGCGGGGAAGCTGCTGCGGTTCGGGGACCGCGGGAACGGGGAATGCGAGAGTTGCCATCCCCTGCACCTACGCGATGGACGGGTCGTCGTCCAAGCTATCGCGCCGGAATGCTGGGGATAAGTGACAGGGCGAATGTCCCCCGCTATCGAACCGTGATGGCCGACCCGCGGATCATCGACGTGCAACTCGACGAGACCAGTCTCGGCTGGCGCTCGCCCGACGTCGAGCAGGAGCGGCGGATCGCGATCTTCGACCTGATCGAGGGCAATCACTTCGCCCCGCAGCGCGCCTATGCCGATGGCTATGCGGGGCCGTACAAGATCAAGCTTCAGTCGGAGGAAGGACGCCTCGGCATCCATATCCACCGTGAAGACGACACGCATCTCGAGACGCTGGTGCTCGCGCTCGGGCGCTTCCGCCGGCCGATCCGTGATTATTTCGCGATCTGCGACAGCTACTACCAGGCGATCCGGCAATCTTCCCCGCCCAGATCGAGACCGTCGACATGGCGCGCCGCGGCGTTCACAACGAAGCCGCCGAGCTGCTCAAGGAGCGGCTCGACGGCAAGATCGAGGTCGATTTCGACACCGCGCGACGGCTGTTCACGCTGATCTGCGTCCTTCACATCCGCAACTAGAAGACCCATGGCTCACGCACTTCTGAAATTCGCGGCCGCGCTCGCCGCAACCGGCTTCGTCGGCATCTGCGGCTGGACAGCCGCGACCGGCTGGCACCCCGACATCAAGCAATACCCGCTCCAGGGCATCGACCTCGCCGAAAACCCCGGTCCGGTCGAATGGGGCACGGTCCGCGCGCGTGGCGCCGACTTCGCGTACATCGTCGCGACCTCGGGTACCGACCAGCGCGATCCGACCTTCGAGGCGAACTGGGCGGCGCTTCCCGAGGCCGGGCTGCGTCGCGGCGCGGTCCATATCTATTCGTTGTGCCAACGCGCGGACGAACAGGCGAACGCGTTCAACACCTTCGTGCCGCGGACCTCGGACGCGTTGCCGACCGCGGTCGACATCGCGTTCCACGATGACTGCACCGCGAGGCCGGACCGCGCGACGCTGATCGCCGACATTGCGCAGTTCGTGACGATGGTCGAAACGCACACCCGCCAGCCGGTGATGCTGCGGATCAGCAAGGCGGTGGACTCGCAATACACGCTGTCGGACGCCGTCCCGCGGCCGCTATGGGCGGTGGAGAATATCTTCAAGCCCGACTACACCGCGCGACCTTGGCGGATGTGGCGCGCGAGCGATTTCCGCCGGATCGACGGGATCGAGGGACCGGTAAACTGGGACGTGGTAGCATCATGACCGAACACGCAATTCAACTCGTCGCCGCAGCACGTGACGCCGCGCGCAACGCGCACGCGCCCTATTCGCGGTTCGCCGTAGGGGCCGCGGTGCTGCTGAACGATGGCACCGTCATCACCGGCGCGAACTTCGAGAACGCCAGCTACGGCCTGTCGCTGTGCGCCGAAACGGTCGCAATCGCCACCGCCAGCGCCGCGGGCCGGCTCCGCGATATCGTCGCGATCGGCGTGATCGGCGGCGCGATGGACGCCGAGGGTCGCGCCACCGGCACCTCGCCGGTCAGCCCGTGCGGTCGCTGTCGCCAGGTCATCAACGAAGCCGCACAGATGGGCGGGCGCGACCTGCCCGTCCATTGCGGCGCCGCGGAAGGCGACGCGATCCGCACCTATACCGTATCGGAATTGCTGCCGGATGCATTCGGGCCGGCGGACCTGGGTATCAGCTGAAGCCTCGTCACCCGGACAGGTTCGGTACCCCTTTCAAACACATACAAGTCGGCGATCGTACGGCGCCCTTGTTCTCCCGCGAAGGCGGGAGCCCAGTCTGGATCCCCGCCTTCGCGGGGAAACAAAGCTTCCTTGTTCGAAAGGGATAGCCACCGACTGGTTCCGAGCTCAGCCGCGCCAGCTCGAACCTCGCTTCAGTAATTCCACTGCAACTGCGTACGGATCAAATTGCCGTCCGCCCGGCCCGAACGCCGCTCGTCCGCCTCGCGTCGCTCCATCCGTGCATAGGCGATCGTCAGCTCGATCGGCGGGGTCGGCTGAAATTCGATCCCGAGCTCGAACTCGTCGGTCTCGAGTCGCGGCGCGTTGGCCAGCGCCTTCCACCCGCCGCGGTAATATTGCCAGCGCGCATACGGCATGAACGGGCCGAGCGGCGATGTCTTCACTCGCCCCATCGTCTGGATATAACCGCCGTTCAGCCGCTTGGTCGTGATCGACTGCGACGTCGCATCATATTCGGGGCCCCGTCCCCAGTTCCATTCCGCCTGGAACCCGATCGGCTGCGGATACAGGATCGCGTGGACGCCGAACCGCTCGTCGGCGAACGCCGTATCGCTGACCCCGCCGGTCCGCAGTTCGGGCTGCACGCGGTTGCGGATCGCCGCTACGCCCGTTTCCAGCACCTGCCCCGCGAACGCGCTGCCGAAGCCGTCGAGCGCGAACGGCCATGTCGCCATCGCCACGGTCATCACGCCGTCGTTGGTTTCCGCGCGGCTGATGCCCTGTCCGTTATAGACGGCCACCCCGAACGCACCGTAATTGCCGAACAGCTTCTGGCCGTCGTCCTCGAGCCGGTCCCAGATCCGCTGCACCTGCGGCGGCGTATAGAAGGCGACGATGCCGAGGTCGCGCTCGCCGGGCACCGCACTGTTGATCCCATCACTGCGATCGAGCGTCAGGCGGTTCGACGAGGACTGCATGTTTTCCCAGCCGAACGGCACCTTCGATTGACCGAAGCGAAGCCGCACCGTGCGCCCCGCATCGAGGAAGGTGTCGACATACGCATCGCGGAGCTGCGCAAAGCCCTCACGACGCTCGCCCCCCGACTGGTTGCTCACGTTGACCGCGAAATCGGGCTGAAAATAGAACGACACCCGGTCGGTCAGATCGCCTTGCAGGACGAGGCGGACGCGACGCAGCGAGAAATTGCTGTTGTCGCCGAACGCGCCGTCATGGACCGATCGCAGCCGCGACTGCCCATCGGGGACGGTACGATCGCCCGACAGAATTTCGTTGAACCGCATCTGCGTATAGCCGCGCAGCGTGATGCGATCATACCACGCTTGCTTGCCCGCCGTCGGTCCAGCGGCAAGCTGCGGTGCCGGGCGAGGCTGTGCTTGTGGTACGGCTACAGGTGGCGGCGCGGTGTTAGCCAGGTCGGTCTCGGGCGCAGTGGTCGGCCGCGTCGCGCTGGCCGAGCTTGTCGTCGGCGCCTGCGCGGCCTTGAGTTCGGCGATCGTCGCCTTCAATTCGTCGATCTGGCGTTGCAGATCCTGCACCGTCTGCGCGGACGCCGGGTAGGGTAGCGTAAGCGTTCCGGCGATCGCGATCAGCAACCGGGACGAAAGATACAAGGAGCGCCGCCCAGTACCGATTGCCGCGCCATCGGGCGCGTGCACGACGCTCGCCGATACGCCGGAGGATGGCACACGACGCGCTGCGGTTCGCGATGCCTGATTCATGACATTTCCATGACGCCCCCATGACGATCCGGAAGATCGCGAGCAACGTCATTTTCGCGGCAAAATCGCGCAGGGGTGGCGAACGTGCCCTTGCCGCGGCCCGCTATCCAAGCGAAAGCGCACGGCGAAGAGGAGCTACCATGTCCGTGATGTCCGACCGCTGGATCCGCGAGCGCGCGCTGGGCGACGCGATGATCGAGCCATTCCATGAGGCACAGCGTCGCGATGGCTGCATCTCGTACGGGCTGTCGTCCTATGGCTATGACGCGCGCGTTGCCGACGAATTCAAGATCTTCACCAATGTCGACAGCGCGATCGTCGACCCCAAGGACTTTGCGGCGAACAGCTTCGTCGACCGCAAGACCGATGTCTGCATCATCCCGCCGAACAGCTTCGCGCTCGCCCGCACCGTCGAGTATTTCCGCGTGCCGCGCGACGTGCTGGTGATCTGCCTCGGCAAGTCGACCTATGCGCGCTGCGGGATCATCGTCAACGTGACTCCGCTCGAGCCCGAATGGGAGGGCCATGTGACGCTGGAGTTCTCCAACACCACGCCCTTGCCCGCGAAGATCTACGCGAACGAAGGCGCGTGCCAGTTCCTGTTCCTCAAGGGGAACGAGCCGTGCGAGGTGAGCTATGCCGACCGTGCGGGGAAATATATGGGACAACGCGGCGTGACCCTCCCACGGCTTTAGGGCTTGGCGGGAGGCGAGTGAGGCCGCGACGAGTTGAAACGTTGCCGTCGCTCGGGAGGGCAGAGTGCTTGGGTCCCCCCACGCGCGTCCGCATTACCTAAGACGCTGCGTCAAACACCTGAAGTGGCCGTCGTGGACGGATCCGCCTCACACACGCCCCCCCGGCGAAGGCCGGGGCCCAGGTGGGAAGGCCTCAATAACGAAGCGCGCCGATCAGTTGGCACCGTTCCCCAACTGGGCCCCGGCCTTCGCCGGGGTGGTGCCGTTATGATGTGCCCGACATGACCAGATCGGTCCTTCCCGTCGCCCAGCCGGAACTGACCGCAGACCGCACAGACGTCTTAGCCTCAACAACCTGCCCTGACCAACGAAGCGAAAACGTCGTAGAGTGGCCCAGGCATAACCGCGCATAGTTGCTGGCCGCGTCGATGCACGACCCGATACCGACTCCGCGCCCCTGACACACCAGCCAACCTTGTGTGCCAGAGAAGGGGGACCAGACTGGGCCTTCGCGGGCGAATAAGGAAGGGCGCGCCCTCCCAAATCACTGCCACGAGCAAAGCGTCAGCGAGTCGCGATCTGCTGCGTCTGCTGACCAAGCGCGCGGCTCGCAATGTCGTGCGACGACAGCACCGCACCCGATGGCAAATCCATCGCGACCGCGGGCCGTGCCAGCACCGCGGCATACAGCGCGCGTGCTTCCGACTCGCGGCCGGTCCGATGATACACCGAGGCCAGATTCAACATCAGCTCGGGACGCTGCGGAAAAATCTTCCGCTCGGCGACGATGCGCTGTTCCGCTGTCGAGAGATCACCAGCCGCGATCGCCGTGTAGCCGGTGCGATCAACGGTCGCGGACGGAGCCGCCAGCGCCGGCGCCGCTGCGCCGAGGGTTGCGAGAACGAACAGGACGGTCTTGCGCATCGCTCATCTCCATGGACCTTCGCCGATCCGAAGGTTTCATTTTTATGACAACGGTGTGTCACTTCGATGACTGTCATACAAGTACATTGATCAAGTCCTGCAAGAGCCCCGCAGATGCCCCCCGCGTATCCTCCCTCGCACAACGAAAAAGGGCGGCCCCGGAGGACCGCCCTTTGAAGTTCGATAGGTACGCGAGTCGACTTAGAAGTCGTTGCGATACTGCTCGTTGCCGATGAAGCCGAGCTTGGTGATCGAGGACCGCTTGATAACGGCCAGCGTGCGATCGACCACTTCATACTTCGACTGCGGATCGGGCTGGAAGTGGAGTTCGGGCTCGGGCGTCATGCCAGCGGACTGATCCAGATACTGGCGCAGCGTGACTTCGTCGACCGGCGAACCGTTCCATGCGACGACACCGGCGGGATCGATCGTGATCTTGTTCTTCTGCGGATCGACCGGGTTCTGCGGCTGGTTCTTGCTGTTGACCGGAAGGTCGACCTTCACCGCGTGCGTCTGAATGGGGATCGTGATGATGAACATGATGAGGAGAACGAGCAGGACGTCGATCAACGGCGTCATGTTCATTTCCATCATCGGCGCGCCATCTTCTTTGCCGCCGCTCATTGCCATCTTATACTACTCCTAAATACGTCCGAGCAACCTTCAGCGTTCGGCATCAACGTTCGGTGGTGCCGCCTGGAGGCGGTTCGGAGATGAAGCCGACGCGGGCGAACCCAGCCTGCTGCATCGTGTAGATCGTCGCGCCAATGCAGCGATACGGTGCGTTCACGTCGCCGCGGATGTGCGCCTCGGGCAATTCGAGACCAGCCGCGTTGACACCGCCCTGACGTGCGATCTCCGCCTTCAGCTTGTCGACGGCGCGCTGCAACAGCTCTTCGTGCGTGACCGGCGAAAGACCCCAGTACACCTGGCACTGGTTATTGGCCGACGTCACCGACAGCGAGACGTTCTCAGGCTTGGTCATCGTCGGATCGAACCGAACATCCGGCAGCTTCAGCTGCACTGCCTGGACCGCGACGGTCGTCGTCACCAGGAAGATGATCAGGAGCACGAGCATGACGTCGACCAGCGGCGTCGTATTGATGTCCGATATCGAACTCTCGGTGGAATCGCCACCAACACTCATCGCCATGTGCGAACTATCCTATCCATATAATCGCCACCGGAACCGCCGGCGGCAATGAAGCGGGGCCGCTGCGAACAGCAGGCCCCGCCTTTTGCACGTCTTAGTTGGCGCGCGGTACGCCACCGGTCTGGCCGGCGGTCGTGGTCGTCGTGGCAGGCTTCGTGACCGGCTTTGCGGTACCGGCGATCGACGGACGGACGGCACCGTTCGAAGCGAGGAAGCCGAGCACGTCGTTCGAGAAGGCCGACAGGTCTTCTGCGATCGACTTGTTGCGACGCTGCAGCCAGTTGTACGACAGCACGGCAGGAACCGCGACGACCAGACCGAGGGCGGTCATGATCAGCGCTTCACCGACCGGCCCTGCGACCTTGTCGATCGATGCCTGACCCGATGCACCGATCTTAACGAGTGCGCGGTAGATGCCGATAACCGTACCGAACAGACCGATGAACGGCGAAACCGAACCGACCGTCGCGAGGAAGGCGAGACCGCCACCCAGCTTCGAGTTGATCGCGGCTTCCGAACGCGCCAGCGAACCGTGCAGCCAGTCATGCGCCTCGACCGGATCGGTCAGCTTCGAATGCTGCTCCTGAGCAGCTAGGCCGTCGTCGACGATCTGCTTGTAGGCCGAGTTCTTCTCGAGCTTGGCCGAACCTTCGCGAAGGCTGTTCGACGACCAGAACGCCTGACGGACGCGCTTGCCCTGACCGATGATCTTCTGCTGCTCGAACAGCTTCGAGAACAGGATGTAGAACGAGACGACCGACATCAGCACGAGAATGCCGAACACGGTCTGCGAGATCAGACCGCCTTCGCGGAGTGCGGCTTGCAGGCCGTACGGGTTGGCGTCGGCTGCGGCGGGCCCTGCCGCTGCAAGAATGGTGGTGATCATGATCGGTTTAGTCCTCTGACTGAATTTTATCTGGTGCGGTTAGGGTAGGTGGGATCAATCCTCTGGAAGGACCCACCGGACGTTCAACTGGTACGACGAGGCGATCGGATTGCCGTTCTCGTCCTTGGCCGGGGTGAAGCGCACCCTTGCCTTGGAGATGCGGCACGTCGCGTCGTCGAGCGTCGTGTTGCCGCTGCCCGACGACACCGTACAGCCGGTCACGCGACCATCCGTACCGATCGTCAGCTTCGCGGACACGCGACCCTGCGCACCCTCACGCTGTGCCGATGGCGGATAGTTATCCGCACCGAAATACTGCGCCGGATTACCCTTCAGACCGGCAGCCTGCGACACCCTGGGCGCTGGCGGCGCTGCTGGCGGTGCCGGCGGCGCTGGAGGCGCTGGCGGAGCCGTCGGCTGGCTAAGCGGGATGATGTTCGACGTCTGCATGGCAGGCGCGGGCTGAGGCGTGACAACCACCGGCGGCGGCGTGACGACCGTAGTCGGCGGCGGCGGCAGGTTTGGCTGGTCAGGCGGCGGCGGCGGGGGCTCGTCGGGCGGAGGCGGCGGCGGCGGCGGCTCCACGTCGAACGTCGTCATCTTTTCTTGGGCCTTTTTCACGTACTGGTACGCGAGGCCCGTGACGAAAGCGTAGCCCAAGGCCGCATGAATCAGCGCGACGATCACGATCGCGACGATTTTGCCTCCGGACATCTTCTGGTCAGTATAGGCCATTCAGAAACGACACTCCCTTAATCTGCCTGCTCCGTACGCATGGTTCGTACTGAATACGCGACGCATACGTCTGCCGTTGGCCGGAATAACCACGGGGCAGTCGCCAAGTCCTATCGCCACGTCATGCGACACGCAAACGCTTTGTCAGACGCAACAAACGTACAATCGCAAGATGGCAGAATTATTTCTGTATCGTTCAGGCACGGTCGCGTAGCTTGCGGGCATGAATCCACTGTTTCCCGTTACGGCTTCGGCCCTCTCGCTGGCGCTCGTCGCGCTCCCCGTCCGCGCCGCGCAAGCGCCCGTAGCGCCGCAGGTTTCCGCCAGTAACGACGCCGTTTCGGGTGCTGCGATGCAACAGGATCCTGCCGGCGGCATCGGGTATGCCGACATCGCTGACCTCGTTTTGTCCGCGCCGATCATCGCCGACGCGACGGTGCGATCGACAAGTAAGATAAAAGCGGCCGAAGCGCCCAATCTCGCCCCGGGGCTTGTCCGACTATATGTCGAGGTGGACGTCACCGCGCTGGTTCGGGGGCGGACGGGTTGCCGCCACGAATCGGATATCTGCTTGACGTCATGCCCGATTCGGCGGGCCGCGTGCCCAAGTTCAAGAAGGCGCGCGTGCTGATCTTCGCACGACCGGTGGCGGGGGCGGTCAACCAGGTCCAGCTGGTCGCGCCCGACGCGCAACTTGATTGGACGCCCGCGTCGGATGCGCGCGCACGACGGATCGCCAAAGACGCGTTGGCGAGCGATGCACCGCCGGTCATCACCGGGGTCGGCAATGCCTTCCACGTCGCCGGCGCGCTGCCCGGCGAGGGCGAGACACAGATTTTCCTGACAACCGCGGATCAGCGTCCGGTGTCGCTCTCGATCCTGCGCCGCCCCGGCGAGCAGCCACGCTGGGCCGTTGCGCTGAGCGAGATCGTCGACGAGTCGGCTGCCCCCGCGCCCGAGACTCTGCTGTGGTACCGGATGGCATGCGCGTTGCCGCCGACCCTGCCCGAGCGGAGCACCACGTCGCTCGAGGCCGCCGATGCGACGATCGCACGCGAGGACTATGCGTTCGTGCTGGCCGCGCTCGGCCCATGCGGTCGCACGCGGAAGATCTAGGCGCCCCCATGATCCTCCCCGCACGCGGGGGGATCGTTCTGGATCAGCGCTGGCGGATCTCGATCACTTGCCCGGTGGTGGACTGTGCCGCTTCGAAAAAAGCGACCGCGGCATCCACATCGGCGGGCTCGGCCCCCGCGGTCTGCACCACCGCATTGACCCGAGTCGCAGGCGCCTGCTCGATCGCCAGCGGCCCGATCGCCGCCCGCGCCTGCGCCATCGCCAGCACGTCCGGCGTCGCGGCAATGACCACGACTCGCGAGTCGCCAATCGCCCCCCGCACCAGCGCGGCGACATCGTCGCCCGGCTCCAGCATCAGCCGCATGGCGTCAGCGGCGATGGCGGACGAGCGTCACGCCGATCGCCTCGTCCGCCTCGGCGATCGCCAGCTTCACGATCTTCACCTGCACGCGCAGCACCCGCGAATCCTGCAGGAACAGCGTCTCGCAGATGTGATCCGCAACGCCCTCGATCAGCGTGAAGTGCACGCCGACCGGCAGCGCGGTGGTCGCCGCGTTCTTGAGATCGAGGTAATTCTTCGAGGCGGACAACGGCGTGTCCGGGTCGAACCGTTTGGGGCACACCATATCCACGGTGAGCGAAATCCGCAGCGGCTGCGGCAGGTGAGTCTCCTCCGAATAGATGCCGGTCAGGACCTGCACTTCGAGATCGTGGACTTCGAGTTGAAGACTGTCTTCCATCGCCGCGCCTCTAGCAGACGCACGCCGAGATGAAAGTCGGCTCTTCGAAGCGTCGTGCGAAGGCCGATCCACCAATCCTCCCCGCCAGGGGAAGGTGGCGCCGGAGGCGTCGGAGGGCGAGGCGGCGATAACCGGTGGTACCTGCCCTCCCCCTCCGTCCGGCCAGGCGTGATCGCCGACGGCCGGTTATCCTTGCGTTCAGCCTCGCCAAGGCTAAAGCGCGCTGCCCCACCGACCAGGTGCCGTCCAGGCTCGGACGCACTAGGGGCAGGAGATGCCGGTGATCACTCTCGTCCTCCTCGACAGCATCGACTCGACCGCAGTCGAGTTCCTGCTCGACCGCGCGTTCGGGCCCGATCGGTTCGCGCGCACCGCCTACACGATCCGCGGTGCCGGCAAGGCGATCGCCGCGCTCAGCTTCGCCGCGATCGAGGACGGCGTGCTGGTCGGCTCGATCCAGTGCTGGCCGATCGCGCTGGTCGACGATACCCGCCAGATCCCGCTCGTCATGGTCGGCCCGGTCGCGGTCGAGCCGACGCATCAGGGCGACGGCATCGGCCGGCGGTTGATGGCGCGCGCGCTCGACGCCGCCGCGGCGACCGGCTTCGACGATGCGCTGATGCTGATCGGCGATCCCGACTATTACGGCCGCTTCTTCGGCTTCACCGCCGAGCGTACCGCACGCTGGGACGCACCCGGTCCAGTCGAACGTCACCGCCTGCTCGCGCGCGGCGATGCGGTGCCGGACGGCACCGGCATGCTGGGGCCCCGCGTGCTTGTCACCGCATCGGTATAACGCGTGCCGGTCACCGCATCTGCATAAGGCGCCGCTTTACCTCGGCCCCCTGCCCGCCTAGTCCGCCGCCATGCCCATGGATCCCATTCCCGATATCGCCTCGCTCAGCCTCGCCGAGATCGCCAAGCTCGTCGAAGAGGCCAAATTGCCGCCGGTCGAGAAATGGAACCCGACGCACTGCGGCGACAGCGAGATGCGGATCGCGCGTGACGGCACCTGGTATCATCAGGGCTCGCCGATCGGGCGTCCGGCGATGGTCCGGCTGTTCTCGACGATCCTGCGTCGTGAGGCCGATGGCAGCCACGTCCTCGTCACCCCGGTCGAAAAGCTCGATATCGAGGTCGAGGACGCGCCGTTCATCGCGGTCGAAATGAAGGCCGAGGGCAGCGGTCGGGACTCGAAGCTCGCCTTCCGGCTCAACACCGGCGACCTCGTCACCGCAGGCCCCGAGCATCCGTTGCGCTTCGTCGAGGATACAGCCGATGGCGATGGCGGCCCGCGACCCTACCTCGCCGTCCGCGGTGGGATGGAGGCGCTGGTGGTCCGCTCGGTCTATTACGACCTCGCCGAGCGCGCGATCGCCGATGGGGAAACGCCCGCCGGTCTGTGGAGCGATGGCGCGTTCTTTCCGCTGGAGCCCGCCGCATGAGCCTGACGGAACGGTTGGCGGCGGCACTGGCCAAGGGCGCCGGATCGCACATGATCCTGCTCACCGGCGACCAGCATGACGGCGATCTCACCGCCGCCGACACGCTGCTCCCCGCGGCGGTGCTGATCGCGGTCACCGATCGCGCCGATCCCGGCGTGATCCTGACGCAGCGCACCGACACGATGAGCCGCCATCCCGGCCAGATCGCATTCCCCGGCGGCCGGATCGATCCCGGCGAGGACGTCGTCACCGCCGCGCTGCGCGAGGCGGAGGAGGAAATCGCACTCCCCCGCGACAGGGTGCAGGTGATCGGCGAGGCCGACAGCTACCGCACCGTCACCGGCTTCCAGGTAACGCCCGTCATCGGCATCATCCCGCCGGACCTGATCTTCACGCCGAGCGAGGCGGAGGTCGCCAGCGTCTTCGAAGTCCCGCTCGCGTTCCTTCTCGACGAGGCGAACCATGTCGAGGCGACGCTCGAATGGCAGGGCCATGACCGGCATTATTACGAGATCATGTGGAACGAGCGCCGCATCTGGGGTGCGACCGCGGCGATGATCGTCAACCTCGCCCGCCGCCTGAGGTGGTCTTGATCCTCCCGTCCGCGCCGTGGCGCGACCGTGACGGCCTTGCAGCACTGACCAAGGTTCTGGGTGCGGCAGAGGGCGAGTCGCGCTTCGTCGGCGGCGCCGTGCGCGATACGCTGCTCGGGATCGACGTCGCCGATGTCGACATCGCCACCCGCCTGCCCCCGCAGGAGGTGATCGAGCGTCTCCAGGACGCGCGGATCAAGGCGGTCCCGACCGGACTCGCGCACGGTACGATCACCGCGGTCACCGCCGCCGGGCCGGTCGAGGTGACGACGCTGCGCCGCGACGTCTCGACCGACGGTCGCCACGCGATCATAGCCTATACCGACGACTGGCGCGAAGACGCGGCGCGGCGCGACTTCACGATGAACGCGCTCTACGCCGATCCCGCGACCGGCGAGATCTTCGATTATTTCGGCGGGCTCGACGATCTCGCGGCACGACGCGTGCGCTTCATCGGCGACCCGTTGCAGCGGATCGCCGAGGATCACCTCCGCATCCTCCGCTTCTTCCGGTTCCACGCGCGCTTCGGCACCATCATCGACAAAGCCGGGCTCGACGCCTGCACCGCGCGCGCCAACGACCTGATGGCGCTCTCCCGCGAACGGATTGCGAGCGAAGTGCTCAAACTGCTGGTCGCCGCCAATGCCGTGCCGGTCGTCGTGCTGATGGTAGAGCGCGGCATTTTCCGCGCCGTCCTCCCCGAGATCGACGCCGCCGGAGCCGAACGTCTCGCCCTCCTAGCCGACCGCGAAGCCGCGGCCGGGATCGCCCCCGACCCGATCCGCCGCCTCGCCATGACGATCGCGCCCGCGGCGGCCGAAGCCGTCGGCGCGCGGCTAAAGCTATCGAACACCGACCGCAAACGCCTGATCGCCGCCACCGCCGGCCCCGGCGAGGAGGGCCCCCAGGCGCTCGCCTATCGCGCAGGCACGGCCGGCGCGATCGATCGGCTACTGATCGCGGGCGACGACGTGGCCGCGATCAAGGACTGGACACCACCCGCATTCCCGTTCTCGGGCGGTGCCCTGGTCGAACGCGGCCTGCGCAAGGGTCCGGATGTCGCGGCGATGCTGCGCAGGGTCGAGACACAGTGGATCGTCGAAGGCTTCCCCGACGCGGCACGGGTCGCCGTGATCGCCGACGAAATGGTGGCAGCGGCGCTGAACTAGCGCGGCAGACCTGCCGGATCCGCAATCCTCCCCCTGGCGGGGGAGGATCGTGGGGGTGTGGACCAAGTATTCCACCCGCTTCACCGCAGCGCCCCGCCCGTCCCCTCAGTTCTGCCCATCCCGTCAGACCCCCGCGCCGCCGGACTCGCCCGCCTCGTCGGACTCGCCCGACCCGTGGGACTCGCCTGCCCCTTCGGACTCGCCCGCCCCTCGACCGTCACCCCAGCGAAAGCTGGGGTATCCCGGTTGGCGCGTGCTGGACGCCCCACGAGGAGATCCCAGCTTTCGCTGGGATGACGGGCGCGGTTGGGATGTCCGGCTGTCGGGACGGTGGACTGTCGGGACGGCAGGTGCTGCTCGGACGGTGAGCTGTCGGGACGACGGTAGCCGTTGAAACGACGGTAGCGGTTGGACTAGAGCGCGCCACGGGCATGACAGTGGCAGCTGCGTTGGCGGCGCTCAGAACAAAGCCGATCGATGCGCACCCCCAACTCTACGGCGCAATCATCGCAAACGCCGCATCCGCCTCGAGCGGCTTCGCATAGAAATATCCCTGCCCAAACGTGCACCCCAGCGCCGCCAGGGTCTGCGCGAGTTCGTTGGTCTCGATCCCCTCGGCGGTCGTCTTCATCCCGAGCGCCTGCGCAAGACTCAGGATCGCGCGGACGATCGATACCTTGTCGCGGTCCGCGAGCATCCCCGTCACGAAGCTCCGGTCGATCTTCAACACGTCGATCGGCAATTTCTGGAGATACGCCAGGTTCGAATAGCCGGTCCCGAAATCGTCCATCGCCAGCGTCGTACCGAGCGCCTTCAGCGCATGCATCGTCCCCGCGATCCGGTCGGGATCGGACACGATCGCGCTTTCCGTCAGTTCCAGCGTGAACCGGTCACCGGTCAGGCCGGTCGAGTCCAACGCAGCGCTCAGGACCGGAGCAATGTCGTCGCGCTGCAGCTGGATTGCGGACAGGTTGACCGCGACCTTGACGCCGCAATGACCCCCGAAGCGTTCATCCCAGCGCGCCAACGTCTGCGCCGCCTCGTCGATCGCCCAGCGTCCAAGCGGAACGATCAACCCCGATTCCTCGGCCACCGGGATGAAATCCGTCGGACAATGCACGTGGCCGTCGAGGTCAGTCCAGCGTGCCAGCGCCTCGAAAGATACGATCCGCCCGGTCGCGAGATCGCAGATCGGTTGATACGCCAGCCGCAACTCGCGGTTCGCGATGGCGCGCCGCAGCGCAGTCTCCATGCTGAACTGCGCGCGTGCGATCGCAAGGTCCTGCGGCAGGTAACTTTCGGCGCGGCCGCTGGCCTTGGCGCGCTTGACGGCGAACTGCGCGTGACGGATCAGTTCCGCGACGTCCTCGGCTTCGTCGGCGCCATAGGCGATCCCGACCGAGCATTCGACGCTGATCTCGTAATCGGTCAGGCGGAACGGTGCCGTCAGCGTGCGCTGGATCCGCTCGGCCAGCGCATGGGCCTCGCCGCGATTGCCGTCGAGCGCCATCAGGATGCCGAACTGGTCGCCGCCGATCCGTGCCAGCGTATCGCCTGCGCGGAGCGCGCCCTTGATCCGCCGCGCCACGGTGATCAGCAATTCGTCGCCCGCCAGCGAACCGAGGCACGAATTCAACCGCCCGAACCGGTCGATATCGATCGCGAGGACGGCGTTGGCGCTACGATCCTCGCCCCCTCGATCAGGTCCTCGAACCCTTCGCGGTTGGGCAGCCCGGTCAGGCTGTCGGTGGTCATTTCGCGCCGGAGGCTGCGCTCGGTCTGAACCTGCGACGTCTGGTCGACGAAGCTGATCGTACAGCGGTCGCGGAATGCGGCGAACGAACGGGCGATCGTCACGCGGTAATAGCGACAGTCGATTGCGTCGCCGAGCACCCATTCGAAATCCGTCCGGATCAGCTGGGATTCGAGAAAGGCGACGATACGCGGCGCAAGGTCGACGATCATCGGCGACCGTTCCGCCACGACACCGAGGCCCGCGAGCCGGTAGGCGCGATTCATCGCGAACAGCTCGAACTGGCCTCCGGTCAGCACGAGATGCGCCGCGGGAATGGGGATGAGTTCAAGCGCCCGTGCGACCAGGTCGGTCGCAACAATGTTCTGCGCTATCGCTTCCGGGGCCATCGATGCCATGCCCCTGCCTAGCCGACCTTCGTTAAGACGTCCTGAAGGAACCGAATAGACCGGTTATCTGTCAATTTAAGCCAATCGCACGATTTTACAGCGCGCTATCCGCTGGATCAGGCAAAACGATTGTCGCGAGGGAAGCCCGTCGGCGGCATTCTTCCCGCCGCACCGCGCGCCGCACGCCACGGCCCTAAGTCCGATTCGGTTCTTTGCCGCCCGCTACCGCCGCCCATCGCCCAGCTCAAACCCTCGGCGAAGGTGAAGGTGATCGCGTCCGCCAGCCCCCCATCGCGGTAGCGCTGCAACTGGAGCCCCTGCCCGCGCGTCATCTCGACCAGTTCGGCGAGCGGGAACACCAGCATCTTGCGATTGTCGCCGATCGCCGCGACGTAATCGTCGGTCGGCCCGATCGGCCGGACGATCTTCAACTGCGCGCCCGGCCGCGGCGTCATCACCGTCTTGCCCTTGCGCGTCTCGGCGATCACGTCGGCGCTGCTCACCGAGAAGCCACGCCCATCGGTTGCGACGATCAGCAGTTTCGGATGCCGGCTCGCGGGTAGCAGCGCGACGATCCCGACGCTGCCGTCGAGGTCGATCATCGCGCGCACCGGCTCGCCAAACCCGCGCCCACCCGGCAGCTTGTCCGCCGCCAGCGTGTAGAACCGACCGTTCTCCGCCGCGAGCAGCAGCTTGTCCGTCGTCTGCGCATGGAACGCAAACGCCGGGCCATCGCCCTCCTTGAACTTCAGCGCTTCCGGGCTGGCGAGATCGTTGTGGCCACGCATCGCCCGGATCCAGCCGCGCTGCGACAGGATCACGGTGATAGGCTCGCGCTCGATCATCGCCTCGAGCGGAATGTCGCGCGTCGGTGCGGCCTCCTCGATCGTCGTACGGCGTTTGCCGAGCACCGTCTCCAGCCCATAGCGATCGCGGATCTTCGCCATGTCGCGCTTCATCCGCACGCGCTGCTTTTTCGGATCGGCGAGCAACGCGGCGAGCGTCGCCTGCTCCTTGTCGAGCTTGTCGCGCTCGGTCTTGATCTCGAACTCTTCGAGCCGCCGCAAGCTGCGCAGCCGCATGTTGAGGATCGCCTCGGCCTGGCGATCGGTCAACGCGAACTCGGCGATCATCACCTTTTTCGGCTCGTCCTCGGTGCGGATGATCTCGATCACGCGGTCGAGGTTGAGGTACGCGATCAGATAGCCGTCGAGCAGTTCGACCCGGTCGGCGATCTTGCTCAGCCGGTGCTCGGTCCGCCGGCGCAATACCACGAACTGGTGATCGACCCACGCCGCCAGCGCCTCGCGCAGCGACATCACCCGCGGCGTGCGATCCTTGTCGAGCACGTTGAGGTTGAGGCTGATTCGCGTCTCGAGATCGGTCAGCCGGAACAGCCCGTCCATCAGGATCTGCGGATCGACCGTGCGGCTGCGCGGTTCGAGCACGATGCGGATTTCGGTATCCGATTCGTCGCGCACGTCGGCGAGGATCGGCAGGCGCTTGGCGTTGATCAGCTCGGCGATCTGCTCGATCAGCTTGCCCTTCTGCACGCCGTACGGGATCTCGGTGACGATCAGCTGCCAGCCGCCGCCCTTCTCGCGCTCGGTCTCCCAGCGCGCGGACGCGGAACCCGCCCCGGCCGGTCGCATAGGATTCGCGGATCACGGCCGGTGGATCGACCACCAGCCCGCCGGTCGGGAAATCCGGGCCCTTCACATGCTCCAGGATCGCCGCATCGTCCGCGTCCGGCTGGTCGATCAGGACGATCGCCGCCTCCAGCAACTCGGCGGCGTTGTGCGGCGGAATGCTCGTCGCCATGCCGACCGCGATCCCGCTCGCGCCGTTCGCCAGCAGGTTCGGGAACAGCCCCGGGAACAGCTCGGGCTCGTGATCCTCGCCATTATAGGTCGGGCGATATGCGACCGCGTCCTCGTCGAGCCCATCCATCAGGTCGATCGCGACCTGCGTCAACCGTGCCTCGGTATAGCGGTAGGCAGCCGCGTTATCGCCGTCGATATTGCCGAAATTGCCCTGCCCGTCGACCAACGGATACCGCATCGCGAACGACTGCGCCAAGCGCACCATCGCGTCGTAGACCGACTGGTCGCCGTGCGGGTGATACTTGCCGATGACGTCGCCGACGACCCGCGCGCACTTCTTGTAGCCCTGCGCCGGGTCGAGCTTCAGCAGCCGCATCGCCCACAGCAGCCGCCGATGCACCGGCTTCATCCCATCGCGGACGTCGGGCAGCGACCGCGCCGTGATCGTCGACAACGCATAGACCAGATACCGCTCGCTGAGCGCGCTATCGAAGGGGGCGTCGACGATGCTGTCGAAGGGGTCTTTGAAATCACTGCTGGCCATTGCGCACATCGATAGCAGCCGCGCGCGTAACGATCAAAGCATCCCGCGCGTCATCGTCACCTTTTGTTCTCGTGGTGCCTTGGGGACATGCCCGGCGATCGCCGCGGCGAGCAACGCGCGATGCTGCCGCCCGGTCTCGCGCCAGTCGTAGCGCTCGCCGAACGTCCGTGTCGCGCCCCGATCGGGCAGGTCCGCGAGCAACCGCGCGATCCCCTCGGCGATCGCCGCATCCGATCGATCCGCGGTCAGCACGCCAGCCTCGGGCACGCGCACGACCTCGGGCGAACCCCATACCGGCGTCGCCACCAAAGGCGTTCCGCAGGCGAGCGACTCGAGCAGGACGTTGGCGATCCCCTCGCGGTCGGAGCAACTCGCGGTCAGGTCCGCCGCACCGTACAGGTCGGGCAGCCGATGCTGGTCGACATGGCCGAGAAAATCCACCCGCCCCGCAACGCCCAGCTTCGCCGCCAGTGCGCGCAACGCCCCCTCGCGCGGCCCGTCGCCGGCGATCATCAACCGCACGTCGGGCAAAGTCGCGATCGCGCGGATCGCGAAGTCATGCCCCTTGCGGTCGATCAGGTGACCGACCGACAGCACCGTCGGCGCGGCGATGCCCATCCGCTGTCGCAACGCCGCGCGGTCGGCAGGCGGCGAGAACAGGGCGAGATCGACGCCGTGCTCGACCACACAGACTTTCCCGGGCGATGCGCCGATCGCGATCAGTTCGTCGCGCGACGCCGCCGCCACCGCAGTCGTCGCGCTGGCCCGATCGATCGCCGCCAGGATCATAGCCCGCTCGGCGCGATACTGCGCGATCTGGCTGACATCCGACCCAAGCGCGCTCATCACGAACGGCCGATCGAACTTCCGCGCAAGCAGGCTCGCCGCGACGCCGTCCGGATACAGATAATAGGAGTCGATCACGTCGAAATCGAACTCATGCCGTATCCGCGCGATATGCCGGTACAGCGCCGCCGCCATCAGCCACGGCGCGGCGACCATGCCGATCTTCGGCACCACCGGATAGCGCGGGTAGGTCACGGTTACGCCGCGGCGCACCGCTGCATGCGGCGCGTTCGCGAACTCGGCATAGCGCCCGAACCGGGGATCGGCGCTCGGGAACCACGGCACGGGCGCGACCACGCGAACCTCGTCGCCGGGCCGGGCGACATGACCGACACGGTGCTCGATGAAGATCCCGTGACGCCGCTGCACGGCGTTCGGATACAGGCTCGACAACACCAGGATCTTCAAGGCGCACCCCGTGCTCGATCCGCGTGGCCGCAGATCACTTCTAAATCTTCTCTACGCCGACTTTCGCCGCGTTCGGGGCAAAATTTGCGACGCGGCGTCTACGGACGGGACAGGTCGATGACGGTCGGCTAGCGTCGCCGCATGCGCCTATTCCTCGCCACCGCCTTGCTGCTACCATTGGCCACGATGCCGATGCCCGCCGCCGCCGACCTGCTTACCTGGTCCGTGCTCACCGCCCGCCCCAAGCCGACGCCCGACGCGACGATCGCCTATGGAACCGACCAGATGCAGAAGGTCGACGTCTGGCTCCCCAAGGGCAAGACCGGCGGCAAAGACCGCTTGCCGGTGGTGGTGATGGTGCATGGCGGCTGCTGGACGACCAGCATCGCCGATCGCAGCCTGATGAACTGGGTCGCCGACGACCTTCGCAACGCCGGCGTCGCGGTGTGGAACATCGACTATCGCGGCGTCGACCGGAGTGGTGGCGGCTATCCCGGCACGTTCCAGGACGCTGCGAAAGCCGCCGACCAGCTCACGACGAACGCGAAGACGTTCAACCTCGACACACGCCGCGTCGTCGCGATCGGCCATTCCGCCGGCGGTCACCTTGCGCTCTGGCTCGCCGCCCGCCCGCGGATTGCGAAGACCAGCGCACTCTACAGCGCGCATCCGCTCCGCATCCATCATGTCATCAGCCTCGGCGGTCTCCCCGATCTCGAAGCCACCGCGGCGAACCCCGAAAACGGCTGCGGCACCGAAGTCGTCGCGAAACTCGTCGGTACGCCGACGCCGCAGCACCCCGACATCTATCCCGACACGTCGGTCCCGCGCCTGCTCCCGCTCGGCGTCAAGCAGGACCTGATCAACGGCCGCGAGGACCGGATTATCCCCTTCGTCATGGCCACCGACTATATCGCCAAGGCGACCGCGGCCGGCGATACCGCCACGCTGCACACGATCCCCGCGACCGGCCATGTCGAACTGATCGCCCCCGAAACGCCCGCCTGGGCAGAAGCAAAGCGTCTGATCCTTACCGACCTGGGAATGACCAAGTGACCCTCGAAGACGCCCGCGCGCTCGACGCGACCGACCCGCTCGCCGCCTACCGCGACAGGTTCGCGCTTCCCGACGGCGTGATCTATCTTGACGGCAACTCGCTCGGCGCGCTGCCCAAGGCGACCCCCGCCGCGCTCGCCGATGTGGCCACACGACAATGGGGCGACCGCCTCATCCGCAGCTGGAACGAAGGCTGGATCGACGCGCCGCAGCGGATCGGCGCCAAGATCGCCCCGCTGATCGGTGCCGCTACGGACGAGGTGATCATCGGCGACACCACCTCGACGCATCTGTTCAAGGCGCTGGTCGCCGCATTGCGCAGCAACCCCGACCGTCACACCGTCGTCAGCGAAGCCGGCAACTTCCCGACCGACCTCCACATCGCCGAGGGTGCGGTCGCCTGCGTCCCCGGCGCGCGCCTCAAGGTGGTCGCCCGCGAAGATCTCGCCGCCGCGCTCGACGACGACACCGCGGTACTGCTGCTCACGCACGTCCACTACAAGACCAGCGACCGCTTCGACATGCGCGCCTGGACCGCCCGCGCGCACGATGCCGGCGCGCTCATGCTCTGGGACCTGAGCCACAGCGTCGGCGCCGTCCCGATCGACCTGACCACCGCCAACGCCGATCTCGCGGTCGGCTGCACGTACAAATATCTCAACGGCGGCCCCGGTGCGCCTGCGTTCCTCTTCGTCGCCAAGCGCTGGCAGGATTCGCTCGCCAGCCCGCTCTCCGGCTGGATGGGCCACGCCGCGCCGTTCGCGTTCGAGGATGCCTACCGCCCCGCGCCCGGTATGAAGCGCTGGCTCGCCGGTACCCCGGCGATGCTCTCGACCGCCGCGCTGGAAACCGCACTCGACCTCTGGGCCCACATCGACCAGCACGCCGTCGTCGCCAAGAGCGCACAGCTCTTCGCCATCCTCGCCGCCGCCGGCGACGCGCTGGGCCTCGACTGCGTCAGCCCCCGAG
The DNA here is from genome assembly GCF_036856015.1 of Sphingomonas sp. LR55. NCBI lineage: Bacteria > Pseudomonadati > Pseudomonadota > Alphaproteobacteria > Sphingomonadales > Sphingomonadaceae > Sphingomonas > Sphingomonas sp. LR55. The sequence goes on from NZ_JASPFO010000001.1 coordinate 2,160,726, forward strand.
ACCCCGCCAGACGCGGCAGCCACATCAGCTTCCGCCACCCGGACGCCTATGCACTGACGCAGGCGCTCATCGCGCGCGGGGTGATCGGCGACTTTCGCGATCCCGACATCCTCCGCCTTGGCCTGACGCCCTTGTATCTCAGCCACGAAGACGTCTGGCGCGCTGGCGACATCCTGCGGGACATTCTCGAAACCGAAGCCTGGCGCGATCCGGCCTTTGCCGAACGCCTCGCGGTGACGTGAGCGCCTTGGCAAGCCGGTAGCGCGCACGGCCGTGCACTTGTATCGGTGCGGCATGACGCACCCATTCTACGCGATCCACAGCCATGGCCTGATCCGGGTCGCCGCCGCCACACCGCGCGTCGGTAGGGGATACCGCCGCGAATGCCGAGGCCACGATCGCCTTGGCACGCGAGGCGGACGCGAAGGGCGTCGACCTCGTCGTGTTCCCCGAACTGAACCTCACCTCCTATGCGATCGACGACCTGCATCTCCAGACCGCGCAGCAGCGCGCGACGCTGGCGGCGATCGCGACGGTGGTCGAGGCGAGCGCGACCTTGCGGCCGGTGTTGCTGGTCGGCGCGGCGCTTGTGCGGAACGGGCGACTGTACAACTGCGCGCTGGCGATCGCGCGCGGGCGCGTGCTCGGCGTGGTGCCGAAGACCTTCCTGCCCAACTACCGCGAGTTCTATGAGAAGCGCTGGTTTGCGAGTGGCGCGGGGCTCACGGGACTTACGATCGACATCAACGGCGAGGAAATACCGTTCGGGACCGACCTGATCTTCGCCGCGCGGGATTTGCCCGGCTTCGTCTTCCATACCGAGATCTGCGAGGATTACTGGGCCCCCACCCCGCCCTCGACCGCGGGCGCGCTCGCCGGAGCGCTGATCTGCTGCAACCTGTCCGCCTCGAACATCGTCATCGGCAAGGCTCGCGAGCGGGCGATGCTGGCGGCAGCGCAATCTGCGCGCGCGGTTTGTGCCTACGTCTATTCCGCCGCAGGCCCCGGCGAGAGCACCACCGAAGTCGCGTGGGATGGCCAAGGTTTGGTCCATGAACTCGGCGAGCAACTCGCGGAGTCGGAGCGGTTCTCAACCGAACCCGAACTGGTGATCGCCGACATCGATTGCGAACGCATCACGCAGGAACGCCTGCGCAACGGCACGTTCAACGATGCGGCGATATTCGCCGGCAACCCCGAAACGCGCTTCCGACGGATCGGATTCAATCATGCGCCGGTGCTTGAAGCTGGAATCAGCCTCGAAGCCTACGATCCTCCCCCGCAAGGGGGAGGTGGCAGGCACAGCCTGACGGAGGGGGAGGAAAGGGCAACCGCTGTTCCGTGTCCTCCCCCTCCGTCGCCTTCGGCGCCACCTCCCCCTGGCGGGGGAGGATTGGGCGGCTTGGAACGCGCGATCCGCCGGTTCCCGTTCGTCCCGAACGACCCGACGCGGCGCGATGACGATTGCTACGAGGCGTTCAACATCCAGGTGGAGGCACTGTCGAAGCGCCTCGTTGCCGCGCACGCCGAGACGATCGTGATCGGCGTATCCGGCGGCCTCGACTCGACGCACGCGCTGATCGTCGCGGCGAAGGCGATGGACCGGCTCGGTCGGCCGCGCAGCGCGATCCTCGGCTTCACCATGCCCGGCTTCGCGACCGGCGAAGGCACCAAGGCGAACGCCTGGGCGCTGATGCGCGCGCTCGGCATCACCGCCGAGGAGATCGACATCCGCCCCGCCGCCACGCGCATGCTCGAAGACATTGGCCACCCCTTCAGCGAAGGCGAACCGGTCTACGACATCACCTTCGAGAACGTGCAGGCGGGTCTCCGGACCGATTACCTGTTCCGTCTCGCCAACCAGCGGCGCGGGATCGTGCTGGGCACCGGCGATCTCAGCGAGATGGCGCTTGGCTGGTGCACCTATGGTGTCGGCGACCAGATGAGCCATTACGCGGTGAACAGCGGCGTGCCCAAGACGCTGATCCAGTTCCTGATCCGCTGGTGTATCCGTACCGACCAGTATGACGCGGCGACCGACGCGATCCTCTCGACGATCCTCGCGCAGGAAATTTCGCCCGAGCTCGTACCGGCAGGTGCTGACGGTGCGTTGCAGAGCACCGAGTCGATGATCGGGCCGTATGCGCTGAACGACTTCTTCGCGCACTACGTGATCCGTCATGGGCTCGCGCCATCGAAGATCGCGTTTCTCGCCTGGCACGCATGGCGCGATGCGAGCGTCGGCGCATGGCCGGAGGACCTGCCCGCGGATGAGCGCGTTGCCTATGACCTGCCGACGATCCGCCACTGGCTGGAGAAATTCCTGTTCCGGTTCTTCACCACCAGCCAGTTCAAGCGGTCTGCGATGCCCAACGGGCCGAAGGTCTCGGCGGGCGGTGCGCTTTCGCCCCGCGGTGACTGGCGCGCGCCGTCGGATGGGACCGCGGCGATCTGGCTTGAGGAATTGCGGTCAAGCGTTCCATAGGGTTAGCCGCGCCGCCTTGCATAAATCGCCTGCGCGGCGCATTATGAAAATCCTATGACAGTGGCTCCACCGGATGGATCGCGCGATCGCCGGATCGAGATCCCATCTAATCTTTGGCTGATTCACCCGGCAGGCCGTGCGCTTTTGCCGCTTGCGTTGGCGCGTGGAATTTCCGCGAATTCGGTATCGGTAGCGGGGCTTTGCCTCGGCGGAGCTGCTGCGCTCGCCTATACCCAATGGGGCAATTGGGCGCTGGCGCTGGTCGGCCTGGTGCTGTCGATGGGATGGCTGATCGCCGATGGACTCGATGGCATGGTGGCACGCGCAACCAAGACCGCGAGTCCGCTCGGTCGGATGCTCGACGGACTGTGCGATCACGGCGTCTTCGCGCTGATCTACGTCTCGCTCGCGCTGACGATCGACACGCCCGAAGCCTGGATCCTCGCCTTCGCCGCCGGCGGCGCGCACGCGGTGCAGTCGAACATGTACGAGGGCGAGCGCTCGCGCTTCCATCGCCGGATCAAGGGCGTCGCGCTCGAAGCGCCCCCCGTCCCGACCGGCAACGCACTCGTCCGCTTCTATGACGGCGTCGCGAGCAGCATCGACCGGATCGCCATGCCGTTCGAACGGACGCTCGGCCAATCGAGCGATCCGGTCGCACTCGGTGCGCTGTACGGAGCTAGCGCCGTCGCGCCTTTGCGCTTCATGGCCTTGCTTACCGCGAATGTCCGGGTATGGGCGATCTTCGTCGCCTGCTTCGCGGGCAACCCACGCATCTTCTGGTGGTTCGAGATCGTCCCTCTGACGCTCGTGGCCATCGTCGGGCTCGTCTGGCACCGTCGTGTCGAGCGGGCTTTCGTTCGTAATACTTCTGCAACGCGACCAAAGACCGCGTCGCGCATGCATCTTTCGTAAGGAACAGGGTCAGTAATGAATAGCATTCGGATCGCCGTGGTCGGCATCGGCAACTGCGCGAGCTCGCTCGTGCAAGGCCTCGAGCATTACCGTGAGGGCGCCAACGACCAGGTCGGCCTGATGCATTTCGACATGGGTGGCTACAAGCCGAGCGACATCAAGGTCGTCGCGGCCTGGGATGTCGATCGTCGCAAGGTCGGCAAGGACGTCGCCGAGGCGATCTTCGCCAAGCCCAACTGCACCGCGGTGTTCGCACCGAACGTGAGCAACACCGGCACGATCGTGAAGATGGGCAAGAAGCTGGACGGCGTCGCCGACCACATGGCCGATTTCAAGGACGACCGTACGTTCCTGGTTTCCGACGCAGCCGAGCCGACCCGTGAAGAGGTCATCGCCGAGCTGAAGGCATCGGGCGCCGACGTGCTGATGAACTACCTGCCGGTCGGTTCGCAGGAAGCCACCGAATTCTACGCCGAGTGCGCGATCGAAGCGGGCGTGGCGTTCGTCAACAACATCCCCGTCTTCATCGCCTCGAACCCGGTCTGGGCGAAGAAGTTCGAAGATGCTGGCGTCGCGATCATCGGCGACGACATCAAGGCGCAGCTCGGCGCGACGATCGTCCACCGCGTGCTGACCGACCTGTTCGCCAAGCGCGGCGTGAAGCTGGATCGGACCTACCAGCTCAACACCGGCGGCAACACCGACTTCCTCAACATGTCGAATCATCGCCGTCTCGAATCGAAGAAGATCTCGAAGACCGAAGCCGTCCAGTCGGTTGCGGCCGAGCGGATGGACGACGACAACGTCCATATCGGCCCGTCGGACTATGTCCCCTGGCAGAACGACAACAAGGTCTGCTTCCTGCGCATGGAAGGCCAGCTGTTCGGCGGCGTGCCGATGAACATCGAGCTGCGTCTCTCGGTCGAGGACAGCCCCAATTCGGCGGGTGTCGCGATCGACATGATCCGTTGCGCCAAGATCGCCAAGGATCGCGGCATCGCCGGCGTGATCGATCCTGCCTCGGCCTATTTCTGCAAGCACCCACGCACGCAGATGACCGACGATCTCGCGCAGATCGAAGTCGAGCGGTTCATCAAGGCTGCCTGACATGATCGAGACGCCCCGGATTCAAACGGCGATCATCCTCGCCGCCGGGGAAGGCAGCCGCCTTCGCACCTCCGCCCCGTACAAGCCGCTCTGCGCGGTCGCGGGGCGGCCGTTGATCGCCCACGCGCTCGAAGGGCTGGCGGAAGCCGGTTTCGCGCGCGATCGTGACGGTGAGCTACGGGCGTGAGGCGATCGAAGCGTATCTCGGTAGCCGGCGCTGGCCGCTGGCGGTCGAGACGGTGCTCGCCGACCACCGCGAACCGAACGGCGTCTCGGTCCTCGCGGCGCGTGATGCGCTAGCCGGCAGTGAAGCGGTGCTGGCGATGTGCGACCACCTCGTCAGCCCCGAACTCTACGCGCGCATGGCCAAAGCCGGCGCTGGCGGTGGTCTACGGCTCGGCATCGACCGGCGCCTCGGCCATGACTGGGTCGACCCCGAGGACGTCACCTGCGTCGCGACCGAAGGCGACCGCATCGTCGCGATCGGCAAGGGCCTCGAACCGCACGACTGCTACGACACCGGCGTCTTCGCGATCGGCCCCGCGCTGTCGGATGCACTGGCAACGCTGGCGAGCCCTTCCTCACCGAAGGCGTCCGCCTGCTGGCCGCGCAAGGCCTCGCCCGGATCGTCGATTGCAACGACATCGACTGGATCGACGTCGACGACGCCCCCGCGCTCGCCAAGGCCGAAGCGTGGATGGCGACCAAGGCGGACGCCGTCGCCGCCTGACCCAGCCGAGTTCGCGTTCGAGAACTCCCTGTTCGCAATTACACCCCTGTTCCTTGTTCCCTCGCGAACGCGGGGGCCCAGGAGCAACAAGCACCGTCCTATACTTAGCTGGGGCCCCGCGTCCGCGGGGGAACGGCTAGGCGGCGCTCTGTGTCACGGTCCAACCGCCCCCTCCCCAACACCACCCCGGCGAAGGCCGGGGCCCAGTTGGGGGACGGCTATAACGACGCACAGTCCGCCGTTACCGCAACCTTTCCAACTGAGCCCCGGCCTTCGCCGGGGTGGTCGCCAGTGAAGGTAAGCGGCCGAAAAACTTCGGCTACTTCACCCGCCGAACCATCAGAATCTTAATCGGCGCGGCAATCATCTGCCCTTTCATCACCCCGACCCCGGCGGTCGCCGAAATCGGCGCAGCAAGGATGCGCTTCACCACGTCCATCCCCTCGACGACATGCCCGAACGCCGCATATCCAGCGGCATCCCCACTCCCCGTCGGGTTCGCATCCAACGACAACACCGGCCCGACGGTAATGAAGAAATCCGCCGTCGCCGTCCCCGGCGCCAACCGCGCCAGCGAGATCGTCCCATCGACATGCGACAGCCCGGTCTTGCTGGTCGGCTCATGCGCTACCGGTTTCAGGATGCGCTTGGGATCGTTCTGCGGCCCGCCCTGGATCAGCCCAGTCCCCTGCCCCAGGTTCATCGCGCGGTAGAACGTCACCCCATCGAGCCGCTTCTGGTCGACATAACGCAGGAAATTCGCGGTCGTCAGCGGTGCGCGCTCTTTCTCGAGCGCCAGCGTGATCGGCCCCTCGCTGGTCGTCATCACGATCGAGACGGTCGCCGCCGGCACCGCCTCGGCCGGAACAGGCGTAGCCGGTGTCGCCGGAGCGACGGTTTGCGCCGAGCCGGAAACGGCACAGAGAAGGACGAGCGAAGCGCCAAGCGTTTTCAAGATCATGACCAAGGCTACCGCGGCAAACGCGCCCTGTCAGCCGAGAACGTCAGCCGAGAACGTCAGCCGGTAACGATGCGAAATTGCGTGGCGCAAACTATTGCTTGGGTTTGCACGCCCGCGCGCAATGCGTATCCGGAGAGCGATGACCGATCTCGCCATTCTCTACGAGCACCCGCTCTGGTTCGAACCGCTGTTCGCCGCGCTCGACCGCCGCGGCGTCGACTTCTCGCGCGCCACGCCGGATGGCTTCTGGAACCCCGCCGACCAAGGCGCCCCCGCCCCCGTCGTCTTCAACCGCATCGCGATGTCGAGCTTCCTGCGCAACGACGAGCATCCGATCTTCGACACGATGGCGATGCTCGATCACTGGCGCCGCACCGGCGCGCACGTGATCAACGGCACCGACGTGCTCGCGATCGATGCGTCGAAAGCGCGGCAATTGTCGCTGATCGCCTCGCTCGGTCTCGCCATCCCCGAGACACGCATCGTCCACCGCGCCGCCGACGTCGTCCCGGCCGCGCAGACGCTACGCTTCCCGCTGGTAGTGAAGGCGAACATCGGCGGATCGGGCGCAGGCATCATCCGCTTCGACAGCCTCGACGAACTGCGCACCGCCGTCGCCGACGCAGGCCTCCCAAGCAGCGTCGACGGCGTGCTGCTGGTCCAGGAATACGTCCCCGTCCGCGACGGTGCGATCACCCGGATCGAGACGCTGGACCGCAAATTCCTCTACGCGATCGATGTCGCGGGCGGCGGCGCGTTCGATCTCTGCCCCGCGGATGCGTGCGCCGTCCCCGGCTCAGGCATCAGGATGGCCGCGGTCGAGCCCTCGCAGACCTTGAAGGATGCCGCCGAAGCGATTGCCCGTGCGGTCGATCTCGATGTCGGCGGCGTGGAAGTCATGATCGACGACCGCGACGGCGTTCCCCGCTTCTACGACATCAACGCGCTGTCGAACTTCGTCGCCAAGCCGCTGGAAACGCTCGGCTGGGATCCCCACGACCGCCTCGTTGATTACCTGATCGAACAAATCGAGAAGGCCCGCTGATGCGCTATGGTTACTGGACTCCCGTCTTCGGCGGCTGGCTTCGCAATGTCCCCGACGAGGGGATGGAGGCGAGTTGGGCCTACACCAAGGCGCTGACGCAAAATGCCGAGCGCTGGGGCTATGACCTGACGCTGATCGCCGAGCTGAACCTCAACGACATCAAGGGCATCGAACAGCCCGCGCTCGATGCGTGGTCGACCGCGGCGGCGCTCGCGGCAGTGACCGACAGCATCGAGCTGATGGTCGCGGTCCGCCCGAACTTTCACCACCCCGCGCTGTTCGCCAAGGCGGCGGCGAACATCGACCGGATTTCCGGCGGGCGGCTAGCGCTCAACGTCGTCTCGTCCTGGTGGGCGGACGAGGCCAAGCAATACGGCCTCCAGTTCGACCAGCACGACGATCGCTACGCGCGCACCGCCGAGTGGCTGACCGTCGTCGACGGGCTCTGGACGCAGGAGCGGTTCGACTTCGCGGGCCAGTTCTACACCACCGAACAGGCGATCTGCTCGCCCAAGCCCGCCAAGCGCCCGACCGTCTATGCCGGCGGCGAGAGCGAGAAGGCCAAGGCGATTATCGCCGCGCAGTGCGACGCCTACGTCATGCACGGCGACCCGGCGGAGGCGATAGCACCGAAGATCGCCGACATGGCGGCGCGGCGCGAAGCGGCTGGCGGCGCGCCGATGCAATACGGCATGGCCGCCTACGCGATCGTCCGCGACAGCGAGGCTGAGGCCAAGCGCGAACTCGAGCGCATCACCAGCGTCACCGAACTCCCCGCGGGCTATGCCAATTTCGACCAGTGGCTGTCGGGCACGCAGCTCGAACGCGAATTGAAGATCCAGGAATATTCCGTCTCCAACCGCGGCCTGCGTCCTAATCTGGTCGGTACGCCCGAACAGTTGAAGGAGCGTGTCGCGGAGTACGAAGCCGCCGGTCTCGACCTGCTGCTGCTCCAGATGAGCCCGCAGGCAGAAGAGATGGAGCGGTTCGCGGTGCAGGTCATGGGCTCGGCATGATCCGCCTCACTGACGTCGTTAAAACCTACCCGGCAAGCGAAGCGGCTGCCCTGGACGGGATCTCGCTGGAGATCCCGGCGCGCGGCGTATTCGGCGTCATCGGCCAGTCCGGCGCGGGAAAGTCGACGCTGATCCGCCTGATCAACGCGCTCGAACGCCCGACTTCAGGCCGGGTCGAAGTCGATGGGGTCGACGTGGCGGCACTGTCCGCAGCGGACCTGCGCGCACTACGCCGCCGGATCGGCATGATATTCCAGAACTTCGGCTTGCTCTCGTCGCGCACCGTGGCGGCTAACGTTGCGTTCCCGCTAGTCCTGGCTGGTGTCTCCAAGGCAGAGCGCGAGACGAAGATCGCCGCACTGCTCGACCGCGTGGGCCTCGCCGATCACGCCACCAGATACCCCGCCCAACTCTCCGGCGGCCAGAAGCAGCGCGTCGGCATCGCCCGCGCCCTCGCCACCGACCCCGACATCCTCCTGTGCGACGAAGCCACCAGCGCGTTGGATCCAGAGACCACCCGCTCCGTCCTGACCCTTCTCCGTGAGCTGAACCGAGACCTTGGCCTGACGATCGTTCTCATCACCCACGAAATGGACGTTGTACGCTACGTCTGCGACCGCGTCGCCGTCCTCGAACGCGGCCGCATCGTCGAGACCGGCGAAGTCACCGACATCTTCGCCAACGCCACCCACCCGGCAACGCAGCGTATGCTGGCGGCGCTGGCGGCATGAGCTTCTTCGCCAACATCGATTGGTCCGACATCGGCCAGGCGTGCCTCGACACGCTGATCATGCTCGGCGGGTCGCTGATCCTCACGATCGCGTTCGGCCTGCCGCTCGGTGTCCTGCTCTACCTCACCGGCCAAGGCCGCCTGTCGCAGAACCGCGTCGCCAACGTCGTGCTCGGCGTCATCGTCAACATCCTGCGCTCTGTCCCGTTCATCATCCTGCTGATCGTGATGATCCCGCTTACCGTCATGCTGGTCGGCACATCGCTAGGCGTCGCCGGCGCCATCCCGCCGCTCGTCGTCGGCGCGGCGCCCTTCTATGCGCGTCTCGTCGAAGGCTCGCTCAAGGAAGTCGACCGCACCACGATCGAGGCGGTGCAGGCGATGGGCGCCACCACGCGCCAGATCGTCACCGGCGCGCTGATCCCCGAGGCGCTGCCCGGACTGATCGCCGGCGCCACCGTGACCGCGGTCGCGCTCGTCTCGTTTACCGCGATGGCGGGCGTGGTCGGCGCAGGGGGCCTCGGCGATCTCGCGATCCGGTTCGGCTATCAGCGCTTCCAGACCGACGTCATGGTCGTCACCGTCGTGCTGCTGGTCGTGCTCGTCCAGATCATTCAATATGCCGGCGACGCGCTCGCTCGCCACTTCACCCGCCGCTGATTTAACGCCGCTAGGAATTCGCATGAACCGCCGCACCTTGCTCGCCTCGTTCTCGCTGCTCGCGCTCGCCGCGTGCGGTGGCACCAAGACCAATGACGGCAAGACGCTCACCGTCGCCGCGACCGCGGTGCCGCACGCCGAGATCCTGGAATCGATCAAGCCGACGCTCGCCAAGGAAGGCGTCGACCTCCAGATCCGCGTCTTCAACGACTACGTCCAGCCCAACCTCCAGGTCGAGCAGAAGCAGATCGACGTCAGCTACTTCGAGACCAAGCCGTATCTCGACGAGTTCAACGCCTCGCGCGGCACGCATCTGGTGACCTATGCGGGCGTCCACGTCGAACCGCTCGGCGCCTATTCGCGCAAGTGGAAGTCGATCGCGCAGATCCCTAGCGGCGCGACCGTCGCGATCCCGAACGAGCCGAGCAACGGCGGCCGCGCGCTGCTGCTGCTGCAGAAGGCCGGGCTGATCACGCTCAAGAACCCGACCAATCCGCTGTCGAGCCTCAACGACATCGCCACCAACCCGAAGAACCTGCAGTTCAAGGAACTGGAGGGCGCCACCCTGCCGCGCACGCTCGGCGAGGTCGATCTCGCGCTGATCAACACCAACTACGCGCTCGACGCGAAGCTCAACCCGGTCCGCGATGCGCTCGCGATCGAGGACAAGAACAGCCCCTACGTCAATTTCGTCGTCGGCCTGCCCGGCGGCGAGAAGGACCCGCGGGTCGTGAAGCTGATCGCCGCGCTGCGCAGCCCGGCCACCAAGACCTTCATCGAGCAGCATTATCGAGGTGCGGTGCTGCCGGCGTTCTGATACCGGCGCGACCCCAGTCCGCGTAATTCTGAGGCTCCATGACGGTCGTCGCCGCGTATCTCTATCGCCATGGCAAGCGCGTCCGCGCGGTCTCGATCGACGAAAAGGTCGATTGCCCCGCGGATCGTTCCGAGTTCGTCTGGATCGGCATCTGCGACCCGACCGACGCGGAGATGCGGACGCTGAAGGACCAGTATAACCTCCACCCGCTGGCGGTGGAGGACGCGATCAAGGCGGACCAGCTCCCCAAGGTCGACGTGTACGGTGACCAACTGTTCGTCGTGGCGCGGACCGCGCAACTGGAGGACGACAAGATCGCGTATGGCGAGACCGCGATCTTCGTCGGCCACAGCCACATCATCAGCGTCCGCCACGGCTCGGCACGCTCGCACAAGGCACTTCGCGAACAACTCGAAGCCGCGCCCACGCTACTGATCAACGGCGTCGATTACGTCCTCCACGCAATTCTCGACTACGTCGTCGACGGCTACCTCCCGATCGTCGAAAGCATCGAGGACGAAGTGCTGGCGATGGAGCAACGCACGATCGACGCCTTCCTCGGCCGCGACGAAATCGTGCGGATCTTCGGGCTCCGGCGCGAGATGATCCGCTTCCAGCGTATCCTCGGGCCGATGGGCGAGGTCGCGGGCAAGATCGTCCGCCTCGACCTCCCCTGCATCGATACCGAGGCGAAACCGTATTTCAGCGACGTGCTCGATCACGTCCGCCGGGTGCAGACGATGGTCGAGGGGTTACGCGAAGTGCTGACCTCGGTGTTCGAATTCAGCAACCTGCTCGAACAACAACGCACCGGCGCGATCACCCGCCAGCTCGCCGCCTGGGCCGCGATCCTCGCCGTCCCCACCGCGATCGCCGGGATCTACGGCATGAACTTCGAAAACATGCCCGAGCTGAAAACGGAATACGGGTATTTCGTCGTACTGGGCGTGATCGCGGTGGTCTGCGCCGCGCTGTACGTGAAGTTCAAGCAGGCGAAGTGGTTGTAGGCCCGCGGATCGACCTGATCGTCATTTCAGTCAGGTAGTCAGATATTGCTTCTCCCCCGGCGAAGGCCGGGGCCCAATTGGGGGCCGCCAATGACGGGCGTTATGCTCCGTTACTGCGACCTTTCCAATTGGGCCCCGGCCTTCGCCGGGGGTACTGACTGAAATGCTTAAGGGTTTAGCTCAAACCTTGACGAGCATCTTCCCCGTATTCCCACCCGAGAACAGCCCCAAGAACGCATCCGGCATCGTCTCGAGCCCCTCGTGCACGGTCTCCTGCCGCTTCAGCGTCCCCGCCGCCAGCATCCCGCCCATATCCTTGTAGAACTCCTCGGCGCGATTCATGTAGTCGCTGACGATGAACCCGCGGATCTGGATCCGGTTACCGATCAACCGCGCGAGATACTTCAGCTGCGTCGCCGCGCCGCTGTTGTAGACGTCGATCATCCCGCACACCGCGAACCGCGCGTGCATGTTCGCATGTGCCAGCGCCGCGTCGAGATGCTCGCCGCCGACGTTGTCGAAATACACGTCGATGCCTTTCGGCGCCGCCTCGCCAAGCGCCTTCACCACCGGCACATCGCTCTTGTAGTCGATCACCGCATCCGCGCCGAGCGACTTCACCCACGCGCATTTCTCCGCGCCGCCGGCCGAGCCGATCACTGTCATGCCCTTGGCCTTGGCGACCTGCACCACGGTCGAGCCCACCGCACCTGCCGCCGCCGACACGAACACCGTGTCGCCCGCCTTCGCCTCGGCAACCTGGAGCAGACCGAAATACCCGGTCATCCCCGGCATGCCGAGCTGACCCAGGAATGCCTGCGGAGGCACGTCGAGCGCGGGCAGCTTCTGCACCTGCGCGGCCGGCACCACCGCCTCGTCGCGCCACCCCGCCATGTGCAGCACCATGTCGCCGACCTTGATGCCGTCGTCGTTGCTCTCGATCACTTCGCCGACCGCGCCGCCCTGCATCGCCTCGCCCAGCGCGAACGGCGGGACGTAGCTCTTCACGTCGTTCATCCGCCCGCGCATGTACGGGTCGACCGACAGCCAGCGATTGGCGATCCGTACCTCGCCAGCGCCGAGCGTCGCCTGGTCGAGATCGATCATGGCGAAGTCGGTATGCTTCGGCATCCCTTGCGGACGTGCCTTCAGGCTCCATGCACGGGCCATAAACTTGCTCCTGTCTAGAATATTCGTGTTGCGGGTATGGCGAAACGCACACTCAACGCAACCTGCAAAAAGGCCCGGACGTTTCCGCCCGGGCCCGTGTTCGGCTGACATCATGCGACGCCAGCCAACGCTTTCAACCAGTTAGTACGTGGTCGACCCCGACTTGCCGAGCGTGTCCGACGTCGTGCCAGTGGTGGTGCCGCCGGTCGTAGTGCCCGTGGTCGATGCCGTACCGGTCGCCGTGCTGCCCGTCTGCGAGCTCGAAGCATAACCGCTGCTGCCGGTATCCTTCTTGTCGCCGCCCGTGCGATCGCCGTAGTCGAACATCGCCGAGTTGCGCTCTTCTTCCTTCCACGCCGCCTTGGCTTCGTCGGCCGACTTCGACAGAGTCACCTTGCCGTCGACGGTCTTGATCCAGCGCGACGGGATCGAGTGGTGCACGCCGCCCGCATCGCGGTCGTTCTTGGTCAGCAGGATCCGGTCGCCCTTCACCTTGTCGACCGTACCGACATGGCTGCCGTCGGAGCCGACGACTTCCATATGCTCGGTAACCTGCGACAGCGAGCTGCGCTGGCCCTGGCGCTCGTTACGCCACGACGAGAACTCGGTCTCGAACTTCGAGCGGTTCTCGTTCCGATACTCGTCATAGTCACGGTCGAGCGCCGCGATCTGCGAGCTCCGCCAGCCATGATAATGGTCGTCATGCGTGTTCGACGAGCGATTGCCGAACGCACGGTTGTCGGAGTTGCCATAGGACCGCTCGTCGAAGCGTGCATCGGCCTCCCGGCGACGCTCGGCCTCGTCGTCACCGAACCACGAGCGAACTTCGTCGCCTGCGCGCGCGATGAACCCGCGATCGTCATAGTCATAGCCCTGTGGCTGGCGACCATAGTCACGCCCCTCGTTCCGGCTGCCGCCGCGCGAAGAGTTGCGGTTGTCGTCATCGGCGTCGCGGTTGCGACCTACGTCTTCGAAGCGGCGACCATCCGATGCATAGCTGCCGTGATATTCGGTATCGCCCGAACCTTGGCTGCGCTGGCCGTAGGACTGCCGGCCATAGCCCTGGCCGGAGCGCTGCTGGCCATAGCCCTGCTGCCCGTAACCCTGCTGGCCATAACCCTGGCCTGATCCCTGGCCGTAGCGTGACTGTCCGTAGCGGTCGCCGTCCGATGGCTGCGAGCGGTCATTGTGGCCGCCATAATAATCACGACCGCCCTGCTCGCGACCATATTGGTCGCCGCGTCCCTGGTCGTCACGCCCCTGATATCCCTGGCCGCGACCGCTGCGGTTATCGTCGCGGTCATATTCGCCGGCGGCTTCATATTCACGCGCGCTGGAACGACCATAGCCGCCACCGTCTGCGCGGAAATCGCGACCATAATCGTTCGAGTTCGGCCGACCGTAATAGTCGCCCGACTGGCGATCTCGGGTGTTGCGTTCGTAGACCATAGGAACCTCCTAATTGCTGTCCTGCGGCTGCCGGCCCCGTCGATCGCGGGGTCGTACATTCCGAGAACTACAAGCGCCAAACTGGCGGAATGTTCCTGTGATTGCGGCGACTTGACGGCGACCCGACGCTGCGTTGCGACGACGCGCCGAAGGTCGGTTGGCGCGGTCGCACCAACCTGGTTGCAACGCCCAAATCGAGCCGCTAGATCACCATCCTGGCCTATGGCCAACCGCGCGGGGCCGTAGCTCAGATGGGAGAGCGCCGCAATCGCACTGCGGAGGTCAAGGGTTCGATTCCCTTCGGCTCCACCACGCGCGCTGGAACTCATATCGGTGGCGTAGCGGGATAAACACGCACCCTTCTGCTGGCCGCACATCGGCGTTAGGCGTGCATCCTCTGCGAGGTTTTCGATGCCGTCCGACCCATTTATGCTCAACCCGAACCTCGATGTCTCGGACCTGCGCGCGCGGTACGCGCGCAGGTCGCGTCAGGATTAGGGACCTGTTGTCGGGCGATGGGTCGCAACGCCTGCACGCATATCTTCAGGATCATGCGGATTGGCGGCAGGTGCTGAACAGCAACGACACTTTTTACGAACTCGATCGCTCGGTCCGCGACGCGATGAGCGATCCGCAGCGAAAGGCGCTGGATGCCGCGGTTCACAAGGGCGCCGAGAACGGTTGCCAATATCGCTACGAGACGATCCGCGTGGCGGACGGCGTGGGTGCACGCGTAGCGAACCCCGATCTGCTCACGCTATTCGCTTCGTGGTTGTCGAGTCCCGCCCGGCTGGCGGTGCTGAAGGCGATCACCGGCGCCGACGATACGCGGTTCGTCGATGCGCAGGCGACCGCCTACGCAGCCTGCGACTTCCTCACCGCGCACGACGACGAGGTTGCCGGCAAGGATCGACGTGCGGCCTATGTGTTCGGCCTCACCCCGCAGAGGCGCGCCGAATGGGGCGGCCTGCTGCTGTTCCATGATCGCGACGGCATGGTCGAGGGACTTGTCCCGGACTTCAACACGCTCGACATCCTAGCTGTCCCGCAACTCCACAGCGTGTCCTATGTAACGCCCTCCGCGCCGACGAAGCGGTATTCGATTACGGGATGGTTGCGGGCGCAGCGGCAGCCCCTCTGACATTGTCAGTCGGAGCCGCAACCGCGGGGCGGACCGACGGGTTGCTATCTCATCAAATGAGCGAAGGCTTCATCTTAGCGCCTATGCTTTTAGCAGATGCATCCTAAGATCTACCGCAAATTTCATTGAACCACTGCGGATTTGGCCCCGGGCTTGAGCGCTAGCGCCTGACGAAGCGCCGCCACTTCAGCGTTGAGATACGCCAGCCTGTCCGGCGTCATTCCCGATCGTTCCACGATCAACGGCCCCAGACATCCCGTCTCAGCCCAGCGGGCGCGACCCGCGTCGGTCAAACGGACGCGGACCTCACGCTCGTCGGCGGGATTGCGAATCCGCGTAACGAGCCCCGCTGCCTCCAAACGCTTGGCCAGTGGCGTGATCGTGCTCGGTTCCAGCGCGAGCCTCTCGGCGATGGCGCCGATCGAACGGCCATCCTGAACCTCGTTCAAGGTCTGAAGAACGAGAAACTGCGGGTAGGTTATGCCAAGCCGGTCGAGCGCAGGCTTATAGGCACGATTGATCGCGATCGTTGCAGCGTAGAGCGAAAAGCACAGTTGATCGTCGAGTGGCAGAGGGTCGGACACACATAGCTCCTTCATAATGATCAGTATCACGGAAATGATTATCGCACAAAATAATGCTGGACAACCGTAGCAAGGCTACCTAAATATTTATCGCGATAAGCAATTGGAGACTCAAAATGTCGATCGACGTGAAATACACCACTGAAGCCACAGCAACCGGTGGTCGTGACGGACATGCTCGTTCGCAGGACGGTCGCTTCGACGTCGCGCTCTCGACGCCAAGGGAACTGGGCGGCGCTGGCGGCGACGGCAGCAACCCGGAACAGCTGTTCGCGGCCGGTTACTCCGCCTGCTTCATCGGCGCGCTGAAGGTCGCCGGTCAGCAGTTGAAGATGAAATTGCCCGAAAACGTCGCGGTCACTGCCAGGGTCGGCATTGGCCCCCGGTCCGCGGGTGGTTTCGGTATCACGACCGACCTGACGGTATCATTGCCGGGTCTAGAGCGTGACGATGCGCAGAAACTGGTCGATGCAGCACATCAGATTTGCCCGTATTCCAACGCAACGCGGGGGAATGTGGATGTTGGGTTGACGCTCGCCTGAGGAATTCGCGTAAATACCGGCGTGGCGGTGGGGGTCCTTGCGTGCCGCTGCGCCGGGTGTGGGGCTGTTGCAAACTATTGCCCTCTAAGAAGAGTTAGCGCGGTTGCCGAGTTTTGGCGGTCGGCTCATCCGTCCCTCAGCTATTGCCCGCCCGTCGACTTCGGCCTTGGCCGCGTCGGCAAAAGATAACCCAGGATACGGTCCGTACGGTTTTCGTCACCCAATTGATCGAGAGCAATACGGTAACCCGCTCCGCCCGGACATTTCCTCCGCGACACCGCGTTGACGATCGCCACCACAGGCTTTGCGGAGAGAATGACATGGCCGTTAAATTCGCCGGAACGATGAACGCGATCAACCGCGGACTTGATGCTACCAAGCCCACCAAGGGTGCCGACATGGTTGAGGATTGGGAAGCCGCGCTGGCCGACGTCGATACTGCGGGTGCCAAGGGCATCCTGCGCGACCTCGCCTCGCTGCGCAAGCAACTGGAAAAGGACACGCCCGACGCGGACCGCGTCCATGCGCTGTTGCACCGCCTGGGCACGGCGACGACCAAGATCGCCGACAAGTCCGACAAGTCGCAGGAGAAACTCAAGGCGCTTGGCGAGGCATTGACCGAAGCCGGTGAG
Source organism: Sphingomonas sp. LR55 (assembly GCF_036856015.1). Taxonomy (NCBI): domain Bacteria; kingdom Pseudomonadati; phylum Pseudomonadota; class Alphaproteobacteria; order Sphingomonadales; family Sphingomonadaceae; genus Sphingomonas; species Sphingomonas sp. LR55. The sequence goes on from NZ_JASPFO010000001.1 coordinate 2,177,717, forward strand.
GATCTCGCCGGACGAGGAGGAAGACACCGAGGCCGCCGCAAGCCCCAAGCGCGCGCAAGAAGGCGTAAGTATAGTGGGCCGGTCCGACGACCGGCCCATCTATCTCGTTTCCCGGTCGTCCACGTCGCGCGATCCCCGGGCTTTCGACCCGCCTGACCTCTTAGCCAGCATCCCCGACCGACCTGGCTCACGTTATCCTTTGAGCTTGGATACGTGCACCGCGATCAGTTTTACATACGCGGCCGAAGCAACGCCGAGCGAGAAGGCGGGAACGTAGACTATTCCGACGCCAAATAGCGGTGCAGCCGCGTACGCCTTATAGGCTGTCCAGCTGGCGATCATCAGATACAGAAATACCGCACAAAATCCCAAGCTGGCGAGAACAAGGGCGATCTTGGCCGTCCGATCCAGGTCAATAGACTTGCGTTCGTCCACGATATTCGACCTGATCACCACACTGTAATGGACGAATATCGCGATGCCCGAAACCATCCCGATTGCGGCTACTGCACTGGTATAGTGGAAAACATACCATCCACTGACAGCCCAGCCCGCCAATAAATATACGGGCGGAAGCCTTCCCAAGATGGCCTTGCAGATTGCATTTAGCGTCACTGGCGCACCTTCCCGTTCCAAAAACGTCCGTCCTGCAACGCCTGCAGGATTGCTGGCAAATCAGAGCGCAGAGAGTACAGCCAGACCCGCGGGTGATCCGGCGGGATGGTTTCGCAGCGACTGATTGAGAGTTTGCTAACGGGCTGTGTTCGCAGACGCGGCCAGGCTCATCGCCTTGGCGGAACTTGAGAATTCTATCCGTGCCCCCGATCGCGGGTCGCTGTTATGTACTCAGTGGGTCGGCGCGGTGTCTGGGACGGCTGGTGTCACGATTTCCAGCTTGCCCATCTTGACCACGGAGTCCGTGATCCAAACAACGGGAATGCCGACCCACGCGTCGTTCAGCGGCTTGCCGTTGCGCCGCGGGGGATGAACCCGGAAGATCCGTGAGGCGGTCAGCGCCGCCTTGCCAAAGCCAAATCCCCCGGCGCTCTCGGCGATGACGCGGCAATCATGCACGCGGGTCGAGAGCAGAACCCGGCAGGCGAGGACCGCCTTTCCGGAAATGCGTTTCTCGACGGCCTGCCGGGGTGCAAACGGCTGCAACGCACTGTCGCCAGGTTTCCATACCCAATCGGCCTTTCGAAGAACGTCGAGCGGGCCTGGGCCGTCGAGTTCACCGCCGGCGACGCCGTTACCAGATCCGGTGCCAGGCCAGATGCCGGCACCATCACCGCGGTTGGCGACGTGCGATGGCCCTCCGCCAACGCCATCGGCACGCGCGAGCCGTGCCGGAGCAATCGGTTCGGACGTGGCGAGCGTGATGGTAGGAGGCAGTAATGTACTGTCCGGCACATCCGGAATTAAAGGCGCACGTGGTGCCGTTTGCGGCCTGACGTCCGGCGTAGGCTCCTGACGCTGCCGTCCATCCGCCGCGTCGACCTCGCGAACACGCTGGGGCTCAGGAGGAACGGGGGGCGACGCGACCGGACGTTCGGGCAGAGGTAGCAGCGTGACAAGGACGGGAGTATTCCGCTCGATATCCTCGTGTCGCTCTTCGATCCAAAAAAGGGTGAACCACAGCGCCAGCAGAATGATGATGGCGGTCAGCGTTCCAGCCCCGATGCGTCGCCACCACCGTTCACCGATCTGTTCCAAAACCGGGGTCGGTGAGTAGCACGATACCAAGGCTTTACCCTTCAAGTGTCTGGCAGACGCCATGATTATCTAAACCGACCGCCAAGTCTACTCTGTCGGGGGCAAATCGGTTGCGATCGTCCGGCGGCACCGTCCAAGCACATCGGTGTCGGTGGCACGAAGCCTGCGACCAGAAGATTAGACGCCAGCGGACGCTGTCGGAGGCGTGTTCACGCGGGCATCTGGTGGCGGCTTTCCCATGGTGAGGTTTCGAAAGCGTTCGGATCGCCTTCCCCCAGTCATCATGGCTGCGTCGATACTATACGCTACGTTCAGCCAGCCGTTGTCTATGCGATTAACTGTGCGCTACCACTGCCAGGCCAATGTGGCGGAATTGTCAGACGTTGCGTTACAGCGATGCAGGAGATGGGTCCGGGTTCGATTTCCCGCCGCGGGCCCCATCACTGATTTCTGTCGCGCGCTTCGGCCGTTATCGCTTCGATCAGAGAAGAGGATAGTGCCATGCGTTTGACCTTCACCCTTGCGGCGGCCTTGCTGGCCAGTTCGACATTGGCGCAAGCCGAAGCTGGCGAGACGCGTGTGCGGATCGATACCGGTCGATTGCAGGGTCGCGAGTCCGGTGGAGTCGTGGCGTTCAAGGGTATTCCGTTCGCTGCGCCGCCGGTCGGTCCGCTCCGCTGGCGAGCCCCCAGCCCGCGGCCGCCTGGCGCGGCGAACGCGACGCGAGCCGCTATGCCAATGACTGCATGCAGCAACCCTTCCCGAGCGATGCCGCGCCGCTCGGCACGCCGCCGGCCGAGGATTGCCTCTATGCCAATGTGTGGAAGCCCGCCGGTGCGAAGGCGAAATTGCCGGTGATGGTGTGGATCTACGGTGGCGGCTTCGTGAACGGCGGATCGTCGCCACCGACCTATTCCGGCAGCGAATTGGCCAAGTCCGGCATCATGGTCGTCAGCTTCAATTACCGCCTCGGACGGTTCGGCACGTTCGCGCATCCGCAGTTGACGAAGCAGGATCCCGATCACGGGCTGCTTGGCAATTATGGCTATATGGATCAGCTCGCCGCGCTGAAATGGGTCAAGCGCAACATCGCGGCGTTCGGCGGCGACCCCGCCAACGTGACGATCATTGGCGAAAGCGCAGGCGGCATGTCGGTCCACACTTTGCTGACGTCGCCGATGGCGCGCGGGACATTCCAGAAGGCGGTGGTGCAATCGGGCGGCCCCAGCACCGGGCCTGCCGGGACGATCGCCACGGCGGAGACGATCGGCATCGCGTTCGCGCAGTCGAAGGGGATTGCGGCCGATGATCCGCAGGCCTTGGCCAAGCTGCGTCGACTGTCGGCGGACCAGGTGACCGATGGCTTGAGCCTGGCGGCGATGTTCACGCCGGGATCGGGGCCGCGGACGTATAGCGGGCCGGTGGTCGATGGCAGGCTCGCGGTCGATCCCGTCGTCGCCTATGCCGCGGGACGGTTCGCCCGGGTGCCGGTGATGATCGGCGCGACAAGTGACGATATCGGTGGGCCGCAAGGCTATATGATCGCCGGCGCGCGCGACACCGCGGCGGTACTCGCGGCGAAGGGCGTGCCGATCTATCATTACCGGTTCTCGTATGTGGCGACGTCGGTTCGGACCGCTAAAACCGCGGGCGCATCGCATGCGACGGACATCCCGTTCTTCTTCGATACCGCAGCGATAAAATATGGTGCGCAGACCAGCGCGACCGACCGGGCGGCGGCGCACACCGCGAGCGCGTATCTCGTGAACTTCGTGAAGACCGGTAACCCGAACGGTACAGGGCTGCCGAAATGGCCGGCGACGAAGGCGGACGCGCCAGCGATGCTCGATCTGGATGCGCAGGGCGGCGCGGCATTGATCGAAGGGGACTGAACCGAAAACCCTCCCCCGGTGGGGGGAGGGTTTCGGAGGTCAGTCGTTCATCCGAGCGGTCAGAACCGGACGGTGGCGCCTACCGCCAGGTTGCGGCCGAGTGAGTCGTAACGCGCGGGGATGGTGTTGCTGCGCGCGAGGCTGATGTCGTACGAATTCGCCAGGATCGGCGGCGTCTTGTCGAGCAGGTTGTTGGCGACGAACCGAAGCGAAAAGTCCCTCGAGATCGCGAACGTCATCGCCAGATCGAAATAGCTGACCGGCGCGATATGGTAGAAGGTCGTCCGCGCGCGGGCCGCAGTGCCGCCGATCGCCTCGTCACCCGAATTGTCGGCATGCGTCAGCGAACCGACATAGCGCCAGTTGAACGACGTGCTGAAGATCCCGTCGCCCGTCGTGTAGGTCGTCCGCAGACCGTGCGACCATTTCGGCAGCAGCTGGCTGCAACCATTGCCGAAATAGCCTGCGCAGTTGCGCTTGGGCTGAAGCGGTGAATCCTGGCCGCCCGCGAACGTCGTCAGCGATCCGTTGAAGTTCAGATCGAGCTTGCCCGCACCGCCAAGGCCGACCGTGTACTGGCTCTGAAAGTCCCAGCCGCGGGCGATCGAGAAATAGTAGTTGGTCGTGCCTGCGCGGATGAAGCCGCTGGTCGGGTTGCTCGCGGCGGCGGCGTAGAGGATGCCGGTGCCGGGCTGGCGGACGATCCCCGAGCAGAAGAACTGGTCGCCGCCCGAGCGCAGGCAGCCATCGGTGTAATAGCTGTCGTCGTTATAGCCGAGCGAGTTGTTGATCTTGATCCGATAGCGATCGACCGAGAAGACCAGCCCCTTGAGGAAGCTCGGCTTCACGACCAAGCCATAGGTCTGCGTGTAGGCGGTCTCGGGATCCGCGGTGAAGCCACCCGAGCGCACCGTGCACTGGTCGTTCGGGCACAACAGCGTGGCGCTGCCGTACAGTGCGTCCGACAGTCCGGTCGCTGCGCACACCTCGCGCGAGGCGAGCGGCGTGGTGCTGGTGATCGTCCGGCCCGGATTGTTCGGATCCGCCACCTGCCGCGCGACCGGCGCGCAGAAGTCGTTCTGCGATCCACCCTGGCGGCTGTAATCGATGTTCGTCGCCTGGCGGATCTCGAACACCGTCGGTGCGCGCTGCGCCTTGTTGAACGAGGCGCGGAAGGTCAGGTCGCTGATCGGCGCATAGACGCCCTCCAGCTTCCAGGTGTTGAAGACGCTCGGGTTGCTGCTGTATTTCGAGACGCGGAAACCGCCGGTCGCCTGCAACAGATGCGCGAAGCGACGCTCCTGGACCAGCGGCGCCTGGACCTCGATGTTCGATTCCCAGACGTCCTGGCTGAGATTGAAGTCGGTGCCGCCATTCTGCTCGCGGTAGATCGCATCGGCGGACGACGCATAGCTGTCCTTGCGGTATTCGGCGCCGAGCGCGATCGCTACGCCGTCGTTCGCGAAGGGCGAGGTGACGCCGTATTTGCCGAGATCGCCGGTGACCGACGAGACGACGTCCCATAGCTTGGCGACACCCTTCGACGTGCCGCTGCGGCCGGTGAACAGATACTCGGCAAGTGGTGCGCCGAGCGTTCCGGCGCTGAACGCGTCGAACGGAACGCAGGCGGGATCGACGCCCGATACCTTCGAGGCGCAGGTCGGCGTACCGTTGACGTTGACGACGTTGAGCGAGCGATTGACCCGGTCGTAATCGGCGAAATTGCCGAACGTGATATCCTGCTGGTTGCGCGAGAAGACGCCGCCGACATCATAGGTCCACGCCTTGCCGACGGTGCCGCGTACGCCCGCGGTCGCGCGGACCGCGGTGTTCAGATACGTGTCGGGTGCAAACGGCAGGTCGTTGAAGCGATAACGCACATCGAGCGGCGCCGTCGCGGACGTGCCCGCCTGCGCGCCGCAGATCGTACTGGCCTGCGACGCCGACAGATACGGGTTGTTGCAGTTCACCTGGTACGGCGCATCGCCATAGGCGGTGTAGCTGTAGATGCGCGTCGGGTAGGGATTGATCGACTTGTCGCGGAACCAGATCCCCGAGCCGTACAGCTCGATTTCGGGCGCGATCCGTGCGCTGACGAAGCCGCCGGCGGTATACCGCTCGAACTGGCGCTGATAGGAGTAGCCGTCATACGGATTGGCGGCGTTACCCGCGCCGGCGCCGTAGGGCACGAACGTCTGCGTGCCGGCGGGATCGTTGACATAGCCGACGCCGCTGTTCGCGCCACTGCGCGGCGAGACATAGCCGCTCGGCGAATAGGTCGACAGCGAGCACGACAGCGGGCCGTCCTTGCCGGTCTGGACGAGCTGGCAGGCGGATGTCGATCGCGCGTCATAGGGCACGTCGTTGGCCTGGCGGTAATTGACGAAGCCCGAGAATCGCAGCGCACCGTCGAACAGCTTCGAGCCCGCGGTCAGCGTGACGTCCGAACGGCCGCCGTCGTTGGCGAGCCCGCGCGGGCTGCCGAATGCGTTCGCGCGGGCCAGCGGCGAGACGATCGTGTCCTTGTTGTCGTGATTGTAGAAGCTGTAATTGCCGTCGAGCTGGATGCCCTCGAAATCCTTCTTGAGGATGAAGTTGACGACGCCCGCGACCGCATCCGAGCCATAGACCGACGATGCGCCGCCGGTCAGCACGTCGACGCGTTCGAGCAGCGAGGGCGGGATGATGCCGACGTCCTGGCCGTTCTGCGTACCGAGCCGCTTGCCGTCGACCAGCACGAGCGTGCGTTCAAAGCCGAGGCTGCGCAGCTTGATCCGCTGGCGGCCGTCCGAATCCTGATAGGTCTGCTGGCTGTCGGGCGACACCTGCGGCAGTCGATTGAGCACGTCCTCGACGGTGATCGCGGCCTGCGCGCGGATATCCTGCGCGGTGACCGTGGTGATCGGCGCCGCCGACGTCATGTTGGGACGGCGGATCCGCGAACCGGTGACCACGACGGTGTCGTCCGCCACCGTGGCGGTACGGGCGGTCTCTTGCGTGGCGAGCGCGGTATCGGCGTCGGCCTGGATCTTCGCGTCCGCCGGCGTCGTTGCCGCAGCCTGCGCCGGGCTTACCGCATCGGCGGGACTGACCTGCGCCGCTGCCGGCATCGCCGCGAGAAAGATCGACGCTGCGAGAGCGATCCGCGACACGGACTGATCCAATATCATCATGTTCCCCTTTTAACTCCGGCTGCGTCACGACGCGTTCACCGGCCCCGATGACAGGTTTGGTCAAAAGAGAGTTTTCGTCAATGCCTAAACAATACCGATCTAGGACATCGAAGAAATAATGTTGCAAAGCAGCATGGCGACTGGTCAGCCGATATGGTCTGCGATAGCATCCCGCGATTGGTGCCCGGGGGACGAACGATGAATACGAGACGGTCATTGCTGGCGGGACTGGGCGGCCTTGGCGCGATCAATCTCGCCGCACCGTTCGCGCGCGCCGCGTCGCGACCTGGCACGCGCGACCAAGGCGGTTCGCCCCGCATTCGCGGCGGATCGGGTGCGGTCGTCCTCTCGACCTGGGACTTCGGGGCCGCCGCCAACGACGCAGCATTCGCCAAGATGCACGCCGGCGGATCGTCGCTCGATGCGGTCGAGGCGGGGGCGATGGTGCCCGAGGCGGACCCGAACAACCACAGCGTCGGCTATTCGGGCTATCCCGACCGCGATGGCCACGTCACGCTCGATGCGGTCATCATGGACGATGCCGGCGGCGTCGGCGCGGTCGCCGCGCTCGAGGACACGGTGCACGCGATCTCGGTCGCGCGCCGGGTGATGGAGCGGACCCCGCACACGCTATTGGTCGGCGAAGGCGCGACGCGGTTCGCGCGCGACCAGGGCTTTCCGCAACAGTCTCTGCTCACGCCCGAGTCCGAAAAGGCGTGGCGCGACTGGCTGAAGACCTCGAAATACCAACCTGAGGCCAATAGCGAGAACCGCAGTACCCGTACGCCCGGCGGCGCGCTCGACCATGACACGATCGGTCTGCTTGCGCGCAGCGCCGACGGACGGATGGCCGGCGCGTGCACCACGTCGGGCATGGCGTTCAAGATGCGCGGCCGGGTCGGCGATTCTCCGCAGGTCGGCTCAGGACTGTACGTCGAGGCGGGCGTCGGCGGCGCGACCTCGACCGGTCTCGGCGAAGAAGTCACGCGCGTGGCGGGATCGGCGCGGGTCGTGGCCTCGATGCGCGCGGGCGCAACGCCGCAGCAAGCGTGCGAAGAGGTCGTTCGGCATATCGCAACGCTGCGCGGCGCGGCGATCCGCGGCATCCAGGTCGGCTTCCTGGCACTCGATACGAAAGGGAATGTCGGGGCTTACTGTCTGCTGCCGGGCTTCACCTACGCGGTGACCGACGCCAGCGGCGCAACATCGGTGCTGAAGGCCCGCTCGCTGTTCAAGGCGTGACGCCCGTCGCTACGCCAGCGCGGACCCGCCCCTCGCCGCATGGATGAGATCGACGAGCTGCTTGTTGATCGACGAGCCATGAAGATGGAGATGCACCGCGTCATACCCCTCGCGGCGCAAGCGTTGCCGTAGCGCATTGACCGACTCGCACTCGCCCGAGCGTGCCAGTTCGAATGCGCGTTCCACCGTGGTCATCTGTCCCGTCATCGCTTTGCCCTACGCCGGATCGCGACCGGCCGCGAGTATTGATTCGCCTGCCGCCGCACTTGGTGAAAAGCGATCAAATTCAGGTAGATGCAAATTAACTCAACCGTTCGAGCATTTTTTAGAACGGAATATTATGTTCTTTATATGTTCCGTATTCAGGCGTATCATCGCGCGATGAAACAGGTCCGTCCGGTTCGCGGTGCGACGCGCAATGACGAGAGCCGCCGGTTCAACATGCCGCAGACCGAGGCGGACGGCGACTGGCTCGACATGCGCGAAGGGATCGACGGGATCGCGCCGAAACTGCGCACGACGGTGACAGTGGAGACGCCGCGGACGATCATCAGCCGCAATGCCTCGCCCGACGTACCGTTCGACCGCTCGATCAATCCGTATCGCGGGTGTGAGCATGGCTGTATCTATTGTTTCGCGCGGCCGAGCCATGCGTTCCACGATTTGTCGCCGGGGCTGGATTTCGAGAGCAAGCTGTTCGCCAAGCCTTCGGCGGCGACGCTGTTGCGCGCCGAACTGTCGAAGCCGGGCTATGCGGTCGCGCCGATGGCATTGGGGACGAACACCGATCCGTACCAGCCGATCGAGACCGACTGGCGGATCACACGGGGAATCATCGAGGTGCTGGCAGAAACCGACCATCCCCTCACGATCACGACCAAGTCCGACCGCGTGGTGCGCGATCTCGACCTGCTCGCGCCGATGGCGGCGAAGGGGTTGGCGGCGGTGGCAATGTCGATCACCTCGCTCGATCCGAAAATCGCGTCGACCGTCGAACCGCGCGCCGCATCCCGAGCGACGGCTGGCGGCGGTGCGCAAGCTCGCCGATGCGGGCGTGCCGGTCTACGTGTCGATCGCGCCGGTCATCCCGGCAATCACCGACCATGAGATCGAACACCTCGTCGCGCGGGCGGCGGAAGCAGGAGCAAGCCGGGCGTTCTTCATTCCCGTGCGATTGCCGCATGAAGTCGCACCGCTGTTCCGCGCGTGGCTCGACGAACATTTCCCGGATCGCGCGGGGAAGGTGATGGCGACGATCGCGTCGCTGCGTGGCGGCAAGGACAACGACCCAAATTTCTTCACGCGGATGAAGGGGCAAGGGCCGTGGGCGGACCTGCTGGGAACGCGGTTCCGGATCGCGTGCGCGAAGCACGGGCTGAATCAGGAGCGGATCGCGCTCCGCAACGACTTATTCCGGACGCCGCGGGGGCCGCAGGGGGAATTGTTTTGACACCCGGAGATCGGTGCGCGAGGGCGCGGATAGCTAGGTTTCAGCGTGTGCTGTCTGATCTGTTCTCGTCATGGCGGGCCCTTAGGCTACGCTCGGGCCGGCTTGGGTCGGCATCCAGGCGCCGCGGAGTCGAGAAAATCTTGTTTTGCGGAACGGCGGCACTCGGAATTTGTCGGTACTGTCGCGATCGGACCTGCACGCGATGCCCAACGCGGTCGCTACGCTCCTCCTCCTTGTTCTCCCGCGAAGGCGGGAGCCCAGTCTGAATCCCCGCCTTCGCAGGGAAACATGGGGCATCGGTCGGAGAGCGATCATCGCTTTAGCACGCTCGCTAAGGTGAATGGTCGAATGTCGATCTGTCCCGGCCGAAGCAATAACGCAGCGCGTGCGTCAATCATCCGGTAGACCAGACAGCAGATCAATGGCGGCAAAGTGAGTGCACTGGCGAGGGGGTCGAACTCCGCGCAAGTGGGGTCGCTGAATTCTCGACCGATCGGCTGGTGGCACTGCCGCTCATCCGACCGAAGCTGGACGCGTTATCCTTATGAAGGATCGTCGGGTTGCCAGAGTTCGATCGGGTTGCCTTCCGGATCATGGATACGGGCGAAGCGGCCGAAGCCGGGCATGTCCCATTCGGGATCGGTGATCACCACGATCCCGGCCGCACGGAGGGTCGCCAACATGCCGTCGAGATCGTCGACGCGCAGGTTGAGCATCCAGGGGCGATCCGCGGGGAAATAGTCGGCGTCGACCGCGAACGGCGCAAACACGCTGGGTCCGGCCTGCGTCTCCCATGATCCATAGGGTATCGAACCCACGCCGAGATGCTCGACATACCAAGCCCGTATCGCCTCCGGGTCCTTCGCCCGGAAGAAGAAGCCGCCGATCCCCGTCACGCCCATGCCTGCCCCCTAAGGTCGCACCGTCCAAAGACGATGCGACGATACCAGACAGGGAACCGCGACGCAGCCGACAGACCGGTCCGTTTCGGTTGGTCCGCCGCACTGGGTATCCGGGCCGTTTGGCACCCCGCCCCCGACTTCGAGCAAGCCCTCGACGTGACGCCGACCGCAGCCGATCGGCGCGCTTAGTAAGCGCGGCCGATCAGGATGCGCTCCACCGCGGGTTCGCCGGTGAAGATGCACGCGCCGTCGTCGCAGCCGGTCTGCCCCATCGGCGCGTTGCGGATGGTGAGCTTGAGCGCCTTCAACCGCTCGACCACCTTGTCGAGCGCAGGCCCGGTCGGCTTCGACCAGCGAACATCGACCCAGCCAGGGTTCTTCACACCGTCGGCGAAATGCGCTTCGACCGCGGCGAAGTCGTCGGCGGGGACGATGTTGCCCTTCACGCGGTTCATCGACTCGACATGGAGCGTCGCTTGAACGTCGTGCAGCATGCCCGAGACTTCGCTTACGAACTCGGTCCGCGCGACGGCGTTGCTGTCGAGCTTGCCGTCCTCGCGGTACAGGCGGTCGCGGCGGATCACGGTGACGTTGCCGCCGGCGACATCACGGCCGCCGACCTCGATCACGATCGGTGCGCCCTTCTTGACCCAGCCCCAGCGCTTGGTCGCGGCCTTGGCGGGCTTGAGGTCGAGCAGCGCGCGGACCGGTTCGCCGAGCGCGGACTGCTTGGCGATCTCGGCCTGGAGCGACTTGCAATACTCGACGATCGCCGCGTCCTCGGGGACGTCGCGCAGCATCGGCACGATCACGACCTGCCACGGTGCGATCATCGGCGGCACGCGGAGGCCGTCGTCGTCGCCGTGGACCATGATGACCGCGCCGATCATGCGGGTCGACACGCCCCAACTCGTCGTGTTGCACAGCTCGAACTCGCCGCCCGCATTCTGGAAGCGGATGTTCTGCGCCGACGCGAAGTTCGTGCCGAGGAAGTGCGAGGTGCCGGCTTGCAGCGCCTTGCCGTCCTGCATCATCGCCTCGATCGAATAGGTCGCGACGGCGCCGGGGAAGCGCTCGTTCTCGGGCTTTTCGCCGGCGATGACGTGGACGCCGAGGCATTCCTCCGCGAAGTCGCGATAGACTTCGAGCATCTTGAGCGTCTCGTCGCGCGCTTCTTGCGGAGTGGCGTGCGCGGTGTGGCCCTCCTGCCAGAGGAATTCGCTGGTGCGCAGGAACATGCGGGTGCGCATTTCCCAGCGGACGACGTTGGCCCATTGGTTGATCAGCACGGGCAGGTCGCGCCACGACTGGACCCAGCGCGCGAAGGCGGCGCCGATCACCATTTCGGAGGTCGGGCGGACGACGAGGGGTTCTTCGAGCTTGGCCTCGGGATCGGGGATCAGCCGGCCATAGCCGTCGGCCTTGAGCCGGTGGTGCGTGACGACGGCCATTTCCTTGGCGAACCCGTCGACGTGCTCTGCCTCCTTCTCGAAGTAGGAGAGCGGGATGAAGAGCGGGAAATAGCAGTTCTCGTGACCGGTCGCCTTGATCCGGTCGTCGAGCAGGCGCTGGATACGCTCCCAGATGCCGTAGCCCCAGGGCCGGATGACCATGCAGCCGCGGACGCCGGATTCCTCGGCGAGATCGGCCTCGGAGATGACGGCCTGGTACCAGGCGGAGAAATCCGCCTCGCGGGTGACGGGGAGTGCGCGCTTTATCATGGGGTGCGGATAGCGGGTGTGCGGGGGTTCGTCACGTGTGAGTTGCGGCTCGATTCCGTCGTCGGTCCGGTTGCGTGACCTTCAGTCCCTCCCCACCGTCATCCCAGCGAAAGCTGGGATCTCTCTGGGGAATGTCGCTCCCAAGCCGCGAAATATCCCAGCTTTCGCTGGGATGACGGGTGGGGCTCGCGGATGGGTGGGGCTAGCGGACCCGGGCGGTTTCCAGCATCCGCTTGGCGCGCAGGTACATCTCGACGCGCTGGGTGGTGAACAGGCCGAGCGCGAGCGCGACCAGCATGTCGGTGATCGCGAAGGCATTGAGGTGCAGCGCGTGACCATCACCGATAATGGCGCGCGCGCCGGTGCGGACGGCGACGATCGCGATCAGGAAGAAGACCGCGGCGGGCGAGGAGGTCGTGTTGAGCGCGTGGCTTTCGGGGTCGATCGTGATCCGCATGAGCTTGCCGCGTTGCCAGCCGAGTGCGGCGCCCATCACGAGCGCGAGCGCACAGAACAGCCAGGCGACACCCTGCGGCGGATACATCACGAACATGTAGAGCGCGACGGCAGCGTAGACCGCAGGGAAAACCCAGAGGCGTTCGAGCTTGAGCGGCTTCACCACGCTCATGCGGCGCCAGCGGACCGCGAAGACGATGCCGATGATGACGGCCGTGATCGCGTAGCTGATCCAGCCTTGTGCTTCGTGCGCCTGCATTGATAGCCCCCGCCCTGCCCGGTGATCCCGGGCCAGATGGGGAGCGTATCGTTACTCGGCGGCTTGCGCCAGCGGGGCCGGGTCCTTCCAGACCAGCACCGGTTTGCGCGCCGCGAGCGTTTCGTCGAGGCGCGCGGGGGGCGAAATGCGGCGCGGTCTTGAGGCTAGGGTCGCCGGCTTTCGCGCGTTCGGCGACCGAGCGGAGTGCGGCGATGAACTGGTCGAGTGCCGCCTTCGATTCGGTCTCGGTCGGTTCGACCAGCATCGCGCCGTGGACGACGAGCGGGAAGTACATCGTCATCGGGTGGAAACCCTCGTCGATCAGGCCCTTGGCGATGTCGATCGTCGAGAAGCCGGTGGCGAGGCCCGAGTCCGAGAACAGCGCCTCGTGCATGCACGGACCCGAAGGGCCGAACGGTGCGTCGAGCGTGTCGTCGAGGCTGCGCAGGATGTAGTTCGCGTTGAGCACGGCGTCCTCCGACACCTGGCGCAGGCCGTCCGCGCCGTGGCTGAGGATGTACGTCAGCGCGCGCGTGAACATGCCCATCTGGCCGTGGAACGCGACCATGCGACCGAAGCTGCCGGCGTGGTGTTCGTCGGCATTTTCTTCCTCGATCAGGACGAACGTGTTGCCCTGCTTCTCGACGAAGGGGAGCGGTGCGTAGGGGGTCAAAGCTTCCGAGAACACCACCGGGCCCGAGCCTGGGCCGCCGCCGCCGTGGGGCGTCGAGAAGGTCTTGTGCAGGTTGATGTGCATCGCGTCGATGCCGAGATCGCCGGGGCGGACGCGGCCGACGATCGCGTTGAAGTTCGCGCCGTCGCAATAGACGAAGCCGCCCGCCGCGTGCACCGCGTCGGAGATCTCGCGCATGTCGCGCTCGAACAGGCCGCAGGTGTTGGGGTTGGTGATCATGACGCCGGCGACGTCGGGGCCGAGCCGGGCTTTCAGCGCGGCGGTGTCGACGCGGCCTTCGGCAGTGGCGGGGATGTCCTCGACGCTATAGCCTGCGAACGCCGCGGTGGCGGGGTTGGTGCCGTGTGCGCTCTCGGGGACTAGGATGATTTTCCGCGCGCCTTCGCCCTTGGCTTCGAGTGCCGCGCGGATCGCGAGGATGCCGCAGAGCTCGCCGTGTGCGCCCGCCTTGGGGCTCATCGCGACCGAGGTCATGCCGGTGAGCGTGACGAGCCAGTGCGCGAGCTGGTGGATGACTTCGAGTGCGCCCTGCACGGTGTCGACCGGCTGGAGCGGGTGGACGTCGGAGAAACCGGGCAGGCGTGCCATCTTCTCGTTTAGGCGCGGGTTGTGCTTCATGGTGCAACTGCCGAGCGGGAAGAAGCCGAGGTCGATGCCGTAGTTCTGGCGTGAGAGGCGGGTGTAGTGGCGGACGGTTTCCGGTTCGGAGAGGCCGGGGAGGCCGATGGGTGTCTTGCGCGTGAGGTCGCCGAGCATGTCGTGCGCGACGTCGCCTTCGGCGAAGTCGACGCCCGTCGTCTTCGCATCGCCGATCTCGAAGATCAGCGCTTCTTCCAGCATCAGCGCCTTGTTGCCGGTGACGCTTGCGGGAACGCCGCCGGTGCTCGCCTCGGGAGCCGTAGGGCGCCAGCCGCTCTGGTTGATGCTCATGCCAGTATCTCCCCAAGGACAGTGGATAGTGCGGACGCAAGCGTTTCGACGTCCTCCGCCGTGGTCGTTTCGGTCACCGCAACGACCAAGCCGTTGGCGAGGTCGTCATTGCCGGGATACAGCCGGCCCAGCGAGACGCCCGCGAGGATGCCGCGGTCGGCCAGCGTACGGACGACCGGGCGGGCCTCGACAGGGAGCTTCAGCGTGAATTCGTTGAAGAACAGCGTGTTGAGCAGCTCGACCCCTGGCACCTTCGCCAGTCGACGCGCGGCATGAACCGCACCCGCATGGTTCACGCCCGCGAGGCGTCGCAAGCCGGCTTCGCCGAGCAGCGTCATGTGGATCGAGAAGGCCAACGCGCATAGCCCGGAGTTGGTGCAGATGTTCGACGTCGCCTTTTCGCGGCGGATGTGCTGCTCGCGGGTCGACAGCGTGAGGACGAAACCGCGGCGGCCGTCCGCGTCGACGGTCTCGCCGCAGAGCCGACCGGGCATCTGACGGACGTATTTGTCCTTGCAGCCGAACAGGCCCACGTAAGGCCCGCCGAACTGGAGACCGACGCCGAGCGACTGGCCCTCGCCAACGACGATGTCCGCGTCCATCTCGCCGGGCGACGCGATCGCACCGAGCGCGACCGGCTCGGTGACGACCGCGATCAGCAGCGCCTTCTTCGCATGGCACGCATCCGCGAGCGGACGCAGGTCGGCGATGCGGCCGAGGATGTCGGGATACTGGACGACGACGCACGACGTATCGTCGTCGATCTTCGCGATCAGCTGGTCGAGGTCCATGTCGGCGACCAGCTCGGGCGCGGTCGTGTCGAGCATGTCGCCGGTGAACTTGGCCATCGTGTTCGCGACCGAGACGTAATGCGGGTGGAGGCCCGACGAGAGGATCGCCTTGCCCCGCTTGGTGATGCGCCGCGCCATCACGATCGCCTCCCAGCACGCGGTCGAGCCGTCGTACATCGAGGCGTTGGCGACGTCGGTACCGAGCAGCCGTGCGACCTGAGTCTGGAACTCGAACAGCATCTGCAGCGTGCCCTGCGCGATTTCCGGCTGGTACGGCGTGTAGGCGGTGAGGAACTCGCCGCGCTGGATCAGGTGGTCGACCGACGCGGGGACGTGATGCTTGTACGCGCCGCAGCCGAGGAAGAACGGTGCTTCGCCGGCGGTGAGGTTCTTCTTGGCGAGTGCCGACATGTGGCGTTCGACCGCCATTTCGGAGGCGTGCATCGGCAGGTCGCGGACCGGGCCATCGAGGCGGGCGGCTTGCGGCACGTCGACGAAGAGGTCGTCGATCGTCGCGGCGCCGATGACGGCGAGCATTTCCGCACGGTCGGGCTGGGTCAGGGGAAGGTAGCGCATCGGCATCAACTCCCCCTCCCGCATGCGGGAGGGGTCGGGGTGGGCGCCCGGCATCAAACGGGCGGAACGCTGGAGGAGAGCGCGCGCCCACCCCTGCCCCCTCCCGCTAGCGGGAGGGGGTAGCAGTTAGATCAGAGCCCTTCGACGAAGGCTGCGTAGGCGGCTTCGTCCATCAGGCTGTCGAGTTCGCTCGGGTCGCTGAGCGTCAGCTTGAAGAACCAGCCCGCCGCTTCGGCGTCCGAGTTCACGAGGCTGGAATCGTCGGTCAAAGCCGCGTTGCCTTCGGTGACGGTGCCCGAGACCGGGGAGTACACGTCGGACGCGGCTTTGACCGACTCGACGACTGCGGCTTCGTCGCCCTTGGTCAGCGTCTTGCCGGCTTCGGGGACATCGACGAACACGACGTCGCCGAGCTGGCTCTGCGCGTATTCGGAGATGCCGACGGTGCCGACGTCACCGTCGACGTCGACCCATTCATGATCCTGCGTGAAGTAACGGCTCATATCACTTGGCTCCTGCGCGGACGTAGCGGTGGGGAATGAAGGGCATCGCGGTGACGGTGGCGGTGTGGACCTTGCCGCGTTGCGCGATCTCGATGCGGGTGCCGGGCGTCGACAGCGCGAGCGGCACATAGGCCATCGCGATCGGCTTCCCGAGGGTGGGTGCGAACCCACCGCTGGTGAGGCGGCCGATCGTCGCGCCGGTGTCGTCGATCACCTCGGCGCCTTCGCGGGCGGGCTGGCGGCCCTCGACGATCAGGCCGACGCGCTTGGTGGCGGGGCCGTGCACGCGCTGGGTGAGGATACGGTCGGCACCGGGGAAGTCGGCGGCTTCGCGGCGGCGCTTCGAGAGCGCAAACCCGAGGTCGGCCATGACCGGCGTGATCTCGAGGTCGAGGTCGTGGCCGTAGAGCGGCAGGCCGGCTTCGAGGCGCAGCGAATCGCGCGCGCCGAGGCCGATCGGCTTGATCTCTGGAAGCGCGAGCAGCGCGTCGGCGAACGCGACGGCGTGCTCGGCGGGGAGCGAAATCTCGACGCCGTCCTCGCCGGTATAGCCCGAGCGGCTGATCCAGAGCGGGACGTCGTTCCAGTGGAACGCGCCGGCGGTCATGAAGACGAGGCCGTCGACGCCGGGGACGATCCGCGCGACTGCCTCGACCGCTTTCGGACCTTGCACCGCGAGCAGCGCCTGGTCTTCGAGGATGTTGATCGTGACGTCGTCGGGCAGATGCTCGATCAGATAGCTGATGTCGTCATACTTGGTCGCGCCGTTGACGACGACGTAGAAGCTGCCGCTCGCAGTCGGCGACGGGTGGAGCGGGTCGTACGCCTCGGGCTCGACGTCGGCCGCGGAGAACGGCGACGGCTGGTCGTCGGGGAGGCGCGTGGCCATCAGGTCGTCGAGGATGCCGCCGTCCTGTGCGAGTAGCAGCGAGTAGCGCATCTTGCCTTCGCCCAAGCCTGCGATGTCGCCCGGCAGGACGGTTTCGAGCGCGTGCGCGACGCCTTCGCCGGAGAAGACGAGCTGGCCCATGTGGCTGACGTCGAACAGCCCGGCCGAGTCGCGCGTCCAGGCGTGCTCGGCCATGATGCCTTCATACTGGATCGGCATCTCGTAGCCGGCGAACTCGACCATCCGCGCGCCCTGCGCCCGGTGCCACGCGTCGAGCGGCAAAGGCAGGATCTCGGGCTCGACGTAATCGTCGGCCTGATCGATGATGCTGGCGTAATCGCTCATGGTCGTCTCCGTCGAAGGGGCGCGCGGCACCAATGGGTGCAACGATCCGAACCCCCTCTGTCACGGGACCTGAGAGCTTTCGCGCGAACAATGTCCAGCGCTTACCCCTTCGGTGGCCCTCGGCTTACGCCAGGACGCTTTCCAGAGTGTCGATCAGCCCCGCGCGGTCTCTGGTGCCTGAGAGATTCCGGGGTGGTTGCTCCTTCGGCGGTTCCCCTGCCCTATCAAAGGCTGGCCCTCGAAGGACCGGGAAACGCTCTCCCGCGCGGTGCCATGCCGGTTGCCCGGCATCGACGCCGCGAGTTGTGACGCGGCGCACAATCTTAGTCAATCGAGCGTTTGGGGGTGGGGGAAGATTTAGCGCGCGTCGGCCATCGTTCCGTTGCCTCGGAACTAGCTCGGCATGACGGCGGGGCGGGCGTTTTGAGCCTCATTCCCCTCTCCCTTCCCACCGCAAGGGCGGCGGGCCCCTTCCCTCTCCCCGGCGGGGAGAGGGACAAGGGCTTAGCGGGTGGCGTTGTACTTGAGTTGATCGTCGGTGAGCTGGAAGCCGACCAATGCCTCGAAGCTGGCGCGGAGGACGGCCTGGCGGACTTCCGGCGTGCTCAGCGGATCGACTGCGGCGTCCTGATCGCCGGCCTTGCGCTTGCGGGTCAGCTTCTCGCGGACGTCGTCGGGCAGTGTTGCCGCCGAGCGCGCAACCGTTGCGGAAGCGGTCGCCGAGGTCGAGGCGAGTGCCTGACCGGCATCGAAATGCAGCGCGACGCGGCCGATGCGCTTGGCGACGACGGCGGTGCCGCCGCGGACTACCGTGATGAAGTACGGCAACGTCACGTCGCGTGCACCCTCCGTGCGGTTGCGACGAGCGCGGATGTCGAAGGTGACGCTGGTGACGACCTGGTCGGTCGCATCGGCGCAGGTCGAGCGAACATTGGTCATCAGCGCGGCGACGTCGATCGCCGACTGGTCACGGCTGGTGGCGGGATTGAACAGCGTGATGTCGCCGGTCGCAGCAGGGATCGCGACAGGCGGGCAGACCGAGCGGACCGCGGAAATGCCGCCGGTCGCATCGACTTCGCCCTTGCCGGCGCACCCGGTCAGGAGGATCGCACACGCCGAAACGGCTAGGATAGGGGCTTTCACGGCGACGCTTACCTTCTCGAACGAGCGAAAGGGCCACCGCATGTCGCAAGCGGCCCCTGTCGCGGCGCACCATAGGAACCGGCTATCGTCCAGGCAAGCAATCGCGTAGAGGCTGACGCATCATGAGCCCAATCGACAAGCCGCCGCTCGAACTGTTGATCGCAGCGCCCCGAGGTTTTTGCGCCGGCGTCGACCGCGCCATCCGGATCGTCGAGCTGGCGATCGAGAAGCATGGCGCGCCGGTCTATGTCCGCCACGAGATCGTCCATAACAAGTTCGTCGTCGACACGCTGAAGGCGCAGGGCGCGATCTTCGTCGAGGAGCTCGACGAGGTGCCGGATGGCGCGCCGGTCGTCTTCTCGGCGCACGGCGTGCCGAAATCGGTACCGCTCGACGCGCAGAATCGCGGGCTCGAATATCTCGATGCGACCTGTCCCCTGGTGTCGAAGGTGCACCGCCAGGCCGAGCGTCTGGTCGCGCAGGGCCGGCATATCGTGTTCATCGGCCATACCGGGCATCCCGAGGTGATCGGCACGTTCGGACAGGTGCCCGCGGGCGCGATGTCGCTGATCGAGACGGTCGAGGACGCCGAGGTGTTCGCACCCGCCGATCCGTCGAACCTCGCCTTCCTGACGCAGACGACGCTGTCGGTCGACGATACCGCCGCGGTGGTGGCGACGTTGCAGCGCCGCTTCCCGCAGATGCTGCCGCCGCGTGGCGAGGACATCTGCTACGCCACGTCGAACCGCCAGACCGCGGTGAAGGCGATTGCGCACAGTGTCGATGCGGTGCTGGTGATCGGCGCGCCGAACTCGTCCAACTCGGTGCGGCTGGTCGAGGTCGCCGAGCGCGAGGGTACGCCGGCGATGCTGATCCAGCGAGCGAGCGAACTTGATTGGGACTTCCTCGCCGGCGTCGGCACGCTGGGGATCACCGCGGGCGCGTCCGCACCCGAATTGCTGGTGCGCGAACTCGTCGATCGGTTGTCGGAGCGCTACACGGTGACCGAGCGCGAGGTCGAGACCAACCGCGAGACGATCGCGTTCAAGCTGCCCCGCGGGCTGGAGGCGGCCGCCTAGCATGGCGGTCTACACGCAGGTTTCGGCGGAGGCGCTGGGCGCGTTCCTCGCTAAGTTCGATCACGGCGAACTGGTCTCGGCCAAGGGCATCGCCGAGGGGGTCGAGAACAGCAACTACCTGGTCGACACGACGACCGGGCGCTTCATCCTGACGCTGTACGAAAAGCGCGTGTCGGCGGACGACCTGCCGTTCTTCATGGCGATGCTCGACCATCTCGCGGTCGACGGAAATCCGGTGCCGCGCGCGCTGCCCGATTGCAGCGGTGCGCTGATCCACGAGCTTTGCGGGCGGCCGGCGTGCCTGATCGAGTTCCTGACCGGGGTGTCGGTGTCGCATCCGACCGAGGCGCAGGCATATGCGGCGGGCGCCGCGATGGGCGCGATGCATGTCAGCCTCGCCGGGTTCGATGGCGTGCGGCCGAACACGCTGGGGCCCGACGGGTGGCGTGCCTTGCTGGCGAAATGCGGCCGCGATCTGGATGCGATCGAGCCCGGGCTGTTCGATACAATTAGCACGGCAGCGGATGCGGTCGTCGCGGCCTGGCCCGCCGACTTGCCGCGCAGCGTCATCCATGCCGATCTGTTTCCCGACAATGTGCTGATGCTCGGCGACCGGGTGACGGGGCTGATCGACTTTTATTTCGCCTGCACCGATATCCGCGCCTACGATCTCGCGATCCTGCACAGCGCCTGGGCGTTCGATGCGCAGGGCGAAGGCTATGATGCGGGGGTCGGCAAGGCGCTGGTCGCGGGGTATGTCAGTCGGCATCCGCTAACCGATGCCGAACGCGCCGCGCTGCCGGTGCTGGCGCAGGGGCGTGCCTTCGCTTCCTGGCGACGCGCGTGGGATTGGCTCAATACGCCGGCGGATGCGCTGGTGACGCGCAAGGATCCGTTGGCGTACTGGCGGCGGTTCGAGGCGTATCGCAAGGACGATCTATTCGCATGACTGACGACGTAGCTGCCCCGACCATGACGAAGGTGGAGATCTTCACCGACGGCGCGTGCAAGGGCAATCCGGGGCCGGGCGGCTGGGGTGCAGTGATCCGGATGGGCGCGCACGAAAAGGAATTGTCGGGCGGCGAGACGCCGACGACCAACAACCGGATGGAGATGACCGCGGCGATCGAGGCGCTCAACGTGCTGACCCGGCCGTGCGCGGTGACGCTGTACACCGACAGCAAATACGTGATGGACGGCCTGACCAAGTGGGTGAAGGGCTGGCAGCGGAACGGCTGGAAGACCGCCGACAAGAAGCCGGTGAAGAACGCCGAGCTGTGGCATGCGCTGCTCGCCGCGGTGGCGCGGCACAAGATCGAATGGCAGTGGGTCAAGGGTCACGCGGGCCACCCGGAGAACGAGCGCGCGGACAAGCTGGCGAGCGACGCGGCGGTGGCCGCCGGGCGGCGCTAGGCTGGGCGACGCTGAGACTGGGCGACGCTGAGACCGGGCGTCTGTTACCCCACCCCGGCGAAGGCCGGGGCCCAACTGGGAAACGACTCTGATTAAGGACGGCGTGTCGTTACGCCGACCTTTCCAATTGGGCCCCGGCCTTCGCCGGGGTGGTAATTGCACACCTGTCGGCGGCGTTGCGCCGTGGTGACCGGACTATCAGAACCGCCGCTATCCAGCTGCCACCGCATCACGCGCCGATCATGTCGCCGAACTGCGTGTCCGCGCGGACCGCGTCCTGCCAGGACGGGTCTCGGTTCATCGTCAGGTTGATGATGACGATGCCGGCATGCGGTGGCCGGGCCGGGCGCGGCAGGCGGATCACGCGGCGGCCCGAGCGATAGGCGGCCAACGTCGTATCCTTCGCGCGGCGCGCCGCGTCAGTGGCGTGCCAGCCGACCACCGCAAGCGCGACCTGCGCGGCGTCGCTGACGGCGGTCGCGGATTGCTGGCCGCGCTCGCGTATCCGGCGCAACGACTGGCGTATCCATGACGGCTGATCGAAGGCCGACACGTCCGCCGAGCGCCACGCCACGCGCAACCCCTCGGGCACACCGGTCCAGCTATCGCCCGCCGAACCGACCACCGACGGCGCGGAGCGGATCAGATCGTGCCGGCAGCGCTGGCAACGACTGAACAGAAACCCCTGATTTTCCAGCACCAGCGGCGCGGCGACGTGCCCCGAGGCGTGACAGAGCAGGTTCATGATGGTCCTCCTTGATGATCGACGTGTTGAGATGCAGCGCGGCGAGGACGATCAGATCCCCCGGCCCCTGTTCGAGTACCTGATCGAGATTCCAGACGTCGAAATGACGGCCCATGCCGACCAGCAACGCGCGCTGTTGCACCCCGCGGCGGGCTCGCATCCACGACGCGATGCGGAGCCGGCCCTTGCCGTCCATCTGCGCGGGCGCGACGAAGCCCAGCCGCCGCCGGAGCACCGTATCGCGCGCGCCCCTCCCAGTTTCGCGCAACGTCGCCATGATGATCGTCGACGCTCGCGCGATCATAGACCAGCAGGCAAGGATCTTCGGCATGGAGACCAACGAACAGATCGTCCCGTACGCCCCTGGACTGGATCGTGACGCAGAATTGATCGGGAAGAACCAGATCGCCACGTGCGCTTATCGTAGATACCGCGCTTCCAACGAAGATATTGTCCATCCGCAACTACACCACTGCCAAGTGACCGGACCGGCGAAGCACATCTGTTTAATATCACATCGTGACATCATCGGATGCTTGTTCGTCCCGGCACTCATGGCGCGTTAACCATAGCGGGGAATTAACATTTTTTTAGTTTTACTCAAGAAACCGATTCTGTTGGTTTTCGTCCGAAAATTTCGGAATTTTATTCAATAGATTCCCAGATTTGCTTATCACAATGGTAAGCGAATTTTTTCGCGGCGGATCGTTTTCACGGCGGTGAAATCAGTTTGCGCCGTCGCGACTCGCGATTTCGAGGCTTAAACTTCGCGACGCGTCGCCTATCAGGCAAACCGATGCGGCGAGTAGCGCTGCGTATCGAGGGTCGCGATCGCGGCGTCAGGGGCAGTGCCCAGCAACAGGCTGGCAGCGAGCAAGGCGGCGGCAGGTGCCGTCTGGATCCCGAAGCCGCCCTGTCCCGCGCACCAGAAAAAGCCGGGAACATCGCGGTCGAAGCCGTAGACCGGCACGCGATCGGGCGCGAACGTCCGCAGCCCGGCCCAGCGTCGCTCGACCGCAGCGACCCGCCAGTCGACGACGCGCTCGAACCGATCGATCGCAATCGCCACGTCGATCTCTTCCGGCGCGGCATCGCAAGGATCGGTCGGGGTTTCATCGTGCGGGCTGAGCCATAACCGCCCACCCGATTCGGGCTTGAAGTAGAACCCCCGGCGATGTCCGCGACATGCGGCATGGTATCCGGCGCACCGGGATCTGTCCGCAACTGCGCCATCGTCCGGCGGTACGCCTGCAGGCCCAATGGCCTCGCCCCCGCGCCGATCGCGACGCGATCGGCCCACGCCCCGGCGGCGTTCACCAAAACTTGTGCACGCGCGGTTCCAGCGGTCGTGACGATCGTCCAGATACCGTAGGCGCGGCGTGCCTCGACGAAGGCAGCATCGGTGACGAACTGCGCGCCGGCACGCCGGCCGGTCGCGATGCTGTCCGCATGCAACGCCGCGACATCGATATAGGTGCAACTCGCTTCCTGCACGCCGAACACCCAGTCGGCTCGCAGGCCAGGGACGAACGCAGCGGGGTCGACCGGATCCAGGACCACCGCGCTATCCGCGAACGCCGCAAGGAACGCATCGATCGCCGCCTCGTCCCCCGCACGACCAATATGCACCGATCCGAGCGGTGCCAGATGACCGCCGGCGCGGAGAAGCGGCCCCGAGGCGGTGGTCAGCGGCTGGATATTCGGACCGCCATAGGTCTCCGACCAGAACGCCGCGGATCGTCCGGTGGCATGATAGCCGGGCACCGCCTCCGCCTCGAGAACCAAGACGCGCGCGTCCGATCCGAGGGCGGCGGCGAGGCTGGCGCCGGCCATGCCCGCACCGACGATCGCCACGTCGTAAACCGGTCCGAACACGGGCGTCGCGAACGCGGCCATTACGGACGCGGCGGCACGAAGGCATTGAGGAACGAATCGATGGCGCCCAAGGCCCGGTCACGCACGCCGTCCGCCTCGCGGAGGATCTCATGCGCCGATTCGCGGCCGAACCGGACGATCTGCGCATCGGGCAACCGCGCGCCGAGCCGCAAGGCCGCATGGGGATCGACCAGCTTGTCGGCTTCCGCGACAAGCATCAGCACCGGCGTCTCCATCGCCTCGATCCCCGGATCGACCGCAAGCGCAGCGGCGGCGGCAAAGCCTTGCGCCAACCACGACCAGCTCGGCGGCCCAAGGCACAGCGCGGGCTTTTCCGCCTGCCACCAGCGCTCGTCATCATAGCGTGAGGCGTCATGCGTCAGCAGCGATTGCCGCGACGCGATCGAACCGGGCCGCTCGTTGCTGCGCCAAGCACCCCGCGCGGGATTGCCGCGCGACGCCATCCACCGCGCAACACGACCGGCGATCCCGGCGCCGACCGGTGACTTCAGCCCGATCATCGGCGCGACCAGAATCGCGGCATCGGGCTGGATCGACCGTGCCGCGAGTGCGCGCACGACCATCATGCCGCCCATCGAATGTCCCAAGATCACGCGAGGTATCACGGGGGTTGGCTAGCTACCCCCGCTCCGCCACCCAGTCCGACCAGAACGCCGCCAGGTCGCGGTCATAGGTCGTGTAATCGTCGACGTGCCCGACATGGGGGTCCCCGGAAAGCCGTCCCGAGCCCCCCTGCCCGCGCCAGTCGAACGCGGTCACCGACCACCCGTGTGCATGGAGATGCGCAAACGTCTCCAGGTATTTTTCGAAGATATCACCGCGCCCCGTCTGGAACAGCACCGCGCCCCGCGACCGCCGCGATACTGCGTCGGCAGGCCAGTCGAAGCGGCGCAACGCCCAGCCGTCGGGGGCAGTCCAATACCCGATTCGTGCACCGACCGGAATCGCACGTCGAACCGCCTCGGCGCCACCACGCTGCGCTACGTGCGTGTAACCGAACGAAGAATCGGTCGGGACGGTTACTTTTTCGAAAGCCATCTTCGTTAGGGTCTAGCCGATGGGGTGGAACATTGCTCTTCCAATTTTGATTTTCGCGCTTGGAGGCCTGCTGGTGTCCGCCGGCATCGAAGACGCGCGAACGCGGGAAATCGCCAACTGGAAAAATGCCGCGGTCGCGTTGCTCGCGCCGGTCTGGTGGTACGCCAATGGGCTCGAAATCTGGCCCGACGTCGTATTGCAGCTGGGCGTCGCACTCGCGGTGTTCGCCGCGTTCCTGGTCGCGTTCCATTTCGGCCTGATGGGCGGCGGCGACGTCAAGCTTATCGTCGCGCTCGCCCTGTGGTTGCCGTTTCCGGCGTTCCTCTCGATGCTGATGGTCATGTCGATCGCAGGCGGCGTCGTCACCCTCGTCATGATGGCCGAGCGGCTTATCAAGAAGACATCGGCGGCGATCGAAGTCCCGTACGGCGTGGCTATAGCATTCGCAGGGCTGCTCGCGCTGCGCGAACCACTCCTTAATCAGTTTCAGTCATGATTAACGCCGAAGCAGAATTCCGGCGCCTGAAAGGCACGAACTAGTCATGGACAGTCGTAAAATCATATTGCTGGCTGGCGCGCTGATTGTCGCGGCCATCACAGCATTCTTTGCCAGAACGCTGATCGCCGGAAGCTCGGCGCCGCAAGCCGGGGCGGTCGCCATGACCGCGCCGGTGGTCGACGGCCCCGAGGTGCTCGTCGCGACCCGCTCGCTGCCGGTCGGCACGATCCTCGACGCGACCGCGCTGAAATTCCAGCCCTGGCCGAAGGAGCTGGTCGACAACGCCTATTATCTCCGGGACAAGACCAATCTCCAGTCGTTGCAGGGCACGGTGGTGCGCAGCATCATCACCGCCGGGCAACCGGTGACCCAAGGGTCGCTGGTAAAGCCCGGTGATCGCGGTTTCCTGGCAGCGGCGCTCGGACCTGGCATGCGCGCGGTCACGGTGCCCGTCTCGGCGCAGGCCGCGGTCGCAGGCTTCGTGTTTCCAGGCGATCGGATCGATCTGGTCCTGACGCAGACGGTCGCAGGCGGCGGCGAAGGCCAGCCGCTCAAGGTGTCCGAGACGATCATGCGCAACATCCGCGTGCTCGCGACCGACCAGCGCACCGACAATCTCGTCGGCGAAGACGGCAAAACGCAGGTCCGCACGTTTTCGAACGTGACGATCGAGGCGACGCCCAAGATGGCCGAGCAGGTGGCGGTGGCGCAGACGCTCGGCTCGCTCTCGCTGTCGCTCCGCTCGATCGCCGACAATTCGGCCGAACTCGAGGAGGCGATCGCCTCCGGGGCCGTGAAGGTACCGCAGGGCAATGATCCGAAGGCCGAAAAGGCGATGATGGTACGGCTCGCGAGCCAGCCGTCGGCAGGCGCATCGAGCTATCAGACCGGTGCTGACGTCTCGCGCTACCAGCGCAGCACGGTGCCCGGCAAAGCAATCGAAGGTGGCGGTGCGCCGATGCAGGGCATGCCGATGACGCAGTCCGGTGGTGGTGGCGGCGGTACGCCGGTCGTCCAGGGACCGGTGGTCCGGATCGCACGCGGCAACGCAATGACCATCGTTCCGGTCGGGGGGAAGAACTGACATGCGTATCCGGATGACCCCGCTGGGCTGGCCGCTGGCCGTCGCCCTGGCCGCTGCGAGTGCCGCACCGTCGGCGCCCGCCCTCGCCCAGCGCCGCGGCGCGGCGATCGCCCCGGCCGGTTCGCCGGTCGTCCAGGTCAACACCGGTCGCGGCCGGCTGGTGACGCTCGCCCGGCCGATGACCGACCTGTTCGTCGCCGACGACTCGATCGCCGATGTCCAGGTCCGCTCGCCGACCCAATTATATCTGTTCGGCAAGAAGACCGGCGAGACGACGATCTCGGCCACCACCAAGGGTGGCGCGGTCGTCTATGCGGCGACGGTTCGGGTCGGCAACAACCTCGATTCGGTCCAGCAGATGCTCGGCCTGGCGATGCCCGAAGCGCAGGTCGTCGCGACTCCGATGAACGGCCTGATCCTGCTGACCGGCACCGTCCTTGCCCCCGAGGATGCCGCCGAAGCCGAACGCCTGGTGCAGGCGTTCGTGGGTGATACAACCAAAGTCCTCTCGCGGCTGAAGACCGCGACGCCGTTACAGGTCAACCTTCAGGTGCGCGTCGCCGAAGTCAGCCGCAGCTTCGTCAAGAACATCGGCGTCAACCTGTTGACGCAGGACCGCAGCGGATCGGGAATCCTGTTCGGCAGCACGTCGGGCACGCCCGGCACGATCACCTATGATCCCACGACCGGTTTAAAGACATCGACCTATACCAAGGGTGCACAGCGCACGACGCTCGGTATCGCGGGCAAGCTGTTGGGGATGGATTTCCTGACCGCGATCGATCTCGGTGAAGCCACCGGGCAGGTGACAACGCTGGCCAATCCCAATCTCACCGCACTGTCGGGCGAGACCGGGACTTTCCTTGCTGGCGGCGAAGTCCCGATCCCGCTGGCGCAGGCGCTGGGCACGGTCTCGGTCGAGTATAAGCAATATGGCATCAGCCTGGCGTATACGCCGACGGTGCTGTCGGACGGACGGATCTCGCTCCGTGTTCGTCCAGAAGTCTCGCAGCTCGATTATTCGAACGCGGTGACGCTCAGCGGCACGCGCGTACCAGGCCTGACGACCAGGCGCACCGAGACGACCGTCGAGCTCGGCTCGGGCCAAAGCATGATGATCAGCGGCCTGTTGTCGAACAGCCACAACAACTCGTACGACAAGACCCCGGGCCTCTCGAACCTGCCGATCATCGGCGCGTTGTTCCGCTCGAACGCGTTCCAGCGCAACGAGACCGAACTGGTCATCGTCATCACGCCGTACCTGGTGAAACCGGTCAACAATGCCAGCGACATCGCGCTGCCGACCGACGGCGCGCGCGCACCGACCGATCTCGACCGGGTATTGCTCGGGACGCTCAGTGCAAGCGGCGGCGGCAAACGCCCCGTTCCGACGGTTGCCCCTGCCTCCTATGCGCACCCCTTGGTCGGCGCAGCGGCGGTGGTGCGTCCGACACCGCTCAGCGGCGATGTGCGACGTCCTGAAGACGACGTCGTGCCACCAACCACGCGCAACACCGGCGGCAAAGCCAAGAACGGCAGCGTGCCCGCGCCCGGCTTCTCGAACTGAGATGACGAACCCGAGCCGACCACGCGCCTCCCGCACCAAGGATTTCCGATGATCAACAAATCGATCCTAGCGTTCCTGATCCCCCCGCTGCTGCTCGGCGGCTGCATGGGAACGGAGAATCGCGGCCTCGAATCGGTTCATCAACCCGTCGTCAGTCGATCGGACTATGCGCTCGATCTGGGCGTCGCCGGCGGCGCGCTGGGCCGCGGGGAACAGCAGCGGCTGGCCCACTGGCTAGACGCGATGCGGCTTAGCTATGGCGACCGGGTCGCGATCGACGATCCGGCGGCGGAGGGGTATGCGGCGCGTACCGATGTCGCTGCCGTGGTTGCCCGATATGGCCTGTTGCTCGGTGCCGATGCGCCGGTAACGCCCGCACCGGTAGCGCCCGGGACGATCCGAATCGTCGTCAGCCGGATGCATGCAGATGTACCGCGCTGCCCCGACTGGTCGCGCGATCTCGACCAACGACTTCACCTCCAACACGTCGTCCAATTATGGCTGCGCGATCAACCGCAACCTTGCGGCGATGGTCGCCAACCCGGCGGATCTGGTCCGTGGCGCGCCCGGCAACGAGACGACGGATACGGCGGTGTCGTACAAGGCGATCGACACCTATCGCAAAAAGGCGCCGACCGGGGCCGGCGGCCTTGCCGCGTCCAGCACGGGAGGGAAGTGATGAACGCACCCTGGAAGCCGGGCGGCATCGCGCATCGCGAACCGTTTACCGCCTATGTCTGCGACGAGATCACCGCCGAGGCCCTTCGGCCGATCGCGAGCGAACTCGGCTGGGCGGTCGAGAAGATCCACAAGGGCGGCCTGCGCAACGCGATCCAGTCGCTGTCGGTGTCCGCATCGCCGCAGATCCTGTTCGTCGATCTCGCCGAATCGGGCGACCCGCTGAACGATATCAATGCGCTGGCCGAAGTGTGCGAGCCCGGTACGGTGGTGATCGCCGCCGGGCAGGTCAACGACGTCCGCCTCTATCGCGACCTCGTGTCGAGCGGGATCCAGGACTATCTCCTGAAGCCGCTGCACGCCGATATGCTGCGCGAGGCCTTCGGTCATGCGCAAACACTGTTGAATACGCCGAAGCATGTCGAGATCTCGACCGATCGACCGCATTGCTCGGTCGCGGTGATCGGCACGCGTGGCGGCGTCGGCGCCTCGACGGTCGCGACGTCGCTTGCCTGGTTGCTCGCGGACAAGGAAAAGCGCGCAACCGCATTGCTCGATCTCGACGTGCATTTCGGCACGGGTGCACTCAGCCTCGATCTCGAACCGGGCCGCGGCCTGACCGACGCGATCGACAATCCGAGCCGGATCGACGGGCTGTTCATCGAACGCGCGATGGTCAAGGCGTCGGAGAAACTGTCGGTGCTGTCCGCCGAAGCGCCGATCAATGCGCCGCTCGTCACCGATGGATCGGCGTTCTACCAGTTGCAGGAAGAAATGCGCGCGGCGTTCGAATGCACTGTCGTCGACCTGCCGCGGGGGATGCTAATCCAGCATCCGCAACTCGTCAGCGATGTTCAGCTCGGCGTGATCGTCACCGAACTGACGCTCGCTTCCGCCCGCGACACGATCCGCATCCTGTCGTGGATGAAGACGAACGCGCCGCAGACGCAGTTGTTCGTGCTTGCGAACCGGATGCATGCCGGCGGCCAGCTCGAGATCAGTCGCAAGGATTTCGAGGGCTCGATCGAACGCAAGATCGATTATGTCGTGCCCTTCGACCAGAAGCTCGCGGCGCAGGCGGCCAAGCTCGGCAAGCCGTTCGCCGAGGTCGGGAAGGCATCGAAGACGATCGCACCGATCATGGCACTCGTGACCGCGATCGCGTCCGCCGTCCCGGACAGTGCAGCCGATGGCGCAAAGCCGAAGGGCAAATCGCTGATCGGCAAGTTCGGCGACCTGAAGGGATTGATCCCGAAGCGCACGGTCAAGGCGAAAACCAAATGAGCCGCAGCCGGATCTTCCGGACCGCGACGAGCGGAAGGCGATAGCTGCGATGGAGATGATGCCGCTCCTGTTGGTCATCCTCGGCGCAGCGATCGTGCTGGGGATGATCGCGTTCGCGTTTGCGGGACCGTCCGCCGGACGCGCGCAGTCGCGCCGGATCGCCTCGCTGCGCGAACGTCACGGCGACGCGCTGGTGGTTGCCGAAGCGCAGCTGCGCCGAATCTCGATGAACCGCGATACCAAGATGGATCTCGCCTTCGGGCGCATCCTTCCCAATCCGGTCCAGCTCGCCAAGCGCCTCGCGATGACCGGCAAGACCTGGACGGTCGGCCAATATGGCATGGCGACCGCGGGATTACTGGTGGTCGTCGCGGCGCTGATGCTGCTCAAAGGGCTGCCGATCCTGCTCGCTTTGCTGTTCGGTGTGTTCGTCGGCGTCGGCCTGCCGCATTTCATCGTCGGCAAGACGATCCAGCGGAGGATC
The DNA here is from genome assembly GCF_036856015.1 of Sphingomonas sp. LR55. Taxonomy (NCBI): domain Bacteria; kingdom Pseudomonadati; phylum Pseudomonadota; class Alphaproteobacteria; order Sphingomonadales; family Sphingomonadaceae; genus Sphingomonas; species Sphingomonas sp. LR55. The sequence continues at coordinate 2,208,163 of NZ_JASPFO010000001.1, forward strand.
GGCAAGTTCACCGCGAAGTTTCCCGACGCGATCGACCTGCTGGTCCGCGGCCTGCGCTCGGGCCTGCCGATCAGCGAGACGATCGGCGTCGTCGGGCATGAGGTCGAGGGCCCGGTCGGCGAGGAGTTCCGCGCGGTCAGCGACAAGATGAAGATCGGCCGGACGATGGATGCGGCGCTGCAGGAGACTGCAGACCGGCTCGGCACGCCCGAATTCCAGTTCTTCGTGATCACGATCGCGATTCAGCGCGAGACCGGCGGCAATCTGGCGGAGACGCTCGCCAACTTGTCGCACGTGCTGCGCATGCGCGGCCAGATGAAGCTCAAGATCAAGGCGATGTCGTCGGAATCCAAGGCATCGGCGTATATCATCGGCGCCTTGCCGTTCATCGTCTTCGGGCTGATCTGGTTCATCAACGGGACCTACATGCAGAATTTCTTCATCGACGAGCGGCTGATGGCGATCGGCATGGGCGGCATGGTGTGGATGGCGATCGGCGCCTTCATCATGTCCAAGATGATCAGCTTCGAGATTTAGGGGCGCAATGATGGGCACGACGGCCGGACCAACCCTGCTCGGATTCGACGTATTATGGGTCGCGACGATCCTGTCGGGCGTTGCCGCGTTCGCGGTGATGGTCGCGATCTATGCCGCGACCACGGTCAGCGATCCGATGACCAAGCGCGTGAAGGCGCTCAACGATCGCCGCGAACAGTTGAAGGCAGGTATCACCGCCTCGACCAAGCGGCGCGCCAAGCTCGTCCAGCGCAACGACACCGCCGACAAGATGCGCGGCATGCTATCGTCGATGAAGATGTTGCAGGACAGCCAGGTCAAGGCGGTCCAGCTCAAGCTGATGCAGGCAGGGATCCGGTCGAAGGAATGGGCCCCGGCGGTGATCTTCGGCCGGCTGGTGCTGCCGATCGTGCTGGGCAGCGCCATGTTGTACTGGGTGTACGGCACCGATGGCTTCGCGACCTGGTCGCCGCTGAAGAAATACGGCCTCGTCGCGCTGACCTTTATCCTGAGCTACAAGGCGCCGGATCTGTATCTCGACAACAAGATCAAGAAGCGCTCCGACGCGATCCGTAAGGGGCTTCCCGACGCGCTCGATCTGCTTGTGATCTGCGCGGAGGCCGGGTTGACCGTCGATGCCGCGTTCCACCGCGTCGCGCGCGAACTGGGGCGGGCCTATCCCGAGCTTGGCGAGGAATTTACGCTGACTGCGATCGAGCTCGGATTCCTGACGGATCGACGGTCAGCGTTCGAGAATCTGGCACAGCGGGTGAAGCTGGATGCGGTGAAGGGCGTCGTCACGACGATGATCCAGACCGAGAAATACGGCACGCCGCTCGCGTCTGCGCTGCGCGTTCTGTCGGGCGAATTCCGCAACGAGCGGATGATGCGGGCCGAGGAGAAGGCGGCACGGTTGCCGGCGATCATGACGATCCCGCTGATCCTGTTCATCCTCCCCGTGCTGTTCGTCGTCATTCTCGGGCCGGCGGCGTGTTCGATCTCCGATGCGCTGATCAAGACCTGAAGCAACCGGCGGCGCAGCCGATCGTTGGGCTCCCGTAACAGGAGGGTTTTTACGATGCCGTTGTTTTCCACACCTACGCAGTTTGCGGCGCTTGCGCTGGTTTTCGTCGCCGGCTGGCTGTTCGGACTGGCGAGCCATCCGGGCGGGAAGAAGTGGAAGGCGCGCTATCTGGCGGAGCGCGATGCTCATGCTTCGGTGAAGAAGGATGGCGATGTTCGGGCCGCTGCGGCGGAGAAGCGGGCGGTCGAGGCCGAGCGGGAGAATGCCCGGTTGGTGAAGGATGTTGAGGCGGCGCGGGTTGCGACTCCGGTTGTCGAGCGGGCGCCGGTTGTGGATACGTCGCGGTCTGGGGCGCTGTCTTCGGCGCGGCCGGGCTATGCTCGGCCCGCGTATAATGCTGATGGGACCAAGCGTGGTTGGTTTGACTTTGATCAGCGTCGGTGAGGTGTAGGGGGCTGGGTTAGGTTAGCCCCTGCCCCCTTGTTCTCCCGCGAAGGCGGGAGGCCAGTCTGGGTCCCCGCCTTCGCGGGGAAAGATTCTTTGCTCTACTCCACCCCGGCGAAGGCCGGGGCCCAATTGGGAGCGTCGAGTAACTAGGGGCAGTCCTTCGTTACTCCGGACGTTCCAATTGGGCCCCGGCCTTCGCCGGGGTGGTGCTGTTTCTGAGCGAGCGCTTACTTCTTCGACAGTGCCGCCTGTGCCGCTGCCAGGCGGGCTATCGGAACGCGGTACGGGCTGGCGGAGACGTAATCGAGGCCGACCTTTTCGCAGAACGCGATGCTCGCCGGATCGCCGCCGTGTTCGCCGCAGATGCCGAGCTTGATGCCTGCCCGCGTCTTGCGGCCACGCTCCGCGGCAATCTCGATCAGTTCGCCGACACCTTCGACGTCGATGCTGACGAACGGGTCCTTCGCGTAGATGCCCTGCTCGACATACGCGCCGAGGAAGCGCGATGCATCGTCGCGGCTGACACCCAGCGTCGTCTGCGTCAGGTCATTGGTGCCGAACGAGAAGAACTCGCCGACTTCCGCGATTTCGCCCGCTCGCAACGCGGCGCGGGGGAGTTCGATCATCGTACCGACGAGATACTCGATCGTCCGGCCCTTTTCGGCGAACACCGCCTGCGCGGCCTTGTCGACGACCGCCTTCATCAGTTCCAGCTCGCGGCGGGTGGCGACCAGCGGGATCATGACTTCGGGGATCGGTGCCGCACCGGACTTCTCTGCGACGTCGACTGCCGCCTCGAAGATGGCCCTAGCCTGCATCTCGTAGATCTCGGGGTAGGTTACGCCGAGACGGCAGCCGCGGTGGCCGAGCATCGGGTTGAACTCGTGCAGTTCCGCCGCGCGGCGCTTCAAGGTGTCGACGTCGACACCCGCTGCGGTCGCGACTTCGGCGAATTCGGATTCCTCGTGGGGGAGGAATTCGTGAAGCGGCGGATCGAGCAGGCGGATCGTCACTGGGAGCCCCGCCATCACCTCGAGGATCTCGGTGAAGTCCTTGCGCTGTTCGGGGAGCAGCTTCTCCAAAGCGACGCGGCGCCCCTTCTCGTCCGAGGCCAGGATCATCTGGCGGACGTTGGTGATGCGGCTGCTCTCGAAGAACATGTGCTCGGTGCGGCAGAGACCGACACCCTCCGCACCGAACTCGCGGGCGACACGGCAATCTTCCGGCGTCTCGGCGTTGGCGCGCACTTTCAGGCGGCGGACCTCGTCGGCCCAGACCATCAGCGTCGCGAAATCGCCCGACAGCTCGGGCTGCACGGTCGCGACCGCGCCGATCATCACTTCACCGGTGGTGCCGTCGATGGTGAGCAGGTCGCCCTCCTTCACCTCGCGGCCGCCGCAGCGCATGATCTTCGCCTTGGCGTCGATCGAGAGCGTGCCGGCGCCGGAAACGCAGGGGCGTCCCATGCCGCGCGCCACCACTGCTGCGTGCGATGTCATCCCGCCGCGTGCGGTCAGGATGCCCTTGGCTGCGTGCATGCCGTGGATGTCGTCGGGCGAGGTCTCGGTGCGGACGAGGATCACGGCAACGCCATCCGCCGCTTTCTTCTCGGCGGCATCGGCGTCGAACACGACCGCACCCGAGGCTGCGCCCGGCGATGCGGGGAGGCCCTTGGTGAGCACGTCGCGATGCGCCTTGGGATCGAGCGTCGGGTGGAGCAGCTGGTCGAGCGCCATCGGCTCGATGCGCAGGATCGCTTCCTCGCGCGTGATCAGCCCCTCGTTCGCCATGTCGACGGCGATCTTGAGCGCAGCCTTGGCGGTGCGCTTGCCGGCGCGGGTCTGGAGCATCCAGAGCTTGGTCTTCTCGACCGTGAACTCGATGTCCTGCATGTCGCGGTAGTGGTTTTCGAGCGTGTCGAACACGTCCGCGAGTTGGGTGTAGACCTCGGGCATCGCCTCTTCCATCGAGGCGGGCTTGGCGCCGGCGTCTTCGCGCGCGGTCTTGGTCAGATACTGCGGCGTGCGGATGCCGGCGACGACGTCCTCGCCCTGCGCATTGATCAGGAATTCGCCGTAATAGGCGCGGTCGCCCTTCGACGGGTCGCGCGTGAACGCGACGCCGGTTGCCGAGGTGTCGCCCATGTTGCCGAACACCATCGCCTGGATGTTGACCGCGGTGCCCCAGCCGCCGGGGATATCATTGAGGCGGCGATAGACTTTCGCCCGCTCGGACTGCCACGAGCCGAAGACCGCGCCGACCGCGCCCCAGAGCTGGTCGTGGACGTCCTGCGGGAAGGGCTTGCCCCAGAGCTTTTCGACGAGGCCCTTATACTCCGTGACGAGTTTCCGGAGATCGTCGGCGGAGAGTTCGGTGTCGAGCGTGAAGCCCTGGTCTTCCTTGGCGATCTCCAGCGCTTCCTCGAACGCGCCGTGATCGAGTTCGAGGACGACGTCGGCGTACATCTGGATGAAGCGGCGATAGCTGTCCCAGGCGAAGCGCGCGTCCTCGGACTTGGCGGCGAGACCTTCGACGGTCTGGTCGTTGAGGCCGAGATTGAGGACGGTGTCCATCATCCCCGGCATCGAGGCGCGGGCGCCGCTCCGGACGGATACGAGCAGCGGGTCGGCGGGGTCGCCGAACGTCTTGCCGGTGACGCCCTCGATGTGCGCGAGGCCGGTGGCGACCTCGTCGCGCAGGCCTTGCGGGAACTGGCCGCCCTCGTCGTAATAGACCGCGCAGAAATCGGTCGAGATCGTGAAGCCCGGCGGGACCGGCAGGCCGATCGACGCCATCTCGGCGAGGTTCGCGCCCTTGCCGCCGAGCAGGTTCTTGTCGCCCTTGCCGCCATCCGAAACACCGCCGCCGAAGCGATACACATATTGGGTCATGGTCGGTCCTCTAAGTGCCTGTTTTTATGGGTGGGGCAAAAGTGAAGTATAGGAAGCACAGACGCTGGGAGCCGTCTGCACTTCCGGTTTCAATCAGCCCTCGATCTTCGAAAAATCTGCGACATTGTGCACTGCGGCGCGGACTCGCTCAAGTAGCGCGAGACGGGCGGAGCGCTTGGCGGGGTCGGAATCATTGACGATAACGCTATCAAAGAACGTGTCGATCGGCGCGCGGAGCGAGGCGAGCGCGGCCATCGCGGCGGCGAAATCCTCGCGTTCGATCGCGGCGGTGGCGCGGGGTTCGGCGGAGTCGAGCGCGGTCATCAGCGCGGTCTCTGCCGGTTCGGGGGTGTAGGACAATGTTTGTTGCGCGGGCCCTCTAACCACAACGTCATCCCCCGCCCCATCCGTCACCCTAGCAGCCGCGTCCGTCACCCCAGCGAACGCTGGGGTCTCCCGCGGCTCCTGTCCCTCGCTCCCCGCGGATACCCCAGCTTTCGCTGGGGTGACGGGCTTTGGTTGAGCGCCGCCTTCCTTCTTCAGGATATTGGCGGCGCGCTTGTAGCCGGCGAGCAGGTTCGCGCCGTCCTCGGTGGTCACGAACGCCTGGAGCGCGTGGACGCGCGCGAGCAGGCGGACGAGATCGTCCTCGCCCCCGAGCGCGAACACCGCGTCGATCAGGTCGTGCCGGACGCCGGCTTCGCGTTGCTGGACTTTGAGGCGGTCGGCGAAGAAGTCGAGAACCAGGGAGATTGGGGCAATGGCTGCCTCATAGGAATAGAACGATAATTGCTTCGTCCGCAGCGCTTCAAAGCCGCCTACTCGATGCGCGTTTTCTGGCTGATCGACAGGCCCCAAAATTTCGTCAGCCGACGTGAGACGCCGTAATTGAGCGTCAACGGCGTCAGGCCCAGTCGCAATTGACCGCTCGAACTGGATGTTCAGCTGTGGAAAAACGCTATCGAATTTAGCCCAGAAATTGATCTGAACTGCGACGGCTACGGCCTTTATTGCGTGAGAAAGAGCCAGACGAAGACTGGTTCGGTCAATCTGAGCGATCGTACTGAGGGATGCCCTACGCAGAGCGAATGGATCTTTCGACCCGGTTGGCGGCAGGCCGGCGGCAAAAAACATTGCAATCGTATCAAGCTTGTCCGCCAAGCTTACCGCCACCGTCACCGGGTCGGTGGGGACGTCGTCGCCTGGGCCGACCGGCTTGTAGTGGTCGCGGATGGCGGTGGCGACGGCCGGGTGCTCGCTCTGCGCGGCGGCGTAGTAGCCGCCCATCAGCCCTTGCAGCTCGGGGAACTCGCCGACCATGCCGGTGACGAGGTCTGCCTTTGCGAGGCGGGCTGCGCGCTCTGCGTGGGCGGCCAATTCCTCCCTGCAAGGGGAGGGGGACCGTCAGCCGCAGGCTGAGGGTGGAGGGGGTTCTCCGCGGACGCTGCGCTTCGTGGCGCGCCCCCTCCACCAGCTTCGCTGGTCCCCCTCCCCGTTCCGGGGAGGATTATGCCCTCTTCTACCAGCCAGCGGGCGAGCTTGGCGACGCGGTCGACCTTGTCGGCTACGGTGCCGAGCTTCTCGTGGAAGACGATCTTCGACAGCTTCTCCGCCTGCTCTTCGAGCGGGACCTTGAGGTCGGTGTCGTAGAAGAACTTCGCGTCCGACAAGCGCGCGGCGAGGACCTTGCGGTTGCCCTCGACGATCTTCGCGCCGCGGTCGTGCGCGGCGATGTTAGCGGTACAGACGAACGCGTTGGCCAGTTTTCCGTCGGCCCCGCGGCAGACGAAATATTTCTGGTTCACGCGCGCCGTGAGCTGGATCACCTCGGGCGGGACGTCGAGAAACGCGGGGTCGAACTGGCCGAGCAGGGGAATCGGCCATTCCGTCAGGCCGGCATTCTCCGCGACGAGGCCCTCGTCCTCGATCAGTTCCAACCCGGCTTGCGCGGCGGCTTCGCGGGCGTGGTCGCGGATCAGCGTGGCGCGTTCGTCGTGGTCGACGATGACGTGGCAAGCGCGCAGTTTCTCGACATAGTCGAGCGCGCCGCCGATCGTGATCTGGTACGGGTGGTGGAAGCGGTGGCCGAGCGTGGCGGCGCCGCTGGCGATGCCGGCGATCTCGAACGGCACGATCTCTTCGCCGAGCAATGCGACGATGCCTTGCAGCGGGCGGACCCACCGGAGCGACTCGGTACTGGCGGAGGCGTCGCCCCAGCGCATCGACTTCGGCCACGGGAACGCGCGGACGATCGCGGGGATCGCCTCGGCCAGAACGGCGGCGGTGGCGCGGCCGGGCTTCTCCGTGACCGCGAACAGCGTGCCGTTGCGGTCGACGAGTTGCTCGCGGGTGAGGCCGGTCTTGCGGAGGAACCCTTCGAGCGCCTGGGGGGCGGAGGTCTTGGGGCCCTTGGTTTCCTCGGAGACGGCGGCGGTCTCGAGCGGCAGGTCGCGCGCGATCAGCGTCAGGCGGCGCGGGGTCGCGTAGGTGACGATCGCGCTGGTGGCGATGCCGGCCTTGGCGAGCTCGGCGGTGAACAGCTTCGACAGGTCTTCGCGCGCACGCGCCTGCATCCGGGCTGGGATTTCTTCGGAGCGGAGTTCTAGGAGGAAATCAGTCACGCGGAACGCTCCATCTTCGCGCCATCGCGCCTTTGCGTGAGCAAGATTTTCTCACGCGAAGGCGCAAAGGCGCGAAGAGATAAGAAGGATTGATCCAGGCCTGCGGCGCTGCGGGGGCGCATCATGCTGCCCACCCGTGCTTGTCCATCCAGGCGGCGCAGGCGCCTTTGGCAAGGTCGCGGACGCGGCCCATATAGGCTTGGCGTTCGGCTACCGAGATTACGCCGCGGGCCTGGAGCAGGTTGAAGATGTGGCTGGCTTTGATCGCCTGCTCGTAGGCGGGGATCGGGAGCTTGGCGGCTAGCGAGTTCTCGCATTCCGCTACGTGCTTGCGGAACTGGTCGAACAAGGAGTCCGTGTCGGCGATCTCGAAGTTCCACTTCGACATCTCCTGCTCGTTCTCAAGGAACACGTCGCCGTAGGTCACGCCGGCATCGTTGAACGCCAGGTCGTAGACCGAGTCCTTGTCCTGGATGTACATCGCCAGGCGCTCGAGCCCGTAGGTGAGTTCGCCGGCGACGGGCTTCATGTCGAAGCCGCCCATCTGCTGGAAATAGGTGAACTGCGTCACCTCCATGCCGTCGCACCAGACCTCCCAGCCGAGCCCCCAGGCGCCGAGCGTCGGGCTCTCCCAGTCGTCCTCGACGAAGCGGATGTCGTGCTTCAGCATGTCGATGCCGATCGCGGCGAGGCTGCCGAGGTAGAGTTCCTGGAGGTTGGCGGGACTCGGTTTCAGGATGACCTGATACTGGTAGTAATGCTGGAGCCGGTTGGGGTTCTCGCCGTAGCGGCCGTCGGTCGGGCGGCGGCAGGGCTGGACGAACGCGGCGTTCCACGGTTTCGGCCCGAGCGCGCGGAGCGTCGTGGCGGTGTGGAAGGTGCCCGCGCCCATTTCCATGTCGTAGGGCTGGAGGATCAGGCATCCGTGTTCGCTCCAGTAATCGTGGAGCGTGAGGATCATGCGCTGGAAGCTAAGAGGCTTTATCACGGGCTGGGTCACAGGCTGGGTCACGGGCTGGGCTTTGGCGGATGGGGGTGCGGGAGGCAAGTGGTGCGTTGCGGCTGGGCGTCCTACATGAGGCCAAACCAATGATGAGGATGCCGTCACCTTGAAGCTGTTTTCGAAGATCGTTTCGTTCCGATCCGCGCTCTCTGCCATCGCCATGGCGTTCGCCCTGCCGGCCTGTGCGCAGGTCGCGCCAAAGCCGGCTCAGGCCGCGAACGATGCCGATCCGGCGCTCTGGGTGGTGAAGGACAAGGACACGACGATCTACCTGTTCGGGACGATCCATGTGTTGAAGCCTGGCATGACGTGGTTCGACGAAGCGGTGAAGACCGCGTTCGATCGCTCGAACCAGGTGGTGCTGGAGTTGGTGATGCCCGATCCGGCGAAGATGCAGTCGCTGGTGATGGCGACCGGCGTGTCGAAGGACGGCCCGACGCTGACCGAGCAGCTGCCTGCGGACAAGCGTGCAGCGTATGCGAAGGCGGTGACCGATCTGGGGCTGCCGGCGAATGCGTTCGATCGGTTCAAGCCGTGGCTGGCGGCGACGAACCTGTCGATCGCGCCGCTGTCGAAGCTTGGGTACGACTCGGCTAATGGGCCGGAACAGGTGATTACCGCGGCGGCGAAGGCTGCGGGGAAGCCGGTGATCGGGCTCGAGACGGCGGAGCAGCAGCTGGGGTATTTCGGGGGGCTGTCGCAGAAGGCGCAGATCCAGTTTCTGGGGAGCACGATCGACGAGTTGCCCAAGCTGGAGACGACGATGGCGACGATGGTCGACGAGTGGGCGAAGGGGGATCCTGAGGCGCTCGCCAAGGAGATGAACGATAGTTTGAAGGATCTCGCCGGAGGTGGCGAAGGTGTTGCTGGTGGATCGCAATGCGCGCTGGGCGGAGTGGGTGAAGACTCGGCTCGGGACGCCGGGGACTGTATTCATCGCGGTTGGTGCGGGGCATCTGGCGGGCAAGGATAGCGTTCAGGCGCAGTTGGCTAAGCTTGGCGTGAAGGCCGAGCGGGTGAAGTATTAAGCCACTACCGGGTTTAATCTGCCGGGTTTAATCGCGACGCCCCGCCCAACCATTCCGTCACCCCAGCGAAAGCTGGGGTCTCGTGCGGCTGGAGCGCGCTTCGTTACGGGGATACCCCAGCTTTCGCTGGGGTGACGGCATTTGGCGGGGACGCACTCCCAAGGCGCAGAATTGCTTTTGCCCCCACTTCCGCTATGCGCCCGCGCTTCCGGTCCATGGTCATCCCTGGAGGCGTGGGCGGGAAGGACAACAAACGAGTTTCGGAGAATACAGATGAGCGACCAGTTGACGCTCGCAGCCGAGACGCGTGACCGGGTTGGCAAGGGAGCCTCCCGGGCGCTGCGTCGTGATGGCCGCGTGCCTGCCGTGATCTACGGCCTGAACCAGGAACCAACCTCGGTTCACCTCGAGGAAAAGGCGCTGATGAAGGCGCTGATGACCGGCCACTTCATGAATTCCGTCGTGATGGTCAACGGCGTGCGCACGCTGCCGAAGGACGTCTCGTTCCACCCGGTTTCGGATCGTCCGATCCATGTCGACTTCCTGCGCATCGGTGCGCACTCGACCGTGACGGTCGCCGTGCCGGTCGTGTTCACCGATGAAGACGACGCACCGGGCATCAAGAAGGGCAAGGGCGTCCTCAACATCACGCGTCACGAGATCGAGCTGGTCGTCGACGCTTCGGACATCCCGAGCGAGATCACGATTTCGCTCGCCGGTCTGGAAATCGGTGATTCGATCCATATCAGCGACGTGAAGCTGCCCAAGGGCGCTGTGCCCGCGATCGACGACCGCGACTTCGCGATCGCCACGATCGTGCCGCCGACCGTGCCGACCGTCGAGGACGAGATCCTCGAGGCCGAGGTTGCCGAAGCACAGGCTGCCGAGGCTGCTGCCGAGGAAGAGACCCCGGTCGAGCCTAACGACGATGACAACGACGACGACAAGATCACGCCGCAGAAGAAGGACTGAGGGTTCAGCCCTTCGTCTTAGGATGATCTGGCGGGCGGGAAAGCTAGGGCTTTCCCGCCCGTTTTCGTATCACCTTCATGCCGGGCTTGTTCCGGCATCCACCGTTCCGCACATTCGATAGGATTGAGCGTGCGGAACGGTGGGCTCCGGCCTCCGCCGGGGTGACGGACATGTTTATGACTGGGAATTGAGATGCAGATCTGGGCGGGACTCGGCAATCCGGGGGCGCAATATGCGATGCACCGGCACAATGTCGGGTTCATGGTCGCCGACGCGATCGCCGAGGTGCACGGCTTCGGCGCGGTGAAGAAGCAGTTCCAGGGCTGGACGCAGGAGGGGCGGATCGGCTCGACCAGGATCCTGCTGCTGAAGCCCGCGACCTTCATGAACGAAAGCGGGCGCGCGATCGGCGAGGCGCTGCGGTTCTACAAGCTCGGCGTCGAGGCACTGACGGTGTTCCACGACGAACTCGATATCGCGCCGTTCCGCGTGAAGGTGAAGACCGGCGGCGGGACCGCGGGGCATAACGGCCTGCGCTCGACCGACCAGCATCTGGGGCCGGAATTTCGGCGCGTGCGGCTGGGGATCGGGCATCCGGGGCACAAGGATCGCGTGACCGGCTATGTGCTCGGCAATTATGCGAAGGCGGAGATCGAGCCGTTGAGCGACATGCTCGGCGCGGTCGCGGCGGAGGCCAAGTGGCTGGCGGAAGGCGACGACGTCCGCTTCATGAACGATGTCGCGTTGAGGATGCAGCCATGACCACCCGCTCTTTGTTTGCCACGCGGTTCTACGAGGCCGATCTCGGCGACGACGATCTGGTCGAGGAACTCGAGGATGCCGCGCTCGAACTGGCCAAGGCGGATCGCGCGGGCGTCGCGTGGTCGAAGGCGCATGGGTATCGCGGGTATACGTCGTATGCGTCGCTGAACGACCTGCCGCTGCGCGATCCGCGGTTCGGGGATCTGGTGCGGCTGCTGAACAAGCATGTCGCGCAGTTCGCGAAGGACTGCGCGTTCGATCTGGGCGGGCGGAAGTTGAAGCTGGATAGCCTTTGGGTGAACGTCCTGAAGCCTGGGGGCGCGCATTCGGGGCATATCCATCCGCATAGCGTCGTGTCGGGGACGATGTACGTGGCGATTCCGGAAGGGGCTGGGGCGTTGAAGCTGGAGGATCCGCGGTTGCCGATGATGATGGCGGCGCCGACGCGGCTGGAGGATGCGGCGGAGGATTTGCGGACGTTCGTTTATGCCGAGCCTAAGCCTGGGAGTGTGTTTCTTTGGGAGAGTTGGTTGCGGCATGAGGTCGTGCCGAATGCCGCCAAGGGTGAGCGGATCAGTATCAGTTTTAACTATCGGTGGTGAGCGGGGCGCCTGAGACAGTTCGGCATGCAAAATACCACCCCGGCGCAGGCCGGGGCCCAATTGGGAAACGTTGCTAACGAAGGACTGCCCTTCATCAGATTGGCCTTCCCACTTGGGCCCCGGCCTTCGCCGGGGTGGTGGTGTCTGGGGGAGTGTTCGGCACCTTCTTACCCCCTCCCCTTCAGGGGAGGGTTGGGGTGGGGCTTGGCCGCATAGGTTAGCCTTCGCGGCACTGCCCCACCCCGACCCTCCCCTGAAGGGGAGGGAGTTTGGGGCGGCCACTCGTTGAGCACCGCCCCCAGCCCGATCAGGCCGTCTTCATCGAGGCCATGTCGATGACGAAGCGGTACTTTACGTCGCTCTTCACCATGCGCTGATACGAGGGTTCGATCTCGTCCATGCGGATCATCTCGATGTCCGACACCAGGCCGTGCTCGTTGCAGAAATCGAGCATCTCCTGCGTCTCGGCGATGCCGCCGATCAGCGACCCGGCGATCGCGCGGCGCTTGAAGATGAGGTTGCCGACCGAGGGCGACGGATGCGCGTGCTCGGGGACGCCGACCAGAGTCATCGTGCCATCGCGCTTGAGCAGAGCGGTGAACGTGTCGAGGTTGTGGCTCGCCGCAACGGTGTTCAGGATGAAGTCGAAGCTGTTGGCGTGTTCGGCCATCGCGGCCTCGTCCTTCGACACGATCAGGTCCTTCGCGCCGAGACGCTTGGCATCGTCGCGCTTGTTCGGCGAGGTCGAGAAGACATAGACCTCGGCGCCCATCGCGTTGGCGATCTTGACGCCCATGTGGCCGAGACCACCCAGGCCGACGATGCCGACCTTCTGGCCGGGGCCGACCTTCCAGTGCTTGAGCGGCGAGTACGTCGTGATGCCGGCGCAGAGCAGCGGTGCGACCGCGGCGAGGTCGGCTTCGGGATGCGAGACCTTCAGTACGAAGCCCTGGTCGACGACGATCTTGTCCGAATAACCGCCGAAGGTGTGGCCGCCTAGCACGGGATCGGGGCCGTTATAGGTGCCGACGAAGCCGGTCGTCTCGCAATATTGCTCCTCGCCGTCCTTGCACGACGGGCACTCGCCGCAGCTGTCGACCATGCAGCCGACGCCGACGACGTCGCCGACCTTGAACTTGGTGACGTCGCTGCCGACGGCGGTGACGTGGCCGACGATCTCGTGGCCGGGGACGCAGGGGTAGAGCGTGCCTTCCCACTCGCCCTTGGCGGTGTGGAGGTCGGAATGGCAGACGCCGCAGAACGCGATGTCGATCGCGACGTCGGTCTTGCCGGGTTCGCGGCGCTCGAAGCTGAAGGGGGCGAGCGGCGTTTCGGGGGATTGCGCGGCGTAGCCGTGGGCGGTCGTGGTCATGGAGTTCCTGATCTATCTCAAGCGGGGCTCGGGATATAAGTTTCGACCATATGATAACTACCGTTCGGTATGATTATTTTGCTGCACTGCGGCAATCGAGTGGGTCGATCAGGGCTGCCGTCCAACTGAGCAACCACCCCGGCGGAGGCCGGGGCCCAGTTGGAAAGGTGGCAATAACGGCGTGCCGACCTTCCGTTAGCGACGTTGCCCAACTGGGCCCCGGCCTTCGCCGGGGTGGTGGAGATAATTGAGGTGGCGCCGATGATGCGCGCAGGCGTCCTCCGCTGGCCTTCCTCCGCGCCCTGCCCTAAAGCGCCACCACATTCTTATACCAAGGGCATATCATGGGTTTTCGCTGCGGCATCGTGGGGCTGCCGAACGTCGGCAAGTCCACTCTCTTCAACGCGCTGACCGAGACGGCCGCGGCGCAGGCGGCGAACTATCCGTTCTGCACGATCGAGCCGAACGTCGGTAACGTCGGCGTGCCCGACAAGCGGCTCGACGCGCTCGCGAAGATCGCCGGATCGCAGAAGATCATCGAGACGCAATTGGGCTTCGTCGACATCGCCGGCCTCGTGCGCGGCGCGTCGAAGGGCGAAGGACTCGGCAACCAGTTCCTCGGCAACATCCGCGAGGTCGACGCGATCGTCCATGTGCTGCGCTGCTTCGAAAACGGCGACGTGACGCATGTCGACAACAAGGTCGATCCGATCGCGGACGCCGAGACGGTCGACACCGAGCTGATGCTGAGCGACCTCGAAAGCCTCGAGAAGCGCGTCCCCAACCTCGCCAAGAAGGGCATGCAGGGCGACAAGGAAGCCAAGATCGGCGCCGCCGTGCTCGGCCAGGCGCTCGAACTGCTCCGCGAAGGCAAGCCCGCGCGGCTGACCGTGCCGAAGGACGAGGACGAGGCGCGCGTGTTCGCGCAGGCGCAGTTGCTGACCGCGAAGCCCGTGCTGTACGTGTGCAACGTCGACGAGGGCGATGCGGCGAACGGCAATGCGCTGTCGGCGCGGGTGTTCGAGAAGGCGAAGGCCGAGGGCGCCGAGGCGGTCGTGGTGTCGGCGGCGATCGAGGCGGAAATCGCGACGATGCCAGCCGAAGATCGCGGCGAGTTTCTTGGCGAGCTGGGCCTGGAAGAGACCGGCCTCGCGCGCGTCATCACCGCCGGGTACAAGCTGCTCCACCTGCTGACGTTCTTCACGGTCGGCCCGAAGGAGGCGCGCGCCTGGACCGTCCACGAGGGCGCGACCGCACCGCAGGCCGCGGGCGAGATCCACGGCGATTTCGAAAAGGGCTTCATCCGCGCCGAGACGATCGCGTTCGACGACTTCATCGCGCTGGGTGGCGAATCGAAGGCGCGCGAGGCGGGCAAGCTGCGCGCGGAAGGCAAGGCGTACGTCGTCCACGACGGCGACGTGATGCACTTCCTGCATAGCTGAGACGGTGACGGGTCAGCCGCGATAAGGTTCGCAGGCGATCCCGTCATTGTCGCCGTCCATGCCGGCGCGGTAGCCGGGCTGGCCGCGATAGAGCGGCGCGGCGCCCGCCGCCCGCGCTTCGCGGCATCCGCTATAATAGACCGAATTCTCCGATCGTGTCGCGCGAGCGGGAGGCGATCGTCCAAATGGTGCGCGATTGACGTTGTACGACGCGCTATCCTTCGGCTTGACTCCCACGATCGGTCGGTACGCGACGGCGCGGTCCGTCTCAGTGGCCTTCTCGGGCGATCGGATCGGCAACGGCGCCTGGAGAGCAGGTTCGGACCCGGCCACGACCGGGGTGGGTGCGGTCGCGGTCCAGACGCCGGCGAACATGAGTGCCGATGCGCCAGCGGTTGCGATGATGAACGCGCGTCCCATCGCCCGACGCTAATTCGAGAGGGTTGACGAAAGCTTAGCGCATCGTTCTCGTCAGCGCGCTTTCGTCTGCCCATTTGCGCGCGTAGAGAGCCGCGCATTCGGGACTCGTTCGGGACGACACTCATGAAGACTGCGCCGAAGTTCATCGCGCTGACGCTCGCCGCCCTGCTTGCAGGGTGTGCTTATCCGTATACGCCACCTGCTCTCGCGCCGATCACTGCGCCCGCGCCTGCATCGACGGCGGTGGCTACGATGCCGGGCGAGGCGCGGGCGCCGGTTACCATCCTGGTGTCGATCGACGGGTTTCGACCGGATTATCTCGATCGTGGCGTGACGCCGAACCTTAACCGGCTGCGCGCGGGCGGGGTGTTCGCGAGCATGCGGCCGTCGTTTCCGAGCGTCACCTTTCCCAATCACTGGACGCTCGTGACGGGGCTGCGGCCCGATCGCAGCGGGATCGTCGGCAACAAGATGGAGGATCCGGCGCGGCCGGGCGAGAGCTTCACGATGGCGACCGACGATCCGTTCTGGTGGAGCGAGAGCTCGCCAATCTGGGTCGATGCGGAGAAGGCGGGGATCCGCACCGCGACGATGTTCTGGCCGGGCGCGAACGTCGCGGTCGGGGGTACGGTGAAGGCCGACAGCCATGGTGCGATCGAGGGCGGTACGCGACCGGAGGACTGGCAGCAGTTCAATCAGCAGGTTTCGGGGACACAGCGCGTCAACGCGGTGCTCGACTGGATGCGGCGGCCTGCCGCCATACGTCCCAAGTTGGTGACTCTGTATTTCGATACGGTCGACAGCGCGGGTCATGCGGGTGGGCCGGACAGCGCGGGCGTGACGCAGGCGGTGGCGGATGTCGATGCGAGCATCGGCGCGCTGGTCGATGGGCTGGCCGCGCTAGGGCAGCGGGCGAACCTGGTTATCGTCGCGGATCACGGGATGGCGGCGACGAGCAGCACGCGGGTCGTGGCGCTCGATACGATCGCGGACAAGGCGGACTATCGTACCGTCGAGACGGGGCCGTATGCGACTCTGTTCGCGGTGCCGGGGCATGAGGCCGCGCTCGAGGCACGATTGCTGAAGCCGCACGATCATCTGCAATGCTGGCGGAAGGGGAGATCCCGGCGCGGTTCCATTATGGGCGCAATCCGCGCGTGCCGAGCTATCTGTGCCTTGCCGATGTCGGCTGGCGGGTCGATCCGAGCGCACCGACCAAGGCTTCGGTCGGTGGGATGCACGGCTATGACAACATGGCGCCGGAGATGCGCGCGCTGTTCATCGCCAATGGGCCGGCGTTCGTGGCCGGCAAGACCATTCCGAGCTTCGACAACGTCGCGATCGAGCCTCTGTTGCGCGAGCTGATCGGGTTGCCGGCCGAGGCGGGGCTGGACGGCACCGACGCACCCTTCCAGAAGGTGCTGCAACGATAAGAGGAGAGGTTGTGCAGTATTTCGAGGATATCGAGGTCGGTCGGACCGCGTCGTTCGGTTCCTACGCGGTCACGCGCGAGGAGGTGATGGACTTCGCGGCGAAATACGATCCGCAGCCGTTTCATTTGTCCGACGAAGCGGCCGCGCAGACGCATTTCGGGCGGTTGTCGGCGAGCGGTTGGCATACGTGCGCGATGGTGATGTCGATGGTGGTCGCGAACCTGAAGGAGAACCAGCAGGCCGGGCTCGGGTCGCCGGGGATCGACGAGCTGAAATGGATCAAGCCGGTGTATCCGGGGGACATTCTGCGGTGCGAGACCGAGATCCTGGAGAAGCGCGTGTCGGCGAGCCGGCCGGAGATGGGGATCTTCAAGAGCCGGATGCGGGTGTTCAATCAGGACGACGTTATGGTGATGACGTTCGTGTCGAACGGGTTGGTGGCGACCCGCCCCACGGATACCGACGCCAGCTGATCACCGAGCTGTTGCCTCGCTTCGGGGCTTACCGCTTTCCCGATGCAGTGATGGTTCACGCGAAGGCGCGAAGGGAAGGTATGTTCGCGCGGAGGCACGGAGAGAAAGATCTTAGATGGCAGCGCTTTGACTTAGCTTCGCTGCCGACGCGAAGGCTCGCCCCTCGCACTAAACTAATCTCCGCGCCTCTGCGCCTCTGCGCGAAATCGAGGTCTTCTCTTCGCGCCTTCGCGCCTTCGCGTGAATCGACCTTTTCTACTTATTGCGCTGGACGACCACCTCCGCGGTTGCCGCCGCCCTGACGACCGCCGCCTGGCCGTCCACCGCCGAAACGCTGACCACCGCCGCCGCGATTGCCTCGGAACGCGCCGTCGTCGCGATTGCCGCGGAAGCCGCCTTGGACTTGGGGCTGCTGCGGGTTGGCGACCTGGCCGGGCTGCGCGGGCTGGCCTGGTTGACCGAATTGGCCGCGACCGGGACCACGGCCGCGATCGTCGCCGCGGCCGGGACGGCCGTTGCCGAACTGACCCTGACCGGGCGTGCCGGGATTATTCTGATAGCCCGGACGGTTGCCACGCCAGCCGCCGTCTCGGCCACCATTGCCTCGGTTGCCAAACCCGCCCCAGTTGCCGCGGCCACCATCGTTACGGTTGCCGCGATATTGCTGGCGGCCCTGCCAATAGCGCTGCTGATTGCCGTTCCAGCGGTGCGGGCGGCGGTAGCGGTCGTAGACGTACACGCCTGAGCCGGGATAATAATAATCGCCGCTCCAGCCGTAGTAGGAGTTGAGGCCGCCATAGCCTGCGAAGCCATCATAGCTGCCGCCGTAGCCTGCGCCGTAATAGCCGTCGCCGTAGCCACCGCCGTAATAGGGGTCACTGGCATAGCCGACGCCCGCGCCGCCATAGCCGTACCCGTCGGTGCAGCCGGCGACGCCGAGTCCGAGACCCAGGGCTAGGCCGATAATGCCGAAGCGCTTCATAAACATGGAGGTTCTCCCGTACGTGGAGAGCGGACACAACGCGCCGCCATTCATCGCACAACGGAGTCCTTATGTCGCAAGTTCCATGAATGGGGTCTGACGGGTTTGGGGGCTGGCGCGAGCGCCTGTGCTTAACCTAACCCGGCATCGCATTCATGGCGATCAAGTCATGAAGCAAACCTCCACCTCACTACCTCCCCGGCGAAGGCCGGGGTCCAATAGCGCTGAAAGAGGTAACGGCGCGCAGCCATCCGTTAGCAACGTTTCCCAATTGGGCCCCGGCCTACGCCGGGGTGGTGCCGTATTGGGGTACGCGTGACCATTATCAGGTGACCTGCATTAGGTAGCGTGCGTCGGCAAGCGCGCGGTCAGTGTCCGGGGAAGTGGATCAGGGCGGTTGCTTCGATGCCGTCGGTGCGGAGCGCGTCTGCTCCGCCGAGGTCGGGGAGGTCGACCAAGAACTGGGCTTGCGTGACCACCGCGCCGGCCTTGTGGAGCAGGCGGACGGCGGCGCGGGCGGTGCCCCCGGTGGCGATCAGGTCGTCGACCAGCAGGACGCGCGCGCCAGGGGCGAAGGCGTCGGCGTGGATTGCGATGCGGTCGGTGCCGTACTCCAGAGCATAGTCTTCGGCGATGGTGGCGCCGGGGAGCTTGCCGTCCTTGCGGATCAGCAGGACGCCGGCCTTGAGCGGTGCGGCGAGCGCGGCGGCGAAGAGGAAGCCGCGGGCTTCGATGCCGGCGACCAGCTCTACGGGGCCGGAGACTGCCGCGACCATCCGCTCGATCGCGGTCGCCCAGCCGTGCGGGTCGAGCAGCAAGGTGGTGATGTCGCGGAACTGTATGCCGGGCTTGGGGAAGTCCGGGATGGTACGGATCAGCACCTTCAGATCGGCGTTGCGCTCGTTGATATCGGACATGGACGTTCCCTTCTTCGCACGGAGCGGCGGCCGTATCGCGGCGCGGCGCTACGGCCAAAACGAAAGCGGCGGATCAGGCTGTCTGCCCGTCCGCCGCTCCCTCTATCCGGGCGCCCTTACCGCGGGAGCCGGGCCGTCATCAATGCTTAACGTCGCGCCAGACGTTCTGGTACGCGCCCCAGGCGAGGCCGCAGAAGATCAGGATGAAGATGATCGACGCGAACCCGGCGGCATGGCGTGCCTCGAGATTGGGCTCGGCGGTCCAGGTCAGGAACGCTGCGACGTCGGTCGACATCTGCTCCTTGGTGGCCTTCGTTCCGTCCGCATAGCCGACCTGGCCATCCGACGTCAGCGGTGGCGGCATCGCGATGTTGAGGTTCGCGAAATACGGGTTGTAGTGCAGACCCTCGGGCGTCTTGATGTCCGGGAATTCCTTCAACATCTTCGCCGACTGCGGCTGGTAGCCGGTCAGCAGCGAGTGGATGTACGCGCCGCCATCGTGACGCGCCTTGGTCATCAGCGACAGATCGGGCGGCAACGCGTTGTTGTTCGCTGCGCGGGCGGCGACGTCGTTGGCGAACGGCAGCGGGAAGTGATCCGACGGGATGTTCTTCCGCGTCGCCGCTTCGCCGGTCTCCGGGTTGATCGACGGCTGCTCGATCACCCACTGGTTGGCGATCGCCTTAACCTCGGGCTCCGAATAGCCGATCTTCTGCAGGTCGCGGAACGCCACCAGGCGAAGCGAATGGCAGGCGGCGCAGACTTCCTTGTAGACTTGGAAACCGCGCTGGAGCTGGCGACGGTCGAACTTGCCGAACACGCCGTTCGAGGCGAGGTCCAGCTCCTTGGGGTGGAGATGATACTCGCTCTCGGCGGTCGGTGCGACGGGGTCGGTGATGGCCCCATAGACGCTGCCGAACAGCGCGATGCCGAGCACCAGCACGAAGGCCGCGCCGACCAGGGATGCGATGAGACGAACCATGTGTGTGTCCTCTAGTTCGTATCAGTGCGCGGCGTGCGGCGCAGAGGGCGCTGCATGCGGCGCAAAAGCTGTGGACAGCGCGGTCTGGGCCGGGCTCGTGCCACCGTGATTGGCCAGGACGGCCTCGGTGATCGAGTTGGGCAGCGGCCGCGGACGCTCGGAGCGCGAGATCAGCGGCAGGATGATCAGGAAATGCGCGAAGTAGTACGCCGCGCAGATCTGGCTCAGGATCACGTAAGTCGCCGTTGCCGGTGCACCGCCGCAATAGCCGAGGATCAGGATGTCGGCGACCAGCACCCAGAACGCGATCCGCGCCTTGGGACGATAGTTCATCGAACGGACCGGCGAGCTGTCCAGCCAGGGCAGGAAGAACAGCAGCAGGATCGAGCCGAACATCGCCAGCACGCCCCAGAGCTTGGCCGGCAGGATGAAGTCCGCGGTGAAGGCGCGCAGGATCGCGTAGAACGGCCAGAAATACCATTCGGGGACGATGTGCGCGGGCGTCGAGAGCGGGTTGGCCGGGATATAGTTATCCGGGTGGCCGAGATAGTTCGGGAAGAAGAACAGCAGGCTGGCGAAGATCAGCATGAAGATGCCGAGCCCGAAGCCGTCCTTCGCCGTGTAGTAAGGATGGAACGGAACGGTGTCCTGCTCGCCCTTCACGTCGACGCCGGTCGGGTTGTTCGACCCCGGGATATGCAGCGCCCAGATGTGCAGGATGATGACACCCGCGATCACGAACGGCAGCAGGTAATGCAGCGAGAAGAAGCGGTTGAGCGCGGCGTTGTCGGGCGCGAATCCGCCGAGCAGCCAGATGCGGATGGTGTCTCCGACCAATGGAATTGCCGAGAAGAAGCCGGTGATGACCTGCGCGCCCCAGAAGCTCATCTGGCCCCAGGGAAGCACGTAGCCCATGAACGCGGTCGCCATCATCAGCAGGAAGATGACCACGCCGAGCAGCCACACCATCTCGCGCGGCGCCTTGTACGAGCCGTAATACAGCCCGCGGAAGATGTGCGTGTAGACGACGATGAAGAACATCGAGGCGCCGTTTGCGTGCGCATAACGCAAGAACCAGCCCGCGTTGACGTCGCGCATGATGCTCTCGACCGAATCGAACGCGACCGCGCCGTTGGCGGCGTAGTGCATCGCGAGCACGATGCCGGTGACGATCTGGATCGCCAGTGCAGCGCCGGCGAGAACGCCGAAGTTCCAGAAGTAATTGAGGTTGCGCGGGACGGGATAGCCGCCGCCGAGTGAATTGTAGACGAGCCGGGGAACGGGAAGCCGCTCATCCAGCCACCGCGTCAGCGGCAGCTTCGGTTCGTATTGCTTGGCCCAGGGAAAGCTCATGGTCGTTCCTCAGCCTACCGTGACGACGGTGTCGGAGTTGAAGGCATAGTCCGGAACGTGGAGGTTCGACGGAGCGGGGCCTTTGCGGATGCGTGCGGCGGTGTCGTAGGCCGAGCCGTGGCACGGGCAGAAATAGCCGCCGAACGGGCCCTTGTTCTCGCCCTCGCCCGCGCCGAGCGGGACGCAGCCGAGATGCGTGCAGACGCCCAGCGTGATCAGCCAGTTCTTCTTGCCAGCCTTCGTGCGCTGTTCCAGCGTCTGCGGATCGCGCAGCGTCGAGATATCGACCGCGTCGGCTTCCGAGATTTCCTTCGGCGTCAGGTTGCGCACGAAGAGCGGCTGCTTGCGGAACGAGGTCTTGATCGCCTGGCCTGGCAGGATCTTAGACAGGTCGATCTCGGTGGTCGACTGTGCGAGCACGTCGGCCGAGGGGTTCATCTGGTTGATGAGTGGCAGGACGATCGCGACTGCACCGACGCCGGCGAACGATACGGCGGCGATATTGATGAAATCACGGCGGCGAGGGTCATGGGCCTCTTCGTGAAACGGCTCTGGCGATTCGCCGGGGGGAACCATGTCGTCGACTGTCGCCATTCATCTCGCCCTTGCACGTTATTTTTTTCGTGACAGGCTGGGCGTTCGGTTTCGCGAAACCATATCCCCAATCCGTCCGACCGTCCCCACGGAGGCTGTGCTTTGATAGACGGCGGGGCGCGGGTTTGCCAACTGCATTTTGCTTTGGGTTACCGTGCGGCGCTCGGCGCGCTAGGGGATCCGGTATGCGTATTGCCCTCTATCAACCCGACATCGCCGGAAATGTCGGCGCCATTCTCCGCACTGCCGCGTGCATGGGGATCGGCGTCGACCTGATCGAACCGATGGGATTCACCTGGAGCGACAAGGCCGTCGCGCGCTCGGGGATGGACTATGTCGGCGTGGTCGACGTGGTGCGGCATGTCGATTGGGACGCGTTCTTGGCGCAGGTCAGCGGGCGGATCGTGCTGCTGACGACGAAGGGCGCGGTGCGGCTGGATGTGGCCGAGTTTCGCGAGGACGACGTGTTGCTGATGGGGAGCGAGGGGGCTGGCGTGCCGGAGGAGGTCCACGGGCGCGCCGACGTGCGCGTGCTGATCCCGATGCGGCCTGGGTTGCGGTCGATAAATATCTCCGTGGCGACGGGGATCGTCGCGGCGGAGGCTTTGCGGCAGACGGGCGGCTGGCCGAGCTAATCCTCCCCGGCACGGGGACGGGGACCGTGCGAAGCATGGTGGAGGGGGCTCACCGCAAACGCCCCGCTTCCGTCCGACAACTGTAACGCTCGTGGAAGCCCCCTCCACCCTTCGGCCAAGTAGCCGAACGGTCCCCCTCCCCGTTCCGGGGAGGATTTGGTAGAGACGCCCCCATGATCGAACTCGACCCCCAGCAAGCCGCCGCTCGAACCTGGTTCGAATCCCTGCGCGATCGTATCTGCACGGAGTTCGAGGCGATCGAGCGGGAGGCGGGCTCCGACGCCAGCTTCGCGTACACGCGGTGGAACCGGGTCGATCCGTCGGGCGAACCAGGCGGCGGTGGCGTGATGGGCGTGATGAAGGGCCGCGTGTTCGAGAAGGTCGGCGTCAACGTCTCAACCGTCGGCGGCACGTTCGAGGGCGATTTCGCCAAGTCGATCCACGGTGCGGGCGACGACCCGCGGTTCTTCGCGACCGGGATCAGCCTGGTCGCGCACATGACCAACCCGCACGTCCCCGCGGTGCACATGAACTGTCGCTTCCTCAACACCACCAAGCGCTGGTTCGGCGGCGGCGGCGATCTCAACCCGCCCTTGCCTATCGAGGAGGACACGGCGGACTTCCACGCGACGATGAAGGCGGCGTGCGACGCGCATGATCCGGCGCACTACCCCCGGTTCAAGGAATGGGCGGAGACCTATTTCTACATCCCGCACCGGAAGGTCGGACGTGGTGTCGGTGGGATTTTCTTCGATCATCTCGATGGCGATTTCGAGACCAACTTCGCGTTCACGCGCGATGTCGGCGAGGCGTTTCTGGATGCGTATCCGCGGATCGTGCGGCGGCGGATGGATACGCCGTTCACTGCGGCCGACGAGGCACGGATGCTGGAATGGCGCGGGCGCTATGCCGAGTTCAACCTCGTCTACGACCGTGGGACTTTGTTCGGGCTGAAGACCGGTGGCAACATCGACGCGATCCTGATGAGCCTGCCACCACGCGCGGTGTGGTCTTGAGATGGCGCTGATCCCGGTTGCCGACGACGTCCTCGCGACGATCGTCACGACGCTCGAGATGCACAAGCGGCCGCCGCTGCGGCCGAGCCCCGGTTCGCGGTTGCGGCTGGTGAAGTGGGAGCTACCGGCACTGGAGAAATACCGCGCGCTGTTCCGGCGAGTGGGGAGCCCGTGGCTGTGGTTCTCGCGGCTGGCGATGGCGGACGAGGCACTGGCGGCGATCGTCCATGACCCGGGGATCGCGGTGTATGCGGTGCTCGATCCGGCGGGGATCGAGGTCGGGATGCTCGAACTCGATTTTCGCGCGACGGGTGCGTGCGAGATTTCGTATTTCGGGTTGATCCCGGAGCTCGCTGGGCAAGGCCATGGGCGGTGGCTGATGGCCGAGGCTTGCGCGCGGGCTTGGGCGAAGGGGTGGAGCGGGTCTGGCTGCATACCTGCACGCTCGATCATCCTAGCGCGCTGGGCTTTTATCGGGCGCAGGGGTTCGTTGCAGTGAAGCGGACGATCGAGACGTTTCCCGATCCTCGGGCTTCGGGATTGTTGCCGCCGGAGACTGCGCCGCAGATTCCGTATCTGGGGAAGCGCGACTAGACCTCAGC
Source organism: Sphingomonas sp. LR55 (assembly GCF_036856015.1). Classification (NCBI taxonomy): domain Bacteria; kingdom Pseudomonadati; phylum Pseudomonadota; class Alphaproteobacteria; order Sphingomonadales; family Sphingomonadaceae; genus Sphingomonas; species Sphingomonas sp. LR55. The sequence continues at coordinate 2,232,250 of NZ_JASPFO010000001.1, forward strand.
CACCTCCCCGGCGGAGGCCGGGGTCCAGTTGGGGGACGTTGCTAACTGAGCGGTGCGCCCGATCACTGCGACCTTTCCAACTGGGCCCCGGCCTCCGCCGGGGTGGTGCTTTTGTTCCGTTGGTGCGCCCTACCGCGCCAAGCGGCGGTACGCGGAGATTGCGATCAGAGCCATGGCTATACCCGCCGCCATTGCCGCCACCGCAGCGCCAGCGTCGACGATCGCCAGCGCGACCGGGTTGGGTTCGCCCGCTTCGCGCAGGGCACGATCCAGCATCATGAACGGCGCGCCGGCGAGCCAGCCGCTGATGTAGCTAAACGCCGCCAACCCCATCAACGGCAACCCCGAACCTCGGCTGAGCGTGAAGCTGCGGCGGATCGCGCCGAGCGCCCCGAGCGGCGCTTCGGCGAACAGCGCCGGGCCGGTCAGCATCGTCCGGCCGAGAATGTAGAGGCCGGGGATCGCGTACAGCAACAGCCCCGCCCCCGCCGGCAGCGACACGATCACCATCGCCAGCAGGAAGCGCGGGAATATCCGTAGGCAGCGCGTCAGCGCCTGCCGCAGGTCGAGCTGATCGCGGTCGAGATACAGCGCGTAGAACAGCGACGTACCGAAGAAGCTCATGACGTAAGCGAGCAGGTACCAGCCGCCATGTGCCGCCGCCCATGTCTGCACCGCATCGGCCCAGACCATCGCCTGCGCCTCGTTATCGCCCGCCGCCGCGTTGGGCATCGGCGGATCGGGCACGACCAGCGCCAGCGCGAAGGCGGGCAGGAACAGGAACGGCGCGGCGATCCGCAGCAACAGGTCGCGGTCGCGCTTGAACAGCGCCCAGGCATCGGTGAGGACGGTCGCGAAATCGAGCTTCATGGGGTGACGGATTTCTCTCTGACGGCGACATAGAGCTGCGCGGTGAAGACCGCGGCGAGCGCGGTGAAGGCGGTGGTGACGATCGTCGCGGCGATCCCCGACAGGAAGGTCGCGGTGGCGATCCCGTCGGCGCCGAGCGCGAGCCGGAAGATGATCCCGGTGACCGACTGTGCGGCCCAGGTCGAGACGAGCATGACGATCGCGAACAGGATCAACACGCCGATGATCCGCCACGTCAGCCCCTTGGTCAGCTGGAGCGAGCGACGGATCGTACCGATCCCGCGGCGCTCGTTCAGGATCACCGGGTTGAGCAGCACCAGCCGCGCGCCGATCCAGATCGCCAGCAGCAGATAGGCGATGCCGTACAGCGCAGTGAACCCGGCGGCACCGGCGGTCGGCGGGGTCATCTGCACGCTCGATCCATTGGCAGCGGCAGAGAAATCGAAGCCCGACTGAACCAGAACGATCACCGGCGGCACGGCGAGCAGCGCGGCGACCAGCGTGATCAGCGCGGTGATGCCGAGCGCCGGCAGTACGCGCGCACCGGCCTGGCCGCGCGCAGCCGCAGCATCGGTGCCGGGATCGCTGGCAATCGCGACGATCGCGAGCTGCGCCCACAGCATCGCGACCAGCGTACCGATCGCCAGAACGCTGCCGATCAAGGCGAAGCTCATCGTCCCCGGTGTCGATAACGCGACATAGCCGTCACGGATCACGCTGGGCAGCAGAATGCCGAGCACCGCGATCGGCGCGATCATGCCGGTACGCCCGTTGAGCACCTCGATCGTGCGATCCCAGACCGTTCCCATCTTCACCATGCGTCACGCTCCCCCGGTTGCTGTATCGCGCGGGTTAGCCCAAGCCCCTGCGCTTGACCACATGGTTGAAACGCACGTCGGAGTTGCAAGTGCGAGCGTCGGTGCGCAATTGGGATCGGTGACGAACCCCTCCCCTCCGATATCGAATGGCGGACCAGCGCCGGCCTCACCCCTTATGCCGATGCGCTGGCGGAGATGGAGGCGCGCGCGTCGCGGTCGGCGCGGGCGAGGCCCGCGAGCTGTTGTGGATGCTCGAACATCCGCCGGTCTACACCGCGGGCACCAGCGCGGATCCGGCCGACCTGATCGACGCGCGCTTTCCGGTGATCCCGACGGGACGCGGCGGCAAATACACCTATCATGGGCCAGGCCAGCGGATCGGCTATGTCGTGCTCGACCTGACCAAGCGCGGACGGGATGTCCGCTGTTACGTCCACGCGCTCGAATCCTGGGTGATCGCGGCGCTTGGCGAGCTCGGCGTCGAGGCGTTCGCGGTCGATGGCCGGGTCGGCATCTGGACGCTCGATCGGGGCCGGGAAGCCAAGATCGGTGCAATCGGGGTGCGGGTAAAACGGTGGGTGACGCTCCACGGCTTCTCGGTGAACGTCGATCCGGACCTGTCGCACTTTGGTGGCATCGTGCCCTGCGGCCTGTCCGAGTACGGCGTTACCAGCCTGCAATCGCTGGGCATTTCAGCCGACCTTGCAACCTTCGACGCCGCCCTTGCGTTGACGGCCGATGCTTTCCTTGAAACAGTTTCTTGTCCTCAAGAAAACGAGGCTTGAGGACAAAGCGTTATCGGATTAATGTCCACTACGATTTGGGTATTAAGGGCGAGCAGCCAGCCAAATCCTCTATCTAGGGAGCTTCCACATGCGTGCACTCATTTCCAAGGTCCTGACCGGTTCGCTGATCGCCAGCGCAGCACTCGCCGTTTCGGCTTGCGGTCCGAAGACCGAGACGACCACCGACAACACGATGGTCACCGACATGAACGCCACTGAAGGCATGGACACCATGACCGACAACATGACCGCAGTCGACGGTGCGTCGAACGGTGGCATGATGGCCAACGACACCATGATGGCGAACGACACGATGATGTCGAACGACACCATGATGACCAACAACGCAATGTAATGGTCGCGAAGGTCGACCGTTACGGCGGATGACCTTCAACGGCATTATGCGATGTGAAGGGCCGCCCGGGCAACCGGGCGGCCCTTTATCGTTGCGGGATGGGGAACGCCGACCCTGGATGCCGGTCAGCGGGTTTGCGCACGTCGGATGGCGGCAAACCGCGGTCGTTTCGGATGCGACAGTTTACATACCGGATCGGGGTATTCGGCGCGCAAAATCGATCCCGGCAAAAGGTTAAAATCGCTTGGGGGTTTGGCGGAAACGCTTTAGATTCGTCGACTTGGAATGCCCCTGGGGAGGTTTGAATGAAAGTGTTGCGTACCGCGCTCGCGCTCTGCGTGGCGTCGAGCGGTCTCGCTGTGGCGCAGTCGGCGTCGGCGCAGTTCTTTTTGCAGTCGCGTGACTTTTCCGGCGCTGCGGTGACCGGCGACGAAGCCGATCTCGGCCAGCCCCTGCCGGGTGCGACGCCCGCGGAAACGCGTGCCGCCCTGGTGTGGCATATGCGCGCCGCGCTCAACGTGGCGGCCCTGCAATGCCAGTTCGAGCCGACGCTGTTGACCGTACCGAACTATAATTCGATTCTCGCCGATCATGGCGACGAGTTGAAGGGTGCGTTCGATACGCTGACCAAATACTTCATCCGCGTGAACAAGGCGTCGGGCCTCCGCGCCGGGCAGGCCGCGCTCGACCAGTTCGGCACGCGGACCTATTCCAGCTTCGCCACGGTCGCCGCGCAATACGGGTTCTGCCAGACCGCAGCCTCGATCGGACGCGACGCGGTGTTCGCACCGCGCGGGCATTTTGCCGACGTCGCGCTGGCGCGGTCGCGCGAACTGCGCAACAGCCTGATTCCCTGGGGCGAACAGCGCTTCCCGCGCTACATCGGCCGCGATCGCAATGCGGCAATGCCGCGGCTCGATACGATCTGCTGGAACAAGAAGGGCGAGTGGGTCGAAAAGAAGTGCGGCGCCCAAAACTGGCCGCCGGTTGGCGTCGGCATCGCCGGGCGGTAACGTCGCCGCCTTGCCCGAATTACCGGATGATTTTATCCTCGCGTTCTGCCGTCACCCCAGCGAAAGCTGGGGTATCTCACGAAGCGCGCGACGAGAGTCTCATGGGGTCATCCCAGCTTCCGCTGGGATGACGGTAGGGAAAGAATGAAGTCCCCTACGTAGCGCGCTTCAAATTATCAGCGCAGGCCCAGCAGCTTGTGCGTCTGCAGCGACAACCGCCACTGCGGCCGCTGCATGACCAGATCCACGCACGCCTCGCGGTTCGCGTCGGCGCGCGGATCGTCGAGCGGCTGGAGCAGGAAGTTCGCGAAGTCCCAGGTCTCGACCTCGTCGAGGTCGCTGCCCGGCTGCGGCCAGACGAGCTTCAGTTCGTGCCCCGCGCGCTGGACGACGATGCTGCCCGCCTTGGGGCTGATGCAAATCCAATCGATACCCGGATGCGCGGGGATCGTGCCGTTGCTCTCCATCGCGATCCGGAAGCCCTCGCCGTGCAACGCATCGACGATCGCGTCGTCGATCTGCAGCATCGGCTCGCCCCCGGTCAGGACGACGAATCGATCGTTCGTGCCGTCACCCCAGAAGCCGGCGACCGCCGCTGCGAGCGCCTGCGCATCGGCGAACTTGCCACCGCCCAGCCCGTCGGTGCCGACGAACTCGGTATCGCAAAACTTGCAGACCGCGGTCGCGCGGTCCTGTTCGCGACCCGACCACAGGTTGCAGCCGGCGAATCGCACGAACACCGCACGACGGCCGGCGTTCACGCCCTCGCCCTGCAACGTGAGGAACATCTCCTTGACGGCGTAGCTCATCGCTCAGGCCAGCCCGGATCCAGGACGCACGGCGTAGACGGTGGGATCGGCAATGCCCGCGTCCTCGAACCCCTTGGAGCGCAGACGGCAGCTGTCACACAGGCCGCAATGCTCGCCGGCGGGCGTCGGATCATAGCATGACCAGCTCAGCCCGAGATCCAGGCCAAGACGCGTGCCCTCGCGGACGATATCCGCCTTGGTCATCATCTGAAGCGGCGCCTGGATACGGAACGGCTCGCCCTCGACACCAGCCTTGGTGGCGAGTTCGGCCAAACCTTCGAACGCGGCGATGAACTCGGGGCGGCAATCGGGATACCCCGAATAATCGAGCGCGTTGACGCCGATATAGATGTCGCGCGCGCCCGCCGCCTCGGCCCAGCCCAGCGCAAGGCTGAGGAAGATGGTGTTGCGTGCGGGTACGTAGGTGATGGGAATGCCACCGCCATCCTCGGTGCCCGCGCCATCCTTCGGCACGTCGATATCGGCGGTCAGTGCCGACCCGCCAAACGCGGAGAGATCCATCGGCAACACGATGTGGCGTTCGGCGCCGATCGCGGCGGCGACGCGGCGGGCGGCGTCGAGTTCGATCCGATGGCGCTGATTATAATCGAACGACAGCGCGAGCACGCGCTGGCCGGCTTCGCGCGCCAAAGCGGCGGATACCATCGAGTCGAGCCCGCCCGAAACGAGCGCGACCGCAAAGGGAGCAGGAGATGTCATGATGCGCAATGCGCTAGGCCAGCGGCGCGCAAAAGAAAGGGGCCGCCCGGTAAGGCAGCCCCCTAAGGTTGGCGCGAACCGCGCCACAAGGGAGAAAAACGTGCCGAATAAAAAGCACAGTCCCTTCTATACCCAACATAAGTGAATAGGGAGTTAATTTCTTAAGTTATCGTTGCGGGGAAAAATCCTGCAAGTCAGGCGCCGACTGGAACAGGAAATTTCTTCGCGCAGAACGCGCAATCGACGATGATGAAACCGCTCTCGTCGGCCATCGACCGCCGCTCCTCGATGGGAAATTTGGAGATCACCCCCTGAATATAATCAGGGTCGCAGCGGCATCCGCGCGAGATCGGAATATCCGCGAGAATGCGGACGTCGTCTTCTTCATTGAACAAGCGCCAGACCAGCGTCTCCAGCGGCAGGAACGCATTCGTGAGTTCGTCCGCGCCGATCGTGTTGCCGAGCGTAGCGACATGCTCCCATTCCGGGTGGTCGAGCTTGGTGTGGAGCCGCTCGCGACCATCCTCGCCCTCGGGAAGATGCTGGAGGAACAGCCCACCTGCGACGCAGCGCCCGTCCGGGCCCTTCGCCATACCGGTCCGAATCATCGTCGGGATCTGCTCGGACTGCGTGAAATAGCTCTGCGCGGCCTGTGACAGCGTATCCCCATCGAGCGGGACGATGCCCTGGTACCGTTCGTTGCTGGTCGCCATGTCGAACGTGATCGCGAGGTACCCCGCGCCGAACAGCGCGAACAACGATGGCTCGGCGGGGGCTTCGGCAAGCTTGTCCGCGTCGTATTCGATGTAACCGCGCACTTCGCCGCCGCGGTAGTCGCAGACGAGCAGCTGGACGACGCCGTTGTCGGTGCGGGTCTGCATCGTCAGCTGGCCGCTGGCGTCCTTGAGCGTCGAGCCGATCAGCGCGGCGAGCGTGAGCGCCTCGGCGAGCAGCTTTTCGATCGCAGGCGGATAGGCGTGGGCGGCGAGCACTTCGTCGAGCGCGGTGCCGAGCCGGACGATCCGGCCGCGGGCACTGCGCGCAGGGATCGCGAAGGCCAGCGCGCGGTCGAGATCGGTCATGTTGGGGTCGTTCATCGGAGGGAAGATGGGGAGCGAGGGCGGCGGGTCAACCCGATCCCCCATCCGTCGCCCACCCATCTCCGTCACCCCAGCGGAAGCTGGGGTATCCCCGTTGGTGGACGTCGCGACTTGCACCGGGAGATCCCAGCTTTTGCTGGGATGACGGACGAGGGGCGGGGTTGGGGTTTCTTCGCAGTCTAGGTGGCAGCTTTTAACCGCCCCCCATGTCCGTCACCCCAGCGGAAGCTGAGGTATCCCTATTGGCGGGCGCCGAGGCTCGAACGGGGATAACCCAGCTTTCGCTGGGATGACGGATGGGGCGCGGGGTGGCGTGAACGGCGTGTTACCGCCGGTCCGTCACCCGATCTGGCCGAAACACCAGCGCAAGACCGACTTCTGCGCGTGGAGGCGGTTCTCCGCTTCCTGCCAGATCAGCGACTGCGGGCCGTCGATCACCTCCGGCGTCACTTCCTCGCCGCGGTGCGCGGGGAGGCAGTGGAGGAACTTCGCGTCGGGCTTGGCCAGCGCCATCAGTGCGGCATTGACCTGGTACGGCGTCAGCGCCGCCAACTTGGTCTCGGCATGCGCCTGCCCCATCGAGATCCAGGTATCGGTGACGACGATGTCCGCCCCCTCGACTGCCTCGCGCGGCGTCGACACGATACGCGCCCGCCCCTTGCCCAGCGCGACTTCGGCGTCGGTCGGCATATATCCTTGCGGGCAGGCTGCGACGACGTCGAACTGCATCAGCCCGGCGGCCTCGACGATCGACGCAAGAACGTTGTTGCCATCCCCCAGCCACGCAACCTTGAGACCGGGCAGCGCCTTGCCGCTCTCGATGATCGTCAGCAGGTCGGCCATGATCTGGCACGGGTGCGACGCGTCGGTCAGGCCGTTGATGACCGGGACGGAGGCGTAATGCGCCATCTCCTCGATCTTGGCGTGATCGTCGGTGCGGATCATGATCGCGTCGACATAGCCCGACAGGATGCGCGCGGTGTCGGCAATGAGACTCGCCGCGGCCGAGCTGCATCGACCCTGCGTCGGAAACGATCGAGGTGCCACCGAGCTGGCGGATCGCCATGTCGAACGAGAAGCGCGTGCGCGTGGAATTCTTCTCAAACACCATCGCGAGTGTGTGGCCGGCCAGCGGCGCATCCGAGTCCGCGCGGCCCTTGGGGAAACCGGCGCGCGCCGCCTTGCGATCGAGCGCATCGGCCAGCATCGCGGCGATGCCGTCGGCGCCCGCGTCGGTGAGATTCAGGAAATGGCGGGTCATAATATCCTCCCCGGCACGGGGAGGGGGACCGTTCGCATTAGCGAATGGTGGAGGGGCCTCCACGAACGCAACACTTCGGGGCGATCCCCTCCACCATGCTTCGCATGGTCCCCCTCCCCGTACCGGGGAGGATGTAAGTCAGTCGTCGGCAGCCGGAACGTAGACGCGCGCTGCGGTCGACAGTTTGTCGATGCACTCGGCGATATGGCTCTCGTCGATCACCAGCGGCGGCAGAATGCGAATGACATTCTCGCCCGCCGACACCAGCAGCAGATTGTGGTGATCGCGCGCGAACGCGACGAATGCGCGGCTGTCGCTCTTCAGCTTCAGCCCGAGCATCAACCCGGTACCGCGAACGCTGTCGAACAGGTGATCGTGGTTGGGGATCATCTGTTCGAGCCCCTGCCGCAACCGGTCGCCCATCGCCGTGACGTTGTCGAGGAACCCCTCGTCGAGGATCACGTCGAGCACCGCCTCGCCCGCCGCCATGGCCAGCGGGTTGCCGCCATAGGTCGAGCCATGCGTTCCCGCGACCATCCCCTTGGCCGCCTCCTCGGTCGCGAGGCACGCGCCCAGCGGGAACCCGCCGCCGATGCCCTTGGCGACCGACATGATGTCGGGCGTGATCCCGTACAGCTCGTGCGCGAAGAGCTTGCCGGTGCGGCCATAGCCGCACTGGACCTCGTCGAGCACCAGCAGCAGGCCGTGTTCGTCGCAGGCCTTCCGCAGGCCGGTCAGGAATTCAGGCGTCGCCTGGCGGATACCGCCCTCACCCTGGATCGGCTCGACCAGAAAGCCCGCGGTGTTGTCGTCGATCAGCGCCAGCGCGCCTTCGAGATCGTTGAACTTCGCATAAGCGAACCCCGGCAGCAGCGGCTCGAACCCGTCGCGCATCTTCGCCTGGTTGGTCGCCGAGATCGTGCCGAGCGTCCGCCCATGGAACGCCGTGTCGAACGTAATCAGCGTGTGACGCTGCGGATTGCCGTTGGCGAAATGATAGCGCCGCGCGGTCTTGATCGCGCACTCGACCGCTTCCGCACCCGAATTGGTGAAGAACACGGTGTCGGCAAACGTGTTGTCGACGAGCCGCTGTGCGAGATGCTCGCCCTGCGGCGATCCGTACAGGTTCGACACGTGCATCAGCGTCGCAGCCTGTTCGGCGATCGCCTTGGTCAGATGCGGGTGGCCGTGGCCGAGCGCGTTGACCGCAATGCCGCTGGCGAAATCGAGATATTGCTGGCCGTCCTCGCCGAAGAGGTACGCGCCCTCGCCTCGGACCGGACGCACGCCACACCGCGGGTAGACGGGCATGAGCGGGGTGATGGTCACGACGGCAAGCTCCTTCAAACAGCGAGGGCGACCCACACGGCCGCCCGAACCGCCTGATACGAGCGCGCGACGCCGGGGGCAACACCGCGTGGCATCGCGCGGCGAACGCCGACATGGCCGATCCCGATGATTCGCCGCTGCGCTTGCGGCATTCACTGGAATAGGCACCCGAATAGGCGCATGATCGGCAAGACGTGGTGCCAGGATCCTGTGCGCTTTGGTTCGATTCGAATCGCCCCGCCGCACTATAGGGGAGAGAACCATGTCCAGGTTACTACCATGCATCGCACTTATGCTTGCCACGACATCACCGGCCTATGCCAAGGACGTCTTCACCGGAACTTGGAAAGGCGACATCAAGGAGAGCGAACTTTCGACAAAACCTTCGGTCGCATTGATCGAGAACGGGTTTTACACCTGTTCGACCTGCATTCCGGTGGTCAAGATCGCCGCCGATGGTGCGCTTCATCCGGTCACCGGCCACGCCTATTATGACGCGATGTCGGTCACCGTCGTCGATCCGGCGACCGTCAAATATGCGACGAGCAAAGGCGGCAAGCCGATGAGCGACGCAACCGCGACGCTGTCCGCCGACAATAGTTCGATCTCGACGGTGTTCAACGACACCAGCGCGCCGAACGGGATCCCGATCACCGGCACGACCATCAGCGAGCGCGTCGCAGCGGGCCCGTCCGGGTCGCACGCGGCATCGGGGTCGTGGCTGCAGACGAACCAGACCCAAGTGTCCGACAGCGGCCTCGTGTTTACCTTCGCGAAGACCGGCAAGGTCGTGACCTATTCGACGCCGACCGGGACATCGTACGTGGCGACGACGGGCGGCCCGTCGGTCGCGGTCGTCGGCGATGCCGGCTGGACGACGGTGTCGCTACGGCAATCCGATCTCAACACGCTGCATGAGACCGACTATCTCGACGGCAAGGTGATCGGCAAATACGTCATGACGATCTCGCCCGACGGCAAGAAAATGACGATGGACGTCAACGACATCAAATACGGCAAGACCTCGACGCTGATCGCCTACAGACAGTGACTTTTGCCGTCTGCGGGCTATCGCTGGCTCGCAGACCTCGATTGCGCTTGGGCCGTGACGTTAGGTGCGCGCGAGCCCAACGCACCACGAGCCTTGCCTCAGGCGTCGATTGCTTCCTCGTCCATGCGGCCGGCGTTCTCCTGGATGAAGGCGAAGCGGTGGGCGGGGTTGTTGCCCATCAGGCGGTCGACGAGATCCTTCACCTGTGCGCGCTCCTCATATTCCTGCGGGAGCGTGATGCGGAGCATGCCGCGGGTGGCGGGGTCCATCGTGGTTTCGCGGAGCTGGCTCGGGTTCATCTCGCCGAGGCCCTTGAAGCGGCCGACGTCGACCTTCTTGCCCTTGAAGACGGTGCGTTCGAGTTCGGCGCGGTGCGCGTCGTCTCTCGCGTAGACGCTTCTGGTGCCGACGGTCAGGCGGTAGAGCGGCGGTTGCGCGAGGTAGAGGTGCCCGCGGCGGACGAGTTCGGGCATCTCCTGGAAGAAGAACGTCATCAGCAGCGTCGCGATGTGGGCCCCATCCACGTCTGCGTCGGTCATGATGACGATGCGTTCGTAGCGGAGCGTATCCGGCGTGCAGTCCTTCCGGGTGCCACAGCCCAGTGCCAACGTCAGGTCGGCGATTTCCTGGTTGGCGAAGATCTTCGCGCTGGTGGCGGATGCGACGTTGAGGATTTTCCCGCGGATCGGGAGGATCGCCTGCGTTTTTCGGTCGCGCGCCTGCTTGGCCGAGCCACCTGCCGAATCGCCCTCGACGATGAAGAGTTCTGTGCCTTCGGGCGAGTTGGCGGAGCAGTCGGTGAGCTTACCCGGCAGGCGCAGCTTCCGCGCGGAAGTGGCGGTCTTACGCTTGACGTCGCGTTCCTGCTTGCGGCGCAGGCGTTCGTCCATCCGCTCCAGCACATAGTTCAGCAGCGCCTTGCCGCGCTCCATGTTGTGGCTGAGGAAATGGTCGAAATGATCGCGCACCGCCTTCTCGACGAGGCCGGCGGCCTCGGGGCTGGTCAGGCGATCCTTGGTCTGACTCTGGAATTGCGGTTCGCGGATGAACACCGACAGCATCAGCTCGCTGCCGACCATGACGTCGTCCGCGCTGATATCCTTGGTCTTCTTGTTGCCGACGAGATCGCCGAACGCGCGCAGGCCGCGGACCAGCGCCTGGCGAAGGCCCTGTTCGTGCGTGCCGCCATCGGGGGTCGGGATGGTGTTGCAATACCAGCTGTACGAACCATCGCTCCATAACGGCCACGCGACCGCCCATTCGACGCGGCCCTGCGTCTCGCCGTTCGCGCTCGGGAAATCCTGCGAGCCCGAGAAGAAGTCCGACGTCGCGCATTCGCGGCCGGCGATCTGGTCGCGGAGATGGTCGGCGAGGCCGCCGGGGAACTGGAACACGGCCTGTGCTGGCGTATCGTCGCCGATCAGGTCGGGCGCGCAGTGCCAGCGGATTTCGACGCCAGCGAAGAGATACGCCTTCGACCGGACGAGCTTGTAGAGGCGCTGTGGCTTGAAGTTCAGTTCGCTGCCGAAGATCTCGGTGTCGGGCGTGAACGCGACGCTGGTACCGCGGCGGTTCGGCGTAGCGCCAAGATGCTCGATCGGCCCAAGCGTCTGGCCTTTGGCGAAGCGCTGGCGGTAGAGCTGCCGATCACGCGCGACCTCGACGACGGTGTCGGACGAGAGCGCGTTGACGACGCTGATGCCGACGCCGTGGAGTCCGCCCGAGGTCGCGTACGCCTTGCCCGCGAACTTTCCGCCTGAATGGAGCGTCGAGAGGATCACCTCCAGCGCCGACTTGTCGGGGAATTTCGGATGCGGATCGACCGGAATGCCGCGGCCGTTGTCGACGATCGTCAGGCGGTTGTTCGCCTCCAGCGTGACTTCGATCCGGGTCGCGTGGCCGGCGACCGCCTCGTCCATCGCGTTGTCGAGCACTTCGGCGGCGAGGTGGTGCAGTGCGCGCTCGTCGGTGCCGCCGACATACATGCCGGGGCGGCGGCGGACGGGTTCGAGCCCTTCGAGGACCTCGATCGAGGAGGCGTCATAGGTATTGGCGGCGGGTTTGCCGACGCCGGGTGCGCCCGGGGACGCGAACAGATCTTCAGCCATGGCGAGAGCGTAGCCGGACGCGTTGGACAAAGCCACAGGCTCTGTTTGTTCTCCCTGTTACTGGAAAGCCACATTGCCGCAGATTGTTATGCTTGCTGCATAATTTTCCCCGATCAGCCGTTTATGAAAAACCTGTCATGAAGTTTCCGGGAGTGAATATGACTAAGACGATGATGGTGGCGCTTGCAGGCGTTGCCGCTTTGGGTTTCGCAGCACCTGCCGCTGCACAGGACATGACCGACGATGCGCCGTTCAGCGGAGTCTATGTCGGCGGCTCGTTCGGCTATGACGTGCAGCCCAACGACAATGGCGAGACGATCGCATTCGATCGCAATCTGGATGGCGTCTTCGGCGACACCATCTCGACTGCGACCGCCGCCAACGCGTTCTCGCCGGGCTTCTGCAACGGTCGCGCGACCAGCAACACCGCGCCCGCCGCTGGTGGTCGTGGTTGCCGTAGCGACAAAGACGGCATCGGCTATTCGGCACGGGTCGGCGCGGATTACCAGCGCGGCAACATCGTCGTCGGCGTGGTCGGCGAGTTCGGCAAGAACGAGATCAGCGACAGCGTCACCGCCTTCAGCACCACGCCCGCCTTCTACACGATGACGCGCGACCTGAAATGGGAAGCATCGGCACGCGGCCGCCTGGGCTATGCGGCGAACACGACGCTGTTCTACGGCACGTTCGGCGTCGGCTATGCCAACATCGACAACAGCTTCACGACCGGCAACACCGCCAACACCTTCATCACCAACGGTGGCAGCAAGGAATGGGGCATCGTCGGTGGCGGCGGCATCGAGCAGAAGCTGGGTCGCAACTTCTCGGTCGGTCTGGAATATCAGTATCACCAGTATCAGGACAACGACTACCGCGTCCGCGCCTCGGGCGGCCCGACCGGCGGTCCGTTCACGCGTGGCAACGCAGCGGGCACCGACTTCCGTCGCGACTCGCAGGACTTCCGTTGGCACAGCCTGCGCGCCACGGCTGCGTTTAGGTTCTGAGGCGAAGGGCGGCCTGCACCAAGCTGGTGCAGGACACGCCCAAGCCCGGCCGGCGCGGCTCGCCGCGTCCGACGACATGGGCTTTGCCCATGGCTAGCGTGACATGAAAAAGGCCGCTTCCTCACACGGGGAAGCGGCCCATATTGTTTCCCCGCGAAGGCGGGGACCCAGTCTGGGCTCCCGCCATCGCGGGAGAACAAGGAAGGGGCGGAAGACGCGTTGAGCTGCAAGAAGCGCCACCCCGGCGGAGGCCGGGGCCCAGTTGGGCAATGCTGCTAAAAGCGAGCGGCGCTCAGTTACCGAGAGCTTTCCAACTGGGCCCCGGCCTTCGCCGGGGTGGGGTGGCAATTTGGAAAAAGGCCGCTTCCTCGCGCGAGGAAACGGCCTTTTCTGTATCACGCTAGCCATGGGCAAAGCCCATGTCGTCGGACGCGGACAAGCCGCGCCGGCCGGGCTTGGGCGAGTCCTGCGCCAAATTGGCGCAGGCCGCCCTGCGCCTCACCTCGGCCGCGGACCGCCGAATGGCAGCGGCGGAGTCGGACGGCGATCGCGACGCGGCAGCTGCGCCTGGTACGCATGGCCGCAGTGATCGACGCAATACGGGAAGCCCGGGTTCACCGCCTTTCCGCAGAAGTGGAAGTCGGGCTCGCCCGGATGACCAAGCGGCCATTTGCAGATCCGGTCGTTCAGTTCGAGCAGGCTCGTCTTGTTCGCCATTTCGGGCGACGGCTTGGCGGGCACCAGACGACGCGGCGGCGCCGGCGTGCTCGGTGGCTGCTGCTCACCGGGAGCCTGACGAAGGAAGCCACCGGGGCCGACCGAACGCAGGATCGGCTGCGGCGCACGGACGGGGGCGACGACGGCCGGAGCAACCTCCTCCTCGTCTTCGTCCTCATCATCCTCGGGCTCGTCCGCGACGGGCTCGGCCGCTACCGGTGCGGCCGGCTTTGGCGCAGCGACGACCGGCGGCGCGACCGGTGCGGGCTTGGGCGCCTCGACCTCTGGCTCTGCCACCGGTTCGGCCACGTCCGCCACGACCGCTGCCGACGCCTCTGCAGCCGCAGCTGCCGCCTTCGCCTCGGGATCGTTAGGCTTCACCGGCGACGGGCGCGCCTGCAGCTCGAGGCGGTGGGCCTTGCCGATGACGGCGTTGCGGCTGACGCCACCCAGTGCTTCGGCGATCTGGCTGGCGGTCTGCCCCGCCTCCCACATCGTCTTGAGCGTCTCGATGCGCTCGTCGGTCCAGGACATGTTCGTTCCTTAGTCTTGCTCAGCCGGGTTGCGGGCGGCAGCGGCAGCGATTACCCGCAACGCCTATGAGCAGCCAGCCCCCAATCGGTGAAATCCATTCGGCGGTGCATTCCGCCCCCGGCGTTCCCGTCATAAAGAGCGTGAACTGGGAGGGATTGCGAACCCTCTATATCAAGGAGGTGCGCCGGTTCTTCAAGGTGCAGCTTCAGACGGTGTGGGCGCCGGCGATCACCACCCTCCTGTTTCTGATCGTCTTCACCATCGCGACCGGCGCTAAAAGCCCGGTGCCGGTCGACGGCCAGATCGTCGCGTTCGCCGATTTCATCGCGCCGGGGCTGATCATCGCGCAGGGCATGATGGGGCCGGCGTTCGCCAATGCGAGCTTCTCGCTGCTGGTCGGCAAGATGCAGGGCACGATCGTCGACTATCTCCAGCCACCCTTGTCGACGGGTGAACTGCTGGCCGCGCTGGTCGGCGGTGCCGTGACACGCGCAGTGATCGTCGGGATCGTCGTGTGGGCGGCGATGGCGCTGTATCCGGGCGTGCACGTAACGCCGCACGCGCCGCTGGCGATCATTTGGTTCGGGCTGCTGGGCGCGGTGTTCCTCGCGTTGCTCGGCGTGCTGACATCGATTTGGGCGGACAAGTTCGATCATGCGGCGGCCGTCACCAACTTCGTGATCGCGCCGTTATCGTTGCTGTCGGGGACGTTCTACTCGGTCGACAAGCTCGCGCCGGCGTTCCGCGCGTTCAGCCATGCGAACCCGTTCTTCTACATCATTTCGGGCTTTCGTTACGGGTTCCTCGGGATTGCCGACTCGCCGGTGATGATCGGCGGGATCGTGATCCTGGTGATCGACGTGGTGCTGGCGACGCTCTGCTACCGGTTGCTGAAGAGTGGTTGGAAGCTGAAGAACTGATGCGCGGGCTGGCACTCTGGCTGATGGCGTTGGCGGTGGCGTTGCTGCCGGTTAGTGCGGTGGCGCAGGGTGCGGTGGCAGATCCGGCGCTGCGGGCGAAGGCGGATGCGCTGGTCGCGATCCTCGACGGGCGTGGCGCGTATGACGCGTATTTCGCCGCGAGCTTCCGTGAGAAGGTGCCGAAGGCGCAGTTCGCGACGATCGTCGAGAAGCTGAAGGCGACACTCGGCGCGCCGGAAAAGATCGAGTCGCTGACCGCGACGTCGGCGTGGAGCGCCGATCTTATCGTCGGCTACGCACGGGGAACGGCGAGCGTTCGCCTCGCGCTCGACCCGGCCGCGCCGCATGCGGCTACCGGGTTGCTGATCACCGGCACGGGCGCGCGCGACGACAGCCTCGCCAAGATCGAAGCGGAATTTCGCGCACTGCCGGGGGCTAGTGGGTTCGGGCTGTATGCGCTGGGCAACGGCAAGCCTGCGCCGATCCTCGAATACCGGGCGGATATCGCCGCACCGCTCGGGTCGGCGTTCAAGCTGTGGGTGCTGGCGGAACTCGCGCGGCAGGTGGCTGCGGACGAGCGTCACTGGACGGATGTCGTGAAGGTGGGTGCGCCATCGTTGCCGTCGGGCGTGTTGCAGACCTGGCCGGCGGAGTCGCCGGTGACGGTGCAGACGCTGTCGACGCTGATGATCTCGATCAGCGATAACACCGCGACCGATACGCTGCTGACGACGCTCGGGCGCGCGAAGGTTGACGCCATGGCGGCGTCGGCCGGCGGCAGCGTGCCGGTGATGACGACGCGGGAGATGTTTGCGCTCAAAGGCGATCCGGCACTGACCAAGGCGTGGGCGGCAGGGTCGGTGGACGAGCGGCGGGCGCTGCTGGTCGACAATGCGGTGAAGATTTCCACCGCCAAGCTGGATCCGGCCGTGTTCGGGGGAAGCCGGTGGCGATCGACAGCGTCGAGTGGTTTGCGAGCCCAGCGGCGATAGCGGGAGTTCTGGATCGGTTGCGCGGGGCAGATGCCACGACCCGAGCGGTGCTCGCGGTGAATGCGGGGGTCGATCCGGCGATCGCCAAGCGGTTTGGGTATGTCGGGTTCAAGGGTGGCGGCGAGCCTGGGGTCCTGACGCTGAACTATCTGGTGCAGGCGAAGGACGGGCGCTGGTATGCGGCGACCGGGAACTGGCATCGGGCTGACGATGCGGTGAACGAGGTTCGGTTCGCGGGACTGATGGGACGGGCGTTGGCGTTGTTGGCTGCGCGGTAGGTTAGTTTATCTGAAGAGCCACTAACTCGTGCCACCACCCCGGCGGAGGCCGGGGCCCAATTGGGAAACGCTGTTAACGGGGAATATCGCTCCGTTATATCCACCTTGCCAATTGGGCCCCGGCCTTCGCCGGGGTGGTGGATATCAGTACGGGGCGTATCGGCGCTAAGCCCTCCCAGCCGCCTGCCAACTATCCGCGCAGAGCCCGTAGATCAGGCTGTCACGCAGACCCAAATGCGTCTCCCATTCGTCGCGCAACAGCCGTTCACGGCGAAAGCCCAGCCGCTCCAACAACAAGATCGACGCGGTATTCTCGGTATCCGCGTCGGCGAACACGCGACTCCGCCCCTCCGCGAACAACCGGTCGATCACGGCCGACACCGCCTCGCGCGCGATTCCCCGCCCCCAGGCCTCTCGCGCGAGGATGAAGCCGATCTCCGTCACCCCTGCCCCATCGGCCTCGCTCCCCGAGACCCAGCCGATCGCGCGATCGTCGCCGGTGCGGGTGATCGCCCAGGTGCGTTGGTTGCCGGGGGCGGCTTCCTCGGCGAGATAGCTGCGGACGTCGTCGACGCTGCCGAGAGGGCCATCTGCGGAATACGCCATCAGTTCTGCATCAGCGAGCATCGGGTGCAACGCGGTCGCGTCGCCCTCAACAAGCGGCCGCAAGCGCAGCCGCCGTGTCTTGAGGACCGGAGATACTCCAGCGCGACGTGGTCTCCGTCCAGGCTGTCTCACGCGGTGAGGGCATCCACGAGCGCGCGGACCTTCTTCTGGCGCCACTGCGGGAGCGGGGCTACCAGCCAATACCCCCTTCGACGGCTGCGACTCGCCAATCAGCCGCACGCGGGCCTGCGCAAGATCGCGCCGCGCCAGCAGTTCGGGGACGGTCGCGCGACCGAGCCCCGCCGCCGCCGCGTCGATCGCGAGCCCGGCGTCGGTAACGCGGACCAGCGCTACGCCGTCCTCACCGGACCATGCGATCGTGGCTTCGCTATCCGTGCCGGGCTTGGCGATCGTCACCATGCCCTCCGACTCGAGCGCCTCGCCCTCGTGCTCGCCCGGGCCATCGCCCCAGCGGATCGCGAGATCGAGATTGGCTTCGGTGAAGTCGACATTCTCGTCCGCGGTGATCAGCACGAAGCGAAGTTCGGGATCCGCCTCGGCGATCTGCGCGAGCCGAGGCATCAGCCACTTCTCGGTCAGGTCGCGCGGCGCGGCGATCGTCAGCGATTTCGACGACTGACCCGCCTGCATCGCGCGCACGGCTTCCTCGAACTGGAGGAACCCACCGCGGAGCGCGCCTAGACCGGCTTCCGCCTCGGGCGTCAGTTCGAGCCCGCGTGTGGTACGGCGGAACAGGACGACGCCAAGCGTATCTTCCAGCGCGCGAATCTGCTGACCCACCGCCGCCGGCGTCACCGCCAGCTCGTCCGCAGCACGCGTAAACGACAGATGCCGCGCCGCCGCGTCGAGTACGCGCAGGCCGTTGAGCGGGAGATGCGTGCGCTTCATTGGGTTCGCCCCTTTGCCAGCAGCTTCACCCCAACCGTCATCCCAGCGAAAGCTAAGATATTCATGGGGCGGGCATGACGACCGCCAACGGGGATACCCCAGCTTTCGCTGGGGTGACGGAATGAGGTCAGGCAACGGAGATCTTCGAAGCGCGCGCTTCTAATGATTGCACGGCGCATCAATTGAGCACCGCGGGGGCGAAGAGCGAGAAGCGGGGAATCTCGACGTCGAAGATGGCGCCATCTTCGCGGACCATGCGGTAATTGCCCTGCATCGCGCCCGACGGCGTCGCGAGCGGACAGCCCGAGACATAATCGAAGCTCGCGCCGGGCTCGATCACCGGCTGTTCGCCGACCACGCCTTCACCCTCGACCGAATGGCGCGCGCCGCGGCCGTCGGTGATCACCCAGTGGCGGGTGAGCAGCTGGACGGTCTCGGTGCCCTCGTTCTCGAGTCGGATGTGATAGGCCCAGAACCAGCGGCCGCGCTCGGGCTCCGACTGCTCGGGTAGGTAGCTGACCGACACGCGCACCGTCACCCCATCGGTCGTCGCCGCGTTGGGGAACAGCGCCTTCATAGACCGGCCTGCCTTAGGGCCTGATCGAGGTCTTCGATCACGTCCTGCGCGTCCTCAAGCCCGACGTTGATCCGAAGCAGCCCTTCGGTCACGCCCATCTCGATTTGCTTGTCGGGCGAGACGCTCGCGTGCGTGGTCGACGCAGGATGCGTCATCAGCGAGCGCGAGATCGCCGATGTTGTTCGAGATATCGACCAACTCCAGCGCGTCGAGCAGTGCGTGTGCCTGTTCGCGACCCTCGACCTCGAACGCGAAGATCGGTCCGCACGCGTCCATCTGCCGCATCGCCAATTCGTGCTGCGGATGGCTCGGCAGGAAGGGGTGCAGCACGCGGGGTACGCGGCCTTCGAGGAATTGCCCGACCTTCATCGCGTTCTCGGACTGGCGATGGATGCGCAGATCGAGCGTTTCGAGGCCCTTGAGGACTACCCACGCGTTGAACGGCGACAGCGTCGGGCCGGTGTTGCGCGTGAATGGCAGCAGCGTGTTGGTGATGAAATCCTCGGTCCCACAGACCGCGCCGGCGAGCACGCGGCCCTGCCCGTCCATCATCTTGGTCGCGCTGTAGGCGGTGACGTCCGCGCCGAACTCCATCGGCCGCTGCAAGGCCGGCGTCGCAAAGGCGTTGTCGACCACGGTCGTGATCCCGCGCTCACGCGCGATGTCGCAGATCGCCTTGAGGTCGGCGATGTCCATCGTCGGGTTGGCGGGCGTCTCGAAGAAGAACACCTTCGTCTCGGGGCGGACCGCGTCGAGGAACGCCTGCGGATCGCGCGCATCGACGATCGTCGTGGCGATCCCGAACTTCGGCAGCAGCGTGTCCGTGAGCCAGCGGCACGAGCCGAACGCCGCGCGGCCGCCGACGAGGTGATCGCCGGTCTGGAGCTGGCACAGCAGCGCCGCGGTCATCGCCGCCATGCCGGTCGCCATCGTCCGGCACGCCTCGGCGCCTTCCAGCAGCGCGATCCGCTCCTCGAGCATCTGCACGGTCGGGTTCTGGAGGCGGGAATAGGTCATTCCCTCCTGCTCGCCGGCAAAGCGCGCCGCGGCGTCGCCTGCCTTGTCGTAGCAATAGCCCGAGGTGAGGAACAACGCCTCCGACGTCTCGCCATATTCGCTGCGGGCGGTGCCGCCGCGGATGGCGCGCGTCGCGGGACGCCAATTCTGGGTGATCGAACGATCCTGGCCGGTCTTGCGCTTCATGCGCGCCGCTTTGCCGGTGGGGAGCCGGGATGACAAGCCTTGCGGGTGCGAGAAGAGCGGGTCGAGTGCCTCGCTTAGTACCGGCCCCAGGTGAATTTCGAGGACAGCGCGTAGTTCCACACTGCGCCGACCAGCACGCCGATCAGCGCAGAGGCGGCCCAGGCGCCGTCGCGCATCTCGTACAGGAACGCGGCGATGCCGACATTGGCGACCGCGCCGACCGAGCAGATCACCGCGAACGACACCCAGCCATCGACCAGTTGCCGCCAGCCCTTCAAGCGCCGGTCGCGATAGGTCAGCGCATTGTTGAGGAAGAAGTTGAACGTGAGCGCGGCAAGCGTCGCGACGATCTCGCCGACCAAGAAGTGCGTGCCGAACCCGACGAACAACGCGGTCAGCACCGCCATGTGGATGCCGACACCGAGCACGCCGATCGCGGAGAACATCGCAAACCGCACCGGCACGACCCGTCCGAACATCCGGTCGTAGATCGCGATCAGATATTCCATCGCGACGACGTGATCGAGCTTGCTTTCGCCCTCGGTGCGGCAGCGGAAGGTGTAGGGCACTTCGACGAAGCGCAGCGG
Organism: Sphingomonas sp. LR55; assembly: GCF_036856015.1. NCBI lineage: Bacteria > Pseudomonadati > Pseudomonadota > Alphaproteobacteria > Sphingomonadales > Sphingomonadaceae > Sphingomonas > Sphingomonas sp. LR55. The sequence goes on from NZ_JASPFO010000001.1 coordinate 2,252,796, forward strand.
CGTGGGCGAGGCGGTGAGCAGGTCGAGCAGGATCTTGAAGCCGATCGCGGACAGCGACGGCGCGAGGCGGCGGACGATGTCGGTGCGGATCATGAAGAAGCCGCTCATCGGATCGTTGAGATCGCATTTCAGCACGCGGCGCGACATCCGGGTGGCGAGCGCCGACTTGGCGACGCGGTCGCTGTCCCACTCGCCCGTGCAGCCGCCGCTGACGAAGCGCGAGCCGATCGCTACGTCGGTCTCGCTGTCCTTCAACAGGTCGAGCATCGCCGGCAGCAACGTCTCGTCGTGCTGGAGGTCTCCGTCGATCACCGCGACGACCGGCGCCGCCGTCGCGCACATCCCCTCGATGCACGCCGACGACAGCCCGCGTCGACCGATCCGCTGGATCACGCGCACCCGCTTGTCGAGGCGGGCGATCTCGCGCGCGGCGTCGGCGGTGCCGTCGGGACTGTCGTCGTCGACGAAGATCGCCTCCCAGTTACGCCCGGCCAGGGCCTGATCGAGCTTGGCGATCAACGTCGGGACGTTGGCCTTCTCGTTGAACGTCGGGATGACGATCGCAAGTTCGAGAAGGTCGGCGATCACAGGCTCAGCCGAGTTCGGCGAGAACGGCGTCGCCCATCGCCGAGGTCGACAGCGTGCCGCCGAGGTCAGGCGTGCGCGCGCCCTTCAGGATCGCCGCGGCGACCGCTGCCTCGATCCGGTCGGCCGCTTCGGGCAGATCGAGCGAGTGGCGCAGCATCATCGCCGCGGACAGGATCGCCGCGCACGGATTGGCCTTGCCCTGCCCGGCGATATCGGGTGCGCTCCCATGAATCGGCTCGTACATGCCCTTGTTAGAGTCGTTCAGCGCGGCGGACGGCAGCATGCCGATCGAGCCTGCGCACATCGACGCCTCGTCGGACAGGATGTCGCCGAACAGATTGCCTGTGACGATCACGTCGAACTGGCCGGGGTTGCGCACCATCTGCATCGCCGCGTTGTCGACGTACATGTGGCTGAGTTCGATATCGGGATAGTCAGCCGAGATCTCGATCACGACGTCGCGCCAGAGTTGCGAGGTTTCGAGGACGTTGGCCTTATCGACCGAGAGCAGCTTGCCCTTCCGGGTGCGTGCGGTCTCGAAGCCGACGCGGGCGATGCGTGCGATCTCGGTCTCGTCGTAGCGCATCTCGTCATGGCCTTCGCGCAGGCCGTCGGCGGTGGTGCGGATACCCTTCGCGCCGAAATACACGTCGCCGGTCAGTTCGCGGACGATGACCATGTCGATCGACCGGGCGATCTCGGGGCGAAGCGCGGATGCGTCCTCAAGGCCGGCGAACAGTTTCGCAGGACGCAGGTTAGCGAACAGGCCGAGGTCCTTGCGCAAGCCGAGAATGGCTTGCTCGGGGCGGAACTGGCGTTCGAGCGCATCGCAGTCAGGATCGCCGACCGCACCGAACAGGATCGCATCGGCACGGCGGGCGAGGTCGAGCGTCTCGGGCGGCAGCGGATGACCCGCGGCCTTGTACGCGGCGCCGCCGACGAGGCCCTCTTCGTAGCTGAGGCCGATGCCGAGCGTATCGAGCACCCGCCGCGCTTCTGCGGTGACTTCGGGTCCGATGCCGTCGCCGGCCAGTATCGCGATCAAGGGCATGTACGTTCCTCCTGCGCGGCCCTTGCCGGGCGGTGCACGCTCACGCAACCGCCCTTTTCAGTCGATCGACCAGCCGGTCGCGCGCTGCCAACGGATCGGCGCGACGGTCGACGAGGATGTCGCGCGCCAGGAAATGACCGGTCAGGCGCAGGCCGTCGAAGATGTCCGGCCACGCAGCTTCGCCACCGGTGAGAAGGAAGGGCGGCAATCTGAGCAGCTTGGCCTCATAGCCGAACGCCGCCCCGCGCGAGACCGCCGCGCCGCTCTTGGGGCTGACGAAGCCGAGATCCTCATCGATTCCGCTCGCGACGCAGCGGTCGAGATCAAGGCCGAAGCCGAGTTCGGCCAGCACCAATAATTCGTACCGGACCAGCGCCGCCGCCCAGCCGCGCGCCGATGGTGCTGCCTCGATCGCGCTGAGCACGCCTTCGAGCGCATCGTGGATGTGCGGATAAGGCTGCGCTTCGGGCAGCGCGGCGGCGGCCAGCGCGGTGGCCCATTCGAGTGCGCCCGCCGCCAGCGGCTCACCGTGCATCTGCGCGCGGCTATGGATCAGCTCGGCGGTCAGCGAGGCGAGTTGCTCGCCGGTCCGCGCCCGCCATTCGCCCTGGATGACGTTCGCCTGGAGCAGCACCGGCCGCATCGCGCGCGACCGTCCGCCGCGGACATAACCGGGCTGGACACCGTCGTTGCGGGTCAGCGCCCGCACGATCGCACCATGCTCGCCATGCTGGCGGACGGCAACGACGATGGCGGCTGCGCGGAGGTGCATGCAGGTCCTATACCCCGCTCCGCATGGGAGAGGGTAAAAGGTCTCCACCCCTCTCTCCCTCAGGATGGGGAGACGATCAGCGGCGGATCTTCTTTGCGAGCGTGGCCAAGGCCGGATGCGTTGCAGCGCGTTTGGCCGTCGCGATCACACGGTCGAACGTCTGCAGCGCCATCACCGTTACGCGGTTCGCCAGCGTTGGCCGCAACAGCAGCACATCGACGCACGCCGTCCCCCCGGTCGAGAATTGCCGCTTGTGCTGGCCTTCGCCCTCGGTGAAGTCGAACCGTGCGAACCGCTTCTCCGCGAACAGCGCGCGCAACGCCTCGACCTGCAAAACCGCGCCCGGCGACAGGTCGTTATGCGCCGGATCATGCCCGACATAGGTGTAACACAGCGAGTCGCCGTCGGCGGTGCAGCACAGATACGCGACCGGCAGGCCTGCGATGAACGCCAGCCAGGCACGCACCCTGTCCTGCGCCGCGAGCGACTTGAGATGACGCACCGAAGCCACATCGCCGGGCAGTCCCGATCCGAGCAGCTTCTCCTGATACGTCGTCGCCGACACCGCGCGGGCGAGCGGGTGGAAGTCGGCGAACGCCGCTACATCGTGATAGCGCCGGATATCGAGCACGCCGCCATTCGCTGCGGCGAGCTTCTTCGCCTTGCGCTTGATCCCCGACCTTGCGCTGCCGGACAATCCCGCGAGCCACGCCGCCTCCCCCGCCGCAAGATCGATATGATACCGCACATAGTGCTGCCGAACGAACGCGAGCAGGCCGTGGCGATCGAGACCGGCGAGCATCAGTTCGGGCAACGACGTCACCAGATATCCATCGGCATCGTCGGGCAGCGGCGGCAAGATCGTTGGCGTGGCCGCGAGCACCGCGTCGAGCGAAAACGACACGCGCACCAGGTGCCGGGGAATGGTCGCGAGGGTCCGGGCGCCGATCTGGAACTTCAGTGGCAGGCGGCGAACCGCACCATCTGCCACTACAGCCCGCGCGATCGCGGCCGTTCCTCGACCCAGTTCGACCAGAGCTGTTCGGCCTGCCGCCAGCGGGTCCGCAACTGATCGGGCGCGAGCGGCGTATCCGCGCGGTCGAGCGCGAGCGGCGGCCGATCCGCGAAATGATGCGTCGGCAACACTTCGCGCATCTCCGACAGCATCCCGCACAACGCCGTGAAGCGCCGCACATGGACCGCGTTGGGCCGCGTACCGCTCCGGTTCGCCAGTTCGAAACCGTGGCTGACGATCGTCACCACCGCATGCCCCGACACCGCGGCATGCTCCAGCGCGTCATAGGTCTCGCCAGCCGAGAGCGCGCAGAGCTGGAAGGTCCGGATCTTGTCTCGCCGATCCTCTATCACGGTGACGGGGACTTCGATCACGCCCTTGTCCTGCGCACGGCGGACCGGGGAGATCTGCTGCGCAGGCAGCGAGATGCGGCTCGTTCCCGGAGCCTGCGAGCCGTTATGGCTGCTGTCGTAGCTGAACCCGAGTGCCGCAAGCGCGGTCAACGTGTCGTCGTTGGCGGCATAGCTGCCGGCGCGGAAGGCGATCGGATGCGGTGCTCCTGCCGCGACCAGCAATTCGGTGGCGCGCACGAGCAGATCGGTCTGCTCGGCCAGGCTATAGTCGAACAGCGAGAACCGGTCGTGCGCGGCGCCGCGGTCGCCGGCTTTCGCGGTCGTCCAGTTGGGATGGAGATGAAGCTGGACCTCCTGCCCCGCGGCGAGGATCGTCTCGATCATGCGACGGATAGGGGCGAGACCGAAGGTGATGCCGGGCATCGGATCGACAAAGAAACACGCTTTCAGATCGTGCCGCGCGAGTTCGCCCAGTTGATAGGCTAGCCCGACGCCGGCCGGCTCAAGCGACCGCGCGTAAATCGCGTCGCAGTCGAGCCCGGCGACGTGATGCCGCCACGCGAACTCCGTATCAATAGTCAGGAAGACGGGCGTGGTCACTGCGCCCTCTCTATCCGAGGATAATGAAGATCAGGTTTCGTTTCCTTACGATCGCAGGCCGCGAGCGTCGCCGACTGCCACCGATCAGCGCGAATGGTAGAAATCATACACCTGTTGCGCGACGCCGGCAGACACGCCGGGCGCCTGTTGCAGATCCTGCAAGCTGGCATTGCGGACCGCGCGGCCGGTGCCGAAGTGCATCAGCAGCGCCTTCTTCCGCGCCGGACCGATGCCGGGGACCTCGTCGAGCGGGCTGGCGCCGATCGCCTTGCTCCGCTTGTCGCGGTGGACGCCGATCGCGAAGCGGTGGACCTCGTCGCGGAGGCGCTGGAGGTAGAACAGGACCGGCGCGTTGACGGGGAGCTGGAACTCGCGACCATCGAGCATGTGGAACACCTCGCGACCATCGCGGCCGTGTTCCGGCCCCTTGGCGATCCCGACCAGGCACACGTCCTCGACGCCGATCTCCTCGAGCGCGGCCTTGACCGTATTAAGCTGGCCCTTGCCGCCGTCGATGAGCACCAGATCCGGCCAGTCGCCTGAGTCACGATCGGGGTCTTCGGCCTGCGCGCGCGAGAAGCGGCGGGTGAAGACCTCGCGCATCATCGCGAAATCATCGCCCGGCGCGGTATCCTTGTTCTTGATGTTAAACTTTCGATACTGGCCTTTCCGAAAGCCCTCAGGCCCGGCAACGACCATTGCGCCGGTCGCCGCGGTGCCCTGGATATGGCTGTTGTCGTAGATCTCGATCCGCTGCGGCGGCTCGGGGAGATCGAACAGGTCGGCGACTTCACGCAGGAGTTTCGCCTGTGTCGTCGATTCGGCCTGGCGCCGCTCGATCGCCTCGACCGCGTTGCGCGTGGCCTGGTCCATCAGGCGGCGGCGATCGCCGCGCTGCGGGACCTGGATCGCGACCTTGTAGCCAGCGCGTTCGCCCAACGCCTCGACCAGCAGCGCGCCCTCCGGCAATTCGCGGTCGAGCAGGATCTGCTTCGGCGGCGGCACGTCCTCGTAGAACTGGCCGAGGAAGCTGGTCAGCACCTCGTCCTCGGGGACGTCGTTGGTGTGCTGCGGGAAGAAGCTGCGATGGCCCCAGTTCTGGCCGCCGCGGATGAAGAACGCCTGGATGCCGATCAGCCCGTCCTTGCACGCCATCGCGAAGATGTCGGCGTCGCCCACGCCCTCCGCATTGATCGCCTGCGTGCCCTGGATGAAGGTGAGCGCACGGAGACGATCGCGGAGCAAAGCCGCGAGTTCGAAGTCCATGTTCTCCGCGGCGGCCTGCATCTGCGCGCCGAGCTTGGCCTGCACGCCGGTCGACTTACCGCCTAGGAACGCCTTCGCATCCTCGGTCAGTTCCCGGTACGCGGTCTCGTCGATCCGGCCGACGCACGGCGCCGAGCACCGCTTGATCTGGTACAACAGACATGGCCGATCGCGGGTCTTGAAGAAGCTGTCGGTGCAACTGCGCAGGAGGAAAAGCTTCTGGAGCGCGTTGAGCGTGTTATTGACCGACCCGGCGCTGGCGAACGGCCCGTAGTAATTGCCCTTCGCCCGGCGCGCGCCGCGGTGTTTCTGGACGCGCGGGAAGGCGTGGTCGTCGCGCAGAAGGATGAACGGGAAGCTCTTATCGTCGCGCAGCAGCACGTTGTAGGCGGGGCGGTAGCGCTTGATGAGCTGCGATTCGAGCAGCAGTGCCTCGGCCTCGTTGTTGGTCGTTACGATCGTCATCGACCGCGTCTGCGACACCATCCGCTGGAGGCGTTTGGTGAGCCGCTCGACCTGGACATAGTTCGCAACGCGGTTCCGGACGCGCGCGCCTTGCCGACGTACAGCACGTCGCCGCGCGCGTCCTGCATGCGGTAGACGCCGGGGCGGATCGGCAGCGTGTCGAGCACGTTGCGGATCGCGGCCACGCCCGCCGCGAGATCGGGGCCTCCCCGCCGCCCCGGACGGCGAAGGTGGATTTGTCTTCGTTGAAACGGTCGGGGGAATTGGGAGCGGACATCGACTGGAATCTAGGGGCTGGGTGGCGGTTCCGCTACCGCCCGGACGCACGGGAGCGGTGCAGACACGAAAAAGGCCGGTCCGACCCCTGTCGAACCGGCCCCATAGCCTGCGCACCCTGATGGGTGACGGTGCAGCCTTACTTCGGTGCGAGCACCATCAGCATCTGGCGGCCTTCCATGCGCGGATACGCCTCGATCTTGGCGATCTCCGCAACGTCGTCCTGGACGCGCTTCAACAAATTCATGCCGAGCTGCCCATGGCTGAGTTCGCGACCGCGAAAGCGCAGCGTGATCTTGACCTTGTCGCCCTCGCCGATGAAGTCGTTCACCTTCTTCATCTTCGTGTCGTAGTCATGGTCGTCGATGTTCGGACGCATCTTGATCTCCTTGATCTCCTGCGTCTTCTGCGACTTGCGTGCGAGGTTCGCCTTCTTCTGCGCCTCGTACTTGAACTTGCCGACATCGAGGAACTTGGCGACGGGCGGATCGGCGTTAGGCGACACCTCGACCAGGTCGAGGCCATGCTCGGCTGCCTGCTCGATCGCTTCGCGCGTGTACATCACGCCCAGATTCTCGCCCTCGTGATCGATCACGCGGACCTTCTGGCTCTGGATGAATTCGTTGAATCGCGGGCCGTTCATCGCGGGCGTCTGCATCGGCCGGCGTATCGTGGGAGGACGTATGGGGGTTGCTCCTGAAGTTTCAGACAATATTTGGGCCGGCGTATAGCGCAGAAACGCGCGCCCGAACAGATGGCGAATAGCCGGCCCACCCAAGATCAATTAGGCTGGATCACATATCGGGTGCGCGTGCCTCGACCGCAAGACGCGCGATCGCCTCGTCGAGCGTCAGGATGGTTTGTGCCTGGCTGCCGAGCGTGCGCAGCGCGACCTTGCCCTCCTCGGCCTCGCGCTTGCCGACGACCAGCAGGTTCGGTACCTTCGCGAGGCTGTGCTCGCGCACCTTGTAGTTGATCTTCTCGTTGCGGAGATCGGTCTCGACGCGGATCCCGGCAGCCTTCAGCTTGGCCGCGACCTCGGCGGCATAGTCGTCGGCATCCGACACGATCGTCGCGACGACCGCCTGCACCGGCGCGAGCCAGAGCGGGAAACGTCCGGCATGATGCTCAATCAGGATGCCGAGGAAGCGCTCGAACGTGCCGAGAATCGCGCGGTGAAGCATGACCGGGCGATGCCGCTCGCCGTCCGCGCCGACATACGACGCGTCGAGTCGCTCGGGCAGCACATAATCGAGCTGCAACGTCCCGCACTGCCACGTCCGGCCGATCGCGTCGGTCAGGTGGAATTCGAGCTTCGGTCCGTAGAACGCCCCCTCGCCCGGCAGCTCCTCGAACTGGAAGCGATCCTCCATCAGCCCGGCAAGCGTCAATGCCTCGCGCAGATCGCCTTCGGCGCGGTCCCACAGCGCGTCGTCGCCGGCGCGATTATCGGGACGCAACGCAAGCTTCACCATGTAGTCGGCAAACCCCAGGTCGCGGTACACCGCGTCGAGCAACTCGCAGAACGCGCGCGTCTCGGCGACGATCTGCTCGGGCGTGCAGAAGATGTGCGCGTCGTCCTGCGTGAACTGGCGGACGCGCATGATGCCGTGCAGCGCGCCGTGCGGCTCGTTGCGGTGGCAGCAGCCGAACTCGGCAAGCCGCAGCGGCAGGTCGCGGTACGACTTGATCCCTTGGCGGAAGACCTGGACGTGCGCAGGGCAGTTCATCGGCTTCAACGCCATCAGGTCGCCCTTGCCGGTCAGCACGGGGGCGTTCGGATCAATTCCGGGCACCTCGTCGGGGACCACGAACATGTTCTCGCGGAACTTGCCCCAATGGCCCGACGCCTCCCAAAGCTTGGCGTCCATCAGCTGCGGCGTCTTGATCTCGGCATAGCCGGCGGCGTCGAGCTTGCGGCGCATATACGCCTCGAGCTGCCGCCACATCACCCAGCCCTTGGGATGCCAGAACACCGAGCCCTGCGCTTCGGACTGGAGATGGAACAGGTCCATTTCCTGCGCGATGCGGCGATGGTCGCGCTTGGCCGCCTCCTCGATCCGCAGCAGATGCGCGTCGAGCTGCTTCTTGTTGAGCCAGCCGGTGCCGTAGATGCGAGACAGCATCGCGTTCTTCTGGTCGCCACGCCAATAGGCGCCCGACACGCGCGTCAGCTTGAACGCGGCGGGGTCGAGCTTGCCGGTCGACGCCATGTGCGGCCCGCGGCACATGTCGAGCCACTCGCCCTGGCGATAGATCGTCAGTTCCTCGCCCTCGGGCAGTTCGGCGGCCCATTCGGCCTTGAAGCTCTCGCCTTGCTGCGTCCAGCGATCGATCAGCTGCTGGCGCGACCAGACCTCGCGCAGGAACGGCTCGTTCCGGGCGATGATCGCGCGCATCTCGGCTTCGATCGCGGGCAGGTCCTCGTCGGTGAACGGGCGATCCTTCGGCGCGAAGTCGTAGTAGAAGCCGTCGTCGGTGGCAGGGCCAAAGGTGATCTGCGTACCGGGGAAGAGGTGCTGTACCGCTTCGGCCATGACGTGCGCGAGATCGTGGCGGACGAGTTCGAGCGCATCCGCCTCGTCGCGCGCGGTCACCAGCGCGAGTGCGGTATCGCCCTCGAACGGCCGGTTGAGATCGCGCACCTGCCCGTCGATGCGCGCGGCGAGCGCGGCCTTGGCGAGGCCCGGGCCGATCGCCGCGGCGACATCCGCGGGGGTAGTCCCGGGCGCAACCTCGCGGACGGAACCGTCGGGCAGCGTGATTCGGAACATTGCAGACATGGGAGACTTTCTCTCGGGATGACATGCGCGGACCGATCCGCGCACGGCGTGTATATAAGACGATACGCGCACAGGGCTACTCCAGACGGACATGCGCCGGATTGGGGAGTGGCTGGGCGGTTTGGGAGAATGCGATGCTGGGTGTGTTGATGATGCTGTCCGCTGCTGCGGGTCCTGCTGCAACATGCGCGCCGACGCGGTTGGCGGCGTGCCGGGATACGAACCGGCTGATCGTGACGCCGGCCTTCACGGCTGCGATCCGGCGGTTCATCGGCAAGCGCAAGGCATCGTATCTTTATGCGAACGGCGACGTTGCCGATCAGCAGATCGAGGTGCTGCACGGGCCACCCGACGAACCGACGCGGATCGGGGCGCTGTACCGCTTCACCGCGTGCCGAGCGCATAGTTGTCCTGAGAAGGGCGCAGCGGTGCTCGACACTGCCGGGACAATCGTGGCGTTGGCGATCCTGTATTCGCCGTGTGCGACGGCGGACACGCGCGACTGCAACCGGCGCGACGATCTGGTCGTGTTCATGCGCGAGCGGGATCGGTTGCAGCGGGTCGAGGTGGTGGCGGATCTGCGCGCCTGGGCGGTAGAGCAGGCGGCGGAGAGCTATACGGTGCCGGGGCAGCCGAAGGTGCGGTTCGGGGGGATGCAGGTGATCGATCCGACGGCGAGGTGAAACGCCAGCGCTCGGCGTTCTCGCTCAGCCCCTCCGTCATCCCAGCGAAAGCTGGGATCTCCCGGTTCGAGCCGCGACATACGCCAACGGGGATACCCCAGCTTTCGCTGGGGTGACGGTAGAGAGGGTGGGACGGTCGGGCGGGGTTGACGGTCGGGCGGGGTTGACGGTCGGGCGGGGTTGACGGTCGGGGGGATGACGGTCGAAGCCGGGCACGGACGGGACTTCCTCGCCGCCCTCGCAGCCGCCGCTAGCCAGACCCTCTCAAACCACCCCGAACGGCACCACGCGGTTCGCCTGCGTGTGGCCGATCTCCGCCCGCCCGAGATACGGCACACCCATGTCACGCGACCAGCGGACCATCATGTAATCCAGCGTTTCGCCCCATGGCGGATCGTTCTCCTGCACCGCGGTCACCGCGCCGAGCCGCAACCCCGCGATACCCTTCAACTGCGTGGCGTTGGCGACTTTGAAGAGCATGCGGTCGATCGCGTACATCGGCTCCGACACCTCCTCGACGATCAGGACGTGGTCGGTGAGATCGGGCAGCCACGGTGTGCCGATCAGCGAGGTCAGGATGCTGAGGTTGAACGCCGCTGAAGGACGCCCATCCAGCCCAGGCTCAAGTCCCTCGCGATCGCCGTGCACCATCCAGCCGAGCGACCGCGCGACCGTCGCCTCGCCGTCATGCCGGTTGATGTCGCTGACCATCGGCCCATGGACCGGTCGGCCGATCCTGCGGGCGTAGAGTGCGCCGAGGAGGAAGCCGACGTCGGAATAGCCGAGATACGTCTTGTGACGCGCCGCGCGGCCGAGTTCGGGCATGACCATCGCGAGGATGCGGTTCGCGCCATAGCCGCCGCGCAGGAACCAGAGCGCGTCGAACGCCGGATCGTTGGCGTATTCGAGAAACGCAGCCGCGCGGCGAAAGTCGGAGCCCGCGAAATGGCCGTCGGTCTCCAAGCATTGCGGATGGAAGACGAGTTCGACCTCAGGAAACGCAGTCGCCGCGTAAGCGGTCATTTTTGCAATTGCCGCGGGATTGGTCCGGCTCGACGCGGCGAGGACACCGATGCGCATTGTTCGTGTTCCCGACCTTGCCCCGTTACCAAACCGCCCATATCGCGACGGCATGGATATCAGCAAACCCTGTTTCTTCGTCGGCATTGGTGGCTCGGGCATGATGCCGCTCGCGATGATCCTCGCGGGCCGCGGTGCGACCGTCGCGGGCTCGGACCGCAACCTCGACCAGGGCCGCGTGCCCGCCAAGTTCGACGACCTTGCCGCCAAAGGCGTCGCGCTGTTCCCGCAGGACGGCAGCGGGATCGTATCGGCGGACCAGCTCGTCATCGCCTCCGCTGCGATCGAGGCGAGCGTGCCCGACATGATCGCGGCGGAGGCGCTCGGCTGCACCCGCTCGACCCGCGCGGCGATGCTGGCGTCGCTGTTCAACGACAGCCGGTTGCCGATCGGTGTCGCGGGCACCAGCGGCAAGTCGACCGTGACGGGCATGATCGGCTGGATATTGCATGCAGTCGGGCGCGATCCGACGGTGATGAACGGCGCGGTGATGAAGAACTTCGCCACCCCCGACGCGCCGTTCGCCAGTGCGCTGGTCGGAGAGGGCGAGACGTTCGTCAGCGAGGTCGACGAGAGCGATGGATCGATCGCCGGCTATGCGCCGAAGATTGCGGTGCTGAACAATGTCAGCCTCGACCACAAGTCGCTCGAGGAACTGCGCGTACTGTTCGGGGACTTTCTCGCGAAGGCCGAGACGGCGGTGGTGAACGCCAACGATCCCGACGCCGCGGCGCTCGCCTCACGCCTGCCGCGCGGCCAGGTGACGACGTTCGCAATCGATGCGTCGGCCGATCTGCGCGCCGAGAACCTCAAGCCCGAGCCGTTCGCGATCCGCTTCGATCTCGTGTCGCGCGGCGTGCGGACGCCGGTGAAGCTGGCGGTCCCCGGCCGCCACAACGTGTCGAACGCGCTCGCCGCGATCGGGGCGGCAATGGCGGCGGATGTTTCGCTGTCCGATGCGGTCAAGGCGATCGCCGGGTTCACGGGCCTGCGGCGACGCTTCGATCTGGTCGGCGAGGCCGGCGGGGTCTCGGTGATCGACGATTTCGGGCACAACCCGGACAAGATCGCCGCGACGCTCGACACGCTTCACGCGTTTCCCGGTCGGCTGCTGCTGTTGTTCCAGCCGCATGGCTATGGCCCGCTGAAGGTGATGGGCCGCGAACTCGTCGCCACGTTCGTCGAGCGGATGGCCGAAGACGACGTGCTCGTGCTCCCCGAACCCGCCTATTATGGCGGCACGGTCGCGCGGGAAGTCACTAGCGCCGACATCGTCGCGCAGATCGTCGCGGGTGGCCGCGACGCGCGACACATCGCCGACCGCGCGGAGGCGACTGCCGCGCTGGTGGCCGAGGCAAGGCCGGGCGACCGGATCGTCGTGATGGGCGCGCGTGACGACACGCTGAGCGTGCTGGCGGCGGGCATGGTCGACGCCTTGGCTGCCGCCTGATATAGAGCAAGCAGGAGACTGCCGATGTTCCGCCGCCTGTTCCTCGACCACCCCGCCACCGTCGGCGAGAGCTATGCCGGGCATTTCGGCGTCGCCGGACGCTTCGGGCTGACGATGATCAAGGGCGGGCTCGGCGCGCTGGTCCATGCGTTCGTGCCGGCGCTGTGCAAGACGCGCGGGAGCGAGACGGTCGCCGAATTGCACCGCCAGATGATCGAGAAGCGCGGCGCAGTCGCGGCGGATCAGACGCAGATGAAGACGGTCGAATTCATCATCTGACACGCGGCGCGAGGTCGCCCCAATGATCCACCCCCGCAAGGGGGAGGTGGCTGGCGTTTGACAGACGGATGGGGAGGCCAGCGCCAACCTCGGTTCCGTGTCCTCCCCCTCCGTCACCTTCGGTGCCACCTCCCCTGGCGGGGAGGATCGAGATGACCTGTAAAGCGTCATTGACTCCTACATCTACCAGTGACAAGCTTCCTTTACTGATTCGAAAGGACGCTTTCCATGCTCACGAATCCCGCCATTCGCCGTTACAACCGCCGTGTCATGCTGCTCAGTCTCGTCTACGCAGCCTTGTTGTTCGCGACGATCTATCTATTCGTACATGGCTCGGTGCACGGACCGATCGCCTATGTCGCGGCGCTGCTGCCGGCCCTGCCGCTGATCGGCATCTTCCTCGTGCTCGGCCGCTATATCGTCGAGGAGACCGACGAATATCTGCGTATGCTGATGATCCGCCAGTCGCTGGTCGCGAGCGGGTTCATGCTGAGCGTCATGACCGCATGGGGATTTCTCGAAGGCTTCGGGCTGGTGCCGCACATCCCCGCTTATTACGCGGCAGTGCTGTGGTTCGCCGGGCTGTGGATCGGCTGGGGCTATAATATCGTGACGATGCGCCGCGAAGCATGAAGAACCGCTTGAAAGTTTTGCGTGCCGAGCGCGACTGGAGCCAGGGCGACTTGGCCGAGCGCCTCGAAGTCTCGCGGCAGAGCGTCAATGCGATCGAGACGGGACGCTACGATCCGTCGCTGCCGCTCGCGTTCAAGATCGCCGAACTGTTCGACCTCGCCATCGAGGATATCTTCACCAGCCCGTCGAAGGAGCCTGTGACATGATCTCGCATCTCAAAGCTCGGCTTGCCGCCACCGCCGTCACGCTGATGATCGTCCTGCATCCGGGCGCGAGCCATGCGCAGGCTGCCCCCGGCACAGCGCATGCTTCGGTCGAAACGACGATGCCGCACATCTCCGTTCGGACTGTCGGCCCAGTGCAGAAGGTCGCCAAGGGCACGCCGGTGATCCTCATTCCCGGCCTCTCCTCGCCGCGCGGTGTGGGACGGCGTGGTGCCGACGCTCGCCAAGACGCATCGAGTGTATGTCGTGCAGGTCAACGGCTTCGGCGGGGACGATCCGCGCGCGAACCTGTCGCCCGGTATTCTCGACGGGATCGTCGCCGATCTCCACACGCTGATCACCCAGTCGAAGCTCGACAAGCCCGCCATCGTCGGCCACTCGATGGGCGGCCTGGTCGCGCTGATGCTCGCCAAGACTCACCCGGACGCGGTCGGTAAGCTGATGATCGTCGATTCGCTCCCGTATATCGGCGAAATCTTTGCGCCCGGTGCCACCGTGGCGGCGCTCGAACCGCAGGCCAAGGCGATGCGCGCGGGCATGGCCGCCGCGTACGGCAAGCCGGCAAACGTGGCGGCGAACGAAGCGCTTGCCGCGCGCATGGCGCTGAAGCCCGCATCGCGCACGACCGTTGCCGATTGGGCGGCCAAGGCGGACGCGCGCGTCTCGGCGCAGGCGATGTACGAGGATCTGACCACCGACCTGCGTCCCGCCATGGCGTCGATCGCGGCGCCGATCACGCTGGTCTATCCGTGGAACGCGGTGGGGCCGACCAAGCCGGTTGCCGACGCGCTCTATCGGAAAGCCTATGCCACTGCGCCGCACGTCACCTTCGTCGATATCCGCGATGCGGCGCATTTCGTGATGCTCGATCAGCCTGTCGCGTTCCAGGCTGCATTGGACGACTTTCTCCGTCCGTGACGCGCGGCTAAGGATGGCGGCATGACCGATATCGCCCCCGCCGCCGCCACCGCCGCCGAGACGCCTCCCGCCAAGGAGCGCCCTCGCCTCGCTTATCATCATAGCCCCGGTACCGGGCCGACGCTCGTGTTCCTGTCGGGCTATGCGTCGGACATGGCGGGGACCAAGGCAGTGACGCTGGAGGCCTGGGCGAAGTCCGAGGGCCGCGCCTTCCTGCGGTTCGACTATGGCGGCTGCGGGCAAAGCGAGGGCGCGTTCGAGGACCAGACCCTGGTCGACTGGCGCGACGACGTGCTGGCGATGATCGATGCTCTTGTGGAGGAGTCCGCGATCCTCGTCGGATCGTCGATGGGCGGTTGGCTGATGCTGCTCGCGGCGAAGATGCGCCCTGACCTGGTCAAGGGACTGGTCGGCGTTGCGCCCGCGCCCGACTTCACCGACTGGGGCTTCACCACCGACGAGAAGATGGCGTTGCTGAGCAACGGGCGGATCGAGCGGAAGAACCCCTATGGCCCGGAGCCGACTGTCTACACCCGCGCCTTCTGGTCGTCGGGCGAGGCGAACCGGCTGATGTTCGGCGAGATCGCGTTCGATGGCCCGGTCCGACTGGTCCAGGGCCAGCGCGATCCGGACGTGCCGTGGCAGCGGACCGCGCGGCTGGCCGAGTTGTTGCGTTCAGCCGATGTGCAGACATGGCTGGTCAAGGACGGCGATCACCGCCTGTCGCGCGATAGCGACATTACCCTCATCATCCGGGCGGTCGAGGATGTGATCGCCGCGCTATGATCCTTACCCTGCTTCTCGCCGTCGCCCCGATCCAGGGGCCTTCCGCCAAGGCGAGTGTGCCGCAAGCCGGTCCGGCAGACGTCCAGGAGGGTCGCTTCCGTCGGTGCGTCGCGCTGGCTGGCACCGATCCGGGCGCGGCACACGCGGAAGCGGGGCGCTGGCGAATTTCGGGGGCCGGTATTTCGCACGGGAATGTGCGGGGATCGCGTTTGCGGCCGAGAAGAACTGGCCGTCGGCGGCCGGCGAGTTCGAAGACGCGGCGCGCGAAGCGCAGATCGCCAAGGACACTCGGTCGGGAAATTATTGGGCGCAGGCCGGGAATGCATGGCTCGCCGCCGCGCAGCCAGCCAAGGCGCGCACAGCGCTGGATTCGGCGCTGACGGCGGGGACCTTGACCGGATTACCGCTGGGTGAGGCGCAGCTCGACCATGCGCGCGCGCTGGTGGCGACGGGGGATTTGGAATCCGCGCGGACCGATATCGATCTGGCGCTGACCAATGCGGCGGACGATCCGCTGGCGTGGCTGTTGTCGGCGACGCTGGCGCGGCGCGAGGGGAACCCGGTGCGGGCGAAGAAGGATATCGGCGAGGCGCTGAAGCGCTCGGCGGACGATGCCTCGGTGCAGCTGGAGGCGGGGAACATCGCGGCGATGGCCGGCGACGAGACCGCGGCGCGGGAGGCCTGGGGACAGGCGGCGCGGCTGGCGCCGGATACGCCGGTGGGGCGGAGCGCGGTCACGGCGTTGCGGCAGTTCGATACGGGAGGCACCGCTCCTCGTCCCAGCGCGCCGAACAGCGGCGCTCCGATCGGCCGCTAGCGCCACCACCCCGGCGGAGGCCGGGGCCCAGTTGGAAAGGTGGTTGTAACGAAGCGCCGTCCTCAATTAGCAACGTCCCCCACCTGGGCCCCGGCCTTCGCCGGGGTGGTGGCTTTATGCCCTCCATCACTTGCGGCCCTTTCCCCCACGGCCCCCATCCCTATCTGCTTCTCCGAACAACCCTCGGAGCAAGCATGAAATACCTCCACACGATGATCCGCGTGAGCGACCCGGCGGAGACGATCGCGTTCTTCGAACTGCTGGGGCTGAAGGAGGTCCGGCGCATGGAGAACGAGAAAGGTCGGTTCACGCTGATCTTCCTGTCGGTGCCGGGCGACGAGGGCGCCGAGGTCGAGCTGACGCACAATTGGGATCCGGAAGAGTATGGCGAAGGCCGCAATTTCGGGCATCTCGCCTACCGCGTCGACAATATCTACGACACCTGCCAGCGGCTCCACGATGCCGGCGTGACGATCAACCGGCCACCGCGCGACGGCCACATGGCGTTCGTCCGGACCCCCGACAACATCTCGATCGAGCTGTTGCAGGCGAACGGCGCGCTCGATCCCGCCGAGCCGTGGGCGTCGATGCCGAACACCGGCAAGTGGTGAACCGCTGATGCTCGATATCGTCCGCGTGCCGGTGCTTTCCGACAATTATGCCTGGCTGATCCACGACACCGTCTCGGGCGAGACGGTGGTAGTTGATCCGGGCGAGGCGGGGCCGGTGATCGCCGCGGCCAAGATGCGCGACTGGCGGATCGACCGGGTGTGGACGACGCACTGGCATCCCGATCATACCGGCGGCAATGCCGAGATGAAGGCCTATGGCGCGACGATCGTCGGCCCGGCGGCGGAGGCGGACAAGATCCCAACACTCGACGAGCAGGTCGGCGAAGGCGATGTCGTGCGGATCGGCGACCATGCAGCGACCGTGATGACGGTGCCGGGGCATACGCAGGGACATATCGCGTTCCACTTCGCCGACGATGCGGCGATCTTCACTGGGGATACGCTGTTCGCGATGGGCTGTGGGCGGCTGTTCGAGGGGACGCCGGCGGATATGTTCGCGAACATGCAGCGCTATGCGGTGCTGCCGGACGAGACCGAGGTGTTCTGCGGGCATGAATATACGCAGAGCAACGGGCGCTATGCGCTGGTCGCCGAGCCGGACAATGCCGACATCGTCGCGCGTATGGTCGAGGTGGATGCGGCGCGCGCCGAGGGTGAGCCCACGGTACCGACGACGATCGGGCTCGAGCGCGCGACCAATCCGTTCTTGCGGGTGACATCTGTCGAGCAGCTTGCCGCGTATCGTGCGGCGAAGGATGATTTTCGCGGGTAATCGGCGTAGGAGGGGGCGGGGATTTTGAGGAGCGTTGCGATGCGGATGCGGACCCTACCACTGTTGATGCTGCCGGCTTTACTGCTTGGCGCGTGTACGCAGACCCAGGCGGATGTCGAGCGGGCGCAGGTGCGCGAGGCGGGTGTGCAGGAGAAGCTGGCGAAGGAACTCGCCGGGCTGGTGCCGGGCAAACCCGAGACGTGCATCAACCAGTTTCCGCAAAAGCAGAGTTCGGGCTACGGCGCGACGATCCTGTACCGGGTAAATAAAGGGCTGGTGTATCGCAGCGATACCGTCGGCGGGTGCGAGGGGATCGCGCGCGGCGATATCCTGGTGACGCGGACGCCGAGCGGGCAGCTATGCCGCGGCGACATCGCGCAGACGTTCGACCAGACTTCGCGCTTTCCGACCGGGAGCTGCAGCTTCGGCGACTTCGTGCCGTATCGGAAGCCATGATGCGCGCGGTGCTTCTCGCGGCCTTGGCGCTGCCTCTTCTCGCCGGCCGATCGGACCCGCTGGAGGGGCGGATCGCGGGTGCGCCGGTGCGGTGCATCGATCTTCAGCAGCTCAACGGGCCGGAGATCGTCGATCTCGCAGACGATCCTGTACCGGCAATCTGGCAAGCGGATCTGGAAGACCGGGCCGGTCGGCGAATGCCCGTCGCTGCGGCCCCTCGATACGCTGATTGTGGACGCTTATGGCGGGCAATTGTGTCGGAACGATCGGTTTCGGACGGTGTCGGCGGGCATGTCGATCCCGTCGGGCTATTGCCGGTTTCGGGATTTCACGCCGTATGACAAGGCGGCGAAATAGGGTTTTCTCACCTCATCAGTAGCGCACCACCCCGGCGGAGGCCGGGGCCCAATTGGGGACGGTGTGACAATCGCAGCGCTCCGTTACTACGACCTTTCCAATTGGGCCCCGGCCTTCGCCGGGGTGGTGCTCAGGGGTAGCGCCCTCCCCTCCGTCATCCTGACGAAAGTCAGGATCCAGAGCCGTGAATGGCACCGTGCGTTACCCTGGATCCTGACTTTCGTCAGGATGACGGGAGTTCAGTCCGCGAATACCGCTGCCCGCTTCTCCGTGTTCGCGCGCACCTGTTCGACTTGGTTGGGCGTGCGGATGACCTTTAGCTGCTCCTCGGTTTCGGCGTGGAGGATCGCGGTAGCATCCGCATCTGCTGCGAGGTTGTAGAGGCGCTTCGAGCCCTGGATCGCGTGGGGGTTCCTCGCTGCGATCTCGCGGGCGAGCATCATCGCTTCGCCGAGCGGGTCTTCGGACAGACGCGTTACGAAGCCGTGCCGCAACGCTTCCGCACCGTCGAACTCGCGGGCGGTGTAGGTGAGTTCGCGGAGCACGTCGTCGCGGGCTAGCGTGCGCCATAGCGCGATACCGGCCATGTCGGGGACGAGGCCCCAATAGGTCTCGCGGATCGCGAAGCGCGCGCCCGGATGTGCGATGCGGATGTCGGCGCCCGACATGATCTGGAACCCGCCGCCGAACGCGACGCCGTGGACTGCAGCGATGACAGGCATCGGTAGGGTGCGCCAGCCCCAGGCGACCTGCTGGGGGAGATTTGCGCCCTCCGCTGTCCGCTCGCCGAGCGCCAGCCCCGAGCCACCGCTCGCCATCGAGGCCATGTCGAGACCGGCGCAGAACGCCTTGCCCTCGCCCGAGAGGACGACGCAACGGACTTCGGCCATGCCCTTAAGTTGGTCGATCGCGGCGGCGATGCCTTCGAACATCGCGGGGTCGATCGCGTTCATCTTGTCGGCGCGGTTGAGGCGGACGTCGGCGATGCCGTCGGCGACGCTTATTGTGACCCGGTCATTCATTCTGGCGATCCTCTCGATCTTTGCGGGAACGCTAACCGGCCCCGCGCGCCCGCAATGTTGCGCGCGTTCACACGGCGTGTAGAGGCTCCGCGCATGGCTGGTTTTGATCCACAATGGTTTGCGACGCGCGGGTTCGGCGGGCACGGCGCCGCGCTGGGGATGCGCTATCACGCGCATGGCGACGACTGGGCGGAGCTTGCGCTGCCCTATGACGAGCGGCTGATCGGCGATCCGGCGAGCGGCGTGATCGCGTCGGGGCCGATCATCACGATGATGGACATGGCGACGAGCCTGGCGATCTGGATCAAGCGCAACGCGTTCGTGCCGCATGCGACGCTCGACCTGCGGGTCGATTACCTGCGGCCGGCGACGCCGGGAAAGACGGTGATCGGGCGCGGGGAATGCTACCGGATCACGCGCTCGATCGCGTTCGTGCGCGGGCAGGCGCATGACGGCGATCCGAGCGATCCGCTGGCGCATGTCGCGGGGACGTTCATGGTGGTGGGCGATGTTGCCGGCATGGGTCTCAACAGAATGATCGAGGCATGACGATCGGCTTGCCACCTTATGCGGAGATTCTTCGCGTTTCGGTCGAAGCCGAGGATGGGGCGCCACCTGTGTTGCTGATGCCGTTTGCGGATGACGTGCTGGGCCGGCCTGGGTTCTTGCATGGCGGCGCGATCTCGGGGTTGCTGGAGATGGCGGCGATCGCGGCTTTGCAGCATGCGTTGGAGGCTGAGGGTGGTGCCGACGCGCGGATCAAGCCGGTCAACGTTACGGTCGATTTCATGCGGGGTGGTCGGGATAAGCCTACGCGGGCGGCTGGGGTTGTGACGCGGTTGGGGAACCGGGTGGCTAACGTCGAGGCGACCGCGTGGCAGGACGAGCGGGAGAAGCCGATTGCGGCGGCACGGATGAACTACCTGATCGTGCGCGACTGATCTTCCTCTCTCCCGCAAGCGGGAGGGGACCGAGGGTGGGCACGCGGTTTCGGCGTTAGCTGCCGGTGCGATGAAGATTCGCAGACTGAAGCGATGACGTTGGAGGTGAGCGCGTGCCCACCCTAGCCCCTCCCGCTTGCGGGAGGGGGATGGTGTTGTGGCTTACTTCGCGGTCAGTTTTAGCAGGCGGCCTTGGGAGTCGCCGCCGTCTTCCAGGAGCCAGATCGCGCCGTCGGGGCCTTGTTCGACTTCGCGGATTCTTGCTCCCATGTCCCATTGGTCGCCCTTGGCGGCGTTGGTGCCGGTGAGGTGGACGCGGACGAGGGACTTGGAGGACAGGCCGCCGATGAACGCGTCACCCTTCCACTGCGAGAACATGCTCCCCGAATAGATCATCAGGCCGCCGGGGGAGATCACCGGGTTCCAGAACGCCTTGGGCGGCTCGTAACCATCGCCGGGCTTGTGATCGGGGATGTCGGTGCCGTCATAGTTGCTGCCGTTCGAGGCGTTGGGCCAGCCGTAGTTGAGGCCGGGCTTGATCAAATTGACCTCGTCGCCGCCCTTCGGCCCCATCTCCTGCTCCCAGAGATTGCCCTGCTTGTCGAACGCGATACCGAGCAGGTTGCGGTGGCCGTAGCTCCAGATCTCGGGCGCGAAACCCTTGGACGCGAGCGGGTTGCCGGGGGCGGGCTTGCCGTCGAGCGTGAGGCGCAGGACCTTGCCGAGCGTCATCTTCGGGTCTTGCGCGGGGGTGAACTTCTGCCGCTCGCCGTTGGTGAAGAACAGGTATTTGCCATCGGGCGAGAAGGCGATGCGGCCGGAGTAATGGCCGTTGCCCTCGACGAACGGCCGCGCGCTGAACAGCGCCTCGATCTCGCCGAGACGCGTGCCACCGCCGCCATCCGGACGCAGGCGACCGCGGGCTAGGACGACGCCCTTGCCGCCCTCGCCTGCAGTCGAATAGCTGAAATACACGCGCTGACTGGTCGCAAAGTCGGGGGCGAGGACGACGTCCATCAGCCCGCCCTGCCCGGCCGAATCGACCGTGAGCGTGGCGACCGTTTGGCGCGACTTGCCGTCGGCGGAGACGAGCAGCATCTGGCCCTTCTTCTCGGTCACGAGCATACGCTTGTCGGGCAGGAACGTCATCGCCCAGGGCGAGATCGAAATCGGCGACCACGGTTTCCTTGAAGGGCTTGCCCGCCGCGGCCGGCTGCGCGGAACAAGCGGTCGAGGCGAGCAGCGTGGTTGTCAGCAACCCAGTGGCAAACAGCGTTTTGCGAATCATGATCTTCTCCCGGAAATCCCTGCGCTAACGCAGCGTACTAAACGAAGGTTGCTCCCGCTTGCGGACGGGCGCCACCCTGCGTATAGGGACATCACTTCTCTACATCGCCAGATGAAGAGGCTGCGGGGCTTGCTCCGCGGCGGCAATCACCTGTGCTTTGGCCCTGTTTGGAATTTCGATGGCGAATATCGCCCTGCTGACCGACCTGATCGAACCCGAGGCGACCGCGCTCGGCCTCAGCCTCGTGCGCGTGCGCATGCAGGGCGGCAAGTCCGATCCGACGTTGCAGGTGATGGCGGAGCGCCCCGACACCCGCCAGCTGCTCATCGACGACTGCGCCGAGCTGTCGCGCCGGATCTCGGACAAGTTCGACGCGCTCGAAGCCGAGGGCAAGGACCCGGTCGGCGAGAACGCATACCGTCTCGAAGTATCGAGCCCCGGTATCGATCGCCCGCTGACCCGGCTCCAGGACTTCGCCGACTGGGAAGGCCAGGAGGCGCGCATCCGCCTCGTCGAGCCGTTCGAGGACCGCAAGCAGATTTCGGGCAATCTGATGGGCGTCGAGGGGACGAAGATCACCGTCGACGTTAACAAGCACAAGCTCATGACGATCGACTTTTCGCAGGTCGCCGACGCCAAGCTCGTCATGACCGACCGTCTCATCGCCGCGACCGCGCCGCTTTCTACCGAGGGCGCGGACGAGGTTTTCTATCAAGATACGCCCACCGATGAGCCCGATGCTCACGAGGCCGACACCGAAGAAGGACAGCATTGATGGCCACGGCAGTCACCGCAAACCGCGCGGAACTGATCGCGATCGCGAATTCGGTCGCGTCGGAGAAGATGATCGACAAGGCGATCGTGATCGAGGCGATGGAGGACGCGATCCAGCGCGCCGCCCGCTCGCGCTACGGCGCCGAGAACGACATCCGCGCGAAGCTCGATCCGAACACCGGCGATCTGCGCTTGTGGCGCGTCGTCGAAGTGGTCGAGGCGGTCGACGATTATTTCAAGCAGGTCGACGTCAAGGGCGCGCAGAAGCTCCAGAAGGATGCGGCGCTTGGCGACTTCATCGTCGATCCGCTGCCCCCGATCGAGTTCGGCCGCATCGCGGCTCAGGCCGCCAAGCAGGTCATCTTCCAGAAGGTCCGCGACGCCGAGCGCGAGCGTCAGTTCGAAGAGTATAAGGACCGCGCCGGCGAGATCATCACCGGCGTCGTCAAGCGCGTCGAGTTCGGCCATGTCGTCGTCGACCTGGGCCGCGCGGAAGGCGTCATCCGCCGCGACGCGCAGATCCCGCGCGAAGTGGTGCGCGTCAACGACCGTATCCGCTCGCTGATCCTCAACGTGCGCCGCGAGAACCGTGGGCCGCAGATCTTCCTGTCCCGCGCGCATCCCGACTTCATGAAGAAGCTGTTCGCGCAGGAAGTGCCCGAAATCTACGACGGCATCATCGAGATCAAGGCTGCAGCCCGCGATCCGGGTTCGCGCGCGAAGATCGGCGTCATCTCGCATGACTCGTCGATCGATCCGGTCGGCGCCTGCGTCGGCATGAAGGGCTCGCGCGTCCAGGCCGTCGTGCAGGAAATGCAGGGCGAGAAGATCGACATCATCCCCTGGTCGCCCGACATCGCGACCTTCGTCGTCAACGCGTTGCAGCCGGCCTCGGTGTCGCGCGTCGTGATCGACGAGGAGGAAGAGCGCATCGAGGTGGTCGTTCCCGATGATCAGCTTTCGCTGGCGATCGGCCGTCGTGGCCAGAACGTGCGGCTTGCGTCGCAGCTCACCGGCAAGGCGATCGACATCCTCACCGAGGCCGATGCGTCGGAGAAGCGCCAGAAGGACTTCGTCGAGCGCTCGGCGATGTTTGAGAAGGAGCTCGACGTCGACGAGACGCTCGCGCAGCTGCTGGTCGCCGAAGGGTTCACGAACCTCGAAGAGGTCGCCTATGTCGAGGTCGAGGAGATCGCCGGCATCGAGGGCTTCGACGAGGATCTGGCGGGCGAGTTGCAGAACCGTGCGACCGAGGCTCTGGAGCGTCGCGACGCAGCAAGCCGCGAAGAGCGTACCGCGCTCGGCGTCGAGGATGCACTGGCCGGCATGCCGTATCTGAACGAGGCGATGCTGGTCACGCTCGGCAAGGCGGGCATCAAGACGCTCGACGACCTCGCCGATCTCGCGACCGACGAGCTGGTCGAGAAGAAGCGCGTCGAGCCACGTCGTCGGAATGAAGATGCGCCGAAGCGGCCTGAGCCGAAGGGCGGGATTCTCGCCGAGTATGGCTTGAGCGACGAGCAGGGCAACGAGATCATCATGGCCGCCCGTGCGCACTGGTTCGAGGACGAGGCTCCCGAGGCTTCTGCTGACGACGTCGAGGCGGACGAGACTCCGGTGGAAGAGGCTTCGGCTGACGACGCCGTGGTCGAAGATGCTGCGACTGAAAAGACGACGGCCGACGAAGCCGTTGCTGAGGACGTTTCGGCGGACGACGCTTCGGTCGAAGACGCGGCGGACAAGACCGACACGAAGAGCGGGGGCGACAAGGCCTGATGCCCTTCGTCAGCATCCGCATCTCGGGGTCCGCCACCAAGGACCAGAAGTCCGGCATCGTCGCCGACGTCACCCAGTCGCTCGTGCAGCGGCTGGGAAAGAACCCGGCTGCGGTACAGATCGTGATCGAAGAGGTCTCGACCGAGAATTACGGCGCGGGGGTCAGCTGCTGGTCGACCGTGACGCTCCAAAGACGACTCCAGCGCAGGAGGACGCACATGCGGAACCCTCCCGATGAGGCGCTAGGCGCTACCGACACCCTACCTTCCTCCCCTCCCGCAAGCGGGAGGGGACCGAGGGGTGGGCGCCCGGCTTCGGCTAAAGGCGACGCTTCGGCCAAATCCCACGCTTCCAAGGCGAAAGCCAAGGGCGGCAAAGGTGGTGAGCGCGAGCCCACCCTAGCCCCTCCCGCTTGCGGGAGGGGGATGACGACTTGCCCGTCCGCAAGTGCATCCTTTCGGGCGAGCGCGACGGGCGGCCCCACCTCGTGCGACTCGCGTTGTCGCCCGATGGCCAGATCCTTCCCGACGTGCGCGCCAAGGCTCCCGGCCGTGGCGCGTGGATCGGTGTCACGCGAGTCGAGCTCGAAGCCGCGATCAAGAAGGGCAAGCTCAAGGGCGCTCTTTCGCGCGCGTTCAAGACCGGCGAGTTCATCATCGATCCCGAGCTTCCCGCCAAGATCGAAGCCGCGCTCGAGCGTAACGCGCTCGACCGGCTCGGGCTCGAATCGCGCTCGGGGACGGTGCTGATCGGCTCCGACCGGATCGAGCAGAACGCGCGCCAGGGCAAGCTGAAGGCGCTGTATCACGCGTCCGATGCGGCCGAGGATGGCAACCGCAAGCTCGATCAGGCGTGGCGCATCGGCAACGATGTCGAGGGCTCGGGTTTGCGGGGGTTGGCACTCCCGGTATCGCGCACCATATTGGCGTTGGCGCTGGGGCGGGAAAATGTGGTACACATTGGCCTGACCGACCGCGCTGCAGCAAAGCGGGTGAGCGAAGCGCTCGACCGTTGGCTGCTTTTTATCGGCCCCGAACCTTCTTCCGTGTCTTGCGAAACGGCCTCGCAGGGCGCATCGGCGTCACCACAAAATGGGGCGCCACCGATACAACAGGCGTCCGGATCGACCGGAACACGCCCGGCCGTGGACATGACTGAGGAATTTGAGTGAGCGACACGGACAACGAGAAGCCGAAACTTGGCATGCGCGCACCTTTGGGTGTGAAGCGCACGGTCGAGACCGGCCAGGTGAAGCAGAGCTTCAGCCACGGCCGATCGAATACGGTGATCGTGGAAACCAAGCGCGCGCGTCCTGCGCCGTCCGGGCGAGCCCGACGTGCAGGTCGCGGATGCCGCACCGGTTGCCGCGCCCGCCCCGGCGGCTGCCCCCGCAGCCCCGGCACCGCAGGCGCGTGCACCGCAGCCTGCGCCCGCCCCCGTGCGTCAGCAGCAGAGCAATCTGTCGCCGCAGGAGCGCCAGGCCAAGCTGCTCCGCGAGGCTGAAGAGCAGCGCATGAACACGCTGGAAGAAGGGCGTCGTCGCCAGGAGGCCGAGCGCGCCAAGGCGGTCGAAGACGAGCGCAATCGCGTCGCCGATCGTGCGCGTGCCGAGGCTGAAGCCAAGGCGCCGAAGCCCGTCGAGGCTCCTGCGCCCGCACCGGCCCCTGTGGTCGAAGCGGCTCCCGCTCCGGTCGCGGCACCGACGCCAGCGCCTGCGCCGGCCCCGGTCGAAGCGCCCGTCGCTGCGGCACCTGCCCCGGCACCGGTTGCCGCGGCACCTGCGCCTGCACCGAAGCCCGCTCCGGTCGCTGCTGCTCCTGCGCCGGCTCCCAAGCCTGCGCCGGCGCCTGTTGCTCCGCCGGCACCGCCGCCCATCATCGAACTGACCCGCGATCCGGCGTTCCCGGCACCGCGCCGGTTCTCGCCGGTGGCGCGTCCAGAGCGTCCTCCGCCGCCGCCAAAGCCTGTCGCAGCACCCGCTGCCGCAGCGCCGACCACGGCTGCGAATGCCGGCACGACCGCCGCGCGCCCCGGCGCGACCGGCGTCAATGCTCCGGCTGGTGGCGTTCGTCGCGACGCCGTGCCAGCGCGTCCGCAGCAGCGTGACCGCAAGGGTGACGATCGTCGCACCTCGGGCAAACTCACCGTCAACCGCGCGCTCGGCGATGGTGATGGTGCACGCGCTCGCTCGCTCGCCGCATTGAAGCGTGCGCGCGAGAAGGAGCGTCGTGGTAGCGGCGGTCCGCGCGAGGCGCAGGCCAAGCAGATCCGCGACGTCGTCGTCCCAGAGGCGATCACGGTGCAGGAACTCGCCAATCGCATGGCCGAGAAGGGTGCTGACCTCGTCAAGGCGCTGTTCAAGATGGGCATGCCCGTCACGATGACGCAGACGATCGATCAGGATACCGCCGAGTTGCTCGTCACCGAGTTCGGCCACAACCTGACGCGCGTCAGCGATGTCGACCAGGATCTGGCCAACGACACGATCGATGATGCCGAGGAGACGCTGAAGCCACGTGCCCCAGTCGTCACGATCATGGGTCACGTCGATCACGGCAAGACGTCGCTGCTCGATGCCCTGCGCGGCACCGACGTGGTGCGCGGCGAAGCGGGTGGCATCACCCAGCATATCGGCGCCTACCAGGTCACGCTGAAGGACAAGTCGAAGATTACCTTCCTCGACACCCCGGGCCATGAAGCGTTCACGCAGATGCGTGCGCGTGGCGCGGACGTCACCGACATCGTCATCCTGGTGGTGGCGGCGGACGACGGCCTGATGCCGCAGACGGTGGAGGCGATCGCCCACACCAAGGCGGCTGGCGTGCCGATGATCGTCGCGATCAACAAGATCGACAAGGAAGGCGCCAATGCCCAGAAGGTGCGCGAGCGCCTGCTGAGCGAGGAGATCGTGGTCGAGGACATGGGCGGCGACGTCCAGGACGTCGAAGTCTCCGCGACCAAGAAGATCGGTCTCGATGCGTTGATCGAGAAGATCCAGCTCCAGGCCGAACTGCTCGAACTGCGCGCCAATCCGGATCGCGCGGCCGAGGGTACGGTGATCGAGGCCAAGCTCGACAAGGGTCGTGGCCCGGTCGCGACGATCCTCGTGAACCGCGGGACTTTGAAGGTCGGCGACATCTTCGTGGTCGGCGGCGAGAGCGGCAAGGTCCGTGCGCTGGTCGACGACAAGGGCAAGCAGATCAAGGAAGCGGGTCCGGCGATGCCGGTCGAGGTCCTCGGTCTGTCGGGTGTCCCGGCGGCGGGCGATCCGTTCCAGGTGGTCGAGAACGAGGCACGCGCCCGCGAAGTCGCGGAATATCGTCGCAGCGTGAAGACCGACAAGCGGACCGCATCGGTTCCTGCCAGCCTCGAGAGCATGTTCTCGGCGCTGAAGGAAAAGCAGGCGATCGAATATCCGCTGGTCGTAAAGGCGGATACGCAGGGCACGGTCGAGGCGATCGTCGGGGCGATCAACAAGATCTCCACCGATCTGATCAAGGCGCGCGTGCTGAGCTCTGGCGTTGGTGGCATCACCGAGTCGGACGTCACGTTGGCGGCCGCTTCGGGGGCTCCGATCATCGGCTTCAACGTTCGTCCGAACGCCAAGGCCCGCGAGATCGCCGAGCGTCAGAAGGTCGCGTTCAAATATTACGACGTGATCTACGACCTGATCGACGAGATCCGGGCGGGGATGGCAGGCGAGCTCGGGCCGGAAGCGTTCGAGACGGTCGTCGGTCGTGCCGATATCCGCGAGGTCTTCTCGGCGGGCAAGCACGGCAAGGCGGCAGGTCTGCTCGTCACCGAGGGCAACATCCGCAAGGCGCTCAAGGCACGTATCACGCGCAACGACGTCATCATCTACCAGGGCGAAATCGCATCGCTGCGTCGCTTCAAGGATGATGTCGCCGAGGTCCGTGCGGGGCTCGAGTGCGGCGTGACGTTCACGTCGAACTTCGTCGACATCAAGGCCGGCGACGTCCTCGAGACGTTCGAAGTCGAGATGCGCGAACGCACTTTGTAACTAAAGCCCTCTCCCCTGCGGGGAGAGGGTTGGGTGAGGGGCTGTCCCAGGCGCTGGCGTATGCGGCGCCCCCTCACCCCCGCCCTCTCCCCGAGGGGGAGAGGGAGCTTAAGATGAAGACCGATACCCCAGAAGCAAAAGCCGTCCGCTCGTTGCGAGTCGGCGAACAGGCACGTCACGCCTTGTCGGACATCCTCGCACGCGGCGACGTCCACGATCCGGTGCTCGAAAAGCACCTCGTGACGATCACCGAAGTCCGCATGTCCCCCGACCTCCGCCACGCCACCGTCTTCGTGAAGCCGTTGCTCGGCAAGGACGAGGAAAAGGTGCTGAAGGCACTGCGCACCAACACCGCCTACCTCCAGCGCGAAGTCGCGAACCGGGTGCAGATGCGGTATGCCGCCAAGCTCAAGTTCCTCGCGGACGAGAGCTTCGACGAGGGCACGCATATCGACCAGTTGTTGCGGGATCCGCATGTTGCGCGGGATCTGACTGAAGATTGATAATGGGGGCCGTTTAGTGCCCCAGTCGCAGCGAGTCAGGCTGACGGCGGGATCGATTACAATAAATCGCGACCCATCCGGTTCCCTACCCCCTGACCCCTCGCACCCCCGCCCCCCTTTCCGTTCGTGCTGAGTAGAGACCGAGTAGCTTCGCAGAAGCGTATCGAGGGCTCGTATCGAAGCACAGGTTCCGCCCACCAACCTGTCCTTCGATACGCCGCTTCGACAAGCTCAGCAGCTACTCAGGACGAACGGATGGTGGTTGGGCAGCGGGTGGTGAGAGGTGGTCTTGCGGGAGCGGGTTTGGGAATTCCGAGCCATAGTGCACCGCTCCTCTGGACATCCGCCCGCCTTCCCGCTCTTTGCCCCCATGGCCAAGCTGTATTTCTACTACGCGTCGATGAACGCGGGGAAGTCGACGAACCTGTTGCAGGCGGACTTCAACTACCGTGAGCGGGGCATGCGGACGATGCTGTTTACCGCGGCGATCGACGACCGGTTCGCGGCGGGGACGATCACGTCGCGGATCGGGCTGGAGGCGCCGGCGATCGCGTTCGATGCGGGGACGGATATCGGGGCTTGCGTGGTGCGGCAGCACGGCGAGGACGCGATCTCGTGCGTGCTGGTGGACGAGGCGCAGTTTCTGACGTCTGCGCAAGTCGATCAGCTCGCGCATATCTGCGATGTGGTCGGGATTCCGGTGCTGGCCTACGGGTTGCGGACCGATTTTCAGGGGGCGCTGTTTCCGGGGTCTGCGCGGTTGCTGGCGCTGGCGGACTCGTTGGTGGAGATCAAGTCGGTTTGCGGGTGTGGGCGGAAAGCTACGATGAACCTGCGGGTCGACGGGAGCGGGCGGGCGATTGCCGAGGGGCAGCAGACCGAGATCGGCGGGAACGATCGCTATGTCGCGCTGTGCCGACGGCATTTTTGCGAGGCTTTGGGGTAGGCTTCACCCTCCGTCATCCTGACGAAAGTCAGGACCCAGGGTACCGAACACCGTCGCTTGTGGCTCTGGGTCCTGACTTTCGTCAGGATGACGGAGGGGATGGGGCTCGCTTCCGCCTCAATTAGAAACAATGGAACTCTCGCATGCATGGATGGATCATTCTCGACAAGCCGCTGGGACTTGGCTCGACGCAGGGGGTGTCGGCGGTGAAGCGTGCCTTGCGCAGCGGCGGGTATGGGAAGTTCAAGGTGGGGCATGGGGGGACGCTCGATCCGCTGGCCACCGGGGTTCTGCCGATTGCGGTTGGCGAGGCGACGAAGCTGGCTGGGCGGATGCTCGATAGCGACAAGATCTATGACTTTACGGTGATGTTCGGGGTGCAGACCGACACGCTCGATGCGGAGGGTGTGAGCATTGCTACCTCCGATGTGCGGCCGACTCTGGCGGCGGTCGAGGCAGTCCTTGCCCAGTTCACGGGGCCGATTTCTCAGGTGCCGCCGGCGTATTCGGCGCTGAAGGTGGATGGGGAGCGGGCGTATGATCTGGCGCGGGCTGGGCATAAGGTGGTGCTCGCGAGCCGGGATGTGACGATTTACTCGCTATCCTCCCCGGTACGGGGAGGGGGACCAGCGCAGCTGGTGGAGGGGGCTTCCGCGAGCGGGACGGTCTTGGTGAGCCCCCTCCACCACCGTCCAAGTGGACGGCGGTCCCCCTCCCCGTGCCGGGGAGGAATTGCAGGATGCGCCCCTGCCCCACTCCCCCATTGAGGAGGTCACGCTTACCGCGCATGTCTCGAAGGGCACCTACATCCGCTCGCTCGCCCGCGACATCGCGATCGCCCTCGGCACCGTCGGCCAAGTCACCATGCTGCGCCGCACCAAGGCCGGTCCGTTCGACCTCAGCGCCGCGATATCGCTGGACAAACTGGACGAACTCGCTAAGGCCTCCGCGCTTGAAGATGTACTTCTGCCCTTGAGGGTGGCGCTGGACGACATCCCGGCTCTCTCCCTCACCCCCGACCAGGCAGGGGCGCTCCGACAGGGGCGTATCTTGGCCGGGATCGCCGCAGACGATGGCCAATACTTCGCCGAACTGGACGCTGTCCCGGTCGCGCTGGTCGAGGTCGAGGACGGAGACGTCCGGGTCGTTCGCGGTTTCAATCTGTGATGTCGAGGACATGAATTCATGACGATTACCGCTGAACGCAAGACCGAGCTCGTCAAGGAGCATTCGCGCGCCGAGGGTGACACCGGTTCGCCGGAAGTCCAGGTCGCGATCCTGACCGAGCGCATCAAGAACCTGACCGAGCATTTCAAGGGCCACAAGAAGGACAACCACTCGCGTCGTGGTCTTCTCATGATGGTCAACAAGCGCCGGACGCTGCTGGATTATCTCCGTCACAAGGACGGCCAGCGCTATCTGGATCTGATCGCGAAGCTCGGTCTCCGCAAGTAACCAAGTAACCAGAGGGGCGGCCGAAAGGTCGCCCCTTTTGGCATCATGGCAAAATGAATTTAAACTGGCGGCGCGCGACAAGCAGCGTACCCCAATTGGGCCCCGGCCTTCGCCGGGGTGGAATTTAGGGAGAGGCAATTCGGCCGATCCCTTTAGGAGCGACAACTCGCTCCACACCGCCGCGGGCCGGCTAAGCCCGCACATAGGCCCCAAACGCATCTGGCGTTTGGAGTGAAGGAAAAAGAATGTTCGATACCAAGACCGTAAGCGCCCAGTGGGGCGGCAAGACGCTGACGCTCGAGACCGGCCGCGTTGCGCGCCAGGCTAACGGCGCAGTCCTCGCCACCCTCGGCGAGACCGTCGTTCTGTGCGCCGTGACGGCTGCACGGACCGTCAAGGAAGGGCAGGATTTCTTCCCGCTCACCGTCCATTACCAGGAGAAGTTCTCCGCGAGCGGCCGCATCCCCGGCGGCTTCTTCAAGCGTGAGCGCGGCGCGACCGAAAAGGAGACGCTGACCAGCCGTCTCATCGATCGCCCGATCCGTCCCCTCTTCCCCGAGGGTTTCTACAACGAGATCAACGTGATCTGCCAGGTTCTGTCGTATGACGGCGAGAACGAGCCGGACGTCCTCGCGATGGTCGCGGCCTCCGCAGCCCTGACGATCTCGGGCGTACCGTTCATGGGCCCGATCGGCGCGGCACGCGTCGGCTATGTCGATGGCGCGTACATCCTCAACCCGACTCTTGAGGAAGCCAAGGCTGGCGATCTCGACCTCGTCGTCGCCGCCACCGGCCAGGCCGTGATGATGGTCGAATCGGAAGCCAAGGAGCTTTCGGAAGAGATCATGCTCGGCGCCGTGCAGTTCGCCCACAAGGCCTGCCGCGAGGCCGCGAACCTGATCATCGATCTGGCCGAGATGGCCGCGAAGGATCCTTGGGAAATGGCCGAGCAGGCTGACCTGTCGACCGCCAAGGACAAGCTGAAGAAGCTGATCGGCAAGGACATCGCGGCCGCCTACAAGGTGACCGACAAGTCCAAGCGGTCGGACCTGCTGAATGCCGCTCGTGCGAAGGGCAAGACCGCATTTGCGGACGCGTCGCCGCAGGACCAGATGGCAGCCGGCAAGCTGATGAAGAAGCTGGAGGCGGAGATCGTCCGCGGCGCCATCCTCAAGGACGGCACCCGCATCGACGGCCGCACCACCACGCAGATCCGTCCGATCGAGGCGATGGTCCACTTCCTCCCGCGTACGCACGGCTCGGCGCTGTTCACGCGCGGCGAGACGCAGTCGATCTGCACCACCACGCTCGGTACGCGCGATGCGGAGCAGATGATCGATGGTCTCAATGGCCTGTCGTACGAAAACTTCATGCTGCACTACAACTTCCCGCCATACTCGGTCGGTGAAGTCGGTCGCTTCGGTGCGCCGGGTCGTCGCGAAGTCGGTCACGGCAAGCTCGCATGGCGCGCGCTGCACCCGGTGCTGCCGACCAAGGAAGAGTTCCCGTACACGATCCGCGTCCTGTCGGACATCACCGAGAGCAACGGCTCGTCGTCGATGGCGACGGTTTGCGGCGGTTCGCTGTCGATGATGGATGCCGGTGTGCCGCTCAAGCGTCCGGTGTCGGGCATCGCGATGGGCCTGATCCTCGAGGGCAAGAACTTCGCGGTTCTCAGCGACATCCTCGGCGACGAGGATCACCTCGGCGACATGGACTTCAAGGTTGCGGGCACGTCCGAGGGCATCACCACGATGCAGATGGACATCAAGATCGCCGGCATCACCGAAGAGATCATGGGCAAGGCGCTGGCGCAGGCCAAGGAAGGCCGCGCGCACATCCTGGGCGAGATGGCCAAGGCGCTCGACCACACCCGTGAGGAACTGTCGGCACACGCACCGCGCATCGAGAGCTTCCAGATCGACAAGTCGAAGATCCGTGAAGTCATCGGCACCGGCGGCAAGGTGATCCGCGAGATCGTCGCGCAGACCGGCGCCAAGGTCGACATCGACGACGAGGGCGTGATCAAGGTGTCGTCGTCCGACCCCGCGCAGATCGAAGCCGCGATCAAGTGGATCAAGGGCCTCGTCGAGGAAGCCGAAGTCGGCAAGGTCTATGACGGCAAGGTCGTCAACCTGGTCGATTTCGGGGCGTTCGTGAACTTCATGGGTGGCAAGGACGGTCTCGTCCACGTGTCCGAAATCAAGAACGAGCGCGTCGAGAAGGTGTTCGACGCTCTGACCGAAGGCCAGGAGGTCAAGGTCAAGGTTCTCGAGATCGACCCGCGCGGCAAGGTACGCCTGTCGATGCGCGTCGTCGACCAGACGACCGGCGAAGAGCTGGAGGACACGCGTCCTGCTCGTGAACCCCGCGAGGGTGGTGACCGTGGTCCGCGCGGTCCGCGTCGTGACGGCGATGGTGGTCGTGATGCTGGCGGCAACGGCGGTGGTCGTGATGGCGGCGGTCGTGGTCCGCGCGGCGAAGGCGGCGGCGGTGACCGTGGCTCGCGTGGCCCACGTCGCGACGGCGATGGCGGCCGCGACGCAGGCGGCAACGGCGGTGGCCGTGGTCCGCGTCGCGATGGCGGCGGTGGCGGCGCCCAGACTGAAGGCCGCGCTCCCCGCGCCGAGCGTACCGAGGGCGACAAGGCTCCCGAGTTCGCACCGGCGTTCCTGACGGGCGATCGCGACTAAAGCATTGCCGCACTGTGGTAATGTTGAAGGGGCTCGGGAAACCGGGCCCCTTTTTCTATGCGACGAGCGGTCCGTCGCATTGTTTCACAAAGAAGTCGGCCAAGCTCGGAACGGAGCGATCGGCCAGCGGTTCGAACCGATATGAAGAGTATGTCGAAGTCCGTGGTCCTCGTTGTCGATGATGATCCGCTTGTGCGCGTTCACTCCAACCTTGCGCTGGAGGATGCCGGGTTCGAGGTGGTCGAGGCCTGCAACGCCAGCGACGCCTTGGCGCGGCTGGAGGAACGGCCCGACATCGGCGCCTTGTTCACCGATATAAAGATGCCGGGCCAGCTCGATGGCGTCGGCTTGGCAAACGCCGTCTATGATCGGCGTCCGGACATCGCCATCCTCGTCACGTCGGGCGCCGGCGAGATTTGCGAGACCATGTTGCCGGGCGACGCTCGTTTCATTCCCAAACCCTATACCGGCGCACAGTTGAGCCGGCTGTTGCACCAACAACTCGATTGACGATGCCCGCCCCGATCGCAGTGAATTAACGTTTGGCTTACACCGTCCGGCTATGTCGTCTGGCTAGGGCAATGGGTGAGGCGCAGTGGCGCGAGGCGACGACGATATTCCTGGGGCTCGGCTTCACAGCGATAGCCGCCGTTACACTCGACCGGCTTCGCGGTGGGCCGAGCTGGGCAAGCTGAGCGTCGCCGCATCGGTCTTTGCGGTCGTATTCGGCGGCGGCGTGCTCGTGATGCAATCGCGCGCGGCGATGCGTGCGGCATCCGCCACGCTTCCCGGCGGCGGTCCGGCGAGCGGATGCGCGCTGTGGTTCATCGGCAGTTCGACGATCCACAAATGGAGCACGCTGGCGACCGACATGGCACCGTTGAACGCACGCAACCGCGGCGTCGACGGCGCTACAATGCCCGAATTGCTGCAGATGATCCGCAACGAGCCGCGCGGCACGCCGCCGCGCGATCGTCTTCTACGCAGGCGAGAACGATATCGCCAAAGGGGCTAGCGCCGCCGACGATATCGCCAACCTGCGGACGTTCTTGAAGCTGAAGTCAGCTAGATGGGGCAATCTTCCGGTCGTGATCGTGTCGCTGAAGCCGACGCCGACGCGGTGGGGCAACCTTCCCGAACAGACCGCCTTCAACACCGCAGCGCGCGCGATCGCGCTACGCACACCGGGTGCGACGTTCGTCAACATCGTCCCGCTGTTCCTGGTGAACCACCGTCCCGGCGCATTTTATGTCGATGACGGCATCCATCTCAATGCTGCCGGCTATGGCAGGCTGACCTCCGCGATCCAGCCGACCCTGAAAACCATCATACGGCATGCGCCCGCCCGGGCATGTCCCCAGCCGTCAGAAGCGCAATCTTGACCGGTCGGGCGATCGTCGGGCGATGAGCATCGGCGCGCCCGGCACCAGGATCGAAGGCCTGTCGATGTGGCGGGCGATCCTGATGCTTGGCGGCGTCATATTGCATGGCGCGATCGGCCTCGAGCATATCCCCATATTTGCCGCGATCCCGCTGATATCGCACGCCTTCCGGATGGGCAGCTTCATGCTGATCTCCGGCCTGTTGTGCGGTTACACCATGGCGCGACGCCGGTCGCCACTGGCGTGGCTGGGTCGGCGCAGCATCCAGATCGGCGTGCCGCTGCTGGTCGGGCTGCTCGTGATCTGTCCGCTGATCGGCTGGATGCTCGACGACCTCCCCGATCGCACGCGTTGGCCCTTCGTGTTGGCGCACGACTGGTATCACCTCTGGTTTCTCGTCGCACTGCTCGCCTATGCGCCGCTCAGCTATGCGTTTCACCAGTTCGATCGTCGCCACGGCGTGATCGGATGGATCGAACAGGCGATCGCCGACGGAGCGATCGGCTCGGGCCGGTCGGCGCAGACGGTCGTCCTGCTTGCCACCGCACTCGCCTCCTGTGCGCTGACGATGCTGACGCGGCAGATCCTCGCGGGCCATATCCCGCCGGATTATGCCGCGCCCTTGTCGCATATCCAGCTGATGCTCGGCTATGCGCCCTTCTATCTTCTCGGTTTCCTGCTCGCGCGGTCGCCGATGCTGTTCCGCGCGGTGACGCACTCGATCCGTATGCCGGTCATCATCCTGGTCTGCGTCGGTATCGTCTATGCAGGCTGGTTCGGCGGCGTGAGACTGGCGCTCGATCCGCTCCGTCGGGCGATCGTCGGCGACCTCGTCGAGCTGATCGGGATGGCGATATGCCCCCCGCCGCATCGGTCCTGATCCTGCGATCGGCGATCACGATACGGACCATCCCGACGATCGTCCGGCGGTTCGCGGATGCATCGTTCACGATCTACATCCTGCATTTTCCGGTCATCATCGCAGCAAAGCTCGTGCTCATGCACATAGCGTGGAACCCCTATGTCGAATTCTCGATCACGATCGTGGCAGCATCGGCGATCACCTATGCCGCGCATTTCCTGGCCGTCGAAAGATTTCCCCTGATGTCGTTCCTGCTCAATGGTCGCTATCCTGACTCGACAAAGCAGACCGAAGCAGTCCTTGTCTGAATCCCCAGGACTTGATCTATCGCAAGAGGCCGCCACCATCCTGTAAACTTGCTTGCCGGATCATCCGATTGCGATCATCGTCCGGTATCTGGGCATCGACTCGCGGGGGCGACAGGATGGCAACGGCGATTACGACAGGGGCGCCACAGCGCGGCGTCCTCGCGAGCGAACGGCGGTTTTTCCTGCTCATGGCACTTGCGATCGCCGCCACGGTTGTCATCGGCTTCACCATGAACGCAGCGCGGATGCACTGGAGTTTTCTGGCGCTGCCGCCGCAGGTGCATCTGCACGCGGCCGCGTTTTCGGCGTGGATCCTGCTGTACGTCGTGCAGAACTGGCTGATCGTACGCGGTTCCCTCAAATGGCATCGGCAGTTGGGCGCACTCGGTGCGGGTATCGCGGTCGTGATGGTGGTGCTGGGCATCGTCACCACCGTCATGGCGATCGAGCAGCACCGCGTGCCGCCATTCTTTCCGCCCGGCATCTTCCTCGTGCTCGACGTGCTGGGGGTGATCGGCTTCGGTATCCTGACCGCCTGGGCGATCGTGCTGCGCAGGCAGGCGGCGTGGCACAAGAGGCTGATGCTGTGCGGGACGATCCTCGTCATGTCGCCAGCGATCGGGCGCATCCTGCCGATGCCGTTGCTCGGCAAGTTCGCAGGGCTCGGGGTGTTTGCGGTGATGGCGCTTTATGTGATCGCGGGCATGGTGTTCGACGTGCGATCGCGCGGCCGCGTCCATTCCGCCTATTGGTGGGGCGGTGGCGTGTTGGTCGCGACGCAAATGCTGATCGGGCTGCTCGGAATAAGTCCGCCGGTGCTCCGCCTGGTGGAGCGTCTCGCCGCGTGATGTGGGGATAGTGGGGAGCTTCTGTTGCTCGGTGCCCCCCGTACCGCCGGTGTCCACTTCTGTTGCCCGGTGTGGCCCGAACCGCGCTTTCGTCCGTATAACTTAGGTCGTTAGACCGTCAGTTATGCGGCAATTGCGAGTGCTTCGTTATCGTTGGCACTTGTGTATGGGCCGTTGCGGTGGTCCCATTCCGAGCGAAACATAGCGTCGTTGAACACACGTCGATCCTAGTTCGACCCCGTCATCGTCCCCCTCTTGCGAAGAGGGCGGTGGTGGAGTCGCCGGGTACTGCCCCCGGGTCCGCTGTGTCTATGACACGCCACGGTTTATCGCCATAGCCGCCAAGAGAAGATTCCCCCGACGGCATGACCGATATAGGGGGCCGCATCGCGATGAAAAGCCCGGGCTCCGATGCTTTTTTATCGAGAAACGCCAATGTCCTAGCACGCGGCGTGCCAAACCGCCTTCCGCTCGCCACAAAGCGCGTGCATAGCAACCTGCATTATGTTGACGCAGCGCTCCCGCTACGCGCTCCGCGCGATGATCTTCCTTGGCGGTGCCCCCGCCGGTGGCCCTCCCATCCCAATGACGCGGATTGCCGCCGAGGCGAACGTTCCGCGGAAATTCCTCGAGCTGATCCTCGCCGACCTGCGTGAATCCGGGCTGTTGATCAGCCATCGCGGCAAGATGGGCGGCTATTGCCTGTCGCGGCCGAGCCATCTGATTTCGCTGGGCGAGATCATCCGGATCATCGAGGGGCCGCTCGCGCTGGTGCCGTGCGTGAGCCGGACCGCGTACCGGCCGTGCCTCGACTGCAAGAGCGAGGCGGATTGCGCGATCCGCTATGCGATGATGCGCGTTCGGGACGAGACCGCGCGGATCCTCGATGGGACGAGCCTGGCTGACGCCAACGCCGAGGATCTAGTCGCGGCGTAATTCTACCCTTCTCCCCTGCGGGGAGAAGGTGGCGCGGTAGCGTCGGATGAGGGGGCGTTGGGACCTCGTCCCGAGCCTCAAGCCCCTCACCCTTCCGTCGCCTAATGGCTCCTCCCTCCCTCTCCCCGCAGGGGAGAGGGACAAGGCGGTCACCCCCTAGCCTTCAACTCGTCGCGGATCTCACGCAGCAACGCGATCTCGACCGGCTCGGGCGCAGGCGCGACCGGCGTAGCGTCTTCCTCGCGCTTCAACCGTGCCGTCTCGCGCTCGATCAGCGCCGCGGTCCGGTTCACGACGCGCAAGATCATGAAGATGATCCCCGCCACGATCACGAAATTGACGAGCTGCGTCGCGAATTCGCCGTAACCGAGCAGTGGCACGCCCGCCTTCTTCAACGCGGCGTAATCGGTGAGCGAACCGACATAGCCCGCCGGCACCGGCCCCATACGCCAGAAATAGCTCGAGAAATCGAGCCCGCCGAAGATCTTGCCAATCACCGGCATCAGCACGTCGTCGGTCAGCGATGTGACGATCTTCCCGAACGCCGCGCCGATGATCACGGCAATGGCGAGGTCGAGCACGTTGCCGCGCATAATGAACGCCTTGAATTCCTTGAGCAATGCCGCCCCCTTCTGTTGCCGGCCCAAGGCTAACCGCCGATTTCGGTTTCGCCAACCATGCGGACTGTCCTATGAGGGTGACACAGGTATTCAGGAGAGCCCCGATGTCACGTGCCCCAATCGCCCGCGGTACCGCCGCAATCCTCCTCGCATCGGCCCTCGCCGGGTGCGGGATCAACAGCGTGCCGACCGCCGAGGAAACCGCGAAGGCGCGCTGGGCGGACGTCCAGAACAACTATCAGCGTCGCGCCGACCTGATCCCCAATCTCGTCGCGACCGTGAAGGCGGCCGGCGCGCAGGAGAAGGATATCCTGGTCCAGGTGACGCAGGCGCGCTCCGCCGCGAACTCGGTCCAGGTTTCGGCCGCTGATCTGTCCGACCCCGCGAAGATGGAGCAGTATCAGCGCGTCCAGGGTGCAGTCGGCGTATCGCTTCAGCGTTTGCAGGAGGCGTATCCCGAGCTGAAGAGCCAGGCCAATTACACCACGCTGATGAGCCAGCTCGAAGGCACCGAGAACCGCATCACGATCGCGCGGCGCGACTATAACGGCGCAGTGCAGGCGTATAACACCAAGATCCGTACCTTCCCCGACGCGGTCGGCGCGAAGATCTTCTACGGTGCCAAGCCGATGGTGCCGTTCGCAGCGACCACGCCGGGCGCCGAAACCGCGCCGACGGTGAACTTCGGCAACGCGAGCTGATCGGGGCCCGATGCTCCGCCATCTCCTGATGCTGGCGTTCGCGGTGCTGCTGGGAAGCAGCGCCGCGACCGCGCAGACCTTGCCCAAGTTCACCGGCTTCGTCGTCGATGCGGCGAACGTGATCCCGCCCGACCAGGAAGCGGCGCTGACCAAGCGGCTCGACGACCTGCAAAAGACGACCGGCAACCAACTGGTCGTCGCGACCGTGCCCGACCTCGAAGACTATCCGATCGAGGATTACGGCAATGCGCTGATCCGGAGCTGGGGCGTCGGGCTGAAGGATGCGAATAACGGCGCGATCCTGCTGGTCGCGCCGAACGACCGGAAGGTGCGGATCGAGGTCGGCTATGGCCTCGAGCCGGTGCTGACCGATGCGTTCTCCAGCGTCGTGATCAACCAGCAGATCCTGCCGCGCTTCAAGGCGGGCGACATTCCCGGCGGCATCGTCGCGGGGACGAACGCGGTGGCGGACCAGCTTGCACTCCCCGATGCGGAGGCGCGCGCGAAGGTGACGGCGGCGGCGGCGGAGTATGACAAAACGCATCGCCGGTCGAATTCAGGCGGCGGCGGCGTGCCGATCGGGCTGATCTTCTTTGGGATCGTGCTCGCGGCGATCGTCATTCCGATGATCTCGCGGCGTGCAGGCGGCAAGCATTACGTCGATGGCGGCAGCCGCGGCGGTGGCAGCGGCGCCTTGCCGATCGTGCTGTGGAGCATCGCCGATGCGATGACCCGTGGCGGCGGCGGTGGTGGTGGTGGCTTCGGTGGCGGCGGCGGCGATAGCGGCGGCGGCTGGGGCGGCGGTGGTTTCGGCGGCGGCGGCGGTGGATCCGGCGGCGGCGGCGGCGCTTCGGGGAGTTGGTGAGATGCGGTTGAGCGACACCGATCACGACCGCGTCACTGCGGCGGTAACCGAGGCGGAGACCGCGACGACCGGCGAGATCGTCACGATCGTCGCGCGGCAGTCCGATGCATATCACGACGTATCGATGCACTGGGCGGTGCTGGCGATGCTGCTGACGCTAGCGCTGTTAGCGTACCATCCGGTCGCGGCGGATCATATCTACGCGCTGGTCGATCCCTGGCAGGTGGCTCCACAGGGTGCGCTGTACGTGATTGCGCTGGTGCTGGTGACGCTGGTGTTCCTGGCGGTGCGGCTGGTGCTGGCTTGGACGCCGGCGCGGGTGGCGCTGACGCCTGGTGCGACCAAGGCGCGGCGCGTGCGGCGGCGGGCTTTACTCCTATTTCGCGCGGGGGCCGAGAAGCGCACCAAGGGTTCGACCGGCGTGCTGCTGTATCTGTCGCTGGCCGAGCACCGTGCCGAGATCATCGCCGACGATGCGATCCACTCGCGCGTGCCGAACGAGACCTGGGGCGCAGCGATGGCGGCGGTGCTCGCCGGCGTGCGCGACGATCGTCCCGCCGACGGCATGGCAGATGCGGTCGCGCAGATCGGCGCAGTGCTCGCCGAGCATTTCCCGCGCACCGGTGCGCCGGTGAACGAGCTTCCAGATAGGCTGATCGAACT
This sequence comes from Sphingomonas sp. LR55, assembly GCF_036856015.1. Lineage (NCBI taxonomy): Bacteria > Pseudomonadati > Pseudomonadota > Alphaproteobacteria > Sphingomonadales > Sphingomonadaceae > Sphingomonas > Sphingomonas sp. LR55. Next base: position 2,293,596 of record NZ_JASPFO010000001.1, read on the forward strand.
ATGAGCAAGACCATGTGGGCGGGCAAATTCCTGACCGTGCAGACCGAAGGCACGTGGGAATTCGCCGCGCGCCAGGGCGAGATCGCAGCGGCGGTAATCGTCGCGATCGACGACGGCGACGTAATCCTAGTCGAGCAGTTCCGCGTACCGCTCGGGCGGGCGTGCCTGGAGCTACCGGCAGGCTTGGTCGGTGACGAGACCGCGGGCGAGAGCGTCGCAGTAGCGGCCGGCCGCGAGTTGGAGGAAGAGACCGGCTACCGGGCGAAGGCAATCGAGGACCTGGGGGTGTTCTATTCGTCGCCCGGGATGACGTCGGAATGCTTCACGCTGGTCCGCGCGACCGGGCTGACGAAGGTAAGCGACGGCGGCGGGGATGGCGACGAGAACATCACCGTGCACCGGGTGCCGCTGGCAGATGTGCCGGCGTTCGTGGCGGAGAAGCGCAAGGCTGGGGTGGCGATCGATACCAAGATGCTGCTGATCCTGGCTGGGTCGATACTCTAATCAAGACCTGTTTCCCCGCGAAGGCAGGGACCCAGACTAAGCTCCCGCCTTCGCGGGAGAACAAGGAGGTGCGGGAGGGCTTAGCGCCGCTCCCTCAGCTTACTTGAAGTTATCCGCGTAGCTCTGCAGCTTCAGCGTCTTCTGCGGCGCCGGCACGACCGTGTAGCCGAACCCCTCGCGCTCGCAGTGCGCGATCGCCGCTTCCGCCGTCGGGAACAGCAGGCGCAGCTGGTCGCGGGTGTCGCCGCTGCCGGCCCAGCCGGTGAGCGGGTCGGGGCGCTTGGGCTCCGAGGGTTCGAATTCGAGCTGCCAGGCGTCGGTCCGGTGCTTGCCGGATTGCATGGCGTTCTTGGGGCGCTGGAAGATACGGGCGGTTGGCATGAGCCCCCTTATCGCGAACCGGCGGCCCTTGCATCCGCCTTTTTCGTGCGCAGCGTCGCGGACGCCGCGGCGGGGTCGTCGGGCCAGGGATGCTTGGGGTAGCGGCCGCGCATTTCCTTCGCCACCGCGGTCCAGCTGCCGGCCCAGAATCCGGGCAGGTCGCGCGTCGTCTGGATCGGGCGGCCGGCGGGGGATGTGAGGCTCAGCACCAGCGGTACGCGGCGCTCGCCGATCACCGGATGCACCGCAAGGCCGAACAGGGCTTGCACGCGGAGTTCGACGCGTGGGCCGCCTTCCGCAGCGTAGTCGATCGCGTGCGTGCTGCCGGCGGGGCTGGTGAAATCGGGCGGGGCAAGGCGGTTGATCGTCTGCATCGCGTCCCAGCCGAGCAGGTTGCGCAAGGCTTCGGCGAGCGTGCCGGGGGCGATCGCGTCGAGTCGGCGCTTGCCGGTCAGGAGCGGGGCGAGCCATTCGTCGGCGCGGTCGAGCAGCGTCGCGTCGTCGAGCGGTACGCCCGCATAGGCGGCACGGTCGCGCAGGGCTTGGGCGCCGTCGCTCCAGGCAAGCAGCGCGAGGCCGTGCTCGCGGACGCCGTCGATGAGCGCGGCGAGGATCGTGTCGGGATCGGCGCCGCTGTCGGGACCGCTCGACAGGCGGATCGCGCCGAGACGACGTTCCCTGAGGGCTTGGATGCCGCCGGTCGTGGGGTCGAACGTGACGGTGCGGCGGGAGTCGATGCGGTCGGCGAAAAGCGTTTCGACGGTGGCTTGGTCGATCGCCACGGCGGAGATAATGCGCGCACCGGCGGCCGAGCCTTGGGTATCGGCGACGGCAAGCCATTCGGAGCGGGCGAGCGGCGAAGTCGGGTCGAGCTTGAACCCGCGTCCGCCGACGGAGGCCCAGGTTTCTCCGGACGCGTCGCGGCGGCGGGCCACGCGATCCGGGAAACCGAGCGCGACGCACACGTCTGCTCCCCTCCCGCTTGCGGGAAGAGTCGGGGAGGGGCTGACCCAGCAGTGCCGCGCTCTTGGGGTATGTCGCGCCCTCCCCGACCCCTCCCGCAAGCGGGAGGAGAGCAAGGCGTGCCCACCTATCCGCCATTGCTCGCGCCGCCTGCGCCTTCGATCCGTGTTCGGTTTTCCAGCGGCGGAGGCGGGCTTCGAGATCAACGTCCTGTCCACCGATCCCGCGCTCGCCGAGCAGAACCGCGATTTGCGCCGCTACGTTCGCCAAGCTGCGTCCCCCGCCCTCAGCAGCATGTGCGCGAGTCTTGGCGGCATCGGCAGCTTCGCGATCGCGCGGCCATGCGAGGTCGGGCGGCCGTCTTCGATCGCCTCCAGCGTCGTCAGCCGCGCCATCGCCTCGTCGATCGCGGCGGCGGGGGGCGGGTCGATCCAGCGGAGGTCTCGCGGATCGCCGACGCCCCAGAGCGCGCAGGCGAGCACCAGCGCGGACAGGTCCGCTTCCAGGATCTCGGGCGGATCGTAGCGTGGGAGTCCGGCGGTGGCCGCTTCCTCCCACAGGCGATACGCTATGCCCGGTCCGAGGCGCGCGGCACGGCCGGCGCGTTGCGTGACTGCCGCTTGGCTCGCGCGTTCGGTTACGAGCCGTGTCATGCCAGCGGCGCGGTCGTAGCGGGGACGCCTCGCCAGCCCCGAGTCGACGACGATGCGGATGCCGTCGAGCGTCAGGCTGGTCTCGGCGATGCTGGTGGCGAGCACGACCTTCCGCCGGCCGTCCGGTTCGGGAAGGATCGCGGCGCGTTGCGCTGCGGGGTCGAGGCTGCCGTGGAGTTCGTGGAGGACGATGTCATCGGGGAGGTTGGCGAGGCGGTCGGCGGTGAGCTCGATCTCCGCGACCCCGGGAAGGAAGGCGAGCACGCCCCTCCGCTTCGCCGAGTGCGCGGCGGATCGCGGCCGCGACCGAGTCCTCGATCCGGAGTTCGGCTTGGCGACCGATGTGGCGGAGGGTGAGTGGGTAGCTTCGGCCTTCGCTCTCGATGACGGGGGCGCCGTCCATCAATGCCGCGAACCGCGCGCCGTCGAGCGTCGCAGACATCGCGACGATGCGGAGGTCGGGGCGGAAACCGGCCTGAGCGTCGAGCGCTAGCGCGAGGCCGAAATCGCCGTCGAGGCTGCGTTCGTGGACTTCATCGAACAGGACTGCGGCGACGCCGGCGAGTTCGGGATCGGCCTGGATGCGCGCGACGAAGATGCCTTCCGTGATGACCGTGACGCGGGTCGCGGCGGAGCGCTTGCTGTCCATGCGGGTGGCGTAGCCGAAGGTCTGGCCAACTGGTTCGCCCGCGGTGGAGGCCATGCGTTCGGCGGCAGCGCGGGCGGCTAGGCGGCGGGGGGATAGGAGGAGAATCTCGCCGATGCACCAGGGTTCGGTGAGGAGGGCCGGCGCTACCGCGGTGGTCTTGCCCGCGCCTGGGGGAGCGACGAGGACCGCGGAGGTGCGGTCGCGGAGGGTGGCGAGGAGGTCGGGGAGTACGGCTAGGATCGGGAGCGGCGGCGGGGTCATGCGCGCCTGCTGCCACAGTAGCGGGGTTGGCGACAGGTTTTGCTTGGGCAGTCCGTTGGGAAGGTGCAGGTTCAAACCGATGATCGCGCGCTTTCGATCCTCCCCCGCCAGGGGGAGGTGTCAGGCACTTGCCTGACGGAGGGGGCGGTAAGCGACGACCTCAGCTCCGTGTCCTCCCCCTCCGTCACCTTCGGTGCCACCTCCCCCTGGCGGGGGAGGATCGTTCAAGCTCACGGACGTTGATGGCTTACCTACCCGCCAACAGCACCGCCCCGGCGAAGGCCGGGGTCCAATTGGGAAACGGCGGTGAAGGCCGTTGCGCTCCGTTACTGCCACCTCTCCAATTGGGCCCCGGCCTCCGCCGGGGTGGTGCGGATTAGGCGGGCGAACTGGGCACCGAACGAGCTTGGAGCAGAAAACCTCTGCCGAACGCCTTGCGACAGCCCGCCCCCCACCACCGAAGGCTGGCAAGCGCCCGCGAACCTGCTAGACGCTCCGCCAGTAATCATGGCGTCCGATCCCTCCCCCACCTCGACGACGGCGACAGGCCGCACTTCCGACCGGCTGCGCGGCAGGGTCGCGCGTGCGTGGGCAAGTCGGTGGACCAAGGCGGCGCTGGCGCTTGCGGTGCTCGGCCTCGTCGCGATCTTCGCGTTCTGGTTCGCGGTCATGCGTGACCTGCCTTCCGTGGACACATTGCGCACCTACGAGCCGCCGCTGCCGACCAACGTCCGCGGGATCGATGGCGCGCCGATCCATTCTTACGCGCGCGAACGCCGCGTCGAACTGAGCTATGCCGAATATCCGCCGCTGCTCGTGAAGGCGTTCCTCGCCGCCGAGGACAAGTCGTTCTTCGAGCATCACGGCGTCGATTATCCCGGCCTCGCCGGCGCGGTGTACGATTATGCGACCAAGCTCGGCACCGGCAAGCGCGCCAAGGGCGGCTCGACGATCACGCAGCAAGTCGCGAAGAACCTGTTGATCGGCAATGCCTATTCGCCATCGCGGAAGCTGCGCGAGGCGGTGCTGGCGTACAAGATCGAGGATACGCTGACCAAGGAGCAGATCCTCGAGCTGTACCTCAACCAGATCGCGCTCGGGCGTAATGCGTTCGGGGTCGAGGCGGCGAGCCATGCGTATTTCGACAAGGAGCTCGACCAGCTCGATCTCGCGCAGATGGCGTACCTCGCGATCCTGCCCAAGGGTCCGTCGAACTACGATCCGGTGCGCAACACCGAGCGCGCGATGATTCGGCGCAACTATGTGCTGAACCGGATGCTCGACAACGGCTTCATCACGCGCGCGCAGCATGACCAGGCGAATGCCGAGCCGCTGGGCGCGGTGATGCGGCGGACGCCGAAGTTCGAGAGCGTCGGCGGGTATTTCGTCGAGGAAGTCCGCCGCCAGCTGATGGCCAAGTTCGGCGAGAACGCGAAGGATGGTCCGTACAGCGTCTATTCGGGCGGGCTATGGGTGCGGACGTCGTTCGACGCGAAGTTGCAGGATCTGGCGCAGCAAGCCCTGCGCGATGGCTTGGTCCGGTTCGACAGCGGGCGCGGCTGGAACGGGCCGATCCGTCATGTCGAGATCGAGGACGACAACTGGCTGCAGCCGTTGCTCAACAGCAATATCGCGCTCGATTACCGCGATTGGGTTGCGGCGATCGTGACGGGCAAGGACGGCAACGCATGGAGCCTCGGCTTCCGCACCGGCAAGACCGGCACGCTGCCGCGCTATGCGGCGCAGATGCCGGTGCGCGGCAAGGGCGGCAACGCGTTCGGCGCGATCGAGGTCGGCGATATCATCGCGGTGGCGCCGGACGGCGGCGAATTCTCGCTGCGGGCGATCCCCAAGGTCTCGGGCGCGTTCGTCGTCGAGGAGCCTGCGTCGGGCCGCGTTCTGGCGATGCAGGGCGGCTTCGACGACCGGTTGCAGGCGTTCAACCGCGCAACCCAAGCGATGCGCCAGCCGGGATCGACGATCAAGCCGATCGTCTATTCCGCCGCGCTCGACAACGGCATGACGCCCGCCTCGATCATCGTCGACGGGCCGTTCTGCGTCTATCAGGGTGCGCGGCTGGGGCAAAAATGCTTCCGCAACTTCGGGAATTCGCGTGGGTCCGGCCCGCACACGATGCGCTGGGGAATCGAGCAGTCGCGCAACCTGATGACGGTACGCGCCGCCGCGCAGACCGGCATGCCGAAGGTCGTCGCGACGATCAAGAAGATGGGCGTCGGCGACTATGCGCCCTACCTCTCCTACGCGCTCGGGGCCGGCGAGACGACCGTCGGGCGGATGGTCAACGCGTATTCGATCCTCGCCAACAACGGCAAGGGCGGCCCGCCGTCGCTGATCGACTTCGTCCAGGATCGTCACGGCAAGGTGATCTGGCCGGAGAACTGGCGGCCCTGCGATCGCTGCAATGCGCCGGACTGGGATGGCAAGTCGATGCCGCGCCCGATCACGCGCCAGCGCCAGGTGCTCGACGCGATGACCGCGTATCAGATGGTCCACATCACCGAGGGTGTGGTCCAGCGCGGCACCGCGGTGACGCTGCGCGATCTCGATCGGCCGATGTTCGGCAAGACCGGCACCAACAACGGCCCGACCGACGTGTGGTTCGTCGGGGGTACGCCGCAGTTCGTCGGCGGACTGTATATCGGCTTCGATACGCCGCGGAATCTCGGCGGTGCGGCGCAGGGCGGTACGCTCGCCGCGCCGATCTTCAAGCAGTTCGCAGCCAAGGCGTATGAGGACCTGCCCAAGCTGCCATTCCGTGCACCCGCCGGGATCCGCATGGTCCGGATCGATCGCGCGAGCGGCCGTCCGGTCTATGGCACATGGCCCGATACCAGCGATCCGAAACCCGCAGTGATCTGGGAAGCGTTCAAGCCCGAAAGCGAACCGCGGCGTGCCGCGCGACGCTCGGATGTCGCGCCGACTGCTGCTGCCACGACCACCGCGGTGAAGAAGGCCGAAGCGCCACGCGACAGCGATTTCTTGCAAAGACAAGGCGGAATCTACTAGCGCGCTTATATAGACGTCATCGCACATCAATCCGTCATCCCAGCGAAAGCTGGGATCTCGTGGTAAGGGAGGACACTCCTCGCCGCAGGAGATGCCAGCGTTCGCTGGCATGACGAAGACCGGAGAATACCCATGCGCGCCGAAGCGCAGGCTCACGTAGACACCATCAACGACGCGCTGGCGCTGCTGCGCCGCTTCCTCGACTGGGACCGCGCGCTGCGTCGTCTCGACGAGCTGAACGCGCGCGTCGAGGATCAGGCGCTCTGGTCCGATCCCAAGGCCGCGCAGGAAGTGATGCGCGAGCGTCGCCGTCTCGACGAGGCGATCAGCGCCACGCGCGCGATCCAGAGCGAGCTCAGCGACACAGCGGAGCTGATCGAGATGGCCGAAGCCGAGGGCGACACGGCGATGGAGGCGGACGCCGTCGCCGCGCTCGCCGAACTCGCCGCGCGTGCCGACCGGGACAAGATCAAGGCTCTGCTCGCGGGCGAGGCCGACGCCAACGACACCTATATCGAGGTGAACGCCGGCGCCGGTGGGACCGAGAGCCAGGACTGGGCAGGCATGCTCAGCCGGATGTACTCGCGCTGGGGCGAGCGCCACGGTCTGAAGGTCGAGCTGATCGACCAGCATTCGGGCGAGCAGGCGGGGATCAAGTCCGCCACGCTGCTGCTCAAGGGCGAGAACGCGTATGGTTACGCGAAGACCGAGAGCGGCGTGCACCGGCTCGTGCGGATCAGCCCGTACGACTCGGCGGCGCGGCGGCACACGTCGTTCGCCAGCGTCTGGGTGTACCCGGTCGTCGACGACAATATCGAGGTCGAATATAACGAGAGCGACCTGCGCATCGACACGTACCGCGCGTCGGGCGCCGGCGGCCAGCACATCAACACGACCGACTCGGCCGTGCGCATCACGCACATTCCGACCGGCATCGTCGTGCAGTGCCAGAACCAGCGCTCGCAGCACAAGAACAAGGCCGAGGCCTACAACCAGCTCCGCGCGCGTCTGTACGAGCGCGAACTGGCGATCCGCGAGACCGCCGCGAATGCCGAGAATGCCGGCAAGACCGATATCGGCTGGGGTCACCAGATCCGCAGCTACGTGCTCCAGCCGTACCAGATGGTGAAGGACCTGCGCACCGGCGTGGTGTCGACCAGCCCGTCGGACGTGCTCGATGGCGACCTCGAGATGTTCATGGCGGCGGCGCTGTCGCAGCGCGTGACCGGCGAGGCCGTCGAAGTGGAGGACGTCGATTGAAGCTGAAGGGTGCCCTTGCCCTGATGCTGTCGCCGGTGGTCCTGCTCGCAGCGTGCGACGGGAGCAAGCCGCTGATCAAGCGCGAGCCGAAGGAGCCGGTGTTCCCCGCGGCCGACCGTCCGGTCGCGTCGATCGTGTCGTCGCGCTGGTCGAACGAAGAGGCGCGCGATCGGCTGAACGAGGCCGGCGAGGTGATGAACAAGGCCGAGATCCGCAAGGGCATGACGGTCGCGGACATCGGTGCGGGCGAAGGGTACTACACGATCCGCATGGCGGCGCGGGTTGGCAAGGACGGGCGTGTGCTGGCCGAGGACATCGTCGCGAGCGTGCGCGATACGCTGGCCGAACGCGTCGCGCGCGAGGATCTGGCGAACGTCAGCGTGAAGCTCGGCGAGGCGAACGATCCCAAGCTGCCCGAAGCGAGCTTCGACCGCGTGCTGATGGTGCACATGTATCATGAGATCGAGCAGCCGTACGAGTTCCTGTGGCGGTTGCGGCCGTCGCTGAAGCCTGAGGGGTTGGTGGTGGTGGTCGATGCGAACCGGCCGACCCAGAACCATGGGACTCCGCCGGCGCTGTTGAAGTGCGAGTTCGCGGCGGTGGGCTATACGCAGGTGGACATGGACGAGATGCCGTCGGCGGGCGGGTATCTGGCGACGTTCCGCGCGACTGGGCCGCGGCCGAAGCCGGAGGCGATCCGGGCTTGCCGGTTGGGGTGAGCACCAAGTCCTCCCCTGCAAGGGGACGTGGCAGCCCATCGGGCTGACGGAGGGGTATCGCGCTATCGAGAGGGTTTCACCCCTCCGTCTGGCAAGCGCCAGCCACCTCCCCTTCTAGGCGAGGATTGATGTAGAATTGGTCAAATCACCCCCATCGTCCTCAGACTCGTCACCTGCTTACCTGCGATCACCAGATGATCGAGCAACACCATCTCCAGCGTCCGCAACCCCGCAGCCAGCGCCCGCGTGAACGCTACGTCCCGCGCACTTGGCGTCGCATCTCCGCTCGGGTGGTTATGCGCGATCACGACCCCGGACGCGCTGAACGCCAGCGCATCCGCTGCAACCGTGCGGATCGAGATAACCACCTGATCCCGCCCCCCGATGACATGCCGCATCCCGAGAAGCCTCCGATTCGGATCAAGATACGCGACCGCCACCGTCTCGACCGTGGCATGACCCAGCCCCGCGAACAGCGCATGCGCCGCGGCGAGGTCCGCGATACGAGGAGAAGGCACGGGCAACGGCAGCACGTACCCGACTGCGCCGGCGCGCGGGCGGCTGCACGCGCAACCGCGTCCACATCGGCTTGAGCCCCCGCCCCCGCACCGCTACGCACGCACGATGCGTCAATATCTAGACCTTATGGACCGCGTGCTCTCGACCGGCGTCGAGACGATGGACCGCACCGGCACCGGCACGCTCAGCGTGTTCGGCGCGCAGATGCGCTTCGATCTCGCGCAGGGCTTTCCCGTCCTCACCACCAAGAAGCTCCACCTCCGCTCGATCATCGTCGAACTGCTGTGGTTCCTCCGCGGCGATACGAACGTGCGCTGGTTGCAGGATCGGAAAGTCGCGATCTGGGACGAATGGGCGGACGAGAACGGCGATCTCGGTCCGGTCTACGGCAAGCAGTGGCGCGACTGGGTGGCCGCCGATGGCCGTCACATCGACCAGATCGCCGAGCTGATCGAGCAGATCAAGACGAACCCCGCCTCGCGCCGCCAGATCGTCAGCGCATGGAATCCGGGCGATCTGCACGCGATGGCGCTCGCGCCCTGCCACTGCCTGTTCCAGACGCACGTTGCGAACGGCAAGCTGTCGCTCCAGCTCTACCAGCGCTCGGGCGACATCTTCCTCGGCGTGCCGTTCAACATCGCCAGCTACGCGCTGCTCACGCACATCCTCGCGCAGCAATGCGGGCTGGAGGTCGGCGAGTTCATTTGGACCGGCGGCGATTGCCACCTCTATTCGAACCATCTGGAGCAGGCGCGCCTGCAACTAACGCGCGATCCCGGCCCGTTGCCGCGCCTCGAAATCTCGCGGAAGCCGGACTCGATCGACGCGTACGAATATGAAGATTTCGTGCTCCACGACTACGTCGCGCAGGCGCACATCAAGGCGCCCGTCGCGGTCTGAACAGAGAGCGAATCGCAATAGGAACCGGCTGCGTGCTGCGTGGTTCAGAGGCGCATGGACATTACTCAACTCATCCTCGACGAACACGCGCAGCAGCGTAACCTCTTCGCACAGATCGATTCGATCGACGCGAAGGACACCGAGGCGCTGTCGGCGCTCTGGACGCGCCTCAAGAACCTGCTCGACGCGCATGCCGAGGCGGAAGAGCGCTTCTTCTATCCGCGGCTGATGAAGATCGGCACCGGCGGCAACGACGCCGACTCGGCCGCTGAGGAGACCGAGGACGCGATCGAGGATCACAACGACATCCGCGAGACGGGCGAGGCTGTCGACAAGCACCCGGTTGGGTCGGACGCGTGGTTCGAGGCGGTTGGCGAGTGCAACAAGGCGAACAGCGATCATTTGGCGGAGGAAGAGCGGCAAGGGCTGACCGATTTCCGCAAGCATGCGACGCTGGAAGAGCGGCATGAGCTGGGCGTGCGGTTTGCGGCATTCGAGGCGAATCATCTGAACGGGGTTAAGGTCGTCGAGAAGGATCCTGAGGCGTATGTGAAGGAACACGCGCCGAACTAAAATCGCACATCTTCCCGGACTCCACCACCCCGGCGAAAGCCGGGGCCCAGTTGGAAAGGTGGGAGTAACGGAGTGCAGTTCTCCGTTAGCGACGTTTCCCAACTGGACCCCGGCCTCCGCCGGGGAGGTGCTGGGGGTCAGGTTCCGGCACAATGCTCGAAGTGGCTCTTTGCCCTCGATTGCGGCATGACCTCCGCCATGATCACCTTCTACCTCGCCCGCGCCACCAACGGCGTTATCGGCCGCGACGGGCACCTCCCGTGGCGTCTCCCCGCCGACCTCAAGCGCTTCAAAGTGCTGACGATGGGCAAGCCGATGGTGATGGGGCGGAAAACGTTCGAGAGCTTCCCGAGCCCCTGCCCGGCCGCCGCCATATCGTTCTCACCCGCGGCGACTGGACCGCGGAAGGCGCGGAGGTCGCGCATTCCGTTAGAGAGGCGCTGGCAATGGCAGGCGACGATGTCGCCGTGATCGGTGGCGCGCAGATTTACGCGCAGCTGCTCGCTCACGCGGATTGCATCGAACTGACCGAAGTCCATGCCAAGCCAGAGGGCGACGCGACCGTGCCCGCGTTCGACGGCTGGGTGGAGATCGCCCGCGAAGACCATTCGGCCGAAGGCGAACGTCCGGCTTACAGCTTCGTGACGCTCACCCGGGGCTAAGTTGTTCTTCCGCGAAGGCGGGAGCCCAGGCTGGACTCCGCCTTCGCGGGAGAACAAGCTTACGGAAGGACTATCGCCTTTCGCGACGGCTGGTTACTGACCCGCGCATGCAACGGCTCGACGGTGGCGCTTCCATCCCTTCGTATCTGGCGAACGGGATCGTCGCGCTGGGGAATTTCGACGGATTTCACCTCGGTCACCAGGCCGTGGTCGCGCGCGGTCGCCTGGGCGCGGGCCGAGGGGCGTCCGGCGCTCGTCGCGACATTCGATCCGCATCCGGTCCGCCATTTCCGCCCCGACACCGCGCCCTTCCGCCTGACCACGCTCGATCAGCGCCAACAGCTTTTCAAGAAGGCCGGCGCCGATGCGATGGTCGTGTTTAATTTCGACGGCGATCTCGCCGCGCTGACCGCCGAGCGCTTCATCACCGAGCGGCTCGTCGCCAACCTGCGCGTCGCGGGGGTCGTCACCGGCGAGGACTTCACCTTCGGCAAGGGCAAGGCCGGCACCGTCCGCACGCTCGCCTCGCGCGGCCCCGCCCACGGGTTTCGCGCGGAAACCGTCGGCGCGATCGAACTGGAGGGCGAGACTGTCTCGTCCACCCGCATCCGCGAGGCACTGCGCGCTGGCGACATGGCCACCGCCACCCGCCTGCTGACGCGGCCGTTCGCGATCCAGGGTTTCGTCCAGCACGGCGACAAGGTCGGCCGCACGATCGGCTATCCGACCGCCAATCTCGACATGGGCAATTACCTGCGCCCCGCCTACGGGATCTACGCGGTGACCGGGCGGCTGGAGGACGGGCGCGTGCTGAAAGGCGCCGCGAACCTCGGCATCCGCCCGAGCTTCGATCCACCCAAGGAACTGCTCGAACCGCATTTCTTCGATTTCGGCGAAGACCTCTACGGCCAGCGGATCGAAGTTGCCCTGATTGAGTATCTCCGCGCCGAAGCGAAGTTCGCCAACCTCAACGCGCTCATCACCCAGATGGACGCCGACTGCGCGCGCGCGCGATCTTAGCGCGATAGCCTCTCCACAAGTCCCGTCACCCCAGCGAAAGCTGGGGTATCCCGGTAAGGGAACGGCCCCCTGCCACATGAGACCCCAGCTTTCGCTGGGGTGACGGCAGAAGGGGGGTGACGGCAGAAGGGAGAGGGACGGCGGGAGAAGGGACAGGGGATGGCAACGTGAGCCGCTACCGGCTACAGCCCGGCCCACTTATGACCGATACTCCTGCGCCCGCCCGCGATTACCGCGATACCGTCTTCCTGCCGAAGACCGACTTCCCGATGAAGGCGGGCCTCGCCGCCAAGGAGCCGGCGATCCTTGAGCGCTGGGCCAAGCTCGGCGTCTACGACAAGCTTCGCGAACAGCGCGCGGGACGGGCGCGGTTCATCCTGCACGACGGCCCGCCGTATGCGAACGGCGACATCCACATGGGCCACGCGATGAACAAGGTCCTGAAGGACATCATCGTCCGCTCGCAGTCGCTGATGGGCAAGGACGCGCCGTACGTCCCCGGTTGGGACTGCCACGGCCTGCCGATCGAGTGGAAGGTCGAGGAAGCGTATCGCGCGAAGAAGCTCAACAAGGACGATGTCCCCGTCGCGCAGTTCCGCGCCGAATGCCGCGCCTATGCCGAGAAATGGGTGGCCGTGCAGAAGGCCGAGTTCGAGCGGCTCGGCGTGATGGGCGACTGGGCCGATCCGTATCTGACGATGAAATATGAGGCGGAAGCCGCCATCGTCGGCGAGCTGCTCAAGTTCGCCGAGAGCGGCCAGCTGTACCGCGGCGCCAAGCCGGTGATGTGGTCACCGGTCGAAAAGACCGCGCTCGCCGAAGCCGAGGTCGAGTATGAAGACATCGTCTCCACGCAGATCGACGTCGCGTTCGAGATCGACTCTGCGCCGAATGCGCCGGGACTGGTTGGCGCCTATGCGGTCATCTGGACGACTACGCCGTGGACGATCCCGGTGAACCAGGCGCTGAGCTATGGGCCTGAGATCGATTACGCCGTGTGCAAAGTCACAATCAGTGGCTCGTTAGTTGGCAACGTGGACGAGAACCTCGAACCACGGGTGGTAGAAGCACAACGATCACATCCTTGGCGGAACGTTGATCGCGTTATCGTTGCACAACCTCTCGTTCAGATGCTCCAAGAGCGCGCCAGAACAAACGATTTTTCAGTTTCGTTGGACGTTGAATCGATCATCCAGGGTTCGCAACTCGAAGGCGCAACCGCACGGCACCCGATGCACGCACTCGGCGGGTTCTTCGCGAAGCCGCGGCCGTTCCTCCCCGGTGAGTTCGTCACGACCGACGCCGGCACCGGGCTCGTCCACATGGCGCCGGACCACGGCGAGGACGATTTCGAACTCTGCAAGCAATACGGCATCGACCCGGTCTTCGCGATCGACGGCGCCGGGATGTACCGCGCCGACTGGGCATGGCTCGGTGGCCAGGGCAGCGTCATCAACAAAAAGTTCGTGAGCGCCGACGGCCCGATCTGCTCTGACCTGCGCGAGGCCGGCGCGCTGCTGGCGGCGAGCGACGACTTCAAGCACAGCTACCCGCATTCGTGGCGCTCGAAGGCGAAGGTGATCTTCCGCGCGACCCCGCAATGGTTCATCCCGATGGACCGGAGCGACACAGAGTCCCCCTCCCGCCTGCGGGAGGGGTTAGGGAGGGCAGTGCCGCAAATGCTGCGCTCGACGCCTCCCTCCCCTAACCCCTCCCGCAAGCGGGAGGGGAGCAGAAGCAGAAAGCTCCAACGGCGCAACCCTCCGCGAGATCGCCCTCGATGCGATCGCCGCTACCACCTGGATCCCCGCGCGCGGAAAACCGGATCACGTCGATGGTGCAGGGCCGCCCCGACTGGGTCATCTCGCGCCAGCGCGCCTGGGGCGTGCCGATCGCGCTGTTCGTCGACCGCGCCACCGGCCAGTACCTCAACGACGCGAACGTCAACGCGCGCATCGTCGAGGCCTTCCGCCAGAACGGCGCGGACGCGTGGTATGCGGACGGCCACCAGGCGCTGCTCGGCCCCGACTACGACCTCGCCGACTATGAGGTCGTGAAGGACATCCTCGACGTCTGGTTCGATTCCGGCTGCACGCACGTCTTCACCGTCGAAGCACGCTACGGCGAAGGCACCCGCGCGAACCTGTATCTCGAAGGCTCGGACCAGCATCGCGGCTGGTTCCAGTCGTCGCTGCTCGAAAGCTGCGGCACGCGCGGTCGCGCACCCTATGACGCGGTCCTGACGCACGGCTTCGCGCTCGACGGCCAGGGCCGCAAGATGTCGAAGTCGCTCGGCAACGTCGTCGATCCGCTCAAGATCATCGGCGAGTCCGGCGCGGACATTCTCCGCATGTGGGTCGCCTCGACCGACTATTTCGACGACGTGAAGATCGGCAAGGAAGTGCTCGCCACCGCCTCCGACGCGTACCGGAAGCTGCGCAACACCTTCCGCTACATGCTCGGCGCGCTCGAAGGCTTCGACGACTCGGAGCGCGTCGCCGTATCCGACATGCCCGAGCTGGAACGCTACGTCCTCCACCGCCTCGGCATGATCGACACCGAACTGCGTCAGGCCGCCGAGGCGTACGAGTTCAACCGCTACACGCGCCTGCTGACCGACTTCGCGAACGAGGACCTGTCCGCGTTCTTCTTCGATATCCGCAAGGATTCTGCTCTATTGCGACGCGCCGAGCGACATCAAGCGCCGGTCATACCGCACCGTGCTCGACGTGCTTTTCCACGCGCTCGTCCGCTACGCCGCACCGGTGCTCTGCTTCACCGCGGAAGAAGTGTGGCAGTCGCGCTTCCCTAACAACGACAGCTCGGTACACTACCTCGAATGGCCGTCGCTGCCTGAGGTGGAGGATGGCGTTGCTATCGGGAAGAAGTGGACGCAGATCCGTGGGCTGCGCGAAACGGTTACCGAAGCGATCGAACCGATGCGCCGCGAAAAGACCGTACGTTCGAGTTTGGAGGCAGAGGTCACGATCCGATCGATGTCGCCTCTCGCACCGACTGAAGCTGCGGAACTGGCCGAAGCGTTCATCGTCGCCAAGGTCACGCCGGGCGACGAGGTCACCGTAACGCGCACCGACTTCCACAAATGCGGCCGCTGCTGGCGCCACCTCCCCGAAGTGAGCGTCGACGGCGAACTCTGCAACCGATGCGACGAGGTGGTGGCGCATGCGTAACCTTCCCAAGGCCGGGTTCGGCGCCGCCGCCGCCCTCTTCCTCGCCGACCAGATCAGCAAATGGGCGGTCACCAAGCCGCTCGGGATCGATTCGCTCGGCGACTCGCAGACGATCACCTCGTTCTTCGACCTGCGCTTCGTCCCCAACATCGGCATCTCGCTCGGGCTGCTCCCCGCGGACGGCCACCTGACCCGCTGGGCGCTCGTGCTGCTGACCGGCGCGATCGCGGTCGGGGTCGCGGTGTGGATGACGCGCGAAAAGAACCCGGCCGATCAGGTCGCGCTCGGCTTCGTGCTCGGCGGGGCGATCGGCAATATCCTCGACCGGATCCGGCTCGGCTATGTCGTCGATTTCTGCGACCTGCATATCGGCGAATGGCGTCCGTTTTTGGTCTTCAATGTCGCCGATGCAGCGATTACTGTCGGCGTGCTCGTCCTGCTTGTTCGGGCGCTCCTCGTGCGCGAGAAGCCCCTGTGGAGAATTCCCATGCGTAAGTTCGTACCCCTGGCTGCCGGTCTGGCGAGCGTAGCCCTCCTGTCCGGTTGTGGCGCAGGCCGAAGCCTCGATCGTGCGCGCCCGGACGAGTTCGCCGTCGCGCGCCAGGCACCGCTGGTGATTCCGCCCGACTTCGCGCTGGTCCCGCCGCAGCCCGGCGCCGCCCGTCCGCAGGATACCGCCGCCAACGCCCAGACGCTCGATGCGCTGTTCGGTGGTGCCGCCGCGCGCAGCCCGGCCGAGTCGGGCGTGATCGCCGATGCTGGCGTCGACAATGACGATCCCGGCATCCGCTCTAGCGCAGGCGATCCCGGCACGACGGTCGTCGACAAGGGCTCGACCACCCGCGACATCGTCGCGGCGCCCGAGGGCGACGGCCAGGACGCGCGCACGACCGCGAACTGATCGGGGTCTTTTGGAAGCACGAAAAAGGGCGGCTCCTCGCGCGGCCGCCCTTTTTCGTGTCTGGTTGGTGCCGTGGCAACGTCCGAAGCGGACCATGATTTCATGATCCCATGATCCGTGCCCGCACCCGCCCCTAAATCCGTCATCCCAGCGAAAGCTGGGATCTCACCGTGTGACAAACGTCGCCCGCCTCGAGAAATACCCCAGCTTTCGCTGGGGTGACGCCATAGGGAACGGGGAACGAAGTAGCGCCGGCAAGAGTAACCTCGGCACGCCCCTCACCCATCGCCGCCTTTCCCGCTCCAGATAGGAGAGGGAAAGCAGGAAGGGCGAGGACGGCGCTAGATCAGAACGCCGCGGTCAGCGAGACCAGGACCTTGCCGTTTGCGATCGAGCCGTTGCCGTCCTGACCCCGACTGAAGCTTGGCTGGAGATACGCCGACTCGCCCTTGCCGATGTCGGTGTCGACATACGCAACACCCAGCGTCAGCGGGGTCGTCGGGATCACATAGTCCGCGCCGAGCAGCCAGTCGAAATACTCACCGGTCGGCGACACGCTGGTCGCGAACGGCCCGAGGCCCTTGTTGCCGCGCGAATAGCCGATATGGCCCTTCACGGTCAGCCCGGTGTTGGGGATCCCGCTGCTGACGTCGCCCCAGAGATACAGATTGTCGTCCTTGGCGTTGACGCGGTCGTAGACGCCGGCCGCCGCCGACGCGCCGTTGGTGTACCACGGACCCAGCGCCTGCTGCTTGGGCGCGTAGGCGACGCCGGCAGTGAGGGCGACGGGGCCGGCGGTGCCCGACAGCTTGGCATAGGGCTCGATGAAGTCGGTGTTGTCGAAGCCGCTCGGGTACATGTACCAAGTTGCGCCGACGTCGAGCGTACCGCCGCCACCGACCGGGACCTTGTAGCCCGCGATCAGATCGAGCTCCATGTTGGCGCCGCCGAACGTGCCCCAGCCCGCGAGGTTCGAGCCCCAGGTGCCGATATACAGGCCGCTCTTGTGCGCGATGGTGATGCCGCCCTGGACGGCGAGGTTCTCGTCCGACTGCGACACGCCGCGAAAGCGATAATCGCTGACGAGCCCGACCGAGCCGGAGACCGTGACCTCCTTGGGTGGTGCGGTAGCCTCGTCCTGAGCGAACGCTGGCGTAGCAGCAGCCAATGCGATGCCGCCGAGAAGAATAGTGGTGAAGCGCATCGTTTCCCTTTCGATACTGGAAAGTCGATGTCCCCGCCTGCAACCGCGGACGCCGCATCTATCGAGGCATCAGCCTCCGAGTGCGGTCTTTCCTGCGGTGACGAATGTGTGACAGTCCATGGTGCGACGCACAAGCGAATCTTGCGTACAATCCGGGTTTGACGCCACACATGTTGCGCAACAGACACACCAAATCTATCCGAGGGGCAGCGACAAGACTGAGTTTCAACCGCCGGGAGGGCGCCGGAGACGGCGGGGCGACGCGATCAGGTCAGAATGACGATGGCGACGCCTGCGACCGACAGGATGACGCTCAGTATCACCAGCCAGCGGACCTCCGGCGCGTCCCGCGATGAACTGGCGCGGTGCACCGCGGTGAGCAGCAGCCCCGTACTCGCCAGGACGATGAGGCTGCCCAACAGATCGCCTTGAGTCTCCGTCATCACTCGTCCCGTCGGTTGGCCTGCGAATAGGGTAGTGACGCGGCCCTATCGGGGTGATGACGCGGCGATGAAAACTGCGGACGAACCGTTAGCCGCGCACTCGCCGAAAGGCGTCTAACCCCGCTTCGAGATCGGCGATCAGGTCGGCGGGGTCCTCCAGGCCAATCTGGAGGCGCACCATCGGGCCGGCGGCGTCGCGCTTGGTGACGCTGCGATGGCGGTGCGGGTCGGCGGGGATGGCGAGGCTTTCGAAACCGCCCCAGCTATAGCCGATGCCGAACAGCTGGAGTGCATCGATCAGCGCGGCGCGCGATGCCTCGTCGCCGCCGTTGAGGACGAACGAGAACAGGCCGCTGGAGCCCTTGAAGTCGCGCACGAACAGGTCGTGGCCGGGGCAATCGGGGAGCGCAGGGTGGAGCACCTGTGCGACTTCGGGCCGCGATTGCAGCCACTTGGCGATCGTCAGCGCGCTCGACTGGTGTTGCGCGAGGCGGACCGCCATCGTGCGCAAGCCCCGGCTACCGAGCCAGCAATCGTCGGGGCTCGCGACCTGGCCGAGCTGGAAACTCGTCTCGCGGAGTTTCTTGAAGTGACCGGGGCCGGCGGTGACCGAGCCGAGCATGACGTCCGAATGGCCGACGACGTATTTCGTGCCGGCGAGGATCGTCAGGTCGACGCCGCGCTCGATCGCGGGGAAGAACAGCGGGGTCGCCCAGGTGTTGTCGAGCAGCGTCGTCACGCCCTCGCCTTCGCGGCGGCGACGATCGCGGGGACGTCCTGCACCTCGAAGCTCAGCGAGCCGGGACTTTCCATGAAGATCGCCCGCGTGTTCTCGCCGATCAGGTCGGCGATGCCCGCACCGATCATCGGGTCGTAATAGCGCGTGGTGATCCCGAACCGCTTGAGCAGCCCGCCTGCCATCCCGCGCGTCGGGTCGTAGGCGCTGTCGACGAGCAGCAGTTCGTCGCCGGGGGACAGCACCGACAGCAACGCCGCCGCGATCGCCGCGACGCCCGAGCAATAAAGGAACGTCCCCTCAGCGCCGGGCTCGAGCGAGGTCAGTGCATCGGCGAGGCTCCACTGCGTTGGCGTGCCTTTTCGCCCGTAGAACAGACGGTGATGCGTGTCTTTGGTGGCGCTTTCGCGGAGGTGGCCGACGGAATCGTAGAGGATCGTCGAGGCGCGCCAAACCGGCGGGCTTACGATGCCCTGCGTCCATTCCTTGCGACGGCCGGCGAGAACGACCTTGGTCGCGTCGCCGACCGGCTTATTCGTGTCGCTCATGCCGTTCCCGTCGCCTTGGGTGTGTCGGGATCGCCACCCCATTCGGACCAGCTGCCATCGTACAGCGCCGCGTCGTTGCCGAGCAGATGTGCGCCGAACGCGAGCACCGACGCGGTGATGCCCGAGCCGCAGGTCATCACGATCGGCTTCGCCAAGTCGATGCCCGCCTTGTCGAACTCTGCCTTCAGCGCGTCACCGGTCTTCCACGTGCCGTCCGCGTTGAACACCGCCCCCTGCGGCAGGTTCTTCGAGCCCGGAATATGCCCCGGCGCGGTCCCCGGCCGCGGGTCTTCCTCCGCACCGGTGAAGCGCGTCGCAGACCGGGCGTCGAGCACCTGCTCCGCCCCGCTTGCGACGTTCGCCTTCATCTGGTCGAGGTCACGCACGCCCTTCAGATCCGCCCAAGTCGTGAAGTGGCGATCCCGCGGCGCCTCCTTGCCCGATGCGGTTTCGCGCGCCTCGGCCTGCCACTTGGCCAGCCCGCCATCGAGGATCGCCACGTTGTGCGCGCCGAACAGCGTTAGCATCCACCACGCCCGCGCGGCCGTGTGCCAAGGCGAACTGTCGTACAGCACGATCCGACTGCCATCGCCCAACCCAAGCGTCTGCATCCGGCTAGCGAATTTCTCCGCCGAGGGCAGCATGTTGGGGAGGTCGCTATCGGTATCGCGCAGTTCGGCGAGGTTCATGAACACCGCGCCGGGAATGTGCGCCGCCTCATACTCCGCGGCCGCATCGCGACCCTCGGCATAGGTCGCGTCGACGATCCTCAGATCGCTCGCGCCCAGTTCGTTCGCCAGCCATTCGGTGCTTACCAACGCGTCCATATGCCGCTCCTTGTGCTCGATCGGTCAGTAGCCAGCGGGGCCGCTCGCGTCGAGGGAGGCGAGGAACCCCGCGGCCTGCGCGCGCGTCGCCTCGCGGTCCGCCTCGGACTGTTTCGCCCAGTTGCGATACGGCATCGCCAGCCGGTTGTTGCGCCCCAGCTTGTCCTCGTGCCGCGCGAGGAAATCCCAGTACAGCGCGTTGAACGGGCACGCATCGGGCCCGATCCGCTGCTTCACGTTGTACCGGCACGTCCCGCAATAATCGGACATCCGGTCGATATACGCGCCCGACGAGATATACGGCTTCGACCCCAACAAGCCGCCATCGCCGAACTGGCTCATCCCGAGCGTATTGGGCAGCTCGACCCACTCGTAGGCGTCGACATACACCTCCAGATACCATTGATGCACCTTGGCCGGGTCCGCGCCGATCAGCAGCGCGAAATTACCCGTCACCATCAGCCGCTGGATGTGATGCGCGTGCGCAGTCTCCAGCGTCTGGCCGATCGCCTCGCCTAGGCAGTGCATGTCGGTCTCGCCGGTCCAGTACCAGCCGGGGAGTTCGCGGTGGTGGTCGAGGAAGTTGCGCTCGACGTAATTCGGCCCCTCGCGCCAGTAGACGCCGCGCATGTATTCGCGCCAGCCGATGATCTGGCGGATATACCCCTCGACCGCGTTCAGCGGCGCCCGCCCAGCGCGATATTCCGCCTCCGCGCGCCGGCACAGGTCAAGCGGATCGAGCAGCCCCGAATTGATGTAGGGCGACAGGATCGAGTGCCACAGATGCCGCTCGCCAGTGAGCATCGCATCCTCGTAATCGCCAAACTGCGGCAGCGCGTGCTTGAAGAAGTTCGCCGCCTGCCGCTCGGCATCCTCCGCGGTCACGGCGTACTCGAACCCGTCGAGGCTCCCCGGATGGTTCGCGAACCGCTCCGCCACCAGCGCCAGCACGTCCTGCGTTATCGCGTCCGGCTTGAACACGATCGGGCGGGGCATGAGCAGATCGTTCTTGGCGGGCTTACGGTTCTCCTTGTCGAAGTTCCAGCGGTCACCCTCAGGCTTGCCGGCGGTCATCAACAGCCCAGTGCGCGTCCGCATCTGGCGATAGAACCACTCCATCGTCAGCGTCTTGCGCTCGGCGGCCCAGGTTTCGAAATCGGCATGGCTGGCGAGGAAACGGTCGTCGCTGCGGATCTCGACCGGGATGCCGAACAGCGTCTCCCAGCTTTCGAGCATCGCCATCACGCGCCACTCGCCGCCCTCGGTGACGACGATCCGCTCCGGGTCATGCCGCTCGACCGCGCGCGCGATCTCGCCGGTGAAGCTGGCCGCGTTGTCGGGGTCGTCGAGCGCGGTGTATTCGACCGTCCACCCGGCCGCGCGCAGCGCCTCGGCATGATGCCGCATCGCCGCCAGGATATAGGCGATCTTGCGCTTGTGGTGACGGACATAGGTCGTCTCCTCGACGACCTCCATCATCAGCACGATCGTGGTCGTCGGGTCGCAGTCCCGCAGCGAGGCGAGGTCGATCGTGAGCTGGTCGCCGAGGATCGGCACGAGTGTCGTGATCGTCATTGCCCAAACCTCTCCGTCACCCCGGACCTGTTCCGGGGTCCACCGTTCCGCACACTCGCCGCCCATGGAGTCCGCGGACGGGTGGATGCCGGAACGAGCCCGGCATGACGGCAAGAGGCATCACCCACTTTGCGTCATCCGAATCGCGTCCTACATGGCGCACTATGACCGCACCCGCCAACCCATTGCATCTGGGCCAGAACAGCGCCCTCCCCGCCTCTCCCGAAGAGGCCGTACTCGATTATGTCCCGAACCCTCGACCGGGGCGGACGTATCTGGTGCGGTTCGCGGCGCCCGAGTTCACCTCGCTGTGCCCGGTGACCGGCCAGCCCGACTTCGCGCACCTCGTCATCGACTATGTCCCCGGCGAGACGATCGTCGAGTCGAAGTCGCTGAAGCTGTTCCTGAGCAGCTTCCGCAACCATGCCGGGTTCCACGAGGATTGCACCGTGGGCATTGGCGAGCGCCTGTTCGACGAGATGAAGCCGGTATGGCTGCGGATCGGCGGCTATTGGTATCCGCGCGGCGGAATCCCGATCGACGTGTTCTGGCAATCGAGTGCACCGCCGCAGGATCTGTGGCTGCCCGACCAGGGAGTCGCCCCGTATCGTGGCCGCGGGTGAGGGCCCGGGACGAGGATGCGAAATATCGATTTGATTTAAATTGATATTTTTCCCGTGCTGCACTGCAGTATGTGATGAAACTTTATGCTACCTGAACCGTTCAAATGGATGCGCGACCGGGTTTTCCCAGAAGTGCGCGCTCAAACGAGGGACAGGGTATGGTGAAACCGGCGGACGGTGGGAATATCGCGCGACTGGCGCTGATCGGTAATTTCCTGCCGAGACAGTGTGGCATCGCCACCTTCACGACCGACGTTTTTACGGCCATGCGCGCGCGCTTTCCCGAGATCGCCGTCGACGTCTACGCGATGGACGATCACCCCGGCAAATACGACTATCCGCCGGAGGTGACCGGCACGATCCCGCAGCCCGACCTGTCGGCCTATATCGACACCGCGCGGAAGATCGAGGCAAGCGGCGCGCAGGCGATCTGGGTGCAGCATGAATACGGCATCTATGGCGGCCCCGCGGGCGAGCACATCCTCGCGCTGCTCGACCGCACGACGCTGCCGGTCATCGTTACCCTCCACACGATCCTCGAAAAGCCCAACGCCGACGAGCGTCGTGTGCTCGAGGGTCTGCTTCGCCGCGCCGCGCGCGTGATCGTGATGGCCGAGCGTGGCCGGGACATCCTCCAGCGCGTCTACGGCGCCAATGCACGCCAGATCGTCATGATCCCGCACGGCGTGCCCGATCGCGCCTTGCTCGACACGGCTGCCGTGAAGGGCAAGTTCGGCTGGGATGGCCACAAGGTCATGCTGACGTTCGGCTTGCTCGCGCCCAACAAGGGGATCGAGACGGTCATCAACGCGCTACCCGCGGTGATCGCGAAGCATCCCGACCTGCTCTACGTCGTGCTCGGTGCGACGCATCCGAACCTCGTCGCGCACGAGGGTGAGAAGTATCGCGACAAGCTGAAGGCGCTCGCCGCCGACAAGGGCGTGGCGGACAACGTCGCCTTCGTCGACGCTTTCCTGGAGCATGGCGAGCTCATTGACTATCTGCAGGCGGCGGACGTCTATGTGACGCCCTACACCAACCCTGCGCAGATCACCTCGGGAACGCTCAGCTACGCGATCGGCGTCGGCAAGCCCGTGATCTCAACGCCCTACGTCCACGCGACCGAGATCCTCGCGGATGGCCACGGCGTGCTCGTCCCGTTCGGCGACGTCGACGCGTTCGCGCGCGAGATCGACACGCTGCTGTCGAGCGACCGCGATCGCCTCCGTCTCGCGGAGCGCGCCTATGCGCGGGGGCGCACGATGATCTGGCCGAAGCTCGCCGAAGCGACGATGGCGGAGATCAACGCGATCGTCGCTGCGCGCCCGTTCAGGCTGCCCAAGGTGCAGACGCATCTGAAGCAATTGTCGCCCGACTTCGCCGCAGTCGAGCGGATGAGCGATTCGACCGGTATGCTCCAGCATTCGATCTTCTCGATCCCTGATCGCCGCCACGGCTATTGCATCGACGATAATTGTCGCGCGCTGATGCTGATGAGCGCACTGCCCGATCTCGACGATGTCACGCGCGACAAGTGGATGACGATCTATGCGTCGTTCGTGCAATATGCTTGGAACCCGGACACGCGCCGCTTCCGCAACTTCATGAACTTCGATCGCACCTGGTGCGAGGATTCGGGGTCTGAGGATTCGAACGGCCGCACGCTCTGGTCGCTCGGCGTCACCGCGCGCGATGCGCAGGCTGGCAAGCACCGCGACTGGGCGACCGCGATGTTCGATTCGACCGCGACGATGGCACTCGAACTCGGCTCCTTGCGCGCGCAGTCGTTCGCAATGCTCGGCGCGGCGGCGATGCTCGAGGCCAAGCCCGGTCACCAGCTGTCGCTGTCGATCCTCGAGGCGTTCCCGAAGATCCACCTCGACCTGCTTGCGGCAGCGCGCCGCCCCGAGTGGCAGTGGTTCGAGATCGTCCTCGCCTACGACAATGCGCGGCTTCCGCAGGCACTGATCCGTGCTGGGCAGGCGCTCGACCGTCAGGACCTGATCGATTGCGGAATCGCCACGCTCGACTGGATCGTCGCCAAGCAGACCTCGCCCGAGGGCCGTTTCCGTGCAGTCGGGTCGGAGAGCTTCAACCGGCCTTATGCCGAGCCGTTGCAGTTCGATCAGCAGCCGCTCGAGGCGCAGGCCACCGTCGACGCGTGCGCCGCAGCGTTCGAGGCGACCGGCGACATGCGCTGGCACGACGAGGCGCAGCGTGCCTATGGCTGGTTCCTCGGCGCGAACGACCTCGATTTGCCGCTCGCGAGCGTGCTCGACGGTGGCTGTTTCGACGGTCTGATGCCGAGCGGGCTCAACCGAAACCAGGGCGCCGAGTCGATTTTGGCGCTCCAACTCGCCAATTGCGCGATTTCGGGGGTATCAAAGGCAGCGCAAAGCGTGGCAGGAGCGACCCGCGTCGTCGCCTAGTTCGCTAGCGACAGCCTTGCAGGCGACGGTGCGCTGAGTGGAACGACGCGGGGCACTGCTACGATGGATCTGTTCAACCACCAGCTGCGGCTGCACGCGGACCCTTCGCGTGTCGTCGTGCGGCCGTTCCACATCGCCTGGGGCGGTCATGGCGGCGCACCGAGCCGCACCGAGCGGCTCGTCGGCGAAGTGCTGGAAATGTCGCCCGCACAGGCGCGCGCAGCTCGAGGTCGTGCTGAAGGATTTCGAGGCACGCCACTGGCAGACGCGGCGCGTGTTCATGACGCGCTACGACCAGATCGAGGACATGCTCGGGCTGAACGGCGCGGAGATCGGCGACGAGAAGCGCCAGCTGATCGGCGCGTATTTCTGTCACGAATACAGCTATGCCGCCGCCGCGCTGATGAACCCGAGCGCGGTGCCGCATTTCGACCAGTCAGGCATGCCGCCGGGCTCGATGCGCATCCTGATGAGCTTGCGCGCGGTCGGCGAGGGGCACATCTCCTCCGTAGCGTTCCGCGAGGGCATCATCACCTGCGAAAACCAGATGAAGCTGGCGCCCGAACCGCCGTTCGCGACCGCGACCGACGCGGTCGGCAGCGGCGAGGACGAGATGCCCGAGGGCCCCGTGACCGTCTATCGCCACCGCGACAGCACGCTGAGCGGAACGGTGATCTTCCCGATCACGCAGGCGCAGTCGAAGGGTCTCGAGGATCTGCGTATCGTCCGGTTCCAGCACGAGAACGGCGAGTTCGAGTGGATCGGCACCTACACCGCGTATAACGGCTCGGTGATCCAGTCCGAGCTGATGCGCACCCGTGACTTCCGCGCGTTCGACCTAGTGCCGATGACCGGCCCTGCGGCGCGCAACAAGGGCATGGCGCTGTTCCCGCGGAAGGTGAACGGCCAGTACATGATGATCGGCCGGCAGGACGGCGAGAACCTGTTCCTGCTGAAGTCCGATACGCTGACCGACTGGGACGACGGCGAGAAGATCCTGACGCCGGAATATCCGTGGGAGCTGGTGCAGATCGGCAATTGCGGTCCGCCGATCGAGCTCGACGAGGGCTGGCTGCTGCTGACGCACGGCGTCGGCGCGATGCGCAAATACTCGATCGGCGCGGTGCTGCTCGACAAGGACGATCCGTCGAAAGTAATCGGGCGGACGAGCCAGCCGATCCTGGCCGCGAAGGATCAGGACCGCGAGGGGTATGTGCCCAACGTCGTCTATAGCTGCGGCGCGCTGAAGCATGGGGACACGATCTTCATGCCGTACGGGATCGCCGACAGCTCGGTGGGCTTCGCGTTCGTGCCGATCAAGGACATGCTTGCTGCGATGAAGTGAGGCTAGTGGGTTATAGCCCCCTTGCCCACACCAAGCATCACCCCGGCGAAGGCCGGGGCCCAATTGAGGGACGCAGATAACGGCGGATAGCGCTCCGTTACTCTCACCTTTCCAATTGGGCCCCGGCCTCCGCCGGGGTGGTGGAATGGGCCAAGGTCCCAACCCAATGTTGTTCTCCCGCGAGGGCGGGAGCCCAGTCTGAATCCCCGCCTTCGCGGGGAGAAAAGCTTATCGCGAAGCCGCCATCGTCCGCCGGTACATCACCCACGTCAGCACCGCGAACAACAGCGTCCCGCCAACCAGGGCCACGCTCGCGAACCCGTCGCCAACCAACGCCAACGGCGTTTCCTTGTTGGTCAGATACACGATCCCAGCAAACCCAACGCCCCACAGCGACTCCCCAACGATCATCCCGGTAGCGGTCAGCACACCCATCCGCTTCGCCAACTCAGGATCGCGAGCCCGGTCCGCCCAACGATCGTAAGCAAACCCCACGACCGCCCCGATCGTAACCGGCAACGTCACCGACATCGGCAGATACACACCGAGCCCAACCCCCAGAGGCGGCAACCGCAGCTTCCCCGCCTTGCCAAGCAACTCATCGACCGCGATCACAACCACGCCGGTAAGCGCCCCGTACCCGATCATTGCCCAGTTGAGATTCCCCCCAGCACGCCCTTCGCAAGCGCCGAGATCAACGCCGCCTGAGGCGCCGCCAGCGCATTCGGCCCCGCTCCCGGCGCCCCTGCGAACCCAAGCGTGCTCCCCAACAAATTCAGCACCGGCGGCACCACGATCGACCCGAACACCACGCCGATCAGCAAGGCGACCTGCTGCTTCCACGGCGTCGCGCCGACCAGCTGCCCGGTCTTCAGATCCTGCAGATTGTCATTCGAGATCGTCGCGATCCCGAACACGATCCCCGTCACGATCAGCCCGTAGGCAACCAGCGCCTGCGTCGTCCCCGGCTCGACCGCGCGGCCGAACCACGACACCAGCAGGATCGACGCGGCGAGGATGGCGAGGATACCGATCCCCGACACCGGCGAGTTCGACGCGCCAATCAGCCCAGCCATGTACCCGCAGACCGCCGCGATCACGAGACCGATGACGAGGATGAACACCAGGCTCCCCGCGATCAGCCCGATCGCCGACGCCTCCAGCGGCCCGCCCTGCAACACGGTCCACAGCAGGATGCCGATCGGCACCAGCATCGCCAGCGAACCGATCCCGACGATCCCGATCGGAATGTCGCGCTCTTCGAGAGCCAGCACTTCGCCGCCACGCTTGGCCGCCGACGCCGCCAGCGCTGAACGCACGCCGCCGACCACCGGCCCGGCGATCTTCAACAACGTCCAGATCGCCGCAACGCCGATCACGCCTGCACCGAAGAAGCGGACGTCAGAGCGGAACACGGTGTTGGCGATCACTTCCGCGGTCCCGGTGACGCTGCCACCCGAGGTCAGGATCGGCAGCAGGATCCACCAGCCGATCACCACGCCCGCGAACATCGCCATGCCGACCGAGATACCGACCAGATGCCCCGCGCCGAGCAACGCGAACGACAGCCCGCCCGAGATCCCGGTCGCGCCCGCGCCGACGCGGAACCACGTCGCGGCCTCCGCGGCGGCGAGCTTGGTCTGCGTCAGGATCGCGAACCCGGCCGAAACGACCGCGTTGGCGACGATGATGCCGAGCCCGCGCGCGCTTTCCTCACCGCCTTCGCGACTACCGGCGCCGACCTTCAGCACCTCGGCGGCCGCACGGCCTTCCGGGTACGGCAGCACGGTGTCGACGACGAGCGCACGGCGAAGCGGGACCGAGAACAGCACGCCGAGCACGCCACCGAACATCGTGATCGCCGCGGTGGTGAAGAACGGAAAGCCCTGCCACCAGCCGATCATCACGAGGCCGGGCAACACGAAGATGATCGCCGCGAGCGTGCCCGCGGCAGACGCGATCGTCTGGACGATGTTGTTCTCGAGGATCGTCGAATCCTTGAACAACCGCAGCACCGCCATGGATATGACCGCCGCCGGGATCGACGTCGCGAACGTCAGCCCGATCTTGAGCCCAAGATAGACGTTGGCCGCGGTGAACAGCAGCGTGATGATTCCGCCAAGCACGATCCCGCGGAAAGTGAGTTCGCGCATGCTGGTCTTGGGCCCCGTCTCGGATACGCCCCGCGTCGCGTCGGTCATCTGGTCAGCCCCAAAGGAATTTTCAGGGCTTGTGGCATGATGCGCCGTCGGAGGAAACAGTATCGACCGTAACTAGCCTGTTCTCCCGCGAAGGCGGGAGTCCAGACTGGGCTCCCGCCTTCGCGGGAGAACAAGGAAGGGCGGGCTGACCCTCCCAACCCGCAACCCGAACCTACCGCGCCGCCATCCGCCGCGCAAAATGCACCTCGACCGCCCGCGTCACACTCTCCGCGATCCGGTGCCGCCCCTCTTCGCTGTCGAGGAACGCAGCATCCTGCGGGTTCGAGATATACCCCGTCTCGAACAGGATAGACGGCATGTCCGGCGCCTTCAGGACCATCAGCGACGCCATCCGGTGGAAGTTCGCCTTCAACGGCATCAACGGCCTGGCCTCGCGCCCGAGCAACCGCGCGAAGGTGGCCGACGCGTTCATCGTCTCGCGTTGCGTCAGGTCGATCAGGATCGACGACACGTCCGCGGGCGCCTCGCCGAGGTTCACGCCGGAGATCACGTCCGCCTTGTTCTCGCGCGCCGCCAGCCGTGCAGCCTCCTTGTCCGACGCCACCTCCGACAACGTGTACGCCGTCGCCCCGGTAGCATTCTCCGAGCCGGTGCTGTCGCAGTGGATCGAGATGAACAGGTCACCCTTCAACCGCCGCGCAACCCCATACCGCTCGCGCAGAATCAGGTAGCGGTCGTCGTTCCGCGTCAGCGCCACGCGGACGCGCCCCGATGCGAGCAGCTCGTCGCGGATCGCCTTGGCGACCTTCAGCGTCACGTCCTTCTCGCGCAGCCCGTTCGGCCCGATCGCGCCCGGATCGACACCGCCATGCCCCGCATCGATCACCACCAGCGGTCGCGTATCGTCCCCCTGCACGCGCGGCAGTTTCATGCCCCGCGCCTTGGGCGGCACCGGCACCGACACCTTGTACTTCGGCCGCGACGCAGCGCCGAAATTGAACGGGAAGAAGTTCAGCGGCCCGGCGATCCCGGCTTCCGCGAACTGATCGTAATCGACCGTGCGCAACGCCAGCGTCAGCTCGCGTCCGTCGGAGTCGAACCCGCCGTCGGTGACGATCGCCGGCTCGGCCAGATCGAACACCATCCGCATCCCCGATCGCCCGCTGCGCATCTGCGTCACACCAGTCACGAGCCCGCGCGCGGCGACCTCGCGGCCCGGCGTAGCGCCCGACACGTCGACCGCGATCTGGCGCGGCCCGGTCAGCACGCGGCTGGCGGCATCGCCGACCGCCTCGTCGAAGCGGATGACGATCCGCCCGTCCCGGATCGCGACGCTCTGCACGGTGGCCGCCCAGGCGGGGACGCTCGCCAGCCAGCCGGCGAGGAGGGCGATGACCGTCAACACCTCGCGTCCATGCCGTGCGGAACTACCGCCGGTCCAGCGAAAAGCCATGCTACACCCCTTCGATCGATACATCCGATCACCGCAGCGATAGGTAAGCCCCTACGTCCCAAGAGCGCGTTGCAGGGTGCGGTTAATTTGCCGTTTGCCATGAATTAGCCGGCAAAGCTCTGCCGCCCCGGCAAGTCTGCGCTTTACTGCCCTTAATTCGAGCCGAAACGCGCCGGAAAGCCGCCAATATCGGGCTAGTTGCGAGATGGGGTATGCAGTGCTAGTCCTGTCGTACAGCCGTGTGTCGCCTGGATTTTACCAGCGACGCGCCGGTCTTCACGCCCGCCTGCGGATCCTTCGCCGGCGCGGCAATTCAGGTTGACGCTCGAATGACGCATTCCCCCCGCCCCGCACTCCGACCGGCCTTCGCCGACGGACTCGCGGTCGTGCGGGCGCCGCAGGGAGAGTTCCCGCGGCATGCACTTCGCGCAGAGGCAGTTTCGCATACCATCCGCGAGTCCGGGCGTCCGTGCCCGACCGCACCACCATCAAGCGCGCGACGGCTGCCGACAGGCCCGGCGCGCGCGGAGAATCTATAATGACAACGCGCATGCTGATCGACGCACGCCACCGGGAAGAGACCCGGATCGCAGTCGTCAAGGGTAACCGGATCGAGGAATTCGATTTCGAGAGTGCCGAACGCAAGCAGCTCAAGGGCAATATCTACCTCGCCAAGGTCACGCGGGTCGAGCCGTCGCTCCAGGCGGCGTTCATTGATTACGGCGGCAATCGCCACGGCTTCCTCGCGTTCAGCGAGATCCACCCTGATTACTACCAGATCCCCAAGGAAGATCGCGACGCGCTGCTTCGTGAGGAAGCCGAGCACGCCGCCGAGGAAGCCGCCCTGCGCGCCGACTACGATTCGGACGAAGACGAGGGTGACGACGAGGACGACATCGAGCGCTTCGAGGACGATGGCGGGGTAGATCCCGACGTCGCCGACGAGCTCGAAGGCGGCGAGTCCGGCGAAGCCCCGCGACGGAAACGCAAGCCGAGCGCCGACGATGCCGCGGTCGAGGACTTGCGCGAGCGTCGCATGAACCTGCGCCGCCGCTACAAGATCCAGGACGTGATCCATCGCCGCCAGGTGCTGCTCGTCCAGGTCGTCAAGGAGGAGCGCGGCAACAAGGGCGCGGCGCTGACCACGTACCTGTCGCTCGCCGGTCGCTACTGCGTGCTCATGCCGAACACGTCGCACGGCGGCGGCATCTCGCGGAAGATCAGCAACGCGGGCGATCGCAAGCGTCTCAAGACGATCATGGCCGACATGCAGTTGCCGCCGTCGATGGGCTGCATCGTCCGCACCGCGGGCCTCCAGCGCTCGAAGGTCGAGATCAAGCGCGACTTCGATTACCTCGCCCGCCTGTGGGACGGCATCCGCGAGGCCACGCTTAAGGCGTCGGCCCCCGCGCTCGTCTACGGCGACAGCGACCTTATCAAGCGCGCGATCCGCGACATCTACAACAAGGAAATCGAAGAGGTCATCGTCGAGGGCGAGGACGGCTATCGCCAGGCGCGCGAGTTCATGCGCCTGCTGATGCCGACGCACGCGCGGCGCATCAAGCATTACGCCGACCCCGTGCCGCTGTTCCAGCGCGCCGGCGTCGAGGATCAGCTTGCCGCGATGTACCACCCCGTCGTCCAGCTGAAGTCGGGCGGCTATCTGGTCATCAACCCGACCGAGGCGCTCGTCTCGATCGACATCAACTCGGGCCGGTCGACGCGCGAGCATTCGATCGAGCAGACCGCGACCGCGACTAACCTCGAGGCCGCCCAGGAAATCGGCCGCCAGCTCCGCCTGCGCGACATGGCCGGGCTCGTCGTCATCGACTTCATCGACATGGATAACAATTCCAACGTCCGTAAGGTCGAGAAGGCGATGAAGGAGGCGCTCAAAAACGATCGCGCGCGCATCCAGATCGGCCGCATCTCGTCGTTCGGCCTCATGGAAATGAGCCGCCAGCGCCTCCGCACCGGCGTGCTCGAAGCGTCGACCCGCGCCTGCCCGCATTGCGAGGGCACCGGTCTGGTCCGTACCGCATCGTCGTCGGGCATCTCGGCATTGCGCCTGATCGAGGACGAGGCCGCACGCGGTCGCGGTTCGCTACTCACCCTGCGCGCGAGCCAGGAAGCGGCGGTCTACATCCTCAACCGCAAGCGCGCCGACATCGCCGAGATCGAGGATCGCTACGGCGTGATCGTCGAGATCATCCCCGGCCAGGACGAGGAAGGCGCGCACATGACGGTCGAGGCCAGCGGCCCGCCGCCCGCGCACGCCCCGAAGTTCGTCCAGATCATCGAGGAGGACGAGGACGACCTTCCCGAGGAGATCGAGGACGAGATCGAGGAAGAGGAAGTCGAGGAGGCCGAAGCCGAGCAGCCGCGCCGTCGTGAGGGGGTCGTGAGCCCCGCGAGGGTAATGGCGAGCAGCGTGCACCGCGTGAAAACGGTCGCGATGCGGACGGTGAAGCCGGCAAGAAGCGCCGTCGTCGTCGTGGTCGTCGCGGTCGCGCACGTCCCGGTGAGGAAGGTGCAGCAGAGGGCGTCAACGAGGACGGTAATTTCGAGGACGCCGACACCAACGTCGAGGAGATCGACGAGGTCGAGGGCGACATCGTCGAAGTCGGCGGTGGCGAAGCGGTCGAGGCCGGCGCACCCGCCGAGCAGACCAATGGCGCAGAGGGCGAAGGCCGTCGTCGTCGCGGTCGTCGGGGACGTCGCGGTGGTCGCCGCAACGAGCAGGGCGCCGAGAACGGCCAGTCGGTCGCCGTCAGCAGCGTCGACGACGCCCAGTTGATCGCCGAGGCGCCCGAGCCGGAAGCGTACGAGCCGGTCGAGTCGACCTATGCCGAGCCGCCTTACGAACCGGCGTTCGAGCCCGCCGTCGAGGAAGCCCCGGTCGCGGAAGTCGCCGAGGGTACGAAGATGCGCCGTCGTCCACGCGCCCGTGCAGCAGCCGCAGCGGCGAACATCGCCGAGGCGGTGGCGGACGCAGCACCCAAGGCACGCCGTGGTCGCAAGCCCCGCGCGGTCGAGGCGGACGCCGAGACGGTCGCACCGGAGCCAGTGGTTCCGGCACCGATAGCGGAGCCCGTCGCGGCCGAGCCGGCCGCACCGAAGCCCGGTCGTCGCCGTCGCGAAGCGGTTGCGGAAGCGACGATGGACGAGGTGAGCGCAACGCCCGCCGAGACCATCGAAGCGTCGGCGCCCAAGCCCAAGCGTGCGCGCCGTAAGGCGTCTGATGCAGTGGTGGAAGCGCCAGTCGTCGAGGAAGCGCCTGCGAAGGTCGCCAAGCCCCGCGGTCGTCCACGCAAGGCAGCCGTGGTCGATGCCGGCGATGCCGCCCCGACCAGCGAGCCCCTCGCCGAGCCGATCGCAACCACCCCGCCCAAGGCCGAAGTCCAGCCCCAGGACGTCGCGACCCCCCGTACCGATGACGGCGCCAACGACGACCCCGACGGCGCCCCCCGCCGCGGCTGGTGGCAGCGCACCTTCGGCTAACCCCGAACGCTGAGACCAAAGAACGGGCGCGACCGAAAGGCCGCGCCCGTTTTCGTTTGTGGGGAGGCCCAGAAGCTACCGGTGAGACGCTCCGTCCGACAAATGTATGTTTCCCCGCGAAGGCGGGGACCCAGACTGGGCACCCGCCTTCGCGGGTGAACACGACACGGGGGCAGTGC
This sequence comes from Sphingomonas sp. LR55, assembly GCF_036856015.1. Classification (NCBI taxonomy): domain Bacteria; kingdom Pseudomonadati; phylum Pseudomonadota; class Alphaproteobacteria; order Sphingomonadales; family Sphingomonadaceae; genus Sphingomonas; species Sphingomonas sp. LR55. The sequence continues at coordinate 2,326,804 of NZ_JASPFO010000001.1, forward strand.
GAGGTTTGAGTTCCAGCGCCGTAGTGACGCACGCCGAACTCCCCCACCCACCACCACCCCGGCGAAGGCCGGGGCCCAATTGGAAAGGTGGCAATAACGAAGCGCCGCCCTCAGTTAGCCCGGTCCCCCAATTGGACCCCGGCCTCCGCCGGGGAGGTGGCCCATGGAGCAGGCCGATGCGTGCTTCTTCGTAATCAAGTGCGTGCTGCCAGTTGCTCACGCCAAAAATCTCGGCCCCTCCCCGACACGTCAACCAAACCCCGTCACCCCAGCGAAAGCTGGGGTATCCCGCGTGGCTCGCGACGCCCGCCAAACGGAGAGATCCCAGCTTTCGCTGGGATGACGGTGATCGGGGTAAGCGGCGCCGACTCTTGACTAACTTCACTCCACCGCACGACCATTGCCCCCCGCCCCCAATCGACGATACCCCGTAATATGAAGCGCCTAGTAGCCGCCGCAGCCACCGCCCTCCTCCTCTGGACGACGCCCCTCCAGGCCCAGTCGATCCTCCGCGACGCCGAGACCGAAACCATGTTCGCGGAGATGTCGAACCCGCTGATCAAGGCGGCCGGGCTCTCCACCCGCGACGTGAAGGTCGTGCTCATCAACGACGAGTCGATCAACGCGTTCGTCGCCGGCGGCCAGACCGTCTACGTCCACTCGGGCCTCATCCAGGCCGCCGACAACGCCAACGAAGTCCAGGGCGTCATCGCGCACGAGCTCGGCCACATCGCCGACGGCCACGTCGTCCTCGCCGATCGCGGCACCAAGCCGGCAATGGGCATGTACCTGCTCTCGATGGTCCTCGGCCTCGCCGCGATGGCGGCCGGCAGCGGCGAAGCAGGCGCCGGCATCATGGCGGCAGGTCAGCAGGCGGCGATGGGCAGCTACCTCTCGTTCAGCCGAGTCCAGGAATCGACCGCAGACGCGACCGGCGCGAAGTTCCTCCGCGAGGCGAACGTCTCCGGCCGCGGCATGCTCAGCTTCTTCAAGAAACTGCAGCAGCAGGAATACCGCTTCGGCACCGCCAACATCGACCCGTTCATGCAGTCGCATCCGCTCTCCGGCGAGCGCGTCGCGACGCTCACCGCCGACCTGCAAGCCTCGCCCGCCTGGGCCAACAAACCCGACGCCGCGCTGGAAGAACGCTTCCGCCGCGTGAAGGCCAAGCTCGCCGGCTACGTCATGCCCGCCGACCAGACGCTGCAAGCCTACCCGCCCAGCAACCAGTCGATCTATGCCCACTACGCCCGCGCCTACGCGTATCACAAAGCCGGCTACCCCGAGAAAGCCGACGCCGAAGCCAACGCGCTGGTGAAGGCCGAACCCACCGACCCCTATTTCCTCGAGATCAAGGGTCAGATTTTGCTCGAAGCGGGCAAGCCGATCGAGTCGCTGGCTCCCTTACGCGAGGCCACGGAGGGTTCGCGTAACAACCCACTGATCGCCACCACCTTCGGCCACGCGCTGATCGCGACCGAGAACAAGGCGAACTACCCCGAGGCGACCAGGGTCCTGCGCACCGCGGTCGGCCGCGACGACCAGAACCCGTTCGCCTGGATGCAGCTCGGCACCGTCTACGAACTTACCGGCGATACCGCGCGCCGCACTCGCCACCGCCGAACGCGCCAGCATGGGCGGCGACATGCGGACCGCGTCGGCGAGCGCGCAGTATGCGCTGGCGAACATCCCGGCGAACACCACCGACTGGATCCGCGCGCAGGATATCGCGATGGCCGCGCAGAACGAGATGGACGACAATCCCAAGCAGTATAAGCGCCGCAAATGAGCAAACTTACATTTCCGGCGATCGCGGTCGCGGGCGCCATCATCGGAGGCCTCGCGGTCTGGGGTTTCGACCGCCAGGGCGACGGCGTGGAGCGCGCGCAGGTCGAATCCATCGTCCACGACTATGTGCTGGCGCACCCCGAGATCCTCCCCGAGGCGATGGAGAAACTGCGCGACCGCGAGTCCGGCAAGACCGTCACCGCGAACCGCGACGCGATCGTCACGCCGTTCGGCAGCGCCTGGGCCGGCAACCCCAAGGGCGACGTTACGCTGGTCGAGTATTTCGACTATAATTGCGGATACTGCCGCGCGAGCCTGCCGATGATCGCCAAGCTGATCGCCGCCGACCCGAAAGTCCGCGTCGTCTTCCGCGAACTCCCGATCCTCAGCGCCGAAAGCCGCATCGCCGCCCGCGCCAGCCTCGCCGCCGCGCAACAAGGCAAATTCGCCACCTTCCACGACGCGCTCTACGCCGCCGGCCCAGTCAGCGACGCCTCGATCGCCGCTGCTGCGAGCAAGGCCGGGGTAGACACGACGCAGGCGAGCTTCACGAAGACCGCCGACGCGGAAATCGCCAAGAACATGGAAACAGCCGCCAAACTCGGCATGACCGGCACGCCTAGCTGGGTGGTCGGCGACCGCGTGTTGTCGGGTGCTCTGCCGCTAGAGGACCTCCAGAAAGCGGTAGCGGCAGCGAGAGCCGGCTAATCCCACCCACTCCCGTCATCCTGACGAAAGTCAGGATCGAGAGCCACAATCAGAACGCGTATGGCTCTGGATCCTGGGTCGAGCCCAGGATGACGTGATTTGGGTAACCGTCCCCTATCAATAGGCACGTCCCACCCCCATCTGACACCCACGAAAAGGGGTGCCAATGACCGAACCGATCCTGTCCATCGCGGGCGTCACCAAGACCTACAAGAGCGGCACCACCGCCCTCCACCCCGTCAACCTGGAAATCCAGAAAGGCGAGATCTTCGCGCTCCTCGGCCCGAACGGCGCGGGCAAGACGACGCTCATCAGCATCATCTGCGGCATCGTCACGCCGTCCGCCGGCACGATCAAGGTCGCGGGCTACGACGCGATCCGCGACTATAAGCAGGCGCGCAGCCGCATCGGCCTCGTGCCCCAGGAACTCAACGTCGACATGTTCGAGACGGTGCTCGCCACCGTTACCTTCAGCCGGCGCCTGTTCGGCCGCTCAGGCCACAGCGCGTACATCGAACAGGTGCTCCGCGACCTCTCGCTCTGGGACAAGCGCGACGCGAAGATCCGCGAACTTTCCGGCGGCATGAAGCGCCGCGTGCTGATCGCGAAAGCCCTCGCGCACGAACCCGAAATCCTGTTCCTCGACGAACCCACCGCGGGCGTCGACGTGGCACTGCGCCGCGACATGTGGAAGCTCGTCCACCGCCTGCGCGAAGGCGGCACGACGATCATCCTGACGACGCATTACATCGAGGAGGCCGAGGAAATGGCCGACCGCGTCGGCGTCATCAACAAGGGCAAGCTGCTGCTGGTCGACGACAAGGCGTCTTTGATGAAGAAGCTCGGCAAACGCGAACTCGACATCGCGCTTCAAGACCCGATGACGGCGCTTCCCCCGGAGCTCGCCGAATGGGATCTGTCGCTGGAAGACGACGGCAAGCGCCTGCGCTACGTGTTCGACGCGCAGGCCGACCACACCGGCATCCCGTCATTGCTGCGCAAACTCAGCGAACTCGGCATCGGCTTCAAGGACCTCGAAACCAGCAAATCGAGCCTCGAAGACATCTTCGTCGATCTCGTCGGAGAACGCGCATGAATACCCACGGCATTTGGGCGATCTACCGCTTCGAAATGGCTCGCGCGCTGCGCACCTTGTGGCAGAGCCTCGTCACCCCCGTCCTCACCACCTCGCTGTATTTCATCGTCTTCGGCGGCGCGATCGGCAGTCGGATGCAGCAGGTCGGCGGCGTCGGCTATGGCAGCTTCATCGTCCCCGGCCTGATCATGCTGTCGCTGCTCACGCAGAGCATCTCGAACGCGTCGATTGGCATCTACTTCCCCAAATTCACCGGCACGATCTACGAGCTGTTGTCGGCCCCCGTCTCGGCGATGGAGATGGTGATCGGCTATGTCGGCGCGGCGACCACCAAGTCGGTGATCCTCGGGCTGATCATCCTCGCCACCGCGTCGTTCTTCGTGCCGCTGCGGATCGAACACCCGTTCGCGATGATCGCGTTCCTGATCCTGACCGCGGTGGCGTTCAGCCTCTTCGGGTTCATCATCGGCGTCTGGGCCAACGGCTTCGAGCAGTTGAACTTCGTCCCCGCGCTGCTGATCACGCCGCTGACGTTCCTGGGCGGCGCATTCTACTCGATCGACATGCTGCCCCAGCCCTGGCGCACGTTCAGCCTGTTCAACCCGGTCGTCTACCTGGTCAGCGGCTTCCGCTGGAGCTTCTTCGAGGTCGGCGACGTCGCGGTGGGGGTGAGCCTCGCGGTGACGGCCGGCTTCCTCGCCGTGTGCCTGATTGCGATCGCCTGGATCTTCAAGACCGGCTGGCGAATGAAGAACTGACGGCTGAACCGTGTTTCCCCGCGAAGGCGGGGACCCAGTCTGGGCTCCCGCCTTCGCGGGAGAACAAGCTTGTTACCGCATAACCGGCAACGTAATCCGCGAGCCCGCGCAGACCTTCTGCGTCGCCTTCACGTAATCCCCCACCCTCGCCCGCCCGATGTTCGGCACGAACGACTGCGGGTTGCGGTCGATCATCGGGAACCAGCTCGACTGGATTTGCACCATGATCCGGTGCCCCGCCTTGAATACATGGTCGTGGTCCCGCAGCGGCACGTCCCACGCGACGACCTTCCCCGGTACCAGCGGCTGCGGCGCCGTATCGCTCGCCAGGAACCGCCCGCGCCGCACCTCCATCGCAATCGGCAACTGATACCCATTGAGCGTCCGGGCATAGTCGCCCGGCTGAAGGCTACGGCCCGTCATCGACTCGGTGTCGTCGGGCAGCACATCGATCAGCTTCACCACGAAATCGCTGTCCGTCCCGCTCGTCGACGCCTGCAACGTCGCCGACAGCGCCCCCGTCACGGTCAGGTCGGCAGTCAGAGGCTCCGACACATACCCCAGCACATCGGGCCGGTGATCGACGAAACGTTGGTCGTCCGCCTCCCACCACGCCCAGTCCGGGCTCGCATAGGTCGCCGACATCGGTCGCCGGCGGAACGGCACCGGGTTCGCCGGATCGGACACGTAGTCACGACACCCCTCGCCCGCGGCCGGCGCGGTGAACGACAGGCTGCCGTCCGTGTGCAGGTACAGGTTCGTCGCCTTCGCGCCCGTCGGAGGCCAAGCCGCATAGGTCTTCCAGACGTTCGAACCCGACTGGAACATCTTCGCCGCGAAGTCCGGCCGCGGACCCTTGCCGTGCAGCCAATAGGCGAAGAACGGCGCCTGAATCTGTTCCTGGAACTGCGTACCGCTCGCCGTGCCAAGCGGGATCGGGCCGAGGTGATCGGCCGTGCCCTGCCACCCGCCATGCCGCCACGGCCCCGCCACCATCTGCGCCAGATGATCCGGGTCGTTGCGCTTCTGACGCGCGTAGATCTGCCACGAGCCCCACGGATCCTCCTGGTCCCAGAACCCGGCGACGTTCAGCGTCGGCACGGTCGTCTTGCCGAGCAAATCGGTCCAGCGCTGCGCGGTGTAGAAACCGTCGTGATTGGGATGATCGAGCAGCGCCGTGAACATCGGCACCCGCCCCTTGAAGACGTTGCGGTCGATCGCCTCCGCCGAGCCCGCCTTGAGGAAATAGTCGTACGTGTCGCTCGGATACGCAAAGTCGGAATTCTTGGTCTTGTCGAGTTGCAGCGACGACACCCAGTCGGTCGCATAGCTTAGTCGCAGCGCACCGTTGCGGTGGAGGTCGTCCGACTGCCAGTAATCGATCCACGCGGCCTGCGGGGAGACGGCCTTCAGTGCCGGATGCGGGTTCGCCAGCGCCACTGCGGCGGCGAAACCGGGGTAGGACACGCCCCACATGCCGACCTTGCCGGTGTTCGCCGGGACGTTTTTCACCAGCCAACCGACGGTGTCGTAGGCGTCCGTCGCCTCGTCGACCGCTGTCGGATCGCCGGCCCCGTTGCCCTTGGCATGAACTGCGGTCGAGAGGGTGAACACCCCGTCCGACTTGAACCGCCCCCGCATCGACTGGAACACGAAGATGTAGCCGTCCTTCATCAACGGACCGAAGCGGTTCGCATTGGGAAACGGCGCGTCGGGCACACCGTACGGCGTCCGCTGGAGCAGGATCGGCAGCGGCCCGGTCATTCCGCGCGGTCGCATGATGACGGTCTGCAACCGCGCCCCGTCGCGCATCGGCACCATCACCTCTTCGAACGTGAAGGGGGACTGGGTCGCGGTTTGCGGCGCGGTCTGCGCAAGCGTGGCGGCAGGCACCGCGGCGGTGATCGCCAATGCGAGGAGCAGGGCGTGGCGCGACATGGACTTTCCCTTCATGAACCGTGCTGCGATTGGACGAACCCGCGCCCACGAAGTCAAGCCGCGCGCCACGCTCCGGTCAGCATCGGGCGCAACACCAGCGAATTGAGATCGACCAGCGCGTGCATCAGCATCGCCAGCCACAGCTCGCCGGTCATCAGATAGATTGCTGCCATCAGCGCGCCGACGAGCGTGGTCGCGATCACGCCTGCCCGCCCCTGATACAGGTGCATCGCGCCGAACACCGCGATCGCGACGCCGAACGCGACGAACGCGTTGCCGGTCACGAGCGCGATCAGCAGCGGCAGAAACAGGCGGAAGGCGAGTTCTTCGGATATGCCCGCCGCGATCGACATGGCGGCGGCGTGCATGATCTCCGGCCGGTTGCGCGGCAGGAGCGACCCGACATTGCCGATCGTCTTGAGGATGCGCCAGTTGCGCCGCGTGGCGAGGATCGCGCCGATGATCAGGCCACCCAGCGCACTGCCGCCGATCATGGCGAGCATCTCCGCACGGCTATCGCCGGCGAGGCTTGGCAGGAGTTTGCGGAGGGCGTCGAACTCAGGGGGGACAGTGACGATGGCATCGAGCCTGCCGAGCAGCGCGAGTCCGATGATGGCCGGCAGGACGAAGGCGATCGCTGCCTTGGCGATCCACAGGCGGTAGGTCCTCTGGCGCGAGGCGGTGTCTGGGAGCCGCTTGATACGGCGATAGCCGAGGAGGTCGCCTTTGAGGAACCAGACCAGGCTCATGAGGGTGGCGAGGAGGAGGGCGTTGGGAAGGATCATGTCGACACTTCGCCCATCATGCGTTCCACCGCTCGTCCGTGTTCTCCCGCGAAGGCGGGAGAACAGTCTGGGTCCCCGCCTTCGCGGGGAAACAAGGTGGTTGGGTCACCACCCCGACCCAGTACTCCACCCCGGCGGAGGCCGGGGCCCAAGTGGAACGTCCTGAGTAATGAAGCGGATCGCTCCGTCAGCGACTTTTCCCAATTCGGCCCCGGCCTTCGCCGGGGTGGTATTAGTGGCTCAGACTCAATCGGTACGATGCTCACCCTTGACCCAGCGCACCGTCCCCGAAGACGCGCGCATCACCACGCTCTCGGTGGTCATCTTGCCCTTCTTCCGCTTCACGCCCGCGAGCAGCGAGCCATCGGTAACCCCGGTCGCGGCGAAGATGCAGTCGCCCTTCGCTAGCTCGGACAGGTCGTACTGCTTGTCGAGGTCGGTAATCCCCCACTTCGCCGCACGCCCACGCTCGTCATCGTTGCGAAACAACAGGCGCCCCTTGAACTGCCCGCCGACGCACCGCAGCGCCGCGCACGCCAGCACACCCTCTGGCGCGCCGCCCGACCCCATGTACACGTCGACCGTGGTCTCCGGATCCGACGTCGCAATTACGCCGGCAACGTCGCCGTCACCGATCAGCATGATCCCGCAGCCGACTTTCCGGAGCTCGGCGATCAGCGCCTCGTGACGCGGCCTGTCGAGCACGCACACGATCAGGTCGCGCGCCGGCACGCCCTTCGCGGCGGCGACGGCGGTGATGTTCTCGGTCGGGGTCTTGTCGAGATCGATGATCCCCTCGGGATAACCTGGGCCCACCGCGATCTTGTCCATGTAGACGTCGGGCGCGTTGAGCAGCCCACCCTCCTCGGCGATCGCCAACACGGCCAGGCTGTTCGGCCCTGCAGTCGCGCAGATCGTCGTGCCTTCGAGCGGGTCGAGCGCGATGTCGATCTTGGGGCCCTTGCCGATCGCCGAGCCGACCTTTTCGCCGATGAACAGCATCGGTGCCTCGTCGCGCTCGCCCTCGCCGATCACGACGGTGCCGTCCATGTACAGCGAGTTGAGCGCCTCGCGCATCGCCTCGACCGCCGCCGCATCCGCCGCCTTCTCGTCGCCGCGCCCGACGAGCGTGGAGGCGGCGATCGCCGCCGCTTCGGTCACGCGGACCATTTCGAGGACGAGTACGCGGTCGAGAACCTGGCTGGCAGCAGCGGTCAAAGTCTATCTCCTCGGTATGTTTGGCCCCGGATAGGCAGCGCCCGCCGGGTTGTCGACCCGATCAGTCCCTCAGCAGGTCATTGATCGAGGTCTTCGAACGTGTTTGTGCGTCGACCCGTTTGACGATCACGGCGCAATACAGCGCAGGCTTGCCGTCGCCGCCGCCAATCGAGCCTGGCACGACCACCGCGTACGGCGGCACTTCGCCCTTGAACACTTCGCCGGTCTCGCGGTCGACGATCTTGGTCGATGCACCCAGATACACGCCCATCGACAGCACCGCGCCCTCGCCGACGCGGACGCCCTCGGCGACTTCCGCCCGCGCGCCGATGAAGGCGCCATCGCCGATGATGACCGGATCGGCCTGCAACGGCTCGAGCACGCCGCCGATGCCGGCGCCGCCCGACAGGTGCACGTTCTTGCCGATCTGCGCGCACGACCCGACCGTCGCCCAGGCGTCGACCATCGTACCCTCACCGACATACGCGCCGATGTTGACGAAGCTCGGCATCAGGATCGCACCCTTGGCGATAAAGCTCCCGCGTCGGGCGACAGCACCGGGTACGACGCGGATACCCGCCGCGCGGAACTCGGCATCGCCCCAGCCGGCGAACTTCGACGGCACCTTGTCGAACGCAGGCGCACCAGCCGAACCGCCATCGATCACGACGTTGTCGTTGAGCCGGAACGAGAGCAGCACCGCCTTCTTGAGCCACTGATTGACCTGCCAGCCATCCGAGGTCGGCTCGGCAACGCGCGCAGTGCCCGCATCGAGCATCGCCAGCGCGGACTCGACCGCGTCACGCACTTCGCCCCTGGTATCGAGACCGAGGTTCGCGCGATCATCCCAGGCGGCGTCGATGATAATCTGCAAGGTCATGATGTCTCCAGGATGGTTTCGAGCCACGGCGCAAGCACCGGCACGGTAAAGTCGATGTGGTCGCGCGCCGCGTCGGGCGACTGCTCGGAGCCGTTGTCGATCCACACGGTCGTCATCCCGATCGCCTTGGCCGGCGTCAGGTTGCGCGCCATGTCGTCGGCGAACAACGACTCCCACGGGTCGATATCGAACGCCGCGCAGAACCCTGCATAGGCCGACGCATGCGGCTTCGGCATCAGGTTCATCGCGTGAATGTCGTGGATTGCCTCGAAGCTCTCGCTCAGCCCGAGCCGGTCGAGGATCCGCGTCGCGTACGGCGTGTCGCCATTGGTGAAGACGAGTTTGCGCCCCGGCAGCTTGGCGATCGCGGCGACCAGCGGCGCATCATGCTCGATCACGTCCATCTCGATGTCATGGACATGCGCGAGGAACGCGTGAGGATCGACATGATGCTCGGTCATCAACCCCGACAGCGTCGTGCCGTGATTGTGGAAATACCCCTTCTGCACCCGCCGCGCTTCCTCGTGATCGAGCCCGAGCAGATCCTGGATGAACCCGGTCATCCGCGCATCGACCTGCGCGAACAGGTCCGCGCTCGCCGGGTACAGCGTGTTGTCGAGATCGAAGATCCAGTTGCGGACATGGGCAAGGCGGGGGTCAAGGCGGGCAAGCATCGCGCGAACCTCTAGGCACCGCGAACCAACCGGGCAAGCCGGCTCCGGGCAGCCCCTTGTTTATCATCGCGTAACACTTTGTATTCCATTAGCTTGTCCGGGCAACAGGGGCGGAATTCATGCGACGGATCAAGGCCGACCTGCTGCGGTCGGCGACAATGGGGACAGGTCTTCTTCTTGCCGCGTGTGGCGGTGGCGGTGGGGGCGGTATCAACAGCACACCGACGCCGCCCTCGACATCGTTGCCAACGCCCGCCCCAACGCCAACTCCCGCCCCAACCCCCACACCGACGCCTGCTCCCACGCCAACCCCGTCCAGCAACGACACCGGCGAATACCGCGCGACCGTTGGTGCGGTCTCGATGAATGCGCTTGCTGCCTATAATGTCGGCGCGACCGGCAAAGGCATCGGCGTCGGCGTGATCGACAGCGGTATCGACCTGCAAAGCCAGGAATTCGGAACCCGCGTCTCGTCCGGGTCGCAGGATGTCGCCGGCAACGCTTCGATCGACGACGAAGGGGGCCACGGCACCGCGGTCGCCTTTACGCTCGCAGGCCGCCGAAACGGTGCGGGTTCGCAGGGCGTTGCGTTCGATGCGACGCTGATCGTCCTGCGCGCCGATCGCCCCGGCACCTGCGCGACGGCGAGCAAGGACGATGAAAGCACCGGCTGTAAATTCCCGACCGATGCGATCACCCGCGGGGTCGATGCAGCGCGCGTAGCGGGGGCGAAAGTCGTCAACATCTCGCTCGGCGGATCGGAGATGCCACAAAGCCTGAAGGACGCGATCGGCCGCGCTACCGCGGCGGGTCTCGTCGTCGTGATCGCGGCGGGCAATGACGGCTCGGTCAACCCCGATCCCTTCACCAACGTCGCCGGTGACGCACAGGCGCGCAATCAGGTGATCATAGCCGGCTCGGTCGGGTCCAGCGACGGCATCTCGAGCTTCAGCGACAGGGCCGGCACCGGCGCCGCGCATTTCCTCACCGCCGTCGGCGAAAATGTCCGCGCGCCGGACCAGAACGACACCGCGTATCTATGGTCGGGCACGTCGTTCGCCGCGCCGCAGATTTCCGGCGCGGTCGCGCTGCTGGCGCAGGCATTCCCCAACCTGACAGGGGCGCAAATCGTCGACATCCTCTTCAAGAGCGCGCGCGATGTCGGCGCGCCCGGAATCGACTCCGTCTACGGCAACGGCGTGCTCGACCTGACCCGGGCTTTCCAACCGCTCGGCGCAACGTCAATGGCTGGCTCGAAGGCCCTCGTATCGACGAGCGGCAATGCAACGCTCTCCGCCGCCATGGGCGACGCGGTGCAGGGCGAACTCGGCGCGGTCATACTCGACGGCTACAGTCGAGCGTTCGCGATCGATCTGGCCAAGACGATCGCGAAACGCAGCCCCGACCGCGCGCTGGGTGGCGCGTTGCAGTCGCACCTCCGCACTGTCGCTCTGGCGCAAGGCAACATGACGGTGTCGATGACGCTGGCCCCCCGTTCGAACGGCGACGTGGCGCTCGACCGAACCTCGTTGTCGCGTGCCGACGCGACCGGCGCGCGCGATCGCGGGGATGGTGACGCAGAAGCTCGGCAGCACGCTGTCGTTCGGCTTCGGCTTCGCGCAAGGATCGGGCGCGCTGAGCGCACAGCTCTCCGGCCAGTCCGAACCGGCCTTCCTGATCGCCAATGCCGGCAGCATGGGCTTCGACAGCACCACGCGCGCCTCGAGCGCGATGCGACAGAGCTTCGGCGGGTTCGGCTTTACCGCGGGAATCGAGAATGGCGACGTCCTGACGCAACGGGGCGACGACCTGCGGCTACGCGACCGCTGGCAACGCTCCGGCTACAACCGCGCATCGTTGGCGATCGATCGACGCTTCGGCGGGCTCGCGACGATAGTCGCCGCGACTCGGATGGACGAGCGCGATACCGTCCTCGGCGCGCGCTTCGATGCGGCGCTCGGTGCAACACGGGCGGCAACGTGGTTCTTGGACACCAAGGCGCGCTTCGATGCCGGCGCCGGCTGGAGCATCGGCGGATCGATGCGCCAGGGCTGGACCCGCGCGGCCGTCCGCGGCGGTCTCAGCGGCGATGGCCTCGTCCGCACCAACGCGTTTGCCGCTGATATCGGCAAGGACGGCGTGTTCGGCCACGACAGCATCGGCCTGCGCATCGCGCAACCTCTGCGGGTGGCACGCGGCGGGATCGATCTCGGACTGCCGACCTATTTCGACTATGCCAGCGGCAGTGTGACCGACTGGACCACGCAGCGCCTCAACCTCGCCCCGCAAGGTCGCGAAGTGGATGTCGAGGCGCGGTACGGCATGCCGGTGTTCGGCGGAGGCCTCGACACCAACCTCTTCTGGCGTCGCGACCCCGGCAATTTCGCTGCGCTGCCCAATGATTATGGCATGGCGATGCGGTACAGTTTGGGGTTTTGAATACCCACGCCCCATAAATCCGTCATCCTGACGAGTCGGCAGGCGGAAGATGGGACGGGGCTGGATAAGCTACCGGTCGGTACCTATCTCTACCGCATGACACGTTATTCCCTGCTCGATCTGGTCCCCGTCATCGAAGGCGGCACCGTCTCCCAATCGCTCGCCAACGCGGCCGACCTCGCGCGGCATGCCGAGAGCGTCGGGTTCCAGCGCTACTGGGTCGCCGAGCACCACGGCATGACCGGCATCGCGTCGGCCGCGACCGCCGTCGTGATCGCGCACATCGCCGCCGCCACGAAGACCATCCGCGTAGGCTCGGGCGGCATCATGCTTCCCAACCACGCGCCGCTGACGATCGCCGAGCAGTTCGGTACGCTCGACGCGCTGTTCCCAGGCCGCATCGATCTCGGCCTCGGCCGCGCACCCGGTTCCGACCAGCGCGTCGCGCGCGATGCGCCGCACGCTCGAAACCGACGCCAACGCCTTCCCGCAGGACGTGATGGAGCTCCAGAGCTACTTCGCCAATGACGGCCAGACCGGCATCGTCGCAACCCCGGGCGCAGGCGCGGACGTCGAGATGTGGATCCTCGGCTCGAGCACGTTCGGCGCGCAACTGGCGGCCGCGCTCGGCCTACCCTACGCGTTCGCCTCGCACTTCGCGCCCGACGCGCTCGATGCCGCGCTCGCGATCTACCGCCGCGACTTCCGCCCCTCGGCACGCCTCGCCAAGCCGCACGTCATGGCCGGGTTCAACGTGTTCGCGGCGGACACGGACGCCGAGGCAGAACTGCTCGCCAGTTCGCAGCAACAGTCGTTCGTGGCGCTCCGCACCGGCAACCCCGGCAAGATGAAGCCGCCGCTCGCTGGCTACCGTGAGTCGCTCGGCGCGCAGGGCAACCAGATCCTCGACCACGTGCTGCAATGCTCGGCGGTTGGCAGCCCGGCCAAGGTGGCACGCGGGATCGCGGCATTCATCGAGCGGACCGGGGTCGACGAAGTGATGGTGACGAGCGCGATCTACGATCACGAGGCTCGGAAGCGGAGCCTGTCGATCACGGCGGATGTGATGCAGGAGTTGAAGATCGCGGCTTAGGTAGGCGCCACCGCCGTCAACACAGGCACCACCCCGGCGGAGGCCGGGGCCCAGTTGGGGGACGGTGGTAACGAACGGCAGCGTCTAGTTGCTGCGACCTCTCCAACTGGGCCCCGGCCTCCGCCGGGGTGGTGCCCGCGTGGAGACACCTCACCTACTCCCCGCCCATTCCCTCAGCAGTGTATACGCAATCGCATAAGGCGGCGGCGGCACGAACGGCCCCTCCTCCCCTCGCAGCACGGCCCGCACCATCTCGCGCGGTACCCACATCGCATCCTCGAGCTCGTTCACATCGAGCGTGATCGCATCGTCCTCCGCCTCGGCAACGCATGCCATCATGAGCGAAGACGGGAATGGCCAAGGCTGGCTCGCGACATACCGCACCTTGCCGACCCGAATGCCCGACTCCTCGAGGATCTCGCGCGCAACCGCTTCCTCGATCGATTCGGCCGGCTCGACGAAACCGGCGAGCGCGGAATACCGCCCCGGCGGCCATCCCTTGCCGCGCCCGAGCAGCGCACGCCCGTCATGCTCGGCGATCATGATCACCACCGGATCGACGCGCGGGAAATGCTCGGTCCCGCAGTTCGGGCACTTCCGCGCCCACCCCGCCCGGAACATCTCGGTCGGCGAACCGCACTTCGCGCAGAAACCATGCCGGACATGCCAGTCGATCACACTGCGCGCACCAGCGTACGTCGCTGCCTCACCGGGCGCGAGCGCGGCCAGCACCGTCATCAGCGCGGGCGACCGCATCGCCGGCGCGTTGTCGACACGCATCCCGTTCAGCAACGCCGCGAAATGCGGCCGCCCGCTCTCGTCGAGCCCTAGCAGGATCGGCTCGGCATCGTCGGGCATGTCCGCCATCGACGTCCAGGCGAGATGCCCGTCGTCAGTCGTGCCCGGCAGCAACCCGTCAAGCACCAGCAACCGCGCACGCCAGTCGCGCTGCGCCGCCGCCAGCCCTTCCGGATCGTGGCGCAATGCATCCGACCGGTCGAGCGTCCCACCGGTAAACCCAGGTGCGTCCATCACGCTCATCGGCGCAACCTCGCCGCATCCTGGAGCAGCGCCGCGACCACCTGCTGGCGGAGCGGTATCCGGTCCGCCGGGAAGTAATTGACCATCACGTTGCCGCGCGAATGCTTCGACGGATCGACCCATGCGATCGTGCCCGCCGCACCACCCCAGGCATAGGTCCCCTTGCCCGGCCCGTTCGGCGTGGTGGCCAGCACCACCGATCCGCCCGCGCCAAAGCCCATGTTGCTGCCCTGCGTTCCCCCGGTGCCGCCCCCGACCCCACCGAACACCACGCCCGCCGGCAACAGGTTCGACGTCGCCAGCGCAATCGTCTCTGGCTTCATCACGCGCACGCCATCAAGCGTGCCGCCGTCCTGGATCATGTGCAGGAACCGGTCGTAATCGCGCGCCGACATCACGAGGCCCGCGCCGCCATACGGGAAGCTCGGCTTCTGCAGGAACACCGACGTCGCCGCCGGATCGAGCGGCGTCCGCGTGTCGCCGACGAACGCATAGTTGGTCGCCAACCGCCCGACCTCGCTCTGCGGCACCTGCCAGAAGCTCGATCGCATCTTGAGCGGATCGAACACCCGCGTCTGCACGAACCGCTCGAAGCTCATGCCGCTCGCGACCTCGATAACGCGCCCCATCACGTCGAGCCCGATCGAATAGCTCCACTTGGTGCCGGGGTCCGCGATCAGCGGCAGCGTCGCGACGCGGTTGGCGAATTCCTCCAGCGACTTCGGCCGGACGGGTCGCATCTTCGTTTCCATGTCGGCATTGACCGACAGCGGCAGGATCCCGAGCCGCTCATATTCCTTGAGCAGCGGCCCCTTGGTGACGATCGTGTAACCGAGCCCGGCGGTATGCGTCAGCAGATTGCGGATCGTGACCGGCCGCGTCGCCGGCCGCGTGGCGAGCGACGTGTCGGGGCTGGTCGCGACCTTCATATCCTTGAACGCCGGGATATACTTGCTGACCGGATCGTCGAGGTTGAGCTTGCCGTCCTCGACCAGCATCATCGCCGACATGCCGGTGATCGGCTTGGACATCGAATAGACGCGCCACAGCGAATCGGGGCCTGCCGCCGGAGCATTGGGGTCGTCGCTGATCTTGCCCGCCGACGGGAACAACGTCGGACCGTCGCCGGCGCCGAACGCACCGACGATCCCCGGCATCTTGTCCTGCGCGACGAGGCTGTCGAACAGCGCGGACGTGGCAGGCAGCAGCGCGTTGACCGGGATCGTCATCCGCGGCGTCGGCCGAGCCTGCGGTCTCATTTGCGGACGCGGTTGCGCCTGCTGGGCATAGGCCGTGGCGGCGGCCAGCGCGGCAAGTCCGCCCGTCGAAATCCAGTGCACCAGTTTCATGCAGCTCTCCGTATGGTCTTGCCGGCCTTGGCGAAAACGGTCGGGAGCCCGGCAGTATCCAGCTCGTCGATCGGCCACCATTCGCTTGCCGTTGGAACGCGCGGTTGATGCGCCTCGACCGTTGCCACCGCAAGCGTCAGTTGCAGATCGAAATGCGTAAATCCGTGTGCGACGGTGACGTCCAGCATTCGCCAATCCGCCTGCGCCGGCGCGTCCTCGAAACCGGGTGCGGCCTCACCCCAAGGCCCGGTCGGAAACGCCCGCATCCCGCCGAGCAAACCTTTGTCCGGCCGCCGCACCAGCAACACCTGCCCGTCGCGCTCCAGCCAGAATATCGTCCCGTACCGCTGAGGCTTGGCCGCCTTCTTCGCCTTCACCGGCAACCGCTCGGGCGCGCCCTGCGCAAAGCCCTCGCAAAACGCGCGGATCGGACACAGCAGACATTTCGGCGCGCGCGACGTGCAGATCCCCGACCCCAGATCCATCATCGCCTGCGCGAAATCCCCCGCCCGAGCATCTGGCGTAATCGAATCCGCCGCCACCCGGATAGCAGGCCGCGCAGCCGGCAAAGGCGTCTGGATCGCGAACAGCCGCGCGACCACCCGCTCGACATTCGCATCGACCACCACGGCCCGCTCGCCAAACGCGATCGCCGCCACCGCCGCGGCCGTATAGGCACCGAGCCCCGGCAAAGCGCGAAGCTCCACCTCGGTCCGCGGAAACTCTCCGCCATGCTCGGCCACCACGGCCTTCGCCGCCTTCACCAGATTGCGCGCCCGAGCATAATAGCCAAGCCCCGCCCAAGCCGCCATCACATCGGCGTCATCCGCCGCCGCCAGACTCGCGAAATCCGGCCACCGCGCGGTCCACGCGAGAAACCGCGGCGTGACGGCGGCCACCGTCGTCTGCTGCAACATCACCTCGGACAGCCACACCCGGTACGGATCGACCGCCTCGCCCGGCTTCGCGCGCCAAGGCAGGTCGCGGCGATGCGCGTCATACCAGTCGAGCAGGGCCCCGGAGACCGAAGAGCGCTTGGCGTTCACGCGTCGCCTATGGCATGGGATTGCGGATGAGCAAGCCGCCCGTTTCTGTGCCTAAATCTGCGACGCCCAAGCCGGCGACGAAGCGCATTAAAGGCAGGACCGATCCAGACGCCCCGCGCGAGAACCGATCGCGCGCCGTCGCCGAGCTGTTGCCCGCGATCGGCGGCGCGGCATTCCGGCGATTCGGCTTCGTCCAGTCGTCGATCGTCAGCCGCTGGCCCGAGATCGTCGGCGCGAAACTGGCCGGCGCGAGCATTCCCGAATCGATCCGCTTCCCGGTCGGCAAGAAGCAGGACGGCGTCCTCACCCTTACCGTCCGCGGCGCGCACGCCCCCATGATGCAGCACATCGCCCCCGAAATCATCGAGCGCGTGAACCGCTTCTTCGGTTATGCAGCGATCGTGAAGGTCGCGATCCGCCAGGGCGAGGTCGCCGCCCCCGTGCCGCGCAAAGCACCGCCATCGATCCGCCCGGTCCCCGTCGATCTCGGTATGAGCCTGAAGGGCATCGCCGATCCGGAACTGCGCGCCGTCCTCGAATCCCTCGCCGCCGGCGTCGCCTCGACGCACGGCCTTCCCAGGATCACCTGATGCGCGTCCTCTTTGCCGTCTTCGCCCTCTTCCTGCTGACCGGTGCCGCGCCCAAGCGCGACTGGTCGCAAACCGCCCGCGTCCTCCCCTCGGGCGCGTACCTGATCGGCAACCCCGCCGCGCGTGAAGCTCGTCGAATACGCCAGCTACACGTGTTCGCACTGCGCCGATTTCTCGGTGAAGTCCGAACCGGTATTGAAGCGCCAGATGATCGCGTCGGGTTCGACCAGCCTCGAAGTCCGCAGCTTCATCCGCGACCGGCTCGACCTTGCAGCAGCGATCCTCGCGCGCTGCACCGGCCCGAAAGGCTTCTCCGCGACCTCGTCCGCGATCTTCGCCGCACAGCCGCAATGGCTCGAGCGCGGGATCGAATACCAGCAAGGCAACGCCGCGCGCCTCGCCATGTACCCCGCCGCGGCCCAGATCCGCGCCAACGCCGACGGCTCCGGCCTGACCGCGTTCGTAAAGGCGCGCGGGCTCTCGGATGCGGCGATCAACGCGTGTTTCGCCAACCAGCCCGAGATCGACCGCATCGTCAAACTGACCGCCGACGCGCCGAAAGAAATCGACTCGACGCCGACCTTCTACCTCAACGGCAAGATTGTCCCGCACGTCGGCTGGGAACAGCTAGAACCCGCGCTCCGCAAGGCCGGCGCCCGTTAATTCACGTGATCCACTGGAGTAACCCGATGAAGTTCCTGACCACGCTCGCCGTCCTGCCGCTCGCGCTCGCCGCCTGCTCGAAGAACGATTCTGACCGGCAACGTCGACCAGCCCGCCGCGGCGCCCGTTGCCGCCGCTGCCGCCCCCGCCGGCCAGAACTGGACCGAGACGGTCGTGAAGACCCCCGAGGGCTATCTGATGGGCAACCCGAACGCGCCGATCAAGCTGGTCGAATACGGCGCGCGCTCGTGCCCGACCTGCGGCGCGTTCGGCCGCGAGGCGTACAAGCCGCTGACCGAGAAGTACGTTTCGACCGGCAAGGTGAGCTTCGAATTCCGCGACTTCCTCGTCCATGGCGCGCCCGACGTCGCGCTGACTTTGCTCGGCCAGTGCGGCGGCGTCGCGCCGTTCTTCCCGATTCTCGAGCAGATGTACGGCAACCAGATCGCCTTCCTCGACAAGCTCCAGGCGATGACCCCCGACCAGCAGAAGGCGCTCGCCAACCAGCCGCCGACGGTCGTCGCGACCAAGCTCGCCGAACAGATGGGCGCGATCGATTTCGTCAAGCAGCGCGGGATCCCGGAAGCGAAGGCGCGCGCATGCCTCGCGGATCAGAAGCAGCTCGAAGTGATGGCCAAGCCGACCGAGAATGCGATGCAGGCGGGCACGGTCACGGGCACGCCGACGTTCCTGATCAACGACAAGAAGCTCGATCAGGTCGTGAGCTGGGACCAGATGGAGAAGGCGCTGAAGGCCGCTGGAGCGTAAGGGCGACCGCTTCTGAAGAAGGTAGACGGCAACCTAACCCACCGCACCACCCCGGCGGAGGCCGCGGCCCAGTTGGGGGACGTCGCTGATCAGCGCTGCGTTCGGTTACTGCCACCTCTCCAACTGGGTCCCGCCTCCGCCGGGGAGGTGGAGTTTGGACTAACGGCAGCGCCTTCTTGTTCTCCCGCGAAGGCGGGAGCCCAGTCTGGGTCCCCGCCTTCGCGGGGACACAAGGTTGAGGGCTCCGTTCGCGATAGGATCCAACTTTAGTCGTCGGGGGGCGCAAGAATGCAGATCAAGCGCCTCCGCATCACCGGCTTCAAGAGCTTCGTCGACCCAGCCGACCTCCGCATCGAACCCGGCCTCACCGGCGTCGTCGGCCCGAACGGCTGCGGCAAGTCGAACCTCCTCGAAGCGCTCCGCTGGACGATGGGCGAAGCCAGCGCGAAATCCCTGCGCGGCGCCGGCATGGAAGACGTCATCTTCGCCGGCACCGCCACCCGCCCCCCGCGCGACTTCGCCGAAGTCTCCATCCTCGCCGAAATCGCCGGTGACGAGCGCGAAATCGTCCGCCGGATCGAACGCGGCGCCGGCTCCGCCTACCGGATCGACGGCCGCGACGTTCGTGCAAAGGACGTCGGCCTGCTCTTTGCCGACGCCGCCACCGGCGCGCACTCGCCCGCGCTCGTCAGCCAGGGCAAGATCGGCGCGGTCATCGCCGCCAAACCCGCCGACCGCCGCGCGATGCTCGAGGAAGCCGCCGGAATCGCCGGCCTCCACGTCCGGCGAAAAGACGCCGAGGGGAAACTCCGCGCCACCGAAGCCAATCTCGCCAAGCTTGACGAGATCATCTCCGACCAGGACGCGCGCGCCGCCACGCTGAAACGCCAGGCCCGCGCCGCCGAACGCTACCGCCTCATTTCCGCGCAGATCCGCGTCGCCGAAGCGCGCACAGTGTTCGCCCGATGGCGCGAAGCCGCTACCGCAGCCGACGCTGCCAAAGCCGAAGCCGCCGCCGCCGAAACGCGCGTCCACGCCACCACCGAAGCCGAACGCGCAGCTGCCGCCAACCAGCATTGCGCGATCGAAGCCGTCTCAACAGCCCGCACCGCAGCGCTCGCCGCGCGCGACTTGGTCGGCGACCTCGCCCACCGCCTCGCCGCGCTCAAGACCGAGAAGGCCAGCGTAGAGCGCAGGATCGCCGACCTCGCCGACGCCCGCACCCGCATCGCCGACGACCGCGCCCGCGAAGGATCGCTCGCCAGCGACGCCGCCGCCGCGCTTGCCCGCCTCGCCGACGAAGCCAAGACGCTCGACACCGCGATCGCCGATGCCACCGCCGCGATCCCCGATCTCGACGCAGCCCTCGCCGAAACCGAACGCAGCGCCCGCGACGCCGAAGTCTCCCTCGCCCAGGCGCTCGCCACCCAGGCCCGCGACGCCGCCGAAGTCCGAGTCGCTAGCGCAGCCCTCGCCGCCGCCCGCACCCGCGCCGACCGCGCCGACCGCGACGCCGCGCAGATCGCCGCCGCCCTCCGCGCCCTCGGCGACCCTGTTCCGCTAGCCGCAGAGCGCGAAACCGCCGCCGAAACCCGACGCGGCGCGACCGCCGCCGCAGCGTCCGCCCGCCAGGCCATCATACAAGCGGACACCGACGAAGCCGCGGCGACTAGTGCGCGAGACGCCGCCGAAACCACCCGTGCCATCGCCCGCGCAGACCTCGCCGCGATCGACAGCGAAGTGACCGCGCTCACCAAGGCAACGCAGCGCAACGGCCGCGATCGGCTGCTCGACCATGTCTCCGCCAGCACCGGCTACGAACGCGCACTCGCCGCAGCACTCGGCGACGATCTCGACACCGGCCTCGATGCATGGGCCGGCGCCAAGCCCCGCGAAGACGACCCCGCCGCGCCCGCCGGTTCCGAACCGCTCGCAAAGCATGTCGACGCGCCCCCGCTCTCGCCCGCAGGCTCGCGCAGGTCTTCGTCGTCGACACCGACGGCCAGCAACACCTCGCCGTCGGCCAGCGCATCGTCACCCGATATGGCCGACTCCGCCGCTGGGACGGCTTCACCGCAACCGGCACCGGCGCGGCCGCCGCCGAACGCCTCGTCCGCCGCAACCGCCTCGCCACGCTCCAAGCCGCCCGCCCCGCCGCAGCCAAAGCGCTATCCGAGGCCGAACGAACCCGCGCCACGATCGACGAGCGGATCGCCCAGGCTAGAGGCCAGTCGCAAACCGCGCGCCGCCCTGCAACGCGCCGAAACCACCGCGCGCGACGCTATCCGCCAAGAGGACCGCGCCGCCGCCGCGCTCGAACGCCTCGCCACCCAGCGCGCAGACCTCGACGTCCGCGCGCACCGCATCGCCGACGACGTCGCCGACGCGCACGCCGACCGCACCCGCGCTGAAGCCGCGATGGCCGCTGTACCCGACGGCACCGCCAACGCGCGTCAGGTCGCCGCGCTCCAATACGATGCCGAATGCGCTCGCGCCGCCGTCGCGCAGGCCCGCGCCGATCGCACCACGCTCGACCGCAGCATCGCCACGCACCGCGAACGCCTGTCCGCCGCGCAAGCCGACACCCGAAGCTGGCGCGCGCGCCGGTGAAGCCGCCAAGCGCATCGCCGCCATGGACTCGCGCGAAACCACGCTCGGCACCGACCTCGCCGCGATCGCCGCTCGCCCCACCACCCTCGACGCTGAAATCGAGACGCTCGACGCCGAACACCAAAACGCGCGCACAACCGCCGACGCGCTCCTCGCCACCGAGCGCACCGCGGAGACCGCCGCCCGCACCGCCGACGACGCCCACCGCGCCGCCACCGAAGCGCTCGCCGTCGCCCGCGAAGCCCGCGCCGGCGCGATCGCCCGCGTCGAAAACCACGAAGCGCGCCGCCTCGATCTCGGCCGCCTCTCGGGCGAACGCTTCCAGTGCCCCGCCCCCGTCCTCCCCGAACGCCTCGGCTTCGCGGTCGCCGACGTCCGCGCGCCAACCGAAGAATCCTCCACGCACGACCGCCTCGCCACCGACCGCGAGCGGATCGGCCCGGTCAACCTCGTCGCCGAAACCGAACTCGCCGAACTCGAAGACTCCGCACGGGGCAACGCGGTGGAGCGCGACGAACTCGGCCAAGCCGTCAACCGCCTGCGCGGCTCGATCGGCACGCTCAACCGCGAAGGCCGCCAGCGCCTGCTCGCCGCATTCGAAGCGGTGAACGGCCATTTCCAGCGCCTCTTCACCACCCTCTTCGACGGCGGCGCCGCGCATCTCGAATTGATCGACTCCGACGACCCGCTCGAAGCCGGACTCGAGATCATGGCGCAACCGCCCGGCAAGCGCCTCCAGTCGCTCACCCTGCTATCCGGCGGCGAGCAAGCGCTGACCGCGGTCGCGTTGATCTTCGGCCTGTTCCTTACCAATCCCGCTCCGATCTGCGTCCTCGACGAGGTCGACGCGCCGCTCGACGACGCCAATATCGAGCGCTTCTGCGACCTGCTCGACCGCATGTCGCGCGACACCGACACACGCTACCTCGTCGTCACGCACAACGCCGTCACGATGAGCCGCATGCACCGCCTGTTCGGCGTCACGATGATCGAACGCGGCGTCAGCCGGCTGGTCTCGGTCGACCTGCAAGCCGCGACCGGACTCATTGCAACCGCGTAGGGAGACAATCCCCGTTCGCGACGTTGACCCTCGATGTTCCTCGACGAATCCAGCATCTGGCCACGCAAGGAGGACCTGCCTCCACGCAAGCCCGTGTATCGGCACGAGAAGGCGCTGACCCGCCTGATCTTCGTCTATCTCTTCGTGTTGCTGCTCCTGCCCGTCAGCCTCGGCGGCATGGTCGACCTGATTCGCTACATGTTCGACTGACTGATCGCTGTCCTACACGCCCCGATCCTGACAGCGTTCCGACGCTTCGATTGCAAGACTTTCCTACCCAAGAAACCGGCCCTCGCGAAAACGCTCCCAGCGTCTGCACTTTCTATACTTCACTCTGCCGCCATGACCGAGAACCGCCCCGTATCAGCGACATAGCTACAAGTTGATCTCCATCACTCGACACTCCTTTTCGCGGAACGTAAGACGAACGAATGGCCCAACTCGACACCCGTGAAAAGCTCGAGATCCTCGCCGATGCCGCCAAATACGATGCGTCCTGCGCATCGTCGGGCACGACCAAGCGCAATTCGAAGGACGGCAAGGGGCTCGGTTCGACCGAAGGCATGGGGATCTGCCACGCCTATGCGCCTGACGGCCGCTGCATCTCGCTACTGAAGATCCTGCTGACCAACAGCTGCATCTTCGACTGCCATTACTGCATCAACCGCAAGAGCTCGAACGTGCGGCGTGCGCGCTTCACGGCAAAGGAAGTCGTCGATCTCACCATCGCGTTCTACAAGCGCAATTATATCGAGGGCCTGTTCCTCTCCTCCGGCATCATCGCCTCGTCGAACTATACGATGGAGCAGATGGTCGAGGTCGCGCGGAGTTTGCGCGAGGACCATCATTTCCGCGGGTACATCCACCTCAAGACGATCCCCGACGCCGATCCCGAACTCGTTCACCAGGCCGGGCTGTACGCCGACCGCGTCTCGATCAATGTCGAACTCCCGACCGCGAACGGCCTGAAGCGTCTTGCTCCCGAGAAAGACGGCGTCCGCATCGAAACCGCGATGGCGGAAGTGAAGGCCTCGATCATCGACGGCAAGGACGCCAAGGCCAAGTACAGGTCCGCGCCGAAGTTTGCCCCGGCCGGCCAGTCAACGCAGATGATCGTTGGAGCGGATGCCGCGACCGACGGCGACATCGTCCGGAAGGCGTCGACCCTGTACGACCGCTTCGGCCTGCGCCGCGTCTATTATTCAGCGTTCAGCCCGATCCCCGATGCAAGCGCGGTGCTACCGCTGCAACGCCCGCCGCTGATGCGCGAGCACCGGCTGTACCAGTCCGACTGGTTGATGCGCTTCTACGAATTCCAGCCGCACGAGGTCGTCGCCGCCGCCGACGACGCCACCGGCATGCTCCCGCTCGACATCGACCCCAAGCTCGCCTGGGCACTGAAGTTCCGTGGGTCGTTCCCGGTAGACGTCAACCGCGCCCCCCGCGAAATGCTCCTCCGCGTCCCCGGACTCGGCGTAAAGGCAGTCAACGGCATCCTCACCAGCCGCCGCTGGCGCCGCCTGCATTTGGCGGACATCGCCCGACTGACCGTGTCAGTCGCCAAGCTCCGTCCCTTCATCGTCGCCGAGGATTGGCGCCCGGTAGTCTTGTCGGACCGCGCCGAACTCCGCCCGATCGTCGCCCCAAAACCCAAGCAAATGGAAATGTTCGCGTGAAGCCGACGCATTCCTCCCCGTGCCGGGGAGGGGGACCGCGACGCGCAGCGGCGGGGTGGAGGGGCTCACCACCGCCGATACGCTCGTGGAAGCCCCCTCCACCAGCTTCGCTGGTCCCCCTCCCCGTGCCGGGGAGGACTATGCGCGTCGTAACCCTATCCGAACCCGACGACTTCGACGGCTGGCGTGACGCCGCGCGTGGCCTGATCGCCGAAGACGTCCCCCCGACGACGTCGTCTGGCAAGTCGGCGACGAACCCGTCGACCTGTTCGCAACCGTCGCCGAACCCGCCCCCGCCCCGCCCCCCGGTGCGTTCTCCGTCCCACGCGCCTTCATTGACCTAGCCCGCAGCGCCATCCTCGGCAGCGACCCAGAACGGTTCGCCCTGCTCTACACGCTGCTTTTCCGCCTCCGCCGCGAACAAAAACTGATCGAGGACCGCGCCGATCCGCTCGTCCGCAGGCTCGACCGGATCGCCAAGGACGTTCGCCGCGACATCCACAAGATGCGCGCATTCCTCCGTTTCCGCGAGGTCGAGGAGGACGGCACGACGCGCTTCGTCGCGTGGTTCGAGCCCGATCATCACATCGTCCGCGCCAACGCCGCGTTCTTCGTCAACCGCTTCGCTAGCATGCGCTGGTCGATACTGACGCCCGAGGTGTCGATCCACTGGGACGGCAAGGCGCTCAGCGAAGGCCCCGGCGCGAGTAAGGCGGACGCACCCGATGGCGATCCGACCGAGGAAGTCTGGAAGACCTATTACGCCAGCATCTTTAACCCCGCTCGCGTGAAGATCGGCGCGATGCTGAAGGAGATGCCGAAGAAATACTGGAAGAATATGCCCGAAACCGCGCTGGTGCCGGGCCTGCTGGCGGCGGCGCAGGCGCGGGAGAGCGGGATGATTGCGAAGGCGCGCGATACGGTCGGTGGCAATAGTCAGATCGCGTGGGAAGCGCTGCGCGACGAGGCCGCGGGGTGCACGCGCTGCCCGCTCTACAAGCCGGCAACGCAGACCGTGTTCGGCGAAGGCCCCGTCGACGCCCCGCTGATGTTCGTCGGCGAGCAACCGGGCGACCAGGAGGATATCGCCGGCCGCCCGTTCGTCGGTCCCGCCGGCCAGATGTTCGACAAGGCGATGGCGGAAGCGGGTGTCGATCGCTCGCGCGCGTACGTCACCAACGCGGTGAAGCATTTCAAGTTCGAGCAGCGCGGCAAGCGGCGCATCCATGCCAAGCCTGGGGCGGGCGAAATCGACGCATGCCGCTGGTGGATCGAGCAGGAGCAGATGCTGATCAAGCCGAAGGTGACGGTGGCGCTGGGGGCGACCGCAGCGCGGTCGTTGTTCGGGAAGGTGATGACGATCGGGCGCGAGCGCGGGCGGGAGTTGCAGCTGCCGGATGGGGGTGAAGCCTGGATTACGGTGCATCCGAGCTATCTGCTGCGGCTGCCGGATCCGGCGCAGGCTGCGGAGGAATATGCTCGGTTCGTCGAGGATTTGAGAGTCGTGGGCGGGCGTATCGGTTGATCCTCCCCGGTACGGGGAGGGGGACCAGCGCAGCTGGTGGAGGGGCTCACCGCGGGCGTACCGTTCGTGGAGAACCCCCTCCACCCCGCCGCTCCGCGTCGCGGCCCCCCCGTGCCGGGGAGGATTACATGCTGTTCGGTTCTGGGCCGGGGCGACCGGCAGGATCGTCGAGCGCCTCGATCGCGGTCATGTCTTCGTCATCCAGCGTCAGGTCGAGCGCTGCGAAATTGTCCGCGAGATGCTCGGCGTCCGAGGCCTTGGGGATGACCGAGAAGCCGCTCGCCAGATGCCATGCGAGGATCACCTGCGCGGCGCTACTGCCATGTTTGTCGGCGATGCGGACAATCGCTTCGTCCTGTAACAGAGTCTTGCCCTGGCCCAGCGGGCTCCAGCTTTGCGTCACGATGCCATGCGCCTCGTGATACTTGCGCTGGTCGCGTTGCTGGAAATTGGGGTGGAGTTCGATCTGGTTGACCGCCGGGGTCACACCGGTCACGGCGACGATCGCATCGATGTGTTCGGGGAGAAAGTTCGACACGCCGATCGACTTGGCTTTCCCTGAATCGCGTAGGGCGATCATCGCCTTCCAGGCTTCGACATACTTGTCCTGCTTCGGCACCGGCCAGTGCATCAGGTACAGGTCGACCGTCTCGACACCGAGCAGCGCCAGGCTCTCGTCCATTGCTGCCTCGGCGTCGCCCTGCCGGTCGTTCCAGAGCTTTGTGGTCAGGAACGCATCCGACCCCTTGTAGCCGTCGCCGACACCGCGTTCGTTCTCGTAGATCGCAGCGGTGTCGACTAAGCGAAAGCCGATATCGAGCCCGGCGCGGACGATCGCCGCGGCCTGGCTGTCGTGGATCTGCCACGTACCCATGCCGAGCTGGGGCATCGTGCGACCGTCGTTGAGTGTAAGATCTGTCATATGGCACCAGCGAACGAACCGCGTGCCGGTTCCGATTTTGGGCTTCCCTTCGTCGCCCGGTTCGCGCAATCGACCGAGCCATGTTCGAAAAGATTCTGGCCGTACTGGCCACCTTCACGATCGGCGTCATCTCCTCAGGTGGCTATGTCGGCATCGCATTGCTCATGGCGATCGAGAGCGCGTGCATCCCGCTGCCGTCCGAAATCATCATGCCGTTCGCCGGCTATCTCGTCTCTACCGGGCGGTTCGACCTGTATCTCGCCGCCACCGCGGGCGCGATCGGGTGCAATCTCGGTTCGATCGTTGCGTACGAGATCGGCAAGCGTGGCGGGCGGCCGATGGCCGAGCGTTGGGGCAAATACCTGCTGATCGGTCCGGGTGAGCTCGATGCCGCCGACCGGTTCTTCGCCCGATGGGGCTCGATCGCCGTGCTGATCGGGCGTCTGCTGCCGGTGATCCGCTCGTTCATCGCCTTCCCCGCCGGCGTCGCGCGGATGAAGCTGGTGCCGTTCCACATCTACACCTTCGTCGGGTCGTGGCCGTGGTGCTTCGGGCTTGCCTGGGTCGGCATGAAGCTCGGCGATAAGTGGGACAGCGATCCGCGCGTGAAGGCGGCGTTCCACAGTGCCGACCTTCTGATCGGCGTCGTGCTGATCGCGCTGGTCGGCTTCTATATCTGGCACCGGGTGCGCGGGCTGAAGCGTCACCCTTAAGTCTCTCGCGGGCAACCCCGGCGCTTCGCCAGAGCGCGCAGATCGTCGTCGCGCGTCGGCACAAGCTGCGCCGTTCCCCGCTTCACCGCTTCGAGGATGTCCGGGTCGGCCTTTTCGGGCGAGCCGCTATCGAACGGTGGTGCCGGATCATATTCGAGGCTGAGCTGGACAGCCTTCGCGTGCGCCTCGCCGCGGATCATCGCGGTCAGCGTCAGCGCGAAATCGATCCCCGCTGTGACGCCGCCGCCGGTGACGCGGTTGCGATCCACCACGGTGCGCGCGTCGACCGGGATCGCGCCGAACAGCGGCAGCATCTCGCGCTGCGCCCAGTGGCACCCGGCGCGGTAGCCGTCGAGCAGTCCCGCCGCCCCGAGAATCAGCGAGCCGGTGCAGACGCTCGTCACCCAGGTCGCGTCAGCACCGACCGCCTGCACCCACGCCATCGCTTCGTCGTCGGCGATCACGGCGTTCGTCCCGAAACCGCCGGGGACGCAGAGAATGTCCGCGCGCGGCACGTCGGCGAAGGTCGCGGTCGGCAGGATCGAGAAGCCTGCGTCGGTCGGCACCGGGTCGAGCGTCTTCCACACGAGATCGAGCCGCGAATTGCCGAGCCGCGACAGTACCTGCGCGGGGCCGGTCAGGTCGAGCTGCGTCACGTTCGGGAACAGCAGGAAGGCGATGCTCAGCGGTTCGTTCATACTGGCGTTCCTAGCGGGAGGAGCTTTGGTGACGGTCGGCGAGAGTGCGGTTCTCTATTGGTTAAGTCGTTGCAAAGCGGGATTTATCGGACGCCGAACGGGTGAAGGGTCCGAGTGAAGTGTAGGAAGTATAGGCGCTCGCGCGGAATCTTTCCGACAGGAGACGCGCTTCGGCGGGCGGTTTGGAGGATCGCGCTAAGGAAGGCTGCAAACGTGATCGGCGCATCCTGTCATGTCCCGCCCTTTTAGGACAGTCAGGGCTCCGAGAGGCTTGCGGGCGGGCGTCAGGCAAACGGCCACCCGGCGCGCGGGCGCACGGGGTCGATGCTTGGGTCTGCGGAATAGCGGCGCGAGTCTACGGGGCGACCGTTCGGGTAATGGACCGTCGTGCGGGGCTGGCGTGACGCACATGGTGAAATACCCCAGCTTTCGCTGGGGTGACGAGTTAAGTTTTCAGGTCGGGGTTGGGTTGGGTTGGGTCGGGTCGGATCGGGTCGGATCGGCTCGAGGCCAAGGTAATCAGCCGCGAGAAGCGGATGGGCGTAAAAGTAAGAACCGCTCCCCCAGCCCGTCATCCCAGCGAAAGCTGGGATATCGTCGTGTCGGTCCCGACGCGCGCCGAAAGCTCAGGGAAGAACCGGCACCTCCGCCGCCCGCGTCTTGTTTTCCAGGCGGGATTCCCTGACCCGTTGGCCGAAGCATCCCGTCGCGCCACCCGCGCCGACTGCGGAGCAGCTGCCAATCGTGTTGACGCCCGAGCCGGCGTCCATCGTACCCTGTGCCTTGGTCGCCCAGCTGGCGTTTTCGGGGGTGACGACGAACTCGCGGAGCTCCTTCGGAACGCGGTATTGCTCTTGCGCGCTGCGGCGGACGCAGACGACAATCTCTTCGCCGTTCTGGTTGGTCGGGCAGCGTTCATTGCCGAACAGCGTCAGGACGCCGTTGATCGGCGCGTTGCGCGAGACCTGCGGGGGGCGACGACCGGCTTGGGCCTGGCGGTCGCGCCGGGAAGTGCGGGGGCCTTGGCGGGCGGCTGCGCGAGGGTGGGGCCCGTATTGGCACTGCCCGTATTGCCATTGGAGGTCGGCGGCGCGGTCTGTGCGACTGCGGGGCCGGCGACGAGCAAGGCCGCCACAAAAAGCATCTTCATACGCATCACTCCCACGCGTTCGTTCGGCTTGTTATAGTCGCTCGGCCTGAACCGTAGCCGTCCGCCTAGATCCGTTTGGCGGTTGCTATCGCGACCTTGCAGCCGAGCCGGATCGCGGCGCTCAATACCGGATAGCCCGGCGTTTCCTCAGCCCCCGCAGCAATCGCGGTCGCCTTGTGTTCGAGTTCCTCGGCCTGGAAATCCAGGATCGCTGCCGATAGCTCGGGATCGGTGGC
Organism: Sphingomonas sp. LR55; assembly: GCF_036856015.1. Lineage (NCBI taxonomy): Bacteria > Pseudomonadati > Pseudomonadota > Alphaproteobacteria > Sphingomonadales > Sphingomonadaceae > Sphingomonas > Sphingomonas sp. LR55. The sequence goes on from NZ_JASPFO010000001.1 coordinate 2,356,228, forward strand.
GCCAAGCTGAACGAGCTGTTCTTCGTAATGCTTGTCGATCTCGGTCTCGACCGCGGCCGTGCACGCCATCGCCGCACGCGGGCTGATCGCCGCGGTAACCGCACCGAGCGCGAAGCCGGCGACCTTCCAGATCGGTTGCAGCACCGTCGGGCGCACGCGGCGCTCGACGATCATCTTGTCGAAAAACGCGCGGTGGCGTTCCTCCTGCTGCGCCATGTGATGGATCGAGCGCGACGCCGGGTGACGGTCGCCGAGCACGGCCAACTGTCCCGCATAGATGCGGATCGCGCCGTATTCGCCGGCCTGGTCGACGCGGATCATCGAATCGGTGGCCCGCTTGGCGTCTCCTGGCTTCCAGCCGCTCATCTCGTCTTCCTCATGAGTGCGAATATGGTGAACGCACCGGCGAGGGAAAAGATGGCGTTGAAGCCGGCGAGCGAGATTCCGAACAATTTCCACTGGGGCGAGATCACAGCGCACCATCGGCGCGTTCATGATCGCGGCGAGGCGCTCGGCGGCAGTGGTGCCGGCCATCGAGACGGTCGTGGTGCAGGCGGTGAAGCCGTTCCACCAATGATATTCGACGCCGGCATGCGCGACGCCGATCAGCCCACTAAGGCCGATCAACAGCCCGGCGATGATCACCAGCGAGGCGCGCAACGACCGCCCGGGCACGAAGAACGTCGCGCCCGCGATCAGCACCGCGGAATAATGCGGCCAGCGCTGCCAGTGGCACATCTCGCACGGGTACAGGCCGCCGAGATATTGCGAGCCGAGCGCGCCGAGCAGCAGGAACGCCGGCAGCAGCAACGCGATGGCGCGGGCGATCTCTTCGTTCTTGGTCATGCCCAACCCGCGACGCACGCTCACTTGTTGGGCACCTTGGCAGCATCGGCGGCGGCGGTCGGATCAGGCTTGATCGGGCGCGGCTTGGTGGCGGCGGCGACCTGCGTCGCCCCGCCGAGACGCGCGACGGTCTTCAGCGCGTAATAGAGCTGGAAGTCGTCGATGCCCTGCTTCTTCAACTGCTCGGGCGTCTGCGAGAAACGGGGGTCAGTCTTGGTATCCTCCTCGAGCACCGCGTTGTCGGCCTTCACCTCGTTGATCAGATGCTTGCGCAGGTCGGCCTCGCGGAACACAGGGCGCGACTTGTAGTCGGGATCGGTGAGCTGCGGCACCTTGATATCGGGCTCGATCCCGCCCTCCTGCACCGATCGGCCGGACGGCGTGAAGTAGCGCGCGGTGGTCAGGCGCAGCGCGGTCTCGGGGCCGAGTTGGAGCACGGTCTGGACCGAGCCCTTGCCGAAACTGCGCTCGCCCATGATCAGCGCGCGGTGGTGATCCTGGAGCGCGCCGGCGACGATCTCGGAGGCGGACGCGGTGCCGGGATCGGTGAGGACGACGACCGGGAGGCCGTGCGCGTCGTCGCCGGACTTGGCGTAATAGCGCTCGATATCGGTCTTCTCGCGGCCGCGTTGCGAGACGATTTCGCCGTGATCGAGGAACGCGTCGCTGACTTCGATCGCCTGGGTCAGGAGACCGCCGCCGTTTTCGCGGAGGTCGACCACGTATCCGAGCGGGCGGTGGCCAAGCGACTTGTCGATCGCCATGATCGCCGCGCGCGTGTCGGCGCCGGTGTTCTCGCTGAAGGTGTTGATGTTGATATAGCCGACGTCGCCGCGGACTTCCCATTTCACCGGCTTCTGGACGATGATCTCGCGCATCATCGTCACGTCGAGCGGCTTGTCGCGACCGGGGCGGACGAGGCCCAAGGTGATCTTGCTGCCGGGCTTGCCGCGCATCTTGCCGACCGCCTCGTCGAGCGAGATCGCCGTAAATCAGCTTGCCATCGATATGCGTGATGTAGTCGCCGGACTTGACGCCCGCGCGGGCGGCGGGGAGTCTTCCTGCGGGGAGACGACCTTGATCGCGCCGTCTTCCATCTGCACCGTCAGGCCGAGACCGCCGTAATTGCCCTCGGTCATGATCCGGAGGTTTTCGTAGTCAAGCGCGTCGACATAGCTGGAGTGCGGATCGAGGCTGGCGAGCATGCCTTGGATCGCGCCCTTGATCAGCGTCTTGTCATCGACCTTGTCGACATATTCCGCCTTCACGCGGTTGAAGACGTCGAGGAACTGGTCGAACTCGCGGTACGTGTCGGTATCGACCGCCGCCATCGCCGAGGTGGCGAGCGGGATCAGCGTCAGCGCGCCGACGATCGCCGTCGCGGTAAGGATCGGGGTACGCAGTATAGGACGAGGCATCGATGGTCCTGCAACCTGAGAAAAGACGTGTCGTACGGTCGTGACGGCGTAGCGTAGCGCAACGCTGGCGGCAACGCGCGCGGAGTGAAGGCGGGTTGGGGTTAATGAGGGCTGACTGGAGGGGCTTGGTCGTTAACGATCGCGTATTGGAAGATCCTCCCCCGCAAGGGGGAGGTGTCGCCGAAGGTGACGGAGGGGGAGGACACGGAACAGGCGTTGCTCTTGCCTCCCCCTCCGTCTGGCAAGTGCCAGCCACCTCCCCCTGGCGGGGGAGGATTGAAGCGCGGCCGCCCATTGGGTTCGTCGGTCAGCGCGATCCTATCAACGAAGCGACGTCGACGGGGCGACCTTGGCGGCGGAGTTCGACGGTGATGCGCGAGTCTTCGCGCGGGGCGGTGCCGAGTGGGGCGCCCATCGTCACGCGGTCGCCGGGCTTTGCGGAGGTTGCAGCGAGCCCGGTGACGAGGCTGGTCCAGCCATCGGCATGGTCGATGATGACGATGACACCGTAGTCGCGGAAGCGGCGAGCGTAGCGGATCGTCCCTGCGGCGGGGGCGACGACGCGCGCGGGGGCGGTGGCAAAGGTCAGCCCGCGCGACCGGACGCCCGAGTCAGAGATTTCGTCGAAGCCGGTGACGAGCCGACCCACTACCGGGGTGCGGTACACACCGATCGGGGGCCAGGTGGCTTCGCGCCCGGTGCGATCGGTCGGGGGATCGGGCCGGCGAGCGCGATCAGGGTCGCCGCGGTCGCCTTCGCGTTGGTCGTGGCCGCCATGCCGTCGACGAGATCGCGCGCGCGTTCGCCGAGCGCCAGCGCGCGGTCGGACTCGCTGAGCGCTCCGCGGCCGAGCGATTGACTGCGCTGACGGTGCCGAGCTTCCAAGTTGGCCAGTGCTTGGCGGTCGCTTTCCAAGCGCGCGCGGCCATCGGAGAGCGCCTTGGCCGCGAGCGTTGCGCTGGCCTGCAAACGGCGCGTCTCCGCGAGTTCGGTGCGGACGGCTTCGGTGCGCTGACGGACGACGGGCAACGCGCTGCCGAGTACCGCGCGGACATGGACGAGGTCGTCGACCGACCCCGGCTGCGCGACCGCGACGATCGTCGGGCGGCGGGCGAGCGACTCCAGCCCGGCGAGCAATCGCGCGACGGGAGCTTGCGCGCGGCCGAGTTTGGCGCGCTGATCGGTTAGCAAGCGCTCGACCAACGTGACGCGCGCGCTGGAGGTAGCGAGATTCGCCTCGGCGGCCGTCACGCGCGCGGCAAGTGCCTGCTCCTCGCGCCGCGCCTTGTCGGCGGCGTTGCGTTCTTCCGTCGCGGCAGCGGCGAGCTTGGCGGCGCGGGCGGTGGCAATTACGGCATCGCGTTTTGCCGCGACCAGGCGTTGCTGCTCGGTCGCCAGCTCGGGCGCGTCAGTCTGTGCGGTTACGCCCGCCGCCGCGAACAGCGCCGCGATCGCCAAGACGCCCCTGCCCTCATGCATCACCCTTCGCGGTGATACGGGTGATTGGCAAGGATGCTGGTCGCGCGGAAGAGTTGCTCGGCGAGCATCGCGCGCGCGAGCAGATGCGGCCAGGTCGCGCGGCCGAACGAGAAGAGCAGGTCGGCCTCGTCGCGCGCCGCATCATCGAAGCCGTCGGCGGCCCCGATCATAAACCGCGCCTCCCGCACGCCGTCGTCGCGCCAGCGTTCGAGCTTCTGCGCGAACTGCGTCGACGACAGCGTCTCGCCCTTCTCGTCGAGCAGGATGCGCTTGGTCTGCTCGCCGACAAGCGGGATCTTGCCGCCGGTGTCGGGGAGCTCGCTGACCTTGGTCGGCCAGACGATCCGCTTCAGATAGCGGTCGACGAGGTCGGCCTCGGGCGAGCGCCCGATCCGACCACGGGCGACGATGTGGAGCAGCATGATCGGACCTGGGGCCGCCTCTGGGTCGGTTAGTCTTCGTCGGTGAAGGTCGGCACGGGCGGCGGCGTCGGTGCGTCGCCGAACGCCCACATCCGCTCCAGATTGTAGAAGCTGCGGACTTCGGGGCGGAACAGGTGGACGATGACGTCGGTCGCGTCGATCAGCACCCAGTCGGCGGTCGGCAGGCCTTCGATCTTCACCGGACGCTTGAACTCGGCCTTGATCCGCTCGGCCAGCTTCTGCGCCATCGAGGCGACCTGGCGGGTCGAACGACCGCTGGCGATCACCATGTAATCGGCGATGCTGGTCTTGCCCGCGAGCGGGATCGAGATGGTCTCGACCGCCTGGTCGTCGTCGAGCGACGCGAGGATCAGGCGATGCAGCGCCTCAACCTCTTCGGGGTCGGTCGCGCGAGGGGCAGTAGGGGAAGTGGCCAAGTCAGCTCCTGGGTAAGACTACCGGACCAGCAACATGCTGAACCCAGTCGGGATTTTTGGCACGCAGGCCGGTTGCGGAGGTCGGGTCGGGTCGGAAGCGCAACAGCACGACGGCCGGCAATCTCCACGTCGTCCAGCTCTTCGCATGGTCTGTGCGCCGTTGGAAGCGCCGCAGCCAACCCATCGCGGGGGCCGCGAGGGCGCGCCCGTCATATCCCGGACGCGCGATTACCGCAATCGGAACCTCGCGGGCGATCTGGCGCCAGTTCTTCCAGCGGTGGAAGTCGGCAAGATTGTCCGCGCCCATCAGCCAGATGAAGCGGATTTTCGGGTAGCGCCGCTTAAGCTTGCGGATCGTGTCGAGCGTGTAGCGGGTGTGGAGCCGCGCCTCGATATCGGTCGCACGGATCGGCGCACGGCGGGCCATCGCGCGCGGAGGCGAGACGTGCGGGGAGCGGTGCCATGTCGTTGGCCGCGTCCTTGAGTGGGTTGCCGGGCGATACCAGCCACCACGCCTCGTCGAGCGCGAGCGCGTCGATCGCGCCCAGCGTGATTCCGCGGTGGCCGCGGTGCGCGGGATTGAACGACCCGCCAAGGATGCCGACGTGGGTCATGATTCGTGTGGCGTGTCGCGGCGCGAATGCATCACGCGAACGATATCGACGCCGTCCGGCATGGGACGATAGAGGATGAAGTATTCCGTGCCACGAATGGACCATTTCAGGACTTCGCCTGCGAACGCCGGCCCAAGATAAGGACTGTCGGCCAACAGCCGGGCAGCGTCGATAGCGCTTGCGCCGACCCTGCGCGCGAAGTCCGGTGAACGGTCCTGAAAATAGCGGTCGATATCACCCAGGTCCGCAAGTGCCGAGGCAGGCCAGATACTACGCGTCACTCGGCCGCTATGTCGCGGTGCCGCGCCTCGAACCAGGCTTCGACCTGTTCCTGCGTGTAGACGCGTCCGGCATCGATATCGTCGAGGCCCTCCTGGACGAGGGCCGCGAGTTCGCCGTCCTTCCGCGTTGCAGTCTCTACGGCCGACTTCACATAGTCGGTCACCGACATCCCACGCCAAACCGAGGCGGCCTGCAACGATGCAAGTGTCTCCGCATCCAGGTCGATGGTCAGAGGTTCGGACGTCTTCATGCCGGGAGGGTATGCCCCTTGAGCATCACGATCAACCGCGCACCTGGCCGGTGCCGCGGCCGATCCATTTGTAGGTGGTGAGGCCTTCGAGCGCGACCGGGCCGCGGGCGTGGAGGCGGCCGGTGGCGATGCCGATCTCCGCGCCGAGGCCGAACTCGCCGCCGTCTGCGAACTGGGTCGAGGCGTTCCAGAGCACGATCGCGCTGTCTACCGCGGCAAGGAAGCGTTCGGCGACGGCGGCGTCTTCGGCGACGATCGCGTCGGTGTGGTGCGAGCCGTGTCGGGCGATATGCGCGATCGCTGCGTCGAGGCCGTCGACGATCGCGACCGAGGCGATCGCGTCGAGATATTCGGTGTCCCAGTCGGCCGCGTCGGCGGCGGCGATCTCGGGAACGAGCGCGCATGCACTTCCGTCGCCGCGGACTTCGCAGCCCGCTGCTGCGAGACTTTGGATCAACGCGGGTGCGTCCGCGTAGGCCCGGTCGATCAGCAGCGTTTCCATCGAACCGCAGACGCCGGTCCGGCGCATCTTGGCATCGGCCACCACCGCCGCCGCCATCGCGGGGTCCGCCGAGGCGTGAACGTAGACGTGGTTGATGCCGTCGAGATGCGCGAGGACGGGCACGCGTGCTTCGGCCTGGACGCGTGCGACGAGGCTCTTGCCGCCGCGAGGGATGATAAGGTCAATCACCCCGTCAGCCCTGAGCATTGCGCCGACAGCCGCGCGATCGGTGGTCGGCACGAGTTGCACCGCCTCGACTGGTATGCCTCCCGCTTTTAGGCCCTCGACCAGAGCCGCATGGATCGCGCGGTTGCTCTTCACCGCCTCGGACCCGCCGCGCAGGATCGCTGCGTTGCCGGCCATTACACATAGCGCCGCAGCGTCCGCGGTGACGTTCGGGCGGCTCTCGTAGATGATGCCGATGACGCCGATCGGTACGCGGACGCGTGAGAGCTTCAGGCCGTTGGGACGGTCGCTGGAGTCGATCAACTGCCCGACGGGATCCGCGAGCGCCGCCACCGCCGCCACGCCGTCCGCCATCGCCGCCACGCGCGCCTCGTCCAGCCGCAGCCGATCCAGCAGTGCGCCGGACAGACCAGCGTCCGCCGCACGCGTCATGTCCTCCGCGTTCGCCGCAACGATCGTCGCCGATGCTGCCCGGATAGACTCCGCCGCCAACGCCAGCGCCGCAGCCTTCCGCGCTGACGGCATCGACGCCAGCACCAGCGCGGCAGACCGCGCGCGGCGCCCCATTTCGGCGATCATTTCGGTCGGATTTTCTGCATCGGCCATGGTCCGCGCGGTAGCATGCGAAGCCCCTCGCGCCAACGCCGCGAACTCGTTACGCTACCGATATTACAGGGGGATTCATGACCGGAGATATCGGAGCAGCGGCGGACATCGCCACGGGTGCCCTAGTCGGGCGCGCGCTCGAACCGAAGGCGGGGGACGCCCATGGTGCGCATACCGGCAACGGTCCGGAGGGCGCGCTCTGTCTCAATTGCGGGACACGATTGCTGGGCGAGCATTGCCACGCCTGCGGCCAATCGGCACACGTCCACCGCTCGCTCGACGGGATCGGGCATGAAATCGCGCACGGCGTATTCCACTTCGAAGGCAAGATCTGGCGGACCTTGCCGCTGTTGATCCTGCATCCGGGGATGCTCACCCGCCGCTACGTCAATGGCGAGCGGGCGCGGTTCGTGTCGCCGCTCGCGTTGTTTCTGTTCACCGTCTTCCTGATGTTCGCGACGATCGGCGCGGTCGGCGGCGAGATGACGAAGGACTTCCTCCAGGACAAACACTCCGGGAAGACGTCTGATTATGCGCACGAGGCGGCGAAGGCTCGCGTCGCGCTCGACAGGATCGAGGCGCAAAAGGCGGCAGCAGTGAAGGCGGGTGCGACCTATTCGGGAGCCTCGATCGCCGCCCTCGACCAGCAGGCAAGCGCGCTTCGTACCACCGTTCGCGCGCTTGGCGTGGCGGCGGATATGCAGAACGGTGTCGCCTACGGCACGGTCGTCGATCTCGGCGACTTCCAGACCGGTTGGGAACGGCTCGATCACGGCATTGCGAAGGCGAACGGCAATCCAGGGCTGATGCTCTACAAATTGCAGACCAGCGCCTACAAATACAGTTGGGGGCTCATTCCGCTCTCCGTGCCGTTCATGGCGCTCCTGTTCCTGTGGCGGCGGCAGCATCACCTGTACGATCACGCGATCTTCGTGACCTATTCGCTGGCGTTCATGATGCTGTTGACGATCGTGCTGATCGTCGCGGGGGTGATCGGGGTGGCCGAGGGCTGGATCGTGATGGCGGCGATATGCGTGCCTCCAGTGCATATGTTCGCGCAGCTTCGCGGTGCGTATGAGTTACGGAAGCGGTCGGCGGCGTGGCGGACTGTGGCGCTGCTGACGTTCGCGTTCACGACGTTGCTGGCGTTTATCGTGCTGCTGTTGCTGCATGGGCTGACGGATTAGGGAGGCCATAACGTTTGCATCTCAGCATCCCCGCCCCTTCCGTCATCCCAGTGAAAGCTGGGATATCATTGTGTCGGCCGCGCACTCTCCAACCTGGAGACCCCAGCTGTCGCTGGGGTGACGACTGTATGTGGGTAGCTAGCAGGCCGCAGGAGCCTCAGCGGCAGGGGTACAGGTTCGCCAGGACGCGCGCGTAGCCATCTTTCAGGGGACGTTTCTGGTAGCTAGCGGGGAGTTCGTTCAAGCCGTCGAGCATGTCCATGATGCCGACGGATTCGCCCTCTGGAACGCAGGCGATCGGCGGCTTGCCGGCCGCGGCGCGGGCGGCGCGGTCTGCTTTGAGTTGATTGGTCGCGGCCTTGGCTTCGGCCTTCAGCGCAGGGAGGTCGGGGGACATCAGAGCCATCGGACCCTGGTCGCGGAGCGCGTTGGCACGCGCCAGGAAGGTGCCGACGGTCATCGCCGCGCTCGCCGGCATCGCCACGCCGACCGTCAGCAGCGCTGCGACTACAGCCTTGGAACGCGAATACGACATGGGCGGCCTTTCCGAGAAAAGACCGCCCATAGAGCTACTTAGGTGACTGCCCGGTGAACCGGATCACGCCCCCAAAGGGGTTGGCGTACCGAACGGACCAGACGGACGCCGCGTCTTCGGGATCGACGTACCCGCACGCGGGACGGTCGACGCCTTGGCACCCGGATCCGGACGATCGAGATCCTCGCCGGCGATCAGCTTCTTGATCTCGTCGCCAGTCAGCGTCTCGAATTCGAGCAACGCACCGGCCACGGTGTGGAGCTGGTCGACATGATCGCTCAGCACCTGCTTGGCGCGGTCGAGACCACCTTCGACGATCCGCTTGATCTCGTCGTCGATCAACTGCGCGGTCTGGTTCGACATGCGCGACGGACGGCTCGACGAATATCCAAGGAACGACTCACCCTCGGGCTCGCCATATTCGAGCGGGCCGACCTTGTCCGACATGCCCCAGCGCGTGACCATGTCGCGTGCCAGACCCGTGGCGTACTGGATGTCGCCCGAGGCTCCGCTCGAAACCTTGTCGTAGCCGAAGATGACTTCCTCAGCTACGCGACCACCCATAGAGACCGCGAGGTTCGCGTACATCTTGTCGCGGTGATAGCTGTACGAGTCGCGCTCGGGCAGACGCATGACCATGCCCAGCGCACGACCGCGCGGAATGATCGTCGCCTTGTGGATCGGATCCGACGCAGCCTCGTGCATCGCTACGACGGCATGACCGGCCTCGTGATACGCGGTCATCCGCTTCTCGTCGTCGGTCATGACCATGCTGCGCCGCTCTGCGCCCATCATGACCTTGTCCTTGGCCTCCTCGAACTCGGCCATCGCCACCAGACGCTTGCCCTTGCGCGCGGCGTGGAGAGCAGCCTCGTTGACGAGGTTGGCGAGATCGGCGCCCGAGAAGCCCGGCGTACCGCGTGCGATCACGCGAGCATCGACGTCGGGGGCGAGCGGCACCTTCTTCATGTGGACTTCGAGAATCTTGATGCGACCCTCGATATCCGGACGCGGCACGGTGACCTGGCGATCGAAGCGGCCCGGACGCAACAGCGCAGGGTCGAGCACATCGGGACGGTTGGTTGCGGCGATGATGATGATGCCTTCGTTCGCCTCGAAGCCGTCCATCTCGACCAGCAGCTGGTTCAGCGTCTGCTCGCGCTCGTCGTTGCCGTTGCCGAGACCGGCACCACGATGGCGACCGACCGCGTCGATCTCGTCGATGAAGACGATGCACGGTGCGGACTTCTTGGCTTGCTCGAACATGTCGCGGACGCGGCTCGCGCCGACGCCGACGAACATCTCGACGAAGTCGGAGCCCGAGATCGTGAAGAACGGCACGCCAGCCTCACCCGCGATCGCGCGGGCGAGCAACGTCTTGCCGGTACCGGGCGAACCGACCAGCAAGGCGCCCTTGGGAATCTTGCCGCCAAGGCGTGCGAACTTGGTCGGGTCCTTCAGGAACTCGACGATCTCCTCAAGCTCCTCGCGAGCCTCGTCGATGCCGGCGACATCCTGGAAGGTGACCTTACCCTCCTTCTGCGTCAGCATCTTCGCGCGCGACTTACCGAAGCCCATCGCGCCGGAGCCCGAGTTTTTCTGCATCTGCTTCAGCACGAAGAACGCGATGCCGAGGAACAGCAGGAACGGCAGCGACTGATAGAGCAGCAGCGCCAGCATCGACGGGCCCTCTTCGGGCTTCGCGCTGATCGATACGCCCTTCTCGCGCAGCTTCGGCACGAGCGTCGAATCCTGAATCGGATACGCCTTGAACTTCTCACCCGAGGACAATGTCCCCGAGATGATATCGCGCGAGATGTTGACGTCCTTGACGGTGCCCTCGTCGACCTTATCGAGGAATGCCGAATACGCGATCGTATTGCCGCCCGACGCCGCCGTGCGGCCGTCGAACATGGTCACGAACAGAGCCAGCGCGAGCAGGATGCCGACCCAGATCAGCAGGCTTTTCATCCAAGGATTGCCGCCGCCGTTTTCGGGGCCACCGTTTCCGGGGCCCTGGGGCTTCTGACCGCGGTTGTCGTTGTCGCTCATGGGTGCACGATACCTTTCAGCGCACAAGATAAGCGCGCGCAGGTTAATGGCAATGGAACAACGCGCGACTTGCGTTGATCAGTGTGAACGGACGGCTATGTGATCCGTCGCGGTGGCGCCTCGCGGAAGCGCCAGACGTCGCCGCGGACGCTGGCGATGATCCCGGCCTGCGTGGTGCGCTTGCCCGCCGTCAGCGAGTCGAGCAGCTTCTCGATGTTCGCGGCCTCGGTCCATTCGGGCGCGACGATGCCCGCCTCGGCGCGGACGGTGCCAATCGCACGACGAGCGAGGCGGCGGAGGATTTCGCGCGGCAGTTTCTCAACCGCGAGCTTCACTTCGCCGCCGCCGACCTTGGCGCGCTCGGTCCAGATCCATTCGACCATCGCGCGGACGTCGGTGTCCGTTTCGGCGAGGGCTGCCGCGGCGCGCGCCAGATTGGGCGTGCCGAGCCATTCGTTCTCGCCGAGCAACCGGCGGAAGCGGGTACGGTCGTGACGATCGTCATGGTTCGAGGGGTCATCGAAGAACGGCACTTCCGCACGCCGCACGATCGCGCGGAGTTCGGCACGGCGCCAGTCGAGCAGCGGGCGGACGACGATGACACCGTGGACTTCGGTGCGCGCGCGGACCCCGGCGAGCCCGGCGAGACCGGAGCCGCGAGCGGCGCGCATGAGGAAGGTCTCGGCCTGGTCGTCGGCGTGGTGGCCAGTGACGAGCGCCCCTGCCCCGATCGCGCGGGCGTGGTCGGTCAGGAGGGCGTAGCGCGTGGTGCGGGCTTGTGCCTGGATGCTGGCGCCGGTGATCGGTTCGGTGGGCGCTAGCGTGGCGTGGGGAATGCCGAGGGTGGCGCAATGCGCGGCGACCATGGCGGATTCTTCCACCGCTTCGGGGCGGAGGCGGTGGTCGATGCTGGCTACGGTGAAACCGGGGAGCGCTTCGTGCGCAAGCGTAAGCATCGCCATGCTGTCGGGGCCGCCGGAGACGGCGAACAGCGGGTTGACGATGTCGCTTGCCAGTCGCGCGAAGTCGGCGGCGAAGCGACGTCCTTCTTCGGTCATGCGGTGGGGGCCGTGACGAGGATGCTGATCCTCCCCTGCAAGGGGAGGTGGCTGGCGCTTGCCAGACGGAGGGGTGATCCGCTCTCGATGGCGCGATACCCCTCCGTCAGTCCGACGGACTGCCACCTCCCCTTGCAGGGGAGGATTTCAGAGGGACCGGTATTCATCGAGGACCTGCTTACTTGCACTTCGCCGCGCTGCGCCCGGCGGCGACCTGCCCCTTCATCGCGGACGCCATCTTGGCGCCGTAAACGTCGTTCAGCTCGTCATACACCTTGCACGCATCCGCCGGCTTGTTGAGCTTGGTCAACGCCTGACCGAGGTACAGCAGGCTGTCCGGCGCGCGCTCGCCATCGGGCATCTTCTTGTAATTGTCGTAGAACGCCATCGACGCGAGGCTCGGCTTGCCCTCGTCCAGATACGACCGGCCGAGCAAATTCTGCGCATAACTGGCGCGCTTGCTCTTGGGGTATTCGGCGACGACCTTCTTCAGCTGGGCCTCGGCCTGCGGGTATTGCTTAGCGGCCCACAGGCGATAGCCGTACATATATTCGTCCTCCGCCGGATCGCCGGTCGAGGGCTTCTCGACCGACACCTTCGTCGGTGTCGCCGCGCCGGGCTTGCTCGCGGCTTCGGGACGCGTGGTCGGGCGTGATGGACCACTCGACTGCCCACCCGACTGATCATCGGATTCGATCGGGCCACCAGCCCCCGCCCCCGCCGCGATCGGCGCGGGGCCGGTCTCGAGCGTCTTCAGCCGCGCGTCGTTCGAGCGGCGGTAATTGTCGAACGCATCCTGCAACTGGCGGGTGCGGTTCTGGTTCTGCTCGATCTGCTCCGTCAGCGAGGTCATCTGTTGTTCGAGCGACGTGACGCGCTGGTTCACGTCGGCGAGCGCACTGGTCGCGGGCGATCCTGGTCCGGGGCCCTGTTCGCTCTGCGGCGCGCGGACTTCGGGCTGAAGCATCTGGCCCGCACCACCCGGGAAGACCTTGCGCTGGACCGCACGCATTTCGCTTTCGAGCTTGCCGACGCGGCCCTCGACATTTTGTGCCTGCACGGCAGCGGGCAACAGCGCCGCGAGGCAGACGCCGACCAGAATTGACTTACGCATGGGTCACACCCCCGGTGATTGGTTAATCGTCCGGGTATAGCTGCACTACCCCTCCTGTCGCCAGCCTTAAGACCTTGGCGCCGATCTGCCGCCGTTACGGATTGGGCGTTGCCGTAGCGGCGGGCGGCGGGTTGGCAGCCGCATCCAGGTTTGCGCGCTGCGTTTCGCTCAGTGCACGACGCGGTGTGCGGGGACGATTGGCGGTACGCGACCGCTCGGACGACCGCGTCGGCGTCGCTTCGGTCGCGGTCGGCGTGGCCTGAGGCGCGGGCGTGCCGGCAATCCGCGCGGCGATCGCCGGCGCACCCACGGACACGTCCTTGATCGCGCGTTCACCGGTGCCGAGCGCAGGGGCAGCGGCGCCATTGAGCGTCACCGCCAGCTTGTCCGCACGCCCGATGTTGATCATCGGGTCCTTAGCATCCTTGGGCACGTCGAACTTCTCACCCGGCTTCATCGTGCCGAGGTACAGCGTCTTGTTGTCGGCATCGTAGACGCGCATCCACACCTCGTCGGAAGCGGTCAGCGTGACCTGGCCGTTCGCGAGCGTGGCCGGCGCCGGCACCGGTTGCGCGGTTTGGGCTGCGGGGTTCGGTACAACTTCGGCAACCGGCGTCGCGGTCGACGAAGTGCTCGTGCCGCGGAACATGTCCGTGCCGTACCACAGCCCGACCAGCACCAGCACCGCGATCGCGAGCCCCAGCGCGACGATCGCCAGCCCGCGCGAGGGGACGCGCGACGGATCGGTCATTTCGTACGGTTCGTATTCGGGCTTCTTACTGCCCAGCTTGGCGACCTCGCCGCGGACGACGTTCGCGATATGCACCTCGTCGATGCCCATCGCGCGCGCATAGGCGCGGCTGAACCCGACCGCGTAGGTCGACGACGGCAGCGTGGAATAATCGGACGCCTCGATCGCCTCGAGGTGACGCAACGGCACGCGCGTGCGCGTCGCGATATCCGCGACGGTCAGGCCCTGCGCCTCGCGGGCTTTACGGAGAATGTCGCCAGCACGCTCTGGTTGAGCGGGTGCTGCGTTCTGGCCGGTTTCGACCTCGTCCATTCTTATCTCCGAGCGCGGGCGCGTAGCGTTGCCCGCCATGGCACCCGTCTTTCAGAGGCCCTTAGCCGTGTCAACGCACCGAACGTCTTAACCGCAGCTTTCCGCCGATCAGACGATTTCGACGCCGTTTTCGGTTGCCCAGTTGGTCAGCGCGCCGCGCATGTCGCGCGGAGGATCAGCCAGCAGTCCTGCCATGTATGCGGTGAGCGCGGCGCGATCGAGCGAGCGCGTCATCGCCTTGATCGGACCGACCGCGGCGGGGGTGATCGACAGCCGCTCGATCCCGAGCCCGATCAGCGCCATCGCCTCCAGCGGCCGCCCCCCATCTCGCCGCACACCGCCAGATCGACCTTCGCGTCCCGCGTCGGCGGCACCAGTCGCGCGATAAAGCGGAGAATCGACGGGCTGAGCCAGTCGTAGCGCTCGGCGAGCTTGGGATTGGCGCGATCGGCGGCAAACAGGAACTGCGTCAGATCGTTGGTACCGATCGACAGGAACTCGATCCGCGGCAGCAGCACGTCGAGCATCTCGGCCAGCGCCGGCACTTCGAGCATTGCGCCATAGCGGATCGCGAGCGGCAGCTTACGCCCCTGCCCTCCAGCCAATGACGCTGCGCCTCGAACAGCGCACGCGCCTCGTCGAATTCCCACGGCTCGCTGACCATCGGAAACATCACGTTGAGCGTACGCCCCGCCGCCGCTTCCAGCAGCGCGCGGGCCTGCACCTTCATCAACCCGTCGCGCTCCAGGCCGAGGCGCAGCGCGCGCCAGCCCATCGCCGGGTTCTCCTCGTCGGCATCCTCCTTGTTGAGATACGGCAGCGCCTTGTCGCCACCGATATCGACGGTGCGGAAGATCACCGGACGATCCCCCGCCGCGTCGAGCACCTCGCGGTACAGCCGGTGCTGGCGCTCGCGCTGCGGCAAGGTCGCGGAGACGAGGAACTGGAATTCAGTACGGAACAGGCCGATTCCGTCCGCGCCGGTGACGTCGAGCGCCGCCACGTCGTCGCGCAGGCCTGCGTTGACCATTAACGTCAAGCGGTGGCCGTCCTTGGTGATCGGCGGCACGTCGCGCAGCGCCGCGAACGCCGCCTTGCGCTTCTGGCGCATCGCGAGGCGGGCCTCGAACGCCTCCTCCATCGCCGCGGAGGGCCGCGCGAAGACGTTGCTTTCCGCGCTGTCGAGCAGCAGCATGTCGCCCTCCGCCACCAGCCGGCGGATGTCGCGGACGCGGCCGAGCACGGGCACGCCCATCGCGCGGGCGACGATCGTGACGTGCGCGGTCAGGGACCCCTCTTCGAGGATCACGCCCTTCAGGCGCCGCTTATCGTATTCGAGCAGTTCGGCCGGGCCGAGGTTGCGTGCGATCAGGATGGTGTCCTGGCGCAGGCCCATCTGCGCGGCGGTGCCCATCTGGCCCGAGACGATCCGGAGCAGCCGGTTCGACAGATCCTCCAGATCGTGCATCCGGTCGGCGAGCAGCGGATCGTCGATCTGGCGCATGCGCTGGCGGGTGCGCTGCTGGACGCGCTCGATCGCCGCCTCGGCGGTCAGGCCGGAGTCGATCGCCTCGTTGATGCGCCGCGCCCAACCCTCGTCATAGGCGAACATCTTGTAGGTCTGGAGCACCTCGACATGCTCGCCGCCGACGCCGAATTCGGCCTCGCGCGTCATCCGGTCGATGCCTTCGCGCATCTTGTCGAACGCCGCATAGACGCGGTGGCGCTCTGCGTCGGTGTCCTCGGCGACGGTATGCTCGATGTGGATACGCGGCTGGTGATAGACCGCGAAGCCCGCGCCCATGCCGTCGACGAGCTTCTGGCCGGGGATGCGCATCGCCGCGGTCGACTGCGGCCGATCCGCGCCGCCACCGGTGGTGTCGATGAGGCCGGCGTTGGCGATCAGTTCGGAGAGCACCATCGCGACCGTCTGCAACGCCTCGATCTCGACGTCGGCATATTTGCGACGATCGGTGTGCTGGACGGCCAGGACCCCCACGGAGCGCTCGCGGCGGATGATCGGGACGCCCGCAAAACTGTGGAAGCGGTCCTCGCCGGTCTCGGGCTTGTAGGCGAAATCGGGGTGGCTCGCGGCTTCGTCGAGGTTCAGCACCTCGACATCCTCGGCGATCGTGCCGACGAGGCCCTCGCCAAGCGCGAGCTTGGTGACATGGACCGCCGCCTGGTCGAGGCCGCGGGTCGCGAACAGTTCGAGCACACCTTCGCGCAACAGGTAGATCGAGCAAACTTCGCTGTCGATCGCGGTGGCGATGATGCCGACGACGGCGTTGAGCTTGGCTTGCGCGGACGTGCGCGAGGCCATCACGTCGTGAAGGCTGGTGAGGATTTCGCGGGCGGAGGCGGCGGCCGAAAGGGGCATTTGGATTGGCTATCAGATGAAGCGCTTGGGTGCCACGCAACAAAAGCAGTGTCGCACCCAAGTTCGATCGACCTCCGGGTGTGGTTTCTTACAAGGGAGCCGCGCTGCGGGTATCAGAGCCCCTACCCCCTACCCCCAATCCGTCATCCCAGCGAAAGCTGGGATATCCCCGTGGGACTCGCCGCCCCCTGGCGCCATCCAATCGGGAGACCCCAGCTTTCGCTGGGGTGACGAGTTTAGGCGGAAGCGATCAAGGGTCCGTCGACACTCCTACGCGTCGAACAGCCCGTCCTGGCTTCCCGCCGGCGGGTTAAGGCCCAGATGCTTCCACCCCCGCATTCAGGAACCGACCGCGCGCGGTCCGCGCGATCAGACCCAACTGAATCAGATATGGCTCGATCACCTCCTCGATCGTATCACGCGGCTCGCTCAGCCCCGCCGCCAGCGTCTCCACCCCGACCGGTCCCCCGCGATAAATATCCGCGATCATCATCAGATAGCGCCGATCCATCGCATCGAGCCCGAGCGAGATCGACCTCCAGCCGGTTGAGCGCCGCATCCGCCGCCCGCGCGTCGACCGTCTCGTGCCCCGCGACATTGGCGAAATCGCGCACGCGCCGGAGCAGCCGCCCGGCGATACGCGGCGTCCCCCGCGCACGCCGCGCGATCTCCATCGCGCCGTCCTTGGCGATCCCCAGCCCGAGCAGCCCCGCCGCGCGCGTGACGACCCGCTCCAGTTCCTCGACCGTATAGAATTGCAGCCGCACCGGGATGCCAAAGCGGTCCCTCAACGGCGTCGTCAGCAAGCCCTGCCTCGTCGTCGCGCCGATCAGCGTGAACCGCGGCAGGTCAATGCGGACGGAGCGCGCGGACGGTCCCTCGCCGATCATCAGGTCGAGCGCACGGTCCTCCATCGCCGGGTACAGCACTTCCTCGACCGCAGGCTGCAACCGGTGGATCTCGTCGATGAACAGCACGTCGCCGTCCTCAAGATTGGTTAGCAATGCGGCGAGATCGCCCGACTTGGCGATCACCGGCCCCGAGGTGGCGCGAAACCCGACCCCCATCTCGCGCGCGACGATCTGCGCGAGCGTGGTCTTGCCCAGCCCCGGTGGACCGAAGAACAGCACGTGATCGAGCGCATCGCCGCGCGATTTCGCCGCCTGGATGAAGATGCGCAGGTTCTCGCGTGCGGCCTTCTGCCCGACGAATTCGTCGAGCGTCTTGGGGCGCAGCGCGGCGTCGACGTCTTCGGGACGCTTGGCAGCGGTCAGGATGCGGTCTGTATCGGTCACCCACCCGCGATAGCGCGCTCGCGGTGAAGGGGGCAAGGCGGCTATGGGGTAGGCATGACCGACGAAACTGCGCATCCCGACCTGTATCTGCTGGGCGGAGTCTCGCCCGCGCTGGAGGTAACGCTTGCCGAGCGCTTCACGCTGCACCGCGAGGATCCGCCGGCGACGACGCGCGCGATCGTCGGGGTGGGAGCAGCGTGGTCGATGCGGCGCTGCTCGATCGCCTGCCCGCGCTGGAGATCATCGCGATCCACGGCGTCGGGTACGACGGGATCGACCTTGCTGCGGCCAAGGCGCGCGGCATCGCGGTGACGACGACGCCGGACGTGCTGACCGACGATGTCGCAGACCTCGCGATCGGACTGATGCTGGCGGTGCAGCGGCGGATCGTCGCGAACGACCGCGCGGTGCGCGACGGCGGGTGGCAGATCGATCTTTCTCGACGCGCCAGCGAGCGACGGATCGGCATCTTCGGGCTGGGCCGGATCGGCAAGGCGATCGCCAGGCGCGCCGCGCCGTTCGCGACCGAACTCCATTATACCGCACGCTCCGCCAAGCCGGATTTCGCAGGCGTGTTCCATGCCGACATCGCCTCGCTCGCGGCGGCGTGCGATGTGCTGATCATCGCCGCACCGGGTGGCGATGCGACGTCGCATATCGTGGACGCCCAGGTTCTCGCGGCGCTCGGCGAGGACGGCATCCTCATCAACATCGCTCGCGGTAGTCTGGTCGACCAACCTGCTTTGGTAGCGGCACTCGAAGACGGAACGATCGCCGGCGCCGGGCTCGACGTGTTCGCCGACGAACCTGCCGTTCCAGAAGCGCTCAAGACGATGGATCAGGTCGTCCTGTCACCCCATCAAGGCAGCGCGACCGTCGATGGCAGGGCTGCGATGGCGGCGTTGGTCATCGCGAACCTCGACGCGCATTTTGCCGGACGACCCCTGCCGAGTGCACTCTGAGACTGGGACTTTGGGAAACAAAGCCCCCCTTGCGTTCGCCCTGAGCGAAGTCGAAGGGTGTGCCCCAAGAGAAGGTGCTTCGACTTCGCTCAGCACGAACGGAAGGGGGAGTGAGACCAAGCTTAAGAACCAACCGAACGGGTCCGAAACTACGACTTAGACGCTTTCCGCAACGCCAGCCGCACGAGCGCATCGAGCGAAGCACCCGGCCCCAGATCCTCGTCCGCCGCCGCCACCGCGACGCTCGCTTCGTTCGGCCGAAAGCCGAGGTTGAGCAGCGCCGACACCGCATCCGCAGACGCCCCCGGCGCGGCATTGACCACCGCCGGTCCAAGCCCGAGCGCGATGCCGCCGACTTTGTCCTTCAATTCCATCACGATCCGCTGCGCGAGCTTGGGCCCTACGCCGTTCGCCCGCGCGACCATCGCCTTGTCGCCACTGGCGATCGCACGTGAGAGATCGACCGGCTCCAGCGCCGACAGGATCGCAAGCGCGACGCGCGCGCCGACCCCCTGCACGCCGGTCAGCAACCGGAACCAGTCGCGCTCGTCCGCGCTCGAAAATCCGACAAGCCGCTGGAAATCCTCGCCGACCAGCAATTCGGTGAACACCGTGCACGCCTCGCCGATCGGCCCCAGGGCCGACAGCGTCCGCGCCGAAGCGCCGACCAGATAGCCGACGCCGCCGACGTCGATCACGGCGTGGTCGATGCCGGTCGAGTCCAGCCGTCCTTTGAGATGCACGATCATTGCCGCGATCGGTAGAACATGGCGTGCGTCCCGTCATCCTCTCAAAATTCGCGGTCGCCTACGGGAGTCGATCGAACCCCGTATAGGCCTTCAGGTCGGCGGCGCTCGCGCCCGTCAGTTCGGCGAGCCCCGGTCCGGCCAGATCGTCGGGCAGATGCCGCCTGCCGTCACCGTCGAGCATGCCCAGGAATCGCTCGATGATCGTGACGATCACCACATCGGGCCGTTCGGAGCGCAGCAGGTCATATTGGAGGCTGTCCGAACTCATCACCACCAGTCGCGAAAAGGTCGGGATCAGATGCGGGATGATGTAGTTCGCGAACGAATCGCGGAACAGCACGCAGCGAGGCAGGCCTTGATCGCTGCTCTCGTAGATCGACACCGCGCCGCGCGCGAAAATCCTGTTCTCGAACACCCGCTGGAATGGTCGCGCGATCCGGTGATCGACGGTGGTGGCGATTTCGTCCTGTTCGGGTTCGAGCCGCACACCGAGATCGCCGATATGCGTCCGGTCGGCGAAGCTCAGATCGGTCTCGGCGATCCGGATCGGCAGCGACACCGACTCAGCCAGGCTATCCATCAGCAGGTTATACGCCAGGAACCCCGCGTAGAAGGTCCAGTGCGTGTCGGTCTTCAGATAGGTTTCGCGGAGGGCGCGCGCGTCGATCAACGGCTGCAACGGATAGGAGCACAGCGCGCGCGTCTCGGGATCGAGACTGTCCAGGATCTGCACTGCAGGGCGGTTGTCGGATAGCGCGAAACCGGGTGGCAGCTTGTCGGCATAGACGACGTGCTTTTCCGGAATGATCATCATCCGGAACGCGATATCGTTCGCCTTGCACCACGCCGCGCGCGTCTCGATGCTGTCGCGCCACACCGCGATCTCGCGAGGGCCGAGCGGCAGCGCGCCGGTGATCTGGTCGATCGCCTCATGGTCGCGGTGGAACAGATACCCGTCCGCGCCCTGGACGACGTCCGCCGCCAGCCGGGCGCGCGTGTCGCCGGCGATGCTCATGAGCCCGACCGGCTTTCGCGCGCTCCGTCATCGCGCCGACGCCGGACCAGGGCGATCAGCGCGCCGAGATCCTGCGCGCCGCTGCCGTCCGGTCCGAGATCGATATTGAAGTGCTTCTCGATCCGGATCAACAGCGTGGCGTGCGCCAGCGAGATCCCAGCCATCGACATCGTCGGCGGTAGTCGCCACGTCGACAGCTGTTGCCTCAATGCCGAAGGTCTTGGCAACGATCGCAAATATTCGCGCGCCAACATCGTCCTGGTTCATATCTCAGTGTGTCGACCCGCAAGGTATTTTACAATGTTTTCGGTACGACTGATCTTCCCCGACGTCGACTTTATCAGCCATCCCGGCGCGACTATCGAGATCGTCTTCGGAACCAGGCCCAGCAAATCAAGGAGTTGACTCTTCACCGCTCGGCGAAGCGCAAAATCTTCAATAGCCCCGCCATCCTCGACGGGGCCGCTGCGCTCCACGACGACATGGCAGGTTTCACTGCCGATCGCGTCTGCGAACAGCCCGAACGCGACCGCGCGTCCCGCCTTTACGCCGACGACGTCGTTCAGCACCTGCTCAATTTCATGCGCATAGAAATTCTTCCCGAGCAGGATGATCCGATCCGTCTTGCGGCCGAGCACGTACACCTCGCCCTCGTGGAGGAATCCGAGATCGCCGGTCCGGAACCAGCCGGCGTCGAAGCTCGCCGACGAGTCCTGCCGGTAATAGCCCGTGAAGACAAAATCGCCGCGCACCAGGATTTCGCCGATCGCGTCCGCCCCGTCGATCCGGACTTCGATGCCGTCGATCGGCGGCCCAGCGCTGCACAGGCTGATGCGATCGTCTCCGACGACGTCCAGCCGATGGCGTCGCAAGCCATCGGCCGAGACCGAGCATCGGCGTGCCGGTACGCCCGGTCGCGTCTGCGCGACGGCGAACACCGTTTCCGCCATCGCGTAACACGCTTGCACCTGCACGGCCGATACGCCCCACCGACCGAATGCTGCAATGAATCGGTCAACGCTGGCCGGCTTGCACGGTTCGGAACAATTGATGAAAGCACGGACCCGCGAAAGATCGACCCGCCGGCCGTCGACGGCAGCATTCGCCAAATGGTCGAACGCAAAATTGGGCAGCCAGACCAGCGTACCGTCGTGATCGGCGACCAGATCGAACAGCGAAAGCGGGTTCGACAGCCAGTCGAACGGATCGACGATCACCGCGCGCACCCCCGTCAGCAGCGGCATCAGCAACGTCGTGACGAAACCCATATCGTGATACAGCGGCAGCCACGAACAGATCACGTCGTCGCTGGTCAGGCCGATCGCCGCGGCATAGCTGGCGATATGGTGGCTTACCGCGCGAGACGTCAGCGTCACGCCCTTCTTCAGTCCGGTCGTGCCCGAACTATGCTGCAGACAACAGACCGCGTCCGGATGCCAGTCCCACGCGATCGGATCGCCGCCATCGGGTACTGCGTCCGCCGTGGTGAAGATCGCCAGCAGGTCTGCTGCTAACGCGTCGGCGAAGGTCGCGGCGTTGATCGTATCGGTGACGAGAATGCCGCCGCCGATATGCCGGAACAACCGGGTGTGGCTGTCCCAGAACCGCCCCGGATCCTGCTTGATCGACGGCAACGGCATCATCGCCGGAACGCAGCCGGCCAGGATCGCACCTACGAACGCATAGAGCAGGTCAGGTGACGATCGAAGCGCGATCAACACGACGGTGCCGGGCGCCGCGCCGGTGCGGCGATAGAGGTGCGCGTATCGCTGCCCTCCGTCCCACAGCATCGCGTGCGTCACGACCGCGTTTCCGCCGGCGCGCGCGAGGACGAACTGCACCGTCGACGGCGCGGCTTTGCAGCGCGCGATGAAACTCGCGAGCAGCCCGGCGGGTTCGCTGGGCCGCCGCGTCATCCGCACAGGGCCGACAGCCGCGCGCTGACGGCGATGTCATGCGCCTGCAACGCGGTGCGGAACGTCTTCGCGAGCGCGGCGCGGCGCGTGTCGAACGCTGCCCCCGCGTCGGCGGTCCAGGCGGTCGCGACGACCTCGCGCAGGTCGGATACCGGATCGTCATCGAAAGATCGCGACGGTATCGCCATCGTCTCGGCCATTTCGCGCGTGCGACTGTCGACATGCAGGACGACTCCCGGTCGCTCGGCCTGGATGGCGAGCGCCACGCCGTGAAACCGCGGTCCGATCGCATAATCATAGCGCCGCAGAAAGCTCATCCAGGTCTGGCTGTCGGTAAAGACGAAGGCACGCCGACGCCCCCACTCCACAACCTGCGCACCGTCGAGACCGGGCAGCAACCGCTGTGCGAGCAGCGCGAAATCGACGCTTTGGGTATCGGCAAGGTCCGACCGGGCCAGCGCGATCATCGTCTCGGGATGCTGAACGATATAGCAACCATCGTGACGATCCGCCGCGACGATCAGGCGGTGTTCGGGCGCCATGTCGGCATGGTGATGGTGCCCGGCCGCGATCGCCGGTCGCGTCCCGAGCCCTGCGGCGACCCGCGCCGCGATCCGCCCGCCCAGGTCTCTCATCGGCGACAGGAACAGCGACGGACAGCCGATGATCGTCGAGGCATAGCCGTTGCGAGCCAGGATCTCGGCCGTATACGCGCCGCGGACGAGCATGGCGGGTGCCGCGCCGGCGGCGGCCGCGACGACGTCCAACGCAGCGCGCGTGCCGTCCTTCAACCCGAGAGTCGCGCCAATACCCGGCGCCTGCGCACCAAGACCAACCAGCAGGACGGGCAACCCGAACGCCGCGAGACGTGCCGCCCACCCCGACAGGTCGACATGATCGCCAAGCTGATTGGCACACGCGACGACGAGAATATCGGCGTCAGCGCGGACGATTTCGGGGGCGTACTCCACGTAATCATGTGCGAGGCGGCCAACGACGCGACCAGCCCGTCGACATAGGCGACATTACCCGAATTGCCACCAAGCGCCTCGGTCAGCGTCGCGGCGTCGGCGATTGGGATACGTCCCGCGTCGCCCAGTTGCCGGATCGACAGGTTCGGCAAAATCGCGACACGGCGACGAGTCTTCGAGACAGTCATGGTAATCTTTCACAGCGAGGTCGAAGCCTGCGGTCACGCGTACATGCACACGCGCCGGCGCCGGATACGCGACATTGGCGCCAGCGGTCTGCCGCCCTAACTTTATGGGGTCTTCCCGGCGCTCCACAGCAAGGGCGCGGCGGGTGGGTCGCATGCGACGGGTGCGGTTCTCGAACAGGATCGAGGCTTGTCGCCATGCGCGACCTGGGCAAACCATCTGAGCGTGCCGACCTTCTGGCCATCGACCCCGTTTTCGAGGACGATCACCTGGCGCGTCGAGACGTCCTCCATCCCTTTGGGAAACGCGGGAGAGGCCACGGCGTTCGGCCTCGCACTGCCGGCGTCTCCTGCATCGGGTACCGTCGCGAGCGTCTGCAGGTCGAGCTGCACACGTCGTCGATCCCGACCGGCAAACGCAATGCGGACCCGCGCGGAATTCGGCTGCTGGTCGAGGATCCATACCGCCGGCAGATTGGGCAACGCGCCCTTCCCCGCGACGATCGACGGGGTTCGCGACATCGCGATCTCGCGGATGCGCCACCCGCCCCGGCCCGGACGTGCCGCCACGATCGCGGGTCCGTTCGCGGCGTCATAGCGGACCTTGCCCTTCGTCTCGGCATAGCGCGGATACAGGATCACCGGCGCGCCATCGGCTGCAAGCGCGAGGTCGAGCCGGTTGACGAGCCCGGCATCCTCACCGACGTTCTCGACCAAATCCATCGTATCGGGGCTCAGCGGTGCCGCAATCGGACGGCCGTTCGCCGTGAACCAGGTTTGGAAATTTTTGGTTCGTGCGTAGGATACCGCAAAATTCGACGCGACGTCGGGCGTTCGCCGCCACACGACCGCGACATGGACATAGCCGTCCGCGCCGGTCCTGAAAGTGCTCGGATACGCACTGACCGGACCCTTTCGGTCGCGATCGGCAAAGATCGACCCGATCCGCTGCCATCGCCCGTCCTGCCACCTGTTGAGCAACCAGCTGCCGTTTCCCGAGCCGCCGGTGCGGTACATGAAGACGAGGTTGCCGTTGCCGTCATGCAGGAACCGCGGATAGGTCGCGCGCAGTTCGTCGCGGCCGATCATCGATGCCGGGCGGATGCTGCCGACATCGCCGACGGTGCCGCGCGCATAGAACAACGGCGACGCATGCATATTGCCGACGACGTGCACCGTATCGTCGGGGGCGATCGCGACCGCGAGGCTGTTGTGCGCGTCCCACCCGGAGAACCGGGACGGCAGGCGTATCGAACAGGATACGCGCCGCAAGGGATCGAAGCGCGTGACGGTGGCCCAGCGGTCGGCGTCGAAATAGGCCGCGAAGATCTGCCCACGCGCGGTGGCTGCCGCGCCGATCGCGGTCCCCACCCCGGTCCATACCCGGTCGAGTTCGATCGCCCCGCCGCCCCGCCGCGCGTCGGCACTGACCTGCGAACAGCGCGGTTCGCCCGCTACGGGTTGCGCAGCGAGGTCGGGTGCCTGGCACCCCGCCAGCACGGCGATCGCGGTCCATAGGCTAAGGCCTATACGGCCGCGCTCGACCGCGGATGATCGGGCCGGGCATCTGAGCCACGCCGCCGAGAAACGGTTCACCCGACGGCGGCATCGCGCGCGGACCGGCGCCAACGTCAGGCAAAGACATAGTCCGCCATCATCTCCCCGTTGAAACTCACATTGGGGAAATCCTTCTGCATGCTGTGCGTGTAGATGCTCGACACCTTGCCGTAGCTGTTGTCGTGCAGTTGCGTCGTCGTTCCCGACAGCGCGGAGGCCACGCCGACATGCAGCCGGTTGGTGGTGATCTCGGACGCGAGACGGGTGAATTCGAGCAGCATCCACGCTCCTCGATTGGCTTCGCGCGGTTTCACCCCGATCTGGAACACGATCGAGATATCGAAATTGGGTGCCCGCGGGATAAACGTCTTCTCGACGCCGTGCCGCATGCACGACATCTTCTTGCCGTCGATCGCCTCGGGCGTGAGCTTCGCGCGTTCGAGCAGCATCTCGCGGAACAGGTCATGGATCTCCGCGTCGCTCTCCATGTCGTCGTAAAGCTTGTCGGTATCGAGGAACAACGCCAGATCGTGCGACAATTCCGCCTCGATCGACGGCGCATGCGCAAGGACGTGCTGGTGGGTCGGCAGCTCACGGCAATAGATCGTCGTTGCGGGCACCAGCGACTGCAACAGCTCCTCGTTCCCACGGACCGAGTGCGGCAGCACGATGATGCGGTTATTGCCTGGCTGAAGCGCGCGGATCAGCGCCGACATGCCGTGGTAGAGCGGGACCAGGTTGCCCCCGCCCGCCAACAGGACCGTTTCGTTCCGCAAGGCCTTGGCTTCGGCCACCGATGACAGTATCTCGACGTCGATATTGTAATGGTCGAACAGCTGATAGGTCGCTGCAGCGATCAGCGAGTCCCCGGCGTTACCCGGATTCATGAAATACTTGATCGTCTTGTTACGGTGCCGGCGAAATAAATCCGCGAGATGACCGTTTTTTCGTTCGAAATCTCTGGCGCATGAATCGTCCACGGTGAACTCCAATATTCTTGATCAGGATGGGACGGGGCTGTTGGCGACGAGCTGCCATTTCGCGACCATGTCCTTGGGCATGTCCGGCCTGGATTTGGTGCCCATCCAGACGTCCGCGACGCTGCCGACATCGATGGCGATCCCGCCGCGACGCTTGATCGCCGTACAATAGGCCTTCGACAGGATGCCTGCCGCGACGATGTATACCGCGCCCTCGAACGGCGGCCGGAGCTGTTCCAGGATGTCCGGATAAGCGTCGGGATAATGCCGGATGTCCTTGTGAACCTTGGCGATCGACGCCTGCATCGGCACCAGGATCGTCTCCGTCCGCGCCACTTCGGCCTTTTCGCGAAACACCCGCTCAAGGTCCGGGTAACACGTGACGAAGCCCAGATACGGCTGCTTATGCAGGATATTGAAATAATGCGGCAGCAACGACCGGCTGAACCAGGTGCTTGCCCAGGTCTTCTCCGACAGCTTGGCGAGATCGGTGGCATCCGCCAGATAATTATACACGCCGCGCATGCCGCACATGCCGCGGACGTCGAGATCCGGGAGGTCCGTAGAAAAGCTCTTGTCGATCGTCCCGCGCTCGGGACCACCGATGAGATCGGCTTCCGCGATCCCCTCCATGACCGTGTCGAGGAAGAACTGCTTATGCTCGACCATCAAGGTATTCGAGCCGAAGTAGATCCGCGAAATCTTGGTAAGATTATACGTGGTCAAATGCGGGTAGATATCGAGCCCCGAGAACAACACGTTGCCGTCAGCGTCGCCGAGCCGGATCAGCGACGCGGGCCTCTTCGCGGCGATCGCCTTGCGCAGGAAGGCGGCGATCGGACCGCCCGCGCTATTGCCGACATAGCTCGCCGCCGCGCTGCCGACGACGTCGTCATACTGGCGCAGACACCGATCGCGATCGAACGCGGTTGCATACTGCATATACTCGTCGGCCGCGTCCTGGCCCGGTGGCCACCACGTATTGCCGGCTAGGTTATAGGAATTCATCGTAGGGGCCGTCCTTTTGTACTGCGCCGAAACATCGTTCAGTCCAGGATTCTTGCATCGATTTCCGCACTGAATGCCCTGCGCATCCAGAACGGACTCTTCGACAACAGGTACAGCCAGTCCGCATCGCCGGTGACCGGGTCCGCTTCCTCGATCCGCAGGACGATCGCGTCCGGAACGAGCTGTGCGAACTCCGCTTCGAAATCGCGCCCCAGGACGCGGTAAGCGCCGCCGCGCGGTATCGGCCCTGCCCCAATCCTCGGTCTTTTCGCGCGTCGTCGGGTTCGGATAGGACAACAGCATCAAGCCGTCGGCGGTCATCACGCGGACCAGCTCGGCCAGCGTCTTGCGGTGCGCGGGGACACGGTGGAGCACATTCGCCGCAACGATGAACCCAAGGCTGTTGCTCTGGCGCGCGGGCAGCCCTGCATCGGCATGCTCGATCCCGAACAGCTCGACGGATTTGAACCAGGGCTTGGGAATGCCACTCGGCTCGCCCCATAGCAGCAACGGAAGATGCGCGAACGTCTCGCGCAGCTGCAATTTATCGATGACCGCGCGGGCGATACGGTGCCGTTCGAGCGACCGGCACGTGCCGCATTGCGGCGGTTTGCGCGACCGGCTCAGCCGGTTGTTCTGCGCTGGGACGAACGTCGTCCCGTTGCAGATATTGCAGCTCACGGTCATGATCGATCCCCCGTCACGTCGGCCGCTGTGCCAGGCCCAGAACATCAAGGACGTCGTCGACCCGCGACGTCCAGGACACCGAACTCAATACCTTCTTGCGCTGCACCGTCGTTGGCGCCTTTTGCTTGCCGGCCACCACGCGCGTGATCGCGGCGAGGAACGAGTCGTGATCCGCGGCGATCGTCGCATAGGGGCCGATGTCGCCGATATTGGCGACGTCGGTCGTCACGATCGGGACGTTCAGCGCGAAATAGACGTAGAGCTTCAGCGGGTTCATGCTCTCGCTGAGTTCGTTGCGCAGGTGCGGCACCATCGCGACGTCGAACGCGCGGATATACCGCGTCGCATCCTCATAGGGTTTCACCCCGAGGATATGGATGTTCGGACGCGCGCCGAGTGCGAGGACGTCGGGCCGATCATGCGCCGACCCGATCAGCACCACGCTGCCGCCGGGGAAAGCGTCGGCGACCTTGCCGATCAGCTCCAGATCGACCCGGTCGCGCAGATTGCCGACATAGCCGAGGATCGGCCGGGGCAGATGCGCGAGATCCTCCGGCACCGCCCAGCTATGCGACAGATCGAACATCTCCGCGCCGTTCGGGATGACGCGGATATCCTCGCGGATCGCCGCGAACCCTTCGCGTACCGGTTCGCAATTGGCGAGGACGAGATCGGCATCGCGCAGGATCTCGTCATACGCAGCATGGACACGCGTCCGATGCGGTTCGCGGCTGGGGAATCGGCGCTGGTCGTCGATCACGTCGGCGACGATACAGCCCGGCTTCACCACCGATTTGACCATCGTATAATCGAATACCACCGGGCACACCCACAACACCGGCGAGTCGCCGATATTGGCCGCGCGCAGCTCCGATCGGATGAAATCCTCATACCCATCGCGCGGCGGCAAGTCGGTGCCGAGATAGCGTTGCGGCGCCGTCTCGGCGCGGAACAGGAACGTCCGTCGCAACAGGTTCGTCGTATCCGCCTGGCGCAGCACGCGCCGGATGGTGTTGACGTACACCAAGTTTCCCTGGTGCGCGGTCGCCTCCGCGCCATGCTTGGCCTGTTTGTCGAGATCGGTCGCGCTGATCGGTGAATCGAAATGGAGGACCTGGTTCACCGCGCCCGATTTGAGCAGATACCGCGCCATCATATCCGACCGGCGACCATAGATATCCGAATCGTTCTGCTTCCACAGGAAGACGACATCGGGTTTGCGATTCTGCCAGATCGCCGGGCCGGCCCACCCCTTGGCAAAGCGCGGCAGCGGCTCGCCCGACACCCGCTCGACCGCCGCGAACAGCGCGTCGAACGCCGGCATTACCGGCCTGGATACCGTGCGTGCAGCCTCGAACGCCAGGTCCAGCCTCGCCGAATTCACGCTATAGCTGAGTTCGGTCAGATAATGATCGCGGACGCGCTGCTTGGTCGCCGGCGCAATGCCCTGCGCGCTGATCTTGCGCAGTTCGTCCTTGAGTTGTGCGGCATCGTGCACCGCGATGATCGCCCCCGCCGCAATCAGGTCGCGCAGCGGCGGCACCGGCGTCGCGTATACCGGCACGCCGAGCGCCATCGCATCGGTCAGCTTGGCGGGGATCTGGTAGCCGGATATCGCGGATGTCGGATCCTGCAACAGGAACACCGCATCGGCGATCGACACCAGTTCCGCGAGCCGCGCCCAGGGCTGATCGCCGTGCAGCCCGATCCGCGCCTTCTTGTATTTCGCGAACCGGCTCGACGTGCGCTTGTCGGTGACCGTTCCGATCACGCACAGCGCAAGCGTATCGTCGGCGAGCTCTTCGAGTGCGTCGGCAATCTCGAACACGCCCTTGTGCGGTCGCGGCGTCCCGAGGAACAGGATCACCCGATCCGCGTCGGTGTAGCCGAATTCGGCACGGACCTTCTGCCGATCGTACAAGGCAGGATCGAACACGCGTTCGTCGCGGCCATGGCGGACGACGATACCGCCGAACCGCTCCTGCAAGGCGTAGTTGGAGACGGTCACGCCATCGCATTCGGCGATCAACCCTTCGGCGAATCGCGTGAATATCTCGCCATAAGGCTTGTCGAGGATCCGCGGGTCTTCGGTGATCGCGGCGATCAGATCGTCGAGGCTGGCGGGGTCGCGATTGGGGAAGAAACCGAGCTCGTGATCGTCGACGTCGACGATCATCGGGCACGCATTGGCCTGCTTAATCATCGCGCCGATGAACAGGCTCGAGAAACGCGCCTTGCCGACATGGACGACGTCGCATTTGACGCGCGCGGCGATCGCGCGCGCACCGGCGACGAACTCGGCGAAGCTGCCCGCAGGATAGGCGTGCATCGTCATCGTCGCAGCGGCGATCGGCGGCCAGATCGTCGCGCCGTACATCGGGAACATCGGCCCGACGAGTTCGACGACGCTGTTGCGCGATGCCATGTCCGCCAGCAGGAACGCTCGCCCGACCGGGTTGTGCGCCATATCCCACGACACGACCGCGACGCGGCGCGTGGCGGCGACCGCGGTAGCGATCTTGCCGGGATCACCGCCGACCACCGGTGAGTGCGCCGGCACCGCATCCGACGCGTCGACCACGAGTGCCGATTTCGCCTCGATCGCCGACTTCGCCTCGATCGCCGACTTCGCTGCGGCCCCCGTTCCCCGCGCGCCGGCCAGCGTCATGCGCTTGGTCCCCGCACCCAGCCGCTCGCCGGTCGACGCGCGCAGACTGACTTGGTGATCGGCGCCATCGAGCAGCAACGTCGGCAGGGGTACGGCAAAACCATGCGTGGCGACCTTGGCGACGTCCTCGGCCAGCGCATCGACAGACGCGTCCGGTATCGCCGAACCGACCAATCGGCCATCGACGAACAGCAGGACTTCGGCATCGACCTCGGGCAATTCGGCCCAGCCGACCAGACGGTCGCCGCGCAACCCGACCACCTCTCCGGACGGGCGCTTTGCGCGCGTATGTGCGCCGCTCGCCTTGACCGGGTCGATCGCCGCTGCACCATTGCGCGCCGGACCGGGCCGGGTCGGCACGTCGTCCGCGCGGGTCCCGCCCTTACCCGGCTGCGCCACAACCGGATGCGCCGGACCGGCCGCGAGCGCGACCTCCGACGGGGCCGCCTGAAGAACGGTGTATCGCTTCGCAGACGCCGCAGAGGCCGAGGCCGAGGCCGTTGCCGCAGAGGCTGAGGCCGTTGCCGCATGACTGGTAAAATCGACCGATTCGAGTTCCACGGTGCCGGGGCCGCTCGAAAACTGCATAGCGAAGAAATACGGGGTGCCGGATACGAGATCGCCCATCGGCATCTCCAGCTCATAGTCTCTGGCATCGCCCTCGATCGAACGCTGCTGCGTCGAAAGCTTTTTGGCAAAGATCCGTTTGCCCTGCGCATTGGCCTTGAGCAGCGCGATCCATTCGAGATCGAGCCCGGCTTCGGCGTCACTGGCGGCGCTTGCACGCAGCCGCACCACGGCGCGGCGACCTCGTTCGACCCCGTCAACTCGATCGGCTGCCACAGCCGGACCCAGCTCAGTGCCGAGCGGATGTGCAGCCTCACGCCCTGCGTTTTCGGCGAGGCCTTGGCCGGCCCCGTATCGCCGGCTGCAGCTGCGCCGTATTCGACGAACCAGTTCTGACAGAACTGCCCCATGTTCCGGCGGGCCGATACTGCGGGATCATGATCCGTAAACGTCGGATTCTGCAAAAGATTATACGTCATAGGAAACGGCGTTCTTTCGCAATGAGTATCTACACGACGCAACGTACGTGTTTTGCGAATCAAATGCCCCGCAAATCTTCTCAGATTTATGCCACTTGGTCACGCCTGCCCGGCATTAGCAATACAAACGAATCCGATCTCTTTACCTTTCTGGGAAAGCATTTCTTACAATTGGCTATCTACCGGAACTGGTATTCCGACTTTAGCGATTAAGATCGCTGGATATTGCCAGACAATTCTTGAAGCCATAATTGTATTGGAGATCATCGCGGGAAATATGATCGAGATCGCTATTCAGCGTGGGGATCGAAGTACCTCGATACCGCCAGCGATCACCGACGCACCATGACGGAACGCCGCCCGTCTGGACGGGCAGCGCATTGATGACCTTAACCGGGGAAGCTTGAAGCGGGATTTCTCCCCTAAGGGTCAGGCGCCCATGCCTGTTCGTCGCGATAGTGCCGCAGCGCTGGCGACATGATGCGCGTGCGTGATCGCCACGGCGAGCGCATCCGCGGCGTCGGGCCCCGCGAGCTTGGCGCCCGGCAGCAGGACGGCCATCATCGCCTGGATCTGTTTCTTGTCCGCGCCGCCGGTGCCGACGACGCCCTTCTTGACGGTCGAGGGGTGGTATTCGCCGATATGCAGCCCGGCCCCCGCCGCGGCGAGCAATACGACGCCGCGCGCCTGGCCCAGTTTCAGCGTTGACTGCGCGTTGGTGTTGCCGAGCACTTCCTCCACCGCGGCGCCGTCGGGACGCTCGGTGCGGATGACGTCGATCAGCGCGTTGTACAGCGCGGTCAGGCGGCGGGGGAGCGCCATCGACGGATCGGTCTTGATCTGGCCGTTGGCGATATGGCTCAGGCGATTGCCGTCGGCGCAAATGACGCCCCAGCCTGTGGTGCCGAGACCGGGGTCTAGCCCTAGAATGATCATGAAGATTGATTCACGCGAAGGCGCAAAGGCGCGAAGGTGTCGCATACTCGACAGGTGTGCCGCGTCAGCGGCACCCTCATCAGTGATCTTGACCACCGAACAGACATTCCGCCTTCGCGGATCACTAGCCCACGCGAAGCTCTTCGCGCCTTTGCGCCTTCGCGTGAACCAGTCTTCATCTCAACCCAGCGACTCCATGATCTCGTCGGAGATTTCGTAATTGCCCCACACGGTCTGCACGTCGTCGTCGTCGTCGAGCGCGTCGATCAGCTTGAACAGCGTTGCCGCATCGTCCGCACCGACCGCGACCATCACCTGCGGACGCCAGGCGAGTTTCGCACCTTCGGCCTCGCCGAGCTTGGCTTCCAAGGCCTTGGCCACCTCGTGCAGGTCGCCCTGCGCGGTCCAGACCTCATGGCCGTCCTCGCTCGACGTGACGTCCTCGGCACCCGCTTCGAGCGCCGCTTCGAACACCGTGTCGGCATCGCCCGCGCTCGCCGGATACGAGATCAGCCCGACGCGGTCGAAGGCGTGGCTGACCGAACCGCCCGCGCCCAAGTTGCCACCGTTCTTGCCGACCGCGACGCGTACGTTGGTCGCGGTGCGGTTGCGGTTGTCGGTCAGCGCCTCGATGATCAGCGACACGCCGCCGGGACCGAAGCCCTCGTAGCGGATCTCCTCGTAATTCTCGGCATCGCCGCGGCTCGCCTTGTCGATCGAGCGCTGGATGTTCTCCTTGGGCAGCGACGCCGCCTTGGCCGCGTTCACCGCCGCGCGCAGGCGCGGGTTCATGTCGACGTCGGGCAGTCCCATCTTGGCCGCGACCGTGATTTCCCGGCTGAGCTTGCTGAACGCCGACGAGCGCTTCTTGTCCTGCGCGCCCTTGCGGTACATGATATTCTTGTATTTGGAATGGCCTGCCATCGGTGCCTCTTTAGCTGATGGCCCCGCTCTTAGGCGTCAGGCGCGGATTTCGCCAGACCGTCGATTTTCCGCTCGATCGCGTCGAGGCGGTCCAGCACCAGATGGTCGATCTTGTGATGCACGCGCAGGATGTCGAGTTCGGCGCGCAGATTGGTCTCGTAGTCGAGGCTCGCGGCCAAGCGATCCTTCGCCGATTGCCGGTTCTGGCTCATCATGATGACGGGCGCCTGGATCGCGGCCACGGTCGACAGCATCAGGTTGAGGAAGATGTAGGGATACGGATCGAACGCCATCCCGAAATGGCCGAGGATGTCCGAATTGAGGATCATCCAGCCGAACAGGATGACCGCGAAGACGATGATGAAGCCCCACGACCCGCCAACCGCCGCGACCTTGTCCGCCAGCCGCTCGCCATAGCTCGAGCGTTCGTCGGAGACGTCGCCGGCGTCGCGGCTGACGACCGTGCCCGCCTCGATCCCCGCAAGGACGCGGCGCTCCTCGTCGTCGAGCTCGCCCGGCGCCTTGCCGAGAAGACGTTGCGAGAGATCGGCGAGCGGGGAGTGTGTGGCCATCCTCAAAGGCCTAGCCCGGAATGCGGATTATGCCAGCGCGCAAAGCCCCGCTTGCGAAGCAAGCCGCAAAGACTCCTTGCTCCCATACGCCCGCACCTGCCAAACGCGCGGCATGACGGTTAGCGTGAATATGGGCACCGACGGCAATGGTACTGCCGTCGGCGTCGACCTGGAGGAACTACTCGCCACCCGCCTGTTGGTGCAGGGCAATTCGGGCTCGGGAAAATCGCATCTGCTGCGCCGCCTGCTCGAGCGATCGGCGGGGCATGTCCAGCAGATCGTGATCGATCCGGAGGGCGATTTCGTGACGCTCGCCGGGCCGCATGGTCATGTCGTGATCGAGGCGGGCGACTATAGCGAACGCGAGATCTCGCGGATCGCCACGCGGTTGCGCGAACACCGGACGTCGGCCGTGCTGAGTCTCGAAGGGCTCGAGGTCGAGGGCCAGATGCGGTGCGCCGCGTCGTTCCTGTCCGCGCTGTTCGATGCGCCGCGCGAGCATTGGTATCCGGTGCTGGTGGTGGTCGACGAAGCGCAGATGTTTGCTCCGGTGACCGGCGGTGAAGTGTCGGAAGAGGTGCGCCGCGCGTCGCTGGCGGCGATGACGAACCTAATGTGCCGTGGGCGTAAGCGCGGTCTCGCCGGCGTGATCGCAACGCAGCGCCTGGCGAAGCTCGCGAAGAACGTCGCGGCGGAAGCGTCGAACTTCCTGATGGGCCGCACCTTCCTCGACATCGACATGGCACGCGCGGCAGATCTGCTCGGGATGGAGCGACGCCAGGCCGAAGCGATTCGCGATCTCCAGCGCGGCACGTTCATGGCGCTCGGACCGGCAGTGTCGCGCCGACCGATCACCGTGAAGATCGGCGACGTCGCGACCTCCGCGCGCAGCGGCAGCCCCAAGCTGACGCCGTTGCCGAGCGCTGCGCCGATGGACTTGCAGGATTTGCTGTCTGAGCCAGTGGTCGACGCCCCCGAACTCGGCCTGATGTTCGATCTCGCGGCCACGTCGCGTACCGGCGGAGGAACTGCTCGACGGCATCGCCCGCCCGCCCGAGCCGCGCACCGCCGCACCGCCGCCCCCTGAGAAGACCGACGACGAGGTCGAGGCGGTCTACGCCGACGTCTTCCGCGCGATCGTCGAGGATCCGGAGTCGACGTTGCGGCCGCCATCGGTGCTGTTCCAGGATTTCCAGGTGCGCTGCCGGATGGGTGGACTTGCCAAGCCGCCGCTCGATTTGCCGGGTTTCGTGCGGCGTCTGAGTTGCGCGCGTGCGGGGATATTCGACATGACCGATGAAGCCTGGACGGCGGCGCTGGACGTGGCGAGCGGCCTGCCGGACGACATGCTGGGGGCGTTCCTGCTGGTGGCGCGGGCTGCGCGCGAGGGCGAACCCTGCCCGTCGGACGCGCGGATCGCCGCGACGTACGGCACGAGTTCGCTAGGCCGAGTGAAGCGTCTGATCGGCTATATCGAGAGCCGGGAGTTGATCGTGTGCCGGACTGATCTGGCCGGTAAACGCTCGATCACGATACCCGGGCTGGGGTGGACGACGTTGCCGGCGGAAGCGGCATAAGATTTGACTCCTCCGTCATCCCAGCGAAAGCTGGGATCTTCCGCGGCGAGGAGCGCGCCCGTTCCACGAGGTACGGGATATTTGACGGGGCGCGTTCCTCCTCGCCGCAGAAGATCCCAGCTTTCGCTGGGATGACGGTTGAATCTGGGATGACGGGCGGGTCAGGGTGACGGATTTTGCGGGGGACCGGACATGGCGCAGGGCGGCTGGGTCTATATGATGACGAACAAGCCATTCGGCATGCTCTACATCGGCGTCACCGCGTATCTGGCGTCCCGGGTTCATCAGCATCGAATGGATACCGGGTCGGCCTATTGCCGGCGGTACGGACTGAAGATGCTCGTATTCGCCGAGCAGCACGAGACAATCCAGGATGCGATCGCTCGGGAGAAAATGCTGAAGGCTTGGAAGCGGTCGTGGAAGGACGAGTTGATCGCGATGATCAATCCGGAGTGGCTGGATCTTTACGACCAGCTGCACTGAGGCGGTCACGCCAGCCCAACCCCCAGCCTAAACCGTCATCCCAATTTAGCCCGTCATCCCAGCGAAAGCTGGGATCTCCTGCGGCGAGGAGGAACGCGGCCGGTCAAACAACCAGCGCTGCGTGACTAGGAAACGCTCCTCGCCGCGGAATATCCCAGCTTTCGCTGGGATGACGGCTCAATCAGACGATCCTCAGATCATCCCCAACGCCTGGAGATACACCTCGAGGATCGCCTCCTCCTCCTGATATTCTTCCTTCTTCTTCTTCCGGATCGACAGGATCTTGCGGATCGCCTTGGGGTCGTAGCCGCGGCCCTTGGCTTCGGCCATCACGTCCTTGATGTCGTCCGAGATACCCTTCTTCTCTTCTTCGAGACGCTCGGCGCGCTCGATCAGCAGGCGCAGTTCGTCCGCTGCGACCGCGCCGCCGCCCATGCCGTGTTGCCGTTCGTCAGACATCGAAAATTCCCCACTCGCCAGCGCCACGCGCCAGCCCAAAGCCAATCAAGAAACCCCGCGCCGATGACCGCCGCCAGATGATCGCTTGGATCAGTGGGGTGAATCAGGCCGCTGCGGGTGCGGGGCTGCGTCTAGGCGTTTACCGTGTTCGGCTCAAGCGATGGCGAGGCTCAAGCGACCGCGTTCTTCGCGACGCTCGCCTTCATCCGTTCGAGCTGTTCGGGAGTCGCGTCGCCCTGATGGTGCGCCTTCCATTCCGCGTACGGCATTCCGTACACCGTCTCGCGTGCTTCGTCCTTCGACATGCCGCCAGCCTCCTCGACCCAGTCGGACAGGCAATTGCGACAAAAGCCAGCTAGCCCCATCAGGTCGACATTCTGCGCATCCTCGCGGTGGCGAAGGTGGCGGATCAGGCGGCGGAAGGCTTTCGCCGCTACGGCATCGTCCAAAGTATCGAGGCGATCGGGATTCATTCGTATGCTCCGTGGTTGATCGTACGGAGATAGGGTTTAAGGCCCGTCGCGGCAAAGACCTCCCCCAGGAAACGCCGAGGAAGACGCACCGCATGACCATGGCCATCGCCCCCCGTTCGCGGAAAGTCCGCATTCTCGCGACGCTCGGCCCTGCCAGCAGCACGCCAGAGATGATCGCAACGCTGTTCCGCACCGGCGCCGACGCCTTCCGCATCA
Organism: Sphingomonas sp. LR55; assembly: GCF_036856015.1. Taxonomy (NCBI): domain Bacteria; kingdom Pseudomonadati; phylum Pseudomonadota; class Alphaproteobacteria; order Sphingomonadales; family Sphingomonadaceae; genus Sphingomonas; species Sphingomonas sp. LR55. The sequence continues at coordinate 2,393,338 of NZ_JASPFO010000001.1, forward strand.
ACATGAGCCACGGCGATCAGCAGTCGAAGATCGCGGTGATCCAAGCGATTCGCACGCTGGAGAAGGAATATGGTCGCCCTTCGACGATCCTCGCCGATCTCCAGGGGCCAAAGCTGCGCGTCGGCAAGTTCGACGGCGGCCGCACGGTACTCGAAACCGGCGCGACCTTCGTGCTCGATCGCGACCCGACGCCGGGCGATGCGACGCGCGTCGAACTGCCGCACGACGAGATCTTTGCGGCGATCGAGCCGGGCGCGCGCCTGCTGCTCGACGACGGCAAGCTCGTGTTGCGCGTCGTGTCGCACAGCCCTCGCCAGATCACGACGCGGGTTGAGGTCGGCGGTGCGCTGTCGAACAGCAAGGGGCTGAACGTCCCCGACGTCGTGCTGCCGATGGCCGCGCTGACCGAGAAGGACCGCAGCGATCTCGATTTCGCGGTCGATCAGGGCGTCGACTGGATCGCGCTCTCGTTCGTCCAGCGCCCGGAAGATCTCTGGGAAGCGCGGAAACTGATCGGCGGCAAAGCGGCGCTGATGGCGAAGATCGAGAAGCCGGCGGCGATCGAGCGGCTGGAGGAGATTGTCGAGGCCTGCGACGGCGTGATGGTCGCACGTGGCGATCTTGGCGTCGAACTGCCGCCGCAGCAGGTCCCGCCGTTGCAAAAGCGCATCGTCGAGGTGTCGCGCCGGATGGGCCGCCCGGTCGTTGTGGCGACGCAGATGCTCGAATCGATGATCACCTCGCCGTCGCCTACGCGAGCCGAAGTGTCCGACGTGGCTACCGCGGTGTATGACGGTGCGGATGCGATCATGCTGTCGGCGGAAAGCGCGGCGGGCGCGTGGCCGGTCGAATCGGTGGCGATGATGGATGCGATCGGCGTGTCGGTCGAGGCGGACCCCGAGCACGGCGACCGCATGCACTTCACGGTGATGAAGCCCGATCCGACGACCGCGGACGCGCTGGCCGAGGCGGCGAAGAACATCGCCGCGACGGTGTCGGCGGTGGCGATCATCTGTTTCACCACCTCGGGCTCGACCGCCCGCCGTATCGCACGCGAGCGGCCTTCGGTGCCGCTATTGGTGCTGACGCCGAGCCAGGAGACCGCGCGGCGGCTCGGGCTGCTGTGGGGCACGCATGCGGTGCACACGCGCGACGTCGAGTCGTTCGAGGACATGGTGGCGAAGTCCAAGCGGATGGCGTTGCGGCATGGGATGGCCAAGGCTGGTGACCGGGTGATCGTGCTTGCGGGCGTGCCGTTCCGGACGCCTGGGTCGACGAATGTGCTGCACGTGGTGCGGATCGTCGGGGACGAGCTGAAGGGACATCACTCGCAGGTTTGAGTGGGGCTTGAATTGGCGGCGCGCGGCTTGCCGGTCGCTGCCATGCAGATGCAGCCCTTTGATTGGGAAATTGGACCCCACCCCGATTGGCCCCCGCGAAGGCGGGGGCCAGGGTACCGAGCACTGCGGTATTCAGCTGAGCCCCGCGTCCGCAGGGGAACGGCCTTGGTGTAGGTCGTGTCTTTCTCGCACTCGCACAGTTCAAGTTGAATACCAACGAACGCCACCCCTTCCCCGTCATGCCGGGCTCGTTCCGGCATCCACCGTTCCGCATGCTCGCGGTCCTTGGGGTGTGCGGAACAGTGGGCCCGGCCTCCGCCGGGGTGACGGGAGAGGGTTGTGCTGGCTTACTGGCTGGCTGAGCGCCAATCGCAGAACGTCACACCGCCCAGATAGCAGGTCCGGCGACCATGAAGTTTGGACCGCATCAACCAAGCGCCCCACCTCGGCGAAGGCCGGGGCACAATTAGGGGGACGGTGATAACGACGCTCCCCGATAAGTTACCTCGACCATTCCAATTGGGCCCCCGCCTCCGCCGCGGTGGAGCTCGCCGCCGGGCTGGGGCTCGCCGCCGAAGCCGAACCTAATCTAGGCTAGCGCTCGCCTGCCGAATACGCGATGTCGCCGGTAAGGACCGCACGGGAGGCGCGCACATGACATTACGCGAGAAGATCGGTTGGGGCGCACTCGCCCTGCTCGGAGCCAGCGCGCTAGCGGTCGTCGCATTCGAGCGCGGCGAGCATGTCAACGCGTTGTGGATCGTCACCGCCGCCGTCTCGGTCCAGCTGATCGCGTACCGGTTCTACGCTCGGTACATCGCGCGGCACGTCATGCAACTCGATCCGTCGCGGCAGACCCCGGCGCTCCGCCGCGCCGACGGGCTCGACTATGTCGCGACCGACCGCAACGTCCTGTTCGGCCACCATTTCGCCGCCATCGCCGGTGCCGGCCCGCTCGTCGGCCCGGTGCTCGCCGCGCAGATGGGCTATCTTCCCGGCACGCTCTGGATCCTCGCCGGCGTCGTGCTCGCGGGTGCGGTGCAGGATTTCATGATCCTGTTCATCTCAATGCGCCGCGACGGGCGGTCGCTCGGCGAGCTGATCCGCATGGAAATGGGCGCGATCCCCGGCGTGATCGCGCTGATCGGTGCGTTCGCGATCATGGTCATCATTCTCGCCGTGCTCGCGCTGATCGTCGTCCGCGCGCTCGCGGGCAGCCCGTGGGGGCTGTTCACCGTTGCCGCGACGATCCCGCTAGCGTTCCTGATGGGGATCTACACGCGCTGGATCCGGCCCGGAAAGGTCGGCGAAGTCTCCGTGCTCGGCGTCATCGGGCTGCTCGCTGCGATCGTCTATGGTGGCACCGTTGCCGCTTCGCCGACGCTCGCGCCGCTGTTCACGCTGACTCCGGTGCAGCTCTGCGTGCTGATGGTGGGATACGGCGCGGTCGCCTCCGTACTGCCGGTATGGCTGCTGCTGGCACCGCGCGATTATTTGTCGACCTTCCTCAAGATCGGCGCGATCGTCGCGCTGGCGATCGGTATCGCCGTCGTTGCGCCGCCGCTTAAGATGCCGGCGCTTACCCCATTCATCGACGGTAGCGGCCCGGTCTGGTCGGGCGGGCTCTTCCCGTTCCTGTTCATCACGATCGCGTGCGGCGCGGTGTCGGGTTTCCACGCGCTGATCGCGAGCGGCACCACGCCGAAGCTGATCGCCAGCGAAGGCGACGCGCAGTTCATCGGGTACGGCGCGATGCTGATGGAGAGCTTCGTCGCGATCATGGCGCTGGTCGGCGCGTCGATCCTCGATCCCGGCGTGTATTTCGCGATGAACAGCCCGGCGGCGGTGGTCGGCACCGACTTCGCCTCCGCCGCGACCGCGGTCACCGCGATGGGCTTCCCGATCACGCCTGAGCTTCTCGCGCAGACCGCGAAAGATGTCGGCGAAACCACGATCGTCAGCCGCACGGGCGGCGCGCCGACGCTGGCGGTGGCGATGTCGGAAATCTTCAGCCACCTGATCGGCGGGCAGGCGATGAAGGCGTTCTGGTATCACTTCGCGATCCTGTTCGAGGCGCTGTTCATCCTCACCGCGGTCGATGCCGGCACGCGCGCCGGGCGGTTCATGCTGCAGGATTTGATCGGGCTCGCGGTGCCGTCGTTCCGTAACGCCTCGGCGATCGTGCCGGGGCTGATCGCGACCGCGTTATGCGTGATCGCGTGGGGGTTCTTCCTGTATCAGGGCGTCACCGATCCATTGGGCGGCGTAAATACACTGTGGCCGCTGTTCGGAATCTCGAACCAGATGCTGGCAGCGGTCGCGTTGGTGCTGGCCACCGTCGTGCTGTTCCGGATGAAGCGTCAGCGTTACGCCTGGGTGACGATCCTGCCCGCCGCGTGGCTGTGCCTGTGCACGATCACCGCCGGGCTGATGAAGCTGTTCGCGAGCGATCCCAAGGTTGGTTTCCTCGCGCACGCGACGAAGTTCGCGGATGCGGCGGCGCGGGGCGAGCTGCTCGCGCCCGCCAAGACGATGGCGGAGATGCAGCGGATCGTGCTCAACGATCGGATCGACGCCGGGCTGTGCGCGCTGTTCCTGGCGGTGGTGTTGTCGATCGTGGTCTTCGGTGTGCGGACGTGTCTGGCCGCGTTGAAGATCGACCGCCCGACCGTCACCGAAGTTCCGCCGCAACTGGTGGCCGCGGAATGATCCGCGCGCTTTACGCAAAGGCGCGCGAGACCGCGCTGCTGATGGTCGGCGTGCCGTCCTACGCCGCCTATCGCCAGCACATGGCGGAGCGCCATCCGGATCATGCGCCGATGGACGAGCGCGCGTTCTTCCGTGATCGGCAGGAGGCGCGGTACGGCAGCAAGGGCGGAGGGCGCTGCTGTTGACCGAGACGCTTTCGACCGTCGCTCGACTCCGGGCAGCGACGGCGAGCGATCACGACGCGGTTGATGCCGGGTTTGGACGCTATGACCTGAGCGATGCGGACGATTACCGCGCGTTCCTGATCGCGCACGCCAAAGCATTGCCGGCGGTCGAGGCTTGGCTTGCCGCGATCCCGGGACTGGGTGCGGTCCGGTCGAGGGAGACGGCGCTGGCCGAGGATCTCGCCGCGCTGGGCGAAGATATGCCCGCACCAATGGCGTTCGATGTGATGCCGAGCGAGGCGGCCGGCTGGGGTGCGATGTACGTGGTCGAGGGCTCACGGCTCGGCGGCATAATGTTGTCGCGGTCGGTGCCCGAGGGGATGCCGTCGGCGTATCTCGGTTCGAAGCATCTGTCCGGCGAATGGCGCGCCTTGCTTGCCGCGATTGACGACGAGCCCGCCGACGACGCCTGGGTCGAGCGGGCCATCGTCGGCGCCAAGGCGGCGTTCGATCTGTATCGGCGCGCGCCGGCCTGATCTCCCGGCCTGATCTCAGCGCAGGAGCTTCGGCGCTTCCTTGCGGATCATCTCCTGCACCTTGGCCGCGAACAGCCCGAGGATGCCGGGCAGGTCGACGACCGCATGGACGTTGGTCTCGAACACGGTGATCGCGCTGGCGATCGTCTGGCCCATCGCCTGGACGGTGAAGTGCAGCGTATCGCCATCCCAACGCTGCTCAGTCACCGACCCGCCGGGGATCTTGTCGCTGATCTTGCCGATCCCGCCGTCGAGCCGCGCGGACCGCCGCCTTGCCGAGCTGATGGGGGACGTCGACGGTGATGGGAGTGCCCATGTCTATTCCTTAAGTCGCGAAAATCATGTCGTCGTTGGCGAACGCCTTGAACTCGAGTGCGTTGCCGCTGGGATCGAGAAAGAACATCGTCGCCTGCTCGCCGGGCTCGCCCCTGAAGCGGATGTACGGCGCTATCCCGAACTGGACGCCGGCGGCGGTGACGCGTTCGGAGAGCGCGGTCCAGTCGTCCATCGTCAGGACGACGCCGAAATGGGGCACCGGGACGGCGTGGCCATCGACGGCGTTCTCGACCGCAACGGGTTTGGCGGCGGGATCGAGATGCGCGACGATCTGGTGGCCGAACAGGTCGAAGTCGATCCAGTGATCGCTGGAGCGGCCTTCGGGGCAGCCGAGGGTGGCGCCGTAGAAATTGCGGGCGGCGGCGAGGTCGTGGACCGGGAAGGCGAGGTGGAACGGGCGTAGGGTCATGCCGGGAGGATAGGGCGGGGGATCCGGTTCGTCGACCCGGGGGATTGCGTGGGATTTCCACGGATGTGTGCCCGCCCGTCCTTGTTCTCCCGCGAAGGCGGGAGTCCAGTCTGGGCTCCCGCCTTCGCGGGAGAACAAGATTTGGTGCGGGTGTCCTTCCCCTCATTACTCCACCCCGGCGAACGCCGGGGCCCAATTGGGGGACGTAGCTAACGGGGAACCGCGCTTCGTTAGTGCGGCCTTTCCAATTGGGCCCCGGCCTTCGCCGGGGTGGTGCTAGGTGGCGGGGAGCTGCTCTTCATGCCCCACCCCACCAAACCGAAAACATTGCCCCACCCCCTCCGCCACGCCATAGCGCCAGCGTGACCCGCTACCCCGCCCTCGCCTGCCTCGTCCTTGGCGCGCTCGCCGCGACCGGGTTCGCCCCGCTCGATCTCTGGCCGCTGACGCTCGTCGCGTTCGCGCTGTGGATGAAGCTCGTCCACGACGCCCCCACCCTGCGTCGCGCGCTCTGGCGCGGATGGGTGTTCGGGGTCGGGCATTTCACCGTGAACAACAACTGGTTCCAGCATGCGTTCGACTTCCAGGACGCGATGCCGCCGGTGCTTGGCTATTTCGCGGCGGTCGGGCTGGCGCTGTATCTGGCGGTGTTCCCGATGCTGGCAGGCGGGATCGCCTGGCGGGCCGCACGGCGCCCCGGCTCCCCCGACCCGACGTTTGTACTGGTCTTCGCCGCCGCCTGGATCGCGACCGAATGGCTGCGTGCGACGCTGTTCACGGGCTATGCCTGGGATCCGCTCAGCGTCGTCTGGTTGCCAGCAATAGGCGTCGCGCGGCTATCGGCCTGGATCGGCACCTACGCCTTGTCAGGAGTCACGATAGTCGCAGCGGGTGCGCTGCTGATGCTGGCCTCACGCCGTTGGACCCTGCCGGCGGTCGCGATCCCCGCGTTGAGTCTTGCCGGATTATCCGCGCTGTGGACCAATGCCCCGCCGCCAGCGCCTGGCACGCCTCTGGTCCGTGTCGTCCAGCCGGATATCGGCCAGGAAGACCGCAGCGAGACCGATGGCGAGCGCGTCCTTACCGCGCTCGAAAAGCTGTCTGGCCAAGGCGGCACCACCCCGCGTCTCGTCGTCTGGCCCGAGGGCGTCGTCCGTGATTACGTCGAAGATGGCTACCCGTTCTACGCCTATGGCTGGTCGAGCCCGCTCTACCTCCGCCGCCGGATGGCGCGGCTCCTGGGGCCCGAGGACATCCTGCTGATCGGCGGCACCGCGCTTGAGTTCGACGCCAAGGACCAGATTTCCGGCGCGGCGAATTCGGTGTTTGCGCTCGACGCACAGGCGCGGCTGCGGGGGCGGTACGACAAGGCGCACCTCGTGCCCTATGGCGAGTATCTCCCAATGCCGTGGCTGCTGAAGCCGCTAGGCCTCGCGCGGCTCGTGCCCGGCGATATCGACTTCACCTCCGGCAAGGGCCCCGAGAACCTGACGCTGCCCGGCTTCGGCTCGATCGGGATGCAGATCTGTTACGAGATCATCTTCTCGGGCGAGGTCGTCGATCGCGCGCACCGCCCCCGTATCCTGTTCAATCCTTCAAACGATGCGTGGTTCGGCAAATGGGGCCCACCGCAGCACCTCGCCCAGGCCCGGATGCGCGCGATTGAGGAAGGGTTGCCGATCCTTCGCGCCACCCCGACCGGCATCTCAGCGATCATCGCCGCCGATGGCCGGCTGGTCGCGACGATACCGCATGAGACCGCCGGCGCGATCGAGCAGCCGATGCCATCCGCACTCCCCCGACGCTATTCTCACGCATCGGCAATGCGATGGCGGCGATCGTGGCAGCATTGATGCTCGTTGCTGCGGCGATTAGCCGCTCGCGAGCAAGCGCGGTTGCCCTGCGCCGTCGCCAACGCTAGAAGGACATATAAAGCTTTCCTTATATGTCGCTCCCCGGACTGTCCTGGGCGAGCCTTTGCGAAGAGGTTTCATGCGCAAGTCCTTTCTCTTCACCTCCGAATCGGTCTCCGAAGGCCATCCCGACAAGGTCGCCGACCAGATCAGCGACACGATCGTCGACCTGTTCCTCGCCAAGGACCCGCAGGCCCGCATCGCCTGCGAGACGCTGACGACCACGCAGCTTGTCGTCCTCGCCGGTGAAATCCGCGGCAAGGGCATTTACGAGAACGACCAGTGGGCCGACGGCGTGCTCGAAGAGATCGAGGCTGCGGTGCGCAACACCGTCAAGGAAATCGGCTACGCGCAGTCGGGCTTCCACTGGGAGACGTTCCGCTTCGAGAACAACCTCCACGGCCAGTCCGCGCACATCGCGATGGGCGTCGACGAGAGCGGTAACAAGGACGAGGGCGCCGGCGACCAGGGCATCATGTTCGGCTACGCGACCGACGAGACCCCAGGCCTGATGCCCGCGACGCTGTATTACAGCCACAAGATCCTCGCCAGGATGGCCGAAGACCGCCATTCGGGCGCTGCGCCGTTCCTCGAGCCCGATGCCAAGAGCCAGGTGACGCTGTCGTACGAGAACGAAGTGCCGGTCGGCGCCACCGCCCTTGTCGTCTCGACGCAGCATGCGCCGGGCTATTGCGAGAAGGGCGACAACGCCGATCCCGCCAAGTACGCGGTTCTGCGCGATTACGTCATGGGCGTGTTCAAGGACGTGCTGCCCGACGGCTTCATCACCGACGAGACCGCGATCTACATCAACCCGACCGGCCAGTTCGAGATCGGTGGCCCTGACGGCGACGCCGGCGTGACCGGGCGCAAGATCATCGTCGACACGTACGGCGGCGCGGCGCCGCATGGCGGCGGTGCGTTCTCGGGCAAGGATCCGACGAAGGTCGATCGTTCGGCGGCGTATGTCGCGCGGTATCTGGCTAAGAACGTCGTTGCTGCGGGGCTTGCGCGTCGCTGCACGATCCAGTTGAGCTACGCGATCGGCATTGCCGAGCCGCTTTCGGTGTATGTGGACACGCATGGCACGGGTACCGTGGAAGAGGCCAAGCTCGAGGCGGTCCTGCCGAAGCTCGTGCGCCTGACGCCGAAGGGCATCCGCGAGCACCTCAAGCTCAACGCGCCGATCTACAAGAAGACCGCGGCGTATGGTCACTTCGGTCGCGAGCCCGAGGGTGACATGTTCACCTGGGAAAAGACCGATCTGGTCGACGCGCTGAAGGCTGCCGTCGCCTGACCATCACGGACCTTCCCCGCATAGGGAAGGATTACAGGATCCATAAAGCCTCGCCCGAGCGATCGGGCGGGGTTTTTTGCTGTTCAGCGTCATCGACCGCCGGCGCGGCGCTGTCCTCTTCACCGCGCGACGGACGATATTCCCTTACGTAATCAATGCCTTTTGTCAATTTATAGCCGTTTCGCGACTATCTTGGATTAACCATTTTCGGCTAACGGAGGCGCCCCGCTTCTTCGGATACTGCTTATGCCCCGCCGCATACGATCATTAGTTGCTTCGCTGGGCGAGGAGGTGTCGGCGCATGCGCGGCAGTCGGAGGCGATCGCGGGGCGGACCAACCTGCTGGCTCTCAACGCGACGATCGAGGCCGCACGGTCGGGGGATGTCGGGCGCGGCTTTGCGGTCGTCGCGCAGGAAGTGAAGGCGCTGGCGGATCAGGCGCGCACCTCATCCGCCTCATTCCGCGAGCAGATTCTCGGGCGGCTGCAACAGGGTGCGGCAATCGCCGAGCAACTGGTCCGCGACGTCGAGGGCGGGCGGCTGGTCGAACTCGCGCAGTCGATCGCCGACACGCTGTGCCGCACGCTGTACGATCGCTCGATCGACATCCGCATGCTCGCCTCGGATCATTCGATCGGCGAGGCGATCCTGTTCCGCTCCGATTCCCCCAAGGTCGAGGCCAAGGCGCTCGAACGGCTGCGTGCGCTGCTGCGCTGCTCGCCCTATTTCCTCAACGCGTTCGTGGTCGATGCGACCGGCGCGGTGGCGGTCTGCGCGCACGACAATGCCTCGGTCCGCGGCGTCAATTTCAGGGGCTATTCGCAGTTCGAACGCGCGCTAGTGGCCGATCTATCGCAGGAATGGTCGACCGACGATGTCTGGGAAAACCCCTGGTCGGATCGCCGCAAGGTGCTGGTCTATGTCGCGCCGGTCCGCTTCGACGGCGCGACGATCGGCGTGTGCTATCTGGAATATGATTTCGAGGGGCAGACCGCGACGATCATGGACGTGATCCGCAAATCGAGCTCGGGCGCGGTGGTCAGCATCGTCGATCCGCAGGGCCGCGTCGTCGCCAGCACCGGCGCATACGCCTATCACGCGCCGCACCCCTATGTGAAAGCCGGTGCCGCGCCGCAGATCGAGGCACGCGACGGATTGGTGGTCGCGCAAGCCGCGGTGCCATCGGATCACGGGTTTTCCGGACTCGATCTACGCTGCGTGATCGAGGATCACGTTGCCACCGACGACGAGATTGCCGCGATGATGCGCGCACGCATGCGGGTCGGCTGAAATGCTCAGGCGGGCTCGGCGATGCCGGCCACCTGACCCTCGACGACGGGCGCGACGCGGTCGAACACCGCGCTGACGAGCGCCTCCGCGATCCAGCCGACCGCCGCACCGACGACGAGGTCGGACAGATAATGCTTGCCGTTGATCGGTTGCGCCGCGGCGACCATGCCGGTGATGATTGCGGCGGGCGCCCCTGCCCCATCGATGTCGCGCGATACCGCACGCGCGACAGCTACCGCGCCCGCGGTGTGGCCCGACGGGAACGAGGTCTGGTCGTGATCGTCGCTGTCGCCGGCTTCGAACTTCGCCTTGCCGTCCTCGATCGCCTTTTCGGGGCGAGTGCGATCGACCGAACTCTTGATCGCGGATTTGACGAAGGTCGCCGCCGCATGCGCCGCGAGCATCCGGACGCCGCCACGGATCATGTCGGGGCGGCGGGCGATCAGGCCGATCACCGCGGTGCCGATCGAGGTTGCGACAAGCTGTGGCTGGTCGCCGATCTCGGCCAGGAATCCGACCGCCTTGACCGCCGGCCGGTCGCGCTGTTCGGCGGCCTTCAGCGTGACGCCGCGATCCGCCGCCTCGACAGTCTTCGCGGCACGTTCGATCTCACCCATCAGCTCTCGTCCCGCCCGTTCATCTCACCGCGCACCTGCGCATGCGCCAACAGCGCGAACAACCCCGCACCGCCCAACAGGTTGCCGAGGATCGCCGGCAGCATCAGTTCGAAGAGCGTCTGCACGACGCCGGTTTTGCCCGCGAACAGCAGCAGCCACGCCTCCACCGAGCCGACGATCGAATGGCTGAACCCGCCGATCGCGACGACATAGGTAACCGCGAGGATCACCAGGAACGACTGTTCGCGCGCATTAGGCAGCGACCAGGCGAGGATCGCGATCATGAACCCGGCGGGGATCGCGTTGACGAACGTCGCCCCGGCCGACAGCTCGGTGATCGCGACCGACACCTCGATCATCGCGGTCCGCAGTTCGCCGCCGCCGAGCAGCCCCGCCGCGATCATTCCGCCCGCCAGCGCCGTACCGAGCAGATTGGCACCGAGCACGATCGTCCACAGCCGCAGCGTGCGTCGCACCGCCCAGCCCGACGGCCGCGTCACCAGCGGCAACATCGCGGTGATCGTGCTCTCGGTGAACAGCTGCATCCGACCGAGGATGACCATGAGGAACCCGATCGGATAGCCGAGCGACACGACGATCGACCGCGACGGCGTATCGGGCAGCGCTGCGTGGAGCGCACCCTCGGCGATCAGCGAGCTCGCGATCGCCATGCCCGCCGCAAGGCCCGAAAAGAACAGCGACGAGACTGGCCGGTCGAGCTCGTCCTGCCCCTCCTCACGGACCGCGCGATGCAGATCCTGCGCATCGGCGGCCTTGAGGTCGTCGACGTCGTCCGGCGGTGGGGAGGAATCCGGTTTGGCCATTACGCCAGTGTAACGGCCCGCCGCGCGTTTCGGTCCCACCGGTCGCGCGGCATCACACGCCCGCCTTCGTCACGCGCCAAGGATCGGCGCGTGCGGACCGATCGATGAATGCGAGGATCTCGCTCAATCCCGGCTCGCGCAGGCCGTCGAACGGCGCGCCACCAAGCGCCCATTGCGGGTTGATCCCCGGATCGAGCGTCAGCGCCTCGCCCCAGACGGCATAGAGATCGCCGAGTTCGGCATCGTCCCACGCCACCTCGTCCTCGGTCCGGGTCCGGCCGCGGGTCTTCGATTCGTGGTGGATCAGCTCGATCTGCGGGCAATAGCGCACCCGATACCCCGCCGCGCGCGCGCAGGCAGACGTCGATATCGTTATAGGCGATCGGCAACCGCGCGCAGTCGAACCCACCGATCTCCGTCAGGACGTCGCGTCGCATCGCGAGAAAAGCGCCGGTCACTGCCGCCGCGTCGTGCTGCGTCACATACCGCCCGCCGGGTCCTGGATCGTCGAACGCGGCATGACGCCCCTCGTGCAGCGGCAGGCCTTCGCCGGCACCGAGCACGATGCCGGCGTGCTGGACGGTCATGTCGGGATACAGAAGACGCGCGCCGACGATGCCCGTCGCCGGATCGGACAACAGCCGGTCGAGCTCGCTGTCCCACCCTTGCGTCAGCATCACGACGTCGTTGTTCGCGAACAGCAAAAGGTCGCAGTCCGCCGCCCGCGCGGTGGCGATCCCGAGTATGTTGGCGCGCGACCAGTTGAACGGCTCGTCCATCGTCACGACCGCATGACCGGATCGCGTGGCGTAGTCGTCGAGCAAAGCGTGCGTCGCGGGCTCCCGGCTCCGGTTGTCGACGATGATCACGCTGATCCGGTCCGGCATGTCGGCCACCGCGAGGAGACTATCGATCGCCTCGGTCAGCATCGCCGCTTCATCGCGGGTAGGTATGACGATGGCGATGCGCGATCGCCGCGCTGCCAGCGGAGGCATCGTGGCATCGATCGGTGACGCCGCCCCGCGTAGCTCCGTCGCGGCCGATCTCTCCACTCCGTCGTCGTACAGCGATGCGAGGATCCGCGGAACATGCGCGACCGGCGATGCAGCCGCTCGCGCGGCATCGATCATCGCGGCCCGCAAGTCAGCGCCCGATAGCGTGTCGCCGTCGCGGGACATTCGGAGGAGATCATTCCGCGCCGCGACGAGACGGGGCGGCACCGCTGCGCGCAACGACGAATCGTCGACACCGTAGAGTATCGGATCGGCATGACGCTGGCCGGGCGCCCAATGGCGTCTGACATGGTCGTGATCGCATGTGACCGCGGCCGCGCTCGATCGTGCCGCAGCATAGCGCAACCAAGCCAGCGCATGGGGATGCAGAATGACGCCCGCATCGATGCTGACCAACAGCCCAGGTCGCGACGCATAACCACCATCGTCGTCGAACCCGATCCGTGGATCGGTGATCGTCATGCTGGCGACCGGATGGTCGGCGATTCCGGACGCATCGACCAACCGCGCCACCCAGGACGGATCCGACTGGTCGAGCAACGCGGTCAACGTCACGCGCACCGACGACGCCGTCGCCGCCCGACAATCGATCGCGAGCGTGATCGGCACGCCCCCGTCGTCGGCAACCGCCGAGATCGGCGGCGGTGGCCGCATCGCGACGTCGGATCGGAACCGGTCATACGCGGCCATCGGATAGGCCGATGTTCCGATCCAGGCCCGCAACGCTTCGTTCGCGTCCGCCAGCGCCTCCGCCACCGCATCGAGCCGGCGCCACATCGCCTGACGATCGATGGTCGCCGCGGGGATCCGATCGCGAGCGCCGAGATGGACGAGTTCGCCCAGCGCGGAGTCCAGCGTCGGATCGAGGCGCAGTGCCTGCGCATATGCCGCGACCGCCCCGGCACGGTCATCCTGCATCTTGAGCAGATGACCGAGCTGCAGATGCGTGTCGGCGCTGAACCGGTCGATCGACAACGCACGGCGATACGCGTCGCCCGCGGCCTGGATGCCACCCGATTCCTTCAGTGCATGACCCAATTGGACCCATAGTCCGGCGTTGCGCGGCTGGACGCGCACCACGGCGCGATACGCATCCGCCGCAGCCAGCCAGTCGCGGCGATCGCGCGCGGCATCCGCGCGTGCGACCAGCGCAGCGACCGCGTCATCGGATGCGATCACGAAACCCCGACGGCAACAGGCGCGAGTCGGTCCGATAGCCGTTCGGTGAACGCCTCCATCGTGAACATCGCCTCATAGACCGCGCGCCGGCCCCCGCACCGATTCGCGCAATGTGCGATCCTCGATCAGCCGGGTCAGCAGCGCGGACAGGTCGGCCGCGCGCGGTCGGATAGACGAAGCCCGACACCTCGTGCTCGATATAATCCGACGTCCCGGTACTGTCGCTGCACACGATCGTCTTGCCCAGCGCCAGTGCGTCGGACGCCACCAGCGGTAGCGGATCGTCCCGCGACGGGACCAGCACGATGTCGATGTCGGCCAGGCAATACCAATAGTCCGGATGCCCCTTTTCACCGTGAAAATGGATACCGTCCTGTCGCTGCCACGTGCGCCGGACCTTCTCCTGGAAATCGGGATCGTGATCGCGGCCAAAGAAATCGAGCGTGGCGTTTGCGCGCGTGCCGGGCGGGAGCATCGCAAAGGCCTGCGCGGCGATATCCTGGCCTTTGCGTGGTTCGAACGATCCGAACACGCCGATCCGGACGACGTCCGACCGCGCCGGTACGGGATACAAATCCTTTGGATCCGCTATCCCAGTCTCGAGCAAGCGCGAGGACACGCCATGCCGGCGCAGCGCCGCCGCGGTCCGCGTACTGACCGCGAGGATGTTACGCGCCGATCCCAGCACGGCGCGGAACCCGTCGGTGTCGCGCACCATCTCGTCGATCAGCCCGGATTCGTGAATGTACCAGCGCACTTCGGTCTCCGAGATCGAGCTGTTTCACGGCGCGCCAGCCGATGACGGTATTGACGATCACGGTATCGAAATTGCGCGCGAAATCACGGAAGCTCGCATGGTCGGTCAGCGCAAGTGCATCGATGATGACGGGAATATCGGCCTCGGCAAGACGGGCGCGCATCGGTCCGTCGGTCGGGCACGTGACGACGACGAATGCGCCCGAATGTTTCAGCGCGATCGCCATGTCCGCCGCGACGCGCGGGGCGCCGCTGTTCGTCAGGTCGTGCGATACGATGAGGATGTCGGGCCCGTCGCCAGCGTAGCGCAGTGTGGCGGGGTGGATCCGATAGGGTTCCTGCGAGTCGATGTAGCTGATCCCGCTCATCGTCGGCGGGAAATACGGATCGTCGGTGATCAACGACGGAAAGCGCTTGAGCAGGAAGATATCGGCTTTGCTCTTTTTCCAGCGCGACCCCGTCGGCAGATCGGCATCGCCGCCGATCGCGGCGCCGATCGAGGCGCCGATCGAGGCATGGCCGATATGGATCAGTTCGGCATGCGGCGTATAGACCAGCCGGTATCCCGCCTCGCGAAGCCGCAGGCTGAGATCGACGTCGGAATGGGCGATGCCGACGTTCAGCGCATCCCACCCGCCAAGGTCACGGAACAGCTCGGTCGGCATCGCCAAGCACGCGCCGCACAACAGGCCGACGTCGCGCGTCGATTGCGCCAGGTTGAAATGCGTTGCCGTATCGCGCGGAAAGGCGTGGAACGTCGTTCCCGTCAGTTGCCGCAATCCGACCGCCATGCCGGCATATTGAATGCGGCCATTCTCGTAGAGCAGCTTGGGGCTGACGCCGCCGACGCCAGGGCGGACGAGCTGCTCCAGCAGCGCCTCGATCCAGTCCGGCGTGATGACCAGCACGTCGTCATTGTGGAATACGACATAATCGCCCTGCGCGAGCGCGGCACCGGCGTTGCATTTTGCGGAGAAATTATACGGCGCATCGAAGATCGCGAAACGGATGCGCGGTCCGTCCATCCACTCGCGACACTGCGCCGCCGTCCGCGAATTGGTGACGATCACGATCTCGTATCGGGGATAGGCGGTCCATGCGACGATCGACATGACCGTCCGGACGATATGCGCGGCGTCGTCCGACGGGATGATGATCGAGACGAGCTGATCGAACGTCGCATAGTCCGCACGCGGGCGATTCGATGCTGGCAACGCGACCGCACGACCGGTCCAGCCGCGGCGATCCATTGCCGCCTGGACCGCAGCGATGTTGGTCAGCCGCGCCTCGGGCTTGCCACCGCTTGCAGCAGACCCTCGATCATCCGCCAGCCATACAGGACGTCGCGGATGTGCTGAACGGTCGGCGCGGTCTCCGAAATGCGGAGCGCAAGATCATAGTCCTGCGAGAAATCATATGCGCTGCGAAAACCGCCGACCGATCGGACGAGCGTCGATCGATAGACCGACAGATGCCCGGTATACATCACCGACAGCAGCAGCGCCGGACTCCAGTCGGGCTTGGTCAGCAGTTCGTCGGGCTGATCGTCGATCCCGATCTTGCACTCGTCGCTGTAGAGCCAGTCGGTGTCGGGTGACGCATCGATCCGCGCCGCGACGATTTCGAGCGCATCGACGGTCAGCATGTCGTCATGATCGAACAACGCGACATATGCACCGGTGGCGAGATCGAGCGCGCGATTGGTCGCCTCCGCGATCCCGCCATTGCGCCGCGCTGTGGCAAATTTTATCCGCGCATCGGCCGCGCAGAACCGCGTGACGATGTCGGTCAACGCAGGTTCGCGCGAACAGTCGTCGACGATGCACAATTCCCAATTGGCATAGGTCTGCGCGAGAACGGACAGGATCGCCCGCTCCAGATACACGACCGGCGAGCGGTAGATCGGGAGCAGGATCGAAATCGTGGCCCCGTCGGTCACGGTTCCGACGCGGTCGTGATCGAGCCGGAACCGCCGTGCGAGATCGCGCTGACCGGTCCGGTAGCGGTCGAGCACCCCGCCGGCCGGAAAGCCATCGCTACCGTCATCGCCGCTGGCATCACCAACGCCGCGCGCGACATCGTGCAGCGGCACCACGCCGAACATCGTCACCACCTCGCTTGCGGTCGCGGCGGTCGCGGCGTGCAGGTCGCGGACCACCGCATCGAGCTGGTTGGGATCGCGACGCAACAGATCGAGCTTGGCCAGCGCGTACCGGTCGGGGGACGGCCTGCCTTCGCCGGTGGCGGTATCGCCGAGCAGCCGTTGCACCACCTCGCTCGCGGCGGCGATCCGTTCGTCTGCAGGGCGTATCGACTCGAGGGGCAACGGCGGTGGGCGAACGCCGACGTCCGACGGCGCGAGCAGGTCGAAGGTCGCGCCGGCGAGGGCCTGCTTCCGGCCGAGGAAATGCACGTAGAGTTCGAGCGCGCTTTCGCCGCCGACCGGCGATCCGCCAAAGGTTTCGAGGATCCGACCGGTTTGCAGCCCGGCGATCGGCGCCACGCCCGCGGCGTCGCCATAGTCCAGATAATGCACGAACGTCGCGTCGCCCGCGGCCATGTCGGGCGTCGCCTCGCGGTAGCGCAGCGCATCGAACAACGGCGTCGGGCCAGCGCTCTCGTGTGGGGCATGAGTCAGATAGTGGATGATCGGTATGACGCCCGTCCGGGCCGCGGCGGGATGGTGTTCGCGGTACCAGTCGCCGGCGAACAGCGGATGCGGATCGAGCCCGTTCGGACCGCCGACCTTGAGAAAATGATCGAGCGGGTTCGCGCCCGGCGGTAGTTCGTCCGTCACCTGCGAGCGATAGAAGCGACTGTCGAACAGCCGGTGCGGTTCATGGCCTTCGGCGGCGCCGACGGTCGTATAATGCCGTGCCGCATCCAGGTCCGCGCCCACCCCATAGCGCTGTCGGTACCAGTGCGCGTCGAACAGCGGCGAGGTCTCGATCGCATGACCGTGCCCGACGATGTGGTCCGGCATCAATGCGGCATCCGGCACCGGGACATCAACCGCGAGGACGACCGGGTCGCGTGTCGGATCGGTAGAAAACGCGTCGCGTGCAGCCTCGATGTCCGCGGCGAGTTGCGGATCGCCAAGCTCGGTCGCCGCATCGGCATTGGCGTCGAGCGTATAGCCCGCGACATAGGCGAAACACGCGGCCGCCTGCTGGCCGCGCATCTTGTGCAGATGACCGATGTTGACGAGCAGGTCCGAGATCGCGCAGAATCAAGCCTGTAGGCGGCGTGATACGCCTCCATCGACGCGCCGAAATCGCGCACTTCCTTGAGCGCGTGCCCGAGTTGAACCTGGATGGCGAAATCGCCGGGAAAGGTCTCGAGGTGACGACGATAGGCATCGATCGCTCCCGCCCAGTCGCGGATGTCGCGCGACGCATCGCCTGCGATCCGCGCCGGCGATCGCGCCGCGGATCCGGCCCCGGCTCTGGACGCAGTGCCCATCAACCGGCCGAAACCCGTCCGAAATAAGTTGTTCATCGGTCTCTCTTATTTCGGGGCCTTCACCGCCCTACTATAAGATCAAGCCGCGCGAAGGCTATAACCGATCAAAGTATAGTCGTACAATTTTGGGCCAGATCTCCTTATAACGGGTGACGCATACATTCTTCATCGCTACGACCCCATAATGCAAAGTGCGTCATCCTCGCCGGCTAGTGCCACAGCACTTGAAATAGACATGGGTCCATTCGACTTTTGGCCACCCAGATCGAGCCGAATTCAAGGACTTGGCGGTTCCGAACCCTCCGAAGACCCGGCCTATGTCTTTCATACCCGCTATGTGTCGCTGGAGAGCAGCACGGTCCGCTGCTCGCTCGTCTTTACCGGGCTGACTGCAACGCTTGGCTCGATGATCGTTCGGGTCAACGCATTGCCGCTCGATGGATCGCGCCCGGCCGAGACGATCAAGACCTGGCCGATCGCGGTGAAGGAGATCGTCGCGGCCGGCGGGACCATGCGGCTCACCTTCGATGCGGTCGACGGCATGCAATATGCGGTGCTCGGGCATCTCTATACCGAGACCGACGCCATCGCGCAGTCGTTCACGATCCTGCTCGACGCCGCCGTCCGCCAACCGCATTTCGAGCAACAGGTCGAGGCGGCGCGCAAGTCGATCTTCGGCCAACGCGTGTTCCGTCGCGCCTCGCGGTTGCTGGCACACGGCAAGGCGACGCTGGCCGATCCGGTATCGCAGACCTGCACCGCATCGCAGTTCAACGAGCCCGCCTATGACCAGTGGCTCGAACGTCTCAAGCTGGCGAAGCACCGCCATCGCAAGCAATGGGAATTCGTCTATATCCTGCAGACGCTCGAGCGTTACGGGATGCTCAAGGCGGGGGCGCGCGGTTTGGGCTTCGGCGTGGGCATCGAACCCCTGCCCGCAGCGATGGCGGCGATCGGGTGCTCGATCGTGGCGACCGATCTTGCCGCCGACGACGTCCGCAGCCGCGACTGGACCCTGACCAACCAGCATAGCGAAGGCCTCGACCAGCTTCGCTATCCCGAGATCTGTCCAAACGACGTCTTCGATCGCAACGTCGCGTTCCGCGTGGCCGACATGAACGCGATTCCCGCCGACCTGCGCGGGTTCGACTTCACCTGGTCGTCGTGCGCGTACGAGCATCTCGGGTCGATCGAAGCCGGTCTCGATTTCGTCCGCAACGCGGTCCAGTGCCTCAATCCCGGCGGGCTCGCGGTACACACCACCGAACTCAACCTCACCTCAAATGATGCGACGATCGATAGCGGCGGTACTGTCCTGTTCCGCCGTCGCGATTTCGAACGGCTCGCCGTCGATCTCGTCTCGCGCGGGCATTTCGTCGCGCAGATCAAATATGATCTCGGCGACACGCAGCAGGACGCCTATGTCGACGTGCCCCCCTATTCGGCAGACAACCATCTGAAGCTCGCGCTCGGTCAGTATGTCACGACCTCGTTCGGGATCATCGTCCGCCGCGGCGATCGTTGATGCGCGATGACGCCGGCCGATCAGGCCTGCGCCATCATGCCATCGCGACGACCGCGTCGATCGTCGCTTCGACCACGTCGATGTGCTGGCCCCAACTCACCGGCTGCCACCGCGCCATCCGGTCGAGTTGCGCGGCACGACGCGGCGATTCCGGTCGCGAATAGGCGATGACCGCCTCCAGCCACCCAAGACCATCGAGCGGATCGAGATAGTCGGGCGCCTCGCCGCCAACCTCACGCAATGCGGCGATGTCGCTGCAGATCACCGGCAGCCCGGCGGCGAGCGCTTCGCTGACCGGCATGCCGAAGCCCTCGGCGAACGAGGGCAACAGCAAGGCCTGCGCGCCGCCGAGCACCGCCTGCATCTCGCGATCGGACATGTTCGACGCCTCGATCACATGGCCCGACACCGCGGCACAGCGCTCGATCATGTCGATCGCATTTTCGTTTTCCCACCCGCGCCGGCCGATCAGCACAAGCTTCGGCGCCGCGGTGCCGAGCTTCTCGGCCAGCCTGCGCCAGACGTTGAGCAGCAACAGATGGTTCTTGCGGGGCTCGATCGTCGCGACGCACACGAAATACGGACCGGCCGGAACCGATGACAGGATTGCCGGGCGAGCGGACGGGAGCAGCTCGACCGGGTCTGTCCCGAGATGCGCGACGCGGACGACACGCTCGCTGCGTGCGTCGGTCAGATGCCGGCCGACCGCATCGATCGTCGCTGCCGAATTGCCGATGATCCCGCTGGCATGACGGTCGATCGTCCGCATGACGTCGCGGTGCCGCGCATGACCATCGATCCGCGCGAACTCCGGGTGAGTCAGCGGGATCACGTCGTGGATCAGCGAGATCAGCCGTGCGCGTTCGCGTTTCAGGATGGCCGCGACCAAATCGATATCCTCGAGATGATGATGCGATGCCTGGAGATAGATGCGGTGCCGGTCATCGGTCGGCACCGGCCGTGGCCGTAGGGCCAGCAGGTGCCGGTTGGCGGCCGCCCGCACCGCATGTGGATCGAGCACGTCCGGGTTCCGCCATCGCGCATCGGTGAAGCTGAGGAACTGCCGCACCGCCCCGACCGGCAATCGCCCATAATAGCCGCCCGCGGGATGCACCGCCGCAAACGCCAGTCGGTCCGGAATACGGTTGAGCAATTCGCGCGCATAGACGAACTCGACGCGATCGATCCCGGTCGGCGTCACATGATAGGATCGGCTCAGCAGCCGCGACAGATCGAGCACGACTTCCGCGTCCACGCTGGCGCGCCCACCAAGCCAACGCGGCACCAGAGTCCGGGTAAGCAGCATCGGCGCAAACGCGCGAAACGGCTTCAAACACCGTCCCCGTCATGCATGTCGGGCATATCGGGTCCACCGTCCGCGCCCCGATCGGCTTGCACCGCGTCTACCGGCTCGCGGGTCAGGCGGCGTTCGGCGTGCCGTACGAGCATCGCGATCCCTGCGTCGCTCAGATAGCCGCCGGGGATCAGGCAGCGATCGATCAGCACGCGCTTGAACGCATCATACAGCGCCGTGTCGACCGGCGGCGGATCGGCCCAGAAATTGTCCAGCGGTTCGCGCCGGACGATCCCTTCGATATCGTAGATCGCCTCGCCGAGCACCGCCACCGGCACGCCCGAGTTCAGCGCCAGCGTGCCGACCGTGCTGTTGACGGTGACGACCGCGCGGGCCTTGGCAACCAGATCGGAGATATCGCCGTCGCCGATATAAAAGACCCGATCGGCGACCTTGTACCGCTGCGCCTCGCGGCGGACGAACCGCCGCCAGCTCGACAATCCGCCGTCGAGCGGGTGTCGCTTGACGATCAGGTTGACCCCCGCCGGGGCCGACCGTGCAAAGCTCTTGATGATGAACCGCAGTGCCGCACGCATGTCGCGAAACGGCGAATGGACGCGGATCTGATAATCCGAATTCAATTGCAGCGGCAGCGCGAAATACGGGGTGTCGCGGATCGCCGTCATCAACGCGGCGGACCGCCTGCGCTCGCGGCGCTTGGTAACGAAATGCACTGCCCAGCCAAGCGCCTCGCTCAACATCGCGGCGGAGCGGTGCGACCGATAGAATGGATATAATGGCCGGGTCAGCGCGCTGAAGATCGTATAGCGGCTGGTCTCGCGCAACCGTCGTGCGAAGCTCGATGGGACGGGTTCCACCGGAGGAATCCCCGACAGCCGGCCCGCCTGTTCGCGATACCAGTCGCCATCACGCGGCAATTTCGAGTTCCCGTTCACCCCGTCTTCCTGCAACGTCATGAAATCGGGGCGGATATAGCCTTCCTCGAAAACGTGGACGCGAATGCCACGCAGCTTGGCCATGCCGTGCGCAGAGGCGTGATGCGGCCTGCAATCGCCAAAGAGAATGACGTCGGTGACGAGATGATCGACGACAAAATCGTCGAAGAACAGCGGCCAGCCCTTTAGCGAGCTTCGATAATCGGTCGAGAATCCGCTCCAGTCGGCGCGATCGCCGCCATTCAAGTTGATCCGGCGTACCGCATGCCCCTGCATGGCCAGCGCGGACGCCAGCTGGTCGAAAAAGCCACCATGGGGTCCCTGCAGGAAGAGAAACGTCTGCTTGGCGTCGGTTGCTGGCGTCATCGAAGACCTGTCGCGAGTACGATGCCCCGCCGCCGGACTCGTCCGAGTATCTGGCGCATCAGGGTGAACGCGGTATCGGAGCGCCCCTGCCCCGCCGCGATGCGGGCAACGAGCGTTTCGACGTCACAGAATAGTCCGGTGACCGGATCGATATACCGCGGGTACAGGATCAGCGTGCCGGCAACGAGCTGATCGATCGTCAGCATCCGACGACGCCGGTCGGGTTGCTCGACAAGGTCTTCGGTAAGCCCCCAGCCGGCGAAAAAGGGGCGGCCGTGTACCGTCACGGGGCGTCCACGCATCAGCGCCTCGAACCCGGTCAAGGATGTCAGCACATGGACGGCATCGACCCGTTCGACGAGCGACAGCAATGCACTGTCCTGATCGATCCGATCGACCCATTCGGCGGCGGCCGACGGCGACACATGACCTTTTCGGTGGCCGGCGACGACATCGGGATGCGGTCGATAGACAATGAACGCGTCGGGCTCGCAACGCCGTACGCGGGCCAGGAATTCGACGTTCGAGGTCACCCCGCCGCCGCCGCACAGCACCGAGCGATCGTCCTCGACCTGCCCAATCGCGAGTACGCACCGTCGATCGGGCAGCGGTGCGAACGCCCCCGCATCGATTCCGTATTTGCCGATATGAGAGTCGCAGATCATGCCGCGCAGGCGTCGTGCCCGATCGATCAGCGCGTCGGAAAACGCGTGCGTTTGCAACAGGGTCTCCAGGTCGCTTGGCTGTGCAGGGTCGTAATAAACGCCACACATGTCGATCGTCACCGAACTCGGCACGCGGCCATCGGCGCCAAGGCCGCTCGATCGCACGAAACCGTCCTCGACGATCTGTAGCGCGAGTCCCGCCGCTTGCACGTCGCGCGAAATCGGGCGGCATCCGCGACGCCCAGCCGGCGATTGCCCGCCCAGATCGACGCGCCGAGGCTAGCGCCTTTTTCGCGGAGGCGGCATCCGGGCTCCGTCGCCCGTCCCACAGGAACCTGCCGATCGTGGTGCGCTTCCATCGCGCCATCCCGGTCATCACGCCGATTTTGCGGTTGGCGTCGAGCGTCCTGCGCCACCCCGCCAGCCGTGCGATCGTCTCGGCCAGCGTCGCGGGGCGATCCTCGAACGGATCGTGGCAGGCAAACGCGGTCAGCCGCTCCAGACAGGCATGTTCGATCCGCGCGGGATCGACGATCGCCCCGCCCGCGTCATGCACGGTCACATCCGACAGCCAAGCGACGATCGCCAGGTCGTCGGCGGGATCCGCTTGCACCAAGCGACCACCCGCAACCTGCGTCCAGGGATCGTTCTCGCCGTCCCAGAACGCGCCGCCGACGCGCGCCACACGCAATGCGTCCAGCGCATGACGCGCCTCTGCAAGACTGGGTGGAGTGCCGCCCGCCACGGTGATCGCCACCGGCGCCACCCAAGGAAAAGGTGGTGCGCGCAACAGCGGCAGGACGCTGGTCCTGCGCTCGCTCGTCATGCTGCGTGACGACATGCCGCCGCGCCTAGCTCGCATGTTCCCGAACACCGGCGGCGACCAACCAGCCAAGGCCATACACCACCATCAACGCGATGAAGAGCGTGAGCAGCGACAGCGCGCGCTTGGGATATTCGGAGCGGACCGGCATGTTCGCGTCGACGATCCGGACGATGTAGAGTTGCTGGCGCACCGCCTGCTGGCGTGCCGCTTCGAAAGCCGCGGAGGCCGCGTCGTAGCGTTTCGACAGGAACCCCTGCTGCATGCGGAGGCGCTCGTAATCGCCCAGCCCGGCAGCGATCGCATTGCCGCCACCCGCGAGCTTGGCGGATTGTGCCGCGACTTGGGACTGCAACGACCGCACTTGCTGCGACAGGGCCGCGTATTGCGGGTTGCGCGTGCCGATCAGGCTGACCGTCGTCGCCAGCTGCGACCGGGCGGCGGACAGTTCGGCTTGGAGTTTCGATACCAGGCCGATCTGCGCTTCGGCGGTCCCTTGCGGGTTCACGTCCCTGCTGTCCTGCCGAAAATCGGTCATCCGCGCTTGTACCTGGGACAGCGCCGCTTCGGATTCGGCAAGTTGCTGGTGCGACAGTTTGACCGCATCGGCATAGGACCGGACGTTCATCGTGTTGACCTGGCCTTCGCCCAGTCCGAGCAGCTTGCGGGCGATGACATAGGCATCGACCGGCCGGAACGCGCGGACCTTCAGCGTCGTGATGCCGGTGTCGGTGTCGTAATGGACGTCGACCTGTTTGCGGTAATATTTAAGCAGCGCTTCGGGGGTCGGATCGGCGGTGGGCAATCGGCTCAGGCCGTCGGCCTCGGGGCGGCGGAACCGGGCGATCAGCGCGCTCTGCTTGCTCAGGGCATCGACCGCGTCGTGCGACAGCAGGAAGTCCGCGACGCTGTTGGCCTCGCCCTGGCCACCGCCGCCGCCAGCACTGCCGCTCGCCCCGAGCAGCTTTTCGATGCTGGATCCGCTCGATGCCGGCGCACCCTGCGCGCGTACCAGATAATGCGCTTCGGACTCATACTGGTCCGCGGCAAAGCCGTAGAGATAGAGCGCGGCGGCCAGACACGGCAGCAGCACCACGACGAAGAACCAGCCATATTGCGTGCGGGCCTGACGCCATCGCTCCCCGAGGCTCGGCAGCGCCGCCGGTGCGGCGGTCGCCGGGGACATGAAACCGTGCACCATGATATTCTCCGAGGGTGGACCGCCAGTAAAGGCCGAGTATAGCGCCGTCACGGATCGTCACGGCATATGTATCTTGCGCTTGACGGCAGCAATCGCCAGCAGGCCGATCAAGGTCGATCCAAATATCCAGCCCGCGAGATACCATGCGTCGATAAAGTACGGCACCGCGCTGATAAACCATCCGTATCGCAACATTTCAAAAATATGCGACATCGGAATGAACGAAAAGAACGGCCTGAACTTTGCCGGCACCCATTGCATCATGATGAAGACACCGGACAATGGCAGCATGATGTACGCAATCGGATGGACCAATCGTCCCATCGCTCTGTTTTCGAACGTAAAAGCGCAGACGATGAGCGAAAGACCAAAGGCCAGAAAGAACATGCACGCCACGCCAAGGCATACGTAAAGAGGGCGCGCGGGAAGATCTGACAGGCCGGTCGCCACCGCCAGCCCCATCAAGATCATGAACGACAGGATACAGCCCGCGGCTTCGAGCAGCGCGCGTGCGAGCAGGACGTCGAAGATCGTCACCGTCTTGTGATACAGAAGCGGGAGATTGGCCTCCAGCGCGCCCTCGGCACGCCCGAAGATGCTGCGGAACATGATGAAGATGCAATAGCCGATCAGCGCGAACGGCACTGGCTTGATGTCGCTGCCGAAATGCCCGCCGGTCTGCTGGTGCAGCAAGGCGATCATCGTCGCCAGCATCATCGGCTCGAGAATGAGCCAGACATAGCCGATATTGTCGCGGCCATAGCGCGTATGCAATTCGCGCATGATCAGCGCACCGATCACGTTTCCCTGGACCTTGAGGCCCCGACGCAGCGTGCCGCGCGGCTGGATACGGGTCGCCATCTACTCCCACCCCTTCGGCATGTGGCGACCGGCCCGTGGGGCCTTCGCCAAGATCGTGTCGTACATCGCCCCGAGTCGCGCGCGGTAGCGATCCTGCGTGAACACTTGCGCCTGCTCGGTGCCGGCCGCCACGAGCCGGCCCGCCAGCGCGTCGTCGGTATCGAGCGCGAGGATGGCGGCGGTCAGCGCGCCGACGTCGTACGGATCCACCATCAGCGCCGCCTGCCCCGCGACCTCCGGCAACGAACTCCGATCCGACGTTATGACCGGGGTGCCAAGCTGCATCGCTTCGAGGACGGGAAGCCCGAACCCCTCGTACAATGACGGGAAGATCACCCCCTTGGCGTTCTCGATCAGCTGCAGCAGCAGCGCGCGCGGCAGATATTGCAACCGGATGACCTGGCTCGCGACGCGCCTGCCAAAGGCATTGTGCGATCCGGCCGCTCCGGTCGCGAGCAGGCGAAGGTCCTCGTCGGCCTGCCACGCACCCGCGCCGACCAGGACGAGCGGCGTCTTTACCTGGCTGCCGAGATAGGCCTCGATCAGCCGACCGACATTCTTCTTGGGTTCGATCGCGCCATAATACAGGAAATAGCCACGCGGCTTCAGCCCGAACAACGCGGTGACGTCGCCGACATGGTCCTGCCGTGTCTGCGCGGTCGAGACGCATTGATAGGTGTTGGTGATGCGGTCCCCGGCGATACCGAACTGCGCGATTACATCGTCACGACTCGACTCCGACACGGTGCAGACATGGTCCGCCTCGCGCACGATCGTCTCGGTCATCCGGTAATAGAGCCGCTTTCGGTCGAGCGTCGCATAGGGCAGCTTGAGCGGCACCAGATCGTGCAGCGTATAGACGTTGCTCGTGCCCAGCATCCGGATCGGCACGGGGTAGGTCCAGTGCATGATGTGCGGTGGATCGGAGACCCGGATCGGCAGGAACCGTCCGGTCCGCGCGAAATATCGGTCGGCACGCTCGAACAGCCGGGCGGAACTCATGATCCGCTCGAAGCGCGGCAATCGCCGCGCGATCGCGCCCTGGACGATCAATCCCCGCATCGGAACGTCGAACATCTGCGTCCGCCGATACTGGCCGAACCACTCCCGCACCGCCCGCACCGCCGCGAGCCCGGGGCCTTGCGGAATTCCCCGCCCGAGCGCCTCGTAGAACAGGATCTCGCGCAGCTCCGGGTGAATCCCGACGGGTATCCCGAATACGCCGTCCAGGCGCACGCCCAACGACGTGATCGCGTCGCCAAGAGCCTGGCCATAGGTCGCGACCCCGGTGCCATGCGGCAAGGCGAGGTTGAACCCGTCGATCGCGATCCGCACGTCAGCGTTCACCCGCGGTCTCCAATTCGGACCACACGCCATCGGCGATCCGCGCGTCGATCAGCCGGTCGTACAGCGGCGTCAGTCGCCGGCCGAACGCCAGCGGCTTGAAGACCTCCGCTCGCGCCAACCCGCGCCTCGTCAACGCGGCGCACAGGACATCGTCAGCGACGATCCGCCGGAGCCCTTCGGCGATCGCCTGCGCATCGAGCGGATCGACCAGCAGGCAGGCGCCGCCTGCAATCTCCGCCAGCGCGCCACCGTTGGAGGTGAGGACCGGCGTTCCGAGCGCCATCGCTTCCGCAACCGGCAAGCCGAACCCCTCCTCCAGCGACACGCAGACGAGCGCCCGCGCGTTGCGGATCAGGTCGATCAACACCGACCTGTCCTGGTACGGCAGGACCAGCACGCCGGCGCGTTCGAGTTCGCAACGCAACGCATCGGCGCCAGCACCTTCGCCATCAGCGCCATCGCTACCAATGGGCCCCGCCATCACCAGCGGCACGCCGCAGCCGCTGGCCCGCCACGCGACCGCAAGCCGGGCGAGGTTCTTGCGCGGCTCGATCGTTCCGCAAAAGAACAGATAGCCGTCTGGGCGCAGATCATACGGCAAGACGCCGCCTCTACGCCCGAGACGAGCGCTAGGCGTGTCGCTGGAACACGGCGTGCCCGCCTCCTGCGTTCCGGCGAGCCCGACCAACCCGCCGCCGCAATCGCTGATCAATTCCGACGGAATCGGCAGCATCTCGAGGAAGGTCTGGCGCGCCCAGGCGGATACCGTGACGATCCGGTCGGTCTGCGCGGCGATCGCCATCAGGCACGCGCGCAATCGCTCCGCAGCGACGGGGGACAGATCGGGCCGGCGCAACGGGATCACGTCGTGCACGGTGTGGACGTTGATCCAGCCCTCGACGACGGCAGGGATCGGATAGGTCCAATGCATGATGCCGACCGGCTCCGGCGGGGTGAGCCGCAACAGCGTACCGTGCCGCGCGAAATGGACCTGCGCGAGCCTGAAGATGTCGCGCCGCCACAAGCCCGCGGCCTCGCCGCCGGACGCTGCGCGTACCGGTGCCCGCCCGGCCACAATGGGTCGTGCAGAAACGCTGCGGGGTCGCGAAGACCATGCCGAGAGCCACCGCGATGCCGCCGCCCGCCGCGTGCTCGGCGCACCGAAGCGGCCGATGGAGTCATCGCGCAAGGCCAGCGTGGTACGGCCCGCAGCGGCGAGCGCGGCGAGCACCGCCCGACGATAACTCGCAACCCCCGTACCGCCAGTTCCTGCCAATCGCGCGTCGACGGCGATCTTCACCTTCTTATGGAGGGCTTGGTCGAGTACAGCCCCAGATGTCATCCCTTCCATGCGGAGCATTCGACGCGATGATCGCCTTCGAGAACGTCTACAAGAAATATCATGGTCGCGGCTTTCAGAACCCGGTTCTGAACGACGTCAACATGATCATAAAACGCGGCGATAGTATTGGTGTATGTGGCGCAAATGGCGTCGGAAAGTCGACTCTGATGCGGATGATTTCGGGGGTCGAGCCGCCAACGTCTGGCATCATCAAACGTACCATGACTACATCCTGGCCGATCGGCTATGCCAGTGCGTTCCAACCCGGGCTTACCGGCGCTGACAATGCCCGCTTCATTGCCCGGATCTATGGCCGGGATCCGCAAGAACTGCTCGACTATGTTCAGGATTTTGCGCAACTCGGTTCCTATATTCATGAACCTGTCAATACCTATTCGGCAGGAATGTCCGCACGCCTTGCGTTCGGCGTCTCCCTCGCCATAGACTTTGATTGCTACATCGTCGATGAAATTACGGGCGCTGGAGACGAACGTTTCAGAATCAAGTCGGAAGAGGCACTTACCGCACGTCGTGACCGTGGAACCCTAGTCATGGTCTCACACGATACCCACGCATTATTTCGATATTGCGACCGTGGCGCGGTGGTATTTGGCGGCGTCGTCACGCTCTATGACACGATTCAGGAAGCTGCCGACGTGCACCATAGACTACAAAGCTTTCCCCCATCGCCACGTTGATTTGATTGTTTTCATCATTGGTCTCATTTAACGGTACATCGGTAAACATAGGCCGATAGTTAGATATCTTCGGCCAGTCTATTGAAAGACTTATCGATGACGACATTTGAAATTTACAAACGGCGTCGACGATACATCAGCCAGTCGACCAGGATCATCCTTATATCTGTGGGACTTGGCGCAATTGGGGGTGCTCGACCCTACCTGCCGCTGGGCCGACCTCCGCACAAATCCGCCGCGCGGAAACCAAGGACAACCAAACGGGATTCCAGATCGTCGATATCGACGCGGCGACCACCGCGCGTCTTGCCATCCACGGCGCCACCACCACGCCGCTCGCGACGCTGGACGAAGTCGGCCGTACCGACACGCTGGGCCCCGGCGACACGCTGTCGATCGGCATTTTCGAAGTTGGCGTGACTCTGTTCACGCGTGGCAACGGCGCCGCCGCCCAAAGCAGTTTCACACCATCGGCATCGGGCACCGATCTTACCGTTCGCGTGGACTCGTCCGGCAACGTGCAGTTACCGTATGTCGGTCGCGTGTCGGTTGTCGGCAAGACGCCTGGTCAGGTCGAGCGGACGATCGAACAGGGCATGATCGGCTTGTCGCAACGCCCTCAGGTCGTCGTGGCGGTCAAAACCAACGCCTTCAACGTATTCTATGTTTCGGGGGACATACGCACGCCCGGCCGGTTCGAACTGGGCTTGCCGCGCGAACGGCTGCTCGATGCGATCGCGCGCGCCGGCGGCACGACCAACCAGCCCAACGACATGATCGTGCGCGTTACCCGCAGCGCGCGCTCTGCAGAAACACGACTGAGCGAAATCAACGCGTCGGGCGATCAGAATATCGCGTTGTTGCCAGGCGACCGGATCGAATTGTTTAACCGGCCACGGACATTCCTGGTGTTCGGTGCAACCGAGAAGGTCTCGCAGGTCGCGTTCGGCGCAAGTTCGCTCTCGCTGGCCGAAGCGATGGCACGGATCGGAGGCCCGAGCGAGCGGACCGCAGACCCGGCCGCGGTCTATCTGTTCCGGTACGACACCTCGCTCGGTGCCGAGCCCAAGCCGATCGTCTACCGCCTCAACATGATCCGCGCCGACAGCTATTTTCTGTCGCAGCGGGTCGAGATGCAGGACAAGGACGTGATCTACGTCTCCAGCGCCGCAGCCAATGCACCGGGCAAGATGACGCAGATCATCGGTCAGCTCTTCACGCCGCTCGCGCTAGCTCGCAGCCTGACCCAGTAACCGCTGACGCACGGACGAGAACGAGGCCGGAGCGAACAACGACAGGAACGACCGTGTCCTGTCGGCTCCGGATACCAAGCGAGCGAACGGAGCAGCGAAGACCAATGACCGCAGGCTATATCGAAGCGTTGGAATGCCTGGCGGATCGCGTGGTCGTGCAGGGTTGGGCCAACGACGAGGCGCTGCGATCCGGCCCGTTGACTCTCTCGTTCGACGGCATCGGACAGCGCGTCGTCCAGATCACGGAAACAGCGTATCGCGAGGATCTGGCCGCGATCGGTGCGCGTGCATTTCGCGTTTGCCTGCCGGTTCCGATCGCCGACGGGACGCATGTGACGGCGACGATCACTGGCAAGCCGCTCAAAATTGCGGCGGACGCGGTGCGTCTCATGGCGCCGCTCGGTCACATCGAGGTGGCGGGCAGCGACGATGTGGGAGGCTGGATCGTCGCAGTAGGCCTGCCAGTGACGCTCCAGTTCGATGGCAACCTGACCGCGTCTATCGACCCGGCAATCGACCGCCCCGATCTGATGCAGATCGTGCCGGGCAGCGCTCCGAACTACGGGTTCCGCGTGTCGCTGCAGGCGTTGCGCGCGCGCGACACCTTCGTCCGCCACGGCCTTGGGCCCGGACATGATCCTGTTGCGGGCCGGCACGCACATCGTCGGCGCGGCGACCCTCGTCCGTACGCAACTGGTCCACGGCAAACTCGAACGCGTCACGCTGAGCGAGGCACGGGGCTGGGCAGCCGATGCCAACCGCTCGGACGGGACGCTTCGCGTGGAAATGCGGATCGATGGCATCCGCTATGCGACCGGAGTCGCCGACCGGTACCGCGCCGATCTCGTCGCCAAGGGCATCGTCGCGGCGGGAGGCGGGTTTCGCTTCGAGATGCCGTCGATCAGCATGACCGGCGCGACCAGCGCGCATGTTGCCGTCCATGCGCTGGATGACGTCGTGGCGATCCGCGGCGCGATCGATATGCCCGTTCCGGAGCGGCGTACGCTCCTGCCGTCGGTGATCCTCGACATCCTGCCCGATTTCGACGAGCGCGGCGTGACGATCATCGCCCCGATCTTTAATGCCGCCAACGATACCGCCGCATGCATCGCCGCGCTTTGCCGCAGCACCGACATACCCTGCCGGCTGATCCTGATCGACGATTGCAGCACCGATCCGGCGATTGCCGAAATCCTGGAAACCGCGGCCACGCTGCGTAACGTCGAGGTGCACCGCAATACCGAGAATCTGGGGTTCACGCGTACCGTCAACCGCGCGATCGGGCTTGCCGGCACCGACGATGTGGTCCTGCTCAATTCGGATACGCAGGTGACCGTCGGGTGGCTCCAGGGTCTGCGCCTTGCGGCCTATAGCGGCCGGTCGGTCGCGACCGCGACGGCGGTGTCGGACAATGCAGGCGCCTTCTCGGTGCCGGAGCCCGGCACCGCCAATCCGGTTCCCGCCGGCTTCTCCTTCGACGACATGGCGCGGCTGGTCCGGCAATCGGCGATGACGCTGCGACCCGAGGTGCCGACCGGGCACGGGTTCTGCCTGTTCATCCGCCGCGACGCGCTCGACCGGATCGGGGCGCTTGATGCCACTGCGTTTCCCCGCGGCTATGGCGAGGAGAACGATTTTTCGATGCGCGCCGATCATGCCGGGCTGCGCAACGTCGTCGATGACCGCACCTTCGTCCATCATGAGGGGTCGGCAAGCTTCGGCACGGCCAAGACGGCGCTGTATGCGGCGGGGCGGCTGGTGGTCGACGAACGCTATCCCGAATACAAGGCACGGATCGGCGTGTTCTCGCGCGGTCGGGACATGCTGGCGATGCGCTGGCGAATCCGGCGCGCGGTGGCAGACGTCGTGGCCGCGCCGCGACCACGCATCCTGTATGTGATCGCCACGCAGTCGGGGGGCACGCCGCAGACCAACCAGGACCTGATGGCCGCGATCGAGGACCGGTTCGAACCGTGGCTGCTACGCTGCGATACGGTCCAGCTCGAACTGTCGCGGCTGCACGAGGGCGCGCTCGTGCCGGTCGAGACCGCAGACCTGCACCGCGGCATCGATCCGCTGGTCCACCGCTCGAGCGAATACGACCTGATCGTCGCCGACATGCTCACCCGGCACGCGATCGATCTTGTGCATATTCGACACATGGCGTGGCACAGCACCACCCTCCCCAAACGTGCCGGCGACTGGGGATCGCGACAGTCTTCTCGTTTCACGATTTCTATACGCTGTGCCCGACGGTGAAACTGCTCGATCAGGACATGGTGTTTTGCGGTGGCCGCTGCACGCCCGGGCCAGGTCGGTGTCGTCCCGAATTATGGCCGGCCGATGCGTTTCCGAACCTGAAGCATCAGTTCATTCATCGCTGGCGCGCGATGATGAACGAGGCGCTTCGCCACTGTGATGCGTACGTCACGACAAGCCCGACCGCGCGGGAGATTATTCTCGATGCCTTGCCCGATCTCGCTGATCGACCGTTTGAGGTCATTCCTCATGGGCGGACCTTTACGGATTTCGGCATCGCGGCGCCGTGGCAACCAGGTATGCCGCTCAAGATTCTCGTACCCGGCAACCTTTCCGCCGCGAAAGGGTCCATTCTCATAGAAGCCGTGGCGGAGATCGACGGCGGGCGCACGTTTGAATTTCACGTGCTAGGCGACTCGGGTCACATGACGGCGCGCCCTGGACTGGTCCTGCATGGGCGGTACCAGCGCGATGCGTTCGCCGCCCGGGTGGCCGAGATTGCACCACACCTCGGGGCTATTTTCTCGATATGGGCAGAGACCTATTGTCACACACTGACCGAGCTCTGGGCAGCAGGACTGCCTGTGGTCGGCTTCGACATTGGCGCAGTGGGCGACAGGATCAAGGAGTCCGGCGCCGGGTGGCTGCACCACGTCGGCATTCCAGCTGCCGATCTGGCACAATGGCTCGCTCATCTGGCGGCGCTTCCCGATGCCATCCATGCCGCCCGGATGGCTACCGTCCACTGGCAGGACACGGTCGGCCGTCACTATGACACCTCGGCGATGGCAGACCGCTATGGGGCATTGTACGCACAAGTAGCGAAGAACCGATGCGTATTCACCGACCTCCAGATCGAGGGAAGCGCAGGATGACGAAACAGTTCGCCGGCTGGGATTGGACGGCGATCATAGACACAGGTACGTCACAACGTTTCCTGC
Source organism: Sphingomonas sp. LR55 (assembly GCF_036856015.1). Classification (NCBI taxonomy): domain Bacteria; kingdom Pseudomonadati; phylum Pseudomonadota; class Alphaproteobacteria; order Sphingomonadales; family Sphingomonadaceae; genus Sphingomonas; species Sphingomonas sp. LR55. The sequence continues at coordinate 2,426,714 of NZ_JASPFO010000001.1, forward strand.
AAGGAACCGACGATCACCGACTCTCAGTTTGTACCTGATACGATGTATCACCTGTTCCACCGCGATGGCATTCCCACAACGGATGATCTGTCGACTGCCGTAGGTCAAGCCACGCGCGTCACGCTGCCTGGTAGCGCACCAGTGATACGCCAGCCCCCGTATTCTTCGCGATCGATCCGCGCGTCGCCGACGTAGCGCGCGAACACGACGTCCGTTCGGGGCCGGGCGCGACTACGCGATTGGCGCCTTCGTTCGTCGTTGCGCTACCGCATGGTGCTATCCTCACCGAAGGGTTTCTGGTTGCGGATCAGGATCATCGCATCCTCAGCGACAGCTTCCGCGCCTTCGGATCGCTTGCCCGCTACGGATTTCACGAGCACCCGGATCGTCTTTTCTCGATCGACCTTGTCGGCGGGCCCGAGCTACCGGGAACACATCTGGTCGTGGGCATCCAAACCAACCTGAACTACTTCCACTGGTTGCTCGAGGCGATGCCGCGGCTGTGGCTGGCACAGCGTGAGGGGTTGGCGGCGGACACGACAGTCTGGCTGCCACCGCTACGCCCGTGGATGGCCGACATGCTGACGGCGCTGCAACCGATCGACAGGTGCGCGACGCAGGAGGACGGCATCACACGATGCGCCCGGTTGCTGATGCCGGCGCGCGGGCTGAGCAACATCCATACGTTTTGCGCCCACGCATTCGCCATGGCGGATGAAATACGCGAGCGGCATGCGCCAGCGGCACAATCGGGACGCCGGTTCTTTATTACCCGCGCCGGTGCCGGGTCGCGCAAACTGATCAATGAAGCCGAGATCATGGAGATCGCCGCCGAGCACGGGTTCGAAACCGTCGAGCCGCAACATCTTGCCTTTCACGATCAAGTTAAGCTGTTTTCCGGTGCGGACGCCATTGCCGGGCCACTGGGCGCCGGGCTCGCCAATGCGGTCTTCATGCGTCCCGGCAGCGTTTTGATCGAACTTGCTCCAGAAGGGCGGGAGGGCGATGCGACCTTGTTCGCCAATCTCGCACACCACCGCCAACTGGATTATCTCGCTGCCGTCGGCCCGACCGTCTCCACCGACGCCCGCCCGGTGGATCGGCGGGATTTTTCGGTTGATACAGGAATCATACGCAAATTGTTCGGGGCGCTTGGCTGAGCCCCGAGGGAAACGTCAGGCGGGGACCATCGCGGCTAGGATGTCGTCGACCTCGGCGACCGCGAAGGCGCTGTATTCGTCGCCGATCGCATAGGGCAGCAGCACCCGGCGATCCTGGAGCAGTCCACCGCAGCTGTAGGTGACGTTGGGGACATAGCCGCCGCGCTGTTCGGCCGACGGGAACAGCAACGGCGACGGTGTCCGCGCGAGCACCTTGGACGGGTCCGCCTTGTCGAGCAGGCACGCGCCGATGCAATAGCCGCGGACCATGCCAACGCCGTGCGTGAAGACCAGCCAGCCCTCGTCGATCTCGATCGGCGACCCGCAATTGCCGAGCTGGACGAATTCCCACGGATATTTCGGCGCCATGATCGGCGTGCCGCTGTCCCAGGTGTAAAGATCGTCCGAGCGGAGCAGCCAGATATTCTCGCTGTCCTGCCGCCCGAGCATCACGAACTGCCCGTCGATCCGCCGCGGGAACAACGCCATCCCCTTATAGCCGGTCATCGACCCCGCCAGCGGCCGCATCTCGAACGTCCGGATATCGATTCCGCGCAACATCTCCTGCCGCGCGGTCTTGCCGTCGAACGCGGTATAGGTGCCGATGATGCTCTGCACATCGTCATGATCGGTGAAGGTGACCATGCGGAGATCCTCGATCCCCTGATGTTGGCTGGGCAGGATCGGGAAGATCACCGTCTCGGAGACGTCCTGGCTATCCTCGCACAGCAGCCGCACCCAGTCCGCCTCGGTCCGCTCGATCTGCGGCGGCACCCCGTTCGCGCTCGGCGGATCGAGCACGAGACGATCGCCCGGCCCCCATTCGCCAGTCCGGAACGTCACCGACGAGATATGCCCCTCGCCGATCCCGCGCAGCGACAGCAGAAACCGCACCGCGCCCGGTTCGGTCGGACGCCCGTCGAGCGCGTCGTCGGGCAACCGGACCATGCTCGGATTGAACAACGCCGCCGATTCGAATGCGTATTCCTGGCTGAAATAGGCGCCGATCAGCCACTGCTCGTCATCGTCGAAATCACCCGCGCCGATCTCGTCGCGGATCTCCGCAAAGCGGCGCAGGAAGACGCGATCAGCATTGCGGTGCCGCTCGCGCATCGGTGCCGCGAGCAGCGCGCGCATCCGCGTCCGCATCGCCGGATCGAGCGCACGGACACGATCGATGACGGCATGGACGCGCGACGGCCGCCCATCGTCGAACGCGGCGGGATAGGCGAAGCTGAACGGGCGGATCACGGTCCGCGACGGATCGGGCATGAGTTCGACATCAAGCTTGGTGAACACATCGGCCGCTGCCTTGAAGTCGATCCCATGCGAGTCGGCGCCAGTCGTTGCCGGGGTCGTTGCCGAAGCCGCCGTATTGGGACTTTTCGTCGCAGGAAGACTGGTGGGAGCAGCGTCGGGTGTCGTCATCATCGGCCCTTCGGAAGGAGTCTCAGGAGGAGCGCTGCACGCGCCAATTCGATCCCTGCGCCGTTTGCCAAATCCGGTCGCCGCACGTCATGGCCGATACGGGAACGGCATTTTTCACGGATGCGTTCGGGCCGTCGCGCTTGTAGCAGGTCGCGATGGCCAAGCGTAAATTCTACCTCACGGCAGTCCTGCCCGACGGCTATGTCAAGACGATCGGGCCCACCGCGCTCGACCTGACGCATTACTGGCGGATCGTCGCGGTGCTCGCCAACGGCAAGACCGAGGTGTTCTGGGGACACAGCAAGTCGCTTGGCGAGGCGAAAAAGACCAAGAATCTCGCAGTCGAGGCCGCGGCGACGCGAGGGTGGAAGAGCTATCACGTCGATATCGTTGCGGTGGAGCGGAGCGACACGCCGGTCGCGGGATGACGCGGGTGGGGGGAACGAGTCGGTAGGGTCCTTCCCCGCTAAGGGGCTGGCGCTTCCCAGATGAGGAGGGGTCGGCGCCAACCTGTGTTCCGTGTCCTCCCCCTCCGTCAGGCTTTGCCTGCCACCTCCCCCTGGCGGGGAGGATTGTGAAGTGGTGCGATCGATTATGGCGCGGTGCAACATTAACCAGTAGGCGCGGGGATATGACGCAGCCGCTTACCCATTTTACCTTTGGTCGTCGCGAATTCGTCGCGTTCATCGCCGCGATGATGGCGGTGAACGCGCTCGGGGTCGACCTGATGCTGCCCGCGCTACCGGCGATCGGGGCCGAGCTTCATGCCGCGACTGCCAATTCGCGGCAGTGGATCATCACCGCATACATGTTCGGTTTCGGGATCGGCCAGCTGGTCTACGGGCCGCTCGCCGATCGCTATGGCCGCCGCCCGATCCTGCTCGCGACTCTGATCGGTTTCGTCGGCGCGAGCATCTTCGCAGCGAGTTCGGCGACCTTCACCGCGCTGATCTGTGCGCGGATCCTGCAAGGACTGATGTCGGCCTCGACTCGCGTGCTCGCCGTCGCAATCGTCCGCGATCGCTTTTCCGGGCGGCAGATGGCCAAGACACTGTCGATCGCGCAGATGATCTTCTTCCTGGTGCCGATCCTCGCACCCAGCCTGGGACAAATCCTGCTCGCGTTCGGACCGTGGCGGTTCATCTTTTACGCCCTGGCGGCGTTCGCCGCATTCGTCCTGGCATGGGCGGCGATGCGGTTGTCCGAGACGCTGGCGATCGAGCGACGGACGGCAATCTCGCTGACGTCGTTGCGCAACGCCTATCGCCTGACGCTCACCAACCGCTATTCGATCGGCTATGCGACCGCCGCGTCGCTGACGTTCGGCGGGATCATCGCCTTCGTGTCGCTGGCACAGCAGATCTTCGGTGAGCAGTTCGGTGCGGGCGATCGGTTCACGATGCTGTTCGCGGTCTGCGCCTTCGCGATGGGTTGTGCGTCGTTCGCCAACAGTCGGCTGGTCGAGCGACTGGGCACGCGGCTGATCTCGCAGGCCGGGGTGTTCGCGCTGATCGCGTTGTCGCTGGTCCATCTTGCGGTGATCGCCAGTGGCCTAGAGACGCTGTGGAGTTTCATCGCGATCCAGGCGCTGAGCATGACGTGCATCGGCCTGTGCGGATCGAACTTCGGCGCGATGGCGATGGAGCCGGTCGGGCATATCGCCGGGACTGCATCGTCGGTGCAGGGATTCATCACCAGTCTCGGCGCGGTAGTGGTCGGATCGTTGATCGGCCAAGCCTATGACGGATCCACTTTCCCGCTCGCGATCGGCTATCTCGGGATCGGCCTCGGTGCGCTGGTGATCGTGTATCTGGTCGAGGGACGCTTCTGGTTCCAGCGGGAGACCGCGCTGCGCTGAGGCGTAGTGCAAAAAGATCACACTGTTTCAGAAGGATCGCTGCGTTGGGAACCGTTACGTCACCGTGACGGTTTGCGTCGACACAACACCAACAGGATATCCGATCATGAAGAAACTGACCGTAGCGCTTATGATGGCTGCTCTCACCGTTCCGCTCGCAGCCTGCGGCGGCAAGGGCGACGACAAGCTGGGCAGCCAGGTCGAAGGCGCAGCGGACAACCGTGCCGACGCGCTGGAAGCCAAGGCGGACAACCTCGAGGACCAGGCCAAGGCCGTGCGCGAGAGCGGCGACCAGCAGGCCGACGCGATCGACGACGCCGACGTGAACGCGCAGGCGATGCCGGCCAGCGAGAAGGCGGCCCTCGTCAACGGCAGCGAGAAGCTCCGCTGATACTGATCCCCCGGCACGCCCGGGGGGATTTTTTATATAAGTAATGCGAGACGGCGGCCGGGACATGTCGACCGGACTGGCGAAACAGGGTGGGCGACATGACGAACAGGGGCCGGATCGAGAACGGGGGATTCCTCCTCTTCTTGACGATCATCACCATAGCCTTGGGCGTGGTGGTATCCGCCTTCGCGGCCGCCCTGCTATGGAGCGGGCTGGCGGCGATCCTGTTCCAGCCGCTGTATCAAAAGCTGCTCAAGCGCTGGCCCGAGCGGCGCAACCTCGCCGCCTCGCTGGCGATGCTGATCATCTTCGTCGCGGTGGTCGTCCCGACGCTGATCATCGCGAGCCTGATGATCGACCAGGCATCCTCGGTCTATACGAGCATGCAGAGCGGCCAGATCAACTTTGCCGCCTATTTCCAGCAGATCCACGATGCCTTGCCGCGGCGGCTCCAGCAGCTGGTCGACAAGTCCGGGATCGACAGCTTCGAACGGCTGCAATCGCGTATTTCCGGCGCGCTGGGCAACAGCGTCCGGACGATCGCCGGACAGGCACTGTCGATCGGCCGCAATGCCTTCGCATTCCTGCTGGCGTTCGGCATCGCGCTGTACGTGACGTTCTTCCTGCTGCGCGACGGCGACCGCGTCGGGCCGGCGATCTGTCGCGCGCTGCCACTCGAGCGGTCGGTGACCGAACGGCTGGTCGGCAAGTTCGTCGCGGTCGTGCGCGCCACGATCAAGGGATCGGTCATCGTCGGGCTCGTCCAGGGCGGCCTGGGCGCCTTGACCTTCTGGCTGGTCGGTGTGCCGGCGGCGTTGCTGTGGGGCCTGCTGATGGCGCTCACCTCGTTGCTGCCCGCCTTGGGGCCGGCGATCGTGTGGGTGCCGGTCGCGGTGTATCTGCTGGCGACGGGTGCGATCTGGCAGGGCATCGCGGTGATCGTGTCGGGGGTCGTGGTGATCGGGCTTGCGGACAATATCCTGCGGCCGATCCTGGTCGGTCGCGACACCGGAATTCCGGATTATGTCGTGCTGGTCACGACGCTGGGCGGAATCGAGATCTGCGGATTGAGCGGGATCGTCGTCGGCCCCGTGGTCGCGGCGCTGTTCCTGGCGGGATGGCAGATTATGACCGAGCAGCGGCTTGGGCAGCCGGAGCCGGACGCCTGAGCCACTGCCAACGCTACCAAGACGTTGCTTTTGCCGCGCGCCACAAAGCGTCCCGCAATTTTCAAATCCTCCCTCGCCAGGGGGAGGTGGCAGGCGCAGCCTGACGGAGGGGGCGGTAAGCGACCACCTCTGCTGCCCATCCTCCCCCTCCGTCACCTTCGGTGCCACCTCCCCCTGGCGGGGGAGGATCGGTTTTGAGCGCGGCTATGCTAGTTGATTCCGGGGTGTCCGCTGACACGCAGCCGTAAACCTTAGTCCGCGTCTGCAGACCAAAAAAACCACCCCGTGCTGTGCACGGAGTGGCCTAGGTTCAGGGAGGAGGTACGCTAGAAGCGTACCGTACGGCGCCGCGAAAGGGGGGACACGATGCCGTACAGGATCTAAATGGGTGAGCCCCGATTTGGTTCAACCCTTGTTGCGGCGCACACCGAATTTTTTCAGAGCGCGTTTTTCTTGCGGGCGAACGCCGGTGCCATTCGCGCCAGGATCTCGTCACGCAGCAGCAGGTGATGGCGCAGTGCAGCCGCGCTGTGCGCGACGACCAGCGCGAGCATCATCCAGCCGAGGATCTCATGCGCCTCGTGGCCGAAATGCCCGGTTGCCGTCGATACCGGCAGATACGGAATGTCGAACAGGCCGAACCAGTTGAACGGACCGCGTTTCGCCGAGCCCGACACCATCAGCCACCCGGTCAGCGGCATGCCGATCATCATGCCGTAGAGCAGCGCATGCGCGGCGTGCGCGAGCCCCTTTTCCCAGGCCGGCATCAGCGCGGGCAGCGGCGGCGGGCGGTTGGCGAGACGCCATGCGAGCCGCGCGACGCTCAGGACGAGGACGGCCATCCCGAGCGCCTTGTGCGCCCCCATCCACGCGCGGAGGGCCGGCACCGAATCGTGCAACAGCCCGACCGCGAGGTTGAGAATGACGAGCAGCGCGATCGTCCAGTGAAGCCAGATCGCCACCCTCGAATAGCGTTCCGAGGAATGCCGCTCCGGCGAGTAGCGTTCCGAACTATCCCGCGCTGCCGCCATGTACGTGTCCTTCAGACGTTGAACTGCGGCGCGGCCATCTGCGGCTGCGGGGTCTGGCCGAGCTGTGCCTGGCGCGCGAAGATATCACGCATCAGCGACAGCGAGAACAGGTGCGCGTAGAGCAGCGGGAGCATGCCCGACTTGCTCATCTTGCGCAGCGCATCGCCGCGCAGGTCGATCAGCTTTTCCTCGTTGATCATCTGGAAGCCGCGATAGACGAACGGCTGCTCGGCGCCGTCGGGCTGGATCGTGACTTCGCCGTCCATCAGCAGCTCGAGCTCGCGCAGCTCGTTCATGAAGTTCTGCGTGCGCGCGCCGGCCTGTTCGAACGACTCGTTGAAGCCAAGGATGTTCTTGGTCAGCTCGGTCGGCTGGCCGTTCTCGAACAGCGCATCGCCGTCCTCGAACTCACCAAGCGTCGGCGAGGTCGGATCGAAGCAGAGCGACAACTCCTGCGCATCGGGGTGGAGGCGCGCGAGCATGTACGGGTAGCGGCGGACATAGGCGGGCACGTAGAACGTGGTCTCGGTCAGCTTGCCGTCGTCGCCGACGAACACGTTGACGCCCTCGTTCAGGCCCATCAGCGCGAGGGGGATGGCGTCGTCACCGGTCGAGAAGACGATCGGCATGTGGCGCTGGACCAGCGGGAACTCGTCGACGGTGATCGGGATGGCGTGCTGGCCGACCAGGAACGGCGCGCTGTCTTGCGGGCGGACCTTGTAGTTCGCGTGCGTGTCGCTCGAGAGCGGCTCGAGGCCGTTGTAGAAAAGCGGAAGCTGGGCGGTGCTGGCCATGTTACTCTCCGGATCGGTCGGTCGAAATGCCGGTGGCTCATGCCACCGATTGGGGCGAGGCTCTATGGTGCGCCGGGCGGGCGTGCAAGTGTGACGAGCTTGCCGGGGTTGAGGATGCCGAGCGGATCGAGCGCGGACTTGATCGCCCTGAGCGCGGTCATGCGCGCGGGCGAGGAGAGGCGTTCGAGTTCGTCGCGCTTCATCTGGCCGATGCCGTGCTCCGCCGAGATCGAGCCGCCGGCCGCGGTCACGAGATCGCCGACGAAGCGGGTGACGACCGGCGCATCCTCGGCATACCAGTGCGCGGGGTCGGTGCCGGGCGCGGCGCGGACGTGGAAGTGGACGTTGCCGTCGCCGAGATGGCCGAACCCGCTCGCGTGCGTGCCGGGGAAGCGCGCGTCGCACGCCGCCGCCGCCTCGATCATGAAGCGCGGCATCGTCTCGACGGGGATGGAGATGTCGTGCTGCGTCGCGGGGCCGAGCGCGCGTTCGGCGGCGGAGAGCGAGTCGCGGAGGAGCCAGAAGGCGTCCGACTGGGCTTCGCTGGTGGCGATCGTCGCGTCTTCGATGGCGCCGTCTTCGAGGGCTTTGCCGAGCAGGCGTTCGAGGAGTGCGCTGGGGGACTCGCCATCGGTGGTGGCGGAGGTTGCCTCGATGAGGAGGTGCCAGGGGTGGCGGCCGGTGAGTGGCGCGCGGGCGTTCGGGAGGTGCGCGATGGCGGCGTCGAGCGACTCGGCGGGGAGGATCTCGAAGCTCTCGATCGCGTCGGTCTTCGCCTGCATCGTGCGCAGGAGTTTGAGCGCCGCCTGGGGTGAGGCGATACCGACCCAGGCGGTGCCGCGCGCTGCGATTGCGGGAGCCAGGCGGAGCGTGGCGGCGGTGACGATCGCCAGCGTGCCCTCCGCGCCGATGAAGAGCTGGTCGAGGTCGTAGCCGCGATTGTCTTTCTTCAGCGCGGACAGGCCGTCATAGATCGTCCCGTCGGCGAGCACGGCTTCGACTCCTGCGACGAGACCGCGCATCGTGCCGAACTTGAGCACCTGCGTGCCGCCCGCGTTCGTCGAGACGAGTCCGCCGATCGTCGCCGTCCCGCGCGCCGAGCGTCAGCGGGAAGCGCCACCCCTGCCCTTGCGCGGCGCCGTCGAGGTCGGCGAGGATCACGCCGGCCTCGGCGATGGCGAGCCCGGCGTCGGTGTCGACGTTGCGGATGCGGTTAAGGCGGCGGAGCGACAGGATCAGCGCACTGCCGTCGGCGGGGGCGGTCGCGCCGCCGACCATCGAGGTGTTGCCGCCTTGGGCGACGAGCGGGACGCGGTGTTCGGCGGCGGCCTTGACGATCAGCGCGACCTCCGCGGTCGAGGTCGGCGCGAGCATCGCAGGCGCAGCGCCATGGAACCGGCCGCGCCAGTCGTGCAGCCAGGGATCGATATCGGCGGGGTCGGTGACGACCGCTTTCGCATCGAGCTGTGGTGCTAGCGCTTGCAACATCGCGGCTTGCGAAGGCGTCAGGGTTGCTGTCTGAATTTGGGGCACGGACGAAGCGCTAGACAAAATTCATCGCGCGTTCAACGATGGGCGCTAACGATTACGTCAGCATGATCCAGACACCATGATTCACCCCGCGATACCCGCCACCCTGCTCGCGCTCGCGGGCCCCTTTGTTGTGGCATTGCGCGATGTACCGTCGTCCGGCCTGTCTTCGGGATTCGAACTGGACGGCACGCAGGTCGCGCAGGTCTCGATCCACGAACGCATCATCATCCGCGTGCCCCGGATGAGCCGGATGCCCGCGCGAACCTACGCGCCGCCGCGCGAATGGAAGGAGCATAAGGGTCCCAAATGCATCGCGGTCGATGAAATTGCTGGTGCGATGCTCAACAAGGACGGCGCGGTCGACCTCGTGATGGACGATACGACGCGGCTGCGCGCGGCTCGATGGCGACTGCAAGCCGCTCGATTATTATTCGGGGTTCTATCTGCGGCCGGGCGCGGACGGGATGATCTGCAAGGGCCGTGACGCGATCCGCATGCGATCGGGTTCACGCTGCGAGATCGAAGGGTTCAAGAGCTTGCGGGCGAAGAAGAAGTAGGTCGGTCGCTTCGGAACGCGTACACTGCCTGTTCGAAAATCCTGTTTCGGTTCGACGAGCGCCCGCACCCTACAACCACCTCCCCGGCGAAGGCCGGGGTCCAGTTGGGTGACGTTGCCAACTCTGCGCTACCGTTCGTTACTGCGACCTTTCCAACTGGACCCCAGCCTTCGCCGGGGAGGTGCGTCTGGTGAATTCACGCATACGCACCGCGTTCAAGCTATGCGAATGCAGCAGGTAATTGACGTTTACCCGCCCGCCGCCCCTTCCCACCCTCCATTCACCGCGTTTCCTTGACATTTGTCGCCAAATCGGCGAGCGCCGGAACGCTTGAGGGCAGTGCATTTCACCCTCTATTTACCGGACATTTGCATGAGTTTTGCCGATCTCGGCCTCTCCGACGAACTGCTGAAGGCAGTCACCGACTCCGGCTATACCGAGCCGACCCCGATCCAGGCCGGCGCGATCCCGTCGGTGCTGATGATGCGCGACATCATCGGTATCGCCCAGACGGGCACCGGCAAGACCGCGTCGTTCGTGCTGCCGATGATCGACATTCTCGCGCATGGCCGCAGCCGCGCGCGGATGCCGCGCTCGCTGATCCTCGAACCGACGCGCGAACTCGCCGCGCAGGTGGCGGAGAATTTCGAGAAATACGGCGTCAATTCGAACCTCTCGATGGCGCTGCTGATCGGTGGCGTCTCGATGGGCGACCAGCTCGCCGCGCTCGAGAAGGGCGTGGACGTGCTGATCGCGACGCCAGGCCGGCTGATGGACCTGTTCGGGCGCGGCAAGATCATGCTCAACGGCTGTTCGATGCTGGTGATCGACGAGGCGGACCGGATGCTCGACATGGGCTTCATCCCCGACATCGAGGAAATCTGCACCAAGCTGCCGAAACAGCGCCAGACTTTGCTGTTCTCGGCGACGATGCCGCCGCCAATCAAGAAGCTGGCGGACAAGTTCCTGACCAATCCCAAGACGATAGAGGTGTCGCGCCCGGCGTCGACCAATCTCAACATCAAGCAGTATCTAGTGCCGGTGGCGAGCCAGACCGCCAAGCGCGATACGCTGCGCCGGATCCTTGCGCAGGAAGAAGTGACCAACGCGATCATCTTCTGCAACCGCAAGACGACGGTGCGCGACCTGAACAAGGTGCTGAAGCAGGCGGGCTACAAGTCGGGCGAGATCCACGGCGACATGGAACAGCCGCAGCGGCTGGCCGAGCTCGAGCTGTTCAAGACCGGCGCGGTGACGATCCTGGTCGCCTCCGACGTCGCGGCGCGCGGGCTCGACATCAAGGGCGTATCGACGGTGTTCAACTATGACGCGCCGTGGCATCCGGACGACTATGTCCACCGGATCGGTCGCACGGGTCGCGCTGGGGCGACGGGGACGGCGTACACGTTCGTCGCGCCGGACGATGCCGAGAATATCGTCAATATCGAAAAGCTTACCGGGCAGACGATCGAACGGCTCAAAGTTGCCGAGCCTAAGACGGCGGCAGTTACTGCTGCGACCGAAGACGATGGCACGACGCGGCGCGCACGGCCGCGTCGCGGCGCGCGGTCCGAGACGTTTACGCCAGTGCCGGTTGCGGCGGCGGCTGCCGAGGAGTCGGATCGGCCACGTACCCGGCGGGTGCCACGGGCGGATACGGTGGCCCCGGCGATCGTCGCCGAAGTGCTGGCTGCGGTGGAGCCGGTTGCGGCGGCCAAGCGTCCTCGCTGGGAACGTACGCCGATCGACGAGCCTGTGCCCGCGGTGAAGCCGCGCGTTGCGGAGCCGGCACGGGTCGAGCCGGTGCAGGTCGAACCGGCGTATGTCGAACCGGTTCGCGCGGCGCCCGTTCGGTCGGAGCCTGCGCGGTCGGAACCTGCGCGGTCGGAACCTGCGCGGTCGGAACCTGCGCTATCGGAGCCGGTACGGTCGGAACCAGTTCGCTCGCAACCTGTTCGTTCGGAAGCGGCAAAGGTCGAGCCGCCACGGACGGAGCGCATTCCTGCGAGATCCAACCGGTGGTCGCCGCCAACCGCTCGCCGATACGCCGGCGGATGGCTGGAACGGACCATTTCCGAGCTTCCTGAATGCCGTGATCGGAGGATATGAATGATGTCGATGCGCCGTATCGCCGCGCTTGCCTTGCTGGCGACTGCCGTGGCCGCCCCCGCTGCGCCCCGCGCGAAAGTCGTGGCGCCGCACGTCAATACGACGAGCTTCGACAAGCTGCCACAGCCTTTGCCGCTGCCGTATAACGAGTCGGCGAACGCCAATGCGCAGGTTGCGGCAGCGCGGGCGCGGGCACTGAAGACGCATAAGCGGTTGCTGATCGATCTCGGCGGTAACTGGTGCCTCGACTGCCGTCTGCTCGCGGGGACGATCGACCTGCCGGAAATGAAGCGCTTCGTCGACAGCAAGTTCGTGGTGGTGACGGTCGACATCGGCCGGTTCGACAAGAACGGTCAGATCGCGGCGGGGTATGGCATCAAGGGGCGACTCAAGGGGGTGCCCGCGGTGCTGGTGGTCGATCCGCGGAGCAACCGGTTGCTGAACGCGGGGCATGAGACCGAACTGGCCGACGCGCGGTCGATGGGGCCTCAGGCGCTGGCCGACTGGCTGGCGAAGTGGGCGGCCTGATTGGGAGTTTTTGAGGGCGTTTCGGTATTAGGCATGTCGCTCGTCTGAGGCGGGCGATGGGGCTCGTCCGCTCCGCTACTCGCCCTGTTTGGCTTGCCCTCACCTATCGCCGCATTCGCGTCTCTCCCTCTCCCTATGGGAGAGGGAAGCGGCCCGCGGCGTCTTCGCCGTGGGAAGGGTGAGGGCAAGGTTCGTTGGGCCATTGTGCTAGCGTGTTCGTGATACGCCCCTCTTTACAGCCAGTGCGAGTCCAACGCCCCCTGCCCGTGTAATGTCGATCCGGTGCGCACCATTGAGCTGCGGCCGTAAGCAGTCCTGCCAGCAAGCCGATCTCGTCACGCTCTGTGCGGGCCCATCCCCCACCGTCATCCTGACGAACGTCAGGACCCAGAGCCACGGGCGTTAACTCCTGGTATCCTGGGTCCTGACTTTCGTCAGGATGACGGGTTGGGTTGGCTGGTCACGCCCTCGCTCCTAAGCGGCGACCGCGATCAGGGCGTCGTCCAGTGCTGCGGCGCGCAGGTATGCCGGGCGTTCGATCAGGCGCGCGGCATAGTCCGCGAACGCTTCGCGCTTCGGCAGCCAGCCGAACTGCATGCCCCAGATGACCTGCGATCCGACATAGACGTCGGCGGCGGTGAAGCGGTCGCCGGCGATGTACGAGTGCGCAGCAACGCCCTGTTCGAGCACGTCGATCACCCGATCGAAGCTGCCATAGCCGATCATCCGTTGCTGCGCGGTATCGGGCACGACGCCGAGCGCGCGGTTGCCGGTCGCGGCTTCGACCGGGCCGGCGGCGTAGAAGAGCCAGCGATAGTAATCGGCGCGTTCTTCCTCGCGGGGGGCGAGGTCGGCGTCGGGGAACGCGTCGGCGAGATACGCGCAGATCGCGGCGCATTCGGTGACGGTCTTGTGGTTGTGGACGATCGCCGGGACCTTGGCCATCGGGTTGATCGACAGATATGGCTCGGCCTTCATCGTCGTGTCGTAGTCGAGCACGACGGTCTCATACTCGGCGTCGACCTCTTCGAGCATCCACCGCGCGATCCGGCCTCGCGACATCGGGTTGGTGTACAGGGTCAACGTCATGCGACTCTCCTTGAGAACGGATCGTGAACGATGGTCTCATGGAGAGTGGCTGCGGTCAAGGGCTGGCTGGCGTAGTAAGCTTGTTCTCCCGCGAAGGCGGGAGCCCAGACTGGGCTCCCGCCTTCGCGGGAGAACAAGGAAGCGGGTCGCTAGGTTCGGGTACTAGCCCCGCGCCACTTTACACCAGCGCCTTGTCGAACAACGCGAGCATCCGTGACCAAGCCTTGTCCGCCTGGGCCGCATTGTAGACCTTCGAGTCGGGCGGGCACCAACCGTGCATCGTGCCGGCGTAGACCTCGATCTCGGCGGGGAGTTTGGCCGCGGCGAAGGCGGTGCGGAGCGTGTCCTTTTCGGTCGGCGAGCGGGCGTCGTCGTTGGCGGCGATCGCGATCAGGTATCGGCCCTTCATCTGCGGGATCAGGAGATGCGGGCTGTCGGGCGTGTCGGTGACGAAGCCGCCGCCGTGGAAGGTCGCGCCGGCGCGGATGCGGTTGGGGACGGCTGCGGCGGTGCGCATCACCATCGGGCCGCCCATGCAATAGCCGGTGGTGGCCAGCCCACGCTTGCGGTCGGTCTGCGGTTGCGCGTCGATGAAGGCGGTGAAGGCCTTCGCATCACGCACCGTGCCTTCGGACGTTAGCGCTTCGCGGAAGGGGGCGATGCGGGCGCGGACGGCGGGCTGGTCGTACGACTCGCCGGGGGCAAGGAACGGCGCCTTGGTCGAGCGGTAGAACTGGTTGACGACGAGCACCGCATAGCCCGATTGCGCGAGCCGGTCGGCCATCTGGCGGAAGGCGGGGCGCAGGCCCATGATGTCGGGCCAGACCAGCACGCCGGGGTGCTTGCCGGTGGCGGGCGCGACGAAATAGGCGTCGGCCTTGCCGTCGGGCGTGGTGATCGCGACGTCGCGGCCCTTGATGACGGCGGCGTTCGCGGGGGCGGGCAGCAGCATCGTCAGGCCCATCGCGCCGGTCATGACGCCGAACTGGCGGCGCGAGACGCCGGCCAGATACGCTTCGTTATCGTCTGCGGTATGCTCGTCGCACATGGGGCTATCCTCTTGAATTTGGCCGCATGCTAACTCAGGCCGCGCGCCACCACCATACGCCATCGTGCGTCTCGCGGGTCGCTCGGCCTTCGACTTCGAGGCGGCGGAGATGCGCGAGTGCTTCGCCGGTCGCCATGCCGAGGACGTCGGGACCGATCGCGCGGCGGAACAGGCGTCCGAAACAGTCGACCGCGCGGCGGGGTTCGGCGAGGAAGACGGCGAGTTCGTTGAGCCGCTCGCGATGTTCGCGGTCCATCGCGTCGAGGCGGGTGTGGAGGCCGGCGAACGGGTCGCCGTGGCCTGGGAGGACGAGCAGGTCGGCGGGCAGCGTCTTGAGCTTGGCGATCGAGGCGAACCATTCGCCCAGCGGGTCAGCGTTCGGTTCGGTGACGCCGAGCGAGACGTTGGGGCTGATGCGCGGGAGGACCTGGTCGCCGGCGATGAGGATGCCGCCGGCTTCGTCGTACAGGCACGCGTGCTCGGGGAGTGGCCGGAGCCGGTTACCACGCGCCAGTCGCGCTCGCCGATGGTGAGCGTGTCGCCGTCTTCGATGCGCGTGTAGCTGAGCGGGAGCGGCGTGATGATCTTTCGGAAGCCGGCCCAGCCCTTGGCGGTGGCGTGATCGATCTGTGCGGCGTCCCAGCCTGCGCCGCGCCAGAAGGCGAGCATTTCTTGGGGGACGGAGTCGCGGGCGTCGGCGGCTAGCATGCGCGCGGTCAGCCATTCGGCGCGGGTCATGATGAGGGGGCGGCGTGGTGGTCGCACATCCAGCCCGCCAGACCGATATGGTCCGGGTGGAAGTGGGTGCCGATCATTCGCGTGATGCGGGTGCCGGCTTTGGGGCCGTTGAAGATGGCTTTCCAGGCGTCGCGGGCCTCGGCGGTGTTCATGCCGGTGTCGATCAGCGCGTCGCCGTCGGTGTCGGCGAGGAGCCAGCAATTTACGTGTTTCAACGGGCCGGGGATCTTGAGGCGGACCCAGTCTATGCCGGGGGCGACCTCGAAGACGTCACCTGCTTCGGGCTCGGCGCTACCGAAGGGGTAGGTCAGGCCCTTGTGGCTGGTCGGCGCGAAATCGGTGTCGGGTGCGGTTGCCATCCGTTGCGGTTAGCAACTGGATGTGGCGGGAGATAGTGCTGGCGGGCGTGATGAACTGCACCCCGTCATCCTGACGAAGTTCAGGATCCAGGATAATGTAGGGCGACATCTTTGGCTCTGGGTCCTGACTTTCGTCAGGATGACGATTGGGGAAGCGCGAGCCCACCCCTGCCCCCTCCCGCTTGCGGGAGGGGACGTGCGGTCAGCGCTTGAAGGGGTCGTCGAAAAGGGGCTTGACGGGCAACACGCCGCCGTCTGCCACGAACTGCGCATCCGCGGCAGCCTGGGTACGCTCGGCGCGGAGCTGCTGGAGGAGCACCTCGCGGTCGCCTTCGAGGCGGGTGTCGGTGGGGGCTTCCATGCCGGCTGCCTTCGCTGCCTTCGCCACCGCCGCGTCGAGTTCGCGCTGGGAGGTGAGGCCGAGCGTGACCGGGTCCTTCGGGGTGATGTTGGCGATGTTCCAGTGGCTGCGGTCGCGGATTGCGGCGATCGTCGTGCGCGTGGTGCCGATCAGCAGCGAGATCGCGCCGTCGGTGATCTCGGGATGGTTGCGGATGATCCACGAGATGCCGTCGGGCTTGTCCTGGCGCTTCGAGACCGGCGTGTAGCGGGGCCCCTTGGTGCGGCGGACCTGCTCGGGGCCCTTGATCATCTTGAGCTGGTAGTCTGGATCGGCGGCACCCTTGTCGATCTCTTCCTGCGTGACCTCGTGCGCGCGGACCGGATCGCGACCGGTGAGCTTGGTCGAGGTGGTGTCGTCGGCGATCGCCTGGATCTCGAGGATGTGCAGGCCGCAGAAGTCCGCGATCTGCTCGAAGCTGAGCGCGGTATTGTCGACCATCCAGGCGGCGGTCGCGTGGGGCATGAGCGGCTGGGCCACGGCGGAAACTCCGTAAAAATAGAAAGGGCCGCCCCTTTCGGAGCGGCCTGACATGAGAGAGACTTAGTGCGCGTGGGGCTAACAGGCAAGCGAACAAGCTCAGGCCGCCATGAGCTTTCCTTCGAGGGGGACGAGCGCGTGGAGGAACTGGCGTGCGCTGGCCGGCCAGCTGTAGCGTGCGGCATAGGCGGCGCAGGTGACGCGGTCGCGGGTGAGCGCGGTAGCGATCGCGGTGTCGAGGTCTTCGTGCATCGCGCCGACGCGGTCGTCGAGGACGTCGATCGGCCCGGTGACCGGGTACGCCGCGACGGGGGTTCCGCAAGCCAGCGCCTCGATCATGACGAGACCGAAGGTGTCGGTGCGGCTCGGGAAGACGAGGACGTCGGCGGTGCGGTAGGCGGCGGCGAGATCTAGGCCTGAGCGTTGGCCGAGAAAGACCGCGTCCGGGAAGCGGCGTGCAAGCGTGGCGCGGGCGGGGCCGTCGCCGACCACGACCTTCGTACCGGGATGCGCGGAGGACAGGAACGCTTCGATGTTCTTCTCGACCGCGACCCTGCCGACATAGAGCTGGATCGGCCCGGGCAGCGCTGTCAGCTCGGGATCGCGGGCGCCGTCGAGGCCGAACTGCGCGAAGTCTACGCCCCTGCCCCATTCGCGGACCTGGTGCAGGCCCTGGTCCGACAGCGTCCTGGCGACCGAGGGCGTCGAGACGAGGATCGACTGGGCGGGGCGGTGGAACCAGCGGATGTAGCGCCAGATCCAGTCGGGGTTCGCGCCGGTGCGCGCGGCGATATAGTCGGGAAACTGGGTGTGATACGCGCTGGTGAAGGGGAGCGCGCGGGCAAGGCACCAGGTGCGCGCGGCGAGGCAGACCGGGCCTTCGGTGGCGAGATGGATCGCGTCGGCGCCGAAGCTTGCCAGCAGGCGACCGACTGCGCCGGACCGCGCAAAGGCCAAGCGGATCTCGGGATAGGTCGGGCATGGCATCGAGGCGAACTGTTCGGGGGAGACGATCAGGACCTGATGGCCGATCGATTCGAGTTCCTTGCGGACCGCCTGGAGGGTGCGGACGACGCCGTTGACTTGCGGGCTCCAGGCGTCGGTGACGATCGCGATACGCATCGTGTTTTCTCCGTTTTGCCCTCTCCCGTCGGGGAGAGGGAGGGGCCCGCTTGGCGCAGCCAAGTGGGAGGATGAGGGCACGCTGTTCACTGGCGTGGTGGACTTGCCCTCACCCTCGCCGCTTCGCGTCTTTCCCTCTCCCCGAGGGGGAGAGGGTTTAGGTTAGGCGGCCAACGTGACGACCTTGTCCTTCTCGCGGGCGGCGATTTCGTCACCCCAGTGGAGGAGTTCCATGCGACCGTCGAAATGCTCGACCAAGGCCGTGCAGCCTTCGACCCAGTCGCCATCGTTGTAATAGGCGATACCGGCGATCTCGCGCATTTCGGCGGTGTGGATGTGGCCGCAGACGACGCCCTCGACGCCGCGAACGCCGGCCGCGTGCGCGACGACTTCCTCGAAGTGCGAGATGAAGGCCACCGCGTTCTTGACCTTGGCCTTGGCGTGCTTCGACAGCGACCAATAGGGCATGCCCATCCGGCGGCGCGCGGCGTTGACCCAGCGGTTGAGGCCCATCAGCATCGTGTAGGCGGCGTCGCCGATATGCGCGACCCAGCGGTGCGCGAGCGTGATCGCGTCGAACTCGTCGCCGTGGAGCACGAGCAGGCGGCGACCATCGGCGGTCTCGTGGATCGCGTTGCGACGGATCGAGATGCCCCCAGGTCGAGCCCCGAATATTGGCGGAACACCTCGTCATGGTTGCCGGGGATGTAGACCACCCGCGTACCGCGCTTGGCGCGCTTGAGCAGGCGCCAGAGGACGTCGTTGTGCGCGGCGGGCCAGTAGAATTTCTTCTTGAGCCGCCAGCCGTCGATCATGTCGCCGACAAGGTACATCGTCTCGCTGTCGACGTGGTCGAGGAAGTCGTTGAGCATCCCGGCATTGCAGCCGCGCGTGCCGAGGTGGACGTCGGAGATCCAGATCGTGCGGTATTGGCGACGCTCGACGATCGGCTCGGGGACGGCAGGGCGTGAGTGGATGAAATCGGCGATATCGGTGATGTCGGCGCCGATGATGCTAGATGGCGAAAACGTCGTCACGGCGTTCATGGCCTTACCCCCGCAAGTCTATCCCTTGGCGATGATCTAGCCGAGTATTGTGACAGGGCAGTCGCACTCTGGTGACTGTTAGAAGTCAGCGTGAAAACGTTGCTGCAACTGCGCGCAAACGCGTTGACGAATCGGGGCGAAGCTGAACCTATGGCAAGGTCTTACAGGGAGAAAATATCATGAAGTTTCGTTTCAAGAATGTCGCGGTGACGGCTGCGGGCGCGGCGATGATGGTTGCGCCGACGATGGCGTCGGCGGCCAATCCGGCGAGGTCGCTGTCGGTCGCGCGTACGGGGACGGCGACGTCGGGCAAGGGCAAACTCGCCGAGGGGCCGACTGCGACGTATGTGAGCATCGGTATCCTGGCGGCGCTGGTGGTCGGTGTTCTGCTGGCAACGAGCGGTGGGGATGACAGTTCGGATAGCAACTGAGAATTGATCGACGCTGAGCACCGTGGCTGGCGTCGGTTCTTTTGATCCTCCCCCGCCGGGAGAGGATCGATGTCTAGCGTTGCCCTAAAGCAGCATGTTTCCCCGCGAAGGCGGGGATCCAGACTGCGCTCCCGCCTTCGCGGGAGAACAAAATTGGCCGGGGCGGAGCGTTCCTACCCCCATCCCACCCCGGCGAAGGCCGGGGCCCAATTGGAAAGGTCGCGGTAACGGAGGACTGTGGGTCGTTACTCGGCGCTCCCAATTGGGCCCCGGCCTTCGCCGGGGTGGTGGTGTGCTTGGGGTGACCGTTAGCCGTCAAACTGGGATACCCCAGCTTTCGCTGGGGTGACGGGTTTGGGGCGGGTGTCCTCCTCCATCACCGCCGCGACGGGAGTGGGGCGGGTGTCCTGCTCGATCACCGACGCGACGGGAGTGGGGCGGGTGTCCTGCTCGATCACCGACGCGGCTGGTGACTACACCCCTCGCCGATGCGGCTGACTGATGCGACTGGCTATCGTGCTCCAACCGGTGGCGGGGGCTAGTGCCCCCTTACCCCATCGTCAGGACGATCTTCCCGACATGGTCGCCCGCTTCCATCCGGGTATGCGCGGCCGGCGCGTCGGCGAAGGCGAAGGTGCGGTCGATGACTGGTTTCAGTTTGCCCGCCTCGACGTGCGGCCACACCGTGCGCGCGAGTTCGTCCGCGACCAGCGACTTGAACGCCGTGTCCCGCGGGCGGAGCGTCGAGCCGGTCAGCGTGAGGCGGCGGCGCATGATCTCGAACAGGGGTACGGTGGCCGTCGCGCCGCCCATGACCGCGATCGAGACGTGGCGGCCGTCTTCGGCGAGACATTGCAGGTTGCGGGGGACGTAATCGCCGCCGACCATATCGAGCACCGCGGCGACGCCCTTGCCGCCGGTGATCTGCTTCACGCGCTCGACGAAATCCTCGGACTTGTAGTCGATCGCGTGGGTCGCGCCGAGGCTGAGCGCGGCTTCGCACTTGGCCTTGGAACCCGCGGTGACGATGATGTCGATCCCGAACACGTTGCACAGCCCGATCGCCATCGTGCCGATGCCGCTGGTGCCGCCGTGGACGAGGACGGTGTCGCCTTCGGTGGCATAGGCGCGCTCGAACAAATTGGTCCAGACGGTGAAGAGCGTCTCCGGCATCGCCGCGGCCTCGATCATCGTGAGCGCTTCGGGGACGGGCAGGCACTGGCCGAACGGCGCGACCGCGTATTCCGCATAGGCACCGCCGGAGATCAGCGCGCAGACCGACTGGCCGATCTGTTCGTCGCCGACGTCTTCGCCGACCGCGACGATCGTGCCGGAAATTTCCATGCCGAGGATCGACGGTGCGCCGGGTGGGGGCGGGTATTTGCCCTGGCGCTGCATGACTTCGGGGCGATTGACCCCCGCCGCGGCGACCTTGACCAGGACTTCGCCCGGCCCCGGCTGCGGCACGGGACGATCGACGAGCACCAGCACCTCGGGACCGCCCGGCTGCTCGGGATCGATCGCCTTCATGACGTCAGGTAAGCCTAAGTTACTCGAAATGGTGTCGGGTGTCGCGGTCATCTGCTCGTCACGTCCCTTTTGATGTGCCGGCCTTATTGACATCACTCTGGTGCGGGTCAACGTTGCATCCACGATGGACCTGGAAGACGCCCCCTCCCGTCCCGACGATCTACTTGACGCACTGGTGCGGCAGGACCTCGATCCGTTGTCGGTCGCCGAACTGGATGCGCGGATCACCGTGCTGCAGGGCGAGATCGCCAGATGCCAGGTCAAGAAGGACCGCGCGGTCAGCCACCGGGCCAGTGCCGACGACCTTTTCAGGCGGTGATCGCCCTCCCCGCCTCTCCACTGGGTGTTTTCGGACAGTGCAGGAACGGACGGGGCCGGGTTCAAGTGCTTGATGCGACCGATATCAATTCCGACATAGTGGCAAAGGGCTCGCGGTCTCGCGGCCCGACAGGAGTATTGTAAATGCCATCATTTGCACCCGCCCTCGAGACCACGCTGCACAAGGCGCTCGAGGCGGCATCGTCCCGGCGCCACGAATATGCGACGCTGGAGCATCTGCTGCTCGCGCTGATCGACGACGAACATGCGTCGAAGGTCATGACCGCGTGCAACGTCGAGATCGGCGAACTGAAGAACACCGTCGCGCATTACCTCGATAGCGAGCTCGATGCGCTGAAGGTCGATGCGGCGACCGATCCGTCGCCGACCAGCGGGTTCCAGCGCGTCGTCCAGCGCGCAATCCTGCACGTCCAGTCGTCGGGCCGCGACGAAGTGACGGGTGCCAACGTGCTCGTCGCTTTGTTCAGCGAGCGCGAGAGCTATGCCGTCTATTTCCTGCAACAGCAGGACATGAGCCGCCTCGATGCGGTCAGCTTCATCAGCCACGGTGTCGGCAAGGGCGGGCAGCAGGCGACCGAAGCATCCACGCCAAAGGGTGCGGACGACGAGAAGCCGGCCAAGGGACAGGAGAAGGGCAAGACGGAAAGCGCGCTCAAGCAATTCACGGTCGACCTCAACGAGAAGGCCAAGAACGGCAAGGTCGATCCCCTGATCGGGCGCGGGCCGGAGGTGGATCGCACGATCCAGATCCTGTGCCGCCGGTCGAAGAACAACCCGCTTTATGTCGGTGATCCCGGCGTCGGCAAGACCGCGATCGCGGAAGGACTGGCGCGGAAAATCGTCGAGGGTGACGTGCCCGACGTACTGTTGCCTGCCGTCATCTACTCGCTCGACATGGGCGCGTTGCTGGCGGGGACGCGGTATCGTGGCGACTTCGAGGAGCGGCTGAAGGCGGTCGTCAACGAGCTCGAGAAGCTGCCCGACGCGGTGCTGTTCATCGACGAGATCCACACCGTGATCGGTGCGGGTGCGACGAGTGGCGGCGCTATGGATGCCTCGAATCTGCTCAAGCCTGCGCTTAGCGGCGGCACCATTCGTTGCATCGGCTCGACGACGTACAAGGAGTTCCGCAATCACTTCGAGAAGGACCGCGCGTTGCTGCGGCGCTTCCAGAAGATCGACGTGAACGAGCCGACGATCGAGGATACCATCAAGATCCTCGCGGGCTTGCGCTCGGCGTTCGAGGATCACCACAACGTCAAGTACACCCCCGATGCGATCAAGTCGGCGGTGGAGCTGTCGGCGCGGTACATCAACGACCGCAAGCTGCCGGACAAGGCGATCGACGTGATCGACGAGGTCGGCGCGATGCAGATGCTGGTGCCGCCGAACAAGCGCAAGAAGACGATTACCCCCAAGGAGATCGAGCAGGTCATCGCGACGATGGCTCGCATCCCGCCAAAGTCGGTTTCGACCGACGACAAGCTGGCTTTGGCCACGCTTGAGACGGATCTGAAGCGCGTGGTGTTCGGGCAGAATGCGGCGATCGAGAAGCTGTCGTCGGCGATCAAGCTGGCGCGGGCGGGCCTGCGCGAGCCGGAGAAGCCGATCGGCAACTATCTGTTCACCGGGCCTACGGGCGTCGGCAAGACCGAAGTCGCCAAGCAGCTGTCGACGATCCTCGGGATTCCGCTCCAGCGGTTCGACATGTCCGAATATATGGAGCGGCATTCGGTCAGCCGTCTTATCGGTGCGCCCCCAGGCTATGTCGGGTTCGACCAGGGCGGTCTGCTGACCGATGCGATCGACCAGAACCCGCACTGCGTCCTGTTGCTCGACGAGATCGAGAAGGCGCATCCGGACCTGTTCAACATCCTGTTGCAGGTGATGGATAATGGGCGGCTGACCGACCAGCATGGCAAGTCGGTCGATTTCCGTAACGTCATCCTGATCATGACGACCAATGCGGGTGCCAGCGACATGGCGCGCGAGACGGTCGGCTTTGGCAATTTGTCGCGCGAGGGCGAGGACGAGGTGGCCGTGACGAAGATGTTCACGCCGGAATTCCGCAACCGTCTCGATGCGGTGGTGCCGTTCGGGTATCTGCCGACCGAAGTGGTGGCACGCGTAGTGGACAAGTTCATCCTCCAGCTCGAACTCCAGCTGGCGGATCGCGGCGTGCACATCGTCCTCGACGACGAGTCGAAGGCGTGGCTCACGACCAAGGGCTATGACAAGCTGTACGGCGCACGGCCGATGGGTCGCCTGATCCAGGAGAAGATCAAGCAGCCGCTCGCCGAGGAACTGTTGTTTGGCAAGCTGGTGCACGGCGGCGAGGTGACGGTGAAGATGAAGGACGGCGCGCTGTCGTTCGCGATCGAGCCTGCGGCGCCGAAGAAGCCGAAGAAGAAGGGCAAGGTGGAGACCGTCGAGACCGAGTGATCTCGGGTTTCGATGTGGTGTGAAGGGCCTGCCGTCGGAGCGATCCGGCGGCGGGCTTTTTTTGGTTCGGAACGCTTACAATGAGAAAGCGTGTTTCCCCGCGAAGGCGGGGATCCAGACTGGGCTCCCGCCTTCGCGGGAGAACAAGGGGCAGGTGCTGCGCCTGAATGCTTCGATCCGTTTATCCGAACCACAAGCTTCCCCCAGCAAACACCAGCCCCCCTCACCGCCACAGGCCCCTCCCCGGCGGAGGCCGGGGTCCAGTTGGGAGGCGGTGATAACTGCGGACGGCGCATCGTTACTGCGACCTTTGCAACTGGGCCCCGGCCTTCGCCGGGGTGGGGCTGATGGGCAGATGGGATACGCATCCACGTTACGAGGTGGCGGGAAGGACAAGGGTGGGGAGGACTTCGCGACGGACGTCGTCTTTCCCTCCCCCTCCGTCTGGCGGGCGCCAGCCACCTCCCCCTGGCGGGGGAGGATCGATGCGTCGCGAGGAATCTGCGTGCGTTTACCGATAATTGGGGAAGCGGCGCTAGCGTCGTGGGATGGAACGCTTGGCATGGTTGCGATGGATGATCGGCGCGCTCGCGCTGGGCTTCGGTCTTGCCCTTGCCGCGCCCGCCGTCGCGGTCACGGGCACGCCGCTTTCGGTCTGCGTCCGCCCTGCCCTCGCCGGCCAGACTCCCGCCGCGCTGTTCGCCAAGCCGGCCGGTTTCGACTGCACGACATCGCAGACTCGGTTCGGCGGCGGCGACTTCTGGATCCTGTCGCAGCGCCTGCCCGCGATCAGCGGCGACGATCATACCGTGCGGATCGGCAGCACCTGGGTGAACCGCGTCACGCTGTTCGTCCAGTACGCCGATGGGTCGATCCGCCAGACCGGCTTCACCTCGCGCACCGCGGGGCGGTTGCTCGGACTTGGCGCGGTGATCGTCCAGCCGATCCCGCATCACGATGCCGCGCCGGTCCGGCTGCTGTGGCATGTCGAGGGGGCGGCGAACCTGCGCGGGCTGATCCTCGGCCCCGCGATGGCCGATCACGCGCAGCGCGATACCACCGAGATCCTGCTCGCCGCACTGTACGGCGCGTTCGGCGGGATGGCGATCGCGCTGATCGTCTACAACCTCGCTTTGTGGGGGGCGCTGCGCCAGGCGTTCCAGCCCGCATATTGCCTGCTGGTGCTGTGCCTGCTCGCTTATGCGCTGACCTCGTCGGGGGCGCTCGGGCAGATGATCCCCGACCTCGACAACAACGACCGCCAGCGACTGAACGCGCTGTTCCTCGCGGGGTCCGCCGCCGCCGCGCTGCTGTTCGCGCGGACCTTCTTCGAGCGCGCGGTTTTCACCGGATGGCTGCGCCCCGCGAGCACGATCGTGATGGCCGCGCTGCTGGCGGCCGGGCTGACATGGGGGGCCTTCGCGCCGTGGCATTTCCATACGCTCGATACGCTGCTCGCGAGTGCGTATCTCGCGCTGCTCATACTGGTCCCCGTCGTCCTCTACCGGGCATGGCGCGTGCGGAGCAATTTCCTGTGGCTGTTCGCGCTGGCGTGGAGCGTGCCGATCGCGGTCGCCGGACTGCGCATCGCCAACGCCTTCGCGCTGCTCGACTGGAGCCTGTGGCTCGACAATTCGACGATCCTGTCGATGGCGCTCGAATCGATGCTGTCGAGCCTCGCGATCGCCTACCGGATCCGCCTGCTCAGCGTCGAACGCGATACCGCGCGCGAACAGGAGATCGCCGCGCGGCTGCTGGCGGATACCGAGCCGTTGACCGGGCTGCTCAACCGCCGCGCGTTCCTGACCCGTGCGATCGGTCGGCCAGGCGACCAGATGCTGCTGATCGCCGATGTCGATCATTTCAAGCGCGTCAACGAGATGATCGGGCATGACGGCGGCGACGAGGTGCTGCGCGTGGTCGCGCGCGCTGCGTAACGCGGTGCCGGCCGACGCGCTGGTCGCGCGGATCGGCGGCGAGGAGTTCGCGATCCTGGTCGATGCGGCGAATGCCGTCGCGCCGGATTCCGTGCTCGACCGGTTGCGCAGCCAGCGCATGCCGTTCGACATCGCCGTGACCGCGAGCATCGGCGCGTGCACCGGACCGTTGCTCGACGAGACCGACTGGAAGCTGCTCTACAATTGCGCCGACCGCGCGCTGTTCGCGGCGAAGGCAGCGGGCCGCGACCGCGCGTGAGGCGCCGTCATTGTGCATTGCCGCCTGATTGCGGCTCGACTTGTCGCCGCCTGATCGCGGCCGACTTGTCGGGGATGACGAAGTGCGACATGATCGCAACCATGGCCGGGGAACACAGGATGCGAAATCGTAAGGCGACGCTGGTCATGGTGGGGTTGATCGCGCTCACCGCGATCGCCGTGCGGCATCCGACCGTCGATGTGCAGCTGGTCACGCATGATGCGCGCGACCCCGCACCACACCGGATGCAGGCGGCGGTCGATTTCGGGCTGGTCGGCGTCTCGGTACTTTATACCTGGACCGTCAGCCGACTGCGCTGAACGCGTCCGAACCCGTCTGAACCCGGGCGCCACGTCCTTGACCCCCATCGCGTGCCTGCGCCATAGCGACGGACATGGACACGCCGATCGAAGACCTCGCGTTCGAGGATGCACTGAAGGAACTCGAGCTTATCGTCGGAAAGCTGGAGAGTGGCGACACGCCACTCCAGCAGGCGATCGAGCTGTACGAGCGCGGCAACAAGCTGCGTCAGCGTTGCGCCGACCGGCTCGATGCGGCGCAGGCGCGGATCGAGGCGATCCGGCTCGATGGCGACGGCAAGCCCGCGGGCGTCCGCCCGTTCGCGGCGGGCTGACGCGGTGAGCCAGATGCCCGTCACGCTGGATGCCGCCCTCGCCGACGTCGCGGCCGAGATCGACCGGCAGTTCGACCAGTTGCTGACGATCCCCGACGATCCGCGCGGCGACCTGTACCGCGCGATGCGGCATGCCGCGATCGGTGGCGGCAAGCGGTTGCGCCCGCTGCTCGTGTTCGCGACCGCCAATCTGTTCGACGTCGCGCACGAATGTTCGGCGCGGGCAGCGACCGCGCTGGAGGCGATCCACGTCTATTCGCTGATCCATGACGACCTGCCGTCGATGGACAATGACGACATGCGGCGCGGCAAGCCGACCGTCCACAAGGTGTTCGACGAGGCGACCGCGATCCTTGCGGGTGACTGCCTGCATGCGCTGGCGTTCGAGATCCTCGCCGATCCGGCGACGCACCCCGATCCGTTCGTACGGATCGAACTGGTGACGGACCTCGCGCGCGGCTGGGCCGAACGGCATGGCGGGTGGGCAGAAGATGGATATCGAGGCGGAGAGCACGCGCTTCGACCTGAACACCGTCACGCGGTTGCAGCAGATGAAGACGGGGGCGCTGATCTCGGCGTCGGTCGAGGCCGGCGCGATCCTCGGGCGCTTGCCGCCGGAGGGCCGGGTCGGTCTTCGCGGCTATGCGCATGACCTGGGACTTGCGTTCCAGATCGCCGACGATCTGCTCGATGCCGAGGGCGACGAGGCGGTCGTCGGCAAGTCGCTGCGCAAGGATGAGGTCGCGGGCAAGGAGACGTTCCTGTCGCTGCTCGGGCCCGAGCGCGCGCGAACAGGCGCGGATGCTGGTCGACCAGGCGATCGCGCACCTGCATAGCTATGGCAAGGAAGCCGATCTGTTGCGCGACATCGCCCGTTTCGTGCTCGAACGCGACCGCTAAGCGTACAACCGGGAGTTCAATATGACCGCACGCATTGGTGTCTATCCAGGCACGTTCGATCCGGTCACGTTGGGCCATATGGACATCATCCGGCGCGGCGCGAAGCTGGTCGACCGGCTGGTGATTGGGGTGACGACCAACCCCTCGAAGTCGCCGATGTTCACGATCGAGGAGCGGATGGCGACGGTGCGGCGCGAGGTCGCGGGGATCGGCGGCGATATCGAAGTCGTTGAGTTCGATTCGCTGCTGATGGACTTTGCCGAGCGGCAGGGGGCGAAGGTGATCGTCCGGGGCCTGCGCGCGGTCGCCGATTTCGAATACGAGTATCAGATGGCGGGGATGAATCAGCAGATCAATCCGCGCGTCGAGACGGTGTTCCTGATGGCCGACGTCGCGTTGCAGCCGATCGCTAGCCGGCTGGTCAAGGAAATCGCGTTGTACGGCGGGAATATCGCCAAGTTCGTGCCGGAATCGGTGCGTGAAGAAGTCGTCGCGCGGGTCGAGAAGATCGGCCGCAAGGGAGCTGATCAGGTCGGCGGACCGACGGTCAGAGCCGCGCCACCGAATTGGCTACGCCCGCCACCATGTTCTCCCGCGAAGGCGGGAGCCCAGACTGGGTCCCCGCCTTCGCGGGGAAACACGCTTTGCCTGGCCGGTCGGAAGAACTGCCGCCCCAGTCCGGGCTGACGGCGCCGATCCTGGGATTGCTGCTGCCTCAAAACCCGCAGCTTATTTCCCGAAGCCGGTCGGAGCGGGCGAGACCACCGTGGTCGTGCCGCCGCGGATTTCCTTCACTTCCAGCGCGCGCTCGGCGACGTTGTCGCGGCCGAAGCGGAACGCGCCGTCGATGCCGGCAAAGCCGTCGCCGTCGCGCAGGCGGTTGACCGGGAACGGCGTGCCGGGCTTCCAATCGCGCGCGATGCGGACCGTCAGCAGCACCGAATCATAGCCGAGGCTCGACAGGCGGTATGGCCCGGCGCCGAAGCGTGCGCGGTATTTGGCGGCGTATTGGCGATACAGCGTGTCGGAGACGCTGGCATACCAGGCGCCGGACAGTGCGGGCTTGGCGGCGATGCTGGTGTCGGAATTCCAGAGTTCGGTGCCGAGGATGCGCGTCGACGCACCGCCGCCGCGCTTTACCATCGCTGCCGCCGAGGCTGCGGTGGTGCCACCGTCGGCGATCAGGACTGCGTCATAGGGGCCTTTGCGGCCAACCGCGTGACCGCGCCCGAAATGCCACCGGGACCGCGCGTAGGTCTGGAGCGAGACGACCTGGCCACCGGCGCCTTCGACCGCGCGGAGGAACGCGGTCGACGCGCGCTCACCGTACAGGCCGTTGGGGACGAGGCCGGCGAAGTTGCTGACGCCACGCTCCTTGGCGAAATCGACCA
Organism: Sphingomonas sp. LR55; assembly: GCF_036856015.1. Taxonomy (NCBI): domain Bacteria; kingdom Pseudomonadati; phylum Pseudomonadota; class Alphaproteobacteria; order Sphingomonadales; family Sphingomonadaceae; genus Sphingomonas; species Sphingomonas sp. LR55. The sequence continues at coordinate 2,455,417 of NZ_JASPFO010000001.1, forward strand.
CGCGTGCGATCGATTGGGTCGGAACATAGCCCATCAGGTACGCGCCGTTGCCCGCCACGCCGAGATCGTTGGAGAAGCTGAGCACCGGGATGTTCGCGGCGCGCGCGATCGGTGCGACCGCGCGGACGTCGTCGGCGAGCAACGGGCCGAGGATCAGTTGAGCGCCTTCCGCGATCGCGCGCTGGGCGGCGGCGGCGGCACCGGTCGCGGTGTCGTAGTTGGTGATCCGGACGCGCTGGTTCTGCGTGTCGAGCAGCGCGAGCATCGTCGCGTTGGCGATCGAGGTGCCGACGCCGGCGTTGCTGCCCGACAGCGGCACGAGCAGCGCGACGCGGTTACGCTCGGCATCGCGCGGGATACCGGTCTCGACGCCGATGTCGGGACGATCGACGGGACGCGTGGTCGGGCGCTGCTGCGACGGCTCGACCGGTCCGCGCGGGACGATCGTCTGACATGCACCAAGCAAGCACGCCGCACCGAGTGCCACCCACCGGCCGAATGCGCGTTGCCGTCCCGGTTGCCCTATCGTCGTCGCGTCTGCCATGACCATCCCCATGAACCCTGAATCTCTTCTCGATCCCGGCCTCTACATCGTCGCGACCCCGATCGGCAATCTTGGCGATCTGTCGCCGCGCGCCGCCGACATCCTCCGCCGCGCCGACGTGATCGCGGTCGAGGACAGCCGCGTCACCGCCGGGTTACTCCGCCATATCGGTACGAAGACGCCGATGGTGCCGTATCACGATCACAGCGCGGAAGGCGTGCGCCCGGCGCTGATCGCGCGGATGGCGACGCAGGCGGTGGCGCTGGTGTCGGATGCGGGGACGCCGCTGATCTCTGACCCCGGCTTCAAGCTGGTGCGCGACGCGCGGGCCGCGGGGCATCTGGTGGTGACGATTCCGGGGCCGTGCGCGGCGGTGGCGGCGCTGACGCTGGCGGGGCTGCCGACCGACCGGTTCCTGTTCGTGGGGTTCCTGCCGTCGAAGCTGCACGCGCGGGCGGAGGCTATCGCGGAGGTGGCGACGATCCGCGCGACTTTGGTAATGTACGAGTCGGGGCCTCGGTTGGGGGCGTGTCTGGCGGCGTTGCTCGAAGGGCTCGGCGACCGCGAGGCGGCGGTGACGCGGGAGATCAGCAAGAAGTTCGAGGAGGCCGTGACGGGGAAGCTGTCGACGCTGGCCGAGCGCTATGCGGACGCGCCGCCGCGGGGGGAGATCGTGATCGTCGTGGCCCCGCCGGGCGATGCGCCGCCGGCGAGCGCGGAGGATGGGGATACGGCGCTGGTCGAGGCTTTGACGCGACTGTCGACCGGGCAGGCGGCGAGCGAGGTGGCGAAGAAGCTCGGGCTCGACCGGAAGGCGCTCTATGCGCGGGCGCTGGAATTGAAGGCAGAGGGCTGATCTCCCCTCCCGCTTGCGGGAGGGGTCGGGGAGGGCATGCCACGGACGTGCCGCTCCCGCCCTCCCCTAGCCCCTCCCGCAAGCGGAAGGGGAACACGCAGGACCGACAGGTTGCGGAAGCCGTCGGGCGTCGTGGCGAGCGGCTGGCGGGGTGGTGGTTGCGGCTGAAAGGCTGGAGCATTCTCGATCGCCGCGTGCGGACTCCGGCTGGCGAGGTCGATCTCGTCGCGCGCAAAGGCAACCTGATCGCGTTCGTCGAGGTCAAGACCCGCGCGACCGCTGCCGAACTCGACTTCGCGATCGACGAACGCCGGCTAGCTCGGGTGGCGGCGGCGGCGGAGTATCTGATGCCGCGCTATGCCCGGCCGGGCGACGACATCCGCGTCGACGTGATCCTGCTCGCACCGGGTACGCGGCCGCGGCACATCGAGAACGCGTGGATCGGGTGACGGGATCGGGCGGGGATCAGGCGAGCGTGGGTGACAAATCCCGCCCGCCTTCCTAAGTCCCGATCCGAACCATCCCAACCCGTCACCCCAGCGGACGCTGGGGTCTTCCAGTTACGGGGAGACCCCAGCTTCCGCTGGGGTGACGGAATTGGGATGCATGGAAGGAATGCGAGAATGACTCTCACCGTCGCCGTCCAGATGGACCCGCTCGACAGCATCAACATCGCCGGCGATTCGACCTTCGCGCTGATGTTGTCCGCGCAGGATCGTGGCCATACGCTCTTCCATTATTCGGCCGAGGATTTGAATTACCGCGACGGCCGGGTCTGGGCGAAGGCGCATCCGGTCACCGTGCAGCGTGTCGTCGGCGATCACTTCTCGGTCGGCGAGCCAGTGAACCTAGACCTCGGCGACGAGGCGGACGTCGTGCTGATGCGCCAGGATCCTCCGTTCGATCTCGGCTACATCACCGCGACTCACCTGCTCGAGCGAATCGCCGACAAGACGCTCGTCGTGAACGATCCGGCGCAGGTCCGGAACGCGCCCGAGAAGGTGTTCGTGCTCGACTATCCGCAGTTCATGCCGCCGACGCTCGTCACGCGCTCGCTCGACGAGGCGCGGAAATTCCTCGCCGAGCACGGCGCGATCGTCATCAAGCCGCTCCACGGCAATGGCGGCAAGGCGATCTTCAAGGTCGAGTCGGATGGCGCCAATTTGTCGGCGCTGATGGAGGTCTTCAACATGACGTGGCGCGAGCCGCACATGGTGCAGGCGTTCCTCCCCGACGTCGCGAAGGGCGACAAGCGGATCGTGCTGATCGACGGCGAAGTCGCGGGCGCGATCAACCGGCTGCCGGGCGAAGGCGAGATCCGCTCGAACCTCGCGGTCGGCGGGTCGGCGGAGAAGTCGGAGCTGACCGACAAGGAGCGCGAGATCTGCGCGGTGCTCGGGCCGGAGTTGAAGAAGCGCGGGCTGTTGTTCGTCGGAATCGATGTGATCGGGGGGACTTGGCTGACCGAGATCAACGTGACGTCGCCGACCGGGATCGTCGCGATCGAGAAGTTCGATGGGACCGATGTCGCCGGCATGATCTGGGATGCGATCGAGGCGAAGGTCGCGTCGCGGTAAGCGGACAGAATACCACCCCGGCGGAGGCCGGGGCCCAATTGGAAAGGTCGCAGTAACGAAGCGCCGTTTTCCATCACAACCGTCCCCCAATTGGGCCCCGGCCTTCGCCGGGGTGGTGCAATGGTGGAACGCCTCGCGGAACCCATCCAGCGTCCCGGCAGTATCTCATACCCATGACCGCATTCATCCTCGATCTGATCGCCTGGGGCGGATATTTCGGTATCTTCCTGTTGATGGCGCTCGAGAATATCGTGCCGCCGGTACCGTCCGAAGTCATCATGGGGCTCGGCGGCATGGCGGTCGCGCGTGGCGACATGACCGTCGTTCCGCTGATCGCCTGGGGCACCGCGGGGTCGGTCGTCGGCAATTACTTCTGGTATTATATCGGCCGCAACATCGGCTACGAACGCTTTCGCCCGTTTATCGAGCGCAACGGGCGCTGGCTGACGATGGAATGGTCCGACGTCGAGACAATCCACCGCTTCTTCATGAAGCGCGGCGGGTGGGTGATCTTCGTGTTCCGGTTCATGCCGACCTTTCGCACCGTCATCTCACTGCCCGCGGGAATGACGCGGATGCCGATCTGGCAGTTCGTGATCTGGACTGCGGCGGGCAGCGCGATCTGGAACACCGTGCTCGCCTATGCCGGGATCCTGCTCGGCTCGCATTTCGAGGAACTCGACCGCTATGTCGGGCCTGTCGCGGTGGCGACGTTCGTCGTGATCATCCTCGGCTATGGCTGGCGCGTCGTGACGTGGAAACCCAAGGGGTAATCAGGCCCTGGGGTGCGCGTTGCGGTAGACGTCCATCAGATGCGCCGCGTCGACCTGCGTATAGACCTGCGTCGAACTGAGGCTAGCATGCCCCAGCAACTCCTGGAGCGCGCGCAGGTCTGCCCCCGACCCAATAGGTGCGTCGCGAAACTGTGGCGTAGCGCGTGCGGCGTCGTCCGATCGCCCAGCCCTAGTCGGGTCCGTGCCGCCTGTACCGCGCGACGGATCATGACCGGAGACAGCGGCCCCCTTTCGCGCCGCGGAACAGCGGTTCGTCGCGCGAGACCGGCCACGGCGTCTGCGCGATATAGGCTTCGATCGCCGCACAGACCTGCGGCAACAGCGGTACGATGCGGGTCTTGGCGCGCTTGCCCGTTACCCGGATCGTCTCGCCGAGCGGGAGGATATCGCCGCGCAACGTCAGCGCCTCGCCGATCCGCAGCCCCGCGCCGTACAGCAGCATCAGCACCGCCCAGTCCCGCGCGCCGATCCACGGCTCGGTCGCATCGTCCGCCACCTCCTCGGCCAGCGCGACGGCTTCGGTCGGCGAGATCGGCCGCGGCACGCCGGTTTTAACGCGCGGGCCCCGCATCCGCGGTTGCTCGGCGCGGTCGTTGGCCCAGGCAAGGAACCCGCGCACCGCCGACAATTCGCGCGGCGGACGCGTTGCCGAGCCCGTGTTCGCGGCGATCGGCGAGATAGGCGCGGAGATCGGACGCGGTGACCCGAGCAAGGTCGGCGCGGTCGATCCGCTCGCCCCAATGCGTCTGCAGGAACGCGGTCAAGCGCTCCGCGGTCGCCTGGTAGGCGCGCACCGTATGGACCGATCGACGCCGATCACGGGCCAGATGGTCGCTCCAGAGCATTGATGGAGGCTTATTGTAAGAATCAACATCATCGGATGTCGACCCATCGCGCGGCAGCAAGACTGTAGACGGGGGATGGCGATGGTCATGCGGTGGACAGTATCCGCTGGAACCGGCAAAGAAAATTAACGCCCTCGCTTTATTAGAAACATCATGTCTTCAGCACTGCCCCCGGCCGACATGTTCGCGGACGAGACACGGCGGTTAGCCGCGCTGCACGCGCTCGCTCTGCTGGATAGCGAACCCGAGCGCGATTTCGATGCGCTGGTGGCGCTGGCCGCGGAGATGCTCAATTGCCCGACCGCGATGTTGACGCTGGTCGACTCCGACCGGCTCTGGATTAAGGCATCGAACACCGGCGCGCGGGGCGAGATCGCGCGCGACGTCGGCATGTGCGCGCACACGATCCGGGGCAGCGGTCCGCTGGTCATCGATGACATGACGCTAGACCCGCGATTCGAATCGAACCCGATGGTCGTTCCCGACAACGGCCTGCGCTTTTATGCGGGGGCGCCGATCCACGCGATCGACGACACCGGCGAGCGTCACGCGATCGGCGCGCTGTGCATCATCGATACCGCCCCGCGCAGCCTCAGCGACGCCGGACGGCGCGCGTTGCAGCATCTGGCGACGCTGGCCGAGACGACGATCGCGGCGCGCGCCGCCGCGCATCAGGCGATAACGATCGCGACCATCGCCGACCGGCAGGCCGCCGCGCTAGCCCGGCAGGACCGGATCTTTCGCCAAGCGGAGCGGATGGCGGCGTTCGGATCGTGGCGCGTCAATTTCGCCAACGACGATATCGAATGGTCGGACGGGGTCTATCACATCTATGGCCTGCCGATGTCCGAGCGGCCGACGATGGCGACGGCGATGGATTTCTATCCCCGCATGCGCGCGGAGATCAGCGCCGGGCTGGCGCGCGCGGTCGAGACCGGGGCACCGCTCGATATCGAGGTCGATTTCACCACCGCGCAGGGCGAACTGCGCCGGGTCCGCGTGATGGGCGAATGCGAGGGCGGCGGTGACACGCCCGCCGCGCTGGTCGGCGTGTTCCAGGACGTGACCGAACGCCACGCGCTCGAAGTGACGCTGCGCCGCACCGCGGACACCGATTCGCTGACGGGAATCGCCAACCGGGCTGCGTTCGATCGTGCGCTGGATAGCGCGATGCTCCGCGCGCACGAACAGGGCACGCCGCTGTTGCTGGCGCTGGTCGATCTCGATGGGTTCAAGGCGATCAACGATACGCTCGGCCATACCGCGGGCGACGACGTGTTGCGCGGAGTCGGACGCGTGCTCGAAGCGCCGTGGCTCAAGGGCAGCTTTGCCGCACGGCTCGGCGGCGACGAGTTTGCGGTGATCGTCGACGATCCGGTGCTGGCCACCTCGATGAGCCATGTCCGTCGGCGACTCGAGGAGGCGCTGCGCTTTCCGATCGCGATGGGCGGGCTGGCGATGGTCAGTGCCGGCACGGTCGGGATCGCGATGCTCGATCACGACTGTCACACGATCCGCGATTTCGTCCACCGCGCCGATACGATCCTGTATCAGGCGAAACGCGAGCGGGTCGGCGAGCGCCGACGCTCCGATCGAAAGACGGCGGCCTAGCTCTCGGCGCCACCGTCCACGCCGGGTCTGACGCACAGGTCGCGTAGGCGGTTCACGCGGAGTCGATCTGCCCCCATATACCGAGACGATGTCGTCCCGCGCTCGTGTCCTGATCCTCAACGCCGCCCTCGGGCCGCTCGACTACCGCGTGCCTGCCGGCATGGACGTAGGGCCGGGCTCGATCGTTGTCGCGCCGCTCGGGCCCCGGCAACTGCTCGGCGTGGTGTGGGAGGCGGAGCGGATGCCGTCCGATGCGGAGGTCGGCGACAACCGGTTGCGCAACCTGCTCGCGGTCGCCGACGTGCCGCCTTTGGGCGCGCCGCTGCGGCGGCTGGTCGAGTGGACGGCGGATTATTACCTCGCGCCGGCGGCGTCGGTGTTGCGGATGACGCTGGCCTCAACGTCTGCGCTGGAGGGGGCGCGGACGGCTATCGAGTATCGTTCGACGGGAATCGTGCCGCCTCGTCTGACGCCGCAGCGGGAACAGGCATTGGAGCGGATCGGCGATCGCCAGGGGCTGATCCGCGAACTGGCGACGCTGGCGGAGGTCAGTGACGCCGTCATACGCGGGTTGGTGAAGGTCGGCGCGATCGAGGCGGTCGAGGTGAGTATCGACGTCCCCTACCCCGCGCCCGATCCGTCGCATCACGAGCCGGTGCTGTCCGACGACCAGCGCGCGGCGGCGGATGCCTTGGTTGCGGGGGTGGCGGAGCACGCGTTTCACCCGACGCTGCTCGACGGCGTCACCGGGTCGGGCAAGACCGAGGTGTATTTCGAGGCGGTGGCGCAGGCGATCCGCGACGGGCGGCAGACCTTGGTGCTGCTGCCCGAGATCGCGCTGACCGAGCCGTTCTTGAAGCGCTTCTACGACCGGTTCGGGTGCGAGCCGATCGCATGGCATTCGGGGCTTCGCTCGACCCAGCGGCGCAGGGCTTGGCGGGCGATCGCGAGTGGCGAGGCATTGGTGACGGTGGGCGCGAGGTCGGCGTTGTTCTTGCCCTATCGCGATCTCGGCCTGATCGTCGTCGACGAGGCGCACGAGACCAGCTTCAAGCAGGAAGAGGGCGTGCATTATCATGCGCGCGACGTCGCCGTGATGCGCGGCAAGTTCGAGGGGTGCCCGGTGATACTTGCCTCCGCCACGCCGGCGATCGAGACGCGGCAACAGGTCGTGACCGGGCGATATGCGGAGCTGAAACTGCCGGGGCGGTTCGGGGCGGCGGAGATGCCGACGATCGAGCCTATCGACCTGATCAAGGAACCGCCCGAACGCGGCCGCTGGCTGGCACCGCGGCTTGTGAAGGCTATGCAGGCGACGCTGGAGCGGGGCGAGCAGTCGTTACTGTTCTTGAACCGGCGAGGATATGCGCCACTGACATTGTGCCGGACATGTGGGCACCGGTTCCAGTGTCCGAACTGTACCGCGTGGATGGTCGAGCATCGGCTGACGCGACGGTTGGCGTGCCACCATTGTGGCCACGCGGAGCCGACGCCGCGCGTGTGTCCGGAGTGCAAGGGCGAGGATACGCTGGTCGCCTGCGGGCCGGGGGTCGAGCGGATCGCGGACGAGGTGACGGCGCTGTTTCCGGAGGCGAAAACCGCGGTGGTCACGTCGGACACGATCTGGTCGCCGGCCAAGGCGGCGGAGTTCGTCGGGCGGATGGAGGCGGGCGATATCGACATCGTCGTCGGCACGCAGCTGGTGACGAAGGGGTATCATTTTCCAAACCTCACCTTGGTCGGCGTGGTTGATGCGGATCTTGGGCTCGACGGCGGCGATCTCCGCGCGGCGGAACGCACGTTCCAGCAGATCCGGCAGGTGTCGGGGCGTGCGGGGCGCGGCGAGAAGCCCGGGCACGTGTTCATTCAGACGCATAGTCCGGGGGCGCAGGTGATGCAGGCGCTGATTACGGGCGATGCAGATGCGTTCTATGCCGCGGAGACCGACGCGCGGAAGGATGCGGGGGCGCCGCCGTTCGGGCGTTACGCCGCGATCGTGGTGTCGTCGGAGGACCAGGGGTGCGCGCACGATACGGCCAAGCTGGTGGGGCGGAGTGCGCCCGAGGTCGAGGGGATGCACGTCTATGGCCCTGCGCCGGCGCCGCTGGCGATGTTGCGGGGGCGGCACCGGTACCGGCTGCTGGTCCATGCGCGGCGGGCGCTGGATGTGCAGGATGTCATCCGGGAATGGCTGGGGAAGCTGGACTGGCCGTCGAAGGTTCGGGTGACGGTAGACGTCGACCCGTATAATTTCCTGTAGCGGCGCCCCACCCGTCATCCCAGCGGAAGCTGGGATATCATCGGAGCGGGTGCTGCGACCCGGAACGGGGAGATCTTAGCTTTCGCTGGGATGACGGACTGGCGGGGCGCGGCTGGCCGACGCAAGCTCGCACGCCGGTAGACGTCTGCCCGCATATTTCTTTGAAGCGCGTCCCCTCTCACGACCGTCATCCCAGCGGAAGCTGGGATATCATCGGGACGAGTGCTGCGCCCCGGGACGGGGAGATCCCAGCTTTCGCTGGGATGACGGACTGGCGGGGCGCGGCTGGCCGGCGCAAGCTCGCAAGCCGACAGACGTCTGCCCGCATATTTCTTTGAAGCGCGTCCCCGCTCACGACCGTCATCCCAGCGGAAGCTGGGATACCATCGGGGCGGGTGCTGCGACCCGGAACGGGGAGATCCCAGCTTTCGCTGGGATGACGGTTTGAGGGGCGCGGCTGGCCGGCTCAAATCGAGGCAGTTTGTTCACCCGCGAAGGCGGGTGCCCAGTCTGGGTCCCCGCCTTCGCGGGGAAACAGTCTTATGAGATGCGCTTACTCGCCGGCGTGTTCGGCGAGGACGGTCAGGCCCTTGGCGTTGACCTCGGCGAAACCGCCCTTGATCGCGATGACCTCCGGCGTGCCGTTCTGCGTGCGGTATACCTGCACGCCGCCGTCGCGGACCGTCGACATGAAGGGCGCGTGGCCTTCGAGGACGCCGAAATCGCCTTCGGTGCCGGGGACGACGACCATGTAGACCTCCTCCGAGCGGACGAGCTTTTCTGGCGTGACGAGTTCGAAATGCAGCATGTCTATCTTCTCACTCCCTCCCCTTCAGGGGAGGGTCGGGGTGGGGGAGTGCGGCCAAGCGCGACGCTCGCGGTCAGGCCCCACCCCAACCCTCCCCTTAAAGGGGAGGGAGCTAAGCTTACGCTTCCGCGGCCATCTTCTCGGCCTTGGCGACGGCTTCGTCGATGCCGCCAACCATGTAGAACGCGGCCTCGGGGAGGTGATCATACTCGCCCTCGACCACCGCCTTGAACGACCGGACCGTATCCTCGAGCTGGACGAACTTGCCGCTGATGCCGGTGAAGACCTCGGCGACGTGGAACGGCTGGCTCAGGAACTTCTGGATCTTCCGCGCACGCTGGACGGTGAGCTTATCCTCTTCCGACAGCTCGTCCATGCCGAGGATCGCGATGATGTCCTGCAGCGACTTGTACTTCTGCAGCGTCGACTGCACCGCACGCGCCGTATCGTAATGCTCCTGCCCGACGACGCGCGGCTCGAGCAGACGCGAAGTCGAATCGAGCGGATCGACCGCCGGGTAGATGCCCAGCTCCGAGATCGCACGGTTGAGGTTGGTCGTCGCATCGAGATGCGCGAACGACGTTGCCGGTGCCGGATCGGTAAGATCGTCTGCGGGAACGTACACGGCCTGCACCGAGGTGATCGAGCCCTTGTTGGTCGACGTGATGCGCTCCTGCAGCGCGCCCATGTCGGTCGACAGCGTCGGCTGATAGCCCACTGCCGACGGAATACGGCCGAGCAGCGCAGACACCTCTGCGCCCGCCTGCGTGAAGCGGAAGATGTTGTCGACGAAGAACAGCACGTCCTGCCCTTCGACGTCGCGGAAATACTCGGCGATCGTCAGGCCCGACAGTGCGACGCGGGCACGTGCGCCTGGCGGCTCGTTCATCTGGCCGAACACCAGCGCGACTTTCGAGCCCTCCGACTGCGGATTGCCATCGGCGTCCTTGGCGATGACGCCCGCGTCGAGGAACTCGTGGTACAGATCGTTACCCTCGCGGGTACGCTCGCCGACGCCGGCGAACACCGAAGTGCCGCCATGGCCCTTGGCGATGTTGTTGATCAGTTCCTGGATCAGCACGGTCTTGCCGACGCCGGCGCCGCCGAACAGACCGATCTTGCCGCCCTTTGCATACGGTGCGAGCAGGTCGATAACCTTGATACCGGTCACCAGGATCGCGCTCTCGGTCGACTGGTCGACGAACAGCGGTGCCGAAGCATGGATTGGGGCGGTCGTCTCTGCGCCGACCGGGCCACGCTCGTCGATCGGCTCGCCGATGACATTGAGGATGCGGCCGAGCGTCTTCGGACCGACCGGGACGCGGATCTGCGAGCCGGTATCGGTGACGGTCTGGCCGCGGGTCAGACCCTCGGTAGCGTCCATCGCGATCGTGCGAACGGTGTTCTCGCCGAGATGCTGCGCGACTTCGAGCACGAGCCGGTTGCCGTTGTTATCGGTTTCGAGTGCCGACAGAATGGCGGGCAAATTGTCGGGGAAATGCACGTCGACGACCGCACCGATGACCTGCGAGATGCGGCCGGTGTTGTTGGTGGCCTTGGGGGCGAGCGTGGTTCCGAGGGTCTCTGGGGCGGTTGCCATTGTCTGCTTCCTTGGACTTACTTGAGCGCTTCGGCGCCCGAGATGATTTCGACCAGCTCGGTCGTGATCGCGGCTTGGCGGGTACGGTTATATTGGATCGAGAGGCGCGTGATCATGTCGCCGGCATTGCGCGTGGCGTTGTCCATCGCGTTCATGCGCGAGCCCTGCTCCGAGGCGGCGTTTTCAAGCAGCGCGCGGAAAATCTGGATCGCGACGTTGCGCGGCAGGAGATCGGCGAGGATCGCTTCCTCGTCGGGCTCGTACTCGACGACAGCCTCGGCCGGAGCGTTCGGCTTGGCTTCTGCACCGGGGATCGTCGACAGCGGGATCGGAATGATCTGGATACCGGTCGGGACCTGCACCAGTGCCGAGACGAACTTCGCGTAGAACAGATGCGCGACGTCGAACTGGCCTTCGCCGAAGCGCTTGATCAGGTCCTCGGAGATCTCCTGCGCGTCGCTGAAGGCGAGCTTCTTGATCTGGCTCATCTCGTGATCGGCGAGAATGTCGTTCGGGAAGAAGCGCTTGATCACGCGCCCCTTCTTGCCGGCGACATAGAATTTCACGGTCTTGCCGGCAGCGATCAGCTCCTCGGCCTTGCGGCGCGCCGCACGGACGATGTTGGTGTTGAACGCACCCGCCAGGCCACGCTCGGACGTCGCGATGACGATCAGGTGGACCTGATCCTTGCCCGTGCCCGCGAGCAGCGGCGAGGCGCCCGGTGCGATGCCAACGCGCCCCGCGAGGCTCGCCATCACCGCTTCGAGGCGCTCGGCATACGGACGCCCGGCGACCGCCGCGTCCTGCGCACGGCGCAGTTTCGCGGCGGCGACCATCTTCATCGCCTTGGTGATCTTCTGCGTCGACTTCACCGAGCCGATGCGGATCTTGAGGGCTTTCAACGACGCCATTTAGTTTCCTACCTCGTCATCCCAGCGAACGCTGGGACCTCGTGCCGCAGACCGCTCGCTAGCGGCCTGAGACCCCAGCTTTCGCTGGGGTGACGGTCAATTATGCAAACGTCTTCGCGAACGCTTCGAGCGCTGCCTTCAGCTTGTCCTTCGCCTCGTTACCCAGGTCGCGGGTATCGCGGATCAGCTTCAGCACGTCGGCGTGGTTCGCGCGCATGTCGGCCAGCAGCGCCTGCTCGTAGCGGGTCACGTCGGCGACCGGCACCTTGTCGAGATAGCCGCTGGTGCCAGCGAAGATTGACACGGTCTGCTCCTCGAACGGCAGCGGCGAGAACTGCGCCTGCTTCAGCAGCTCGGTCAGGCGCGCACCACGGTTGAGCAGCTTCTGCGTCGACGCATCGAGATCCGACCCGAACTGCGCGAACGCCGCCATCTCGCGGTACTGCGCCAGCTCGAGCTTGATCGAGCCCGACACCTTCTTCATCGCCTTGGTCTGGGCGGCCGAACCGACGCGGCTCACCGACAGGCCGACGTTGATCGCCGGACGGACGCCCGAGAAGAACAGGTCGGTCTCGAGAAAGATCTGGCCGTCGGTGATCGAGATCACGTTGGTCGGAATGTACGCCGAAACGTCACCCGCCTGCGTCTCGATGATCGGCAGCGCGGTCAGCGAGCCGCCGCCGTTCGCGTCCGACATCTTCGCGGCACGCTCGAGCAGGCGGCTGTGCAGATAGAACACGTCGCCCGGATACGCCTCACGGCCGGGGGGACGACGCAGCAGCAGCGACATCTGGCGATACGCGACCGCCTGCTTCGACAGATCGTCGTAGCAGATCAGCGCGTGCATGCCGCGATCGCGGAAATACTCGCCCATCGCGACGCCGGTGTACGGTGCGAGATACTGCAGCGGTGCAGGGTCCGACGCGGTCGCGGCGATGACGATGGTGTATTCCATCGCGCCGTTCTCTTCGAGCGTCTTGACCAGTTGTGCGACGGTCGAGCGCTTCTGGCCGATCGCGACATAGACGCAATACAGCTTCTTCGACTCGTCGTCGCCGGCGTTGGCGATCTTCTGGTTGATGAACGCGTCGATCGCGACGGCGGACTTGCCGGTCTGGCGATCGCCGATGATCAGCTCGCGCTGGCCGCGGCCGACTGGGACGAGTGCGTCGATCGCCTTCAGGCCCGTCTGGACCGGCTCGCTGACCGACTGGCGCGGGATGATGCCCGGTGCCTTGACTTCGACGCGGCTGCGCTCGGTGGTGTGGATCGGGCCCTTGCCGTCGATCGGATTGCCGAGGCCATCGACCACGCGGCCGAGCAACTCCTTGCCGATCGGCACATCGACGATCGTGCCGGTGCGCTTGACGATGTCGCCTTCCTTGATCTCGGAATCGCTCCCGAAGATCACGACGCCGACGTTATCGGCCTCGAGGTTGAGCGCCATGCCCTGCACGCCGTTCGAGAATTCGACCATCTCGCCGGCCTGGACGTTGTCGAGGCCGAAGATGCGCGCGATGCCGTCGCCGACGCTCAGCACCTGGCCGGTCTCGCTGACCTGGGCCTCGGTGCCGAAATTGGCGATCTGATCCTTGATGATCTTCGAGATTTCTGCGGCGCGGATATCCATTAGCTTAGCCCTTCATCGCGTGCGCGAGAGTGTTGAGACGCGTCTTGATCGACGAATCGATCATCTGGCTGCCGACGCGGACGACGAGTCCACCCAGCAACGATGGGTCGACGCTGAGGTCGACGGAAACTTCACGGCCGACCCGCTGGCGGAGCTGATGCTTCAGCTCGATCACCTGCTCGTCGGTCAGCGGATGCGCAGACGTCACCTCGGCGGCGATCTCGCCGCGATGCTGCGCGGCAAGTGTCCGGAATGCCTTGATGATCTTCGGCAGCGCGCCCAGCCGGTGGTTCTCGGCGAGGACGCCGAGGAAGCTCTTGGTGGTCGCATCGACGCCGAGTTCGTCGGCGACAGCGGAGACCGCCTTCACCGCCGCGCCACGCGAGACCATCGGGCTCACCGTCAGATTGCGGAAGTCCTCCGACTGCGCGAGTGCGTCACGCACGTTCGCCAGGCTCGACTCGACCGCGTCGATCGTCTTCGCGTCCCGCGCGAGTTCGAACAGGGCCAGCGCATAACGCCCGCCTAAGCTCGCTTGAATACCGCCGGATGTCTCCACGGAACCTCTATCCTCGCCTGCAACGAATAACCGACCCAAAGGAAGAGAGGGCGCGAAAGCACCTCTCCTGGGACGCGGCGCGGTTAGCATCGGGTTGTCGGATTGGCAACCCGGCGGGAGGGTCGGGGCGATGGGTTTGTGACTGTTTTGTCATTCGTGTCGAGGCGGCCACCCTTCCTATGTCATCCTCGCGAAGGCGGGGATCGATATCCTACGGACCCAGCGCTTTCGCCGCACGGCCTGCCACTATGGGTTCCCGCCTCTACGGGAATGACAGTATTGGGCGGGCGTTACGACCAATCGACGAGGACGAGAGAATGACCGGCACGATGGAAACGATGACGATGTCCGACGGCGCGAGCGTCGCGGTCTATCACGCGCAGCCGACCGACGAACGCCGCGGTGGCCTCGTGCTGGTGCAGGAGATCTTCGGCGTGACGGACCACATCCGCGATCTCTGCGACGAATACGCCGCCGACGGCTATGAGGTTCTCGCGCCGGCGCTGTTCGATCGCGAGCATCCCGGCTTCGAGGCGGACTATTCGGGCGACGGCCTCGCCCGCGGTGTCGAACTGGCGCGGCAACTTCACCCGTTCGAGCTGTCGCTGAAGGACGTCCAGACCTGCATCGACACGCTCGCCCCCGCCGGGCCGGTGTTCGTGGTCGGCTATTGCTATGGCGGCTCGGTCGCGTGGTTCGCCTCGACCAAGCTCACCGGCGTGGCAGCGGCCAGCGGCTATTACGGCAGCATGATTCCGGCCGCTGCGGACGAGGAGCCGAAGGTGCCGGTGATCCTCCACTTCGGTCGCCACGATCACGGCATCCCGATGGAGGGCGTCGAGCAGGTCATCGCCAAGGAGTGGCCGAACGCGACGGTGTACGTCTACGAGGCGGGGCACGGGTTCAATTCGGACCGGCGGAAGGATTATCACGAGCCTAGTGCGGATCTGGCGAAGGCGCGGACGCTGGAGCTTTTCCGCGCGAATGGGGGCTGAACCGCCCTCCCCCAACACTAACGCCACCCCGGCGAAGGCCGGGGCCCAGTTGGGGGACATAGCTAACGGAGGACACCTCTTCGTTATTGCCACCTTTCCAACTGGGCCCCGGCCTTCGCCGGGGTGGTCCTAGCGTAGTGGTGGTTCTGGTAGGGGTCCTCGGCGCAGACTGGCGCTAAGGACGTGACGGCAGTCCCTACTCCCTTGTTCTCCCGCGAAGGCGGGAGCCCAGTCTGGGTCCCCGCCTTCGCGGGGAAACAATTCTATTTCGCTCGGTCGAAATTACTCCCCGGGAAATCGGCCCCAAGGCTATCCGCCTTATGCGCTTCAATCTCCTTCAACCGCTCCGCCAATTTCTTCGTCACCGCATCATACCCCCAAGCCCCCAGCACCAGGTGTCGCGGCGGGTTCGCATTCTCGGTGAGCGCGATCATCGCCTCGCCGGCCCGCACCGGGTCACCCGCCTGCGTCCCGCTAACCTCGCGCGTACCGTCAAGCCGCTTGCCCGCCGTGTCCGCATAGTCGGCGATCTTCACCGGCGTCTGCTTCAGCGACCGACCCGCCCAGTCCGTCCGGAACGGCCCCGGCTCCACGCACGTCACGTCGATCCCAAGCGGCTTGACCTCGGCCAGCAACGCATCCGACCAGCCCTCGACCGCATGCTTCGACGCGGCGTAATAGCCCGATCCCGGAAACCCGACCTGACCCGCGACCGACGTGATGTTAATGATATTGCCGCTCTTTTGCGCCCGCATCACCGGCAGCACCGCCCGCGTTAGCGCAAACAACCCGAACACGTTCGCATCGAACTGCGCGCGGATTTCCGACTCCTCGCCTTCCTCGACCGACGCCTGATAGCCGTAGCCCGCATTGTTCACGAGCACGTCGATCCGCCCGAACTTCGCCTTGGCCTGCGCCACGGCGTGGTCGATCTGCGCCTGCTCCCTCACGTC
Organism: Sphingomonas sp. LR55; assembly: GCF_036856015.1. Lineage (NCBI taxonomy): Bacteria > Pseudomonadati > Pseudomonadota > Alphaproteobacteria > Sphingomonadales > Sphingomonadaceae > Sphingomonas > Sphingomonas sp. LR55. The sequence goes on from NZ_JASPFO010000001.1 coordinate 2,471,360, forward strand.
GAGCGACAGCGCGAGCGCACGATCCTCGGCACCCTCCGCCAGATCGGCGACGCGGTCCGCATCCCGCGCGGTAACCACGGCACGCCAACCGCGCGCGAGCACGAGCTTGGCGAGTTCGCGACCGAAACCGGTCGAGCAGCCGGAAATGAACCAGACAGGCGTGTCGGAGGCCATGAGACATCTTTCGTTATGGGGTGTGCGTGGAGGAACGGCTGGCCGGGCGATTGGCTCCGCTTTGACCGCAAGCCACGGGATGCGCGCGTCGCGAGCGCCTATAACCGCGCGATGACCATCGCCCCTGCCCCCGACGACGACATCGCCTGGACCGCGTTCGAAGCCCGCGACCGCGCGTTTGACGGAAGGTTCATCGTCGGGGTTAAAACCACCGGAATCTACTGCAAGCCGAGCTGCGCCGCGCGCCATCCCAAGCGCGAGAACGTCACCTTCCACCCCGACGCAGCCAGCGCCCGCGCCGCCGGCTTCCGCGCGTGCCTACGCTGCACCCCCGACGAAGTTGGCAGAGACCGCATCGCCGTCGCCGCAGCCGTCGCGCTGCTCGAAGCCGCCGAAGACCGGCTCTCGCTCGACGAGGTCGCGACAAAGGTCGGCTACGCGCCGCATCATTTCCACCGCCTGTTCAAGCGCGCCACCGGCGTCACCCCGGCCGCCTATGCACGGGCGCTCCGCACCGGCCGCGCAGCCAACGCCTTATCGGAGGACTCGACCGTGACCGAAGCGATCTACGACGCCGGCTATTCCGCCCCCAGCCGGTTCTACGAAGCGGATGCGAAACGGCTAGGCATGGCCCCCAGCGCCTGGGCCCGCGGTGGTGAAGGCGTCACGATCCGCTGGACCACCGCCGACACGAGCCTCGGCGCACTGTTCGTCGCCGCCACCGACAAGGGCCTGTGCCGCGTGTCGTTCGATGAAGATGCCGATGAACTTCACCGCCGCTTCCCCAACGCCACGATCGAACCGGGCGACGCGGCGCTTGCGGACCTAGCTGCGCAAGTCGTCGCGGCGGTCGAATCCCTGAGCGCGATCAAGACCTCCCGCTGGACGTGCGCGGCACCGCCTTCCAGGAAGCGATCTGGCAAGCCTTGCGGACCATTCCGATCGGCGAAACCCGGACCTACAGCCAACTCGCCGCGCTCGCCGGCCGCCCTGCCGCGGTCCGTGCCGCCGGCACCGCCTGCGGCCAGAACCCGGTGTCTATCGTCATCCCCTGCCACCGTGCGCAGCGGATCGGCGGCGCGCTTGGCGGCTATGCCTATGGGTTGGACCGCAAGCGCGCTCTCCTAGCCTCCGAAGCTCAGCGCGCCGATTTGCAGGAATAGACGAGCTTCTCGTTCGGCAACGGCGGCAAGACCGCACGCACCGCCGCCTGCTGCCCGGCGAGTCGACCAAGCGCCGCATCGTCCATGTTGCAGACGTTGGGCACGACACCGCGCGCGGTCCGCGCCGCGGTCATCCCCGCCGCCGACAGCAGATAGCGCGTGTTGGAATAGACGCGCGTCGCCGGATCGAACGACAGGACGGACACGGTCTGCTCGGCGTCGGGCACCAGCACGCGGTCCCATCGACCGTTCGCCTCGACATACTGCGTCTTGCCGTTGACGCAGCCCTTGGCGCCCCAGTCGATCGGCACGTCGTCGCTGGACGATATCGTGATCCGGCTGCGCTCGGGGATGAGCGTGCACATCAGCTTGCCGAGCGCCGCATCGGGCGTCGAGATCCGCGTCTTCGGCAGCGCCGACAGCGGCACGTCGACCTCGCCCGATGGCCGCAACACGAACACGATGATCGCGACCAGCACGCTCAGACCGCCGACGCCGAGCGCCCACACCGCCTGCCGCCGCTGGCCACGCGATTCGAGCAGCCCCGCGCTTCCGATCACCAGCGCCCCCGCCACCAGCAACAGCCCGGCGATCGCCATCACGTTCTCGCGGCTGCGCGACGCCTCGGTCCGCGCCTTCTCGAGTGCAACCTCGCGTGCCATCGCATCCTGCGTCGCCGCGTCGCGCTTTGCCGACGCCGCATCGGCGGTGGCGCGCGCGTCTGCGTCGCTATCCTGCCGCAAGCGATCCTCGATCGAGGTGCAGCCCGTGCCAATCGACGCGTAGGGCTGTTTCGCGTCGTGCAGGAACCCCGCCAGCTCGGTATCCGCAATCGCGAAGCCGAATGTCGAATCACCCTCTTCGCCGCGCGTGATCGCCGAGTTCACGCCGATTATTCGGCCGCAGCGATCGAGCAAAGGCCCGCCCGAATTGCCCCGTGCGATGCTGGCCGTGTGGAGCAAGACTTCGACGCTGCTCAGCACCCGGCGGCCCGAAAGCACGCCCTCCGACCGCACCGGCGTCATCGGCCGGATGTAATCCGCCGCCGACCGCGCGGTCGCCAGGTCGACATTGCCGGGGAAGCCGAGCGACACCACCGCATCGCCCTCGCTCATCGGCCCGGTATAGAGCGCACTCGGCGGCAGGCGCGCGCCGGTGAACTCGATCAGCGCCAGGTCGCGCTGCGAATCATACGCGATCACCTTGCCCTGATACGACTTGGTGCCCTCGGTCGGCACGATCCCGACGACGACATTGTCGGGATAGCGCTCGGCGAGATCGACGACGTGCGCGTTGGTGACGATGCGGTTGGGCGCGATCGCGAAACCGCTGCCGTGACCGAACCCGACCACCTGATCGTCGACCACCGCGATCGTCACGACGCGCACCACGCCGCGCCCGGTGGCGGCGATGTCGTCGGCAGACGCGGAACTCGCCAACCCGAAAGTCAGCGCGAGAAGGAGGAGCAGGCGGATCATTCCCCAGCCTTCGGGGAGTTCTCGACCGCGATCAACCCTGCAGCCGATCCGACGACACCCACCACTTCGGCACCATTCCGGTTTGGTTAGCGAATTATCAAGCCTTCGCGCTTAACCCTGTCTGCACTTATCCGGGGATTTGGGCATGAGTGCATTCGGGCGTCGTAATGGCATGAGCGGGGGCAAGCGGCCCGGCCCGCATTCGGCGTCGCCCGTCCCATGCAGGGCGGGTCTATGCAAGGCGGCGGCCCCGCGCCGCGATCCGAGCCCGAGGGCGGGTCGCAATTCCCGCCGATCGAATCGCTGCCGATGCCCGGCGAATCCGACGGCTTCGGTCCCGGCACGATGCCCGGCACGCAGATGGACGCGATGCAGCGCCTGTCCGACCGCCAGAACGCGAGCGGCGAGGCGGGCAACAGCCGCGTCGAGGGTTTCGAACAGTCGATCCACAAGATTAAGGAACAGGTCCTCCCGCGCCTGCTCGAACGCGTCGATCCGGAAGCGGCGGCGACGCTCGGCAAGGACGAACTCGCCGAGGAATTCCGCCCGATCATCGGCGAAGTGCTCGCCGAGCTGAAGCTGACGCTCAACCGCCGCGAACAGTTCGCGCTGGAAAAAGTGCTGGTCGACGAACTGCTCGGGCTCGGGCCGCTCGAGGAGTTGCTGGCGGATCCGAACATCACCGACATCATGGTGAACGGGCCGGAGCAGACCTATGTCGAGCGCAAGGGCAAGCTCGAACTCGCGCCGATCCAGTTCCGCGACGAGGAGCATCTGTTCCAGATCGCGCAGCGGATCGTGAACTCAGTCGGGCGTCGCGTCGACCAGACTTCGCCGCTCGCCGATGCCCGCCTCAAGGATGGCTCGCGCGTCAACGTGATTGTCCCGCCGCTGTCTTTGCGTGGGACGGCGATCTCGATTCGTAAATTCTCGGCTAAGCCGATCACGCTCGACATGATGGCGGGGTTCGGATCGATGTCGCCGAAGATGGCGACCGCGCTGAAGATCGCAGGGGCCTCGCGGTTCAACGTGGTGATTTCGGGCGGTACGGGTTCGGGCAAGACGACAATGCTCAATGCCTTGTCGAAGATGATCGACCCCGGCGAGCGCGTGCTGACGATCGAGGACGCCGCCGAGCTTCGCCTGCAACAGCCGCACTGGCTGCCGCTCGAGACGCGGCCGGCCAATCTGGAGGGCCAGGGCGAGATCTCGATCCGCGATCTCGTCAAGAACGCGCTGCGTATGCGGCCGGACCGCATCATCCTGGGCGAAATTCGTGGCTCCGAGTGTTTCGACATGCTCGCGGCGATGAACACCGGTCACGACGGCTCGATGTGCACGCTCCACGCCAACTCCCCGCGCGAGGCGCTCGCGCGTATGGAGAACATGGTGATGATGTCGGACATCAAGGTGCCGAAGGAAGCCATCTCGCGGCAGATCGCCGACTCGGTCGAGCTGATCATCCAGGTGAAGCGCCTGCGCGACGGTTCGCGACGGGTGACCAACATCACCGAGGTGATCGGCATGGAGGGCCCGGTGATCGTCACGCAGGAGCTGTTCAAGTTCGAGTATATGGACGAGTCGGCCGACGGGAAGATCCTGGGCGAATACCGCTCGATGGGATTGCGGCCGTATACGCTGGAGAAGGCCAAGCAGTTCGGGTTCGACCAGGCGTATCTCGAGGCGTGCCTGTAAGGCGTTTTTTGGCGCCCTTCGCCTCCCAATACCACCCCGGCGAAGGCCGGGGCCCAGTCGGCAAGGTGGTAATAACGAAGCGCAGTCCGCAGTTGGCAACGTCTCCCAACTGGGCCCCGGCCTCCGCCGGGGTGGTGAGTTTTCTATGCGCTGCGCATCTTCGCGGGCTGGATAGTTGTCTGAGTTTGCCGGCTGGTTTCGACAGCCTCGACCCACCTTCTGCCGTCCTCACATCACGGTGCGCCCTCAACGATCCTCCCCCCGCCAGGGGGAGGATCATGGATCGGCTTTTGCGCTCAAAACGAGAGAAGATTGTTTTACCGCGAAGGCAGGGACCCAGACTGGACTCCCGCCTTCGCGGGAGAACATGGACGCGTGGACCGTCGCTAGTCACTAGCCACGAGTCACGTCCTTGCAGCGAGGGGATAGGCACCTTCTTCTAGGGGGCCGCTCCGCCCACGCTTGTACCCGCGCCCTGACCCGCTAGGGACACCCCTACATGCGTCGCGCCCTGCTAGCCCTCGTCCCGCTGATCGCGGTCCTCTTCGTCTCGGCGCGCGAGCCCTCGAAATCGGCGCCGGCGCCTGCCATCTCCCCGGCCGCGCGAGATCGCGGCGTCTATCGGCTCGCGTCCGACGCCGAGGCGCGCTGGATCCCGTTCGACCTTACCCCGGGTAACCAGATCCGCTTCACGATGCAGCTCGATGGACGCGACGTCACCGCGATCCTCGACACCGGCGTCAGCTACAGCTTGCTCGCCAAGGCCTCCCCCGCGCTCGACACCGCCAAGCTGGTGGCCGGCGGCAGCGCGACCGCGATCGGCGGATCGGTTGCGCTCGGATGGATGCCGACGCGTACGATCGCGCTCGGCGGTCTTGCGCGTATCGGCGGCGGCGTGACGGTCGCCGACCTGCCCGCGATCGCCACCGGCAGCATGTCAGCCGTCGACCTGCTGGTCGGGGCCGACATGCTCGCCGGCCACGCGCTCGACATCGATTATACCGCCAAGCGCTTTCGCCTGCTCCGCTCAGGGCGCCTGCCGTTCAAGGGCGAAACCGCGCCGCTCCGCGTTTCGACCGAGCGGAGCGTCTACGAAAGCACGATCACGCTGGGGGGCAGACGCCTCGCGCCGATCGTGGTCGACACCGGCGACGGCTCGTCGGTCACCGTTACGGCCGCGGGATGGCAGGCGGCGAACCTGACGGCGTTGCGCACGACCAGCGCGATCTCGTTCGGGCTTGCCGGCCCGGCGGTCAGCGGCCTCGCGATCGTCCCCGAGATTAGCGTCGGCGAGATGGTTGCGCGCGAGGCCGAAGTCCGGATCGAGCCCGCGGGCGGCTTCTCGCAGGCGATCGGCACTGCAGGCCGGATCGGCTCGGGATTTCTCCAGAACTACCGCGTGCTGCTCGACCCCGGCGCGCGGCGGATGGTGCTCAGCCGCGGTCCCAAAGCCGACCTGCCACCGCCGCGATCGACCAGCGGCTTGCTCATCGGCATCGAAAAGGACCGGCTGAAAGTTCTCCATGTCATGCGCGGCGGCCCCGCGGCCGCGGCGGGCTGGAAGGACGGCGACCTGATCTGCAGCATCGACGGCGTGCCGATCGCCGCGGACTATGCGACCAGCCCGATCGCTTCATGGTCGGCGGGCGCGCCGGGTCGGATCGTCACGCTCGGCCTGTGCGACGGCACTGTGCGACGGCTCGAACTGACGCGTTTTTATTAGGACCATCATGAAAATCCTGCGTCATCGAACGGGGCAGGCTCTCCTGTTGCTGCTTATCGCCTTCGCCCTCCGCAGCCCGTTATTCGGCAATCCGGTGATCCATAGCGACGAGCAATTCTACCTGCTGGTCGGCGATCGACTGCTCCACGGGGCGTGGCCGTTCGTCGACATCTTCGATCGAAAGCCGGTCGGCCTGTTCCTGATCTTCGCCGGCATCCGCAGCGTCGGCGGTAACGGCATCGTGATGTATCAGCTTGCCGCGACGCTCGTTGCGGCGGGGACGGCGTTCCTCGTCGGTCGCATCGTGCACCGGCTTACCGCCCCGGATCGCCCGCACGCCCCGGATCGCCCGCGCGCTCCGGTTCGCCCGCGCGATCCTCTGCGACGGCATCCACGGCAGAGCTCGGCGCCGGCCTGATCTACCTCGTTTGGGTGATGATCTTCGACGGCGCGGGGGCAATCCGCGATCTGGGGCAACGCGCTCATGGCCGGCGCCGCGTTGCTGGTGCTCGGCCGCGATGCCGACGATCGTCGCGTCGGTTCGCGCGGGGTCGGCGCGATGCTGCTCATCGGCCTGGCGATGCAGATCAAATATACCGCGATGTTCGAGGGGATATTCTTCGGTCTGGTCCTGCTCAAACAATCCCATGAAACCGACCGCTCGATCGCACGCCTGATCCGCAACGCCGCGTTCTGGGTCGCCGCGGCGCTGTTACCAACCGCGATCGCCTGGGCGGTCTATGCGTTGGCGGGCCACAATGACGCGTTCGTGTTCGCGAACTTCCTGTCGATCTTCGGCCAGCAGAACGATGACGGTTTCGGCTCCAGCCTGCTGAAACTGGCAGGCGCGCTTGCGTTGAGCTGTCCGCTCGTTGTGCTGGCGTGGTGCAGTCGGCGATCGGCGCCGTTCGCGATGGGCTGGCTCGTTGCGGCGGGTCTCGCCGTCGTCATCATGCGCAATTTCGAATTGCTGTACCTGCTACCCGTCGCGCTTCCGCTTGCCGTCGCTGCTGGCACCGGCCTGGCTCGCGTTTCGACACTTGCCCGCCGCAGATCGCTGATCGCGGTGCTGCTGTTCGGCGTGGCCGCGGCGGCGGTCCTCGGCGGGATACGCGTCGCCCGTCGCGGCACGGCCCAACAGGTCGCCGCACTCGTCGACATGGTCGGACAGCATCCCCCGGGCTGCCTGTTCACGTTCGGCAGCGAACCGATCCTTTATTATCTGACGCAGTCGTGCCTGCCGACGCCGTACATCTTCCGCAGCCATCTCAGCCGGATGACCGAGGCGCATGGCCTGGGCATCGATCCGGCCACCGAGACCGCGCGTCTGCTCGCCGCCAATCCCGGCGTGATCGTCGTCCGTGCGGATAAAGCCGATACCAACCCCGCAACCCGGGCACGCGTGGCAGCGGCAATCGCCGACCGCTATCGGTTGGTGGGCGTCGTGAAGGTCGGCGCGTTGCCGCACACGGTGTATCGCCTGAACCGCTGAGCCGTCAGGACTTGAACGCGAGCCCGATCGTGACCGCGAGGGCAATCAGCGCGAGCATCTGGACGGTCGGCCAGTCGACCCAGCCGACCGAGTCCGGATCGTGGCGCCGTCGCCTGCGCCGCTCACCAAACCCGGCAGCGATGGCTAATGCGGCGAGCCCGCCACTCGCGCTCCACAACACCGCGCTCATCGTTCAGCCGAGCTTCTCGACCTTTTCCTGTAACTTAGCGAGTTCGCTGCGCAATGCTGCAATCTCGTCGTCCTTGCTGGCGGCTGGGGCCGGCGTCGTCGCGGCCGGCGTCATCGCCTGCGCGGCGACGTCGAACATCGCAAGGTTACGCTTGGCGATATCGGCGAACGGCGAGTTGGCGAATGCACCCTCGACCGCGGACTTGAACTGATCGTGGTTGCGGCGGAAGCTGTCCATCGACGCCTCCAGATACCCCGGCACCATCGTCTGCATCGAGTCTCCGTACATCGAGATCAGCTGGCGCAGGAAGTTAACTGGCATCATCGTCTCGCCGCGGCTTTCCTCCTCCATGATGATCTGGGTGAGGACGTTGTGCGTGATGTCCTCGTCGGTCTTGGCATCGACCACCTTGAAGTCGCGACCCTCGCGGGTCATCGTCGCGAGATGATCGAGCGTGATGTAGGATGAGGACTCGGTGTTATAGAGCCGCCTGTTGGCGTATTTCTTGATGATGACGATTCCGTCGGCAGCCGGTTGCTTCTTCATGGATCCCCCGTCTTATGTTTGAAACGGAGGCTACAGTCTTTGATGACGCACCGCAACAAGGTCCGAGGCCCTTACCCTTGTTCCTCAGTGTGCTGCGCAGCGAGACCGCAGCATCGCCCGAAAGGATGGCCCGCGCGCTAGCCGGATTGCGCGCCTATCAGGCCGCGCCACGAGAACGGCGGCCCGATCCGATGCCCGCAATTCACCGCGCAGGTCGAGTTTCGCTGCGCGATTACGGTGGCAGCGGGCGCCCCGTCGTGTTCGTCCCGTCGCTGATAAATCCGCCCGACATCCTCGACCATTCGCCCGCGACTTCGCTGGTGCGATGGACTGCCGCGCAGGGATTTCGTGTCTGGCTGGTCGACTGGGGATCACCCGGCAGCGACGATCGCGACCTCGATCTGGCGGCGCATGTCGAGCGCTTGCTGGTCCCGTTGCTCCAGGCATTGCCCGAACCGCCGGTACTGGTCGGCTATTGCCTCGGCGGTACGCTGGCGCTGGGGGCCGCGGCGATTACCTCTGTGGCCGGGATCGCGACGATCGCCGCACCGTGGCATTTCGCAGGTTATGGCGAAGGCCGCCCTACACTCGCCGCAACCTGGGCCACGGTAAAACCCGCCGCTGCGATGCTCGGCCTGCTCCCGATGGAGGTCCTGCAAGCCGGCTTCTGGCAACTCGACCCGACCCGCACGATCACCAAATACGAAGCGTTCGCCGACCTCGCCCCCGACAGCGACGCGGCGCGCGCGTTCGTCCGACTCGAGGATTGGGCGAATGCAGGTGCCCCCTCCCCTACGCCGCCGCCGCGTCGCTGTTCGAGGACTGCATCGCCGACAACCTCCCCGGCAAGGGCGGCTGGGTCGTCGCCGGCACCCCGGTCGATCCGCTCGCGCTCGCCTGCCCGACCGTCGAGTTCGTGTCGCTGAGCGACCGTATCGTCCCCGCCGCCACCGCGATCGGCCTCGCCGACCGCCGCGATCTCGGCGCAGGGCATGTCGGCATGATCGTCGGCCGCAGCGCCCGCGCGCCTCTGGGAACCGCTCGCCAACTGGATCGCCGCGCTCGGGTGACCTACATGGGGTCCAACCATAGAGGATCCTGACATGACCGATCTCCCCACCGACGTCGTCATCACCGCTGCCAAGCGCACGCCCGTCGGCAGCTTCCTGGGGGCCTTCGCCACCACGCCGGCGCACGAACTCGGCCGCATCGCGATCGAGGCCGCGCTCGAACAGGCAGGCGTTGCCGGCGAGGACGTTTCCGAAGTGATCCTCGGCCAGGTCCTCACCGCGGCCCAAGGCCAGAACCCCGCGCGCCAGGCGTCGATGGCGGCGGGCGTGCCGAAGGAAATTCCCGCCTGGGGGTCAATCAGGTGTGCGGCTCGGGCCTGCGCGCGGTCGCGCTCGCGGCACAGGCGATCCAGACCGGCGACGCGACCATCGTCGTCGCGGGCGGCCAGGAATCGATGTCGCTCTCCGCGCACGCACAGTCGATCCGTGGCGGCCAGAAGATGGGCAACCTTGCCCTTGTCGACACGATGGTCAGCGATGGCCTGACCGACGTCTTCAACGGCTATCACATGGGCATCACTGCCGAAAACCTCGCCGAGCAATACCAGGTCACGCGCGGCGAGCAGGACGCCTTCTCGGTCGCCTCGCAGAACAAGGCCGAGGCGGCGCGCGGATCGGGCCGCTTCAAGGACGAGATCGCCCCCGTCACGATCAAGGGCCGCAAGGGCGACACGGTCGTTGCCGACGACGAATACATCCGCGCCGGCGCGACGATCGAGAGCGTCTCGGGCGTAAAACCCGCGTTCAAGAAGGACGGCACCGTGACCGCAGCGAACGCGAGCGGCCTCAACGACGGCGCCGCAGCCCTGGTGATGATGCGCCGCGACGAAGCCGAACGCCGCGGCTCGACCATCCTCGCGACGATCAAGAGCTGGGCCTCGGCCGGCGTCGACCCGTCGGTGATGGGCATCGGCCCCGTCCCCGCCACCCGGCGCGCGCTGGAAAAGGCCGGCTGGACGCTCGCCGATCTCGACCTGATCGAAGCCAACGAGGCGTTCGCCGCGCAGGCGCTGTCGGTCGGCAAGGAACTCGGCTGGGACGCGAGCAAGGTCAACGTCAACGGCGGCGCGATCGCGATCGGCCACCCGATCGGCGCGAGCGGCGCGCGCGTCCTGACGACGCTGATCTACGAGATGCAGAAGCGCGACGCGAAGAAGGGCCTGGCCACGCTGTGCATCGGCGGCGGCATGGGGATCGCAATGTGTTTGGAACGATAGGATAATCCAGCCATGCTGTCGGTTTGTTGCAAATAAGATACAATTTGGACCTGAAATTACGTCTCGTTCATCTTGGCGCAACAAACCGGTTGATTCACTCCAGTGATGCGATCACCCTTGGTTATCAAATAAGGCGTAAACGCCGATAAACGGGGGTTTTTATGAAGTTCTCACGCTTTCTAAGCGCGACGGCGCTTGTCGGTGCCTTTGCGGGTCTGCCGAACGTAGCGCACGCACAGTCCGCCACCGATCAGACCCTGCCTGCAGATACGCAGCAGGCCAGCCCGACGCAGGCCCCGACGGAGGCTTCGCCGCAGGCCGGCGAGGAAATCCTGGTCACCGGCTCGCGTATCGCAAGCCCCAACGGTCAGTCCGCGGTCCCCGTGACCAGCGTCAGCGTGGCCGAACTCACCTCGACCGCCAAGACGTCGATCGGCGACGTGTTGAACGATCTGCCACAGCTTCAGAGCACCTTCAGCCAAGCGAACTCGACCCGCTTTCTCGGCACCGCAGGTCTTAACCTGCTCGATCTGCGCGGGCTGGGCACGCAGCGCACGCTCGTTCTGGTCAACGGCCGCCGCCATGTCGGCTCGGACGTCCTGAACAACGCGGTGTCGGTCGATACCAACACCATTCCGACCGACCTGATCCAGCGTGTCGATATCACGACCGGCGGCAACTCCGGCGTTTATGGTTCGGACGCGCTGGCCGGCGTCGTCAACTTCATCCTGAAGGACAATTACGAAGGTCTGCAGATCCGCAGCCAGGGCGCGATCAGCGAGCGCGGCGACGCCGGCTCGTATTTCGGCAGCGTCCTTGCCGGCAAGAACTTCGCCGACGGCCGCGGCAACCTCGCCGTCGATCTCGAATATTCGCGTCAGAATTCGCTGTACGCCTCGCAGCGCGACTATCTTCGCCAAGTAAACGGTTTCATCGCGACCGATTCGGACACCGCAGGTGTTGCGGCCGGTCAGACGAAACTGAACTATGACGGCATCCCCGACTCGGTATTTTTCAACGATATCCGGTCGGCCACTCTATCGGCCGGTGGCCTGGTCGCTTTTGCAAGCCCAACGGGTGCCTGCGGACGTGACAACGCACCAAGCGCGGTCTTCAACAACGCCGGGCGGCCGTTCTCCTGCAACTATCTGTTCCAGTCGTCAGGGGCATTGGCCCAGGAGACAGGTACGCGCGTCGGGCTCGCCGCCACGGCAGGTACCGGGTCGGCCACCAACCCGTTCCGCGCCAGCGCGGTTCCAGCCGGCAACTATCTCGGCGGCAACGGCGACACGCGTCGTGAAGGTCAGCTCGTTCAGATCCTGCCGCAGCTTGATCGCTATTCGGCAAACCTGATCGGTCATTTCGAGGTTTCGGACGCCTTCGTTCCGTTCATCGAAGCAAAGTATTCGCGCACCGACTCGGTTGGTCAGGGAAGCTCCGGCCCCGCATTCTTCACCGGTGGTACGCTCGATCTGCTGTATGAGCGTCCGCGCCTGGACAACCCCTATCTGTCGACGGACGCGCGCAACACGATCGCCGCACAGATCCTGGCCAGTGGCATCAATCCTACGACCAATGCACCGCTGACCGCAGCCAACATCGCGGCGATCAACAATGGTTCCTACCGTTTCATCCTGCGCAAGAACCTGACCGATCTTGGCGTCCGCACCGAGCAGGCACGTCGTGAAACCTACCGTCTGGTCGGCGGCATCCGCGGCAACTTCAACAGCGATTGGCATTACGAGCTGTCGGGGAACTACGGCGAGTTCCGCGAGCGCACCAAGGTTCTCGGCAATCTGAACGTCCAGCGCATGGTGCTGGCGCTGGATGCGGTCACCAATCCGGCCACCGGCCAGATCGTCTGCGGTTCGCAACTGGCGGGCGTTGGACAGGCTCGCGCCGATGCATCGTTCGGTGGCGATCTCGCGGGTAACGCCGCGGTTCAGGCCGCGGATATTGCCGCATGCCAGCCGTTGAACCCGTTCGGTACCGGCAACATCTCGCAGGCCGCGAAGAACTACGTGCTGCAAGATACCACTTCGAGCGGCAAGATCACGCAGCTCGACATCAACGGCTTCGTGTCGGGTGACCTGAGCCAGCTGTTCACGCTGCCGGGTGGCGACATCGGCTTCTCACTGGGTGGTGAATATCGTCGTGAGACGGTGTTCTACGAGCAGGATCCGTTGGTTTCGGCCGGCTACACCTTCTACAACGCGATCGGTAAGCTCGATCCGACCTCGTTCGAAGTGAAGGAAGCGTTTGGCGAGATCCAGATCCCGTTGCTGAAGGATCTTCCGCTGATCCGCGAGCTGACGCTCAGTGGATCGGGCCGCGTCTCCGACTATAAGGGATCGGCCGGCACGGTGTACGCCTATAGCGGCAACGTCACCTACGCGCCGATCGACGGGATCCGTCTGCGGGCCAATTATTCGCGGTCGGTGCGTGCGCCGAACCTGTCGGAGCTGTACTCGCCGCAGTCGCAGAACTTCGCCAGCGTCAGCGATCCCTGCTCGGCCCGCAATCTGGCTGGCGGCACCCAGTTCCGCGCGGCGAATTGCGCGGCGGCTGGCATCCCGACCACCTATGATTACGTCTACGCGCAGACGCTCGAAATCCTGAGCGGCGGCAATCCCGACCTCAACGTCGAAAAGTCGGACTCCTATACGTACGGCGTGGTGTTCCAGCCGAAGGTGACCCCCGGGCTGACGCTGTCGGTCGATTACTACAACATCAAGGTCAACAACGTGATCACCGCGCCATCGGCACAGGGGATCATCAACAGCTGCTATGACTCGCCGACGACGGCAAACCAGTTCTGCTCGCTTTTCACCCGCGTGGGCGCTGGCCAGACCGGCGCGGTTGGCGAGGAGCAGTATCGTATCGTCGAGGGCAGCCTTCAGCAGACGCTGCTGAACTATGCCAAGCTGCAGGTCCGCGGCATCGACGTCGATCTGAACTACTCGCACACCTTTGGTGATGTCCGCTTCAACAGCCACATCGTCTACACGCACGTGTTCACGAACAGCTCGTTCACCGATCCGACGCAGCCCGGCTTTGCTGACACGACGGTTGGTGAGATCGGTTCGCCGAAGGATCAGGTCAACTGGAACCTGGGGGCAGACTTCGGGACGCTCTTCGGCAACCTGCAGATGCGCTACATCACCAAGCAGTCGGTTGGCGCGATTGAGAACCGCCAGTCCTTCCAGGGCCGCGTGGCGCAGAACCTCGATGATTTCGACATCCCCTACTATCCCGATGTCTTCTACATGGACATCAAGCTGGGCCTGAACGTCACGCGCGATACCAACTTCTACTTCGGTATCGACAATTTGACGGATCGCCTGCCGCCGCTCGGCTCGACGGGTATCGGTGCCGGTACCGCGATCTTCGAACCGCTGGGTCGCAAGTTCTACGCAGGGTTCCAGGCCAAGTTCTGATCCCTCCGGACCAGCGATGAAAACGAGAAAGGACCGGGGCATTCCCGGTCCTTTTTCGTTTCAGGTCGCGGCGATGGATGCGGTGGGCTGGCAGCTACAGGACGGCCGATCGCCTACTCTGCGACACATCGGGACGCGTTGGCCCCGATGGTCGGGTAACCTTTTACGATCAGCTAACCGACCACACCCGGTCGAACCGCTGGCCGAGGCCGGTCAGCAACTCATATTGCGAGAGACCCGAGGCCGCGGCACTCGTCGGCAGGGCGTAGTCCAGCGTGACCCAGTCGCCCTCCTCCAACTCACTGGCCGCGTCGACGTCGATCGCGACCAGGTCCATCGACACCCTGCCGAGGACGGGCAACACCCGGCCCAACGCCAACGCCGCACCGACATTGGTGAAATGCCGTCGATAGCCGTCCGCATAGCCGAGGTTGAGGACCGCGACCTCGGTGTCGTTCTCGGCCGTCCAGCGCGCGTTGTAGCCGACGCTGTCGCCAGCGCGCACGCGGCGGCGTTGCAGGATCTGCGCTTCGGGGCGGACGACCTGCCGGATCGTGCTCAGTTCGGGCCGGGGAACACCGCCGTAAAGGGCTAGCCCCGGTCGCGTGAGATCGAACGCATAGCCGTCGAGTGCGATGCCGGCCGAGTTGGCGAGGCTCGTGCGCTTCGCCGATTTCGTGCCCGCCAGCGCTGCAAACCGGTCGCGCTGGACCGCGTTCATCGGTGAGTCTTCGTCGGCGCAGGCGAGGTGGCTCATCAGCGTTTCGATTTCGACATCGTCGAGCAGGCCGCCGGTGATGTCGTCTGTCGAGATGCCGAGGCGGTTCATGCCGGTGTCGACCATGACGTCGCACGGGCCTGCCCCCGCGGCTTTCCAGCGGGCGACCTGGGTGGGGGTGTTGAGGACCGGGCGGGCGAAGCCGGCTGCGGCGGCGGGCATGTCCTCGTCGCGGACGCCGTGGAGGACAGATATCGTCAGGCCCAGCGGCGCGAGTTCGGCGGCTTCCTGCCAGTTGGAGACGAAGAAGTCGCGGCAGCCGGCGCCTGCGAGGCGGCGAGCGACCTCGATCGCGCCCAGGCCGTAGCCGTTTGCCTTCACCGCCGCGCCGCATGCCGCGGTGCCGCTCATGCGGTCGAGCGTACGCCAGTTCTGGACGAGTGCGTCGCCGTCGAGGCGCAGGCGGAGGGGGCGGGAATGTCGATCACCCGGCGCGGGATAGTGAACCGGGCTCCGCGCGTCGATGATCTTTCACCCCGCCGGCCCCGACTTGGCCCCGATCCACCGGGCGTGTCGCTTGGCTAGCCGATCTCGACACGCCCGACCGGGACCAGCAGGCGGCGATCTCCATCGTCGAGCGGCGCGACGCGGACGCCGAACACCTGGGCGAGCGTGTCCGCGGTCATCACCTCGGCGACCGGACCGAACGCGACGATGCGACCGTCGGCGATCAGCAGCGCGTCGTCCGCAGCGCGCTGCGCCTGGACGAGGTCGTGGAGAACGATCGCGACCCCTGCCCCGCCGCCCGCGTAGGCGCGCAGGCGGGCGAGCAGGTCGATCTGGTGCGAGGGGTCGAGGCTGGCGAGCGGTTCGTCGGCGAGCAACCAGCGCGGTTCGCCTGCTAGGACGCGCGCGAGCAGGACGCGGGCGCGCTCACCGCCGGAGAGTTCGCCGACCGGGCGATCGGCGAGGTGCGCGGTCTCGGTATCGTGCATCGCACGATCGACGGCGGCGTGGTCGTCGGGCGATGGGGCGGCATGCGCGCCGAGGTGCGGCAGGCGGCCGAGCGAGACGACATCGCGTGCGACGATGTTCCAGTGCACCGTCGCATCCTGCGGGAGGTAGCCGATCGCGCGGGCGCGGGCGCGCGGGTCCATCGTCGCGACGTCCTGCGTGTCGAGTCGGACGCTGCCCGCGCTGCCACCGACGAGCGCGGCGGCGGCCTTGACGAGCGTGCTCTTTCCGGCGCCGTTGGGGCCGAGGATCGCGGTGACTCGGCCGGGGCGGAGATGCGCGGAGACGTCGTGGAGGACGGTGCGCTTGCCGAGCTTCACGCGCAGTGCGTCGACGATCAGATCCATGCCCGGCCTCGTTCCTTGACCAGCAACCCGAGGAAGAACGGCGCGCCGATCATCGCCATTGCGACGCCGAGCCGGACTTCGCCTGCGCCGGGGGCGAGGCGGACGAGGCTGTCGGCGGCGAGCACGAGCGCGGCTCCACCGAGCGCTGAGGGGAGCAGTAGGGCGCTCGGGCGGTGGCCGAAGATCGGGCGCAGCAGATGCGGCACGACGAGGCCGACGAAGCCGATCACGCCGGTCACCGCGACGCCTGCACCGACGACGAGCCCGGTGCCGAGCACGACCAGCCACCGGATGCGGCCCATCCGTATCCCGAGCGATCGCGCCGCCGCCTCGCCTAGCGACAATGCATCGAGCGAACGGCCGGTGAGCATCAGCAGGACGCCGCCGAGCAGCATCGGCGGCAGCGCGAGCTTTATATCGTCCCAGCCTCGATCGGTCAGCGCGCCCATGATCCAGTCGATCACCTCGGCGACCGCATAGGGGTTGGGCGCGATCGAGATCAGGAACGCGGTCAGCGCGCCGGCGAGGCTGGCGAGCACGGTGCCGGCGAGGATGAAGGTGATCGCGCTCGGCGATCGCCATGTCAGCGCGGCGAGCAGCGCGACCGCACCGCCCGCGCCGAGCATTGCAGCGGCGAAGATGGCAGGTCCCGAACCGGCCCCGAAGATGATCGCGGCGACCGCGCCGAGTGCTGCGACCGACGATATGCCGACGACGGCGGGGTCGGCGAGCGGGTTGCGGAGATAGCCTTGCAGGACCGCGCCCGACAGCCCGAGCGTGGCACCGAGCACGAGGCCGAGTACCGCGCGTGGCAGGCGGAGTTCGAGGATGATCCACCAGCGCGGGTCGCTCGAGAACCAGGCGTCGAACGGCACCCAGACTTTCCCGCAGCCGAGCGACAGGCCGAACAGGAGGATGACAAGGACGCCGAGGGTGATGAGTTTGGGCGTGCGGGTCATCACAGGTTCACCGCAAGCATACCGGCGACTGCCGCCACCCCGGCGAAGGCCGGGGCCCAATTGGGGGACGATCGTGACGGCGTGCAGCGCTCCATTATTTCCGCCATTCCAATTGGGCCCCGGCCTTCGCCGGGGTGGTTCTGGTATGCGTGCCGCATCACAGCGCCGCCCGTATCGCGGCGAGGCGCTCGAGTGCGGGGGAATGGTCGGACCGCCGCAGTTGATCAGGACGCGCGGGAAGACGGCTTGCGGTGTACGCGGCAACAACCGGTGGCGTAGCGCGGTGCCGCGGCTGGCGCGTTCGGGGGCGATCACGATAGCCGGGGGTTGCGTCACGATCGTCTCCGCGGACAGCGTGCCGGTATGCGTCAGGCCGTAGCTCGCCGCGGCGTTGCGGAAGCCGACGCGGGTCATCATCTCGTTCAGCAACGTGCTCCCCCCGGTCGCGAGATCGCCGCTGATATAAAGCAAGGCGCTCGGCGACGGACCATCCTTGCGGCTCCACCGGGTGACTGCGCGATCGATATCGGCGTTGATCCGTGCGCCACCCGCGGGTGCACCGACCGCGTCGGCGATCTGCTTCACCTGTGCCTGGCTCTCCGCGATCGAGTCCGGGATGCCGAGCAGCATCGTCTTCAGTCCGGCCCGCGCGTAGGCCGCCTGGGTCGCCGGCGGGGTATAGGTGCTGGCGATGACGAGATCGGGGTGGAGCGCGATCACCTCCTCGGCGGTCCCGGCGATGCCGCGAAACCGGCGCGCTACCGAAAGCGGGATCGAGGTCGCCGCCGGGTCCTGCGAATAGTGGCTGATCCCGGCGATCCGCGATGCGGGCAGGATCCGGACCAGCACCGAATCCACGCACGGATTGGTCGAGACGATCCCGCCGCCGCCGCCCGCGCCGGGGGATTGCGCGCAGCCCCCGAGCAGGAGCGCGAGGAGGATCGCCCCGCGCCTCACTTCAGCCGCAACCGCACGCCGCCATACGCCGCGCGACCGTAATTGCCGTAGCCCGCGATCGTCTCGTACCGCGAGTCGGTGAGGTTATCGACGCGGCCGTACAGCGCGATCCGGTCGGTAATCGGCATTTCCGCGCGGACGCCCGCCAGCGCATAGCCGTCGAGCCGCACGGTGTTGGCGGCGTCGTCGAAGCTGTCGCCGACCATCGTCACGGTGCCGCCGACCGACAGCCCGAACGCGAACCGGTAATCGGCGTCGACGCTCGCGGTCTGCTTGGGACGGCGCGCGAGATCGTTGCCGAAATCGCTGCCGATCGAGCGGTTCTCGGTGTCGATATAGCTGTAGTTCGCGGTCAGCGTCAGCGCGTCGACCGGGCGCAGCGCCAAGGTGAACTCGACGCCGTCCGCCTCGGCGCGGGCGATATTGTCGTAGACGCCGAACGGGCGGTCGATGCAGATTGAACCGGCGGTCGTCTGCTCCGCCGGGCTGCAATCGCGGAAGTCGATCTGGTTGCGCGTACGGCGGTTGAAATAGGTCACGCCTGCGCGGACCCGGTTGGCGAGGAACGCCTGCTCGACCCCGACGTCGAAGTTGCGCGCGGTCTCCGGATCGAGGCCGCGATTCCCGTAGTCGGAGAAGAGCTGGTACAGGGTCGGTGCCTTGAAGCCTTCGCCATAGCTTGCGCGGATCGTCGTGCCGGTGCGCAACGCCAGCGCCGCGTTCGCGCCGAATGTGGTGTGGCTGCCAAAATCGTCGTGATCGTCGTTGCGGACGCCGCCGGTGATGGTGAGGATATCGAGCGGCTTGACGATCAGCTGGCCGTAGACGCTGGTGATGCCGGTATCCGCGAAGGTGAAGCCGTCATTGAAGCGGCTGTTCTCGCGCTCGACTCCCGCGACCACGCGGACCTGGTCGAGCGGGCGGAAGTCGCCCTGGTATTCGTAGCGTTCGCTGCGGCCGCGACCGATGAAGGTCGGATCGCTGCCAAAGCTCGGGTCGTAATTGTCGCGGTTGATGTCGGCGATCGTGAACGCGACGCGGTTGTTGAACCGGCCGTCGGCGAAGTTCGCGTGCAGCCCTGCGTAACCGTAAGCCTCGCGCGTCTTCGAATTTTCGGGCGTGTCGGCGAGCACGTAATCGGGAGCCGGAAACCCATCGATCTCGACGCGGCTGTCGGCGAAATAGCCGCGCAGGTCGAGGCCGATGCCCGGTGCGAACTCGACGCCCACGCGCCCGGTCGCGCCATATTGGCGATAGCCGTCGCGCTCGGTGCCGCTGGCCGCGGACGAAATGCCGTCGGTGCGGAGATAGCCGCCGGTCAGCGATCCCGACACCGGCCCGGTCTTGCCCGAGACGCCCGCGCTCGCGAACAGGCTGTCGGCATAGCCGTACTCGGCGTTGGCGCGCGCCTGCACGCCTTCGGTCGGTGCCGCGGTAATGATGTTGACGACGCCGCCGATCGCCTGGCTGCCCCATGGCACCGAGTTCGGGCCGCGGAGCACCTCGATCCGCTCGACCGAGCTCGACAGGAGATTGCCGAAGTTGAAGCCGCCGCCGGTCGACGACGGATCATTGACGCGGACGCCGTCGATCACGACGAGCGTCTGGTCCGCCTCGGCACCGCGGATACGGACGCTGGTCAGCGCGCCGACCGTGCCGTTGCGCGTTACCGTCACGCCCGGCGTGGTCGCGAGCAGATCGGAGACGACAACGGTCTGGCGGCGCTCGATCTCGGCGCGGTCGATGACGGTGACGGCCTGGCCGATCTCGCTCAGCGGTTGCGCGGCGCGGGTTGCGGTGACGACGACTTCGGGCGCGTCGGGATCGGGGATGGTCTGGGCGAAAGCGGGCGCTGCGATCGCCGCGGCGCCGAGCAGAAGGAAGAATTTCGTCATGGGTACGTCCTAAGCAAAACCGCCTGCGACCATTCGCGGGGCGGCCAGACGTCTCTCGCTCGAGGAAACCCGGCTGGACCGGAGCACTCGTCCGCGCCGGACACCCGCCCGCGCAGTGGATCGACCGTGAGAGGCAGGTCTCCTGGCTTCCGGGTCGCCGCGCCCACCCCGCCTTCCCAGGTCGAAACCCAGTGGCATATCGGGGTGGCCGCTATCCGGTCACAGTTGCGGGTACAGCGCCGGTCTTGCGGATTCCCGCGCACCGACTTCCCTTTTGATCCCGTCGCCGGGAACCCTTCACGGGAGTGGCATTAGTCGCACGCCAGACACGGGTCAACGCGGGGGATAAGGAGCATCGACCCGCGATAGCACGCGCTGGCGGTAAAGCTGGCTCACCGTCTATCGCACCACCCCGGCGGAGGCCGGGGCCCAGTTGGGTAACGTCGCTAACGGAGCGCGGTCCTTCGTTACTACGACCTTGCCAACTGGGCCCCGGCCTCCGCCGGGGTGGTGGCGTATTGGTCAGAACGTCGCTTACCCTTCCTTGTTCTCCCGCGAAGGCGGGAGCCCAGACTGGGTCCCCGCCTTCGCGGGGAAACACGCTGTCTCCGTTTTCCTTGGTAGGGAGGATATCACCGCCCGCCGTAACGCAGCCCTACCCAGATCGTCCGCGGCGTTGCGCGTTCGACGATGTTCGCGCCGCTGATCCCTGCCTCGACGCGCTCGTTGAATAGATTTTCCCCGCGTAGTTCGGCGACAAGCGAGCGCAGGATCGGCAGCGCGGCATAGGCATCCAGCGTCGTCGCGGCCCCAAGCACCCGCGTATTCTGGTCGTCGTCATACTGCCGGCCGACATGACGCACGGTCAGCGACAGCGCCGCCGAGTCGTGCCGCCAGTCGACCGTCCCCGACATCTGGTCGCGCGGGGTCTGCGCCGGTCGCAATCCGTCCAGAGCGGCGGTGATCCCCGAACCCTCGACCTTCGAGTTCGTGTGCGACCACGATGCTTGCACGCCCAGCGGACCCGGTCGATACGACGCATCCAGTTCGAAGCCATGCGCGCGGATCGCATCGAGGTTCTGGCGGACGCGGTAGGTGGCGACCCCCGGCAGCACCTGCGGCGGGTTGGTCGTCGTGACGTTGGCAATCGCGTCCTTCAACCGGTTGTAGAAATAGGTCGCGGCGATGCTCACGCCCGGTGCCGGCGTCAGCGTGACGCCTCCCTCGACCCCGGTCAGCCGCTCCGGCGATAGCAAGGCGTTCGCCGCGGTCGCATCATTGCCTACACGGAACGGCCGGTACAGTTCGTTGAGCGTCGGCAATCGCCATCCGCGATAGCCGGCGGCCCGCAGCGTGATCGCCTCGACCGGCTGGTACGCCACGCCCGCCCGCCCAGTCGTCTCGCTGCCGTCGCGGTCTGCATAGCGCAGGTTGGTCAGCGCCGCGCCGGTCGCGAGCGGCCGTTCCGTCAGATAGCCGCCATCGATCGACCACCAATCGACCCGCCCGCCAAGGCTGAACGTAAAGTCGCCCGCGGCGAGGCTTCCATCGGCGAACACGCCGGTCGTCGTCGTACTCCCGCCAGCTTCCCGCCGCCGCGTCGGCGCCGCGTTGACGAACGTATAGAGCTCCTGCGTCTTGCCGCTCACGTCGCGGATATCCGCCCCCAGCCTGAGCGTGATGCTCTCGCCCAGCGGCGGCGCGATCTCGATCCGCCCGCCAAGCCCGGTGGCGGGCGTATTATACTGGTTCAGCGACTGGATCGCGGTCGTCCGTGCGGCATTGATGCTGTTGAAGCTGCTCGCGAACGCGCGCGTCTGCAGATACGCCAGCGCAGAATAGCCCCAACGCCCGCGCCCGATCAGCCGGATGCTCGCATCCGCCCCCTCGCTCTTGTTACCGGTGAAGTCGCTCCCCCGGTCGCGCCGATCGGTGAACGCGCTCGCATTCATCTGCAATTCGGTCTTCGCGCCGATCCCGACGACGGTCCGCAATGCGCCCGACGCCTGCTCGTACGGCGCGGCGCGATCGACGATCCCGCGGCTCTCCGCGACGGTCGGCGTAAACCCGTCCCCGCGCGCGTACGCCCCCGACACGGTCGCGAACCCCGACCCGCGCACCAGCGCCGCCGAGCCCTGCGCATCGACCGAATCGCGGCTGCCATAGGCGACGCTGCCCTGGAACGGCGTCAGGTCGTCAGGCGTCGCGCTCTCCAGTTCGACCGTCCCGGCCAGCGCGCCCGGTCCCTGATAGCCGCTGCCACCGCCGCGCGTCACGCGGATGCGCCCGAGCCGCCCCGTCGCATAGGCCGGGAATGCGACCCAGCCGCCGAACGGATCCGCCTGCGGCACGCCGTCGAAGATCAGCAGCGCGCGACTGGAGGCGTTGCCGCCGATCCCGCGTAGCGAAATCCCCTGGCTGGTCGGGTTGGCACTGCGCGAATCCGAGCGGCGAAACTGCTGCAACCCGGCGACGTCGGCCAGCACGCTCTCCAGCCGATTGCTCGCATTCGCCTGGATCCGGTGGCGCTCGATCGTGACGATCGAATAGGCGCGGTCGCCGGGCGCATCCGCCAATCCGCGCCCGGTCACGACGATCTCGACCGGACTGTCGGCGGCGGGCGGCGGCACGTCGGACTGCGCAAGCACGGCGCCAGGCGACAGCAGGGCGCTGGATGACAGGATAGCGGCGGCGAAAATCGAGAAGCGGATCATCCGTGCCGCATGACAGCTTTTCACGATACCGGAAGGTCGGAAACGCCCAGACAGCAAAAAGCCCCGCTAACCCGGAGGTTAGCGGGGCTTTCTATGGTGGGCGTGGCAAGGATTGAACTTGCGACCCCTGCGATGTCAACACAGTGCTCTACCACTGAGCTACACGCCCGCCGGAGCGCTCCACTAGCCGCGCTTATCGCGGGGTGCAAGCGCTCAATGCATGCCGGTGACATTATCCATCTCGAACAGCCGATCGACCTCGGCGACCAGGTCGCGCAGGTGAAACGGCTTCGACAGGACGCGGGCCTGCGGCATCGCGCGCCCGGCCTTCAGGGTGACCGCCGCAAAGCCGGTAATGAACATCACGCGCAGGTCCTTGCACATCTCGCCGGCTTTCTGCGCCAGTTCGATCCCGTCCATCTCGGGCATCACGATATCGGTGAGCAGCAGGTCGAACGTCTCGGTCTCGAGCAGCGGAATCGCCGCGGTCCCGCGGTCTACGGCGGTGACGGCATACCCAGAGCGCTCGAGCGCCCGCGTCAGATATTCGCGCATGACCTGATCGTCCTCGGCCAGCAGAATTCGCAACATCGATCTAAAGTCCTGTTTTCACGCGTACATTGACGCGCTTTCCCTACGCGCAAAGTGGTTAACATTTCCAGATCGATTGCCCGTTCCGACGCGTCGCCCTAGCGTGCTTGCCATGTCATCGCCCCCTTCGAGCGCTTGCCCCCTTTCGAACACCAAGATACCGCGCCGCCGACCAGCCCGGTCGTGATCTCCGTACCCCATGCCGGACGCGACTATCCGCTCTCGCTCAAGACCGCGTTGCGCGTGCCGTTGGCGGCGCTGCTGCCGCTCGAGGACCGGCTGGTCGATGCGGTGGCACGGAGCGCGCGGACGGATCAGGCGATGATCATCCAGCGTCGCGCACGTGCCTGGATCGATCTCAACCGCGGTGAGGACGAACGCGACGCCCAACTCGACGAAGGCGCGCGATCGATCCCGCCCGCGCAGCAGTCCGCCAAATTGCGCAGCGGCCTTGGCTTGGTGCCGCGCCGCGTCTCGGGCGCCGGCGACCTGTGGGCGCGCCGCTTCACCGATGCCGAAGTGACCGCGCGGATCGTCGACGACCACCGGCCCTATCACGCAGCGGTCGCAGCCGCGTTGCAGGCGGCGTATGCGCGGTTCGGCGTGGCGGTGCTGCTCGACGTGCATTCGATGCCCCCGCTCGGCCCTGGTGGAACGCGGATCGTGCTCGGCGACCGGTTCGGCCATGCCGCCGCGCCACGCTTCGTCGACCGCGCCGAAACGGTCTGCACAGCGCATGGCTTTTCGGTCGCGCGCAACACGCCCTATGCGGGTGGACATATCCTCGAACGCCATGCCCGCCCCGATCTGGGCATCCACGCGATCCAGCTCGAGCTCGACCGCACCATCTATCTCGATCGCAAGCTGCATGCACCGGGTGCCGGTTTCGCGCGGGTGGTGGATATGGTGGGCGCGATGCTTGCCGGGCTTGCCGACGAGGCCCTTTCGACACCGCTTGCCGCGGCGGCCGAATAAGCCTCGCCTGATCCCAACTGGTAGGCCGATCAGTCGGTCAACGCATCGAGCAACGCCTCGACCTGCGCGGCGCGCTCGACCGGATCCGCCACCGCCCGTTGCGCGATCCAGCGACCGTTCTTCTCGACCAGATCCTCAAGCGGCGCGTCGGCGCGTCGGTCGTTCGGGGTGAACGCGATCGCGGCAGGACCGGCGTCGATCCGCCGGATACCCGCAACACAGGCGCGCAACCGTATCCGCGCCAGCAACAGCAGCCGACGCGCCGAATCGGGTACCACACCGAAGCGATCCTCCAGCTCCGCTTCGAACTGGTCGAGCGCCGCGACGTCCTCCAGCCGTGCCAACCGCCCGTAGAGCGACAGGCGCACCTCCTCCTCGGGTATCCAGGTGTCGGGCAGGCTGCCGCCAACCCCGAGGTGCAGGTCGGGTACCCAGTCGTCGACCGCCTCCCCCCGCGCCAGCCGCAACGCACGGCCAAACAGATGCTGGTACAGGTCGATCCCGATCAGCTTCATATGCCCCGCCTGTGCCTCGCCGACGAGGTCGCCCGCACCGCGCAGGTCGAGATCGCGTGCGCTGATCGCGAAGCCTGCGCCGAGCCGGTCGAACGCCTGCAACGTCCGCAGCCGCTTGAGCGTCGCCTCGGCGATCGTAGCATCGCCGTCGGTCAACAGCATCACCTGCCCGCGTCGCCCGCCGCGCCCGACCCGGCCACGCAACTGGTGGAGTTGCGACAGGCCGAACCGGTCGGCGTGATGGACGATCATCGTGTTGGCGCGCGGCACGTCGAGCCCCGCCTCGATGATGTTGGTGGCGAGCAGCACATCGCCGTCGCCGGCCGCAAAGCCGACCATCGCCTCGTCGATCTCGGCTGCGGGCATCTTGCCATGCGCCTGGACGAGCCCGAGTTCGGGCACCAGCTTGGCGAGCTTTGCGGCGAGCGGCGCCATGTCGTCGATCCGCGGCACCACGACGAAGCTCTGCCCGCCGCGCGCGTTCGCGCCGAAGCGCAGCGCGGACGGTGGCATCGTCGAAGCTGGCGACCGCGGTGCGGATCGGCTGGCGGCGCGCGGGCGGGGTGGCGATCACCGACATGCCCTGAAGCCCGATCATCGCCGATTGCAGCGTCCGCGGGATCGGCGTCGCGCTGAGCGTCAGCACGTGACCGGCCCCGAGCGCATGCAGCTTGGCCTTGTCGGCCGCCCCGAACCGCTGCTCCTCGTCGATCACGACCAGCGCGAGATCCTTATAGGCGACTCCCTTGCCGGCGATCGCCCCGGTGCCGATGACGACGCCGATCGAACCATCCGCGAGCCCCGCCTTCACGCGGGCCTTCTCCGCCGTGCTCGACAGGCGGGACAGCCCGGCAACGGTGATGCCGGTCCCTTCGAAGCGCCGCGCGAAGGTCTCGATATGCTGCCGCACGAGCACGGTCGTCGGCGCGGCGATCGCGACCTGTCGGCCCGACAAGGCAACCGCGGCGGCTGCCCGCAAGGCGATCTCGGTCTTGCCGTAGCCGACATCGCCGATCACCAGACGGTCCATCGGCTTGCCGCTGGCCAGGTCCGCCAGCGTGGTCGTGATCGCGCGCGCCTGATCGGGCGTTTCGGTGAACGCGAAGCCGGCGGCGAAGCGTTCATAGGCCGCGGGGTCGGGGACGATCGGGTCGGTGGTGCGCGCCGCGCGCTCCGCCGCGATCGCCGCAAGATCACGCGCGCTTTCGGCGATCGCCGCATCGATCGCGCCACGTCGCTTCTGCCACGACGAACCGTCCAGCGCGTCGAGAGTCACGGCGTCGGCATCCGCGCCATAGCGCCAGATCCGGTCGGCTTCCGCCACTGGCACGAGGCGGCGACCGTCCTTGGCATAGCCCAGCACGATCGCGTCGCCGCCCGCGTCGGGCAGCGCCTCAAGCCCGCGGACGATGCCGATACCGAACTCCTCGTGGACCACGACGTCGCCGCACCGCAATTCGCTCGACAGGCCGGCCAGCGCGCCAAGGCCGCTTGCGCCGATCTCGTCGCCGCGGGCGCGGCCGCCGAGCAGGTCGGCGCCCGCGATGACGGTGACGCCGGGCGCCACGAAGCCGCGGTCGATCGGCGCGACCAGCAGCATCGCGCTGCCCGGCTTGGCCGCGGCGACGTCCGACCATCGCTCGATCGCCGTGAACGCGATCTTGGTACGATGCTCGAGCCGCGGCTGGAGGAACCGCAGGTCGCGCGGCGAGCCGACCAGCACGAGGCGCGAGATCGGCAAGCACGTCGCGCGCAAGCTTGGCAAACGCGCGGGCGGGATCGCGGTGCTCGACGAAACGGGGCGACGGCGCGTCGCCCGGATCGATCGCGACCATGTCACGCTTGGCGACCGCCGCGTCCCATGACCGGGTCGCAACCAGATCGGCACTGGCTTTGCGACGCGGCAGGCCATCGGCGGCAAGATCCATAAACCGCGCGCCGGCGATCGACGCCGGGGTCGCACGCGATCGCCGCGTCGGGGAGATGCGCGAGGAGGGCGACCCCCTTCTCGACCACGGGCTCGGTCGCGCGGCCAACCTCGATACAGGCGATATCGGCCGATCCCAATTGCGAGACGGGATCATATTCGCGCAACGCGGTGATCCGGCCCTCGGCAAATTCGATACGGACGGGGGTCGCACGATCGGCGGGAAAAATGTCGATGACGTTGCCGCGCACCGCGATCTCGCCCGGCTCGTCGATCCGATCGTCGACGATGTAACCGATCTCAGCTGCGGTCGCCGCGAACGCCTCGACGTCGATCGCATCGCCTACCGTGAGCCGGGGCGGGGCGGCGTCGAACATCGCCGGCTCAGGGTAGCGTACGGCGGTCGCCTCCGCGGTGGTCACCAGCAGGACCGGCCCGGTATCGCCCAAGGTCGCCGCGCGCACGCGACGCAAGGCCGCCACGCGCAATCCGACATTGGCCGGCGACGCGGGCGCGTCGTCACCGGGCAAGGCATCGCTCGACGGCAACTGGACGACCACCGCGTCGGGCACCAGCGCCGTGGCGATCGCCGCAATATCGGTCGCGCGCTGATCATCCAGCGCGACGTAGACAAGATCACCCTGTGCGAGCCGATCGGCGATTGCCGCCGCGATCGCCGCAGGGGGCGCTGCAAGGGGCGCGGCCGGTATGATGCCGGTTTCGGTCTCGGCCTGACGGCTGGTTTGAAGCACACGCATTCCTCTCGCTGGTCCGAACTGAACGAGACGCATCGACGCGTGTTCCTGCGACGCTATCCTCGATCAGTGCGTTTGCCGATGGGTGTCACCGATGCGTGTCGCTGTCGGGGTGCTCAACGCGGTCGGTGCTGGACATCAAAGATTTGTCGTATAATTCCGACGATCAATACCGTTGCATCGCGACGGGAGTGAGGTGGCGAACATGACGTCTTTCATCGCGGTCGACTGGGGCACCTCGAACCGCCGCGCGTTCCGGATCGAGGCAGGGCTCGTCATTGCCTCGGAACGCGACGATCGCGGCGCAGCGACGGTCGCGCCTGCGGACTATGCGGCCGAGGTCATGGGCATCCGTGACCGGCTTGGCGACCTGCCGATCCTCCTCGCGGGGATGGTCGGATCGACCATTGGCTGGCGTAGCGTACCGTATGTCGCCGCACCCGCCGGGCTCGCCGAGATTGCCGCCGCGCTCCACTGGATCGACGAGCGGACCGCGATCGTACCGGGGCTGTCGTACCGCGACGGGCTGCATGCCGACGTGATGCGCGGCGAAGAGGTGCAGTTGCTCGGCGCGGTCGCTGCCGGGCTGGTGCCCGCCGACGCACTGCTGTGCCAGCCCGGCACGCACTGCAAATGGGCGACGATCGAAGCGGGCGCGATCACCCGCTTCACCACCGCGATGACCGGCGAACTCTTCGCGCTGTTGCGGACACACGGCATCCTCGCCAGCCAGCTCGGCCATCCGGTCGAACCCGGTGCAGCGTTCCGCGACGGCGTCACGGAGGGCGCGAAACGCGATCTGGCCGCCAGCCTGTTCGCGATCCGCGCGCGCGGCGTGCTCGGGATCGCCGACGACGCGCATGCCGCGTCGTTCGCGAGCGGTCTGCTGATCGGGGCGGATACCGCCGCGCGGATCGAGCGCGGCACGACGGTGCACATCCTCGCCGACCCGGCCCTCGGCGCACTCTATGCCGATGCGATCGATGCGCTCGGCGGCACGTCGCACCATATCGACAGTCAGGCCGCGTTCGTCGCCGGCATCACCCGCATCCAGGATCTTGCAGCATGACCACGCACCGCCAAGCTTTCGACGACGCCTTCGCGAAGTGCCCGCTGATCGCGATTTTGCGCGGGGTCAAACCGGAGGAGGTCGAGGCGATCGGCGAGGCGCTGGTCGAGGCCGGCTTCACGATCCTCGAAGTGCCGATGAACTCGCCTGAGCCGCTTGACAGCATCGCTCGCCTCGCGCGCACGCTGAAGGGCCGCGCGGTCGTCGGGGCGGGCACGGTGTTGTGTGTCGAGGATGTGGAGGCAGTCGGCGCGGCCGGCGGCACGCTGATCATCGCGCCCAACGCGAATGTGCGCGTGATCGCGGCGGCGGCGGAGCGCGGCTATGTCGCGCTCCCCGGCATCGCCACGCCGACCGAGGCGTTCGCGGCGCTGGAAGCGGGCGCCGCGGCGCTGAAACTGTTCCCCGCCGAAGCCGCCAGCCCCGCCGTTCTGAAGGCGATGCGCGCCGTCCTCCCCAAGGATACGCGCGTTCTGCCGGTCGGTGGCGTCGTGCCGGAGATCATGGCCGAGTGGCGCAAGGCGGGGGCCGCTGGCTTCGGTCTGGGCTCGGCGCTGTACGCGCCGGGGATGACCGCGGCGGACGTCGGCGCGCGGGCGCGTGGGTTTATGGCGGCGTTGAAGGCGGAGTAGCGCCGTACCGGTTGGCGTCGCTGAAACTGGGCGTAGCATACGCTAGGCCGCGCACACCCGTCCGTCACCCCAGCGAAGGCTGGGGTCTCCCGGTTCGGGTCTCCCGCGCGACAACAGGGATACCCCAGCTTTCGCTGGGGTGACGGAGGGGGCGACCGATTGGAGCTCACGATCGACCCGCTATCGTCTTCGCAGCGCGTTGGATTTAGGGCGGTGCAGCGCCGCACCGGTCGAGCTGGGCACAGCGTACGCTAGGCCGCGCACCCCCGTTCGTCGCCCCAGCGAAAGCTGGGGTCTCCCGGTTCGGGTCTCCCGCGCGACAACAGGGATACCCCAGCTTTCGCTGGGGTGACGGAGGGGCAACCGATTGGAGCTCACGATCGACCCGCTATCGTCTTCGCAGCGCGTTGGGTTTAGGGCGGCGCGATGATGTTCGCCGACCAGGACCGAGACCTCGCCACGCTGGCCGCCGCCGACCGCTATCGATCGCTCCGCCCGCGCACCGGCATCGACTTCGCCTCGAACGACTATCTTGGGCTCGCCGGGTCGGACCGCCTGCGCGCCGCGATGATCGAAGCCTTGTCGAGGGGCGTACCGGTCGGCTCGGGCGGCTCGCGGCTTTGCGCGGCAACGCGCCCGAGCATGAAACGCTGGAAGCGGACGCCGCGCGGTTCTTCGGGACCGAGGCGGCATTGTTCTTTGCCAGCGGCTACATCGCCAACACGATCCTGTTCGCGACATTGCCCCAGCGCGGCGACCTGATCGTCCACGACGCACTGATCCATGCCAGTGCGCATGAAGGCATGCGTCTCGCACGGGCAACCTGCGTTAGCGCGGCGCATAATGATGCCGATGCGTTCGAAGATGCGATTACCGCATGGCGTGCGACGGGTGGCACGGGCCGCGTATGGATCGCGGTCGAGAGCCTCTACAGCATGGACGGCGACCGCGCGCCGCTCGCCGATCTCGCGCACGTCGCGGACCGCCATGACGCGATCCTGCTGATCGACGAAGCGCATGCGACCGGCGTGTTCGGCACCGATGGCCGTGGTCTCGCCGAAGGACTCGACGGGCGCGCGAACGTCATCACCCTGCGGACCAGCGGCAAGGCGCTCGGCTGCGAGGGCGCGCTGTTGTGCGGGCCGGCGGTGATGCGCGAATTCATCGTCAATCGCGGCCGCGGGTTCATCTTCTCGACCGCACCGTCGCCGCTGATGGCGCTGGCGGTCGGTGAGGCGTTGCGGATCATGGCCGACGAACCCGCGCGGCGGGACCAGTTGTGGGGCCTGATCGCGACGGCGGAGCGCGTGCTGGCGCCGCACGGTGTCGTGGCGACCGGGTCGCAGATCCTGCCACTGCTGCTGGGCGACGCAGCGCGGACGATGCGTGTCGCGAGCGCGATCCAGGCGGCGGGGTTCGACGTCCGCGGCATACGGCCGCCGACCGTGCCCGAGGGTACGTCGCGGTTGCGGATTTCGTTGACGCTGAACGCGACGGCGGCAGATATCGCGGCTTTGGGAACTGTATTGGGAGAGGCGCTGCAATGACGATCGTGGTCACCGGAACGGACACGGATATCGGCAAGACGGTGTTCGCTGCGGGCCTGACCGCGGCACTCGGTGCGCGCTATTGGAAGCCCGTGCAGGCCGGGCTCGCGGACGGCAGCGATACGGCTTCGGTCGTGACCCTGGGCGTTCCCGCAGACCACGTCCTCCCCGAAGCCTACCGGCTGACCACGCCGTGCTCGCCGCATCTCGCCGCAGAGATCGATGATGTGACGATCGATCCCGAGCGGCTAACGCTTCCCGGAGTCGATGGCCCGCTGGTGGTCGAGGGTGCGGGCGGCGTGATGGTGCCGGTCACGCGCGACCTGATCTTCGCCGACCTGTTCGCGCGCTGGGGCAAGCCGGTGGTGCTCGTCGCGCGCACGGGGCTCGGCACGATCAACCACAGCCTGTTGTCGATCGAGGCGTTGCGCAGCCGCGGCGTACCGATCCTCGGCATCGCCTTCGTCGGCGACGCGGTCGAGGACAGCGAGGCGACGATCGCCGCACTCGGCAAGGTCCGGAGGCTCGGCCGCCTGCCCCGCCTCGATCCGCTCAACGCCGCGACGCTGGCCGCGGCGTTCGCCGCGAACTTCCACCTGGAGGCGTTCCGGTGAGCGCCTCCCCCGTCTGGCATCCGTTCACGCAGCACGGCCTGCGCGAGCCGATCCCGCTCGTCACGCATGCCGAGGGCGCCGCGCTCTACACCTCGGATGGCCGGCGGATCGTCGATGCGATCTCGTCCTGGTGGGTGACCACGCATGGCCATGCCAACCCGAAGATCATGGCGGCGATCGCGGAGCAGGCGGGCAAGCTCGACCAGATCATCTTCGCCGGCTGGACGCACCAGCCTGCCGAGGACCTCGCGCGCGGACTGACCGCGATCATGCCGCCGGAGCTGACGCGCGTGTTCTTCTCGGACTCCGGGTCGACCAGCGTCGAGTGCGCGCTGAAGATGGCCCTCGGCTACTGGCTCGATCGCGGCGAGGACCGCCACCGCATCCTTGTGCTCGAACACGGCTATCACGGCGACACGATCGGCGCGATGTCGGTCGGCGCACGCGGCGTGTTCAACCGGGCGTACGAGCCTCTGCTGTTCGATGTCGGCACGATCCCCTTCCCTGCCGCCGGGCTCGAACAAGTGACGCTCGACGCGCTTGAGAAAGCCTGCGCCGCGCACCCGGCCGCGTTCATCGTCGAGCCGCTGCTGCTCGGCGCGGGCGGCATGCACATCTATTCCGCGCACATCCTCGCCGAGATGCGGCGGATCTGCGCTGCGCACGACGTGCTGTTCATCGCCGACGAGGTGATGACCGGCTGGGGCCGCACCGGCACGTTGCTCGCCTGCGAACAGGCGGGCGTGGTGCCCGATATCCTGTGCCTGTCGAAAGGGTTGACCGGCGGCGCGATCCCGCTCGCGGTGACAATGGCGACCGAGGCGATCTACCAGGCGCATTACGGGACCGACCGCGCGCGGATGTTCTTCCACTCGTCGAGTTACACCGCCAACCCGATCGCCTGCGCCGCCGCCAACGCGAATCTGGCGATCTGGCGCGAAGAACCCGTGCGCGAGCGGATCGCCGATCTCGCCGCACGTCAGGCCACGCGACTGGGCACACTCGCCGAGCATCCGCGGATCGCCAACGCGCGCCAGATCGGCACCATCACCGCGGTCGAGCTGCGCGGCGAAGACGGCTATCTGTCGCAGATCGGCCCCCGCCTGCTTGCGTTCTTCGGAGAGCGTGACCTGCTGCTCCGGCCGCTCGGCAACACCGTCTACGTCATGCCGCCCTATTGCATCGACGATGCCGATCTCGACCGGATCTACGCGGCGATCGGCGAGGCGTGCGACGTGCTGGGGCAAGACTCCTGACGTTTTTGCTGCGGTGCAGCAACAAATGATGTACGTCCCACGTTGAGATAAGATCGCGGCCGAGTACGCCTTGCGACGAAAGGCTCGATTGACGTGAGAAACATCGCCGACACCATCGCCCGCATGGCCCGCGCCGGGGCTCCCGCGCCGCGCACCACGGCGCCCAGCCGCCTGACGCCGTTGGTCGAGTTCGGGACCAATCCGGGGGCCTTGCTCGGGTACGCCTATGTGCCCGCCGGCCTTCCTGCGAACGCGCCGTTGGTCGTCGTCCTGCACGGCTGCACGCAGACCGCGGCGGGCTATGATCACGGGTCGGGCTGGTCGCAGCTTGCCGATCGCGCCGGCTTCGCGCTGCTGTTTCCCGAGCAGACGCGCGCGAACAATCCCAATCTCTGCTTCAACTGGTTCGCGTCCGAAGATACCGCACAAGCCGGCGGTGAAGCCGAATCGATCGCGCAGATGACCGAGACGATGATCGCACGCCACGGCCTCGATCGCAGCCGCGTGTACGTTACCGGGCTGTCGGCGGGCGGAGCTATGACGGTTGCGATGCTCGCCACGCGACCCGACCTGTTCGCGGGCGGCGCGGCGATCGGCGGGCTGGCGTACGGCACCGCGACCGGCGTGTCGCAGGCGCTCGACCGGATGCGCGGGCATGGCGATACGAGCGATACGGCTTTGATCGACAAGGTTCGCAGCGGCGCGCGCGGCCATGACGGAGCGTGGCCGACGCTGGCGATCTGGCACGGCGGCGCCGACGCGACGGTCAGCGTGGCGAATGCGGACACGATCGCGCGGCAATGGCGCGGTGTCCACGGCATCGATGCGAACGCGGTGCGCACAGAGCGCGTCGGCACTGCCGTCCACCGGATCTGGTCGGACGCACAGGGGCGCGACGTAGTCGAGGACTGGACCGTGCCGGGCATGGGTCACGGCACGCCGATCGATCCGTCGCGCGGCGAGCGTCTGGGCACCGCGGGGCCGTTCATGCTGGATGTCGGGATTTCGAGCACGGCGGTGATCGCCAAGTCCTGGGGGCTGGTTGCGGCGGTGAAGGCGGAGACTGCGGCAAAGTCAGTGCCGATCGAACGCGTCGCGAAGATCGCGATACCGGTCTCGTCGAAGCCCGCGCCGAAGCCTCGGCCTGAGGCCCCCGCCGGTATCCAGGCAACGATCGAGAACGCCCTCCGCGCTGCCGGGCTGATGCGGTAGAGTTCCGTCAACCGCCGCCACGGTCGACAGCGACATTTCTACGAGGACGGCATCCGCCAGCCATCACCCCCGCGGCTCTCACGGCGATATATGGGCGACCTCAACATAGCCGTCACCCCGGCACAACCGTCACCCCAGCGAAAGCGGGGGTATCTCACGAGGCAGGCGACGCACGCCCCCGATGATATCCCAGCTTTCGCTGGGATGACGGACGTAGGAGGATGATGCCATGGGCATAGCACATCCGCCGATCCCACCGTCCTTACATCAAGGCGCAAAATCGCTCCGCATCAATCCTCCCCGCTAGGGGAGGATCGACGCGAGTAATCGACTTGCCACCCAACCCGGGTAAAGCCGCTACATGACCTCGACCTCGCCCCGCCCCTGGCGCACAGAATGCGCCGCCACGCTGAAGCTCTCCTGGCCGCTGGTCGCGACCAATCTCGCGCAGGCGCTAGTCGGCGCGACCGACGTCGCGATGCTGGGGCGGCTAGGCCCCGACACGCTGGCGGCGGCGACGCTCGGGCTCAACTTGTATCTCGTCTTCCTCGTCTTCGGCATGGGACTCACCACCGCCGCCGTTCCGATGATCGCGCGCGAGCGGGGTGCGCGGCCGCATGCGGTGCGCGATATCCGGCGGACCGTGCGCCAGACCATATGGGTCGCCGCCACGCTCTGTATCCCGTCGTGGATCGTGCTGTGGAATGCCGAAACGATCCTCGTCCACCTGCTCGACCAGGATCCGAAGCTTGCACACGAGGCGGCGAGGTTCGTCCGCGCAGTGATGTGGGGGATGCTGCCGAGCCTCGCCTTCCTCGTGCTGCGCGCGTTCGTCGCCGCGCTGGAAAAACCGGCATGGTCGCTGGTGGTGATGGTCGGGCTGCTGGTCGCCAATGCCGGGCTCAACTGGCTGCTGATCTTCGGTCATGCCGGCCTGCCCGCGCTCGGCCTGCTCGGCTCGGGCATGGCGAGCAGCATCGCCAACGGCCTCAGCTTCGTCGCGATGGCGGCCGTGATCGTCTACGCAAAGCCGTTCCGCCGCTATCGCCTCCTTGGCCGGTTCTGGCGCGCCGACTGGCCGCGATACCGCGCGGTGTGGACACTCGGCCTGCCGATCGCGATCACGCTCGGGTTCGAATCGACCGTGTTCATCGCCGCAGTCTTCCTGATGGGCCTGCTCGGGACCGTGCCGCTCGCCGCGCACGCGATCGCGATCCAGATCGCCAGCGTCACCTTCATGGTCCCGCTCGGCATCGCGCAAGCCGCCACGATCCGCGTCGGTCTCGCGACCGGACGCGGCGACCGCGCGGGGATCGGCCGTGCAGGCTGGGCGGCGTTCGCGATCGGCGAAGGCTTCATGGTGCTCACCGCCGCGTTGCTGATCCTCGCGCCGCAACTCTTGATCGGCATCATCCTCGACGTCGATGCGCCTGCGAACGCGCCGGTCGTCGCGCTGGCGATTTCGCTGCTCGCGGTGGCCGCGGTGTTCCAGGTGGTCGACGGCGCGCAGGTGATCGGCGCGGGGATGTTGCGCGGGCTCGGCGATACGACGGTGCCGATGATCTTCGCGGCGATTGGCTATTGGGGGATCGGCATCGGTGTCGGCGCATGGCTCGCGTTCGGGCGCGGCTGGGGCGGGGTGGGGATATGGACCGGACTTGCGACCGGTCTGGCCGTGGTTTCGGTGCTGATGATGGCGCGATGGCACGCCCGCGAGCGGCTCGGCCTCGGTTGAGGCTCCACTGGCCCCGTTTCGCACTTATGACGGTACCGTTAACTCGTTGAGTGCGTTAACATACATTGCATCACGGGAGCCTAACATGTCCGACCAAGACCGTATCGTCGCGATCGGGCTCCTCACGCAGCGCGACGTCTTCGCGCTAGGCCACGATCTGTCACGCGTCTATCCGATCGACGAAGTGCCGTGCTTCGGCGCGCTGCTCGGGGCGATCGACGATGCCGACCGCGCGTTCCACCGCGCGCACGACGCCCGCCAATCGCTTGCCAATCCGCCGATCACGGTCGCAACATCGGCGCGATAGCGGCGTTCGACACCCGCTACCTTAGCGGAGATCGATCATGACGCATTTGCCCACAGAATTACTGCTGCTCGGCTGGTCGACGGTCCTGTTGTTCGCGTACGTCATGATCCAGGGCCAGACCGCCACGCGCGATCGCGGGCTCGACTGGAATGCGGGTCCACGCGACGGCGAGCAGAAACCGCTCGGCGAGATGGCAGGTCGCGCCGAACGTGCGCTCAAGAACTTCCAGGAAACCTACCCCGTGTTCGTCGCGCTCGCGCTGGGGCTGGCGGTGACCGATCGCACCGGCGGGCTCGGTGCGATCGGCGCATGGCTCTGGTTCGGCGCGCGGATCGCCTATATCCCGCTGTATCTGTTCGGCATCAAATATGTCCGCAGCCTGTGCTGGATGGTATCGATCCTTGGCCTGCTGCTGATGCTGATCCGCTTCCTTTAGGGCTCAAAGCGTGCGAATGATCGCCGAGAAATCGAGGCCACCCTGCCCCGCCTCGGCGAACGCCTCGTAGCGCTCGGCGGCCTTCGCGCCCATTGGCGTATCCGCGCCGACGTCCTTTGCCGCGGCCATCGCGAGCCGCAGGTCCTTGAGCATCAGCGCGGTCGCGAAACCGCCCTGATAGTCGTGATCGGCGGGGGTATCGGGGCCGATCCCCGGCAGCGGCGCATAGGTGGTCATCGACCAGCTCTGGCCCGAGGACACGCTGGCGATATCGTAGAAGGCCTGTGCGTCGAGCCCAAGCTTCTCCGCCAGCACGAACGCCTCGCAGGTCGCGATCATCGTCGCGCCGAGAATCATGTTGTTGCAGATCTTCGCCGCCTGCCCTGCGCCGTTTGTGCCGGCATGGATGACGGCCTTGCCCATGTCCGCGAGGATAGCCTGCGCCCGCTCGAACGCCTCGGCCGAGCCGCCGACCATGAAGGTGAGCGTGCCCGCATTGGCCGCGCCGATCCCGCCCGACACCGGCGCGTCGACCGCGGCGAGCCCCTTGGCCTGCGCAGCTTCGGCAACCTGCTTGGCGGTGGCGACGTCGATCGTCGAGCAGTCGATCAGGATCGCGGACGGGGGCGACGCCGAACAGCGTGTCGTAGACCTCGGCGACGTGCTTGCCGGCGGGGAGCATCGTCACGATCGCCTCGGCACCGTCTGCGGCCTCGGCAGCAGACGCGACCGGCAGGCATCCTGCGATCTTCGCCTTGTCCAGCGCGTCGGCGCTGAGGTCGAACGCGCGAACGTCGTGGCCCTTCTTCGCGAGGTTCGCCGCCATCCCGCCGCCCATGTTGCCGAGCCCGATGAAACCGATCCGTGCCATTGCTTATCCTCTTTAACGATCGACATCCCAGCGAAAGCTGGGATCTTTATGGGGCTAGCGTTTCGACCGCCAACGGGGAGACCCCAGCCTTCGCTGGGGTGACGGGGTTGATACGGACGTTTGTCGGGTCACTTCCCCGTCCAGGTCCCGGCGCGCTTCTCGACGAACGCGGCCATGCCTTCGCTCTGGTCCGCCGTCCCGAACAGCCCGTGGAACAGCCGCCGCTCGAACTGGACGCCCATCGCGAGCCCCGTCTCGAACGCCGCGTTGACCATTTCCTTGTTCGCCAGCACCGCCAGCGGCGCCATCGCCGCGATCGTGGTCGCCGTCTTCACCGCCTCCTCGACCAGATCGTCCGCCAGCACGATCCGCGACACGAGGCCAGCGCGCTCGGCTTCGGCGGCGTCCATCATCCGCCCGGTGAGGCACATCTCCATCGCTTTCGCCTTGCCGACCGCACGTGTGAGGCGCTGCGATCCGCCCATCCCCGGCGACACGGCGAGCTTGATCTCGGGCTGGCCGAACTTGGCGGTATCGGCCGCGAGGATGAAGTCGCACATCATCGCCAGCTCGCACCCGCCACCGAGCGCATAGCCCGCCACCGCCGCGATCACGGGTTTGCGCGTCCGCGTGAAATTCTCCCAGCCGGCGAAGAAGTTGCTCGCGTACATCTCGGCGAAGCCCTGCGACTGCATCTCCTTGATGTCCGCCCCGGCCGCGAACGCCTTGGCGGAACCGGTCAGCACAGCACACCCCTGCGACGCGTCCGCATCGAACGCGGCAAACGCGGCGATCAGGTCGGCGAGCACCTGCGAATTGAGCGCGTTGAGCGCCTGGGGCCGGTTCAACGTGACAAGCGTGACGCCACCGCGCTGCTCGACCAGGATCGTTTCGTAGTCGGCCATTCAATCTCTCCTATCCCGTCACCCCAGCGGAAGCTGGGTCTCTCGATAATGATGAGACCCCAGCTTTCGCTGGGGTGACGTGTGTTCTTTCTACTCAGCCCGGCGTCCACGCCTCATGCTCCGGCAACGGCGCGAAGATCTGGTCGATCACGTGATCGGTCACAGCCTCGGGCGTCGCCGGATCCCAGCGCGGCGCGTTATCCTTGTCGACGATTACCGCGCGCACGCCCTCAATGAAGTCATGCCGCTGCACGACATGCGCGCCAACCGCATATTCCTGCCGCATCTCGTCCGCGAAACTCGCCATCCCCGCGCCCTCGTGGAGCAGCCGGAGCGACACCTTCATCGTCTGCGGCGACTTGGTCTTCAGCGTCGCGAGAGTCTGAGTCGCCCACTCCCCACCATCGGCGTCGAGCGCGGCATAGATCTCCTCCAGCACGTCTGACGCGAACAGCCGGTCGATGTCATCCTTGCGCGCCAAGATCTTCGCGTCGGGTGCCGACGTGGCCAATGCGTCCAACACGCCCGCGATATCCTGCGGCGTCTCCGCGATCCGTGCCTTAGCGGTATCGAGCGTATCGCTCGCGAGAAAATGCGTCGCCAACCCGAGCGCGAGACACTCTGCACCATCGAGCCGGTGCCCGGTCAGCGCGAGATACTGCCCGATCCGCCCCGGCAGCCGCGACAGATACCAGCCGCCGCCAACGTCCGGGAACAGCCCGATCCCCGTTTCCGGCATCGCAAACTTGGTGTTATCGGTCGCAACCCGGAACCGGCACGGCAGCGCTAGCCCGACGCCGCCGCCCATGGTGATCCCGTCCATGAACGCGACGATTGGCTTGGCATAGGTGAACAGCCGGTGGTTCATCCGATACTCGGCGTGAAAAAACGCCCGCGCCTCGACGCCATCGGTCGCGCCGGACGCGGCAAGCATGCGGATATCCCCGCCAGCACAGAACCCGCGCCCCTCGGCATGATCGACCACGATCGCCTCGACCGCCGCGTCGCCACGCCACGCTTCCAGCGCCTCCAGCACGCCTTCGCACATCGCTAGGTTCAACGCGTGCAGCGCCTTCGGGCGGTTCAACCGAATCCGGCCGACAGGCCCTTTACTCTCGACGATTAGATCATCGGTCACGCGTTCACCTCCCGAACATCATCTCTGCGCCTCTGCGCCTCTGCGCGAACAAGAGACTTTTTCGCGCAGAGGCGCAAAGGCGCGGAGCAGAAGAAAGACTTGGAGCTGCGCGGACTCACCGCCGCGTCAGTTCACGACCGACGATCATCCGCATGACCTGGTTCGTCCCCTCAAGGATCGAATGCACGCGCAGATCACGCCAGAAACGTTCGATCGGATAGTCCTGCAGATACCCGTAGCCGCCATGCAGCTGTAGCGCGCGGTCGACCACCGACGAGCCCGTATCCGTCGCCAGCCGCTTCGCCATCGCCGCGAACTTGGTCTTGTCGGGCGCATTCGCCGTCACCTTGGCCGCCGCCATGTAGAGCAGCGCGCGCGCCGCTTCGAGTTCGGTCGCCATGTCCGCCAGCATGAACTGCGTGTTCTGGAAATCGGCGATCGGCTTGCCGAACTGCTTCCGGTCCCTGGTATACGCGATCGCCTCGTCGAGACACCGCTGTGCCCCCCGAGCGAGCACGCGCCGATGTTCAACCGCCCGCCGTCGAGTCCCATCATCGCGATCCGAAAGCCCTCGCCCTCGCCGCCGACCATGTTCGCGGCCGGTACGCGGACGCCGTCGAAGATCACCTGCCGCGTCGGCTGCGAATGCCAGCCAAGCTTCTTCTCGTTCGCGCCGAACGATACGCCCGGCATGTCCTTCTCGATCACGAGGCACGAGATGCCCTTCGGACCGTCCTCACCGGTGCGGACCATCGTCACGTACACCTCGTTCTCGCCCGCACCCGAGATGAACTGCTTCGAGCCGGTCACGATCCAGTCGTCGCCATCGCGCACCGCGCGGGCCTTCAAAGCGGCGGCGTCGGAGCCGGAGCCCGGCTCGGTCAGGCAATAGCTCGCCAGCCGGTCCATCGTCACCAGATCGGGGAGATACTTGTCCTTCACGCCCTGCGAGCCAAACCGGTCGATCATCCACGCCGCCATATTGTGGATGCTGATGAACGCGGACGTCGACGGGCACCCGTAGGACATCGCCTCCATGATCAACGCGGCTTCCAATCGCCCGAGCGCGATCCCGCCGCTCTCCTCGCTGACATAGATCGCCGCGAAGCCGAGCTCGGCCGCCGCCTTGATCGTGTCGCGCGGAAAGATGTGTTTCTCATCCCACTCGGCTGCATGCGGGGTGATCCGGTCGGCGGTGAACCGGCGTGCCAGCTCCTGGATCTCGCGCTGGTCGTCGGTGAGGTCGAACTGGTTGGTCATCGGACTTTCCTGAATCGTCATACTGCGTCCGTCATACTGGGCTTGACCCAGTATCCAGAGCGGCGAATGCTGATGCTCGTGGCTCTGGATCCTGACTTTCGTCAGGATGACGGGGTGGGGGGAATGATATGGCTAGACAACCCGCGGTCTATATCATGGCGAGCTGGCGTAACGGAACGCTGTACATCGGCGTAACCTCCGACCTGATGGCACGAATCGTTCAGCATCGTGAGAGCGCGTTCGCTGGGTTTACTAAGCGATACGCGGTTAACCGGCTGGTGTGGTTCGCAATGGCCGACACGATGGAGGGGGCGATCACGCGCGAGAAGCAGCTCAAGGTCTGGAAGCGCTCGTGGAAGATCGAGCTTATCGAGACCGACAATCCTACGTGGCGCGATCTGGCCGAAGACTGGGGTTTCGATCCCCTCCCGTCATCCTGACGAAAGTCAGGATCCAGAGTCAAAAGCGTCGCGCTCCGTAACTCTGGATCCTGGATCAAGTCCAGGATGACGGGATCCGGGGATGGCAAACCACTCACCCCATCGTCGGGATGACGAACGCATCGTTATTCCGCGCAGGCCCGCCATCCTCGGCCATCGCCGGCAGCGCAGACCCATCCGGCCAACGCTGCGTGATCGTCTTGACCTTGGTCCAGAACTTCACGCCCTCCATCCCGTGCTGGTTGGTGTCGCCGAACGCCGAGCGCTTCCACCCGCCGAACGTATGATACGCGACCGGCACCGGGATCGGCACGTTGATGCCGACCATCCCGACGTTCACCCGCGCCGCGAACTCGCGCGCCGCGTGGCCGTTGCGCGTGAAGATCGCGACGCCGTTGCCGTATTGATGCTCGCTCGGCAGGCGCACCGCCTCCTCGAAGTCGGCGGCGCGGACGATCTGGAGCACCGGCCCGAAGATCTCTTCCTTGTACGCCGACATCTCGGTGGTCACGTGGTCGAACAGCGAAGGCCCGATGAAGAAGCCCTTCTCATGCCCCTGCAACGCGAACCCACGCCCGTCGACGACCAGTTCCGCGCCCTCGTCGACGCCGGTCTGGATCCAGTTCTCGATCCGGGTGCGATGCGCCGCGTTCACGACCGGGCCGTAATGCGCGTCGTTGTCGGTCGACACGCCCACGCGCAACGCCGCAATCGCCGGGATCAGCTTCTCGCGCAAAGCCACGGCGGTCTTCTCGCCGACCGGCACCACCACCGGCAGCGCCATGCAGCGCTCACCGGCGCTCCCGAACGCCGCGCCCGACAAATCCGCGACGACTTGGTCGAGGTCGGCGTCGGGCATGACGATGCCGTGGTTCTTCGCGCCGCCCATCGCCTGGACGCGCTTGCCCGCCTCGACGCCGCGGCGGTACACGTAATGCGCGATGTCGGACGAGCCGACGAAGCTCACCGCCGAGATCGCCGGATGATCGAGGATCGCGTCGACCATTTCCTTGTCGCCGTGGACGACCTGGAAGATGCCCTCGGGCAACCCCGCCTCGACGAACAACTCGCCCAGTCGCACCGGCACCGAAGGATCGCGCTCGGACGGCTTGAGGATGAACGCGTTACCCGTCGCGATCGCGACTCCCGACATCCACAGCGGGATCATCGCCGGGAAGTTGAACGGCGTGATCCCCGCGCCGATGCCGAGCGGCTGGCGCATAGAATAGACGTCGATCCCCGGCCCCGCGCCCTGCGTGTATTCACCCTTGAGGATGTGCGGAATGCCGCAGCAGAACTCGATCACCTCGAGCCCGCGCTGGATATCGCCCTTCGAATCCGCAATCACCTTGCCGTGCTCGGACGACAGCAGGCGCGCGAGTTCGTCCATGTTCGCTTCGACGAGCCGCTTGAACTCGAACATGACGCGGGCGCGACGCTGCGGGTTGGTCGCGGCCCAGCCCGGCTGTGCCTTCTGCGCGGCGGCGACGGCGCGGTCCAGATCGGTCGCGCCCGACAGCCGTACCCGCGCCTGCACCTCGCCCGAATTCGGGTCGAACACGTCGCCGAAGCGCTCGGCCGTGCTGGCCGCACCGCTCACGAAATTCTCGATCGTCCGCATGGCATCCTCTTCTAGTTATCCGCACCGTCGGCCATAAGGCTTTCGCAGCCAAGTGGGGCTGTTTGCAGATTCGCTCTGCAGATATGCAGCATGGGACGAAGCGTTCATGGACTGGGACGACGTTCGGTATTTCCTCGCTTTGGCGCGCATGCACCGACTTGGACCCGCGGCAAAAATGCTGGGGCAGGACGCGACGACGGTTTCGCGACGGCTGCAACGGCTAGAGCGGCGACTCCAGACGACGTTGTTCGAACAGACCGTCGCGGGTTACGCGCTGACGGAACGCGGCTCGGCGCTGCTCGAGCATGCCGAGACGATGGAAGCGTCCGCCCTCGGCATCCAGGAAGTCGTCGGCACCGATGCCGGCGTACTCGCCGGCCCGATCCGGTTGAGCGTCTCGGAAGGGTTCGGCAGCCGCATCCTCGCGCCGCGGCTCGCGTCGTTCACCAACCAGCATCCGCGGATCGCCGTCGACCTGATCGCATCGACCGGCTTCCTTAATCCGTCGCGGCGCGAGGCGGATATCGCGGTCATGCTCGCGCGGCCAAAAGCGGACCGCTGGTCGCGCGCAAACTGACGGACTATCACCTCGGACTGTATGCGCACCCGGATCATCTTGCGCGGACGGGGCCGATCGCGACAACCGCGGATCTGATGCGGCACCGACTGATCGGCTATGTCCCCGACATGATCTACGCCCCCGAACTTCGTTATCTTGCCGAGATCGACGGCCGCCTCGACGCCTCGATCCGCAGTTCGAGCATCGTCGCGCAGGCCGAGCTGATCGCCGCGGGAGCGGGATGCGGGATTCTGCCCTGCTTCATCGGCGACCGGATGCCGGGGCTGGTCCGCGTGCTGCCCGACGCGGTGGACATCGCGCGCTCGTTCTGGCTCGTCGTCCACCGCGACGTCCGCCGGATCGCGCGGATCGACCGGTTCATCGCCTGGCTGGACGCGACCATCGGCGAGTTGAAGCCGTTGATGTTGGGCACGATGCCTGTGATTGCCGCTCGGTATTGAGCGCCGTATAGCCCCCGCGGCAGTTCGCCCGGAGTAACAGCGTGATCCCGACCCTCTACCACAAGATGATCGACTGGATCGGCGATGGCACCGGGCTGCCCGATACGATCCTGCACATCCATGCCGGGATGGCGCTGCTGATGATCGCGCGGCTGATCACGCGGCGGTCGTTCGGTACGTTCATTCCGTGGTGGGTGGTGGTCGCGGGCGAGGCGTTCAACGAGATCATGGACCGCATGACCTTCGGGTCGTGGCGGTGGGAGGATACCTCGCTGGATATCCTCAACACGCTGCTGTGGCCGACGGTGATCTGCCTCGGCGTGCGGCTGCGGCCGATGATCGGGAAGCGCGGGCGGTAGAGCCCACTAGCCGCCCGCCATCCTGACGAAAGTCAGGATGACGAAAAATAGTCAGCCTAGCGCGATATACCGTTGCAGGTGATAGTCCTCGTCACCGAGCTGGTGGTCGATCATCACCAAGCGCTTGGCATAATGCGACACCGCGTATTCCCACGTCATGCCGATGCCGCCGTGCAGCTGGATCGACTCCTCCGCGACCAGCGCTCCAGTCCGCCCGATCGTGTATTTTGCCGCCGACAAGGCCCGCTCACGCGCCTTCACATCGTCGCCGTCGAATGCCGACGCTGCGTTGATCACCGCCGACTGGGCCTGCTCGATTTCGAGCAACACCGTCGCCATGCGGTGCTGGAGCGCCTGGAACTTGCCGATCGGCACGCCGAACTGCTTCCGGTCGCGTAGGTAGCCGAGCGTCGCCTCCTTGACAAACTCCATCGCCCCGACCGCTTCGGCCGACAGCGCGAGCAACCCCGCCCCGATCGCCGCATCGACGATCGCCTGCCCCTGCCCTTCGCCCCCCACGCGCGCATCGGCGCCGAGCGTGACATTCTCGAACGTCACGTCCCCGGCCGCACCACCCTCGACGACGTTGAAGCTACGGACCGACACCCCGGACGTATCCGCCGGTACGAGCAACACGAGCGGCTCACCATCCTGCTCGACGGTCACGACGAACACCGATGCCGCACCCGCCTGCGACACGACCGCCTTCGTCCCGCTCAGCGTCCAGCCATCGCCGCCCTGCGTCGCAGTCACCGGCGTTGCGCCTTCGTCATTCGCGAACGCGGCGATCGTCTCCCCGGACACGATAGCAGCGAGCGTCTCGTCATGCCCGCCAGCCTTCGCCAGCGCACGCCCCGCCATCAGCGCGCCCAGGAACGGCTCGACCACCAGCGAGCGACCGAG
This sequence comes from Sphingomonas sp. LR55, assembly GCF_036856015.1. Classification (NCBI taxonomy): domain Bacteria; kingdom Pseudomonadati; phylum Pseudomonadota; class Alphaproteobacteria; order Sphingomonadales; family Sphingomonadaceae; genus Sphingomonas; species Sphingomonas sp. LR55. Next base: position 2,516,237 of record NZ_JASPFO010000001.1, read on the forward strand.
CGCCTCGAACACCACCATGATGTCGAACCCGCTGCCGCCGAAGCCGCCCGCCGCCTCGTCGAACAGCGCGGATACGATGCCCAACTCGTTCAACTGCTGCCAGACTGCCGGATTATATCCCGCGTCACTGTAGGCACCGGCATTGCGCGTATCGATCGGATACCCGTCGCGCAGCGCGCGGACGAGCGTGTCGGCGAGCATGCGGCGGTCGTCGGTGTGTTCGAAGTTCATGTGATCAGAGACCCAGGATGGCTTTGGAGATGATGTTCTTCTGGATCTCGTTCGACCCGCCGAAGATCGACAGTTTGCGGTTGTTGAAATAGCTCGGCGCCGCCATCGCCGCATCTTCCGGCCCGACATCCTCGCCGTTCCACCCGGCCTCCAGAGCCTCGGGTATGTACGGCGCCGCGTACGATCCATACGCACGACGCGTCAGCGAGGTGATCTCCTGGCGGATCTCGGTGCCCTTGATCTTGAGCATCGAGCTTTCCGCACCCGGCGCGCCGCCGCCCGCGACCGCCGCCAGCACGCGAAGATTGGTCGTCTGCATGTTGGCCAGATCGATCTCGACCCGTGCCATCCGCGCCGCGAACAATGGATCGTCCGCCAAGGCACGGCCACCCTTCTTCTGCGTCTGCGCGACTTCCTTCAGCCGCTCGAACGACGCGATCGAGAAGCCAACGCCGGCGATGTTGGTGCGCTCGTAGGTCAGCAGGTACTTGGCGTAGGTCCAGCCCATGTTCTCTTCGCCGACGAGGTTGGCGACGGGCACCTCGACATCGGTGAAGAACACCTCGTTCACCTCCTGCTCGCCGTCGATCAGCGTGATCGGGCGGACCTCAATGCCGGGTGACTTCATGTCGATCAGCAGGAACGAGATGCCCTCCTGCTTCTTCGCGGCGGGGTCGGTGCGGACGAGGCAGAAGATCATGTCGGCATGCTGGCCGAGCGTCGTCCACGTCTTCTGGCCGTTGACGACATAGACGTCGCCCTTGCGAACGGCCGTCGTCTTCAGGCCCGCAAGATCGGAGCCCGCGCCCGGCTCCGAATACCCCTGGCACCACCAGTCGGAGCCGTCGAGAATCCGTGGCAGCCACTGCTTCTTCTGCTCTTCGGAGCCGTATTTGATCAGCACCGGCCCGAGCATGTTCACCCCGAACGGTACGACGCGAGGCGCGTGGGCGAGCGCGGATTCATTGTCGAAGATGAAGCGCTGGATCACGCTCCAGCCCGGACCGCCCCACTCCTCGGGCCAATGGTTCGCCAGCCAGCCGCGCTCGTTGAGGATCGCGTGCCATTCCTCCATGTCCGATTTGCGGAGGCGCTTGCCTTCGCGGACCAGTGTCGAGAGCCGCGCGGGGAGTTTGTCGCGGAAGAACGCGCGGACTTCGTCGCGGAACGATTCTTCCTCGGGCGTGAAGCTGAGATCCATGGCCATGTGCTCCTGATGTTGGAGCCCATGTGCCACAGTCGATCAAGGAATTGAAGGACCGGTATGGTCTGGGTAAACGAATTTGTTGCGTGGTGCGACGCAGGTTAATCCGAACGGTATCGCCACACCTCAATCCTCCCCTGGCAGGGGAGATGGCTGGCGCTTGCCAGACGGAGGGGTGTCGCGCTCTCAATGGCGCGCTACCCCTCCGTCAGCCCTGCGGGCTGCCACCTCCCCTCAGAGGGGAGGATCGATAGGGCGTCAGAACCGGTAGCTGATCCAGCCGGCCAGGAAGTCGGAGTTCTTATACCCCGCATTGGTCAACGCAGGCCCGGCGATCAGATGCTCGTATCGCCCGGTGAACGACAGCCGCGAGGTGAACGGGTACACCGCCTGGAAACGGATCGTGTCGGCGATCTTCTTGCCCCCGAAATTCTGCGTTCCCGCAAACGCCGACCCATTCGCGCGGTACACCGCATCGCTCGTCGTATCGCGCCACGACAGCTGATATTCCGCGGTCATGCGCAGCTTGCCGAACGGCGTGAAGGTCACGTTCGGTGCCAGCGCAATCAGGTTGGTCGGCGTCGCGAACAACTGGTAGCTGTAATAGATGTTGTTGCCGAACGGCGCGAGCGAGTTGCGCAGCGTGCCCTTGCCATACGCGCCACCACCGCTGGCATAGTCCGCATGGAAACCGACCCGCGGCGCGGACTTGCCGTCGCCGATCTTGTAAGTCTGCGCCAACAGGATCAGCCACGCCTTGATCGAGCGGTTATCGTACGAACCGCCCTGATAGTTGATCGTCCAGTCGAGATTGACCGGCCCCGCGTCACCCCAGACGTGGAGCCCGTAGAAATTGCGGACTTCGCGCGCATTGTCCGTGCCCCATACCGCCGCGCGGTTGCGCAGGCGCCACAGGAACGGATCGACGTACAGCTTCGAACCGCCGAACAGCGTCTCCGGCACGACGATGCCCGTCGAGATGCCCGAGAAGCGCCGCGCGCTCTCCGCGTTGTCGTCCTGAGTACCACCATTGCCATACGCGGTCGGCTTGAAGTCGAACACGTCGGCACGGACACCGGCAGTGCGCGCCCAGGCGCGGAAGCCGTTGAATCCGAAGAACAAGGTGTTGTTGTCGCGCGGCACGACCAGCAGATTCGGACCGTCCGCAAACGTCTGGCGACCATAGCGCACGCCGACATCGACATCGGCGACCGTCCCGGTCAGGTCGACGAACGCCTGCTGCACCGCGAGCTTGTTGCGCAGGTTCGGCAATGCAGTGCCAAGATTCTGCCCCTCCAGCGTCCCGTGCGCGAGCTCGCCATAGAAGCGGAGATGCTGACCGACATGCAGATCGGCACCCCCGAACAGGCGGAGGATATCCTGCCGCTGTGCTTCGGCATCGCGCAGATTGGGGTTAGTGGTCTCGTTGACGCGCAACCGCGCCTCGCCCGACAGCGTCAGATAGACGTCGCCATCACCGGCGAGGGAAATGAACTTCAGCTGGTCGACGATATCCTTGCGCTTCTTCGGGTCGCGCAGCTTCGACCAATCCTCCGCCCAGCGCGACTGGTTATAGCCGCCCGACGTCGTCCCGTCGCCGATCGCGGCATTGGGATAGCTCTCCGCGATCGGCGAGGCTTCGGCAGTGCTCGACACGTCCTTGGCGCCGACATTGGCTTGGCGTGACGGCGGCGCTTCGGCCTGGGCGGTGGCAACGTTCGCGAACGCGAAGATCGAGAGTGCGGACGTGGCAAGACCAGCCGCGTGCCGCAAGCGGCGCATCGTCATCGAGGTCATAAGCAAGTTCCGGTACTGGCTGGCGGGAACGGGCGGGCGGGGACGGACTAGCCGTCCCCGCCGGCATCAATGGGCGGTGGCAGCGGCGGGGATTGCCGCCGGCACGAACTCGGGGAGCTTGCCCGACAGCGCCGCGTCGAGCTTGTCGCGGTCGAGGGCACCTTCCCAGCGGGCCACGACGATCGTCGCGACGGCATTGCCGATGAAGTTGGTGAGGCTGCGGCACTCGCTCATGAAGCGATCGACACCGAGGATCAGCGCCATGCCGGCAATCGGCACGGTCGGCACGATCGACAGCGTCGCGGCCAGGGTGATGAAGCCCGCGCCGGTCACGCCCGCCGCACCCTTCGAAGAGATCATCGCGACGACCAGCAGCAACAGTTCCTGGCCGAGCGTCAGGTGCGTGTTGGTCGCCTGCGCGATGAACAGCGCCGCCAGCGTCATGTAAATGTTGGTGCCGTCGAGATTGAACGAATAGCCGGTCGGCACGACCAGCCCGACCACCGACTTCTCGCAGCCTGCCGCTTCCATCTTCTGGATCAGGTTCGGCAGCGCGGCTTCCGACGACGACGTCCCGAGCACCAGCAGCAATTCGGCCTTCAGATACTTGATCAGCTTGAAGATCGAGAAGCCGGTGAGCCGGGCGACGGTGCCGAGGATGACGACCACAAACAGCGCCGCGGTGAGATAGAAGGTAGCGACCAGCGCACCGAGATTGGCAAGGCTGCCGATCCCGTACTTCCCGATCGTAAACGCGATCGCACCGAACGCACCGAGCGGCGCTGCGCGCATTAGGATGCCGACCAGCTTGAAGACGATCAGGCTGAGGCGCTCGAGGAAGTTCAGCACCGGCTTGGCAGGCTCGCCGACTAGGCTCAGCGAGATGCCGAACAGGATCGCGACGAGCAGGATCTGAAGGATGTTGCCCTCGGTGAACGCGCTGACCATCGTGTCCGGGATGATGCTCATCAGGAACCCGGTGATCGTCGTCTCGTGCGCCTTCACGGTGTAGTCGGCGATGCCCTTGGTATCGAGCGTGGCGGCGTCGATGTTCATCCCCGCGCCCGGCTGGACGACGTTGGCCACGATAAGCCCGACGATCAGCGCCAGCGTCGAGAAGAACAGGAAGTAGGCGAACGCCTTGCCCGCGACGCGGCCGACCGAACCGAGCTCCTTCATGCCCGCGATACCCGTGACAAGCGTCAGGAAGATCACCGGGGCGATGATCATCTTCACCAGCTTGATGAACGCATCGCCAAGCGGCTTCAGCGCCGCGCCGTACGTCGGATAGAAATGCCCGAGCGCCGCGCCGAGCGCGATCGCGATCAGCACCTGGATATACAGCTGGCCGCTCCAGCGCTTGCGCGCGGGCGTTTCCGCAACGCCATATGTCTGGGATGGTAGGGTCAACATCGCCTCCTGAAACTCTCGTCCACTGCCACGGGACGTTATGGCGACGGTAATGCCGGGCCGGACCGGGGACTACAAGACTAGGTAGCATTCGACATAAAACGTTGGTTTTGCGTGCTTTGTCGGCATACCGACTTTTCAGATGTGCGGAAAATGCCGTGTTTGAGTGATAGCGGACCCCGTTCGTGTGTGATAATCCGCACAAATGGCGCGGCTTCGATCCCCTCTTTTCATGACCGCGCTGGCGGTGCTGCTGGCGTTCGCAGCACTCGGTGTGATCGTCGCCGGAGTCGCGTCGATCTATGGTCCGCGCGCGGTGGCGGACGTGACCCAGACGGTACGAATGCGCGCGGTGCAGCAGACGCGGAGCAACCTCCGCCTGCTCGAAGCTGAGTTGCAGACCTATCGCCTGCTCCCAGTCATGCTCGGCGAATATCCCGCGGTGCGCGCCGCGCTCGCATCGGGACGAGTCGACCGTGCGCTCAACGAAAAGTTGGCGATGCTAGCGGAGCGCACCGGCGCCCCCGTGATCTACGCACTCGACACGCAGGGTATGACGATCGCCGCGTCGAACGCCGCCCGGCCCGACAGCTTCCTCGGCCACGACTATCGGTTCCGCGAATATTTCACCAAGGCGATGGCATCGGGCGCGACCGAGTTCTTCGCACTCGGCAGCGTCAGCGGGCGCCCCGGCCTCTATCTCTCGCGCCGCATCGACCGTGACGAACGGCCGCTCGGCGTCGTCGTGGTCAAGGTCGAGTTCGAGAAGATCGCCCGCGCCTGGATCCAGGATCACATGGCGACCTTCGTCACCGATGCGGACGGCATCATCCTGATCTCCAGCGACCCGGCACTGCAGTTCCGCACGACCCGCGCGCTTGCTCCGGCGCGCCGCGCCGCGCTGATCGCCACCCGCCAGTTCGGATACTCCCCGCTTGCGCCCGCACCACTCCTGCTCGACGAGGATCGCGCGCGGCTTGCGGACGGGACGCCGGCGGTGACGGTGTCGCTGCCGGTACCGATCGCGGGCTGGCGACTGGTGCACATGGAGCCGCTCGACGCCGCGCTGCGCACCGCCGCCGCGCGTACCCGCTGGGCGACCGCGATCGCGGCGCTGGCGACGATCGCGGCGATGCTGGCGGCGTGGTGGCTCTACGAACGTCGCAAGCGCAACGCGGGTGCGCGTGCCGAACTCGAAGCCGAGGTCGCGCGCCGCACCGCGGAGCTACGCGCCACCGCCGACCGTCTCCAGATCGAGGTGGAGCAGCGCGAGGCGTCCGACCAGCGTTTCCGCCAGGCGCGCGAGGAACTGGCGCATGCCAACCGCGTCGGCTCGATCGGCACGATCACCGCCAGCGTCGCGCACGAGATCAACCAGCCGGTCGCCGCGATCCGCACCTTCGCCGACAACGCCGCGGCCTTCCTCGACCGCGGCGAACCCGCGCGCGCCGCGACCAATCTCCAGTCGATCGTCGATCTCACCAGCCGGATCGGCACGATTACCGCTGGGCTGAGGCGCTATGCCCGGCGCGGCGCAGGCTCGATCGGCCCCGTGGCGCTCGACGAGGCAATCGACGGCGTCCGCCTGCTGATCGGCGACCGCTTCCGCGCTAAGGACGTGACGCTTGACCTGCCGACCGGCCCCGAGGCGCGACTGACGGTCATCGCCGGTCGCGTCCGCCTCGAGCAGGTCCTGGTCAACCTCCTCCAGAACGCGCTCGATGCGGTCGCCGACCGCCGCGACGCCCGCGTCAGCGTGACGGTCGGGCGGAAAGGTCGCGACGTCGTGCTGACCGTCGCCGATAACGGTCCCGGTATCGAGGCCGACATCGCCGACCACCTCTTCACCCCGTTCGCGACCAGCAAGAAGGACGGCCTCGGGCTCGGCCTCGGCATCGCGCGCGACATCATGACCGAGTTCGGCGGCACGCTCGACCTCGTCCCCGCTCCAGAAGGCGCCATCTTCCGTATGATCCTGGTGAAGGCATGAGCGAGCAAGCGGTTCTGCTTGTCGACGACGACGACGTGTTGCGCGGCGCGCTCGAGCAATCGTTCGAACTCGCCGGCATCGCGGTGATCGCCGAGCGCGACCCGACCGTCGCGCTCGCCCGGGTGACCGCCGGGTTCGACGGCGCGGTCGTATCCGACATCCGCATGCCGAAGATGGACGGCCTCGAACTCTTCCGCCGGATCGCCGCGATCGACCACGAGATCCCGGTGCTGCTGATGACCGGCCACGGCGACGTCGCGATGGCGGTCGCCGCGCTCAAGAACGGCGCGTTCGACTTCATCCCGAAACCCTTCGCGACGGACCATTTGATTGCGGGGGCACGCCGGGCGCTCGAAATGCGCCGCCTCGTCCTCGACAACCGCCGGCTCAGAGCAGCGGCCGAGGAAACGATCGGCGCCGAACCCCTGATCGGCGAGACGCCGGTGATGGTCCGCCTCCGCGAAACAATGCGCCAAATTGCTCAGGCCGACATCGACGTTCTGATCGAGGGGGAGACCGGCACCGGCAAGGAACTCGTCGCCGTCCTGCTCCACCGCTGGAGCAACCGACGGTCACGGCCCTTCGTGGCAGTCAACTGCGCCGCGCTGCCCGAGGCCGTCGCGGAAATCGAGCTGTTCGGCCACGACGGCGACTCCCGCCTGCCGCGCACCGGCCGGATCGAGGCCTCGAACCGCGGCACGCTGTTCCTCGACGAAATCGAAAGCACGCTGCCGGCGTTTCAGGCGAAACTGCTCCGCGTACTCGAAGAACGTGAGGTGATGCCAGTCGGCGGCGACCTGCCGCGCGCACTCGACCTCCGCGTAATCGCCGCCGCCAAACCCGGCCTTGAACAGGCTGTCGAGGAAGGGAGGTTCCGCGCCGACCTCCTCTTCCGCCTCGACGCGGTACGCCTGCGCATCCCGCCGCTGCGAGAGCGCCGCGACGACATCCCGCTGCTGTTCGGCCACCTGCTCCATCAGGCGGCAGAGCGGTTCGGCCGCGAGGTCCCGACGATCGACACCGCGACGCTCGCGTATCTCGGTCAGCACGACTGGCCCGGCAACGTCCGCGAACTCGACAACCTAGCGAAACGTCTCGTGCTCCGAGTTGAGGCGGAAGAGGCGGTCGACGAAGACAGCGACATCCCCTCCCCGCCCGCGTCGACAAGTTCGAGGAAGCCACGATCCGCGCCGTGCTACAACAGGTAAGTGGCGACGTCCGCTCTGCGCTAGCCGCGCTCGGCATCCCGCGAAAGACATTCTACGACAAGCTCAAGCGCCACGACATCGACGTGGAGGCGTATCGTCCGACCAAGGGCTGACCGCAGATACTCCCCTGCAAGGGGAGGTGGCAGCGCGAAGCGCTGACGGAGGGGTGATCCGCTCCCGATAGCGCGATACCCCTCCGTCGCTTCGCGCCACCTCCCCTTGCAGGGGAGGATCAATCTAAGTCGGGATGACCGGCGGCGGCACACCGCCCTGCCGCGTCGCCACGAACTTCGCGAGCGGCGGCCCGATCAACAGCACCCCCAGGAACCGCAACACCTGCAACGCCATCATGAACGGCACATCCACCGGGCTAGACGCAGCGATGATCGCAACCGAATCCATCCCGCCCGGGCTCGTCGCCAGATACGCGGTCACCGGATCGATCCCCCACCACCGTGTCAAAACCGCCGCAATCCCGCCGCAGAACGCGATCAGCAGCGCCACCGACAGCAGTATCCGCGGCATCGCCTTGCCCGCCACCCGCAGCGTATCGCGTGTGAACGACAGTCCGATCCGCCACCCGACCACCGCATAGCTGATCGCGAGCAGCCACTGCGGCAACACCGGCTGCGCAACGCCGGTAACATTGAGCGCCGCCCCCGCCACCAGCGACCCGAGCAGGGCGCCGGCCGGAAGCTTCAGCACGACCCCTACCCCAGCACCGACCCCGGCAATCCCGATCGTCCGCAGCACGGCGAGAGGATCGACGGATGCGAGCCATGCCCCCGCGACATGATGTCCAGTCCCACCGCCGACCATCACCGCGGCCAGCACTGAAGCGACCACCGCCACGCTCACCACCCGCGTGTAGGTCATCACCGCGACCAGCCGCGAATCTGCGCCGTAGGCCTGCGCCATCAGCACCATCGCGCTCGCCGCGCCGGGCGTCGATCCCCATACCGCGACGGTTCCCGGCAACACCTGCCACCGGCTGAGCAGATACCCGAGCACGCTGCTCGCCGCGAGCGTGACGAAATTGACCATCAGGAACACCGGCCAGTGGTCCGCCACCGTCGCGACGATCCCGGTCGTGATCGAGCCCGCGATCAGCGTCCCCACCGCCGCCTGCGCGCCGCGAAAAGCCGAAGTCGGCACGGTCAACGACCAACCCCTCACCGCAAGCACCACCGCCGCGACCATCGGCCCGAGCAACAACCCCGCAGGCAGCCCAACGACCTCCAGCACCCCCGCGATCACCGCCGACAGCGCGATCAATACGGCCCAGCGCCCGATCATGCCTTGGTAGCGAACCAGATCGTATGCCGCGCGCCGCCCTTCCGCGTCGCCCGAGCGATCACCTCGTCGACCGCGAACCCCGCTTCGGCAAGTCGGGTAGCGAAAGGCTTGCTCGGCGCCGACGACCACACGGCAAATATGCCACCGGGTCGCAACGCCGCCCGCGCCAACGACAATCCGCGTGCGCCATAAAGCCGATCGTTACCCGGCCGTGAAATCCCGTCGGGCCCGTTATCGACGTCGAGCAGGATCGCGTCCCACTCCCCCTCGGCAATCGCCGCGGCGACGTCGCCCTCGATAATCCGGGTCCGCGGATCGGTCAGGCTGTCACCATGCAGCGCCGCCATCGGCCCCTGCGCCCACTCGATCACCGCCGGTACGATCTCCGCGACCGCCACCTGCGCATCAGCGCCAAGCCGCGCCAGTGCTGCCCGCAATGTGAACCCCATCCCGAGCCCGCCGATCAGCATCCGCGCGCCGGGCCGGTCGCCGATCCGATCACACGCCTGCTCCGCCAGCGCCTCTTCCGATCCGCTCAGCCGACTGTTCATCAACTCGTTAGCGCCGAGCATGATCGAGAACTCGGTGCCCCGCTGGAGCAAGCGAAGCTCACCCCGCCCGGTACCTGCGCCGTCCCGAGAAGCACGCGCGGAATCATGCCGACCACGCCGCGATATCGTCCTGCTCGCCGATCAGCGCGAGCCCGTGCGCGATCGAGGTCAGCTCGCCGCCGCTCATGATCGCCGCCTCGCCGAACCGCTCGACGAAGATCCGGCGGATGCGCGGGATCAGCGACGACCCACCGGTCAGGAAGACCCGGTCGATCTCGCCGCCGCTAACGTTCGCCACTTCCAAAGCCCGGTCGACCGCCGCTTCGATCCGCACGACGTCGTCGGCGATCCAGCCCTCGAACTGCGCGCGCGTCACGTCTGCCTCGATCTCCAGCCCCGCGCCCGCAAAATGGAAATGCGCGTCCTCGCCGCTCGACAGCGCACGCTTCAGCGACCCGACCGCATCGTACAGCGGATAGCCGAGCTCGTTCTCGATCACCGCGATCATCCGCCCGATCGCGTCGGGATCCAGCGCGGTCTTCTGCAACCGCTCCAGCTCGGTCATCGTCTTGCGATTGCGCATCAGCGCGAGGCGCGACCAGTCCGCGAAGTCGGCGAAATACGCGCGCGGAATCTCCAGTTCCTTGCCGAACGACTTGTACGCGCCGCCCTTGCCCAGCATCGGCAGCACCAGCCGGTCGAGGATTCGGTAATCGAACCGGTCGCCGGCGATCCCGACACCCGCATGCCCGAGCGGCGTACACCGCCGCGCCGCCCCCGGCTCGGCAACGCGCACCACCGAAAAGTCGCTCGTACCACCGCCGAAATCCGCCACCAGGATCGTTGCCGGCTCGGTCAGCCGCGTCGCATAGCTGTACGCCGCGCCCAGCGGTTCGTAGACATAATGGATCTCCGCGCCGAACCCCTTGAACATCGCATCGTAGCGCGTCCGGGCGAGCGCCTCATCGGGCCGCGCGCCGGCATATTCGACCGGCCGTCCGACCACGATCCGGTGCGGCCGCGTGTCAAGCTTGCCGCCAGCATGCGAAATTAGCTTTTCGAGGAACAGCTGCCCCATTTCCTCGAACCGATAGCGCTTGTCGAACACCGACGCCTGTTCGAACGTCTTCATCGCCGCGACCGACTTGAACGATTGGATGAACCGGCTGTCGAGCGGATACTCCATATATTCCGCGATCGCCCACGGCCCCGCATCGGACGCGAGCCCCTTGCCGCTATCGTCCTGCCAGAAACACAACGCCGAACGGAACACCGGGCTCGTCTCGGCGGGGGCCGCGAAGGTCACCAGCTCGGGCGTCCCACCGCGCGTTCCCAGCGCCACGACGCTGTTGGTCGTGCCGAAATCCAGCCCCAGCGCGGGGCCGCCAGCGTCCATCTGCATGCGTCGTCCTTGTATGAACGCGCGCCTATGGCGATGCGGAGTGCAGGATGGCAACCCCGTGCGTGCTTCGGCGGGCGGTAAACCGTATCTAGATCCTCCCCTGCAAGGGGAGGTGGCTGGCGCTTGCCAGACGGAGGGGTATCGCGTTCTCGATGGCGGGCTACCCCTCCGTCAGGCCTGCGGCCTGCCACCTCCCCTCATAGGGGAGGATCGGCGCGCAATCTCAGCCGCGCTTCAACCGCACCAGCGCCGCATCGAGCGCGGACAGAAAGCTCGACCGGTCGGTCTTCGAGAACGGCGCCGGGCCGCCGATGATGTCGCCACCCGCGCGCAGGTCGGCCATGATCGCGCGGGTGGCGATGGCGCCACCGATCGAGCTGGTGGTGAAGGGCTTGCCGGTGTTGGCCAGCACGGTCGCGCCAGCCTTCACGCAGCGATCGGCGAGCAGGATGTCGGCAGTGATCACGACCGACTTCGCGTCGGCCTGTTCGGCGATCCAGTCGTCGGCCGCGTCGAACCCGTCGCTGACCACCACGCGGGAGATCAGCGGGTGGACGGGGATGCGGAAATGGCTGTTGGCGACGATCGTCACGGGGACTTCGTGGCGCCACGCGACCTTGTAGATTTCGTCTTTGACGGGGCACGCGTCGGCGTCGACGAGGATGCGGAGCGTGGTTGGCATGTCGGCAGTCATGTGAACCATCGCGATCGAATGCCGGCCATCCCCGTATCCTTATTCAGTGCGCTAAATCCGTCGTCCCAGGCCCGTTGCCCGCCGCCGCACATCCAAAGAGTACCGCCACCCCAATTCCGTCATCCCAGCGGAAGCTGGAATCTCCCTGTTTGGCGCGTGTCGCGAGCCACGTGGGATACCCCAGCTTTCGCTGGGGTGACGGGTTTGGGTTTGGGGTTGGACGGCGGGAGGGGAATTCGAGACTTAGTAAGCTCGGTTCGCCAACCCGATCCCTCAGGTCCGGTCGCGGTTACCACGGTACGGAGGCTTCCGCGTCGGAGCCGGACCGCCACGCGGTGCCGCACGGTGCAGCGTCGAGCGTGGACCACTCGCATTGCTGCGACCACCGCCACCGCCGTCATGCCGCGCACCGCTCTCGGGTGCACCCTGCATCGCCTCGATCGCCACGCCGCTCTCTTCTTCACCAGCCTGTGCCGTACGCTGGATCGCCGCCGAGAACCGCGACGCCACCGCGCGGGGAATCTCGAACGCGGTCTCGTTCGGCCCAATCCGAATCGCGCCGATCTCCGACTTGGTGATATGCCCACGACGGCAGATCAGCGGCAGGATCCAGCGCGGATCGGCGTTCTGGCGACGACCGATATCCATCCGGAACCAGACCGTGTCCTCGAAACCCGCGCGGACCCTGCGAACGCTCGTCCTGAGTCGGCTGCTTGCTCTGGTCGATCAGATCCTCGGCCTGCGGCATCGTCGCGCGGTGCATGTGCACCAGCGCGGCGGCGATATCCTCCGGCGTCTTCTCGGCCATCAGGCGGACGGCGAGTGCGCGATCCTCCTCCTCGACCTCGACCGGCTGCAACAGCATGCCGATCAGCCGCTCGTGATCGTTCTTGCGGATGTCCTCGGCGGTCGGGGCGTTGACCCACTCCGCGTTGATCTTCGCACCACGGAGCATCATCTCGACGCGACGGCGACGCGGGAACGGCACGATCAGGACGGCGGTGCCCTTCTTGCCCGCGCGACCGGTACGACCCGAGCGATGCTGGAGCGTCTCGGCATCGCGCGGCAGCTCGACGTGAACGACCAGCGACAGCGTCGGCAGATCGATACCGCGAGCGGCAACGTCGGTCGCGACGCAGACGCGCGCACGACGGTCGCGCAGGGCCTGAAGCGCCGCGTTACGCTCGTTCTGCGAATGCTCGCCGGAGAGAGCGACGGCAGCGAAGCCACGCTCGACGAGGCTCGCATGCAGATGACGCACATTGTCTCGCGTGGCGCAGAACAGCATCGCCGTCTCTGCTTCGTGGAAGCGCAGCAGGTTGATCACCGCATGCTCGATCTCGGACGGCGAGACCGTGACGGCCTGGTACGAGATATCGCCATGACCGCGATCCTCGCCGACGGTCGAGATGCGCAGCGCGTCCTTCTGGTAACGCTTGGCGAGTGCGACGATCGGCCGCGGCATCGTCGCGGAGAACAGCAAAGTGCGACGCGCTTCGGGCGACGCGTCGAGGATCTGCTCGAGGTCTTCGCGGAAGCCCATGTCGAGCATCTCGTCGGCTTCGTCGAGCACCGCGACCTTCAGCGCCGACAGGTCGAGCGCGCCACGCTCAAGGTGATCGCGCAGACGGCCCGGCGTACCAACGACGATATGCGCGCCGTGTGCAAGCGAACGACGCTCCTTCGAGGCGTCCATCCCGCCGACGCAGGTCGAAATCCGCGCACCGGCCTTGGCATAGAGCCACATCAGCTCGCGGCTGACCTGGAGCGCGAGCTCGCGAGTCGGTGCGATGCAGAGGACGAGCGGCTTGTGCGGTGCGGGCAGGCGCTGAACGCCGTCCTCGCCGGCTTCACCAAGCAGTTCGCCGGCCATCGCTAGGCCGAACGCGACGGTCTTGCCCGAGCCGGTCTGCGCCGACACGACGAGATCGCGACCGATCGCATTGTCCTCGATCACATGAGCCTGGACGGGGGTGAGCGCGGTATAACCACGCGCTTCGAGCGCCTCGGAAAGAAGCGACGGAATATTTGTAAAAGGCATGTACGTCCTAATTGGTGGCCGGCTTACGCAACGGCAAGGCACTGGCGTGGTGGTCCCTACAGGACTTGACCCGCGGCCCACCCGCTCGCCCATGCCCATTGGAAGTTGTAGCCGCCGAGCCACCCTGTGACATCGACCGCTTCGCCGACTGCATACAGCATTGGTACGCGTTTGGCTTGCATTGTTTGCGAGGAGAGTTCCGCGGTACTGATTCCGCCCGCGGTGACCTCGGCCTTGGCATAGCCTTCGGAGCCATTTGGCATGAATTGCCAATGACTTAGCACGCGTTCGGCGTCCTGGAGCTTGCGGTCGGTGAGTGTGGAAATCTCTCCGCCCATGCCCAATCGCTCGCTTAAAGTCTCCGCGAGTCGGTCCGGGAGCGTGCTGCCGAGCAGTTTTCGGAGAGTCGTGCGCGGTGTGGTACGCTTGGCGGCGGGGAGCCAGCCGGACTCGCGATCGGGGAGGAAATCGATCCCGACGGGCTGGCCGTTGCGCCAATAGGACGACGCCTGGAGGATCGCCGGGCCCGACAGCCCCCGGTGCGTGAACAGCGCGGCCTCGCGGAACGCGGTCTTGCCGGCGGTGGCGACGACGTCGGCGGCGACTCCCGACAATTCGCGAAACAGGATCTCGTCGCCACCGAGCGTCAGCGGCACGAGGGCCGGGCGTGGCTCGACCACCTTCAGCCCGAACTGCCGCGCGAGATCATAGGCAAACCCGGTCGCGCCCATCTTGGGGATCGACGGGCCTCCGGTGGCGATGACGAGCGCTGGCGCGGTGACGGTTCGTCCGTCCAGCGACACGCGGTAGCGGCCGTCTGCGTGGTCGACTCCCGTGACCGCCCGGCCGAGCGACAGGTCGACGCGGCCCTTGTCGCATTCGTCGAGGAGCATCTCGACGATCTGTCGCGCCGAGCCGTCGCAGAAGAGTTGGCCGAGCGTCTTCTCGTGCCACGCGATGTCGTAGGATTCGACGAGCGCGAGGAAGTCCTGCGCGGTGTAGCGGCCTAGCGCGGATTTGGCGAAATGCGGGTTGGCGGAGATGTAGCGATCAGCCGCGGTGTGGACGTTGGTGAAATTGCACCGTCCTCCGCCGGAGATCAGGATCTTCTTGCCCGCCTGGTCGGCGTGATCGACGAGCAGGATCTTCCGCCCGCGCTGGCCGGCGACGGCGGCGCACATGAGGCCGGCGGCGCCTGCGCCGAGGATGATCGCGTCGTAGTCGGACAAGTGTCGCTCCGTGCGGCTTCGGTCACCAGCCGCTATTAAGAGTGTTTCCCCGCGAAAGCGGGGACCCAGACTGGGCTCCCGCCTTCGCGGGAGAACAAGAAGGGGTGGCCGCTGTAGCGTGTTCGGGGTGCGCCACAAAGGGAGTGCCCCGCCTATCTGTCGGCTAAACTCGCGTGCAATGCCAGAACCACCCCGGCGAAGGCCGGGGCCCAATTGGGGGACGGTAATGACGCAAGTTGCGCCCCGTTACTCCGACCTTTCCAATTGGGCCCCGGCCTTCGCCGGGGTGGAGCCATTCGGGCGGGGGTGGTGTCTCTCGCGGTGGTGCCATTCGGAGCGGCGCCAATCGAGAAGCCACAGCGTCCGATGGTCTGGTGGAGCACGCTAACGCCCCCTTCTGCTCCCTCTCCCCTTCGGGGAGAGGGTCGGGGTGAGGGGTAGCCAAGCAGCGCACGCCCGGAACAGCCCCTCACCCAACCCTCTCCCCGGAGGGGAGAGGGCTCTTCGTCACCTCACCGCAGCTTGGCGATATTCAGCGAGTCCTCCTTCGCCCGAACCTTCACCGACTCCTCGCTCCGAGTCAGCGCCTTCGCGATCGCCTTCAACGCCATGCCCTTCTTGGCCAGCGTATGAAGCTTCTGGATCTCGTCCTGCGTCCACGCCTGACGGTGCCGTTCGAATTTCGCGTCAGCCATCAGCCGTCATCCTTGTCGATCGCCAGAACCTCGATCGCGTCCGGCTTGTCCGCGAACGCGACCGTCTCGCCAACCGCAGCACCCATCAGCGCGCGCCAGCGGTGCTGAGAACGCCAGCCGGTCCTCGCCGGGCTCGGCCTCGTCACCACCGACGATCGCGATCACGCGCTCAGCGCCGTTCATCCGAACACGAACGCGCGAACCGATCCCGACCTCGTCCTCTTCGGGCGAAGGCGCGAGTTCGGCGGTCGTCTGACGTGTGTGCCAGTAACGCAGGTCTCGCAGAAGCAACTTCCTCGCCTCCTCGTCCGTCTCCGCCGCAACCGCCGCAACCGCCGCCTCGATCGCGACCACCCGCTCACCGATCAACCGCAACCCCCGCGCCGTGACCAGATTAGGCCCCGGCGCGATCGGCTGTTCGAACTTCGGTTCGAGATGTTCCTCGTCACTCTCGCGACGGAAGGCGACGCTCATGCCCTTACTTCAGGCACGCGACGATCCCGGCGATCGCCGCCAGCGTACCGTCGACGTTCTTGACCTTCACGACGTCCAGCCCAAGCTGCTCCGCCGGATAATCATTCCCGCCCGGGAAGATCGCGTCGCCGATGAACATCATCTTGTCGAGTGCGATGCCGCTCGCCTCGTTGAGCTTCTTCAACCCGTACGCCTTGTCGACACCCTCGCGCGTAATGTCGATCGAAGTCGCGCCGCCCATGTTGATCGAAAGCCCCGGCAGGCGCTTCTGCAAGTCCGCCTGGATCACCTTGCGCTTGGCGAAATCCGGATCCCAGCTGTGCTTCGCATCGATCGGTGCTTCCTGGCCGAGTGCCGAGAACGTGATCTGGCTGCCACGATCCTCGATCCTCTCGCCCCAGGTCTTCTCCGGCACGAAGCCGGTGGCTTCCAGGGATTCATCGAACGCCTTGAGGATCTTCTGCTTCTCGTCGTCCTCGAACAGCTCGGCATACACCGCGCGCCATTCGCCATCGAACCGGTACAGCTTGGTGCCCGTCGTCGGCATCAGCCACAGCTTGGTACGATCCGCCCGTTCGGGCAGGCGCGACGCGACCTGCTTTTCGAACTGCGGCCAGTCGCCACCCGAGATCACTGCGACATGCGCGACGTCGAGCAGGTTCGCCAGCGCCTCGCCCATCGGCTCCTGCAAGGGCTGCTTGCTCTCGGCCAGCGTTCCGTCGAGGTCGAAGGCAACGAGGTCTTTCATGCGGAAACTCCAGTAAGGATAAACGTATCGATCGCGTGTGCGACGCCGTCGGCATCGTTCGCGCTGGTAATCTCGTGCGCGACGTCGCGGACAGTCTGTGGCGCGTTGCCCATCGCGATCGCCAGCTTGGCGCGCTTGAGCATCGCGATGTCGTTGGCCTGATCGCCGATCGCCGCGGTCTGCGTCAAGCTGATCCCGAACGCGTCCGCCAGTTCCTCGATCCCGCTACCCTTGTTGCCGGCGACGGGCGTGATGTCGAGATAATAGGTCTGCGACTGGACGATCGTCGCCTTGGTATCGAACTGCGCCGCGACCTTCGCGTGCAGGTCGCGCAACAGATCCTCGTCATCGCTGACGAACGTAACCTTGTCAGCCTTGGCGAGCAGGTCGGTGAAGTCGGAGACGATCACCGGGTCCTGCGCGGAGGCCTTCTTCTCGCTGCCGACATGGCCGCCCTGGTCGGTGCTGGCGTACCAGACATCGTCCGCGAAGAACCACGTGTCGACCGGCGCGTCACCGATGATCTCCATCGCGCCGCGGACGACGTCGATGTCGATCATGTGGTGCTCGATCACGGTGCCGTCTCGCTTGAACACAATCCCGCCGTTGAACGCGCCCATCGGCTCGTCGATGCCGAGCAACTCGGCGATCGGCATCATCCCCGAACGCGGCCGCGCGCTGATGATCGTGAAGCCGAGGCCCGCCGCCTTCAGTCGCTTGACCGCGTCGACAGTCGCGGGCGTGACCTTCTTCTCCTTGTCGACGAGCGTACCGTCGACATCGGAAACGAGGAGTTTGATCGCGCTCACTGCGGCATCTCGACATGGCCGCCAAAGCCATAGCGCATCGCCGACAACAGCTTGTCGCCGAACGTATGGTCCACCCGGCTACGATAGCGCGCATACAGCGCGGCGCTCAGCACGTTGGCGGGCACCTTCTCCTCCATCGCCGCGTCGATCGTCCACTGGCCCTCGCCCGAGTCCGCGACGCTGCCGCTGAAGCCTTCGAGCGTGCCGTCCTTCGCCAGCGCGATCGCCGACAGGTCGAGCAGCCACGACGAGATCACGCTGCCGCGACGCCAGACTTCGGCAACGTCGGTCAGGTTGATGTCGAAGCGCTCCTCCTCGACGACATGCTCGCCCGACTTGCCCTTGAGGATGTCGAAGCCCTCGGCATAGGCCTGCATCAGGCCGTATTCGATACCGTTATGGACCATCTTGACGAAGTGCCCCGCGCCCGAGGGGCCTGCGTGGATATAGCCCTTCTCCGCGCGGATCGGCTTGCCCTTCGACGCGACCCGGCGTGCGGACGATCGTTCCCATGCCCGGCGCCAGCGTCTCGAAGATCGGATCGAGCAGGTCGACCGTTTCCTTGTCGCCGCCGATCATCATGCAATATCCACGCTCGAGGCCCCACACGCCGCCGGACGTGCCGACGTCGACATAGTGTATGCCCTTCTCGGCCAGTTCCTTCGCGCGGCGGACGTCGTCCTTGTAGAAGCTGTTGCCGCCGTCGATGATGATGTCGCCCGAATTCGACTTCGCGGCGATCGCCTGAACGGTGCTCTCGGTCGGCTCGCCCGCGGGGACCATCACCCACCAGATCGCCGGGGTGTCGAGCTTGGCATGCATGTCGTCGAGCGAGTCCGCCCCGATCGCGCCGTCGGCGGCGAGCTTCTTCACGGCTTCGGCATCGCGGTCGAATGCGACGACTTCGTGGCCGTCCTTCATCAACCGGCGCGCGATGTTGCCGCCCATCCGGCCGAGGCCGATCAGTCCGATCTTCATGGGGAATTCCTTGCTTACCCCCTCTCCCCGCCGGGGAGAGGGTTGGGGTGAGGGGCAGTTGGGGAGGGCAGCGCTCGTGGCGCCCCTCACCCCGGCCCTCTCCACGAAAGGGAGAGGGAGCAGAAGTTTACGCCGTCGCGGGCTGCTTCTTGGCGATCGAGCCGAGCAGGTCGTCGAACGCCTTCACGAACGACGCGACGCCCTCTTCGACCAGCTTGCCGGTCACGCCGTTGAGGTCGAGACCCAGCCGTTCGGCTTCGGCCAGCGTGTGCTTCGCACCCTCGACGTCCTGCGTGATGGTCTCCGCCGCGGTGCCGTGGTCGCGGAACGCGTCCATCGTCTTTGGCGGCATCGTGTTGACCGTATCCTTGCCGATCAGCGTGTCGATGTAGAGCGTATCGGGATAGCTCGGGTCCTTTACGCCGGTCGATGCCCACAGCAAACGCTGCGGCTGCGCACCCTTGGCCGCGAGCGCCTGCCAGCGATCCGACTTCAGGAAGTCGAGATACCATTGATACGCCATCTTCGCGTTGGCGATCGCGACCTTGCCGCGGACCGCCTTCAGCGCCTCGGCATCGGCGTCGCCCTTCTCCAGGCGTGCATCGATCTCCTTGTCGATCGACGAATCGATACGACTGACGAAGAAGCTCGCCACGCTGGCGATCTTGTCGATCGGCTGTCCCTGCTTGACGCGCTCTTCCAGCCCGGCCGCATACGCCTCGGCAACGCGGATGTAGGCGTCGAGCGCGAACAGCAGCGTGACGTTGACGTTGATCCCGCTCGCGATGGTCGACGAGATCGCCGGACCGCCCGCGAGCGTCCCCGGGATCTTGATCATCAGGTTCGGCCGATCGACCATCCCCCACAGCTTCTTCGCCTCGGCGATCGTCGCGTCGGTATCGTCCGAAATGTACGGCGACACCTCAAGGCTGACATAGCCATCCTTCGCGTCGAGCTTGTCATAGACCGGCTTCAACGTCTCCGCCGCCGCCTTGATGTCCTGGATCGCGAGATGCTCGTAGCGGTCGATCGTCGCCGCGCCGGCATGCTGCTTGTCATACTCGGCGAGCGTCGAGTCATAGGCATCGCCGTGACCCATCGCCTTTTCGAAGATCGACGGGTTCGACGTGACGCCGGTCAGGCCGTCCTCATCGACCAGCTTCTGGAGACCACCGGCCTCCAGGAACTTCCGGTCGACGAAATCGAGCCATACCGCCTGGCCGAAGCCTTCGAGATCGTTGAGCGCACCCATCACTTGGTCTCCATCACTTGGCGGGCGACCTTGACGACATTGTCGACGGTGAACCCGAACTTGTCCTGCAGCTTGGCGAGCGGTGCCGAAGCTCCGAAGGTCGACATTGTCACGGTCGCGCCGTCGAGCCCGACATAGCGGTCCCAACCGATCGACCCGGCCATCTCGACCGCAACGCGCGCGCACTTCGCGCGGCAACACGCTTTCCTTGTACGCGGCGTCCTGCAGCTCGTAGCGATACCAGCTCGGCATCGACACGACCCGGCTCTTCACGCCGTCCGCGGTCAGCTTCTCGTGCGCCTCGACGACCAGCGAGACTTCGCTGCCGGTCGCGATCAGGATCACGTCGGGCGTGCCATCGCTGTCAGCGAGCACATAGCCGCCCTTCTCGAGCCCATCGGCGCTTGCGTACTTGGTCCGGTCGAGCGTCGGCAGAGCCTGGCGCGACATGATGAGCGCGGCTGGCGTGCTGGCGTCCTTGAGGACCGCCTTCCATGCCGCGACGACTTCGTTCGCATCGCTCGGACGGATCGTGTCGAGGCCGGGGATCGCGCGCAACGTGGCGAGATGCTCGATCGGCTGGTGCGTCGGGCCGTCCTCACCGACACCGATCGAGTCGTGCGTGAACACCCAGATCGCGCCGACTTCCATGATCGCGGACAGGCGCACCGGCGCGCGCATGTAGTCGGCGAACACCAGGAAGGTGGAGCCGTAGGAGCGCAGATGCGACAGCGCCATGCCGTTGACGATCGCGCCCATGCCGTGTTCGCGGATGCCGAAATGGAAGTTCCGGCCGGCGTAATTCTCCGCCTCGAACGATGGCTGGCCCTTGATATCGGTCTTGGTCGACGGCGCGAGATCGGCCGAACCGCCGATCAGCCACGGCACCTTTGCCGCGATCGCGTTGAGCACCTTGCCACCGGAATCGCGGCTGGCAACGCCCTTGGCATCCGCCTCGAAGGTCGGGATGTCGGCATCCCAGCCCTCGGGCAGCTCGTCCTTCAGCAGCAGGTCGAGTTCCGCGGAAAGCTCTGGATAGGCATCGCGATACCTGTCGGTCAGCGCGACCCATTCGTCACGCAGCTTGGCGCCACGCTCGGCGATCGCACCGTTGAAATGCTCGATCACGCCGTCCGGCACGTAGAACGACTTGTCCTCGGGCCAGCCATAGGCCTGCTTGGTGAGGCGGATATTCTCTTCGCCCAGCGGCTCGCCGTGCGCCTTCTCGCTGCCCGCCTTGGGGCTGCCGTAGCCGATCACCGAATGCACGACGATGAAGGTCGGCTTGTCGTTGGTCGCCTTGAACGTCTCGATCGCGCGGCTCAGCGCGGCGGTGTCGTTGGCGTCGTCGATGTGGATGACGTTCCAGCCATAGGCGTCGAAGCGCAGGCCGACATCCTCGTCGAACGCGAGATCGGTCGCGCCCTCGATCGAGATGTGGTTGCTGTCGTAGATCCAGCAGAGGTTGCTGAGCTTGAGGTGGCCGGCGAGGCTCGCGGCCTCGGCCGAGACGCCCTCCATCATGTCGCCGTCGCCACAGATCGTGTAGACGTCATGGTCGAACAGCGTGAAGCCGTCCTTGTTGTAGCGCGCCGCGAGCCAGCGCTCGGCGATCGCCATGCCGACCGAGTTGCCGCAGCCCTGGCCGAGCGGACCCGTGGTGGTCTCGACGCCCGTCGTGTGGCGATATTCTGGGTGGCCGGGCGTCTTCGACGACAGCTGGCGGAACTGCTCGATATCGGCGAGGCTGACGGCCTCCTTGCCGGTCTTGTTACCGTCCGCGTCGATCTCTTCGATCTTGGCGAGGTGGATCAGCGAATAGAGCAGCATCGACGCGTGGCCAACCGACAGCACGAAGCGGTCTCGGTTGGGCCAGTCGGCGTGCTTGGGATCGTAGCGCAGGAACTTCGACCAGAGCGTGTAGCCGACCGGCGCGAGCGCCATCGGCGTGCCGGGATGGCCCGAATTGGCCTTCTGCACCGCGTCCATCGACAACGTGCGGATGGTATCGATCGCCAGACGCTCGGGGGAGCCGTCCTCGTGCAGCATAGGGTCCGCCTTGGTGGGGGCGGTTGCGGTATCGGTCATGGAAGAAGCCTCGCTCTAGACGGTGACCGAACGCCGCGCATCCGATCTGGTTGCCAACATAGGATGCCTTTAGTCGGATGCACCCGTCCGTTCCAGTCGCGTAACGACGCCATCGGTGGCAATATACGCGGCATCGACCTCGTCGAGGAACAGCCCGTGGCCGAGAATGCCGGGGATCGCGGCAAGCGTGGCGGCGGTTGCGCGGGGGGCGTCGAGGGTGGCGAAGTGGCAGTCGATGACGAGATTGCCTTGGTCCGTCCGGTAGTTGTCGCGGGTGATGGGGGCGGCCCCCATCTCGGTCAGCACGCGCATGACGTACGCGCCGGCGAAGGGGAGCACCTCGACCGGCAGCTTGGCGGCGCCGATCCGGTCGACGCGCTTGGAGCCGTCGGCGATCACGACCATCCGTGCCGAGCTTGCGGCGACGATCTTCTCCCGCAACATCGCGCCCCCTGCGCCCTTGATCGCGAAACAACGCGGGTCGACTTCGTCCGCGCCGTCGATCGTGAGGTCGACATGGGCGATAGTGGCGAAATCGAGGATCTCGATGCCGAGTTCGCGGGCGAGTTTGCCGGAGGCTTCCGAGGTGACGACGGCGCGGATTTGCAGACCTTGGGCCACGCGATCGCCGAGCGCCTGGATTGCGAACGCCGCAGTGGATCCGGTGCCGAGTCCGACCAGCATCCCGTCCCGAACTTCCGCCACCGCAGCAACAGCCGCGGCCTTCTTGTCGTCATCGATCATCTCAGCCGCCCCGAAAACATCCATCGCAATAACGAACCAACCGTCATCCTGACGAAAGTCAGGACCCAGAGCCACAAACGATCCCCTCGCAACTCTGGATCCTGACTTTCGTCAGGATGACGGGATGCGCGCAGAGGGCGAGCCCCCACCCACCCACCACCCCGGCGAAGGCCGGGGCCCAATTGGGGAACGTTGCTAACGAAGCGCGGTCCCTCGTTACCACGACCTTTCCAATTGGGCCCCGGCCTTCGCCGGGGTGGTCGGTGGCTTTGGGGGTACGGTGGGTATCAGGGTAGCGCGCGGGATTGCGGGATTACGCCCCTCCTTGTTCTCCCGCGAAGGCGGGATCCCAGTCTGGATCCCCGCCTTTGCGGGGAAACAATCTTCCTTTTTTGACGCGCGCCTTACCCCCAACCAATGAAACAGGTTACTCTTTCTACCCTATTTCTCACCCCTGCTTTTCAACTGACATACTTCTGGTACATCCTCGTGGTTTAGCCCGACCAACACATGATCGCGGATTACCAAACTTGATAGCCACACGAATTTCTGCGCGGCGGTGCGCCATTCTGCTGGTGCCGGCACTGGCGCTCGCGGCCTGCTCCGGCGGCGATGACAAGGCCCAGGGCAAGGCAGGCCGAGGCGGCCAGCCGGGCCAGGGCACGCCAACCGTCGGCTATGTCGTCGTCCAGCCGACCAGCGTCGCGATGACCACCGAACTCAGCGGCCGCACCACCGCGTTCGAAAGCTCGGATGTCCGCCCGCAGGTCACCGGGATCATCCGCCGCCGCTTCTTCACGGAGGGTACGCTCGTCAAGAAGGGCCAGCCGCTCTACGAGATCGACCCGCGTCTTTATCGCGCCGCCGCCAACGAAGCGCAGGCCAACCTGCAAAGCGCGCGCCAACCAGCAGGCGCAGACCATCCTAGCGCAACGCTACAAGCCGCTCGCCGAGATGGAGGCGATCAGCAAGCAGGATTACACCAACGCGGTCGCCACCTCGCGCCAGGCCACCGCCTCGGTCGCGCAGACGCGCGCGGCGTTGGAAACGGCGCAGATCAACCTCAAGTTCACGACCGTCCCCGCGCCGATCACCGGGCGCATCGGGCGGTCGCTGTTCACCGTCGGCGCGCTGGTTTCGGCGACACAGACCGATCCGCTCGCGCAGATCCAGCGGCTCGATCCGATGTTCGTCGACATCCAGCAGTCGTCTGGGGACCTGCTCGCATTGCGCCGCTCGCTCGGCCAGAACGGCATCGTCGCGACCCGCGCCGAAGTCCGCCTGACGCTCGAGGATGGCAGCGAATATGGCGCGACCGGCACCGTCGAGTTCGCCGAAGCGCTGGTCAATACCGAGACCGGCACCGTGACGCTGCGTGCGCGCTTCCCCAATCCGCAAGGACTGCTGCTCCCCGGCATGTTCGTCCAGGCGAAGTTCGCGCAGGCGATCAACCAGCGCGCGTTCCTCGTGCCGCAGGCAGGCGTGTCGCGCGACGCGAAGGGCAATGCGACGGTCTATGTCGTCGATGCGAACAACAAAGCGGTACAGAAGAAGATCAAGGCGGACCGCACGCAGGGCGCGTTCTGGGTCGTCACCAGCGGGCTCAACCCCGGCGACAGGATCATCACGCAGGGCCTGTCGAAGATCGCCCCGAACCAGGGCGTGAAGCCGGTGCCGGAAAACACCGCGCAAAAGATCGAAGCGCCCAAGGATGACTCCTCCGGTGGCGATTCCAGCCAGAAAAAGGCCGGCTAAGCCCTTATGTTATCCCGTGTCTTCATCGATCGCCCGATCTTCGCCTGGGTGCTCGCGATCATCGTGATGCTCGGCGGCATCGGCGCGATCATGAGCCTGCCGATCGCGCAGTATCCCGACGTCGCGCCGCCGCAGGTGACCGTCCGCGCGACCTTCCCGGGTGCCAACGCGCAGACCATCCAGAACAGCGTGACACAGGTCGTCGAGCAGTCGCTGACCGGCATCGACGGGCTGATCTATTTCAGCTCGTCCTCGTCGTCGCGCGGCTCGGTGACGATCACCGTGACGTTCGAGAAGGGCACAGATCCCGACATCGCGCAGGTCCAGGTCCAGAACCAGGTCCAGCAGACGCTGTCCCGCCTCCCGTCGCAGGTCCAGCAGCAGGGCCTCGTCGTCCGCAAATCGAACCCGGACAACCTCCTGATCGTCGGCGTCTATGACGAGACCGACAAGCTGACCAACCAGGACGTCTCGGACTATCTCGTCTCGAATCTGCAGGACCCGCTCGGCCGTATTCCGGGCATCGGCGACAGCAACGTGTTCGGCGCGCAATACGCGATGCGGATCTGGCTGAACCCGAACAAGCTCGCCAGCTACCAGCTGATTCCGAGCGACGTGACCACCGCGATCCAGGCGCAGAACACCGAAGTCGCCGCCGGCGAACTCGGTGGGCAACCCCAGCCCGACACGCAGATGCTCAACGCGACCGTCACCGCGCAATCGCGCCTCCAGACGCCCGAGCAGTTCGCCAACATCATCCTGAAGACCACCAACGACAGCGCCGTGGTCAAGCTGCGCGACGTCGCCCGGATCGAACTGGGCGCGGAGAACTACAACGCCCGCAGCCGCGTCAACGCGCATCCCGGCGCCGGTATCGCGGTGCTGCTCGCGCCGGGCGCCGACGCGCTCAAGACCGCCGAGCTGGTCAAGGCGTTCGTCGCCAAGTCCGCCAAGAGCTTCCCGCCCGGCCTGAAATTCGCCTACGCCAACGACACGACGGACTTCATCAAGCTGTCGATCGACGAGGTCGTCAAGACGCTGATCGAGGCGGTCATCCTCGTCGTCATCGTCATGTTCGTGTTCCTGCAAAGCTGGCGCGCGACGCTGATCCCGACGATCGCGGTCCCGGTCGTGCTGCTCGGCACGTTCGGCGTGTTCTATCTCGCCGGCTTCTCGATCAACACGTTGACGCTGTTCGGGCTCGTGCTCGCGATCGGCCTGCTGGTCGACGACGCGATCGTCGTGGTCGAGAACGTCGAGCGCCTGATGGAGGAAAATCCCGAGATGACGCCTCGGGAGGCGACGATCGAGTCGATGAACGAGATCACCGTCGCGCTGGTCGCGATCGCGCTCGTGCTGTCCGCGGTGTTCCTGCCGATGGCGTTCTTCGGCGGCTCGACCGGTGTAATCTACCGCCAGTTCTCGCTGACGATGGTGTCGGCGATGGTCCTGTCGGTGCTCGTCGCGCTGATCCTCAGCCCCGCGCTGACCGCGACCCTGCTCAAGCAGAAGCAGAAGGACGCCGAGGGCAACCACGAGAAGAGCTGGGGCGAACGCAAATTCCCCAAGGTCGCGCATTTCTTCACGCGCGCAGGCGACAAGTTCAACAGCGGCTTCGAGAAGGGCACGCAGAAATACACCAGCGCGGTCCAGTCGGTGATCGACCGCAAGTGGCTGTTCCTGATCATCTACGCGGTCGTCGTCGCGGTGCTCGCGGTGCTGTTCCTGCGCCTGCCGACGGGCTTCCTGCCGACCGAGGACCAGGGCTCGGGCATCGTCCAGTTCCAGCTTCCCGCGGGCGCCACGCAGGGCCGTACCTTCGCGTTGCAGAAGCAGATCGAGCAATATTACTACACCAACGAGAAGGCGAACGTCCGCACGATGTTCACCGTCAGCGGTGGCGGCGGTGGCGGCGCGAGCGGCCAGAACACGGGGCAAGGCTTCATCGCGTTCGCGCCGTGGGACGATCGCAAGGGTAAGGAAAACACCGCCGACGCGATCACCGGTCGCGCCTCGAAGGCATTCGCCGGCTTCCGCGATGCACAGGTCTATTCGCTCGTCCCGCCGGCAGTGCGCGGCCTTGGCTCGTCGAACGGCTTCACGATGGAGTTGCAGAACGCCGGCGGGCTAAGCCAGGTCGAGTTCAACGCCGCGCGCGACAAGCTGCTCGCGCTTGCCCGCGCCGACTCGTCGCTGACCGCGATCCGCCTGACCGAACTGCCCGACGTCGCCACGCTCCGCGTCGATGCCGACCAGCAGAAGCTCTCCACGCTCGGCCTCACCCAGGCGAACGTCAACTCGACGCTGTCGACCGCCTGGGGTGGCCAGTACGTCAACGACTTCATCGACCGCGGTCGCGTGAAGCGCGTCTATGTCCAGGGCGACGCACAGTTTCGCGCGCAGCCATCCGACCTGAGCCAGTGGTTCGTACGCGGATCGAATGGCCAGATGGCGCCGTTCTCGTCGTTCGCGAAGACGAGCTGGGGCCAGGCACCGACGACGCTGTCGCGCTTCAACGGCATCGCCTCGTACGAGATCCAGGGGTCGGGCGCGCCCGGCGTCAGCTCGGGCGATGCGATGAACCGGATCGCCGAGCTTGCCGGCCAGATTCCCGGCACCTCGGTCGCATGGTCCGGCCTGTCGTATCAGGAACGCCTGTCCTCGGGCCAGGCGCCGTTCCTCTACGGCCTGTCGTTGCTGGTCGTGTTCCTGTGCCTCGCCGCGCTGTACGAGAGCTGGACGATCCCGATCGCGGTGCTGCTCGTGATCCCGCTCGGCCTGGTCGGCGCGATCCTCGCGGTGACCCTGCGTGGCCTGATCAACGACGTGTATCTCCAGATCGGCCTGCTGACGACGATGGGCCTGGCGGCGAAGAACGCGATCCTGATGATCGAGTTCGCCGAGCAGGAGGAGAAGAAGGGCAAGCGAGTCATCGAGGCGGCACTGTCCGCGGCAAAGATCCGGTTGCGCCCGATCCTGATGACCTCGTTCGCGTTCATCCTCGGCGTGTTGCCGCTCGCGCTCTCGACCGGTGCCGGTGCGAACAGCCGCATCGCGATCGGGACGGCAGTGGTCGGTGGCATGCTGACCGCGACGATCCTCGCGATCTTCTACATTCCGCTGTTCTTCGTCCTCGTCCGCCGCGGCGCACGTGACGGTATCGCTAAGCTGCGCGGCAAGCCGACCGGCTTCCAGGGTCATGACGACGACCACGGCCATGACGGCCATGGATCTGATGGGGATCACAACGAACCATTGGGCCCACCCGAACCACAGGGCCCTCACCGGCCGGAGCCCGCATGATGCGCTCGCTAGTTCTGATCCTCGCCGCTTCGACCGTACTCGCCGGCTGCTCGCTCGCGCCGAAATATGCGCGGACCGAACTCCCCGTGCCGCCCTCGCTCCCGGTCGGCGACGCGTACCTGCGCCAGTCGGAGGCGGCGTTGCCCGCGATCACCTACCGCGACGTCTTCAAGGACCCGCGGCTCCAGCAGATCATCGTCCAGGCGCTCGCCAACAACCGCGATCTCCGCGTCGCCGCCGCCAACATCGCGTCGACCCGCGCGCAGTACCGCATCCAGCGCGCCGACCTGTTGCCGCAGGTCGATGCCAGCGGCCGCTACACCTATTCGGGCGGTGGCAACGGCACGCGCAACACCGTCACGAGCGGCACGGGTAGTGGGACAGGCACCGGTACCGGCGGAACGGGTACTGGGACCGGCGGCACCGGCACGGGCACGGGCACTGGCGGAACCGGAACGGGTACCGGTTCGACTGGATCGGTGGTCAGTTCCTCCAGCTCGAACAGTTCCTTCTCGGTCGACCTCGGCACGACCGCGTTCGAGCTCGACCTGTTCGGCCGCATCCGTTCGCTCACCAGCGCCGCGCTCGATCGTTATTTCGCGACCGAAGCCGCCGCCCGCGCCACCCGCCTGACGCTGGTCGGCGACATCGCCGACGCGTGGCTCACCTACGCGTCCGACCAGAGCCTGCTCAAGATCGCGCAGGACACCGTCACGAGTTCGCAGCGTAGCGTCACGCTGACCAACGCGCGGCTGCGCGGCGGCGTCGCGCCGCGCACCGATCTGCGCCAGGCGCAGCAGATTTTGTTCACCGCGCAGTCCGACCTCGCGCAGCAACGCACCGCGCTCGCGCAGGACGTCAACGCGCTGCAACTGCTCGTCGGTGCCCCCGTCGATGCCAGCCTGTTGCCCGCCTCGATCGAACAGGCGCTGCCGACCGTCGCCGCGCTGCCCGCGGGCCTCGACAGCAGCATTCTCCTGCGCCGCCCCGACGTCGTCGAATCCGAATACGAACTCCGCGCCACCAACGCAGAGATCGGTGCGGCGCGCGCGGAACTGTTCCCGAAGATCTCGCTGACCGGCATCCTCGGGTTCGCCAGCACGTCGCTCACCTCGCTGTTCAGCGGCGGCGCGTTCAACTATTCGGTCGCGCCCTCGGTCAGCTACCCGATCTTCCGTGCGGGTGCCGGGATCGCCGGGGTCGCCTATTCGAAGGCACAACGCGACGCCGCGCTCGCCACCTACGAAAAGACGATCCAGACCGCGTTCCAGGAGACCGCGGACGCGCTGGCGCGCCAAGGCACGATCGCCGACCAGCTGAAGGCAAACCAGAACTTCTCGGAGGCGGCGCTGGACACGTATCGCCTTTCGGATGCCCGCTATCGCGGCGGGATCGACACCTTCCTCAACTCGCTCGACGCGCAACGCTCTCTCTACACCGCGCAGCGCAACCTCGTCGCGACCCAACTCGTAGGCGCCAGCAACCGCGTGACGCTCTACCGCGTGCTCGGCGGAGATCTCGACGCTGGAAGCGACGGCAGGCGGACCACAACCGGTGACGATGAGCGGCGCGCCGAGGGCGGAGACGAACTGAGGCCGCCCAACCCGTCATCCCAGCGAAAGCTGGGATTTCCCGGTCAGGCGGGCGCCGCAACCCAAGCGGGATACCCCAGCTTTCGCTGGGGTGACGGACAAGAGTAGGTCGGCGCCGCAACTTCAAACACGCCGCTACCCGTCCACGACATCGGCTACCCGTCCACAATCCGTCATCCCAGCGAAAGCTGGGATCTCCCTCTCAGGCGGGTGTCGCGACCCAAGCGGGATACCCCAGCTTTCGCTGAGGTGGTGTCTCAGCCGGGGTGGTGCCTCAGCCGGGTTCTCGCTCGGTATTGTCAGCCGGCAACCCATACCCCCTCGCCCGCTTCTGCGCCTCGACCCGCACCTCCAGCCACTGCGCCAATTCCGCCTTCGCATCGGCCAGTGCCCGGTGATCCGGCACCCGCCCATTCCGCCGCTGCGACACCTCGCCGACCACCTCCCGCGCGAGAGCCTCGCGCGCCGCCGCCGGCTCGACATCCGCGAGGCACGCCCGCGCCGCCTCCAGTTGCGCCTCATCGCTATCGCGCAACCGCAGCACGCGACGCGGCTGGCCACCAGCCCGCAACAGCGTGCTCAGCCATTTCCCATCCCAGGACGGCGCGCTCGCGAGTAGATCGTGGCCGGCCAGCACCTCCACCATCCGCGTCGCAACCGCCCGGTGGTCCTCGCCCTCCTCCTCCAAAACCCGCCGCTCGATCCCATGGATCGCCTGCGCCGCCGGGTCCCAGTCGGTCCATTCGGGCGCAGGCTTGATCAGATGGCTCTCAGACGTCCCATCCTCGAACACCCACGCCACCTCGATCGGATAACTCTTCTTCCCCAGCGACGACGCTTCGAAATCAAGGAAGGCGAGCATGCCGCTCAGCCGGTCGGGCTGGCGGCGTTGACGAGCTTTGGCTCCTTGATCGGCGACAAGGTCTGCTCCTGGTCCGCCGAAATCCGGCGCGAGCGCACGAACGGTGGCAACGTCACCGGCGCCCGCGTCTTAAGTGCCTCCAGCACGCCCTCGATCACGCGCAGATCGGCAAGCCCCTCCTCCGCATCGGGCTCGGGATCGCGGTCTTCGAGGATGCAGTCGGAGAAATAGCGCATCTCGCCGCCGAACTGGTCGGTCGGCTTGAAGCTCTCATGACTCTTCTTCTCGCCGATCGTCACGCGCTGTTCCATCGCGTCGCCGAAGCCGTACGCCGGGTCCATGTGGATGCTGCCCTCGGTGCCCGAGATCGTCAGGCTGTCGACGTTGTTCGCGGCATAAGAGACCGTGAACTGCGCGAGCCGATCGCCGGGAAAGCGCAACGTCACCGCGAACGTGTCGTCGAGATCGCCCAGCCCCAGTTCGGGATGCCGCGTGGCGACCGCCGAGACCACTTCGGTCGGCTCGGCGCCAAACAGATAGCGCGTCGCGTTGATCGGATACGGCGCCATGTCGAACAGCGGCCCGGCAATGACGCCGTTCTTCACGCGGTGATTGGCGGGATCGACCTTCTGCGTGAAGCACGAAGTAAACGCGATCAGCTCGCCCAGTTCGCCGGCCCGGATGCGCCGGATCGCGTCGAGCGTCGACGGCTCGAAATGCAGCCGGTACGCGATCATCAGCTTGGCCGACGACGCGCGCTCGGCATCGCGGATCGCCTCGGCCTTCTCGACCGAAATCTCCAGCGGCTTTTCGGACAGAACATGGATGCCGGCCTTCAGCGCGGGGATCGCGAACTCGGCATGGCGCCAGTTCGGCGTCCCGAGATAGACCGCATCGATCAGCCCCGACGCGAGCAATTCGTCGAACTGGTCATAGCGATAAGTCGCCTCGACGCCGTATGTCTTGCCGAGTTCACGTGCCTTGACCGGATCGTCGGTGACCAGCGCGGCGATCTCCGAATTGCCGGTATGCGCGACGCCGGGCATCATCGACGCCTGCGAGATGTCGCCGAGCCCGACGATCGCATAACGGACCTTCTTCTTGCCCAGCCCGAGGGCGGACGTGATTGTGGAAACTGCGCTCATGGGGAATGCCTCGGTAGGTAAGGGGGTCACACGCTCAACGCGACAGCGGGCATAGCTATCCCCGAATTTTTGGACGGACGACATTACGTCCCTGCCGAGCTGGTCCCGCCGCAGCATATCGAACGCCTTGTTTCCGTGCGAAAAACCCTTCGCCGATTTACGTGAAAGAAACCACTTCGGGTAGAGTACCGCGTCACGCGAGTGTTCGGGCATCGCGCGCCATATCTGGCATTTTGCCCCGCCAAGGTGACGAAGACCGCGATGTACGCCCCGCTTCCCTCCGCCGATCGCCGTGCGCAAGACCGGCCACCCCATCTCGCCATGCGCGGGCTGTTCGGGCTGGCCGCGGATATCGGCGATCAGGTGACCGACCTGTTCGTGCTGAAGCTCGCGCAAGTCGCCGCAGTCTGGCCATTTGCCCTGGCGGTCCAGATCGTCACCTGCGGTCTGCTGATCTGCCTCGCCGCCGTCGGCGATGCCGCCGACCACGCGTCGGTTGGCGCGATCATCGTGCATGGCGGCATTCTGACGCTGGCGTCGCTGCTCATCTTCGTGACGGTCCGCGCTCCCGATACGGAGGCACTGGCGCCGCACCGACGCAACTGGATCGTCACCATATGTGCGGCGATCATGGGGGCCGCACTCACATCGTTGCTCTGGTCGGTCACATCGACGCCGGACGGCGCGATCCAGTTTGGCAGCGCGATCGCGGTCGCCGGGACGATCGGCATCACCGCGGTCAGCCTTCACCCGATTCGCGCAGCGATCCTCGGCGTCGGCACCGGCCTCGTGTTCGCGCTCGCGATCCTCGCCGGCTTCACCATTGCCGTCGCGATCGCGCTCCTGTTCTTCGGGTGCCTGATCGCCGCGACGGTCAGCCTCGCGCGGATCGATCACGCGCTCGAACTCGAGCGTGCGACCGCTTCCAACGAAGGCCGCGTCGCGGTCAAGATGATCGCCGAGTTCGAGGGCCATGGCGCCGGCTGGTTCTGGGAGGCGGATCGTCAGGGCCGCGTGACCTATCTATCCGCCAAGGTCGCGCGCGACCTGGTCCAGTCGGGCGACGCGGTCGGCCAGATGCTGACCGATCTGTTCCGGATGGACAGCGACGCGCCCGGCACCGAACGCACGCTCGCCTTCCACATCTCGTCGAGAACCTCGTTCGCCGACTATTCGGTGTGCGCCGCGGCGCAGGATTGCGAGCGATGGTGGTCGATCTCGGGTCGGCCGATGGTCGACGATCTCGGTCGATTCCAGGGTTTCATCGGCTCGGGCAGCGATCTCACAGAAAAGCGCAAGTCGGAGGCGGAGATCACGCGGCTGGCGTTGTTCGACGGGCTGACCGGGCTCGCCAACCGCCAGCGGATGCGCGTCTCGCTCGACAAGACGCTTGCGCAGAATACCGGCCCCTACCGCGCGACGTCGCTGTTCCTGATGGATCTCGATCGGTTCAAGGCGGTCAACGACACGCTTGGCCACCAGGCGGGCGACACGTTGCTGCAGCAGGTCGCGCAACGGCTGCAACGCGGGGTCGGCCACGCTGGGCTGGTCGGGCGACTTGG
Source organism: Sphingomonas sp. LR55 (assembly GCF_036856015.1). Taxonomy (NCBI): domain Bacteria; kingdom Pseudomonadati; phylum Pseudomonadota; class Alphaproteobacteria; order Sphingomonadales; family Sphingomonadaceae; genus Sphingomonas; species Sphingomonas sp. LR55. The sequence continues at coordinate 2,549,297 of NZ_JASPFO010000001.1, forward strand.
CGGCGACGAGTTCAAGGTCGTGCTGCCGGGGATCGACAACCGCGATACGCTCGCGGTGCTCGCGCGCGACCTGATCGCGTCGTTGTCGCAGCCTTATTTCATCAGCGGTACCGCGGTCACGATCGGCTGCTCGATCGGCATCGCGATTGCGCCCAACGATGGCGATGACTCCGAAACGCTGGTTCGCAACGCCGATCTTGCGCTCTACGCCGCCAAGGGCGACGGGCGCGGCGTCCACCGGTTCTTCTCGGACGAGATGCTCGCAGGCGCACGGACGCGCAAACTGCTCGAGGACGATCTGCGGGTCGCCCTCGGGGAAGGCGCGTTCCATCTGTGCTACCAACCCGTCGTCAGCACCAAATCGGTGCGGATCGTTGGCTATGAAGCGCTGATCCGCTGGAACCACCCGACCCGGGGGCTTGTCTCGCCCGCCGACTTCATCCCCGTGGCGGAGGAATGCGGGCTGATCGAGGCGATCGGCGAATGGGTCCTGCGCACCGCGTGTTTGGAGGCGGCGCGCTGGCCCGATAGCATTCGCGTCGCGGTCAACGTCTCACCGATCCAGTTCGCCAACCCGGTCCTCCCCGCACTCGTGACCAGCGCACTCGCGCAGTCGGGGATCGCGCCGGGCCGGCTCGAGCTCGAGATCACCGAGGGCGTGTTCCTCGACGAGACGCGTTCGTCCGAACAGATGTTCAAGGCGCTCAAAGGCGTCGGCGTCCGGCTCGCGCTCGACGATTTCGGCACCGGCTATTCGTCGCTCGGCTATTTGCGCAACGCCCCGTTCGACAAGATCAAGATCGACCAGTCGTTCGTGAAAGGCGCCGCCGAACCCGGCAACCGCAACGCCGCGATCATCAAGGCAATCGTCACGCTCGCCGACACGCTCGGCATGGAGACCACCGCCGAGGGCGTCGAGGTGCAGGACGAGATCGACCTGTTGCGCGATCTCGGGTGCAGCCACATCCAGGGCTATGTCTATGGCCGTCCGGTCCGTGCCGAAGAGGCGTTGCTGCAACTCGGCGGCGAGAATGGTGCAGCGACCGCAAGCGGCTTCAAGGTCAGCCGCGCGCCACGAACCAAGATGCTGCGCTCGGCGCGCATTCTGATCGGCGGGGTACGCGGCGACGTCCGCATCCGCGACATATCGACGTCGGGCGCGATGCTCGACGGGGTAAGGATCGACGGCAATCCCGACGGTGTCGAGATGCAGATCGAACTGATCGAGGACCAACTCACCCCCGCCCGCGTCCGCTGGGCGCGCGACGGCAAGGCCGGGATCGAATTCCACGAGGCGTTCAACCTGGAACGGCTGAACCAGGGACAGGCCTCGCGCATTCGGCGCGCAGGGTGAAGTAGGGCAAGCGCGCGAAGGCGGGGGCCCAACTGGAAAGGTCGTCGTGACAGAGGACGGCGTTCGCCACCCCCAGTGCCCAAATCGGGTCCCGACCTTCACCGGGATGGGGGCCAAAGCGTCGACGACGCGCTCACCGCCAGCATGCGCAAAGGCCTCGAACTCGCCCATTCCGGGGAACCAACCCCCGCCCCCACCGTCTCTCCTCCATGGTACATCGCGCGTCCATCAAAGCCCTGGCCTTCGACGTTTTCGGCACCGTCGTCGATTGGCGTTCGGGCATCGCCCGCGAGGCGGCACCCTTCCTCGCGCGCTTGAACCGCGGCGATATCGACCCGCACCGCTTCGCCGATGGCTGGCGCAAACGCTATCAGCCGGCGCTGGAGGAAGTGCGCAGCGGTCGCCGTCCGTTCGTGATCCTCGACACGCTCCACCGCGAGGCACTGGAGGATCTGCTCCGGCATCACGCCATCGATCCCGCCACGCTCGACGAAGCCGCGCTCGTCGACCTCACGCATGCGTGGCACCGGCTCGATCCATGGCCCGATTCCGTCGCAGCGCTGACCCGACTCAAGGCCGATGTCCCGATCGTCACGCTGAGTAACGGCAACATCGCGCTCATGCTGGACATGGCTCGCCGTGCCGGTCTTCCCTGGGATGCGATCCTCGGCGCGGAGGTGAGCCGCGTCTACAAGCCGCTCCCCGAATCCTACCTCGCCACCGCGCGGTTTCTCGGCATTGCTCCCGGCGAACTTTGCCTCGTCGCCGCGCACCACAGCGACCTCGCTGCGGCGCGCGCCGCCGGCCTGCAGACCGCCTATGTCGACCGCCCTCAGGAATATGGCGGCCGCTCCGCACCTGATGCGGATGCCGCGCAGGATTGGGACTATAGCGTCGACAGCCTGACGCGATTGGCCGACGAACTGTGCCGATGACCCGCCGACCTGCCTGCGAACCGGTAGAAACGTGCGACGCGTCGCCGTATCGAACGCACCCCGGAGTAAAATTCGGCCTGGCGTGCGACCCGGCAGGAATTTGAGATGACCCTACAGACGGCCGAGGCCGATTTCCTGACCGGCGGCGGCGAGATGGCCGCGATGATCCGCGCACACGACTGGTCGACGTCTCCGCTGGGGCCGATCGAGCACTGGCCGCAGTCGCTACGGTCGATCGTATCGCTGATGCTTGCCTCGGAATTCGCGATGTGCGTCGCCTGGGGACCCGAACTCGGCTTCCTCTACAACGATCATTACGCGCGGATCCTCTACGACAAGCACCCCGCCGCGCTCGGCGGTCGGCTCGATGTCATATGGTCGGAACTCTGGTCGGACATCGGCCCGCTCGTCGACCGCGCTCTCGGCGGCAAGGCATCGTTCTTCGAAAACCTGCCGCTGGTTACCAATCGCAAGGGCTATGACGAGCAGACCTGGTTCACTTTCTCCTATTCGCCGGTGCGCGACGAAAGCGGCGCGGTCGCCGGCATGTTCTGCTCGACCTACGAAAGCACCGAGCGAGTCCAGACCGAACGCGCACTACGCGACGAGCGCGAGCGAATGAGCCAGATGTTCGCGCAGGCGCCGACCTTCATGGCGATGCTGCGCGGGCCCGAGCACCGGTTCGAGCTGACCAACCCCGGCTACGACAAGCTGATCGGCCACCGTGAAGTGCTGGGACGCACGGTCGCCGAGGCATTGCCCGACGCGGTCGAACAGGGGTTTCTGGACCTGCTCGACGGCGTGTTCACGAGCGGCGACGCCTTTACCGCGCGCGGCATGCTGTATGCGGTCCAGGCCGAACCCGGCGGCCCGATCGACGATCGCTATGTAGATTTCGTCTACCAACCGATCCGCGACGCGACCGGCGCGGTCGTCGGCGTGTTCGTCGAGGGCGCGGACGTCACCGATCGCAAGATGCTCGAACGCGATCTGCAATCGCTCAATGCCGACCTCGAACAGCGCGTCCGCGATCGCACGCAGGAACTGGTCGAGGCACAGGAAGCGCTCCGCCAGGCGCAGAAGATGGAGGCGGTCGGCCAACTCACCGGCGGTATCGCGCACGACTTCAACAATTTGCTGCAAGGCATCACCGGCAGCCTGGAGATCGTCCAGCGCCGCGTCGCGCAAGGCCGCGTGAGCGAACTGGACCGCTTCATCACCGGCGCCACCGCCGCCGCCAACCGCGCGGCCTCGCTCACCCACCGCCTGCTCGCCTTCTCGCGCCGCCAGCCGCTCGATCCGCGCCCGGTCAAGGTCAATCCGCTGATCGCCTCGCTGGAGGACCTGCTCCGCCGGACCATCGGCGAGCAGGTCGAGCTCAAGATGGTGCTCGCCGCCGGCCTCTGGACGACGCTGTGCGATCCCAACCAGCTCGAGAATTCGCTGCTCAACCTGGTCATCAACGCGCGCGATGCGATGCCGCATGGTGGCAAGCTGACGATCGAAACAGGCAACGCGCTGCTCGATGACCATTTCATCGCCAGTCAGCGCGACGTCCGCCCGGGTAGCTATGTCTGCATCTGCGTCTCGGACACCGGCACTGGCATGTCTGCGGACACGATCGCCAAGGCGTTCGAGCCGTTCTTCACTACCAAGCCGATCGGCCAGGGCACCGGGCTCGGCCTGTCGATGATCTACGGCTTTGCGCGCCAGTCGGAAGGCTATGCGAGGATCTACAGCGAGGTCGGCCAGGGCACGACGATCAAGCTGTATTTGCCGCGCCATTACGGCGAAGCGGAGCAGGACGAGGCGCTCCCCAGCCTGACGCAGGATCACGCCACCGACGCGGGTGAGGTCGTGCTGGTGGTCGAGGACGATACGGTCGTCCGGTCGCTGATCGTCGAGGTGCTCGGCGAGCTCGGTTATCAGGCGGTCGAGGCGCATGACGGCCCGACCGGTCTCGAACGGTTGCGGACGATGGACCGGATCGACCTGCTCGTCACCGACATCGGCCTGCCGGGGTTGAACGGCCGCCAGGTCGCCGACGCCGGTCGAGCGATGCGCCCGGGGCTGCGCGTGCTGTTCATGACCGGCTATGCCGAAAACGCCGCGCTCGCGGCGGGCTTCCTGGAGCCGGGCATGTCGATGATCACCAAGCCCTTCGCGATGGAGGCCTTGGCCACGCAGATCCGGACGATCATCGAGGGCTGAGCCAGAACCCCTTCAATCACCTCCACCCCGGCGAAGGCCGGGGCCCAAATGGAAAGGTTGCAGTAACGACGCGCACCGCTCCGTTGGCGACGCCCCCTATTGGACCCCGGCCTCCGCCGGGGTGGTGCCGTCGGACGAGGCATCGATGAATCGCCAACCGCATTTCGATCCTCCCCCGCCAGGGGGAGGATCGTTAGCGACACACCCCATATCTAGCGCCCCGCCCTCCCTCACAACCAAAGCAACATTTGCCACTTCGACCCTCGAAATAATTTTTCGTTCCCGCCCCGTTCCCTTGCACATCGCGAACCCCGCAGAACTCCACGCGTCGCGAATATCCCGCCCGGCCAACCCGCACGCGAACGCGACGAACCGAGCCCCCGACCACCCCCGCACCCCCTTGCGTCTCTCCGCGCTTTGGCACAATCTCTTGGGGTTGCGTTCGGGGGCGGACCCAATCGCTGGTAGAACAACCTTCGCATAGTCCTATGCGATATGACCGTAAGCGCGCCTTCCACCGCCGCGATGGTCACTTTTTGTTCTCCCGTTCGGGTCCGTCCGATGGTAGCATGGCGACAGGCGACCGATTCGAACGAATACAGAACACTAGGAGCGGTTTCGATGGATTTCAGAGACAGCAGCCGGGATAGCGACATGACCACAGACACGATCGACCAAGCAGCCCCCACCATCGAAGCCGAGGCTCCGAAGGCCCCCGCCAGGCGCAGGACAGTCATTCCGTGCGCGCACAGATCTACCCGGTCGAGGTCGATCACAGCCGCGACGCGCTGCTGACCGAATTCGGCAAGGACACGCTGAAGGATCGCTACCTGCTCCCGGGCGAGAGCTACCAGGACCTGTTCGTCCGCGTCGCCTCCGCGTACGCCGATGACGCCGGCCACGCGCAGCGTCTGTACGACGCGATCTCGAAGCTCTGGTTCATGCCCGCCACCCCGTTCTCTCGAACGGCGGCACCGGCCGCGGCCTGCCGATCTCGTGCTACCTCAACTCGGTCCCCGACAGCCTCGGCGGAATCGTCGACACCTGGAACGAGAATGTCTGGCTCGCCTCGCGCGGCGGCGGCATCGGCACCTATTGGGGCAACGTCCGCGGCATCGGTGAGCCGGTCGGCCTTAACGGCAAGACCAGCGGCATCATTCCGTTCGTCCGCGTCATGGATTCGCTCACGCTCGCGATCAGCCAGGGCTCGCTGCGCCGCGGGTCGGCCGCCGTGTACCTCGACGTCTCGCACCCCGAGATCGAGGAATTCCTCGAAATCCGCAAACCCTCGGGCGATTTCAACCGCAAGGCTTTGAACCTGCACCACGGCGTGCTGATCACCGACGCCTTCATGGAAGCCGTCCGCAACGGTGACGAATGGCATCTCCGCTCGCCGAAGGACCAGGCGATTCGCGCCACCGTCGACGCGCGCTCGCTGTTCCAGAAGCTCGTCGAGACCCGCCTCCAGACCGGCGAGCCGTACATCGTCTTCGCCGATCACGTGAACAAGGCGATGCCGAAGCATCACCGCGAGCTCGGCCTCAAGGTCTCGACCTCGAACCTGTGTTCGGAGATCACGCTGCCGACCGGCAAGGATCACCTCGGCAACGAGCGGACGGCCGTGTGCTGCCTGTCGTCGCTGAACCTCGAGACATGGGATCAGTGGAAGGACGAGAAGGGCCTGATCGAGGACGTGATGCGCTTCCTCGACAACGTGCTGCAGGATTACATCGACCGCCACGAACCCGGCATGGAACGCGCCGCCTACTCCGCGGGCCGCGAGCGCTCGGTCGGGCTCGGCGTGATGGGCTTCCACAGCTTCCTCCAGGCACGCGGCATCCCGTTCGAGGGCGCGATGGCGAAGTCGTGGAACCTGCGCATGTTCAAGCACATCAGCAGCCAGGCCAACGAAGCCTCGATGCAGCTCGCGATCGAGCGTGGCCCCTGCCCCGATGCCGCCGACGTCGGCGCGATGGAGCGGTTCAGCTGCAAGATGGCGATCGCGCCGACCGCGTCGATCTCGATCATCTGCGGCGGCACGTCGGCGTGCATCGAGCCGATCCCGGCGAACATCTACACGCACAAGACGCTGTCGGGCAGCTTCTCGATCAAGAACCCGTATCTCGAAAAGATGCTGAGCGAGAAGTCGAAGAACTCGGACGCGGTGTGGAACTCGATCCTCGAGCAGGGCGGTTCGGTCCAGCATCTCGACTTCCTCTCGGTCGAGGAAAAGGACTGCTACAAGACGTCGTTCGAGATCGACCAGCGCTGGCTGCTCGAACTCGCGGCCGATCGCACGCCGTACATCGACCAGGCGCAGTCGCTGAACCTGTTCATCCCGGCGGACGTCGAGAAGTGGGACCTCCTGATGCTCCACTTCCGCGCGTGGGAGCTCGGCATCAAGTCGCTTTATTACCTCCGCTCGAAGTCGGTCCAGCGCGCGGGCTTCGCCGGCGGCGTCGAGGCGGACAACACGATCGACCTGCGCCAGATCGACGTCGAGTCGAAGGATTACGATGAGTGCCTTGCCTGCCAGTAAGGCCTCTCGGCGTTCAAGCGTGACCCCGGCCCGTGACACACGGACCGGGGCGCGCCTGGCGCAAAAACCCCGGCCCGCGCTAAGCGGACCGGGGTTCGGACTGGCTATGCGGTGCGTTCGATACGCACCGCGTTCGCGTCAGGCCTCTTCTTCGAACGTCACCGCCACGTCGGCGTTGGCGGAAAGCCGGACCTTGCCGTCCTCGATATCCGCGACCAGCCCGAGCGAGATGAAGTGATGATGCCCTTCATGGCTGCCCGTGCCCTCGACGACCTGCGCGCCCGAGTCCTTCTTGGTCAGCTTGATGCGGTTGCCTTCGACCTTGTCGACGGTACCGACATGGACGCCGTCCGCGCCGATGATTTCGGCATGTTCCTGGATCTTGGTTGCATCGACCATGGTCGTTCTCCTGTTTGGGGTTCGGGTGCTGAACGCGCGCCGGGCGAGTTGGTCGCATGACGTATGGTTCAGCTATCATGTTCGTGGTCGCGGGCGTGCTCGGAATCGTCGGCACCGCGATGCTGCTCCGGTTGCGTAGCCCGAGCATCACCGAGCAACAGACCTACGCGTTCCGCATGATCGGCATCATGCTCACCTCGGGCGCGATCGTCCTCGCGATGTCCGCCGCCGCGATGTGGCAGTGGAGCACCGAGACATGAAACACGCGACCTGATCCCACCAGTTTCCCGATATAAAACCCATCTTCCGAAAGGCTTACCCCATGTCCCTCCTTCACGCCTCCAAGCAGTACAAGCCGTTCGAATACCCCTGGGCGTTCGAGTTCTGGAAGCGCCAGCAGCAGCTCCACTGGCTCCCCGAGGAAGTGCCCCTGGGTGAAGATTGCCGCGATTGGGCGCAGAAGCTCAGCGATCATGAGCGCAACCTGCTCACGCAGATCTTCCGCTTCTTCACGCAGGCCGACGTCGAGGTGCAGGATTGCTACCACGAGAAATACGGCCGCGTGTTCAAGCCGACCGAGATCAAGATGATGCTGACCTCGTTCAGCAACATGGAGACGGTCCACATCGCCGCCTACAGCCATCTGCTCGACACCATCGGCATGCCCGAGAGCGAGTACGGCGCCTTCCTCGAATATGCCGAGATGAAGGAAAAGCATGACTACATGCAGCAGTTCACCGTCGACAACGACGAGGACATCGCCCGCACGCTCGCCATGTTCGGCGGCTTCACCGAGGGCGTCCAGCTGTTCGCGTCGTTCGCGATGCTGATGAACTTCCCGCGCTTCAACAAGATGAAGGGCATGGGCCAGATCGTCACCTGGTCGATCCGCGACGAGTCCCTGCACTGCGAGGGCATCATCAAGATGTTCCACACCTTCTGTCAGGAGCGCCAGTGCCTGACCAAGGCGGTCAAGGACGACATCGCCGACGTCTGCCAGACGACGATCCGCCTCGAGGACAATTTCATCGACCTCGCCTTCGAGATGGGCCCGGTCAACGGCATGACCCCCAAGGAGATCAAGAAGTACATCCGCTTCATCGCCGACTGGCGCATGACTCAGCTCGGCCTGAAGCCGATCTACATGATCGACGAGCACCCGCTGCCGTGGCTCGCGCCGATGCTCAACGGTGTCGAGCACGCCAACTTCTTCGAACAGCGCGCCACCGAATATTCGAAGGCCGCGACGAAGGGTCAGTGGAACGACGTCTGGGACTCGTTCGACAAGCGCCAGACTGCGAAGAAGGGGCCGATTGCGAATGTGGACCTGAGTGAGGTTCGCGACATGTTCAGCGATTCTGTTGCTGCTGAATGAAATGATGTAGTTGTAGGTATCGGCGAACCAATATCAGCCTACAACCTTAACAACTTAACTGACGAGGTGGCAAAATAACCGACTTAGATATTATAGTGGCATCTATTTTGGAAAAGTCCATTCCTACTGCCCATCTACCCATCTCGTCAGGTATTAGCGAACCGGGGGCGTCGGTGCCGACAGGGCACCTCCCGTCGACAGTTCCGTCCCCATCGACAACAATTCCAACTACTGGATCTGGCGATAAGAAGTAAAAATGCCCTCCGCTACCGACTGGATTTCAGCGAGCTCGTCGCTTTTGGCAGCTTCGGTGGCGGGGTACGCTGCGTGGGTAGGGCTTGCCACATTCAAAAGACAGCGCACAACTTCAGATATCGACTTCGCCTTCAAAATATTTACCGAGATCAACCGGTATTGGGACCGCATAACCGATAATCAGTCGAATGATTATAATATGGGCCAGATATTAGCTCATTTTGAGATAGCAGCCTCGCTGTTTAACCGTCGAATATTGTCGACGGACGCGAACTCGATACTACGCGATCATATTGTAGAAGTGTTCACACTCATCCAATCATCGGACGGGGGAAGTCGCTGCTGGACAGATGCGGATCGTCCGAATCCACATTTCTGGAACTGACGAAGTTTGCGCGCGAGAACATGCCGCAAGCTTTGTCCGTACAGAAATTTCACGAGCAAAAGGCGCAGCGCTCGCCTTCTAGCTGATGAGGGATGACAAATCCCGGCAAAGCGCGGATATTCAGCAAGCCCGCGACATCGCCAAGGCCTGGGAGTCCAACTGATGGCCGTCGAAACGACCGACTGGAACGTCACCGACCACCTCGACAGCGACGCCGCGATTCTCGCCTATCTCGAAGCAGTCTTCGAAGACGGCGACCCCGCGTTGATCGCCGCTGCACTCGCCGACGTAGCCAAGGTCCGCGGTATCGCCGAACAGCCCAAGCCCCGGCCCGATATTCCGCTCGACTCGGTCATCCGAACGCTCAAGGCCCTCGGCCTTGAACACACCGCGAAGGCAGCGTGAAAACTGCGTCGCAAATCGCAGCGTTTCGCCATGTTCAAACGGTCAGTTCGCGCAACACCGTTCGATCGGGATCATCATTGATCGGTCGCGTGCTTGTACCATCCCGCGCTCGATCTTCGCCCGCTTCCATGCATCATAATCGCGCTGAGCCTTCTGCGCCGACTCAGTCGGGCCGATCATTTACCCCCTCCTCATCTCGCGCTCCATGCCTGACGCGCAAAATGATCACGCAGTCGTCGACCACGCGATAGCGAAGAATATACGGCCATACCGTCGTCCGCTCACGCCGTCCGCCGCCCACGTCGCGACCTCGATCCGGAAAGATCGCTAGGCTGTCTGCGACCGCGATAAGCCGCACACCCAATGCCTTGGCAGCGACGGGATTGAACGCGGAGACATAGGTAACGATCGCCTCTAGATTGGCGACGGCATCGTCCGTCCAGGCAATGCGCAACTAATCGCCGACGCGAGGTCGGGGTAGAGGCTCGGTCGAACCCCATGACGATAGCCAGTGCTTGACCGCGTCGTGGCTGATCAATCGCCCGTTGCTCACGTCCGCGTCGGCCCGCACATCGGCCTCAGCCTCCGCGGCTGGATCGCTCGTATCGAACAAGGCGTTTTCGCGCGTCACCGGTCGGAGATACACCTCAAAGGCAACCACGACCAGCGACAACTCAGGCCCACCCACACCAAGGCGATCGCTTCCCCCACCATAATTCCGCGCCAGTCCGTAGCGGACGAGTACCGCTCCCAGCGACTCCCCGCCCCGCTCGACGATGCGCAGCTTGCGCCCGTAGCGGTCGACGTCGCGCTTGATCGGGGTCAGCGTGAAGGGGCCGGCGTTGAGCAGCGCCTGCATCTTCAGCGTCGCCGCCTGCCCCAGCCGTGCTTCACGGGCGCAACGCGGCGGATGGGTCTCCGGCGTGTCGATGTCGGCGATGCGGATCTTCGTGCCCGCCATCCAGAACGTGTCGCCGTCGACCATGCAGTCGATCCGCTTGGCGTGCCCGCAGATCGTGAAGCGCGCGGAAACCGCCTTGCCCCCCGACAGCGCGGACGCCGCCGCCGCCACGGTCGTCGCCGCACTGGCGACCCCCGCCGCGGTCGCCAGCGCGCCGGTAGCAGTGGTGGCGGCACCGGCCGTGGTTGCCGCTCCGGCGGCCGCGGCCGACGCCTCCGCCTTCGCCGCGTCCGCGCCCCAACCCCAGCCCCCCGGCACGCGCAAATGCCCGGCAGGCCAGGCGATGCCGAACCCGGTCGGCCATTCGATCTTCAATCCCGACGGCACCAGCGCCGCCCAGTCGATCTGGCGGATCACCGGCATCATCAGCCCGAGCAGCACGCCGTAGAACACCAGGCGGAGCTGCAGCAGGACTCCCGGCCTGGTACCGCGCGCCGAGCCCCCACGGCCACGCGTGGCGCCAGCGCGGTCGCCGCCGAGCAACCGCATGAAATCAAACACATACTCCATCATCGCTCGCGCCTACGCGCGCGCGCGGAAGTCACCTTGGCGCGACCCGGTCTTGCGGCGAGCGGAGTCGGAAACGAGGCGAACGCATCGTGAACATCGCGCAGGTCACGTCCTAGATGAATCGGACCAGCAATGCACCCGCTCGCAGACGCGCCAGATTTTGCTGTCCTACACGGGGCCGACATGCCCAGTTCGACGCATGCCAGCCCTCACTCCAGTCCAGCGCGACGTGCACGCACCCCGCGATGCGTCCAGCTTGCGCCCTCCCGCAAAGATCGTGCGAGCGTCTACACTTCCTATACTTCACTCGCCCGACACACCGGAAACGCCAGACATGCGAAGGGCGGAAAGTGCCGCCACTCCCCGCCCCCGCGCGCCCTGCGCACCCTCCCGCAATTATCGCGCGAGCGTCTGCACTTCCTATACTTCACTCGCCAACCCACTGGAAACGCCGGACACACGAAGGGCGGGAAATGGCCCTAGCCACTCCCCGCCCCCGTTACGCGTCCAGCTTGAACCTCTTGCGAGGCAAAGGCTTAGAAGTGCGTGATGATACCGAGCATCGGACGGAAGCTCTGCGCGTCGCCGAAGGTGTTGACCTCGGCGCGGATGCGGAAGCCTGCGTTGCCGGTGATGCCCTTCAGGCCAATGCTCTGCGGACCGACTTCTGCGCCGATGCCGTAGGTGATCGCGCTGTAGTCACGACCGGTGTCGCCACCGTTGGTCGAGCGTGCCGAGAAATGGTCGAAGTTGACCCACTGGTAGCCGACCTTGCCGTAGATCAGGCCGCTGTCGCCAGCGCGGAAGCCGAAGCGGCCTGCTGCGCCGTATTCCCAATCGATGTTGCCATCGATGCCCTTGATCACGTTGCCTTCTGCGCCGACGAAGACCGGGCCGAGCGGCACGTTCACGCCGAGCACGCCCTGGACCAGCGAGCCCGATGGCTTGTAGCCGCGACGGAGCGAGTTGTCGGCGTTCAGCGCCTGCGGGATGCCGTGGCCGCGCTCGTTGTCGAACTGCTCCCAACCACCCATGACGCCGAAGTACGGCTCGATGCCGAATGCCTTCGAGCCGTCCGGAGCTGCTGCTTCGCCGGGCTGTGCGCTGTTGTCGGTGGGAGCCGGTGCCGACATGTCCTGCGCGAAGGCGGGAACTGCGACCGTTGCGGCGGCGAGGGCGATTGCCAGGGAAAGCTTACGCATGCGTGTGACCTTATCTCGAGTGTTGCGTGGATCCCCGACTGCACGGTGCGTCGGTTCGGTCCAGGCAAGTCGAAACAGGCCGGCGGGCACATGGTTGCACAAAAAACGTCACATTCGGGGAACTGCCGGGGAACTGTTCGGCTGTGTTGCGTTACAGCAACGGTTCCTGTCAGTTACATGAACGAACGATGGCTTCGCCGCGGCGAACTAGCCCGGAATACAGCGGAAAAGCGGCAAAAATCAGCGGATGCCGGCATTAACGCTATCTGTTTATCAGTGGGTGACGATCGATGTGCAATGCAGCATCGATGGGGTTCTCACGTCTGTTCCGCAGCCGCTGGGCCGCGCTGTTCTGGTCCGCCGGTATCGTGTGGACGGCCTATGACGTGGCCAGCGACGCACCGGAACCACCCGCCGGAAATGCGGTTTCGAGCAATGTCGTGGAGGGGCAGACCGATGCGACGGGCGCTGCGTTCGATGCGCGGGACCTGGCGATCCTCGCCAACGCCACCGGTTAAACGCCACCGGTTAGCAGCGACGCGCCGTTCGTTGGCGCGTCGCGGGTCGTTCAGGGTTTCGTGGTTCAGGGCTTCAGCGCGACGTCGTCGGCGTCCTTGAGGTCCTCGTCGTCGTCGATGCTGCCATCGTCGAGTTCGTCCTGGACGTCATCCTCGTCCATGTCGTCTTCGTCCATCGTGACCGAGGCATCGCTCTCGCCGACCTCTTCGGAGTCCATCTTGGTCTCGTCGATCGACTCGTCGTCGATGTCGTCCTCGCCCAGGTCCGGATCGAGATCGGTCAGGATGACGCCATCGGTCGGGCCGCTACGCGTCGCCTCGAGGATCTCGGCGCGCTGGCTCTCGTCATAGCCCTCTTCGTCATAGCCGTCGTCGCCCGAACCGGCACTCGGCACCTGATGTCCGCCCATCGTCACACTCCCTCGTTCAGGACGCCCGCACGCTGCGGGCCTACCGGATGCGAACGGTGGACGTGCGCGGTGGTTCCTTCAAGCGCGCAACGGCGCCGTCGACGCAGGGCGGAACAGGCGCCCCCGCTCGGTGATCAGGATGGCGAGAAGCGCGGCGAGACCGGCAACCAGGAACCCGGCGACCAGCGGCACCGTCGTGCCATTGAACGCTTGCCCGATCAGCGCGCCGATCACCGCGCCGATCGTCACGCTCAGGAATCCCTGCACGCTCGATGCGGTGCCCGCGATCCGCCCCATATTCTCCATCGCCATCGCCGAGAAGTTCGACGTGGCGAGGCCGAAACACCCGAGCGTCAGCGCCTGGAAGATCGCGAAACTGACCAACGTCTCGAACCCGATCTCAATCGCGAACAGATGCACCAGTGACACCAGGATCAACACCGACAACGCGCCGTGGCTGATCAGCCGCGTCCCCAGCCGCATCACGATCCGCGAGTTGAGGAGGTTGCACGCCGCCATCGTCACCGACGTCGTCGCGAAGATCAGCGCGAGCAGCGTCGGCTTGTGAAACACATCCGCCATGATCTGCTGGATCGAATTGAGATACCCGTACAGCGCCCCCATCAAGGCGGTCGAGGCGAGCGTGTAGCCGAGCGAATTGCGATCGGCGAGCGTCTGCCGCCAGTCGCTCAGGATGCGGCGGGGAGTAATAGGCAGCACATTCTCGGGCGCCAGCGTCTCGGGCATCCGCAGATAGAACCACACCAGCACGCCCAGCGTCAGCACCGCCACGGTCCAGAAGATCGCGCGCCAATCGCCGAACTGGAGCACCGTCCAGCCGAACGTCGGCGCCAGGATCGGCACGATCATGAACACCATGAACGCAATCGACATCACCCGCGCCATCGCCCGCCCGTGATAGCAGTCACGGACCAGCGCGATCGTCGCGACCCGCGCGGCGGCAATCACCGCACCGCCGAATGCGCGTGCGGCCAGCAACAGCGTGAAACTCCCCGCGGTCGCGCAGGCGACGTTGGCAATGATGTACAGGACGAGCGACCAGAGCAGCACGGTTCGCCGCCCGAACCGATCCGCGAGCGGCCCGTGGACGAGCTGCGCGACGCCGAAGCCGATCACGAACGCGGTCACCACGAACTGCCGCCCGTTCTCCGTCGCGACTCCGAGCGAGTCGCCGATCGCCGGCAGCGCGGGCAGCATCGAGTCGATGCCGAGCGCGGTGAGCGACATCAGCGAGGCGACGAGCGCGACGAACTCGACGAAACCGATCGGCGCGCCGCGCATCGCTGGCGCGTCGGATTGGGGATCCTGGGTCTGCATGATGCCTGCGCCTTTACCCGCTCGGCCTGTCTTGCGAAACCCGCTAACCGGCGCGGTTCGGCGATGATTGCGCGATACGTTGATGCCTCCTATCTGTATTATCATACCAATACACATCGGAGAAAGCCATGATCCGCCCGCTCCTGCTCGCCACCGTCAGCCTTGCCGGCGCGCTCGCACTGTCCGCCTGCGATCGCTCGAACGAAGGCGCGTCGGTCTCGATCAACGCCGACGGCGGCAACGTCCTCGGCGCGATCAATGGCGAGACCGGCGAGATGAAGATCGACGTCCCCGGCTTCCAGGGCTCGGTGAAGCTGCCGAAGATCAAGATCGACACCGGCAATTTCGATCTCAACGGCGTGCGCCTGTATCCGGGGTCGTCGATCAAGACGCTCAACATCGTCGGCGACGACAAGGCCGGTGGGTTGCGGGTGGCGTTCGCTAGCCCCGCCACCCCGACAATCGTCCGCGACTGGTTCGCCGAGCGGCTCGGCAAGGTCGGCTACCAGGTGCATCCCGAGGGCGCGAACCTGATCGGCACGACGGACGAAAACAAACCCTTCCGCCTCGAACTCGCCCCCGACGGCAAGGACAAGGCGACCGGCACGATCGTCATTAGCGGCTGAGGCTCCAATCCTCCCCGCCAGGGGGAGGATCGTTCAAAATGTAAACGCAGCCTAACCCAGGCATTTGGCACCGCCTGCTCAATCCCCTATATCAGGCGTCCCCCAAACCGGACACGCACCCCATGCTCGATACGCCCGCCGCCCAGGTCCCGACGCTCAGCCTCGCCACGCAGGACACCGACCCCGATGGTTTCGCCGCCGCGTTCGGCGAATCCTTCGAGCGCTACGGCTTTGCGATCGTCGCCGATCACGGCATTCCCGCCGACCTGATCGAGCGCGCCTGGGCCGAGACCAAGCTCCTGTTCGACCTCCCCGAGGACGAGAAGCGCGGCTATCACATCCCCGGCGGCGGCGGCGCGCGCGGCTATACGCCGTTCAAGACCGAGATCGCCAAGGACGCCAAGGTCGTCGACCTCAAGGAATTCTGGCACGTCGGTCGCGAACTCCCCGAGGGTCATCGCTACGCGGACACGATGGCGCCGAACGTCTGGCCGACGCGCCCCGAGGGCTTCAAGCCGGTCTTCCTGGAACTGTTCGCCGCATTCGACCGCGCCGGCGACAAACTCCTGTCCGCGATCGCGCGCCACCTGAAGCTCAAGCCCGACTGGTTCGATCCGGCGGTGAAGGACGGCAACAGCATCCTTCGTTTGCTGCATTACCCGCCGATCCCAGCCGATGCCGAAGGCGTCCGCGCCGGCGCGCATGAGGATATCAACCTCATCACGCTGCTGCTCGGCGCCGAGGAAGCCGGCCTCGAACTGTTCGATCGCGCGAACGGTCGCTGGCTGTCGATCAAGCCGCCCGAGGGCGCGATGGTCGTCAACGTCGGCGACATGCTCCAGCGGCTGACCAACAACGTGCTGCCCTCGACCACGCACCGCGTCGTCAACCCGCCCCCCGAGCGCCGCGGCCACTCACGCTATTCGATGCCGTTCTTCCTCCACCCCGCGCCCGACTTCCTGATCGAGACGCTGCCTGGAACGATCACGCCGGATAACGCGAACCGCTATCCGAACCCGATCACCGCGCATGATTACCTGTACGAGCGGCTGGTCGAGATCGGGCTGATCAAGAAGTAGGCAGCATGTTTCCCCGCGAAGGCGGGGATCCAGACTGGGCTCCCGCCTTCGCGGGAGAACAAGGAAGCGCTGGCACTGACCACTGCACCACCCCGGCGAAGGCCGGGGCCCAGTTGGAAAGGTGGTCGTAACGACACGCACCGCTCTGTTATCGCCGTTTCCCAACTGGGCCCCGGCCTCCGCCGGGGTGGCGCATCTCTCGGGACCGCTAAAGCGCCCCCATCCCCCCACCGCTTTTCTCCCCACCTGATACCCAACAACCACGCTTCGCCCATTGGTCCGCGCCCCAGCATCCGCTAGACCGCGCGATGCCCCATCTCTATCTCGTCGACGGCTCCGGCTATATCTTCCGCGCCTATCACCGGCTGCCGCCGCTCACCAACAAGCATGGCGAGCCGGTCGGCGCGGTGTACGGCTATACGACGATGCTGTGGAAGCTCGCCGACGAGGTCCACGCGGCCGATGGCCCCACGCACATGGCGGTCATCCTCGACAAGTCGTCGAAGACTTTCCGCAACGATCTCTACGACAAGTACAAGGCGCAGCGTCCGCCGCCGCCCAAGGATCTCGTCCCCCAGTTCCCGATGATCCGCGACGCCACGCGCGCGTTCTCGCTGCCGTGCATCGAGACCGAGGGACTCGAAGCCGACGACATCATCGCCTGCTATTCGAAGGCTGCACTAGCCCAAGGCTGGGAAGTCACGATCGTGTCGTCCGACAAGGATCTGATGCAGCTGATCGAGCCCGGTCTCGACATGTACGACACGATGAACAACCGCCGGCTCGGCGCGGAGCATGTCGCGGAGAAATTCCACGGCGTCTCGCCTGCGCAGCTCGGCGACGTGCTCGCGCTGATGGGCGACAGCGTCGACAACGTCCCCGGCGTCCCCGGCGTCGGCCCGAAGACCGCGGCGAAGCTGATCCTAGAACACGGCGATCTCGAAGCCGTGCTCGCCGCCGCCGACGGCATGAAGAAGAGCAAGCTGCGCGACAACCTGATCGAGCATGCCGAGATGGCGCGGCTGTCGAAGGTGCTCGTCACGCTCAAATGCGACGTCGCGTTGCCCGAACCGCTCGAGGATCTCGAACTCAAGGGCATCCCCGACGCCCCCTTCGTGCGTTCCTCGAACATCACGGCTTCAAGTCGCTGATCGCGAAGCTTTCCGCGGTCGCCGAAGCCCCCGTCGCCGAACCGGCGAGCACAGCCGAGTTCGACGAGGACGAGCCCTGCAAGCACGACGACTACGAGACCGTCGTCGACGAAGCCGCACTCGATCGCTGGATCACCGTGGCGAAACACCAGGGCTGGATCGCAATCGACACCGAGACCACCGGCATCGACGCGACGCGCGCCGATCTCGTCGGGGTGAGCATGGCGCTGCATCCGAACCTCGCCTGCTACGTACCTATCGCGCATGGCGGGACGGATTTGCTCGCGGAAAACCCGGTCCAGCTCGATCGCGCGCTCGTGCTAGAGAAACTGAAGCCGTTGCTGGAGGATCCGAGCGTCCTGAAGATCGGCCACAACCTCAAATACGACATGATCGTCCTCGGCCGCGCCTACGCGTCCACCGGCGGCGTGACCATCGCGCCATTCGACGACACGATCGTGATGAGCTTCGATCTCGACGCCGGGCTGCACGGCCACGGCATGGATGAACTCGCGGCCACGCACCTTTCGCACAGCTGCATCGCGTTCAAGGACGTCGTCGGCACCGGCAAGACGCAACGGACCTTCAAGGAAATCGACCTGAAGGCCGCCACGCGCTACGCCGCCGAGGATGCCGACGTGACGCTCCGGCTCTGGCGCCGGTTCAAGCGCCGCCTGCCCGCGGAAGGCTCGACCCGCGTGTACGAGATGGTCGACCGCCCGCTCGTCCCCGTCATCGCGCAGATGGAGATGCACGGGATCAAGGTCGACGCCGCGAAACTGTCGAAGCTCTCGACCGAGTTCGCCGGCCAGATGGCGAGCCTGGAAACCGAGATCCACGCGCTCGCCGGCGCGCCGTTCACGATCGGCAGCCCCAAGCAACTGGGCGACGTGCTGTTCGAAAAGATGGGCATCAAGGGCGGCCGCAAAGGCAAGTCCGGCGTCTATTCGACCGACGTCAACGAACTCGAGCGGATCGCGGCGGACAAGGATTCGCCCGGCGCCGTGATCGCGCGGAAAGTGCTCGACTGGCGCCAGCTGTCGAAGCTGAAATCGACCTATACCGACGCGCTGCAGGCGCAGATCAACCCGGCGACCGGCCGCGTCCACACGTCCTACTCGCTGACCGGCGCGCAGACCGGCCGGCTGTCGTCAACCGATCCCAACCTGCAGAACATCCCGATCCGCACCGAGATCGGTCGCCAGATCCGCGACGCGTTCGTGGCCGAGCCCGGCAACGTCATCCTCGCCGCCGATTACTCGCAGATCGAACTACGTCTGGCCGCGCACATGGCGAACGTCCCCGCGTTGAAGGCCGCGTTCGCGAACGGCGACGACATCCACAGCCTCACCGCGCAGGAACTGTTCGGCGAGGTCAACCGCGACACCCGTGGCCGCGCGAAGACGATCAACTTCGCGATCCTCTACGGCATCTCGCGCTGGGGTCTCGCCGGTCGCCTCGACGTTTCGGCGGAAGAGGCTCAAGCGATGATCGACCGCTATTTCGACCGCTTCCCCGGCATCTCGAACTACATCGTCGAGACGACGGAGAGCGTGCGCGCGAGCGGCTACACCACCACGCTGTTCGGGAGAAAAACCCACTTCCCAAGGATTCGCTCGAAGATTCAGCACGAACGCCAAGGCGCCGAACGCGCCGCGATCAACGCCCCCATCCAGGGGACGAGCGCCGACATCATAAAGCGCGCGATGGTGCGGATGGGGCCGGCGTTGCTCGAAGCGGGTCTGCCCAATGTCCGCATGCTGCTTCAGGTCCACGACGAACTCGTGTTCGAATTGCCGGAAGGTGACGTGGAGGCAGCCAAGCCCGTGATCGAGCATGTCATGGCCAATGCGGCACTCCCCGCGGTCACCCTCGACGTGCCGCTGGGCATCGAGATCGGCACCGGCCTTAGCTGGGGAGCGGCACATTGAACGCGCGGGGCGGCAGCCGGCCATGTCCGGCTGACTCGCACCAGCGCGGCCGGCGGAGCGTTTGCTCCGACCGAGGACGCGGCTTTGTCGCGGCGCGATCCACGAATGGCGCAGCAGCGTGACCGAGGCCACGCAGGATATCGACACGCTCGCCAGAGGTGGTCGGACCAACATTGCCGGCTTCGTCCTCCGCCTCGCCGCGCGCATCCCGTTCCTGTTCATCGCCGGCCGCATCTACGGCCCTGACCTCGTCGGCCGCTTCGCCATCGCCGTCGTGGTGGTCGAACTCGCCGCACTTCTCGCGACGCTCGGGCTGAAGCGCGGCCTCGCCCAAGCGCTCAGCAGCGCCGACCGTCCGCATGCCAACGTTGTGTGGGACGCCATGGCCGTGGCGTTCGTCGCCTCCCTCATCGCCAGCGCAGTCCTCTGTACGTTCCCGCAGATCATGTATCCGAACAGCGCGATCACCGGGCTAGACCGGTTCCTGCCGCTGATCATCGTCGCGATCGCCTGGTCCGACGTCAGCCTCGCCGCGCTTGCGTACAGGCTGAACGTCAAGGCCGCCGTCACCGCCCGCGCGGTGGTCGAGCCCTGGACGATCTCGATCGCCGCCTGGGCATTCTCCTATTTCACGATCCGCGACGGCCTAGTCCTCAGCTACGTCGCGTCGATGACCGCGGCGCTGATCGCCAGCCTCGTGCCGTTCCTGCGCAGCTACGGCGTGCCGCGGGGTTGGAAACCCCAGCTCCGTCCATTGTACGCGCTCGCACGCGCCAACGTACCGCTGGCCGGCGCGGACATCCTCGAATGGGGCAGCCGCAACGTCGACCGCTTCATCCTCGGCGTGATGTTCGAGCCGAAGATCGTCGGCATCTATTACATGGCGCAGCAGGTCGCGAGCCTGCCGCAGAAACTGAAGACCAGCTTCGACCCGATCCTCGGCCCCGTCATCACCCACAGCCTCGCGATCAACGATCGTGCGGCGATCGCCAACCAGGTCCGCCAGGTCGCGTTCTGGATCATGGCCGCGCAAGGCGGACTCGCGCTCATGGGCTCGATTCCCGGCGAAGCGGTGATGGGCGTGGTCGGTCCGCAGTTCGTCGCCGGCACCGCCGCGCTCGCATTCCTGCTGACCGCCGAAGTGCTCGCCTCGACCGGCGCGGTCAGCGAATCCGCCCTCGTCTACATCGCCCGCCACCGGAACCTGATGATCTCGGCGGCAATGCTCGCGTTCCAGATCGGCCTGAGTTTCGCGTTGATCTTCGCGATCCGCAAGCTCGGCTACCCGGTCAATTACCAGGCGGCCGGCCCGGCGATCGCGCTGATGCTGTCGGTCGGGGTGACGTCGATCATCAAGTCGAAGCTGCTCGGGCACCTGCTCGGCGCCAACGTATCGCCGTGGCGCTGGCCGCTGATCTGGGCCGCGCTCGCCGCGATCGTGGTCGGTGGCGCGTTCACCGCGCTACCCAAGCGTTACGAATGGGTCGAGCTCGCGATCGGCGAACCCGCGATCGCGGCCACCTATCTCTACATCCTGTGGAAATACGCATTCGGCCCCGCGGACCGCGCGCTGTTCGCCAAGAAACCCAAGGCCGATGACGCCGCCCTGCCCAATGCTGGTGCGCCGGTCGCCTAGAGCATCCCGTAGAGCAGCGTGCCGTTCAGCCCGATGATCACCGCGGCGATCACCCAGGCGAGGATCTTCAGCCACGCCGGGCTGACCAGGTCGCCCATGATCGTGCGGTCGCCCGTGAACTTGACGAGCGGTACGACCGCGAACGGCAGCTGCAGGCTGAGCACGACCTGGCTGAGCACCAGCAGCTTTGTTGCGCCCGCATTGCCCGACGCACCGACCACGAACACCGCGGGGACGATCGCGAGCGCCCGTGTTACCAGCCGCCGCGCCCAGACCGGCATGCGCAGGTTGAGAAAGCCCTCCATCACGATCTGACCGGCGAGCGTGCCCGTCACTGTCGAGTTCTGTCCCGACGCGAGCAGCGCGACCGCGAACAACACGCTCGCCGCGCCCATCCCCAGCATCGGTGCGAGCAGTTGGTACGCCTGGTCGATCTCGGCGACGTCGGTGCGCCCTGCAACGTGGAAGGTCGCTGCCGCCAAAATCAGGATCGCCGCGTTGATGAAGAAGGCGAGTCCCAGCGCCACGGTGCCGTCGATCGTCGCCATCGTGATTGCGTCGCGCTTGCCCGCGGTGTCCTTGGCGAACGCTCGCGTCTGGACGATCGACGAGTGGAGGTACAGGTTATGCGGCATCACGGTCGCGCCGAGGATGCCGATCGCGATGTAGAGCATCGCCGGGTTGGTCACGATCTGCGTCGTCGGAACGAGCCCGCCGAGCACGCCCGCCCATTCGGGCCGCGCGAGGAACAGCTCGAAGACGAAACAGCCGGCGATGATCACCAGCAAGGCGACGACGAACGCCTCGAGCTTGCGGAACCCGAAGCGTTGCAGCGCGAGGATCAGGAACACGTCGAGCGCGGTGAGGATGACGCCGTAGACTAAAGGCAGGCCGAACAGCAGCTTCAGCGCGATCGCGGTGCCAAGCACTTCGGCAAGGTCGCAGGCGATGATCGCGATCTCGCACAGGAACCAGAGCGCGACCGAGACCGGCTTCGAATAATGCGCGCGACAGGCCTGCGCGAGGTCGAGCCCGGCGACGATGCCGAGGCGCGCGGAGAGGGCTTGCAGCACCATCGCCATCAGGTTCGACAGCAGCACGACCGACAGCAACGTGTAGCCGAATGCGGAGCCGCCGGCGATGTCGGTCGCCCAGTTGCCGGGGTCCATATAGCCGACCGCGACGAGATACCCCGGCCCGACGAACGCGAACAGCCGCCGCCAGAACGACGCGCCTTCGGGGACGACGACGGTACGGTGGCTCTCGGCGAGCGAGTTGGCAAAGTCGGACGCGGGGAGATTGGGGGCTGACATCGGGGGTGCTTTGCCGGAACGAGGAGGAGGGGACAAGCGTCTGCGTCTGAAGCTGCCAGAGCTGGCCTACCCCCGCCTCCCGTCCCCCCGCCAAATCCGTCACCCCAGCGAAAGCTGGGGTATTTCGGTTGGCGGGTGTCACGACTTGAACGGGGAGATCCCAGCTTTCGCTGGGATGACGGGCGGGGTGTGGTGGGGTGGGCGGGGTGGAACGCAAGGAATATATGGGAAGCGTCCCCCTTCCTTCCAGGGAGGGAGTAGGAGGTCAGATGACCTTCATGTCCGCCTGGTAATGATGCCACGCGAAGATCGCCGCCGCGCCGCGGTGCGGGCGCCAGGCTTCCGCCACTTCGCGCGTCAGTTTCTCGCTCGGTCGGGTTTCATGGCCTAGAATGCGTCCGACCTCGATCTGGATCGCGAGGTCGCCCGCCGGCCAGATGTCCAACCGCCCTTCCGCGAACAGCAAGTAGATCTCCGCCGACCAGCGACCGATCCCCTTCACGCGGACCAGTGCGGCGATCGCCTCCTCGTCGTCCTCGGGCAGGTTGGTCAGGTCGAGCTGGCCGCTCGTCACCTCGTCGGCGAGGCTGCGGGCATAGCCGAGCTTCTGGCGCGACAGTCCGGCGCTCTTCAGCAACTCGTCGCTGGCGGCGGCGATCTTCGCCGGATCGCCTGCGCCGCCGACCACCGCGTCGAGCTTGTTCCACACGGCCGCCGCCGAGGCGACGCTCACCTGCTGCCCAACGATCGTCCGCAACAACGTCGCGAAGCCGCGCTCGCTGATCCGGGGTGCGGGGTGGCCAGCATTGCCGATCGCGACCGCGAACGCCGGCTCGATTTCGCACAATGCCGCCATCGCGGTTTCAAGTTGCTCTGCGCTCAGGCCCATGATGCTTGATCCCTGGCTCGCGCAACGGCATGAACGCACGAAGATTTTTCGGAGAATGACATGCCCAAGCTTATCGTCGTGACGCGCGAAGGGGAAGAACGCGAGATCATCGGCGAGGCGGGGCTTTCGGTGATGGAAGTCATCCGCGACGCCGGGATCGACGAGATCCTGGCGCTGTGCGGCGGCTGTTGCTCGTGCGCCACCTGCCACGTCCATGTCGACCCGGACTTTGCGGGCAAACTGAAGCCGATGGGGCCGGACGAGGACGATCTGCTCGATTCGACGAGTGATCGGGATGAGTTTTCGCGACTGTCGTGCCAGATCGAACTGACCGAAGGACTCGATGGGCTGAAGGTGAAGATCGCAGCAGAGGACTAATTCCCCCCTCCCTCGCCCCTTCGGGGAGAGGGAGGGAGGAGCCGTAGGCGACGGAAGGGAGAGGGGCTGTTGGGATCCAAGTCCCGAGCCTCACTCCCCTCTCCCTTCCCACCGCAAGGGCGCCGGGCCCCTTCCCTCTCTCCGTAGGGGCGAGGGAGTAGTTTTACCGCGTCGTGATCGCGTACAACGCGATCGCCGCGGCGTTCGAGACGTTGAGGCTCTCCACCTTCTCCGAGATCGGCAGTTTCGCCAGCTCGTCGCAATGCTGCTCGGTGTTCTGGCGCATGCCCTCGCCCTCGGCGCCGAGCACGATCGCGATCCGCTGCGTGCCCATCGCTTCCGACAGCGTCTGCGTCGCGTGGCCCGTCAGCCCGATCCGCCAGAACCCCGCTGCCGCGATCTCTTCCAGAGCGCGCGCAAGGTTCACCACCCGGATCCAAGGCACCGACTCAAGCGCGCCCGAAGCCGCCCGCGCGATCGTCCCCGATTCCGGCGGCGCGTTGCGATCCGGCGTGATGATCCCCAGCGCATCGAATGCCGCCGCCGAGCGCAGGATCGCGCCGACATTGTGCGGATCGGTCACGCCGTCGAGGATCACCAGCGGGCGATTGTCGTCCTTGCCGTGCTCGAGCAGGTCGGCGAGCCACATGTCCTCGAGCGGCTCGACTTCGATCACCACGCCCTGGTGCGGCGCATCGCCCGGCACCAGCCGCGCCAGATCCATCGCCTCGGCATAGGTCACCGGCACGTCGGCCGGCAGGTCGAACCCGGCCAGCGCCTCGCGCGTGCCGAGGATTTTGCGCACCGTGCGCTCCGGATTGGCGAGCGCCGCCCCCACCGCGTGCTTGCCCCAGAAGCGGGGGCGGCCTGCCGGTGCCTTGCTCGGCCTGTGTCCCTTGCGTGCCATATTCGCTCTCTATCGTGTCTGTGTATGCCGCGTCCTTGTCGGCATTCCGCTCCCGCGGCAACTATGAACCACGAAACTTCGCAAAACCTGCGTTGACACACCGGGCGCGCTTCGCCATTGAGCCGCCTCGCTCGAAAGAGCGGCGCTTGCAAAAGCGGCCTGGACAGGTGGCCGAGTGGTTAAAGGCAGCAGACTGTAAATCTGCCGGAGTTTCTCCTACGTAGGTTCGAACCCTACCCTGTCCACCACCGCCCCAGGGCGGTGATGGATCATCCCAAATTCAAAGCATTGATCGGCAACATTCTTTTCCGTCACGGGAAGGAAGTCCGCGTGACATCGGCCCGCGGGAGGCTAGGATCGCCGCGACCGTAACGATTTCGGAAACCGCGTGACCTCAGATCCTGCCGTACAGCCGCCCGTTCAAGCACCCGTCATCCAGGATCTGGCCGACTCGATCCTCGACACGCTCGTCCACCGCATCGGCAAGGATGCGCAGGCCGCTCGCCCCCACGACTGGCTCGCCGCGACGATCCTGACCGTCCGCAACGACATCGTCGAACGCTGGATGGCGTCGACCAAGGCGGCGCACGCGGCCGGCGCCAAGCGCGTCTATTATCTCAGCCTCGAATTCCTGATCGGCCGACTGTTGCGCGACGCGGTGACCAACCTGCAGCGCAACGACGAAGTCACGCAGGCGCTGAAGCTCCACGGCGTCGACCTCGCCGAACTCGAAGAGATCGAGCCTGACGCTGCGCTGGGAAATGGCGGCCTCGGACGGCTGGCGGCGTGCTTCATGGAGAGCATGGCGAGCCTCGCGCTGCCCGCCTACGGCTACGGCATCCGCTACGTGAACGGCATGTTCCGCCAGCGGATCGACGATGGCTGGCAGGTCGAGATGCCCGAGAACTGGCTCGCGCACGGCAATCCGTGGGAGTTCGAACGCCGCGAGAGCGCGTATTTCGTAGGCTTCGGCGGTGAAGTGACCGCCGCCGACAACGGCCAGGTTCACTGGAGCCCATCCGAGGCGGTCGAGGCGACCGCCGTCGACACCCCCGTCGTCGGCTGGCGCGGCAAGCACGTCAACACGCTCCGCCTGTGGACCGCCCGCGCGTTCGATCCGATCAAGCTCGACCGCTTCAACGCCGGCGATTTCACCGGTGCGCTCGCCGACCAGTTGCGCGCGGAAACGCTCACCCGCGTCCTCTACCCCAACGACTCCACCGCCGCCGGCCAGGAACTCCGCCTTCGCCAGGAGTATTTCTTCTCGTCCGCGTCGATCCAGGACATCGTCCGCCGTCACATCCAGTATTTCGGCGACATCCGCACGCTGCCCGACAAGGCCGCGATCCAGCTCAACGACACGCACCCCGCGGTGTCGGTCGCCGAACTCATGCGGCTGCTGATCGACCATCACGAGTTCGCCTTCGACGAGGCGTGGAAAATCACGCGCGCCACCTTCGGCTATACCAACCACACGCTGTTGCCCGAGGCGTTGGAAAGCTGGCCGCTGCCGCTGTTCGAGCGCCTGCTCCCGCGGCACATGCAGATCGTCTACGCGATCAACGCCAAGCTTCTGCGGGAAGCGCGCGGCGCGGACGGCATCGACGACCGTGCGATCGCCGCGATCAGCCTGATCGACGAAGGCGGAGAGCGGCGCGTGCGGATGGCGAACCTCGCCTTTGCCGGCTCGCACAGCGTCAACGGTGTCGCCGCGCTGCATACGCAGCTGATGAAGAAGACGGTCTTCGCCGATCTCCACAAACTCTACCCGTTGCGGATCAACAACAAGACCAACGGCATCACGCCGCGTCGCTGGCTCCAGCAATGCAACCCCGGCCTGACCGCGCTGATCCGCGATGCGATCGGCGACGGCTTCCTCGACGATGCGGAAAAGCTCGTCGATCTGGATGTTTTCGCCGACGATTCCGGTTTCAGGGAGCGCTTTGCGAGCGTGAAGCGTTCGAACAAGGTGGCACTGGCTAATCATATCAAGGAGACGATGGGGCTCCGCGTCGACCCGGACGCGATGTTCGACGTCCAGATCAAGCGCATCCACGAGTATAAGCGCCAGCTGCTCAACATCATCGAGACGGTTGCGCTCTACGACCAGATCCGCAGCCATCCCGAGCGAGACTGGACGCCCCGCGTGAAGCTGTTCGCGGGCAAGGCGGCGTCGAGCTATCACAACGCGAAACTCGTCATCAAGCTGGCGAACGACGTCGCGCGCCGGATCAATGCCGACCCGTCGGTTGGTGGCCTGCTCAAGGTCGCGTTCCTGCCTAACTACAACGTGTCGCTGGCGGAGAAGATCATCCCCGCCGCCGATCTCAGCGAACAGATCTCGACCGCCGGCCTCGAGGCGTCGGGCACCGGCAACATGAAGTTCGCGATGAACGGCGCGCTGACGATCGGTACGCTCGATGGCGCGAATATCGAGATCAAGGACCGCGTCGGCGACGACAACATCTTCATCTTCGGCATGACCGCGGACGAGGTCGAGGCGAAGCGCGCCAACGGCTATGATCCGCGCAGCGTGATCGACGGCTCGAACGAACTCCGCCAGGCGGTCTCCGCGATCGCGTCCGGCGTGTTCTCGCCTGACGACAAGACGCGCTACGCCGGGCTGATGGGCGGGTTGTACGAGGGCGACTGGTTCATGCTCGCCGCCGATTTCGACAGCTATGCCACTGCGCAGCGCGCGGTCGACACG
This sequence comes from Sphingomonas sp. LR55, assembly GCF_036856015.1. Classification (NCBI taxonomy): domain Bacteria; kingdom Pseudomonadati; phylum Pseudomonadota; class Alphaproteobacteria; order Sphingomonadales; family Sphingomonadaceae; genus Sphingomonas; species Sphingomonas sp. LR55. The sequence goes on from NZ_JASPFO010000001.1 coordinate 2,576,714, forward strand.
CGCTGGAACGACCGCGACGCGTGGGTCGCCTCGACCGTGCGCAACGTCGCGCGCGTCGGCTGGTTCTCGTCCGACCGCACGATCCGCGAATATGCGCGCGAGATCTGGACGGTAATGTGAAGCCACCCGAAGGTGCCATCGTTGCCCTGCTGGAAGGGCGTCACGACGATCCGTTCTCGCTGCTCGGCGTCCACAGCGGCCCGACCGGCGTGTTCGCACGCGTCTGGCTGCCCGGCGCAGACAAGGCCGAGGCGCATGCGCTCGACGGCACCGCGCTCGGCACGCTCCCCCGCATCGATGATCGCGGCCTGTTCGAGGGTCCGATCGACGGTACGCAACAACCGGTCAAATACCACGCCGAGGCGGGCGACACGTCTTGGTGGGTCACCGACCCCTACAGCTTCGGCCCGGTGCTCGGCCCGATCGACGACCTGCTGATGGCGGAAGGCACGCACCGCCGCCTCCACGACAAGATGGGCGCACACCTCATCGAGCACGAAGGCGCACACGGCGTCCACTTCGCGCTCTGGGCGCCCAATGCGCAGCGCGTCTCGGTGGTCGGCGACTTCAACGACTGGGACGGCCGCCGCCACGCGATGCGCAAGCGCGGCGACGTCGGCGTGTGGGAGATCTTCATCCCCGACATCGCCGAATACCGCGCGTACAAGTTCGAGATCGTCGGCCCCGACGGCCAGCTACAACCGCTCAAGGCCGACCCATTCGCGTTCGCGTCCGAACTCCGCCCCGCCAACGCCTCGATCACGCGGAAACTCGCGCACGACTGGGCCGACACCAATCATTGGAAACATTGGTCCTCGGTCGATCCGCGCCGCGTGCCGATCAGCATCTACGAAGTCCACGCCGGATCGTGGGACCGCGACGCCGACGGCTGGTTCCTCACCTGGGACGCGCTCGCCGACCGCCTGATCCCCTACGTCGTCGAGATGGGCTTCACGCACATCGAATTCCTGCCGATCAGCGAACACCCGTACGACCCGAGCTGGGGCTACCAGACCACCGGGCTCTACGCGCCGTCAGCCCGCTTCGGCGATGTGGAGGGCTTCGCGCGGTTCGTCGACGGCGCGCATCTCGCCGGGATCGGCGTACTGCTCGACTGGGTCCCCGCGCATTTCCCGACCGACGCGTTCGGCCTCGCGCATTTCGACGGCACCGCGCTGTACGAACACGAGGATCCGCGGCTCGGCTTCCACCCCGACTGGAACACTGCGATCTACAATTTCGGGCGGCGCGAGGTCGCGTCGTTCCTCGTCAACAACGCGCTGTTCTGGGCCGAGCGCTATCACATCGACGGGCTGCGCGTGGATGCGGTCGCGTCGATGCTGTACCGCGATTATTCGCGCAAGGCCGGCGAATGGATCCCCAACGAGCAGGGCGGCCGCGAGAATTGGGAGGCCGTCGCGTTCCTCCGCGACATGAACCGCGAGATCTACGGCCAGCACCCCGGCGTCTTCACGATCGCCGAGGAATCGACCTCATGGCCGGGCGTCTCCGCGCCCGTGGGCGACGACGGCAAGAGCGGCGGCTTGGGCTTCGGGTTCAAGTGGAACATGGGCTTCATGCACGACACGCTCCAATACATGGCGCGCGATCCGCTGCACCGGAAGCACCATCACGGCGAGATCAATTTCGGGCTCGTCTACGCGTTCAGCGAGAATTTCGTCCTGCCGCTCAGCCATGACGAGGTCGTCCACGGCAAGGGTTCGCTGCTGACCAAGATGCCCGGCGACGACTGGCAACAATTCGCCAATCTGCGCGCCTATTACACGTTCATGTGGGGCTATCCGGGCAAGAAGCTGCTGTTCATGGGCCAGGAATTCGCGCAGCGCCGCGAATGGTCCGAAGACCGCGCGCTTGACTGGGACCTGCGCAACGCGCGCAGCCACGAAGGCATCCGCAGCCTCGTCCGCGATCTCAACACCGTCTACCGCGAGAAACCCGCCCTCCACGCGCGCGACTGCGAGGCGGAAGGCTTCGAATGGCTGATCGCCGACGATGCCGCAAATTCGGTCTTCGCGTGGCTGCGCAAGGCCCCCGGGGCCAAGCCGGTCGCGATCATCGCCAACATGACGCCGATCGCCCGCGCGCCTTATCGCATCCCGTTGCCGCACGACGGCCGCTGGTGCGAGATCATCAACAGCGACGCGCATGAATATTGGGGCAGCGGGCTCGGCAATCTCGGCGGTGTCGTCGCGAAGGACGGCGCGGCCTGGGTGACCCTGCCGCCGCTCGCGACGATCATGCTCGAGTTCGAGGAGTAAGCTCGGACCCCGAAGACCGGAACCGGTTCGGGGTGACGAGACGTTGTACGAACGAACTGGAAACGAAGGCGGGAGAGACGACATGGTGGAACGGCGGGGACAGCCATTGGCGCGCGACGCGATGGCGTATGTGCTGGCCGGCGGCCGCGGCAGTCGCCTGATGGAGCTGACCGATACGCGCGCGAAACCCGCGGTGTATTTCGGCGGCAAGGCGCGCATCATCGATTTCGCGCTGTCCAACGCGATCAATTCCGGCATCCGACGGATCGGCGTCGCGACGCAGTACAAGGCGCATTCGCTGATCCGCCACCTCCAGAGTGGCTGGAACTTCCTGCGCTCGGAACGCAACGAGAGTTTCGATATTCTGCCCGCCTCGCAGCGGATCAGCGAGTTCCAGTGGTACGAGGGCACCGCCGACGCGGTCTACCAGAACATCGACATCATCGAGAGCCACGCGCCCGAATACATGGTCATTCTGGCGGGCGATCACATCTACAAGATGGATTACGAGCTGATCCTGCAACAGCATTGCGAGACCGGCGCGGACGTCACCATAGCCTGCCTCGAAGTGCCGCGGATGGAAGCGGTCGGCTTCGGCGTAATGGCCGTGGACGAGCACGACAACGTCACCGCGTTCGTCGAGAAGCCCGCCGATCCGCCCGCGATCCCCGGCAACCCGGACATCGCGTTGGCGTCGATGGGGATTTACGTCTTCACGACCAAATTGCTGTTCGACGAACTCCGTCGCGATGCCGAGACTCCCGGATCGTCGCGCGATTTCGGCAAGGACATCATCCCGTACCTCGTCAAGCACGGCAAGGCGGTCGCGCATCGCTTCTCCGACAGCTGCGTCCGCTCGGGGCTCGAGGTCGAGGCCTATTGGCGCGACGTCGGCACGGTCGATGCGTATTGGGAAGCGAATATCGACCTCACCGACGTCGTGCCAAAGCTCGACCTGTACGACCGCAGCTGGCCGCTCTGGACCTATTCCGAGGTCACGCCGCCCGCCAAGTTCGTCCACGCGGACGATGGTCGTCGCGGCGAAGCGGTGTCGAGCCTCGTATCGGGCGACTGCATCATCTCCGGCTCCTCGATCCACCGCAGCCTGATCTTCACCGGCACGCGCGCGCACAGCTACTCGATGCTCGATCAAGCGGTGATCCTTCCACACTGCGTCATCGGCCGCGGTGCGCGGTTGTCGAAAGTGGTCGTCGATCGCGGCGTGGAGATCCCCGACGGCCTGGTCGTAGGCGAAGACGCAGAATCCGACGCCCAACGCTTCCGCCGCACCGACAACGGCGTAGTGCTCGTAACCAAATCCATGATCGACCGGCTCACCGCGTGAAGGCGCCTACTGCAAATTCTCCCCGGCACGGGGAGGGGGACCATGCATCGCATGGTGGAGGGGGCTTCCACAAGCGGTACGGTGGCGGCGAGCCCCTCCACCATTCGCCAGTGGCGAACGGTCCCCCTCCCCGTGCCGGGGAGGATTTGATGCGCGTCCTCTCCGTAGCCTCGGAAGCCTATCCCCTAATAAAAACCGGCGGTCTCGCAGACGTCGTCGGCGCGCTCCCGGCCGCGCTCGCGCCGCACGGGGTGGCGCTAACGACCTTCCTCCCCGGCTACCCCGCCCTCGCCGCCGTCACCAAGCGCGCGAAAGTCGTCCATCGCTACCCCGACCTGCTCGGTACCGAAGCCCGCATCCTGAAAACCAAGATAGGCGACCACCCGCTCCTCGTCCTCGACGCCCCGGCCCTCTTCGCCCGAGGCGGCGGCCCCTACGGCGATGCGACCGGCGCGGACTGGCCCGACAACTGGCGCCGCTTCGCCGCGTTCAGCCGCGCCGCCGCCGACCTCGCCTCAGGCGCAGTCCCCGGCTACGCGTTCGACATCCTCCACGCGCACGACTGGCAGGCGGCGATGGCCCCCGCCTATCTGCGCTACGCCCCCGGCCCGGCCAAGCCCGCCAGGACCGTCGTGACGATCCACAACATCGCGTTCCAGGGCCGCTACGGCTACGACATCTTCGCCGACCTCGCGCTGCCCGACATCGCCTTCGCGCTCGACGGCGTCGAATATTATGGCGGCGTCGGCTATCTCAAGGCGGGACTCGAGGCCGCCGATGCCATCACCACCGTCAGCCCGACCTACGCCGCCGAAATCCGCCGCGCCGAATTCGGCATGGGCCTCGAAGGCCTGATCAACGACCGCGCCGGCCGCGTTACCGGGATCGTTAACGGCATCGATCCCGCCGTCTGGAACCCGGAAACCGATGCTTCCTCCCCGCCCGCTACACCGCACGCACGCTAACTCGCCGCCGGACCAACAAGCGCGCGATCGAAACCCTGTTCGGCCTCGATACCGAAGACGGTCCGATCTTCACCGTCATCAGCCGCCTCACCTGGCAGAAGGGCATGGACGTCCTCGCCGGCGCGCTCGATGAACTCGTTGCGCTCGGCGGCCGTCTCGCACTGCTCGGCTCGGGCGACACAGAGCTTGAACTTGCCTTCCTCGCCGCCGCCGAACGCCACCCCGGCCGGATCGGCGTCCGCATCGGCTATGACGAGCCCGTCTCGCACCTGCTCCAAGGCGGCGCCGATGCGATCCTGATCCCGTCGCGGTTCGAGCCGTGCGGCCTGACGCAACTCTACGGCCTCGCTTACGGCTGCATTCCCGTCGTCGCGCGCACCGGCGGCCTCGCCGACACCGTGATCGACGCCAACGAAGCCGCGATCGCTGCGGGGGTCGCCACCGGCATCCAGCACGACGGCGTCACGCCCGAAGCGCTCAGCCACGCGCTGCGCCGAACGATGGCCCTCTATGCACGCCCCGATCGCTGGTCCATGTTGCAGCGCAACGCGATGCGCGCGGACTTCTCGTGGGACGAGAGCGGCCGCCGCTACGCAGACCTTTACGCAAGCCTGACGGGGACCGCATGATCCGCACCGTATCGACCACGCCTTATACCGACCAGAAGCCCGGCACCTCGGGCCTGCGGAAGAAGGTGAAGGTCTTCCAGCAGCCGAACTATGCCGAGAATTTCGTCCAGAGCGTGTTCGACGTCGTCGCGGACAAGGCCGGCGCGACGCTGGTGATCGGCGGTGACGGCCGCTTCCTCAACCGCGAAGTCATCCAGGTCGCGATCCGGATGGCGGCGGCGAACGGCTTCGGCCGCGTGATCGTCGGCCGCGGCGGCATTCTCTCGACCCCGGCGGCCAGCCACATGATCCGCAAGCGTGGCGCCATCGGTGGCCTCGTCCTCTCGGCCAGCCACAACCCCGGCGGTCCCGACGAGGATTTCGGGATCAAGTACAACATCGCCAACGGCGGCCCCGCCCCTGAGTCCGTGACGGACGCGATCAACGCGCGCACGCTCAAGATCGACCGCTGGCTGACCGTCGATGCGGATGACATCGACCTCGACAGCGACGGCGAAGTCACCGTCGGCGCGATGCCCGTCGAGGTCGTCGACCCGGTCGAGGACTACGCCGCGCTCATGGAGACGCTGTTCGACTTCGACGCGATCCGGGCGGCAAAACTGACGATGGCATTCGACGCGATGAGCGCGGTCACCGGGCCCTACGCGACCGAGATCCTCGAACGCCGCCTCGGCTTCGCGGCGGGCACGGTCCGCAACGGTGAACCTCTTCCCGATTTCGGCGGCCATCACCCCGACCCCAACCTCGTCCACGCGCACGAACTTTACGAGACGATGATGGCCCCCGACGCGCCCGATTTCGGCGCGGCGTCGGACGGCGACGGCGACCGCAACCTGATCATCGGCAAGCACCGCTTCGTCACTCCGTCGGACAGCCTCGCGATGCTGGCCGCGAACGCGCACCTTGCGCCGGGCTACGCAGGCGGGCTCAAGGGCATCGCCCGCTCGATGCCGACCAGCGCCGCCGCCGACCGCGTGGCCGAAGCGCTCGGCATCCCGGCTTACGAGACCCCAACCGGCTGGAAATTCTTCGGCAACCTCCTCGACGCCGGCATGGCGACGATCTGCGGCGAGGAGAGCGCCGGCACCGGCTCCGACCATGTCCGCGAGAAGGACGGCCTGTGGGCGGTGCTCCTCTGGCTCAACATCCTCGCGGTCCGCGGCGAAAGCGTCGACGCGATCGCCCGCGATCACTGGGCGAAGTTCGGCCGCAACTACTACGCCCGCCACGACTATGAAGGCATCGAGACACCGCGCGCCGAGGCGTTGATGGCAGCCTTGCGCGCCAGTCTCGCCACCCTGCCCGGCCAGCAGTTCGGCGACCTAACCGTCGAAACCGCGGACGAGTTCGCCTATACCGACCCCACCGACGGCTCGATCAGCCGCAACCAAGGCGTCCGTATCCTGTTCGCAGGCGGCAGCCGCGTCGTGTTCCGCCTGTCGGGTACCGGGACCACCGGCGCGACGCTCCGCGTGTACCTAGAACGCTACGAGCCCGTCGGCGGCAACCTCGACCGCGACACCAGCGAGATGCTCGCCAGCATCGTCGCCGCGGCGGAGTCGATCGCGGGCATCGCGCAGCACACCGGTCGGACCGCACCGGACGTCGTCACCTGATGCGCGACGACCTGACAGCATGACCAGCAGTCGGCGCCGGAGCGCGCTTTACATGCCCGCCTCCAACCCCCGCGCGATTGCCAAGGCGCGCACATTGGACTGCGACGTCGTCATTCTCGACCTCGAGGATGCCGTCGCACCGGACGAGAAAACCGCTGCGCGCGACCGCGTCGTCGAAGCCGTGCGCGAAGGCGGTTTCGGTACGCGCGAACTCGTAGTGCGCGTCAACGGCCTCGACACCCCCTGGTACGCACACGACGTCGCGGCGGTGCGCGAGATGGGCGTCGGCGCGGTGCTCGTTCCCAAGGTGTCGTACCCCGCCGATCTCGAAACCGTTCGTGCATCGCTGGGCGAAGATGGCCCGCCGATCTGGGCGATGATCGAGACCTGTGCCGCGATCCTGTCGCTACCGACCTTGTCCCAAGCCGCATCAGCTACGCGACTGACGGCGCTGGTCGCCGGCACCAACGATCTTGCCAAGGAGATGCGGTGTCGTCTCGGGCCGGATCGCACGCCGCTGATCCCCGCGCTCACAGCAACCGTCATGGCCGCGCGGGCGGCTGGGATCGTCGCGCTGGACGGCGTTTGTAACGCGCTCGACGACGCGCCGCGCTTCGCGGTCGAGTGCGCGCAGGGCGCGATGCTGGGCTTCGATGGTAAGACGCTGATCCATCCGTCGCAGATCGAGGCGGCGAACGCGGGTTTCGCTCCTAGCGAGGAGGAGTTGGCAAGGGCACGCCTGATCGTCGCCACGTTCGCCAAGCCGGAAAATGCCGACAAGGGCGCGATCCGGCTGGATGGCCAGATGGTCGAGCGGCTGCATCTGGCCGAGGCGGAAGCGATGCTGGCGGATTGAGGCAGACTTCGATCATCCCCTGCAAGGGGAGGTGGCAGTCCGCAGGACTGACGGGGTATCGCGCTATCGAAAGGGTGTCACTCCTCCGTCTGGCAAGCGCCAGCCACCTCCCCTTGCAGGGGAGGATCGAAGACTTGGTTAGCCGTTTGCCTTCTTCCGTTGGGTGTCCCAACCCTTCTTCGCCGCAGCAGACTTCGCCGCATCGCTACGCCCCGCCGCTTGCTTCCCGCCACTGCGCGCAGACGCCTGCGTATCGGGCTTGCCGCGCCCTGAGCCGGACTTGTTGCCCCCGCCCGAATCCTTGTTCACCGTCGCCCAGGCACGCGCCTCAGCCTCGGACTCGGGGACACCCTTCGCCTCATAGCCATCCGCAATATGCGCAGCCTTGCGCTTCTGCTTATCCGTATACGCATCCTTGTCGCCCTGTGGCATTGCAGCTCTCCTCATCAGAGAGCATCAACGCTCAGGCCAACGTGGCGTTCACCGGCCGATCCAGTCCGCCACTTCGGTCGCGACCTGGTTCGCCGCCTGGTTGATCCCGGCCGCCGCCGACGGCGCATCGATCGCCGACACCGGCACGCGCGCCTCGAAGCGGCGCTTCTCGACCGACGTCTTGCCCGCGCGGGTCAGCGATGCGTCGAACGTTACGACCGCCTGTCGCGTCGTCGCATCCAGCCCGAACGACCGCAACTCGCCACCAAGCAATCCACCTGGATCGCCAATCGACTGCGCAGTCGACAGCACGACCAGCCCAGTCCGCGACGCAACCGTATCCGACACGAGCCGTGCGAACAGGCGAGCCGGCGGCTCCGCCCACTGCGCATCGGTCACGTACGCGATCGACGTCGGCGTGGCCTGCACCGGCACGCGCGCGGTCGCGAGCGACTGCGGCACGACCGGCACCTGAATCGTGATCGACTTGGCGGTCGCCGAGTCCTGGTTCTGGCCGACCGGCACCGACGAAGAACTCGTCAGCGTCAGCAGCGTGGGGGGCGGTTTCGCGCCGAAGCTGATGCACCCGGCGAGTGGCAGCATCGCGATCAGGATGAGCGGTGTCTTCATGGCGTGCCTCACTTACCCTTGTAATCCGGGAGCTTCTGCTGCCCGATCAGCGAACTCGCACCCTGCTGGTCGACCTTCTCGGCGACCGACGACAGTGCCGCGGCAGTCGTCCGCAGGTCGTGGACCAGACGGTTGGCCTCGGGAATCGTCGTCTTCGAGAACGCCTGCAAGCCCGGCCGCGCGTCGCCGATCGCGGCGTTGAGCGTCTCGGCGCTCTGCTGCGCAGACGTGATCGCCTTGTTCAGGTTCGCCATCGCCGGCTTCACGTCCTCGGACAGGACGCCGTTGGTCGTCTTGGCGAGCACGCCGAACTGCTGCGCGGCATCGCCCGCCTGCTGGATCGCGACGCGGGTCTGCGCGAGCGTCGCGGCGATCTCGGGGCCACGATCGGCGAGCGCATCGGTCAGACGGTTGGTGTTCTCGAGAATACCCGCGATCGACGCCTGGTTACGGTCGGTCAGCAACCCGGTCAGCCGCTCGGTCAGCGTCGAAAGACGCTCGAGCAACTGCGGTGCCGAGTTCAGGATCGCGCCGAGTCCGCCCTGCTTGGTCGGGATGACCGGGACGCCGTACGGGCAAGGCTGGCCATTGACGTCGGGGCACGCGACCGGCGGTGCACCTTTCCGCGCGCCATCTAGCGAGACCTGGCTGACGCCGGTGAAGCCGACGCCCGAGATCGACGCGGTCGTGCCCTGCAGCACCGGCGTCTCATCGTTGACGCTGATCCGGACGCGGACGAACTGAGGATCGTTCTTCCACAACGAAATCGTCTTCACCTGGCCCGACGGCACGCCCGAGAACACGACGGCAGAGCCGCGCGCGAGCCCGTCGACCGACTGGCGGAAGAAGATGTCGTATTCCTTCTCTTCCTTGCCGCCCAGCCGCGCGATCCACACCGTGAACAGCGCTAGCAGGGCCAGCAGGATCAGCACGACGGCGCCGACTAGGACGTGGTTCGAACGGGTTTCCATCAGCGCGTCCTTGCTTCTTTCTCGGCGTATGTCGCGTCGGCGTCGTCCGGCGCGGACTGCTTGGACTGGACTTCAGTAGGGTGTTGGGCTGCTTGCTCGTCGGCGCGCTCGTGCGCCTCCTGCGTCGCGACCGCGGCACGGCCGCGGGGCCCTTGAAATATTCTTCGATCCACGGGTGATCGAGCGCGATCAGCTCGTCGATCGTGCCGACCGCGATGACCTTCTTGTCGGCAAGCACCGCGACCCGGTCGCAGATCGCATACAGCGTATCGAGATCGTGCGTGATCAGGAACACGGTCAGCCCCAGCGTCTTCTGCAACGACTGGGTCAGCCCATCGAACGCTGCCGCACCGATCGGATCGAGCCCCGCGGTCGGCTCGTCGAGGAATAGCAATTCGGGATCGAGCGCCAGCGCACGGGCAAGGCCAGCACGCTTCTTCATGCCGCCCGAAAGCTCAGCGGGAAACTTGTTCGCGGCGTCGGCGGGCAGACCGGTCATCACCACCTTGTACGACGCGATTTCCGCGAGCAGCGCCGGCGACAGGTCCGGATAGAATTCGCGCAACGGCACTTCGACGTTCTCGGCCACCGTCAGCGTCGAGAACAGCGCCCCGCCCTGGAACAGCACGCCCCAACGCTTGCGGATTTCGGTCGCCTCGGTCTCTTCGCGGCCGATATTGGGCTCGCCGAACACCGTGATCTCACCCGCGACCGGAGTCTGCAGGCCGATGATCGAGCGCATCAGCACCGATTTGCCGGTACCCGATCCGCCGACGACGCCGAGGATCTCTCCGCGCCGCACGTCGAGGTCGAGCCCCTCGTGCACCACCGAATCGCCGAACGCGTTCTTCAGCCCCTTCACGGAGATGATGAAGTCGTCTGTCTTGTTGTCCGTCTTGCGGGGCATCAGTCCCAACCCAACCAGGTGAAGAACACCGCGAAGAACGCGTCGAGGACGATCACCAGGAAGATGCCCTGGACGACCGCCGACGTGGTGCGCAGGCCGACCTGTTCAGCGTCCGATTCGACCTGCATGCCCTGGAAGCAGCCGGCGATCGCGATGATCGCGCCGAAGACGGGCGCCTTGATCAGCGAGATGTAGAGATCGGTGATCGGCACGACCTCGCGGATACGCGCGATGAAGGTGACCGGCGGAATGCCGAGCTGGACCCAGCAGAGCAGGCCACCGCCGATGATCGCGATCACCGATGCATAGAAGCCGAGCAGCGGCATCATCACGATCGCGGCGAGCACGCGGGGCAGCACCAGCGCCTCCATCGGCGACACGCCGATGGTGCGCATCGCGTCGATCTCTTCGGTCAGTTTCATCGTGCCGAGCTGTGCCGCGAACGCCGAGCCCGAGCGGCCGGCGACCATGATCGCAGTCATCAACAGGCCGAGTTCGCGGATCGTCAGGCGGCCGACGAGATTGATCGTGAACACCTCTGCGCCAAACTGCCGCAACTGGACCGCGCCCTGCTGGGCGATGACCATGCCGATGAGGAAGCTCATCAGCCCGACGATGCCGAGCGCGGCGATGCCGACCACCTCGAACCGCTGGACCACCGCGTTGAAGCGGAAGCGGCGCGGGTGGCGGATAACGCTGCCGAACGCGATCGTGGTCGCGCCGAGAAACCCGAGCAGGCCGAGCATGGTCTTGCCCGACAGGACGATCGCATCGCCGATCTCGCCGAGCACGCGACTGGCCGCGTTGACCTTGGCGGGCCTGGCGGCGAGCGGCTGATCGGAAGCGACGACCTGATCGAACAGCGCCTGGTCGTTGGCATCGAGCCCGTCGATCGTCGCATCGTTGCGCGCAGCGAAGCGGTGGACGACCCAGGCGCCGATCGTGTCGATCCGGTCGACCCCGCTCAGGTCGACATGCTTCACCGAAGCCGCGTCGATCGCCTCGAGCCGATCGGGCAGATTGCCGATCTTTGCGAGCGACAGATCGCCGGTAAAGCGAAGCGTGCCGGTATCGGCACCGTCCTGCTGAAAATCGGCCATCGCGCTCATCGGGGGCACCTTTGCGGCAAAGTGACTGGATCGGCAAGATGAATGCGGCGTAAGTCGCGACGATGACCGAATTGCCTTCCGCCGCCCCGTCCGTCCGCCTCGCGATCTACGACATGGACAAGACGATCACGCACGCGCCGACCTGGACGCCGTTCCTGCTCCACACCGCGAAGAAAGGCGGCGCGCCGTGGCGGCTGGCGCTCGTCCCGTTCGCCGGAGTCGCCGCGCTCGGCTATGTCGGCAAGCTGATCAGCCGCGGCCGCCTCAAATACCTGATGCAGCGGATGATGCTCGGCAAGCGCATGACCCCCGCCGAAGAACGCCGGGCGGCCGAAGCGTTCGCCGACCGCGTGATGCGCGACGGCGTGTTCGCGAGCGCCCGCGCGCAGATCGAGGCAGACCGCGCCGCCGGATACCGGCTGGTGATGGCGACCGCGTCGTACCGATTCTACGTCGAGGCGATCGCGCGGCGACTGGGCTTCGACGCGGTGATCGGCACCGAGAGCCTGCGCGACCGCGACGGCGTGCTGCTCGCCGGCATCGAAGGCGAGAACTGCTACGGCCCGGCAAAACTGCGGATGATCCAGGCCTGGATGAACCGCGAAGGCATCGCGCGAGAGACGGCGCACATCCGCTTCTATTCCGACCATGTATCGGACGCCCCGACCTTCGAATGGGCGGACGAACCCTTCGCGGTGAATGCACATGGGCCTTTGCGGTTGCTGGCAAAGGCTAAGGGCTGGCCGACGCCGGATTGGGAGCGGTAGCTCCGTTGCGCGATCAGGGACCGCTGCCAGAACCTACGTGATCGCTAACGCCCGGAGTCGGACGTTCGCCGCAACGATCCCATTTGCCACTAGCGGGTGTTCTTGGTCGTATTGATAACCCGCTAAGATCGACGGGGTTGAGTATGGAATTGCCGACGCAATGGTCGAACGGGCTGATGCGACATTGGGGCAGGCGGCGTAATGCGGGCGGCGGGCGCATGATTCGGCGCGCACCGAGACTGACGGCTATAGAATGTTCCGCTGATCGCGCCTGTCGCTATCGGCACCTCACGGTGCCGGATGCCCGCGTACCATCAAAGCGTCGATCTTGCTCTTGGGTATATTGATCAAAAGCCCGTTCTTGTTCTTTGCAAAGGACGGAAAGTCTACTTCGACGCTACCGACCGCGCTCGTCACGGTCGCAAAGCCTTTACTGACGGTTCCGATTTTGCCGATGACAAGACCTTTTGCGTCATGGACCTCCAGCCCCTGCACGATGTCCCCCGGCGATACCGGGACCGGCCGCATGGTCAATCGATTGGAGTCGACAACACCTACTTGGAAATCTCGGAAATTCTGCTGACGGTTGAATTCCCCGGGACCGCTATTGTTCGGCCCAGTTCCCTGCCCCGCTTGCCGAGCCAGTGCGCCGGTTGAAAATGCGAAAACAGACGCAATAAAAATAAGGAAAAATCCGCGCATTTCTTCGCCCTCCCCTAATATTTATACGTCCATTTATACTGATCGCGGGATGTCGACAATGCCGATAGGAAATGCTTCAAGAAAATTGAAGAGTAAGATAGCGTAGGTATTGATCCAGATTATATATTAGCCATGCCTCAATTATTCCATTCGCCCGTTCATCGCCTGCGAAGAGACTTGAACGATGGCACAGGCAGATGTTTGGATCTACCACTGGTCGCTATGCAGATCGCGTAGGCACTGGAGAAGCTTCGGCCATGTGAGGACGACAACGCGCGGCAGCTCGGCTGGCGCAAACGAAGGCGGTGCGAACGTCCGACGGCAGATTGGGCGGACCTTGAACCAACGGCTACTCTGACTGACCGCCGCTCCAAAGCGGACACTCCGCCAACCTTCCCATCCCGGCCATTCCGCTTCCGCCCGATTGTCGCCGTTCAACGCCGTATCGCGGCGCCTGGAAGCCGTCGTTCATTCAGGATGTAGGACAATGTTGGCCGCAGTATCGGTTGCCCCCGATCTGACGCAGGCATAGAGTAACGCGGCTTTATAGGTGGGGAACCAGACCATGAACGCTACTGATGAACCTCGTCGGGCTGGACCAAAGCGCCTCTTGATTGCAGCAGTGCTCGTCCTCGTGGCGATCACGCAATATGCTGGCTTGAAAGACGCTGTACGCGACTTTGGTCATGGCTTCCGGGACGGTATCGGCGGGCACTAAGCCGAGCCGACTCCGAGCACTGTCGCCTACCGGAAGCCTAAAGTAGCCTGACCGCTTTCCCCTTCCATCCCGGCCGTTCTGCTTACAATTCCGGACGTTGCCTGCGTATGACATATCTTTGGATCAACGGGAGCTATCGATGTCGAGTTGGATCAGGCGGCTGAAAAACCGGATGCCCCCACGACTACGGATGTTCTTCGCAAGGCTGTTTCTGCTGGTTGTCACTTGGCTTGCCGTGACCGGTGCGATCGAGATGATTCGAGGCAACGCTACTTTCAGCCCGCTAGTCTTGACGGGCTTGGTTCTAGGATGCGCGTTAGCTGCCATCTTCAAACCTGTTCCGCTCGAATACCGTCAGCCCGCGGAATAGGCCGCTTGCAAGGGGACGCTCGCTAACCTTCCCATCCCGGCATTCCGCTTCCGCCCACTTCTGGTCGTTCGGAAGGCTCGCGGCCAATCACGAAAGCTGCCGTTCGTCCAGGCTGCGCCTATTCAGCAATTTGGTAGTAAACGATAGTTCAAGGCCTATTAGTCGTAATGCCTGTTCGCTAAAATGATGCTGCTCAACGGGCATGCAGGGAAGAGATATGATAGCCTACATTCTCGCAACCATGCTGGCCGCGTCACAAGCGGCACCGGTTAAGTCAGATAGCGGAGCCGAGCCGGCGATGGAGCAATTCATCGCGCTCGCTGAGCCTGCACTTCTGAGCCAGGCGCCCAACGCGAAAGACGTGACTTTCAAATGGCCTTACCGGCTCGTTGCCAGCGCTGCCGGCGATTACACCTGCGGCATGGTCGCGACAAATCACGGCAAGGTTCCCCAGGAAGAGATCTGGGTGTCGGCACTGGTGGCAAATGAAAAAGTCGTCAACTCGCAGTGGTCAACTTGGAACGGCATGCTCGCCTGGGATTGCAAGCGCCACGTTCGCTCCGGAAAGCTCACACCTAGATAGCCACCAAACGCACGGCCTGTTTGACGCGATCATCATTCCGAGAACCGATTTTGGCTCAGTGGCAGCTTACGCCCACACCCGGACGTTCAGGCCGGCGATCCGCGCTCCCGATAACGGCCATTCGTTCAGCGCAATCTTTCCCGTTTCTCCGTCTCCGACAGGCTATTTCGAGAAAGAGCAATCGGGAACAGATTTTGGGAAAGGCGGCGCCCCGGGCGGCTCTCGCCGTACTCGCCAGGGCGACTGTCCCGCTATGGGTTCCTTTAAGGGAAGGCAGATGAACTGCCGGCCCGAAGCGGAGGCGAGCATGCGAACAAGGCGCACGATGTGATCTTAATCCGATCATTTGCCTAGAACCGCCAGACGCCAGTAGGGCTGTACGAATCCCGCACACGGTCAGACCGCCGCGACCCCGCCATCCACGAAGAGCTCATGGCCCGCGACAAAGCTGCTTTCGCTCGACGCGAGGAACAGCACGGCACTCGCGACATCTTCGAGGCGTCCTAGGCGCCCAAGTGGAACCCCTTGATTACCTCTTCTTCAGCTCCCGGTGTTGCGTCGAAATAGTCCCGAATAAGACGCGTCTCGGTGCCACCGGGCGAGACGACGTTCACGCGGATGCCGCGTTCCTTCAGATCAATGGTCCAGCTTCGTGCAAAGGAGCGAACCGCCGCCTTGCTGGCATTGTAGAGCGACTGGCCCGGATACGCCTTGGATCCAGCGATCGAGCCATTGAGGACGATCACGCCCCCTTGTGTCATCAGCGGCAGTGCCTTCTGCACGGTGAAAAGCAGACCTTTCACGTTGAGGCCGAACGTCGAATCAAAATCGGCTTCTTCAATTGACTCTAGCGGAACGGGCTTGTGCATGCCGGCATTGGCGAACACGACATCGACCTTGCCGTGGTCACGCTCGACGCGCTCGTAAAGTGTCGTGAGGTCGGCGAGGTTCGTGACGTCGCCTTGTACGCCGATCGCACCGTGACCGATCTGGCTGACCGCCTGATCGAGCAACGTCTGTCGCCGCGCGGTGATGTACACATGGGCACCCTCTTGCGCGAAGCGCTGCGCGGATGCCAACCCGATGCCGTCACTACCGCCGGTGATCACCACGACCTTGTCTTCGAACCGCTTCGTCATCACATGAGTCCTTCGCGCAAATGGAGGATTGCTCCACTTGTAATATGGAGGCATCCTCCACTTCGCAAGGCATGGAAGGAATAATCTTGGTTGAGGCTGGCCTACGTGCCGACGCGGAACGAAACCGCCAACGCATCCTCATCGCGGCAGAGGAAGCGTTCCTAGAGCGAGGTGCAAGCGTCCCGCTGGAAGAGGTGGCCAAGCGAGCCAAGGTCGGGATCGGCACGCTCTATCGCCGCTTCCCGACGCGAGAAGCGCTTTTGGCGGCCACGAGCAACGAGCGGTTTGCGTCGGTTGCGGAGACGAGCCGCGCGAGATGGGGATGATGATCCCGGAGACGCGATGCGCCAGTTTCTTGAGGATCTCGCGATGAACACGAGCGTCTATCAAAGCCTTGCTGCTTCGCTAGGGACGGTCATCCAACACGGCACGCCTGGCTGTAACGCGATCACCGCGGAAGGTCGGCGACTGCTTCGGCGCGCTCAGGAGGCTAGCATCGTTCGTGCGGACGCCAGCTTCGATGACATAATCTGTGTGGTGAGCGCGATAGCCATCGCGGTTGAAAAGGACAGCGTTCCGATGCCGCGCATTGCTCACCTGGTGGACCTGCTCCTCAACGGCATGCGCGTGCGTTGACAAGTCCGGTTGCCTGCAGGGCCTAATATTCTCGTTTTCCGATCCTTTTCGGCAAAGCCGGCATCTGCCCAATGTCGGCTATCGCCACCCGCCGTCCCGAAAGCAGCTAGTCCGCTTTCCTGCCCATCCCGGCCGTTCTGCAATCGTCCAGTTGCGGACATCGGCTCGGGTATGGCACGAACGGCGAATGCTTCAGTTGCTCGCCTTTCTTTTGCAAGCTTCGTCGGCCCCACCCGTGCCATCACCGCCAGCCGACAGCCTTGCGGCAGCCATCCAGTTGTGGGCGGATCATCCACCGGCAGAATTTACTAAGCAGCAGGCGATCGAAAGCGCCGTGGCGGAAGCAACGAGGGAGGCGCTCTACACGATCGGCATGCGGCCGAGTCCAAGGCTGTCGGTGACCAAGATCTATCTGGGTGCATACGACCGATTAAGGCCGATAATCGCCCGCCGTGTGCCCGCGAACTCGAGCCAGTTGGACACTGCGGTTGCGGCATGTGCGATGGATGGGATCGCGCGCCGGCTGTCGACTGCTGAGATCGCGGACGTCCGGAAATCTCAGTCGACCGCAGCCGGGCAGAAATTCTGGGAGGCGGCAGGGCTCACCGATCGGCCGCTGGGAGGCTGCTACCAAGCTGCCCTCGATCTCAAGCCGGTAGCTGCCGACTATCGTGCCGCCGGCCTACGTCCGCCGACGCCGCCTAAGCCGCTCAAGCGGGGGACATCGATCGTCTACTGACAGATCGGGAACGACTGCTTTTCTTCCCAATCCAGGCATTCGATGTCGGCAAGCGCCATCCCGTCTCGATCCGTTTTCAGCGTCACCCCTTCCAGGTCTTACTTAACCCAAACAGGTACCGACGACCGGACCATACCTGTAGAACTGCCATTCCGCGTGCAATCCAAACAATCCTACGCCGCCCCCGTCACAACAGCACGTCGACGCTGTGGATCACCAGTCCGACCAGCCCACCGACGATCGTGCCGTTCACCCGGATATATTGCAGGTCTCGGCCAACCGCGTTCTCCAGGCGGCTGGTGATCGTGTCGGCATCCCAGCTGCGCACCGTTTCGGACACGAGCTTGACGATGCCGTCGCCATAGTCTGCCGCCGCGCCGACGGCTGCGCGGCGGACGAAGCGGTTGATCGTGCGCGACATGCGGGGGTCGTGCTGCAACGTCTCGCCGAGCTGGCGGAGGATGTCGCCGAGCTTGCCGGCCATCGCGCGCTCGGGGTCGCGGGCGATCGCGAGAAGGGCACCGCGCGCCTGTTCCCACAGCCCGTCGAGCCAGCGCTGCATCGCCGGGTTGTCGAGCAGGTCGTTCTTCATCGTCTCGACCCGCTCACGCATGCGGCGGTCGTATTGGAGATCCCAGGCGAGGCGATCGAGTCCCTCTTCCGCCTTCAGGCGCAGGGGGTGCTCGGGGTCCTCGGCCATCTCGGCGAGCAGCTTGTCGAAGCCGCTGATCAGCTTGTCCGCGACGGTCGTGTCGAGCCCGGTCCAGCGCAGGATCGAGCCGGCCTTGTCGTGGACCATCGCGCGGACGAGGTGGTCGTTCGCGGCCAGCGTCTTCGCCGCCCAGCGGATCGCGCTTTCGAGCAAAGGCGCGTGGCGGCGCTCGGCGATCGCGGCCTTCAGCAACTGGCCGAGGATCGGCGAGACTTCGGTGGCGCGCAGGCGTGCGCCGATCCCCGCCTTGACCATCCCGCCGAGCCGCGCCGGGTCGAGCCCTTCCAAGACCTGCGCGACCAGCTTCGACGCGCCCTGCCGAAAGCGGCCCCCTGCCCCTCGGGCGGATCGGTCAGCCAGCGCGCGATCGCCCCCGCCACGTCGAGCCGGCGGGTGCGGCGCGCGATGACGACGGGGATCAGGAAGTTGGCGCGGAGGAACTGCGCGAGCGTGTCGCCGATCCGGTCCTTGTTGCGCGGCACGATCGCGGTGTGGGGTATCGGCAGGCCGAGCGGGTGCCGGAACAACGCGGTGACCGCGAACCAGTCCGCTAGACCGCCGACCATCGCCGCCTCGGCAAACGCGCGGACGAACCCGAACGCCGGGTGGACGGGGACGAGCGCACGGCTGACGAAGAACGTCGCGGCCATGAACACTAGCAGACCGGTGGCGACGATCCGCATGCGGACGAGCGCCGGCGGGGGCTTCGCCGGCCGGGCGCATACGGGGTAAAAGCGTCATGCCCGTAACAATCCCCGGGCGCCCCGAATGTTCACGCCGCTGCGGCGGTTCGGGTGCCCGGGTGCAGAGGGGCGTGCCGGAGATGACTCACTCGGCGGGTTGCGTGCCGTCACCGTGATCGCGGCCATGCCCCAGCTTGCCGGTCGCGGGTCCGAGCAGCGGCCCCGGATTGGGCCCGGCGATCCCGATCACCTCGTCGCCATTGTCACCCGGGCGATAGGTGAGCAGGCGGCGACCGAGCCGCGGCCCGACATAGCGCTCGATCCCGACCGCGAGGCTGAACGCCGCGGGGATGATCAGCAGCGTCAGCAAGGTCGACAGCGCGAGGCCGCCGATCACGACCGTCCCCATCGGCGCGCGCGACGACGAATCGCCGCTGAGCGACAGCGCGGTCGGCACCATGCCCGCGACCATGGCGACCGTCGTCATCACGATCGGCTGCGCGCGCTTGTGCCCGGCATCGATGATCGCGGTGAACGCGTCGACACCCTTGCTCATCTCGTCGAGCGCGAAGTCGATCAGCAGGATCGAGTTCTTGGCGACGATGCCGAGCAGCATCAGCAGACCGATATACACCGGCAGCGACAGCGGCTGGCCGGTCGCCCACAGCGCCAGCAGCCCGCCGAGCGGCGCGAGCAGCAACGAGCCCATGTTGACGAACGGCGGCAGCACGCGGCGGTACAGCAGCACCAGCACCGCGAACACGAGGAAGGTGCCCGCGATCACCGCGGTGATGAAGTTGGTGATCATCTCGGCCTGCCACTTGCTCTGGCCGAGCGTGAGTTCGCTGACGCCGACCGGCAGATTCTTCATCGACGACAGCGCATGGACCTGCTTCATCGCGTCCGAGATCACCACGCCGGGCGCGAGATCAGCGCCGAGCGTGATCTGGCGCTGCTGGTTGACACGGTCGATCTTGGTCGGGCCCGAGCCTAGGCCGATATCCGCGACCAGGTTGAGCGGCACCGAGCCGCCCGACGCGGTCGACACGGGCAGGTTCTGGATCGTCGACAGACTGGTCCGCGCCGACTGGTCGAGCGCGACGCGGATCGGGATCTGGCGATCGGAGAGCGAAAAGCGCGCCGAGTTCTGGTCGATATCGCCGAGCGTCGCGATCCGGATCGCCGACGACAGCGCCTGAGTCGTGACGCCGAGATTGGCGGCGAGATCGAAGCGCGGGCGGATGACGATTTCCGGGCGCTGCATCCCGCCCGACACGCGCGGCGCGGTCAGCGATTTCAGCGAGCCCATCTCGGCGACGATCTTGTCCGCCGCCTGTTGCAGCTTGGCGGGGTCGCTGCCGCCGAGCACGACGGTCACGTCGCGACCGCTGCTGCCCCAGCCCGACTGCGAGCGGAACGACACGCGCGCATCGGGAATCGCGGTGAGCTGCGGCGCCATCCGGCGTTCGAACTCGACCGAGGTCTCCTTGCGATCGGCGCGAAGATTGGCGGTCACCGAACCGCTACCGACCCTGGTCCGCGCATAGACCGTCGTCACCTCGGGCTGTCGGCGGAGAATCTCGCTCACACGCGCAACCACCGCATCGGTCTGCGCGAGCGTGGTGCCCGGCACCATCTCGATCTGCGCGGACGAATCATCCTCGTCGCGGGTCGGCTGAAACTGCGAGGGGATGACGGTGAACATGAACAGCGTCAGCGCGAAGGCGAGCACGCCGGCACCGATCGCCCACATCCGGTGATCCATCACGCGGTTGAACATTTTTCGCATGCCACCGCGGGCGCGCCACGCCGCCGCCTTGTCGCTGTTGAGCGTCCAGTGGAGCGTGCGGACATACCAGTCCATGATCCGGCCCTCGCCGTGGCTGGCATGGCCGAACGATTTCAGGAAATACGCGGCGATCATCGGCGTCACGAGCCGCGCGACCGCGAGGCTCATCAGCACGGCTGCGACCACGGTCAGGCCGAAATTCTTGAAGAACTGCCCGGCGATACCCGGCATCAGCGCGACCGGCAGGAACACCGCGACGATCGCCATCGTCGTCGCGAGCACGGCGAGACCGATCTCGTCGGCGGCGTCGATCGACGCCTGATAGGCGGACTTGCCCATCCGCATGTGCCGGACGATGTTCTCGATCTCGACGATCGCGTCATCGACCAGCACACCCGCGACCAGGCTGAGCGCGAGCAACGTCATGCCGTTCAGGTCGAACCCGAGCAGGTCCATGAACCAGAAGGCCGGGATCGCCGATAGCGGGATCGCCAACGCCGAGATCGCGGTCGCGCGCCAGTCGCGCAGGAAGATGAAGACGACGATGACGGCGAGGATCGCGCCCTCGATCATCGCATGGATGGCGCTTTCATACTGCGCTTCGGTATAGTCGGTGCTGGTGTAGCGCTGGACGAACTTGACCGAAGGATTGCGCTTTTCGAGCGCGCGCAGCTTCTCGACCGCGGCGTGATAGACGGTGACGTCGGACGCGCCCTTGGCCCGCTGGAAATCGAAGGTGATCGCCTGGCGTCCATCGACGGTCGCGCGGCTGCGCTGCTCGGCATAGAGATCGCGGACCTGCGCGATGTCCGCCAGGCGCACGGTACGGCCATTGCCGACGTTGATCTGGGTCTGGCCGAGATCGGCCGCGTCGCGCGCATTGCCAAGCACGCGGATCGACTGTTCGGAGCCGGCGATCTCGGCACGACCACCCGCAGCATTCAGGTTCACCTGGCGCAACTGCAAATTGACCTGGCTGGCGGTCAGCCCCTGGCTCTGGAGCTTGAGCGGATCGAGGATGACGCGAGATCTCGCGACTGACGCCGCCGTTGCGGCTGATCGTCGCCATGCCGGGAATCGACAGCAGATCCTTGGTGACGGTGTCGTCGATGTACCAGGAGAGCTGCTCGACGGTCATGTCGCTGGTGATCGCCGCGAAGCTCGCGACGTCGTTGCCGCTGGTGTTCGCGCGGTACACCTGCGGCTCGAGGATCCCGTCGGGCAGGTCGCTGCGGATCTGCGCGATCGCGTCGCGCACGTCGTTGACCGCGCGGTCGATCGGCGTGCCGATGGTGAGCTGGATCACCGTTTCCGAATTGCCTTCGGTAACGGTCGAGTTGATTTCGTCGATGCCCTGAAGCGAGCGCACGGCCGCCTCGACGCGTTGCGTGACCTGCGTCTCCATCTCGGTCGGCGCGGCGCCCGGTTGGTTGACGACGACGACCGCGATCGGGAAATCGATGTCGGGATCGCGGTTGACGTCCATCCGCATGAAGCTGACGACGCCCGCAAGCATCAGGGCCAGGAAGAGCACGATCGGCGGAACCGGATTGCGGATCGACCAGGCCGAGATGTTGCGGAAGTT
Organism: Sphingomonas sp. LR55; assembly: GCF_036856015.1. Lineage (NCBI taxonomy): Bacteria > Pseudomonadati > Pseudomonadota > Alphaproteobacteria > Sphingomonadales > Sphingomonadaceae > Sphingomonas > Sphingomonas sp. LR55. The sequence continues at coordinate 2,598,876 of NZ_JASPFO010000001.1, forward strand.
CATGGCTCTCAGCTCGCCTTCTTGGTGATCGGCTTGACCGCCTGCCCGGGGGCGAGGAAGCCGCCCGCGGACTGGACGACGCGCTCCGAGCCGTCGAGCCCGCCGACGATCGTCACGCCGGCATCGGAGACCTGACCGATCTTGACGTTGCGCCGGGCGACCTTGTTGTCCGATCCGACGATATAGACGTAATTGCCCTTCTCGTCGCTTTGCAGCGCGGAGTCGGGGAGCAGCGGCGCCTGCGTCACGCCGCCGACGATGGTCGCGGCGGCGAATCCGCCGGGGCGCAGGCCAGGATCATATTTGACCGCGATCCGCGCGATCCCCTGACGGGTCTGCGGATCGATCACCGGCGAGACCTGCCACACTTCGCCGGGATAGCCCTGCGTGGTGCCGACCGGCACGACCGTCGCGCGCGCCGACATGCAGCCCGGCCAGATCGGCTTCGCTCAACTGCGCGCGCATCTCCATTTGGCCGCCCATCGCCATGCGGAACAGGACACCCGCCGATGGTCCGACGATCTGGCCGGCCTCGACGCCGCGGGTCAGCACGAGCCCGGCCGCGGGGGCGCGGATATCGAGCCGGCCGTTGCGCGCACGCGCCTCGCCGAGCGTCGCCTGCGCCACCTTCACGCGCGCCGCCGCGGCATCGCGGGTCGCCGCCTTGCGCTGCAGATCGGCCTTCGAGATGAAGCCGCGGTCGACGAGCTGCTTGGCGCGATCGAGTTCGGCCTGCGCGATCGTCTCGTCCGAGCGCGCGACGCTGACCGAGGCGGCGAGCGACGCGGCGGTCTCGGTCTGGACCGAGCGATCGACCGTCGCCAGCACCTGCCCTGCGGCAACCCAGGTGCCGGGTTCGACCAGCACGCGCGTGATCATCCCGCCCTCGCCCGCGACGCCGACCGGCATCTCGCGTCGCGCCGCCAGCGTGCCCGTCGCGGAGATCGTCCGATCGACCGACTGGCGCCCCGGCACCACCACCGACACGGTCGGCAGCTGCGATCCGGGCGCTGCGGCCGCGGCGTCCTTCTTGCCGGACTTGAATGCATAGATCCCGGCGACGATCGCCAGCACCACGAGAACAGCGATGATGATGTTGCGACGGCGGTGCGAGGGAGCGCTATAATCCGGCAACGCCAGATGCTCTTCGCTCTCGTTACCGACCATCTTCGTCTCGTAATTCATGCGCGCCACAATCCCACTTTCGACCGGTCTTGCCTCGACCCGCACCATCGCTCATACGCTGTGTTATCTGAATAAGTCACCTTGCTCAAGTCTTTCGACGAGCGCCGGTCACAGACATGCTTCGATTTCGATCTATCCGCAATGCGCTTTGGCAGATTGGAAAGACGTTCAGCTTGCGTTGAACCGTTCCGGGCGACACGCAGACCGAGTTCCACGGGAGAGACCATCATGAAGACCGCATCGTTCCTGACCGCCCTGGCTGGCGTCGCCGCGATCCTGCCTGCCGCCGGCGCAATCGCCCAGACGGCGCCGACCACGGTCGAGCCGATGGTGCCCGCCGCCGGCACCGTGCTGGACGTGTCTGCCGAGGGGCGGACGACGCGCGTTCCCGATCTCGCGACGATTCGCGCGGGCGTCGTCTCGCAGTCGCCGACCGCCGCCGCCGCACTCACCGACAATGCGCAGCGGATGACGAAGGTGCTGGACGCGCTCAAGCGCGCCGGCGTGGCGCCGCGCGATATCGCGACCTCGTCGGTGCAGCTCTCGCCGCAATATCGCTATGCCGACAACCAGCCGCCGGTCATCACTGGCTACCAGGCGACCAACACCGTCTCGATCCGCTTTCGCGACGTCGCCAAGTCCGGCACGATCCTCGATGCGCTGGTGGCGCAGGGCGCGAACCAGATCGACGGGCCGAACCTGTCGATCGACAAGCCCGAAGCGGCGCTCGACGAAGCGCGGGCCGACGCGATCGCGCAGGCCAAGCGCCGTGCGGATCTCTACGCGAAGGCAGCCGGGTTGCGGGTGGCGCGGATCGTATCGATCGCCGAATCGGGGCAGGACACCGGTGGCTCGCCGCAACCGATGATGGCGATGATGCGTGGCGCTATGGCCAAGGACAGCACGCAGATCGCGCCCGGCGAAAAGGACGTGACGGTGACGCTGTCGGTGCGGTTCCTGCTGAACTGACCCTTCTACGATCCTCCCCCGCATCTTCGATCCTCCCCCGCAAGGGGGAGGTGGCGCCGAAGGTGACGGAGGGGGAGGACACGGAACGTAGGGTTCCCTTACCGCCCCCTCCGACTGGCAAGTGCCAGCCACTTCCCGCTGGCGGGGGAGGATCGAGAGGGCCATTCAGATCCAGCAAACAACTCACGCACGAAAAAGGGCCGCCCGGTTGCCCGGACGGCCCTTTTACTTCGCGTGACGATGCGAACTCTTAGCGGACGCTACCGCGACGCACGAGGTTCACGATCGCGAGTAGGACAACCGCACCCAGCAGCGAGACCAAGAACGAGGTCAGCGTCAGCGGTGCGTTGTTGATCGAACCACCCGACAGGACCAGGCCGCCGATGAAGGCGCCGACGATGCCGACGACGATGTTCAGGAAAATGCCCTGCTGCGCGTCGGTGCGCATGATCATGCTAGCGATCCAGCCGATGACGCCGCCGATGATCAGCCAAAGAATGAGACCCATGATATTTTCCCTCCGTTGAACCCGTATCCGGGCGATGGCGGAAAGACGAGCGAGCGGCGTTTTTTGTTCCGCCCGCGTTTTGAGTTTTAGCCCTCAATACTTTTGTTGGCGCTCGTACAACGACTTATAGTGCTGGATCCGCGTAACCCGGAGACCCGGCATGCCCGACCGGTCGATCGCGCGCTGCCAACTGGCGAACTCCTCGACCGTGAGACCATAACGGGCGCAGACATCGTCGACGCTGAGCAACCCGCCATTCACCGCCGCGACCACTTCGGCCTTGCGACGCACTACCCACCGCGTGGTGCTGGGCGGCGGCAGGGTATCCAGCGTCAGTTGCTCGCCCAATGGGCCAATGACCTTGCCGGGACGGATTTTCTGGTTCTCGATCATTTGAAACCTCTGATCGGGGCGGGGGCCCCTATCGATACGCACGCACGACACATAGTCGCAGGATTTGAAGATCGGCTGAAACGCCGCGGTAAACAGCATCTTCACTCGTCCTTCCACCGGGTTAAGGCCGCTGCCATCGGCCCGTTGAACGCACCGTGAAGCGGCGCGAACAGTTTTGGGTCGACCGTCGTTCGCGCGAAGCTGGCCTGCACCACCGCAGTCGGGCTCGCTGCCTGGCGGGCGGCGATCCCGACGATCAGGACCGCAAGGTCACCCGGAAGTACGGTGACCTCTGCGTCGCGATCGAAACGGGGAAAACTCAGGTCCAACGGGATACTCGCGCTTACTCTTGGGATGCCCGGTTTAGCGCGAGGGGTGAAGGGACCGTAAAACTCGACAAAAAAGTTCGTGGACTTGTTGCCTTTTTGCAATCGTCGGTCGCGTTTTTCCGTCAACTCGTCCTGATATACGTTAACCGCCGCATCTTTTTGCAACCGCACGCCGTCGCGCTTATGTGGTGACCATGGATCAGACCGATTTTCAGCTCGGGCCCCCTGCCGGTGCAGGCGCGGCCGGAAAGCGCATCGTCGTGGCGATGTCCGGCGGCGTCGACAGCTCGGTCGTCGCCGCGCTCGCGCATGCCACCGGCGCCGAGACGATCGGCGTGACGTTGCAGCTCTACGACCATGGTGAAGCGGTCGGCCGTGCGGGCTCGTGTTGCGCCGGTCGCGACATCCGCGACGCGCGCGCGGTGTGCGACCGACTCGGCATCGCGCATTACGTGTTCGATCACGAGACCAGTTTCCGCGAGCAGGTGGTCGACAAGTTCGCCGACGAATATCTCGCGGGCCGGACGCCGATTCCCTGCGTCCAGTGCAACATGGGGCCGAAATTCACCGACCTGCTCAAGCTCGCGCGCGATCTCGGTGCGGATTGCCTGGCGACCGGGCATTATGTCCGCCGAGTCGAGGGCACGCACGGCGCCGAACTGCACCGCGGGGCGGATCCGGCGCGCGACCAGAGCTATTTCCTGTTCGCGACCACGCAGAGCCAGCTCGACTATCTGCGCTTTCCGCTCGGCGGGCTGCCCAAGGCGCGGGTGCGCGAGATCGCGGCGGAACTCGGGCTCGGGGTTGCCGCCAAGCCGGACAGCCAGGACATCTGCTTCGTGCCCGATGGCGATTATGCGGGCCTGGTGAAGAAGCTGCGGCCCGAGGCGGCGGAGACGGCGGGAGATATCGTCGATCTCGGCGGGGCCAAGCTCGGCGAGCATCGCGGGCTGATCCACTTCACGGTGGGACAGCGTCGCGGGCTGGAGATCGGCGGCAGTCCCGAGCCGCTCTATGTCGTCCGCGTGGAGCCCGCCACGAAGCGAGTCGTCGTCGGCCCCCGTCGCGCTCTCGCGGTCGAGGCGGCGCGGATGACCGACATCAACTGGATCGGTGGCGACTTCACCGGACCGCTGACCGCCAAGGTCCGGTCGATGGCCAAGCCCGTCCCTGCCCGCCTGGTCGGCGACCGCGTGGTGTTCGACGCCTCCGAATACGGCGTCGCGCCCGGGCAGGCGGCGGTGCTGTATGCGGGCGAGCGCGTGCTCGGCGGGGGCTGGATCGCGGACACCGAGGCGGCACTCGTGGCCGCCTGACGCGTTGAGGGCGGCATGGATATCGAAACCTTGCGCCGCCAGATGGAAGCCGCCGCCGCCGCAATGGACTTCGAAACCGCGGGTAAGTTGCGCGATCAGATCAGCGTGTTGCGCGGCGGTGGCGAAAGTACCGACACATCCGGCCTTACCCGCCAGCAGCCCGGCGCGATGGGGCTCGGCACAAGCCAGCAACGCATGACACCGCCGCCGGGCTGGGTGAAACCGAAAAGCCCGATCCGATGACCAAGGGGCGGAAGCGGTAGACGGTGCCCGTGCCGCCAGCCGCTTGCCGAGCCCCTCTCCGACCGTCATCCCAGCGAAAGCTGGGATATCAGCATGGATCTCCCGTCATCTGCCACGCATGAGACCCCAGCTTTCGCTGGGGTGACGAATAAGGGCGGGTGACGGATGCGCCAAACCTCAAGGCAGCAAAAAGGTACCCTCGATAGTCGTCACGCACGCCCCACCGAGCACAACCCGGTCGCCCGCCAACCGGCACGTCAGCTTCCCGCCCCGAGCACTCGCCTGATACGCCGTAAAGCTGTCCCCCAGCATCGGCGCCCAATACGGCACCATCACCGCGTGCGCCGAACCCGTCACCGGATCTTCGTTGATGGCATAGTACGGCGTAAACACGCGGCTCACGATGCCGGTCGCCTCCCCCGCGCAGCGACGATCGCGACGATCGGGAACTTGGCCAGCGCAGCAAAGTCTGGCTTCAGATCGCGCACCACGGCCTCGTTCTCGACGATCACGAGCGCATAACCCTTCTCGTGAAACAAGGTCTCGACGGGCGACTCGATGTTCAGCGCCGCGACGATCTCAGGGATGGCCTTCGGACTCGGTCCCCATGCCGGCAACTCCAGCGTATACCCGCTATCCGCCCGCGCGACCTCCAACATCCCCGCCTGCCGCGTCCGGAACCGCACCCGGTCGAGCGCGGTATCCGACGACAGCACGAAATGCCCGCTCGCCAGCGTCGCATGGCCGCACAGCGCGACCTCGGCGCCCGGCGTGAACCAGCGCAGATCGAAATCCACGCCCTCGTCGTCCGACGCAACGATGAACGCCGTCTCGCTCAGGTTGTTCTCCTGCGCGATGTTCAGCAGCACGGCGTCGTCGAGCCATGCCGACAGCGGCATCACCGCCGCCTGGTTGCCGCCGAACGGCGTGTCGGAAAACGCATCGATCTGCGCGAACGGTATTCTCATGCCTGAATCCTCAAACGCGGTTGCCGAATCTCGAGCGGACTATACCCGCTTACCAAACCAATGCGGCGTCACGTCCGCCTCGACCAGCGGATTGTCGGTGTCGACATGCCCCTCGGGATCGAGATGGATCAACACCTCGACCTTGGGGAACGCGGTGCGTAAATTGCGCTCGACCGCCTCGACGATGTCGTGCGCGTGTTCCACGGTCAGGTCGCGCGCGACCTCCATGTGAAACTGCGCGAAGTCGTGGCTCCCCGAGCGCCGCGTGCGGAAATCGTGGATTCCCCGGATGCCAGGCTGGCGCGCGGCGACGTCGAGGAACTGCGCGCGGAAATCCTCGGGCCATTCCTTGTCCATCAGCTGGTCGATCGCGTTCGACGACGCCTGGAACGCGCCCCAGGCGAGCCACAGCGCGATGACGATGCCGAAGATCGGATCCGCCCCGCTCCACCCGACATATTGATCGAGCACCAGCGCGACGATCACCGAGCCGTTGAGCAGCACGTCCGACTGGTAGTGGACGTTGTCCGCCAGGATCGCGACCGAGCCCGTCTGGCGGATGATGCGACGCTGATAGGAGAGCAGGAACACCGTGGCCACGATCGCGATCACCGACACGCCGATACCGAAATCGGCGCCGGTGGTCGGCTGCGGATCGCCGAACGCCAGAATCGCGCGCCACGCGATGCCGACCGCCGAGGCGGTGATCAGCATGACCTGGAACAGCGCGGCGAGCGCCTCAGCCTTGCCGTGGCCAAAGCGGTGGTCGTGATCCGCCGGCGTCGCCGCGAGCCGCACGCCGTACAGAGTCACCAGCGACGCGAGCAGGTCGAGCGCGGTATCGGCGAGCGACCCGAGCATCGCCACCGAGCCCGTCGACCACGCCGCAAAGCCCTTCAGCAACAGCAGGAAACACGCCATCGCGACGCTGGCGAGCGCCGCGCGGGTTGCGAGGGGTATGACCCTGCGCCGTTCGTCCTGCGTCATGGGAACAGCAGTCCTTCGCTCCAATTGCCGTCTTCGCGAACGAACAACCGACGTTCGTGGAGCCGGTGCGCGCGGTCCTGCCAGAACTCGATGCGCGTCGGCGTCACGCGGTAGCCGCCCCAATGCGGTGGTCGCGGTACGTCCTGGCCCTCGAACTTCGCGGTCATCTCTGCGACGCGCTGCTCGAAGGTGTCGCGACTGTCGAGCGGCCGGGACTGCGCCGACGCCCAGGCGCCAAGCTGCGAATCACGGCCGCGTGAGGCGAAATAGGCGTCCGACTCTTCGTCCGTCGCCCATGATACCGGCCCCTCGATCCGGATCTGCCGGCGCAGCGACTTCCAGTGGAACAGCAGCGCACCCTGCGGATTGGCGGCCATCTCGCCCGCCTTGCGGCTTTCGCGGTTGGTGTAGATCACGAAACCGTCGGGCCCATGACCCTTTAGCAGCACCATGCGCACCGACGGTCGCCCCTCCGCGTCGGCAGTCGCGAGCGCGACCGCGTTCGGGTCGTTCGGCTCGGACTGCTTGGCCTCGGCGTACCAGCTATCGAACAGCGTAAAGGGATCGTCTGACATGCCGCGCGCCTTAGCGGGATTTGGCGCGGAACGAAACTTGGGAACGACTCTACCGTGCCGATGATTGACCCAGGTAATCGAATCGTTTCCGCAACGAAGGGACGCCAAGTGGCAGCACGCGCATATTGGCAGGGGCAGATCCGGCTGGCCCTCGTCTCGATCCCGGTCGAGATCTACTCCGCGACGAAATCCGGCGCGGCGGTGTCGTTCAAGCAGATCCACGAGCCGTCGGGCCAGCCGATCCATTACGACAAGGTCGTCACCGGCGTCGGCCCGGTCGATGCCGACGAGATCATGAAGGGGTACGAGGTCTCGAAGGGCGAATACGTCCTGTTGGAGCAGGACGAGATCGATGCGGTGAAGCTCGAGTCGAAGAAGACGCTGGAGCTGACTCAGTTCGTCGACGCGAGCGAGATCGACGTGCTCTATTACGAGAAGCCGTATTTCGTCGTGCCCGCGGATGACCTCGCGGAGGAGGCGTTCATCGTACTGCGCGAGGCGTTGAAGCGGACGAAGAAGGTCGGGCTTGGGCAGTTGGCAATGCGAGGCCGCGAATATGTCGTCAGCCTGAAGCCGTGCGGGCGCGGCATGGTGCTGGAGACGCTCCGCTACGCCGACGAAGTGCACAAGGCGCAGGGCTATTTCCGCGAGATCCCCGACGACAAGCCGTCCGAGGAACTGTTGGAGCTCGCCGAGGCGCTGATCGAGAAGCGCAGCGCCGACTTCCACCCGCAGGAGTTCCACGATCGCTATGTCGATGCGCTGAAGGATCTGATCGAACGCAAGCGCAAGGCGAACGGGAAGAAGATCATCGAGGACAAGGACACCGGCGGGAAGACCGGCTCGAACGTGGTCGATTTGATGGCGGCGTTGAAGAAGTCGATGGAGAAGAGCGGGGGAGTGCGGCGGCGGAGAAGGCACCAGCGAAGAAAGCCCCCGCCAAGCGCGCGCCGGCGAAAACGGCTGCCAAAGCTCCTGCAAAAAACGTGCATAGCGCCCTTGCTCCCCTCACCGTCATTCCAGCGAAAGCTGGAATATCCCGGTTGGCGAGGTCGCCCTTGCCGCACCAGATCCCAGCTTTCGCTGGGATGACGTATATTTGGGCCCCCTCCCCGTCATCCCAGCAAAAGCTGGGATCTCCCCGTTGCAGACCTTCCCCCTGCTGCACGAGGTCCCGGCTTTCGCCGGGATGACGAAGATGGGACGCTGCTGATGGCCACGCCCCCAGATCCCCTCGCCCTCTACAATTCAAAGCGGAACTTCACCAAGACCGCCGAACCCGCGGGTACGCTGGCCCCCGGCAACGGCAACAGCTTCATGGTCCAGAAGCACGACGCCACCCGCCTCCACTGGGATTTCCGCCTCGAAATCGACGGCGTCCTCAAAAGCTGGGCAGTCACCCGCGGCCCCAGCCTCGACCCCAACGAAAAGCGCCTCGCCGTCCGCACCGAGGATCACCCGCTCAGCTACGCCACGTTCGAAGGCACCATCCCCGCGGCCGAATATGGCGGCGGCACGGTGATGCTGTGGGATCGCGGCACATGGTCGCCGATCAAGGGCAAGTCGGCCAAGGACCTCGACAAGGGCCACCTCCACTTCGTCCTCGATGGCGAACGGATGAAGGGCGAATGGCTGCTCATCCGCCTGAAGCCCCGCGCGAAGGAGAAGCGCGAGAACTGGTTGCTCCGGAAGATCGACGATGCGGCAGCCGGCGGCACGGACACGCTGGTAGAAGAAGCGCTGACCAGCGTCTCGACCGGCCGCACGATGATCGAGATCGAAGAGGATAAAAGCCGGCACGCCCCCAGCCCGTCATCCCAGCGAAAGCTGGGATCTCAAGCGGCAAACACGGGACAGGAGCCACGGGAGACCCCAGCTTCCGCTGGGATGACGAAGCGCGGGCGGGGCGCAAGCGCCAAGCTTCCCGAGTTTCAAGACCTCCAGCTCTGCACCCTCGTCGACGCCGTACCCACCGGCTCGGCCTGGCTCCACGAGGTAAAATACGACGGCTACCGGGCGCTAATTTCCGTCGCCAACGGCAAGGCCAAGGTCTTCACCCGCACCGGCCTCGACTGGACCGAAAAGTTCGCCGCAATCGCCGCCGCCGCCGCCAAGCTCCCGGTAAAATCCGCGCTGATCGACGGCGAGATCGTCGCGTTCAAGGACGGCCACCCCGATTTCTCGACGCTGAAGGACGCGATCTCCACTAGCGGCGACATGACATTGTTCGCGTTCGACCTGCTCGAACTCGACGGCAAAGACCTGACCGGCCTCTCCAACCTCGACCGTAAGGCACGGCTGCAACCGCTGATCCCGGAAGACGAAGACCGCCTCCGCTATTCCGATCACGTCATCGGCGCGGGCGAGCAATTGTTCGAGACGATGTGCCGCGAAGGCCTCGAAGGCATCGTCTCGAAACGCGCCGACGCGCCCTATGCCGGCAAGCGGACCAAGGCGTGGCTCAAGGTCAAATGCACGCACCGCCAAGAATTCGTGATCGTCGGCTGGCTCCCATCCAACAAGAAGCGCGGGTTCAAGTCGCTGCTGCTCGGCGTCCGCGAGGGCAAGGGCTTCAGGTATGCCGGAAAGGTCGGCACCGGGTTCGACCAAGCGCTGATGGACGAAATCCGCGAAAAACTCGACGCACTCGATCGCAAGACGCCGACGGTCGAGGCGCCCAAGGCCGCGGTCCGCGGCGCGAAATGGGTGACGCCGAAACTGGTCGCAGAGGTCGCCTTCGCGGAGGTCACCCCCGACGGCGTGCTCCGCCATTCGAGCTTCATCGGCCTGCGCGAGGACAAGGCGGCCAAGGACGTGGTGGCCGAAACCCCCGCCCCGCTGCCGGACGTGGCCGAGAGTGCCGCACCGGAAACCAGCATAAAGGTCAGCAGCCGCGACCGCGTGATTTTCGACAAGTCGGACGTCACCAAGGGCGATCTCGCCGACTATTACGTCGCGGTGTCGGGGATCATGCTGCCGGTCGCGGGCAACCGCCCGATCAGCCTCGTCCGCTGCCCCCAGGGCCGGTCGCGCGCGTGCTTCTTTCAGAAACACGACGCGGGGAGCTTCGGCGACGCGGTGCACAAGGTGCCGATCCGCGAGAAGGACGGCTCGACCGAGGACTATCTGTATGTCGACGATGCGGACGGCCTGGTTGCGTGCGTGCAGATGGGGACGATCGAGTTCCACGGCTGGGGGTCGTCGAACGCGACCTTGGAGAAGCCCGACCGCCTGGTGTTCGATCTCGATCCCGACGAGGGGCTCGACTTCGGCGACACGAAGAAGGCTGCCGAGCATCTCAAGAACCAGCTGGCGGAACTGGGGCTGGTCAGCTTCCCGATGCTGTCGGGGGGCAAGGGCGTGCATGTCGTCGTGCCGCTGACCCCGGAGGCGGAATGGCCGGCGGTGAAGGACTTTGCAGATCGGTTTGCGCGAGCGATGGCGGGCGCCGATCCCGACCGCTTCGTCGCGACGATGGCCAAGGCGAAACGCAAGGGGCGGATCTTCATCGATTGGCTGCGGAACCAGCGCGGCGCTACGGCAGTGATGCCGTATTCGGCGCGGGCGAGAGCGGGCGCGCCGGTGGCGGCACCGGTATCTTGGAGCGAGCTGCGCGATATCGAAACGGCCGCGCGCTGGGGCGTGAAGGATGGGGCGGAGTTGATCGAGCGGGCCGGGTCGCGGGCGCTTGAGGGCTGGGGTGTGGCGGATCAGGTGCTGCCGGATTTGTGAGCGGCTCCCTCCACCAGCAGCACCCCGGCGCAGGCCGGGCCTAATTGGCGAACGCTGCCTTCGGAGGGCAGCGCTCCATTGCGACCACCTTTCCAACTAGGCCCCGGCCTTCGCCGGGGTGCCGGTCGCGTCGGGTGTCTTTCACTTCTACTCTACCCGGCCCTGCCCTGCCCGGCCCTGCCCTGCCCTGCCCTGCCCTGCCGCGCCCCCTCCCCACCCGTCATCCCAGCGAAAGCTGGGATATTCATGGGGCGAGCGTCGCGTCCGCCAAGCGAAATATCCCAGCTTTCGCTGGGATGACGGATGGGTGGGAGTGAATGAAGAGCAACGGGTGGGATGGCTGCGACCGTCTGACCGAGACAGCCGGTGAGACAGGTACGCGCACCCGATTCCACGCTTTTATGTTGCACCGCCGCGTCGAAAGGTGAAACACCGCCGCCTGTATTCGGGGGCTTGAGGCATTGGACACGGCGGACACGGCGACGCAAACCGCGCCCCTTTTCGACGCAATGATCCACGCCGGGCGCTGGATCGCCGACTATTGCGCGCGCAGCACCAGTGCCGACGTGCTCTGCGAAGACGCCGACCCCGCCTGGGCCGTGATGTTCGCCGAGCTCGCGACAGTCGCCTCCGACGACCTCGGCCACATCCGCGAACGCGTCCAGCGGCATGCGGTCGATATCGGCACCGGCTTCCGCATCGCCGACGAACCCGACGAGCGCCCCTGGCCCGTCTCGCCCGTCCCGCTCTTGATCGAAGCCGGTGAATGGGCGGGGATCGAGCGCGGCGTGATCCAGCGTGCGACGCTGATGGAGACGGTGATCGCCGACCTCTACGGCGAGGGAAAGCTGGTCGACGACGGCCACATCCCTGCCGCGCTCGTCACCGGCAGCCCGTTCTTCCTGCGGCCGATGGTCGGGCTCGACCCACCCGGCGGCCGCCACCTCGATTTCATCGCGATCGACCTCGGCCGCGGACCGACCGGCGAATGGCGCGTTCTCGCCGATCACCTGCGCGCACCCGCCGGCGCCGGCTATGCGCTGGAGAACCGCATTGCGGTCAGCCGTACGCTCGGCGGGTTGCAGGATAGGCTCAACGTTCAGCGCCACGCGCCGTTCTTCGCCGCCTTCCGCGCCGGGATCGCGGCGATGTGCAAGCGGACCGACCCGCGGATCGGCCTGCTCACGCCGGGCCGGTTCAACCCGAGCTATCCGGAGCAAGCGCATCTCGCGCGCTATCTCGGGCTGTTGCTGGTCGAGGGCGCCGATCTCGCCGCGCTCGAGGACAAGGTCTATGTCCGCACGATCGGTGGCCTCAAGCGGATCGATGCGCTGTGGCGGCGGCTCGACCCGCGGCTGCTCGATCCGCTGGCGTTCGACACGCACTCGCAGATCGGGGTGCCCGGGCTGATCGACGCGTACGCGGCCGGCAACGTCGTGCTGTCGAACGCGCCGGGCTCGGCGGTGCTGGAGGCGCCGGCGTTCTCGGCCTTCCTGCCGCAGCTCGCGAAGTCGTTGCTCGGGGAAGACCTGCTGCTCCCCAACATCGCGACGTGGTGGTGCGGGCAGGACGGCGCGCGCGCAGGTCGAGGCGAATTTCGATCGCCTGCTGATCGGTCCGGCGTTCCACTCGCGGCCTCTCGGCATGACCGGCGGCCCGCTCACGGGCGCCGACATCACCGGCGCGGACCGGACGCGTCTGCTCGCGGACATGGCGCGCAGGCCGCAGGATTATGTCGGGCAGGAACTGGTCCAGCTCTCGACGATGCCGGTCGTGGTCGGCGATGCGCTCGTCCCCCGCCCCTTCACCCTGCGCGTGTTCGCGGCGCGTAACGGCGACGGCGAATGGACCGTCCTCCCCGGCGGATTCGCGCGGATCGGCGAGCATCCCGACGCGCGGGCGGCGGTGATGGGCGAAGGGATCTGGTCCGCCGATGTCTGCATCTATGGTGCCGAGCCGGTCGCGCCCGTATCGCTGCTGACCGCCGCGGACTCGCTTCAGGTGCGGCGCAATCCCGGGACGTTGCCGAGCCGGGTGGCGGACAATTTCTACTGGCTCGGGCGCTATCTGGAGCGGGGCGAGGCTCTGCTCGGCGCGATCCGGGTGATGCTGGGCAATTCGATCGACGTCGACGGGGGCGGTGTTGTCCCCCACCACGGTCGGCAAGCTGGTGGGGCTGATCGTCGGCGCGGGCAGCGCGCCGCTCCCGCCGTCGCTGCGCCGTGCAGACCTGACCGCGCTCGCCCGTACCGCGATGGAGGACGAACGCTGGCAGTCGATCCTGACGCTCAACCGGCATGCGCGCGAGATCGGCGAAGGCTCGCGTGATCGGTTGTCAGCGGACATGGTGCGGCTGCTCGAGGCCCCCTTCCCGACGCATCGCGGGATGCTGGAGCGGGCAGGCTCGCTGCAACGGCGCTATGCGGCGATCGCGGGGTTGTCAGCAGAGCATATGGGGCGGACGGCGGCATGGCGGTTTCACGATCTCGGGCGGCGGATCGAGCGGGCGATGGCGATGGCGCGCGCGATCCGGCTGTTCGGGATGCCGGGGGCGTCGCCGGACGATCTGTCTGTGCTGCTCGACCTTGCCGACAGCCAGATCAGTTATCGCCAGCGCTATCCGACCGGGATCGCGCGCGTGCCGGTGATGGATCTGGTGGCGCTCGATCCGGGCAATCCACGGTCGTTGGCGTTTTCGGCGGAGCGGATTGCGGCGCGGTTGGCGGAACTGCCGGTGCTGAGCGACGACGAGATGGCGGAGCCGCAACAGGCGCAAGCGACCGGGTTGCTGGCGATCGTCATGACCGCGACGGCGGCTGAGCTGAATGCGGAGACGCTAGGGGATATCGAGCGGCGTCTCGGCGCGGTGTCGGATGCGCTGGCGCGGCGGTATTTCCTGCAGGGTGCCGAGCCGTTGCGGACTAGTGGGCTGACGTTGGCGTGAGGGTAGATCTGCAAATCCTCCCCGGTACGGGGAGGGGGACCATGCAGCGCATGGTGGAGGGGCTCTCCACCAGCGTATCCCTCGTGGCGCCCCCTCCACCACCAGCAAGCGGCTGGCGGTCCCCCTCCCCGTGCCAGGGAGGATTTTCATGATCTACGACATTCGCCACGTCACGACGTTCGATTACGGCGCGAGCGTCAAGTTCGCGCGGTGCAATCTGCGGTTGAAGCCGATCGACTGGCCGGGGCAGCATCTGGACTCCTACACGCTGTCGGTGCATCCGGCGGGCCGCACCAGCGCCGCGAGAGCCGAGGCGGGGCTCGCCAACGTCACGCGGCTGGTGGTCGACAGCCCGGTGCGGCACCTGACGATCGAGAGCCGGTCGCGGATGACGGTAGATCGGCTCGTGCCGGTGCCCGACGCCAGCGATCCGACTCTCGCAGAGATCGCGGCGATGGCGCGGACCAGCACCGATCTGTCTGCGGCGAGCCCGGCGAATTATATCTACCCCTCGCCGCTGATCCCTCTCGACCAGGCGATCGCGGACTATTGCGCACCCGATCTCGATCCTTCGCGCGGCGCACTGGAGGCCGGCATCGCGCTAGCGCGGCGAATCCAGCAGGAGTTCGAGTTCGACGCCGACGCGACGCTGGTCGATACCCCGCCGCACGAAGCGTTCCTGCAACGCAAGGGCGTGTGCCAAGATTTCGCACAGATCATGATCACGGGTTTGCGGGCGGCGGGCCTCCCGCGGCGTATGCCTCGGGCTACATCCGCACGATCCCGCCCGAGGGCCAGCCGCGGCTGGTCGGCGCGGATGCGACGCATGCGTGGGTGCTGCTGTGGTGCGGGCCGGTGCGTGGCTGGGTCGGGGTCGATCCGACCAACGGAATCTGGATGGCGAGCGATCACATCGTGATGGCGGTCGGGCGGGATTATGCGGAGATCGCGCCGGTCGACGGCGTGGTGCTCGGGTCGGGCGCGCAGAACATGGACGTCAGCGTCGATGTTGCGCCGTTGGAGTCCGCATAAGAGCGATGCGATCCTCCCCTGCAAGGGGAGGTGGCTGGCGCTTGCCAGACGGAGGGGTGACACCGTCTCGATGGCGGGTCACCCCTCCGTCAGCCCAAGCGGGCTGCCACCTCCCCTCATAGGGGAGGATGAAGGCGTTACTTCTCGTCGTGCGGGTTCGGATACGAGCCGCCGCCGCTTTCGCCGCTCTTGTCCTTGGCCGGCGCGTTGTTGACTCCGTCCTTCTCCTTCGCGCCATCGTCGTTCTTCGGCACGCCCTGCATCGGTTGCTTGTCGGTCATGATCGTTCCTCTCGTTCAACCAAACACCCCGCGCGCAATTGCGTTGCGCGGGCGATCCCCCCACATAGACGCGCAAGGTATAATGGGGACGTAAGTGGCCGATCCGTACAAGACTCTGGGTGTAGCGCGCGACGCGACCGAAGCCGACATCAAGAAGGCGTACCGCAAGCTCGCAAAGGAGCTTCATCCCGATCGCAACAAGGACAACCCTAAGGCGTCGGAGCGGTTCAGCACGGTCACCAACGCGTATGACCTGCTGAACGACAAGGACAAGCGCGCACGGTTTGATCGCGGCGAGATCGACGGCGATGGCAACCCGGCGTCGCCGTTCGGCTTTGGCGGCGGTGGCGGCGGGCGACCGCAGCCCGGCGGCGGCTTCCGCAGCGAAGGCTATGAGAGCGGCCCCGGGGCCCCTGACATGAGCGACATCTTCGAGGGCCTGTTCGGTGGCGCGCAGCGCGGCGGTGGCGGCGGGTTCTCCGGCGGCTTCGGTCGGCGTCCGCAGGCCAAGGGCGAGAACGTCGCGTATCGCCTGCAGGTGCCGTTCGTCGAAGCCGCAACGCTGGAGCCGCAGCGCGTGACGCTGTCCGACGGCAAGACGCTCGACCTCAAGCTGCCGGCGGGCGTCGAGACCGGTACCCAGATGAAGCTTGCAGGCAAGGGCGAGCAGGGTCCAGGCGGCGCTGGCGATGCGATCCTGACGATCGAGGTCCAGCCGCACAAGTTCTTCACGCGCGATGGCGACGACGTCCGCCTCGAACTGCCGATCACGTTGGCCGAGGCGGTGCTGGGCGGTTCGGTCAAGGCGCCGACGGTCGACAAACCGGTGATGCTGACGATCCCCAAGGGCACCACTTCGGGCAAGACGCTCCGCCTCAAGGGCAAGGGTTTCCACAAGAAGGGCGGCACGCGCGGCGACCAGCTGGTCACGCTGATGATCGACATTCCCGCGAGCGATGCGGCGCTGACCGCGTTCGTCGAAAGCTGGGATGGTCGCGATGCGGGGAACCCGCGGGGGCCATGGGCGTCTGAACGCCTTGTGAACGATAGTCCCCTTACGCCCGAAGCGCGCGCACGAACATGGCGCCGCGCGATCCCGTCTCAATCGCGGCATGGCGAAGGTCAGGCCCGGCAGCTACGCGTTCGAGGTTTTCAAGCGCGCGGCGATCGGCGTGTTCAATGACGGGTTCATCCACGCCGGGAATCTGGCCTATCTCGCATTGATGACGGTGTTCCCGTTCTTCATCGTCGCCGCCGCGATCCTGTCGATCTTTGGGCAGAGCGTCGAGACTGTGCGCGCGGTCGAGTCGTTCCTCAACGTCCTGCCGCCCAATGTCGGCGATCTGTTGCGCAAGCCGATCGCCGACGTGCTCGCCGCGCGGACCGGATCGCTATTGTGGCTTGGTGCGCTCGTCGGGCTGTGGACGGTCGGCAGCTTCGTCGAGACGATCCGCGACATCTTCCACCGCGCCTACGGGATCAAGGCAACCGCGCCGTTCTGGAAATCGCGGCTTGGCTCGTCCGCGGTGATCATCCTGTCGGTGGTGATCGCGCTGCTGTCGTTCCTGGTGCAGGGTATCCTCACCGCGGCCGAGCAGTTCATCTACCGCCTACTGCCGTTCGCGCAGGACGCCGCCGGGTGGGTTGGGCTATCTCGTCTTATCCCCGGCCTGCTGATGTTCGGCGCGCTGTACCTGCTGTTCTATTCGGTGACGCCGTCGCGCTATCGCTATTCGAAATGCCGCAAATGGCCGGGCGCGCTGTTCACGACCGCCTGGTGGGTCAGCGCGACCGCGCTGCTGCCGGTGATCCTGTCGCGGCTCGGTGGTTACGACCTGACCTATGGCAGTCTGGCTGGCGTTGTCATCATGCTGTTGTTTTTCTACGTCATCGGGCTCGGGCTGGTATTCGGCGCGCATCTCAACGCGGCACTGGCGGAACCACCCGAAACAACGCTAGAGCAACCCGCTACGGATATGCAGGTATAGGCGGGGATGGCGTGAACGGTTTGATGGCGGGCAAGCGTGGGCTGATCATGGGCCTGGCGAACGATAAGTCGCTGGCCTGGGGGATCGCCAAGAAGCTGTCCGAGGCAGGCGCCGAATTGGCGTTCAGCTATCAGGGCGAGACGATGGAGAAGCGCGTCCGCCCGCTCGCCGAGCAGCTTGGCGTGGCGCGGCTGTTCGATTGCGACGTGTCGGACATGGGCGCGCTCGACGCGACCTTCGACAAGCTGGCGGAAGAATGGCCGACGATCGACTTCGTCGTCCACGCGATCGGCTTTTCGGACAAGAACGAGCTGCGCGGGCGGTTCGTCGATACCAGCCTCGACAATTTCCTGATGACGATGAACATCTCGGTCTATTCGTTCGTCGCGGTTGCGCAGCGCGCCGCCAAGATGATGACCGAGGGCGGCGCGATGCTGACGCTCAGCTATTACGGCGCCGAGAAGGTCATCCCGCATTACAACGTGATGGGCGTGGCGAAGGCTGCGCTAGAGACGAGCGTACAGTATTTGGCGGTTGATCTCGGCCGTGACAACATCCGCGTAAATGCGATCTCGGCGGGTCCGATCAAGACGCTGGCAGCGAGCGGCATCGGCGATTTCCGCCTGATCCTGAAGTGGAACGAGCTGAACTCGCCGCTGAAGCGCAACGTGACGATCGACGACGTCGGCGGCGCGGGTCTGTACCTGCTGAGCGACCTGGCGAGCGGCGTGACCGGCGAGACGCACCACGTCGACGCCGGCTACAACGTGATCGGCATGAAGGCAGAAGACGCCCCCGATATCGCGCTGGCATAGAGTTCAGCGATGCCCGTGATCTTTTCCGATCGCGGGTTTCGCTTCCATTTCTACTCCAGCGAAGGCGATCCGCGCGAGCCGATGCACGTCCACGTCGCAAAGCGCGGTGAGGGTGATGCGAAGTTTTGGCTTTATCCCGAAGTGGCGATGGCCGATAACCGTGGACTGGATGCACGCACCCTGCGATGGCTCACCGAGCAGATAGGTCTTCGCAGGCCAGAAATCGTGAGCGCATGGCATGAGCATTTCGGTACGCCCGACGAGCGTTGAATTCGACGAGGACCAGATGTGGGTCCGGCTCGACGATGGCCGCACGCTGGGTGTTCCGCTCGCCTGGTATCCACGATTGCTGCACGGCTCGCCCGCCGATCGCAGCAAGGTCTGGATCAGTCCGAGCGGTTTGCACTGGGACGAGCTCGACGAGGACATCTCGGTCCAGGGCCTGATCGCCGGTCGCGGCGACATCACACGCATGAACCGCAACGCCGCATGAGCTTCAATACGTTTGGACGGTTGTTCCGCTTCACCACCTGGGGCGAGTCTCATGGGCCTGCGCTGGGGGCGATCGTCGACGGGTGCCCGCCTGGTATTCCGCTGACCGAGGCCGACATTCAGCCCTGGCTCGACAAGCGCCGCCCCGGCACGTCGCGCTTCACGACGCAGCGGCGCGAGCCGGATATGGTCCGCATCCTCTCGGGCGTGTTCGAGGGGCGCACCACCGGCACGCCGATCAGCCTGATGATCGAGAATGTCGACCAGCGCTCGAAGGACTATTCCGACGTCGCCAAGGCCTATCGCCCCGGTCACGCCGATTATGCCTATGACGCGAAATACGGGTTTCGCGATTTCCGCGGTGGTGGCCGCTCCTCCGCGCGCGAGACCGCCGCGCGCGTCGCCGCCGGGGCCGTCGCGCGCCTCGTCGTCCCGCAGGTCCGTATCCGTGCGTGGGTCGAGGCGATCGGCGGCGACGCGATCGACCCCGCGAACTTCGACGATGCACAGATCGACCAGAACCCGTTCTTCTGCCCGGACGCCGCCGCTGCCGCCCGCTGGGAGATACTCGTCGATGCCGCCCGGAAATCCGGATCGTCGCTCGGCGCTGTGATCGCGTGCGAGGCAACCGGCGTGCCAGCCGGCTGGGGCGCGCCACTCTACGCCAAGCTCGATTCCGAACTCGCCTCCGCCTGCATGAGTATCAATGCGGTCAAGGGCATCGAGATCGGCGACGGGTTCGCCGCCGCCGCACTGTCGGGCGAGGCGAACGCGGATCCGATGCGTCCCGGTGCCGACGGTCCCGAGTTCCTCGCCAACCATGCAGGCGGGATCGCGGGTGGGATCGCGACCGGCCAGCCGATCCGCCTACGTGTGGCGTTCAAGCCGACCAGTTCGATCCTCACCCCGGTCGAGACGATCAGCCCCAACGGCGAAGCCGCGACGATCGCCACCAAGGGACGTCACGACCCCTGCGTCGGCATCCGCGGAGTCCCCGTCGTCGAGGCGATGGTGGCGCTCGTTCTAGCCGACCAGGCGTTGCTGCATCGGGGCCAGTGCGGCTGACGACGGAACATACGCAGCGCTGAAGCGCTTGCTCTTCAATAACTTAGGAGAGTGATAATGCGTATTCTAACTTCGATCGCAGCCGCAGCCCTGATCATTCCAGGTGTGGCGATGGCTCAGACGGGCACCACCGGCTCGATGGGCGGCACCACCGGTGGAACGATGAGCGGCGGCACCATGGGTGGTTCGACCATGGGCGGGACGACCGGCGGCATGTCGACCGGCACAATGGATCAGGCGAATCCCTCGACGACCACGCAGTCGACCACGGGGCGCACGCAGCGTGGCACCAAGGCCCGTAGCCGTACGCGCGGTACCACGTCGGGCACGACGAGCGGCACCATGGGCACCGGCACGACGGGCAACACGATGTCCGGGACCACCGGCAGCACGATGGGCGCCGATACCATGGGCGGCACCACGGGCACCACGACTGGTGCGATGGGCGGCACCATGGGTGGCACGACCACCGGTACGATGGGTTCAACCACGGGCGGAACGACCGGCACGACCACGCCGCGCTGATCCAACCGTTCTCACGTAAATGAAAAGCCGGGCGAGCGATCGCCCGGCTTTTTCGTATCAGTCCGAGAACGGATCGCGGACGAGGATCGTGTCGGCACGCTGCGGGCTGGTCGACACCAGCGTCACCGGGCAGCGGATCAGCTCCTCGATACGGCGGATATACTTGATCGCCTGCGCGGGCAGGTCGGCCCAGCTGCGTGCACCAGCGGTCGTTTCCTGCCAGCCTTCCATCGTCTCGTAGATCGGCTCGACCAGCGCCTGGTCGGCCGCATGCGCGGGGAAGTAATCGAGCGTCTCGCCGCGCAAGCGGTAGCCGGTGCAGATCGACACGGTCTCGAACCCGTCGAGCACGTCGATCTTGGTCAGCGCGATCCCGGTGATGCCACCAACCGCCGCCGCCTGGCGCACCAGCACCGCGTCGAACCAACCGCAGCGGCGCTTACGCCCGGTGACCGTGCCGAACTCATGCCCGCGTACGCCCAGGCGCTCGCCAGTCTCATTCTCGAGCTCGGTCGGAAAAGGCCCCGAGCCGACGCGCGTCGTGTACGCCTTGGCGATCCCGAGCACGAAGCCGACCGCGGATGGCCCGAGGCCAGACCCGCCGGCTGCGGCGCCTGCGATGGTGTTCGAGGAGGTGACGAACGGATACGTGCCGTGGTCGACGTCGAGCAGCACGCCCTGCGCGCCCTCGAACAGGATCCGCTTGCCGGCCGAGCGGGCGGCGTTGAGATCGCGCCAGACGGGCTTGGCGAACGGCAGCACGAAGCCGGCGATCTCGCGCAGCTCGGCGATCAGGCGCGCACGATCGATCGGCGGCTCGCCAAAGCCGGCGCGCAGCGCGTCGTGATGCGCGGTGAGGCGATCGAGCTGTGGCCCGAGATCGTCGAGATGCGCGAGATCGCACACGCGGATCGCACGGCGGCCGACCTTGTCCTCATACGCAGGCCCGATGCCGCGACGCGTGGTGCCGATCTTGCCGGCGCCGCTGGCATCCTCGCGCAGACCATCGAGATCGCGGTGGAACGGCAGGATCAGCGCGCAGGTGTCGGCGATCCGCAGCGTCTCCGGGGTCGCGACAACGCCCTGGGAACCCAACCGCGCGATCTCGTCCTTCAGCGCCCAGGGATCGAGCACAACGCCGTTGCCGATGAACGACGGCGTCCCGCGCACGATACCCGACGGCAGCAGCGACAATTTGTAGACGTTCTCGCCGACGACCAGCGTGTGGCCGGCGTTATGCCCGCCCTGGAACCGCACGACCATGTCGGCACGCTCGGCGAGCCAGTCGACGATCTTGCCCTTGCCTTCGTCGCCCCATTGCGCGCCGATGACTGCTACGTTGGCCAAACTCTATCTCCTGAGGATTACGCGCAGCGCCTACAGCGCGCGAGGCTCGCCTGCTACCCATAGATGCGTGCAGACTTGTGCTTCGGGAGTGTCGCCGGCTTCCAGAGCGGCGACGGTGACCCAACCTTGCGCGCGCATTGCGGCGCCTTCCTCGGCTGGGGTTCCGAACGGGAGGAACAGGCGGCGGCGGTCGACGGTGGCGGTACGTTCCACCAGCGCGTCGGTGAACAGCGAGAAGCCGGTGGCGGCTTCCTCGGCGCCGTTCTCGTGGACCACAGTGTAGGTGCCGCCCCGTCCCACTTCGCGTGCGCTGCCATCGGCGAAGAGCGAGAAGCCAAGCCAGGTCTGGTATTCAAACCCGTGCCGCTCGGTCGGATCGAGCGTCAGCGCGACGCGGCCGTCGAGTGCGTCTGCAATCCGCGCGAGACCGTCGAGACGCGACGCGAGCGCACCAGTGGTGTCGAACGCGCGAAGACGATCCATCGCCTGCGCGAACTGCCCGGCGGCTTCGATCAGCGGCAGATAGGCGGGCGCGAGTGCGGCGACAGCACCGGCGTCCTTCGCGTCGAGGCGATCGCGCAAGGTGGCGACCAGATCATCCGCGACGGGAAGAGGTCCGGCGGCGAGCGTCGGCACCAGATCAGGCAGCGTGAAGTCGATCGACGCACCGGTAACGTCCGCGGCGGCGATCATATCGACTGCCACTGCGACGAGTTCCTGCGCGGCGGCAACCGAGTCCAAGCCGATCAGCTCGCAGCCAATCTGCCGGGTCTCACGCGCGGGCGCGAGTTGTGACGCCCGCAGCTTCAGCACCGACCCCGCATAGCTCAGCCGAACCGGCCGCGGGTGATGCCCCATCCGCGTGGCAGCGATCCGCGCGACCTGCGCGGTAATGTCCGGCCGGATTGCGAGTGTGCGTTGCGACACCGGATCGACGAAGCGTACCGCGTCGTGAAGGCCACCGGCTTTGAGGCGCATTTCGAGACCGTCGGCGAATTCGGCGAGTGGTGGGTCGACGCGTTCATAGCCGTGGAGACGCGCCGCTTCGAGCACACGCGCCTCGAGCGCCGCCGCCGAATCGGCGAACGGAGGGAGGCGATCTCGGAAACCTTCAGGGAGCAAAGCAGTCATACGCGTGCCTCTAACCACTTCGCCCCCCGTTCGCGAGCCTTAGAAGTTAAGGCCCATCGCGGTCTTCACGCCGGGAAGCGCGCGGACCTTGGTCAGGAGGTCGGGGGTCACGGCTTCGTCGACCGAGAGGAGAAGCACCGCCTCGCCACCGGCTGACCTACGCCCGAGATGGAACGTCCCGATATTCACCCCAGCCTCGCCAAGCGCCGTCCCAAGACGACCAATGAACCCCGGCGCATCCTCGTTGACGACATACAGCATCGGCCCCGCCAGATCGGCCTCGATCTTGATCCCGAGCAGCTCGACCAACCGCGGTGCCGAATCGCCGAACAGCGTCCCCGCAACAGACCGCTCGCCATCCTCGGTCTTCACCGCGACGCGCAGCAGCGTGTGGTAATCCGCCTCGCGCTCGGTACGCACTTCGCGAACCTCAAGACCACGCTCGCGCGCTAGTACCGGCGCGTTGACCATGTTGACGGTCGCCGTCTGCGTCTGGAGATAGCCGGCAAGCACCGCGCTCACGATCGGCTTCGCGTTCAGGTCTGCCGCCGCTCCCTCAGTATGCACCGAAATCCGCGACACCGCGCCCGTCGTCAGCTGGCCCACCAGCGACCCAAGCTTCTCCGCCAGCGCCATGTACGGCTTCAATTTCGGCGCTTCCTCAGCCGACAGCGACGGCATGTTGAGCGCATTCGTAACGCCGCCCGACATCAGGAAATCGGCCATCTGCTCGGCGACCTGGATCGCGACGTTGACCTGCGCCTCGGTCGTCGACGCGCCGAGATGCGGCGTGCTGACGAAGTTCGGCGTGTTGAACAGCGGCGATGCCTTGGCGGGCTCCTCGACGAACACGTCGAGCGCGGCGCCGCCGACCTGCCCCGAATCAAGCGCCGCCTTCAGCGCGACCTCGTCGATCAGGCCGCCGCGCGCGCAGTTGATGATGCGGACACCCTTCTTGGTCTTGGCGAGCGCCTCAGCCGATAGGATGTTGCGCGTCTGGTCGGTCAGCGGGGTGTGCAGCGTGATGAAGTCGGCGCGCGCGAGCAGTTCGTCGAGCGTGACCTTCTCGACGCCGATCTCGATCGCGCGCTCGGGCGTCAGGAACGGATCGAACGCGACGACCTTCATCTTGAGGCCGCGCGCACGGTCGGCAACGATCGAGCCGATATTGCCCGCACCGATCAGGCCGAGCGTCTTCGACGTCAGCTCGACGCCCATGAAGCGGTTCTTCTCCCACTTGCCGGCCTGCGTGGAAGCGTCAGCTTCCGGGAGCTGGCGGGCGAGCGCGAACATCAGCGCGATCGCGTGCTCGGCGGTGGTGATCGAGTTGCCGAACGGCGTGTTCATCACGACCACGCCCTTTGCCGACGCGGCGGGGATGTCGACATTGTCGACGCCGATCCCGGCGCGGCCGACGACCTTCAGGTTGGTGGCGTGCTCGAGGATTTCCTTGGTGACCTTGGTCGAGCTGCGGATCGCGAGGCCGTCATACTCGCCGATCATCGCCATCAGTTCGGCGGGCGTCTTACCAGTGATCTCGTCGACCTCGACGCCGCGCTCGCGGAAGATCTGCGCCGCGCGGGGATCCATTTTGTCGGAGATGAGGACTTTTGGCATGGGATTGCTCCTGGGAATTCGGTGAATTGGGTGCCGCCTTCCGATCCGATCCTCACCCTCTCCGTCATCCCAGCGGAAGCCGGGACCCACGGTAGCGGTTCGCTTCATAAGCGAATGCTCCGTGTCCATGGGTCCCGGCGTGCGCCGGGATGACGGAATGGGGGTGATTGTTGGAAGAAGGACGTAAAAGACGCGGTAGCTAGTTAAGCCGCCTTGGCGGTCGCGTAGGCCCAGTCGAGCCAGGGGCCGAGCGCCTCGATATCGGTAGTGTCGACGGTCGCGCCGCACCAGATCCGCAGGCCCGGAGGCGCGTCGCGGTAACCCGCCACGTCATACGCGGCGCCGGCCTTTTCGAGCGCCGAGGCCATTGCCTTGATCAGCGCCTCGTCCGCACCCTCGACCGTGAGGCACACGCTGGTCTTCGACCGCGTTGCCGGATCGATCGCGAGATGGCCGAGCCAGTCGCGATCGGCGACGATCTTGTCCAAAGCAGCCGCATTCGCATCCGACCGCTTGATCAGCCCGTCCTCGCCGAGCGACTTCGCCCATTCGAGGCTGAAGATAGCGTCCTCGACGGCCAGCATCGACGGCGTGTTGATCGTCTCGCCCTTGAACACGCCCTCTGTGAGCTTGCCCTTCGAGACGAGGCGGAACACCTTCGGCAGCGGCCACGCCGGCGTGTACGTCTCCAACCGCTCGACCGCACGCGGCCCAAGGATCAGCACGCCGTGTGCACCCTCCCCGCCGAGCACCTTCTGCCACGAGAAGGTGGCGACATCGATCTTCGTCCAGTCGATGTCGTACGCGAACACGCCCGACGTCGCATCGGCGAACGAGAGCCCCTCGCGGTCATCCGGGATCCAGTCCGCGTTCGGCACACGCACACCGCTGGTGGTGCCGTTCCAGGTGAACAGCACGTCGTTCGACCAATCGACCGCATCCAGATCGGGCAGCTGACCGTAATCGGCACGCACGACGGTGGGGTCGATCTTGAGCTGCTTCACGGCATCCGTGACCCAGCCTTCGCCGAAGCTTTCCCAAGCAAGCGCCGTCACCGGCTTCGCGCCCAGCATCGTCCACATCGCCATCTCGTACGCGCCGGTGTCGGAGCCGGGGACGATGCCGATGCGGTGCGTGTCGGGGAGCTTCAGCAGTTCGCGCATCAGGTCGATGCTGTACTGGAGGCGGGTCTTGCCGATCTTCGAGCGATGCGAACGACCGAGCGAATCGGTGGCGAGCTTGTCCGCGGACCAACCCGGAGGTTTCGCGCAGGGACCGGAGCTGAAAAAGGGACGTGCCGGCTTCGTAGCGGGCAGCGCAGGCGCTTCTGTAGCGGGTGCGTAGGTCGTATCAGTCATGTATCTCTCCTCACAGAGAGCACGCGCGGCGTTGGGACCGCGTGGCCCGTCGCCGGCCCTAGCGGCGTTCGCGGGGGTGTCAACCGCGTTCGACCAAGCGCACGTGGCGATGGGACTCGCCCTACCGTGCGCCAAACTCACTCCGTCACCCCGGGCTTGTTCCGGGGTCCACGGTGCCGCACGACCATCGGCATGGGGGACAAGATGATGGGTGGATGCCGGAACAGGCCCGGCATGGCGGAGTGGGTGGTACTGGTTGCGCTCACGCTCACCTTAGTCGCCTGCGGACGGGCCGATCGTCCCACTGCCCCTACTCAAGCCCGCCCCAACCTCTCCGTCCCGAGCAACCGCGAGACCGCGCAGTGCCTCGCCGATCTGCGCCAGTTGCACGTCTCGTTCCAGGTCCTGCCCGACCGCGAGACCGGCCCCGGCTGCGGTCTCAATGGCACCGTGAAGCTCGTCGACATCGGCGTGCCCGTCGCCAATCTCACCGCGGTTCGCTGCGGCGCGGCACGCGCGTTTATTGGCTGGACGCGCAACGCGGTCGCGCCCGCCGCGTACCAGATGCTCGGCAGCGAACTCGCGCGGATCGACAGCATGGGGAGCTATTCGTGCCGCAACATCGTCGGGTCGGCGCGCAACGCAAACCGTCGCTCCGGCCACGCAATCGCCAACGCGATCGATATCGGCGGGTTCGTGCTGAAGGACGGGCGGCGAATCACCGTGCTCAGCGACTGGAACTCGCCCGATCCGCAGGTCCGGCAATTCCTCCAGACGATCCGCGCGTCGGCGTGCAAGCGGTTCGGGACGGTGCTCAGCCCCGACTACAACGCCGCGCACCGCAACCACCTCCATCTCGAAGACGATCGCGCGGGTTTCTGCCGCTGACCCGCACCCAGCCGTCATCCTAAGCTCGACCCGGGACCCAGAGCCAAGAGCCAAGAGCCAAGAGCGTCGCGGTCCGTAACCCTGGATCCCAGCTTTCGCTGGGATGACGGCTGCTTAGAGGACGGAGCTTGGGGTAACTCGGTCTAGCCCTCCCTGCCCCTTTCCTCTAATCGCGCCTGAATGACAGATACACGAGTACCGACGCGCGTTTTTCCGAACGCCAGCCAGGATGCCGAGTCCGCCCGCGACTCCGTTTCCACCCCGCAGACACAGCACCCGCATTACCGGCTCGCCTTCCAGGACATGGATTTCCTGTTGCGCGAAGACCTGCGGCCGGTGCGGTTCCAGCTCGAACTGCTGAAGACCGAACTCGTCCTCGACGAGGCGAAGATCGGCTCGACGTTCGTGTTCTACGGCTCCGCGCGCATCCCCGAGCCCTCGAAGGCGCAGGCGCTGCTGAAGCTCGCGACCGACGAGAAGTCGAAGAAGATCGCCGAGCGGCTGGTCGAGAAGTCGAAATATTACGACGTCGCGCGAGAGCTGGCCGCCAAGGTCAGCGTGCTGCCGCGCGACGAGCGTGGCTGGCGGCAGTTCGTGGTGTGTTCGGGCGGTGGTCCATCGATCATGGAGGCCGCCAACCGCGGCGCTGACGACGTCGGCGCCGAGTCGATCGGGCTCAACATCGTCCTGCCGCACGAGCAGGCACCGAACCCGTATGTGACGCCATCGTTGTCGGTGCAGTTCCACTATTTCGCGCTCAGGAAGATGCACTTCCTGCTGCATGCGCGGGCTCTGGCGGCGTTTCCGGGTGGGTTCGGGACGTTCGACGAGCTGTTCGAGCTGCTGACGCTGATCCAGACGGGGAAGATCCAGCCGATCCCGGTACTGCTGTTCGGACGCGAATTCTGGGAGCGGGTCGTGAACTTCGACGCGCTGGTCGAGGAAGGCGTCGTCAGCGAGAAGGACCTGGGGATCTTCCGCTATGTCGAGACCGCGGACGAGGCCTGGGACGCTGTGCAGTCGTTCTATCGCGAGCGGGCCGAGAAGGAAGCGGCTGAGGCCTGACCTTTTCCTCCGTTCCCCACTACCACCCTCTCCGTCATCCCGGCGCACGCCGGGACCCATGGACACGGAGCGTCCGCTTATGACGCTGACCGCAACCGTGGGTCCCGGCGCCCGCCGGGATGACGGAATGAAGCGGGATCGGAACGTCGACGGCGACCCTGAACGTGGAACTTCCCCATCAAGGGGGAGGATCAAGCCTTGCCAATCATCCCTGCTAGTAGCGATTACTTCTCCGAGCGGGCGCCCTTGCGCGCTGCTTCGGGATCGACCGAGGGCGCACCCGACGCTGGCGTACCGGTGTTGGCGATGTCGGCGGTCGGCGCACCTTCCGTCGCCGCAGCCTCGGCCGCATTCGCAGTCGCCGGCTGATCCATCGCCGCCGCATCCTTGGCCGCCGGCGCAGCGCCAGCCGCAGGCGCCGCGGGGAGCGGCAGGTTCGACCCCTGCTGGTTGAGATACAGGATCACGTTCGCGCGGTCCTGCGCATTGCCGAGGCCGGCGAACGTCATCTTCGTGCCGTTCGCGAACTTGCGCGGTGAGGTCAGCCACGCGTTGAGCTTGTCGAAGTCCCACTTGCCGCCGACGCCCGCCAGCGCCGCGGAGAAGGCGTACCCGCCCTTGCCCTTGGCGATTTCCTCGCCGACCGTGCCGTACAGGTTCGGGCCGACGCCGTTCGCGCCACCCTGGTTGATCGTGTGGCAGGCGGCGCACTTCTTGAACACTTCCGCACCCTTGGCGGCATCGGCGGTCGGCAGCAGCGACGCGATCGGCACTTCGGCGGCGGCACCTTCGCCGCCCTCGGCGACGACGCCCTCGATCGCATAGCCCATCTTCTCGGGGCGCTCGCCGTGGAACATCATGCCCCCGACGATCGACAGACCCAGCGCCGCGCCACACCCTGCGAGCACCCAGCCGGCGATCGTATTGGTCCGATTGTCCATATTGCGCGTCCGCCCCTGTTCTATTTGGGACAGCCATAGAAAACGCGGGCGCGCACCGCAAGCCGCGCTTGAACATGGCTCCTCGGCTCTCTAGGCGCCCGGCTCATGGAAAACTTCGCCGTACCCGCCCGCCCGATCGTCGCGCGGATGACCGAGGCCGCTGCGGCAGACCCCACGCGCGGTCGCGTTCCAGGGTGCGCCGGGCGCCAACAGCCATGTCGCGGCGGTCGAGGCGTTCCCAGACGGCCTGCCCCTGCCCTGCTTCGATTTCTCCGACGCGATCGACGCGGTGAAGGACGGCCGCGCCGACTGCGCGATCATCCCGATCGAAAATTCGCTCCACGGCCGCGTCGCCGACATCCATTTTCTGCTCCCCGAATCGGGGCTGGTGATCACCGGCGAGCATTTCCTGCCGATCCGCCATGCGTTGATGGGCGCCGGCCCGCGAGACGGCATCCGCCAGGCGATGAGCCATCCGCAGGCGCTCGGCCAGTGCCGGCATTGGCTGAAGGCGCACGGGATCGAGCCGGTGAGCTATCCCGACACCGCGGGCGCCGCGGCGAAGGTCGCAGAACTCGCCGATCCTGCGATCGCGGCACTCGCGCCACCTGCCGCAGCCGGGCTGTACGGGCTGGAGCTGCTCGCGACCGACATCGCCGATGCGGATCACAACACGACCCGGTTCGTGGTTCTTGCACGCGGCGGCAAGCCGCCGGCGGCGCAGGAGCCGGTCGGGGCTGAGTGGATGACGACGCTGATCTTTGAGGTGAAGAACGTTCCCGCCGCGCTTTACAAGGCGGTCGGCGGGTTCGCGACCAACGGCGTCAACATCACCAAGCTGGAGAGTTACCAGCGCAATGGCAGCTTTTCCGCGACCGAGTTCTACGCGGATGTGGTCGGCAAGCCGGGGGACACGAACCTCGATCATGCATTGGAGGAACTCGGGTTCCATTCGAAGTGGCTGCGCGTGTTGGGGACGTACCGCCAGGCCCGCTCGCGGGGGTGACGTGATCCTGCCCTGCAAGGGGAGGTGGCTGGCGCAGCCAGACGGAGGGGTGAAACCCTCTCGATAGCGCGATACCCCTCCGTCAGTCCTTCGGCCTGCCACCTCCCCTTGCAGGGGAGGATCGAAGCGGCGTCAGTTCGCCGCGGGCAGCCTGAGCCGTACGAGCAACCCGCCAAGGTCTTCGCTCTCTTCGAGCGCGACGGTCCCCTCGTAGATCTCCGCCACATCGCGCACGATCGCGAGCCCTAGCCCGGTCCCAGGCTTGCCCGTATCCAGTCGCACCCCGCGATCGAAGATACGCACGCGCTCCTCTTCGGGAATCCCGACGCCGTCGTCCTCGACCACGAACTCGACGAAGCCCGACTGCGCGCCGACCGTCACGAACACGCTGCCGCCGCCGTATTTCGCCGCGTTCTCGATCAGATTGCCGAGCATCTCGTCGAGATCCTGCCGCTCGACATGGACCTGAAGCCCGCGCGGCCCCGTCACGTCGATCCGAACATGCCGATACAGCCGCCCAACCGCGCGCTCGACCGATTCGAGGCTCGGCCACACGTCCGCGCGGCTATGTGCCGACCCGCGCCGCCCGACAGCCCGCGCGCGCGAGGTGGTGATCGACCTGCCGCCGCATCGTCCGCGCCTCGCGGATCACCGTGTCGGCGAGATCGTCCGACTGCGCGGTGGCAGCGTTCATGATCACCGTCAGCGGCGTCTTCAGCGCATGCGCGAGGTTGCCGGCGTGACGGCGCGCTTCCTCCGCCTGGCGCTCGTTATGCTCGATCAGCGCGTTGAGTTCCTCGACCATCGGCGCAACCTCGACCGGCATCGCGCTCGACACCCGGTTCGACTGGCCGGCGCGCATCCGCGCGATCTCCTCGCGCACCCGTCGCAGCGGCCACAGCCCATAGAAGGTCTGCAGCGCCGCCATCACGATCAGCCCGAGCGCGAGCAGCGCGAAGCTGCGGACGAGCGTTCGACGCAACGTCGTGATCTGCGCATCGAGCCCGTCGCGGCTCTGCGCGACCTGGAACCGCCAATGCACCTTGGAGCCGGGGATCACCGCATCGCGCTCGACGATCCGCAGCTTCTCGTCGGGAAACTGCGCGCTATCGTAAAAATGCGCGGTGCGGTCGTCATGCGTGCTGCCGAACGCCAATTTCCGATCCCACAGC
This sequence comes from Sphingomonas sp. LR55, assembly GCF_036856015.1. Classification (NCBI taxonomy): domain Bacteria; kingdom Pseudomonadati; phylum Pseudomonadota; class Alphaproteobacteria; order Sphingomonadales; family Sphingomonadaceae; genus Sphingomonas; species Sphingomonas sp. LR55. Next base: position 2,629,748 of record NZ_JASPFO010000001.1, read on the forward strand.
GAGCGTGACAGCAGGTCGTCCTGCCCCTTGGCCGACACCTGATAATACAGCCCGGAATACGGCTCGAGGAATCGCTGGTCGGCGACGGCCTCGCGGGTGAAAATCACCTCGCCCTCAGGACCGATTTCGGACGAGTTCAGTAGCGAGCGGAGGACGTATTCGAGCTGGTCGTCGAAATTGCGCGTCACCGCCGCCGACAGCACGCGGTCGAGCGCGAACCCGCCGCCGCTGAGCAGCACGCCGATCCACACCGCCGCAATCAGGATCATCCGCCGCGACAGCGATCCCTTCACCGCCGCCGGCACGCGGAGCGGCGTGTCGGCGGTTGGGGGGCAGGTATCGACGCGCTGTCCATAACCGGACCGATCAGGCGTCCGGATCTTCGAGGCTGTAGCCAAGGCCGCGGATCGTCGTGATCACGTCCTGGCCGAGCTTCTTGCGAATCCGCGTGACGAACACCTCGATCGTGTTCGAATCGCGATCGAAATCCTGGTCGTAGATATGCTCGATCAGCTCGGTACGGCTGACGACCTTGCCCTTGTGATGGAGCAAATAACTCAGCAGCTTGTACTCCTGCGCGGTCAGCTTCACCGGCTCGCCAGCGCGCGTGACCTTGCCGCTGCGCGTGTCGAGGCGGATATCGCCCGCGGTCAGCTCCGACGAGGCGTTGCCGCTCGCGCGACGGATCAGCGCCCGCAGACGCGCAATCAGCTCCTCGCTCTGGAACGGTTTCGCCACATAGTCGTCGGCGCCCGCATCGAGCCCGGCGACCTTGTCGGACCAGCTGTCGCGTGCAGTCAGGACTAGCACGGGCATCGTCTTGCCCTCTTTCCGCCAGCGGTCGAGCACGGTCAGCCCGTCAATCTCGGGCAGGCCGAGATCGAGCACGACCGCGTCGTAATTCTCGGTCGAACCGAGGAAATGCCCCTCCTCGCCATCGACCGCGAGATCGATCGCATAGCCGGCGCCCTCAAGGGTATTCTTCAATTGCTGGCCGAGATTCGGCTCGTCCTCGACGATCAGAACGCGCATGATTATCCTCTCGATTGGGGTTTTCAGCGACCCGTGCGGCCGACGATCTGGCCGGTGCGGCCATCGACGTCGACCCAGATGACGGTTCCATCGCGCAGGAATTTCAGCGTGTAAATGGCGCTGCCCGAATCATAGTCCGAGCCGAGATACTGCGCCCCCTTCATCGTCGGGATCACGCGCGACTCGATCTCGCGCAAAGACGGCGCTCCGGTCCTGCGCGCCTCCAACGCCGACATCTGGTCGCTGCGACGTTGCGGGGGCTCGCCCACCAACAGGGGTGCCGCACCCATCAGCAAAGGCGCCGCGGCCAAGGTCGCAAGGAAAAGCAACATCTTCATCGCCGTGGCATAGGGCCTGCGCATTGAACAGCCTGTGAATGAGGCGGCGCATGGTCCTGACGCCGGTTACCACGACGGTGTAACTTGCCTGCATCACTTGGCGCCCCTACGTGGCGCGAACATGGCAGCACCAATCTTAGCATTCGAAGGCCTCGGACTCGTCCAGGGCTCGGGATGGCTCTTTCGCAACCTCGACATCCACATCGGCCCGCGCGACCGGCTCGCACTGATCGGCCGCAACGGCGCCGGCAAGACGACCTTGCTCAAACTGCTCGGCGGCAGCGTCATCGCCGACGAAGGCCGCCGAGTGATCGTCCCCGGCACCCGCGTCGTGATCCTCGAGCAGGAGCCCGACCTGCGCGGCTTCGCGACGTTGCGCGATTACGTGATGGCGGGCGACGACGCGCCGGTGAATTACGAAGCGGATTCGATCGCGGATCAGCTCGGCATCGACCTCTCGCGCGAGGCGGCGTCGGCGTCGGGTGGCGAGCGGCGCCGCGCGGCGATCGTCCGCGCGTTGTCGCAGGACCCCGACGTGCTGCTGCTCGACGAGCCGACCAACCATCTCGACATCGGCGCGATCGAGTGGATCGAGGAGTGGCTCAAGCGCTTCCGCGGCGCGTTCGTCGTCATCAGCCATGATCGCACCTTCCTGACCCGCCTGACCAAGCAGACCTTGTGGCTCGATCGCGGCGCGATCCGCCGCGCGGAGGTCGGCTTCGGCGGGTTCGAGGCGTGGACCGAGCAGGTCTATGCCGAGGAACAGCGCCAGGCCGAGAAACTCGATGCACGCCTGAAGCTGGAGGAGCATTGGCTGCTGCGCGGCGTCACCGGCCGTCGCAAGCGCAACCAGGGTCGCCTGACCAAGCTGCACGAGATGCGCGCCGAACGTGCGTCGATGATCGGGCCGCAGGGGTCGGCGAACCTGACGACCAGCAGCGACGACTCCAAGACGAAGGTCGTGATCGACGCCAAGAACGTCACCAAGGCGTATGGCGACCGCACGATCATCGGCGACCTGACGCTCCGGGTGACGCGCGGCGACCGCATCGGCATCGTCGGCCGCAACGGCGCGGGCAAATCGACGCTGTTGAAGCTGCTCACCGGCGAGATCCAGCCCGACAGCGGCTCGATCAAGCTGGCACAGACGCTGGACGCAGTCGTGATCGATCAGCAGCGCAGCCTGATGGCGCCGGAGAAGACGGTCCGCGAAGTCGTCGTCGACGGCGGCGAATGGATCGACGTGCTCGGCGTGCGCAAGCACATCCACGGCTATCTGAAGGACTTCCTGTTCGACCCGAACATGGTCGACGCGAAGATCGGCTCGCTGTCGGGTGGCGAGCGTTCGCGGCTGTTGCTGGCACGCGAGTTCGCCAAGCCATCGAACCTGCTGGTGCTCGACGAGCCGACCAACGATCTCGATCTCGAGACGCTCGACCTGTTGCAGGAGGTGATCGGCGATTACGACGGCACCGTGCTGATCGTCAGCCATGACCGCGACTTTCTCGACCGCACCGTGACGATCACGCTCGGGCTGGACGGGTCGGGGACGGTCGACGTCGTCGCGGGCGGGTATGAGGATTGGGAAAAGCGTCGCGCCTCGACGACGACCGGCAAGCGCGCCTCGAAGAAGGTCGCCGCCACTGCACCGCCGGCTGCCGCCCCCGCGCGAAACTGACGTACAAGGATCAGCGAGACTATGAATTGCTGCCCAAACGAATCGAGGAACTCGACGCGCAGATGGCGGCCGATGCGGCTAAACTCGCCAAGCCCGACCTGTACATGCGCGATACTGCGACGTTCGCGAGACTGACCAAGGCGATCGAAACCGCGCGGGCGGAGAAGGAGTCGGCCGAGCTACGCTGGCTCGAGCTTGCAGAAATGGTTGAAGGCACGTCTTAAACTAGATTTAGCTGGACTTTTATGCCTTTGATAACTAGGGGAACCAGCTTGCAATTGCTGCGTTGCGGCAGTTCGGTTCGTTTATTGTGGAGATGTTTATGAAGCTCAAGGCCCTTACCGGCAGCGCACTTGCTGTTGCAATGATGACCACCTCGGTTGCAGCGTCGGCTGCTCCTGCCAGCCTGTCGGTTGCGAACGCACGCACGGGTTCGGCAACTGCCAACAAGAGCGAGCTCGCTGGCGGCGGCGGCATCTTCGCGATCCTGATCGCAGCTGGCGTTGCAGCCATCGGCGTGATTGCTATCGTCAAGGACGATAACAACGACGATTCGGACAGCAACTAAGCGTTTCGGGCCGACGCCAAACGCGTCGGCCCACTCGTTTCGCGGCTAGAGCGGCTTACCGGCCCGACCCGCGAGATCCACGATGAACTGCCACGCTACGCGGCCCGAACGGCTCCCGCGACGCGTCGCCCACGAAACCGCATCGGTGGTTTCGAACTCCAGATCGTTTGCTCTGGCATAGGCCGCAACGATCGCAAGATACCCATCCTGATCCAGCGCGTGAAAGCCCAGGCTGAGACCGAAACGGTCTGCCAAGGCCATATGGTCGTCCGCCGAGTCGCGCGGATTGATCGCGCTTTCCTGTTCGGCGATATCACGTGGCGCGAGATGCCGACGGTTTGCGGTGACGACCAAGCGAACATTGGCGGGCCTCGGCTCTGCCCCGCCCTCCAGGATCGATCGCAGCGCGCGCGCATCGGCCGGCACATCGAACCCCAGATCGTCGATGAACACCACGAAGGCGCGATCGACCCGCGCCAACGCATCGAACAATGCCGGTAGCCCGCTCAGGTCCGACACCTCGACCAGCGCGAGATCACCAGGCGATGTTACATCCCGCGCTTCCCCCTGCACCGCTGCGACCGCGCTCTTCACCAGCGCCGACTTGCCCGTGCCGCGCGCGCCCCACAGCAATACGTCCTGCGCAGCATAGCCGGTCGCCAGATGACGCAGGTTCGCGATCAGCGCAGCCTTCTGACGATCGACGCCGATCAGCATGTCGAGCGCAAGCGGCGCGAAGCGGCGGACCGGAATCAATGATCCGCTACGCCAGACATAGGCGGGGTGAATAAGGGGATCGGCCGGCGGCGGCGGCGGCGGCGAAAGCCGCTCCAGCGCGGCGGCGATGCGGTCCAATGGGTCGGTCATGGCTCGCTCTTGGCGGCTTGCAGCCGGTTGAACAAGCATCCAACGAGACAGCGTTCAGCTGGAAATGCACCGACTGGACGGGCCTTCAACCGAGTTGGCGGAGATGTCCTGCGATCGCGCCATCGTCCGGTGCAAGCCGGGTCGCCTTGACCAGCACCTGCCGAGCGCCCGCGGTATCGCCGCTCGCCGCCAGCGCGATACCATAGGCATCGGCGGCAGCGGCGTTCATCGGCATCAAGGCATAGGCCGCGCGGCCGTAGCGGACCGCGATCGCGCCATCGTCGCTTCCCGCATAGGCCAGCGCAAGATCGACGAGCACGCCGCCATCGCGGTTGCCAACACGGCGGCGGAGGCCTTCCAACGTCTCGATCGCCCGCCCCCAATCGCCCGACGCAACCTGCCAATGGCCTAGCAGCCGCTGTCCGGCCACGCTCTGAGGGTTCTGCGACAGATACAAAGCGAGCGACGCCGCGGCATCCTCACCGCGACCAGCGCGGCCCAGGGCGTCGACCAGCCTGAGCATGGTCGGCTCGTCGAACGCGAGGTCCGCCGCACGCGCATAGGTGCCGGCGGCCTCGCCAAAACGCCCCGCGGCGACCAGCGAGTCGCCGAGTGCCAGCTGCGCGGCCGGTGCCCCCGGCCCCGCCGCTACCAGCGTACGCGCACGCGTGATCGCGCCTGCGGTATCGCCACTAGCAAGTTGGCCGCGGATCACGCCAAGAACATAGGTCGGGTCGTCGATCGCGGTATCGGCCCCGGCCATCAATGCGCCAAGCGAGATCGTCAGTCGCAAACGCAGCGGCAGGTGCGGCGGGGCCGGTCGCAGCGCGGTCGAGAAATTGTGCGGCCATAGCCCGGTCGCCGGTGGCTTCGCAGGCGCGCGCGATCAACATGAGCGTGTAGCTGTCGGCGTCGCGGCGCAATCCGATCGGTCGCAGCACGTCGAGCGCGCCACGCGGATCGCCGGAACGCAGCAGAGCCGCGCCCAGCAAGCGTCGGGCGACGATGTTGAGCGGCTGTTCGGTCATCAGCTGGCGCCAGGTGGTCGCGGCCTGTTCGAACTTACCCTGCGCATGATCGAGGTTCGCCGAAAGCAGCAACGCGCCCGGCAGGCCACCAATCGCTCCCCCGTGCGCCGAAGCAGCGCACGGGCCAGGTCGATTCGCCCTGCCCGCGCGGCGAGCACCGCCTGGAGATACAGCGCCTGGGGGCTACCCGGTCGGGCCTGCAATGCGCGCCGCGTCGCGACCAGCATGTCGGCGTTGCGTCCGACGTCGCCCAACGTCGCGGCATATTCGATCAGCGCCGGATGGTAATAGGCATCGCGCTTGAGCGCTGCTTCGAACCACGGGAGCGCCGCCACCAACCCGTAGCGGTCACGGATCACCTCGCCCTGCAGCGTCAGTGCGGAGGGCTCGCGCGGTGCCAGCGCCACCGCGCGCTGCGGCGACCGATGCATCGCCGACATCGCCGGCAGTCAGTCGGATACGGCCGAGATCGGTCCATGCCGCTGAGTCATCCGGCGCGCCGTCGAGCAGCGTCTGCAGGATTGTGCGTGCGTCGGCCAGCTTGCCCTGCGACGCAAGCGCGCGCCTGGATACGCTGAGCATAGGCAGCGTAGCGAGGCTGCGCCGCTGCGGCTTCGTCGATCGCGCCTTCCGCGTCGCCCTGCAACAAGCGTGCATGCGCCAGAAGCTGGTGCAGCCGATCCGCGGACAGCCCGGCATCGACCGCTCGTGCGAGCTCGGCTTCGGCTGCAAGCCCGTCGCCGAGTTCGAGATAGGCGCGCGCCAGCACGGCATGGGCGATTCCCAGCGTCGGCATCGCGGCGACGGCCGCTTGCGCATTGGTCCGCGCCGCGCTGTAATTCCCTGCCTCCAACGTCGTCAGGCTGTCGGCAAGCGACCGGCGCGCATCGGGCCGCGGCGAGCGCATCGCCAATCCGACACCGATCGCCACCACCAGCAGACACAACACGCAGATCGCGAGCAGCCGCGGACGATTGCCGGACAGCACGGCGGACAGCGCGATCGGCATCCTGAACCGCCGCCGCCGGCGCCGCCGCAGCATCGGATAGGTCGCCTCAGGCATGGAGATCGTAGCTTTTCAGCAGATCGTACAGCGTCGGTCGGCTGATCCCGAGCAACCGCGATGCCCCCGCGATATTGCCATCCGAGCGCGCGAGCGCCTGACGGATCGCCTTGCGATCGGCGAGCTCGCGCGCGGCGCGCAGATTGAGCATGGATGCGTCCTCCGCCTTGCCGTCGAGATCGAGGTCGGTTGCGGTGATCAGCTTGCCGTCCGCCATGATGACCGCACGCTTGATCCGGTTCTCCAGTTCGCGGACGTTGCCCGGCCACCCCCAGCCATCGATCGCAGCACGCGCGTCGGGAGCAAGGCCGGTGACGACGGGGTTCATCGACGTGGCGTAGCGCGTGACGAAGTGACGCGCGAGCAATACCGCGTCGCCGGTCCGATCGGCCAGCGCGGGGATCCGTACGACGATCTCCGCGAGGCGGTAATACAAGTCTTCGCGGAACCGCCCGTCGGCGACCATCGCGTCGACATTCTGGTGCGTCGCGCAGACGATCCGGGTGTCGACCGGGATCGCTTTGCGCCCGCCGACGCGTTCGATCACGCGCTCCTGAAGAAACCGCAACAGCTTGACCTGAAGCGCGAGCGGCACGTCGCCGATCTCGTCGAGGAAGAGCGTGCCACCGGCTGCCTGTTCGATCTTGCCTTCGGTCGTCTTCACGGCGCCCGTGAACGCGCCTTTTTCGTGACCGAACAACTCGCTTTCGAGCAACGTCTCGGGAATCGCCGCGCAGTTGATCGCGACGAAATTGCCGCGCGATCGCGGCGAGGCGTCGTGGAGTCCGCGCGCGAGCAGTTCCTTGCCGGTACCACTCGCACCGAGCAGCATCACCGAGACGTTGGCGGGGGCGACTCGCTCCAGCGTACGCGTGACCGCCGCCATCTCGGGCGACGCGCTGATAAGGCCACCGAACCCGCCTGCGTCGATCCGTGCCGCGAGGCGTCGGTTTTCGGCCTCCAGCGCGTGGACGTGAAACGCGCGACTGACGATCATGCCCAGCGCATCGATATCGATCGGCTTGGCGTAGAAATCCCAGGCTCCGTCGGCAATCGCCTGCAACGCGCTTTCACGCGCGCCGTGGCCAGAGGCGACGATCACCTTGGTATCGGGCTTGATGGCGAGGATGTCGCGCAGCGTGGCGAACCCTTCGGTGACGCCGTCCGGGTCGGGCGGTAACCCCAGGTCGAGTGTGACGACGGCGGGCTCATGCGCGCGGATCGCATCCAGCGCCTGTGTCCGATCGCTGGCAACGACGATCTCATACCCCTCATACGCCCAGCGAAGCTGACGCTGAAGCCCAACATCGTCCTCAACGATCAGCAGGACCCGCCGCGGTCCCTCGCTCGTGCCGCCGCTCATGCCGCCGCCTCCAGCGACGCGACCGCAGGAAGCAGGACGCGGAACCGGGTCCCCTCACCTTCGCGACTAGTGACATCGAGCGCGCCGCCCATCGCATGCACCAGCTGGCGTGCCTCGAACGCACCGATACCGAATCCTGTCGGTTTCGAGGAGACGAACGGGCGGAACAGCTGGTCGCGCACAAAGCCTGGCGCCATTCCGCTGCCATGATCGATCACGTCGACCGCGACCCGGTCGCCGACCGTCTCGACCGACAGCAGGATGGGCGCATCGGCATCGCTCGCCTCGATCGCATTCTGGACGAGATGACCCAGTACCTGTTCGAGACGCGCGGCGTGACCGAGCGCGAAAACCGACGCGGCGCGCGCGGCGATCGGGTGCTGGCCACGTCGGCTGGCTGCGACGCGCTCGACGATCGCCGCGACGTCGAGTGGCTGAAGCGGCTCTCCGCGGACCGGGCCATGCTGCGAGAGACGAGCGAGCAACACGTTCATGCGGTCTGAAGAATCCTTGAGGGTGGCCACCATATCGACGCGAAACTCGGGATTGTCGGCATGGCGCTCGGCATTGCGCGCGACCAGCGTCAATTGGCTAACGAGGTTCTTGATGTCGTGCAGGATAAACGCGAAGCGCCGGTTGAACTCGTCGAACCGCGCCGCATCGGCAAGTGCGGCATGCGCCCGGCCCTCGGCCAGATAGCTTGCCGCCTGCCGCCCGGCGACCCGGAGCAGGTCGAAATCCTCCCAGTCTAGCGCCCGGTCGACGGGTGGTCGCGCGAGCACGATCGCCCCTACCAGCGCGCCGCCATGGATCAGCGGGACGATCGCCCATGCATCCGGGCATTCCTGAAGCCAGCGGGGAACGCTGGCCATGTCCTCAGCCGGCGCGGTGCCTGCGCGGACACGATCCAGTTCGATGATCCGGGCGTCCCTGGCGAGGAACCGGGCCAGCGTGTCATCCTGCGGACCGGTGGCGGCACAGTCCCAGTTCCACATGGCTTCCGGCCCTAGCGATATGCCGTCGGCCACCAGCAACAGGCCACCCGGCGAGTCGGTCAGGTCGGCGATCGACTTTACGACACGCGCGTGCAGCGTATCGGCACCGGCCGCCGGCTTGCCCAGCGTGTCGGTAAAGCGTTGCCATTCCGCACGGTAGTCATAGCGATGACGAAAGAGATGCTTGGCGACCTTCACCTTGGTCCAGGCCCGCAGCCACGGGGTCGAGAGCATCGCCAGCGCGCCGGCGGTCGCACCAAAGACGATCGCGGTCTGGGCGACGCGGACATAGGGACCAGCATAGCTGGCGGCGATGCTGGTCGCGAGCGCGGTCAGGCCGGCGTACAGGATCAACGCCACCGTCGACAGCGCACGCACCGTGATCGGCCGCGACAAGGCGAGCGTCCAGTCACCGCTGCGGTGTACGCCGACCACCAGCAACGCCGCGACGCCGGTCATGACGATGCCGCGCACGACGATCGCCGCGGGCATCCACCGCATGTCAAAATACACGCCCGCAGACACGAGCAGGTCGACGCCCCACATCGCTGCGAGCGCGAGCACGACAAGACGGATGCCGCCCCGCGACGGAGGTGCCGCCTGGTACAGATGGTGGACCAGCACCAGACCGCTGACCGCGCTCATCATTCGAAATACGACACGGGCCGACTCGACCGCCGTCAGCGCGTCGGCGTCCAGCCCCATCCGCACGGCAACCGCGAGCATCGCCGCGGTTCCGGCAAGCGCCATCACCACGAAATACACCGCGCCGAGCGCATAATTGCCGGCGCGATCGCGCCGGACGAGCGCGAGCATGAAGCCGAGCCACGCGATGTCGCGCGCGCTTGCGACGATCCGTGTCGCGACATCGCGTGTGTCGATCCCGGCGACCGCAAGCGCCCAAAGGCTTGTCGTCGCGAGCGCAACGACGAACGCGGCATGCGGCCATTGACCGCTCGGCTGCCGGACCTGGGTCAGCGCCAGCGCACCGAACAGCAGAGCGGCCAGCGCGTAACTCCACAGGGTTAACGTTGTGATCATGCCTGGGACATCACGACGCTCATCGTGCCCCCGCCGGCCACAGCACGACGCGCAGCGTCTGCAACAGGATCAGCAGGTCGAGAAACGGCGAATAATTCTTGGCGTAATAAAGGTCGTATTCGAGCTTGTGCCGGGCGTCCTCGATCGATGCGCCATAGGGATAGTTGATCTGTGCCCAGCCGGTAATGCCGGGCTTCACCATGTGCCGCTCGGCGTAATAGGGGAGTTGCTCCTCGAGCTGCTCGACGAACTGGGGCCGTTCGGGGCGCGGGCCGACAAAGCTCATCTCGCCCTTCAGCACGGTCCAGGTCTGCGGCAGTTCGTCGATCCGGACCTTTCGGATGAAGCGACCGATCCGCGTGATCCGGGGATCGTCCTCCGCCGCCCACACTGCCTTGCCCGACACTTCGGCATCCTGCCGCATCGATCGCAGCTTCAGGATATCGAACCCCTCGCTGTAGAGGCCGACGCGACGCTGACGGTAGAAGGCCGGCCCTTTCGACTCGAGCTTGATCGCGACCGCAGTGACCAGGATGATCGGCAAGGTGATCGCCAGCAGCAGCCCGCCGGCGATGATGTCGAACGCCCGCTTGAATACGCTCGACAGCATCCGGCTCGAGGCAAACCCGTCGGAGAAGATCAACCAGGACGGGTTCACGCTCTTGAGGTCGATCCGCCCCGTCTCGCGTTCGAGGAAGCTCGATATCTCGCTGACCTGGACGCCCGTGGTACGGACGCGGAGCAGATCCTTCATCGGCAGCGCATTGCGGCGTTCGTCGAGTGCGAGCACGACCTCACTCGCATTCTGATCGACGATATAAGCCGCCAGATTGGGAATATCGCCACGCGGCAGCGCTCCCTGGACGACCGGCTCGGTCTCTCCCATCAAGACGAACTTGGCGACGATGAAGTTTACCCCGGGCTGTCCCGACAGGCTCAGGATCTGGGCGGCACGCACCCCCGCGCCCAACACGACGATGCGCCGCTTGAACGTTTCGCCACCCAGCGTCTTGCCGAGCAGCGCGCGAACCGTGACGAGCAACACCGTCGCGATGACGGTCGAATAGAGAAGATTGGAGCGCCACAGCGCAAGCGGCGGTACCAGGAAGAAGATCAACGACAAGAACATCACGCCGATCGACAGCGCCACCGCGAGCCGCGCGGCGGCAAAGCGCAGCGACAGGAACGACGCCACGCCGTACGCGCCGACTGCCACCAGCGACACCTGCAAGGCGAACGCAAAAGTAAGCAACTGCCCGATACGGGTCTGGATCGGCTCGACCTGCATACCGATCTGGTGCGCGCGGACGACCCAGCCGATCTCCGCGGACGTGATGAGCAGCACCAGATCGACCAGACCGAGCATCAGGACCACATGGGGTACATAGTGCTTGAAGAGCCGTATCATGGTCCGTTGTTCCCGACGCCTATCTGTAAAATCTGCCGGCGCTGGACAGAGCTTGGCAGCAATTCCCAAAAAAGGCTGAAGACCCTGCAACCGCTTGGGCCACTTGACGATTGCGAAGCTAACGCCGGCACTATAGCGCGACCGGCAGGAGGCTCCATGACCGTACGTACGATCGTTCCCGTGATACTTTCAGGCGGTTCCGGCACACGCCTGTGGCCGATGTCGCGCCCAGAGATGCCCAAGCAGATGCTGGCACTGACGGCAAACGAAACGATGCTGCAACTCACCGCGGGCCGCACCCAGGGCGAACGCTATGCGGCGCCGATCGTGGTGGCCAACGCGCGTCACGCCGATCTGGTCGAGCAGCAGCTTGCCGATGCTGGCGCTATGCCACAGGCCCTGATTCTCGAACCCGCCGGTCGCAACACCGCGCCAGCGATCGCCCTGGCAGCAATTGCAGCCGGCGGCGGCGGTAACGCGCTGCTCGTGATGCCATCCGACCACGTCATCAACGACGTCGCCGCATTCCACGCAGCGATCGAGGCGGCGATGCCGCTGGTGTCGCAGGGCTGGCTCGTCACGTTCGGTATCGCGCCGGACTCGCCCGAGATCGGCTATGGCTGGATTCAGATCGGCGACGAACTCCAGCCAGGCGTTCACCGCGTCGCGCGGTTCGTCGAAAAGCCGCCGCTCGACAAGGCACAGTCGATGCTTGCCAGCGGCGATCATGCCTGGAACGGCGGCATGTTCCTGTTCCAGGCAGATGCCTATCTCGAAGCGCTCGCCCAATTCGATCCGGGTATCCTGATTGCGACCCGGGAAGCGATGGACAAGGCACGCACCGAAGGCACGCGGATCTATCCCGATGCGACGGCGTTCGCGGCGTCGCCTGACGATCTCGATCGATTATGCCGTCATGGAGAAGGCCGAGCGCGTTGCCGTCGTACCGGTTGCGATGGGCTGGAACGACGTCGGCAGCTGGGACGCCCTGCACGCGATCAGCGACCTCGACGATGCCGGCAACGCGCATCGCAGCGAAGGCGGCGGCAACGTACTGGCGATCGATACCAAGCAGTGCTTCGTGCGAAGCGACGGGATCCGCGTGTCGCTCGTCGGGGTCGAAGATCTGATCGTCGTAGCAAGCGGCAACGACGTCCTGATCATGCCGCGCGGCCGCAGCCAGGAGGTCAAGAAGCTGATCGAGGCGATGAAAACGGACGCGGCGAAGACAGACGCGGCAAAGACAGACGCGGCGCACTGAGCCAAGCTTTCCCGGATCCTCGACAGGATCCGGGTCTGGCCACCTGCCCGCCTCTACTCGGCTTTTCGGCGAACCTTGGGCACGCGCGACAAGCGGGTCAGCAGCGTGGGGATGTCATCGGTAATCATCGTGTCGGTCGGGGTCTGCCAAGACGAGCGCAGCGTTTCGCCGACATCCTGCAATCGGGCGCCGGCTGGACGTTTGGCTGTCTCGTTTTGCACTTCAACCTCTATCACGCATACTAAACCCGACGGGTCCTTCGGGGGGTAAGGACACCGCCAGGCTCGCAGGTCTAACCGACGATCGTTGGTCTGGTTCCGGGGCATGCGCCGTCCCGCGAAACGCGCGTCCGATTTTCCGCCCCTCCGGCTCTGGCGGTCCGTGCGCCGATCGGCTTAGATGCGCGAAAGTTCACGGGAGAATTCGTCATGGATCGTCGCCAGTTCCTCGCATCGGGAGGCGTCGCCGCGCTTGCCACCACCCTCCTGCCGTCTTCGGCTTTTGCGCAGTCGGGCAGCGATACTGCGCTCAACGCGGACTTCGAACGGATTTTCCAGCGTAGCGTGGCGCGGTCGCCTGAACTCGCGACCTCGCTGGGTCTCGACAAGGGACCGTTCGCCGGGCTCAAGAGCCAGCTTTCGCCGCGGACACCCGACAAGCGCGCGTGATGTCGCCGAGACGAAGGCTGCGCTCGCCAGCCTCGCGCGCTATGACGGCGCGGGCCTGTCGCCAGCGGCCAAGCTGAACCTCGAAGTGGTGCGGTATTCGCTGAACACGCAGATCGCCGCGCCCGAGAAATTCGGCATGGACAGCCCGATCCGCCCCTACCGGATCTTCCAGCAGGGCGGCGCTTATTTCCAGGTGCCCGACTTCCTCAACACCGCGCACACGATCGCCGCGACGCCCGATGCCGAAGCGTATCTGGCGCGGCTCGACCAGTTCGGCACGGTGCTCGACCAGGAAAGCGCGATGCAGCAGGCGGAGGCAGCGCGCGGGTTGCTCGCACCCGGTTGGTCGCTCGACCTGACGCTCGGCCAGATGCGGAAGTTGCGCGGCCAGCCGGCGCCGACGTCGAGCATCGTCCAGTCGCTCGTCAAGCGCGCCGCCGCCAAGGGTCTTACCGGCGACTGGCAAGCACGCGCCGCTAAGATCGTCGACGAGAAAGTCTATCCCGCACTCGATCGCCAGATCGCGCTGATCGAGCAACTAAAGCCGACGACCAAGCCCGGCGACGGAATCTGGCGCGTGCCGAACGGCGACGCGATCTACGCGATGGCGCTGAACCAGGCGACAACCACGACGATGAGCCCCGACGAGGTCCACCGGATCGGCCTGGCACAGGTCGCCGAGATCACCGCCCAGCTCGACACCATCCTCAAGTCGCAGGGCTATGCGACGGGGACGGTCGGCGAGCGGCTCGCCAAGCTGAACGTGATGCCGGACCAGCTCTATGCGAACACGGCGGAGGGGCGGACCGAGCTGATCGCCGGGCTGAACGACGGTATCAAGGCGATGTACGCCAAGCTGCCCCAGGCCTTTTCGGAGGTGCCAACGCAGCCGCTCGAAATCCGCAGCGTACCGGTCGAGATCCAGGACGGCGCGGCGAACGGCTATTACAATCGCGCCTCGCTCGATGGCAGCCGTCCGGCGATCTACTTCGTCAATCTGAAGGACGTCCGCGACTGGCCGAAATACACGCTGCCGTCGCTCACCTATCACGAGGGCGTGCCGGGACATCACCTCCAGATCAGCCTCGCGCAGGAGTCGAAGGACATTCCGACGCTGCGGAAAATCGGCTTCTTCTCGGCCTATTCGGAAGGCTGGGCGCTGTATGCCGAGCAGCTGGCCGATGAACTGGGGGCGTATGCATCGCCACTGGAGCGCGCAGGGTATCTCCAATCGTTCCTGTTCCGCGCGACGCGACTGGTGGTCGATACCGGCATTCACGCGAAGCAGTGGAGCCGCGAGAAGGCTACCGATTACATGGTCGCGACGACCGGCTTTGCGCGGCCAAGGACGCTGCGCGAGGTGGAGCGGTACTGCACGCAGGCGGGGCAGGCGTGCAGCTACAAGGTCGGGCACATGGCGTGGACGCGGGCTCGGGTGAAGGCGAAGGCGGCACTGGGCGACCGGTTTGACCTGAAGCAGTTTCACGACATCCTGAAGGAAGGCGCCATGCCGCTGACGATCCTGGAACGCCGCGTCGACGAGCGGATCGCGGCGATACGCGGGCGGGCGTAAGTCGACATGAAGGTGGCGATCATCGGGCTGGCCGCGATGCTGTCGGGGGCTGGCGCTCCCGGCAATGCCCCGCGGCCGTCAGCGTCGGATGCCATCCTGACGGCCGAACTGATCGACGCGCACGCCCCCTATCCACAGGCGCACGCGTCGACGATTGTGCAGCTCGCCGACGGCACCTTGATGGCGGCCTGGTTCGCCGGATCGGGCGAAGGCAATACCGACGTCCGCATCTGGACAGCGCGTAGCAGCAGCCGCGGGGACGGCGGATGGAGTGCGCCCGAACCGGTGGCGGCGGGTATCGGCGCCGATGGTCGCCATCTTCCGACTTGGAACCCCGTCCTGTTCCAGCCTGCCCCGGGCGACCTCCGCCTGTTCTACAAGGTCGGGCCGAACCCGCGTGATTGGTGGGGGATGATGATCCGCTCGACCGACAACGGCCGTAGCTGGAGCAAGCCGGAACGCCTGCCCGACGGCGTCCTGGGACCGATCAAGAACAAGCCCGTCGTGCTGCGCGACGGGAGCTGGCTTGCACCATCGAGCCGCGAAGAAGGCACCGCGGAGGCCAATCGCTGGTCGCTCCGCATGGAACGCAGCACCGATCGCGGCGCGCATTGGACGGTCGAGCCACCGATCCCCTCGCCGATGCATATCGAGGCGATCCAGCCGAGCGTGCTATCCTATCCCGATGGCCGGCTCGAACTGATCGCCCGCACGCGCCAGGGTGCGCTCGCCATGAGTTGGTCGAAGGATACCGGCCGGACCTGGTCGCCCCTCGCCGCGATCGACCTTCCCAACCCGAACGCCGGCACCGATGCGGTGACGTTGCGCGATGGGCGACAGTTGATCGTTTATAATCACAGCGGTCATTGGCCCGACCGCCCCGGCGACGGACCGCGTTGGCCGCTCAATCTCGCACTGTCGGACGATGGCGTGCGCTGGCATCAGGTGCTGACGCTGGAAAACAAGCCGCTTCCCGACGGCTTTGCCTATCCCGCGGTGATCCAGACTCGCGACGGGCTGGTCCGGATCACCTACACCTATGATCGCAAGCACATCAAATACGTCGTCGTAGACCCGCGCCGGCTCCGCTGATGGGGGCGGCGTTTAACACCGCACCCCCAACATTCAGATAACGCTTACTTGCCGCTCGCGTCGAGCGTCTGCGCGGCCACACGAACCGTTGCGGTCTGGACGATGTCCGCAGCGGAGGTCGCCAGCATTACCTTGTAGTCGCCGCCGGCGATCTTCCACCCGCCGCTGGCGACATCGAACGTCGCAAGCAGGCGCGGGTCGATCGTCACCGAGACCGTCTGACCCTTGCCGGGTGCGAGATCGACCTTGCGGAAAGCGCCGAGCCGCTTGGGCGCTTCCCAGCCTGCGCCCGAAACATAGACCTGCGCGACCGTCTTGCCTTGCACCGCGCCGGTGTTCTGGACCGTGAAGTCCGCCTTGATGCCCTTGCCCGCGGGGGACGCGGTCAGGCCGGTCATCGCGAAGTTGGTATAGGAAAGCCCATAACCGAACGGGAACAGGGGCTTGGCACCGGTCTTGTCGAACCACTTATAGCCAACCGCCGCGCCCTCGATGTCGTAATTGCCCATCGGATGCGAATCGCGATCGAGCTTGGGATCACCCTCCAACTTGGGCCGCGGGATCTGCGAGAGCGACGCAGGGAAGGTCGCGGGCAGATGCCCAGACGGATTGATCTCGCCGGTCAGCACGCGCGCGATCGCCTCGCCGCCCGCCGTGCCGGGATACCACGCCTCCAGCACCGCGCCGACCTTGCCGAGCCACGGCATCACCACCGGACCGCCGGTTTCGAGCACGACCACCGTCTTCG
Organism: Sphingomonas sp. LR55; assembly: GCF_036856015.1. Lineage (NCBI taxonomy): Bacteria > Pseudomonadati > Pseudomonadota > Alphaproteobacteria > Sphingomonadales > Sphingomonadaceae > Sphingomonas > Sphingomonas sp. LR55. Next base: position 2,646,471 of record NZ_JASPFO010000001.1, read on the forward strand.
CATTCGCGCGCGACCGCATCGATCAGCGCGTTTTGGCCATCGGGCAGGTTCAGGTCGGGCACGTCGATCGACTCACCCGTCCACTGCTCGCCGAACACGACGACCATGTCCGCCTTCCGCGCCGCCGCAGCCGCTGCCTTGACGTCCTTGCCGTCAAGATAGGTGATCGTCGCGCCGCTACGTGCCTGCAACGCCTTCATCGGCGACGACGCGTGATAGGTCTTGGGACCGGGGAAACCGCTCGGGAATTCATCCGGCACGACCAGGCCGTTGGTCGGCGCATTATGCGAATAGACCTGGCTCGATCCACCGCCCGACAGCACCCCGACATCGGCATGCGCACCGATCAGCAGGATCGACTTCGCCGTCTTCGCGATCGGCAGTAGCCCGGCGGTGTTCTTGAGAAGGACGATGCCCTCCTCGGCATCCGCGCGTCACCGCGGCATGCGCGGAATAGTCGATCTTGGTCGCCTGATCGCCGTTCACGACGGTGTCGAACGCCCCCACGGAAAACATTCCCCAGAGCACGCGGCGTGCCATGTCGGTTGCGCGCGCTTCGCTGACATGGCCGTTGTTGACAGCCTCGCGCAGCGCATCCGCGAAATACGCCGAGCGATCGAACGCCCAGCCCGACTGCTGGTCGAGCCCGGCATTGGCCGCCTCGCTGGTCGAATGCGTCGCGCCCCAATCGGACATGACATAGCCCTTGAAGCCCCAGTCGCGCTTAAGGACTTTGTTCAAGAGCCAGTCGTTCTCGCACGCGTAATGGCCGTTCACGCGGTTGTACGAACACATCACCGAGCCGGGCTGACCGACCTCGTTGGCTATCTCGAACGCGAGCAGATCGGACTGGCGTGCGGCCTGTTCGCCGATCTTGTGATCGATGTTGTTGCGGTTCGTCTCCTGCCCGTTGAACGCGTAATGCTTCATCGTCGAGACGACGTGCTGCGACTGGATCCCCTTGATCTCGTGGCCGGTGATCACACCCGCCAGCAACGGATCCTCGCCGCCATATTCGAAGTTGCGACCGTTGCGCGGCTCGCGCGTCAGGTTCATGCCGCCCGCGAGCTGCACGTTGAAGCCCGACAGGAACGCCTCGCGGCCGATCATCGCGCCGCCCGCCTGTGCGAGTTCGGGGTTCCAGGTCGCCGCGGTCGCGATCCCCGACGGCAGTGAGGTGCGCAGCCGCGGCGTCGGCCCGCGCTGGCTGGCGACGCCGACGCCGGCATCGGTCTGCCACTGGTTCGGGATGCCGAGCCGCGGAATGCCGGGGACGATGCCGGCAGACGCGGGCAGTCCGTCCTTGGGATAGACCCAGTTCTTGACCGGCGTCTTCAGCCAGTCTGCATTGGTCGCGAAATAACCGAACGTGAGTTGCAGCTTCTCGTCGAGCGTCATCTCCTTGAGGAGTAGATCGACGCGTGCATCGGCGCTCAGCGCAGTGTTCATCCATGGCCGCGCTTTCGGCGCTTCGGTTCGCGCCGCCGCGGCGCCGGGCGCGTTGTTGGTCGTCTGTGCGATGGCGGGCGATGCCGCCACGACGCCGATCACGACCGAACCCGCAAGGAGACGTGCGAAAATGGTCTTGGTGCGAGATGCGGTCATGGAACCCTCTTTTTTGACTGATGTGCACGTCGGATACGGTCTGCCGAGGCTGTCGCCTAGTGGGTGCGGGCATTCCCGAGCTGGCCGATCGTTAAATTGATCGGCCCGCGACATACTTTAATCTAAAGCAAATTGTCGGCGGCTTCGCGATGTAGTCGTGTCTCTCCATGTACGTTTTTACAAAAATTACCCCATAATTGCTAATCTGGCGGTTGAACCCAGTCTCACACGTTGTTACGGCGACGTCAGTCAATGGAGTTGAACATGTCCGAAGATACCACCGACCTGAGTGCCGTCGAACTTGCGACAGAGCTGACCATTGCTTGGCTTGGTAATCCGAATACGCGAAGCTCGGCCGATGACGTTCCTGCCTTTCTGGGCAGAATGCACGATACGGTCGCCGCGCTGTTGGGTGCTACCACCGAAGCGCCTCCCGTCGAAGCAGCGGCTGAATATACGCCGGCCGTGTCGGCACGAAAGTCGCTGGCATCGAAGGATCACATCATCTCGATGATCGACGGCAAGTCCTACAAGACCTTACGCCGTCATCTGGCGACGCACGGCATGACGCCGGCCGAGTACCGCGAACGCTATGGCCTGAAGCCCGACTATCCGATGGTCGCCGAGAATTATTCGGAAAGCCGTCGTGCGATGGCGAAGAAGATCGGCCTGGGTCGCAAGCCAGGTGCGCGCAAGGCCGAAGCGGCGCCTGCCCCCGCCGCGACCACGCGCAAGCGCAAGACGGATACCGTCGCCGCCGAATAAGCGGCTGCACAGGGCGTAAAACGAAAAGGGGACCGGTGCGCCAAGCACCGGTCCCCTTTTTTGTCTGCGTCGATTTGTCGGGGGATACCGGCCTATTTGCCGAAGCGGCCCCGCCGGTAGAGCAACGTGATCGCGACGCGGCGGTTACGCGGATCGGCCGCATCCTTGACGATCAGGGGCTCCCGGTCGGCGACGCCTTCGATGCGTTCGAAGCGTGCTTCCGGGGTTCCGCCCGACAGCAATCGGCGGCGGGTCGCCTCGGCACGCCCCGACGATAGCATCCAGTTGTTCATCGCGCGGATCGCCGTACGGCACGCTGTCGGTATGGCCCCGGATCATGATCGGGTTCTGCATGCCCTTGATCGACGTGGCGATCATCCCGATCAGGTCGCCCGCCTGCGGATCGAGCGCGGTCGTACCGAGCGCGAACATCGAATAATTCGCATCGTCGACCAGGTCGATCCGCATGCCGTCCTGCGTCGGGACGAAGCGGACGTGGCTCGCGAGCCGCGACAGCTTGGGCGACGCGGCGATCTGGCTCAGCACGCGCTTGCGCATCGATTCGAAGTTCTTGCGATCTTCGCTGGCGAGCGCCTGGCGGTTCTTGATCGTACCCTGCTCGCCGGTACCGGTGGATGCGCCGCCCTTGCCCGCATCTGGCACCGCGATCTGCGGCATGCTCGTCTGCCCGGCCTTCGGACCGATCTTGTTCTTGTCGAGAATCGACTCCCCGCCGAACAGCCCACCGCCACCGATCCCGAGCGAGCGTGTATCGAGCAGCGTCGGCGCGAAGTAATCGGCGATGCCCTTGCGCTGTTTCTCGGTGGTCGCGCCAAGGATCCACAACAGCAAAAAGAACGCCATCATCGCGGTCACGAAATCGGCATAGGCGACCTTCCAGGCGCCGCCGTGATGGCCGCCATGCCCCTCGATATAGATCTTCTTAACGATGATCTTGGGCGGCTGAATGTTGCCATGGGGTGCGCGGGCCATATCGATCGCGCCTTACTTGCCGCGAAGCCCGTCAAAGACTTCAGCGAAGCCCGGCTGGTTCTTGTGCGCGATGCCCGAGCGCGCAGCCTCGATCACCAGCGGCTGCGGATGGCCGTGGAGCGAGGCGATGATGATCTGCTTGACCACGCCGTAGATCGCCGCGTCGGCATCGAGCACCTGGCGCAGCCGGTTGGCGAGCGGCGCGACCATGCCATAGGCGAGCAACACGCCCATGAACGTGCCGACCAGCGCCGAGCCGATCATCGAGCCGAGGATCGACGGCGGCTTGTCGATCGACCCCATCGTCTTCACCACGCCCAGCACCGCGGCGACGATGCCGAGTGCGGGCAGCGCGTCGGCGAGGCTGGTGAGCGTGCCGTGGGCACTTTCTTCCTCGTGATGATGCGTCTTGATCGACTGGTCCATCACCTCCTCGACCGCGTGCACGTCGAGCGTACCCGACGACACCACGACCAGGCGGAGCGTGTCAGCGATCAGGTTGATGAGCGCATGATCCTTCAACAGCTTGGGATATTCGGCGAACACCGCGGAAGACTGCGGGTCCTCGACATGCGGCTCGAGCGCGATCGGCCCGTCCATCCGCAGCATCTTCATCAGCTTGCTGACGAGGAAGATGACGTCGAGATAATCCTGCTTCTTGTATTTCGGGCCCTTGAAGACCTTGCCGAGGCCGCCGCCAAGCGCCTTCAGTTCCTTGCCCGAATTGCCGATGATCAGCGCGCCCGCGGCGGCACCGCCGATGATCAACATCTCGTGCGGGATCGCCTCCAGGACGGGACCGAGCGCGCCGCCGGTGAACGCGAACCCGCCGAACACCATGACGAGAAGGACGACGATGCCGATGACCGGAAACATGCTGCTGGAAAATCCCTCTGGGTCGACGACGGTTAATGCGTAGCCAGAGAATTAACCGGATTTCGTAGCCAACCCGTTACCGCGGCGCGGCGCACGGCAAAAAACTTCCGGTCGCCGCGGCTCAGCGCAAATAGTCGAACAGCGATAGCGCAGACAGCTTCGAGAAACTCGCCTGTGTCGCGGACAGGACCGTCATGGTCTTTTGCAGCTCGACGACCGCACTGGTGATGTCGGTATCCTCGAGACCAGACCGGGTCGCCTCGCGGTCGGTGCCGACGTCCTTCAGCCGCGACGTCTCGAGATCGACTCGTGCCGCACGCGCGCCGAGCGACGCCTGGACGCTGGTCACCTGATCCGATGCCGCGCTGATGTCGGCCAGCGAACCGTCGAGCGATCCCGGCTTGAAATCATCCGACTGCAACGCGGTGGCGATCGCCGACAGCATCGCCAGCGTGTTCGTGCCGCCCTCGATGCTGCCATCGGCTTTGGTCGCGCCACCGACCGTAAAGATCCGTGCTGCGGTCTCGTTGGCTTGGACGCTTTGGCCATCGCCGATCGGGATGCCCGATACCGGCTTCGCCGCCAACGCGAAGCTGCCGTCGGTGGCGACCGCGGCGGCGCCGTCTCCACCACCGAACAGGGCTTGGCCGCGGGCGTCCTTGGTATTGGCGATCGCCGTGAGCGAGGCGACGATTCCGGCAATCTGTTCGCCGATCGCCTTGCGGTCGACGGCATTGAGCGTGCCGTTCTTCGCCTGGGTCACGAGCGTCACCGCACTCTGCAGCTGATCGGTCATCGCGCTGAGGCTGGTATCGCCTTGTTTGAGCACCGATTCGGCGGTGCCGAGATTGGCCGTATAGACCTTGTCGTTCGCGGTATCGCGCGCGAGCCCCTGTAACCGTTGATAGGCAACACTATCCTGCGACGGCGCGGAGAATCGCTTGGTCGTCGAGATCTGCGTCTGGAGCGAATCGGCCTTCGCCGAGAGCGACGTCATCGCGCTCGCGGAACGATCATAGAAAAGGCTGGTGGCGATCTGCATGGGCGTTACCGGATCTCGAGGATGGTCTGGAACGTGTCGCGTGCGGTCTGGATGACCCGGCTCGATGCCTGATAGGCCTGCTGGAAGCGGAGCAGGTCAACCGCTTCGCTATCGAGATCGACCCCCGACGCCGCCGCCAGCGAACTGACCGCACCATCGCGGATCGCGCTCTGCGCATCGGCAACCGTCTTGCGCTGCTCCAATGCGGCGGAGTTACCGGCAATAAGGTTGGTCGTCCGCATCTCGAACCCACCGCTGCCGCGCACTGCCTGCAGCGCCGACAGGTTCGACGCATCGCGGATGCTGCCGTTCGCGCTCGCCGCGGCAATACCGCGCGGATCGGTCATCGTGACGGATATATCGGTCGGCGTGGCACCGGTCGTGAACAGCGCGGCCCCGGCCTTGCCGTCGAGGTCCCGCCCCTGCATCTGCACGGCGTTGACCTGCGCGGTGAAATCACTGGCGATCGCGTTCAAACCCTCGCGCGCCGACGCGATCCGTTGCGCCCCGTCGGCGAACCCAGCCAGCGTCCCGCCCGATGGCGACAAGGCCGAGGTGGCGCCGGCACGAGTCACCGCGAACTGCACCGCGCCCTCGTCGTTGCGGGCGAACGATACCTGACCGCTATCGGTGCCAATGACGAACACTGACCCCGCCGCGCCGCCGAGACGCACGGTCGCGCGTCCAAGATCGTCGAACGCGGTGTTGACGTCGGTGAGCGTGCTCATCTGTTCGAGCACTTGATCGCGCTGATCGGCGAGCTGCGCCGCACTCGACGAACCAGGCTGAGTCCTGGCGAGGCCGTCGTTGATCTTGGCCAGCGCGGTTCCAAGCGAATTGAGCGACTGGACTGCCTGCGATGCCGATGCATCGAGTTCGGTCGCCGCAGTATCGAGCGCCTTGCCGGTGGTGGCGAAGGCGGCCGCGGCCGTGCCGGCGGATTCGAGCATGACCGCGCGCCGGAACCGATGTAGGGTCGGCGGACAGCGCCTGCGCCGCGCCAAAGAAACTGGTGAGCCGGTCGCCCAGCTTGTTGTCGCCGAGCGACGTTTCGATCCGGCTCATCCAGGTGACGCTGGTTTCGGTCTTGGCGAGATCGGTACCGGCGCTGCGCACTGCCTGCGACCGATAGGCGTCGGCGCTTCGCGCAATGCCCGTGACCGTTACGCCGCTGCCGATCGAGGATGTGCGCGCGTTGATCCCGCCGCTGATCGATCCGACTTCGCCAAGCGTGGTCGTACGCCGGGTATAGCCCGCCGTGCCCGTGTTGGCGATGTTCTCCGACACCGTCGACAGCGCGGTCTGATACGCGCGCACGCCCGAAGCGCCGATCGAAAGGAGATCGCTCATGGGGGTGAGTCTGTCGCGGTCGGGTTAATATCGGATTGAGATTTGGCGAGAAAGTCCGTCATCGCCTTGCCGATGCCGAGCGGCGTGTGCTCGGCCATCGCCTTTGCGGTCAGCCCATCCTGCATGTCGGTGAAGGTATCGATCGCCTTCGAGATCGAACAGCGGGTCGCTGAGTTTCGCCTGGCGCATGCTCTTCAGCATCATGCCCGTGAAAACCGCCTCGAACTTCTGGCCGGCCTTGTCGAGATTGTCCTTCGACTTGAGCCGGCTTGTATCGGTCGAAATCCCGGTGGTGGCGCCCGCAGTCGGCGTCGTAGGGGTGGAGATCACGCTCACAGGACGATCAACTCGGCCTTGAGCGCGCCAGCTTCCTTCAGCGCCTCGAGGATCGCGACCAGATCGGCCGGCGAGGCGCCGATCGCGTTGACCGCCTTGACGATGTCGGCAAGCTTGGGGCCGGGTGCGAGCAGGAACATCGGGCGACGCTCCTCCTCCACTGCGACCGCGCTGTTCGGGGTGACGACGGTCTGGCCGCCGCTGAACGGTGCGGGCTGGCTAACCTGCGGCTTCTCGTCGATCCGCACCGTCATCTTGCCGTGCGTGATCGCCGCCGGACCGACCCGGACCGCCGAGTTGATGACGACGGTGCCGGTGCGCGCATTGACGATCACCTTGGCCGACGGTTCGGCGGAGACGACGTCAAGATTCTCGATAGTCGACATCAGCGTGGCCCGGATGTCGGCACCGATCGGTGCACGGACCGCGACGGAGACCGCGTCGATCGCCTGCGCGCTGCCGAAGCCCAGTTTGGAATTGATCGCGCCGGCAACGTTCTGCGCGGTCGTGAAATCAGCACGCGCGAGGTTGAAGGTGAGTGTCGGCGCGCTGTCGAACCCGGTGGCGACCGCACGTTCGACCGTGGCGCCCTCGGGGATGCGGCCGGTCGAGGGCACGTTGACGACGATCTTCGACCCGTCCGCGCCTTCCGCACCGAGCCCGCCAACCGCGAGGTTGCCCTGTGCCATCGCGTAGATCTGGTTATCCGCACCGAGCAGCGGGGTCATGATCAGGCTGCCGCCGCGGAGGCTCTTGGCCTTGCCCATCGACGCGACGGTGATGTCGAGACGCTGGCCGGGCTTGGCGAACGGCGGCAGTTCGGCGGTGATCATGACGACCGCCGCGTTCTTCATGCCCGGGTTCGCGGACGGCGGTAGCTGCAGGCCGAAGCGCGACGCGACGGCCTTGAGCGACTGCACGGTGTATTCGAGATTGTCGTCGCCCGTGCCTGGCAGGCCGACGACGATGCCGTAGCCGGTCAGCTGGTTCGAACGAATACCCTGGAACCCGCCAAGGTCCTTGATCCGGTCGGCCGAGGCCGGCGCGGCGATCAGGAGCGCGGCGAAAAGGGCGAGCAGGAAGCGCATGGTCACGGCCTTAGAATGGGCTGACGACGGAGAAGAAGCGGCCGAGCCACCCCTGGCGGCCGGCGCGGGCGACGTCGCCCTTGCCGGTGTACGAGATCTGCGCGTCGGCGACGCGGGTCGACAGCACGCGGTTGTTCGCGTCGACGTCGGCGGTGCGGACGAGGCCCTTGATCTTCAGGAACTCGTCGCCGCGGTTGAGCGTGACGCGCTTCTGGCCCTGCACCAGCATCGTGCCGTTCGGATAGACCTCGGCGACCGTCACGCTGACTTCGCCCGACAGCGAGTTCGCCTGGTCGGCGGCGCCGGTGCCATTGAAGCTGCGCCCGCCGCTGATCGTCGCATCGGTCTTGCTGAACAGATTGAGCGCGCCGGTAGTGGGCGGTGTGATGCTGCCCGAGCCATTGCTGTCGAGCTTCGAACCCGACGACTTCGATGCGGCGGTCCGCTCGACCAGCACGATCGTCAGCGGATCGCCGACTTTGCGCGCGCGCCAGCCTTCGTACAGCGCGGCATAGCCGTCCTGCGCCTGGAAGATCGATCCGGTCGCGACGACCGGCACCGGCTGGACCGGCAAGGGCCGTGCCACCGAAAAATCCTCGGGCGGAGCCTTTTTGCCAAACAGGCTGGCGTCCACCGGGGAGGCACCAAGTCCGGCGATGACGAGCGTGCCGACCAGCACGACGATTTGAGCGTTGCGCATCACGATCAGATGTTCTGGTTGATGTATTTGAGCATGTCGTCGGTCGCCGAGATCATCTTCGAATTGACCTCGTACGCGCGCTGCGTCTCGATCATGTCGACGAGCTCCTCGACGACGTTGACGTTCGACGCCTCAAGCATCCCCTGCTTGATATTGCCGCGACCATCCTGGCCCGCGACGCCGACATTGGCCGCGCCGCTGGCGGCGGTCTCGACGAGATAATTATCGCCGGTCGCTTGCAGGCCTGCGCCGTTGGGGAAGTTCGCGACCTGGATCTGGCCGAGCTGCGATGCTTCGGTCTGGCCGGGGATGGTCGCCGACACGGTCCCGTCGGAGCCGATCGTGATCGCGGTCGTACCCTCGGGCACGGTGATTCCGGGCTGCACCTGATAGCCTTCGCTGGTGACCAGCAAGCCCTCGGCCGAACGCGAGAAATTACCCGAACGCGTATAGCCGAGCGTACCGCCGGGCATCTGCACCTGAAAATAGCCATCGCCGTCGAGCGCGAGATCGAGGCTGTTTCCGGTCGTCTGCATCGCGCCCTGCGTATCGACGCGCGCGGTGCCCTGGATCTTGACGCCGGTGCCGAGATTGAGCCCGGTCGCATATTTGGTCTCGGACGTGCTCTGCGCACCCGGCGTCGTGACGGTCTGGTACGCGAGCGTCTCGAACGCCGCGCGGTCCTTCTTGAAGCCGGTGGTGTTCACGTTGGCGAGGTTGTTCGAGATGACGCGCATGCGCATGTCCTGGGCGTCGAGCCCGGTGCGCGCGATATGCATGGCTGCGGATGACATTCGTCGGTTCCTTCTAGCTCGGCAGGCGCATCAGCGATGCACCGCTCTCATCCATGTCCTTGGCGTTCTTCATCATGTTCGCCTGGACTTCGTAGCTGCGCTGGTTCTCGATCATGTCGACCAGCGCCTGGGTCATGTTGACGTTTGATCCCTCGATCGCGCCGCCCTGGACCTTCGCGTCGAGATCCTCGGGCAGTGTCCCCCCGCCCTTCACGCGCAGCAGGTTGTCGAGGCCCTTGACCGTGTCCGACCCCTTGGTGTCGGCGAGCTTGAGCTTGTCGATCACCTGCGGGTTCTTCGCGTCGCCCCCTGCGGCACGATCGAGATCGTCCCGTCGCCGGCGATCGTCAGCGACTGATAAGGTGGCAGCGTGATCGGCCCCCGAGCCGATCACCGGGTGCCCGTCGCCGGTCTGGAGCACGCCCGATGGCGCCACCTCCAGATCGCCGCGGCGGGTGTACGCCTCCGAGCCGTCCGACGCCTGCACCGCCAGCCAAGCCGTGGTGCCGGTGATCGCAACGTCCAGCGGACGCCCGGTCAGCTGGATCGCGCCGGGTGCGCGGTCCGCGTCCGTCACCTCTTCCGAGGTCGGCGCGCGCGCCTCGATCGTGCTGCCATCGCCCTTCAGGTTCAACCGGTCGAACACCACGCGGTCGGCGCGGAATCCGGTGGTCGACGCGTTCGCCATGTTGTTAGCGATCGCTGCCTGCGCCGCCATGTGCGCGCGCAGGCCCGTCGCCGCGGTGTAGACCAGCTTGTCCATTCAGGGTCCCCTGCGCGCGCTTGCTTAGCTGCGGATGTTGAAGATGGTCTGCGAGATCTGGCTGGCGGTATCCAAGGCCTTCGAGTTCGCCTGGAAATTGCGCTGCGCCGCGATCAGGTCGACCAGTTCCTCGGTGATATCGACGTTCGATCGCTCGATCGTTCCCGACATCAGATTGCCGAACCCATTGGCGCCCGCCGACCCCAGCTTCGCCTCGCCCGACACGCCGGTCGACGACCAGTTGCTGTTGCCGATCTGCCGCAACCCTTCCGGGTTCGAGAAATTGGCGAGCATCACCTGACCCAGCGCCTGCGTGTCGCCGTTCGAGAAGCTCGCCTTGACGATCCCCTTCTCGTCGATCGTCACGCCCTGGATCTGACCGACCGCCTTGCCGTCCTGCGTCCGCGACGTAACGTTGAACGCGCTGGCTTTCTGCGTCGTATCCGCGCCGAACGTGAACGCGATGTTCTGCGGCGTGGCCGAACCGGCGGTGGTGAACTCGTCATACGTGATCGGGCCGGTCGGTGCGGTCATCTTGCCCGCGGAGTCGAACGTCATCGTCGTGCCGGCATTGCCGCCCGACGTCAGCTCCTTGTCGCCGACGAAGCTATGGACTTCCCAGCTGCTGTTCGGATTGTCCGCGGTCGGCGACGACGTGCGCTTGAAATAATTGGTAAGCGTCATCGCGTTGCCCGACGCGTCATAGACCGTGGTCTGCGCCGACTGGTTGTAGCTCGACGGATCGAAGCGATCGAAGGTCGCGGTCGTCGGCACGGTCGCGCTCGAATTGAGATTGACGCTCAGCGCGACGGCCTTGGTCGGCGCAGCGGTACCGCTCGTTTCCGGCAGCTGCAGGCTGACCGACGAGTTGAGGCCGGTCGCGACGACCGAACCCGACCCATCCACCGGATACACCTGAAGATGGCTACCGCTCGAGATCGACGACGAAGCGGTTGGCGTCGACCAGAAAGCCGCCGTTGCGGGTGAAGTTGACCTGCGACGATGCGCTGTCGGGCTTCACCACGAAGAACCCGTCACCCGACACGGCAAGATCGAGCGCGTTCGACGACTGGATCAGATTGCCCTGCGCGAATTGCTGGCGGTTGCCCTTGACCATGACGCCCGAGCCGATCTGCTGCGACGGCGCGACCGAGACGCTCGACGCGATCACGTCGGCGAAATCGGTGCGGCTCTTCTTAAAGCCGTTGGTCGAGACGTTCGCCAGATTGTGCGAGATCGTCGACATCTCGGTCTGCGATGCCTGGAGACCGGAAAGCGAAGTGTAGAAGGACATGCGTTTGACTCCGTTGAATTAGGGTGCGGTCAGCCGATCTGGCGGACGGCGCTGACCGGCACTTCGCCGATCCCGGGAAGGGTGAGGATGGCGGACCCGGTGGTGGTCGAGACCGACTGGACGGGTGCCCAGACCAGGCTGGTCGCGGCGACCGCGGTGCCGTCGTTCTGCGCGTTGATGCTGACCTTGAACGGGCCGCTGCCGGCGTCGGCCCCGGCGCTGTCCTTGCCGTCCCAGTCATAGCCGACCGTGCCCTTGGCTTGTGCGCCAAGCTGCATCGTCTTGATCGCGACGCCGTTGGCATCGCTGATCGTGACGTTGACGCCGGTTGCGGCACCGCCGAGTTCGACCGATCCCGCAATCCCGCCAGAACTGCGACCATAGGCCGTCGATCCTTCGGTCAGCACCGTCTTGCCGACATAGGCGAGCGCATCGCTGGTGCTGGTCGCGCCGAGCTTGTCGGAGATCGCCTTCATCGTCGTGTTCATCTCGGAGATGCCGGCGAGCGAAGAGAATTGCGCCATCTGTGCGACCATCTGCGTGTTGTCGACCGGGTTGAACGGGTCCTGATTCTGCATCTGTGCGGTCATCAGCTTCAGAAAGTCGTTCTGATTCAGCGTCGATGCACTGGCCGCGGTGCTTGTAGTGGCGGTCGTCGAGGTGCGCGTGATGCCCAGACCGTTCAGCGTGGAATCGAAGGAAGTTGCCATGATCAGCGGCCTAGCTTGAGGGTATCGATGATGAGCGACTTCGCGGTGTTCATCACTTCGATGTTGTTCTGGTAGCTGCGGGCGGTCTCCATCATGTCGACCATCTCGCGGGTTTCATCGACTGCCGCCTCGAAGATGTTGCCATCCTTGTCGGCCATCGGATTGTCGGGATCGTAGCGCTTGGTCGGCGCTTCGCCGGCGGTGACGACGCGCTCGACGTCGACCGTGGACATGCCGCTGGCCGCATCGAAGCTGGTGCGGAACACCGGCTTCATCGTCTTGTACGCGGTCTCCGCCGAGCCGGTGGTGCCGCCAGCATTGGCGAGGTTCGACGCGGTAGTGTTCATCCGGACGAGCTGCGCGGACATCGCGCGGCCGGCGACCTGGAAAATCGTCATGGGCTGATTGGACATCTTATTCCCCCTTCAGCGCGCGCGTGATCTGGCCGATCCGCCCGTTCAGAAACGACAGGGTCGTCTGATACTGGACGGCGTTCTCGGCGAACGCGGTCTGCTCCTGGCTCAGCTCGACGGTGTTGCCATCCATCGAGGTCTGCGTCGGCACGCGGTATTTGGTCGCGGCGCTGGTGCTGCCATCATTCTCGACCGACGCGAGCGCCGACTGGAAATCGATGTCGCGCGCCTTGAAGCCGGGCGTCGACGCGTTGGCGATGTTCGACGCCAGCACACCCATGCGCTGCGAGCGCACCTCGAGTGCCGCCCCATGAACCCCGAAAAGCGTGTCGCCTGACACAAGCCCGTCTCCCGGCGCAACCATTGCGCAACCGGACATAAGCAATGGCCGTGCCAGTTTTTGGCGCGAGGGTGGCGGATGGCGGTTTGCCGGGTGACGGCAAGCGGGCGGCAAGGCGAGCGGCAAGCGGTTGCCGGTGCTGCAGGGGTAAGCGGCAATCGGGTTGCCGGTTGATGCGGTGGCCTATTTAAAGCAGCAAACCGAACTGCCGGCCCGCGCCATCACGATGTTTCCCGGCGAAGGCGGGGACCCAGTCTGGGCTCCCGCCTTCGCGGGGGAACAGAAGCGGGCGCCGCCGCTCACCCCTGCCACCACCCCGGCAAAGGCCGGGGCTCAATTGGAGAGGTCGCAGTAACGAAGCGCACCCTCAGTTAGCGACGTCCCCCAATTGGGCCCCGGCCTTCGCCGGGGTGGTGCTTGTGCGGATTGCTCCCGCGCCAAACGCCCGCGCAACCCACTCCGTCACCCCGGCCCTGTTCCGGGGTCCACCGTTCCACGCATCCGAAGCCATCGACTACGCGGCACGGTGAATGCCGGAACTAGCCCGGCATGACGGAGGAAACCAAATCCGGCACACCCCTTGCATCGCCCCTCGCACATGATCACGCTCGCCCAACTTCTCGACCCAGCAGCGCTCGCCATCGTCGGTGGCGGCACCGCGCTGGCGGTCATCCTCCGTACCCCGTTCCGCGATCTCGGCCGCGCGCTCGTTGCGGTCACGACGCTCGCCCGCGGTCGGTTCGATGCGGACCCGCTGCTCCAGCAGATCACCGCGCTCTCCCGGATCGCCAAGCGCCACGGCGTGATGGCGCTCGATCGCTCGGTCATTGCCGATGCCGACGTCGCCGCCGCGATAGCCGCGATCGTCGATGGAGCCTCGGCGACAGACGTTTCGACGCTCGTCCAGCACCGCCGCCGTGCCCGCATAGAGCGCCACGTCGCCGCCGCCGACGTCTGGGCCGGCGCTGCCGAGGTCGCCCCCGCGATGGGCATGATCGGCACGCTGATCGGTCTGGCCGAGATGTTCGCGACGATGAGCGATCCCGGCGCGATCGGTGGCGCGATGGCGGTTGCGCTGCTCGCCACGTTGTACGGCGCGCTGTTCGCCAATTTGCTCTTCATGCCGATCGCCAACCGCCTGCGCGCGCAAGGACGCAACGAAGCCTTCGAGCGCGCCCGCATCGAAGCGCCGCTCGTGGCGCTCGCCGACCGCGAGACGCCGCGGGGCTATGTCGCGCCAAGCTTGGCACCGACCCTGGCTACCGTGGCATGAACGCCAGCGACTATCCCGATGCGCCGACCGGCAAGCCGCTCTGGCTGATCACGCTCGCCGACCTCGCCTTGTTGCTGGTCGGCTTCCTCGTGCTCCTGCAGGCGACCCAGCACATCGGCGGCAAGGATTTGGCAAAGGGTATCCGCGAAGGCTTTGGCGCCAACGATGCCGAGCCCGCGCCGATGCCTGTCGCCGCCGCCGGGATCCTCGATTTCGCGCCCGGCTCGGCGATCCTGCCGACCACGCCCGGCGCGCTCGTCGCCTGGGCGCGGGAAGCGGCACGCGATCCCCGCGTGATGCTCACGGTTACCGGATCCACCGACGGTACGCCCGCCGATATCGATCGCGTCACCGGTAGCGCCGCGATCCTCGCCGCCGACCGCGCGCGCACCGTCGCCGCCGCGCTCGCCGCGGTCGCGCCGTCGCGCGTGGCGATCGTCACCGCCACCAAACCCGGCCGCCGCGCCGCGATCGTCTCCGTCGCCTTTGTCGGCGAACTCCAAACGGGCCCAGTTCGAAGGACACCGCAATGATCATCCCGTTCCTGCTCATGGCCGCGAGCTTCCAGGATACCGCCGCGCTCGATCGCTCGGTCACCGCGTTTACCGGGCGCCCGATCGGCGCCGAGGGTGGCGCACGCACGCCCGTCGATGTCCGGCTGCGGCTTGCGACCTGCCCGACGGTGTCGCTGTCGTGGCGTACCGAACAGCATGATGCGGTCGTCGTCTCGTGCGAAGGGCCATCATGGCGGATCTTCGTGCCCGTGATCCGGCCGGCGAACGCTCCCGCCGCGATTGCCGCGTCGTTCGTACCCGTGGCCAAGGCCGCGCCGGTCATCAAGCGCGGCGATCCGATCGTGATCGAGGCTGGCACCGAGGGCTTTTCGATCAGCCGCGAAGGTGTCGCGATGGGCGATGCCGCGCCAGGCGGCCGCTTCATGGTCAAGGTGGAAGCGACGCGGACGCCGGTCCAGGCGATCGCCGTAGAGGCGGGGCGCGCGACTTTGCCCGGCTGGTCGAACTAAATTTTCGAACAGATTAATTTTGCTAAAGCTTTTCGCGGTGCGGTCGTTTCTTCTCATGTCAGCGCAAACCAGAGGATGCGGACATGGTGGACTCGATCGGTGCGAAGCCGTCAGTAGCAGGAGATCGCTCCGTCGCGCGCGTCGCCGCCACGACGCCGACGACGCCCGTTCAGACTTCGGTACGGCCCTCGCCGCAAGCCGCGGCACAGGCGCAGAACCCGGTCCTCTCGGACTCATTGGCACTGGCAAAGACGATGGCCTCGTCGCCACCGGTCAATGCGACGCGCGTCGCCGAGATCAAGAAGGCGATCGCCAGCGGCACCTTCCCCATCCTTCCCGCGACCATCGCCGATCGGCTGATGGCGCTCAGCCTCGCCTGGAATTCCAATGAAGCGGCGTGAAGCCCTGATCCGCGTGATCGACGCGCTGCACGCCGAGATTTCCGCGTTGAAGTCGAACGACGTCGCCAGCCTCGAGCGCGCGACCGCGGACAAGCTCGCCGGGATCGAACAGGTCGCACTCCTGGGAACCGGCCCCGCCGGCACCGAGATCCGCGAGCTGGCGGACGAAGCGAACCGGCTGAACGAAACCTGCCGGATCTATACCAATCTGATGGCGGCAAATGTTCGCCGCCGCCTGCAAACCCTGACCGGCGACGGTGCCGTTGCCGGGTACCGGCCGGGACTTAGGGCAGCGTACGCGTAACATCGCGACCGTCTGACACTGCCCCCTTCCCCCAAATGTCCGTCACCCCAGCGAAAGCTGGGGTATCCCCGTGATAGGGCGCATCCTCGCCGCGAAAGACCCCAGCTTTCACTGGGGTGACGGTCTTTTGAATGAGCGCCACAGTGCTGGCGGGCGACAAGCGCGGAAACTGGCACGCCCCTTGCTGAGTATCCCCTGAATCAGGGGCACCGCACACGGGCATGACCGTCAATCCTATCACTACCGGCCGGATCCAGTCCGCGATCGCGCTTGCAAGCAGCAAGACGGGCGTGGATTTCGACTATCTGCTGGGCCAAGCGAAGCTCGAGAGCGGGCTCAACGCCAATGCCAAGGCCGGCACGTCGAGCGCATCGGGGCTCTATCAGTTCATAGAACAGAGCTGGCTCTCCGTCGTCAAGAAGCACGGCGCGGAGCACGGCATGGCGTGGGCCGCCAACAGCATCGGCCAGTCGTCGAGCGGCCGCCTCTCGGTCGGCGATGCCGGCACCAAGGCGGCGATCCTCGCGCTGCGCAACGATCCCAATGCCGCCTCGCTGATGGCCGCCGAATATGCGTCGGACAACAAGACCTCGCTCGAGGGCACGCTGAACCGGCCGGCTTCCGGCACCGACCTGTATATGGCGCACTTCATGGGGCTCGGCGGCGCGACCAAGTTCCTAAAGACGATGCAGGCCAACCCGCAGGCGAGCGGCGCCGCGCTGTTCCCCGCCGCGGCGCGTGCGAACCACAACGTCTTCTACGATTCGAACAACCAGCCGCGCACGCTGTCGGCGATCTACGACCGGTTCGCCGACAAGCTCGGTGGCGCCGCCGCAGGGGCAAGCGCGACCGCGACACCCGCCAACTATGCCGCGCAGGCGCTCGACATGAACGGCAGCACGGTCATCACCGGCAACAACGAAAGCGCCGACGACGCACTCGCCTGGGCGACTACCGCGATGGGCAGGTTCACCGGCAAGACGGCCCAGACCGCGGTGAACGTCCTGCGCCCGACGCCCGACACCGCGCGCCTCGCCTACATGATGCTCGCAAGGCTGGGCGGCTAAGCGATGAACCGCATCCTCTCCAACGCCCGCGCGTCGGTCCTGCCGCTCGCGATCCTGCTGCTCGTGCTCGTCATGGTCGTGCCGATCCCGGCGTTCATGCTCGACATCTTCTTCGTGGCGAACATCGCGATCAGCCTCGCCGTGCTGATGGTCGCGCTCAACGCGCAGAAGCCGCTCGACTTCTCCGCCTTCCCGACCGTGTTGCTGTTCGCCACCCTCTTCCGCCTCGGCCTCAACGTCGCCTCGACCCGCATCGTGCTGGTCCATGGCCACGAGGGCGAGAGCGCGGCGGGTCACGTCATCGAGGCGTTCGGCACGTTCCTGATCGGCGGCGATTACGTCGTCGGCATCTTCGTCTTCGCGATCCTGATGATCATCAATATGATCGTCGTCACCAAGGGCGCCGGCCGCGTGTCCGAAGTCAGCGCACGCTTCACGCTCGACGCGTTGCCCGGCAAGCAGATGGCGATCGACGCCGACCTCAACGCGGGCCTCATCACCCCCGACGAAGCCAAGGCGCGCCGCGTCGAAGTCTCCACCGAAGCCGATTTCTACGGCTCGATGGACGGCTCGTCGAAGTTCGTGAAGGGCGACGCGGTCGCGGCGATGCTGATCCTCGCCGCCAACATTATCGGCGGTCTGATCCTGGGGCCCGTCAGCCACGGCATGACGATCGCCGATGCCGCGCACAATTACATCCTGCTCGCGATCGGCGACGCGCTCGTCGCGCAGCTGCCGTCGCTGATGCTGTCGATCGCCGCCGCCTCGATCGTCACGCGCGTCACCTCCGACAAGGATCTCGCCGGCCAGATCGGTGGCCAGTTCGGTAGCCCACGCACCTGGACCCCGGTCGCGGTCATCCTTGCGCTGCTCGGCATCCTGCCCGGCATGCCGCACATGGTCATCCTGCCCGCCGCGACGATCGCCGGATTCGCCGCGTGGAAGCTGCGCCAGATTGAGCGGCGCCCCGCCCCCGTCGTCGTCGTGCCCGTCGAGACGATCGACCAGTCGAAGATCGGCTGGGAGGAAGTCACCGACGGCATGCAGGTCAATCTCGACATCGGTTACGGCCTGGTGCCGCTCGCCGACGAGCGTCGCGGGTCACCACTGATGGGGCGGATCACCGGCGTCCGCCGCCAGTTGTCGAAAGAACTCGGGTTCGTCGTGCCGCAGGTCCGCGTCCGCGACGACATCAACCTCGCCCCCTACGTCTACCGCATCCTCGTCAACGGCGTCGTCGTCGGCGAGGATACCGTCTCGCCCGACGAGATGCTCGCGCTCGACACGGGCCAGGCGTTCGGCGACCTGTTCGGCAAGAAGGTCAAGGACCCGACCTTCGGGCTCGACGCGACCTGGGTCGACGCGGGCGACGCCGATGCCGCGACCGGTGCGGGCTATCTCGTGGTCGATCCCGGCACCGTGATGGCGACGCATCTGAACCATTTGCTTGGCCAGAACGCGGCCGACCTGCTCGGCCAAGACGAAGTGCAGGCGCTGCTCGACGGCCTCAAGGAGCGCGCCGCGCAGCTGGTCGCCGCACTCGCGCCGCTGCCGATCACGACGCTGACGCAGGTCCTGAAAGGCCTGCTCGCGGAGAACGTGCCGCTCAAGGAATTCCGCCGCATCGCCGGCGCGATCGCGGTCGCGGCGCAGCGCACGCAGGACGCCGAAGAGATCATCGAGACGATCCGTCCCGAACTCGGCGCGCTCATCATCCAGAAACTGTGCGGCGTGCGCGAACCGCTGCGCGTCATGACTTTGGAGGGTCAATTGGAAGGTCTGCTCGGCCAGGCGATGCGCGCCGATCAATCGCGCCGCCACGTCATCGAACCCGATCTCGGCCGCCGCATCGTCGAGGCGCTGCAACGCGCCGCCGAACCGCTGATCGCCGAGGCGAAACCGTTCGCGCTGGTCGTCCAGCCGACTATCCGGATCGCGATCCGCAAGCTGGTGCGAACGTGCCTGCCGGATACGCCGGTGATGTCGTTCTTCGAGGTGCCGGAGGAAAAGGCGGTCGAGGTCGTCGCGGTCATCGGCGCTTCCCAACAGGCGCTTGCAGCATGAGCGCCCTCCCGATGCGCGGCGCCTTCGCAGACGCCCAGCCTTTGACGTACCGCCCGCATCAACGCCCCGGCGGCGACGCGGACCAGCTCGTCAAACAGCACCTGCCGCTCGTCCGCCGGATCGCCTGGCACGTCCACGGCAGCATGAGCAGCAGCGTCGAGGTAGAGGACCTGATCCAGGTCGGCCTGGTCGCGCTGGTCGAGGCCGCCGCGAATTTCGACGAACGCGGCATGCCGTTCAAGACCTACCTGATCACCCGCCTGCGCGGCAGCATGATCGACGAACTCCGCCGCCAGGCCACGTCGACGCGCGGCGCGATGCGTCGCCGCCGCCAATATGCCGAGGCGATCTCGACGCTCACCGCCCGCACGGGCAAGGCTCCCGGAGAAGACATGATCGCAGAGCATATCGGCGTGACGATCGAGAAACTCCGCACCGACTACGTCACCGCCGACTCGATCCGCTTCGACTCGATCGACGAGATGTACGCCGACGACCTCCCCTGGTTCGCCGACGATACCCCGGATGCATTCGAGCAACTTGCCGACAGCGACCTGCGCGAAGCCCTGATCAAAGCGATCACCGCGCTCCCCGAACGCGAAGCGCAAGTGATCCAGCTCTATTACGTCGAGGAACTCAACCTCGAGGAGATCGGTGAAGTGTTCGGCGTCGGCTCGGCGCGCGTCTGCCAGATCAAGGCATTGGCGCACGCAAAATTGAAGAAGGCGCTAGCTCGCGCGGTTTGAAGACCGGTGCGTTAGATTTCGGGCTGGGCGCGCATGTCATCGTCGCGGTGGGGATGGGAAACGCGCGTGCGCGGGATGCCGTCGTGGAGCGTCGCGGTGGGCGCACCCAGAATTGTCAATCGCGCGCGCAGGC
This sequence comes from Sphingomonas sp. LR55, assembly GCF_036856015.1. Lineage (NCBI taxonomy): Bacteria > Pseudomonadati > Pseudomonadota > Alphaproteobacteria > Sphingomonadales > Sphingomonadaceae > Sphingomonas > Sphingomonas sp. LR55. The sequence continues at coordinate 2,666,552 of NZ_JASPFO010000001.1, forward strand.
TCGCACGCAGGAAGATCGTCTCCGCCGCAAGAAAGCGCCGCGGCGTCGTCCCGAGGAATGTCCCGGAATCGCGCAGAAAGTGCGATGCATCGAAATAGCTGCTGTCGATCTTCGAATAATCGCCGAGCCCTTCGTCGCGGATCAAGCCGATAAACGATCGCAGGAACCGCGCACGGCGCAGCAACATCTTGGGTGGCATGCCAAAATACCGTGTCGCCACGCGTCGCAGTTCGTGCGTCGGCACGCCCAGCCGATCGGCGACATCCTTCATCTCTATCACGCCATCGGTGATCGTCAGGGCGGTGAACGCGCGGATCAACGGCTCACGCGGATTCTGGACCGCGAACAGCGGCGCGAGCATGTCGTCGAGCAGCGGCTTGATCGACGCTTCGTCGTCGAGCAGGTCGAGCCCCTCGCGCAGCCGCTCGACGAAGTCCGCCCCGAGTAGCGTGCTCGCCGGGACGATCCGATTGTGAAAATCGCTGGCATGCCGCTGCGTCATGCGCGCCCAGCCGAGCGCACTGATACCAATCCCCACCGCGATCCCGCCATGCGTCACGGTGCGGAACGCACGACTGATCGGTCCATAGAGACTGACGGGATCGAGCGGACCGAACCGATGATTGCCGAGCGATACGGTGATCGGGCCGGCATCGAGCACGATCGACAGCATCGGCGGCGACGGCAGATACCAGTTGACCATCGCGTCGCAACTTTCGGCCGCATAGATCGCGTAGCCGGTAATACATTCGGCAAGCGTCCGGTCGGGCGCGGCATAGCGGACGTGAAGCCCGGGCGGCATATCCAACGCCGATGCGGACAGGCCCCGCGCCTGCGTTCCGCCGCCAAATTGTTCTGCCTTCATTCATCAGGCCTTAACATAGATTGTGGTGCCTTATTGTGTGCGGTTCGCACAGTGCAACGCGAGTAACAATTAAAACACGCGGATCAGGCACTTGCCGGTAAGATTTTGGATAAATCCGGCACTTCCCCACCTTTCATGAGATCATCAACGATGGAGGATCACCATGACTTCAGCGCGGTAGATCCCCTCTATGCGGCAGGTGCGAAAGATTAGATACGCTATCGTTTCGATACTACCGCTTGACCCTTCGCGATATCCCCGCCCCCACTGCTTGCATGTGCCGCCCTGACCTCGCGGTGCTGCCGCGGAAAAGGCTTTCCCGATGTAAAGCGCCGCGCTGCGCGACCAACCGGTTTAGAAGCCTGCGGCGGTAAGTTGCGATCGCAGGTTGAGCCGCTCACGTTCGGAAATCGGCGGGAGTGCACGCGCGGATTTTCCCTTGCGCAGGCGTTCGCGGTCGGCCTCGCTCGGTTCGACGCGACGCACGCGCACGGCGGCGGGACCGGCGGACCGCACGCCGAGACCGACCGCAGCACCGCGCGAAAGGTCGATGATCCGGGCACGGCCGACAAACGGACCGCGATCGTTGATCCGCACGATGATGCGTCGCCCGGTATCAAGCGCGGTCACCTCGACATAAGTCGGCAGCGGCAGCGTCGTATGCGCCGCCGTTATCCAATCCGCGCGAAAACGTTCACCGCTTGCGGTCCGGTTGCCCGATTCCGTTCCGTACCAACTGGCATAACCGAGCACGTCGTAGTCCGGGTCGACGACCGGCACATAGGTGGTGCCCTTGACGCGGTAAGCCGCGCCCAGCCTGACGGGGCTGTCGTTGACCGGTCGGAACGTACCGCCAGCGCATCCCGTCATCGCGAACGACAAGCCTGCAACGAACAGCGTGGATCTTGAAAACTTCGGCATGTCGGATCCCATTGGGTCGGCGCATGTGGAACGGGGCGTGTGAACAGTACCGCGGCGGCGATGCGGTGCCCCGGCCATCAACGCCGCTGATAGAAGATATGTGAATCGACCGTCGCGACCTTGACGAGCGACGCGCGCCAATAGGGCACCATCCAGTCGGTATGATAGTGCGTTGCCCGACCGACCGGTGCGTAGACATACCCATTCAGGGCGCGACGGGCGGCGCGTCTGGCCTGGTCCCAACCATCATGTTCGGGCCTGCGCACTTGCGAACCATCGCAGGAGAACGAGAACTGGCACCCGGTCTTGCGGTTCGCGCCCTGGTACACGACGCCGCAGACGGTCTTGGGGAAGCCCGCCGCCCCGACGCGGTTGAGCACGACCTGGATCACGGCGCGCTGTCCGTCACGATCGTCACCGGCTTCGTACAGCGCCACGGTCGCGAGACATTCGGTTGCCTGTTCGCGTGCCGCAGGGCCACCTTTGAAACGAAACCGCGTCGCAGAACGACGCTTTGCCACCGCAATCGGGACCAGCGCGTTGGACGCGCGGGCCTGCGCCATCGTCAGGCGTTGGGGACGCCGTAGATCGATCGTCGCCGCGGGCCAGGGCAGGTCGGTCAACGTGCCGAAGATCGCCGCGGCCACCACCGCGACCCCGAGCAACAGCAGCCATTGTTCCGACGACGCGCCTTGCCGCGATCCCCGAGCCCGCAAGTGCGAGGATTGCGCGCGTCGCTTCGTCATCCCGTCCCTGTACCGGGGAAGAGAGTTCAGGCCAACGGGGAAGCCATGGAACGCCTGTCACCGCGCGAGACTCGGACGGGCTGAAGCCGCCGAACCTCAACGGTCCGACGACGATCGCGGTGCCGGGCCGGGCTAGGCCAGGCCTGGCCAGGCCAGGGCTGAAGCGTCAGTGGCTCGATCGTTTCCCAGACCGTGGTGTTCGCCAATTGCACCGCGCCAGTCCGCTTCGCCGCCGTCCAAGGGTTCGACGCGACACGGGTCGATTTGGTGCTGTCGTGAGGCCAGACCGCGAACCGGTCGTCTGGGCGATGACCCCGGTTCGACGAACGCCGCGGCTCCCGGTCGCCGTCCGCACCTCGACAGCGCCGCCACGGCGCACCACATTGTGGTCAACGGAGTGCCGCCATGACCAGCTATCGCAAGACAGAAGACGCCGTTGCCGCGCTGACACCGGAACAATATCGCGTCACGCAGGAGAATGCGACCGAGCGCCCCGGTTCCGGCGCGCTCCTGCATGTGAAGGACGCGGGGATCTATGTCGACATCGTGTCGGGCGAGCCGTTGTTCGCCAGCACCGACAAATATGATTCCGGCTGCGTCTGGCCCAGCTTCACCCGACCGATCGAGACTGCCAACGTCACGGCCAAACGCGACTGGTCGATGCTGATCCCCCGTACCGAGGTGCGCTCGGCGCATGGCGACAGCCATCTCGGCCATGTCTTCAAGGACGGCCCGCGCAGTCGCGGTGGCTTGCGCTACTGCATCAATTCGGCGGCACTGCGTTTCGTCCCGCGGGGCGAGATGGCCACCAAAGGCTATGCCGCGTATCTCGATCAGGTCGAGGATGTGCCGGCCAAAACCGAGCGCGCGGTTCTTGCCGGCGGATGCTTCTGGGGCATGCAGGATCTGATCCGTGCGCAGCCCGGTGTCGTCTCGACGCGTGTCGGCTATTCCGGCGGGGAGGTCGCCAACGCGACGTATCGCCATCACGGCAACCATGCCGAGGCGATCGAGATCTTCTTCGATCCGGCGCGTACCGACTTTCGGATGCTGCTCGAATTCTTCTTCCAGATCCACGATCCGACCACGGTCAACCGGCAGGGCAATGATCGCGGTGCCAGCTACCGGTCCGCGATCTTCTATACCGACGACGCCCAGAAGGCGGTGGCGCAGGATACGATCGCAGATGTCGAGGCGTCGGGGCTATGGCCCGGCAAGGTCGTGACCGAACTCTCGCCGGTGGGCGATTTCTGGGAGGCCGAGCCCGAGCATCAGGACTATCTAGAACGCAAGCCGAATGGCTATACCTGCCATTTCGTCCGCCCGAACTGGAAGCTGCCGCGCCGCGCCGAAGCGGCGTAAGTTACGTCAGTCCACCTCGCGACGGCATGCCGGTCAACGGTATGATTGCCAGGGATGGCGATGTCCGCGTCGCAGTTGGCGCATGTCACGGGCTCACCAACGCTACCGGGTTGATATCCTCAAAACGTATAGGCGAGCCCTAGCGTCCCTAGCCATTGGTCGCGCGATCCGGCGATGGCGACGAGCGGGCTGTGCGCGATCGAGCCTGCCATGCGGCCATAGGTGCCGCCTGCGACCAGCTTGACGCCGTGCAGCAAATCGCCGGTGAGCGAATAGCTGCCGATTGCGCCGAGCGTCCAGTTCTTGAGGCCACCGCGGGCCGTGTAGACGGGGAGTCCACTCGTCGCGCTCTGCGCTGCGGACACGCTGTAATAGGTCTGCGCATAGCCGCGTTCGACGATGTCGGCGGAGGCGAACAGGCCGATCGCGGCCTTGAGCGACAGCGGCGTGACATAGGTGATGCCGGGGCTCCAGATGCCGCTATCGTGAACCCCGCTGACGTCGTGGCGATAGCCGAGCGTCACCGACAGCGTATCGTAGGGGCTGGTCAGGACGCCGGTCTTGCCGAGGCCGACATAGCCGCCGAGCTCGACCGCGACGCCAAGCTTGCCGAGCGCGCGGACGCGGCGGTCGTCGATGCTGCCGAGGGCGCTACGGTTGAAATTGAGTTGCGCGACGGGGCCTGCCTGCACGTCCCAGACCGGGCCCGGCGCGTTCTTGATCAGGTCGACGCTCAGCTGGTTGCCGGCCAGGACGAAGCCATAGCCCTTGATCGTCCCGATCGCGGCGGGTGCCGGGGTGATCCGATAGTCGTTCGAGCCTTCGTAATCGGGGAGTGCCGCGACCCCGACACCGACGGTCACGGTATCGCGGTACGGATCGGCGGGTGCGTCTTGCGCATGGGCGGGTAGCGTGGTGAACGCCGCCAATGTGCTGCCGAGGATGAGCGACAGAGTTTGGATATAGGGCATGAGAAGGTCCTTGGTTGAAATGTGATCGGCGCGGCGAGCGGTCAGCCGCCGAGCGCGCGGTGAAGCTGGATGTGCGCGAGCGCGGTGGCGACGCGCTGGCGAACGACGGCCAACTCCGCGGACAAGGCCGCTTGGCGGGCGTCGAGCAGCGGCGAGGCCGCGATGTCGCCGCGGGCGTAGCGGGCCTCGACCATCGCCACCGTCAGGCGACGCGATGCGAGGTCGCGGTCGGATAGGCTGGTGCGCTCGGCGGCGGCGCGGTTCGCCGACAGCGCGTCGTCGACTTCGCGCCAGGCGTTGAGGACGGTCTGGCGGTAGGCGAGCGCGGCGGTGCGCTCTTCCGAGCGGCGCAGGTCGAGTTGCCGCTGCAATCGGCCGCCGGAGAAGATCGGCAGCGACAGACTGGGGCCGATGCTCGTGCTGCGCGCGTTCCAGCCGAAATCGGCGAGGTTCAGCACGTCGATATCGAACAGGCCCGTCAGGTCGATCTTGGGATAGAAATCGGCCTGCGCGACGCCGATCTGCGCGGTCGCTGCGTGAAGCCGTGCTTCGGCTTCGACGATGTCGGGACGTGTGCGGGCAACCTCGGAGGGCACGCGCACCGCCGCCGCCGGGAGCGGGCTTTGCGGTTGCAGCGTCGTGCGGTCGAACGGGGCGGTATCGGGCGTGCCACCGACCAGGATCGCCAGCGCGCACTGCGTCGTGGCCGCCTGGTGGTCGAGCTCGACGATGTCGCCATGCAGAGCCCGCAGTTTCTCCTCGATCGCGGCAAGATCGATCGGTGTGGCGAGACCGCGAGCCAGCAGCGCGCGCGATCGATGCGTTGCGCTCGGCGAGTGCGACCCCGTCCTGTGCGATGCGGCGCTCGTCCCACAGGCCGCGCAGTTGAAAATAGGTGCGCGCGACCTCGGCCTCGACCGACAGGTGCACGCCGCGCGCGGCGGCTTCGGTGGCCTCGACCGAAGCCTGCGCGGCCTCGGCCTGGCGACGATGGCCGCCCCAGAGATCGAGTTCCCAGCTCGCGCCGACGCCCGCGCTGTAGAGATCGAAGTCGACGCCCTTGGGCGGGGTCGTCGTCGGGGTGACGCCGAGCAGCGTCTGCGTCACCGAGGCGATCCCCGCGGTGCCGATGCGCTCGCGGCTATAGCCGGCTTGGCCTTCGATCTGCGGCGACCCGGCGGCGCGAGCCTGGCCGCGTTCGATCCGCGCGGCGGTGATCCGTTCGATCGCCGCGGCAATGTCGAGGTTCGCCGAACCGGCTCGAGCCTCCAACGCGTCGAGCACCGGGTCGTCGAAACTCCGCCACCAGCGCGCATCGGTGCTAGCCGAGACCGGGGCCACACTCTGCCAGACCGGCGGCAGGATCGCCGCGGGCGGCGCGAAATTCGGGCCGACCGTACAGCTCGCCAGCGCGACGGCGAGCAGCAGCGGCACCCATGAGAGTTTCGGATCATGCATTGTCGTGGTCCTCCTTCGGAAGGCCGGATGTGCGATCGAAGGCGAGCGCGTAGAGCGCGGGGAGGGCGACCAGCGTGAGGATCGTCGCGCCTATGAGCCCGCCGATCATCACGATCGCCATCGGCCCCCAGAAGATGTTGAAGCAGAGCGGAATGAACGCGAGCACCGCCGCCAGCGCGGTCAGCACGACCGGGCGCGATCGACCGATCGTCGCGGCGACAATCGCTGCGGGCAGGTCCATGCCCTCGGCCTGGTTATGCGTCACCTGATCGACCAGGATGATTGAGTTGCGCATGATCATTCCGGCGAGCGCGATCAGCCCGAGCAGCGCGACGAACCCGAACGGCGCGCCGGTCAGCACCAGCGCCACCACCGCGCCGATCACCCCGAGCGGTGCGGTCGCCAGCACCAACAGCGTCCGGCCGATGCTCTGCAGCTGAATCATCAGCAGCAGGAGCATCAGCGCGAAGGTGATCGGCAGCAGCGCATAGATCGCATCGTTCGCCTTGGCGGACAGCTCGCCGTCGCCGCCGTCTTCGATCCGGTAGCCGGCGGGCAGCGATGTCGCGATCGCGGCGACGCGCGGCGGCGGCGTCGACGACTTCGCCGGCCTGGACGTCGCCGGTAATGTCCGCCTGCACGGTCATGCAGAGCGCGCCGTTGCGCGTCCAGACGATCGGCTGCTCCGTAGTCGCGCCGATCCGCGCGACCTGATCGAGCGGGACCGGACCGCCGGGCGTGCTCACCGCCATGTCGGCGAGCCGCCCCGGATCGCTGCGATCCGGCGCCGTGCCACGCACGACGATGCCGATCCGTTTGGTCCCGCGGAGCACGTCACCGGCCGGCTGGCCCGACAGCATCGTCGCGACCTCGCCCGCCAGCCGCGCCCGATCGAGCCCGAGCCGCGCGACCCGATCGGGGTCGAGGTCGAGCCGCACCGCGACCGACGGCGTCCCCCAATCCGCCTGGACCGCGGTCGTGCCGGGCGTCGTGCGTAGCACCGCTTCCAACCGCGCGGCGATGGTCCGCAAAATCTCCGGATCGGGTCCGATCACGCGGTATTGCACGGGGAAACCGGCGCTCGGCCCGAGCGACAGGCGACGGACGTGGAGCTTCGCCTCGGGCGACGCGTGGTTTGCGAGCAGCCGCGCGATGACACGTTCACGTGCGCGCAGGTCGGGCGCGACCAGTACCATCGTCGCGGTCGCCGGGTCGGGCAGCGAGGGGCCGTAGGGGAGATAGAAACGCGGCGCGCCCTGGCCGATATAGCTGTCTACCTGTGCAATATCGCGGTCCTTCGCGATGCTCGCCTCGATCCGCTTCACCGCCGCCGAGGTGGCGGACAGCGACGCGCCGGGCCGCAGGCTGACGTCGACGATGATTTCGGGGCGGTCGGAGATCGGGAAGAATTGCTGGCGGACCAGCATTGCGCCCGCCAGGCTTGCCGCCAGCAGCGCCGCCGTGAGCGCGACCACGGTCTTGCGCCGCGCCATGCACGCATCGACCAGCTTGCGCAGCCGCCGGTACACCGGCGTATCGTACATCGCATCCGCATCATGGCGCGCGCGCTTCGGGCAGCAATCGCACGCCCAGATACGGTGTGAACACGACCGCGACGACCCAGCTGACCAACAGCGCCGACCCGGTCACCCAGAAGATGCCGCCGGCATATTCGCTGGTCGTCGATTGCGCGAACCCGACGGGCAGGAAGCCGACGATCGTCAGCAGCGTCCCCGTCAGCATCGGAAACGCGGTGTGCGTCCAGGCATAGGCGGCGGCATCGGCCCGGCTCGCGCCCTTTTCGAGCTGGACCACCATCGCCTCGACGCTGATGATCGCATCGTCGACCAGCAGCCCGAGCGACAGGATCAGCGCGCCGAGTGAGATCCGCTCGAGCCCGATCCCGCTCGCCCCCATGAACAGCGCGACGATCGCGAGCGTCAGCGGTACCGACAGCGCGACCACTACGCCGGTTCGCCAGCCGAGCGTCAAGAACGCGACGAGCAACACCACCGTCAGCGCGCAAAAGAATTTGATCAGGAACGCGTCGACCGCCTCGCGGATGTTTTGGCTCTGGTCCTGAACCTGCGTCATCGTCACGCCCGCGGGCAGCGTCCGGCCGAACGCCGCGGCGGCTTCCGACAATTGCTTGCCGAAGCCGAGCCCGTCGGCCCCCGGCGCCATCGCGATCGCCAGCACCACCGCGGGCTTGGCCGCGTGGCGGACCAGACCGTCCGGGGGATCGGCATAGCCGTTGCTGACCGTGCCGATGTCGCCGACCCTGATCGTCCCGTCTGCGCCGGGGACGGCGGTATTCTCGACCGTATCGACGCCGTCGACCGCACCACCGATCCGCATTGGGACGCGCATCGACCGCTCGACCACGCCCGCCGGCGCGACGCTGCTGCGCTTCGCCAGCGCCTGCACGACTGCGTCGGGCGACAGGCCCATCGCGGCAAGCCGGCGCGAGTCTACATCGACGTACAGCCGGCGCGGCACCTCGCCGGTGATCTGCACCTTGCCCGCGCCGGGCACGCGCAGCACCGCGTCGCGCGCCTGCTCGGCCAGCGTGACGAGCCGCGCATTGTCCGCGCCGGTCAGCGTGAACACATAGCCATAGACGTCGGCATAATCGTCATCGGCGGCGACCGTTGCCCCCGCCGGCAGACCCGGCTCGAGATCCTTCAGCTGCTTGCGGACCTGTTGCCAGATCACCGGCACGCGGTCCTTTGGCGCGCCATCCTTCAGCGACACGCGGATCGCGCAGCGCCCGTCGACGCAATAGGTCTGGAGGAAATCGAGATCCTCTGTCGCGCGCAGTCGGCGTTCGATCGGGTCGGCGACCTGCTCGCGCATCTGCGCCGGCGCCGCACCGGGCCAGGCCGCGGCGACGATCATCTCCTTCAGCGTGAAAGTGGGATCCTCGTCGCGACCGAGCGCGAAGAATTGCGCGGTGCCCGCGGCGAACAGCAACGCGATCAGGAAGCCGACGAGTGCGGGGTGGCGGATCGCCCAGCGCGACAGGTTGAAGCGGTCCATCGCTCAGTTGCCGCCTGGGACGACGCCGGCCAAGACGACGCGCTGCCCTTCCGACAGCGTGTCGCCGCCGCTCGCGACGATCCGCTGGCCATCGGGCAGGCCGGAGACGATCGCGTCGTCGCCGCGTAGTTCGACGAGGTGCACCGGCTGGCGGTGGACGCGGTCGCCAACCGTCGACAAAGACCAGACATGCGGCTGGCTGCCCTGCGCGCCGAGCGCGGTCAGCGGCACGCGGATCGTCGCCTTGGGATCGGGCAGCCGCAACGTGACCGTCGCCGAACTGTTGAACGGGACCTGCGAAACGTCGCCGAGCACGCTGAACCGCGCGGTCCGCAGCCGGAGCGTGCCGTCCGCTGCCGGCCCGATCAGCCTCAGCCGTGCTTCGGCTATCGTCTCGGAGGCGGACCAGAAGCTCGCATCCGCCATCGTCCCGCTGCTCAACCGCACGCGCTCGGGCAGGCGGACCTCGATTTCGGGCGCGCCCGCGGCCAGCCGGACGACGACGCTGCCGGCATCGACCACCGCACCGGACTCGACCGCGCGTTCGGTCACGACGCCGTTTTCGGGCGCGACCAGCACCGCGTCGGCGAGCGTCGCGCGGCTGTGATCGAACGCCGCACGCGCTGCGTCGCGCTTGGCCGCCGCGGCACTGGCGGTCAGCGTGCGGTCGCGGACCTCGGCGGCCGACAGCGCGCCGATTCCGTCCAGCCCGGCCGCGCGTCGTGCGGCGTCGCCGGCTCGGATCGCCTCCACCGTCGCGGCGGCGAGGTCGGCCCGCGCCTGTCCACTATCGGCGATCGCCTCGGCACGCGACAGGCGGGCGATGACCTGCCCGGCGCGAACGTGATCGCCGACCTGTACGCTCAGCGCGAGCACGCGGCCGCCGGTCTTGAAACCGAGCGCTATGTCACGGCGCGGGCGCAGCACGCCGTCGAACGCTGCGGTCTGACCGCCGGCGTGGTGGATCGTGACGACATCGACCAGCGTGGGGTCCGATCGGGGTGAGGCGACCGGCTCGGAGGAACAGCCGGCGCAGGCAAGCAGGGTCAGACCGGCGGCAATTAACGTGGTCGGCAGCCCGGTCGGGGCAGTGGAGATCTTCGGCATCGTCGCGTCCCGTTGGTGAACGCAGTCGCCCTGAAGGTCCGGGCAGATCCTGGCCTGCCAATCCTCGAAATCGACCGGTCATTTTCGAAAACGACCGGTCATCATGCCTGGAAACCGGTGCGGTCAGCCCTCCAGATGCCGCCGTCGGAATGCGCTAGGCGTTTCGCCGAGGCGGTCCTTGAACACGCGGTTGAACATCACGAGGCTGCCGAACCCCGCATCCATCGCGATCGTCAGGATCGGCACGTCCGCCTGTGTCGGGTCGGCGAGCGCGCTGCGGACTTCGGCAATGCGGTGTTCGTTGAGATAGTCGCTGACGTTGCGATAGCCGAGTCCGCCATTGATATGCCGCCGTACGCGATATTCCGGCGTGTCGACGCGCGCGGCGATTCCGCCGATCGTCAGATCGGGGTCGCGATAGGCACGGTCTTCGGTCATCATTCGGGCGAGCGAGCGCTCGAGGGTCGCGTCGAGCGGCTCCGGGACAGTGGCAGCCACCGGCACGTCGGGAGCTGCAACCGCGCTCGGAAAAACCTCCGGGTGGCGCAACCCGAACAGCAGCGCGGTGATCACGAACGCCCCCATGAAGAGCCCGGCAGCGGAAGCCATTCCCGACACCGCGAGCTCGCCCGTCGCACGGCCAACGATCTCGCTCCCAAGCAGCCACAGGATGATCAGCCCGATCGACACGACGAAGATCGACCGGGCCTGCCGCCGTGCCTCGACCAGATCGCCCTGCCGGTTGCGCCACGCCAGCCACTGCGCATGGATCGCAAACGCCATGCCCGCCGCGTAAATCATGACGTCCAGCCCCTCGATTGGCGCGGCCAGTCCACGGCCCTGCAGGCTGGCGTACGTCGTGCAACATAGGAACGCCGCGGCCAGCGCCAGATCGATCGGCTTCGGCTGAAACGCATCGTCGAACCACGCGCGCGCGAACAGCCAGAATAACGGGATCGCCGCGCTCGAACTCAGATCGAGCAGCGGATCGAACGCGGTCGGCGCGCGCGGCAACCCTGCCAGCGTGCCGACCACCGTGCACAGCGTCAGCGCCAGCCCGAACCGGCTCGGCAACGATGCCGGGGCGCGCGCAAATACCACCGCCGCCAGCAGCAACAGCCCGATCGCTCCGCCGCGGAACAGCGTGTCCAGCTGAGCGATCGCGTCTGACGTGGGGGAGAGAAGGTCGATCATTACCGGCGGAAACCATGATGCTGCCGGCATGTCTAGCAGGACCGTTGGTACGGCCGGTGCCTGCGGAAACGGTGCATCAAGTGGGAGCCACCGGTACCGCTGGTCGACAACGGTATCGGTACCGGTAAAGAGGGTCCAAAGACCAGCACCCAAAGGGTCGGCGTTCAAGAAGGAGCACAGGATGCCCATCGAGCAGGCAGGACGAAGCGTATCGCGCCGGCAACGACCGATCGGCCCAAGTCGATGACCCCTGGCAAGGCGTATCTCGGCGAACTGATCTCGGAGGCGATCGCGATCTTCATCGTGATGACGTTCGGTCTGTCGGTCGCTGCGATGTACACGCTCTACGATCCCAGTCCGTACAAGACCGCCTATTGGGGAGTCTGCATGACCTGGGGGATGGCGGTGTCGATCTCGATTTACGTCACCGGCGCGGTCTCGGGGACGCATGCCAATCCGGGCGTGACGCTGGCGCTCGCGCTGTACCGCGGTTTTCCCTGGAGGAAGGTGCTGCCCTATTGGTGCGCGCAGCTCGTCGGCGCGTTCCTCGGCGCGGCGCTGGTCTATGCGCTCTATTACAACGTCATCGATCACTTCAACGCGACGCAGCACATGACCCGCGCCGGTGGCGGTGCAGCTGGCGTATTCTTCACCGCGCCGGGTGTCGCGGTGACGACAATGAAGGGCTTTATCGACGAAATCATCCTCACGGCGATCCTGGTCTTCGGCATCTTCGCGATCACCGACGAGTTCAACACGATGGCACCACAAGCGAACTTCGGCGCCATCGTAATCGGCCTGCTCGTCGCGGTAATCGGCGCATCGATGGGGTATCTGGAAGCCTGGGCGATCAACCCCGCGCGATCTCGGACCGCGTACCTTTGCCTGGTTGATGGGCTGGGACGCATCCGCGTTTCCAGGCGTGGGCAACTATTGGTGGGCCCCGATCGCCGGGCCGTTGATTGGCGCAGCAATCGGCGGCGGCGCGCAACATCTGTTGATCCGGCCGTTCCTGCCACGCGACACGCCCATCGCAGGGCCCCAATGACGAGCGCGCCGTTTCGACGCCAGCCGACACGACCGAAGGAGAGTGAAGCGTGACTGACACCATCATCCTGGCCATCGATCAGGGTACGACTTCGACCCGCAGCATGACGTTCGGCAGCGACGGCGTGCCGCGCCAGACGGTACGCCGGGAATTCGCCCAGCATTATCCGCAGTCCGGCTGGGTCGAGCACGACCCCGAGGACATCTGGCGCGATACCGTCGCGACGCTCAAGCAGGCTGCCGAGGCAGACGGCGGCAAGGTCGCCGCGATCGGTATCACCAACCAGCGCGAGACGGTGGTCGTCTGGGATCGCAAGACCGGCGAGCCCGTCCACAACGCGATCGTCTGGCAGGACCGCCGCACCGCCAAGCTCTGCGCGCAACTCAAGGCCGACGGCAACGAACCGCTCGTGCGCGCGCGGACCGGGCTGATCCTCGACCCGTATTTTTCGGGCACGAAGCTCAAATGGATCCTCGACACTGTCGACGGCGTTCGCGACCGTGCCAACCGCGGCGAACTCGCCTTCGGGACGATCGACAGCTTCCTGTTGTGGCGGCTGACCAGCGGTAAGGTCCACGCGACCGATGCGTCCAACGCCTCGCGCACCTTGCTGTTCGACATCCATAAGGGCGCTTGGGACCCGGACATGCTGCGGATGCTCGACATTCCCGAAAGCCTGCTGCCCGAGGTCAAGAACAACAGCACGATCTTCGGCGAAACCACGCCGGACCTGCTTGGGACGTCGGTCCCGATCGGCGGGATGGCGGGCGACCAGCAAGCAGCCGTCGTCGGCCAAGCCTGCTTCCAGCGTGGCGATGCAAAGTCGACCTACGGCACCGGCTGCTTCGTGCTGCTCAATACCGGCAAGGAGGCTGTCACGAGCAAAAACGGCATGCTCACCACCATCGCCTATCAGCTCGACGGCGAGATCACCTATGCGCTGGAGGGCTCGATCTTCGTCGCGGGGGCGGCGGTGAAGTGGTTGCGCGACGGACTGGGCCTGATCAATCAGGCAGCCGATACCAACGACATGGCGACCAAGCTCGACGGCAATGGTGGCGTCTACATGGTGCCCGCATTCGTCGGTCTGGGCGCACCGCACTGGGACCCCGACGCGCGCGCGAGCATCACCGGTCTCACCTTTGCCGCGACCGGGTCGCACATCGCCCGCGCCGCGCTGGAATCGGTCGCCTACCAGACCGCCGACCTGATGAACGCGATGGTCGCGGATGGCGCGCGCGATGCCCGCCAGATCCGCGTCGATGGCGGGATGGCGGCTAACGACTGGTTCTGCCAGTTCCTCGCCGACATGCTCGCCACCGATGTGGTCCGGCCCGCAAACATCGAGACGACGGCGGCCGGTGCAGCGTTTCTCGCCGGCATGGCGGTGGGAATCTGGAACGGCCCCGACGATATCGCCGCCGCCTGGCAGGAAGACCGCGTGTTCAACCCGACAATGACCGGCGAGGCGCGGACAACGCTCATGCAGGGGTGGCAGGACGCGGTCGACCGGACCAGTTCTAGGGCAAAGTCCTGACCGGGCACACCGCGAGGCTTGGTCGACGGCGCTGTAAAATCCCCGCTCGACCGCTAAAGGCGATAGCGGGATCAGGCATTTGGTGAACACATGGCGCGCAAGCATTCAAGACACGGCCCCTATGACGATGGGGAGCGCGGCGAGGAGGCTCCGGCCGCCCCGATACCCTGCTGGCTGTGTGGCAGGCCTACCGGCAAGATCATCGTCTGGCATCATCCCGTTCCCAAGAGCCGGGGCGGTCGCGATGTCGTTCCGATGCATCCGATCTGCCAACAGACGCTGACTGCCAATTTCACCAATTCCGAACTGCAGCGCCACGCGATGGATGTCGAAAGCCTCCTCGCGAACGGCGCGGTGCGCAAGTTCGTCGATTGGGTAGCGAACAAGGATCCGGACTTCACCGCGACCACGACGAAGAAACAGCGCTGACGATCGTTTCGACGCGGTAACATACCCATGACAGTGCTTGATCCGGCCGCTTCCGCAATGGCGCGGGCGGGCGGGTTGCTACGCGGCAAGCGCGCACAGCCGCTCATGGTAAGCCGTTCTGATAGAAGCATTGTACGCGACGGACGGCCGCTATAAACCGCACGCATGTCGCTTCGGGCTCGGCCAATCTTCGACGGTTTTCGCGCTGCGGCGTTCGTCATGCTCGCGATGATGCTGCTAGTGCGGCTAGGACCATGGTGCGAAACAATGGCGATGGCTGCAACGCCCGCCGCGTCGACGACGATGGATTGTGCCAGCACCCCGATCAACGGTCCGGCAAAAAAGACCGCGCTGTCGGCCTGCGCCACGCCATGCGCGGCTGTCCCCGGCGAGATGGTTGCTCATGTCGAGCCGATCGCGTTCGCGCCGCTCTCACCATGGGCAGTCGCGCATACCGGCCTGTTCGGCCTTACCAGCGCACCCGCGACGCCCCCTCCGCAAACCGTGTGAAACCAATCTCAAACGCGCATATTTTCGGAGACTATTATGACCAAGTTCAAGCTCATCAGCACCGCTCTCGCCCTTACGCTGTCAACCGGCGCATTTGCCGCGGTCGCAAATTGCTGCGCCGACATGGCCTGCTGCAAGGACGGCGCAGACTGCTGCAAAGATGGCGTAAAAGCCCAGGCTGCGGATTGCTGCGATCCTGCCAAGGGCGGCATGCACCACGACTGAAGCGGTGGTAGGGGCGGGAAACCGCCCCTATCCACGCATCACCCGTCCGTCTCGGAGCGGATATTAGGCCATCGATGACGACGGTCGCCAGCGACGATGCCCCGCTGTCGACCGCAATCGCCACCTCGATCGACCGCGGTTGATAGCTGCACTCCTGCGCCGATCGCGAGACCCGCGTTAGGTAGTTCCCGATTCTGGTGCCGGTCCACCCCGATCGTACGGTTTGGCTACGCTCCCCAATCGAGGACCACGCCATGAAGTTCAGCCACTCGATCGTCGCCGTGTTCGACGACCACGCGCAAGCCGATGCCGCGGTGAAGGCGCTGGCCGCATCGGGGTTCGGGCTGCGGCGGTTGAGTATCGTCGGCAAGGGCTTTCACAGCGATCAGGTCGCGACGGGCTTCTACAACAGCGGCGACCGGATTCGCTTCTGGGGCTCGCGCGGCGCGCTATGGGGTGGCCTGTGGGGGCTGTTCATGGGCGGGCTCTACGCGACCGTCCCCGTCGTCGGTGGGGTGGTGCTGCTCGGGCATCTCGCTGCCACGGTGATCACGGCGATCGAGGGCGCGGTCATGCTCGGCGGCACCGGCGCGCTGGTCGCAGCCCTCGCCAGCCTCGGCATCCCCGAGGACTCGATCGTCACCTACGAGACCGACATCGCCGCCGACGGGTTCCTCGTCATGGCACACGGCAGCGAGGCGGAAATGGAGCGCGCCAAGCTGGTGCTCGAACCGCTTAGCCCCCGTCGGATCACCGTCCACCACGACCACAGTAACGCGTCGCCGCATGCGCAATTGACCGGTGAGCTCCCGATCGCCGAGCCGGTCGCCTGACGCAGGACGCACCGCCGTTCTGGATTCGCTCGGCCGATGCGTTGCTCGCCGATCTCGGAACGTCGCGTGATGGGCTGAGCGCGGCGGAGGCGACGCAGCGCCTCGCACGCTACGGACCGAACAGCGATAGCGCGGAGACACATACCGGCCCCGCACGGGCGATCGCGCGGCGACTGCTCGAGCCGCTGTCGCTGATCCTGCTCGCCGCCGGGCTGGTGTCAGCGGCGACGGGCGATGCGGTCGGCGGGTCGATCATTGTCGTGATCCTCGGCTTTTCGGTGCTGCTCGACACCTATCAGGAGGGCCAGGCTGTCCACGCCGCAGCAATCTTGCGCCAGTCGGTCGCCGTCTCCGCACGCGTCCGCCGCGACGGCGCGTTCGTCGCGGTCGCGATCGAGGCGGTGGTGCCCGGCGACATCGTCGAGGTCCGCGCCGGCGACATCATCCCCGCCGACGCGCTGATCCTCGACAGCACCGCGTTTATCGCCAACGAAGCGGCGCTGACGGGCGAGCCCTATCCGGTCGACAAACGCGCCGGCCTCGTCACCGCGACGACCGCCGCCGAAGCGTCGAACGCGCTGTTCCGCGGGGCGATCGCGCAGACCGGGACGGCGACCGCGTTGGTCGTCGGCACGGGCCGCGCAACGCTGTTCGGCTCGGCCGCCGCCGCGCTGGCGACCGCCGCGGCCCCCTCCCCGTTCGAGCGCGATCTCCATGCTTACGGCCTGCTGACGACGCGGCTGACGCTCGCGCTGGTGGTCGTCGTGTTGACGGCCAGCATCTTTCTCGGTCGGCCGCTGCTCCAGTCGCTGCTGTTCGCGGTCGCACTCGCGGTGGGGCTCACGCCCGAGCTGCTGCCGATGGTCACCACCGTCACGCTGTCGCGCGGCGCGCTGCGAATGGCGAAGCGCAAGGTGATCGTGAAGCGGCTCGCGTCGATCCACAATCTCGGCACGATGACGATATTGTGCACCGACAAGACTGGCACGCTGACGTCCGCCCAGATCAGCCTCGCGCGGAGCATCGGCGCCACGGGTACGGAAGATCCCGAAGCCGCGCGGCTGGGGGCGATCGGCGCGGCGCTCGGTGGTGACCGAGGCGCGCTCGATACGGCATTGGTGACCGCATCGCCGGATGCGGCGAAAGGCTGGAAGCTCGCCGCGCAGAGCGTGTTCGACTTCGACCGCCGGCTCGGAACGGTGCTGGCGACGGGTGCAGGCGGCACGATCCTGATTACCAAGGGCGCGCCCGAGACGGTGCTTGCCGGATGCATTTTGACCGACGCGGATCGCACCGCGGTCCTCGCCCAAGTGCGCAGGCTTGCCGAGCAGGGCTTGCGTGCCATCGGGATCGCCTCGCGACCATGGACCGGCCCGACGCATGCGCCGGCTCCGGACGACGAAACCAACCTCGTCTATGTCGGCCTCTGCGCGTTCGCCGATCCGCCCAAGGAGACCGCCCCCGCCGCCGTCGCGCGCCTGCGAGCGGCGGGCATCCGGCTCAAGATCCTGTCGGGCGACGACCCCGTGGTGGTCGGCCGCCTCGCCGGGCTGGTCGGCCTCGCCACCTCGCGCGTGCTGTCCGGCGCCGACATCGCCAAGCTCAGCGACGACGCACTCGCCGTGCAGGTCCGCGACATCGACGCCTATGGCCGCCTCGCCCCGGACCAGAAGGCACGGCTGGTCCGCGCGCTCCAGGCAAGCGGCGCGATCGTCGGCTATCTCGGCGACGGGATCAACGACGCGCCCGCACTAAAACTCGCCGATATCGGCCTGTCGGTCGCGGGCGCGGCCAGCGTCGCGCAGGCGTCGGCGGACATGATCATGCTCGACAGCGATCTCGGCGTGGTCGCGGACGGCGTCGAGGAAGGGCGGCGGACGTTCGCCAATATCCTGAAGTACGTCCGGATGGGGGCGAGCTCGAACTTCGGCAACATGCTGTCGATGGCCGCCGCATCGCTGTTCCTGCCCTTCCTGCCAATGCTGCCGACGCAGATCCTGCTCAACAACCTGCTCTACGACGTGTCGGAGATCGGCATTCCGTTCGACGGCGTCCGCGCCGAGGCGGTGGCGCGGCCACAGGTGTGGAGCATGCCCGCGCTGATCCGCTTCGCCGCGGTGATGGGTCCGCTGTCGTCAGCGTTCGACCTGTTGACCTTCGCGGGGCTCTCGCTCGTCTTTCACGTCGCCGCGCCTGAGTTCCGCACCGCCTGGTTCCTCGAATCGATGGCGACGCAGATCCTGGTGATCTTCGTGATCCGCACCAACGGGCGGCCATGGGCGGACCTGCCGCGACCGGCGCTCGCGCTGTCATCGCTGGGCGCACTGCTGGTGGCGATGCTGCTGCCGTTCACCCCGGTCGGCGGCTGGTTCGGCTTCGTCGCGCCGCCGCTCGTCGTAGTGGCGAGCATCGGCGGCATCACGCTCGCCTATCTGGTACTGGCCGAACTGCTCAAGACGTTTCTGTTCGATCACCCCCACCAAACGCGCGGCGCTGAATGAGCGTCGCCACACTTTGGCGCGGGGCGTTGCGCCATATCGGCTGGGTGCTGGGCCTCGCGGTGATCGCGATCGTCGTCGGCGCGGTGCTGCGGATCGGCGATCTTCACGCGTTCGCGACGATGCTCGAGAACGCGCGTCCCGGCTGGCTGCTGGTCGCGTTGGGATTGCAGGCGACCACCTATGCGAGCGTTGCGGCGGGTTGGAAGATCGTGCTGCGCCAGACCAACACGCCGCAACCACTGCGGAGGCTCTATCCGATCGCGGTTGGCAAGTTGTTCGCGGATCAGGTCCTTCCGGTCGCGGGCATGGGCGGCAACATGTTCCTGGTCGACCGCCTCACCGCACTCGGCGTCAAACGCGGCAACGCGGTCGCCACGCTGCTGGTGGCGATGATCGGCTTCTACGCGGCGTACGGGGTTTGCGCGGTTGCGATGCTCGTCACGCTGTGGATCAAGGGGCTGGCGTCGATCTGGATCGTGGGTTTCGTGCTCGTGTTCCTCGCCGTCGCGACCGCGATTCCCGGACTGGCGCTGTGGATCCGCCGGCGCGGGCGGCGCCCCGTCTCGTCGACGCTCGCCCGGTTCGCGAGCATCCGCGCACTGGTCGGTATCGTCGGCGAAGCGCCGAAGCGGTTGCTGGTCGACCGCCAACTGATCGTCCGCGTCGCGGGCGTGAACGGCCTCGTCTTCCTCGCCGATGCCGCCAGCCTGATGGTGTGCTTCCTCGCGCTCGGGCAGCCGGTCGGGTTCCCGGTCGCGTTCGTCGCGGTGATGACCGCGTCGATGATCGCGACGCTCGGCCCGATCCCGCTCGGACTCGGCACGTTCGAGGCGGGTGCGACGGGGATGCTGGCGTTGATGGGGGTGCCGGTCGAGGCGGCGCTGGCGGCGACGTTGCTGCTGCGCGTCTTTACGCTGTGGCTGCCGCTGGTCCCTGGTTTCGCGCTGATCCGGCGCGCGCTACGTACCAAGGCTGCGGGCCTGACAGCCTAGGAAGCAGGAGCGTCAGGCGCTCGCCGTATGGGGCGGATCGAACCGTTCGAGGAACAGTACGCATACTGCACGCGCAATACGATACGCTCGGTGAAATCCGCTAACCAAGGGTCACTGCATCCGCATGAACAGCGAGAGCGCGTTGCGGACGCTATCTGCAAAGCGGTCATAGATTACGCGTGCGACCTCGGCGATGACAGGCTGGCGATCACGTCCACCGCGAGCGAACACCGCGACCGCCACGCGACGACCATCGGGCATGGTAATGAACCCGACATCGTTGGTGATACCGTCAAGCGTGCCGGTCTTGTCCTCGACCCGCGTACCAGCGGGAAGGAGAGCGCGGATACGCCGCGTGCCCGTCGCGCATCGGCTCATCAGCTCGAAGAGAAAATTGCGGCTTTGCGCCGTCAGTACCGAGCCGTTGTCGAGCTTGTTCAACAGCGTGACCATGGCGACCGGCGTGGCGACATCCTTGCTGTCGGCAAGGTGGCCGCGCTCGCGAAGCAGCTGGGCTATGGTCCGGTCCATCCGGATGCCCGGTATCTGCAGCGACAACAGCCACTGCTGGATCGCGGCGGGGCCGCCGAGAGCGGCAAGCAGCTGATCGGTTGCCTGGTTGTCGCTGCGGATGATCATCAGCTCCATGACCTTGGCGGCAGGACGGCCCATGATCATGTCACCGAGAGAGCGTCGACCTTGATCGACCTCGGCGAGATAGGCGGCGGCGATAGCGATCTTGACCGTGCTCGCCATCGGAAAGGGGGTATTACCGTTGATTGAAACGGTCGAGCCATCGCGCAGGTCGAGCGCGGCGATGCCATAGTCACCGGAGCGTTGCGCGACCAACTGGGTCAACGCGTGCTCGAGCCCGACGAGTTCGGGCGAGCTTGCGGCGACCGGTGCCGGGACGAGGATGCTGGCGGCGATACTGGATAGAAACAGGCGGGAAACCCGGAGTGCGCGCATCAATCGTCCTCGAATATTGTCCTGCATCGACGTGGTCACACTAAACCGACGAACCTGAACATGTCGTTATGCATACCGGTAAAGTTCGGACGGGCGGCTGATCGCGACACCGATTAGTTGCGCCTATGGCCGGGTAGCCTTTCGGGCAGACGGCGCTCAGCCAATCATGTCAACGATTGCGCCACGACCGTCCGACCACATCCGAAAACGCAAGGACCGATACCGACCCTGGCAAAATTACCGTCGCCCCGGATCACGCATGACCGCCTCACGGTCGAGTCTCTTCCCGACATTACACGCGATCTACTACTGAATCGCGCCATTCGTGGACGCGATGATCGCGCATCCGATTGTGTAATCTTGATTGAAGTGGCTGGGGCGCTAGCTGAAAGCCATCGCCCACTGCCTCCCGGCCCTGACACGGGACGTGAACGTGCTACGTAAAAGAGGCAGCTTCCGAAGAAGCTGCCTCAATTGCCTCCTTAGAAGCCGACGCGCGCGCCGACCCGGATGAAGCGGCCCATGATGTTGCCGGTGGTCCAGGCTGGGTTATACTGGTTGATGCTGTACCCGCCGCTCGGATCGAACGGGGGCTTGATGTCGAAGATGTTGAGCACGTTGGTGTACAGCGTGAAACGATCGTTAACCTTGACGGTTGCGGTCATGTCGACGTTCCAGGTTGCCTTTGCGTTGCATAATACTGGCGTTCCGTCCTGATACGTCACGACCGACGAGCCGATGCTCGCTTCGCAATCGCCTTTGACGCCGCTGTAGCCGTTGGACACATCAGTCGAAGCGAGGTCATAGCCGGCGGTATAATAGGCGGTCGCCGAGAGCGATGCGGCACCGACTTCGAGCGTGTTCTGCCACGTCGCACGCCACTTCGGCGAGCCCGAGCACGAAGTGTTGTTGCAGGGGCTGAGCGTGCCGTCATACCGCTCGACGTTGCCGTCTGCTGTCTGCTTCTCGAACTTGAGCAGGTACGACGCATCGGCCGAGGTGATCAACGTCACGTTGTTACCGATCGGGAAGCGGGCATTGGCGCCGAAATCGATGCCCGATACGCGCTGTTCATCGGCGTTCTGATACGACACTTCGATGAAGCCGATCTGCGGCAACGCAGCGGGATTATCGTTGTCGGCCAGACCCGGCCGGACGACGACACCCGGAAGGTTCACGACGCCATTGTTCGCGTAATATTGCTCGAACGCACCCGCGGAACTCGCCGGGTTGATGATGCCCTGCACCTTGATGTTGAAGTAATCGACCGTGAAGTTGATCCGCGACGTGGGCTCGAAGATCGCGCCCAGCGTCCAGCTGGTCGACTTCTCCGGATCCAGATCCGGGTTACCCGTCGACGTGTTGCCGAGCGAGAACTGGCCCGTCGCGTAGGCGTTGCCGCCGTGCGCCGCGATGAACGCGGCCTGCGCGGGAATGCTCGGATCAAGCGAGCGCGTCACATAGCCAGTGGTCGGCAGACCATTGGCTTCGTTGAAGCTCGGAATGCGGAAGCCCTTCGAGAAGGTACCACGAACCGAGAACTGCTGGATCGGCGAGAATTTTGCACCGATCTTCGGCGAGAAGTTGCTCTGGCCCGACGAATAATCGTCGTACCGACCCGACCCGTTGATCACGAGCTGATCCAGGACCGGCGCGTTGATTTCGAAGAAAGCGGACTTCACGTTGCGGCTGCCGACCGCGCCGACCGAGTTGACACCATAATAGCGGTCATAAGGATGCGCGTCGTTCTGCGGGTTCGCGCTGGGGTTATCGATCGACTCCTTGCGATACGCCCCGCCGATGGCGACCTGCAACGGACCACCCGGCAGAGTGAACAACGACTTCGAGAGGGTGCCCTGAATCTGCCAGAGATCGGCCGTCGAGCGCGTCCGGTTCTCGGGGGCGATATAGTTGCGGATCTCTTCCGAATTGGCACTCGGATTGACGAAATCATATGTTCCGCGCGCGACCACGTCCAAGATCCGCTGCGGGATAAGATAGTTCTTCTGGATCACATCGAGCTGCGTATTCGATGCCGTGAAATCACCACTATATTTCCAGTCGTCACCGAATGTACCGGTGATCCCGGCCGCGAGGCGCAATGCCCGCGAATTCGTCTCGATCGTACGCGGACGGTCATAGAGGCTCAGCAACTGCGCACGGCTGCCGCTGGCTGCGAAAGGATTGTTGGGATTGAGGACGCCGTTACCCGCGTTGCACCCCGTGTCGAGCATGGTCAGCGAGCCGACCCCACCGGCGCAGACATAGGTCGGCAGATACAGTGGGTTGAGTAGAACCGAGCCTGGCGGCGTCGTCTGATTGTTGAAGCCGAGCGGGCTGATCTGCGTGAAGGTGTTGGTCCGGTAGTAATTGCCCGACACATAGGCCTGAGCATTGTCGCCGACATTGGCCGTAAACCGACCCGAGAATCCGTAGCGCTCCTGCTGCGGCAAGACCTGCAGATACTGCTTACGGAAATCCTGCTGGCAAACGACCGAACCTGCAGTCGGGCTCTGGCCCGGCAGGACCGTCACCGGATTCAGGTCACGGCATCCATCGGCGGCGTTGAGAATATTGTACCGGCCCAGAGCCCCGCCCGTGGCATCGACGGGACGTACCATCGCCACCGTCGTCGATGCGAGACCGGAATAGGTACCGTCCGCGTTGAAGAAGTTGCGAGCCCCTGCGGGCTGCGCAATGCAGCTGCCCGCGTCGTTACAGATGCGGCTCAGATCCGACGAGTTGAACGGGTAACCCCGATCGCTTGCATTGACCGCCGCAGTGTTCTGATACTCGCCGTTGACGTAGAAGTTGAAGCCTTGCGTGGCGAGGTCGCCATAGCCCCACGTCGCATCAAGACGCTGTTCGCCACCATCGCCACGATCCGAGATACCTGCCGAACCATTCAGGTGAAGGCCTTCGATCTGCTTCTTCATGATGACGTTGATGACGCCTGCAACGGCATCTGCGCCATAGGTCGACGACGCGCCGTCCTTCAGCACTTCGATGCGGTCGACAAGCGAACTCGGGATCGTGTTCATGTCGACAAAGTTGCGCTGACCGTCATCGGCGAGCGGATACGGCGCCATGCGCAGTCCATCGAACAGCGTCAGCGTCGATTGCACGGACAGACCACGCAGCGATGCCGCCGTTGCGCCCGTTGCGAAGTTGCTACCGGTATTCCAGCCCTGGCTGATCGTGCCAGCGCCGTTCGCGGTCAGTCGCTGCACGGCCTCAGCGGCCGTATTGATTCCGCGCTGCTGAAGCGTCGCGGCCGTCAACGTTGTGACGGGTGAAGGACCTGTATCGGCGCCGCGGAACAGGGACCCGGTAACCACGATATCCTGGCCAGCATCCTCTTCGGCCGGCGCGGTCTCTGGGGAGACGGTCTTCTGCGGTTCCGGTACAGCGGTCGCGGTCTGCGCGACGCTCGGCATGGCTGACAATACGAGGACAAAAGGTGCGGCCGCGGCGAGCAGCAACGACTTCGACGTAAAGCGAGTGGTAGCAACCAAGTGAAAATCCCCCAATATAACCGCAACGGCCCTTATACGGTCGATTGCGAAAGGTTTCCGAACTGCAACCAAGGTTGCTCGGAAGATGTCCGCATTGGTGAAGCCGTGCTTTGGGGCTGTAAAGGGTTACGCATTGAGACATGACGTTTCTGTCATCTTGTGACTAATATGGCACTATGCCTGTCTCATGTGCCTCACAGGCTGTCGGGTAGTTGTCGAATGAGCGGCGCTTGTAATAATAAGGATCAGGGAAGGTGCCTTAGTAGAACGCCTTCGGGACCTAAGGCAGATGGTTTCCACCGCATCGTATCCGGTAAGCGTCAACCCAAGAGCGCCTTCCCGTCTGGATCCGCACGCTCTCACAACGCATCAATAAGCGGATGTTGGCGGACAGCTCATGCGCTACGGCCTTCCAAAGGCCCGCCCGTCGGTGATGCGCGCTGGCGCAGACAGCCCAGAATTTTCTACTCTGGGACAACGACAGATAAGCTCGCCACCGGTACGCGCGTAGCGGACGTACGCGCCATGCGAGAGCGCGCTCCCCAGCCCCTGTGATCGACTGCTGTGATCGATCTTGCCCGAATAATCGATTGGACAAATGTTCTTCAGATCCTGCATCTTGAAAGCAAGACGGTAAGACTCATCGAGAGAGGACGCCAAGATGGCCGATTACGAACAGCCCAAGAGCAGCGGTTGCCCAATGGGGCCCAACGGCGGCGGCGAGGTCAAGGCCCGCTCGCTGCTCGGTCGTACCAACAAGGATTGGTGGCCGGATGCGCTGCCGATCGACATGCTGCACCAGCACGGCGTCTCCCCCGACCCGATGGGCGAAGATTTCGACTATGCCGAGTCGTTCCAGCAGCTCGACTATGCCGCGCTCAAGGTGGACCTGACTGCGCTGATGACCGACAGCAAGGCTTGGTGGCCTGCCGATTACGGTCACTACGGCCCGTTCATGATCCGCATGGCGTGGCACGCTGCCGGCACCTACCGGGTGACCGACGGCCGCGGTGGGTCGTCGTCGGGTCAGCAACGTTTCGAGCCGCTCAACTCGTGGCCGGACAATGGCAACCTCGACAAGGCGCGTCGTCTGTTATGGCCGCTCAAGCAGAAGTACGGCAAGAACATCAGTTGGGCCGACCTGTTCATCCTCGCCGGCAACGTCGCTATCGAGAGCATGGGCGGACCGATCTTCGGCTTCGCCGGTGGCCGCAAGGACGTCTTCGCGTCCGAGGGCGACACGTTCTGGGGTGCAGAGGAACTCTGGGTCAACGAGGGCGCGCAGACGCGGATTAGCGAAGACATGCCCGAACTCGAAGGGCCGCTCGCCGCGATCCAGATGGGCCTCATCTACGTCAATCCCGAAGGTCCGGGTGGTGATCCGAACCCCCTCCTGTCGGCACGCGACATGAAGGCGACGTTCCTGCGGATGGCGATGAACTCCGAGGAGACCGTTGCGCTGACCGCGGGCGGCCACGCGTTCGGCAAGGCGCACGGCGCCAAGCCAGCCCCGCATTTTAAGGCCCCGTCTTCGGAAGCCGTGCACATGCAGGGCCTCGGCTGGCTGACCGACAGCGAGGAGATCGGCCAGGGCCACATCACGACCTCGGGTGTCGAGGGCGCGTGGTCGAACAATCCGACCAAGTGGACCGGCGATTATCTGCGCCTGCTGTTCAAGTACGATTATGAGCTGACCGAGAGCCCGGCCGGCGCGAAGCAGTGGCAGCCGGTAAACCCCGAGCACGAGGACATGGCACCCGACGCGCGCGACCCCAACAAGCGCGTGCCGACGATGATGACCACTGCCGACATGGCGCTGAAGATGGACCCCGAGTTCCGCGAGATCGCGCTGCGCTTCCGTGACGATCAGTCGGCGCTCGACGACGCGTTCGCGCGCGCCTGGTTCAAGCTGACGCACCGCGACATGGGTCCCCGCGTTCGCTACCTCGGGCCTGAGGTTCCGGAAGAGACGCTGATCTGGCAGGATCCGGTTCCAGAGGGCACCGCACCGTCGGACGCCGACGTTGCAGCGTTCAAGGATGCGGTGCTGTCGAGCGGCCTGACGATCGGCCAGCTGGTCAAGACCGCCTGGGCGTCGGCATCGAGCTATCGCCGGTCGGACCACCGCGGTGGTGCGAACGGTGCGCGCATCGCGCTTGCCCCGCAGAAGGACTGGCCGGTCAACGAGCCAGAGCAGCTAAGCAAGGTCCTGGCCAAGCTCAACGAGCTGCGCGGCGACATGTCGCTGGCCGACGCCATCGTGCTGGGCGGTTCGGTAGCGGTCGAGAAGGCGGCACGCGATGCCGGTCATGACGTGTCGGTGCCGTTCCTCGGTGGACGTGGCGATGCGACGCAGGAGTGGACCGACGTCGAGAGCTTCGTGTGGATGGAGCCGCAGGCCGATGGCTTCCGCAACTACCTGAAGACGCGTCACCCGGTGAAGACCGAGGAGCTGCTGCTCGACAAGGCTTCGCTGCTCGGGCTGTCCGCGCCGGAGATGACCGTGCTGGTCGGTGGCCTGCGCGTGCTTGGTGCTAACTTCGGCGATGCGCCCGAGGGCGTCCTCACCGAGCGCAAGGGCCAGTTGACCAACGACTTCTTCGTCAACCTGCTCGACAACGACACGTTCTGGGATCTGGTCGACACGTCGAGCGACGAGAAGTTCATCGGCTACGATCGCGGTGGTCGCGAGAAGAAGTGGCAGGCGACCCGCACCGACTTGGTCTTCGGCTCGAACTCGCAGCTGCGTGCGACGGCCGAAGTTTATGCCGAGAACGGTCACGAGCAGAAGTTCGTTCGCGACTTCATCAAGGCGTGGGTCAAGGTCATGAACGCTGATCGCTTCGACGTCACAGCCAAGCCTGTATCGTCCAACCAGGCGACGTAAGGTTTTATGGAGTGCGGATAAGTCACGCCGGCCTGGACAAGGTTCCAGAAAGCATGGCTTATCCGCCACTCCCCGATGTTATAGTTGTCGCAACTAAGACATGAGCTTGATCGCTCGAATGCATGTAGCCCCCGTCCTAAACGGCAGGCTTACAGCCAATATCGTCACCAACACCCGCGCCCGAACTAGCCGGTCATCAATGCTACGGGCGACGCTATGTTTGGCGGTGAAGCGTTACCCGCCCCAGTCGGAATACTTGTAGGGCAATGGCCCTGATGACAGGGAACCTTGATCAACCCTGATCGGTACGAGACGCAGCGCCTGAAAACGCGGTCTCGGATTTTAGACGCGGCGGTGGTCGCCCCTCACGCCGACGTCTCAGGATCGGACGACAACGGTCGTCACGCGGCGAGTGCCGGTCACGCTCGACAAATCCGGTCATGGCCTCCAGACCATGCATGCATCACTCAGGTGCGCGTAATGTTCGGTCAGGAGCCTTCATGCATCGTCGCCACTTTATCGCGTCTGCCGGTTTTGCCTCCGCGTTGATGGCCCTGCCGGCGATTGCGCGGGCCGCAATAGGTCGCGACGACGCCAAGTTAAGGACGATGCTCGACCGGTTCTTTTACGCGCGATTGGACGAGAGCCCCGAACAGGCGACCTCGCTCGGTCTCGATACGGGTGCGCGGACCCGGCTAAAATCGAAGCTCGACGACACCTCGCGCGCCGGCGAGCAGCGCCAGTTCGCGCGGGCGAAGAGAGAACTGGCGGCGCTGAGGACAGTGTCGCGCGACGCGCTGGGCGACGCGGCGAAGCTCGATTACGACGTGGTCGAATACAGCCTGGACCGCGAGATCGCGGGGCAGCGCTATGCATATGGCGCCAGCGCCGGCCGGTATGCGCCCTATGTGCTGACCCAGTTGACGGGCGCCTATCGCGACGTGCCGGACTTCCTGGCCAACCAGCACGCGGTCCGCAGCGCCGCCGACGCGGACGCCTATGTCGCCCGCGTGCAGGCGTTTGCAGGCACGATCGATGCCGAAACGGAGCGTCAGCGCGAGGATGCCGCCAAGGGGGTGTTCGCCCCGGACTATATCCTCGACACCACGCTGAAGCAGCTGGCGTCGGCGCGGGACAAGGCGCCCGACCTGTCGGGCCCGGCGACTGATCTGGCCGCCAAGCTGAAAGCGGCCAATTTGCCACCCGAGCGCGGCCAGGCGGTAGCGGCACTGATGCGCGACCAGGTGTTCCCCGCGCTCGACCGGCAACGCGCGCTGGTGACCGAACTGCGGAGCACGGCGACGCACGATGCGGGCGTCTGGCGCTTGCCGGACGGTGACGCGTATTATGCAGCAGCCGCGAGCGCCGCGACCACGGTGCAACTGACGGGCGACGAGATCCACAGACTGGGCCTGTCGCAGGTCGCTGAAATCAGCGCGCGCATCGATGGCATCCTCAAGATGCAGGGCATGACGCAAGGGAGCGTCGGCGAGCGTCTGGTCGCACTCAACACGCGACCCGATCAGCTCTTCCCCAATACCGATCCGGGTCGTGAAGCCCTGCTGGAGCAACTCCGTGCGCAGATCGCTGCGATGGCGAAGCGGCTGCCCGAGCAATTCGGAGTTCTCCCCAGAGCGCCGGTCGAGGTCCGCCGCGTTCCCGAAGATATTCAGGCCGGTGCGCCGGGCGGCTATTACCAATCCGCGTCGCTCGACGGGTCGCGGTCGGCGATTTATTTCATCAACCTGCGCGACACGTTCGACCGCCCGAAGTTCGGTCTGGCGACGCTGAGCTATCACGAGGCGATCCCGGGCCACCATCTCCAGGTCATGTCGGCACTGGAGAGCGAGGACATCCCGCTGATCCGCCGCCGCGGCTTCTATTCCGGGTATTCCGAGGGTTGGGCACTCTACGCCGAACAGCTTGCCGACGAGATGGGCGTGTACGACGGAAACCCGTTGGGCCAGGTCGGCTATCTCCAGTCGCTACTGTTCCGCGCGACCCGCCTGGTGGTCGACTCAGGCATGCACGCCAAGCGCTGGAGCCGGGAGAAAGCGACCGATTACCTCATCGCCACCACCGGCATCGCGCGTGGGCGGAGCCAGGGCGAGATCGATCGCTACACGGTCTGGCCGGGACAGGCGTGCAGCTACAAGATCGGCCACACCGTTTGGGTCCGCCTGCGCGACGAAGCCAAGCTGAAGGCCGGCGCCGATTGGGATCCCAAGCAGTTCCACCGCCTGCTGACGATGGGCGCGATGCCGCTGACGGTGCTAGAAAAGGTCGCGCGCGAGCGGATCGACGACGGAAAACCCACGGCATCTAGCGTTTCGTGAACAGTGCTTTGGGCAGGACGACGTGGACGCCCTTGTTGCGGTCGACGAGTTCGGTGATCTCGACATCGCCCGCGACGCTGATCAGCATGTACGCATCGTCGCGCGTCATGCCTTTTTCCGCGACGAGGAAATCGATCATGTTGCGCAGCGCCTTGCGGGTCGCATGGCTGAGATCGTCGTCGAAGCCCATCGCGATATAGGCCTTGGGCGTCTCGGCGCGCGGATAGGTGATCGTCGCCTTCTTGTGCAGCACGAACTCGAACGTACCGGTCAACGAGGTTTCCAGGGCGGTGATATCGACCTCGCCATTGCCCTGTGCGGCATGGCCGTCGCCGACCTGGAACAGCGCGCCGGGGGCAAAGACGGGGAGGAACAAGGTCGTTCCAGCGACGAGTACCTTGTCGTCCATGTTGCCGCCGTTGATCGTCGGCGGCGCGCTGTCGTAACGACCGAACGCCGGCGGCGGCGCGACCCCCATGCTGCCGAAGAACGGCGCCAGCGGTACTTCGACGCCGGGCGCGAATAGGCCGACCATGCGCTTGGTGTCGAGCGGGACGATCTTCATGCGCGCATAGGGAAAATCATCGGTCAGGAACCCCGCCCCGTACCGGAACGCGTTATAGGCATAGGGTATCGCCAGATCGACTTTCCGGATGCGCACTTCCAGCATGTCGCCGGGTTCCGCGCCCGCGATCGCGATCGGTCCGGTCAGGATATGGCCGCCGGGGCCACGTGCGCTGGCCGGGACGCCGTCATAGACGGAACGCAGCGCCGGTTCGACCTGTGCGGGCGCGACGCCGGCCTTTTCCAGACCTGCCGGACTGTTGGTCAGCAACGTATGGATCACCA
Organism: Sphingomonas sp. LR55; assembly: GCF_036856015.1. NCBI lineage: Bacteria > Pseudomonadati > Pseudomonadota > Alphaproteobacteria > Sphingomonadales > Sphingomonadaceae > Sphingomonas > Sphingomonas sp. LR55. The sequence continues at coordinate 2,696,846 of NZ_JASPFO010000001.1, forward strand.
CCGTGTCGCCCGACCGGATCGTCAGCACAGGCTTGTCGGTCGCATCGTAATGCCCCCAGGCGACCGTCTGCGGAGTCGCCTTCAGTTCGTAGGTCGCAGCGCCCGCGGGCGCCGCCGTAGCGACTAAAGCAACCAAGGCAGTATGGATCAGGTGGCGCATCGTCATCCTTTCAATAAGCCAGAGCGCAGTTGCGGGTGCGCATCTCGCCCGCCAACGTCATTGACGCGGGCTGCACCGCCGACGCGATGCTCGACGCAATTCCAGCCGCAGCAATCCGCGCAGGCCCTAAGCCCATGCCCCTAGCTGGTAGCAATGCGCCCCCTGGTGAGGCTGCAACGAAAGATCGACGACGCATGATGGACGCTCCCAGTACTAGTGGGCGATCTTCGCTAGCACCGCGAGCAAGGACAAGAGGCTAATGCGTGCAGTGTCCACGCGGGCTATTTTCCTGAAGGTGACCCGTCGCGATAGATCAGCAAACACTCTCTCAGTCGCGCGGAGCACGGGCGATCACGCCCTGAGCTACACGAAGACGGGCCTTCCATGTCTTAACCGACGGATGCCCGGACGCCAGGCCGGCAAGCCGCCCTTCAATCTGAGCGACCTCTCGCTTGGCTGCATCAAGTTCGGTGGCTGTTGGTGCAGGCTGGATATTAGCCCGCGCATGCGCGCCGGTGCGCCCCTTGCTCTTAGTCATGGACGAGGCGATGGTCTGAGATGCTGGCCGTCGTCAATGAGGGAATAGTATCGGCGCGGCCGCGGCTGGCGACACGAGGCGCCGCTTTCCGACATTCACCCTCGCTTCTCCGCCTTTCACTTTAGCCGTTCATGCATGGCTGTCCAACGCACCCAAGGGGCTTAAGCCTGCGTTGGCAGCCGGCCTGTCAACGGCATACTTCTCAGACGTTTCCCGGTCGCTGAAGCGAGAGCGTTCGCCAGTGCGGCCGCGGTCGGCCCCTGGGCGCACTCACCGGTACCGAGGAACGGCGTGCCCGGCCGATCGACAACCTCGACGGTCACGCTGCGTGGTACATCGGCAAACCGGAGTATCGGATAGGTGCTCCAGTCATAGTCGGTCCGGCGCGTACCGTCATGCCCCGCCGCTTCGAACGCGGTCCAACTCAGCGACTGGACGATCCCGCCCTCGACCTGATTGCGGATACCGTCCGGGTTGACGGCCTCGCCGCTGTCCACCGCAGCGACGGCGCGGTGGACGATAAGCCGACCCTCGTCGGGGATATGCTCGACGTCTAGCGCGACTGCGCAATAGGCACCGTGGTTCTTGTAGCGCGCAAAGGCAAAGCCCCGTCCGCGATTGGGTGTAGCGCGGTATCGCGCCCAGCCGAACCGCGCTGCTGCCCGTCGGATCACGGCGGTCGCCCGCGGATCGTCCAGATGAGCCCGCCGGAACGCAACCGGATCGCGTCCCGCTGCCGCCGCGAGCTCGTCCATGAAGCTTTCGAGTGCGAAAATGTTCAGGTGTGCGCCAAGACCCCGCAGCGCCGAGACGCGCACCGGCATGTCGGGCAGGAAATGACTGACGATCGTCTGGTTGGGAAAGCGATAGAGTGGAATGGCGTTGCGGTCGCCGCCGCCATTGGGCTGCGGGATGGGTTTCGGCGGCGTCGGCTTGAACGACGGTACGATTTCGGCGCCGGCGAGAAGATCGCCCGCTGCGACCGGGCGGGTGCTGTGCGTATTGCTCCACACCTGATGTCGCCAATCGACGATCCGTCCCGACGCATCAAGCGTTGCGTCGACCTGCGCCAGCATCGCCGGCCCAAGCGGTTCCCAACCATGCTCCTGCTCGCGGCTCCACTGCAGCCGAACGGGCAGGCCAGGCATAGCACGAGCGATCAGTGCTGCGTCCCCGGCGACATCGTCCGCACCGTTATGCCCGTAGCACCCTGCCCCTTCGCGGTGGACGCACCGGACGCGATCGGCGGGGATCGCGAGCAGTTCGGCGATCGCCTGCCGCAGCGGCTCGACGCCTTGGCTGTGCGTCCACACCGTCAGTCGATCCTCGGCAAACAGCGCTACCGCACAGGACGGCCCGATCGCGCCATGCATCAGATAGGGTCGGTCATAGCGCGCAGACAGTCGCTGGACGCCGCGCGCGCCGGGATCGTCGCGGCGGTTGTCTATTACCTGACTTTCCCGCCGCATGGTCAGCAACCCGGCCGGCATCGGCGGTAGCGCCGGCACCGCGGCGTCACGCACCCAGCGGCCGCGATTGGCAACGCGAAGGGCCTGCTCGAGCGGCCATTCGCGCGGCCCGACAATCGCCGCGAAACGCCCGAGCCGCACGACCCTGACGACGCCCGGTTGCCGACGTAGCGCGGCCAGGTCGGGCGTCAGTTGCGTGCCGGACGATGGTCCGCGCAGGACCCGCGCATGCACCATGCCGGGCAGCCGCATGTCGTGCACATAGCTTGGCAAGCCGGTCAACTTGGCGGGAAGGTCGACGCGCGGTACCGGCTGCCCGATCAGCCGCCGCGCCTCCTGACGCTTGCGCGGCACATCTGCTCTCGCGCGCACCGCCAGCGAGATCGATGCGGCCAGCGCCGCATAAGTCACGCGCCTTCCCTGCCCGTCGAGCACGGTGCCGTCGCGGGTGAATACCGTGGTCGCCGGCACGCCCCATTGCGTTGCCGCGGTCTCCGCCAGCAGCAGACGGACATTGGCGGCGGCGTTGGCGATCGCGGTGCCGCTCTGTTCGAGCGTCTGGCTGCCCGCGGTCACGCCCTCGTTCGGGGTCAGGCCGGTGTCCGCGGTAATGAGGTCGATCCGTTCGATCGCGACGTCGAGTTCGTCGGCGGCAAGCTGCGCCATCGCTGTCTTTACGCCGGTGCCAAGTTCGACCTTGCCCGTGAACACCGTCACGCGACCGTCCGGCGCGATCCGGATCCAGGCGTCGAGATCGGGGAACTTCGCCAATGTCCCCGGCAGGTCGGGCGCGATTGTCGGCGGTCCGCCGCTACCCTCGCCACCGCCGGTCTGCGCCAGCGCGGCAGCCGGCGCGAGCGAGAATGCAACCAGCAAACCACCCAGCACGTCGCGACGTGACGCCACCCCGCTCACGTCACGGGTTCCGCGGCATCGACCACGCCGCCGCCGCGCATCACCGCTGCTCGTCGGACCGCGCGCAGGATCCGCCTGTGCGTCCCACACCGACACAGCGAGGGTGCCATCGCCGTCCGCAGCTCATCCTCGGTCGGCGTCACCGTCTTGCGCAGCAGCGCTTCTGCACGCGCCATCATGCCGGGGATGCAATAGCCGCACTGCGCCGCTTGTTCGTGAAGAAAGGCGCGCTGAACGTCACCTGGTTTTGCGGCCGTGCCCAGTCCCTCGACCGTCGTAACCTCCCGCGTCCCGATCGCGCCGACGGGAAGCAGGCAGGAGAACACCGGCCTGTCATCGACCAGCACGGTGCACGCCCCACATTGCCCCAGCCCGCACCCGAACTTGGCGGCATGCAGTCCCAGATCGTCGCGCAGCACGTAGAGCAGCGGGGTCGCGGGATCGATATCGACGCGCGTCGTCGCGCCATTGACGGTCAGGTCGATCATTCGCCCTCCTTGCGCGCCGTGGCGACGTCTTTTTCCAAATCTTTCCACGCCGGTCCGGTGCCATGGCGCATTTGCAGATACGCAACGATCTCCGACACTTGCCGGTCGTCGAGAGCATCGGCGAATGCCGGCATGTATGGCCCCCGCGGCGAGACCGGCGGATGGAGACCCTTCAGGATTATCTGGATCGTGTCGCGCGGGTTGTCCTCGTGCAGCGGTGTGCCGAGCGCCAAGGCTGGACGCCCCGCAACCATCATCGCCGCGCCCGGCTCGTGGCATACCGCGCAGGCGCCTTCGTAGAGCCGCGCGCCGTCCGGATGACGCTGCGACGCGAAGGCGCGACGATCGGGCAGCGGCCGCTCGAACCGTGCGGCAGGCGCATCGCGCATCTGCCACGCATAATAGGTCGCGAGCGCGCGAACGTCCGCGGACGCTGCCCGAGCCAGATTATAAGTTACCGATCCCATCGGCCCCGCCGCAGCGGCATGCGCCGTGCTCAGTCCGGTACGGAAATAGGCGTCGAGCCGCTCGACCGTCCATGCCCGTACCGCAGGCGAGTGCGCGTTGATCGGGGGCGCATACCAGCCACCCGACCACCCGCCCTCATACGCCTGCGCGCCGCGCTTCTCCTGCTGCAACAGGCCACGCGGACTGTGGCAAGCGGTGCAATGCGCGAGCGTCTCACCGATGTAGCGTCCCCGGTTCCAGGCAACCGACTGGTGGGGATCGGTTGTGATCGGCTCTCCTCGGAAGAACAGCAGCTTCCACCCGGCAAGCAGTGGTCGAAATCCCAGCGGCAGGATCATCGTGTTGGCGGGTGGAACCGACCGCACGGCCGGTCGGGTCATCAGGAACGCGTACAGCGCGCTCAGGTCGCCGTCCGTCACGTTCGCATAATGGGTGTAGGGAAAGGCCGGGTATAGATGACTGCCGTCACGCCCGACGCCCTCACGCATCGCGCGTCGGAACGCTGCCGGTGACCAGGCGCCGATACCGGTCGCGGGATCGGGTGTGAGGTTGCTGCCGTAGATCGTTCCGAACGGCGTCTTGACCGGATACCCGCCGGCATAGGGACGCCCGCCTGCAGACTGATGGCAACTGACGCAATTGCCCAACCGCGCGACATTGGCGCCCTGCGCAACGAGCGCCGGATCAAACAGACGAGGATCGGGTGGCGTCACGGTCGCGATCGCTGGCCGGTACGCTATGATCGCGAAGACGACGATGCAAACGCACAACGCCGCCACGGCCCAAATGACTCTGCGCGTGATCCCGGACCGGGTCATCCTGGTGTATGTCCGGCGATCAGCGTTCGCCCTCGCCTTCGCCGCCCTCGTTTTCGCCGCCCTCATATTCGCCTTCGCCGCGCTGACCGGCATGGTGTTGTGCGGCACGCGCGCGACGGGGATTGCGGACGACATGGCGCGATTTGGTCGAGCGCACGACGTGGCGACCCTCGCCTTCGCCCTCTCCCTCGCCGCGCTCGTTCTCGCCGCCTTCACCGACCTGATCGACCGACGGCGCCAGGGGTTTGGCTGCTGCTTCGGACAGGATCGCCTGGCCCGACTGCGCGACGACAAAGGCACCGACGCCCATCCACAATTTCGTACGCATACCTAATTCCTTACTCGCCAACGCGTTGGCCGCATGGGCGTGGACTGATAGGGGACCCGCCCAACGTCATGCCGATGCCACGAGAACCCTAATGTTAATCATGATTGCCAACGTTCTGGACGCCGACAATCTCCGGTCGTTGCGAGATAATCTCGGCAAGACGCGCTATGTCGATGGGCGCCGGACTGCCGGTCGCGAAGCCCGCCCGGTCAAGCGCAACGAGCAAGTCGACCGTGCCGACCCGTTGCTGGCCGACATGCAGGACTTGGTGGTTGATCGGTTGCTCGCGAACCCGTTGTTCCGGATGGCGACACGACCGCACGTGGTTCGCCCTCCCTTATTCAGCCGCTACGAACCCGGCATGGCGTATGGCAGCCATGTCGATGACGCGATCATGGGTGGCATGCGGACCGACGTTTCAGTCACGATCTTCCTGTCCGACCCCGATACGTACGAAGGCGGCGAACTGGTGATCGAGTCTGCGGCGGGCGAACAGGATGTAAAATTGGCGGCGGGCGATGCGGTTGTCTATCCAACGACCGCGCTTCACCGCGTCGCGCCGGTGATATCCGGCGAAAGACTGGCCGCCGTCACCTGGGTACGCAGCCTGATCCGCGATGCGGATGCGCGCGAACTGTTGTTCGATCTGGAAACGGCGCGGCACGCGTTGTTTGATCGCCTCGGTAAAACGCCCGAGCTGGATCTGTTGGCGAAAACCCAGTCCAACCTGCTCAGGCGTTGGGCCGAAGATTGAGACTGACTTTTCTCGGTCTCGAGGATCAAACCGGGCCGTCACCCATGCGCTCGCCGAGCCGCACAGGCCGCGCCGGCACCCAGCTTTCATCAAAGGCGATCGTTCCCTGCTGGAATAGCATTACGATGGTCGAGCCAAGCAGGAAGCGCCCCATTTCCTCGCCCTGTTCGAGGGCAATCTCCTGATCGGCATAGCGCCATTCCGTCGGCGTGCCGGTACGCCTGGCATTGACGATGCCGTGCCATACGGTCGCCATGCTGCCGACGATGGTGGCGCCGACCAGCACCATGACGAATGTGCCATGCTCCGGACTCTCGAATACGCACACGAGGCGCTCATTTCGCGCGAACAGGTTGGGCACACCTTGCGCCGTGACGGGGTTCACCGAAAACAGACTGCCTGGAATGTAGCGCATACGGGTCAATCGGCCGGCGCACGGCATGTGGAGACGGTGATAGTCACGCGGCGACAGATAAAGGTTCGCGAAGCTGCCATGACGGAACGCCGCTGCTAACACGGCGTCGCCGCCGATCAGTTCGGTCGTGGTGAACCGATGTCCCTTGGCCTGCACGATGTGATGATCGTCGATCGCGCCGACTTGGCTGATCGCGCCGTCTACCGGGCAGACGAAGTCAGCATGGGCCAGCGGCCGAATGCCCTTCCTCAAAGGCCGCGAGAAGAAGTCGTTGAAGCTTGCGTAGCTGGCAATGTCGGGGTTTTCGGCCTCGCTCATATCGACCCCGTATCTGGCGACGAACCAGCGGATCAGCCGGGTCGTCATAGCACCGCCCCGCGCGGGCGATCCTACCGGCCAGAAGGGTCAGGCGCTGCTTTGGCAGGGCGTATTGCAGCAGGACAGTAAAGCGATCGGACATCTTGAACCCTCGAGTATCGGCCGGCGGAGGTAACGGTCGATGTCCGTTAAGTGAGCGTCTCATCAAGCATATTCTCGAAAGCCCCAAGCCGGCGCGCACTCGAATATGAACGGGAAATCCTCATATGGCGAGCATGGGTGGTCGCGTGAAAAGGATAGCCGGGCTCGCGGAGGCTGCCGCGAGAGCCGCAACAGAGCAAGAAGATGAGGACTGTGCGTTATGCGGGCGGCCGCTAGGGCAACGCGTGGAGCGGCATCACGTTGTTCCCAAGAGCGAGGGCGGCACACAGACCGTGCCGGTACATCCCATCTGCCACCGTACCATCCATGCCTTTGTGGCGAATCGCGAACTGGCCTCAGCCTATGCGACGATGGATAAGTTGCGTGAGCGCAATGATATACGGCAATATCTTCGATGGATCGCTGGCAAGCCGCCTGACTTCCGCGCACCTACACGGCGACGCAACGCGTAGCGGCGGCCATGACCGACGTTCGCGTCCGTCAGCGGGCTTTGGAACTTAGGCCTTTTGATCGGGCGTTAATTTTGTGATTGGGGGCGCATGCGCCCCAGACCGTTGGCGATTACGCCGCGGCCACCTTGGTACGCGTGGAGGTATGACCGCCGGAGCGATGCAGGATCTCGGCTGCATCCTCGGGGGTCACCGCGGCAGCGCTAGTATCGACGGACACGAACACGCCACCCTCGTTAATCCGCCCCTCGTAATAGCTGGCATCAACGCGGCTGACACCGTGATCGGTCATCACTTTCTCAAGCCCCCCGATGGCACCACCGAGGGCTGCTCCGGTTATCGCAGCACCAGGGATCGCCGCCGATGCGATCGCGCCAGCGGCAACCAGGGGACCGACACCCGGGATGGCAAGCGCCGCAATGCCGAGCAGCGTCCCGATGCCAGCGCCGGCCGCAACCTTACCAGCGAACTCCTGCGTATCGCCGTTGCCGTCGGTAGTCGCGGTCTTGCCATCGTGCTGAGCGACGATGGAAATCGCGCGATCGTCGACGCCGGCATTGCGAAGCTCCAATACCGCGCGCTCTGCGTCGGCGTGAGTATCGAAAACGGCGGATATGAGGGTCGTGCTCATTATGATTCCTATCGATGGCTCTGAGTGCAGATGCTCATAGAAGCGGTGTCGACAGACGATCGTTCCAGAGATTGAAGGTTACCGCCGCGGTAACCGAGAATAGACTCTCGCGATCAGGCTTCGTCGGTCGAGATCGGCTTGCGCGCGGCCATCTGTACGGGCTTGCCGATGACCGGGCGGCCGGGCGGCCACCGCCGCGCGATACACCGATCCTTTGCGACCCTCGCGACAGTGACTGCATCGCCCTGATTACCGCCAAGGATATGATACGCATCGGCGTCCTCGCCGACATAGAAGCCGACGTGACCACCGCCCGGACGCGCGAACACCAGCACCGCGCCCGGTGCCAGCCGTTCCGGACGAAGCGCCTGCCCCCATGCCGACCACGACGTCGCGCGAACCGCGATTGCTACCGGCTCGATACCGTCTTCCTGAAGGCAATAGGCGACGAATACGCCGCACCACGGAACGCTATCGGCGTTGTAGACCATGCCCAGCATTTTCGTGCCGAGCCTCTCTGCCCAGCCTAGAATAGTTGCGCTGTTCGCTGAACCGGCAGCCTCTTTCGTGCCCAACTTCGCCCTAGCCGCCTTGAGCCATTTCGGCTCTGTCGCCAAAACGCTTGCTCCTTACACCGACGCAAGTCGAACTGCCCGCGGTCGCGCTTGAACGCGCGGCGCTAGACCATCCGTTCCATCAGCGGCCGCGTCGTCGCCACAACCGCACTGATCATGGACGCGCCGATCATCACGCCATCCGGCGCATCAGTGCCGCGTCCGACTGGCATCAGCCACAGCGTTCAGGCAGTCTGCCAGCACTTCCCATTGCCGGTATTGCTCCGGCCGCCCGGGAGGCGTCTTCTGCATACCCGACGCTACGATCTCGCACGCGCCCATCTGTCCGTGATCGGCCATCAAGGCGAAGGCCTGTTCCCACGCGTTCTGCATCAAACGGACAACCAGTCGGACTCAGCATCGTCGACCGCGGCGAACATGTCGCCCTCGGCCTGCATGGCGCTGAGATGCTTCCGCACCGCTTCGGGATCCCCATTTCGGGGAAGCGGCGGTCGGCGAGTGCGGCCACAGAGAGTTGACCGACAAGATCGCTTCGGTCCTTTTGCGTCACAAGCCACTCGCCGAACGCCGGCTTCGGCTCCTGCTGGTCGTCATCGTGATCGGTCATTTGGCGTCCTTCGAGATCATTGGCCCACCAATCGCATCAGATCGATGTTCTTGCAATGTTCTTGTGTACCGATCTGGATGTGGGAGGGCGACGCCGGCGCGACGCCCTCCCGTTCGCTCAGCGAACCGTACCGCGACGAAACATGTTGACGATCGCGAGCAGGATCACCGCGCCGACCAGCGAGATCAGGATCGACTGGATGTTGAGCGCGCCGTCCATGATCGAAGCGCCACCGATGAGCGGCGTGATCAGGAAGCCGGCAAGCAACGCGCCGACGATGCCGACGACGACGTTGAGGAAGACGCCCTGCTGCGCGTCGGTCCGCATGATCATGCTGGCGACCCAGCCGATGAGTCCGCCGACGACGAGAAGGATAATGAGGTTCATGATGAGGCTCCTGTTCGATATTGGTACAAATGCTCAACGGTCGCGGCGCCCGATCCGTTCAGTTCACGCGGTTTTCGGCAAATTCGAAATTGGTGCTCAAGTACCGGGACCATTGGTAGATTAATGCCGGTGTGACTGGAACCAGGAGCCCTCCACGGCGCTAAACCGGGATGACCAAGATGCCCGCGAAATCGCTGCACGCCCCCACCCTGCACCATCTCGAACAGCTGATGACCGGGCTGCTCGAGGGTGTGATCCTGATGGATCCCACCGGGATCATCCTGAGCGCCAACCCGGCCGCGCTGAAGATGCACGGGGTGCGCGCGGTCGAGGATCTCGGGCAGACCGCGGATGAGTATGCCACGCGGTTCCGGCTACGCTACCGGGATCACCGCAAGCTGCCACGGCGGGACTATCCGCTGATGCGGCTGCTCGCAGGGGACAGCTTTCCCGATCTGATCGTCGAGGTCGCGCCGGTCGACGCCGACGAGCCGCGCTGGGTCCATCAGGTCCGCGACATCGTCATGGACGAGGATGGCGGCGAACCCGATTGCCTGGGCCTCGTCATCAACGACGTCTCCGAACGGTTCGACGCGGAGGACCGGTTCGAGGCGATGTTCCACGCCAACCCCGCCCCCGCACTGATCATCCGCGTCGCCGACCAGCGCTATGTACTGGTCAACCAGGGTTTCCTCGACCTGTCGGGCTATGAGCGTGACCAGATCGTCGGCAAGACGCTGTTCGATTTCGATTTTCTAGCGGAGGTCGAGCGCAAGGCGTTCGTCAAGGACTGCATCGCGGCGGGCACGCCGATCCCACAGCTCGAAGCGGAACTGCCGCTCGCCGGCGGCGAGACGACGCTGGTCATCCTTGCAGGGCAACCGATCGAGGTCGCCAACCAGGACTGCCTGTTGTTCACCTTCGCCGATCTCGAACCACGACGGCGCGCGGAACATGCGCTGAAGGCAAGCGAGCGCCACTTCGCCTCGGTGTTCGAAATGGCGCCGGTCGCGATGGTCGTGACCGAAGGCGGCGACAACCGCATCGTCCAGGTGAACGCGGCGTTCAAGGCGCTGACCGGCTACACCGACCACGCGGTGATCGGCCGCATCGCCGACGACCTGCAACTCTGGAACGATGCCGCGCAGCGCCAGCAACTCGAAACCGAGATCGGCGAGCATGGCGGCTTCCGTAGTCGCGACGTGCAACTGCTGCACAAGGCTGGCGAGGCGCTCGACTGCCTTGTGTCCGCCGAACGGATCAGCGTCGACGGAACGCCGTGCGTGCTGTGGCTATATCAGGACATCTCGGCTCGACGACGCGACGAGTTGGAACTCGTCGAGGCGATCGACACGGTGATGAAGGACGCCAACTGGCTCAGCCGGTCGATCATGGACAAGCTGGCGACCTTGCGGAATCCGCGCGGCGCGACCGGATCCGCGGCCCCCACGGCCGATCTCAGCAAGCGCGAGCGCGAGGTGCTGGAGCTGATCTGCCAGGACCTCGACGACGCGGCGATCTCGGAACGGCTGGGCCTGTCGCGTAACACGGTCCGCAACCATGTCGCGCGGCTGTATGCGAAAATCGGCGTCAACCGGCGCAGCGCCGCGATCGTCTGGGCACATGAACGCGGCGTCGGCCCCTCATAAGGTGCACGACGTGGAAGATGCGGTTTGAGATGCGGTGCCGACAGTTCGGGCCTCATACTGCCGAGCAGGTCCTCAATCCGCATCGCTCACCGACAAGAACGTCACGGTCCCGTTCTCAAGCTTTACGCAGGTAAGGACGCCGGTTTCATAGGCTCCGGTATCGATGCCGATCCGGTTGGCGCGGTGTTCGGGGCTGCTGTTCGTCCAGGTATGCCCATGGACCACGATCTTCTCATGGCGGTTCGGCGAACCGAGAAACTCGTCCCTGATCCACAACAGGTCGGCTTCGGATTGCTCCGCAAGCGGCATACCCGGCACGATACCGGCATGCACGAAGGCGTAGTCGCCGACCGTCAACATCAGGTCGAGCTGTTCCAAGAAGTGCAGATGGGCGACCGGCAAGCGTTCGAGCAGATCGTCGCGCGCGCAAATGCTCTAAGACGTCGGCCGTGGCGCACGGTGGTTCGACCCCATAGGACTGTAACGTTTCCACGCCCCCGAACCGCATCCAGTCGCGCGCTTGCTCCGGATCTCGAACATAGTCGAGCATCACAGCCTCGTGATTGCCCTTGAGAAAGCGCACATCATACGGAGCGTAACGCTTCAGCCAGCAAAGCGCGTCGAGGACGCGCGGAGTCGGGGCCGCGATCGACATAGTCGCCACAAAAAATCAGGGTTGGGGCGGCCGTATCGCTTCGCGTTGCAACGTCTTGAGCGATCTTTGTCAGCAACGAACGAAGCAGTTCGTAGCAGCCGTGGATGTCACCAATCGCATATATGATTTGGCCGTCGACACTGCCGATGATGGGAGGCGTGCCCGGAGACGGAATAGCTGCCGATGTCACCAGTCATTCCCCGTCGATCGCCGCTCTTCAATGAGATCGAGAAGCTGCAGCTGCAAGTCGCGGTAGCGGTCCAGAGTAGCGTCCGGGCGGTCAGATGCGCGTCGCTGCAAATTGGTCCAGCGCCTCTGGACGCGCGCCAAAGCCTCGCTATCGACGCCGGCACGACGCGCCGCTTCATAGGTCGTGAGGAGCTGACGATGCGCCGCCAACAGGCTTGGGCGCATGCACCATGCACGCTCATCGTCTGGCAGATCATCACAATTGTCAGCCGACGGAGGCGGGCGCCGGACATTGTCGGATCGAGCGCCTAACCCGGATCGCTCGACTTGAACCTCGGTCTTGCGAGGGGAGGGCAATGTCTCAGAGGTCGATGCGACCACCGTCGGCGGAGAGACCGATGACGCCGACGTCGTATCTGCAGACGCCGGTATCGGATCAGGAAGGGTTACTGGCGGACGCGGGACGAAAGCGGTTTTACGCACGGTTGAGGTTTTTGCGCCACTGTCGTAGGCCGGGTGGGAGACACGTCGCCTACGAATAGCGCCAGCCCCGCCGATGCGCCCGCCAACACGAGTACGCCAATGCCGATGACCGCCGGCATCAACCCCCGCCGCCGACGCGTCTTCACGATCTTGACGATGCTGGTCGATCGCGGCGTGTCGCGTCGGTCGGTGAAAATTGCGTCGAGATCGCGCGCCACGCCGCTCCGTCGCGTCGCGAATACCGATTCCCGGGTTTCGTGCTCCATTGTTTCACCCTCGGTATCGATGTGTCGGTCGGCGGCGTATTGCCGCGGCAATATGAACGGCGGGCTAATCGCGACCTTGCCGCCGTTAAGGGCCGACGCGATTGCGCAAACGGTTCGACAGGCTACTCGTGATGAACATCATACCGGCTATGGCGAACGACCCACCCCAGATGACCAACACGATGATGAGTGCGATTTTCAGCATTCCCAGTCTCCTAAACGAGGAGACTATCCAAATCGTTCGGCACACCGTCTGAACATAATTGTTATGCGAAGTTCATGATCGTCACTCTGGTTGCGTTCCGCCAGCGCGCCGAACGTCGTCGCTGGGTGGACCCGAGGTGACACACGCGCAGGGGGACAGGCACGGGTGGGCGCGCATGCGCTCCACCGATGCCTAGCCGCGAACTGCGGCGTTGCCCGTTGGCTCTTGTCCGCCATGGACGCGTTGGCCCGCCAAGATGAATGGTACCGTTGCAGCGGGACCGGCCTTTCCGAACAGATAGCCTTGTCCGTAGTCACATCCGCGGTCGAGCAGGTAGCGCGCCTGAACATTGGTCTCGATACCCTCCGCCACGACCTCCATGCCCAATTTGTGACCGAGCCCGACGACAGCGTCGATGATCGCGGCATCGTCGGGATCCGTATCCAGATTGCTGACAAAGCTGCGGTCGATCTTGATGATGTCGACGGGAAAAGCTTTGAGATGCGTAAGCGATGCGTACCCCGTGCCGAAATCGTCGAGTGCGATCTTCACGCCTTCATGACTGAAGACGTTCAGCGCCTCCGCGACGGAGTCCGCGCCGCGACCGAGGAATACCGTTTCGGTGACCTCGAGCTCGAGACGCGCGGTCGCTATGCCCGAGCGGTGCAGGCGCTCCAGAATTCGTGAAACGAGGGATTCGTGGCGGAACTCGGCGGGCGAAAGGTTGACCGCGATGCGCCCGAACTCAACGCCGTCGTCGAGCCAGCGACGCATGTCCTGGATGATTTGGGCGAACATCCGTTCGCTGATACCGGTGGCCAAATCGAGATCCTCGAATGCGGCGGCGATGGTTCCGGGCGCTTGCACACCCAGCGTCGGGTGATGCCAGCGCAGGAGCGCCTCGAAACCACAAACTGCGTCGTCCTTCAGCGAGACCTTCGGCTGATAATAGGGCATGATCCGGTTATCCCGGGCGGCATCGCGGGCAACGCTGATCATTGAGGACCGTCTCTGGAGGTCGGCGCGCATCGCCGCTCGGAAGGGCAGAAACCCACCACGGTTGCGCTCCTTCCCCGCGTATAGCGCGATGTCGGCGGCCTTGAGCAAATCTGCGGCGCTGGCGCCATCTTGGGGGTACACCGATCCGCCCGCCGTAGCCTGGCAATCGACTATGCGCCCTTCATAGGTAAGGGGCTCACGGAGCGCATCGAGCGCGGTCTGGACCTCGACGACGAGGGTATCCTGGTCGGCTCGTTCGAGAATGACGGCGAATTCGTCGCCGCCAAGCCTGCCGATGGCACCGCGCTTGCCAAAAAAGTCGTCAGCCGGTCGGCCAGGGTCTGCAGAAGCAGGTCGCCCGCGTCGTGCCCGATCGTGTCGTTGGTTTCCTTCAGATGATCGACGTCGAACAACACCAGAGCAACATGCGTATGATCCCTCGCGGCGGTGGCGATGGCGCTCTCCAACCGCCCCACGAACGCCGTACGATTGGGCAGGCGCGTCATCCCGTCGTGCTCCGCCGTCCATCTGATCCGGTCTTCGACGTTTCGTTCCTCGGTCACGTCGCGCACCGTCACGAGAACGCGGTGCAGCCTGCCCAATGGGGCTTCGATCCGCCACCCGGCCGTCTTCATCCACCGCTCGGCACCCGTGTCGGCGCGCCGGATCCGGACCATCGTCTCGAACCGGTGTCCGCTATGGCCGGCACGAACCGCGCCGATCAACGTCAGCAGCTTGGGTCGGTCGTCTGGCACGACGCAGGACAATGCGGTATCAATCGACGGCGTGGCATCGATCGGCAGGCCCAGCATGGCCTTGAACTCGTCGGACCACTCACGCCGGTCGTGCGATGCATTATAGTCCCAGATGCCAAGGCCAGCCGCCTGCGCCGCGAGGCGGAAGCGCTCTTCGCTGTCGCGCAGGGCCTGCTCCGCCAACTTGCGGTCATGAACGTCCTCCAGCGTCCCGTACCAGCGCACGACCCGACCTGCATTATCGAGCCGGGCCACCGCACGCGAACGGACCCATCGATATTCGGCGTTGCACGTCTTCAACCGATACTCGATGTCGATCGGTAGCTTGGTTCTGACCGACGTCCTCCAGGCCTTCGCCGTATCCGTCGCATCGTCGGGGTGAAGCCTTTTGAGCCACTGATCCCCCAAAGCGGCCGATGGTTCTGCGCCCGTCATCTCGGCCCACCGGGGGCTGACGCGTTCGATGCTCCCGTCCGGTGCCGCGGTCCAGTTGATCTGGGGACTAAGCGCCACGGCGTAACGCGCGTCTTCGTCATCCTCATCGAGGCTACCGGTCGACGGCTGACCGGCAACGCCCATCGCCGCTTCCTCCGCGGCAAGGACCGCTTCGGCGAAAGGATCTCCAGGTGCATCCCGGTCGTCATGGGACCGAAATTCTTGATGTCCGAGCTGATCCAACCCTCGCCCCTCCGATGCCGCGCATCGTCGCACGTGCCCCACTGATCGACGGTCACGCCTAACGAATGGTAACTGAACCAAAACGGGCGATAATTGCTCTAGTTGGGGTCATCAGGCGCGATCGTCAGTTATCTCCGACCATGGCCTTCACAAGCTCCGTCATCTTGCCGTCCCGTTCGGCGAAACGGAACGGCTTCACTTCATCAGCGATAATCTCGTCCGCGAATGGATGGGCGATGAGTTTTCAGGGTCAAACTTCGAACTGAACCATTTGTCCTTTTGGGACATGACCTTGTATTCTTTCACGACACGCCCGTTAAAGCGATTTGATTCGCCCTGTCTTCGAACATCCGCAATTGATCGCACTATGTCGAGCGACGAATTTGTGTGGCGTCGTGGCCGTGGGGAGACGCATATGTGGGTCGCCTTAGGATCGTAGCGGACCCGGTGAATGCGAAGCACAGGTGGCGACGATCACCGGACAACCGCCGAAAGCGAGCAAGTCTGGCAAGATGCTCTGCTTGAAACCTGCAGCGCGGCCATTTCTCCTTCGGGAGAAGGCGACGACGCAAGTTTTACGTCAGCCATCCAACCAATCGGCTGTAATCTCGCCCTTATGCCCCTCCGGCGCCAGCACAGCGCGGAGGGCTTCCAGAAGAGGTGGCAGCGCCTGCATGAAGGCGTAGGGCGGGTTGACGATAAAAAGGCCCGCGCCATTATAGATGCCGGGCTGATCGTCATCGTACAACCAATGCTCCACCCCCAGCAACTTCGGGATGCCGAGCCGGCGCAACTGCGCCTTCCACTGCCAATGCGTGGCGCGGTCCTTCAGCGGATACCAGATCACCGTCACGCCATGCGCCCATTTGCGGTGAGCGGCGGCAAGCGTGGCCGTGATACGTTCGCGCTCATCGAGCTGCTCGTACGGCGGGTCGACGACCACCACGCCGCGCGCAGTTCGGGGCGGCACCATCGCCAGCCAAAGCTCATAGGCGTCGCGCTCATGCACGGCAGCGGATGTGTCGCGCATCACGCCGCGCAGGGTATAGGCATCTGCGGGATGTTTTTCGTTCAGGATCAGGAAATCCTGCGGGCGCAGAAGCTGCGCAAGAACCCGCGGCGAGCCGGGGTACAAGTGCGGCTCGGGCCCGACGTTCACCGCCTGTACGACGGCACGGTAGTCGTCCAGCAACGGGTTCGGGTCGGCAAAGGCCCGCAGTACGCCCTGCGTGGACTCGCCGGTGCGTTGGGCGTCCTCGCCCTCAAGGTCGTACAACCCGCAGCCGGCATGCGTGTCGATCAGCGTCAGTGCGCCCGGTTTTTGCTGCAAGGCCCGCACGAGGGCGATCAATAGGCTGTGTTTTACGACATCGGCGCTGTTGCCGGCATGGAAGGAATGGCGATAATTCATTGCGACCCAAAATCCTGACGATCTACCTTTATCGTGCTGCTGGGCGCGGTTGCCAAGCGCAAGGCGACCGAAGCCGGCGATCGGGTGTCAGGAGTAACCCGTTTGCGGACGTTCGTAGGCCCTTTTGCGTTTCCCTACTTCGGACGCTCATTCCGATCCGTGCAAAAGCTGGCGTGCGTGAGTGACCGGACGCTATTTCAGCAGGCGAGCCGGATTGCCTGCCACGGTCACGCCAGCGGGAACATCGCGCGTCACGACACTGCCTGCGCCGACGATCGCGTTGTCGCCGACGGTGATGCCCGGCAGAATCAGCGCCGCACCGCCTATCCAGACGTTTCGACCGATGGTGACCGACCGCCCGAACTCGAGCCTTTGGCCCCGCTGAACCGGATCGCGCGGATGATCGGCAGTGAGAATCTGCACCCCCGGACCGATCTGCGTGCCCGCACCGATCTGTACCGGCACCACATCGAGCACCGTGCATCCGAAATTGAGAAACACGCCCTCACCGAGATGAATGTTGTAGCCATAGTCGCAGTGGAACGGCGCTCGGATCGTCGCACTGCGCCCCGCGTGACCAAGCCCTTCAACCAACAGCGCATGGCGCGCTTCCGCGGTCGCCGTCGATGCGCGGTTGTAGCGTTCGAGCCACTCGGCGGCGCGCGCCGCGTCGGCGACGAGCTCCGGGTCATCGGCGACGTAGAGCTGGCCCGCCAGCATCCGTTCCTTCTGCGTCATTGCTATCAACTCAGGTCGTGGAGGTCCTTGCCCAACGGCGCGGTGATGCTCAGGTCGGAGAAATGCACGTCCAGTCCGGCACGTTCGGGCGTGCAGGCCATCGGTCCGACCTGATATGCGGAGGCGATCGGAAAGGGCGCGAGCCTGACCAGCGGCCAGGTCTTGCCATCCGCCGAGACCTGCAACCGCAGGACGCCCTTGGCGACGGTCGCGCGCATCCAGAAATCCTGCGCATCATGCTCGTAAGGGCCCGTCGCCCAATCGGACTTTCCGTCGGTCAGCACGCTGCTCAGCATGGCGCGCCCGTCGGACAATTCGATCCCCGCCTTGACCCAGTGTCGTTCGTCGACCCGCACCATGATGCCGGCCTGATCGTAGAGTTTCTGATACTGGCCGCGAATGCGCAATTGCGCGGTAAACGCGGCAGGCGCGGTGAAGCCGAGAAAATGACCACTGTCACGGGTGAAGCCGTAATGCGTCTCGCGCCAGAAATCGCTGCCCTTGTCGGTGACGAGAGTCAGGTCACCGCTGGGTGCGACCTTCCACGACTTCGGCGCATTCAGCCAACGACCGTCACGGCGTCCAAGCGCCGAAATTCCCGAGCCCTGCGCGGTCGCGACGCCGGCATTGCCCGCGATCGCCAGCGCCGCAGCACCGCCGATCACCGTCCGCCTGCTCACCCGATCCTCCGTCATGCCCGCTACCTTTCCATCATCCGCGATGTTATGTACATATGTACACATACCGAGATCGAGGTAAAGAGGCGATGACCCAACAGTCCCGGCGCAACGATCCGGCACGGCGGCAGCGCATTATCGATGCGACTCTGGTGGTCGTTGCTGATCACGGAACCGCGGCAACGACCCATCGCCGCATCGCCGAGGCTGCGCAGGTGCCGCTCGGGTCGGTCACCTATTATTTCGCGACGCTGGAGGACCTGCTGACGGCAGCCTTCCTGCAACTGGCCGCGGAATCCTCGGCTGCCTTCCGCGCCCGCCTGGACGCTGCGACCGACAGGGCAGCGGCGTGTTCGGCAGTCGTCGACATCATCGCGAACCAGATTTGGGCGGAACCGCGCACGCTGTTGTCAAGCTACGAACTCTACGCCTTTGCGGCCCGGCACCCACCGGTCGGCGCGGTCATGCAAAATTGGATGGACAGCAGCCGAGAGGCCTTGGGTCGCTTCTTCGACCCACTCACAGCGCGCGCTTGACGCGCTGATCGAGGGTATCGGCATCCACAATTCGATCGATCGCGCGCCCCTCGACCGCGATGCGGTCAAGATCATCGTCGAGCGGATTGCCGGGTATTAGCCGGTCCGATCCATCCGGATGAACCAAACCGCCATGATGCCACCTGACAAAGCCATAACAGTCCTGCTCGACACACAATCGGCCATTCGCAGCCCTATTTCAGCCTCCCAACTCCCGCCATTCGCGTATTTCGTTGGACGATGGCTTTCGGACGTCAGGATTGACTGCCTGTTCGCTTAATAGGGCGCGCAGGGTTGCTGCGCGCCCTTCAGGTTCACCAAATATGCACCCGGTCGGCGGGGGCAAGATACAGCGCATCGCCGGGCTTCACGCCGAACGCCGTATACCAGGCGTCGACGTTCCGGACGATGCCGTTGACCCGGTAGAACGGCGGCGAGTGTGGATCGGTGAGCAGGCGCGCGCGGGCCGCACCCTCGCGCAACTTCGCCTGCCACGCCTGTGCATAAGCGAGGAAAAACCGCTGGTCACCGGTTAGCCCGCCGATCACCGGTGCCTTGCCGTGCACCGCCTGGTATTTCTGATAGGCGGAATACGCCGTCTCGACGCCGCCGAGATCGCCGATATTCTCGCCGAGCGTGAGCGCGCCCTTCACGTGCACGCCGGGGATCGGTTCGTAGGCGTCATACTGTTTCGACAGCGCAGCCGTGCGCTGCGTGAAAGCAGCACGCGCTTCGGGCGTCCACCAATTCTCGAACTTGCCCGACGCGCTGAACTGGCTCCCTTGATCGTCGAAGCCGTGGCCCATTTCGTGACCGATGATCGCGCCGATCGCGCCGTAGTTGACCGCCGCGTCCGCCTTCGGATCGAAATAGGGCGGCTGCAGGATCGCGGCGGGGAAGGTGATCTGGTTGTTGAGCGGATCGTAATAGGCGTTCACGGTCTGGGGCGTCATCCCCCACAAGGTACGATCGACCGGTTTGCCAAGCCGGGAGAGGTCTAGCTGATGCTGGAACTCGCCCGACCGCATTCCGTTGCCGAGCGGATCGCCGCGCACGACCTGGAGCGAGGCATAGTCGATATACTTGACCGGGTGGCCGATCCGCGGATCGAACGCGGCGAGCTTGGCGAGCGCCTGCGTCTTGGTCGCCTGGTCCATCCAGCCGTTCGCGCCGATCCGCTCCTTGTATGCGGCGCGCAGGTTGGCGATCAGCTCGCCCATCTTCGCCTCGCTCTCGGGTGGGTAATGGCGCTTCACATAGACCTCGCCGACGGCCTCGCCCATCGTGCCATTGACCAGCGCGATGCCGCGTTTCCAGCGGGCTCGCTGCTGCGGTTGATCCGCGAGCGTCTTGCCGTAGAAATCAAACGTCGCCTGGTCGAACGCCTTGGGCAACATGCTCGCGCTGGCGGATGCGAGACGGAATTTCATCCAGTCCTGCCACATCGCGACCGGCGTGGCCGCGAAGATCTTGCCCAGCTCGGTCAACGCGGTCGAATTGGTCATGTAGACGGTCGGAAAATTGCCGTATCCCGCGGTCGACAGCAGCAACGGCCAATCGAACTCGGGCGCCAGCGCCTTGCGGCCAGCAGCATCCATCGGCTTCAGCATCGCCTTGAGGTCACGCGACTGGACCGGCGACCACTGGACCTTGGCCATCGCGGTTTCCAGCGCGACGATCCGGTCCGCCTTGGCCGACGCGTCGGCGATACCCGACAGCGTCAGCATCTTCTCGACATAGGCGCGGTACGCGGTGCGGAAGGTGTCGTACTTAGGACCCTGTTCGAGGTAATAATCACGCCCGCCCATGCCTAGCGAGCCCTGCCCCGCGGCAACCGCGTAACGCTTGGGATCCGCCGGATCTGGAAGCTGGCCGACCTCAACCGGCGCCGCATAGCCGACCGTCGAGAACAAGGTCTGGAGCTTGTGCTTGTCGTTCGCGGCGTCGATCTTGGCGAAATACGGTTTAAGCGGCGTGGCGCCGGCGCGCTCGATCGCGGCCTCGTCCATGAAGCTGGCGTAGAGATCGCCGAACTGCTTCGCACCGGGGCCGACCGCGGCCGGATCGCGCGCGGCATCGTCGAGAATTGTACGAACCTGCTGCTCGGCCTGGTCGGCCAGGATCACGCTACCGCCGGCGGACGTGCGATCCGCGGCGATCTCGGTACGCTTGTTCCAGCTGCCGTTCGCATAGGTCCAGAAATCGTCGCCCGGCTTCACGGCCTTGTCAGCGGCGGTCAAGTCGATCCCGAACGTGCCGTAGCGGGTGCCGGTCGGCGCCGTGGACCTGGTCGCCGTCGGTGGCGCGGTCTGGGCCAGTGCCGACGCGGACAGCGCTAGCGTGGCAACGCCTAGCGACAGGCGGGAGAAATGGTTGAACGGCATCGCAACTCCTTCGGTATGGAAGATTTTATAGGATGTGGAAGTCATTTAGGCGGGGTCCCGTCGCATCAGCCGAGCAAGCGCAGCGAGATTTGGCTTCTGTCCCGCATTCAACAGGCTGGCGCGAAACACGCGCGCGAGCAGGACGAACTCTATCGCGATGAAAAGCGCGAGCGTCAGCGCGCTGCCGACGATCTCCCACACCGACACGCCGCCGCCGAGCCGCGCCAGCATCGTGAACGGCGTGTAGAGCGGGATCCAGGTCAGCACCTTGAGTGCGGTAGCGCCCGTGTTCGACAGGATCCCCTGCGCGACGATCGTGAACGGCATCGCGATGATCATAAGCACCGGCGTCAGATAGCTCTGTGCATCCCGCATCGAATCGCTCATCGCGCCGATCGCGAGCAGGATCATCGAGACCATGAGATAGCCTGCCAGGAAGAAGTAGAGCATCACCAGGATGATCCACGGCGAGGCTAGGGGAGCGAGCGCCATTCGCAGGAAGGTGCCGACCGCGCCCTGCATGGCGAATGCAGCCCCTGCCGCGCACAGCGCCCAGACCAGGACCATCGTCAACCCCACCGCGACCGTCCCCGCAAGCTTGCCGTACAGGAGTTCGTCAGGGCTGATGCAGGCCAGCACCGTCTCGATCAACTTGTTCGACCGCTCCTCGACCAGCCCCTGGAGGATCCAGTTGCCGGACAGCAGCAGCGACATCAGCAGAATGTAGGCACTGAGCAACGGCACGATCGAACGCACCAGCATCCGTTCGCGGCCGCCGCCCGGTGCCGGCGTCGAGATGGCGATCGCCGGTACCAGCGTGGTCGCAGCGCCGGCTTGGTCGGCGGAGAGCCCGGTCGATTGGAGATAGGCGGCGCGCACCCGCACCGTCAGCACCGACTGCAACGGCTGGACGAAGTTCGCAGCCGGCTGTTCACTCGACCAGAGGCGCGCGGCGGTCGTGCTCGTCCCGAACCCGCGCGGAATGTACACGGCGTAGTCGAGCGGCTTGGCCTTCTTGTCGCCGAACTCGCCGGGTTGAACCAGCGGCTTGAGCAACTGGTCAAGCGCGGCGGGATCGGCCTTGGCGATCGCCGGCGGGGTCGGGACGATCGTGAAGTCGGGCTCCGGCGGATCGAAGGCAGGCGTTTCAGGTGTCGTCGCACGCTTCATCGTCGCCAGCGCGACCCGCATGCCACCCGCCTTCACGAACGCCGTGACCTCCGCATCGTCGTAAAGCCGGTCGTGCTGCGCCCAGAGCGCCGCGGGATCTGCCCGGTCGAGATCGTAGCGTTGCGCATAGCGTGAGAGCGCGGTGAGGATGCGCCGCTGCCGATCGCTGTCGAGCCGCGCGCGGATCGCGATCGCCTCGCGGCCTTCGGGATCGATCAGCATCACGCGTTGAACCTTGTCGGAACCCATCAGCTTGGTGGCTATCGGTCCGATTGCGAGCGCGATGGGCAGGATAAGCAGTGTCAGCCAGAAGCTGCGCATGCCGGTGATCTGCCGGAACTCGCGCATCGCGACGAGCAAGATGTTGTGGATCATGACGGCTGCCCCTGCGTATCGGCTGAATGGGTACCGACGAGGTGGAGGAAAACCTCGTGCAGGCTAACCCGGTGCTGGTCGAACCGGCGCAGCGTGATGCCCTGTTCGGTCAGGCATTGCAGGACGTCAGCCGGATCGATGCCGTCGCCGAGCGTCACGTCGTACGTCCGCCAACCGTCCGGATCCGTTGCAACCTCCTCCGCGCGATCCACGCCGGGGCACCGCATCGGCGTATCGCGCGAGACGATCTCGAGCCGTGCCGGCAACCTCCCACGCGCTTCGGGCTGCGTCCCCTCGAACACCTTGCGCCCCTGCGACAGCAGCAGCAGCCGATCGCACAGCCGCTCGGCATGCTGCATGACGTGCGTCGAGAAGATCACCGTCGCGCCACCCCGCGCGGCCCCCAGTATCTCGTCCTCGAGCAACCCCTGGTTGACCGGGTCCAGCCCCGAAAACGGCTCGTCGAGCAGCAGCAGTTTCGGGCTGTTGACCAGGGTGGCGGCGAGCTGGACCTTCTGCGCCATGCCCTTCGACAATTTGTCGATCTGCATCTTGGCCGAGCGTGCCAGTCCGAACCGCTCGAGCAGGTCGTGCCCCTTGGCGCGCGCCGCGGCGGTCGTCATGCCCTTCAAACGGCCGAAATAGGTGACGGTGTCGATCGCCGACATTCCGCGGTAAAGCCCGCGCTCCTCGGGCATGAAGCCGAGATCGGCCGCATTCTCGCGCCCCGGCGGACAACCCAGCACCGCGATCCGCCCCGATGTCGGCCGCAGGATGTCGAGCACCATCCGCAGCGACGTGGTCTTGCCCGCACCGTTGCCGCCCAGAAATCCGAAGATCTCGCCCGGCTTCACTGTGAAGCTCAGTGCGTCGACGGCCGTTCGCTCCCCGAACCGCTTCGTTACGTCGTCGAGAACCAGTGCGTCCATTCGCTATTTCCCCGTTTCTATCGTCGCGAACGTTTCGTCCGACGGTTCGTCGGTCACCCTCAGCAGGTCGCCGGGCTGACATTCGAGCACGCGGCAGATCGCTTCCAGCGTCGTGAAGCGGATTGCCTTGGCCTTGCCCGTCTTCAGGATCGACAAGTTGGCGAGCGTGATATCGACCGCCTCCGACAATTCGGTCAGCGTCATGCGGCGCTTGTAAAGCATCTCGTCCAGGCTGACCGCGACCGGCATCAGACCGTCGTCGCCAGGTCGTCGCGCATCCGTGCGCCGATCCGGAAAACACGCGCGAGCACGAAGATCATGACGACCGCGATCCACCCGCCGAGCGATGGGCTCCAGCCAATCGCGTCGAGCTTGAGCGCGGAGATCCAGCGCATCAGCGCGCCCAGCACAAGATCGAGGCATTGGAGGACCAGCAGCGCCCAGCCAATTCGGCCGAGCAACGTGGCGTTCGCATCGACGAACGGATCGCCTGCCTGCACGGTCGCGACGATCCGGAGCAAGCTGGCGAAGATCGGATGGATCGCGAGCGCGGAAGCGATCCCGAGCACCACCATCAGCCGCATCGCCATCACCGCGTCCGCGACATCGAGCGACGGCCCGTATTTCGCCCCGAGCCGGAGCGCGAGGGCGTGTCCGAGCGGCCAGGACAGCGCGAGTGCTACCGTGAACATCACCAGCAGGACGATGTTCATGACCAACATCAGCCTCAGCAGGATCGTTGCGCCCGTCAGAACGCGATCCTTCTGCAGTATTGATCGACGCCCCTCACCCACCGCATTGCCCTCGCACTCTATCGGTAAACGATATTTGGCGTATCGATAATCGGCAAGCGACTTTTGATCCATTTCCGTTGTTGTTGGGTGGATCTGGCATAGCGGGCCGGCGGTGTTTGCGGTTATGCTGGGCCACATGTTCCCAAGCAATCGGCGAACATCCGGGTGGCAAGTGTGCCGGTAGCAGGTCGAGCTGGTCCCGCTAGCGGCCGTCCGGGGTTCCGCTTTCCCGATAAAATTTTTCGGATTGTCCGTTTCAGAAGTTGCCACTCAGGGATGCAGAACCCGCAAAGACTGCACTTCACGGTAGCTGGAATGGCCCACTACAGGGGACATGGTTGCGCGACCGACGCCTCCGCCTGCTGACCCAGTTGCGGACGTTGGCGCACCCTCTCGCGCATCCCACTTCAGATGCGCGTTCAAGCCGACCCGGCCGGGTCCTCATCGAGCGTCGCGACCCCCATCAGCGGATGCATGACGAAGGTCCAGCCGTCGCCGCCGACAATCATGAGACGCAGCAACTGGCGATCTGCGGTGCCGAGCAGCGCCGCCGCTCCTGACGAAGCGGGCAAGGTGACCGTCCTGCCATCCTGACAAATGCCGGTTGCCCAACCACGCCGTCCAGTACGGATCTCGTTGGCCAAGCGCTCAAGCGCCGTCTCGAGCGCACTGCGCGCACGAGGACCAGTGGCCCACGCGTAACCAACGGGTTCCATCGCCGGTGGTGCAACGACGCTTTGACTGGGCGTCTCACGCGGCAGTTTAGCATCACGACTGGTTTTTTGCTTTGGTTGATCGAGACGACGAACACCATCCATGCGCATCATGCGCGCAAACTCATCCATTGCTCTCTCCTCGGTAGCCGCTTGCGGGGGTATAGTGACTGAGACAATCGCAGACGATGCGCCATCACCTGCCCCGCTTCCCGACTTCGGACACTCATTCATCTCCGCGCTGATCGCTATGCAGGTACGATTTTCCGGCATGAACGCCGTGATGGAGAGGAAAGCGGACTGTAACTCTCGGAAAGGCGGTGGCGATCGCCGGCATTGGGCAACTGCGGCCTTTGGAATCGACCATAGCAAGGCACGGCCTCCCGGCTGGAACCGTTGATTTGGAACGGTCGGTCCGACCAACGGGTATTATGGGGTCTACTATCGTCTGATGTTATCGGTGCATCACTGGCCTGTAGGGCAGTTGTCGAGCTACGCCGACCGGCGACAGCTCGAACCGGATGCGTCGAATGCAGCCACGACGACCAGTTGCACTTTCGCTGACCCGCGCGCTTGAGAGAACAGAACGCGCCGCCTCACCAAACGCCTCGTCCGGCTCGGATGCCAGGATGCGGACGTTGCCGATCGCTCCCCAGGGGGCGGTATCGTAGCCGACTACCGCCACGCCCTTGATACGCCGACGCGCGAACGCTGACGGATAAGCGCTGCCGTCGAGAAGTGCAGAGATCGAGGTCGGATCGACCACGCACCCTGGCTGCTCCCCGTTGTCACGAGGCGCATTGGCAGGAAGTTCCGGGGCAGTACGCTCCGACGGTTCAGCGCCGTTGAAATGATACGTACAGCCGGTGAAGCCAATTCCTGGTTCGTAGCGGTTGTTCGACAGCGCACTCGCGCCAGCGCGGTCCAGCGCTTGGTTGCCAGAGCTACCGAGCACGCGAACGGTGTTCGGCTTCCCGGCTCGATCAACATCGTAGGCGAGAAACACCCACGATGCGGCACCCGGAGGCCGCGCAATCTTCTCGAACGCCGGTAGGTTGAGGCGACGATACTGGCCAGGCCCGCGCATACAATCCGAGCCAACCGGACGTAGCCGATCGTACACGGTCCCAACGGTACCTTCCGTCTCCGGTCGGCTCGCGAGTTCATACAGCACCTGCAGCGGTGCGGCGTCGATAGGCACCGTCGAGCCAGTGTAGGTGATCGAACATTTGGATCGCGGGTCCCCCGCCGGGAAACGAGAGACCGCCAGCGACGGAGCGATATCGCTCGTGTTGACATAATAGCCCGGGGTAGATGCCGTGGCGGTACGCCGGATCGTGCGCGTACGGCCGTCCGCGTCGATTACGAAGTCGTAGCGAAGCACCAATGCGGGTGCGCTTTGAATCGCTGGCCCGTAGCGGTTGACGACGACCGGCAGTGACATGACCACGCCGGTCCCGGGCATGGGGGTCTCAGCGCACATTATCTGGCCCGGCACAAACGTGACGATCTCAATCCTCTGCCCCGTCACGGGTGCGGCACTTACGACAACGGCCATTTTCTTCCTCTCCGTCGAGCAGAAGCGTCAGCTATTATTTCATATCGTTTCGACCACCAAGGCTTCTCCAATGCCGCACCGTAAAATACGCCGGCAAGCCTGCCCGCCGATTGTGTCGCTATCGTAATGGTTTGATAGCGTGAATTCGGATCAAAAATAGATATCAAATTCGGTGGAGTTCGTATTGACGCGCGCCCTGCCGCCGATAAGCCCAGCACTAATAAAGATTATAACAGGGGTGGTCATGAGTAAGCTTTCGCACGTCGGGCGCCGCATTCCACGTCGTCTACTGGCTGGCACCGCGTTAGCGGGTGTGGCTGCAGGCGCGCTTATTGCCACGCCGGCATTTGCGCAAAACGAATGCGGTACAACGACCAACGGCACCGTGACCTGCAACGCAAGCGGCAATCCCTATCCCAACGGGATCACGTACACGACGCCGGCTGTCGATCCGACGCAGGATCCTGGTCTCGATCCGACCGTCGCGGTCCAGGATCTGACCGTCAATCTGGGCGACGGCGTCGCGATTGCCAGCGGGATACGACCCGGCGTCGCGATCATCGGCTTTAACGACGGCGCGGCAACGCTCAACGCGTTCGGCAATACCACGATCGCGGTAAGCGGCACGGGCGCCATCGGTGTTCTGGGCAACACGAACTACGGCGACCTGACGATCAACACCGACAGCATCACCGCAGCTGGTCGGGCGTCGAGCGGGATCAACGCGGTCAGCAATAGCGGCGACGTCACGATCAACGCGACCTCGATCGCAACGACCGGCAACAGCTCGGTCGGCATCAGCGCGAGTTCCTATACGGGCAACATCGGGATCACCGCCGGCTCCGTGACGGCGGCAGGATATTATGTCGGTGGGATCAACGCCTATGCCGGCAACGGCGACGTGACCATTGACGCCGGTACCGTGGCCACGACCGGGGGCAGTTTCTACACCTATGGATCTGACGCGATCAACGTGACCGCGGGGGCGGGTAGCGTGACGATCAACGCGGGTACCGTGTCGACGCAGGCGGATTACTCCGACGGTATCCAGGCGGTCTCGTTCGGCCCGGACGCCGCGGTCGACATCACCGCGGGCAGCATCACGACGAACGGCATCGGGGCAAATGGTGCGATCGTTCAGGGCAGCACGGCCAACCTGACCGTTGGTGACATTACGACGAATGGCGACGGCGCAACCGGCGCAGTCATGTTCGGCACGGGCCCAGGCGGTGCGACTTTCGTGTCGACCGGCACGGTGTCGACCGCCGGCGCAGCGTCGGATGCGGTGTTCGTCAAAGCCTATGGCGGGGATGCTGCCGTTACCGTGAATAACGTTGCGACGTTGGGCGATCAATCGCGTGGCATCTACGCCTATGGCGACAATGTCACCGTGACCGCCACCGGCAACGTGTCGACCGCGGGCGATGCGTCGCGCGCGATCAGCGTCTTCACGCCCGGTAATGCGACGATCACCAATAACGGCACGATCACCACCGCCGGTGTGGGAAGCTCCGGGATCGCGGCAACGGCCATATACGGAGACGTCGTGGTCAACGGCGCAGGAACGGTCGCGACCAGTGGCGACAGCGCACGAGGCATCACCGGACTCGCCCTTTACGGCAATGTCGATATCGCCGCGGGCAACGTCACGACCACCGGCGACAGCGCCACGGCGATCTCCGCCAACAGCATCTACGGCAATGCTTCGGTCACCAGCACGGGGCTTGTCTCGACGAGCGGAACCTATTCGACCGGGATCTACGCCGGCTCGAGCCAGGCGCTGGGCGATGCGACCGTCGCGGCCAACGACGTCACGACGACGGGCGATGGTTCGACCGCCATCGTCGCTTATGGCTACAACGCATCCGTGACGGTCAATGGCGACGTATCGACCGCTGGCACCAATGCGCTCGGCATCGTAGCGATCGGCCAGAACGGCACTGCAGCGGTTGCCAATAACGGCACGATAGCCACGACCGGCGCCGATAGCGCCGGAATCTACGCAACGGCCTATGGCGATGTCGCCATCTCCGGCACGGGATCGGTATCGAGTACCGCGACCGGCATCGACGCCTATAGCCTGACCGGCAACATCGCCGTTACGCAGGGCAGCATCACGACATCGCAGGATGCCGCCGACGGCATCCACGCCGAGACCGCCAATCTGTTCGGCACGGGCGGCAATATTGCGATCAACGCCGGCTCGATCACGACGACCGGCGCCAGCGCCGACGGTATCGATACCGTTGCGTTGAACGGGGGCAACATTGCCGTCACGCATGGTGCGATCAAGACGAGCGGGGACGGAGCGTTCGGTGTCTCCGCGATCGCGCTCGACAATATCAACATCACGGGCACCTCGATCGCCACGTCCGGCTACGAAGCGCCAGGCGTCTATGCCGTCAGCATCTACGGTGACGTCGCGGTCAACGCGGGCACGGTCAGCACGCTCGGCAGCTATTCGCCCGGCATTGTCGGCGCATCCTATTTCGGCAACGTGTCGATTACCGCCGGTAACGTTGCGACCGCCGGCTATGCCTCCAACGGCGTGCTCGGGGCAGCATTGAACGCCGGTAACGTCGACATCGCCGTCGGCAACGTAACAACGGCGGGAGACGCCTCGATCGGCGTCGCGGCGCAGGCGTACGGCGATGCGGCCGTCGCCGTCACGGGCACCGTCCGGACCAGCGGCTATGGGGCGACCGGTATCGACGTGTATGCCGGTGGCAACGCGACCATCCGAAACACCGGCGCGATCGTCACCAACGGCGTCGAAGCCAACGGCATCGATGTGCAGAGCGTATTTGGCGACGTTGCGGTCAGCGGTGCCGGATCGGTCACCACCAACGGTGCATTCTCGACCGGTATCCGGGCGCGCAGCTATTACGGCGCGATCGCCATCGCGACCGGCGCGGTGACGACCACCGGGGAAGGCAGCAGCGGTATCGACGCCTACGCCACGGGCGGTGTCACGGTGAATGCGGGTACGGTACGTAGCACGGGTATCGGCATCTCCGCCGGCGCATCCTATAGCGTCGCCGTGACGGCCGGATCTGTCGCCACGACCGGCGAGGGCGCACACGGGATCAGCGCGGCAAGCTTTGGCGGCGACGTGACCGTGCGTGCCGGTGACGTCAGGGTTGCCGGCCCCGGCGCTATCGCGATCCGCGCCTTCGGTTTCGGGGGCGGTGCCGATGTCGGGGTGACCGGAACGGTGACATCCGCCACGGATACGGCAATCTCGATCATCGCCGGCGGAGCTGGCGGCGGTGGCAACATCGCGCTCGGTTCGCCTGCGCTCGACGGTCTCGCCAGGCTGAACGTGGGCAGCGCCGGTGTCGTCCGCGGCGCGACGAACGCCGTGACGGTGTCCTCGACCAACGGCACGTCGATCACCAACGGCGGCGCCATCATCGGCGGTACCGGGTACGCGATCGAGGCATCGGGGGCGCGACGACGATCGCCAACACCGGCAGCCTCACGGGACGCCTGTTGCTCACCGGTAATGCCGATCGCCTGACCAATAGCGGCACCTTCACGTTGGTTGGCAACAGCGATTTCGGTGCCGGGACGGACGGCCTGACCAACACCGGAACCGTGACGCTCGGCGCATCGGGCGCGGTGCGCACGGCCGCGATCAACAATCTTGAGACGTTCGCCAACAGCGGCCTGATCGAGCTACGCAACGGCGTAGCCGGCGACACGCTGACGTTGCCCGGCACCGCCTATACCGGCAGCGGTACGGCGACCCTGGGTCTCGACGTGACGTTCAACGCGACTGGAGCGACGGTCGATCGGCTCAATGTCGGGACTGCGTCGGGTTCGACCGCGATCGTCCTGCAAACGTCGAACACACCGGCTATCCTCCTGCCCGGCACTACCGTCGTGCAAGCATCGGCGACGTCATCGGGGACGGCCTTCATGCTCAGCGAAGGATCGCGCAATCGCGGCCTGATCTCGTTCGGTCTCGCCTATAATCCAACCTCGTTCGCCTATCAGCTTGTCGGCGCGCCCAGCGCCACGGTCTATCGCCAGGCCAAGCTGGGCGAAGGGCTGGCATCGGTCTGGAACCGGTCGGGTGATGCGATCACGGCCCATCTCGCGGCGGGTCGCGACGGGCGCTGGGGCAGCCCCGCCAACGATACGAGCGGCCGGGTCTGGCTGCAGATGTTCGGAGAGGGCAACACCCGCGATGACACCCGCACGGTGACCTATAGCGGCCTGACCCAGAACAACGTCGATCTCGGCTATCGTCAGGATGCGTTCGGCGGGCAGGTCGGTATCGATCTCGTCGGCGACGCGACCCAGAAGAGCGGCTTCACCTTGGGTGTTGCCGGCGGGTATCTGAGTTCGACGATGAACTTCCGCGGATATGGTGACCGGTTCGATATCGATGCGGTCAACGGCACGGTATATGGCGGGTTCCAGGCGGGTGGGTTCTTCGCGAACGGCATCGCCAAATATGATTATGCCTGGGTCAACAGTCGGGGCACCGGCGCGGGCTTCACCCTCGACACCAAGGCGAAGACCTATGGCGGAAAGCTCGAGGCGGGCTTCCGGGTCGGATCGGATGCGTTCTTCTTCGAGCCCGCGGTCAGTGCCGCGTATACGAAGACCGATATCGACGGCTACGGCGTCCTCGGCGGGCAGTTCGATTTCGAGGACTATAAGGGCCTGCGTGGCAAGGCCGGGGCGCGGATTGGTGGTTCGAGCAAGATCGGCGAAACCTCGACATTGGTCTTCTACGCCGGCGGTGCAGCGGTACACGAGTTCGAGGGCAAGGACGGATTGCGCTTCACCAGTGGCGGTCAGACGGTTGGCATCGTCAACGATCGTCTCGGCACCTATGCGCAGGGTATTTTGGGTCTGAATATCGTCACCACCGGCGGCGTAACCGGCTTCATCGAAGGGCATGGCGAGTATAACAAGGACTATAACGGTGGTGGTGGCCGCGCCGGAATCCGGATCAAGTTCTAGTATCCGGAATTGCCACGGGTTAGGTTCTGACCATCGGCCCGCGACGCGTCAGTCGCGGGCCGTCTTGTTTTCGTCCATGATGTTAGAGTGGAATAGCGGATGAGCAATGCGATCGGACCCGCTGCGGGCGGCGCGGATACAGCGCAACCTGTTCCGGGGGCCCAGCCAAGCAGCCCAATACCAACCTTACCGTGTCGCGTGGCTTCGCCGATTGGTTGCGCACCAACAAGCTCGGTTTCGCCTTCACCTCGTATCAGACTGGTCAGTTGTTCCTCGTCGGTGTCACGCCCGCGGGGACGGTTTCGTTCAACCAGCAGTATTTCACGCGCGCGATGGGCCTATGTTACCAACCGGGCCGGCTGTATCTGGGTGCCTTGCATCAGATCTGGCGGCTGGAAAACATGCTACGTCCCGGCGAGATCGGCAACGGCCAGTTCGACATGGTGCTCGTGCCGCGCAACGCGCAGACGACCGGCGATGTCGACGTCCACGAGGTCGGCACGACCAGCGATGGCCGCGTGATTTTCGTCAACACCAAGTATAGTTGCCTGGCGACCCTCGACCTGAACCATAGTTTCCGGCCGGTGTGGAAGCCGAAGTTCATCTCGAAACTGGCGCCCGAGGATCGATGCCACCTGAACGGCATGGCGATGGCGGACGGCAAGCCCCGCTACGTTACCGCGGTCAGTCGAAGCGACATCGTGACCGGCTGGCGCGAACGGCGCGACCAGGGTGGCGTCCTGATCGAGGTCGCGACCGACCGCGTCGTGACCGACCAGCTGTCGATGCCGCATAGCCCGCGGGTATATGGCGACGTGGTGCTCGCGCTCGATTCCGGCCGCGGCCAGATCATCCGGATCGATCCGCAGAGCGGCGCGCGCACCGACATCGCGTTTTGCCCAGGGTTCCTGCGCGGCATGTCGATCCACAACGGACATGCGCTGGTGACGGTGTCGAAGCCTCGCAACGGGACGTTCGCCGGCCTCGCGCTCGATGCAGCCTTGAAGGATCGCGACGCCGAGCCGTGGTGCGGCGTGCTCGTCGTCAATCTCGCGACCGGCGACATCGTCGAATGGGTAAAGCTGGAGGGCTTCATCACCGAACTGTTCGATGTGGTGGCAATGCCCGGCATAGTCTGTCCGATGTCCATCGGTCCGGACACAGTCGAAATCCGCTCCACAATTACCTTTGATACCAATTTTGCCCCGCTTGGCTGAAGTAAGGCGGATTGTCCGAATACGCTATTTGCTGGCCACGATCAGTGGTTGGATCGTCAGCCAGAGCAGCGCATATTTCCGATTTGGCGAGGACCGTACTATTGTGCACTTTGCCAGCCTCTATGCCGAAGCAATTACTGGGGCACATAAGGCCGTCGTTGTTGTAGGCGCGATATGACGGACCGCGGCGGTTTGCTTGCGATCCACGCTCGGATCGGTCCCGGCCTTCGAAAGCCTTGAAGCCGAGTTCCGATGTTCGCGCGCTAGAGCGAGGCTGACTTTGGATAGCTGATCAACAAGCGAGCGCTTGGCTGCGACACGATCGGACGAGGCGACACGATCGTACGAGGAAAGCGGAGACAAATCTGCCCCTTGCAGGACAGTATGAGACCAGTTGATACAGGAAGTTGGCGGAGCGGGTGTCATCCGATCGGTGTTCCTACCTGTTCCAACGTCATCCATAGAAGACTGTTTTATAATGACTTTTTAAAAGTACGTTCCCGTGGGTTCCAGCAAGGTCAGGCATGTTCCCATATATTATGTGGGGTGGTATGTGGGCTCATGTCAGGCATCAAACCAGTCGGCTCGCACAAGGAAAAGCGCCTTTCCTACGCGACTATCCGAAACCTCAAGGAGGCTGGCTCGTATGGCGACGGCAATGGCCTCTACCTGAAAGTCGATAAGTCGGGTGCCAAGCGCTGGTTTCAACGCATCGTCATACAAGGTAAACGTCGAGATATAGGACTAGGGTCGGCGGCACTGGTCAGCCTAGCAGACGCCCGCGAACAGGCCTTACAGCACCGAAAGGCAGCACGGTCGGGTGAAGACCCTATAGCAGCAAAACGACGCTCTACAGGCATCCTGACGTTCGAAGAAGCAGCTAAGCGCGTCCACAAGTTGTTCGAGCCAACGTGGCGCAACGCAAAGCATGGGCAGCAATGGATTAACACGCTCACGGCCTACGCTTTCCCAACGATTGGTTCGAAGCGGATTGACACGGTGACAAACGCCGACGTGCTTGCCGTGCTGATGCCAATCTGGACAGTAAATGAGGAAACTGCGCGTCGCGTAAAGCAGCGCATCGGAACGGTGATGAAACACGCGATGGCGGAGGGCTGGCGCACGGACAATCCTGCGGAGGCGATTACGAAAGCCCTGCCGCGTCACGACCGCTCCAAGGTAGTCCACCGGCGTGCGTTGCCGTGCGGGGCCGTCAGTCACGCAATCGCAACGGTGAAGGCAAGCAACGCGACCCAAGCAACGAAACTGGCTTTCGAATTCATGGTTCTGACTGCGACCCGTCCCTCGGAGAGCTTGAAGGCTCGTTGGAGCGAATTCAACATAGATGCGGGCCTATGGACTGTCCCGGCGGCCAGGATGAAGGCCAAAAAGGATCACTGTGTTCCACTCTCGAAACGCTGCCTCGCCATCATGGGAGAAGCACGCATTCTTCGCCAGGCAGAGTCCGATCTGGTCTTTCCAGGCACAAAAAAAGACCGCCCCCTATCGGAAAATACGCTCTCGAAGCTGATGAGAGAACTGAATATCGCGGCCGTTCCTCACGGTTTTCGATCAAGCTTCCGCGACTGGGCCGGAGACGAGACAACGCACGCGCGAGAAGTGATAGAGTTCTGTTTGGCTCACGTTACTAAGGACAAAACCGAAGCTGCTTATGCCAGGTCTAGTTTACTTTCAAAGCGCTCGAAGGTTATGGACGATTGGTCCGCATACTTGGACGCCACATCTTGTAGTTAGCCATAGAAACTACTCGAACTATAAACTTCGAATATTTAAAGTATCTAAACAAATTGGCGAGACCAAACGTTATAAAGCTCTAGAATTCGGCGTTTGACGGATCAATTTTGGTGTGTATTTGGATGCGCCTCTTTTGAAAGGAGGTAGCAGATGAACACAGAACGCATTATTCGGCGGCCCGAAGTTGAACGCATTGTTGGCCTTAGCCGTAGCGGCATTTATGCCGCGATGAGTCGCAACGAATTTCCGAAACCCCGGAAGATTGGGCGACGCGCAGTCGGTTGGTATGAAAGCCATATCAATAAATGGGTATTGACGCGCGAGATTGGAGAAGTCTGATGACAGGCGTAACGATGGGCGAAATGTTTGACGCTGCTCAAAGGTGGCGTGACGATATTGCACTATTAGATCGGGCCATTGCAAACGCGAGCGGCCTTGAGAGGAAGGCCTTAGTGCAGACAAGGAGCGGCTTGCAAAAAGTTCGTAGCAAGCTTGTTGCTGGCCTTAACGGTTACCCAGACACCGACCAGAAGTTTGATATTCTGGATCAGGGACCTGATTAACTCTTAAATAACACTTCAAAGCCGCCATATAGAGCTTAGTTTATAATTAGTATTGGCAATATCACTTACATAAGATACGGCTTTACCTTCCGCTAGGGTGATACACTAAGAGATACATCATCTATGTCAGAGATATATTAAACATCTTAGCTGCCCAGCGTTAAAGCTAAAGCCGTATCAAGCGGAATGCTTGCCCTAAACCAACGTGCTTTGTTTATCCCGGCTACCTATTTGCCATTCCCTTGAAAGGAATGAACGGGGGCCAGCCCGCGTTTGATACCTTGTGAAACCACAAGGAGTGTATCACCCTATCTTTCGATTAGGCCGGATTATCCCCTACGCAGGTTGTAAGCGGTCGGGGGAGGCGGAAGGTTATAAGTTCCTCCAAAGCAGCTTGACCCTGCGGCTTGATCTAGTGAATTTCGATGGTAGGCTCCGAGCACATCAGTGATACATCACCTTCGCTAACCAGAGTGGCTACTCAATCCAAATCCCTGTAGGGACAAGACAGGATAAGTCTCACGATTATTATGCCGATTTGCGCCAGTTAAGTCAACCTTACTAATTAGACACTAAGTTTAAATTACTTATCGTAAAAGTAAACTAACCTTAACATCTTTAAACATAAAAATATTTTACAACTAGATTTGCTTGTATCCTTTAGATCATGCAAGGCTAATACAAGCCCATTAAGGGGGCTTGCCACTAGAACGCATAAGTACTGGCTGATTGGTGCAAATAACGCTGTACGGGGCTTAAAACGGAAAATAGGGGACGTTTGAGGGCGGGTTTGCAGCCCACGTAACCGCACCACTGTTCCTCACTCGGCATTAACTTGTGAGGTTGGTCTTAAAAATCAACTTCTGACTGAATCCATTCCCATCCCCCGCTAGCGCTCAATCTACGACTTCGTTATCCTGTAGACGTAGGTGGTACACCGCCTACTACCGCCGCCGGATCGATCCCCAGCGCCCGTGCGATGTCTACGTACTCGACAACGTCCAGCCGCCGTTCGCCAGTCTCATATCGGCTAACGAATTGCTGGTGTCGTCGCAGCTTAGTAGCGAGCGCGTTCTGACTTAGGCTCGCGGCCCTCCGAGCATCTACCAGTAGCGCGATCATGCCCCGGTAGCGGTCGTCGCCGAACCCCTTGGTATTTGATGGTGGAGGCGCTGCCATGCAGCCTCCGTGCCCACTCTGGACTCCTACACAGAAACCGTGTCAACCGGGGTCGGAGGTTGACCTATGAGACCAACTGGAATCGCGATCTTGTCAGCCGTGGCGCTGCTGGCGTCTCCGTTATACGCAGAACCTGCAAGCCCTATTGATGTAGCACCCTTACCGTTGTGGCGTAGCATGATCGCGGCAGCTAGGGCGGACGCGCGCAATCGTGACGAGTTCGCCACTGCAAAGTTACCCGCAATCTATCGGGATAACATTGAGATACATCACAAAAGACCCTTAGTTGATAAAGGGTCAAAGAATTATTCATACAAAGATGGGGTTCTGACGCTATACGCTGCGGCACTGTTAACGCTATCCGATAAGTTCGGAGGAATGCCAACACTTACACTCACATCAGACAAACGGTATGGGGACGAATATAGCGCGTCAAATGCTTACGGTGCATCTGTAGAAGTAACGAACTGGCGGAGGGAGGATGACGGGCTACTTATCTTGGCTGCGCCCTCGCAGGGTTTAGAGCAACCGCGCTACTTACCGGTTGTATTCTATGAGCATAAAATAGTTATGTCTGGCGAAGCGGCTAAGGCGCTCGTTGCCAACGTCGACGTTTATATCGATGCTATTATCAGTCGACCGCCATCGGGTAAGCCGGTTGTTTGCGAACGTAGCTCTAGCACGGCAACGATAAATGACCCAGAGTCATCGACGATCGACGGATGCTACGTAGGGGCTAAAATAACCCATATCTCGCTCGTTGATCGCACTAGCAGCTTGTCATTAAAAGACTGGAAGTGACGCATTATCACGTAATGCGCGCGCCACAGCGGTAGCCACGCTACTTACTCCGCTCTTTTCTCGGCCCGTTGAACGGCGGCGCGGGATACTCCGTATTCCTTCGCCAGGACACCCAACGAGACCCCGTTGGCGCGCGCTGATACGATCGCGGTTTGCTGGTCCTTTGTAAGCGCCTGCGGGCGTCCTAAAGCCTTACCAGCGGCTTTTGCCCTGCTTAGGCCTGCCTGCGTCCGCTCGATCAAAAGGTCGCGCTCAAATTCTGCGACTGCTGCGATAACACCCATAGTCATGCGACCGGCGGCGCTGGTTAGATCGACACCACCAAGAGCAAGGCAATGAACCCTTACACCTTGCGCTGCGAGCATATCGACGGTCGCACGCAGGTCCATTGCGTTGCGCCCTAAGCGATCCAGCTTCGTGACGATGAGCACGTCGCCAGCTTCAAGCCGATCAACCAGCTTTGCAAAGCCCTTGCGCTGTAATGCCGCAACCGAACCTGACACCGTCTCTGCGACGACGCGCTTAGGCTCAACATTGAAGCCCGCGCCTTCAATTTCACGGACCTGGTTATCGGTGGTCTGATCTGCCGTGCTGACTCGGCAATAAGCGAATGTACGGGCCATCCAGTTCGTCCTTGTATCGATTACGAGTATCGATAATGAACCCTTGTCGAAATAGAGTCGAGTCTAATTTTCGATACAGTCTCTATCACTGTATCGGAACCGACCGTATTAGAGCCGGCTGGGCCATTAGAGTCTAGGCAGCGTTTGGATGTTGGTACGCCGCGTCCGCATACATAAGGGCCAAGCGGTGCGGTGCGACGCCTCGATGAGGCATACTAACAAGGTTCAGACGCGATACTAACCTGCTTCAATAAAGAATATTATTCTTCGATGTATCGGCAGCCCATCAGCGATAATCCTCGATAAACTCACGAAAGTCATCCGGTATAAGCGCCCTAGAGGCGTGCCCACCGAGAGATATTTCTGTATGGTTTATCGTACCATTAGCATTCAATAGACCAAATATATTTATACTCGGATTGCGAAATTCTATTGCTAGCTTATCTAGCCATTTTGTAAAGAATTTGAGCGCAAACTTTCCACGATATCGTTCCGACGGAATTAAATCTGCAAAACCTATGATACTCTCGTTCCAAGTTTGGTCAGTAACCTCAATAGGATACGGCAGTACCTCATTAGGGCTATGATCCTTTTGGCACGTCGCTCCTAGTTCTACGCTTGCGAAGTCATTAATCCCGGAAGGCATGGCGTCATCAATATCTATGCCGATCTGGCGTCCAACATAAATGCGCTCATTGATCGCCTTCGAAGCAGCGAGATATGCTGCATAATCCGCCTCGAACATCGCAACCACGGATCGCCTAATCTCTATTTCTCCATCGCAGGGAAAAGCGACAGCTAGCAGTCGATCTAACACAACCGAATCAACAAGATAGTTTTCCACGGAGTAACGGCGTAGCATGAATACTCTATCGAAGGATAGGAAGCCATTCAGGTCATTGAAGTCTCGGTCTACAATCATCTTAACCAGATATTCTAAATTGTTCCTATCGCGAACAAGAACATTCCTCAAATCTCTAACTTGCCTTTTACCACCACAAACCAAAAACTCATATCTGATTTGAGGAGATACTCGCTCAATCCATTTAGAATAGACAACCTTATCGTCAACACCTTCAACCGCTATAATAAGTCCATTAGGAAATTTCGACCGCAAGTTTAATAGCTTGGTTTTTATTACGGATGGCCGTCGCTTCGCGGCAATCCTTGATGACACATAAGGATCAATCATCAGAGTAAATCTCACCATTCATTTCTTCATGAAAATCAATATCATCGTCCAAATCAAAGAACGGCTGATCGTCATTTTCGATTTTCAAACTAAGCGACTTTGCAAATGGCTCTAACGAGTTGTCAAAAACAAATGGCGAATGAGTTATAGCAACGACCTGCTCGCATGATTCTGCAAGAATCACATCTACGAGAATTCCGCGCTGCCAATCTATTGACAACGACAGTTCCGGCTCATCAATCAAAACTATCTTACGCTTTGGATATAGATATAGCTTTGCAAGAAGCGATATCATTTGCTTCTCACCGGAGGAGAGAGCATCTAGACTAACAGGCCTTCCCTTTGGCAAACTCTCTACATGGACAGAAAGATTAGTTCTGTCTAATCTCATTATTTTGTTATCTATTGGTTCTAGTCGTTGTTGATCAACAACATAGTCCAAATCCGTGGTAGGCTCGGTAGAACTTAGGTATTTATTGCAGCTAAGAACAAAGTCGTTAACAGGCCCTTCGATGGCTTTGGTAGTTTCGACAATTTCATTTAGCTTGCCAAGAAAGTAAGTTAGAAAATCCCTGGATTCTGGCGGAACTCCATGCTCACTATATACTCTGTCAAAATCCGGAGTACTTATAGGATAGTACGGACCATAATCTCGTCCGCTTGATTCCATTCTAGCAAAAAATAGTTTTAAGTCTTCTTGTTTAGGAATGACAATCCCATCAGGGACATCAAACCCTTTAATTAGATCGGATATGATATTTTCGCTAAGCTTTCTGTAGCCGTTATTTGACTGCAGAATAATGCTGCGATTTATATCAATAAGCCGATCTGAAATATCAGAGAGGCCAAATTGTATTTCTCCGACATGCAGACTTCCGCTAGCTACACTAAATTTCGGCCTCCGCCGACGACCGCCGCGACGACTATCTGGTTCATCGGTCAACGCCAACTCAACCCGCCGATATGTCGGAAGATAGACGACCTCAAACCCTTCAAGGTAAGTTGTCAGCGTCTCACGAATAAAACGTAGACTTTCTGACTGATCAAACAATGCTTCATAGAGTTCCGTACACGCTTTTATGGCTCTTGAGGGTTCGTACCCATAGTGAGTAACCAGTTTATTGGGGATGTCTCCCGAACCACCATAATGATACTCGCGTAATTTCGTGGAAAAATCTGACAAAATAAAATCGAAAAGTGAATCTCCCGAAACACCAATCTGAGTCGCGAGCCGAAAGACTCCCCCTCCTTTTGGAATTGTGAGAAAGGTCATCAACTCGTCGTGAGTAAGGATTATTTCATCTTGTAAGCCACGTAGCTTGCAGAATATCTCGCTAAACTCAATATTTCGAAGCCGAGAAAGCTGAAGCCTAAGAAAGGCATCTAAAGCACCTATAAGTGTAGTCTTACCTGTACCATTTTTGGCTATCAGGATCGTAGCCGCATATTCGGATGAAAGAGACACGGTTCGATAGCCATAGAGCCGACGAATGCCGAATGCTTCAATTAGAGAGGGCGACTCCCCTCGCGCAGCGGCACGCTCTTGAAGGGTGGAGTCCTCAAAAACAGTTGTCATCGTTAGCTGCCCCCGAATCAATTTGCGCCGCCTTCAAGAGCCGCACACTTTCTGCATTCGCCTCCACCGTCAATGGCGGCATTATATTTTGTGGGGCGGGATGTTGGCTTAATAAAGCGTCGCGCAAAAAAAACCTGCAAAAACAGGATTTTATGCGAAGGAGTGGCGGAGCGGGTGGGATTCGAACCCACGATACGCTTTTGACGTATACTCACTTTCCAGGCGAGCGCCTTCGACCACTCGGCCACCGCTCCGCATTGCTCTGGAAGGGGGTCTGCTAGTGCGGGTTTCGCGTGTGCGCAAGCGATTGCGTGCGGTGATGCACTCGGGCAGTCTTCGGGGATGTTGAATCTCCTTCTCGCCGCCGCGCTCGCGCAGGCCGTTGCTGCACCAGCCCCGGTCGCCGCGACACTTCCCTCGGATCCGTTGCCGGCTGACTGGAAGGCGGTACCGGACGACGAACTGCTCGTGTTTACGCTGGCCGACGGGCATCGCTTCACGGTGCGGTTGGCGCCGCGATACGCGCCCGTGCACGTCGCCAACATCCGCAAGCTCGCCGCGGCGCATTGGTGGGATACGGGAACTAGCGTGTACCGGGTGCAGGACAATTACGTCGCGCAATGGGGCGATGCGACCGAGAAGAAGCCGCTTGTCGCTGGCGTGGTCGCCAATCCGTCGGCGGAATACTCGCATGCCGGACCGACCACCGTGGCGCGGTTGGCGCAGCACGATCCCTATGCCGAATGGGCGGGGTATAGCCGCGACGGGTGGCCGCTGGCGGGCAATGGTGCGACCGAGTGGGTGCCGCATTGCTATGGGATGGTGGGCGTCGCACGCGATCTGGCGCCGAGCACGGGGAGTGGCGCGGAGCTGTATACCGTGATCGGGCATTCGCCGCGCGCGCTCGACCGGAACATCGCGGTGGTCGGACGCGTGATCGACGGGGTCGAGTGGCTGTCGTCGCTGCCGCGCGGTACGGGAGACCTGGGGTTCTACAAGACCGAGGGGGAGCGTAGCCCGATCGTGTCCGCTCGCCTTGCAAGCGACCTGCCTGCCGCCGAGCGACCGCATTTCGAATATCGCGCGGCGGACAATGCGCGGTTCGTGGCGTGGATCGCGTCGCGGGAGAATCGGGCGGGGCCGTTCTTCACGGTACCGGCGGGCGGCGCGGACATCTGCGCCGCGCTGCCACCGGTGCGTAAAGCACCCTAGCGGATGACGGGCGGCTTGCCGAACAGGCCTGCGTTATAGTCTTCGATCGCCTGCACGATCTCTTCGCGCGTGTTCATGACGAACGGGCCGTGTGAGACAACGGGCTCGCCGATCGGGTCGGCGTGGCCGTAGAGGATCGTCGCGGGAGTTTCGGTTTCGACGGTGATCGTGTCGCCATCGCTGCCGAACGTGGCGAGATGATGCGGCTTGATCGGTGTGCCGTTCGCCGAGGGCGAGCCGGCAACGACGTAGAAGAAGACCGCGCGGCCGCTTGGCGCTAGCAGGTCG
This sequence comes from Sphingomonas sp. LR55, assembly GCF_036856015.1. Lineage (NCBI taxonomy): Bacteria > Pseudomonadati > Pseudomonadota > Alphaproteobacteria > Sphingomonadales > Sphingomonadaceae > Sphingomonas > Sphingomonas sp. LR55. The sequence continues at coordinate 2,738,875 of NZ_JASPFO010000001.1, forward strand.
ATCTTGGCGCCGGCTTCGAGTTCGACGGTCATCATCGCAACATCGGTCAGCGATTCGATCGGGCCGCGATCATCGCCGAAGCTGCCCGAGATCAGGTTCACGGTGCCACCTTCGACCGGGATCGCGGGAATGTCCTCGCGCTGGAGGCCGGTATAAGCGGGCTTGGCCATTTTGAGCCGGCCGGGGAGGTTGACCCAGAGTTGCAGGATCTCCAGCGGACCGCCGTCGCGCTTGAACGAGGCGGGTGAGATTTCGGCGTGGATCAGGCCCGAGCCTGCGGTCATCCACTGGACGCCGCCCGCGCGGATGACGCTTTCGTGGCCACCGCTGTCGAGATGCGCCATCTCACCCTTCAGGATGAAGCTGACCGTCTCGAAGCCGCGGTGCGGATGCGGACCGAACGGGAGGCCGCTGTTGCCGGGGCGATAGGTCTGCGGACCGTGATGGTTGAGGAACAGGAACGGATCGACCTGCGGCAGGCCGGGCCCCGGTAGCGGGCGTCGCGTCACCAAGTCGGCGATGTCGTCGCGCTGGGCGGGATACTGGTTGAGGACGGGGCGCATGTCAGGACGCTTCGCGGTCGGCAGCGGTGGGCCGGGCGATGTCGGTGAGCAGATCGTCGATGCCGGCCACAAGGAAGTCGAGCGTGCGCTGGTCGGTGAAGCGACCGTCGGCGATCTTCTCGTGCACGGCACCGACGACGGCTTGGGGGCGCAGGACGGTGCGGGCGCCGATCGACGCCAATGTCTCGTTGAGTTGCGCGTGGGCGCGAGCACCGCCGACTGCGCCGGGCGACGAGGTTAGCGTGAAGACCGGCTTGCCCGTGAGTGTCGCCTTGCCGTGCGGGCGCGAGGCCCAGTCGAGCGCGTTCTTCAGGACGCCGGACATGCCGTGATTATATTCGGGAGAGGCGATGACGATCCCATCGGCTTTGGCGATCGCTGCGCGCAGGGCGACGACGGCTTCGGGGGGCGTGTCGGTGTCGGCGTCCTGATCGTAGAGCGGGACGTCGTGCAGCGCGAAGATTTTCAGCGCTGCCTTGTCAGTGATCGCTGCGCCTAGCGCGGTCAGGATCGCCGTATTGTACGAGCCGCGGCGCAGGCTGCCGGAGATAGCGAGCAGGACGGGAAGAACCATGGGATTTCCTTTAGCGTATTGAACGATGAATGGATCCTCCCCCGCCAGGGGGAGGTGGCTGGCGCTTGCCAGACGGAGGGGGAGGAAAGGGAAACAGTCGTTCCGTGTCCTCCCCCTCCGTCACCTTCGGCGACACCTCCCCCTTGCGGGGGAGGATCGAGAGGGCGTCGCCACACTCAGGGAAAGCGGTAGCCGGAGACCGCGGTTTGCAGGACGCGCTCTCCGTAGACGTGTGCGCCGGGCTGGTCGGACGCACCGGCGGCGACCATCAGTGGGAGGAGATGCTCTTCGCGGGGGTGCGAGAGGCGGCCGGCGGGGGCTTCGGCCCAGCCAGCTAGCGCTTCCGCCCGGGCGGTCGGTTCGGACTCGACTGCGGCGGTCAGCCATTGATCGAAGGCTTCGGACGGCGCGGTGAAACGCGGGTCGCCGTAGCCGCGCATATTATGGAAGCTCATGCCCGAGCCGACGATCAGCACGCCTTCGTCGCGTAAGGGGGCGAGTGCACGGCCGGCGGCGGCGTGTAGCGTAGGGTCGAGATCGCGGTCGACCGACATCTCGACGACCGGGATGTCGGCCTCGGGGAATGCGACCTTCATCGGGATAAAGACGCCGTGATCGAGGCCGCGCGTGGGGTCGATGGTCGCGGTCATTCCGGCGCCACGGAGCAGGTCGGCGGCGCGGGCTGCCAGCGCGGGATCGCCGGGGGCGTCGTAGCGCAGCTCGTAGGTGTGCTGGGGGAAGCCACCATAGTCGTAGATCAACGGCGGGGTGGCGGCACCGGTGAAGGCGAAGCCGCGCGTTTCCCAGTGGCCGGAGACGACGAGGATGACCTTGGGCTTTTTGGGCAGCGAGGCGGCGATCGACCGGAGGTACGCGGCCATGCCGGTCCAGTTCCCGGCGGGGTCGTCCATGAAGAAACAGGGCCCGCCACCGTGCGGGATGAAAAGGGTTGGCTGGCGGGCGTGTGTCATGATTCCGAGGTAGGCGGCGGTGGCGGCGATCGGAAGGCCGCGAATGGCAACGCTGCGTTGCCGGTTGGCGCGGCGATCAGGTCCAGTAGAGGATTCGGGCTTGGGGAGCTTGGCGGCGATCTCGTCCTGGAAGAAGGTGCGGAGCGCGCGCATCGTGTCGGCGTCGTAGACGTATTTGACCGAGCCGAACTTGGTGCGTTTCTCGGTGCGATTGGCCATGCTGAGGTCGAGCGACGAGCCGGGGTACCAGGTTTCTAGCACCGCCTTCGAGCCGGGGGTGTAACGATGGGTTATCAGTTCGATCGTCACGTCCGGCACGTCGGCGAGCACCCTGCCCGCCTCCGCTAGCAGTTCGCCATACGCCTCGCGCCAGCCTTCGGCGGCGATGATCGGCGCGACCGTCAGGCCGATCCTGTAGCCCGCGTCCGCCATTCTTCGTAGCGCAACCAGCCGGGCGGCGACGGGACTCGTGCCGCCTTCGAAGCGTGCATAGCCGGCGGGGTTGATCGAGGCGCGCATCCGGGTGCGGCCGCGGTGGTCGAGACCCAGCAATGGGTCGACCGCGTCGAACTTGGTGGTGAAGCGCAACTGCACGTCCGCCTCCCACGCGCCGAAATGCGTGATCAGCGCCGAGAGCGATCCGGTGACGTGCTCGATGCCGAGCGGGTCGGTGTAGCAGGATGCCTCGAACGTCGTGCCCTCGTGCGCGCGAGCGGTCGAGCGCGAGGTGACGGTGCCCTGGCCGAGATGCGCGGGGAGTTCGGCGAGGATCTCGGGGAGGTTCGCGTAGACGCGCGTTATGGGCGGCCCCTTCAGCGAGCCGGCGAGGTAGCAATAGCCGCAATGCGCGGGGCAGCCCTCGGCGAGGTCGATCCGCCAGTCGGCGCTAGGGGCGATCGGCTGGAGCTTGCGCTTCGAGGGTGGCGCGACGACCATTGCGAGCGTCGCCTTGGCTTCGGCATAGGCGCGGCGGGAGTCGTTGGGGAAGTCGAGCTTGAGGCGGTCGCTCGGTAGCGTCGTGACCGGCACACCCAGCGCGGTTGCGCGCGCTGCGATCTCGGCACCGTGCTCCCAGGTCAGCGCGGATGGGGTCGCCAGCAGGCGGCGGGGTTGCCAGAGTTTTTGGGAACGCATTGGGAGACAACGCCGGCCATCACCGATGCGTTGCCGCTATTTGACGGGGCGTTTCTCAAGCTTACGCGCTAGCGTGCGGCGGTGCATGCCGAGGCGACGGGCGGTCTCGGAGATGTTGAAGTCGGTTTCGGCCAACGTCGTGTGGATACGCTCCCATTCGAGCGTCTTGATCGAGGTCGGGCGCTCGGAGAGTTCGGTGTCGACGCTCCCCTCGGTGCGGTCGAACGCGGCTTCGATGTCGTCGGTGTTCGAGGGTTTGACGAGATAGTGCGACGCGCCGAGCTTGATCGCCTCCACCGCGGTGGCGATGCTCGCAAAACCGGTGAGGACGACGACGAGAATCTCGGGGTCGTGCGCGTGGAGCGTCTGGACGCAGACGAGGCCCGAGGCGCCGCCCAGCTTAAGGTCGACGACCGCGTAGCGGGGCGTGCGCTCGGCGAGTTGCTCGACGAGTTCCTCGTGGCTGGCGGCCTGCATCACCTCGTAGCCGCGGCGTTCGAACGAGCGGCGGAGCGTGCGGGCGAAGGTCTCGTCGTCCTCGACGATGGCGAGAAGCTTGGGTTCGGTCATGGCGTCCGTCACGGTGTTTGTCATGACAGCGCGATCGCGGAGAGGGGCATGCGGATCGTGACTTCCGCGCCGCCGCCTTCGCAGTTTACGACCGACACGCCGCCGCCAAGCTTGCGCATGACGTTGACCGCGAGGAACAGGCCGAGGCCGTGGCCGGGTTCGCGCTTGCTCGACTGGTAGGGTTTGCCAAAGCTGGCGAGCCGTTCGTCGCTGAAGCCGGGGCCGCGGTCGCGGACGATCAGCGCGAGGTCGCCGTCGGTGCGCTCGCCGCGGAACGCGACCCAGTGTGGCGAGGCTTCGGCGGCGTTGTCGAGCACGTTGGCGATGACCTGTTTGAGCGCGGGGTCGGAGACGACCTGCGGATCGTCGCCGACTCGGGTGGTGTAGTCGAACTCTACACCCGCGTGGACTGCGCGCCATTCGTCGACGATCGCGTCGAGGAACTGGTGGAGCGGCATGATCTCGGGCGCCTCGCCGCGGGCTTCGCCGGCGGACAGGAGGATGCCGGTGACGATCGCCTTGCAGCGCTGGACCTCGGACTGCATCTCGACGATCTCCGCTTGCAGGTCGGCATCCTGCGCGAGCGTCGGCATGCGGCGCCAGTCGGCTAGGATGACCGCGATAGATGCGAGCGGCGTGCCGAGTTCATGCGCCGCGCCTGACGCAAGCAGGCCCATGCGGACGATGTGGTCCTCCTCCGCCGCCTGCTGGCGCAGGTCGGCGAGGCGCGTGTCGCGGGCGCGCAGGTTGCCGGTGATGCGGGTCATGAAGAGCATGAGCAGCGTCGCGATCAGCATGAAGCAGAGCAGCGAGCCGATTGTGTAGAGCAGGAAATACTCGCCGCTGTAATCGGGGGGCAGGATCAACGGGCGGTAATAGAGCGTGAGCACGCCGAAACAGGCGGCGGTGACGGCGACGATCGCCCAGCTCGACCAGCGATCGAGCAACACGGCGCCTAGCACGACGTGAAGCAGGTAGAGCGAGATGAACGGGTTGGTCGCGCCGCCGGCGAGATAGAGCTGCGTGGTGAGCAGGCCGACGTCGAACAGGAGGGCGAGGAGGAGCTGGATATTGGCCCCCTTACGCCACCCGTAGAGCGGCATGCTGACCAGGTTGAGGCCGACACCCGCCGCCAGCGCCGCGAGCATCGGCACCATCGGCAGGTCGAAGCCGAGCGCGAACCGGGCGAACAATATCGTGACGAACTGGCCGGCGACGGCGATCCAGCGCAGCGTGACGAGCTGGCGCATGTTGGCGTTGCCGGTCGCATCGGTGCGCGCGGTCGCGAGCGCGAGCCAGCGTTGCCAGCCCTGGCGTGCGCCCGCCGTTGTCATGCAGCCTCTTGCCGCTTGCGCGCATCCTGGCGGACGAACACGACGAACGCGCCGATCGTCATGGCGGCGAGCGCGAACCAGGTCAGCATGTAGACGAGGTGGTTGTTCGGGAACGCGATGATCGTCAGGCCGCCGACCGGGGCGGCGGTGCCGGACTTGTCCGCGTCGACGAAATAGGGGGCGACGTTCGACAGGCCGTGCGCTCTGGCGATCGCGGCGACATCGCGCGAATACCATTTGCCGGTGGCGGGGTCGTTGTGACGCAGAAAGCCGCCGCCGGGCTCGGTGATGCGGAGATAACCGGTGATCGTGACCGGGCCGGTCGGCTTGGTATGCGCGACGCGCTGTTCGGGCGAGACGTAGCCACGGTTGACGAGGACGGTGAACCCGCGATCCGTCCGCAAGGGCGTGACGACCCAATAACCGCTGCCGAGTGCGGTGGCTGCGCGGACCAGAGTCTCGCGCGAATTATCGAGGGTGCCGTCTAGCCGGATGCGGCGATAGGCGTCGGTGGTGGCGGTGATCGCACCCCATGACGTTGGCCCGGGCGGGGCGACCGGCGCGGCATGCGCCCGCGCCGCGACCTGTTCGATCAGGTTGAGCTTCCAGGTGCGGCGCTCGACCTGCCAGATGCCGAGCGCCATGAACCCGGCGAACAGCAGGAGCGCGACCAGGCCTGCGACGTAGACGGCAGGACCCGGTTGCGCGCCCCGCGTGCTCACATGTCCGCCGCGGCCTGCATCGGCATCATGTTCGTGTTCATGTGGTACATCACCCAGATCGATCCGCTGAGCGTGATGACGACGAGGATGATCGTGAAGATCAGTGCCATCATCGTCCAGCCGCCCTCCGACTTGCCGCTCATGTGCAGGAAGTAGATCATGTGGACGACGATCTGCGCGACCGCGAACACCATCACGACGAGGGCTGCGGTCGACGGATCCTTGAACGCGCCGGTCATGACCGCCCAGAACGGGATCGCGGTCAGGATGACCGAGAGGAAGAACCCCTTGAGGTAGCTTCCACGCGTGCCGTGTGCGGCATGGTCATCGTGGCTGCCGTGATCCGCATGTGCGTCGTGCGTGTTGGCGTGGGGGTCGCTCATCGTAGGGTGCCCATCAGATAGACGAAGGTGAAGACGCCGATCCAGATGACGTCGAGGAAATGCCAGAACATGCTGAGGCACATCAGGCGACGCTTGTTCGCGGCGATCAGGCCGTGCTTCTGGACCTGCACCATCAGCGTGACGAGCCAGATCAGGCCCATCGTGACGTGAAGGCCGTGCGTGCCGACGAGCGTGAAGAACGACGACAGGAACGCGCTGCGGGTCGGGCCAGCCCCCTCATGGATGAGGGTGGCGAACTCGTACATTTCGATCGACAGGAACGCGAGGCCGAACAGGCCGGTGAAGACCAGCCACATCTGCATGACGCGCTGGCGACCTTCCTCCATCGACAGCATCGCGAAGCCGTAGGTGATCGACGAGAACAGCAGCATCGCGGTGTTCACCGCCACCAGCGGCAGCTCGAAGATCTCCTTCGGGCTGGGGCCGCCGGCATAGCTGTTGCCGAGCACGGCATAGGCCGCGAACAGCACCGCGAAGATGAGGCAATCGCTCATCAGGTACATCCAGAAGCCCAGCATCGTGCTGCCGCCGTCGGGATGCTCGTGCTCGTCGATGTCGTAGAACGAGACCTTCTCGGTCTCGTTCAGGCCATCCTTCATGGGTATTGCGGACATCGCGTCAGGCTCCCTGGGTCGCGAGCTGGCGGGTGCGCGCGTCCTCGCTGGCGATCACGTCCTCGACCGGGATGTGGAAGTCGCGCTTGTAGTTGAAGGTGTGGAAGATCGTCGTCGCGAAGATGCCGACCAGCGTGAGCCCTGCGAGCCACCAGATGTACCAGATCATCGCGAACCCGAACGCCACGCTGAGCCCGGCGAGCACGACGCCCGTGCCGGTGCCGCTCGGCATGTGGATCGACTTGAAGCCGGAGACCGGACGGACCGCCTTGCGCTCCTTCATGTCGTACCAGGCGTCCAGATCGTAGACGATCGGCGTGAACGCGAAGTTGTACTCCGGCGGCGGCGACGAGGTCGACCATTCGAGCGTACGGCCGTTCCACGGATCGCCCGTGAGGTCGGCAAGCTTCTCGCGGTTCCGGATGCTGACGAAGATCTGCATCAGGAAGGCACCGATACCGGCGGCAATCATGGCGGCACCGAAGGCGGCGATGATGAACCAGATCTGCAGGTTCGGATCGTCGAAATAGCGCATCCGGCGGGTCACGCCCATCAGGCCGAGCACGTAGAGCGGCATGAAGGCGAAATAGAAGCCGGGGACCCAGCACCAGAACGAGATCTTGCCCCAGGTCTCGTCCAACTTGAAGCCGAACGCCTTCGGGAACCAGTAGTTGATGCCCGCGAACATGCCGAACAGCGTGCCGCCGATGATCACGTTATGGAAATGCGCGACCAGGAACAGCGAGTTGTGCAGCACGAAGTCGGCTGGCGGCACGGCAAGAAGCACGCCGGTCATGCCGCCGATCGTGAAGGTCACCATGAAGGCGATCGTCCACATCATCGGCAGTTCGAACCGGATCCGGCCCTTGTACATCGTAAACAGCCAGTTGAAGATCTTGGCCCCTGTCGGGATCGAGATGATCATCGTGGTGATGCCGAAGAACGAGTTCACGCTCGCGCCCGACCCCATCGTGAAGAAGTGGTGCAGCCAGACGAGATAGGCGAGGATCGTGATGACGAGCGTCGCATAGACCATCGAGCTGTAGCCGAAGAGGCGCTTGCCCGAGAAGGTCGAGGTGACTTCCGAAAACACGCCGAATGCCGGCAGGATCAGGATGTAGACCTCGGGGTGACCCCAGATCCAGATCAGGTTGACGTACATCATCGGGTTGCCGCCCGAGTCGTTCGTGAAGAACGCGGTACCGATGTAGCGGTCGAGCGAGAGCATCGCGAGGACCGCGGTCAGGACCGGGAAGGCGGCGACGACGAGGACGTTGGTGCACAGGGCGGTCCAGGTGAAGATCGGCATCTTCATCATGGTCATGCCGGGCGCGCGCATTTTGACGATGGTCGCGATCAGATTGACGCCGGACAGCAGGGTTCCGATGCCCGCGATCTGCAAGGCCCAGATATAGTAATCGACACCGACGTCTGGCGAATAGGCCAACCCTGAGAGGGGCGGCATCGCGAGCCAGCCGGTCCGCGCGAACTCACCGATGAACAGCGACATCATGACGATCACGGCACCCGCCGCAGTCATCCAGAAGCTGAAATTGTTGAGGAACGGGAACGACACGTCGCGCGCACCGATCTGGAGCGGGACGACATAGTTCATCAGGCCCGTGACCAGCGGCATCGCCACGAAGAAGATCATGATCACGCCGTGCGCGGTGAAGACCTGGTCGTAGTGATGCGCGGTCAAATAGCCTTCAGAGCCGTTGAACGCCATCGCCTGCTGCGCGCGCATCATGATCGCGTCGGAGAACCCGCGCAGCAGCATGACGATCGCCAGGATGATGTACATGATGCCGATCTTCTTGTGATCGACGCTGGTGAACCACTGGTTCCACAGATAGCCCCAGACCTTGAAATAGGTCAGCGCGGCGACGAGCCCGAGCCCGCCGATCGCCACCATACCAAAGGTGGCGACGACGATCGGTTCGTGCAGCGGCAGCGACTCCAGGGTCAGGCGGCCGAAGATTGTCTTCAACAGAGTGTCGTTCATGATGGTTTCTCTAGCCGTTCGCGACGGGGCGCGTGCCCGGCTGTGTGGAGGGGGTCAGCATGGTGTGATTACGGTTCGATACCGATCCGGGCGCGCTGTTGGCGCCGTCCCGTTTTATATCGGCGGGTGCGGTCCAATGTTCGCCGCTGCCCTTTTCATCGGCGTCCTTCAGCAACGCGCCCTTGACGCGCTCGGAGGCCTCTTGCGGGCCCTTGCCGCCGTTGACGCCCGGCATCGCCATGCCGGCATGCGAGTCCCCCCGCCTTTGCCGCCATGCATCATCTGCGACATGCAGATTTTGCCCGGCTGGACGCACTGCTCGACGATCGCCGTGAAGATCTTCGGCTCGACCGCATTGTAATAGCGGACCGGGACCTTCTCGCTCGGCTTCTCCAGCTGGAGATAGCTGGTGCGGTTCAGGCCGCCCGCCCCGATCGCGCCACCGCTCTGCCGGACCCGGTTGACCCAGGCATCGAAGCCCGCGTCGGACACGCCGTGGAAGCGGAAGCGCATCCCCGAGAAACCCGCGCCGCTATAGTGCGACGAGAAGCCCTCGTAGTTGCCGGGCTTGTTGATGACCGCGTTCAGCGTCGTCTGCATGCCGGGCATCGTATAGATCATGCCGGCCAGCGCAGGGATGTAGAACGCGTTCATCACCGACGACGAGGTCATCTGGAAGCGGATCGGGCGATCGACCGGTGCGGCCAGTTCGTTGACCGTGGCGATGCCGTATTCCGGATAGATGAACAGCCACTTCCAATCGAGCGCGACGACCTGCACCTCGAGCGGCTTGCCGACGCCGTTCGCCAGCTGCTGCTTGTCGACCAGATTGCCGACCGGCACGTTGTTCGCGAGCGTCGGCGCGTCAGGCTTGATCCGGCCGAGGGGACGGTACGGATCGAGCAGATGCGTGCTGGTCCACGTCAACGCGCCGAGCGCGATGATGATCAGCAGCGGGATGCCCCAGATCAACAACTCGAGGCCAACCGAGTGATCCCAGTTGGGCTCATACTTGGCGGCCTTGTTCGACTGGCGATAGCGGAACGCGAAGAACAGCGTCAGGCAGATCACCGGAACGATGATCAGCAGCATCAGCCCGGTCGAGATCAGCACGAGGTCGCGCTGCTGCACTGCGATATCGCCGGACGGCGACATCACGACCCAGTCGCAGCCGCTGGTGAGCAGCGCAAGCGGCAGCACGGCCAGCCATTTTTTTGCGCGGGAAACGGTTTTCTCAACGATCATGCTGGTCCCCTACGCCTCGGTTGCGCCGCACTACAGTGGACAATTTGTCCAATGGGCGCTGCACTGCAACATCGGCATGGCTTTATCATCACGAAGGGTAGCATAGATTGCCCCTGCCCGCATCCGCCCGAACAGCGTATGATGGGCCAGCGCCCTGCAGAGCGAGTTGAAGAATGAGTGCTAACACGATCCCCGAGACGAGCTTCGAAGCCGATGCTCGCAGTATCCACAGCGACGGCGAGCACGTCACGCCCGGCGTGATCGCGATCGGCGTGGTGATCGGCCGCACCTCGGAATTCTTCGACTTCTTCGTCTACGCGATCGCCTCGGTGCTCGTGTTCCCGACCCTCGTCTTCCCGTATGTCGACCGGTTGCAGGGCACGCTCTATTCCTTCGCGGTATTCGCGCTGGCGTTCATCGCTCGCCCGATCGGCTCGATCATCTTCATCGCGGTCGATCGCGCCTACGGTCGCAGCGTCAAGCTGACGATCTCGCTGTTCCTGCTTGGTACCTCGACTGTCGCGATGGGGTTTATCCCCGGCTATGATTCGGTCGGCAACTGGTCGGTCGCGATCCTCGCGCTGCTCCGCATCGGCCAGGGCATCGCGCTCGGCGGTGCCTGGGACGGTCTGGCGTCGCTTCTCTCGCTCAATTCCCCCGAGAAGCACCGCGGCTGGTACGCGATGCTGCCGCAGCTTGGTGCGCCGATCGGCCTGCTGGTCGCGAGCGGGTTGTTCGCATTCTTCGTCGCTGCGCTGCCGACCGAGGATTTCTTCGCTTGGGGCTGGCGCTATCCGTTCTTCGTGGCGTTCGCGATCAACGTCGTCGCGCTGTTCGCGCGCCTTCGCCTAGTGGTGACGCCCGAGTTCGAAGAGATGTACGCCAAGCGCGAGCTCGAGCCGGCACCGGTCGTCGAGACCGTGCAGTCGCAGTGGAAGGCGATCTGGCTCGGGTCGTTCGTGCCGCTCGCCAGCTTCGCGCTGTTCCACATGGTGACGGTGTTTCCGCTGTCGTGGGTCGTGCTGTTCACGCGCGAGGCCCCGGCGCGCTTCCTGGTGGTGGAGGTGATCGGCGCGATCATCGGGATCGGCGCGATGCTGGTGTCGGGTCTGCTGGCGGATCGGTTCGGGCGTCGCACGATGCTCGGCACGATCGCGGTGTTGATCGCGCTGTTCGCGATCGCCGCACCGTCGCTGCTCGATGGCGGCGACGTCGGCGAGCGGCTGTTCATGGGGATCGGCTTCCTGCTGTTCGGGCTGTCGTTCGGCCAGTCCTCGGGCGCGATCGCCTCGAGCCTGTCGCCACAGCATCGGTATACGGGCTCGGCGCTGACGACCGATCTGGCATGGCTGTTCGGTGCGGGCTTTGCCCCGCTGGCGGCGTTGCTGCTGACGAGCAAGCTGGGGCTCGCGGCTAGTGGCGCATATCTGTTCTCGGGCGCGGTGTTCACGCTGATCGCACTGGGGCTGAACAAGGAACTGGCGAAGCGCAACATCGCGCGGTGAGGTTTGGGGGGGCGACTAGCCCCCGTTACCGACACCACCCCGGCGAAGGCCGGGGCCCAATTGGCAAGGCTGCAGTAACGGCGCGCTGCCCTCAGTTAGCACCGTCCCCCAATTGGGCCCCGGCCTCCGCCGGGGTGGTTGCGATTGGGATATCTTTAAGCCCCTCCGAAACCGTTGCCCATTCACAACCGTCGCCCCAGCGAACGCTGGGGTATTCCTGTTGGCGGACGCTGCGACCCGGAACGGGGAGATCCCAGCTTTCGCTGGGATGACGGTCAGCCGGCGAACGCTGAGATGACAGTGAGGGCAGTCAGACCCGCCGACGATCCAGGCCCCAGGACACCGCCCAGATCGCAAACCCGCCAAGCGCTAGCGCCGTCCCGACCCAGCCGGTCGACGGCAACCCATACCCACCCGCAATCGCCAGCCCGCCAAGCCAAGGCCCCAGCGCATTGGCGGTATTGAACGCGGAATGGTTGAGCGCCGCGGCCAGGGTCTGCGCCTCCTCAGCAACATCCATCAGCCGGGTCTGGAGGATCGTCGACAACCCGCCGCCGCACCCGATCAGCACCACCACCGGCAACATCGCCCAGAGATGCGGCGTCGCCGGCGCGTAGAGCGCGAGCGCGCCTGCCCCGAACAGCAACGTGATCCCCGCCGCCGGCATCAGCGCCACGTCCGCCGCCTTTGCGCAGACCAGCGTCCCGATCGTCATCCCCACCCCGAACAGCGCGAACGCGACCGGCGTGAACGCGGACGATACGCCGGTAACCTCGGTCAAGGTCGAGGCGAGATAGGTGTAGACGCAGAAGATCCCACCGAACCCGACCGCGCCGATCGCCAGCGTCAGCCACACCTGTCCGTTACGCAGCGCTGCCAGTTCGCCGAGCGGACTCGCATCGTTCGCGGGCCGCAGGACCGGCGCGAACTTCAGCAGCATCGCCACCGTCACCGCGGCGATGATCGCGACGATCCCGAAACCCCAGCGCCAGCCGAACCACTGGCCGATCCCGTTGGCGAGAGGCACGCCTGCGATCGTCGCGATCGTCAGCCCGAGCATCATCCGCGAGACCGCGCGCGACCGCTTCTCGCGCGGCACCATCGACGCCGCGACGAGCGACCCGACGCCGAAATAGGCGCCGTGCGGCAGACCGCTCAGGAACCGGGCGAACAGCATCAGATGATAGGTCGGCGCGAGCGCGGACAGCCCGTTGGCGATCCCGAGAAACGTCATCAACCCGATCAGCAGCACCCGCCGCTCGATCTTCGCGGCCAGCACCGCGATCGTCGGCGCACCGACGACTACGCCGAGCGCATAGGCGCTGATGACATGCCCCGCGGTCGGTTCGTCGATCCCGAGTCCGCGCGCGAACTGCGGCAACAGGCTCATCGCGGCGAACTCGGTGGTCCCGATCGCGAAGCCACCCACGGCAAGCGCGAGCAGCGCCAACCGCGCGTTGACCGGCGGGGTAACGAGCGGGGCAAACGAGGTGGTTTGGTCGGTATCGATCATGCGGTTTATTTCGCAGTTGCAGCATAAAGCTTCAACCCGCGGACGCCCGATCAAATGTCAGCCGTACCCAAGCCCATGTTCGCCGACACGCCGCCTGATCAGACCGCGCCCTCGATCGGCGCGGTCATGATCACCCGCAGCCCGGGCATGTTGTCGTCATGCTCGATCGTGCCCGAGAGACCGGCGACGATCGCGTTCATCATCCGGCTGCCGAAGCCCTCCCGCGTGCCGACCTTGCCCGAACCCTCGTCCGCGACGATCAGGCGAAGACGGTTGCGATGCTGTTCGAGCGCGATCAGGATCGGGCCCGGACGCCCGCCATAGGCATATTTGCTGGCGTTGATGACGAGCTCGGTCAGTACCAGCCCGATGTTCACGGCGCGATCGGTCGGCACCAGGATCGGCGCGAGATCGAGCCGCATGTGCGCCGCCCAGTCTGCGCCGAGCGAGGTCTTCATGTCGCCGGCCAGCTCCTCGAGATAGCGCGACAGATCGACCGACTCGACCTGGTCGTCGCGGTACAGCCTGCGGTGGACCAGCGCGACCGCGGAAAGCCGCGCCTGCGCTTCGGCGAGATGCTCCTTCACCATGGCATCATCGGATGCCTTGGCCTGGAGCGACAGGAACGCGGCGACCAGCTGGAGGCTGTTCTGGACGCGGTGATTGACCTCCTTCATCAGGACGTCCTTCTGCGCGATCAACACGTCCTTGTCGGCCAGCGTGCGCTGCATATCGGCATTGAGCAGGCGGAGCCGCTGGTTGATATGCGCGTCGTGAAACGCACGGCGCAGGCGATGCGCTGCCTCGATCTCCTCGAGCGTCCAGCGCCGCGACCGTCCGGACACGACCTGGGTCCAGGACTCGAACGAGGTGCGCGGGGTCAGCACCGCGGTCGGATCGAGCGAGACCGCCTTGTGCGGATTGCCCGCCCATTCGACCTCCTCGGCCTGTTCGGCACGGAACCAGAACAGCATCGCACCATCGTCGATCAACGGCATCGCCAGCACGCCGCTGGCGCAGGCGCGATAGGCCTCCGCACGCGGCAGCAACGCGGGAAGTTCGTGCGTCGCCAGCGGCTCGATCCCGCTGCGCGCGCAGACCCAGGCGGCGAGGTCGCGAATCTCGTCATGCGCCGGGCAGACCCCGTCGGTGTCGACGATCGTCCCCTGCACGAACGCGAATCCGTCGGCGTCGAGCATCCGCCGCAGGTCGTCGCGCAGCGCCACGACGATGCTGCGCGGCGCCGGTTCGGTGGCGAGCTTGGCGATCACCGCATCCTCGGCACCGCGTAAACGCAGGCGTTCGCGGTAGACCTCGGCCTCTTCCTTCGCACGGATCTGACGCGCGAGACCGCTGGCCAGCGTTGCCGACGCGGCGCGGATGTCGGGGCTCAATCCGCGCGGCGTGGCGTTGTGGCAGGCGATCAGGCCCCAGAGCAGCCCGTCCTTAACGATCGAGATCGACGCGGAGGCTGCAACTTCCATGTTGGCGAGATAGCGGAGGTGGATCGGCGACACGCTCCGCACCGTCACGTCGCTCAGATCGAGCGTTTCGAACCCGGCGGGACGCAGCACGGCCGGCGCATAGGTGATCGTCGGGATCGTCCGCGTGCGGTTGCGAACGTACAGCGCGCGCGCCTGCTGCGGAATATCCGATGCCGGGAAATGATGATTGAGGAACGTGCCGAGACCGACCGCCTTGTCCTCCGCCACGACGCGGCCGGCGTCGTCGTCGAGGAAGCGATAGATCATGACGCGGTCGAACCCGGTAAGCTGGCGAAACGCGATCGCGGCGCGGTCGCACAGCGTGCTCAGATCGGTCGCGCGTTCGAACATCGTGATCATCGGGTTGAGCCGGCCGAGCATCTGCGTGGCGGTCATCGGTGCGGCATCGACGGGTTCGAGTTCAGCCAGCACATAGTCGCCGCTGCGGTGGATCGTGACTTCGAAGCGTTCGGTCGATCCCATCACCGGATCGCCGACCATCCCCCCTGGCCCCACGTCGTCCATCGGCACGGCCTGCGCGAGGAGTTGGGAAAGGTCTGCGCCGAGCCACTCTGCCGCCAGCCGACCCTCGATATTACCCGCCCCCGCGACGATCTTCAGCGACGCCGGATCGGCGACCAGCAACAGGCCGTGCGGCTGGATCGACCCCGGAATGTGGATCGGCTCGCGGTCGCACGCGGTCAGGTCCAGCCCGCTGTCCTGGGTCTGCGCCTGATCGAGCGCAGTAGCGTCTACATCGTTCTGCGCAGTCATCGGCCAAGGCCCCCAATCAGCAAGACTGCTGTGGCGGTCATTGCGGAACAAAGCAAATACCCTCGCAGTGAGCCTATTGATCAGGATCAGGACGGCGGCGCGGCTCGGCATAGCGCCGCGCGATTATGGCGCAGGCGATCAGCTGCAACTGGTGGAACAGCATGACCGGCAGCAGGATCACGCCGACCTGCGCGGGCGGGAACAGCACGCCCGCCATCGGCACGCCCGATGCGAGGCTCTTCTTGGAACCGCAGAATTGCAGAACGATCGCATCCTCGCGGGGGAGTTTCATCAGGCGTGCGACCGCGAAGGTGAGCGCGAGGACGAAGGCGAGCAACGCCGCGCACAACAATCCGATCAAGATCAGGTCGCCGAGCGACAATTTGGTCCACAATCCCTCGACCACCGCCGCCCCGAACGCGCTGTAGACGACCAGCAGGATCGAGCCGCGATCGACCACCGTCAGCAGGCCCTTGTTGCGCGTCACCCACGCACCGATCCACGGCCGCAACAGATGCCCGGCGACGAACGGCACCAGCAGTTGCAGCACGATCGCCTCGATACTCTCGATCGAGATCCCGCCGCTGCCCGAAGTGTTCATCAGCAGCGCGACCAGCGCGGGCGTGACAAGAATACCGAGCAGGTTGGAGAACGAGGCGCTGCACACCGCTGCCGCAACATTGCCGCGCGCGATCGCGGTGAAGGCGATCGACGACTGCACGGTCGAGGGGAGCAGCGTCAGGAACAGGAGGCCGGCGGCGAGCGGCCCGGTCACGAACGGCAACGCAGTCAGCCCCAGCCCGAACAACGGGAACGCGACGAAGGTGATGGCGAGCACCGCCAGATGCAGCTTCCAGTTGCGCAGGCCCGCCCAGATCGCATCGCGCGACAGCTTGGCGCCGTGGAGGAAGAACAGCAGGACGATGCCGATATCGGCGGCGTAGCCGACGATCGTCGCCATCTCGCCGCGCGCCGGCAACAGGCTGGCCAGCACCACCGTGCCGAGCAGCATCAGGATGAACGGCTCGAAGACGGAGAGGAACCGCCCGATCACGGATGCGCCTTCACATAGGCGTCGAGCGTCGCGAGATAGCCGCTGAGCGCGTCGTCATCCAGGAAACTGCCGAGAAAGCTGTTGCGCGCGAGCGTCACGACCTGCTCGCGCGACAGGGCCTTCGCGCGCGCCGTCTGGCGGAAATTCTCGCCGATATAGCCACCGAAATAGGCCGGATCGTCCGAATGGATTGTCGCGCGCAGGCCGAGATCGAGCATCCGGTCGATCGGATGGTTCTCCAGCCGGTCGACATTGCGCAGCGCGACGTTCGACAGCGGACACACGGTCAGCGTCATCGCGTCACGCGCCAGCCGTGCGACCAGCGCCGGATCCTCCAGCGCGCGGTTGCCGTGGTCGATCCGATCGACCTGGAGGATGTCGAGCGCCTCGTGGATATAGGCGGGCGGGCCCTCCTCGCCGGCATGCGCGCACAGCATCAGCCCGGCATCCGCGGACGCCGCGAACACGCGCGCGAACTTCGACGGCGGATGGCCGACCTCGGACGAGATCGAGCCCGACGCCGATAAACTGGTCGAGCCACGGCTCCGCCTGCGCGAACGTCTTGAACGCGTCGTCTTCGTCGAGATGGCGGAGGAAGCTCATGATGAGGCCGATCGACATGCCGTGCTTCGCCTGCGCCTCGTCGATCCCCGCGAACAGGCCGCGCGCGACGACGTCGAACGGAATCCCGCGGTGCGTGTGCGTCTGCGGATCGAAGAATATCTCGGCGTGGACGACGCCGTCCTGCGCGACGCGGTCGAAATAGGCGACTGCCAGATCGCGGAAATCCTCCTCGGTCTGGAGCACTGCTGCGCCCGCGTAATAGATGTCGAGGAAGGTCTGGAGATTGGTGAAGCTGTACGCGGCGCGGACGTCCTCGACGCTCTTGAACGGGATCGCGACCTTGTTGCGCTCGGCCAGTGCGAACATGAGTTCGGGTTCCAGGCTGCCCTCGATATGGAGGTGGAGTTCGGCCTTTGGCAGGTTCGTGATGAAGTCGTCGTTCGGGAAGGGGGTCATGATCCGTCCTGTCGCTTGGGTCGCGTCGGCTGCAACCATTCCGCCCGCCGCGCACTACCGCAAGTGCGAAAGCCGTTGCATGACAATCCTGTCACGTTACCGAGCGCCGATACTTACGCGAAGGACACCATCGATGCCGACAGGATTGGTCGCACTGCTCGACGACATTGCCGGGATCACCAAGCTCGCCGCCGCCAGCCTCGACGATATCGCCGCGACCACCGGCAAGGCGGGCAGCAAGGCGATCGGCGTGGTGGTCGACGATGCCGCGGTGACGCCGCGCTACATGGTCGGGTTCGAGCCCAAGCGCGAACTGCCGATGATCTGGAAGATCGCGCTCGGCTCGTTCCGCAACAAGCTGGTCTTCATCCTGCCCGCGGCGCTCGCGCTGAGCGCATTCGCGCCGTGGCTGCTGACGCCGTTGCTGATGCTCGGCGGTACGTATCTGTGCTTCGAGGGCGCGGAGAAGATCCTCGAAGCGTTCGGTGGCGGGCATGCCGAGGAGGTCGTCGAGGCGCCGGTCGATGCGGCGACGCTCGAAGCGCAGAAGGTCTCGGGCGCGATCCGCACCGACTTCATCCTGTCGGCCGAGATCATGGTGATCGCGCTGTCCGACGTCGCGACCAAGCCGATCTGGGAGCAGGCGATCGTCCTGGCGCTGGTCGGGATCGTCATCACCATCGGCGTCTACGGCGTCGTCGCGCTGATCGTGAAGATGGACGACATCGGCCTGCATCTGGCGCAGCGCAGCAGCGCGGCGGTGCAGGCGATCGGCCGCGGGCTGGTGAAGGGCATGCCGCTGGTGATGTCGGCGCTGTCGGTGATCGGCACGGCAGCAATGGTATGGGTCGGCGGCCAGATCATCGTCCACGGGATCGAGGAGTTCGGGTTCACGACGCTCCCGCACTGGATCCACGACACCGCGGAGGCTGCTTCGCATGCGGTGCCGTTCGCCAAGGGCGCCGTGAACTGGGCGATGAACGCGTTCTTCTCGGGGATCGTCGGACTGATCCTGGGTGGTGCGATCGCGCTGGGTCTGCATGCGGTGAAAAAGCCCAAGGCACACTGAAGGACGGAGTGCCGATCGCTGCGGACCGTGTCGTGATGGGGCGCACCTTCCCATCTCGGTAAAGGACTGGACGGCTGCCCTTTATCGCGATTACACCTCGTGTCATCGTCTCTCAGCCGGAAGGCCCTTCCTTTGATCCGCAAGCTTCTCGTCGCATCCCTGCTCGCGTCCGCTGTTCCTGCGGTGGCGCAGGTTCCCGCCGGCAATACTGCGCCACAGCCGGTACCGTTCGTCGACACGATCCCCGACGCGGTCGACACGCCCTATCCGGGCACGCTCCTCCTCGACGTCGATGCGACCGACACCGAGCGCGGCATCTTCCGCGTCAAGCAGACGATCCCGGTCGCCAAGTCCGGGCCGATGGCGCTGCTCTACCCTAAGTGGCTCCCCGGCGCGCATTCCCCGCGCGGCGAGATCGAGAAGCTCGCCGGCCTCGTGATCCGCGCGAACGGCAAGATCCTCCCCTGGACGCGCGATCCCGTCGACGTTTTCGCGTTCCATATCGACGTCCCGACTGGCGCGAAGAGCGTCGTTGCCGAGTTCCAGTTCATCTCCGCGACCAAGGGCGACCAGGGCCGCGTGGTGATGACCCCGACGATGATCAGCCTCGAGCCGAATCTCGTCAGCCTCTATCCGGCCGGATATTTCACCCGCCAGATCCCGATCAAGATGACCGTCACCTACCCGACCGGCTGGACCGCGGCGGGCGCGGTGCCGGCGAAGGTATCGGGGTCGACCTACAGCTACGACACGACCAACTACGAGATCCTGGTCGATTCGCCGACGCTGGCGGGTAAGTACGGCAAGGTCTGGCCGCTCTCCCCCGCGTCGACCTCAACGTGTTCGCGGACAGTCCCGACCAGCTCGCCGCCAAACCCGAGCAGATCGACGCGCACAAGCGCCTCGTCGACCAGGCGGTGAAGACGTTCGGCGCGCAGCATTACGATCATTACGAATTCCTGCTGTCGATCACCGATCAGCTCGGCGGGATCGGCCTCGAGCATCATCGTAGTTCCGAGAACGGCGTTCGCCCGGGCTATTTCACCGAATGGGAGACGGGGGCCGCCGCGCGCAACCTGTTGCCGCATGAATACACGCATAGCTGGGACGGCAAGTTCCGCCGCGGTGCCGACCTGTGGACGCCCGATTTCCGCACACCGATGCGCGATTCGCTGCTGTGGGTCTATGAAGGTCAGACGCAGTTCTGGGGCTATGTGCTCCAGGCGCGCTCGGGGCTGGTCAGCAAGCAGGACACGCTCGACGGCTATGCCTCGATCCTCGGCAATTATGACACCGCACCCGGTCGCCAGTGGCGTCCGCTGATCGACACGACGAATGATCCCGTCATCTCGGCGCGCAAGCCCAAGGGCTGGACCAGCTGGCAGCGGTCGGAGGATTATTACAACGAGGGCCTGATGGTCTGGATGGAGGTCGACGCGATGCTCCGCCAGAAGTCGAACGGCACCAAGTCGATCGACGATTTCGCGCGTGCCTTCTTCGGCGTTCGTGACGGCGACTATGGCGAGCTGACCTATACCTTCGCCGATGTCGCGAAGACGCTGAACGGCATCGTCCCCTATGACTGGGCGACGTTCCTGAACACGCGGCTGACCGAGACGGGCAAGCCCGCGCCGATCAACGGCTTTGCGATGAACGGCTACAAGCTGGTCTACGGCCCCGAGCAGAGCCCGTATCTGAAGCAGGCGGAGAAGACGCGCGGCACCGATGTCAGCTATTCGCTCGGCATGGTGATCAACAAGGAAGGCGTGGTCACCTCGTCGATCTGGGACAGCCCCGCGTTCAAGGCGGGCCTCGACGTCGGCACCGAGATCGAAGCGGTCAACAGCGAGGCCTATTCGGCGGACCGGATCAAGGCGGCGATCGTCGCCGCGCAGGGAACGAAGCTACCGATTCGTCTCACTGTAAAGAACAATGACCGATTCCGTGACATCTCGCTCGATTACCACGACGGCCCGCGCTATCCGCGGCTTCAGAAGGTCGGTACAGGTGACGGTGGGCTCGACAAGCTGCTGACGCCGCGCTGACCAGCCACTGACTTACCGGTGCCGGTCGCTCCCCAGACGAGGAGCGCCGGCACCGTCATATTCTGAAAGGACCGCCATGCGTATCGATCTCATCCCGACCGGCAAGAACCCGCCCGAAGACCTCAACGTCATCATCGAAGTCCCGACCGGCGGCGAGCCCGTGAAGTACGAGTTCGACAAGGCCAGCGGCGCGCTGTTCGTCGATCGCATCCTGCACACGCCAATGCGCTATCCGGCGAACTACGGTTTCGTGCCGCACACGCTGAGCCCCGATGGCGATCCGCTCGACGCGCTGGTGATCGCACGCTCGCCGTTCATCCCAGGCTGCGTCGTCCGTGCGCGTCCGATCGCGGTGCTGAACCTCGAGGACGAAGCCGGCGGCGACGAGAAGCTCGTCTGCGTCCCGGTCGACGCGGTGTTCCCGTATTATGCGAACATCGGCGAGCGCGGCGACATGCCGGAAATCGTGTTCGAGCAGATCGAGCACTTCTTCACGCACTATAAGGACCTGGAAAAGACGAAGTGGGTCCGGGTCGGCAAGTGGGGCGACGCCGACGAAGCCAAGCGCGTGACGATCGAGGCGATCGAGCGCTACAACGCCGAGAAGGCCAAGGGCGAAGAGCCGATGAACGCGGACGACACCGCAGGGCGCTGATCGCATGACAACGGCGTCTCGTGCGTTCGATGGCATCCGCGTCCGCGCGGCGCAGATCGGACTATACGAGACGCCGATACTGCACGGGCGGCTGGCCGATGCGGATGCGCTGAACGCCGCGCTCCGGTCGGCGATCCTCGATCGTCACGCCGCCGCGCCGAGTTTGGCGAGATCAAATGTCGGGGGCTGGCATTCGGCGACCGACATGCTCGACTGGGGCGGCGCGGCGGCGACTGCGCTCGCCGACACCGCGGTGAAAATGGCGAAGCGCGCCTCGCATTTCGACGGGCGCGATGCGGCGACGGTCGAATGGACCGTCAAGATGTGGGCGAACGTCTCCCCGCCCGGCGCGCTCAACATGAGCCACGCGCATCCCGGCGTGCTGTGGGCGGCGGTCTATTATATCGACATGGGAGTCCCGCCCTCGGAAGGCGAAGCGGGCGGCGAGCTGTTCTTCGAGGACCCACGCTTTCCGGTGCCGTTCATGCGCCTGCCCGGCTTCCGACTCGTCGGGATCGACGGCCAGCCGCAACCGGTCGAGCGCCGCCTGCCGACCGAGGCGGGTGATCTGGTCCTGTTCCCCGCCTGGCTCCGCCACGGCGTCCGCCCGCATCTCGGCACCCGAGACCGCATCTCGATCGCGATGAACATCGACGTGAAGGGGTGAGATAGCAGGCAGATTAACCCGCGATCCGCCCTAGTCCTACCGCCCGGCCAGCTTCACCAGGGCATCCCCGGTCATCCGCTGGATCGTCCAGTCCTCCATCCCGACCGCGCCAACCTTCCGGTAGAACGCGATCGCATCGGCATTCCAGTCGAGCACCGACCATTCGAACCGCGCGCAGCCGCGATCGAGCGCCACGCCAGCCAGATGCGATAACAACGCACCGCCGACACCCTGCCCGCGCGCTTCCGGCGTCACGTACAAATCCTCCAGATACAGCCCGCGCTTGCCCGTCCACGTCGAGAAATTGTGGAAGAACAGCGCAAATCCAAGCGGGCCCTCGGCATTCTCCGCGATCAAAGCCTCCGCCGCCGGCTTTTCCCCGAACAGCGCCTCCGCCAGCATCGGCTCGGTAGCCTCGACCGCATCCGGCTCGCGCTCGAACGCGGCGAGTTCGCGGACGAAGCGCAGGATCGTGCCGACATCGGCCGGGGTCGCGGAACGGATATGGGTCATGCACTAGCCTCGATCGATGTCTGCGCGATGTCACGCCGCCGCGCCGCGTACAGGCACGCGACGACGATGATCGCCGCGCCCGCCAGCGTGAACGCCGATACCCGCTCGCCGAACACGAGAAAACCCAGCACTGCGGCATAGACGAACGAGGTGTATTCGGTGGTCGCGAGGAACCCGGTGTCGCCGTGCGCATACGCCCAGCCGAGCAGCCACAGCGAGGCGGTCGCAAGCCCCGCGGCCAGCACGAGCTTGGGCCATTGCACAGCCTCGGGCACCACCGCGAGCCAGGGCGCCGCGAGCGCCAATGTCGCGGTGATCACGAGCGCCTGGAAGAACGCGATCTCGCCCGGCCGCGCCGCCTGGCTCTGCAGCCGCGCGATCACCAGGTTGACCGCATACAGCACCGCCGAGCCGAGGATCGCGAGCGTGCCATGAAACGTCTCGGGTCCGGGCACCTCGCGCCCCTGCCCGATCATCACCACCAGCACGCCGCCAAGCGCAGCGATCGATGCGACCAACGTCTTCCACCCGACCCGCTCGCCCAGCGTGACGGCCGCGAGCAGCAGCGCGAGAATCGGCGCGATGTAGGTCAGCGAAATCGCCTGCGCCATCGGTACGCGTGCGAGCCCCCAGAAGAAGAGCACCGCCATCGCCGTCGTCACCAGTCCGCGCGCCAGATGCAGCTTGAGCGCGCGCGGACGGCCGCCCGCTGTTCCCGAGCTTCCACGCGACCGCGCCAAGGCCGACGCTGATCATCTGCCGCCACAGCAGCGCGTTATAGACGCCGATCGCCAGGACGAGCGACTTCATCACCGCGTCCATCATCGAGAACAGGCCGATGCCAAGCGCGGCGACCGCAAAGGCCAGGGCGGGCGAAACGGTGCGCGAGGTCATCGGAACAGGCGAATATCCAGATCGAGGCCGAGCGTGACCCAATCCTTGTCCGCAGTCCACAAGGTCGCAGCCTGATCGATCGCCAAGGCCAGGCAGACCCGGTCGGCAATCGACACGTTCTTGCCTTTGACGATAGGCCACAGATCCGCGGCAATCTTAGCCTGGGTTACAGTGAAGGGCATGATCACGATCTCAAGCCGATCGAGATTCGCGATCACCGCATCGACGTCGGACACGATCTCGAACAGCTTGCTGCGCACCTCGACCAGATTGACGCTCGACAGCATCGCGCCGCGCGCATGCTCGATCGCGACGTCGGCGCCGGGCTCGTTCTTCAGGATAGCCAATATGGTCGACGCGTCGAAAACGACGGTCACGCGGTGTGCCGCGTCCGCCAGTCCTCGATCTCGGCGTTTTCGCGGACCGCATCGGCGCGACGTTCCGCCAACAATTCGTCCACCAGATTACGATCGGCAGGCTTTGCCATCGATCGGAATTCGGACTGCACCTCGCGCACGACCTGCGCGTAGGTCTTCATCGTCAGGGTGCCGTCCGGGTTGAGTTCGATGACCAGCGAATCGCCATCTTCGATACCCGCATCGCGACGCAGTTCGAGAGGCAGGGCGATCTGCCCACTGATGACTTTAGCGTGATAGGTCATGATCACCTCCAGCGAGGTGTGACCCTACCACGCCGCTTATTCCGCCGCCACCGGCACCAGTGCAGCCATCGCCTCGTCGGCCGCTTCGATCTCGGCGGCTTTCGCTTCGACCAACTGGACGATGTGGTCGACCATGTCGGCGTCCTGGACGTGGTGGTCGGTGACGCCCGAGAGGTACACCATGTGCTTGCCGTTGCCGCCGCCGGTGATGCCGATGTCGGTTTCGCGCGCCTCGCCAGGCCCGTTCACGACGCAGCCAAGCACCGACAACGACATCGGCGTGCGGATGTGCTGCAACCGCTCCTCCAGCGCCTGCACGGTGCGGATCACGTCGAAGCCCTGCCGTGCGCACGACGGGCACGACACGACGCGGACGCCGCGGTTGCGGATGCCGAGCGCCTTGAGGATCTCGAAGCCGACGCGGACTTCCTCCTCCGGTTCGGCCGAGAGCGAGACGCGGATCGTGTCACCGATCCCGTACCAGAGCAGGCTGCCCATCCCGATCGCCGACTTCACCGTGCCGCCGACGAACCCGCCCGCCTCGGTGATGCCGAGATGGAGCGGACAATCGACCTGTTCGGCGAGCTGCTGATACGCCGCCACCGCGAGGAACAGGTCGGACGCCTTCACCGCGACCTTGAACTCGTGAAAGTCGTGGTCCTGCAACAGCTTGATGTGATCCATCGCCGACTCGACCAGCGCATCGGGGCAAGGCTCGCCGTATTTCTCGAGCAGATGCCGCTCGAGCGAACCGCCATTGACGCCGATCCGGATCGCGCAGCCATTCGACTTGGCCGCATCGACGACCTCCTTCACGCGCGATGCTGAGCCGATATTGCCCGGATTGATCCGCAGGCACGCCGCGCCCGCATCGGCTGCTTCGAGCGCGCGCTTGTAGTGGAAGTGGATGTCCGCGACGATCGGCACGCGGCTCGCGCGGACGATCTGCTTCAGCGCGGCGGTCGATTCGACGTCGGGGCAGCTGACGCGGATGATGTCGACGCCCGCGTCTTCGCAGCGCCGGATCTGGTCGACCGTCGCGCGGACGTCGTCGGTCGGCGTGTTGGTCATCGTCTGCACGGTGACGGGCGCGTCGCCACCGACGGGGACGTTGCCGACCATGATCTGGCGGCTCTTGCGGCGGGTGATATCGCGCCAGGGACGAAGGGACATGGGGATTCCTCGGGAGTTCGAGGCCTATATAGCGACTTGCGCGCTGGAACGGAACATCGCTGGCCCGAGTAGCGATCGTCGGCCATAGCGGCGCACGGCTTTAGGAGCGAACGCGATGACCCTGTCCCTGTACGATGCGACGATTCCCTCCAATCTCCAGATTCTCCGCGCGGTCGACGCGCTGCTCGACAAGGCGGAAGCGTTCGCCGTCGAGAAGGGTATCGAACCCGCGACGCTGATCGATGCGAAGCTCGCCGACGACATGCTGCCGTTCGGCTATCAGGTGAAGTCGTGCGCCGCGCATTCGGTCGGCGGGATCGAAGGCGTCCGCTGCGGCACCTTCTCGCCCGATCGATCGGCTTGGCCGACCGACTTCGCGGGTCTCCACAGCGTGATACGCGATGCGATCGCCACGCTGGAGGGGATCGACCGGGAGACGTTCGACGCGCTCGCGGACAACGACACCACGTTCGAGTTCGGCACGTTCGTCATGCCGTTCACCGGCGCGAACTTCCTGCTGTCGTTCTCGCAACCCAACTTCTACTTCCACGCCAGCACCGCCTACGCGATCCTGCGCGCGCAGGGCGTGCCGATCGGCAAGCGCGACTTCATGGGCACGCCGCGCATGAAGGCGTGAACCGGCGCGGGGAACGCCTTAGCCGCCCGACGCTTGCGGCACCGGCCCCCGCCCCGTAGGGCCGCGCGATGACCCGGCATTACGGCATGGACTGGCTGCGGATCGGTGCGTTCGCGCTGCTGATCCTCTACCATATCGGCATGGTCTTCGTGCCGTGGAACTTCCATGTGAAGTCGCTCCACGTCGAGGACTGGGTGCGGCTGCCGATGCTGGCGAGCAACGCGTGGCGTCTGACGCTGCTGTTCGTCGTCTCGGGCTATGCCAGCCGCGCGCTGCTCAACCGGTCGAGCGGCACAGGCGGATTCTTCGCCAACCGCTGCTACCGCCTGCTCGTGCCGCTGCTGTTCGGCATGGCGGTGATCGTCCCGCCGCAACCCTGGGTCGAGCTGGTTACCAAGCACGCTTATGCCGGCAGCTATCTGACGTTCTGGAGCCACGACTATTTCCGCTTCGGCAAGCTCGCCGGGCTGTCGTTGCCGACCTGGAACCACCTCTGGTTCGTCGTCTATCTCTGGGTCTACACGACTTTCTTGACGCTCGGGCTGGTCGTCGTCCGCGGCGACTGGCTGCAACGCGCGTTCGACTGGGTCTTCGGCAGCTGGGCCGTGCTCGTCCTGCCGGTCGCGTGGCTCGTGTTCGTCCACGCCTGGTGGTTCCAGATGGCCGCGGAATCGCAAGCCCTGTTCGGCGACTGGGTCGCGCACGTCACCTATTTCCCCGCCTTCCTGTTCGGCTTCGGCCTTGCCCGCTCCGAGCCCGCAATGGCGGCGATCGCGCGCTGGTGGAAGATCGGCGCGATCGCCGCAGTGCTCGGTTATATCGCGATCATCGGCGTCGAGCTCGAATGGCCCGGCGACATCGTCGCGCCGCGCTGGATCTACCCCGGCTACGGCGTCGCGCACGCACTTGAGCAATGGGGTGCGATCGTCGCGTTGATCGGGATCGCCGAGCGCCACTGGAACCGCGACCATCGCTGGCGCCGCACGCTGACCGAGGCGGTGTTCCCGTTCTACCTGATCCACCAGACGATCATCGTCCTCGTGATGTACGCGCTGCTCCCCGCCGGCCTGCCGGGCTGGGCGGAGTTCGCGTGCCTGCTCGTGGCGACGACGATCGGTTGCATTGCGTTCTACGTCATCGGCCGCAGCATCGCGCCGCTCCGTCCCCTCATCGGCCTCCGCGCCCTACCCTCGAAAGACTCAGCATGACCTGGACCCTCGTCATCCACGGCGGCGCCGGCAAACTCGACAGCGAGATGGTCTCGCCCGAGCAGGATGCGGGTGCGAGAGCGGGCCTGTCGCGTGCGCTCGACGCAGGGTCGAGAGTGCTCGCGGACGGCGGCAGTGCGCTCGATGCAGTCGAGGCGGCGGTCCGCGTGCTGGAGGACGACCCGCACTTCAACTCGGGGCGCGGCGCGGTCTTCACGCACGACGGCACGCTGGAACTCGACGCCGCGATCATGAACGGCCGCACCCGCGCAGCCGGTGCCGTCGCCGCGGCCACCGCGACGCGCAACCCGGTCGGCCTCGCCCGCGCAATCCTCGACGACGGGCGCCATGTCTTCCTCGCCGGCAAGGGCGCGGACGCGTTCTCGCGCTGTCGCGGATTGCCGCAAGCCGATGCCGACTGGTTCGCGACCGACGAACGCCGCCGGCAATTCGCCGAGTTCCAGGCCGATGGCGGCGGGTTCGACGTCGACATGAAATACGGCACGGTCGGCGCGGTCGCCTGCGATACGCACGGCCATGTCGCCGCCGCGACCTCGACCGGCGGCGTCACCGGCAAGCGCTGGGGGCGGATCGGCGATACGCCCGTGATCGGCGCGGGTACCTTCGCCGACGACCGCGCGTGTGCGGTATCGTGCACCGGCTCGGGCGAGTTCTTCCTCCGCGTCGGCGTTGGGCATGAGATTGCCGCGCGTGTCCGCCTCTCAGGTGAATCGCTGCAAGTCGCCGCCGACGCAGTGCTCGCCGAAGTGAAGGCGCTCGGCGGCACCGGCGGGGTGATCGTCGCGGGGCCGGACGGCGACATGGCATGGGGTTTCAACACCGTTGGCATGTACCGTGGACGCGCGTCGTCCGAGGGTAGCCGGACCGTCGCGATCTACGCTAACGAGCCGCCATGAAGCGCTATCTCCTCGCCGCCCTGGCCGTTACCGGTCTCGCCTCCCCTGCCACCGCGTTCTGGGAGTACGGCCACCAGACCGTTGCGCAGATCGCCTATGCCAACGTCACGCCGAAGACCAAGGCCGCGATCCGCAAACTGCTTGCACAACAGGCGCTGCTCGACACGCCGACCTGCCCCGCGGGTACGATCGAGGAGGCCAGCGTCTGGGCGGACTGCATCAAGCCGCTGAAGTTGAACGACGGATCGACGCGCTTCGGCTTTGCGTACAGCTGGCATTACCAGAACGTCGATATCTGCGCGCCGTTCGACCTGACGCCGGCGTGCAAGGAAGGCGACTGCGTCTCGTACCAGATCGACCGCGACGTGAAGATGCTCCGCGACAAGTCGACGCTGCCCCGCGACCGCGTCGTCGCACTCGCATTCCTGATCCACTTCGTCGGCGATCTCCACCAGCCGCTGCACGCTGGCGACCGCCACGACAAGGGCGGCAACGACGTGAAGGCGGATTACGGGATCTACGGCCCGTCGCGATTCAACCTGCATTCGATCTGGGACGGGCCGCTGGCCGAGCGCGCGATCTCGACGCCACCGTCGCTGGTAAGGCGCTATCCCGCGGCTGAACGCGCGAAGATCGGCGCGGGGACGGTCGTCGACTGGAGCCGGGAGAGCTGGGAAGCCTCGCATGAGGCGTATGCGGCGGCGCTTGGCGGGGACGCGTGTGGTGCGGTGCCGGCGCGGGTGAAGATGGACGATGCCACGATCGCCAGGATGGTGCCGGTGTCGCGCGAAGAGGTTCGCCGTGGGGGTATTCGGTTGGCGAAACTGCTCGACAAGGCGCTGGGCTGAGCCACTTACCCTCTCCCCGCCGGGGAGAGGGAGGGGCCCGCGGGCTCTTGCACGTGGGAGGGTGAGGGGCTTGAGGCTCGGACCGTCGGTCCCAAAGCCCCTCACCCTTCCGTCGCCAAGCGGCTCCTCCCTCCCTCTCCCCGCAGGGGAGAGGGACAAGTCAGATCAGTTCAGTACCACCGTGACCGCACGGCGGTTCGCCGCCCAGCTCTGGTCGTCCGAGCCCATCGCTACCGGCCGCTCCTTGCCATAGCTGATCGTCGTCATCCGCGACGACGACACGCCCTTGGCGGCCAGATAGTTCTTGGTCGCGTTCGCCCGACGATCGCCGAGCGCGAGATTATACTCACGCGTACCACGCTCGTCGGCATGGCCTTCGATCGTGATGCGCTGGTTCGGGAACTTGGCGAGCCACTGCGCCTGGCTGTCGAGGATCGCGCGCGCGGTCGGATCGATGTCGTACATGTCGAGCCCGAAATTCACCGTGTTCGAGCTGACCGAGCGCTGGAAGTCGGCATCCGACCCCGGCACGATCGCGCCGCCGACATTGCCGTTGTTCATCCCGGCATTGGGATCGACCGGCGCGTTGTTGTCGACCGGCGCCGGCGGCAACACGGCAGGACGCTTCTTCGCGCAACCCGAAACCGCGATCAGCGCGGTACACGCCAGCAAGATGTTGGAAAGCTTCGACATAGATAGTCTCCCGTAGAAAATCACGTTTCCCCGTTATGCCCCCATAGCAGGTTTACGGACGAAGCGGGCCCCAGGCGGGATCCGAGCCGTCGAGCGGCGTCGGAATCTTCCGCTCGTTGACGCCGGTCAGGTCGACCGACCAGAGGTCCGCCTTGCCGCCGCTGCCGCGTCCCGAGCGATAGAAATTGATCACGCGACCATTCGGTGACCAGCTTGGCCCCTCGTCCTGCCAGTCGTTGGTGAGCAATTTCTCGCCGCCGCCGCTCGGGCTCATGATGCCGATGCGGAAGCCGCCGCCGAGCTTGGTGAACGCGATCAGGTCGCCGCGCGGGCTCCACACCGGCGTCGCATAGCGACCGCCGCCAAAGCTGATCCGCTGCTGGTTCGAGCCGTCCGCGTTCATCACGTAGATCTGCTGCCCGCCCGAGCGATCGCTCTCGAACACGATCTTCGAGCCGTCCGGCGAGTAGCTCCCGCCTGTATCGATCCCCGGGGAGTTGGTCAGACGCTGCGGCGTGCCACCCTGCGACGACACGCGATAGACGTCGGTATTGCCGCCCTGCGCCATCGAGAACAGAATGTTGCGCCCATCCGGCGAGAAGCGTGGTGCGAACGTCAGGTTCGCGTTCGCCACCACCAGGCGTTGTTTGCCCGAACCAATGTCGTAGACATAGATCGCCGGGCGATTGTTGAGATAGCTCATATAGACGATCGACTGCTGGTTCGGCGCGAACCGCGGGGTCAGCACGATCGACTGGCCGTTGGTCAGGAAGCGGTGATTGGCGCCGTCCTGATCCATGATCGCGAGCCGCTTGATCCGGCGTCCCTTGGGGCCGGTCTCGGAAACATAGACGACGCGACTGTCGAAGTACGCGCCTTCGCCGGTAAGGCGCGTGTAGACCATGTCCGCGCATTTATGCCCCGCGCGGCGCCAGTCTGAGGGGGGACGACGAACCCGGTGCGGGTCAGCTCGGCCTTCGACGACACGTCGTAGAGGTAGCAGCCGACCGTCAGGTTGCCGTCGCCATTCGCACGGATGAAGCCCTGCACGAGTGCCTGCGCGCCGGTGCTGCCCCAATAGTCGAACCCCGGTGCGGTGACTTCGGGGAAGGTGATCGGGCGGAGCTGGCCGGGGAAAGCGGCGTAAATAGGCCGGAGTTACGCAGATCATTGGTGACGATGTCGGCGAGCTGGCGACCGAGCACGTCGGTCGAGCCTGCCGGGGTGGAGACGACGGCGGACGTCGGCATGACGGGAATTGCGATCGGCATCGGCGCGGAGATACCGCCGGTGACGTCGACCACGAGGCCGCCGGACTGATCGCCTGCCGGGGCTGGGGCGGCTGGATCGGCGGGGGCTTGCTGCGGCGCTGGAGCGGGTGCGTCCTGCGCGCTGGCGGTACCGGAGACGAACGCGAGCAGCCCAACCGAAGCCAGTACCGATCGAGTCATACGCCGACCTAACACCACCCCGGCGGAGGCCGGGGCCCAATTGGGGAACGCCGCTGAGGAAACGTTGCGCATCATTACATCGACCTTCCCAATTGGGCCCCGGCCTTCGCCGGGGTGGTGTTTCTCAACTGGAAGCAGCTGGCGCAAAGGGAAAAACCCCAGGATCGATCGAGTCATAACGGACATCCTCAGCCGGGAAGTTTGTAGCGCAGGCTGAAATTGCTCCAGCCGTTCTGCACGTCATACAGGTCGTCGGGCAAACCGCGTAATGGCGAACACCCGACGAAGGTCGCGATCGCCAGATCGTCGACGCGGTCGACATAGCGCCGGTTGTCGTCGTCGACGCCGGCATGACCGCTGATCGTCGGCCGCGACTTCAGCGTGCCGTCGCGATTAAGCTTCAGGTTGATCGTCACGCGGATCCGCTCGGCGCCGGGCCCCGGCGTGACCTGGCGATTGGCGCAAGGCTGTACCTGCCGCAGGATCGCCGAGCCGATGTTCGCCGCCGCCTGCGCGCCAAGCTTGGCCGCCTTGGGCGCTTCCGACTTGCTCGGCGACGGATCGGCCGACAGACCTTTCAGGAAATTGTCGCCGAGCCGCGAGCCGCGCGGCCGCGACGCCTTCGCCTCGGCGGTCGAGCCGCTGCCCTTGGTCGAGGATGGCTTGGCGGGCTTGGCCGACGACGCGGAGGACGACGTCTTCGCGGGCGTGGCGCTCGGTTTCGCTGCAGCCTTGGTCGGCGCGGACTTCGCGGGCGCGGCCTTGGCGGGTGGCGCCTTCTCGGCCTTGGGCTGTGGCTTCACGACGGGCTTCGGGACCGGCGCGGGCTTTGCGACGGGTTTCGGCGGCGCGGGCTTGGGTTTGGGTTGAGGCTTCGGCTCGGGTGTCGGCTGCGGCTTGGGCGCAGGTTTCGGTGGTGCGGGCTTGGGCTGCGGCGCAGGCGGCACGGGATCGGGCTTCGGCTCGGGCTCGGCTTCTTCCGGAGCAGGCGGCGCGGCATCCTCGGGCGCACCTTCGTCCGGCGCGACCGACTCGGCCGGCGTCTCCACCGATTGCGGCGCGGTCGCCTCGAGCGCGACGTCGGGAACGAGGCTCACGTCGATCGGCTGCTGCTCGATCTTCTTCGGCAGTTCGGGCGCGCCGAGAAAGCCGAGCGACAGCGCGCCGAACAGCAGGACGTGCCCGACGACCGCGACGCCAAGGCCGATCTTCTCCGAACGGTCCATCAGCCAGCCATCAGTTCTGGTTACCCTCGACGGTCACCAGCGCGACGCGGTTCAGCCCGGCGCGGTTGAGTTCGCCCATCACGCGCATCACGCGGCCGTAATCGAGTTTCCGGTCCGCGCGCAGCAGCACCTGGGGCTCGTCTCCGACCGCTCGGCTGGCGGCGATCGCGGCAAGCCGAACCGGCAGCGCATCGTCGGTCACCTGATCCTTGTCGATGAACAGCGCGCCGGTGCCGTCCATCGAGATCTCGACGGGCTTCTGCTCCTGGTCGAGCGCTTTCGCGCGTGCGTCGGGGAGGTTCACCGGCACGCCCGCGGTCATCAACGGCGCAGTCACCATGAAGATGATCAGCAGCACCAGCATCACGTCGACCAGCGGCGTGACGTTGATGTCCGCCATGGGTGCGCGACGGCCGCGTCCCCGGGACGAAGGAAGGTTCATCGCCACCTAAAATCCTCCCCGCACGCGGGGAGGGGGACCAGCGAAGCTGGTGGTGGGGGCGTGCGTCATATGCTGTGGCGCGAAGAGCGCCTCGCCCCACGGACGCTGTACGACGTGGAGAACCCCTCCACCACGCCGCTGCGCGTCGCGGTCCCCCTCCCCGTGCCGGGGAGGATTTGCGTCGCACTCATCGCGAGCCGTCCAGTTGGCGCGAGAGGGTGGTGTGGAAGCCGTCCGCGAACCGGTTCAGGCTCGCCTCGATCCGGTTGATGCCGTGCGAGAACCGGTTGTACGCGATCACCGCTGGGATCGCCGCGAACAGGCCGATCGCCGTCGCGAACAGTGCCTCCGCGATTCCCGGCGCGACCACCGCGAGCGACGTGTTCTGCGCCGCGGCGATGCTGGTGAAGCTTCGCATGATGCCCCAGACCGTGCCGAACAGCCCGACGAACGGCGCGACCGAGCCGACCGTCGCCAGCACGTTCAGCCGGTCCGACAGCTTGTCGATCTCGCCCGCGACTGCCGCGCCCATGGTGGTCGCCAGCCGCTCGCGCGTGCCGCTCTTGTCGATAGTGCCGCCCGCGGTCGAGCGCCGCCACTCGGTAACCCCGGCGGCGAACACGCGTGCCGACGGCAGGTCGTTCTCGCCCTCCGCCTTGTAGAAGACGTCGATATCCTCGGCTTTCCAGAAATCGCGCTCGAACCGGGTCATGCCCTTGCGCGTCTTGCCGATCCGCCGCCAGAACGCGACGATCAGCGCCCAGGTCCAGATGCTGGCGAGCAGCAGCCCGATCATCACGCCCTTCACCACCCAGTCGGCCTGGAGGAACAAGTGGATCGGCGACAGCGTCGCGCTATCCATAGTTAACACCGGATTCATGCTTCCCCCTGCCAGACAAGGCGTTCGTAGATATCGATCCAGGCGCGCGGCTGGCGGCGTGGGCGGCCATTGGGCGCGACCAATGCCGCCACCACGTCCGCCTCGGCCAAGACAAGCCCGTCGCGCATGACCCTTTGATGAATGGTGACCCCGGCCGAGCGGACACGGCGTATCCGCGAGACGACCAGCAAGGCGTCGTCGAGCTTCGCCGGCGCGGCGTAGCGGATGGCGACGCTGGCGATCGCGTAGGAGCCCTCGCCCGCCTCGAACGTCGCGCGCTGGTCGATCCCGCCGACCCGCAACATGTCCGACCGCGCGCGTTCCATGTAGCGCAGGTAATTCGCGTGATAGACCGCGCCCGACAGATCGGTGTCCTCGAAATAGACGCGCACCGGAAACCGGTGCTCGCGCCCTTCGAAGCGGCCTTCCGCCGGACGATCTGAAACCTCAGCCATTCCCGCGGCTGTTAACCCAGTCTTTGCCATGAAGCCAAGCTTTGCCTTCGTGGTTCGCGCTGGCCGGTGCCGCGCGACGCGCCTAGCGTGCCGGCTTCAAACGCAGGAGACTCGCATGGCCGATCGTCCCACCAGCGGAATCACACCGTTCCTCATCATCCGCGAAAAGCGCGGCCGCGAAGCGCTGGCGTTCTACGAAGCCGCGTTCGCCGCCACGCTGGTCGAGACGAACGTCGCGGAGGACGGCGTCCGGCTGATGCAGGCGAGCCTGCGGATCAACGATGGCTGGCTGATGCTGTGCGACGAGTTTCCCGAATGGCGCGGGCACGCAGAGCCCGAACCCACCGGTATCACGCTGCACTTGCAGGTCGACGATACCGATGCCTGGATGGACCGCACGGTGGCAGCGGGGGCGATCGTGACGATGCCCGTCGCCGACCAGTTCTGGGGCGATCGCTACGGTCAGGTGCGCGATCCGTTCGGCCATAGCTGGTCGATCGGATCGCCTATCAAGACCTGATTACTGGAAGACGCTCGGGTCCAGTTTCAAGCGGGGCTGCGCCGGCGGCACCGGCTGCGAGATCGGCTGGAGCCGGGCCTGCGTGATCGGCTGCACGGTCATGTTCGACGCATATTGGCGCGAGACGGCCAGTTGTGGCTGAACCGGACGCACGGTGCGACCGCGCCATGCATCGACCGCGCGGTAGAAATCGGTGAACGGCCGCTCGAGCACGGGCAGGTTCTGCGCGGCGAACGTGGGCAAGGCCTCGGCGGTCAGACCGGCGCTCTGGGCGAGCACCGTGCCTGCCGCGGCGCAGAATTCGTCGCGTGCGGGCGACTGCGAGAAGAAGTTGTACAGCCGCGTCATCGAATCGTCGTAGCGATCCTGCCAGTCGCCGCCGCCCGACTTGTATTCGCTGGCATAGGTCGCCTCGGCCTTAGCGAGCATCGGCTTCTGCGCCGACAGCAGAGCGTTGTAGCCCGCGACGATCGTCAATTCCTGCGGCCCACGGCAGGCGAGCGCGGCGACGTTGAGCGCAGCGCGGAGATGCCAGACCTTGGCGGACGTCGTCAGGTTGCGATTGGGCGTCGGATAGGTGCCGTCGGCGAGGGCGACCGGAATGACGATCGTAGGCGACGCGCCCTTCGGCATCACCGGGGCAGGCACCGGCAGCATGATCACGGGCGGCGCAACGGCAGCCACAGTCCGTGGTTTCTGGGCGCAGCCGGCCAGCAGGACCAGCGCGGTAACGGACAGCAAAGCAAACCGACGACTCATCGCAACCACCTCATGACGTCCCCCGACGGGACACTCTATGGCGGGGATTAGGTTAACGAGACGTAAGCCGTACGCGGTTTGCGGCGAGTGGAGAGGGGCGGGGTTGGGGGGGTGGCTTGGCGCGAGGAACGTGATCCGGCGCGAACCTCACCCGCCACTTCATCACCCCGGCGAAGGCAGGGGCCCAGTTGGAAAAGTTGCGGTAACGGAGCGCCACCTCAGTCACGGGTGTCCCCCAACTGGGCCCCGGCCTTCGCCGGGGTGGTTTGTGTGCATATCGAAGGGCGGGGATGACCGCAGCTAGGAGACGCGACCCTCAAAGTCCTCCCCTGCCAGGGGAGGTGGCTGGCGCTTGCCAGACGGAGGGGTGATGCCCTCTCGATAGCGGATCACCCCTCCGTCAGCCCAAGCGGGCTGCCACCTCCCCGCCGGGGAGGATCAGAGGTGCGTCAAACCGCGCGTGCTTCCAGCGCGGCCGCCGCCTGCGCCATCAGCCCGCCGATGATGTCCGCCACCGGCTCCTCGCGCTTGACCATGCCGACCGACTGGCCCGCCATCACCGAGCCATGCTCAACGTCGCCGTCGATCACCGCACGACGCAGCGCACCCGCCCAGTAATGCTCGATCTGCAACTGCGCCTCGG
The DNA here is from genome assembly GCF_036856015.1 of Sphingomonas sp. LR55. Lineage (NCBI taxonomy): Bacteria > Pseudomonadati > Pseudomonadota > Alphaproteobacteria > Sphingomonadales > Sphingomonadaceae > Sphingomonas > Sphingomonas sp. LR55. Next base: position 2,774,717 of record NZ_JASPFO010000001.1, read on the forward strand.
CCATTTCCACGCGGCCACCGTCAAGATGCCCGGCAACCTCACGCTGCTTCGCCGTAAACAACTCGCTAGATGCGTTCTTCAGCGCACGCACCGGGATAACCGGAAGCCGCGCATCGATCTGCACGCTGGCGATCGCATCGCGCGCCGAGGCGCGGATGAACGCCTTCTTGAAATTGGCATGCGCGATCGATTCGGTCGCGCAGACGAACAGCGTACCGAGCTGGACGCCCGCCGCACCCATGTCGAGATAGCCCGCGATCGCCTCGCCGCGACCGATCCCGCCGGCGACGAACACGGGGACCTGCTCGGCGATCTCGGGCAGCATCTCCTGCGCGAGGACGCTGGTCGAGACCGGGCCGATATGGCCGCCAGCCTCCATCCCCTCGATCACCAGCGCATCGACGCCACTGCGGATCAGCTTCTTCGCGAGCGCCAGCGCCGGCGAGAACGCGATCAGCTTGGCGCCCGTCTCCTTGATCGCCTCGATGCTGCCCTTGGGCGGCAGGCCACCGGCGAGCACGATGTGGCCGACGTTGTGCTTGGTGCAGACCGCGATCAGCTCGAACAGGTCGGGGTGCATCGTGATCAGGTTCACGCCGAACGGCTTGTCGGTCATCGCCTTGGTCGCGGCGATCTCGGTATCGAGCAAAGCGGGCGTCATCGCGCCGCACGCGATCACCCCGAACCCGCCCGCGTTCGAGATCGCCGACACGAGGTGACGCTCGCTCACCCAGGACATCGCGCCGCCCAGAATAGCGACCTCCGACCCGAGGAACGCGGCGCCGCGCGCCATCCGGCGTTGCAGCCGCTCAGTACCGATCGTCATGCATCCATCCCCGTCGTCGCAACCCTGTTTGTCGTTGCAATCACGTCCGCTATCCCAACTCTATACGTCATCCCAGCGAAAGCTGGGATCTCCCGGTGATAGTGCGCGCCCTTGCCGCGGGAGACCCCAGCTTTCGCTGGGGTGACGACGCACGTTGGGGTGACGGCGTTGCGACTCAAGCCGCATCCTCGGCATCGAGCCCGTACGCCGTGTGCAGCACGCGCACTGCAAGCTCGGTATAATCCTCTTCGATCAGCACGCTGACCTTGATCTCCGACGTCGCGATCGCCTGGATATTGATCCCGCGCTCGCCGAGCGTCGTGAACATCGTCGAGGCGACGCCCGCATGGCTGCGCATCCCGACGCCAACGACGGACACCTTGGCGACGCGCGTGTCGTGGACGATCGTCGCATAGCCGATCGCGTCCTTCGCCTTGTCGAGCACGTCGAGCGAGCGCGCGAGATCGGCTGCGGGTACCGTGAACGTCACGTCGGTCGAGCCGGTCGAATGCGCGACGTTCTGCACGATCATGTCGACGTTGATCCCCGCATCGGCGAGCGGCGCGAAGATCGCCGCGACCGAGCCGGGCCGATCGCTGACCTGAGTCAGGGTGATCTTCGCCTCGTTCTTGTCGTGCGCGATGCCGGTGATGAGCTGGCGTTCCATATCGTCGATTTCCTCTTCGCCCACGATCAACGTGCCGCGGTGACCATCATTGGTATCGCCGTCCTCGAACGAGGACAGCACGCGCACGCGCACGTTTTCCTTCATCGCCAGGCCGACAGACCGCGTCTGCAACACCTTGGCACCGACGCTGGCGAGTTCCAGCATCTCTTCATACGTGACCTTGCTCAGTTTCCGCGCGCGGGCACGATCCTGGGGTCGGTCGTGTAGACGCCGTCGACGTCGGTATAGATGTCGCAGCGATCGGCCTTCATCGCCGCCGCCATCGCCACCGCCGACGTATCCGACCCGCCGCGACCTAACGTCGTGACGCGCTGCCCGTCCGCGACGCCCTGGAAGCCGGGGATCACGGCGACGACGCCGTCCGCGAGGCTCGCGTCGAGCGCGGCCGTGTCGATCTCGCCGATGCGCGCCGATCCGTGCGCGTCCGAGGTGTTGATCGGCAACTGCCAACCAAGCCAGGACCGCGCCTTGCACCCGGCCGCCTGCAGAGCGATCGCGAGCAAGCCGCTCGTGATCTGCTCGCCGGCCGATACGACGACGTCATATTCCTTCGCGTCGTACAGCGACGACGCCTCGCGGCAGAAACCGACCAGCCGATCGGTCTCGCCCGCCATCGCGGAAACGACGACGGCGACCTGGTTGCCGGCGTCGACTTCGCGCTTCACGCGCGGCGACGTTGCGGATACGCTCGATCCCAGCCATCGACGTCCCGCCGAATTTCATCACGATACGGGCCATTGGCAGCGCAAATCCCTTTGGGTCGAAGCGGCGGCCCTGATAGGTAGCGCGCATGATACTGGCAAGCGACACGCACAATAACGCAACAATCGATCCGCGCGAGGCCGCGCATTTCGGCACGATGGCAAAGGACTGGTGGGATCCAAAGGGCTCTTCGGCCCCGCTCCACAAGCTCAACCCGCCGCGGCTGCGCTATATCCGCGAGCAGGTGGATGCGCATTGGGGTGGCGATGGTTCGACCTTCACCCCGCTGGAGGGGAAGACCGCGCTCGATGTTGGCTGCGGTGCGGGGTTGCTGTGCGAACCGCTCGCCCGTCTCGGTGCAGAGGTTACGGGGATCGATGCGGCGCCGGAGAACATCGTGGTGGCGGAGATCCATGCGGCGCAGAGCGGTCTGGCGATCGATTACCACGCGGGGGAGTCGAGGGGCTGGTCGGACAATTCGACCTCGTCACCAGCCTTGAGGTGATCGAGCATGTCAGTGACCCTGCCGGCTTCGTGCGCGGTCTCGCGCGGACGTTGGCGGAGGGCGGGTTGTTAATCCTGTCGACCCCCAACCGCACGCCGTTGTCGCGGCTGGCGATGATCACCGTGGCGGAAGGTGCCGGCGTCATTCCCAAGGGCACGCACGACTGGAACAAGTTCCTGACGCCCGAGGAACTGACCGCGTTGCTGAAGGATGCAGGGCTTCGCGTGACCGACACGCGGGGGCTGAGCTTCTCGCCGGCTACTGGGTTCACGCTGAGCGATTCGACAAGCCTCGATTACTTCCTGACCGCGGTAAAAGCCTGAGCTGTGCCCCACACGCCACCACCCCGGCGAAGGCCGGGGCCCAATTGGGAAGGCCAATGTAACGGAGCGCCGCCCTCAACCATAAACGTCCCGCAATTGGGCCCCGGCCTCCGCCGGGGTGGGGCTGAGTAATGGAGCGCTTCCCGAACCAGCCTTGTTCACCCGCGAAGGCGGGTGCCCAGTCTGGGCACCCGCCTTCGCGGGTGAACAAACTTTTGATGCTCGCAGCGCTGGCGATCCTCTTCATCACCCTCGCCCTCCTCCGCCCGGTAGACCACGACGAAAGCCAATACGTCGCCGCCGCCGCGCTGACCGCCCACGGCCTCCTCCCCTACCGGGACTTCGCGTACCTACAGACCCCTCTCCAACCCTATCTCTTCGCGCCCGTCGCACTTCTAGCCGGCAGCTGGACCTGGCCAGCCCTACGCATCCTCAACGCCCTGCTCGGCATCGCAACGATAGCCTGTGTCCACACCGCCGCCCGCACCCTCGGCGCCAAACCCAAAGCCGCCCTGACCTGCGCCGCGCTGTTCGCAACCTGCGACATCCTCCTCTTCAGCATCGGCACAGCCCGTAACGACGCGCTCCCCGCAGCCCTGCTCGCCGCAGCCCTCCCCCTGATCGTCCGCCCCGCCACCACGCGCAAAACCGCCGCACTAGCCGGCTTCCTCCTCGCCAGCGCCGCCGCCGCGAAGATCTCCTATGCGTTCCCCGCGCTGGCATACGGCCTCTACGCGCTGGTCGACCGCCGCCATCGCCCAGCCGCGATCCTGCTCGGCACGCTCCCGGCCGTCGCCTTCGTCGCCTGGACCTATGTGACCAGCCCGGCCGGATTCGTGTTCGGCACCTTCACCTTCCCGGCCCGCGGCCCCGCTGAATATTACGCGCTCCGCCCGTGGAAGATGTCGCTCCCCGCCAAGGCGATCGACACGCTCAAGTTCCTCGCACTCGGCGCAGCCCTGCCCGCGCTAGCCCTGGTCGCGCGCGACGCATGGCAACGCCGCACAATCGGATTGCTCGACTGGCTGATCCTCGCCGGCCTGATCGCCGCACTCCTGCCGTTTCCAACCTGGCGGCAATATCTCCTCCCAGCCTTGCCAGCCCTGTTCGTCCGCCTATCGCTGATCCCGCCCCCAAGCCGCGCGTGGCGAATCGCGTTCGCCGTATTCGCCGCCGCCGGCATCGCCCCCTCCATCGCAGCGCTGGCAGATTCGGATGGCCTGTCGCTCACACAGGTACTCCGCGAAGGCCGAGCGGTCGGCCGCGTCCTCGACCAACACGGACTCGCAGGACCGATCGCGACGCTATCCCCACAAATCCTCCCTGCAGCGAACCGCCAGCCCGATCCCGCCTTCGCGACCGGCCCCTTCTATTTCCGCAGCACCAAGCTGCTCGACGCAACTCAAGAACACGCGCTCCACCTGATCTCGCGAGCGCGCATGAGACTCGACGGATCGACGATCCTAACCGGAGGCGAAGGCCCCGCGACAAGCGGCGATGCCAGCCTCGACCAAGCCCTCGCCACCGCCGCACGCGACGCCGGTTACGAGCCGATCCCGATCCCCGGCACGCGCTTCACCGCGTTCACGCCGCCAGCCCACACCCCTGCTTCGCCGCGACCAGCCCCGCATAATAGTCCATGAGCTCGACCGCATGCTCGCGGTCGCTGCGGACATGCCGCGCCGCCACCGCCGCCGCGCGCCGCAGCAACGCGGGGTCGCGCGCGAACAACCGCCCGATCGCCGCCGCCGCGCTCTCCGCATCACGCGCCGCGTAGAGCTCGCTGGCGTGGCGGTCGGCGACTTCCGCGCAGCCACCCGTATCCGGCACGATCAGCGGCAGGCCCGATGCCATCGCCTCCGACGCGACCAGGCCGAACGGCTCCGCCTCCGACCCGTGGATCAGCGCATCGCAGCTCGCCATGATCCGCGCGAGCCGCTCGCGATCATAGACCGGCGCGAACATCCGGATATGCGGCGACCCGCCGATCCGCCGCTGGATCGCCTTGGTCTGCGCACCCGCGCCAATCAGGATCAGTCCGACCGGCAAAGTCGCTCCCGCCCGCGCCACAGCATCGACCACCAAAGGCCAGCGTTTCTCGCCGTGATGCCGACCAAGCCCGAGCAACAGCATGCCGTCCTCCGGCAACCCGCACTGCTGCAGCAACGCCCCGCGCAACCGCGTATCGCGCAGCTCCGGCGAGAAATGCCCGCGCTCGATCCCCAGCGGCATCGCCGCATCGATCCGCACCCCTCGCGCGCAATCGCTTTTCCAGCGCCGGGCCGTTGGTGACGACGACGTCGTATTTCTCGAGGAAGCGGTTCATGTACCGGCTGTACCAGGCGAACCCGCGCTCGATCTGGTCATGGCTCGCGACGCCCGCGAACCAGCGCTGCGCATACGCCGCGATATTGTCGTTGTGCATGAAGAAGGACTTCACCGCGCGTCCCTCCCAGTCGCCGACGAACCACGCCGGTCGCCACGGCGAGCAGCATTCGACCACGTCCGGATCGAGATCGTCGAGCACGCGGTGGATCGCGCCTTCATCCCAGAACAGCCCGTAGTTACGATCGAACGGCATGCCCGGCGACTTGAGGTAGATGATCCGCCCGCCACCCGGCCGCTCCTCGACGCGGTCTTCCTTGCCCGGCGCGACGACGATCAATTCATGGCCCATGTCCGCCATGATCCCCGTTTTCCGATCGACATAGGTCCGCACGCCGCCGCCGGTCGGCGAGTAGAACTCGTTGACGTCGACGATTCTCATGGGACGATTCTCAACCCTCGGCCCTCATGGCGTGACAGGCCCGAACCCGCCGAGCCCGCGCAGATATTGCGCGGTGATCCGCACGCTCGTCACCCCCGCGCCGACCTCGACCAGCGCCTGCTCGACCTTGGGGCGCGACCGACCGAGCTTCACGTTACTCGCGAACCCGGCGCCGTCGGTCCAGAAGCTGAACTTGTTCTTCCCGTCGCGATTATGCGTCAGCAACAGCGCATAGCGGCCCGGCCGCGGCGCCCGAATGCACAGGATCGGCGACCCGGTTGGCGGCGTCGGCACCACGACCCTCCGAAACGTCTTGCCCGCCGCGATCAGCACGCGGTCGTCCTTGAGAAAATCCGCTTCCTCGCCCGGGTAGAGTTCGAGCTTCAACTCGCCCGTGCGATCCTTCAGCCCGGTAATCTCGACCGCGATCGCCGGGCCTTCCCCGGCCGGCACGCCGCCGCATCGCTGCCCAGAACCTGCGCGCCCGCCGATCCCCCCGAAACGACCGAAGCAACCAGAGCCAACCCATAACGAATCATGCACGAATCCGATCGAGTGCCGCGTGGATGGCGAACAGCACGATCAGACCGACATGCACCAGCAAGGTCGCCGCCGCCGTAAACGCGATCAATTCCGACAGCGCCTGATCCTGCCCGATCAGCAGGATCGCGATATTGGCGAACAACAGGTCCTTGTTCGGCACCAGCGGCAGGCGCGATACGAGCAGGCGCCCGGCGGCGAGGAACAGCCACATCCCCATCGGCACGCCCGGCAATGCGAAATGCCACGCGAACGCGATCAGCACCGATCCGCACAGCAGCCGGATACAGTGGATCCCGAACACCCACCACAGCTTCGCCCTCGGCAACGAGAATACGCGGCGCGAGAAGATCAGGAACGGTAGCGAGATCGCCAGCGTCACCCCTGCCGATGCCAGCACGGTGCGGAACTGATCGTGCGTCAGCAGATGCCGGCCGAGCGGCAACGCGATCGCCACCAGCAGCAGCGTGATCGCATTGCCCGCGATCGCCGACAGGATCGTGACGTCCTTCACCGCACCGAACGGCGACGCCACCATCCGCGCCTTGGCTCGCGCCCAGGCATAGAAATACGCGTCGCCCGAGTATCCGAACACGACCTCGTTCGCGATCCGCTTCTTGATCAGCGCGACGAGGCCGCCGAGCGGGATGCCCCACAGCCGGCGGAAAATGACGTAATCCCCGGTCGGCGGCGACATATAGAGCAGGCCGAAACACAGGTAGAAACGCGGATCGTGCGGCACCGAGCGCGTGAGTCCGGCCAGCCCATGCCCCAGCAGTTCGCGCCCCAGCCCGGCGATCATCGCCAGCGTCAATACCGCGCCGATAATCGCCGGCCAGCGGCTGCCGATCGTCTTCAGCGGCTCCAGGCCGGCACGGGCGATATCGGCATAGCCCTCGGTATCGGCAGTGTTCGCACGCGTGTTCAATCGCCGGTCCTCAAGCCATTCCGTCGCCCCTCGATCGGCCCAATAGCCGCCCGTCGGCACGCGTGCACGCAAAGTCGGTTTCATTCGGTCGCGATCTCCGCTCTACCAATCGCGCATTATGATGACCGCCATATTTCAGTGATGTCCCCACCACCGCTCGCCCGACACATCCTGACCTATGCCGAGGACCTGCGCGGCGGCGGGGTCGAGCGTGCGCAGCTGCGGCTCGCGCGCGGCTGGCTGGCGGCGGGGCGACGCGTGACGCTCGCGATCGAGGATATTGCCGGGCCGCTGGCGGCGGAACTGCCGGAGGGGCTTGAGATCGTTTCGCCCTCGCGGCTGCTTACGCTGCCGAAGGTCGTGCAGCGGCTCGCCCCGGACGTGATCTTCTGCCCGGGCAATTTCTATACCGGCATCGCGGCTTGGACCCGGCTTCGGCTTGGCAAGGCGTGCCCACCGATCGTCGCCAAGATGTCCAACGCCCCCGCGCGCCGATCACGGCCGGCTGATGCACGCGGCGCACCAGCTCTGGCTCGCGCGGCACGGAAACTTCCTCGATCACCTTGTCGCGATGACACCGGCGACGGCGGACGAGGCGGCGCGGGCGACGCGCATGGTCGGCCGCACGAGCATCATCCCGAACCCGCCGGCGGTGCCGATCCCGGGGAGACGCCGGATTTGCCCGCGCGCTACATCCTCGGCGTGGGGCGGCTCGAACCGCAGAAACGCTGGGACCGCCTGATCGCCGCGCTGCCGCTGCTAGCGGACCGCACCATCCCGTTGGTGATCCTCGGCGAAGGCGACGAGCGGGGGGCGATCGAAATGCAGATTCGCGCGCTTGGTTTGGGGGACCGTGTTCGCTTGCTCGGGCACAGCACCGATCCGCTGCCGGTGATGGCGCGCGCGCAGGTGGTCGTGCTGACCTCGGATTATGAAGGTGTGCCCGGCGTGTTGCGCGAGGCGCTGTCGGTCGGCAGGCCGGTGATTTCGACGGATTCGAGTGCTGCGGTAGCGGAGATCATCGACCGCGCGGATCGCGGTACGATCGTCGCGCGGGACGATGCGGCCGGGCTGATCGCAGCGTTGGATGCATGGCTAGCGCCCTCTGCGCAAAGGCCGGAGCCGGTCCCGCAGCCCGGTACGGACTCGGCCGACCGCTATCTCGCGCTCTTCGATCGATTGGTGAGGCGCTAGCGCCTTACGTCTTCCCCCGCCTCATTGGCGGTCCGGCCCCCACCTTCCGTCATCCCCGCGGAAGCGAGGAACCATATCCTCCGAGGTTTGCCAGTATGGGTCCCCGCGTCCGCGGGGATGACGGGTGGTGGGCTTGGACCCGCATTGCGTGGGAGGCGGCGCTAAATCAGATCAGGCCGTAGCCTCACCCGCCTCGGCCTTTTCTTCTTCCCGCTCCGACCGCCGCTCGAGCGCGGTCTTGATCATCGCGGTCATCGGATCGGCCAGCGCCAGCCCCAAAATCCCGAACAGCGCGCTCGCCATGATCTGCGCCCCGAGCGTCAGCGCCGGCGGCAGGTCGACCGTGCGCTTGGCGACCATCGGCACGATCACATAGCCGTCGATCGTCTGGACGATCAAATACGTGCCGATCGCCCAATACCCCGTGTCGACGCCCGCGCTGAACCCGACCGCGACCATCAGCACGCCGGTCACGATCGCGCCGACGTTCGGAATGAACGCCAGGATCCCCGCGATGATGCCGAGCAGCATCGCCATCGGCACGCCGCCAACCGCCAGCGCGATGCCGCTCGCCACACCCTCGACCGCCATCCCGAGCAGGCGTCCGGCGAGCAGCCGCCGCAACGTCGCGCCCATCTTCACCAGCGTCCTGGCGAACTCGGGGCGGAGATCGAGTGGCACCATCCACTGAAGCCCGCGCGAGTACGTCCCCGGGTCCATCGCGATGAACAGCCCGAGGATCAGGATCATGAACATGCTGGTGATCGCGCCGATCGCGCTGCCTACCCACGACGTCACGCGCCCGACCGAGCCGAGCGCCTGCTTGACGATCCCGTTGACGTCCGACGCGCCCGGCATCAGCCCCTGCGAGGTCAGATAGCCCGTGAAGCGATTGGCCTGCGATTCCAGGGTCGAGCGCAGCTGCGTCACCTGCTCGGTCACCTGCACCCCGGTCAGCACGAACGTGCCGACGAGGAACGCGAAGGTCAGCAGCACGACGATCATCAACCGCCAGCCACGCCCGATCGGCAGCACGCGTCCGAGCAGCCGCACGCCACCATCGAGCAACGCCGCGAATACGACGCCGGCGAAGATGATCAGCAGCGGCTGGACCAGCACGATCAGCAGCGCGATCACGCAGGCAAGCCCGAGCCAGATCGCCGCGCGCTTCAGTTCCTTGCGCAGGAACGGATCGCGCATCTCTACCGGGCTCAGTTCGTCCACGGTTTTGGTCTCGGCCATCTCAGTTCGCCTTGGCGGGGTGCAGCGAGGTGCCCGCGCGATCCGAGCGCAGCGAGCTCCACCAGCTCAGCGGATTGAACGTCGCATCGCCGTCGAGGCTGAAGGTGATGAACTCCGCACGGCCGCCGAGATTCTCGTACGGCACGGGTCCGCCAAGTCCGAGCTGGCTCAGCGCGAACCGGCTGTCGGCCGAGCGATCGCGGTTGTCGCCCATCAGGAAGACGTGGTTCGCGGGGATCGTAACTTCCGCGAAATTGTCGCCCTGGCTGTCCGATTCCAGATCGATCGTCTCGTAACGGCGCCCGTTGGGCAGCGTTTCGGTATAGGTCGGCAGGCGGCACATCTCGCGACCGTCGGGCAACGTCTCGCGCGCCGGGATAGTCGATCTCGCTGCACGGGCTGTTGGTGTCGACCGGGATCAGCGTGTCGTGCAAGGGGCCCCGCTTCACCGCGACGCCGTTGAGGAACACGATCCCGCGGCGTACGGCCAGCTTGTCGCCCGGCAAGCCGATGACGCGCTTGATATAGTCGTTATGCGTCCCCGGCGGCGTCACGATCACCACGTCGCCGCGCGTCGGCAGCGAGCCGAACAACCGGCCGTGGATGAACGGCAGCGACACGCTCCAGCTGTCTTCCTGCTGGCGCAGCACCACGCCCTTGAAGATCGCGACCGGGTTCGGGATCGTCGGCGACACGAACGACCAGCCATAGGCGAACTTGGTCACCACCAGGCGGTCGCCGATCCGGAGGCCCGGCAGCATCGATTCGCTGGGGATATAGAAGGGCTTGGCGATGAAGCTGTGGAAGCCGAGTACGACCAGGATCAGCCAGAATATGCCCTTCACCTCGCCCCACCAGTCGGTGCCGCGGCGGCGGGCCGTTTCAGGCGTGATGCCAACCGGTGGCGCTGTATCGGCCGCGGTCTGCGCGAGGGGCTTTTCGGGGAACTCGTTGCCGTCCAACGCCGCGTCCTTCATCGATTCGTATCCTGGCGCATGTCCGGGGATATCAGAGGTATAGCTTCGATGATCACAAAGGCCTGCGCCCACGGATGATCATCCGTCATCGTCAAATGTACGCGTGCGGCGTGGCCTTCGGGGGTCAACGCGTCAAGCCTCGCTTTGGCGCCCCCGGTCAGCGCCAGCGTCGGTGCGCCGCTGGGGGCGTTGACCACGCCGATATCGCGCATGAACACACCCGCGCGAAACCCGGTGCCGACAGCCTTGGAAAACGCCTCCTTGGCCGCGAACCGCTTCGCCAGCGTCCCCGCCTTGGTAAAAGGCCGCCGCGCCGCCTTAGCCCGCTCGACATCGGTAAACACCCGCCGCTCGAACCGCTCGCCGAACCGCTCGATCGACGCGGCGATCCGCTCGATGTTACACAGGTCGGACCCGAGCCCGATAATCATCGCGACGCCTGGAGTCGGAAGACAAAATTAGATTTGCGCGCAGAGGCGCAGAGGCGCGGAGAGTATGAGGGCCGCAAGAGCGGCAAGATCGAGTTAGCACGCGAGAGAATCCAGCCACGGACCAGCCTCCTCTTCTGCTCCGCGCCTCTGCGCCTCTGCGCGAACAAAACTGCCTTACTACCGCGCCGCATCCATAGCCTCGCGCATCAGCCGAACCGCCTCGCCAAGCCCGACGAACAGCGCCTCGCCAACCAGGAAGTGCCCGATATTCAGCTCCCGAACCTGCCGGATAGCCGCGATCGGTGCGACGTTGTCGTAGTTCAGGCCATGCCCCGCATGCACCTCGATGCCGTTCTTCGCCGCCAGCGCCGCTGCATCCGTCAGCCGCCGCAACTCCACCGTCCGCACCTGGCCTGACAATTCCGCATACAAGCCCGTATGCAGTTCGATCACCGGCACCTTGAGCCGCACCGCCGCTTCGATCTGCCGCACATCCGGTTCGATGAACAGCGACACCCGGATGCCCGCCCCCGCCAGCGCATCGACCAGCCGCGCCATCCGGTCGTAATGCCCGGCGACGTCGAGCCCGCCCTCGGTGGTCAGTTCCTCGCGCTTCTCCGGCACGATGCACGCCGCGTGCGGCTTGTGACGCAGCGCGATGCCGAGCATCTCGTCGGTCGCCGCCATCTCCAGGTTGAGCGGGATCGTCAGTTCGGCCGACAGACGCGCGATGTCGTCATCCGTGATGTGCCGACGATCCTCGCGCAGATGCGCGGTGATCCCGTCCGCCCCCGCCGCCGCCGCGACCAGAGCCGCACGCACCGGATCAGGATACCCCGCCCCCGCGCATTCCGGACGGTCGCGACGTGATCGATGTTGACGCCAAGGCGCAGGTCCCGGCTCATGCCGCAGCCCTGCTGCCGGGCTTGATCGCAGGGATCGCGGCCAGTTCGCGCGGCAAGGCATCCGCCGGATAAGTCGGCACGTCGAGCCGGATCAGCGGGAAGAACGGCACGCCCAGATCTACCGTTCCGTTCGAGCGATCGACCAGAGCCGCCGCCGCGACCGTCACGCCGCCAGCCCGCCCGATCGCCGCGATCGCCTCGCGCGACGAAAGCCCGGTGGTGACGACGTCCTCCATCATCAGCACGCGCTGGCCGGGTGCGAGGCGGAACCCGCGACGCAGTTCGAACACGCCGTCGGGGCGTTCGAGGAACATCGCCTCGACACCAAGCGCGCGGCCCATTTCGTGGCCGGCGATGACGCCGCCCATCGCCGGCGAGACCACGATATCGATCTGCGCGCGCAACTCCGCCGGGATCGACGCCAACAGCGCCTCCGACAACCGGGCGCCCCGCGCAGGGTCCATCAACACCCGCGCGCATTGCAGGTAGCGCGAACTGCGCAGGCCGGAGGACAGGATGAAATGCCCTTCGAGCAACGCTTCGGCAGCGCGGAATTCGGCGAGCACGTCGTCTTCGGTCATCGCGGGTCATTGCTCCAAATAGTCTGCCGCGCTGATACGAGCGCGCGAAACCGCGTGCAACGAGAACCGGCGCTTCAGGCATCACACGTCACCTACCCCGTCATCCTGACGAAAGTCAGGATCCAGAGCCACGCGGGTCGACAGTTGTTACTCTGGATCCTGACTTTCGTCAGGATGACGGGCGGTTAGTACGGGCGCCTGAAGGGCCCATACCAGACAATGCTTGAGGCGAGCCCCCCGCTGGGTATAGCTCTTCCCAAATGATAAGCAGACATCCGCGCGTCCGTGAATTCGGGTTCGCTATAAACCGGGGTCAAGAATAACGATGCGCAAGATGGGGATGAGAGGATTTGCGATAGCAGCGGGGCTCGCACTGGCGAGTCTCGGTGGTGTCGCCGGGCATGCGGCCCAGCCAGCAGCTACGGCAACGCCAACACCGCAGGCCGCTGCGGCGCCGGGTGGCGTGTCGAACACCGCGCCGACCACGGCAGCCGCGACCCCGACCGCCAACCCATCCAGCCCCGAGCTGGCGATGGACGGCGCCCCCGCGATGACGGTCAAGCCGATGATCGGCCAGCCTACCGACGGCCTGTTCGGGCTCCAGCCGCAGGTCACCAAGAACGGCCAGTTCGCGCACTGGATGCACAATTCGATCCTGGTGCCGACGATCACGATCATCTCGCTGTTCGTCCTCGCGCTGCTGTTCTGGGTCTCGTTCCGTTACCGCAAGGCGCGCAACCCGGTCGCATCGAAGACCAGCCACAACACCTTCATCGAGATCATCTGGACGCTCGCGCCGGTCGTGATCCTCGTCCTGATCGCAGTTCCCTCGATTGGCCTGCTGCAAGCCCAGTTCAAGCCGGCGCCATCCGGTGCCGTAACGCTGAAGGCGATCGGCAACCAATGGTATTGGACCTACCAGTATCCGGACAATGGCGGCTTCGAGATCACCGCCAACATGCTGAAGGAAAAGGCTGACGTCGCCGCCGGCGAGCGTCCGCGGACCGATGCCGACGGCCCCAAGCTGCTCGCCACCGACAACCGCATCGTCCTCCCGGTCGGCGTGCCGATCCGCCTGATCACGACCTCGAACGACGTGATCCACAGCTGGGCCGTCCCGGCGTTCTGGATCAAGCTCGACGCCATCCCCGGTCGCCTGAACGAGACCAGCTTCACGATCGAAAAGCCCGGCCTGTACTTCGGCCAGTGCTCGGAGCTTTGCGGCGCGCGCCACGGCTATATGCCGATCGCGGTCGAGGCGGTTCCGCCCGCCGAATACGCGGCATGGGTCAAGGCCAAGGGCGGCACGATGCCGACCCCCGGCAAGGCGTCCGACAAGGTCATTCCGCAGCCCGGCGCCGACGGCTCCGCGGCGAAGGTCGAGGAGGCCGCGGAAACCGCCAACGCCACCGGCCCCGTGGAAAATGTGACCACCGCAGCCCCTGCGACGACGCAGGGCGCCACCTCAAATCCGGCCGGCGCCGGCAACGCGGGACAGTAAGATGACCGACACCGCTCTCACCCCGTCGGCCTTCGTGTCCCACGAAGCGCACGACCATCATGATACCGATCACAAGCCGGGTTTCTTCGCGCGTTGGTTCATGTCGACCAACCACAAGGACATCGGCACGCTGTACCTGATCTTCGCAATCGTCGCGGGGATCATCGGCGGCTCGGTCTCGGGGCTCATGCGCGCCGAGCTCGCGCATCCCGGCATCCAGTATCTGCAGGGCTGGGCGAGCATGCTCCACGGCGGCCCCGCCAGCCTCGACGAATCGCTCCATCTCTGGAACGTGCTGATCACCGCGCATGGCCTGATCATGGTGTTCTTCATGGTCATGCCGGCGATGGTCGGTGGCTTCGGCAACTGGTTCGTGCCGATCATGATCGGTGCGCCGGACATGGCGTTCCCGCGGATGAACAACGTGTCGTTCTGGCTGCTGATCCCCGCCTTCACGCTGCTGCTGGCCTCGCCGTTCTTCGGTGGCGCGGGTAACGGCTGGACGCTCTACGCGCCGCTCTCGACCTACGGCGAGCCCGGACCGTCGACCGACATGGCGATCCTCGCGCTCCATCTCGCGGGTGCATCGTCGATCCTCGGCGCGATCAACTTCATCACGACGATCTTCAACATGCGCGCGCCGGGCATGACGCTGCACAAGATGCCGCTCTTCGTGTGGTCGATGCTCGTCACCGCGTTCCTGCTGCTGCTCGCGCTGCCGGTACTCGCCGCTGCGATCACGATGCTGCTGACCGATCGTAACTTCGGCACGACCTTCTTCGATCCGGCCGGCGGCGGCGATCCCGTCCTGTATCAGCATCTGTTCTGGTTCTTCGGTCATCCCGAAGTCTACATCATGATCCTGCCGGGCTTCGGCATCGTCAGCCAGATCATCTCGACGTTCAGCCGCAAGCCGGTCTTCGGCTATCTCGGCATGGCGTATGCGATGGTCGCGATCGGCGTGGTCGGGTTCGTCGTGTGGGCGCATCACATGTTCACCACCGGCCTCAGCGTGAACACCAAGATGTACTTTACCGCGGCGACGATGGTCATCGCGGTGCCGACCGGCATCAAGATCTTCTCGTGGATCGCGACGATGTGGGGCGGCTCGCTCACCTTCAAGACACCGATGGTGTGGTCGATCGGGTTCATCTTCATGTTCACCGTCGGCGGCGTGACCGGCGTCGTGCTCGCGAATGGCGGCATCGACGACTACATGCAGGACACCTACTATGTGGTGGCGCATTTCCACTACGTGCTGTCGCTGGGTGCGGTCTTCTCGCTGTTCGCCGGGTTCTACTACTGGTTCCCGAAGATGACCGGCAAGATGTACAACGAGTTCCTCGGCCAGCTGCACTTCTGGGTGTTCTTCGTCGGCGTGAACGTGATGTTCTTTCCGATGCACTTCCTGGGCCTTCAGGGCATGCCGCGCCGCATCCCGGACTACACGCCGCAGTACGAGCATTGGAACACGGTCGCCTCGGTCGGCTACATGATCATGGCCGCGGGCATGGTGGTGTTCTTCGTCAACCTGATCTGGTCGCTGGTCGCGGGCAAGCCAGCGGGCGACAACCCCTGGGGCGATGGTGCGACGACGCTGGAGTGGACGATCTCCTCGCCACCACCGTACCACCAGTTCGAGACGCTGCCGCGGATCGATTAAGGCGGAACAGGGCCATCAGGCCCCCGCCCGGCCGGCGCGGCAACGCCGCGTCCGACGACACGGGACTCGCTCCCGTGTCGGGGCCAGCCAAGCAAAAGAACTCCTCGGGGAAACCCGGGGCGTTTTTTGGATAAGGCAGCACCGCTGGCGTCGACACGAGAACGCTCCCCCGCCGCGCCACGTCGGATCGCGGGGCGCCCATCCGGCTGAGTCCCGCTAACGAACCAGCGAAACAGCACCCCTCGACCCCGTCACCCAGCGAAAGCTGGGGTATCATCCTGAGACTCCTGTCACGACAGACGCGGGAGACCCCAGCTTTCGCTCGGGTGACGGTGGTAGAGCGCAGAGCCTGACAACCATGTGACGAAGATCAGGCGTGCGCCACCAAGCCACGCCGCTTTCCCCCAAGCCTTTCAACGCGTATAGCGTACCCGAACCATGACTCCCGCAACTCCCCTCCTGCCACCGGCGCATTGGCGCGATTTCCTGGCGCTGACCAAGCCGCGCGTGATGACGCTCGTCGTCTTCACCGGGCTCTGCGGTATGCTGGCCGCGCCCGTTGGCGTGCATCCAGTGATCGGCTTCACCGCGATCCTCTGCATCGCGCTAGGCGCGGGCGCGGCGGGAGCGCTCAACCAATGGTACGAGTCGGACATCGACGCGGTCATGCGCCGCACGCAGAAGCGCCCGCTCCCCGATGGCCGCATGGAACGCCAGGCAGCGCTCCATTTCGGCGTCGGCTTAGGCGCATTCTCGGTCCTGTTCATGGGGTTCGCGGTCAACGCGGTCGCCGCTGCGATCCTGACCGTCTCGATCCTGTTCTACGTGCTGATCTACACCGTCTGGCTCAAGCGCCGTACGCCGCAGAACATCGTCATAGGTGGTGCCGCGGGCGCGTTCCCGCCGCTGATCGGCTGGGCCGCGGCGACCGGTGATGTCGCGTTGCTCCCCGTCCTGCTGTTCCTGTTCGTATTCCTCTGGACGCCGCCGCATTTCTGGGCGCTCGCGCTGTTCATGAAGAGCGATTACGCCGCCGCTGGCGTGCCGATGCTCCCCGTCGTGTCGGGCGAACGCACCACGCGGACGCAGATCGGGCTTTACACGATCCCGATGGCGGCGGTCGCGATCCTGCCCTGGCCGCTCGGGCTGACGGGGCCGATCTACGGCATCGCCGCGGTCCTGCTGACCGGCTGGTTCGCGCTGCTCGCCGTCCGCGTCGCCAAGCGCACCACGCATGCCGACGACCTGATGAAGCCGGAGAAGGCCTTGTTCAAATACTCGATCCTGTATCTGTTCGTGATGTTCGGCGCGCTGGTCGTCGACCGGTGGTTCGCATGAGCATGCCGGATCCCATCCGCGAGGAAGATCTCATCCGCAGCCGCCAGCGCGGTCGAGCGCGCGTGATGGCCATCCTCCTGGGCGCATTCGTAATCCTCGTCTTCGCGATCTCGATCGCCAAGATCCGCGCGGGGATGCCGCACTGATGGCTGGCTGGAAGGCCATGTCGCGCACCAATCGTACTGCGGCGCTCGCGGTGCTCTTCATCTGCTTCATGACCGGCCTCGCCTGGGCCAGCGTGCCGCTCTACCGCCTGTTCTGCGCCGCGACCGGGCTCAATGGCACCACCAACCGCGGGCTCGCAGCGCCTGGTGCGGTAGACCACAAGATCACCGTCGATTTCGATACCAACGTCAGCCCCAAGCTGCCGTGGAAGTTCATGCCCGAGAATCGTTCGGACACGATCGACGTCGGCGCGCGCGACATGGCGTTCTTCACCGCCACGAACACGTCGAACAAGCCGCTTACCGGCACCGCGACGTTCAATGTCCAGCCCGCGCAGGCCGGCAAGTATTTCACCAAGATCCAGTGTTTCTGCTTCACCCAGCAGACGCTGAAACCCGGCGAGACCGCTCGGATGCCGGTGATCTTCTTCGTCGATCCGAAGATCCTCACCGATCCCGACGCCGCCGATATCCAGACGATCACGCTCAGCTATACGTTTTACCCGGTGGATTCTGCGAAAACAGCCAGCTAGAACGGTTTCAAAGAAAATAGGGGAGTACCGATGGCCGGCGCCAAGAACCATGATTACCACATCCTGCCGCCGAGCATCTGGCCGCTGGTCGGATCGTTCTCGGCGCTGATCATGGCGGTCGGCGGCATCATGTGGATGCACGGCGGCCATATCGACAAGCCGAACGGCGGCGGCTGGATCTTCTTCATCGGCCTGACCGGGCTGCTCTTCACCTTCTACAGCTGGTGGGCGCAGGTCATCAAGGAAGCGCATGCGGGCGATCACACGCCGGTCGTCCAGCTCCATTTCCGCTACGGCATGATCCTGTTCATCGCCTCCGAAGTGATGTTCTTCGTCGGCTGGTTCTGGGCGTTCTTCGACTTCTCGCTGTTCCCGACCGCGATGACGTTTGCCGACGGCACCGTCACGCGCGCGGTCGAAGGCGGCGCGGCGATCGTCGCGCAGTGGCCGCCCAAGGGCCTGACGGTCATCAACCCGTTCGAACTGCCGCTGCTCAACACGCTGATCCTGCTGACGTCGGGCACCACGGTGACGTGGGCGCATCATGCGTTGATCCACAACCAGCGCGGCGGCGAGAAGACCGGGCTATGGGGCCTGATCGGCGTCGGCAACCGCGACGGTGTGCTGAAGGGCCTGTGGCTGACAGTGATCCTCGGCGCGCTGTTCAGCTCGATCCAGGCGTATGAATACGTCCACGCGCCGTTCCCGTTCAAGGGCATCAACTACGGCGCGTCGTTCTTCATGGCGACCGGCTTCCACGGCTTCCACGTGCTGATCGGCACGATCTTCCTGATCGTCTGCCTGGTCCGCGCGTACCGCGGCGACTTTACGCCGAAGCAGCATTTCGGCTTCGAAGCGGCGGCCTGGTATTGGCATTTCGTCGACGTTGTGTGGCTGTTCCTGTTCGTCACCGTCTACGTCTGGGGCGGCTGGGGCGCCCCCGTCCACGGCGGTTGAGGGTTACTACTTACCACCCCGGCGAAGGCCGGGGCCCAATTGGTGAGGTTGCGGTAACGAAGCGCGGTCCTCCGTTGGCAACGTCCCCCAATTGGGCCCCGGCCTCCGCCGGGGTGGTGGGTTTTGCCGGTATCGCACTGCCGCAAGCCAACGATCCCGCCGCCCCTTGTTCTCCCGCGAAGGCGGGAGCCCAGTCTGGGTTCCCGCCTTCGCGGGGAAACAAAGAGGTGGAGCGCTGACCGCATGACCGAAGACCCATACCCGCTCGCCAACGCCCCCACGATCGCCCAGGTCGCGCTCAAAGGCTTGTGCCCTCGCTGCGGCAAGCCCACGCTCTTCGCGAAATGGTCCAACTTCGCCGACCGCTGCCCGAATTGCGGGCTCGACTTCAGCAAGTTCAACGTCGGCGACGGCCCCGCCGCGTTCCTGACGCTGATTCTCGGCGCCGTCGTCGTGGCCCTCGCAATCATGCTCGAACTCAAGGTCCACCCTCCGCTCTGGCTGCACATGCTGATCTGGATCCCCTTTACCGCCGGCGGAGTCGTGTTGTCCCTAAGAGCGGCAAAGGGCGCCCTCATGTCCGCCGAATACCGCAACGCAGCCCGCGAAGGCCGAATCGACCCGTGACGAGACGCATCCCGATCATCCCCACCATCCTCGTCACGCTCGCAATTGCGGCGATGATCGGCCTCGGCCTGTGGCAACTCCTCGACCGCCTCCCGAAAAAGGAAGCGTTCCTCGCCCAGCTCGCCGCCAACCCTGCCAAGCCGCCCATGGCCTTCCCGCGCTTCCCCGACGAGACGCTCCTCTTCCGCCGCGCCTCCGGCCTCTGCCTCCAGCCGCCCGAGATCAAACTTGCCGGCGCCGGCAAATCCGGCTTCCGCGCGATCGCCGAGTGCCGGACCGGCGCGGAAGGCCCTGGCATGATCGTCCAGCTCGGCACCACTCGCGACCCGATGGCGAAGATCGCCTGGGCTGGCGGCGAAGTCTCCGGCTTTATCAGCCACGCACCCGACGGCCGTTCGCTGATCGGATCACTGTTCGATCACACCCCGCAACGCCTGATGCTGGTCGCCGACACCCCGCAGGCCGGCCTCAGCCCCAACGGCAAGCCCGACATCGCGTCGGTCCCGAACAACCACCTCGCCTATGCAGGCCAGTGGTTCTTCTTCGCCGCCATCGCCGCGATCATCTACACCATCGCGCTGCGCCGCAGGTCACGAACGGGACTAGACGTACGATAACGCGGCAAACCAACCACCGTCATCCCAGCGAAAGCTGGGATATCCCCGTGTGGCACGCGTCATCTGCCTCGTGAGATACCCCAGCTTTTGCTGGGGTGACGGAATGGGGCTAGGGGCAACGGACTGCCGCTGAGGTAAGGGACTCGGGACTGGGAACCGACGGGATCGCCCACCGTACTCGCCCGAAAGCTTGTCGCCTCCCCCCATTCGCTAACCGGCTTGGCCATGCGTTACATCAGCACCCGCGGCTCGGCGCCGATCCTCGATTTCGAAGCGGCGACGCTCGCCGGTCTCGCCTCCGATGGCGGCCTCTACCTCCCCGACGCGTGGCCGACGATGATCCGCGACGAGATCGCCGCGCTCGCCGGGCTGTCCTATGTCGACACGGCGGTCGCGGTGATGGCCCCGTTCGTCGGCGACGCGATGACACGCGAGGAACTGAAGGCACTCTGCGAACAGGCCTATGGCCGGTTCTCGCACGCCGCGGTCGTCCCGCTGGTCCAGCTCGACCACGACCAGTGGCTGCTCGAACTCTTCCACGGCCCGACGCTCGCGTTCAAGGACGTCGCGCTCCAGCTGCTCGGGCTGTTCTTCGAACGCTTCCTCGCCGGCACGGACAAGCGCCTGACGATCGTCGGCGCGACCAGCGGCGACACCGGCTCGGCGGCGATCGACGCGGTCGCGGGACGCGAGGGGATCGACATCTTCATGCTCCACCCGGTCGGCCGCATCTCCGATGTCCAGCGCCGCCAGATGACCACGGTGCTCAGCCCCAACGTCTACAACATCGCCATCGAAGGCAGCTTCGACGATGCGCAGGCGCTCGTGAAGGCGATGTTCAACGATCGCGCCTTCTCGACCAAGTTCGCGCTGTCCGCGGTCAATTCGATCAACTGGGCCCGGCTGATGGCGCAGGTGGTGTATTTCTTCTATGCCGCCGTCCGCCTCGGCGCGCCTGATTGCGAGGTCGCGTTCGCGGTCCCGACCGGCAATTTCGGCGACGTGTTCGCAGGGTACGTCGCGGCGAAGATGGGGCTGCCGGTGGCCAAGCTGGTGGTCGCGACCAACGTCAACGACATCCTCCACCGCGCGCTCAGCACCGGCGATTACTCGAAAGGCGGCGTCCAGCAGACCCCGACGCCTTCGATGGACATCCAGGTCAGCTCGAACTTCGAACGCCTGTTGTTCGATCTCGGCGATCGTGACGGTGCCGCGCTGGCCGCGCAGATGGCAGGCTTCGAATCGTCAGGAGCCATGCGCCTGACCAACGCACAGTCGCAGGGCGCATCGGCCCTCTTCCAGAGCGAGCGCATCGACCTCGACGACATGACGCTGGCGATGCGCTGGGCACACGAGCATGCGGGGCAAGTGATCGACCCGCACACCGCGATCGGCCTCGCCGCCGCGCTGCGCACCGAAGTCCCCGCCGGCGTACCGATCGTCACACTCGCCACCGCGCACCCCGCCAAGTTCGGCGACGCGGTCGAGCGTGCCACCGGCGTCCGCCCTTCGCTGCCAACCCGCGTCGGCGACCTGTTCGACCGCGAGGAACGCTACGCCACGCTGCCCGCGACGTTCGACGCGATCACCGCCTACATCACCGAGCGCGCGAAGCCGTCGGCATGAAGCTGCATACCCTCATCGGCGAACCCTGGGCGGATTACGGCCTGATCGACTCCGGTCACGGCAAGAAGCTCGAACGCTATGGCCGATTCCGCTTCATCCGGCCCGAGCCGCAGGCGATGTGGGCCCCCGCCTCGACCGACTGGCAGGCGCAGGGCGAATTCGTCCCCGGCTCGGACGAGGACGGCGGCGGTCGCTGGGAGTTTTCGGAGCCCGTCCCACGCGAAGGCTGGACGCTAAAGTGGAACGAGGTCTCGTACACCGCGCAGACCACCCCGTTCCGCCACCTCGGTTTCTTCCCCGACATGGCGCCGGTGTGGAGTTGGATGCGCGAGCGCGTCGCGGGGCTCGACTCGCCTGAATGCATGAACCTGTTCGGCTATACCGGCGTCGGCACGCTGGCGATGGCGACCAAGGGCGTCCGCATGGTGCACGTCGATGCGTCGAAGAAGTCGGTCGAGGCGGCCAAGGCCAACGCGAAACTGTCGGGCATGGCCGACGCGCCGATCCGCTGGATGACCGACGACGCGGCGAAGTTCGTCGCGCGTGAGGTGCGGCGGGGGCGGCGGTATGATGGAATCCTGCTCGACCCGCCGAAATATGGGCGTGGGCCGGAGGGCGAAGTCTGGCGGCTTGAAGAGGACCTTCCGAAGCTGATCGCCGATTGCCGGAAGCTGCTCGACGAGAATTCGCGGTTCCTGTTCCTGACGGTCTACGCGGTCCGGATGTCGGCGCTGGCGATCGGCGAGTTGCTGAACCAGGTCTTCGCGGACCTGCCGGGCAAAGTCGAAGTCGGCGAACTCGGCGTCCGCGAAGAAGCGCGCGGCCTGACACTCCCCACAGCAATTTGGGCCCGCTGGAGCTGCTGAACTAGGCCTCTTGGCTACCACCCCGGCGAAGGCCGGGGCCCAATCGGAAAGGTTGGAGTAACGAAGGGCAATCCTTCGTTGGCTACGTCCCCCAATTGGACCCCGGCCTCCGCCGGGGTGGTGGTTAGTTCAGAGGTTATCGCCCGTCACAATCGGCGGAATTACCCCGGAATCTGCTGCGAGATGCAGTGAAAGCTCCCGCCACCCGTCAGGATATGATCCGCACGTTGCCCGACCACTTCGCGATCCGGGAACAGCGCCTGGATCGCCACCACCGCCGCCTGGTCGTTCTCAGCGCCGTACAATGGCACCACCACCGCGGCATTGCCGATGTAGAAGTTCATGTAGCTCGCCGGCACGACCTCCTCGTCGCGCAGCACGCGGCCCGGCGACGGGATCGTCACGACCTCCAGCCCGGCAGCCTCGGCGTCGCGCGCCGCGTTCTGGTACACCTGCCAGTTCGGATCGTTGTCGGTCGCCTTGGGGATCGCCACGCGTCCCTCGCCGACGAACCGCGCGAGGTTGTCGACATGGCCATCGGTATGATCGTTGACCAGTCCGTCGCCCAGCCACACCACGCGGGTATAGCCGAGATCGGACGCCAGCCGCGCCTCGATCTCCGCCTTGGTCAGCGACGGATTGCGGTTGCGGTTGAGCAGGCACTGCTGCGTCGTGACGACCGTCCCGGTGCCGTCGCCATCGATCGCACCGCCCTCGAGGACCCAGTCGCACGCCTCGACCCGCGTGTTCCGATTTTCCGCCAGCCGCTGCCCGATCGTGTCGTCGCCCGGCAGGTCGTACTTCCCGCCCCAGCCGTTGAACCGGAAGTCCCGCGCGCTGCCGTCGCCGACGATGATCGGCGCGGTATCGCGCAGCCAGATATCGCCGAACGGCTCGACCACCACGTCCGCGAACGGCGCCAGCTTCTTGGCGGTGGTCGCCGACCCGACATCGGCGGCGACCAGGATCACCGTCTCGCCCTTGCCGCCGGCGTGCACCGCCTTGGCAAACGCGACGACCTCGTCCCGCGCGGGCTCCAGATCCTCCAACCACAGGTCCGCATGGCTCGGAAAGCCGATCCAGACGGCCTTGTGGTGCGCCCATTCGGCGGGGGTAGAGACTGCGGTAGTCGTCGGGGTCACTTACTTGGCTCCTGCGCGATCGCGGTCACGGATGCCGCGGAATTCGGCGGTCTTATACCAGTTCGGCCACAGACTGGTATCGTCTGCGAGCTTGCGCCCGAGCCCGTAATAGATCGTCAAATCCTCGACCGCACCCGACCAGTCCCACTTCGCATCATATTCGTCCGCGGGCTTGTGATACCGGTGCGCGACATAATCCTCGCGCGCCGCATGCCCCGCCGCCGTACCGCCAACGACAAGGTCCTCGCCGCTGCCGCCATCAAGCATCGGCACGCCCAGCTTGGCGAAACTAAAGTGATCCGACCGGTAATAGCCGCCGCGCTCCGGGTTAGCCTCGACACCGATCACACGGCCCTCGGCAGCAACGAACGGCTTCACCAGATCCTCGATCTCCGATTTCCCCGCGCCGGTCAGCACGAAGTCCTTCGCCCGCCCGTCGACGTTGAGCACGTCCATGTTCACGCCGCCGACGGTATGCGCGAGCGGATAGATCGGATGCTCGGCATAATAGCGCGACCCGAGCAGCCCGGACTCTTCCGCCGTCACAGCTAGGAATGCGATCGAGCGCTTGGCCGGCCCCGCCTTCACCTGAGCCTCGGCCAGCGCCACCAGCCCTGCGACACCGCTCGCATTGTCCGCCGCGCCGTTGCAGATGTCGTCGCCATCGACCGCGTCGCAACGCCCGAGATGATCCCAGTGCGCCGAATACATCACATAATCGTTCGGCGCCGCCGTCCCCGGCAGCACGCCGATGACGTTCTTAGACGCCTGCCGCTTAATCGTGTTGTCGAACCCGCCGCCGAATTTCAGCCCGAGCGGTACCGCCTTGAACCCCTTAACCTTCGCCGCCGCCGCCAGCGTAGCGTAGTCCTTCCCCGCACTCGCGAACACGCGCTCGGCCGCCGCGCGCTGTATCCAGCCGACGATCTGCGACTGGTCGAGATGATCGCCCTTCTCGTCCAGCTCGAGCTGCGGCCCGGTCCAGGACGACTGCACCACCGCCCACGGATACGCGGCCGGCTCGGTATCGTGGACGATGATCGCCGCCGCCGCGCCGTGCTTGGCAGCATTCTCGAACTTGTACGGCCAGCGCCCGTACCACGTCATCGCGCGCCCCTCGAAAGGCCCCTCGCGCGACATCGTCTGCCAGTCGGCATCGTTGATGAGGATGACCACGGTCTTCCCCTTCACGTCGGTGCCCGCATAATCGTCCCAGCCCTTTTCGGGCGCGGTGATGCCGTAGCCGACGAATACCACGTCACTGTTCGCCACCGCAGACTTTGGCGCCACGCGGTAGGTGCCTGCGACCATGTCGGTGCGATAGGCGAGGCTGATGGGTGTCTTGCCGCCGGTGAAGCTGAACGGTGCGACGTTGCCCGCGGTGATCTCCACCATCGGCACGTCCTGCGTCCATGATCCCTTATTGCCGGGCTTCAACCCCGCCGCCTTCATCCGCTCGACGATGTACGCGACCGTCTTAGCCTCCGCAGGCGTAGTCGGCGCGCGGCCTTCATACGCGTCCGACGACAGCACCTGCGTGACGGTCTTCAACGTCTCGACCGAGATCGCAGGCGTGGTCTGCGCGGACGCGGCGGTCCCGAGCAGCAGGAGAGGCAGGATGGCAGCGCGCATGGTCATTTCCCCATTTGGTTGCGCGCGTTCTGGCAAAGCCCGGCGCGCATGTCCACGAAGCGACAAGGGGCAACGAAAAAGGGCGGCCCCGCAGGACCGCCCTTTTCCTCGTATCGATCGTACCGACAGATCAGCGCGAGTAGAACTCGACGACCAGATTTGGTTCCATCTTCACCGGGTAAGGCACTTCGTCGAGCGTCGGGACGCGCGTGAAGGTGACCTTGGCGGCGCCGTCGGTGGCGACGTAATCGGGGATCTCGCGCTCGGCGAGGCTCTGCGCTTCCATAACCAGCGCCATTTCCTGCGCCTTCGAACCCAGCGTGATCTCGTCGCCGACGAAGCAGCGACGCGAGGCGATGTTGCACTTCACGCCGTTGACGCGGATGTGGCCGTGCGAGACGATCTGGCGTGCCGCGAAGATCGTCGGTGCGAACTTGGCGCGGTAGACGATCATGTCGAGGCGCTGCTCGAGCAAGCCGATCAGGTTCTGCGAGGTATCGCCCTTCAGACGCGCAGCCTCGTGGTAGCACGCACGGAACTGCTTCTCGGTCACGTCGCCGTAATAGCCCTTGAGCTTCTGCTTGGCGCGCAGCTGGATACCGAAATCGCTGACCTTGCCCTTGCGGCGCTGGCCGTGCTGGCCTGGACCGTATTCGCGCTTGTTGACCGGCGACTTGGGACGACCCCAGATGTTCTCGCCCATACGGCGATCGAGTTTGTACTTCGCGCTTTGACGCTTCGACATAGTAAGTCCTTGGCAAATGCTAACAACGTTGTTCCCGGTATCGCTCTGCTGGCTGTACGAGACGGATGTCCAGACAGGGCAGGGCCACCGCTTCACCGGGGTGCAGGGCCATTGCGAAGGCGGGCGCCTAGACGGGGGCGGTCCAGAGTCAAGCTGGACAGGCCGGATGGGGCTCGGCAAGAGACGGCGCATGACCATTCTCCCCGGCCCAGATTGCACCACCATGACCGACGTCCGCGCAGGCGTCGACGCGCTCGACCGCGACTTGGTCGCGCTGCTCGCCAGGCGGTTCGCGTACATGGACGCCGCCGCACGCATCAAGCCGGAGCGTGGGCACGTCCGCGACGAGGATCGGAAGACACAGGTGATCGACAATGCGCGGGCCGAGGCGGTGAGACTGGGCGTGCCGGAGGCCGTGGTCGCGGATTTGTGGGAACGCCTGGTTGAAGCCTCGATCGCCTACGAACTCGCCGCCTTCGACCGGCGCTAGGCTCGCGGCCGCTTCCCCGCCAGCGACGACAGCACGCCGCGGAGAGTTCGGATCTCCTGGCTCGACCAGCCCGGCTTCGTCAGCAACGTCCGCAGAGTCCGCCGCGTCGACTGCATCTTGTCGGGCAGGTGGAAGAACCCCGCCCCCATCAGCATCGCATCGAGCTGCCCGATCATCCCGTCGAGCTCCTCCTGCGGGGCGAGGCGGCATGATCGGGTTGATCGACGGCTGCGACAGCTCGCGGTCGGCGGTGAGGCCTTTCGACCATTCATAGGCCACGAGGATCACCGCCTGGGCGAGGTTCAGCGAGCCGAACTCCGGATTGATCGGCACCGTGATAATCGTCCGCGCCACCGCGACGTCGTCGGTTTCGAGGCCGGAGCGCTCGGGTCCGAACAGGATCGCGGAGCGGCCGGGGGCGGCGTGGATATCTGCCGACGCCTGTTCGGGGGTGACGACCGGCTTGGTGACGCCGCGTTTGCGAACCGTGGTGGCGAACACCTGCGCGCAATCGGCGGTGGCGGCGGCGACGCTGTCGTAGACCTTCGCGTTCTGGAGCACGATGTCGGCACCGCTGGCGGCGGGGCCGGCGGAGGGGTTGGGCCAGCCGTCTCGCGGGGAGACGAGGCGCATTTCGGTGAGGCCGAAGTTCAGCATGGCGCGCGCGGCCTTGCCGATGTTTTCGCCGAGTTGGGGGCGGACGAGGATTATGACGGGGGTGGGGTGGCAGCATCGACCACCCCCACCCCATCCGAGACCACATAGCTGTCGCTAACCGCGCCCGTACTCGTCATGTTTTCGTCAATCACGTCGCCAAATCCACCAATCTTGCCATGCTCACCAAAGTCGTCCGGCTCAGCCAATTCATCGTGCTTGGACAAACCATCCCGCTCACCCACCCCACCCCGTTCGTCCTGAGTAGGGGTTGAGCGAAGCCGAAGACCCGTATCGAAGGATTTGCGCGAGAGTAAGCGCACTGCGGCCCAATCGCCCGCCGCCAACGCTTCCTTCTTCGCCCGCGTCCAGCCTTTCAACTGCCGCTCGGCCTCGAGCGCCTCGATCCGGCTCGGGAAATCCTGCGACCACATCAGCGTGACCAGGCGCCGGTTGTGCGTATATCCGGGAAGCTCACCGTGCTGATGTTGCGCGATCCGGCGTTCGAGCGCGTCGGTGTGGCCGATGTAATAGCTGCCGTCGAAACAGCGGAGCATGTAGGCGTAAAAGCTCATGCAACCTGTCCTTCGATACGGGCCTTCGCCGCGCTCAGTCCCTACTCAGGACGAACGGGAGGGGTGGAGGAACCGCCGATAAGGTAAAGTTTGCGATGCTGCCAGCGGTGCGGACACTAGCCTGGGCAAGGCTGAACGACGACGAGACTGCACGACGACGAGATGAACGAGGACAAGCTGGGACAAGCCAAACTCACTCCGCTCGCCCGACCTCCTCCACACTCCCGGCAAAAGCCTCGAAGTCCTTCGCCTCGCTGAAATCCCGGTACACACTCGCAAACCGGATATACGCCACCGAATCGAGCCCCTTGAGCCCGTCCATCACCATCTCGCCGATCCGCTTCGACGTGACGTCGTTCTCGCCCAGCGTCTCCAGCCGCCGCTGGATCCCGCTCACCAGCTTCTCGATCCGCCCAGCCTCGATTGCCCGCTTCCGAGTCGCGATCGACAGCGACCGGAGCAGCTTCTCCCGGTCGAACGGCTCTCTCCGCCCCTCGCTCTTCAACACGAACAGCTCGCGCAACTGGATGCGCTCGAACGTCGTGAAACGCGCGGCGCACCCTTCGCACTGGCGCCGACGTCGGATCGCCGCCCCGTCTTCGGTGGGGCGGCTGTCCTTTACCTGGCTGTCTTCATGTCCGCAGAA
Organism: Sphingomonas sp. LR55; assembly: GCF_036856015.1. Lineage (NCBI taxonomy): Bacteria > Pseudomonadati > Pseudomonadota > Alphaproteobacteria > Sphingomonadales > Sphingomonadaceae > Sphingomonas > Sphingomonas sp. LR55. The sequence continues at coordinate 2,803,102 of NZ_JASPFO010000001.1, forward strand.
GGGGCAGCGCATTCAGACCTTCTTCTTGCCCTTGTAATAGGCGTAGCCCGCGCCCGCGAGTGCGCCGAAGATCGGGCCGATCACCGGCACCGGGATCGCCACGACTGCGCCGAGTGCGCTCCACTTGGCCATGCTCTTGCCGAGGCCGGGGGTCGCCTTGATGTCGTTCTGGATGTCATCGATCTTCGACATGTCTTATCCTTGATAGATCGGGAAGCGCGCGCAGAGTGCACGAACACGCGTCCGAACGTCCGCCTCGACTTCCGGGTCCCCATGCTCGCCCTTTTTCGCGAGGCCGTCCAGCACGTCGGCGACCATGTTGCCGATCTCGCGGAACTCCGCCGGCCCGAACCCACGCGTCGTGCCCGCGGGCGAGCCGACGCGGATGCCGCTGGTCTTGACCGGCGGCAGCGGATCATTGGGGATGCCGTTCTTGTTGCAGGTGATGCCTGCGCGCTCCAGCGCCTCATCCGCATCGCGGCCGGTGATGCCCAGCGGCGTGAGGTCGATCAGCGCGAGATGCGTGTCGGTGCCGCCCGAGACGACGTCCGAGCCACGCTCCTTGAGCGTTGCCGCCAGCACCTTCGCGTTCTCGACGACGGCCGCGATGTAGCTCTTGAAATCGGGCTGGAGCGCCTCGCCGAACGCGACCGCCTTCGCCGCGATCACGTGCATCAGCGGCCCGCCCTGGAGCCCCGGGAACACCGCCGAGTTGAACTTCTTCGCCAGCGCCTCGTCGTTGGTCATGATCATGCCGCCGCGCGGACCGCGCAGAGTCTTGTGCGTGGTGGTCGTCACGACGTGCGCGTGGCCGAACGGCGTCGGGTGCAGGCCGGCTGCGACGATCCCGGCGAAATGCGCCATGTCGACCATGAAATACGCGCCGACCTTGTCCGCGATCGCCCGGAAGCGCGCGAAGTCGATCGTGCGCGGATAGGCCGAGCCGCCCGCAATGATCAGTTTCGGCTGATGCTCGACCGCCAGCGCCTCGACCTGATCGTAGTCGATCAAATGCGTGGTCGCGTCGACGCCGTACTGAATGGCGTTGAACCACTTGCCCGACATCGCCGGCTTGGCGCCATGCGTCAGGTGACCGCCCGCATCGAGGCTCATGCCGAGGATCGTATCACCCGGCTTGACCAGCGCCAGCATCACCGCGCCGTTCGCCTGCGCGCCGGAATGCGGCTGCACGTTGACGAACCCGCAGCCGAAGATCTGCTTGGCGCGCTCGATCGCCAGCGTCTCGACCGTGTCCGACGGCGCGCAGCCCTGGTAATAGCGCTTGCCCGGATAGCCCTCGGCGTACTTGTTCGTGAACACCGAACCCTGCGCCTCGAGCACCGCCTTCGAGACGATGTTCTCCGACGCGATCAGCTCGATCTGCGTCTGCTCGCGCTCGAGTTCGGCAGCAACGCCGGCGAAAACGGCAGCGTCCGCATCGGTGAGAGTACGCGTGAAAAAGCCGTCCGGCTGGACGTCATGGAGTTCGCGGGGCTGGGTGCTCATGCGGGGACCTTTAACTTGTCGACACGGAGTTGATGACGGCCGCCGGCGAAATCGGCGGACAGGAAAGCTTCGACGCACGCCTTGGCCATTTCCTCGCCGATCAGGCGGGCGCCCATCGCGATGGCGTTGGCGTCGTTATGCACGCGCGCAAGGCTCGCCGACAGCGGTTCGGAGACGAGCGCGCAGCGGCAGGCTGGATTGCGGTTGGCGGCGATCGAGATGCCGATCCCCGAGCCGCACAGCGCGATACCGCGCTCGACGCGACCATCGGCGATCGCGGCCGCAAGCTTGAAACCATAGTCAGGATAATCGACGCTGGCGGTGCCTTCAGGGCCAAGGTCGAGCACATCATGCCCCATCTCCCGCAACCACGTTGCGAGCACCGCTTTCAACGAAACGGCGGCGTGATCGGACGCGATGGCGATGCGCACCTGGCGTAATCCTGTGACGGGAGATCGGGTGCCCAGCCCCTTACCCACCCGAGCCGGAATTTGCCACACCTGTTCGCAGGTCTAAGCGATCCTCCCCCGCCAGGGGAGGTGGCTGGCGCTTGCCAGACGGAGGGGGAGGTAAGCGCAACATCTGTTCCGTGCCCTCCCCCTCCGTCGCCTTCGGCGCCACCTCCCCCTTGCGGGGGAGGATCGAAAGATTGACTGTCGCCCCCGTCCTCAAGGAGACATCCATGAAAGCCCTCACCCTGCTCGCCGCCGCCGCGCTGACAGCCTGCTCCGGCCCCGCCCCCGACACCAGCAGCGACGGCAACATGACGTCCGCAGGATCGGTCGACCGCAAGCTCTCCGCGCCCAAGCCCAAACCCGCGCCCGACTACACCGGCCGCTGGATCGGCGTCGAAGGCATGGTTCTCGACGTCGCGCCGACCGACACCCCCGGCCACTACGCGCTGACGATGCAGTGGGACCTCGACAACAAGGGCAAGTTCGACGGCACCGCGACCGGCGACACGATATCCTTCGATCGCGGCGGGATACGCGAAACGCTTCGCCCGACCAACGGCGACGCGACCGGCCTGAAATATCTGTTCGGCAAAACCGACTGCCTCACCGTCAAGCCCGGCGAAGGCTATTGCCGCGAGCGACTTAGCCGCTAGGTTCCGGATCGTGACCATGGCCTTTTCAAATGCGGACGCGGCGCGCGCATCTCTCCGAGGTGCTCCTGCGCACCGGGCAAGAGGACCGCGACGCGTTTCGCGAGCTCTATTCGCTGACCAGTGCGAAGCTTTTCGGCATCACCCATCGTATCTGCGGCAACGCCCAAGCCGCGGAGGATGTGCTGCACGAGGTCTATCTTACGATCTGGAAACGCGCCGGTGCCTGGGAACCCGGCCGCGCGAGCCCGATAACCTGGTTGGCGACGATCGCGCGCAACCGCGCCATCGACTGGCAGCGCGCGCAGGGCGTCCGCCGCACCAGCCCGCTGGACGATGCGCCCGACATTGCCGATCCCGGCGAAGGCGCTGAGGCCGGGATGCTGGCGAGCGAATCGTCGCGCGAATTGATCGAGTGCCTCGATGGCCTCGAACCGCAGCAGCGCGACGCGATCCGCACCGCGTTCTTCGACGGCGTCACCTATGCCGAACTTGCAGTGAAACGTGCGGTCCCGCTCGGTACGATGAAGAGCTGGGTCCGCCGTGGTCTCGCCCGCCTGAAGGATTGCCTCGATGGTTGATCCGATCCCCGACACCGGCGTGCCCCAAGATGTGGCGGCCGCCGAACTTGCGCTCGGCTTGCTCGAAGGCGAGGAGCGCGGAGCAGCGCTGCGCCGCGTGCTCGCCGAACCCGGTTTCGCCGCGCAGGTCGAATGGTGGCGGTCGCGTCTGGCCGCGTTGTTCGACCTATGGCCGGAATACGCTGCCCCGCCGCATCTCGCCGCGCGGATCGAAGCCAGCCTCGACGGTCCAACTCCCGCCAAGACCAGCCGCTTCGCCTGGCCCGCACTCGCGGCCGTCACCAGCGCGATCGCCGCGTCGCTGTTGCTGTTCGTCATGGTTCGCCCCGAACCGACCGTGCCCGTCGCACAGCCGGTCCCCGTCGCCCGCGCGTCGAGCGTGCTCGTTGCGATGCTCGGCGATGCGAAGTCGCCCGTCGCCGCGGTCTTCGATCCTGCGAACGGCGCGCTCCGCGTCGCGGCAGGTCCCGGCGTTCCGAATGCGCGGGTCGCGGAACTCTGGGTGATCGGCGGCGACGGCGTGCCGCACTCGCTCGGCCTGCTCTCGGGACGTCCGACGTCGCTGGCACCGAAGGGCGTCGACCGCGGTCGCATTGCGCCCGGCGCGACGCTGGCGATCTCGGTCGAGCCGCTCGGCGGTTCGCCGACCGGCCTGCCGACCGGCCCGGTCGTCGCTACCGGCGTGGTCGCGCGCGTCTGATGCCCGTCTGATGACAGCGCGACCCGCCGCGACCGGCGGCATCCCGCCGATCGCGCGCCTGCTCGGGCTGAGCGGACTTCTCCCACAACTTGGAGCAGTCGCGCTGCTGCTGGGCGGCGATCCGCAAAGCCGGTTCTCAGCGCTGGCGATCGCCTATGCCTATGCCGCGATCATCCTGAGCTTCCTTGGCGGTCTCTGGTGGGGCCTCGCCGCACGCACCGACTCGCCGCCGCGCTGGCTCTGGTTCGCCAGCGTAGCGCCCTCGCTGGTCGCGCTCGCGACCGCCTGGCCCTGGATGGTCGGCCTGCGCTGGCCCGGCCCCTCGCTCATCGTGCTCGGCATCAGCCTGATCGGTGCATTGCTCGTCGACCGAGCCCTGGTCCGCGTCGGCATAGCCCCGCCCGGCTGGATGGCACTGCGCGTGCCGTTGTCGCTCGGCCTCGGCGTCCTGACGATGCTCGCCGCCTCGCTTTAAGGCCACGCCGCACGATTCGCTGGTTGGCTCGATTCATGGTACGCATCGGTCATGAACACATCCGCCGCGAGTCTCCGCACCGATCGGCAGGAAATGGCGCGTTTCACCACCGTCGAGTTCCTGAGCATGGGTGAGTCCGGCGCGTTCGACGACATGAAGGTCGAACTGGTCGAAGGGGAACTCGTCCGGATGAACCCGCCCCAGTTTGCGCACGCGTCGCGCCAGGCCAAGATTGCCATTCGCCTGTCGCGTCTATTTGCTGAGTCGAGAATCGTTGGCGAGGCCGGCGTCGATCTGGGTAACGATACGGTGCTTGGTTGCGACGTCGCAGTTCTACGTACATCGGTTGAAGAAAACCGCCTGTTGCTCGCCGCCGACTTCCTGCTCGTCGTCGAAGTCGCGGAAACGTCGGTTGCGCGCGACACCACGATGAAGCGCTTCGCTTATGCGCGCGGTGGCATTCCGCATTACTGGGTCGTCGATGGCAGCAGATCCGTGGTCCACGTTTACGCCAAACCTGTGGAAGGCGATTATACGCGCTTCCATTCGGTCGGCTTTGGCGAAGCCCTCGACGTCCCCGGCACCGACGGCACCATCACGATCGACTAGCTATCGCTGCTCCGCCTAGACGAGACCAGCCTCAGGCGGCCTTGCGCAAGTCCAGCCTGCTCCAGATCTCCACCAGCGCGTCGGTCAGTTCGCGCATCATTGCCTCGGTATGCGCAGGGCCCGGCGTGAACCGCAGCCGCTCGGTGCCGCGCGGCACGGTCGGGTAGTTGATCGGCTGCACGTACACGCCGTATTCGGCGAGCAGCACGTCGCTGATCTTCTTCGCCTTGACCGGATCGCCGACCATCAGCGGCACGATATGCGTATCGCCGAGCATCACCGGCAGCCCGGCGTCCTTCAGCATCGCCTTCAGCATCGTGGCCGACGCCTGCTGCCCCTCGCGCTCGACGCTCGAGCTTTTCAGATGCCGCACGCTCGCGAGCACGCCAGCAACCAGCACCGGCGACAGCGACGTCGTGAAGATGAACCCCGGTGCGTACGAGCGGATCACATCGACGATCGTACGATCGGCGGCGATATAGCCCCCCATCACACCGAACGCCTTGCCCAGCGTCCCCTCGAGGATCGTGATCCGGTGCGCGACCTCGTCCCGCTCCGAGATGCCGCCGCCGCGTGCGCCGTACATCCCAACCGCATGGACTTCGTCGCAATAGGTCAGCGCGTTGTACCGGTCGGCAAGGTCGCACACCGCCGAGATCGGCGCGATGTCGCCCTCCATCGAATACACGCTCTCGAACGCAATCAGCTTCGGTGCCGCCGGATCTTCGGCCGCGAGAAGCTCTTCGAGATGCGCGAGATCGTTGTGGCGGAACACCCGCTTTTCGCAGCCCGAGTTGCGAATCCCCGCGATCATCGACGCGTGATTCAGCTCGTCCGAAAAGATGATGCAGCCCGGCAGCACCTTGGCGAGCGTCGCCAGCGTAGCCTCGTTCGAAACGTACCCGCTCGTGAACAGCAAAGCCGCTTCCTTGCCGTGCAGGTCGGCGAGTTCGCCCTCCAGGTCGACATGGTAATGCGTGTTGCCGCCGATGTTGCGCGTGCCGCCCGAGCCCGCGCCGACGTCGTGCAGCGCCTCTTCCATCGCCGCGATCACCTTGGGGTGCTGGCCCATCGCGAGGTAATCGTTCGAGCACCACACCGTGATCGGCTTGGGCCCGTTATGCCCGGCGAAACAGCGCGCGTTCGGGAAAGCGCCCTTGTTGCGGAGGATGTCGATGAACACGCGGTAGCGCCCTTCGGCATGCAACCGGTCGATCGCCTGCGTAAACACGCGCGAATAATCGACTCGCGGACCCGAGATGGAATCCGTTGCCGTGATGCCGTTGGTAATCATACGCTTGGGCACTACGCCTCGCTTTCACTCGTTTCCAGCGCAATACCGCTCTTACGGTGATCGCTTTCCTCATCCTGGGTGCACATTGCCACGATGCGCCCGCGAAGCAAGGTGCCACATTGTCCCAGGTTAACGCTTAAAGCTGCTCGATCCTGCCGAATCCACGTGCCGCCAAAGCCGGTCCGAGCGCATTTTCGTCGTCGCCCAACCGGGTAAAGACGGCGATGCCCTCGCCCGCGCCCGACCATGATTCGCCCTGCATCAGGTGAACGATCCGCCGCGCGATCCCGGGACCACCGTCGACGAACCGCACACCGGGTGCCGCCATGGCCAGCTCCGCCTCGACCAGCGGGAAATGCGTGCAGGCGTTGACGATCACGTCGATTCGCTCCCCGCCGGGTTGCGAGAACAGCCCGTCGAGCACCGCCACATAGCGCTCAGGCGCCACCGCTCGCCCGTGCAACTTGGCCTCCGCCATCTCGACCAAGGCCGCCGACCCGTAGCGCAGCACCGTGCAATCGCCCGCGAACCTTGCCGCCAGATCGTCGACATACGCCTGCCGCACGGTCGCCTCGGTCCCCAGCACGCCGATCGTCCGCGTCTTCGACAGCAGCGCGGCCGGCTTGATCGCGGGCACCGTTCCGACCACCGGCAGGTCGAGCGCCGCGCGCACTACCGGCAGCGCGATCGTCGAGGCGGTGTTGCACGCGATCACGATCAGCCGCGGCCGATACCGCTCCGCCAACCGCCCCAGCAACACCGGCACGCGGGCGGCGATCTCCGCCTCGCTCTTCGTGCCGTAGGGAAACCCGGCCGAGTCGGCGGCGTAGACGAACGGCGCATCGGGGAGCGCCCCGCGCGCGGCCCGACGATCGACAACCCGCCGACACCGGAATCGAAGAACAGGATGGGGCGCGTGTCCATCCATGCGCCTTAGGACGGAACGCCTTAAGCAAACCAGAGCCTTCCCCCCGCCATCCTGACGAAAGTCAGGACCCAGGGTTACAAGGGTTGTCCTCCGTGGCTCTGGGTCCTGACTTTCGTCAGGATGACGGAGGGTGCTGTGAGGTCGGCACCCGCTCGACGCCATTTGCCGTCAGCCCCGCGTCGTTTATAAGCGCCCTCGGAACGGGGGACATACTTGCAGACGGAAATTCTCTGGGTCGCGCCCACGCTATCGCTCGTGCTCAGCTACCTGCTCGGCTCGATCCCGTTCGGCGTCATCCTCACGCGCGCCGGCGGTGCAGGCGATCTGCGGACGATCGGCTCGGGCAACATCGGCGCCACCAACGTATTGCGCACCGGGCGGAAGGGCCTCGCCGCCGCCACGCTGCTGCTCGACATGGCCAAGGGCGCGGTCGCCGTGCTGCTGGTCGCGCACCTGTTCCCCGGCAATGCCCTACTCGCGGCAGCCGGCGCGTTCATCGGCCATTGCTACCCGGTCTGGCTCAGGTTCAAGGGCGGCAAGGGCGTCGCGACGCTCATGGGCATCGTCGTCGCGCTCTACTGGCCGCTCGGGCTCGTTTACGCGGTCGTGTGGCTGGGCCTTCTAGCAGGCCTTCGCATCTCCTCGGTCGCCGGCATGGCCGCCGCGCTCAGCGCGCCGTTTGCTGCCGCGCTGTTCGGCCGGTTCGACCTCGTCCTGCTGCTCCTCGCACTCGCCCTGATCGTGCTGTGGAAGCACCGCGAAAACGTCGAGCGCCTGTTCTCGGGGACCGAGCCGCGCATCGGCTCCAGCCGGAAAACGAGTGACTGACCCGACGGTCTCAAGACTTCGGCTCATCCGCACGACCGGGATCGGACCGGTCGCCTATCGCCAGCTCATCGCCCGCTTTGGCAGCGCCGACGCCGCAATCGAAGCGCTCCCCATGCTCGCCCAACGCGGCGGCGGACGCAGTCCCCGGATCGCCGACGCGGCGCTGGCCGAACGCGAAATCGCCGCCACCGCCAAGCTCGGCGCGCGCTATCTGTTCCTCGACGATCCCGACTATCCCCGCCTGCTCGCCGAGATCGAGACCGCACCCCCGCGCTGATTTTCCGCGGCGACCTCACCCACGCCACCCGCCCCTGCATCGCGATGGTCGGCGCGCGCAACGCGTCCGCCGCCGCCTGCCGCTTCGCGAGACAATTGGCGCTGCAACTCGCCGAAGAAGGCACGACGATCGTCTCCGGCCTAGCCCGCGGCATCGACACCGCCGCGCACATCGGCGCGCTCGGCGCGGGCTCCAGCGGTGCCACGATCGGCGTCATCGCCAGCGGCATCGACATCGCCTACCCGCCCGACAACACCGCGTTGCAGGAACGCATCGCCACCGAAGGCGTCCTCCTCGCCGAACAGCCCCCCGGCACCGAACCCAAGGCGCGCAACTTCCCCTCGCGCAACCGCATCATCGCCGGTCTCGCGATCGGCACCGTAGTGGTCGAGGCGGTCCCCAAATCCGGCTCGCTGATCACCGCGCGGCTCGCCAACGAGTCCGGCCGCGAGGTCATGGCCGTCCCCGGCAGCCCGCTCGATCCCCGCGCGCAGGGCTGCAACCTGCTCATCAAGCATAATGGAGTTGCCCTACGGGTCCGCAGACGCTTTAACTCTGGTTATGACGCTCCCCGCTTTTATCTACGCCCGCTATTCCTCGCTCGAACAAGGGCGAGGCACCTCGCTTGTTCGGCAGTTTCAAAATGGCCGAGATTACGCAGAAAAAAGGGATGGCTGCACGATCCTGACCGCGAGATTTCCGACAAAGGCCGTTCAGCGTTCCATGGCGCGAATCGGTCTGAGGGTGGCGAGCTGTATGCGTTCGAACGGCAAGCCGAGAAGGGCTTTTACCGAAACGGCGCTGTTTTCATTTGCGAGCATTTCGACCGCATAAGCCGCCAGGGTTGGGAAGAGGTTCACGCCTTCCTGAAAGTCTGCGTGGAAAACGGCGTCAGTGTCGCGACCATCGACGGCGACCGCTTTTATCCAGCCGGTCAGCGCATCGACGGCGGCACCATCATGGAGTTGGTGTTTAAGAGTGAGGGCGCTCGCGAGGAGAGCAACAAAAAGAGTGAGCGAGGGCTGTTCAACTGGTCCGAGAAGATCAAGGCCATTGAGGCCGGTGATCGCAAGGCAAAGATCGGTTTGCCACCCGGTTGGATGATGCGCGATTGCAAGACCGACGATGTGGTCCTGCATCCACATCGCAGCGCAGTGCTGCGCGAGATATTCGACCTGTATGTTGAGGGGCATGGTCTGCCCAGCATCGTGGCCATGCTGAATGCGCGTAAGGAGCCAAGCTGGTCAGTCGGCAAAAAGGACAAAGGCAATGGCTGGAACACGGCCTATCTCCACAAGCTGCTGACCAATCGTGCCGTGCTTGGCGAATACATCCCCATGTCGCGAACCCATGGCGGCATCAACGAAACCAGCAAAGGCATCGTGAAGCCCGACCACTATCCTCAGGCCATTCCAGCCGAATTGTTTGCGCGCGTAGAGTCTGTTCGCAAGCTGCGCCGGTTCTCAGGAGGGCCAGCGGAGGCCAATGTCAGCAACCTCTTCTCCGGTTCAGCCTTCTGCACCTGTGGCGCTCCCATGTATTTCCAGAGCCAGCAGAAGGCCGGTCGACCAACTAATCACAAAAGCAAGCTGGACGGTCGCAAACTCAGCTATGTCAGTGGGGTCAACCGCAGCTATCTGAGGTGCAACAACAACCGTCGAAAGCACGAATGCGAGAACAACAAGACGTTTAGGTATGAGTCTTTGGAGCCAGCCATTCTTGATGCCGTGCTGGCGGTCGCAATTGACGATAAGAAGTTCACTGTCCCCGATCATGTCGCGGCCATGGCCGCTAACGTAGCGGAAGCCGAACGGCTGCTTCAAAGCAAGCGCCAGAACCTGCAATCCATCGTGGACACGTTGGGTGAGCATTTCATTCGAGCCCTAGCGGTCAAAGCGGCAGAGATCGAAGCGGAGATCGACGTAGAGGAGGCCAAACTGCGCGAAATGCAGGATGAGCTATCGCGCCAGCGCGGCGGCGCTAACCCGATCGAACATCTGGCCAGAGTCCGCGAGGTCAAGGACAGCATCAACAGCGAGGACAAGGAAGCCCGATACAGTGCGAGGGTCAGGGTGAAACAGGCACTCGCGTTCCTCACTCGCAGCACCTTTGCCGCCGATGGCGTTGTGACCGTGATGTTGCAAAACGGTATGATGGCATGGCGCTTCGACCAGCGCGGCCAACCCATTGGGGAGCCAGTGGACCTGCGTAACCGGCTCGACCTCCACAGGGGCCTGCCCGGTCCAGCAAAGATGGTTGATGATGTTCGCAACCGGATGGAGCAGCCAGCGCGACTGGTCGTGGACCCATCGGAGCAGAAGTGGAAATACGGGTCCTAAGAACCCTCAGGATAACCGAGACAGGTAAGCGCAGCGTTGGATAGCTGCGCTTACCTGTCTGGGCTTGTGCGGGGCTCTACGGGCGTCTCTGGCGCTGTCTTTGGACCCACGTAGTCAGCTTGTCGTTGGCCGGTCGAATGTGAGTTGTTCGCCGCTGCTTCAGAAAGCGCATTAAGCGCGGGTTAGCTTGGCTAATCGGCGGCATTAGCAGCGCGGCAGCTTGTGGGTGTCGGAGCCGATGTGGATTGCGAAGTGGTTGCGCTTACGCTCCACGTAGATGCGAGCGCCCTCAAACGTAACCGCGAAAGCATCATCCTCGAAGTCTGCGCTGTAGTCGAACGTGTTGAGTGCGTAGTCTGCGAATGCGTTGAGGTCGATCTGTGTAAGCATGTGGGCAACTCCTGTTTGCCCACTCTATCAATATCCTTTTGGCATCCTTTCCTACACCAGATTTGTTCTACCAGTCAGATTTCTGATGTCTTTGCCGTGATGCCATTCTTTGGTTTATTTGCCCTCCATGTGGCGCTTGATGTTCTGGTGGCAACAAGGAGTAAGCCACATGAACTCAGAACTAATCGCGATACTCACGCCAGAGATTGTCCAAAAACTCAACGCCAATCATCACCAGCAGCTACCCCTCAAGGGCACTCGGCGTGAGCGAGACTTCGAACCCGTATGCAAGATATTCCTGCCTTGGGCTGGGGCGACATGGTTGTTGTCAGAACTGGACGATGACGGACTGGCGTTTGGACTGGCCGACATGGGTAGCCCTGAACTTGGCTACATATCCCTCGATGAGATTTGGGAGGTCGTGGGACCGGGAGGGCTGCGCGTAGAACGCGATATCCACTTCAAGGCCGATAAGTCGCTCAGCGCCTACGCCAGAGAAGCGAGGGCAAAGGGGAGAATCGTAGCCTAGCTAAGTAGATAGCCAGCCGGGGTTTCTGTCAATTTCCCGGATGGGCTTTGTAAGCATGGGAGCCGGGCCACTTTAAGTGGCTCGGCCTTCCCCATTTAGAGCGTCAAGTGCTTTATCATATGACGGCAGGATCTCGCCCGCGTATGCACCGATCTTGGCAACTACCTTTTCAAACAACCCAGCAACGTCCTCCGTCTCTTCAGAAAGTGAACTGACGAGGTTTCTAGACGCTACGCGTGTCCATTGCGGTGATAATTTGGCACGCTTGCTAACCTGCACCCCTGCATCTGCGAGTGCCTGATAGTATCGAAGCCGCGCCTCCTGCTCACCCGGTCCAATGACTAAGCGAATTCGAATGTGGCGTTTATCTCCACTGCGCTGGATCTCGATTAGCATCAGTCGATTACTGCTCGTCCACCTCTGCGCCGTGAGGAAATCAGGCAACTGGTCCCAATCCTGAATTGCGAAGCGCATGTTGCTTGGTGGGCTATCGTCGGTGATGACGGTCATACCGGACGCCTTCGACATGACGGCGGCCAAGTCATCGCGTGCCGCATACAGCATACCATAGAGCCCTTCGTCGGCGTCGGGACGATGCTCCATCAGAAACTCCAGCGCTTCACGATGCTGGCCCCACAGCTTCGCCGCCAGCCGCTCCAGATGTTCATTCGGCAAGTGATGTCTCCGTAACATGGCTAGATATGAGGCGAGCAGCGTTCGGGCCTCGGCCGATCCGATTTGCTTCCCTGCCACCCCGTCAAGTTCGCGGGCAACCGCCTCAAGCGGAACTGTTAGCCAACCCTCGCCGTCCGCGTCGCTGGCGTCATCGCCATGCTTGGTTACAAACAGGAAGAGGTGCCGCCAGCCCGCGCTGACCGGCCATTCCTCACTTACCAATTTACGGTAGCGACGTAGCTGACCGCTGTGTTCAGAAGCGTCGATTTTGAGTTCGATCGCTACGATCAGCTTCTCATCCCCGACAACCACGACGAGATCAATGCTTCGCCACTCTCGCCGCACCTGCGCTTTTTCAAAGTCCATCAGATGCACGTCGAGAGGGGTGAGAAACCCCTCTTGGCCGTTGGTGTCGGCTTGCCGCTGAGCGTGGGCGGCTGTTCGCATCAAAGCCCTGAGGCATTCTGTGCCGAAGCCATGCGGACGTTGTGGATCGAGAGCGTAGGCTAGAAAATGGCCGTGCCGTATTTCCTGCCGAACCATCCCCACCGCTTCAAACGGGCAGAATACGTCCTGTGATGCCTCGACTTCTTCGAAGTCAGCGTTCCCAACGAATAGCGCTTCCAAGGAGTCTACGTTCACAACGGCACCCTCGCTGCCCAGACAGGAAGCCCCGGCACCGGCCGGGGCATCGTCTCACTCCTAGTGAGGGTTTTTCATTCAGTCTTCTTGTTCCGGCGTGTCTCGCCCATCCGCTCGCTGCGGCTTTTGACCTGCTTCTCGATCGCCTCAAGCTGGTCCTTGAATGCGCCCTTCTCGATGTCGGCCTTTATGGCCTTCAACACTTCCACGAACTGCGCCTGAGGAACAGCTAGTTCCTTTTCCTCACCGACCAACTTGAGTGGGCTGTTGGCGTAGCGGATCATGAAGGCCACGTTGTCGCCCTCAACGCGGAACGTCCTGCGTCCCTCGACCTTGGGCTTGTTGAACAACTCGATCTGCTTATCGATGCTGGCCATGACGACCGCCGATGCCGTGCGCGCTGATCCAGCGGCCTTGGCCTTTGCGAAGCCCTCGACCGTGTGAGCGGGCTTTACGGTCTTTTTCCAGTCCATTCTAAGTCTCCAGCTAGTGCAGCAACGCTGCTGCTGTTAGGACTAAAAGACATCGCCTGACTTTCAGAGCAACCGCTTTCAGGCATAAAGTGCCCGACGCATCATATTGTCGGTTACGCCGACGTAGGATTGCGTGGTCGCGATGCTGCTATGGCCGAGCACCTTGCTAACGATGGCGATATTCACGTCCCGATCTACGAGGCTGGTCGCAAGGGTCCGACGACCACTGTAGCAGGAGCCCTCAACCCCTGCGAGTTTGTAGAGCCGCCGCATAGCTTCGCTGATCCCGTTGGCCGTGAACACGTCCCCTGCCTTGTTGCGGAATACGCGCCCCGCGCTGCCCTGCATGTGGGCGGCCAACGCTTCCAGAATCTCGCTGCACAGGGGAGGCTGCGGCCCTGCTTGCGCTTGCTGTGGCCGAGCGGGATGCGGAGTTCGTCACCGCGGAACCAGCTAGTATCTAGCCCCGCGATCTCCATGGGACGCAGGCCCAGCTTAATGCTCAGCAACATCATCAACCGATACATATGGGGGCGGCTGGTCCTGCTGGCGTAATCCAGAACAGTTTCAAACTCGGACTGCTTCTTAATCGGCGCGCGCATCTGCTGAACTCCTGTGTTGCCCAGCATATCTGCAATCGTCTGACGGCCATTCCTACCAAAACCAGACCGACAAGCTGAAAATGCTGCCGACTTTTCATGTCTTAGCTTTTCTCAAAGCCTGTCTCACACTGGTCTCGTGGCAATACCTTCGCAGCACCTTTTAGCGTGAACGCGGTTGATTGTCCCGACGATAGTCGAACTCTCATGGCGGAACCTGAGCGCATTGAGGCCCAAAGTGACCGAAATATGTCGTAGCTTACGTGCGAGGTTGTGCGAAACTGGCCCCACTTGTCGGTAGTCAGCTCATACTCCTCTGCGCCGACAACCACGATCACCGTGGACAGGGGACGGGGGTTCTTGCCGCCGACCGTAAAGCTGATTGTCGCGCCGTCGTAAGGACACGCGATATAGAAGTAGTCGCTTCCTGCGCTGTCGTTCTTGAGGCCGTATTCCATCGTGCCCTGGCCGTATCCAGAGAACCATCGTCCGATCGGCTCCCCGCTTGCCATCCCAGAACAAACGATCAGTCCTACTGCCATCAATATATGACGCATACCGCTTCTCCTCTCTTGCGCGGCCATCACTCAATGGCCGCCTACCAAGCACGCCAATTCATCTTTGCTAGCCATGGATCAACGGCAAGTTCGCCTTCGTCGTTGTCACTTCCCGGCACCATCATGATCTTTCGACCCGACGGATGGGTGAGGAAAACTGGATTGTAGGAGCCTCCCTCAGGCCGGTCCCAATAGCGGTGCGTCTGGACGATCAGGTATCCGCGGTAAGGCCCAGTTCGCATCACCCGCAGCGCTAAGCCGGGGCATACCGCCTTGATCGCGTTCCGCTTTAGGTCGAACCGGTGAACGTATGCGGAGTTTGGGGAGGCATCGGTGCTGCTGAAGTAGACGTAGCCGCCATCGAGTGAGAACAGCGGACGCGATAGGCCGGCCAGGTTGCGCGAATAATCGCCGTTCCACCTAGACACTAGCAGGCGGCGTTGGACGCCGCCCCTTGCGCCGTAAAGGACAATTGCCTGAGCGCCGGAACCGTTCTCGTCACCTTCACCGTTCGGAACTACAGAAACCGAGTAACCACCGTCAGGGGATTTGGCCGAGTCCTGACCGTTAACGGCACTGCTTAAAAATAATGCCGAACACGCAACCACTGCACTCCACCGCATCGTATCCCTGCCCCTGCTGTCGCCATGATACGAAGCTACCACAAAATGCCCTGAGGTTGTGTAATCACCTTGAACGGCTACCGCGAAATGGCCGCAGTTGTCATCCGCCTATCAGATACTTAGATGAACGCCGAACTGGAGCAATACATGACTGATGATACCTACGCCCCCAATCCTGTTGAACTCGCCACGGAGTTGACGATCGCTTGGTTGAGCAATCCCAACACGCGCACGACCGCCGATGACGTGCCGGCTTTTCTCGCCCAGATGCACGCCAGTGTTCAGTCCCTAGTGGGCGGGAACGAGGTAGCCGCGGCACCATCGGACGAGCCCAAAGAATACGTAGGTGCCGTAACGGCGCGCAAGTCGCTGAGCAGCCCTGACCACATCATCAGCATGATCGACGGCAAGCCCTACAAGACCCTCCGTCGTCACCTCGCGACCAATGGCATGACGCCTCAGGAATACCGCGATCGGTATAACCTCAAGGCCGATTATCCCATGGTCGCTCCTGCCTACTCTGAGGCACGTCGCACGATGGCCAAGAGCATCGGTCTTGGTCGCAAGCCGGGTCAGACGAACGCCCCCAAGGCCGACGCACCAGCGGCCAAGCCCGCACCGCGTAAGCGCAAGACCGAAGAAGCTACGGCGGAATAACCTACTGGGCTGGCTTTCCACGGAGAGCCGGCCCCTTAACTGTTGGGCGACGATTCGCCGTTAGATCAGCCCGATGAGCCCCAACTATGTTCGTGATGCCTTGCTGGCCCACTTGCCGCCCCGATCTCGCCGCTACCAGATAGCCACGGGGACCAAATACACCTTTAACTGTCCGGCTTGCACTCATCTAGGCCATGCGCCGGATACGAGGCAGCGCGGCGCTATCTTTGTGAATGCCGACGGCAGCACGGGCTATGACTGCTTCAATTGCCAGTTACGCACTCGCCAGCAGCCCGACAAACACCTCGCCCATAAAATGGAGCAGGTGTTGGGCTATCTGGGCATGAGCGAGGAAGAATGTCGCAAGCTGCGGTTCCACATCAGCGCCGCACTGTATGCAAAGAACAATGGCCCTCGCATCCAGAAGCGCGACCTACCCAGCGGTGCGATCCTCATAAAGCACCTCGTGGCTAATCCACCGGATGACCAGAGCTTCCGCGATGTCATGGCCGACCTGGAGGACATGAACGAAGAGATCCGCGACTCCTATTACTGGACGGCTGAACCCGGAGCGAGTGGCGACATGAACCGCCGCTATATCTGGTTCTTTGGCACGACCCATGATCCCGTGGGATGGGCAGCAAAAACCATTGATGACCGGGATGCAGAGGACATACTCAGCGATCCGAATATCTGGCTATTTGTGGATGACGAGGATTGAACCGAAGCCACGAAGTCTATGATGCGCTCGTCAAATGGTCTGACCGGCTGCAAGCCTTGCCGGGATGGAAGGAATGGAACCGGGCTAAAATCTCGTTCACGCTGTCCCATGACGACGGGCAGCGAAAGCCAATAGACCTGCCATCCATTTTCCCTCTTCCACCCGAGATTGATAAACAGCACGCTGCGATGATGGCTTGGCTACACCTCAACGCCACTGTTCGAGGTATGCGCGCCTGCTCCTCATATCTCCGGCACGCTCCAAATCCTCGACTTGGTATTACGACCGAGGACCATTTGCGCTACATGGTCGAGCTATATTTCAGTCGCGTGTATGAGTTCAGCGAGCGTTTGAAGAAGATGATGAACGCGCTGAGCGATACAATCGCACCGGCCGAGTTCAATACGGGAACTATCATCAAGGACTTCAAGCGGGTCTTCAAGCAGGAGATCGCGCAGCGCAACTCTACGCACCACGATGAGCATTTTGACGACGTCTCACTGGATCAGCTAGGCTTGGTCAACCTGATTGGCCAGACGGAAACTGGCCAATTGAAGGGATGGAAAGAAGAGCACCAATGGCTTTGGAGGAAAGCATCCAAGGAATGGCGCGGACGGATCGATCGTGGCGCAGATAAAGCTGAGATATATGTTGAGAGCGTTGCGGCAGCGATGATCGACTACTGCCCTTGGCTTACCGACTCGGTCGCTGAAGCGGAGCGGCGATGAGCCGCCGCCCCGACCAGCTATTTCTTCTCGGTCGGTGATTCCTCAGCAGGGCTATCCTTCTTGTCCGCAGGGGCGTCACCGTGCTCAGCCCCGGTAACTACCGCAACGATGTGACTGCCATGAGTGAGGAGGTTGTCCGCCTGTTCGACCGTCGCACTTGCGGAGGTAACAGCAAGGCCAATCGCGCCAAGCACAGGTAGAGCCTTTCTATACCAGCTTTGCGCCTCGGTCTTTCGCGAGCCTTGCATACCCTGAGAACGGGCGATCTCTGCTGCCATCGCCCCCCAGGCCCTCGTCAGCCCTTCGATTCCGACAATCTGAAAGGTCTGGATGCTCCACATGAACTGCTTAATCTGCTTCGACAAGAAAGCCTTCAGGCGGTCATCGACTCCGCTGGCATCAAGCTCATCTAGCATTCCCTGAGCCTGAGCGGCGACGTTTGTTAAAAAGTCGACCGGTATGTCGCGATTGTCCAAAGGATCAAGAACATCGTCGACCAATGTAAGGTATTGAAATGCCTGACTCTCGCCTTTTAAGCTATCCGTTGTGAGGGTTTGCAAGGACTCTAGTGATAGGTAATTTGCCAGCGACGTTACGGCTCCTGAATACAGCGCCTTACTTCCGCCCTTCAATCGACTGGCGTTAATATCATCAATAAGCTGGTCGCAATTCGCTTTTACAGTCGCTAACACGCTGTAAAACTGCACGCTGCCTACGTTTGTGTTAACCGTCTGGGCTATCGCTGTGTTTATATACCGGTTCTGTCCGGTAATTATGTTCGTAAAAAACTCGCGAACTTCCGTCGCGAGCGTTCGCTCGTCAGCCATTCACGTCTACTCCCTGATGCGATTCAATTTGTCTCGAGAAGCCCCTCGCGCTCGAGAACGAGGCGCACCTGTTCGAACGCTGCACTAATTTGCCCTTTGGGAAAACGAATTTGGCCGAGGCCTTGGACGTTTGAGAACTCCTCAGTGCCCTCTTCGAGCATGACGATCCCTCGGGTGAACCCTAAACGCCCCTGGAACAGACCCACCTCGTGGATGACGTTCATGCGGGCCTGTAGCTTACCTTCGGCAGTTTCATCCTCAGCAGTCATGATGACGAACGCCACGGCAGCAGCATCGAGCATCTCGGAAAGGCGTGCGATGTTAGTTAGGCCTGCGACGGGAACACGGTTGAATTCATCAACTGGCAAATGCAGACGATCTTCAACAAAATCCTTGAGTTCACGCCAGAGCAACGACCGCCCATGCCCAAGGAAGACATTCGTTCCAACCCGAGACGTCTTCTTGGCCGATTTCGCACGACGCTCCAGATGAGACGCAGCCTTTCGAGTGATGTCAGCGGCGTTATTTGCTGCGCCGAACACCGTAGTCATTGAAACCACCTCAGCTAGCATCTCGATATGAGGCGGCGTAACGAGCCCAGCGGTAAGCGCAATCGTATCTGACGAGATGAATTGTCCAGATGGCCTGTAAAATAGTATGGCATCTCGGTAAGATGCTGACTCGATCCCCTCAATGTCCGTTTTCAGTTTCGCTAAAAAATCATCCGATTTCTCGGCGATCGCGGTCGAGAGGATCGAAACCACATCGCCTTTGATCCGTTCGAGTTTTTTGTCAGCTTCGCTTACACGCCGGTTTATCGCCGTAAAGTCATGGTTGCCTGATAATTTCTTAATCTCAGCCTTTACGCCTTCGGGATCATACTCACCCCACTGGCCGCGAGACTCCCCAAATCGCATGTTTGAGAGGCCCCATTGGCTATCGAACCGCGCCCCCGGACGCGCCTTCAAGCCTTCTTGGTAAACTCTCGAATGGTAGCCAAGCCATGATTTAGAGAATGCTTCAGCGACCTGATTACATGCATCAATCCGTTTTTGGATCGGTCCTTCGACTGATGGCTCAACACCGATAGATGCGATCCGCTCGAATTCCTTTACTGCCTCAAATAGCTCCTCGACTGCCGACACCCAGACCCCCGTTCTCTAACCGTTCCTCTAAATAGCTGTATGGCACAAAAGAAACTACCCAAGCTGGACGAACAATCGAAGCGAGCGATCCAATACGCGGCCCGGACCGCCGAGAGCGCGAAGACCCTGAGTGAGCTGGCAGATCGCAACCTAGCCGAGAGCGACACCAATGCGTGGCGTCGGGTCAGCGAGGAGCACAAAGAGATCATTCTCTACCGCATTCGTGGCGGCCATATCCTCTCCACCGTCTGCCGTGAGATCGGTGTCGACGCCGCAACCATCCGCAACCTCGCGGCGATCGATGAGGAATTCGACAAGCGCCTAGCCATCGCCAGTTCGCATGGGCAATCGGCTCAGGTCGAGAAGCTGTATGAGATCCCCTACGACACCACTCTGAGTGACGCGGCCAAGAAGCTGCTCAGCGACAACATCAAATGGATCGCGGCTCGATCCAATCGCAAGGCATGGGGCGACAGCCTACAGGTGGACCAGAACGTCGCGGTCTCGGTGTCCATGCCCCAGTGGGGCCTTGGTGGACCAGTCATTGATGGCAATGTAATCGAAGACCCAGAGCAAGACGATTAACGGACTTCTAAAGTCTTCAGTAGATTGCACCAGTGGACGACTTTACAAGCAGGATAACCAAAGGGGATTATCATGAAGTTGTATTTGATCGTTGATAACACAGGCTACCACAACTGGCTGGGCAACCTCATGCGGGCCATCTACCACACTCCCAGTGAGCCAATGCCTCAGGACTTAAAAGACCTCATTCTATCCATTGATGCAGACGAGGTAGAGCAGCATCTGTGCCGTGCAATGGCTCTGGGCCTCTAATACATAAGTGATCCCCTGTAAGGGTCTGTGAGGGTCAAGGGCTGGCCTTAGGGTAGTTGGGTAGCAGAGCGCCTAATAGACCCTGTGCGACGCCCATGTTCCTGACCCCCGATCAGTCAATCAGTCGGTGTGTTGCCTAGGTAGTATGGTCACTGTGGCGGTAGTCTCATTCGAGACTATGTGGGCCTAGATAGGAAGTCATACCTCCACCCTAGCAAAATAACATCAAGTGAAAAACCGTCAGCCAGAATGCGACGAGTCGTTGAACTCTTTTGTTGTCTGGGTCTGCAAATAGTCTCACTCCTGCTCAGTCACACTATACTCGCAATAGAGCAAATCAACCACTCATTGGCGGTATGGACAATCTATCTAAACCAGACCTAATCAGTGGTTGGTCAGTCAGAAAAGAATGATGTCAAGAGCCAAAGATATATTGGCCTGGCTTGCTCTTTGACAGGTATGACAACATAGTGAATGGGTAGTAGAGCAACCTCCTACGTAAAGCCGCATGGCACCCCAAACAGCAACGGTTCGTCGCAAAGATAAAAAGATATCTAGGTGACTGCCTGATCGGTTGATTTGCAGAGTCTGGTCTATAGTGTGACTGGTAGAGGTGCGACTTGGTAGATTGAACTGATATTCAGAAAAGAATGCGTCAAGTCCAAAGATCGGTTGCTCTTTGGATCAAACGGTTTGGCGGAGGGCATACGCCCCTTTCTCACGGTGCCCTGCGAGTCTTAGGATTTCTATAAGGTAACCTGAGATTTGATACCGGGCTTTCGCCGCGCGGTGGCTTCACGCTACAACCGCGGGAAACTAGGAGGGGGTTTGCGTGTCGTTGTCAGACGTAACGAAGGGTTCGATTTTGGAAACCCTAGAAGAGTATCGGACACTAGGAGCAGGCAAGTTCCATCAAAAATGGGGCGGATCCGACAAAAACGTGGACTACCATGTCGTGTGGGAAGGTGGCTTCTATCCGTCAAAGGCAATTGTCAACGCGGCACACTATCGATCGATAGGCGACCTAGCCATGGAGCATCGCGGCTATAGCGGCGGATTGGCAACAATGATCCCTGTGCTGGAAAAGCACGGATTTGATTATACCGAAGGGAAAGTGAATTGGGATCGCGAGGAGATGATTCTCGCGCTTGATCTTTACTTTCGTAGCCCTCAACCGGGAAAGACGAGCAAGTCGATTGCGGAAGTATCCGACCTTCTTCGCAAAAGAGCCGGGCAACTAGGCCGGGCAGTGCCTCCGCGCTTTCGAAACGGCGATGGCGTTTACCTCAAGATGATGAATTTCCGTCGGTATGACCCTAGCCAACTGGCCAAGGGCAACAAAGGAATGGAGCGAGGAGCCAAGCTAGAAGCGATCGTCTGGCAGGAGTGGTCGGGGAAGCCCGATCGTTTGCGTGAGGCTGCATCCGCGATCCGTTTGAGTATCCAGAATGGGATTGAGGTTGGAGAAGCATTCTCAGATGACATGGATGCCGACCTTGCGGCTGAGGGTGGCTACGAATATCGCAAGCATCGCCGCTACGAACGCAGCCCAATCAATGTGCGCCGAAAGAAGGCGAGCATTCGAAACGCCGGCCTACCCCTCGCGTGCGAGGCATGTGACTTCGATTTCGAGAAAGCCTACGGCGAGCGCGGGGCTGACTATATCGAAGTGCATCACAAGAAGCCCATCCATACGGTCAAGGCCGGCACGGTGCCAAAGCTGTCGGACTTGGCCTTGCTCTGCTCAAACTGCCACCGCATGGCCCATCGCTGGGGTAAGCTGATGTCGGTGGAAGACATTGCCAGTCTGCGGGGAAACTGACGCTTGAACCTACAGGAATGCGCGTCCTTGTTCGCGCATTCCTGCCAGGCTCGGATTTCATTAAGGCCATCCTGAACCTCAGTTAATGGCTTGATTAGCTTCGGGAAGCCGCTGGCGGATCGCTCGGTCGATCAGCAACTTAATTGTTCGGTCCATATTGGTAAAGCGGCAGAGGGCGTTAAACCTGTCTTCGCCAAGCTCAACAAGCAGCTTTCCAAAAACCTCGTCTGCGTAGCTGCTCGATATGACAAAGACCTCCTCAAAATCGAACGTCACGGGGACCGTGAAGTTGTCCATGAGGTTGACGGCCTTATTTCTAGACTCGCGGCCCGCCTCCCGCGTGCCGAACGAATAGCTTTCCTCCTTTACTTTGAAAAGAATGCTGTCATCGTCAGCCTCGTAGTATTTCTCTATTATATCAAACGATGGCACATGAGCTTTGCCCTTGAAGACTAGAGCCTCCTCTAACAGTCGGTTGTAGTCCCAGTTGATGCAAGCCCTAACAAAAGTGCCGTTGAATGGTATTGGAGCAGTCTTAACGATGGTTGTTGCCGAGTGATATCGACTAGCAGGTCGATTTTTCAGAGACACGTTGCCCGACAAAATATCAAACTCGCCGCCGCTGACCTCGCAACACCTAAATGTGCCAAACAATCCATTCCCGCGGTTCGTCTGTTTGTTTTTTGTAACCCCTTCGTTGATTGCCTGACGTAGTGCAATCGCGTCGTTATCATATCCATACTCGGACTGCCGTAGGGAACGAGGTATGGTCATGCCCGCATCGCAAACGTAGAACTCGATTTGCTTGCGCTTTGGATAGGTCATAACCTGTATGATGCCTCCCACTGGCGATGCGGCATGGTTGAGGACGTTATCAACTACCTCGTCAATTGCCCATTGGAGAGCAACAATCCGGCTCCGATCCAACCCGCTTACTAATCCGAGCACCATTCTAATACTCGTATCCACCGCGTCGTGAGCCTGCGTAGCTGTTGCGAAGGCAGTTGCAGAGAGATTTCGTTTACTTGCACCAGCCATCGATCCGTATGTTTTGGGATCGATCAAGTGAGCCCAGTCCGTATTTTGAAGAAGGCGTGCGCCGGTCGAAAGCGAGGGTAGAATCAAATCAAAGTCGAAGTCACTTAGCCGGTATTTTCGGCACATAACAACAATCGGTAATATGTAAGGGGCGGACACAAATGTGGCCTGCTCAAAATCTAGAACTACGTCAGAGTATCCCTGCTTGGTAAGCACTGTATGTAATGCTGCGAGCACTGGTAGCGGGTCGCCACCGACGTTGCCCGAGAACGTGAATACGTTACCGTCGCTTCTAAACAAATTACCTGCCCCCGAGTGATTTGACTGTGCCCAACGGCGGCCACCGAATTTGTCATTCTAAGTGAGTAAGCTCTTCTGGCCGACGACCATCCCATCCCCCGCTAGTTCGTCCAGTTGGAAACCGCATTCATTTTCGATGCGATCGACCTGGCCTTGGAAGTGCCGGCGATGCTCATGCGTGTCCCGCTGTCCGGTCCTGCAATAGCGGGCTTCCATCATGCTCCGGCTGACGTGACCCCCGTTTTTCATCCAGCGGCAACCAGAGACCGACCGTTGTTGTCGCGCAGGAGCGCGGGTGAAGCAACGGGCGGGTTTAAACCCGCCCGTTGCTTTTCGAGTTCGGCGGCGAAGGCCGCTGGTGTGGCGTAGCCGAGCGAGGAGTGCGGCCGCTCAGTGTTGTAGTCGTCGACCCAGCGCGCGAGGATCGCGCGCGCCTGGCGGATGGTGAAGAACAGCGTCTCGTTCAGCAACTCGTCGCGCATGCGACCGTTGAAGCTCTCGACGAACCCGTTCTGCGTCGGCTTGCCCGGGGCGATATAGTGCCACTCGACGCCGGCATCGCCCGACCACGCGAGCACCGCGTTCGAGGTCAGTTCGGTCCCGTTGTCGCTGACGATCATCTTGGGCGCACCGCGCTCGGCGATCAGATTAGCGAGTTCGCGTACCACGCGCTTGCCCGAGATCGAGGTGTCGAGCACCGCCCGCAAGCACTCGCGTGTCACGTCGTCGACGATGTTGAGGATGCGGAACCGCCGCCCCGTGGCCATCTGGTCATGCACGAAGTCCAGGCTCCAGCGCTGGTTGGGCAGCGCCAGCACGGGGGCCGGCGCCCGCGCGCCGACAGCACGCTTGCGTCCCTTGCGACGACGCACCGTCAAACCCTCTTCGCGGTAGAGCCGCTGGGTCTTCTTGCGGTTGATCGTGATGCCGTCCCGGCGCAGCAGGATGTGCAGCCGCCGATAGCCGAACCGCCGGCGCTGCTGCGCCAGCTCACGCAATCGCGACCGCAGGTCGCCATCATCTCCCCGGCACGAGCGGTACCGCATGCTCTTGCGATCCGCTCCGACGACAGCACACGCCCGCCGCTCGCTCATCCCCAGCGCCGTCTGGAGATGCGCGACCGCTTCCGCTTCGCGGCAGGCGTCACCATTTTTTGACAGCAGGTCCTTCAGACCCGCGTTGTCGAGCATCGTATCCGCCAGCAGCCGCTTGAGCCGGGCGTTCTCCTCCTCGAGCGCTCGCAGCCGCTTCGCGTCGGACACCTCCAGCCCTCCGAACTTGGCCTTCCACGCGTAATACGTCGCGCTCGACATCCCGTGCCGCCGGCACAGGTCCGTCACTACCGCGCCCGCCTCGGCCTCCTTCAGGATGCCGATGATCTGCTCTTCCGAAAACTGCTTCCGCTTCATCTGTCCGTCCCTTTCCGGGGTCGGACTCTAGCTCCAACTGGAGGAAAAAACGGGGGTCACGTCACGGCGATCGAGATACGCCGTCAACATCAACACTGGCGTCGTCATGCCGCTGCGCCAAGCCTCCCAACGGATCGCGTCTTTGCGTCCTTGCCATGTGAGGAACTGATGAGCGGCAAAGGGCAACACACCCGTCGCGTTGGTCTGGGCCGATAATCGTTGGCCACGTCTAAGCCGCTTCGCTGGCGTCTCGTTCCTATGTGCGGCCTTCGCGGCGTCGGTCGCTCTAGGACGGGCTTTCTCTTAAATACGGGAGTGTTCGACCGTATCAGCCTGACCGGCCTCGTCCTCACGTCGGCTGGAACGGCGGGTCTGGCGACGGCTCAAACAGCCACACCCTATGAGGTCTGGGCACCGCTTATGTGCGGCTGTCTCGCGGCTCTCATCGTCCGTGGCATCGCTATTACGACGCCTAGCCGCAAGAAGCGCGTCATGGTGTTTGAGATCCTAGTTACCCTGCTATCCGTGCTGCTCACCGGGACCATCATCTACGACCGCCAATATACCATCATGTATTCGACGTTCACCGGCATGGGCATTGGCGCGCTCGGCGTGGGCGTCATCGGTATGGCGCGCACGTGGGCAAAAACCATGTTGCAGAATCTCGCCAAGAGCTATCTTGCGGCCAGCGATCCCAAGACGCCCGACGCCTGACGAAGATAGCCTTCCAACCCGCCAGTGCTAAGAAGATGGTCAAGCGCGAACGACTGGAAGATCTCTGCATGTTTTGTCCAAATGCCGCCGACTGGGGAAATGTAGCAGACTGGGTTTCAGGTGCAGGAAGCGTGATTGTCGGTGGCGGAGCTCTCTACGTCGCATTTATGGAAAGACGGCGTGCCGTTCGAGCCGAGGCGAGGGCTTCTGACGCCGAGGTCCGAGCCGCTCGCTACGAGGACGACCGCCATAATTCGCTTGTCTCTTCCGGTCTTCGTATCATCGAGATTCTCGAGGACGCCAATCAGCGATTTCTTAGAGCCGTTATGGGTCCGGATGATCGTAATACCGAAAAGTCTCAATGGATTAATTTCGTAAATCAACAAAACCAGCGGGCAAGAAGGATGTTAGATTTTCCTCATGCGGATCCGCTTCTATTCGCTGCGTTCGATTCTCTCGTAGCATTTAGTGATCTACCAGAGCGCGTGAACAACCTCCACCCTGCTGACGTCGCAGCTACAGCAGCCGAACTCAACGAAAAGCTCGAAGGACTAAAGGGCGGTTTCGATATCATACGACGCCGCACAGTTTGACTTCACCTTAAGGAAGGGTATTAGCCGAACGTCAGCTTGAAAAGCATCGCGATCTTCTTGTCGCCGACGCATATTGCGAGTTTTGGATAGTTGATGGTTGGTGTCCAACTGAACGGGTAAACGTCAAACCCAGCATCCTGCTTAACTAGCCAGACAATTTCGGGGGATTTGAATGCTCGCCTGAGAGCTTCGGTTTTCAGCGCCTGATTATACGCAGCATTCCACTTTGCACGCTGGTAGCCATTCAAAGCACTGTAATCGACTGATAGGTCTGCGCCGACTTCTAGCGCCGCATGATGTTTTGCGTAGGAGTCTGCATCGGCATCGTCCACAGGCAATTCGAGATTGAAAACCTGATACCCTTCGGTGCTCTGCGCCACGTCGTGTGACAGCCTCATGCGTCACCTCGCGATGCCTGTAGGCGCTCCCATGCGGCAGTTTCAGCGGCCCTGCGCTGCAGAGTCTGGGTGGCCTTCTTTGCCGCGAGCTGAGCGCGACGCGCCTGTTTACGCTCTTCGGTCCACGGCTCTTTGGCCTTGCCCTTATTGGCTTCACCAATGGCCTTCTTATGCTCGTCACTCTTGGTGAGGCCGGTAAGGGCTTCTGAGATTGCCTGCTTGTGGCCGTCGCGCAGCTTATCACCGGCTTGGGGCAAATTGATCTGGGCACTTTTCTGGCGCGAGCAGACCGTTGCGGTTTCCTTGCTCAGCTTCCCCGTAGAGCAGGCTGCATAGCTTTTCCATGTAAGCACGAATGCAAAAGGATTTGTGTCACGCATCTGGTAGCGGATACGGTTCGCGTCGATTGCGCGCTGTAGGCTGTCAAGCTGCTCAGGAGCAAAGAGGTCAACGAAGTCCTGAAACGGAAGATCAACTTCGATACCAGCGGCAATCTGTTTGTTAGTAGCCGTGGTGTGCCACGATTGCAGGTAGGCTGTTAGCCTCTGCGATAGATTCTGAATGTCTGTCATGTGATGCTCTTTCAACAGGAAACCCCAGCGGGAGCATCACCAACCGCTGGGGTTCACGTAATCCGGTTGGGCCGGAAACCTAAACTATCTGGAACACTTGGGTGATGCTCTGTGTCCGATCTATTTATCTGGAATCTCTTAGAATGGGCTCATACGGTCCATATTCATACTATGCTGCCTGCGGGGCTCTGGCGTCTATATCCCTCTATCCAATAGAGTAGGTTTATATAGTATTAAGTAGGTCATCCCACGTGACATTGGTGATTAACCAATAGAATAGGTATATTACTCTGTAGAGTAATTACACCCATCCCATTGACTAACCCCCAAAATCACATGGAATGAGTAGTGCCACGCGGTTCCCGCGTGCTCCGCGCCTTCGCGTTGCTCAGGTGCTCGCACGGGAAACCCGCTTGTCACATGGCTTCTCAGGTAATCGCTCTGGCTTTCGCCAGACCCAGTAGTCCTGCGGACGGCTAACGCTCCGCTTATCCCCAGGAGGTGTTGAGAGAAGGCTGGCTGCGCCGAGGGAGCCCGCGCCGCACGAACCCCGCATCCGTTTACCCGGCGTTTACCTGCTGCCCGATAAGCCGAATGTCTGAGGGCAACCTCAGACGCTCTTTGACAGACATAGGTTCGCAAGCTGGCTGGGTAATCAGTCGTCACTCTTAGTGGCGGCAATGTCTGGGATGAAAGTCCTTTGCAGATCAGCGCAGCGGTTGGTCAGAGACCTGGGGCCGTGCCTCAGGCCGACAAGGCTTGTCCTTACCATACGCTGAAGATCGGGAGTTGCGTCAGTAATGACGTGCACGGCTGCTCGATCACCAAGCTGGCAAAGGAACCATATTATGTCGATCGAGAACAACACCACCACCGAGACTCTGGCACTCAACCCGGTTGAACTGCTCGTTCAGGACTTTCAGGGCCGCATGGCCTCGGACGAAACGACGATGCAGGACTTCCAGATTAAGGGATGGGAAGTCGTCTGGAATCAGGTTCAGGAGGCATATCGCGTCTCGCGTCTCATCATCCTCGATGACGAGAACAAGGCGTTCTACAAAGCGGCTTTGGAAAAGGCCGGTTTGAAGCTGCCCAGCGGAACTGCAAACCAGTGGCTTCCAGTTACGAAGTTGCTTTTTGGGAAGTGGAATGTCTTGAACAGCATCTTCACGCCCGATCGCAGCGCGGAGAAGTATGCAAATTACTTCCGTTATTTCGAGCTCAACGGCGTTCCTGCTGACGAGGTTGTCGACACCATTCGTGGTGCCGTGCATGGTGATCTTCGCTACCTCAAGGCCATTGAAAAGATGGACCGTGAGGACAACGGAGTCGCTACGAAGGGGTTCACGCCTGAGGCAAAGCTGAAGGCGGGACTTAACCGCAATGCGCCTGACGTGTTCAAGATCGCAAAGCCTGCTCTTGTGGATTCCTCCACAGAGTATGGCGTTCTGGTTTTCGAGCGCGACGGCGACGACATCGTAATCATCACGTCAGAAGAACTCACTAAGGATGCCTTCGAGGCAAAGGCCCGCAAGCGCGGTGCCAGCTTGCTTTCGAAGGTCAACGATTTGGGCAAGGATATCGCGCTCAAGTTGGCTCTTGGCGAAAAGGTGGCGGCGTAAAAGAAACCCCCGGAAGGCTTAACGGCTTTCCGGGGTTTTTTATTGGACGGTTGAGCAGTCCGGGAATGTCCTCAGGGGACGTATTACTTACGCCTTGAGGAACAGCGCGGCCTCTGCGGCACGTCGCTTTGTAAGCCCTGCAAGCACCTTACCGCCTGCCTTGTTCCAGCGCCCGAACTGCGCTGCGGCACCCGCGTAATCACCCCCGTTGAGCAGTCTGAGGAGCGTAGAGGACGCAAGCGCGCCCGATCCCAGATTGTATGCGAACGAGGTCAGCGCACCTAGTTGATTGGCCGTCAGGGGCACTTGGACGATCCGACGAACCCGAGCCTCGAACTCGTCATACTCCTCAACCACCCACGCATCGGCCTGTGCCTGCGTGATCTTCTGGCCCAGCTTGACGCCGGTTGTTCGCCCATAGCCGATCGTCGGCACACCAGCGGGGCAAAGATAGGCTGTTAGTTTGCAGCCCTCGAAAGTCTTTACGAGGCCAAGACCGGCACGGGATGAGTTTGTCATCCCGTATCTATCAAATCAGCCCGTTTGACCCCGTTTCAGGGCACTTTTCGGGGTTTCTCCATAAATACTTGACGGGAAGACAGACCCGCAATGCTTACAATGGAGAATCTACATGACGACAGTTACACTGAGCCGCTTCGAAAAGTCCGCACGATGCTTTACCGGCGTGGATACCTATAAGGCTTGCCTCAGCAACGCAGACGAGAACTGCGCTCCCATTCAGGGCTACATGGACGGCTTGATCCGACAGCTACACAACCACGCCGACGAGCCAACGGGCTGGTCGTTCGCCTCATGGCGCAAGGGAACGAACGTCGCGAGCAACCTCATCGGTGCGAACGCCATCATGCTTGAATACGCTTTGAGCCGCGACGACACCGAGATTGTTCAGCGGCTACACGACAGGGCTGAGGATCTGGGTTGGGGTCACTTCCTCATCGATACCGAGGCGAAGAGCGGCAACACCATCACGATCGTTTTCCCGCTGACCAGCACGATTGACCAAGCCCAGTATGCGCGGCTGGCCTCGATCCTCGCGGAGCAGTTGGACGAATACCGCATGGAGCATGGCTGTTTGGCGGCCACGCACATCGTTCAGGTCCATCGCACTACCTCACCGGTCGTGTTCACGGGCACGGCAATGGACCCAGTGAAGGAGATCAAGCGCACGGCCAAAATGTATCAGCGCCTGAACGCCCGCAAATACGAAGGCACTCGACCCAGCGGCAAGCTGCTCACTCAGGCCGGGGATGCCCCTCAGGCAATCGAAGACGGCCTGTTCGTTTTCTTTGAGACACCACAGGAAAAGACCCAAAGGGAAGCCCTTGAGGTCATGGCCCGCTACGGCTTTCAATCCTGACGTGTCATCGATTCACGGCAAAGCCGTCTCAGAACACAGCAATTAGCTTGTCTGACGCGCAGGATCGCGCAAAGATGAAAGCGGGTAGGAAGACTGCGCGTGCGATCCTTCTGGAAGGGAGCGCCACCTTGGACGGAGACCGTCTTCCTACCCACTCAACACCTCCCCTTGGACCGGTTTGGTGAAGGTCATTGCCACCGGACTTTGAGGTCGGAGGGCATGACAGTCATTGTTCTACGGCGAGTCGAACCGATCGCCAACCATGAATGCCGGCCATTTCCATCCGTTCGTCTCGCGACACCTGCCGAAAGGAGTGAAAAAGCGTCGATTCCTTCCTTCGTCGCTTGATGATCTTCTGGATCGCCTCGATTGCGTCGTTTGCGTAGATCGCTTCGATCGTCGCTCAGCACGAACCAGACCTTCAACCAATAGTGGAACGCTTGCCATACGTTCCCGTTCTGTTCCATAGTGGGCATGGATTGGAGTCGGGTATGGCAAGCACCATCACAGCAGAACGAATCAGCGAATTGATTGCCGAGGCTCCTGCCTGGGCTAAGATCGGTCTGACGATGCCTAACGAACGTCTGCGTGAAGACGCCCAGAGGGAATTGGCGCAACACGTTTACAGCGCTCTTTACCAGCCCATCAACACCGATACCCAGCAGCTTCGGCTACCGCTTTGACGTGGGCAATGTCTGTTTTCGCTCCCTGAACGATTTCAGCCGAGCCAATGCCAACGTGGGATGCGTTTGCGGCTCCTGCGGTCACAAAGGAGTCGTTCATCGGGACCTGTTTGCCCGTTGGGCATTCCCTAAGCGCGTCAACGTCTCGCTGGAGAATCTGCCCGGCTACCTGCGCTGCACCAAGTGCGGAGCAAGGCCGAGTCGCATAGCCCCGACGCCCTTGCCGCCTACGATTCCCAAGTGGGGAACGGACGATTATTTCAAGCGGCTGCAACGTGGCCTACGAGGGTAGAAACGCCCGTAAAACAGCAGGTTACGACGCGTGTAAACTACCGCATGTTTGATTCGCGAAGGCGCCACGCTGGTGCAATCGGCCGCCGATATCCTCGAGCAGATCCGCCCGTTCGACCCGCGCTCGGTCCGCTCACCGATCGACGCCTATGCAAGCTCCCCCGCCGAAGACGCGAGCGACACAGACCGCCGCCGGATCATGGACCTGCTCGGCCCCGTCCCCGTCGCGATCGACGAACTCATCCGCCAGTCGCGCCTAAGCCCCGCAGTCGTCCACACGGTGCTATTAGAACTCGAACTCGCCTGCCGCCTCGACCGCCACGCCGGCGGCCGCGCCAGCCTAGCTCAATGATCCTCCCCCGCCAGGGGGAGGTGGCGCGCAGCGACGCAGGGGGAGGCATGCGAAACATCCGCTCCGTGTCCTCCCCCTCCGTCTGGCAAACGCCAGCCACCTCCCCCTGGCGGGAGAGGATCGCACCGTGTCTGCGATCACTCCGCCGGCAGATAGATCTCGCTGCCTTTCGCGCGGAATTTCTCGCTCATGTCGGCCATGCCCTTCTCCGCGTCGCTGCCGGTCGCGAAGATCGCCCGCTCTGCGTCCCCCGCATTGACATCCGCCGCTAGGAACGTATCCGCCGGCGCGTTCTGCTTGGCGGCAAAGTCGCGGACCTCCTGCGTGATCTTCATCGAGCAGAATTTAGGGCCGCACATCGAGCAGAAATGCGCGGTCTTGGCACCCTCTGCCGGCAACGTCTGGTCGTGATAGGATTCCGCCGTGTCGGGATCGAGCGACAGGTTGAACTGATCGCGCCAGCGAAACTCGAAGCGCGCACGTGACAGCGCATCGTCGCGCATCTGCGCCGCCGGATGCCCCTTCGCCAGATCCGCCGCGTGGGCGGCCAGCTTGTACGTGACCACGCCGACCTTCACGTCGTCGCGATCCGGCAAGCCGAGGTGCTCCTTCGCCGTGACGTAGCAAAGCATCGCAGTGCCGTACCAGCCGATCATCGCGGCGCCGATGCCGCTGGTGATGTGGTCGTAGCCGGGGGCTATGTCGGTGGTGAGTGGTCCTAGAGTGTAGAACGGTGCCTCGCCACACACCTCAAGCTGCTTGTCCATGTTCTCCTTGATCTTGTGCATCGGCACGTGGCCGGGGCCTTCGATCATGACCTGGACGTCGCTCTTCCACGCGCGGTGGGTGAGTTCGCCGAGCGTGAAAAGTTCGCTGAACTGCGCTTCGTCGTTGGCGTCGGCGATGCTGCCGGGCCGGAGGCCGTCGCCGAGCGAATAGGCGATGTCGTACGCCTTCATGATCTCGGTGATCTCGTCGAAGCGCTCGTAGAGGAAGCTCTCCTTGTGGTGGCTGAGGCACCATTTCGCCATGATCGAGCCGCCGCGAGAGACGATGCCGGTGACGCGTTTGGCGGTCATCGGGATGTAGGCGAGGCGAACGCCGGCGTGGATCGTGAAGTAGTCGACGCCCTGTTCGGCCTGCTCGATGAGCGTGTCGCGGAAGATCTCCCAGGTGAGGTCCTCGGCGACGCCGCCGACCTTTTCGAGCGCCTGGTAGATGGGGACGGTGCCGATCGGTACCGGCGAGTTGCGGAGGATCCATTCGCGGGTGTCGTGGATGTTGCGGCCGGTGCTGAGGTCCATCACGGTGTCCGCGCCCCAGCGGATCGACCAGACGAGCTTGTCGACTTCGGCGGCGACGTTGCTGGCGACCGCGGAGTTGCCGATGTTGGCGTTGATCTTGACGAGGAAGTTGCGGCCGATCGCCATCGGTTCGGATTCGGGGTGGTTGATGTTGTTGGGGATGATCGCGCGGCCGCGGGCGATTTCATCGCGGACGAACTCGGGGGTTACGAAGTCGGGGATGCTTGCGCCGAAGGACTCGCCGTCGCGCTTGTACTCCTTCAGCATCGCGCGGCCGAGGTTCTCTCGCGTGGCGACATATTCCATTTCGGGGGTGATGATGCCTCGGCGGGCGTAGTGCATCTGGCTGACGTTCTGGCCTGCCTTCGCACGCAAGGGCCGCTTGATGCTGCCGGGGAATTGGGGGACGCCGCCTGAGCGGTCTGGGCCCAACTGCCCGTTGTCCTCGGGGCGGATTTCACGCGCGTCGTAGCTCTCGACGTCGCCGCGAGCCTCGATCCACCTGCGGCGGAGTTGGGGGAGGCCGGCGTTGATGTCGATTGTCGCGCGTGGGTCCGTGTAGGGGCCGCTGGTGTCGTAGACGCGTAAGGGGGGCTCGGAGCAGCTTGGGTCGAGGACGATTTCGCGCATGGCGACGCGGACGTCGGGGCTGGTGGGGACCGCGACGTGGATTTTCCGGGAGCCTCGGATCGGGCCGGTGGTTACGCCGATATCTGCTGTCGGGGTGCGTGCTTCGAAATCGGCCATGCGCTTGCTCCTACGGGTCTCGGAGCAAGGACTGCGGTTCTGTGGCGACCGCTCCCTCCCTCCGCCGGTATCAACCGGATCAGGTTCAGCGGGTCGAAGGCTCCTGCCTTCCTCTCAAGCGCGGATAAAGCGCTCCCCGGGGTGGGGTGAGCATAGGGGGGTTGGGGTGGGGTGCAATGGGGAATTTGGGGGTGCGAGGTGCGCGAGGGAAGTGCGCGTGGGTCTCGGTTGGGCATCCTGCCGATCGAAGTTCACCGCCCCGGCGGAGGCCGGGGCCCAGTTGGGGGACGGCGGTAACGATCGGCGATCCTCCATTATTTCCACCTTTCCAACTGGGCCCCGGCCTCCGCCGGGGTGGTAGCGGGGTGGGTGGTGAGTTTTAATAGCCAGCGCACGTTCGCTGAAACGAGAAAAGGCCGCTGCCCGGTTTGGGGCAGCGGCCTTTTCCACGTGCATACGCGATCGCGTCCCCCTCCCCGTTCGTGCTGAGCGTAGTCGAAGCACCTGCGTTTGGGGCTTACCCTTCGACTTCGCTCAGGGCGAACGGGAGGTGGAGGGTGCTTCTACTTAAAAGCGGAACGACACGGTGCCGCGCAGCGAGTGCCAGCGGAACTGGTCGTCGCTGCGGCGGAAGGCCGTGCCCGCGGTGTTGGGGGCGAGCACGAACGGGTTGTTCGCGAGCAGAACCGGGCTGCCGGTGATCGCGCTGCCAGCGGTGACGAGGACGCGGGCGTCGTCGTCCTTGTACTGGTGGTAGGTGTATTCCATGCCGATCGAGATGTTCTTGGTCAGCTTCTGCTCGATGCCGCCGCCGCCGACATAGCCCCAGCGCTTGTCCGAGCCGGTGGCTGCGAACGCGTTGGCGGTGTTGGTGGTGAAAAACAGGTTGTCGATCTTGGCATAGCCGGCGCCGCCGGTGGCGTAGAACAGCGTGTTGCGCGCGGCGAGACCGGCGCGGAGGCGCGCCGAACCTTCCCACTTCAGCTTGCGCGCCATCGTGTAGCTGGCGGGCGTGGTCGAAAAGGCGGCGACGCTGTCGGTGATCTCGGACTTGCCGAATTCGCCGACGATGCCGACCACGAACGCGCCGCGCTGTACGTCGAAGCCTGCACGGCCGTAATACGACCAGCCGTCGTCGTCGTTGCGGCAACCATAGGCGGGCACCGCGGTGCGGGCCGAGCCGTTGCAGAAGCCCGGCGAGAAGGCATTGGCGCCGGTGATGGTGTTGACGCTGTCGCTGAAATTGCCGTCGTTGTTGCGATCGAACAGGATCGACGAGCCGATGTCGTTGCCCTGGACGTCATAGCCGCCGGCGGCGCCGATATAGACGCCCGAGAACGGCTTGCTGTCGCGGTCGGTGGTCATGTCCTGCGCGGCGGCCGGAACGGCAAAAATGCCCGCGGCGGCGAGGCCGGCGAGCATGGTGAGCTTCGTGAAGTTGGTCATGGTCGTTCCCCAAACGAGGGGCCGCGACGCTCCCGATGAGCGCCGCGACCCGGATTTTCCTGTTTCAGTTCGTGACGACGATCACGCGTTGGCGCCGCTCGTGCGCAGCGAATCGAGGCGGTTGTTGGTCCCGTTGGGGAAGAAGCCGCCACCGATCTTCGCAGTGGGCGTCAGGTAGACGATGTTGTGCACCTGAGCGACCGAGCGGCTGTAGGCGAGGCCGTTGGCGTCGGTCGGCACGATGTTCGAGATCGTCGGATCCGACCCGGTGATGCCCTGATCGTCGTCGCCGATCACGCCCGTCGTCGTGTTGGTGACGGTGCCGTCGAGGCTGTCGCGCGCGTCGCTGATCTGGTTGGCGGCAGTGATGAGCGACGGAATCGGGTTCGGCGTCTGCAGACCCTTGCGGTACAGGATCGTGCGGATCAGCCCTGCGTGATACGCCTCTGCCGCGAGGATGCCGGCGGCCGCCTCGAGATAGGTCTTGTTGGCGATCAGCGGTGCTGCGCCCTTGTAGGCCGACACGCCGACGTCCTCGAAGATGTACGCGCCGAGCAGGAAGCTGTTGTCGTCGGCATAGGGGTTGAACACGCCCGTTGCGCCAATGACGCCGGCCGCGCGGGCGGCCGCCGTGAACGCGCCCGGTGCGGCTGCCGTGCCGACCGAGATGTCGATCGCCGGCTGCGCAACGGCTGCGCTGCCGAGTGCAGTGCGCAGGAACGCGACGTGCGCGACTTCGTCGATCGCGATTTCGCGCGCATATTCACGCA
Source organism: Sphingomonas sp. LR55 (assembly GCF_036856015.1). Classification (NCBI taxonomy): domain Bacteria; kingdom Pseudomonadati; phylum Pseudomonadota; class Alphaproteobacteria; order Sphingomonadales; family Sphingomonadaceae; genus Sphingomonas; species Sphingomonas sp. LR55. Next base: position 2,838,586 of record NZ_JASPFO010000001.1, read on the forward strand.
CCACGGCATCCTGGAACGGCACCTGTGCGCCGCCGGTGACCGCACCCTGCGTACCGATGCCGGTCAACAGGCTGGCGTTCAGGCCGACACCGAATGCCGCGAACGCGTAGAACTGCGCTTCGAGATATTCGAGGTTCAGCGCGACGTTGAGCACGTCGGCATCGTTGAGCGCGGCAACCGGCGCCGGTCCCGGAGTCGGGGTCGGTGCGAGATCGGAATCGTCGCTGCCGCATGCCGACAGGAGCGTGGCGCCACCGATGGCGAGCGCCGAGCCACCGGCGAAACGGAGGAAGTTGCGGCGTTCGTTGCGACGGCTGGCAATCGCGTCGAATATTTCGAGCTTGGTATTGAGATCGGTCATTGGGTTAATCCCCTGAATAGCGAAGAAGAGCGTTGGGCGAGGCTGAGAAGATCAGGCTGCCGCGGTGCTCGTCTTGATGTTGCCGTTCATGCCGTTCGGGTAGAACCCGCCTGCCGACGCTGCACCGCTGTTGAGATAGACGATGTTGAGCACCTGGCTGGCCGAGCGGCTGTAGGCGACGCCGTTGCTGTCGAGCGGGACGATGTTCGACACGGTCACCGCCGCCTGCGTGGTGGCGAGGTTGATCGGCGTCGCGCTGTACGACGAGATGCCCTGGTCGATATCGTTGGTGCCGAAGATCGTCGTGTTCGCACCACCGCCGTCGAGGCTGTCGCGCGCCTTCGAAATGGCATCTGCGGACGTGCGCAGCGACGGCGTCGCGATGCCCTTGCCGTACAGCGTCGTACGGACGATCGCGGCATGATACGCCTCGACCGCGAGCAGGCCGGCAGCCGCCTCGAGGTACGCCTTGCTGGTGAGCAGCGGGGCGGCGCCCTTGTATGCGGTCACGCCGACGTCTTCGAAGATGAACGCGCCGAGCAGGAATGCCTCGTCCGACGCATAGGGATCGAACGCGGTGCCGGCGGGGACGAGACCAGCGGCCTGGGCCGCGACCGAGAAGGCGCTGGTCGGCGAGACGCTGACGTCGATCACCGGCTGCGCGACCGCCGACGAACCGAGCGCGGTGCGCAGGAATTTGACGTGGGCGATCTCGTCCTGTGCGATTTCACGCGCATATTGCTGCACGATCGGATCGGTGAAGGTGACCTGGCGACCGCCACGGACTGCGCCCTGCGTGCCGGTGCCCAAGAGCAGGCTATTGTCGAGCCCGGTGCCGTAGGCGGCGTAGGAATAGAATTGCGCCTCGAGATATTCGAGGTTGAGCGCGAAATTCAGGACGTCCGCGTCGGTGATGGTCTGCGCCGCCGCCGAGCTGGAAAAGGACAATGCGGTCGCACCGGCCGCGGTGACCGCAGCGGCGCCGAGCGCAGTCTTAAAGAATTCACGCCGCTCGCTGCGCCGTTCAACTCGCGCATCGAGGGCTTCGATCAGGTGCACGCTCTCGGTCATATCAGGGTCCTCCCCTTGTAGTTGCAGACGTCGGAGTTATTGAAACAATCGAACAATCCGGACCGATGAGAGTAACACCCTGTCGCCAAGGCCCAACTCGTAACGCGCTCTATTGCGGGCATAATGATGCCGTCCAGCTTGAGGAACGGACGCAAGCGGGAAATGGACGCAGCCTTAACGGCAATGTTGTGAAATAAATTTCAGACGTGGTGGAGCGGCGGCGGGGTGATCTTGCGAGTCGCTCGGGGGGGGTGGGTTGCGGGAGCTTCGGAAGCTCCGGCTGGGCAGTTCGCACGCTTGGTTGGTCAGCGTGGCGGAGTGACGCTTGGGGTTGGCGCTTCCGGAAGCCGCTCGGACACGATGTACTGGAATGTGGACGTTCGAGACCCATCGATCCTCCCCGCCAGGGGAGGATCGATGGGTCTCGAAGTTTGCCCAGTATCATTTGGGCCGGCCTCGGATCGGCCAGCCTCGGATCAGCCGGCCTCAGATCAGAAGGTGTAGGTCAGCCCCAGCGCGTAGAGCCACTGGTCCGCGCTGCCCACGTCGGCGACGATCGGGGTATCCTTGTACTTGCCGACCATGCGGCCGTAGAGCACGCCGGCACCGACGCCGAAACCGTGGCGGAGATCGCCCGACAGGCTCTGCACCACGAACAGCGATGCGTTGACGCGGCGGAAGCCACTGTCGTTGACGTCATAAGTCCGGAGGCCGCTGGCGAGCGTACCGATCGGCGTCACCGCCGCATAGGTCCGGCCGAAGCCCTTACCGGCGTAATCCGCGGCGACGCCGAGCGAGACGAGCGTACGGACCGACAATGGCGTGGTGTAGTTCACCTGCGGCGTGATGACGTAGCTGTCATAAGTGCCCGAGACGTCATGAACATAGGCGACGCGCGCGGTGAGCGTATCATAGTCGCTGGTGATGACGCCGGTCCGGGCGACGCCGACATAGCCACCCAGTTCATAGGCGGTATCGATCTTGCCAAGCGCGCGGACCTGACGGTTGTCGATATCGCCGGTGCGGTCGCGGCGGACGCCACCGATCACGCCCAGTTCGAAATTGGTGCCGACCTCACCCGTGTTCGGGATCAGGTTGAAATAGAGCTGCGTGCCGCGGAGGAAGAAGTCATGCCCACGCACTGTGCCGACGAAGGCGCCGGCGGGGGTGAAGGAATTGCTGTCCGCACCTTCGTAATCGGGCATCGACACCACGCCGAGCGCGACCGTGACGCGGTTGTTGTCCTTGGGATCGGTGATCGTCGGCGACGGGTTGGGATCGGTCTGGGCGAGTGCCGGCGTGGCGATCGCGAGCACCGCGATTGCGGCAGACGTGAAGATAGAGAATGCGCGCAAGGAAATGCTCCGGACAAAAAGGTTCCAGCGCAAAACGCAGCGCCTTCGTTTTCGGTCCGTTACGATCGGTCAGAAGATGTAACGCATTTTCACCTGTTGCATTTCGGCATCACCGGCGAGCATGAACCGGGCCGCCGAAAAGCGCGGCGGCCCGAACCGGACCGCGGCATTGCGCGAGAATCCATAGCCTTCGCGCGGGATCCCCGCGATCGTATCGAGCTTCGCGTTGCTGTTCTCGTCATGGATCACCGCAAGCGCATAGCCGCGCTGCGGCAAGCCGGGAAAGCTGGTGGTATGGACGCTCGCCGGGATCGACCGGGTCAGCGCATTGGCGTCGTCGACGCAGGCCGGAAAATTGTCCGGGTCGGCGGTGAGGCAGATCCGGATCATGCCCTTTGCCGAACGGAGATTGTCGATCTCGACGTCAAGCCGCGTGACGGGAGCCGCCGCTGCCAGCGTCAGCCATGCCAGCGTGCCCGCTACTGCGAGCGGCAGCCTTCGCGTGCGCCTTGGTGAAGTCGCCGAGTCCCTTGTCGGTGCCGCAGAGCCGATCCCAAAAGCGGAAATAGAGGCCATAGTTGCACCCGTATTGTTCGTGATGGCGCTGATGATGGCTCGCCGTGATCAGCCAGCCGCCCAGTGCGCCCCGCCACATGAACCGGGGGAAAACCTCCTACCCCATGTGATTGGTTACCCCCATAGCGGTCATGATCGTCAGTACCAGACCCAGTGCGCCGACATTGATCGGAATTAGGAACACCAGTAGCGGAATTATCACAGCACCGGTGATCGCCTCGATCGGGTGAAACGCCATCGCCGCCCACGCGGTCGGCGGGCGGCTGGCGTGATGCACCGCGTGCGCGAGCTTGAACGGCTTCGGCCGATGCATCCAGCGATGCGTCCAGTAGAACCAGGTGTCGTGCGCGAACAGGAAGGCAAGCACGGAGACCGGCAGATACCAGAGCGGGTAGGCGTGGACGTCGGTGTAGATCTGCGTCCAGCCGCGATTCTGCCAGCCCCAGGCGACGATCCCTGCGGGCACGCCGTAGATCGCCGCCGAGGCGATGCTCCACCAGATCTCGCGCCGCATCTGCGCGTCGAGCCCGCGATAGAGCCCGAGATGACGCGCGCGTCGCGGCTGCGAACGCGCCGGAGACGATGAGATACCGGATGCCGACGATCGCGGTCATCGCGATCGCGGAGAGGACGATGGCGAGCCTCATGAGGGGCTTATACGGGAATTCGGGGTTTTGGGTAATGGCATAACCGGCTCGGGCCCATCGATCGGAGTCGATATTGCCGGAACGGACCGAGCCACCGAATCGAACCGATACCGATCGGTTTTCAGGGCGCCGTCATAGCGTATCGGCGATGGAACAATAGTGTTCCGAAGCGCGCCATCCGCATACCCTGCTAGCACCAGCCAGCGTAGCGCCGGTTAAAGCCTGGTGATCAAAAGACTTATTCTGGCGCCGAAGTACATGTTAATAAAATTGACTCGTTCATTAATTATGAACTTTTTAAATAGATTTACATTTATCCAGTAGTTATTTTCTCAAATTACGTAGATATCTAACAACATAATCCGAATTGAACATTGACCGCACATTTGATTAGAGTCGTAATTGATGCTGATCTATTATCTTCTAACAAGAAGCTTAGGAGATGAAGCATGTCCACGATCAACATCATGATTGCCGTCGACGTCGAAACTGCACAGTCCACTGCGAGCGGAACGACTATAACCCAGGGGTTATATATGATCGATACGACCGGGTATGAAGGTACGGCCGAAGCAGGGAACGAATTGAACACGCCGTGCGACGCGGGCGACGTACCCGTCTGGACGATTTACCCGATCAATCCGAGCGACAATATCGCGATTACCGGGTTCACCGGACAGTGCGTCAACGACGGAATCTTCCAGAATCTCGAACAGCAGAAAACACCTGCGGGCGTCGATTACTGGACATGCGTCATCAATGAGGGGACGGGATCTGCAAAATACCAGTACAGCCTGAACATTTCGATGTCGGGCAAGACATATTCCTATGATCCGTTCTTTACGGTTACGGCCAACTAAGCCCGCGATGTCGTGGCACCCGTTCGAAATGCGTTGTGACATACGTCGGTTATGACCGATCTGTATGCGGCAAATTCCGAGCGGGTGTCATGGGCGGTAACGGCCAGAGACATTGCTGCCCGCCATCCATACTTATAAACGTCGATTTCGGTCAGTTTACATAGTCTCGAGGCGCACATCGACCCTTCGGACGCATTCGGCGGTTTGGGGCAGGTATGCCGTCAATCCATAAAAGGGGTGGTGACGGCGAGGCGCGTCTGGGACCGAGATCCGCAACCGGGATACGTAGAGGACATGCTGGCCTGGTTCGTCCGGGCAAGTTCCTTTGGGGCCGCCTGCATCTCGACATACCCTGCCTTCCGCGGGTGCCGAGGCTTGGTACGTTATCCGGGCGACCCTCCTACCGTTGCAATAGGCTCTATGCAGTGCGCGGAATCGTGATAGCCTTCGTGTCAGAGCAGGATGACCTGCCTATTCGGAGAGTGATGCATGGCAAACCACAGCGCCGCGCGGGGATACCGACCTGGATACGGGCAATAACAAGAAGGGGCTGATCTACGTGATCTCGGGCGGCATCCTGGCCCTGGGGCTGGTGTTGATGGCGTTCTACGACCGCGCGGGCGATCCGATGCCGATCGCCTCGGTGCAGAAACCGGTCGTCACTGCGCAGCGCTGATCGCGGGATCCTCTCGGCGCGCGGTGCGGTCGAAGATCAGGATCGGCGCGTCCCGGTACGTGCCTTGCGTGCGCAGGCGATAGCCTAGCCGTTCGGCGAGTCGGATCGAGGGAGCGTTGGCGGGGTCGATGATGCAGGTCGTCGCGGGGATACGCGCGTCGGTCCAGGCGAGGATCGCGGCGAGCGCTTCGGAAGCGTAGCCCTGGCCTTGCGCGTCGCCGGTAAGGGTCCAGCCCACCTCCGGAGCCGCGTCGATTTGGGGCTCAATCGCCCGCCGCGCTTCCATCAGGCCGAGTTCGCCGATCAGGCGGCCGGCGGCGTCGCGCGCGACCCAGCTGCCGTACCCGAACAGCGTCCATTGGCCGATCGCGCGCAGGAGACGAATCCAGACGTCTTCGCGCGATCGCGGCTGGCCGCCGATCATCGCGTAGACGCGCGGATCGGCCCACATCGCCGCGCAGTCTTCGAGGTCGGTGGCGGCGTGGCCGGTCAGGGTCAGGCGGGCGGTGGTGAGTGTCGGGGCGGATATGAGTGTGCGCATGGAGGCAGGCTAGCGGCATTGGTGGGTTGAGGGGAACACCCCCTGCCCTCGCCTTTCTCACGGCAAAGGCGCCGCAATCCTTCGATCTTCCCCCGCCGGGGGAGGATCATCCGACGATGCAGGTTGTCTTCGGCGGTGATTGGTTTGCAAAGGTTGTTTTCGAGCCTCTCGCTTTGCGCTAGTCGGAGGCATGGCATCGACGATCTCCTGCGACGTCGCGATCGTTGGCGCGGGTTTGGCCGGCGGGATGATCGCGCTGGCGCTCAAGGCCAAGCATCCTGCGCTCGACGTACGACTGATCGACTCCGCGCAGGTCGTTGGCGGCAATCACCTCTGGTCGTTCTTCGGCAGCGACGTGGCGCAAGGAGATCGCTGGATCGTCGCCCCGCTCGTGGTGCATGCGTGGCAGGGCTACGACGTGCGCTTTCCAGCGCATGCGCGGACGATCGATGAAACCTATTATTCGATCGAGAGCGAGCGGCTCGACCGCGAGGTCCGCCGGGTGCTCCCTGCGCATGCGCTGATGCTCGGGCGGAAGGTATCGGGCGCGAGCGCGACCGCGGTGGTGCTGGCGGATGGCGACCGGATCGAAGCCACCGGCGTGATCGACGCGCGCGGGCCGGGCGACCTGTCGCTGCTCGACCTGGCGTGGCAGAAGTTCCTTGGGCGCGAACTCGCGTTGAGCGCGCCGCACGAGGCGCCAAAGCCAATGGTGATGGACGCGACCATTCCGCAGATCGACGGGTATCGCTTCGTCTATTGCCTGCCGTTCAGCGCGGACCGGATGTTCGTCGAGGACACCTATTATAGCGACACGCCCGATCTCGATATCCCGGTGCTGGGCGATCGGATTGACGCGTATGTCACCGCGCGCGGCTGGTCGGTCGACAACGTCGTGCGCGAAGAGTCCGGCGTGCTGCCGGTCGCGATGGGCGGCGATTTCGAGGCCTATTGGCGCTCGGGCGGCGCGCATGTCGCCAAAGCTGGCATGCGCGCAGGGATGTTCCACCCGACCACGGGGTACTCGCTGCCCGACGCGGTTCGGACTGCGGCTATGCTGGCGGGGCGCAATGATTTCTCAGGAGCGAAACTCCACGACGCGACGCATGCGGTGGCGCGCGACGTGGAAGTCGCGCGGCTTCTACCGGATGCTCGACACGATGTTGTTCCGCGCGGCGGAACCAGAGGAACGCTACCGCATCCTCGAGCGCTTCTACCGCCTATCCCCATCGCTCATCGGCCGTTTCTATGCCGGACGTTCGACCCTTGCCGACAAGGCGCGCGTTCTGACCGGCAAGCCCCCCGTCCCCATCGTGCGCGCCGTCCGCGCCATCGCAGGCAGTATGTCATCATGAAGACCGCAATAGTCATCGGCGCAGGTTTCGGCGGGCTGGCGCTCGCGATCCGGCTGCAATCCGCGGGCGTGCAGACGACGATCGTCGAATCGCGCGATAAACCGGGCGGACGCGGCTATTATTGGGAGCGCGACGGCTTTACGTTCGATGCGGGGCCGACGGTGATCACCGATCCGGATTGCCTGCGCGAATTGTGGGCGCTGACCGGGCGCGACATGAGCGAGGACGTGACGCTCGATCCGGTGCTGCCGTTCTACCGGTTGAACTGGCCCGACGGGACGAACTTCGACTACACCAACGACGACACGCTGATGCGGTCGGAGATCGAGCGGCTGCATCCGGGCGACTGGGAAGGCTATCTGAAGTTCCTCGATTACTCCGCCGGGGTGTTTCACGAGGGCTATGAAAAGCTCGGCCATGTCGCGTTTCTCGACTTCGGGTCGATGATCAAGGCGGCGCCGGCGCTGGCGAAATATCAGGCGTGGCGGTCGGTCTATTCGATCGTGTCGAGCTTCGTGAAGTCGGAGAAATTGCGCGAGGCTTTGTCGTTCCATACGCTGCTGGTCGGCGGCAACCCGATGACGACGAGCGCGATCTATGCGCTGATCCACAAGCTGGAGCGTGATGGCGGGGTGTGGTTCGCACGCGGCGGGACCAACCGGCTGGTGGCGGCGCTGGTGACCCAGTTCGAACGGCTGGGCGGCGTGCTGCGGCTCGACGATCCGGTGACGTCGATCGAGACTCTGGGCGACCGCGCGACGGGCGTGACCTGCGCTAGCGGCTGGTCTGCGCAGGCGGACGCGATCGCGGCGAACAGCGACATCATGCACACGTACCGCGACCTGCTGGCGACGTCGCGTAGTGCGAAGCGCAAGACGGGCTCGCTCGAACGGAAGAAATATTCGCCGTCGCTGTTCGTGGTGCATTTCGGGATCAAGGGCACGTGGCCGGGTATCCCGCACCACATGATCCTGTTCGGGCCGCGCTATAAGGGGCTGCTCGAGGACATTTACGACCACGGCGTGCTGAGCGAAGATTTCTCGCTGTACCTGCATCATCCGACGGTGACCGATCCGTCTCTGGCACCCGAGGGGCATTCGACCTTCTATGCGTTGGCGCCGGTGCCGCATCTGGGCAAGTTCCCGGTCGACTGGGACGAGATCGCGCCGATCCTGGAGAAGCGCATCCTCGACGAGATCGGGCGGCGGTTGATCCCGGACATCCATGAGCGGATCGTGACGAAGTTCTCGTACGCGCCGAAGGATTTCGCGCAGGATCTGAACGCGCATCTGGGTAGCGCGTTCTCGCTGGAGCCGGTGCTGACGCAGAGCGCGTATTTCCGGGTGCATAATCGCGACGAGCATATTCCGAATTTGTACTTCGTGGGCGCCGGGACGCATCCGGGGGCTGGGATTCCGGGGGTTGTCGGGAGTGCGAAGGCGACTGCTCGGTTGATGCTTGAGGGCGAGAAGTAAGAAATTTGTTCGCGCAGAGGCGCGGAGGCGCGGCGATTGTTGCATCCGGTTTTTCGGTCGGCAGACACAACTATCTGTTCGTCGAAGGTGATCGGGCAGTCGCTGCGCGACCAGCGGTACATCTCCGCGCCTCTGCGCCTCTGCGCGAACAAAATCTTCCCTTGCCGCACCCTGCGCGCTTCCCCTAGCGAGGCGGGATGAAGAGACTTGCTGTGTATTGCGGGTCGGCTACGCCGGCCGATCCCACCTATATCGAGGGCGCTCGGGCGCTCGGACGCGCGTTTGCCGAGCGGGGGATCGGCCTCGTTTATGGCGGTGGGCGGACCGGACTGATGGGCGCGATCGCGGATGGGGCGCTTGAGGGCGGCGGCGAGGTTATTGGGGTTATCCCGCAGGCGCTGGTCGACGCCGAGGTCGCGCATCGCGGGCTAACCGAGTTGCACGTTGTCTCCGGCATGCATCAGCGGAAGCAGATGTTTACCGATCTTTCCGACGGGTTCGTGACGATCCCGGGTGGGACGGGGACGATGGACGAGTTGTGGGAGGCGCTGAGCTGGGCGCAGCTTGGCTATCATGCGGATCCGGTGGGGTTGCTGAATACCGCTGGGTATTACGACCACCTGATCGCGTTCTGGGAGAAGATGGGCGAGGTTGGATTCTTGCGGCCGCAACACCGTGATCTGCTGATCGTGGCGGATACGCTGGACGTGCTGCTCGACCGGATGGCGGACCATGTTCCGACGCAGCCGATCGTGCGGATGAACGCGTCGGATTTGTGAGGTTCGAACCACATCCTGACACCCTGCTCCACCCCGGCGGAGGCCGGGGCCCAATTGGGGAACATGAATTGGTTCGCGTTGCGCGTCGTTACTCCAACTTTTCCAATTGGGCCCCGGCCTTCGCCGGGGTGGTAGTTGTCCGGGTGATCTCGTGATTCACCCCCTCCCCTCGCGCGAGGCGATCGTCGCTACCGCGCACGAATCGATCTCGCGTGGATCGAAGAGTTTTGCTGCCGCCAGCCTGTTGTTCGACAAGCCGACGCGCGAGCGGGCTTGGCTGTTATATGCGTGGTGCCGGCGGTGCGACGATATCGCCGATGGGCAGGATCATGGCCATGGCATGACCGTGGTCGAGGATGCCCCTGCCCGGCTCGTTGCGCTGTCGGCGATGACCGAGCGGGCCTTGGCAGGCGAAGTCGTCGGTGAGCCGGCGTTCGATGCGCTGCGGATATTCGCCGCCGAAACCCGGCTGCCGAAGCGGTTCGCGCGCGATCTCGTCGAGGGCTTCGCGCTCGATGCGCGCGAGTGGCGGCCGCGGTCGGAGAACGACCTCTACAAATATTGCTACCATGTCGCGGGCGTCGTCGGGTGCATGATGGCGATCGCGATGGGCGTCGATCCCGACGACGAGGACACGCTCGACCGCGCATGCGACCTGGGGATGGCATTCCAGCTGGCCAATATCGCGCGCGACGTCGAGGAGGATGACCGGGTCGGGCGGTGCTACCTGCCCGAGGACTGGCTGGTCGAGATGGACTTTCCGCCGGGGCAGCACATGAAGCCGCCGTTCCGCTCGCGGCTCGCGGTGTTGACAAAGCGGATGGCGGATCGGGCTGCGGCGTTCGAGACGAGTGCGCGCGAGGGGACGCCGGCGCTGTCGTTCCGCTCGGCGTGGGCGGTGCTGTCGGCGGCGGGAATTTACGGCGCGATCGGGCGGACCGTGGCGGCTCGGCGCGAGCATGCGTGGGATCACCGGGTGACCACGTCAGGGATGCAAAAACTGGGGTTTATCGCCAAGGCGGCGCGAGAGGCCGCGCGGCGGGAGACCCTGTATCCGCGGGCTCCGAGGGATGCTCGGTTGTGGACGCGACCTAGGTGATCACTGCCGGCTAGTTTGTTCTCCCGCGAATGCGGGAGTCCAGTCTGGGTCCCCCGCCTTCGCGGGGAAACAGTCTAGCCCTACGACTTCGCCTTGCCGGTCTTTGCCATCAACTGGCCCTGCGCACGGCAATTCGCGCCGATCATCGGGTAGGGAACATCGGTGTTTCGCGCCAGCTGGTCGGGCAGCGCCGCGCGGCACTGCGCCATCGTTTCGTAGCGCGACGGGATCACGCGGGCCTCGGTGCAGTTCACATTGCCGTCGCCGCAACCCATGATCGCCATGACGTAGAACAGCGGTTCCATTTCACTCTCCGGTTGCGGGCCCAATTACGAGCGTGCCGTTGCGGCAGGACGTATCGATAAAAGCGACGAAGTGGCAGGATTGTTCCCCCAACTGCTTTCACCGGGGCTTGACTGCGCCTACATCGCGTCGATCCATGCCCCCTGATACCTACACCTCCACCCGCGCGGACCAGCCGTTGCTGCCGACTCTCCGCCGCTTCCTGCCGTTTCTGTGGCCGGCGGGGCAGCCCAAGCTGAAGGCGCGGATCGTCGTCGCGATGCTGCTCGTGATCGCGTCGAAGCTCATCCAGGTCTTTGGCGCAGCGTTTACGCTGAAATACGCGGTTGACCGGATGGCGGGGAACAATCGCGGGGCGCTGACGCTCGTCGTGTTGCTGGTGGTCGGGTATGCGGCGTCGCGGTTCGGGACGACGTTGTTCGACAATCTGCGCAACGCGGTGTTCGAGCGCGTCGGGCAGGACGCGTCGCGGCGGCTGGCGGCGCAGGTGTTTCGCCATCTCCATGCGCTGAGCCTCGATTTTCACCTGTCCAGGCGGACGGGTGCGGTCACCAAGGTGGTCGAGCGCGGCACCAAGAGCATCGATACGATGTTGTATTTTCTGCTGTTCAACATCGCGCCCACGGTGTTCGAACTGGTGCTGGTGCTCGGGCTGTTCTGGACCAAGTTCGGCTGGCCGCTGGTCGTCGCGACTGTGGTGATGGTGGTCGGCTACATCCTTTTCACGCGGATGGTGACCGACTGGCGCAATGCGCTGCGGGCGCGGATGAACGACCTCGATACCGGCGCGGTCGCGCATGCGGTGGATTCGCTGCTGAACTTCGAGACGGTGAAGTATTTCGGCGCGGAGGAGCGGGAGGCGCGGCGTTACGACAGCGCGATCACGGCCTATTCCGAGGCGGCGGTGAAGAGCGAGAATTCGCTCGCGTGGCTCAACCTCGGCCAGGCGCTGATCACCAATGTGATGCTGGCGGGCGGCATGGGCTTCGTCGTGTGGCGGTGGAGCCGCGGCGAGGCGTCGGCGGGCGACGTGGTGTTCGTGTCGACGTTGCTGGCGCAGCTGTTCCGGCCGCTCGACCTGCTGGGAATGGTGTATCGCACGATCCGGCAGGGTGCGCTCGACATGGCGGCGATGTTCGACCTGATCGATACGCCCGCGACCGTGGTGGATGCGCCGGGCGCGCCTGCGCTGGCGGTGAGCGCGGGGCATGTCCGGTTCGAGGGGGTGTCGTTCGGGTATGATGCGGGGCGGCCGATCCTGCGCGATCTGGAGCTGGATGTGCCGGCGGGATCGACGCTGGCTGTCGTTGGGCCGTCGGGTGCGGGCAAGTCGACGCTCGCGCGGTTGTTGTACCGGTTCTACGACCTGACGGGCGGGCGGATTACCGTCGACGGGCAGGATATCTCGGAGGTTCGGCAGGCGTCCTTGCGCGCCGCGATCGGGATTGTGCCGCAGGATACGGTGCTGTTCAACGACACGATCGGGTACAATATCGCGTACGGGCGTGAGGGCGCGGAGATGCCCGAGGTCGAGGTTGCCGCGAAGGGGGCGGCGATCTCGGGGTTCATCGAGCGCCAGCCGCTGGGGTATGAGACGCGGGTGGGCGAGCGTGGGTTGAAGCTGTCGGGTGGCGAGAAACAGCGCGTGGCGATCGCGCGGACGTTGTTGAAGAACCCGCCGATCTTGATCCTGGACGAGGCTACCTCGGCGCTGGATAGCCGGACCGAGGCGGAGATCCTCGACACGCTGGAGGCGATCGAGCGGGGGCGGACGACGATCGTGATCGCGCACCGGCTGTCGACGGTGGTGCATGCGGACCAGATCGTCGTGCTGGAGGCGGGGCGGATCGTCGAGAAGGGGACGCACGCGGACTTGCTGCGGCAGGGCGGCGTGTATGCGGAGATGTGGAACCGGCAGGCGCAGGAGCGCGCGGGGGATGACGATGGGGCGTTGGCGGCGGAGTAGGGGCGGCCCACCGCGGTTGTTGTAACGGCGAACACTCGCCACACTATTCTCAGTCACCCCGGACCTGTTCCGGGGTCCACTGTTCCGCGCACTCTCACGTTTCGAGCTCTGGGACGGGTGGATGCCGGAACGAGCCCGGCATGACGGAGAGTAGACTCACCCCCGCCACCCCCGGCGAAGGCCGGGGCCCGATTGGGGGACGTTGCTAACTGATGGCAGCGCGTCGTTATTGCCACCTTTCCAATTGGGCCCCGGCCTTCGTCGGGGTGGGTGGTGGTTGGGTGCTGGGTGGAGCGCTAACGGCGAGTAGCGCGGAGTGCACTAACGCTTCTGTTCCCTCGCGAACGCGGGGGCCCAGGAATCAGGGGCGATGGCACGGCTTGGTCCTGGGCCCCCGCTTTCGCGGGGAACGGAAGTGAGGCGTTGCTTCATTCCATGCCGGACTACGCCGGGATCGAGGGATCCAACTCGCGCAACCTTGCCTCGATCGCACTCGAATATTGGTAGATGTGCGTCAGGTCGGACAGCAGATGCCGCGTCTCGTCCTTGCCGGCGAACATGCCGAGATACTTGGTGGTGATGCCGTTGAAGTGCATCCGCGCGACTGTTTTCCGGTTATTGTCGTCGAGCAAAATCGCGCAGTACGACTTCGCGTCGCGGACGATCACGCGTTTCGGGTCGACGAGTCGCGAGGCGATCGCCTGGATGATGTGGAAGCCGGATATCTCCTCTTGGGTGGTGACGATGCCATCGCCATCGGAGGGGTCGTCGGACGCACCCGGCGGCAGGTCCTCGACCGGGCTCGACGCCTTCAGTGCGGACGACAGGCGTTCGTTGACGAAATCGCGGATCAGCGCGGCGATCGCTGGCGCGAGCAGCTTGGCGAACCCGTCTTTGATCGCCGGCGTCAGGCGCCCGCCGTGGACGCGCTGCGCCATCATCCGGACGAACTCGTCGGAGGGTTCGGCGAACTCCTTCTCCAGTTCGAGGCGGATCAGCGACTGCGTCTTGAGGTTGCCCGCCTCCTGGACGATCTTGTCGATGTCGAACGCGGCCTTGGTGAATTTCTCGAGCGTGCGGATGTCGCCGGGCTTGATCGCGTCCATCGTGAAGGTGAAGAAGGGCTTGTCGTCCATCTTGTTCGGGCGTTCGATGTCCGAATAGAATTGGTAGACGACGCCGTTGGTGAGCACCGCGAGCCGCGCGTCGGTGACGCTGAAATAGCGGAACAATTGCCCGGCGTGGTTGACGTTGAGCTGGACCGAGGACGGCTTGCACTCGATCAGGATCGACACCTTACCGCCTGCGCAGATCGCGTAGTCGACCTTTTCGCCCTTCTTGGTGCCGACGTCCGCGGTGAATTCGGGGACGACTTCGGACGGGTTGAAGACGTCGTAGCCGAGCGACTGGAGAAACGGCATGACGAGCGCGGTCTTCGCCGCCTCCTCGGTCAGCAGGACTTCGCGGTGTTCGATCGTGCGCTTCTGCAGTTCGGCCAGCCTGATGTTCAGTTCCATGCGCGTCCCCCCGGATTGAACGGGGAGGATGCGCAGGAAGTTGCGGCGGTCCATGAGCGGACCGCGAGAACCCGACCCGATCTCGATCTATTGCGCGCGGCGAGTGCGGCGCCAGTAGAGGAAGGAATAGAGGATCGGCGTCGCGACCGTCACCAGCATCAGCGCGATGACGAACGAGGTGCGGTTTTCGCTGTGCATCGGCAGCACCGCGACCAGGATCAGCGCGAAACCCGCCGCCATCATGATCCGGCCGCCATAGCGGTGCGTGGCGATCCAGTTGTCGGGGTCTATGATCGCCCACGGCGTGCGGATGCCGACGAAGAAGCCCGGGCGCGACTTGGGCAGGACGTTGCCGAGCATCACGAACAGCGCGCCGATCCCGACGAGCATCGTCGTGGGCGGTAGCGCGAGACCGAAGGCGGGCGCGGCGACCATCGCCTCGACGAGGATCATGATGCCGAGCAGCCCGACCCAGCCGGTGCGATAGAGCGGCGCGGATTGCTCGAGCTCGTCCTGCATCGGTTCGATCGAGGGCAGCGCTGCCATCATCAGCGATATTGCGATCGTGAGCGCGGCCGGCATGAACAACGCGGTGCCGGCGTTGGCGAAGCGATCGGGGAGACCGTCGGGCCCCCAGTGCGTCGGGAGTTGCGTACCGGCGGGCAATCTACCCAGCGCGACGGCCGCGACGATCGCGAGACCGACGGTGGTCAGTGCCGAGGCTATGATCAGGTTTCGGTAGCGCATGTGTCCCCCTTGCGTGTGCGTCGCCGACGCGGAGCCGGCCCATGAAGCCCATCACCACCTCCTCCATCACCGACAGGTCGAGCGTGTAGACGATCGACGTGCCGCGGTTTTCGGCCTGGATCAGGCCGGCGGCCTTCAGCTTGGCAAAGTGGTTCGACATGGTCGGCTTCGACACCGCGAACGCATCGGCAAGCGCGCCGGCGGTCATCGCGCCGCCCTTCAGCAGTTCGAGAATCCGGCGGCGCGTAGGGTGCGCGAGGGCGTCGAAGACCGAGTCCATGGAGGATGCATATTAGGAGTTAGGCTAATTAGCAATATGGCTAATCTTGGCGTTGCATAATTGGAGAAGCACCTCCCCGGCGGCGGCCGGGGTCCAGTTGGGCATCGGTGGTGACTGGGGACATCGTATCGTTACAACCGACTTTCCAACTGGGCCCCGGCCTCCGCCGGGGAGGTGATCCCTAAGAGGGTCAGGATATTAACCCCTGGGTGCTGCTTCACGAATAGCCCCCTCCGCCTCGACATCGTCCCGAGGATCGCTACCTAGACGGCAATGGCACTCGACCCCCTTCCCGATCTCCAGCGCATCTTTGGTTTTCCCGATTTCCGCGGCGTGCAGCGCGATGTGGTCGACCGGGTGCTCGCGGGGCAGCGGACGCTCGCCGTCATGCCGACCGGGGCGGGCAAGTCGCTGTGCTACCAGTTGCCGGCGACGATGCTGGAGGGGACGTGCGTGGTCGTGTCGCCGCTGATCGCGTTGATGCATGACCAGTTGCGGGCCGCCACCGCGGTCGGGATCAAGGCGGCGACTTTGACGAGCGCAGATACCAATCGCGAGGAGACGATCGCGCGGTTTCGGGCGGGCGATCTGGACCTGCTGTATGTCGCGCCCGAACGCGCTTCTAACGAGAGTTTTCGGAACCTCCTGAGCCAAGCGCGGATCAGCCTGTTCGCGATCGACGAGGCGCATTGCGTTAGCGAGTGGGGGCATGATTTCCGGCCGGATTACCGGTTGCTGCGGCCTTTGCTCGACAGCTTTCCGGATGTGCCGCGGCTCGCGCTGACCGCGACGGCTGACGCACATACGCGCGCCGATATCCTCGAGCAGTTGGGGATCTCGCAGGAAGGGCTGATCGTGTCGGGGTTCGACCGGCCGAACATCCGCTATGCGATTTCGGGGCGCGACAACGTCAATCGGCAGATCGCGGACATCCTCGAGAAGATCCCGGGGCCGGGCATTGTGTACGCGCAGACGCGCGCGGCGACCGAGAAGCTGGCGGAGGCGCTGGGGCGGAGCGGGCGGCCGACGCGGGCCTATCATGCTGGCCTCGATCCGCAGGTGCGGGCGAAGAACCAGGCGGATTTCGTCGCGAGCGAGGACATGGTGATCTGCGCGACGGTCGCGTTCGGGATGGGGATCGACAAGCCCGACGTGCGGTTCGTGGCGCATGCCGGGCTGCCGAAGTCGATCGAGGCTTACTATCAGGAGACCGGGCGCGCGGGGCGTGACGGCGACCCGGCGATCGCGCACCTGTTCTGGGGCGCCGAGGATTTCGCGCGCGCTCGGCAGCGGATCGGCGAGGTCGAGCCTGAGCGGCAGGCGGGTGAACGCCAGCGGCTGACGGCGATGGGCGGGCTGGTCGAGACCGCCGGGTGCCGGCGGCGGATCCTGCTCAAGCATTTCGGCGAGGAGCGGCTTGAGGATTGCGGGAATTGCGACAATTGCCTCGGTAACGTCGATGCGGTGGACGCGACCGAGACCGCGCGGAAATTCCTGTCGGCGGTGTTCCGGACCGGGCAGATGTTCGGGGTCGGCTATATCGAGGGCATTTTGACCGGCGTTTCGTCGGAGCGGAGCCTGATGAACGGGCACGAGGCGTTGTCGGTGTACGGGATCGTCGAGGGCGACGAAGTGGCGTTGCTGAAACCGGTGTCGCGCGCGCTGATGCTGAAGGATGCGCTGCGCACCAATCCGCATGGGGGCCTCGAGTTCGGGCCGGCGGCGAAGGCGATCCTCAAGGGCGAGGCGGCGGTGTCGATCGTCGTTCCGCCCAAGCGCGAGCGGCGGCGCAAGGCCGCGCCGGGCGCGACGCCGAACCCGGTCGATGATCCGCTGTTCGAGGCTTTGCGCGTGCGGCGGCGCGATCTGGCGAAGGAAGCGGGCGTTCCACCGTATGTGATCTTCCACGATTCGGTGTTGCGTGACATTGCGCGGCAGCGGCCATCGTCGCGTGCCGAGCTCAGCCTGTTATCAGGCATTGGCGCGCGGAAACTCGACGCCTATGGGGATGCCTTCCTCCAGGTCATCCGCGAGTCCGCATGATACGGCAAATAAACGAAAGTATTTCGGTCGCGCCACAGATCGCGGTCGAGCAGGTCGCGGAGATTGCCGCGGCGGGGTTCAAGACGATCGTCAACAACCGGCCGGACGACGAAGATGCGGGGCAACCTTCAGGTGACGCGATCCGCGCGGCGGCGGAAGCGGCCGGGCTGAAATATGTCTCGATTCCGGTGACGCATGCGGGCTTCTCGCATCCGCAGATCGACGCGATGACGCAGGCGCTGACCGATTCGGACGGGCCTGTGCTGGCGTATTGCCGCTCGGGGACGCGGAGCTGTAATTTGTGGGCGCTGGCGGCGGCGAAGGCGGGTCGGAACCCGAACCTGTTGCTCGCGCAGGCCGAGGACGCCGGGTACGACCTGCGCGGAATCCGACCGATGCTGGACGCGCTCGCAGGGCCGCGATGACGCCTGTCGCGATCGGGCCCATTCTGGTCGGGCCTGCTGTCATCGGTGGCGGCGTCGCTATCGTCTTGCTGATCGTCCTCGCCGGCTGGGCGATCATGCGGGCGCGACGCGTGGTGAAGATCGAGACGCCCGAAGAAGCGGCGGACGCGGCGCAGGCGCAACTCGCCGGATTTGCCGTGGCGGGCGCGGTGGTCGGCGCGGATGGCCAGGGTGCGCTGGCGATCGCGGATGACGGGCGCGTGGCTGCGGTCAAGCGGATCGGCAAGCGGCTGGCGGTGCGCGAGGTCGCGTGGCGGACGGTGCGAGCTACGCAGGATGGTATCCTCGTCGAGACCGGCGACCGGGCGCTGGGTGCGGTGATGCTGGCGAAGGTGGACGTGCTTGATATTCGCCGGTTGGCGCCGAAGAGCGTGCGGGTTTAGGCGCGCGGTTCGCTGGGCCGCGGCTTACGCTTCCCCGTCCTCTCTCTCTCGCCCTGCTCCCCCTTCCGTTCGTCCTGAGTAGCCGCTGAGCTTGTCGAAGCGGCGTATCGAAGGACAGGTTGGGATGTTTGCGCTGGGCGTATTGGGGCTCCTCACCTCCCCGGCGGAGGCCGGGGCCCAATTGGGGGACGGCAATAACGAAAGACCGCCCGTCGTCATCGACGTCCCCCAATTGGGCCCCGGCCTTCGCCGGGGAGGAGCTGGCGCATAGGACTTGAGCGCCGACCGAAGTGGCACTCTTCTGCTCCCCTTCCGCCTGCGGGAGGGGTCGGGGAGGGGTTAGCCTCATGGACCGGACGCCAGTACGTACGTCGGCCCCTCCCCTAACCCCTCCCGCAAGCGGGAGGGGGATTTTCACCCCTCGCAGCTTTGCTTGGTCCTGCGCTCCCGCCTTCGCGGGAGAACAGGGGAGGTGCGCTCACCCCTCCTCACACTCGATCGAAGTACCACTTCGATCGAAACCAAAAATGGCCCGGTGTGTTGCCACACCGAGCCAAGGTTGTCCGCAGGAGGAACGTCGTGGGTGCGAGCTCGGTCGGCCCGCTACCGAACTAGTCGTAGGCGCGTTCGCCGTGCTCGCCGAGATCGAGGCCTTCGCGCTCGACTTCCTCGGAAACCCGCAAGCCGGTCAGCGCCTTGGCGATGTAGATCGCGATCACGGTGCCGATCGCCGCCCAGACGATGGTCGTGGCGACCGCCGCGATCTGGACGAACAACTGGTGGCCCATGTTGAAATCGGGCTTGCCGGGGCCGCCGAACGCGGGCGAGTAGACAATGCCGGTGCCGATCGCGCCGATCATGCCGCCGATGCCGTGGATGCCGAACGCGTCGAGCGCATCGTCATAGCCGAGCTTCGGCTTGAGGACCGTCACCGCGTAATAGCAGACCACCGAGGCGACCGCGCCGAGGATGATCGCACCGAACGGGCCCGAGTTGCCGGCCGCCGGGGTGACCGCGACGAGACCGGCGATGATGCCCGAGCAGAAGCCGAGTGCAGAACCCTTGTGGCCGTTGACGCGCTCGATCAGCATCCAGGCGAGCCCCGCCGAGGCGGTGGCGACGAAGGTGTTGAGCATCGCAAGCCCGGCCGAGCCGTTGGCCTCGAGCGCCGAGCCGGCGTTGAAGCCGAACCAGCCGACCCAGAGCAGCCCGGTGCCGATCCCGGTCATCGTCAGCGAGTGCGGCGCCATGCGATCGGTGGGATAGCCGATCCGCTTGCCGAGGATCAGCGCCGCGACCAGCGCCGAGACACCGGCGTTGATATGGACGACGGTGCCGCCGGCGAAATCGAGCGCACCCATCTTGAAGAACTTGCCCCCGATGCCCACACCATGTGCGCGACCGGGAAATACACGATCGTCAGCCACACGATGGCGAACACCATCACCGCCGAGAATTTCATCCGCTCGACGACCGAGCCGAGCACGAGCGCGACGGTGATCGCGGCGAACGTCATCTGGAAGCAGATGAAGACATATTCGGGGATCGCGACGCCGGCCGTGAAGGTGGCTGCGGTGGAGTCGGGCGTGATGCCGCGGAGCAGCGCCTTGCCGAAGCCCGAGATATACTCGCCGCCGCCGTCGCCGAACGCCATCGTGTAGCCGTACATGACCCACAACAGCATCGCGAGACACGCGACCGCGCCGATCTGAGTCATCGTCGACAGCATGTTCTTCGACCGGGTCAGACCGCCGTAGAACAGCGCGAGGCCGGGGACGATCATCATCAACACCAGCAGCGTCGACGTCATCATCCAGGCGGTGTCGCCCTTGTTCACGGTCGCGACCACGGGCGCGACGACCGGGGCTACGGGTGTCGCGACGTCCTGGGCCCAGGCGGGTGCGGCGGCGATCATCGCCGCGCCGAACCCCAGAACCGCCGAGGCGGCTGTCTTCATGTCATGCTTCATCATGTCCCCCCTCACGTCGTTCATCTTCACAGGGCAGAATCATCGGTCTCGCCGGTGCGGATGCGTACCGCCTGGCCGACGTCGAGCACGAAGATCTTGCCGTCGCCGATCGCGCCCGTGTTCGCCGATGCCTGGATCGCCTCGACCACACGGTCGGAGAGGCTGGCGGCGCAGACCACCTCGATCTTGATCTTCGGCACCATGTTGGTGCTGTATTCGGCCCCCCGATAGATCTCGGTCTGGCCCTTCTGACGGCCGAACCCCTTGACCTCGGTGACCGTCATGCCCGCCACGCCGATCGTGGTGAGCGCTTCGCGCACCTCGTCGAGCTTGAACGGCTTGATGATGGCAATGACGAGTTTCATCGCGCCCCTTCCCCTTGTTACGGGAGGTGCCTCGCAATGTGCGTGCCAGTTGGGGTGTGGAGGGGTGAGGTGTGCTTGCGGGCGGGCAGCGGAGGTTTTGGGGTTAAAACTTGTGCAGCGCGGTGCGGGTGCCTGTTTTATGGGCAGCCGCTACACCTTCGTCATTCCCGCGGAGGCGGGAACCCATACTGGCTCTCTTTGGAGATAATCGCAGAGGTTCGCCAATATGGGTCCCCGCCTTCGCGGGGATGACGGAGTGGTGAGGGTCGAACTCAGTGGCGGAAGTGGCGCATGCCGGTGAAGACCATTGCCAAGCCGGCTTCGTCCGCCGCCGCGATGACGTCGGCGTCGCGGATCGAGCCGCCGGGCTGGATCACCGCCGTCGCACCGGCCTCTACCGCGGCGAGCAGGCCGTCGGCGAACGGGAAGAACGCATCCGAGGCGACCGCCGAGCCGATCGTGCGCGGTGTGGACCAGCCGGCCTTCTCCGCGGCGTCCTTCGCCTTCCACGCGGCGATGCGCGCGGATTCGAGGCGGTTCATCTGGCCGGCGCCGATGCCTGCGGTGCTGCCGTCCTTGGCGTAGACGATCGCGTTAGACTTGGTGTGCTTGGCCACCGTCCAGGCGAAGCGGCAGTCGATAAGCTCCTGCTCGGTCGGCTGGCGCTTGGTGACGACCTTCAACTCACCCGGCGTGCCGTTGTCACGGCCCTGGACGAGCCAGCCGCCGGCGATCGACTTCGCCGTCAAGCCGAGGCGGGCAGGATCGGGGAGGTCGCCGGTGAGGAGCAGGCGGAGGTTTTTCTTGGCGGCGAACAGCGCGATCGCCTCTTCGTCGGCGTCGGGGGCGACGACGACTTCGGTGAAGATGCCGGTTATCTGGCGCGCGGTCTCGGCGTCGAGCGTGCGGTTGACGGCGATGATGCCGCCGAATGCCGACACCGTGTCGCAGGCGAACGCCGCGGCATAGGCTTCGGCGAGCGTGGTGCCGGTGGCGACGCCGCAGGGGTTGGCGTGCTTGACGATCACGACCGAGGGCTCGGCGTCGCGGAACTCGGCGATGAGTTCGAGCGCGGCGTCGGCGTCGTTGAGGTTGTTGTAGCTGAGCGCCTTGCCCTGGAGCTGGCGCGCCTGGCCGATGCCGCGGACGCTGCCGGTTGCGGTGTAGAAGGCGGCGGACTGGTGCGGGTTCTCGCCGTAGCGAAGCGTGTCGCCGCGCTTGAGCGTGATCGGCAGGGTGGCGGGGAATTCCTCGGCCTGATCTACCGTGCCGAACCACGTTGCGATCGCCGAGTCATAGGCGGCGGTGGTGGCGAAGGCCTTTGCTGCGAGTTTCTTGCGGTCGTCGAGCGTGGTCGTGCCGCCGGAGACGAGCGCATAGTCGGCGGGGTCGGTGACGATCGCGACATAGGCGTGGTTCTTGGCGGCCGAGCGCACCATGCTGGGGCCGCCGATGTCGATGTTCTCGATCACGGTGTCGCGGTCGGCGCCCTTCGCGACGGTGGCCTCGAACGGGTAGAGATTGACGATCACGAGGTCGATCGCGCCGATCTTGTGCTCGGCCATCGAGGCGGCGTGGCTGGCGTCGTCGCGGACAGCGAGCAGGCCGCCGTGGACCATCGGGTGGAGCGTTTTCACGCGGCCGTCCATCATTTCGGGGAAGCCTGTGAGTTCGCTGACGTCGCGGACTTCCAGGCCGGCGGCGCGGAGCGCGGTGGCGGTACCGCCGGTGGAGACGAGTTCTACGCCGTGGCTCGCGAGCGCCTTGCCGAGATCGACGATCCCGGTCTTGTCGGAGACGGACAGGAGCGCGCGCTTGATCGGGATGCTGGTCATGAGGGTCTTTCGTCGGGGGGTCGCCGTGCGGCGGTGCCTTAGCGTTGGTTGCCGTCGGGGAACAGGGGGCCGTGCGAGTGACTCCCCGTCCACCATTTCCCGTCATCCTGACGAAAGTCAGGATCCAGAGCCACGAAGATGGTCGTTTGGTATCCTGGGTCCTGACTTTCGTCAGGATGACGGAGGTGGGTTGGCTGGCGTGGGTCTTCGAAGTGCACGCCGGCAGACGTTAGGTCAGGCCTTCTTCAGCGCCCAGCTCACACTCGCGCCACCCGCCGCAGCTTCACCCATGATCATCAGCTGCTGCGTCGCGACCGGGCGGCCGTCGGCGTCGATCCATACGCTGTCCTCGACCACCAGCGCACCGCCGCGGCAGCGGAATTGCCAGAGCGGGCCACCGGGGAGTCGGAGGATCGCGCCGAGGCCGTCCGCCGTGGGGGAGACCTGCACGCCCTCCCCCAGGTGGAAGCGGATCGCGAACAGCGACAGGCCGGCGCGGCGCTTGCGGCCTTGCGGCAACAGCGCGTCCTCGCCGCGGAGTTCGCGGCCGTCGCCGGTGAGCATCAGCTGGCGGCGGTGTAGGAATCCCCAGCGGCGGACGTAACCGTCGTGGCTCGCCTCGATCCGGCTGGCGGCGTCCGATTCCTGGCGGCTCAGTTCGACTTCGCCGACGCCGCGGCCGAGCGTGCCGTCGGTGAGGATCGCGGTCGAGTTGCTGTCGGCGATCGTCAGCGTGGAGTGGGCGGCCGTCGAGCGCAGGCCCTCGACCATCGCGGGCGGGAGTTGCGCGATGCCGGCTCTTGCGCCGCCGCAATTGACGACGATCCGCGCCGGGCCGTCGGAGAATTCGAACGCCAGCGTCGAGGCGCAGCCGCCTTCGACGAGGCGGGCGATCGGCGGCGGGGCAGCGTCGACGATCAGCACCGCGGTGCCGGCGGCGAGCCGTTGATAGCCCCAGTCGCGCGCCTGGCGGAGGGGGCGGGTGCGGACGCCGCTGGCTTCGATGACCGCGGCGACCTGCGTTTCGCTTGCCGGGCCACCGCCCTGCCAGCTCGACAGGCCGCGATCGGCGTGCGCGACGCCGAGCAGCGCCGCAACCATCCGGGTGAGCGTGACCGCGACCGTCTCCGGGAGTTCGGCGCTGCGCGCGGCGTAGCTTTCCTGGAGCAGGGTGAGCAGTTGGATCGAGTCGAGCAGCATCGCCGGACTACGCGAGACCGAGCCGCCATCGTCGAACAGGCCGGTGCCGAGGGCGCGGAGCAGGCCGGCTTCACCGAACGCCTGCCTTGGTTCTCCGCCGGGGATTAGGAGGCCAGCGGCGACGACTCCGCACCAGGCGGCGATGCGCGGGGCACCCGCCGGCGCCTTGTCGGCATTGCGATCGAGGTGGAGGGCGCCCTTTGCGAGCGCGTTGAGCACCTTCGAACGGTAGATCTGGTCGGAGGACGACAGGATCAGCGGCGCGTGCGCGGTCCAGCCGAGAATGCGACGGCCCCACATATCGGGGCGCCACGCGATCCCGCCTTGCGTGTCGGCATGGGCGGTCAGCCAGAGCCCCATGAGGTATTCGGCGATCGGGGCGCCCCGCGCACGGGTCGCGACGGTCGACAGGTCGCGCAGCCACGCGAAACTGTGCAGGTACTCGGCGAACGGTTTGGGCAGCGGCTTGGCGAGGTCGAGCGTCTCAATATCGCGCGCTTCGCCGCGGAACGAGAGGACGCCTTCCAGCAGCATCGTACCGCGGGGGATGTCGCCGAGGATGGGGTCGTCGGGAACCGCGATCAGCTTCAGCGGGTAGCGGCCCTTGAGGCGGAGCGTGTGGAGCGGGGTGCGCCACGTCAGGCGGTGGAAGCGCTCGGCCAGCCGGTCGGCGAGCGACAACCCCTTGTCGCCGCCGAGACGGATCAGGCGGCGGCCTTCGTCGATCCCGTCGGGGGCGGGATCGGTTACAAGATCACGCGGTTGGTTCACCCCCGCAACGCGGCGATGTTGGCGGCGTATTGCGACGGCCCACCGCGGAACACCGAGGTGCCAGCGACCAGCGCGTCTGCGCCGGCGTCGATGCAGCGCTTGGCCCATTCGGCATCGACGCCGCCATCGACTTCGAGATCGATCGCGCGGCCGCTCTTTTCGATCATCGTGCGGATCGCGGTGATCTTCTTGAGCTGGCTCGGGATGAAGCTCTGGCCGCCGAAGCCCGGGTTGACGCTCATCACGAGGACGAGGTCGGCCATGTCCATAAGGTAGTCGAGCATCTTGGCCGGCGTGCCGGGGCAGATGACGACGCCGGCGCGCTTGCCGAGGCCCTTGATGTGCTGGAGCGAGCGGTGGATGTGCGGGCCGGCCTCGTAGTGCACGGTGATGCAGTCGGCGCCGGCCTCCGCGAACGCGTCGAGATAGGCGTCGACGGGCGAGATCATCAAATGGACGTCGAACGGCTTGGTGGTGACGCCGCGGACCGACTTCATGACCGCGGGGCCGAACGAGATGTTGGGGACGAAATGCCCGTCCATCACGTCGATGTGGATCCAGTCGGCGCCGGCCGCGTCGATGGCGCGCACTTCCTCGCCGAGTTTGGCGAAGTCGGCGGAGAGGATCGAGGGGGCGATGCGGACGGGTTGCATGGGATTGTCCTAGCGTGGGATTCACGCGGTGCGAAGTCCCCGTCGATTCTCCCCTGCAAGGGGAGGTGGCACCGCAGGTGACGGAGGGGTGACGCGCTCTCGACAGGGCGATACCCCTCCGTCGCTTCGCGCCACCTCCCCTTCCAGGGGAGAATTGCTTAGATGCGCTTCAATCTTGCGATGAAGAAGCCGTCGCAGCCGCCTTGGTCGGCGAGCATGCCGGGGAGTGTGCGGATTGTGCCCGCTTCCGTCGGCGTGATGCCGGCAGGGAGTTCGGACTGGTCGACCGGGGCGATCGAATAGTCGCTGCGCGCCGCGAGGAACGCGTCGAGTTGCGCTTCGCCTTCCGACGGTTCGAGCGAGCAGGTCGCGTAGACCAAGGTGCCGCCCGGCTTTACCCAGTCCGCGGCCCTCGCGAAGATCCGCGCCTGCAACGCCGCGGTCTCGGCGATGATCGAGGGGCGGACGCGGTGGAGGACGTCGGGGTGGCGGCGGAAGATGCCCGTGGCGCTGCACGGCGCGTCGATCAGGATCGCGTCGGCGGGCTCGGCGGGGGCCCATTCGAGGATGTCGGCGTTGACGACCTCGGCCTTCAAATGCGTGCGGTAGAGATTCTCGCGCAGGCGCTTGATCCGGCTCTGCGAATTGTCGACCGAGGTGACGGTCCAGCCTGCGGAGGCGAGTTGGAGCGTCTTGCCGCCGGGGGCTGCGCAGAGATCGAGGACGTGGCCCTCCCCTTTTCCCAGCAGGCGCGCGGGGAGCGAGGCGGCGATGTCCTGTACCCACCAGGCGCCGTCACCGAAGCCGGCCATGTCGGGGACGGAGTCGTGGTCGCCCAGACGCAGATGCCCGGGCATGAAGCTTTCGCCGCCGAGTTTCTCGCGCCAGCCTTCGGTTTCGGACGGGTCGGCGATCGTCAGGTCGAGCGGCGGCACCTGCGCGATCGCGCGGCCGGCGGCGTCGACCATCTCCTCGCCCCACGCGGCTTCCCAGCGCAGCTCGACGGGGGCCGGCAGCGTCGGCACCTCGGGGAGCAGCATGTTGGCGCGGAACAGCGTGCCGAACACGCCGTGGACGAGTTTGCGCGGGCCGCCGTCGACCAGCGGCAACACGGTCGAGATCGCGGCGTGCGAGGGGGTGCCGAGGATCAGCACCTGGACGAGCGCGATCCGCAACGCCATCCGCGCCTTCGCGTCGTCGGGCAAATTGGTCTTCGTGACCGAATCGATCATCGCGTCGAGATCGGGCAGGCGGCGCAGCGTCTCGGCGGCGATCGCATGCGCGAGGCCACGATCGGGGCCGTGGATCGCGCGGGTCGCGGCCGGCAAGGCGGATTCGAGCGACTCGCCGCGGCGCAGGACGGCGTCGAGCAGGCGGAGCGCGGCGCGTCGGGTCGGGACGCCGAGCGGCTCGGGGGCGTGGGTGTAGTCGGGCATATGAAGGTCCTTCGCGTTCGGTTTGCAGCGCGGCTGTTATGGCAAAGCGGCGCGACAGGGCCCATGTGGCGGTTACGACGCCAACACGCAAATCCGGAGAGCCGCGATGGGCCAGCGCCCCGATCATCTGAAGCCACCCGAATATCTGGCGAAGAATACGCCGGTGCCGAAGCCCGAGGCGATCGTGCCCGACAAGGACCCCGAGCCGCGCGATCCTACGCGCTATGGCGATTGGGAGCTGAAGGGCATGGCGATCGATTTCTGATCTCCCGTCATCCTGACGAAAGTCAGGACCCAGGATCGCGAACGGCACCGTATTCGGCTCTGGATCCTGACTTTCGTCAGGATGACGCGCGAAATCTGCGGCAGCGGTCCTGACGCAGGCGGAACGATTTCCCTGGCGGCGCGTCGCCGCTATGATGAGGGGATTCTTCGAGAAACGCTGGGTTAAAGTCACCGGCATCGTCGTCGCGAGCGTGCTCGTGCTGGGGCTGGTGGGGCTTGCCGCGTTTCCGTGGGGATCGCTGAAGGGCGTGATCGAGCGGCAGTTGACTGCGCGGTTCGGACGGCCGGTGACGATCGGCGGGATCGAGCGGGTCGACGCGTTCGGCTTTAACCCCACGATCCGGATCACGAACGTGCGCATCCCGCAGGCCGATTGGGCGGGCAAAGGCGATTTCGTTGACCTGCGCGAGGCGGAGGCGACGTTCTCTGGCATGGGCTTGCTGAAGGGCGCGTTCGGGCCGCGCGACGTGAAGGCGCGCGGGCTGCATCTGGTGCTGGTGCGCGACAAGGACGGTCGGACCAACTGGGAGCGGCCGGGCAAGCCCAAGGGCGGCGGCAGTTCGACCGACCTCGACGGGCTGACGATCAGCGACAGCGTGATCGAGTATCGCGACGACAAGCAGGACCGCTTCGTCACGGCGCGGTTCGTGTCGGATCCGGTGCACGGTATCCGCGCGAACGGGTCGGGCACGATCCGCGGGGCGGCGGTGCGGATCGCGGTGGCGGGGCCTTCGGTGGAGACGTTCCAGGGCAAGCCTTGGCCGTTCACCGCGTCGATCGATGGCGATGCTCTATCGATTGCCGCCAAGGGGCTGATGGACCGGCCGCTCGATACCGACGCGATGAGCCTCGACGTGACGGCGCGCGCGTCCGATCTCAAGCTGATCGACGCAGTGATCGAGGCGGGACTGTTCCGCACGCAGCCGGTGTCGTTCAGCGCGCATGTCCGCCACGACCAGCCGAAATGGACCGTCACGCAGTTGAAGGGCGTGGTCGGGCGCTCCGATTTCGCGGGGCACGTGACCGTCGACAAGCAGGCGGGGCGTAGCAAGGTCGATGGCGACATCGTGTCGCGGCAGTTCGATTTCGGCGATCTGGCATCGGACGAGGGCAAGGCCGAGGGCGCTGCGCTGGAACGCGCGATCGGGCCGCGGCTGGTGCCGAACACGCGGATCGATATCGGCAAGATCGACAGAACCGATGCGCGGATGGGGTTTCGGATCGGCCGGATCGTAAGCGGCAACGGCGCGTCGCCGATCCTGTCCGCCAAGGGCGTGCTGGCGATCGATCACCAGCTTTTGACGCTGAGCGATCTGGTCGCGCGGCTGTCGCATGGCAATGTCACCGGCAAGGTGACGGTCGACCAGCGCGGCGACCGGAAGGTGCCGACGGTCGATATCGACCTGCGGCTACGAGGCAGCAGCGTGCAGGCGCTGGCGGGCGGCGGCGGCGATTTCAGCGGGAATGTGAGCGCGCGGGTGCGGCTTAAGGGGCCGGGCGAGACCATCCGTGCCGCTGTCGGGCGGTCGAACGGGACGATCGGGTTCGTCGCGCGGGACGGGCAACTGCCGCAGGGGATCGCCGCGGCGTTGGGCTTCGATGCGGCGCGGGCATTGCTGGCGAAGGATGGCGAGCGGGCGGGGCTGCGGTGCGTGGTGCTGAAGCTCGATGTGACGGGCGGGCACGGGCGGGTCGATCCGATGATCGTCGATACCACCGCCAGCCAGTTGCGCGGCCAGGGGAGCGTGGTGTTTCCTGGGGAGACGCTGAACATTCGGCTGACGGGCACCCCGAAACAGCATGCGCTGCTGCGGTTGCCGGGGTCGGCGTACATGACGGGGACGATCGAGCGGCCGACCGTGACGATCCCGCCGGAAGTGAAGTCGGTGGGGAATATCTTCAAGGCGATCGGGCGGGCGATTACCGGGAAGCAGGGGCCGACGGCGAGCGATGCAGACTGTTCGGGGCTGGCGGCGCGCGTGTTGCGGTAGACTTCTAATCCTCCCCTTTGAGGGGAGGTGGCAGCCCGCTTGGGCTGATGGAGGGGTATCCGCGCCATCAAGAGGTGTCACCCCTCCGTCTGGCAAGCGCCAGCCACCTCCCCTCAAAGGGGAGGATCGAATTTAACCCGCCTCGCCCTTGAGTGGCCTGGCGAGCAGGTCGCCGATGACGTCGCTGACGGGCGCGCCTTCCAGCAGGCGGCAGACGGCTTCGGTGATCGGCATGTCGACGTCCGCATCGCGCGCGGCTTCGCGGAGGACGGGGGCGGTGAAGGCGCCTTCGGCTACGGTGCGGCGGTCGGCGAGCAACGTCGCCGCGGAGTCGCCTCTCCCCAGCCCGACGCCAAGCGAGAAGTTGCGCGAGCTGGTCGAGGAGCAGGTCAGGACGAGGTCGCCCAGCCCCGACAGCCCGGCGAGCGTTTCCGCGCGGGCGCCGCGGGCTAGGCCGAAGCGCGTCATTTCGGCGAACCCTCTTGCGATCAGGGCAGCGCGCGCGTTCTGGCCGAGCCCTGCCCCTCGACCACGCCGCAGCCGATCGCGAGGACGTTCTTTACCGCGCCGCCGATCTCCGCACCGGCGACGTCGGTCGAGGCGTAGGTGCGGAAATGGCGCGCTGCCAACCGCGTCGCGAGACGTTCGCCGAGGTCGGCATCTTCGCAGGCGAGCGTCACGGCGGTGGGGAGGCCAGCGGCGACCTCATGCGCGAAGGTGGGCCCGGAAAGGACCGCGATCGGCGCGTCCGGATGCACCGCGCGCGCAACTTCGCCGACAAGTCTTTTGCTCCCGGCCTCGATCCCTTTAGCGCACAGGACGAGCGGGATGCGACCGACCGGAGCGGCGGCGAGGACGCTGCCGACGTGCTGTGCGGGCGCGACGACGAGGATCGCGTCCATGTCGGCGAGTGCGGCGAGATCATCCGTGGCGCGGATCGTCGGGGAGAGCGCGACGCCGGCGAGGAAGAGGCTGTTTTCGTGATGCGCGTTGATCGACTCGACGACCGCGGTTTCGCGCGCCCAGAGGACGACGTCGCGGCCTTCGTGCGCGGCGACCTGTGCGAGTGCAGTGCCCCAGGCACCCCCGCCGATGACGCCGATTTTCATGCCTTCACTCCTGCGCCACGCACCGCTTCGGCGTTCGGATCGAGCGGCCAGCGTGGGCGCGCGGCGACGTCGAGCGGGTCGGTGAGGCCGGCGGCGAAGCGCTCGGCGCCTGCCCAGCCGATCATCGCGGCGTTGTCGGTGCAGAGCCAGAGCGGCGGCGCGACGAAGCGGAGGCCGTGGGCGCTGGCGAGCGTCTGCAACGCGCCACGGACCGCGGTGTTCGCGGCGACTCCGCCTGCGACGACGAGCGCGGTGGCGCCGTGCGAGGTGCGGAGTGCCTTGGTCGTGCGGTCGATCAGGCAGTCGACGACCGCGGCCTGAAACGAGGCGGCGAGGTCCTCAGGCGAATATTGGCCGACGACGCGCGCGACCGCGCTCTTCAGGCCCGCGAACGAAAAATGCGGTTCGGCCGAGCCTTTGAGCGGACGGGGCAGCGGGACCGCCTTGGGGTTACCGAGTGCCGCAGCGCGTTCGACCGCGGGGCCGCCGGGGAAGCCGAGACCGAGCAGCTTGGCGGTCTTGTCGAAGGCTTCGCCTGCCGCATCGTCGATCGTCGTCGCCAACCGCCGGTACGCGCCGACGCCCTCGACCAGCAGCAACTGGCAATGCCCGCCGGACACTAGCAACAGCAGATACGGAAATTCGAGATCGGGATCGGACAGCCGCGGCGAGAGCGCGTGCCCTTCGAGATGGTTCACCGCGATCAAGGGTTTACCTGCAGCGTGCGCGAGCGCCTTTCCGGTGACCAGCCCGACCATGACGCCGCCGATCAGCCCCGGCCCGGCGGTCGCGGCGATCGCGTCGACATCGGCGAGCCTCAGCTTCGCGTCGGCCAGAGCGGCAACGATCAGCGGCTCGAGTGCCTCGACATGCGCGCGCGGCGATTTCGGGGACGACGCCGCCGAACGGGGCGTGCGCGGCTTCCTGCCCCAGCAGGCGGTGCGCGAGGACCTGACGGTCGCCGGTGACGAGCGCGGCGGCGGTTTCGTCGCAGGAGGATTCGATGCCGAGAATGATCATCGCGTGTCTGTATAGGGGTGCGAGAAGCTTGTCGAAGGGGGCTCCTTTCTGCATGGCCCACCGGATGACTCGTTTTCGGCTCGGTACGCGCGGTTCGCCGCTGGCGCTCACCCAGGCGGGCATGGTGCGCGATGCACTGTGCGCGGCGCATGGCTGGTCGCCCGAGATGGTCGAGATCGTCGTGATCCGCACGACTGGGGACCGCGTGCAGGATCGCGCGCTCGCCGAGATCGGGGGCAAGGCGCTGTGGACCAAGGAACTCGATCGCGCGCTGCACGACGGCGATATCGATTGCGCGGTGCATTCGATGAAGGATGTCGAGACGATCCGACCGGCGACGCTGAAGATCGCGGCGATGCTCCCGAGGGCCGACGTCAGAGACCGGCTGATCGGCGCGGAGACGCTCGCCGATCTGCGCCCGCATGCGGTTGTCGGCACGAGTTCGCCGCGGCGCCGCGCGCAGATGCTGCGACTGCGGCCGGACCTGGAGATCGTACTGATCCGCGGCAACGTCGACACGCGGCTCGGCCGGGTGGCGAGCGGCGAGATGGATGCGACGCTGCTGGCGGCGGCGGGGCTCGACCGGCTCGGGCGCGACGACGGTCATGCGATCCCGACCGACGTGATGCTGCCCGCGCCTGCCCAGGGCGCGGTCGGGGTCGAGGTGCTCGCCGGGAGCGCCGCGGGCGAGATCGTCGCGGCGATCGACCACCGCGATACGAGTGCGTGCGTGCTGACCGAGCGTGCGTTGCTCGCGCGGCTCGGGGCGGACTGCCATTCGCCGGTCGCGGCGCTGGCGTCGCTCGCGGGCGAGACGCTGACGTTGCGCGCCGAACTGATCGCCGAGGACGGCGCGTGCGACGTCGCGGGATCGATCGAGGGCACGGTCGACGACGATCTCGGGACGGCGCTGGCGGAGGATCTGCTGACCCGCGCGCCCGCCAGCGTCCGGCGTCTGTTCGCCGCATGATGCCCCGATGACCCGCATGGTGGTGGTGCTGCGGCCGGAGCCCGGCAATACGCGCACCGCGACGGCGCTGCGTACGCTCGGGCTGGAGGTGCGGCAGGTCCCGCTGTTCGCGGTCGTGCCGGTCTATTGGACGCCGCCCAACCCGACCGGGTTCGACGGGCTCTTGCTGACGAGCGCGAACGCGGTGCGGCATGGCGGCACCGGGCTGGACCTGTTCAAGCGGTTGCCGGTCGTCGCGGTTGGTGTCTCGACCGCGGCGGCAGCGAGCGAGGCCGGGTTCGCGGTCGCGGTGACGGGCGGCGAGGATGCGCGCGCGGTAGTGGCCGAGGCGCGTGATCGGGGTTTCGCGCGGTTGCTGCATCTCGCCGGGCGCGAGCGGGCGCCGACCGAGGACGGCGTCGAGGCGGTCACCGTCTACGCGAGCGACGCCGCACCGGTCCCGGCGGACGTCGCGCGGTCGTTCGAGGATACGGTGGTCCTGGTGCATTCCGCCCGCGCCGCAACGCGGCTGGCCGAACTCGTCGATGGCGCCGGCGCGGACCGGTCTCGCATGGCGCTGGTCGCGATCAGCCGAGCGGTCGGCGACGCCGCCGGGACAGGCTGGGGCGCCGTGTCGATCGCGCCCGAACCGAGCGATTCCGCGGTTGTCGCAACCGCTGCTGCGTCTGCGAACACACGCACGATTGACCATCCGGCGCGCGGCGGGGATAAGCACGCCATGAGCGACTACGTGCCTACCGATCGCCCACGGGCACGCGGACCCAAAATGGGCGTCATCCTCGTCCTGGTCGGGCTTGCGTTCGTCGCGGGCCTTGGCCTGATGGCGTATGCGGCCAAGACGGTGCCCTGGTTCGGCTTCACCCATTCGACCGCCGCTTCGACGACCGCGCAGCAAAAGGCTTCGTCGTCCGCGACCGGGTATATCCCGTCGCAGCCACTCGGCCCCGATGGCCAGCCGCAGGCCGCTGCGCCGGTCGATACCGCGGTGCTGGCGACGCGCGAGGCGACGCTGGCGGCGCAATTGACCGCGCTCGAGGCGCGCACCGCGGCGATCACCACCGATGCCAGTGCCGCCGGCGGGCAGGCGACGCGCGCCGAAGGGCTGATGGTCGCGTTCGCGGCAAGACGCGCGCTCGATCGCGGGGTCGGGCTCGGCTATCTCGAGGAGCAGCTTCGCCTGCGCTTCGGCCAGGCGCAGCCGCGCGCGACGATGCTGCTGATCCAGGCCGCGCGCCAACCGGTGACGCTGGAGGACCTCCGCCAGGGCCTCGACACGATCGCGCCCGACATCACGACCTCGACCGGCGAGGGCTGGCTCGACACGATCCAGCACCAGATCGATTCGCTGGTGGTACTGCGCAAGGCCGGCACGCCCTCGCCGATGCCCGCCGACCGCCTCGCGCGCGTTCGCCGGTTGCTCGAAGCGGGGCAGGTCGAGGCGGCAAGGGCGGAAGTGGCGCGCTTGCCCGGGGCGGCGCAGGCCGGCAACTGGATGGATGCCGCCCGCCGCTACGTCACCGCACGCCAGGCGCTCGACGTGATCGAGAACACCGCGCTTATCGGCCAGGCGGGTCAGCCACAACCCGCCCCGGTAGTGATCCCGACGCCGGTTCCCGAGATCGTCGCGCCGGAGACATCCGCGGCGGACGGAGTCTGAGATCTTCGAACGCCAGGCGCAGGTGCCGGCAACTGATCGCTTGATCGGCCAGCCATGCCCTTGGGCGATAGCGCCGCAACAAGCGTCGCTTACGGCGTAGCGGCGACCTTGATCTCGAACAGCGTTGGCCAATATTTGCCCGTCACGAATAGCCGGTTTGCCTTTGCATCCCACGCAATGCCATTGAGCACCGCCTCGGGGTCGGTAGCAGCCACTTCGGCGACCAACGGGCGCAGGTCGACCACTGCCGTGACCTTACCGGTCTTGGGGTCGATACGGACCAGGAAGCCGGTATGCCAGACGTTGGCGAGCAGCGCGCCGTCGACGTATTCGAGCTCGTTGATGTCGCGCAACGGGCGACCGTCGATCGTTACCGCGACGCGCTTGCGTTCGGCAAGTGTCAGCGGATCGCGGAAGATGATGTCGGGGCTGCCGTCGGACTGGAGCAGCGACACGCCATCGCTCGTCAGGCCCCAACCCTCGCCGGTGTAGCGGTTCTGGCTTTTAGGCTTCAACGTGCGGATGTCCCAGCGGTGGGCGATGCCGTCGTGCCAGGTGAGGCTGACCAGTTCGTCCTTCCACAGCGCTAGGCCTTCGCCGAACTGCGCGGGGTCGATTTGCGCCTTCGCCAAGATCTTGCCGTCCTTGAGCGACACGCGGCGGACGTCGGATTGGCGCTCCTGCCCGGTGCTCTCGTAGAGCGCGCCGTCGTGCCAGAGCAGCCCTTCGGTGAATGCGGTGCGGTCGTGCGGATAGCGCGCGACGATCGTCGCCGACAGCACCGGCACGCGCGTCTGCGCAGGCGCGGCGGACGAAAAAGACGATGAAACGAGAACGGCCGGCCCCGCCATAGCGAGACCGGCCGCAATCATTATCCTACCGAACACGGTACGATCAGCGTTCTGGGGCAGCCAGCTATCAGCCGCCTGCGCTCAGGTTCACCGCTGCGTACTTGCCGCGACGATCGACCTCGAGCTCGAACTCGAGCTTGTCGCCCTCGTTCAGCGTCGCCATGCCGGCGCGCTCAACGGCCGAGATGTGGACGAATGCGTCAGGCTGTCCGTCGTCGCGCTGGATGAAGCCAAAGCCCTTCATCGCGTTGAAGAACTTGACCGTACCGGTCGCCTTCTCGCCGGTGAGCTGACGCTGTGCGCCACCTGCACCACCGTCACGGTCGCGATCGCCACCACGGGGCGCGCCCGGGCCGGCATCACGGTCACGCGGCGGGCCGCGATCGGTGACGGCCATCGGCTCGCCGTCGATCTTCAGGTCGGTTGCCGAGATACGGCCACCGCGGTCGACGAGCGTGAAGCCGAGCGGCTGACCCTCGGCGAGCGCGACCATGCCGGCCTGCTCGACTGCGCTGATGTGGACGAACACGTCCTCGCCGCCGTCATCGCGAACTACGAAGCCGAAGCCCTTCTGTGCGTTGAAGAACTTTACGACGCCGGTGCCTTCGCCGACCACCTGGGGAGGCATGCCGCGACCACCGCCGCCGCCGCCACCGCCCGAGAAGCCGCCGCCACCGCCGCCGCCGCGGTAACCACCGCCGCCACCGCCGCTGCCGCCACCGAAGCTGCTGCCGCCGCCGTAGCTGCTGCCACCGCCGCCGCCGTAGCTCGAGCCACCGCCGCCGCCATAGCTGCTACCGCCGCCGCCGAACCGATCGCCGCCACCGCCAAAGCTGCTGCCGCCGCCGAACTCGTTGTCGCCGCCGCCGAAGCTGTCGCGCTTGTCGCGGCCACGCCCGCCACGGTTCCCGCGGCCACCTTTATCGAAACCCATAAGCTCTGTTCGTCTTCCCGGTTCGCCCGCAAATTTCTCAAAACCCTTGTGCCGGACGACGAACGCGGGTTTTCCAGCGCGAAACCTTTTGCGCCTTGAGGAGACCCTTAGCGCAAATTACAAGCCGTCGCGAATAGATTCTTGTCCTACGCCGCGCGATTTGGATCGATACTGGCGCAAGTGTCGCTTGTAAGCCACGGCTCGTCGCAGGTGCGCTAGGCGGGCCATCTTATCGCCCGATTCGACACCACTGCCTATGACTGGGCCATTGAGCGTTCAGCCGCGGACCGCTACGGCCACCGTCATGACAGTTTATCTCCACGAAGGCGACATCCCCGCCGATCTGTTCGCGGCCGGCGCCGCGATCGCCGTCGATACCGAGACGATGGGTCTGATCACTCCGCGCGATCGGCTCTGCCTCGTCCAGCTTTCGGACGGTGGCCCCGACGAGCATCTTGTCCGCTTCGCCGCGGGTGCCGGTTATGACGCGCCCAATCTGAAGGCGCTGCTGGCCGACCCGGCGCGCGTGAAGCTCTACCATTTCGGAAGGTTCGATATCGCCGCCGTCCAGCATTATCTCGGTGTCGTCGCGGCGCCGGTGTATTGCACCAAGATCGCCTCGCGGCTGGTGCGCACCTATACCGATCGCCACGGCCTGAAGGAACTGGTCCGCGAACTGCTCAGCCAGGATATCTCGAAGCAGCAGCAATCGTCCGACTGGGGCAGCCCCGAACTGTCCGACGCGCAGAAGGACTACGCGGCGTCCGACGTGCGCTTCCTTCACCGCTTGCGGACCGAGCTCGACAAGCGACTGATTCGCGAAGGCCGGATGGAGCTCGCGCAGGCGTGCTTCGACTTCCTGCCGACCCGCGCCGCACTCGATCTCGCCGGCTGGCCCGAAATCGACATTTTCGCGCACGCTTGATGGACGTTCCGCCGCCCTCACCCGTCGCCCGCCGCGCACGCACCGCGCGGCAGGACTGGGCTGCGCCCGGTGGCAGCCACGATCGATTCGTGGCGATCGCGCGCGTCGCGCTGCCGACCGCGATCGGCGTGCTGGCGGCGTTCCTGGTGATGGCGCCGCTGACCGCGGGCGGCGACGTGTCGTTCCTGCTCGACAAGAACAAGGTCGACGTCGCGCAGGAGCGGATGAAGATCCAGTCCGCGCGCTATCGCGGCGAGGATTCGAAGGGCCAGTCGTTCACGCTCGATGCGAAGTCCGCGATTCAGAAGAGCTCGGCCGAACCGATCGTCCAGCTCAATCAGCTCGCCGCGCAGATCCAGCTGACCGACGGCCCCGCCAACATCAAGGCGAACACCGGTCGCTACGACATGGACACCGAGAAGGTGCAGCTGTTCGGCCCGCTCAACGCCACCGCGGCGGGCGGCTACGACCTGAAGACCACCAACGCGACGATCGACATGAAGGCGCGCACGCTCGAAAGCGGGGGCTGCGACCGGCACCGTTCAGCAGGGCACGTTCAGCGCGAACAAGCTGCGTGCGAACCTGGAGGAGCGCACCGTGACGCTCGATGGCAATGCGCGCTTGCGGATCATCCCCAGAGGGCCGAAATAGCCGCCATGCGCGCTACCCACATCCTTGCCGGCCTGTCCGCCCTGCTGCTGTCCACGACCGCGGTCGCGCAGCAGGCGCACAATTCCAACGCTCCGATCGATTTCGGCGCGGATCACATCGAGCTGCAGGACAAGGCGAACCGTGCGCTGTTGACCGGTAACGTCGCGGTCAAGCAGGCCGAGATGACGCTGAACTCGGCGCGGATGACGGTCGCGTATACCGGCCAGGTGATCGGCGGGAACCCGCAGGTCTCGCGGCTCGACGCGTCGGGCGGCGTCACGGTCAGGCGGCCCGACCAGACCGCCAAGAGCCAGTACGCGATCTACGACCTCAACAAGCGCGTGATCACGATGCTCGGCGCGGTGACGCTCAACCAGGGCGGCAACGTCGTCAATGGCGGGCGCCTGACGATGAATCTCGACACCGGTCGCGCGGTGATCGACGGCTCGTCGGTCGGCGGCAGCACCGGCGCGACCACCGGTGGCGGCACGGTGACGCAATCGGGCGGACGCGTGACCGGCACCTTCTCGGTCCCCAAGCGCAACTGATCGCTTGAGCGTGTCCGCGGGGGCTTCCCTCCGGCGGCGCGCTCATGCATGTTTCCTGCCAACCTCTTGCCGCCAACCTCCAGCCGGAGCGCCGGCGACTGACTTTTGCGAGGGCCTGATCCCATGGACGCCACCACGCTGCCCCCGATCGAAGCCGTAGAACCGATCTCGGAGCCGCCCGTCAGCAACGGACTTCAGGTCGTCTCGATCGCCAAGTCCTACGACAAGCGCGTCGTGCTGACCGACGTGTCGGTGTCGGTCGGGCGCGGCGAAGTGGTCGGCCTGCTCGGGCCCAACGGCGCGGGTAAGACAACGTGCTTCTATTCGGTGATGGGTCTGGTGAAGCCTGATTCAGGGAGGATCATGCTCGACGGCGAGGACATCACGAAGCTGCCGATGTACCGGCGCGCGATCCTCGGCCTGGGCTATCTCCCGCAGGAAACGTCGATCTTCCGCGGGCTGACGATCGAAAAGAACATCCTGACCGTGCTGGAGCTGTCCGAGCCCGACAAGGCGGCGCGCCAGCGGAAACTCGATACGCTGCTGGAGGAGTTCGGCCTGACCCGGCTGCGTGCGGCACCGGCGATGGCGCTGTCGGGCGGCGAGCGGCGACGTGCGGAAATCGCGCGCGCACTGGCGGCGGATCCGTCGATCATGCTGCTCGACGAGCCGTTCGCGGGCATCGATCCGATCTCGATCGCCGACATTCGCGACCTGGTGAAGGACCTGAAGCGGCGCGATATCGGCGTGCTGATCACCGACCACAATGTCCGCGAGACGCTCGAAATCGTCGACCGCGCGTACATCATCTATGACGGCCGGGTGCTGTTCTCGGGCTCGCCGGAAGAACTGGTCGCCGACGCCAATGTCCGCCGCCTGTATCTCGGCGAAGGCTTCTCGCTTTAAGCTTATGCCGCCCTCCTCCCAGCCCCCACCCCCACCCGTCATCCCAGCGAAAGCTGGGATCTCCCGGTGAGGGCGCGCGCTCTGATCGTGGAAGACCCCAGCTTTCGCTGGGGTGACGGAATTGAGTTGTTCGGCTCTCTGCGGGACTCCCCGGCATGAGCCTCGCCCCCCGCCTGGACATCCGCCAGTCGCAATCGCTGGTGATGACCCCGCAGCTCCAGCAGGCGATCAAGCTGCTGGCGCTGTCGAACCTCGAGATCGAGGGTTTCATCGCCGAGGAAGTCGAGCGCAACCCGTTGCTTGAGGCCAGCGCCGCCGAAGACAGTGACGCCCCCGACCGCGAACCCGCCCCCGAAGCCCGCGACGAACGCGTCGCCGCCGACGAACTCGTCGCGGGCACGGGTAGTGGCGACGAACCGACGCTCGACGTCGACTACGCCACCGAAAGCCACCAGCAGGACAGCGTCGCCGACGGCGGCAGCGGGATGGACGGCGCGCTCTCGATGACCGGCGCGAGCGCGGGCGGTGCCGGCGGCGAGGACGGCCCTGATCTCGACGCGTTCGCGGATACCAGCCTGAGCCTCGCGGATCACCTGCTCGCGCAAGCCGGGCCCGCAATTCCGCACGAGGACGCGTTCATCGCTGCGCACCTGATCGACCAGATCGACGAGGCGGGCTACCTGACCGTGTCGCTGCTCGACATCGCCAACCAGCTTGGCGTGCCGCTGGTCCGTGTCGAGGGCGTGCTGGCGACGATCCAGACGTTCGACCCGACCGGCGTCGGCGCGCGCGATCTTGCCGAGTGCCTTGCATTGCAGGCGCGCGAGGCGGATCGTTACGACCCCTGCATGGCGCGGTTGATCGACAATCTCGACCTGCTCGCGCGTGGCGAACTGACTCGGCTCAAGCGGATGTGCGACGTCGACGACGAGGACATGGCCGACATGATCCGCGAGCTGCGCGGCTATGATCCGAAGCCCGGCTGTCGCTATGGCGGCGAGCCGTCGCAGTCGGTGACCCCCGACCTGTTCGTGGCGCGGACGAAAGCAGGCTGGGCTATCGAGATCAACGCGTCGACTTTGCCGCGCGTGCTGGTCAACCGGAGTTATTACACCGAGTTGTCGGGCGGGCAGCAGGACAAGGCGTCGAAGGCGTGGCTGTCGGACTGCCTCGCGAGCGCGAACTGGCTGGTGAAGGCGCTCGACCAGCGCCAGCGGACGATCATCAAGGTCGCGACCGAGATCGTGAAGCAGCAGGAGGCGTTCTTCCTGAAGGGCGTCGCACATCTCCGCCCGCTGACGCTGCGCCAGGTGGCGGACGCGATCGAGATGCACGAATCGACCGTCAGCCGCGTGACGAGCAACAAATACGTCTCGTGCGCGCGCGGGCTGTACGAGCTGAAATACTTCTTCACGAGCGCGATCCAGTCGGCGGACGGCGGCGAGGCGGTGTCGGCTCAAGCGGTGAAATCCGCAATCAAGGCGCTGATCGATACCGAGGGCGCGAAGATCCTGTCGGACGATACGCTGGTCGAGTTGCTCAACGCCAAAGGCTTCGACATCGCGCGGCGGACGGTCGCGAAATACCGCGAGGCGCTGGGAATCGGCAGTTCGGTGCAACGCCGCCGGGCGAAGGCGCTGGAGGGGTTCGGTAGGCTCCGTCATCCTGGACTTGATCCAGGATCCAGAGCCCCAAAGGACGGCGCCATTGGCTCTGGATCCTGGGTCGAGCCCAGGATGACGGAATGGCTCAGTTGGGCACCTGCCCCGAATCCTCCGCACCCGAAACACTCGCCCCACCCGGCGGCGTCGCACTCCGCGCCTCGCCGACCGCCTGATCGTACCAGCGCGCCAAGTCCGCCTTCATCTGGTGCAGCGCCTCGGGGTTCAGATACGTCATGTGCCCCGCGGGATAATAGCGAAACGCCAAATTCCGCTGCCGTGACGGATCGAGCATCATGTGCCCCAGGTCGTTCTCCGTCCCGAAGAACGGCGTCGCCATGTCGTAATAGCCGTTCATCGACAGCACGTTGAGATACGGATTCTCGCGCATCGCCGCGGCGAGATCGACCGCGGTGTTGGGATTATTCTGCGACTGGCCACCGCGACCCGGCGCGTCGTGCTTCCAGTTCCACGTCCAGCCGGGCGCATCGCGCGCGCTGAGGCGGTACGGCATCTCGGTCTTGTAGCCGAGCGTGTGCGTCACATAGTCGTTGAACGTCGCGATGAACGCGCCGGCGATCGCGGTGTCCGACGCGTCGGTCTCGGGCCGCTCGCCCGCCGCATCGCTGTCGACGCCGGTGTAGCGCGAATCGAACCGCCCGAGCGTCAGGCGCTGATCGCGCAACAATTCCTTCTGGAAGCGGGCGAGATCGATGCGGAGGTTGGCGCGCTTGATGAAGTCGGGCGAGATCCCGATCAACTGGCTCATCCGGGTGGCGACCGCATCGCGTTCCGCGTCCGAGATCGTCTGCCCCTTCGACAACGCCGCCGCGTACGGCCCGGTCGCGAACGCCCGCGCTTCGGCGACGATCGTGGCGACGTCGGCGGGGCGGTTCTGCAGGCGGTTGTGATACCAGGCGCTCGCCGCATAGCTCGGCAGATAGTTGAGATAGATCTCGTCGAGCCCCGGCTGGCGGTAGCCATAGTTCATGATCGACGACAGCAGGACGACGCCGTTCAGCGCCATCCCGCGATCCTGCAACTGATACGCGAGCGCGCCCGACCGGGTGGTGCCGTAGCTCTCGCCGAACAGGAACTTCGGACTGTTCCAGCGGCCGTATTTGGTGGCGTAGCGCAATATGCCCTTGGCGAACGCGTCGGCATCCTCGTCGACGCCGTAGAACGCGGACGGTTTCGTGTCGCCGAGCGGCCGCGAATAGCCGGTGCCGACCGCGTCGATGAACACCATGTCGGTCTTGTCGAGCAGCGTGTCGGGGTTGGGGCCGAAGTCGTACGGCGCGGGCTTGATATATTCGGGGTTGGCGGTGCGCAACCGGACCGGCGCGAACGAGCCCATGTGCAGCCAGAAACTAGGCGACCCCGGCCCGCCATTGTAGAAGAACGTCACCGGCCGCTTGGTCCCGGGCTTCACGCCGTCGAGCGTGTAGCCGGTGTAGAACAGGCTGGCGGTCGGCTTGCCCTCGGTATCGCGCAGCGTCAGCGTGCCGACGGTCGCGGTATAGCCGAGCGACTTGCCACCGACCGTGACGCGGCCCTTCGACTTGACCTCCTGCTCGGCGACCGGCGCGTTGGCGTAGTCCGCCTCCGCCTCGGCCTTCATCCGATCGGCGTTGCTCTCGGACTTGTCCTTCTTCGGCGCGTCCTGCGCGATGGCAGTGGTCGAGAGCGCTAATACCAACAGAGCGGCGAACTTGGTCGAACGGGCCACGGAATATCCTTGCGACAGAAGCAATGCCCTATCCTGCCGCAGCCTCCGCAAAGCGCAAGGCCTCAGTCGTCCTCGTCCTCGAACCCGACCAGCGCCAGCGCGCGCGCCTTGATCTGACGAGTCATGCACCAGTGGACCAGCGCATCCTCGCGGCCGTGCGTCACCCACACCTCCTTCGGTGCGATCTCGGTCAGCGTCGCGGTCAGTTCGTCCCAGTCGGCGTGATCGCTCAGGATCAGCGGCAGTTCGACGTTCTTCTGCCGCGCGCGACCCTCACCCGCATCCAGCCGCTCGCCATCGCGGTGATCGGATCGGGCAGCCGCCGCGACCAGCGATCGTTGAGCGCGCCGGGCGGGCACATCACGACGTGCCCGGCCATATCCGCCTTCTTCGCGTCCGCCACCGGGAGCAGTTCGCCAAGCCGCACGCCATGCTCGGCATACAGGTCGCAAAGCTTTTGCAGCGCGCCGTGGATATAGATCGGCGCCTCATGCCCGCGCTCGCGCAGTTCGGCGATCACGCGCTGCGCCTTGCCGAGCGCATAGGCGCCAACGACGACGCAGCGATCGGGGTTGGCGTGCAGCGCGGCGATCAGCTTGTCGATCTCGTCGCCGGTGTCGGGGTGGCGGAACACAGGAAGGCCGAACGTCGCCTCGGTGATGAAGACATCACATTTGACAGGCTCGAACGGCGTGCAGGTCGGATCCGCGCGGCGCTTGTAATCACCCGAGACGACGATCCGCTCGCCGCGGTAATCGAGCACGATCTGCGCGGAGCCGAGGACGTGGCCGGCGGGGACGAAGCCGATATCGACCTCTCCCATCCGGATCGTCTCGCCATACGCGACCGGGTTGCCGGCTTGTGGGCCATAACGCGCGTCCATGATGGCCAGCGTTTCCGGCGTGGCCCAAACCGCCTCGTGGCCACCACGTGCGTGATCGGCGTGGCCGTGCGTGACGAGCGCCTTCGCGGTCGGGATCGACGGGTCGATCCACGCGTCGATCGGCTTGACGAGGATGCCGTGCGGATGCGGTTCGAGCCAGTCGCCAAGTTTTGCCATGCGGCAGTAACGCGTGACGTAGGGGTGCGGTCCCGTCGGCGGCGTATGCACCGCCCTACGTCGTCATCCCCCGCCAAAGGGAGGATCGATCAGCGCCGACCGCCGACCTTGATCGTCGCGAGGATTGCGTCCATCCGCGCTGCGGCCACCGCCTGGGTCGGTGCGTTGCGGCTCGCGGGGTTCGCCGCCCGTACCGCATAGGTGACGCGGTCGATCGCATAGCAGGCGCCGTTGATGACGCTGCGGAAGTTGGTCGCGTTGACCTGCTGGCTCATGCCCGCATCGC
Organism: Sphingomonas sp. LR55; assembly: GCF_036856015.1. Classification (NCBI taxonomy): domain Bacteria; kingdom Pseudomonadati; phylum Pseudomonadota; class Alphaproteobacteria; order Sphingomonadales; family Sphingomonadaceae; genus Sphingomonas; species Sphingomonas sp. LR55. The sequence continues at coordinate 2,881,896 of NZ_JASPFO010000001.1, forward strand.
CGTTCGTATAGACCGTCCAGCGGTGGCCGCCGAGCATCCGGTTGGGAAGCCGCTTCGCATGCCCCGAGACCAGTCCTTCGGTGCCGCAGGTCGCCACCACGGCTGCGCTGCGGCTGAAGCCGACCTGGATCATTTCGGTCACCTGGCCCTGGCCATCGGTCGGTTTGGCGACCTGCCAGAAGCGGACGATGCCGACGCCGCGCCCGACCGGGGCGCCATCCCACATCTGTCGCCAGCCGCTGTTCATCAGCGGCCGGCCTGCAAAATTGCGCGTCGGCGTCAGGCTGGAGGCGTAGGACAAGCGGACCATCCCGCCCCCGCCGACGAACGACTTGTTGGCGGCAGTGGCATTGGCGAACGGCAGGAGTGCGAGCAACGGTAGGGGCAGGAGATAACGAAAAAGCGACACCGATCGTCTTTCACAACAGAGCTTTAGCCAAAGTGGCGGTCGTTCCGCACGCGGTCCATAGCGGTGCGGCGCGACGCCCCCATATGACGACGATGCGTGAACAGGCCGTGAGCGACCTCCCTCCCCCTTGGAAAACTGGTTTGCCACACGCGGTTGGCGGCCGCGGCGGCATCAGCTCGAGATGCTCGCCGAGGGCCGCGCGGGGCATCATGCCCTGCTGGTGGCGGCGACCGGCGCGGGGAAGACGCTCGCCGGGTTCCTGCCGACGCTTGCCGAACTGATCGAGGCGCCTACCACGGGCCTGCACACGCTCTACGTCTCACCGTTGAAGGCGCTCGCGGTCGACGTGCAGCGCAACCTGCTGACGCCGATCGACGAGATGGGCGTCGATATCCGCGTCGAGACGCGCACCGGCGACACGCCGTCGGACCGCAAGGCACGGCAGCGGATCAAGCCGCCGCAGATTCTCCTGACGACCCCGGAGTCTCTGTCGCTGCTGCTGAGCTATCCCGACAGCATCACGATGTTCGATAATCTCCGCACGATCGTCGTCGACGAGGTGCACGCGTTCGCGACCGGCAAGCGCGGCGACCTGTTGTCGCTCTGCATGGCACGGTTGCAGACGATCTCGCCGGGGATGCGCCGCGTCGCGCTGTCGGCCACGGTCGCAGATGCGGATGGCTATCGCGCGTGGCTCGCCCCCGACGGCGATATCGACCAGGTCGCGATGGTCCGCGGCGAGCCCGGCGCGGATCCCAACATCGCGATCCTGCTGCCCGAGGGCCGCGTGCCGTGGTCGGGACATTCGGGCCGCTATGCCGCCGCGCAGGTGATGGCCGAGATCGAGGCGCACGAGACCTCGATCGTGTTCTGCAACACGCGGAGTTTGGCGGAGCTCATCTTCCAGGATCTGTGGAAGGTGAATGCGGGAAACCTCCCGATCGGCGTCCACCACGGCAGCCTGGCCAAGGAGGCGCGGCGGAAGGTCGAGAACGCAATGGCGGAGGGGAAGCTGCGTGCGCTGGTAGCTACGTCGAGCCTCGATCTGGGCGTCGACTGGGGCAATGTCGATTGCGTGATCCAGATGGGCGCGCCGAAGGGGTCGTCGCGGCTGTTGCAGCGGATCGGTCGCGCCAACCACCGGCTCGACGAATCGTCGCAGGCGATCGTCGTGCCGGGCAACCGGTTCGAATATCTCGAGGCGCGCGCGGCGCTCGACGCGGTCGAGGCGGGCGAACTCGATGCGGACATTTTTCGCGTCGGCGCGCTCGACGTGCTGGCGCAGCACGTGATGGCGTGTGCGTGCGCGGCACCGTTTCGCGAGGGCGACCTGCTCGAAGAGATCCGCTCTGCGCTCCCCTATTCGGCGCTGCCGACCGAGACGTTCGAGCGCGTGCTGCACTTCATCAGCGACGGCGGCTATTCGCTGAAGGCGTATGACCGATTCAAGCGGCTGACCAAGGACGCGGACGGGACGTGGCGCGTCAGCCACCCCAAATTCATCGGCCAGCACCGGCTGAATGCAGGCATCATCGTCGAGGCGACGATGCTCAACGTGCGGTTCGGCAATGGCCGCGTGCTCGGTCGCGTCGAGGAGGCGTTCGCGGCGCAGTTGAGCCACGGCGACACGTTCTTCTTCGCCGGGCTGAGCCTCGAGGTGATGAAGATCGACCTCGAGGATCTGGTCGTGCGTGCGACGTCGAAGCCCGCGCGGATCCCGACCTATGGCGGCAGCCGGATGCCGCTGTCGACCAACCTCGCTGACCGCGTCCGTGGCTTCCTCGCGCATCCCGGCGACTGGGCGCGCTTCCCCGACGACGTGCGTGAATGGCTGGAGATGCAGGCGTATCGGTCGGTCATGCCCGAGCCCGGCCAGTTGCTGGTCGAGACGTTCCCGCGCGAGGGGCGGCATTACATGGTCGCGTACAGCTTCGAGGGGTGGAACGCGCACCAGTCGCTCGGCATGCTGATCACGCGGCGGATGGAGACGCAGGGGCTCAAACCGCTTGGCTTCGTCGCGAATGACTATGCGCTGGCGGTGTATGGGCTGGAGAAGATCATCGATCCGGCGGCGTTGTTCTCGGCAGATATCCTCGAACACGAGTTCGTCGAATGGGTGCAGCAATCGCATCTGCTCAAACGCGCGTTCCGTGAGGTGGCGGTTATCGGCGGGCTGGTCGAGCGCCAGCATCCGGGCAAGCGCAAGACCGGCAAACAAGTGACGTTCTCGACCGACCTGATCTACGACGTGCTGCGCAAGTACGAGCCGACGCATCTGTTGCTGGAAGCGGCGTGGGCGGATGCGCGGGCACGGATGACCGATGTCGGGCGGCTGGCGTCGCTGCTCGATCGCGCGGCGGCGACGATGGTGCATGTCGATCTGGAGCGCGTGACGCCGCTCGCGGTGCCGGTGCTGACGCTGATCGGGCGCGAGAAGGTGGCCACGAACAGCTCGGACGATGCGCTGCTGATCGAGGCGGAGGCGATGATCGCCGACGCGATGCGGCCGGATTGAGGGGCGGCGGCTGCCCACGTTGAAACACCACCCCGGCGAAGGCCGGGGCCCAATTGGAAAGGTGGCCGTAACGGAGCGCTGCCCTCCATTAGCGACCTCCCCCAATTGGGCCCCGGCCTCCGCTGGGGTGGTAGCGTTTGAGAGGGACGTTCGTCCTTAACAACGGTAGTTGCACGCGCGTGAATTCAGGCGCAGCATTTACAGCATGCACAGGTGTCTAGCCCCACTACTGCTAGCCATCGCCGCCCAGGCCAGCGCCCAGGACGCAGCGCTCCCGCGCACAAATGCTGCACCCCCGCCAAGTGCAGCATCCGCAGCAGAGCCCGACCCCGCCACGCTCCTGTTTGGCGACGACGAAACCCGCATGACGGTACCGGTAACGATCGCCGGCGCCGGCCCCTTCCCCTTCGTCGTCGATACCGGTGCGCAGCGTACCGTCATCGCCCGCGAACTCGCCGCGACGCTCGGCCTTGCCCCCGGCCGGACCGTCCGCGTCACCGGCATGACCGGATCGGACAGCATCGGTACCGTCATCATCCCCTCGCTCAAGGTCAGCGTCATCGGCAGCGCCGCGATCGAGGCCCCTGCGATCAGCGCGATCAACCTCGGCGCGCGGGTTGCTCGGGATCGACATGTTGCAGGATCATGCGGTGGGGATCGACTTCGACACGAAGACGATGACCGTCACCCCCTCCCACAAACGTCAGACTCGCGAACGCGCCGCCCCCGACGAAATCGTCATCCGCGCGCGCAGCCTGTTCGGGCAGCTCGTCGTCACCGACGCCTATTGCAACGGCATCCGTATCCGCGTGATCCTCGACACCGGCACCTCGGTCAGCATGGCCAATGCCGCGCTCCGCCGGAAGGTGACGCGCAAGGGCCTCGGCAGCGCGGGGGCGTCGCAGCCCGTGTCGCTGACCGGCGTCACCGGCGAAACCGTGGTCGCGGATTACACCACGATCGACCGCGTCTCGATCGGCAGCCTGACGCTCGGCGACCTGCCCGTCGCGTTCACCGCGATCGATGCGCCGCCGTTCCGCCAGTTCGGCTTGTCCGAGCGCCCGGCGATGCTGCTCGGGATGGACGTGCTGCAACTGTTCCGCCGCGTCGACATCGACTTTGCCAACCGCGAGGTGCGGCTCACTTTGCCGCGCGGAACACGCCGACGGTGAGCGCCGCGGCGTCGAGGTTGCGTCGGCGCCTGTTCGCTGCAACTCTCTGTACCGGAACGAACAAGGGGACGACGATGCGCGCGACTGGCTGGCTACTCACGGCGGCGATCTTGACCACGCCTGTTACTGCACAGGCGCAATCGCGGCCCGACCAGAAGGCGTTTCTCGGGCTCTACAAGGAGCTGGTCGAGACCAACACGACCATATCCTCCGGCAGCTGCACGCAGGCCGCGGCACAGATCGGCGCGCGGCTGAAGACGGCGGGCTATGCAGACGCCGACGTCACCTATTTCTCGGTGCCGGAGCACCCCAAGGACGGTGGGCTGGTCGCGGTACTGAAGGGATCGGACGCGTCGATCAAGCCGATGCTGCTGCTAGCGCATCTCGACGTGGTCGAGGCCAAGCGCGAGGATTGGGTGCGCGATCCGTTCAAGCTGATCGAGGAAGGCGGCTATTATTACGCGCGGCACCGTCGACGACAAGGCGCAGGCGGCGATCTGGTCCGACGCGATGATCCGCTTCAAGACGTCCGGCTACAAGCCCAAGCGGACGATCAAGCTCGCGCTGACCTGCGGCGAGGAGACGACCTTCGCGTGGAACGGCGCGCAGTATCTGGCGAAGTCGAAGCGCGACCTGATCGCGGCCGAGTTCGCGCTGAACGAGGGCGGCGGCGGGCGGCTCGACGATAACGGCAAGCGCCAGTTGCTCGCGATCCAGGTCGGCGAGAAGGCGGCGCAGAACTACACGTTCCTCGCCACCAACCCGGGCGGGCACAGCTCGCAGCCGATCCCCGAGAACGCGATCTACGAGCTCGCAGATGCGGTGAAGGCAGTCCAGGGCTACGAGTTCCCCGTGAAGTTCACCGACACGACCAAGGCGTTCTTCGCGGCCAGCGCGAAGGCGATGCCGGGCGAGATGGGGGATGCGATCACGAAGCTGCTCGCGAACCCCGAGGACAAGACGGCGGATGCGATCGTCAGTCGCGACAAGGCGATGCATTCGACGCTCAGGACAACGTGCGTGGCGACGTTGCTGAGCGCGGGGCACGCCGAGAACGCGCTTCCGCAGCGCGCGACGGCGAACATCAACTGCCGGATCTTTCCAGGGGAGACGGTGGAGGGCACGCTCGCCAAGCTGAAGGAACTGGCGGGGGCGAAGGTGACGGTGACCGCGAACCAGCCGGTCCGCCCGACCGCGATCCCGCCGACGCTCGATCCGAAGATCATGGGCCCGGTGACCAAGGTCGCGGCGAAGCACTTCCCCGGCCTGCCGATTCTCCCACTGATGTCGACCGGGGCGACCGACGGCATTTTCTTCGAGGCGATCGGAATCCCGGTCTACGGGGCACCCGGCGTCTTCATCGACAAGGACATGGGGGGTATTCATGGCCTCAACGAGCGAATTCGGGTGGCTTCGCTGTACGACGGCCGCGACTACCTCTTCGACTTGGTAAAGGCGTTTGCTGGGTGAACGTCCTTTCCCTCTCCCCTTCGGGGAGAGGGAGGGAGGAGCCTTTAGGCGACGGAAGGGAGAGGGGCGTGAGGCTCGGGACGGTGACTCCCAACGCCCCTCTCCCTTCCCACGGCAAGCGCCGCGGGCCCCTTCCCTCTCCCCGGAGGGGCGAGGGAGTTTTGTTAGCCGGGATTATCTGTTCGGGTTGGTGAAGGCGTTCGCTGGGTAACGAGGCCTTCCCTCGCCCCTTCGGGGAGAGGGAGGGAGGAGCCGCAGGCGACGGAAGGGTGAGGGGCTTGGGGCTCGAGACCGTGCGTCCCAACGCCCCTCTCCCTTCCCACGGCAAGCGCCGCGGGCCCCTTCCCTCTCCCCGTAGGGGCGAGGGAGTACGCGCTAACCGTCCGCCCCGCTTTCGGCTTACACCGTGACCTGTTCGCCTAGTTCCAGCACCTTGCCGGGGGGATCTTCAGGAAGTCGGTGGGGTCGCTGGCGTTGCGCTGGAGGAACAGGAAGATCCGGTCCTGCCAAGGCGGCATGCCCTTTTCCGCGTCGGGCTTCAGCGTGTTGCGGCCGATGAAGAACGAGGTGCGCATCGGGTCGAGCCCGAGTTGCTCGGTCTTGTTGCCGACGCCGAGATCGCGCGGCACGTCGGGGGATTCCATGAAGCCGTAGGTCAGCACGACGATCGAGAAATTGTCGTCGACGCGTTCCACCTTTGCACGCTGGGACTCCTCGACGAACGGCCGATCCGCGGTGCGGATGCTGACGATCAGGTTGCGCTCGTGGAGCACCTTGTTGTGCTTGAGGTTATGCAGCAGCGCGCCCGGCGTCGCATGCGGGTTGCCGGTCAGGAACACCGCGGTGCCCGAGACGCGTTCGGGCGGGCGCTTTTCCAGCGCGGAAGCAAGATCGCTGAGCGGGATGCTCTGGCGCTTCTCGAACGCGCTGACGATTTTCTTGCCACGCACCCAGGTGAAGATGATCAGCCCGATCGCGGCGGCGATGACCAGCGGCACCCAGCCACCCTCGATCACGCGGAGGATGTTGGCGCCGAAGAAGATCAGGTCGAGCGTCAGGAACGGCAGGATCGCCGCCAGGGCAAGCGGGCGCGACCAGTTCCAGCGATGACGGACGACGATGTAGGCGAGCAAGGTGGTGACGACCATCGTGCCGGTCACCGCGATGCCGTACGCGGCCGCCATCGCCGACGACGTCTTGAACTGGATCACCAGCACCAGCACGCCGATCAGCAACAGCCAGTTGATCGCCGGGAGGTAGATCTGACCGGCGAACACCGCCGACGTCTGGCGGATGCGCAGGCGTGGGAGCAGCCCGAGCTGGATCGCCTGTTGCGTCAGCGAGAACGCGCCGGTGATGACCGCCTGGCTGGCGATGACGGTCGCGAAGCCGGCGAGGATGATCAGCGCGGGGCGCAGCGATTCGGGCGCCATCAGGAAGAACCAGTCCTGATTGACGAACGGCACGCCGCGCGCCGCCGCATCCTCGAGCCGCGACAAGGCGAATGCGCCCTGCCCCAGGTAATTGAGCGCGAGCGCCGGGAAGACGAGGAAGAACCAGCCGATGCGGATCGGCAGCTTGCCGAAATGGCCCATGTCCGCGGTCAGCGCCTCGGCGCCGGTAACGGTCAGGAACACGGCGCCGAGCACGAACAGGCCGGTAACGCCGTGCGTGGCGAGGAACGAGATGCCGTAGGTCGGCAGGAACACGCGGACGATCGAGGGCTCGTCGGCGATGTGCCAGATGCCGAGCGCGCCGATCGCCACGAACCAGAGGATGCAGACCGGGCCGAACAGCTTAGATACCTGCGCCGTGCCGCGCGACTGGATCAGGAACAGCCCGATCAGGATACCGATCGTCAGCGCGCGGACGACGCCTTCGTTGAAGATGTGTGCGGCGCTGGGGATGGTCCGCAGGCCCTCCATGGCGGACAGCACCGACAGCGCCGGGGTGATGATCGCATCGCCGTAGAACAGCGACGCGCCCGCCGCGCCGAGCACGATCGCGATCCGTGACCGCATGCCGAGCGCACGCCGGGCAAGCGCGGCGAGCGCGAGTACCCCGCCTTCGCCCTGGTTGTCGGCGCGCATCAGGAAGATGACGTATTTGACGGTGACGACGAGGAACAGCGACCACAATGCGAGACTGAGCACGCCGAGGATCTCGGTCGGATCGATGCCGCCTGCGGACGTCTGGCCGAGCGCCTCGCGGAACGCATAGAGCGGGCTGGTGCCGATATCGCCGAACACCACGCCGATCGCGCCGACGGTTAAGGCGGCGAGGGCGGGGTGCGGATGCAGATGCGCCGCCGACAGATCGCCAGGCGTTTCCGGTACAGCGGCAGTTTGGGGTGTTCCGGCGACGGACGTCATGGCGCGAAGAGCGCTCCTCCTGAGGGGACGGCGCGCTTTACGCCGATTGGGGGCATGCGCAAGCCCCACCCGGTTCGCGCCGATGACGGGTTGATTCGGCAAGGCGGGGGCGGCATGGCGGGCGGATGGTTCCCTTTTCGTTCGGCGGGCATGCGCTTCTGGCGTTGGCGCAAGGCGCGCTGTTCTGGCCGGAGCGGCGTGCGCTGCTGGTCGCCGACCTGCATTTCGAGAAGGCGAGCTGGTTCGCCAAGCGTGGCCAGATGCTGCCGCCGTATGATTCGATCGCGACGTTGGCCGATCTTACCGCGCTGGTCGCCGCGACTGGCGCGCGCGAAGTCTGGTGCCTGGGCGACAGCTTTCACGACAGCGACGGGTGCGAGCGATTGCCGCAGCGCGCGCAGGACATGCTGCGGGCGATGACCGATGGGACGCGGTGGACGTGGATCACGGGCAATCACGATCCGGCTATCCTCGATCGGTGTGGCGGGGAGGTGGTGGACGAGGTGGTCGTCGACGGGCTGGTGCTGCGGCATGAAGCGGACCGGGCGGAGACGCGACCGGAACTGTCGGGGCATTTCCATCCGAAGCTCCGGCTGCGGGTGCGGGGGAAGTCTGTTGCGCGGCGGTGTTTCGTGGCGACGGCGATTAAGCTGATATTGCCGGCGTTCGGGTCGCTGACTGGCGGGCTGGATGTGGACCATCCTGAGATCGTGCGCGCGGTTGGGGTAGGCGCCGAGGCTATGGTGCCGGTGGCGGACCGGATGCTGCGGTTCCCGGTTGCTGCCTGACGCTTGTCGCTGATCAGATAAAAGGCCACCACCCCGGCGAAGGCCGGGGTCCAATTGCGAGCGTTTTATAACGGAGGTTAGGCCGCCGTTACTTCGACCTTTCCAATTGGGCCCGGCCTCCGCCGGGGTGGTGGCTCTGACAGCAGGTGTCCGCTCAGCTAGAAATGGTCGGAAACGCTGCGCGGAAGGCGGCTACCTTCGGCTTGTCCCACATCACGACATACGGATGCGTCGGATTCCGGTCGTAGAAATTCTGGTGATACGCCTCGGCCGGATAAAACGCGCCCGTCTCCAGCTTCGTCACGATCGGCCCGGAGAACGCATGCGTGGCACCGAGTTGCGCGATGTACGCGCGGGCAACCTGTGCTTGGGCCGGTGACTGCGGGAAGATAGCCGAGCGATAGCTAGTGCCGCTGTCCGGCCCTTGGCGGTTCAACGTCGTCGGATCGTGCGCGATCGAGAAATAGACGCGGAGCAGCGTGCCGTAGCTGACCACGCGGGGGTCGTAGGCGATCTTGATCGCTTCGGCATGCCGGGTCGTCTCGGCGGAAACCTGGTCGTAAGTCGCCGTCGCCTTGGTGCCGCCGGCATAGCCGGTCGTGACGGCCTTCACGCCCTTCACATGCTCGAACACTGCTTCCATCGTCCAGAAGCAGCCGCCGGCGAGCACCGCGGTCTGGATACCGGGCGCAGCGGGCAGGTCGGTCTTGACGGCGGGGATGACGACGGCGCGGGCGCCTTGCGCGGTGCCGGTGGCAATAAACGCACCGGCGATACCGACGGCGGCGAGCGTGGCGAGAAGCGGCTTTTTCATGTTTTGATACATGGGGTTGCGCTTGCGCTTCGCTAGGCCGCCGCCGCAGTTATCAGGTGGGGGTTATCGCGCGGTGGCGGAGGCGCTGTGCTCGAAATGGCTGGCGAAGGTCTGGCGGGCTTCGGCGGGCTGGAGGGCGAGCAAGCCGATGGCGCCGAGGACGAAACCACCGCTGAACTGCCAGAAGAAACTCGACTTTACGATGCTGCGCATGATGCGATCCCAATGAAACCCAGTGATGGCGCCGGCCGGATAGGTCAGCGTCAGCTACGGACCGGCATGTCGTAGAGATGCCGGCCAACCACAATGTCGTTTTTAGAAACTCTCGATTAACGCGCCGTGGCCGATGCGTTCATCGTGCAGCAGGTATCGCCCGGCAGGATTGCCGAGAGATGTCGCCGCGTGTCTCGAATGTTGCTCGAACCTAGAATCCTCCCCCGCAAGGGGAGGATCGAGCAGTTACTTCAGTGCAGCGCACGCCGTCTGGATGCGCGTGCAGGCCTCGCGGAGCAGCGCGTCGGACGTCGCGTAGCTGATCCGGAACGCGGGGCTGAGGCCGAACGCCGCACCTTGCACCACCGCCACCTTGGCGTCGTCGAGCAGATAGCCGACCATCGCCTCGTCGGTGTCGATCAGGCGGCCGTTCGGCGTGGTCTTGCCGATCAGCGCGGCGAACGACGGGTAGACGTAGAACGCACCCTCGGGCGTCGGGCAATGCATGCCGTCGATCTCGTTGAGCATCGCCACGACCAGATCGCGACGGCCCTGGAACGCGGTGTTGCGCTCGGCGAGGAACGACTGGTCACCGTTGAGCGCCGCCACCGCCGCCGCCTGGGCGATCGAGCACGGGTTCGAGGTCGACTGCGACTGGAGCTTGGCCATCGCCTTGATCAGCCACGCCGCGCCGCCCGCATAGCCGATCCGCCAGCCGGTCATCGCATAGGCCTTCGAGCAGCCATTGACGGTCAGCGTGCGCTCGAACAGTTCGGGGCAGGCTTCCGCAATCGTCGCGAACTTGAAGCCGTCATAGACGATGTGTTCGTACATATCGTCGGCGAAGATCCACACGTGCGGGTGCTTCGCCAGCACCGCGCCGAGCGCCTTCAGTTCGTCGATCGTGTAGCCGGCACCGGTCGGGTTCGACGGCGAGTTGAGGATCACCCATTTGGTCTTCGGCGTGATCGCGGCATCGAGCGCGGCGGGATCGAGCTTGTAGCCGACCTCGGGGCCCGCCTTGACGATGACGGGTACGCCACCCGCGAACTGCACGACGTCGGGATAGCTGACCCAGTACGGCGCGGGGATGACGACCTCGTCGCCCGGATCGATCGTCGCGACCATCGCGTTGAACAGGGTGTGCTTGCCGCCGACGTTCACGCTGATTTGGTCGGTGGTGTAGGTGAGGTTGTTGTCGCGCGCGAACTTGGCGACGATCGCCTGCTTCAGCTCGATCGTGCCGTCGACATTGGTGTATTTGGTCTTGCCGTCGCGGATCGCCTGGATCGCGGCCTCTTTTACGAAGTCCGGCGTGTCGAAATCGGGTTCGCCCGCACCGAGGCCGATCACGTCGACGCCTGCGCGCTTCAGTTCGAGGACGCGGCTGGTGATCGCGAGCGTCGGCGAGGGGCTGATGCGGCCGAGCGCGGCGGATGCGTGCATGGTGTAACCTTTGCGGTTGTCCGCGAGCGTCGCCGCGGAATTCGCGGGCGCTATACGCTCCGCTTGGCCGAATTCGCAACCGTAACGATAGCCGGAATCAGCCCGCGAACCGCATTTCCAATGAAGAAGCCGTGGGCGAGGTCGGCGCGGGTGATCGGCGCCTCGATCGCGCGGCCCGATTCGAGCAGATCGGCGCGGAGGATGCCCGGGAGCAGGCCATGCCGTAGCGGCGGGGTTGCGAGCCCCGATCCGCGCGGCACGAACAGCGAAGTGAAGCTGCCTTCGGTAAGAAAGCCGTCGGCATCCTCGAACACGACTTCGAACGTCCCCGCTTCCTTGCGAGCATCGTCGTAGAAGTCTCGCGCGGACGTCTTGTGACGCAGGCGGAAGTCGGCGGCGGCGACCGGCAAGGGCACGATCGCGACGGTTGCCTGCGCAGGGGACTGCGGCAGTGGCGCGGATTCGATCGCGATCGCGCCCGATGGGCTCAGTAGCAGGCGGACGCGGCGGGGCCCGCGCAACCGGAAGGTTGCGGCTTGCAGTTCGTTGCGCGCGGTGTGGCGGTCGAAGGTGAAGCCGAGCGCCTCGGCACTGGCCTTCATCCGCGCGAGATGGGCTTCGAGGCGGGTCAAACCTTCGTCAGGGTCGAACGCCATCGTCTCGATCAGGTCGAAGGGGCGCTGGCCGGCGGTGACGAACGCGCCCTTGGCATGGCATTCCGCCCATTCCGCGTCGGCGTCGCTGTCGGCTACGATGCCCGAGCCGAGACTCATCATCGCCTTGCCGTCTTGAATTGCCAACGTCCGGATCGCGACGTTGAAGATCGCGTCGCCGTTCGGATCGAGGCGGCCGATCGCGCCAGTGTAGATGCTGCGGACGCGCGCGTGCTCGACTTCGGCGATGACCTCCATCGCGCGCTGTTTGGGGGCGCCGGTGATCGATCCGCACGGGAACAATGCGGTCAGGACGTCGACCGCGTCGCAATCGGGTTTCAGGGTCGCGGTGACGGTCGAGGTCATCTGGTGGACGGTCGGATAGGTCTCGACGGTGAACAGGTCCGGGACCGCGACGTGGCGCGCGACCCGCGACAGGTCGTTGCGCATCAGGTCGACGATCATGAGGTTTTCGGCGCGCTGTTTCGGGTCCGCCGCGAGCGCTTCGGCGAGCGCGCGGTCGGCGTCGGGCGTATCGCCTCGCGGTGCCGTTCCCTTCATCGGACGACAGGTGAGCGTGTCGCCGTCGAGTGCGAAGAAAAGTTCGGGGAGAGCGACAGGAAGCGCGTCTCGCCGGTGTCGATCAGCGCGCCGTACCCCGCCCCCGCCTGGCGCCGCAGCCGGGCATAGAGCGCGAGCGGGTTGCCGACGAACGGCACGCTGGCGGCAAAGGTGAGGTTCGCCTGGTAGATATCACCTGCGGCGATCAGGTCGAGAACGCGCGACAGGCTCGCGTCGTAGGTGTCGCGGTCGATCAGCGGTCGGGGTGTGCCGGTCCATGCGCCCGCGGGATCGGGGAGCAGTGCGGCGACGTCTTGCGCGGCGATCGTTTCATAGCCGGCAAACAGACCGAACCACAGCAGCGGTCCTTCGGTGCGGACGTCGACCGGCTTCGATGCGAGCGCGGCGCCGGCTTCGTAGGTGAGATACCCGGCGGCGTGGAGCCCTTCCCCGCGGGCGTCACGGAGCGCGTCGAGCGCGGGGCCAACCTCGGCGAGCGTATCGGCGCGGACGATCCGGACGGGATCGCGGTACAATCGTGCCGGAGCGCCCCCTCGCGGGCGTCATCGAACAAAACGAAGGGCGCGGTCCACATCGCCGCGACTGTTGCACGGGGCACGGGGCAAACCGCAAGCGGCGATTGCTCCAACCGGTGCGCTATCCTATTTCAGCGGCATGACAAATCCTCCCCTCCGCGCTGCGCCCCCGCTCCGTGCTGCCATCGTGCCGGTCACGCCGATCCAGCAGAATTGCACGATCCTCTGGTGCACCGCGACGATGAAGGCGGCGGTGATCGATCCGGGCGGCGACCTGCCGCGGATCATGGCCGCGGTCGAACAGGCGGGGGTCACGGTCGAGAAGATCCTGCTGACGCACGGGCATATCGATCATGCCGGCGGTGCCAAGCGACTGTCGAACGATCTCGGCGTGCCGATCGAGGGGCCGCACGAGGCGGACCGGTTCTGGTTGCAGCGGCTCGATCAGGACGGGCCGAAATACGGGATTTCGGGGGTGAATTTCGAGCCGGACCGGTGGCTGGTGGAGGGCGACACGGTGTCGGTCGGGGATCTCGTGCTCGATGTGTACGAGACGCCAGGGCATACCGAGGGGCACGTGATCTTCCACCACGCGCCATCGAAGTTCGCGCAGGTGGGGGATGTGCTGTTCCAGGGCTCGGTCGGGCGGTCGGACATGCCTGGGGGCAATCACCAGACGCTGGTGAAGTCCATCGTCGAGAAGCTTTGGCCGCTGGGGAGCGATACGAGCTTCATTCCGGGACATGGCCCGGCGAGCACGTTCGCGCATGAGCGGGCGACGAATATGTTCGTGAGCGATCGGGCTTTGGCGGGGTAGCTGCTACCCTCCCCTAAGCTGTTCCCCCGCGAAGGCGGGGGTCCAGGATACCACGCGATAGCGCCCGTAACCTTGGGCTCGCGCCTTCGCGGGGGAACGAGAAGAAGAAGCGCCACCCTCCCAATCACTCCACCCCGGCGGAGGCCGGGGCCCAATTGGGGGACGTAGATTGGGTAGGTAGCGCTCCGTCACTGCAACCTTTCCAATTGGGCCCCGGCCTTCGCCGGGGTGGTTGCCAGAGCAGGGTACGGGCTTACTTCCGCTCCCCCGCCGTCTCACCCCGCACCGACTTGAACTCCGACCCGTCGCGCCATTCCGGCCACAACCGGCTGCTCGCCAGCTTAGTCCCGATCGTCTGGAACAGATCCACGTCCTGCGCCGCGCCGCGCAGATCCCAGTCCGCGCCCCACGCGTCACACGTCTGGTGATAGCATTTCATATACCCGTCGAGCCAAGCCTGCCCCGCAGTCCGACCACCCGTGACCAGATCGGGGGCGCCGCTGATCGCCATCAGCAGCAACGTCGGCACACCGCGGCGCGCGACCGAGAAATGATCGGCGCGGTAGAACAGCCCGCGCTCGGGGAGCGCTTCGGGTGTCACGACGCGGCCTTGGGCCTTTGCAGCGTCACCCAGCATGTCCTCCAGTGAGTTCTGGCCGGCGCCGACCAGCATGACGTCCTTTGCGGGGCCTGCCGTCTGGAGGATGTCGAGCGTCAGATTGGCGACCGTCTTCGCCGCCGGATAGACCGGGTTCACCGCATAGGTTTCCGAGCCGAGCAGGCCGCGTTCCTCGCCGCTCCACAGTGCGAAGACGAGGCTGCGGTCGGTGCGGGGGGCCTTGGCGAAGTCGCGGGCGAGTTCGAGCACGCCGGCCACACCCAAGCCGTCGTCGTTTGCGCCGGGACGGATCGTGCGGCCCTGCGCGTCGGGGGCACCGATGCCGTAGGCGTCCCAGTGCGCCCCGAACATCACGACCTCGTCCGCGTGCTTCGTGCCGGGGAGCTTGGCGAGCACGTTCTGGCTTACGGCGGTGTCGTGCTTGACCGGCAGGTCGGTGGTGAACGCCTGCTTCAGCGCGACCGGGCGGAAGTCGCTCCGCCGCGCGGCTTTACGAAGTGCCGCGAGGTCGAGGCCGGAGGCTGCGAACAGACGAGTCGCCGCGCCACCTTCGAGCCAGCCCTGAAGCATCACCCGCGATTCGGGGTCCTTCCGGACGATGTCGTAATTCTCGCCCGCCGGCGCCGTCACCGTGCTCCAGCCATAGCCCGCCCCCGGTGTGTCGTGGACGATCAGCGCCGCCACCGCACCGCGCCGCGCCGCTTCCTCGTATTTGTACGTCCAGCGGCCGTAATAGGTCATCCGACGATCGCCGAACTTGCCCTTCGCATCATCGCTGGCGACCGCTTCGAAATCGGGATCGTTGACGAGGAAGACGGCGACCTTGCCCTTGAGGTCGAGCCCCTTGAAGTCATCCCAGCCGCGTTCCGGCGCGCTGACCCCGTAGCCGACGAACACCATCGGCGCGCCCGCGATCGCGACGCGGTCGACCCCGCGCACCGTGCTCAGATAGACGTCGCTGCCCTGCACCAGCGCGGTATCGCCGGCGCGGACGGTGCCCGAGGCCATCCGGGTGTGGACGAGCGGCACCGGCTGCGTCCAGCTGCCGTTCGGCCCGCCGGGTTGCGCCTTCATCGCCTTGAACTGCGCGATCAGCCAGTCGATCGTCTTGGTCTCGCCGGGGGTGCCGGGCGCGCGCCCCTCGAACGCATCGGAGGCGAGCGTCTTTACGTCGGCCGACAGGCGTTCGGGAGAAACTTGGGCAACCGCGGGCGACGCGGCGAGCAGCGTGGCGGCGGCAAGAAGATAGCGCGCGCTCATGCCTGCGACCCCGACGGCAAGACCTGGAAGGTCTTGGCGGCCGGCACTGCGTTCGCTTGATACGCGATCGTCAGCGCCCAGCCGGCGAGCAACGCCATCAGCGCCCACGTCGCCAGTGCACCGCCTGCCCGCGGTACGCTCGACGTCGTCCGATCCATCCCGAACGCATGCGCTACACGCGCAATCACGAACACCGCGCCCGCGATCCACAGCCAGAGGGTCGATCCGCCTGCGAGTTCGATCAACCCGATCAGGATCAGAATGAACGGCGCATATTCGGTGAAGTTCGCATGCGCGCGCATCCGCCCCTGCAACCGCGCATCGCCATTGTCGCCGATCAGGACGTTGCCCTTCACGCGCATCGGCACGATCTCGGAAGGCGAGCCACAGATTGACGACGGCAGCAGCCGCGGCGATCGTCAGCGTTACGGGTAATATCACGGCGTTGCCCCTCGTTGGATGTCTGCCGGGGTCCTGCCACTGGTGACCAATGGTTGCAACGCGGGACGAAATCGCTATAGCGCCACGCTTCGCGAGCGTCAGGCCGCATGGGTTGCTTCAGGCGGCCGGCATTCATGTCGGTTGCCGAGTTCCGTGTCCGGGCGTACTCGGAGCCCCGACCTTTAGATTGAACAAGGTGCCGAAATGGCCGTCCCCAAAAGAAAAACCTCGCCCTCCAAGCGCGGCATGCGCCGTGGCCACGACTCGCTCACGATCGCGTCGTTCCAGGAATGCCCGAATTGTGGCGAACTGAAGCGTCCGCACAACCTGTGCGGTTCGTGCGGTCACTATAACGGTCGTGAAATCCTCTCGATCGAGGGCTGAGGCTTCCATCCGGAACCTCTAACTTGAACGAAGGATTGATGATGCCCGACAGCGGCTGGATCGCGGTCGATGCGATGGGTGGCGATGACGGGCTGGCAGTGATGCTCGCCGGTGTCGCGCTCGCGCGTCATCAATTCGAGGGCATGCGCTTTCTGCTGGTCGGCGACGAAACTGCGATTCGCGAGGGGCTGAAGGCTCATCCGAACCTGTCGCAGAATTCGGAGATCGTCCACGCGCCGGAAGTCGTCGGGTCGAGCGAAAAGCCGACCCAGGCGATCCGGCGTGCCAAGAAGACCTCGATGGGCATCGCGATCGACCTGGTGAAACAGGGCCGCGCCGCTGCCGCGGTGTCGTCGGGCAATACCGGCGCGCTTATGGCGATGGCGAAGCTGTCGTTGCGGATGCTGCCCGGGATCGACCGGCCGGCGCTCGCCGCGCGTCTGCCGACCTTGGGCGATACAGATATGGTTATGCTCGATCTCGGCGCGAACACCGAGTGCGATGCGCGCAATCTCGTCCAGTTCGCGATCATGGGTGCCGCCTATGCCCGCACCGCGCTCGACATCCCGCACCCCCGCGTCGCGCTGCTGAATATCGGCAGCGAGGACATGAAGGGCACGGACGAGATCCGCGACGCAGCGGCCCAGCTGCGCGCGACGCCGGCCGTGGACATGCAGTTCAACGGCTTCATCGAGGGCGACCGGCTGTCGCGCGGTGAGGTCGACGTGGTCGTGTGCGACGGATTCTCCGGCAACATCGCGCTGAAGACCGCCGAGGGCACCGCGCGATTCGTCGCCGACCTGCTCAAGCGCGCGTTCCGTAGTTCGGTGCGGTCGAAGCTCGGCTTCCTGATCTCTCGCCCGGCGACCGAATTGCTGCGCGATCATCTCGATCCGAACAATCATAACGGCGCGGTGTTTCTCGGCCTCAACGGCATCGTCGTGAAGAGCCACGGCGGCGCCACCGAGCGCGGCGTCGCGACCGCGATCGGCAATGCCACGAAGATGGTCCGCAACGACCTGGTTCGGCGAATTGCCGATGATCTTGGCAGCGTGGGGAAGGCGGCATGATCCGTTCGGTCGTCATCGGCACCGGCTCCGCCCTGCCTGCGCGTCGCGTCTCCAACGCAGAACTCGCAGAACAGGTCGACACCAGCGACGAGTGGATCGTCGAACGCACCGGCATTCGCTTCCGCCACATCGCCGGCGAAGGCGAAACGACAGCGACGCTAGCCGCTGACGCGTGCCGCGCGGCTTTGACCGCGGCCGGTATCGAGGCGCAGAGTATCGACCTGATCGTGCTCGCCACCGCGACCCCTGACCAGACCTTCCCATCGAGCGCTACCAAGGTGCAGGCGATGCTCGGCATCGACGACTGCGTCGCGTTCGACGTCGCCGCGGTCTGCTCGGGCTTCTTGTACGCGGTCCAGGTGGTCGACAGCATGATCCGCAGCGGCGTCGCCAAGCGCGCGCTGGTGATCGGTGCGGAAACGTTCAGCCGCATCCTCGACTGGGAAGACCGGACGACCTGCGTGCTGTTCGGCGACGGCGCCGGTGCGATCGTGCTCGAAGCGCAGGACACCGTGGACGAAGGCGGCCGCGGCATCCTGACGACGAAGCTGCACGCCGATGGCCGCCACAACGAGCTTCTCTACGTCGACGGCGGCGTCTCGACGACCGGGACGGTCGGCAAGCTCCGCATGAAGGGCCGCGAGGTCTTCCGCCACGCGGTGACCAATCTGGCCTCGGTCATGACGGAGTCGCTGGCGATGGCGGGGCTGGCATCGGACCAGGTCGACTGGGTCGTGCCGCATCAGGCGAACGCGCGTATCCTGGACGCGACCGCGCGGAAGCTGGGTCTTGCCCCGGCGAAAGTTGTGGTCACAGTCGACCAGCACGCCAATACGTCGGCTGCTTCCGTACCGCTCGCATTGGACGTCGCCGTACGCGACGGACGGATCAAGCAGGGGCAGATCATAGTGCTCGAAGCGATGGGCGGCGGCTTCACCTGGGGCGCTGCAGTTATCCGCTTCTAAGCCGTTCGAAACGTATCGATTCGCTTGTAGAACAAAAGTTCTTCCGGTCGCCGACGTGCTTGTGTAGGAGGTTCGCCGAGTGTGGGAGCTTGATGATCATGACGACGGGTACTTTGACGCGGGCCGACTTGGCTGAATCGCTCCACAAGGAGGTCGGGCTGTCACGTTCGGATTCCTCCAAGATTGTCGAACAGATCCTGACCGAGATGTGCGGCGCGCTGTCGCAGGGCGAGAACGTCAAGATTTCGGGATTCGGCACGTTCGTGCTGCGCGACAAGGGCGAGCGCGTCGGCCGTAACCCCAAGACCGGCATCGAAGTGCCGATCGCGCCGCGCCGCGTGCTGACGTTCCGCGCAAGCCAGATGATGCGGGAACGCATCGTCGGTGCCGACTGACACCCGATATGCCTGATACCGACGACGCACTGCCCGATGCCGGGGGGCAAAAGGCCAGTGCGGCGTTTCGGACGATCGGCGAACTTTCGCGCGACACTGGCCTTCCGCAGCACATCCTCCGCTATTGGGAAACGCGCTTTCCCCAGCTGAAGCCGCTGCAACGCGCGGGCAACCGGCGCTATTACCGCGCCGAGGACGTCGCACTGGTGCGGCGGATCGACCAGTATCTCAACCGTGAGGGCTATACCGTGCGCGGCGTCCAGCAGTTGCTGGCGGGGGAGAAGGGTGCGGGTGCGATACCGGGACCGGGCGAGATCGTCGCGCAGGCCGAGTCGCCGATGACCGCGTTGCGCGCGATCCGCGATATGCTCGCCGAGGCGCTGGCGGCGGACTGAATTTTACGGGTGATCCTCCCCTGCACGGGGGGTGGCTGGCACTTGCCAGACGGAGGGGTGACACCCCCTCGATAGCGCACAACCCCTCAGTCAGTCCCGCGGACTGCCACCTCCCCTCACAGGGGAGGATCAGCGGGTAACCTATCGCTCGCGCGTCGCGGCGAAGCGGATCTTCGCATAGCGCTCGGCGATGTAATTCACTTCCCACGCGCTTTTGGCGAGGAAGACGGGGTTGCCGTCGCGGTCCTTGGCCATCGCGCCGCGGTTGATCTCGGCGAAGGTCTTGAGTTCCAGCGGGTCTTCCGCCGAGATCCACCGCGCGGTCTCGTACGGCGCGGGCTCAAGCCCCGCCGCGACCTTGTACTCCGCGTCCAGCCGCGACAGCAGCACTTCGAGCTGGAGCTGCCCGACGACGCCGATGATCCAGTTCGAGCCGATGTCGGGGTAGAACACCTGCGTGACCCCCTCCTCGGCCATGTCGTCCAGGGCTTTGCGCAACTGCTTGGTCTTGGTGAAGTCCTTCAGCACGACGCGGCGCAGGATTTCGGGCGCGAAGTTCGGCAGGCCGGTGAAGCGGATCGTGGCCTTTTCGCTGAGCGTGTCGCCGACCCGCAGCGTGCCGTGGTTGGGGATACCGATGATGTCGCCGGGGAACGCCTCGTCCGCGAGCTCGCGGTTCTGCGCGAAGAACAGGATGGGGGAATGGACCGCGATCGGCTTGCCGTGGCCGGTCGGGGTGAGCTTCATGCCGCGCTTGAACACGCCCGAGCACAGCCGCATGAATGCGATGCGGTCGCGGTGGTTGGGGTCCATGTTCGCCTGCACCTTGAACACGAAGCCGGTGACTTCGGGCTCGTCCGGCGAGACGGGCGCAGGCTCGGCGGGCTGCGCGCGGTGGCGGGGCATAGTCGGCGAGCGCGGCGATCAGTTCGGCGACACCGAAGTCCTTCAGCGCCGAGCCGAAATAGACCGGGGTCAAATTGCCCGCGCGATACGCCTCGGGGGCGAAGCTCGAATAGCCGCCCTGCGCGAGTTCGGCTTCGTCGTTCAGGCGGATCATCGCTTCGGGGCTGAGGATCTTGGCGAGTTCGGGATCGTCGATGCCGGTGAACGGGATCGCCCTGCCCATGAACTCGCGGCTGTCGCCTTCGGGGCGGCTCAGCGTGTTGGCGTAGAGATCGTAGACGCCCTCGAACTCGCCGCCCATGCCGACCGGCCAGCTCATCGGGCAGACGTCGAGCTGGAGCATCTCGGCCACCTCGTCGAGCAGCGAGAACGGATCGCGGCCCTCGCGGTCGACCTTGTTGACGAAGGTGATGATCGGCACGTTGCGCAGGCGGCAAACCTCGAACAATTTGCGGGTCTGCGGCTCGATGCCCTTGGCCGCGTCGATCACCATCACGGCCGAGTCGACCGCCGTAAGCGTGCGATACGTGTCCTCGGAGAAATCCTCGTGGCCTGGCGTATCGAGCAGGTTGAAGGTGATCCCCTGGCGCTCGAACGTCATCACCGACGAGGTGACCGAGATGCCGCGCTGCTGCTCGATCTTCATCCAGTCGGAGCGCGCGCGGCGGGTCTGGCCGCGCGCCTTCACCTCGCCGGCGAGATGGATCGCGCCGCCGAAATACAGGAGCTTCTCGGTCAGCGTGGTCTTGCCGGCGTCGGGATGCGAGATGATCGCGAAGGTGCGGCGGGGAAATTGGGTCATGATAAGGTCCGGTGCGCCGAGTCTGGGCTCGGAAGGTAAGAAAGTTCAGGCTACGTGCCGCTCGCAATCCCCTTCCCGCGCGGGACGCGGCGGGATCGGGAGGAGGCGGCATGCGGCGATCATCGCGTGCTATTGGCAGATGCGAGGCGTGTAGGACAGAGGGGGCTTGGATGAGGACCGGTGGCAGGAGCGCCTCTGCTCCCCAAACGCAACGCTCCCCCCTCCCTGGAAGGGAGGGGTTGGGGGTGGGTAGGTCAGCTTTGGTCGCAACCGTGCCGTGATGCGGAAACCGACCCACCCCCTGCCCCTCCCTTGCAGGGAGGGGGGTCGTCAGTGATCGGCTAAGAGCGTCACGCTCATCTCGATGCGCTTCGTGCCCCCCGCGGCCACCTCGAACACACCGGGTTTGTCGCGATAGTCGCCGGTATAGCCTTCGGGGTCGGCGATGCCGTGCCACGGTTCGACGCAGACATAGGCCGCACCGGGCTTGGTCCAGATGCCGAGCTTGGGCGTATCGGGGAAAGCGATCCGCAACTGCGGCCCGGTCTCGGCGCCATAGGTCACCGAGTCCGAATGAATCGGGTCCCAGACCAGCGCATCCTTGGCGAACAGCTCGTCACGCAGGGCAATCACGCGGTCCTCGACCGGTGAGGGGCGTTCGTCGACCGCGATCTGGCCGTCGGGGCTGATCGCCTTCAGCTTGCCGGGCTCGTCGGCGTCGAACGTGATGCGGTGGTCTGCGCGGGGCTCGCCGTACGGCAGCGGCCACGCGAAGGCGGGGTGGAAGCCGAAACTGGCCGGCATTGCGGCGTCGGTGCGGTTGTGGATGTGCGCCTCGAGCGTCAGCGTCGCGCCGTCTACCGTGAAGACGATGTCGAGTGCGAACGCGAACGGGTAGGCCTTCCGGGTTTCCTCGCTGTCGGTGAGGCGGAAGGTGGCGGAGGTTTCCGACTGCGCGACGACGTCGAACGTCGAATGGCGCGCGAAGCCGTGCTTCTGCATCGGGTAGGCCTGGCCGTCGAGGCGGATGACGCCTTCGTTGACGACGCCGACGACGGGGAAGAGGATTGGGGCGTGACCGGTCCAATAGGCCGGGTCGGCGTTGGTCATCAGCTCGCGGCCGGCTGCGTCGTGGAGGTGGGTGAGCTCGGCGCCGTGCGGATTGATCTGCGCGGTGAGGTGGTCGTTGGCGATCGTGATCAGGTCGGTCATGCGGTTCCTTCCGTGAGCCTCAAACGCGCGAGGCTTCAAAACGCTCACCTCACTCCACCTCACCCCACCTCACTCCACCCCGGCGAAGGCCGGGGCCCAATTGGGGGACGGTGATAACGTAGGGCATCGCTCCGTTACACCGGCCTTTCCACTTGGGCCCCGGCCTTCGCCGGGGTGGTGTTTCGGGGAGCGTTATCCTCTCAGGCTCGCGCCCTGCTTGGCCGCCGCCGCGACCACCCTGTCGGCGATCGCCTTGATCTCTTCGTCGGTGAAGCTCTTGGCGGTCGGTTGCAGGACGATCTCGACCGCGACCGACTTGTGGCCGTCCTCGACCCCTGCCCCGGTGAACACGTCGAACACGCGGGCCGAGACGATCGCGACCTTGTCGGCGCCCTTGACCGCGCGGACCAGCGTGTCGGTGGCGAGCGCCGCCGGCACGAGGAATGCGAAGTCGCGGCGGACGGCTTGCAGCGCCGGCGGCGTGTAGGCCGGGCGGGCGAAGCCAGACGCGCGCTTGGGCGGAATCGCGTCGAGGTACACTTCTACCGCGGCGACCGCGCCGTCGAGGTCGAACGCCTTCAGCACCGACGGGTGGAGCATGCCGAAGCTCGCCAGAACCGTCTTCGGCCCGAGGCGAAGCGTGCCCGACTGCCCAGGGTGCCATGCGTCGCCGGCCTCGCCCATCACCTGCAAATTATCGACCGGCGCACCCGAGGCCGCGAGAAGGGCCAAGGCCTCGGCCTTCGCGTCATACGCGTCGAAGCTCGCCGCTTTCCCATCGCGCCAGCCGCGGGGGCGGCGGTCGCCGGCGAGGACGACGCCTAGCGTCACGCGCTCGGCGTCGGCCAGATAGCGGCGGCCGATCTCGAACAGGCGGACGCTCTGCTGGCCGCGCTTGAGGTTCCGGCCGGTCGCTGCGAGCAGGCCGGGAAGTAGCGAGGGGCGCATGACCTTGAGGTCTTCGCTGATCGGGTTGGCGAGCGTCCACGCGCCGCCACCGAAAGGCGCGGCTTCGGCTTCGGAAAGGAAGCTCCACGTTACCGCTTCGTCGAGCCCTCGGGCAGCGGCCGCCCTGCGTGCGCGACGTTCGAGCTTCTGCTCGGGCGTGGCGGTCGGCTTGGCGACGCCGGGCATGCGGGGGAGCGGCGTCGAGGGGATATTGTCGATGCCCTCGATGCGGACGACTTCCTCGACGAGGTCGGCGGGGCCGTCGACGTCGCGGCGCCAGGTCGGGATCGTGACCGGCCATTTGCCCTCGATCGTCGAGAACAGCGCATCGCTGAACGCGTCCGCCGATTTGATCGCGCCGATCGTGAAGCCGAGCGACAACAATGTCCGCGCCTGACGTTCGGGGGCGACGTGGAGGCCGCCGAGTTCTGCGCTCAGGCGCGGATCGTAGTGGATCACGCGGGGGTCTAGCGGGGGTTCGCCCGAGCGGGTGACGTCGCTCGCCGTGCCGCCGCAGATGTGGAGCACGAGCGCAGTGGCGATCGCGAGGCCGTCTTCGAGGAACGCCGGGTCGACGCCGCGTTCGAAGCGGCTGCGCGCGTCGGAGGTGAGCGTGAGCTTCTGGCCGGTCCGCGCGATGTGGTCGGGATCGAAATAGGCGCATTCGATCAGCACGTCGGTGGTGTCCGCGGAGACGCCCGAATGCTCGCCGCCCATGATCCCGCCGATGTCGTGCACGGCGGTGTCGTCGGCGATGACGGTCATGGTCGCGTCGAGCGTGTAGGTCTTGCCGTTGAGCGCGACGACCTGCTCGCCGTCGTTTGCTTTCCGCGCGACGAGGCCGCCGGAGAGCTTTGCGCGGTCGTAGACGTGCAAGGGGCGGCCGAGGTCGATCATCAGGTAATTGGTGATGTCGACGAGTGCTGAGATGGGCTTCTGGCCGATCGCGATGAGGCTGCGGCGCATCCACTCTGGGGACTCGCCGTTGGTTACGCCGGTGACGGTCTGGGCGAAGAAGGCCGGGCAGCCGGCGGTGTCGTCGGTGCGGACGTCCGGACCTGCGCCCTCGCTCGTGAACGCGTCGAACGTCAGTGGGGTGAGCGTGCCGAGGCCGGCGGCGGCGAGGTCTCGCGCGATGCCGCGGACGCCCATGCAGTCCTGGCGGTTGGGCGTGATCGCGACGTCGATGACCGGGTCGGTCAGGCCGGCATAGTCGGGGTACGCTGTGCCGATCGGGGCGTCTTCGGGCAGTTCGATGATGCCGTCATGGTCTTCGCCGAGTTCCAGTTCGCGCGTCGAGCACATCATGCCGTTGGATTCGACGCCGCGAATGCTCGCGAGCTTCAGCGTCACGTCGAGGCCGGGGACGTACGCACCGGGTGCGCCGAACACGCCGACCAGACCGGCGCGAGCGTTGGGGGCGCCGCAGACGACCTGGAGTGGCCCGTTACCGGCATCGACCGACAGGATCTGGAGCTTGTCGGCTTGCGGATGGCGTTCGGCGCTGAGCACCTTGGCGATCTTGAACGCGGCCAGCTTCTCGCCGGGGTTCTCGACGCCTTCGACTTCGAGGCCGATGCGGGTCAGCGCCTCGACGATCTGGTCGAGCGTGGCGTTGGTTTCGAGGTGCTGCTTGAGCCAGCTGAGGGTGAACTTCATGCGCCGACTCCGCCGGACAAGGTGGGGACGTCGAGGCTCGAAAAGCCGTAATGCTTGAGCCAGCGGATATCGCCGTCGAAGAACGGGCGGAGATCGTCCATGCCGTATTTGAGCATCGCGAGGCGGTCGATGCCGCAGCCGAACGCGAAGCCCTGCCATTCGTCGGGGTCGAGCCCGCACGCTTCGATCACCTTGCGGTGGACCATGCCCGAGCCGAGGATCTCGAGCCAGCCATCGGGCTCGGCGCCGCCGACGACGCGCTTGCCCTTGACCAGCGTGTAGCCGACGTCGATCTCGACCGAGGGTTCGGTGAACGGGAAGTAGCTGGGGCGCAGGCGGAGGACGATGTCGTCGCGCTCGAAGAACGCCTTCACGAAGGTTTCGAGCGTCCACTTCAGATGGCCGAGCGTGATGCCCTTGTCGATCACGAGGCCCTCGACCTGGTGGAACATCGGCGTGTGCGTCGCGTCCGAGTCCGACCGGTAGGTGCGGCCCGGCGCGATGATGCGGATCGGGGGTTTCTGGCTCAGCATCGTGCGGATCTGGACCGGCGACGTGTGCGTGCGGAGCAGCATCCGCTTCGCGGGCTCACCGTCGCCCGCATCAGCGTCGTCTAACTTACCATCTGACGACGCCATATAGAACGTATCGTGCATCGCACGCGCCGGGTGGGACTCAGGAATATTGAGCGCAGTGAAGTTGTGCCAGTCGTCCTCGATCTCGGGACCAGTCGCGACCGCGAAACCAAGGTCGGCGAAGATCTCGGCAAGTTCGTCCATGACCTGGCTGACCGGGTGGATCGTACCGGCGGGCGTGGCGTCGGCGGGCAGCGTCATGTCGAGCGTTTCGCTGGCGAGGCGCGCGTCGAGCGCGGCGCGTTCGAGCGTGGCCTTGCGCTCGGCGATGCCGTTGGCGACGGCTTCGCGGAGGCCCTGGATCAGCGGGCCCTGGACGAGGCGCTCGTCCGGCGTCATCTTGCCGAGCGTCTTGAGCAGCGCGGTGATCGTGCCCTGCTTGCCGAGCGCCTCGACCCGGCACGCATCGAGCGCGTCGAGCCCGGATGCGGCGGCGATCGCCGTCAGCATGTGGTCGCGCATCTGGTTCAGGTCTTCGGTCACTGTTTCGCCATCCTAATTTCGCGCGTCTCTATCGCTCTACTTGTCATTCCCGCGAAGAATTTGTCATCCTCGCGCAGGCGGGGATCCATATGCGCTACCGGTTCGATCGTCATAACCGTAGCGGTTATGGTTTCCCGCCTTCGCGGGAATGACGGAAAGGCGGGAAGCCCAACCCTATCGCCAGATCGTCCCAATCGAGATTGCCCTCTTCGATCAGCCGCAGCTTCCAGTCGCGGTTCCACTTCTTCAGCTGCTTTTCGCGCGTGATCGCCGCTTCCATCGTGTCGGCCATTTCGTAGTGCACCAGCCGATGGATGCCGTAGCGGGAGGTGAAGCCCTTGATCAAGCCTTCGCGGTGCTGGTGGATGCGACCGAGCAGGTTGGAGGTGACGCCGATATAGAGCGTACCATGCCGACCGCTGGCGAGGATGTAGACACATGGCTGCCAGTCCATCCGCTATCCCCTCGCTACAACTACGTCATTCCCGCGTAGGCGGGAATGACGGTTTGAGGGCGGGCAGTGCTCCGCCTCAAACGCAGAAAAGGCGCCGGTGGCCTCCCACCGACGCCCTCCCAAAACTCACCTCAGTCGCGAATTACGCGGCCTGGGGAAGCGCCGCCTTCACCTGGGCGACGATAGCGCTGAATGCAGCGCCCTCGTGCATGGCGATGTCGGCCAGGACCTTCCGGTCGAGTTCGATCCCTGCAAGCTTCACGCCGTGCATGAACTGCGAATACGTCAGACCCTCGGCGCGGACGCCCGCGTTGATGCGCTGGATCCAGAGGCCACGGAACGTGCGCTTCTTAACCTTGCGGTCGCGGTAAGCGTACTGTCCGGCCTTCTCGACGGCCTGACGGGCGATGCGGATGGTGTTCTTGCGACGGCCATAATAGCCCTTCGCCTGAACCAAAATACGCTTGTGCTTGGCGCGGGTGGTAACACCCCGTTTTACGCGTGCCATTGTCTAATTCCTTCTCAGCTCAACGCAGGCCGTAAGGCGCCCAGGCCTTCACTGCTGCGGTATCGGCCTTCGACAGCAGCTTGGTGCCGCGGTTCTGACGGATGTACTTTCCGTTGTGATGCGCCAGACGGTGACGCTTGCCGGCGACGCCGTGCTTGAGCAGGCCGGTGGCGGTGAGCTTGAAGCGTTTCTTGACGCCGCTCTTGGTCTTCAGCTTGGGCATTTTTATCCTTTCGGTTACGAAGGAGGACGCTGAAATCGCCGCGGCAGCCCACACTGGCCGGGCGATTCGTCGAACGCGTTCCCTTCGAGGAAGCGGGGCGCATAGACGCAATGATCCGCCATATCAACCGTTGTGGAACTGACGCGGCTGTCGTGCGATAGGCGAAACATGGACGACAGCCCGACGCAGCCGATCGAGACCCCTTCCGCAGCCCCGGAAGCAGCCGCCGCGCAAAAACGTCGCAAGCGGCGGATACTGCGCAACATCCTGCTCGGGATCGTCGCGGTCATCGTCGCGATCTGGCTGGTGCTGTACATCACCAAGGGGCGTTTCCTGAAGCATCCGTTCGAGCGCGTTGTCGGCTCGCTCACGCACCGGACGCTGACCGTGCGCGGCGACTTCCAGCTCTATTTCGCGCCGTTCCGCATCAAGCTGTACGCGGAGAACTTCACGCTCTCGAACCCCGACTGGGCGAGCAAGCCGAACCTGTTCCAGGCGGACAAGCTCGACACGCGGATCGCGCCGCTGTCGCTCATCTTCGGCAAGCGGCGGCTGTATTGGCTCGACCTGGTCAACGGTGCTGTCGATCTCGAGTGGAACGCAGCGCACACTGCCAACACCTGGACGTTCTCGAACAAGAAGGGTGGCAAGCCGCTCGAATTCCCGAGGATCGATGTCGCCACGGTCACGGGCACGACGGTGCGCTATCTCGATCCGCGGATGCGCGTGCTGGCGGACCTCGAGGTCGCCGACATCCGCTCGGTCGACGCGACGATCGGTCGTGCGGTTGGGCTGACGGGCAAGGGGCGGTTGCGCGAGACGCCGTTCACCGTGACCGCGCAGTTGCTGTCGCCCGACGCGACCGCCAATCGCGGGCAGAACAAGCTGGTCGCGCGAGCGCGGGCGGCGGGGAATATCATCGACGTCGCGGGGACGCTGCCGAGCATCGCCGATGTCGAGAACGTGCCGCTCGCCGTCACCGCACGCGGCACCAATCTGTCGACGCTGCTGGGCGTGATCGACGTCGCGATCCCGAACACGCGGACCTACAAACTGCGCGCGCAACTCATCAAGCAGGGCGACGAATACGCCTTCACGCACCTGCGCGGCTTTGCAGGCCGGACCGATCTTGCGGGCAAGCTGACGATCACCAACGGCGAGCGCATCCATCTCGATTCGGTGCTCACGACCAAGAGTCTCGACATCATCGATGCGGCGCCGTTCATTGGGTTCAATCCCGACATCGTCGAGTCGAAGGGTGCGGTGGCAGCCGCCGCGGCGACGGGGGCTGCACCGCAGCGCCTGCTGCCCGACGGGAACCTGCCGGTTGCGACGATGCAGATTTTCGATGCCGACCTGAAATGGACGATCGGTGTGGTGAAGTCGCGCAACCTGCCGATTTCCAACATCGACCTGACGCTCGACCTGGAACGCGGGCGGCTGGCGCTGTCGCCGCTGACCTTCTCGATGGCGCGCGGCAACGTTGCCTCGGACGTCATCTTCGATACGCGCGCACGGCCAAGCGCAGTGTCCTACGACATCCGCCTCGCGCCGACGCCGCTGGGTCGGCTGCTCAAGGGGTATGGCCTGACCGAGGCCGGGACGACCGGGACCGTCAAGGGTCGCATCAAGCTTGATGGCCGCGGCGACTCGATCCACGATTCGCTGGCGTCGTCGCGCGGGCGGATTGCGTTCGTGCTGCCGTCGGGGGCGCTTTCGGTGCGCAATGTGCAGCTCGCCGAACTCGACATCGGCACGTTTGCGCAACGGATGTTCCAGGGGAAGCTCGACGAGCCGGTGCAGATGAATTGCGGGCTCATCGGTTTCACGGTGCGCGGCGGTGTCGCGGCGGCGGACCCGATCCTGATCGATACCCGCAAGAACGTGATCGTCGGGCGTGGCGGGTTCAGTTTTCGCAACGAGGCGGTCGACCTCGCGTTTCGCGCGGATTCGAAGAAGTTCAGCCTGTTTGCTGGGCAGTCGCCCGTGAGTGTTGGCGGGATGTTCGCTGCGCCGAAGCTCAACGTGATCTCGAAGGACCTGCTCGCGCGCGTCGGCAGCGGGCTCGGGCTGGCGCTGGTCGCGACGCCGGTCGCGGGGATTCTGGCGTTCGTCGATGTCGGCGATGCGAAGTCGACCGCCTGCGGCCCGGTACTGGCCGGGGCGACGGCCGCCGCGCAGCGAACTACCAAGGGTCAGCCGCGCGATGATGTGGGGCATGGGACGACGGCCAAGGCCGAGGACGGGAAGTCAACCCGCTCCGAGGGCAAGGCACAGCGGAAGAAGTTTCTGGGGATCTTCTGAGGGCGTGGGGACCAACTGTACGGTCCTCCCTTCCCTAGATCGCTCATCCTGGCGTTAAGCGGGCACCGTTGCCGATGGTGGGCACGCGTAGATGGCTAGCGTTCCGCGTCCATGGGTCCCGGCGTCCGCCGGGATGACGGATGGGGGTGTGAGCGGGGCTTCGCGGTATGCGGCGGGCTGGTTGGAACCCCGTTCGTCTGAACCGTGCGCGCCGCTTGGGTTAGTCCGGCGTACCTGCGACTTGGTTCCGAACCGAGGCTGCGTCTCCAGCACTCCCACCCGTCAACCTGGCGGACGCCGGGGTCCGCTTAGACGGCTAGCGCTCCGTGTCCGTGGGTCCCGGCGTCCGCCGGGATGACGGAAGGGGGACTTTTAGTGGTCGTGCCCGTCGTGATCGTGCTCCTCACCCTGCAACCGGTGCATCGCCTCGAGCACGTCGTCCATGCGCGCGGGGTCGCCGATCGCCAACACATGGCCTTCGCTGGCGGCGGTCAGCGGGTCGCCGTTCCAGTCGCACATCATGCCGCCAGCGCCTTCGACCACCGGCACCAGGGCGGCGAAGTCGTAGAGGTTGAGACCGGATTCACACACAACATCGAGATGGCCGCTCGCGAGCAGGCCGTAATTGTAGCAGTCGCCGCCATAGACCGGGCCCTGGCGCGGATTGCCGCCCGAGATCGCCGCGACCAGCGCGAGATAGGGCTGCACATCGCCGTCCTCGAACAGATGCGGGCTGGTCGTGGCGATCGTCGAGCCGGCGAGTTCGCGGCAGGCGCGGGTGCGAACCGGCACGCCGTTGAGCGTCGTCGGGCGGCCCGCGACACCGACCCAGCGTTCGCGCTGAACCGGCTGGTCGATGATCCCGAGCACCGGCCAGCCATCCTCGACCAGCGCGATCAACGTGCCGAAGATCGCCCGGCCGACGGTGAAGCTGCGCGTGCCGTCGATCGGGTCGAGCACCCATTTGCGGTTGGTGACGCCGGGCTTTTCGCCGAACTCCTCCCCGATGATGCCGTCGCCCGAGCGCTCGGCGTCGAGCAGCCGGCGCATCGCGGCCTCGGCCTCGCGGTCGGCGCGCGTCACGGGTGACTGGTCGTCCTTGATCTCGACCCCGTGCTCGTGGCGGAAATAGGGTCGAATGACGTGGCCCGCAGCATCCGCGAGGCGGTGCGCGAGGTCGATATCGGCTTGGGTGACTGGCATGGCCCCTGCCTATCGGCCCCTGGCGCAGGGAGCAATGGACGGAACGCTCACGTCGGCGTAGGTCGTTGCAATCCAACCGGAGTATCGTCCATGCGCCTCGTCTCGACTCTCACCGCCGCCGCTCTTCTCGCCGCAACGCCCGCCTTCGCCGCGCTCGCACCCGGCGCCCGGGCTCCGGACTTTACGACGCGTGGCGCGATCGCCGGCAAGGTGTTCACGGTCCATCTCGCCGAGCAGCTCAAAAAGGGCCCGGTCGTGTTGTACTTCTTCCCCGCCGCGTACACCGGCGGCTGCAACGCCGAGGCGCATGCCTTTGCGGAGGCGATTCCGGCGTTTACCAAGGCGGGCGCGACGGTGATCGGCATGTCGGCGGACAATGTCGAGACGCTGAGCAAGTTCTCGGCCGAGAAGTGCGCCGGCAAGTTCGCGGTCGCGAGCGCAGGGCCGGGCGTCGTCAAGGGCTACGACGTCGCGCTCGGCAAGCAGATGGCGGGTCGCGATATCACCAAGCGGACCAGCTACGTCATTGCCAAGGACGGTCGCATCGCGTTCGTCCATGACGATATGAACCCCGCGGCGCACGTCTCGACGACACTTGCCGCAGTCGAGAAACTCACCGGCAAGTAAGCCATCGAACACGGAGCGTTGTTCTCGCTTGATGGATGAGGCTCGGTCGTCACCGGCCTATAGTCATCGAACCGGCAATTACCTGCCGGTTTGGTGACTTAATCCTAACGCTTTCGGGTTTATCGGAGACTGCGAGAACTCGGGGGACGAGATGCGCGACGTACAGGCGGCCAGAACTATGGCCGGGTCATTTCCGAACGAGACGATATTCGAACGGATCGGCAGGTTCCTCGACGCGCAGAAACTCAGCGCCGATCCCGCCCATTACGCCTTCGCCTTTGCCGTATTATCGTCGCCTGACAGTGAGTTGGCGGAAGCCGTCCGGCAGCAGACCGACCTCGGCATCAGATTGACCCGACACGATATCGAGCGACTCGGCGGGCAGGTGGTACAGGGCCCTCCCCTCGTCCTGTCACGCACCGACGCCGATGCAGCGGCGCCCGCCGAGCCCAGTCTCGAGATGCGGACCGACACGGCGATCGCGCTGGTGATCGAGACGCAGCAGCAGGTCGACGGGTTCGCGCAGATCGTCCGAACGATGCAGGCCGAGACCGAAGGTTTCGGCCATGAACTCGCGCAAAGCGCGGCGGCGATCACGCATCTGGCCGAACTCGACGAGATCACCCGCATCACGAGCTCGATGATCGCGCGGATCCACGACAGCGAGGTGCGGCTGGCGCTGGCCACGGCGGAAACCGATGCGCTACGCGCCAAACTGGCCGAAGCCCGGGATACGGCACGACGCGATGTCTTGACCGGCCTGCCCAACCGACGCGCCTTCGAAGAAGCCTATGCCGCGCGCGATCTGGACGCAGGTCCGTACTGCCTGGCAGTCTGCGACATCGATCGGTTCAAGCGCGTCAACGACCTCCATGGCCACGGCGTCGGCGACCGGGTGCTGGTCGCGATCGGCCAAGCCATGGCCGCAGAATGCGCGCCGCACCTGGTCGTGCGCCACGGCGGCGAGGAATTCGCCGTGCTGCTCGGGGGGCTGGGCCTGGCGGAGGCGGCCGAGTTGCTCGATTCGGTCCGCGCGGTCGTGGCCGCGAAGCGCTTCCGCAACCGGGAGACCGACACCGCGCTCGGGACCATCACGTTTTCCGCAGGCGTGACGGCGATCCATGCCGACGAGGTCGCCGAAATCGCGTTCTTGCGGGCCGACCGCCTGTTGTACGCCGCCAAGAAACAGGGACGCGATCGAGTCTGCGCCGGTTGATCCCGTAAGTTGGCGGAATTTACGATGGTTTCGTGGTGCGTTTTACCACTCGAAGCGTCGGCAAATCAGAAATCCACGGCGGTTCAACACGTTACGAAACTGGCACGCACCGTGCAATTCATTCGATATCGGCAGCCGGATGGTCCGGCGCCTGACACTCGAAGGAAAATCTCATGTCGATCCGTTTCGAAACCGTCCAGCGTATTGCTTGCTCGTTCGTCGGTGCGATCGTCTTCGCCGCGATCGCCGTCAGCACCGCCACGCCGATCATCCCGATCGCCTGATCCTCACGTCACGGAGAACCATCATGGGTCGCAGCATTCTCATAGGCCTTGCCGCCTTCTCGACTACCCTCTTGCTGATCGTCACGCATAGCGGGACGACGCTGGTCTGAGCCGACCTTGGCAGCGTCGGTTCAGCCCCAGGGCCAAACCGCCACCGCCGCCCTGCGTCATGCAGGCGCACCCAAGCCCACCGGCCCGACCGGTGCCTCCGCCTCGCGCGAATAGGTACCGATCAACAATCCCGCTGCCAGCACATGGCCGGTTATGGCGTCGATCACCGCAGAGCGTCCGGGTGTCGCGCCGACGTCTTCAGCGCCCGCACCAACCG
Organism: Sphingomonas sp. LR55; assembly: GCF_036856015.1. Classification (NCBI taxonomy): domain Bacteria; kingdom Pseudomonadati; phylum Pseudomonadota; class Alphaproteobacteria; order Sphingomonadales; family Sphingomonadaceae; genus Sphingomonas; species Sphingomonas sp. LR55. The sequence continues at coordinate 2,914,983 of NZ_JASPFO010000001.1, forward strand.
CGAACATCTGAAACGCATATCGATGATCGCCATGCCCACTCGGTGGATCGGGTGGCAGCCATCCCTCGCGAAGATAGGAATTACGGCCAACGTCGCGTCCTGCCGCATCGCCCTCGCCATCGGCGGCGATCGCACCTTCGGCAAGACGCCCCGCATCGGCCTCGAGGCCCCAGACGATCGCATGAACGAGCGGCTGTGGCGTCGGTGCATCGGCATCCTCGACGATCAGGACCATATGCGTGGTGCCGGCCGGCGGTTCGCTCCAGACGAGCGGCGGCGACACGCCTTCGCCATCGGCCGTGAAACGCGGCGGCATCCGGCTCTCATGCGCGAATGCCGGGCTGGTCAGGTCGAGCGTCTCGAACCGGTTGCCAAGCTGCACGATGGCGAGCTTTTCGGCGCCCGCACGCAGACCGCTCATCGCGTGGCCGAGCCACGCCGGGATGTGTTCGAGCATCGCTTATCCTTCCGAGGGACAGGTTTCGGCACGGCGTACGGGAGCCGCGCCGTCATACCAGTCGCTCCGTGTGCCCATCGTCGCGGCATCATGGTAGCAGACCTGGGTCTTGGCGGCCTTGCTGTCGACGATCACGGTCCAGTTGTGATCGCCGCAATTATGCTCCTCGCAGCCCCAGGCCGCGACGCGCTCGCCGATCTTGAACACCGGCGTTTCGGGCCCCGAGCGACCGCGGATCGTCTCGCGCAGTTTCGCATCGCCAACCGCCATGACCAGCCCCGACGCGACATCGGTACGGTCGAAGAAATCGACGCCGCCGACCGCGTCATGCGGGTATTTCCCGACATAGGCGGTGATCGGCGTGGTCTGTGCCTGGCCAGGGATCGGTGTCGGCGCGCGTCTGCGGCGGCGTGAAGTTGCTCGCGGCGAGCGTATCGGTCGGATCGTCCTTCTTGCCGCAGCCGCTCAGCAGCGGAAGTGCGAGCATCGCGATCAGCACCATCGTCTTCATGCGCATTCCTCTTCTGGTCGACCAACGCATCGGCCTTGTCGGGGGTTGCGTCGAGGAGGATCGCGACCATTTCGCAGACATGCATTTCGAGGACATGCCGCACGATCTGACCCGCTTCGTTACCGCGCAGCACGGCGTATACCCGCAGGCGCTTGCCGAACTGCACGCCGGTGCGAAACGCAGCCACTGGATGTGGTTCATCTTCCCGCAGATCGCGGGTCTAGGGCAGAGCATGATGGCGCGGACCTATGCGATCGCCGATGCGAGCGAGGCGCGGGCGTATCTCGCGCATCCGGTCCTCGGGCCGCGCCTGCTCGAAGCGACCGAGGCCGTGACCGCCGCGCACGGTTCGGCCGCGACGATCCTTGGCGATATCGATGCGGTGAAGCTGCGATCGTCGATGACGCTGTTCGCGTCGGTCGCCGATGACCCGACGCCGTTCCGCGCGGCACTCGACCGGTTCTTCGACGGGTCGGCGGACGAAGCGACATTGCGCCTGCTCCAATAAGCGTCTTTCGATAAGAGGCGCGCGCGCTGTCGCAACGGTGTAGGATGATGCGGGGCCTTCCGCCCCATGAGGTGTCGTCATGGCCAAGAGCCAGAAGAAGTCGAGCAAGGAAGTCCGCAAACCCAAGGCCGAAAAAGCGCCTAAGGCCAATGCGTCCAACCCGACCACCAAGGGCAAGCCCGTCGAGATGACGACGCTCAACTAAGCGCGCGTGCCTTCCCTCTCCCCGGGAGAGGGCGAGACGCTGGAGGCGGCGAGGGTGAGGACGACCCGAGCGCGCCGGTCGCCGCTTAATCGAGCGCGGCGCGGATCGCGGCGGCGGCGATGAACGGTGCGCCCGCGACCAGCACGAGGCTGACCGCGGCGAGCAGTTTCATCGCGCCTGCGCCGCCCGCCGGGTCGAGCGAACCGGCGCCGAAGATCAGCAGTGGCACCGCGAGCGGGAGCATCACCAGCCCGGTGACCGCACCACCGCCGCGCACGCCCGCGACCAGCGCGCTGGTGACGACCGCGAGGGCCGCCAGACCCGGCGTGCCGATGAGCAGGCCGATCTCGACGCGGAGCAGCGTTTCGCCCGAGAGGTTGAGCAGCCCCGCGGCAATCACCGCGGCGAGCATTAGCGGCGGACCGAAGCTCAGCCAGTGCGCGATCGTCTTGGCCACCGCGACCAATGTCATCGACAGACCGCGCACCGCGAACTGGTCGAACACGCCGGACTCCAGATCGGGACCGATCAGCCGCTCGACCGGGAGCAAGGCAGCCAGCAATGCCGCGGTCCAGATCACGCCGCCGCCAATCCTGGCGAGCAGCGCGGCGTCGGGGCCGATCGCGAACGGGAACAGCGTCGCCACCAGCAGGAAGAACGCGACGACCAAGGTCGCGCCGCCGCTCGACACGCTGCGGCGAAGATCGCGGCGGATCAGCGCGATCACAACGCGATCTCCCGCGCGCCAGGTAGCGACAGCGGCAGATGTGTGGCGACCAGCACGATGCCGCCGCTTGACCGATGTCGGGCGATCAGCGCTTCGAGCCGCGTGATCGAGGTCAGGTCGAGCCCGTTGGCGGGTTCGTCGAGCAGCCAGACCGGCGCGCCGGTCGCGGCGACACGGGCGATCGAGGCGCGACGGCGTTGTCCCGTGGACAGGAGTCGGACGGGAATGTCGGCCAGTGCGTCCAGATCGAGCGCCTGCATCGCGCGGGCAACGCGTGCGTCTGGATCGGGGCGCTGTCGAGGGTCGCCCAGAACCGAAGCGCCGCCACGAGCGAACGATCGGTGTCGAGCGCGCTCGCTTCGGTGAGCAACGCCTTGTCCGCCTTACAGGTCACGGCACCTTCGAACGGTGCGAGCAGGCCAGCGGCGATCCGGATCAGGCTCGACTTGCCGATCCCGTTGGGGCCGGTGACGATCGCGGCCTCGCCGGGACCGAGATCGAACGAGACGTTTGAAAAGAGCATTCTTCCGCCCCGCATGCACGCGACGTCGCGAAAGCCGAGGGTCACGTGGCCGGATCTTCCGCCGAATCTTCCGCCGCGTCTTCAAGTGCGTGCATGTCGTCGTCACTGAGGCCGAAATGATGGCCGATCTCGTGGATCGTGACGTGCGCGACGAGATCGTCGAGGCGGACGCCGGTGTCGATCCACTCCTCCAGGATCGCGCGGCGGTACAGCACGATGCGGTCGGGCATCGCGCCGGTATCCATCGACGATTTCTCGCCGAGCGGGCGACCATGATACAGCCCCGACAGATCGAGCGGGTGCTCCAGGCCAAGCGCGGCGAGCGTCTCGTCGTCGGCGTATTCCTCGACCGCGAAGACGATGTCGCCGAGATCGATCGCGAACTGCGCCGGCAACCGGGCGATCGTCGCACGCGCGATTGCCTCGATCGCGTCGGCGTCCGGTGCTTCGCCGCGCGCCTCTGCCCGTATTGCTGCTTGCCCGCTCATGTCGTCAGCCATAGTCGTTGCCCGAGGATAGCGGCAAGGGACACGCGAATGATCGAAGCACTGAACGAGACCGAGCGGGCCGAGGCGCTCGATGGGCTCGACGAGTGGGATTACGACGATGCGCGCGATGCGATCACGCGGACGATCGTGTTCGCCGATTTCGTCGAGGCGTTCGGCTTCATGGCGCAGGTCGCGCTGATCGCCGAGCGCGCGAACCACCATCCGGAGTGGAAGAACGTCTGGAACCGGGTGGAGATTCTGCTGACGACGCATGATGCGGGCGGTCTTTCCCCACGCGATATCGAGATGGCCGAAGCGATCGACGCGATCGTCGGCGACGCCTGACCTTCCTACCCTCCCCTTGCAGGGGAGGTGGCTGGCGCAGCCAGACGGAGGGGTGATCCGCTGTCGATAGCGCGCGCTCCGTCAGCCAAGTGGCTGCCACCTCCCCTCACGGGGGAGGATGAGAGTCACGTCTCGCGAAGATCCCGCCGCATCCGCTTGCGCAGCGCCCCGGCATCCACCGCGCCGCAAACGCCATGCGGTGCGCGGTCTTGCCGACATAGGTGTGGACCTTGTCGCCGTGGACCGCGGCCCAGGCGGCGTCCGCGACCTTGTCGACGCCGGTCAGTTCGAGCCCCGCGCCGGTCACCGTCTCGCGGATCGAGTGGTTGCTTCCCCCGCCCCCGAATCGAGCAGCGGCGTGTCGATGAAGCTCGGCACGATCGAGCGCACCTTGATGCCGGCCGCCGCCCATTCGCCGTCGAGCGCCTCGGTGATCGCGCGGACGCCGAACTTGGTCGCCGAATAGGGGGCTAACCCCGAAGAGCCGTAGATCGCCGACGCGGAGGCGGTGTTGAGTAGGCACGATCCCGGCGTGCGCTTGAGATACGCATAGCCGATCCGCGCACCGTTCAGCACGCCGACCAGGTTGATCGCGATCACCCGGTCGATCTCGGCGAAGTCGGTCTCCGCGAGCGGGCCGCCCGAGCCGATCCCGGCATTGTTGAACAGCACGTCGAGGCGCCCGCCGGTGGTCGCGACGAACGCGTCGAGGCACGCCACCCACGCATCGCGGTCGCGCACATCCATCGGGTAGGTGGTCGCCATGCCCGCGGGGAGCAGCGCGGCGGTTTCGGCGAGGCCGGCGACGTTGACGTCCGCCAGGCCGACACGCCAACCCTTCCGCGCGAACAGCTGCGCCGTCGCCCGACCGATCCCCGATCCGCCGCCGGTGATGAAAATGCTCTGCTCGGTCATGACGCCTCTCTCTATGATTTGATTTTCCGGTATGTTTCCCGCATCCTGCAGGCAGATGCCAGACAATTCCCCCGCGCTCGCTTTCGAACGCGTCACCAAGACCTACGGGTCGACGATCGCGGTCGATGCGGTCTCGCTGACGATCGCCGGCGGCAGCTTCGTCGCGCTGGTCGGGACGTCGGGATCGGGCAAGTCGACGCTGCTCAAGACGATCAACCGGCTGGTCGAACCAAGCGACGGCCGCGTGACGATCGATGGCGCCGACGTCGCCGCCGAGCCTGCACCAGACCTGCGCCGACGGATCGGTTATGTCTTCCAGAATATCGGCCTGTTCCCGCATATGACGATCGCCGAGAATATCGCGATCGGATTGCGGATTGCGGGGCGCAAGGATGCCGTTCGAGATGGGGCGAAGGTCGGCGAACTGCTCGATCTCGTCGACCTGCCACGCGATATCGCGGAGCGGATGCCCGAGGCGCTCTCGGGCGGCCAGCGCCAGCGCGTCGGAATCGCGCGGGCGCTAGCACCCGGGGCGAAGCTTCTGCTGCTCGACGAGGCGTTCGGCGCGCTCGATCCGGTGACGCGCGACGCGCTGGGGACGCGGATCCGCGAGTTGCACGACCGGCTCGGGCTGACCACGATCCTGGTGACGCACGACATGGCGGAGGCGCTGCTGCTCGCCGACCGCGTGCTGGTGATGAAGGCGGGGCGGATCGTCGCCGATGCGACCCCCGCCGAACTGGTCGCGGGCAAGGGTGGCGACGACGCGCAGGCGCTGGTGCAGGTGCCGCGCGCGCAGGCCGAACGCCTTCAGGCGTTGGTCGCATGAGCGCGTTTCTCGATGCGCTTGGTCGCGTGCCGCCATTGCTCGCCGCTCATGTCCTGTTGTCGGCATCGGCGCTGCTGCTGGGGATCGCGATCAGCCTGCCGCTCGGGATCTGGTCGGCGCGCAACGCCACTGTCGCGCGCGTCTCGCTCGGGTTTGCGAGCCTGGTGCAGACGATCCCGAGCCTCGCGCTGCTGGCCCTGTTCTATCCGCTGCTGCTCAGCCTGTCGGCGCTGGTCGGCGGCGGGATCCCCGCGCTCGGCTTCCTGCCGTCGCTGATTGCGCTGACGTTGTACGCGTTGCTGCCGATCATCCGCAACGCGGTGGCGGGACTGCACGGGATCGATCCCGCCGTGATCCAGGCGGCGGATGCGGTGGGCATGACGCCCGCGCAGAAGCTGCGGCTGGTCGAGGCACCGCTGGTCGCGCCGGTGCTGATCGCCGGCATCCGCACCGCGGCGGTGTGGACGATCGGCGCGGCGACGCTGTCGACGACGGTCGGCCAGCCGAGTCTCGGCGACATGATCTTTGCCGGGCTCCAGACGCAGAACTGGGCGCTGGTCCTTGCCGGCTGCGTGTCCGCGGCGGCGCTGGCGCTGGCGGTCGACGCGCTGATCGGCGGGATCGAATATGGTTTTCGCGCGGCGGCGGTGGTTGTGGATCGCGTGCACCGCGGTATTGGTGGCGGGAACCGCGGTGGCGACGCTGCCACTCTGGCCGAAAAGTGGTGGCGACCGAACGGTGGTGGTCGGCGCCAAGAACTTTTCCGAGCAATATATCCTTGCGCGGCTGATCGGCGATCGGCTCGAGCGCGCCGGCTATACCGTCGAGTATCGCGATGGGCTGGGCTCGGCGGTGGTGTTCGGCGCGCTCTCGGGCGGTGATATCGACGTGTATGTCGATTACGCCGGGACGATCTGGGCGAACGAGATGAAGCGCAACGATGTACCCGAGCACGGCGCGATGGTCGCGGCGATCGGTGCATGGGCGAAGCGCGAGCACGATGTCGGACTGATCGGATCGCTCGGGTTCGAGAATGCGTATGCGTTCGCGATGAAGGGCGATGTGGCCAAGGCGAAGGGCATCGCCAGCCTCGACGATCTGGTGAAGGCCGCGCCGGCTATGACGCTCGGCAGCGATCTGGAGTTTCTCGAGCGGCCCGAATGGGCGGCAGTGAAGCGCGCCTATCCGCTGCGGTTCGCCAAGACGACACCGTACAGCCCGACCTTCATGTACCGCGCGCTGGAGAGCGGGAATGTCGATGTGATCTCGGCCTTCTCGTCGGATGGGCGGATCGCGGCGGATGGTCTGGCGGTGCTGAGCGATCCACGGCGGGCGATTCCGGGATATGACGCCATCCTGATGGTCGCGCCGAAGCGGGCTGGGGATGCGAAGTTCGTGGATGCGCTGAAGCCGGTGGTCGGGCGGATCCCGGTGGAGGCGATGCGCGCGGCGAACTACCGGGTCGATCGTGATGCGGACAAGCAGACGCCCGAGGCGGCGGCGCGGTGGCTGGCCGGAGAGGTGGGGCTTTAACTGCCCTCGCCCCTTTGGGGAGAGGGAGGGAGGAGCCGCTTGGCGACGGAAGGGTGAGGGGTGGTTTGGGTCGACGTCCCGTGCCTCACTCCCCTCACCCTCCCACCGCAAGAGCGGCGGGCCCCTCCCTCTCCCCGCAGGGGAGAGGGCCTCGTTTTAGAAGAAGAGCTTGCGGATGCTGAGGCGGACGGTGCGGCCTAGCGGGTCGAGGTAATCCGGCTGGTAGTTGTTCGGGGTCGCCCCCGTCGCGTCGGTCACGCGCTGGCGCGTGTTGAGCACGTTGTCGACCGACAGGCTGATCCGCATGCCGCGCAACCACGGATGCGCCTTCACCCATTCGAGCCGCTGGCCGAGATCGGCGAACAGCCGCGCGTTGGCGGTCGCCAAGCCACCAAAGTTGAGCGTCTCGGGTGCCGCCGCGGTGCCGCCATTGACGCGCGTGCCGGTCGCGTAGTTGGCGGAGATCCGTGCGCCGAGGCCGTTGTTGGTATAGCCCGCCTGCGCCTCGAGTTCGTGGCGCGATTGGCCGCCGCTGTTGCCGATCGCGTCGCCGTTCAACAGGTCGAGGCTAGGGCCGCCGTTCGCCACGAGTACGCGATCGGTGAAATGCCAGGTATGGTAGACCGCGAACTGCAGGCGGCCGCCGGCCTGCCCGCCACGACCGCCGAAGCCGCGCCCGCCGCCTGGACCGCCACCGCCCGGACCGCCCCCGCCCGGACCGCCCCCGCCTGGACCATCACGCCGGCCATCGCCGCCCGCCCCTTCCGGACGACGAAAACCGCCGGGCGGCTGCATCCCCTCGAACGGATTGGGGCCGGTGCCGGCGCGATACGCCTCCAGCTCCTTCTGGATCTTCGACTTGAGCGGCGCGGAGAAATTGATCCCCCACCGCAGTTCGGAGCGGTCGCTGCGCGCGAAATTGATCGGACGGCTGTCAACCTGCAGCAGGTTGCCCGCGGCATCGCGCGTGAATCGATCGGGGAATGCCGCCTCGATCGCCGCAGTCGCCGACGGGAAGGCGGCGATCGGATTGTCGACCCGGCTCTCGACATAGTTCGCGGTGATCGACAAATCCTTGGCGGACCACGGCTTCAACGTCACCCCGACCTTCTTGACATGGTTGTTGTCCGACACGAGCCCGGGGTTGCCGCCGCTGATCGTCGTCACGGTCGCGGTGGTGCCGCGGACGTAATCGAAGATGCGGACGTTGGGCGTGGTGATCGACGGATTACCGAGCTGTTGCGCGGTCGGTGCCTCGTCGGTGTCGGTGACCGAGGCGATCACGCGCACGCCCTCGATCGGCGACCAGTTCGCACCATAGCCGAGCGTCGTCAGCGTGCCGAAGTCCGACAGATGATCCTCAGCGAGGTTGAAGTTCGCCGACAGCGTGCCGAGGGATGGCAGCACGTCCTTCGACCGGCTGGTCAGCGGCAGATCGACATTGACCTGACCGTTGACGGTATCACGCGACACCTGGCCACGCTGCGTCAGGCCGGCGCGGTAGGAACGGCTGTCGAAATCCGCGGTCTGTCCGCCGAACTTGATCGTCGTCGAGACCGCGCCCGCGGGCAGGCTGAACAGGTTGCCGTTCGCGACCGCGTCGATCTCGCCGGTGTTCTGCGTCGCATAGGCGCGGTTGCCGGCGGCGGCACCGATATCGCCGGCGGTGAGCCGCGCGAACGGATTGGCGGTCGGATCGCCTGCCCTGAGCCGTGCCTGGAACGCGCTGGCGTCCACTCCATTCTCGGTGAAGGTCTGCGTGTCGCTACGGTCGTAATTGCCCGTGACGTTCCAGCGCCACGTGCCGATATCGCCGTTGAGCGTGGTGCCGAGATGCGCCGCGATCGACGCGGTGCGCTGGGTGAGCGGCAGGAAGCCATCGTCGTTGAGCGCCCGGTACACCGGGGTGGTGCCGCCGACATCGAGCGTCGCGACCGGCAGGCCGTTCAGGCTGCGGCTGTCGGTCGATTCGAGGCGACCGTTGATGGTCGCACCGACCTTGCCGATGTTGCGCGCATACACGCTGTTCACGGTGAAGGTGCTGCTGGCCGACTGAAGCGTGCGGAACGGTCGCTGGTCGACGATCACGCTGTCCGCGCCGACCGCACTGGTCGCGGTCGGCGTGGGCGCTGCGATGTCACGCTCGGATTCGGTCAGCGCCGAGGTCGAGGTGTATTCGGCATGCAGATTGACCCGGCGATCGCGCGCGATGCTGAGCAGGTCGAGCTTGGCATCGGGCGAATTGCTGCCGCCTTCGGTGGGCATCTTGTCGACCGCCTCGGCGGTCACCGCGCGGAAACGGCGGCGTAGCACGAAGTTCACGACCTTCTGGTCGGCGCGATAGCCGTATTTGAGCGCGACCTCCTCGGGCAAGATCTCGACGCGCTGGATCGCCTCGGTCGGGATGTCGCGGATTTCGCTGAAGCTGGAGATGCGGCGGCCGTTGAGCAGCACCACCGGCGCGCCACCGCTGCCGCGTCCGCTAGTGGTCTGCGGGCTCAGTTCGCTCAGCAAGTCGGAGATCGAACTGACGCCGTAGGAACGGATCTCGGCCTGGCCCAGCGTCTGGTCGGGGGGAATGTCGCCAATCACCGCGCCGGGCAGTTTGCGCGAACCGGTGACGACGATCTCCTCGGATTCGGCGCCCTCGTCCTGCTCCTGCGCCTGCGTCTGCGTCTGCGTCTGCGTCTGCGTCTGCGGGGCGGACGCGGCATCGGCGGCGGGTGTCGACGGCGCCTGTTGCGCCGCCGCCATCGCGGGCATGCTCACCGCCAGAACCAGACCCAGTTTACGCATACCCGTTACCCCGATGATCGACCGTCGATCCGGTGCCCGCCTAGCCGCGAATTGTCGCAGGATTATGCCGGTTCGACGACCGATCAGCGCGCCATGAGCCCGTCCATCTCCTCCAGCGGCACGCCCTTGGTCTCGGGGAAGTAGAGGAACACCGTCACGAATTGCACCGCCATCATCGCGGCGAAGAACAGGAACGGCAGTCCGGCCGACCACGCCGCGGCGATCGGGAAGACCTGCGCGATCACCGCGTTCCAGCCCCAATGGCTCGACGAGCCGATGCTCGATCCGCGCGCACGGACGTTCTGTGGGAAGACCTCCGAGATATACACCCAGATCACCGCGCCCGAGCCCGGCGCGAAGAACATGATGAAGACGATCAGCGACGGCAGCAGCAGCTCGTGCGGCACGACTCCCAGTAGTGCGAGCCCGCCGACGGTGAGCGCGCCGGTCATCCCCGCCGAGCCCCAGAGCAGCAGCGTACGCCGCCCGATCCGGTCGATCAGCAGCATCCCGAGCAGCGTGAAGACCATGTTGGCGACGCCGATCATCACCGCCTGCAGATCGGGCGAGAGGCTGCCGCCCGACGCCTTGAAGATATCGTTAAGGTAATAGAGGAACGCGTTGATGCCGCTGAACTGGTTGAACATCGCGACCAGGAAGGCGAGCGTGATCGGCTTGCGGTGGCGCGTCCAGGAGAGCGCAGCGTCGCCCTTCGGCGCATCGAGTTCGCGCCGCGCGATGTCCGGGCTCATCCCGACCATCGCCAGCACGTCCTTCGCCTCCGCATCGCGCCGCTTGGCGAGCAGCCAGCGCGGCGAATTGGGGATGCGGAACAGCAGCGCGAAGAACACCAGCGACGGGGCGGCGACGATCCCGAGCTTCCACCGCCATTCAACATCGCCGAGATCGAGCGACCCGATGATCGCGTTCGAGACATAGGCGAGCAGGATCCCGAGGATGACCGCGAACTGGAATCCGCCGACCATCTTCCCGCGCTGTGCTGGTGGTGCGAGCTCGGCGATATAGGCTGGTGCGAGCACCGACGAGCCGCCGATCGCGATGCCGTTGATGAAGCGGAAGCCGATGAAACTGTGCCAGTTCCACGCCAATGCACAGCCGAGTGCGGTGACGACATAGAGGAAGGCGAGCATCCGCAGCACGTTGCGGCTGCCGTAGCGATCGCCGGGCATACCGACGAACAGCGCACCGATCAGCGTTCCCCAGAGCGCCGACGAGACGGTGAAGCCGAGCCACGCCTCGCTCAGCGCGAACTTCGCCTTCAGCGCGCCGGTGACGCCCGCGATCACCGCGGTGTCGAAGCCGAACAACAGCCCCGCCAGCGCCGCGGTCGCGACGCTTGCTATGAGGACGGTGCTGGGGCGGGTTTTGGAGGGGGCGATCGTCATGCCGGCTGTTTCGAATGTTTCGGCGGCCCCGGCAAGGCCATCGCAGGCCATTTCGACCTACGGAAAGACCCGAAACAGGTTCTTCAAAACGCATTAACGAATGCCGGCCAAGGATCTCCGCCTATCTTGTGCCTGGGGGCCGACGCGTTGACGACCGGATTGACGAAACTGTTCTTCGCCCTCGTGGCCTGCACGCCGTCCTCGGCCTGGGCGGCGTGCGCGGTCACCAATACCGGTCCGACCGCGCTCGGCACCTATTCCCCCCGGCGCTGGTCGCCGGTGCGCCGCCGTACAGCGCCGTGCCGGGCGGCTTCGATTGCCCCTCCACGGTCATATCGTTGCTGACCGGCAATTTCCTGCGCGCGACGGTGACCAGCGCGGACGGGTTCAAGCTGACCTCGACCAACGTCGCCGATACCGTCACCGCACGCTATGTCGTTGCCGCAGACAGCGCCGGGACCTATCCGTTCACGCCGGGCACGCCGTTCGTCTACATGAATGGCGGCATCATCAACCTGCTCGGACTGCTCGGTGGATCGGCGCGCAACGTCCAAGTCCATGTCCGCCCCTCGTCGCTGACCGCCGTCGCGCCGGGCACGTACAAGGGCAGTTTCACGATCGGCTGGGAATGGCGCTTCTGTTCGCTGCTCGGCGTCGGTTCGTTGTGTGCGGGTACGCTCGACCAGAGCAGCGCCGTCACCTCGGCCAAGGTCGACGTTACGATGGTCGTTTCGGCCAGGCCGGTGGCGGTCGTCATCACCACGCGCACGACCTATGATCCGATCTCGACCACCAACAATCCGCGCGCGATCCCCGGCAGCAAACAGCGCACGACGATCACGCTGACCAACCCCGACATCGTCGCGGTCGACGCCAACTCGGTGGCCGTGGTGCTCCCGACTCCCACCCGCGCCGCGGTCGCGCTGGACGGCGACGGGACCGCCTCGACCGCGTTCGTGACCACTGCGGAGGGATCGCCCGCATCGTCGCTGGCAGTGACCTATGCCACCCCCGCGAGCGCGACCGACGACGTTGATTTCTCGGCGAACGGCGGGACGAGCTGGACCTATGATCCGACCACCACGCCCAAGGCGGTCACCACCATCCGCATCCGCCCGCGCGGGACGATGGCGGCAGGGTCGAGCTTCAGCGTGTCGCTGCCCTACGCCCTATTCTGATCGGCGTTCTGATCGGAGTTCTGACCGATATTCTGATCGGCAACGGGCGAGCCCGGCAGCGCGCCGATCAGCTCCATCTTGGTCGCGGTCGAGCCGACTTCGATGCCCGCCTCGCGGAATTGGCGGAGGAGCGTAAACAGCAGTTCGCTGCGGATCGGATAGGCGTCCCGCGGGCTCGCCACGTACGCGAAGCAGTTGAACTTTGCGCGGCCGGCGTCGATCGAATCGATGAACACCTTGGATTCGGGATCGTCGAGCACCTCGTGCTTCTCCGCGAACGCCGCGAACAGCATCGTCCGCACCGCGTCCAGATCCTCCTCGAGCGGCACCGAGAATTGCAGCTGGATCCGGCCGATCGGGGCGGCCAGCGTCATGTTCTGGATCGTCTTGGTGATCAGTTCCGAATTGGGCACGATCAGCGTCGAGCGATCCGCGACCTGGATCTCGGTCGAGCGCACGTTGATGCGCTTCACGTCGCCCTCCATGTTGCCGATCCGGACGAGGTCGCCGATCTTTACCGGGCGCTCGGCGAGCAGGATCAGCCCCGAGACGAAGTTCTGCGTGATCGCCTGCAGACCGAAACCGATCCCGACCGACAGCGCGCCGAGCACCACGGCCAGCTTCTCCATGCCGATCCCGAGCGCGCCGAGCGACCACAGCACCGCGGCGATGATGCCGGCATAGCGCGCGACCATCGTCACCGAATTCTGCGCGCCGGCGTCCATCGCGGTGGTCGGCAGATAGCTGTTCACCAGCCAGTGCTGCAGCCCGCGCATGATCGCCAGCGCGACGAACAGCACCGCGATCGAGCGCAGCACCGCCCCCGGCGAGATCGTAACCTGGCCGATCGTGATGCCGCTTGCGACCGTGCCGAACAGCTCGAACACCGAGCCCACCCCTGCCCCGAACGGCGCCATCACCGCGCCGACCGCGAGCATGATCAGCAACAGCCGCAGCACCGCCGACAGCAGCACGCCGATCTGGTCGACGGTCTTGTTGTCGACGCCGAACCCGCTGTTCGCCGAGCGACCCAGGCGGTTCCCGCTCGACAGCAATGTCCGGCACGCATCGTCGGTGAAGGTCATCATCAGGTACAGGCTCGCGCCGACGATCGCGCCCCAGACCAGCCACGTCGCAACCTTCAGCGCCAAATTCACATAGCCGATCAGCCCGGCGCCGAGCGCGACGATCAGCACCAGCCAGACGAGCGTGGCGACGATCGCGAGCAGCGTGTTGCGCGCAGGCTTCGACGGATCGGGCAGCGCGGCGGCGCGCAACCGGCCGAGCGTCACCAGGATCGCGCCGAGCAACACGATATGGAGAAGCGCGACGACCGCGTTGGCCGCACTCGACGCGGGCGCGCTGACGCCGATCAGCAGATTGGTCGCGATCAGCAGCTGCCCGAAAAAGATCAGCGCCGCCGCCATCCAGCTATACGGCCTGAGCGCCTGCGCGGCAGCGTCGCCGATCGGCAACAACCGCCAGGTCGGCTGGGTCCGCAGCAACAGCGCGCCGCCGAGCGACGACACGAATGCGCAGAACCATGAGATCCCGACGAAGATCGCGCCGAACCGACTCCAGGCGGGCGAGACGAGCCCACCCCAGCGCAACGACGCGACGATCGCCCACGCCGCAAACCCCGGCAGCGCGGTTCCGATGACGACCAGCCACAACGCATAGGCCGAACGCCGCAGACGGCCGCCGGGCGTATGGTTGGCGGCATAGCGTCGACCGACGCCGTGCAGCCAGCGCCGCAGCGGCACGAGCAGCACCAGCGCGGCGAGCATCCCGACGAGCAGGCCGGTACCCGCGCGGGTATCGAACCGCGTGCCGAACTGACGCACCTCGACATTGGCGAACCGCGTCAGTCGCGCGGTGTCGCGGGGCAAGTGATCGACGATCGCGGCCCAAAGCGTGGGTGACAGCGGGGAACCGGTGTTCTCGGACAATTGCTGGCCGAGTTCCTCCGCCTCGGCCGCGCCGATGTCGTCAATCTGCTGCTTGGCCTCGATCCCGATCAGGCGCGCGCGCTTGATCGCCGAGTCGATCGCCGACTGGCTCTGCGCGAGGAGTTTGCGTTGCTGGCGAATCTCGGGCGCTTCGACAACGCCTGGGGTGGCGGCGCCAAGTTCGGTCACGCGCGCCTGAACGAGCGCCATCTCAGGCGTGAGCGTGCGGACCGCGTCGGCAGCGGTGGTCTGCACGACCTGCGCGCGATCCCGCAACGCCTGCCGCGCCTTGTCGTCCCGCGCGGTGGGGGTGGCGTCGTCGATCGCCTGGAGTTCGGCCGAGGCTTGGGTCAGGCTGGCGGCGACGGTCGCGACCTTCGCCTCGTCCTGCGCGATCGCGGGGAGCGCGGTGACGGCGGTGACCGCGAGGAGGAGCGCGGCGAGGTAACGGAGGAGGGTCATCCGGGGTGCTGTACAGTGGCGGGAGGCGAAACGGGAGGGGGCGGCGCTAAGCTCGGGTCGGGGCACTATCGCCGCGGCTATCTGCGCCGCTTTGGGGTGGTGCGTTTGCCTACCACCCGCACCACCCCGGCGGAGGCCGGGGCCCAGTTGGAGAGGTCGCTGTAACGAAGCGCCGGCCTTCATCATCACCGGCCCCCAACTGGGCCCCGGCCTCCGCCGGGGTGGAGCTAGTGGAGGGCGATCCCGGACACATGGCGATCACCCTCGCCTCCTTTTTCTCCCGCGAAGGGGGAGCCGAGTCTGGGTCCCCGCCTTCCCGGGGAAACATTCGCGGGGAAACAGTAGTACGGATCGCTTATCCAGCAGTCGCTGTCACGAACATCCCTCCACCCCGTTCCGTCACCCCGGCGGAGGCCGGGGCCTACGGACCCGCACACTGAAGTCTCTCGGATGTGCGGAGCGGTGGATGCCGGAACGAGTCCGGCATGACGGGGCGGGATGGGCGTTGGTTGGAGCAGAACTGGGCGGCGCGTCGCTAGTCCAGTTCGAGGATCACCTGATCCACCGCGAGACTATCACCCGTCTTCGCGGCAACCGACTTCACCGTGCCGGTCTTCTCGGCGCGGAGGATGTTCTCCATCTTCATCGCCTCGACCACGGCCAGCGGCTGCCCCGCCTCGACCTTGTCGCCCGCCGCGACGTCGAGCCGCACCAGCAGCCCCGGCATCGGGCAGATCAGGAACTTCGACAGATCGGGCGCGACCTTCTCGATCAGGTGCGCGGTGTAGGGCGCGACGCGGGCCGGGAGCACGCGCGCGACGTGGCTTGCGCCGCGGGTCGTGAGCTTGAAGCCGGCGCGGGCCTTGGCGATGCGGATCGTGATGTGCTCGTCGCCATCGACCCCGTGACCGTCCGCGACGACCATACGGTCGCCTGGGGTGTATTCGAGCGCAAGATCGAGGTCTTCGCCATCGACCATGATGCCGTCGGTCGAGACCGTCACTGCGTGGTCGGTCTTGTCGATCGTGACCACCCAATCCGCCGGCGGACGCAGGCGCTTGCCGAGCTGGCCGTCGATACGGCGCGCACGATCGGCTTCCGCGGTGGCGGCGAAGGCGGCGACGGCAGCGAGTGTCTTCAAGAGCGACACGTCGGCAGGGGCGCCGTGGAAGCCGTCGGGATATTCCTCGGCTATGAAGCCGGTGGTGAGTGCGCCCGACTGGAAGCGCGGGTGCTGCATGATCGCCGAGAGGAAATCGATATTGTTGCCGGGGCCGTCGAGTTCGAACGCGTCGAGTGCGGCGATCTGCGCGGCGATCGCGCCGTCTCGCGTTGGGGCCCAGGTGATGAGCTTGGCGATCATCGGGTCGTAGAACATGCTGACCTCGCCGCCCTCGCGGACGCCGTCATCGACGCGGACGCGGGGTTCCGCGGCGGTGCCGTGTCCCCCGGAACCGATCCCATCCGCCCCCATAATGTCCGTCACCCCAGCGGAAGCTGGGGTCTCCCCGTTCGAGCCGCCTGCTCCATTACCGGGATACCCCAGCTTTCGCTGGGGTGACGGGGTTTGGAGGGGCGAAGTCTCGGGCGGGTTGTACCGAACCAGCCGCCCGATGCTCGGCAGGAACCCGCGATACGGGTCCTCGGCATACACCCGGTTCTCGATCGACCAGCCGTTCAGCTTCACCTCGTCCTGCCCGAACCCGAGCGGCTCGCCGGCAGCAACCCGGATCATCAGCTCGACCAGATCAAGCCCGGTGATCTCTTCCGTCACCGGATGCTCGACCTGGAGCCGGGTGTTCATCTCGAGGAAGTAGAACCCCTCCCCCGTCGTGTCCGCACCCGACACGATCAGCTCGACCGTCCCCGCCGAAAAATACCCCACCGCTTGCGCCAACGCGACCGCCTGCTCGCCCATGGCTTTGCGCATCTTGGGCGTCACGAACGGCGACGGGGCCTCCTCGACGACCTTCTGGTGGCGGCGCTGGATCGAGCATTCGCGCTCGTTGAGATAGACGATGTTGCCGTGCTGGTCGCCGATCAGCTGGATCTCGATGTGGCGCGGGCTTTCGATGAACTTCTCGATGAACACGCGGTCGTCGCCGAAGCTGGCGAGCCCCTCGCGCTTGGTCGCCTCGAAGCCCTCGCGGACGTCCTGTTCGCTGTAGGCGAGCCGCATGCCCTTGCCGCCGCCGCCGGCCGACGCCTTCATCATCACCGGGTAGCCGATGCCGCCGGCGATCTCGACCGCGTGATCGGTGTTGTCGATCTCGCCGAGATAGCCCGGGACGACGTTGACGCCGGCCGCCTTGGCGAGCTTCTTCGATTCGATCTTGTCGCCCATCGCGGCGATCGCGTTCGCGGGTGGCCCTACGAACGCGATCCCGGCCTCGGCACAGGTCAGTGCAAAACTCTCGCGTTCGGAGAGGAAGCCGTAGCCCGGATGGATGCAGTCCGCGCCGGTTTCCTTGGCGGCGAGCAGGATCAGTTCGGCCTTGAGATAGCTCTCCGCGGCGGGTGCCGGCCCGAGTCGCACGGACTCGTCGGCCATCAGCACATGCGGCGCGCGCGTCGGCGTCGGAATAGACCGCGACGGTCTTGATGCCCATCGCCTTGGCGGTCCGCATGACGCGACACGCGATCTCGCCGCGATTGGCGACCAGGATTTTCTTGAACATCACTCGCCCTACTCTGTGCCGTCTTGCCGGACGCGGTCCGGGTGCGGACTGGTTATTGGTACCAGATCATCGTCTTGAGCTGCTTCGTGCGGGCCTGCGTCAGGTCGGTCCGACACCCGGCAATCGTCATGCCCTGCGCCGAACCGCCCGCGTATTGCCCACCTTCGATCACGCACTGCGTATCGCGGAACTTGAGCCACGCGCGCTGGCTCTCCAGCAGCGCGGCAGCATAGCCGAACCCGCCGCCACGCGACCCGTCCTGCGCGTCGCGACCCTTCATGTAGGCGTAGGTCCGCTTCCACTGCGCCGCCATCGCCGCATCCGCCCGCGCGTAACTCGTACCGGCGGAGGCGTTCATCGTCGCCTGCGACTGCATCGGCGCGGCGGCCATCAAAAGTGCGATCAGCAGCATGTCTTGGCCTCCCGCATCGGCTCGGGGCCGACCATCGGCTTCATCCCCAGCTTGGCCAGCAGCGTCGCGTCGGCGCTGTCGCCGGCGTTGCCGGTGGTCAGCAGCTTATCGCCGGTGAAGATCGAGTTCGCGCCCGCCATGAAGCAGAGCGCCTGGGTCGCCTCGGACATGCTCTCGCGCCCGGCCGACAGCCGCACCATGCTGAGCGGCATCGTGATGCGTGCGACGGCAACCGTCCGGACGAACTCGATATCGTCGATCTGCGCCATCGGCGTTCCCGCGAGCATGTCGCCGAGCGGCGTGCCCTTGACCGGGACCAGCGCGTTGACGGGTACGCTTTCCGGGTGACGCGGCAGCGTGGCGAGCGCGTGGACGAAGCCGACGCGATCGCTGCGCGTCTCGCCCATCCCGACGATCCCGCCGCAGCAGACCGAGATCCCCGCGTCACGGACGTTCGCCAACGTCTCCAGCCGGTCGCCGAAGGTCCGCGTGGTGATAACGTTGCCGTAATTCTCCGGCGAGGTATCGATATTGTGGTTGTAGTAATCGAGGCCGGCATCGGCGAGCTGCTTCGCCTGGTCCGCGTCGAGCATGCCGAGCGTCATACACGTCTCGAGCCCCATCGCGCGGACGCCCTCGACCATCGCGACGACCTTCGGCATGTCGCGCGGCTTGGGGTTGCGCCAGGCGGCACCCATGCAGAAACGCTGCGATCCGGCGGCCTTGGCCTGCGCGGCGTCGGCGAGGACGGCGTCGACGTCCATCAGCTTTTCCGCCTTGAGACCGGAGTCGGACGATGCGGACTGCGAGCAATAGCCGCAATCTTCGGGGCAGCCGCCGGTCTTGATCGACAACAAAGTGCAGAGCTGCACCTCGCCGATCGCGTGATGCGCGCGGTGGACGGTCTGCGCGCGGAACATGAGTTCGTCGAACGGAAGGTCGAACAGCGCGGCGATCTCGGGACGGGTCCAGTCGATACGGACGCTCGGCGTAGCAGCAACAACAGCGGGCTCGACGCCAGTCGCAACGGAGGGGCGGAGGAGGGTTTCGATCATCATGCGGCCTTTGGTCTCTGGTCGTTTCGCGTCGTCGCATAGCGCCTGCGCGCGGCGACGTAACTGGTGGGCGATGTCACTTGGCCGCCATCGCACGCTTCACGCGCGCTTCGAGTTCGGATCCGCCGCCGTCTCCGAAGCCGTAGGCGGTGTGGACCTGCCGCCCCTTGGCATCGAACAGATAGACGCGCGGAATGCCGACCTTGCCGTCGGGGATGTCCTTGATGTCCTTGCCGATGATCTGGCGATACGCATCGACGTCAGCGACGACGTAATCGATGTCGCTCATGCCTGCGCGTTGCAGGAATTGCGCGATCGCGGCGGGCGGCTGGGTGCGATCGGGGTTACCCTCGCTGCGGTTGATGTAGAGGAAGTTGTACCCGCTGCCGAATTCCTGGCGCATCTTGTTCAGATACGGGGCTTCGGCGATGCACGGCGGACACCAGCTCGCCCAGATCGAGACGAGGGTGGGCTTGCCCGGCTTGATGCGCGATCCGAGCGGGATCGCCTTGCCGTCGCGCGTCTTCACCATGACCTGCGCGATCGTAGAGATCGAGCGACCGGTGGTCGGCGCGGTTTCCTGCGCCACAGCTGGCGCGATACTGAAAGCGGTCAGCGCGATCGCCAACACCGCGGTGCGCATGGTCATACCCGTTCCTCTTCCGGTGCCATGTTGTGGCCGAGCAGTTTCAACACGTCCTCGGCGGCCTGGATCAGGTTGGTGCCGGGGCCGAAGATCGCCTGCACCCCGGCGTCGCGCAGCGCCTGATAGTCCTGTGCGGGGATAACGCCACCCGCGATCACCTTGATATCCGCGCGCCCCGCCTCGCGGAGATAGCCGATCAGTTCGGGGATCAGCGTCTTGTGCCCCGCCGCGAGGCTCGAGGCGCCGACGATGTCGACGTCCTTTTCGAGCGCGAGCGCGGCGGCTTCGGCGGGGGTCTGGAAGAGTGGGCCGGGGACGATCTCGAAGCCCAGGTCGCCGAACATCGACGAGACGAGATTGGCGCCGCGATCATGGCCGTCCTGGCCCATCTTGGCGACGAGCATGCGCGGTTTGCGGCCCATCCGGCGCTCGGTGGCTTCGACGCCGTCGGTGAGGCGGGTCCAGCGTGCGTCGTCTTCGTAGGCGCCGCCGTAGATACCGGAAACGGGGGTGGGCTGCGTGCCATAGCGGCCGAACACGTCTTCCATCGCGGAGGAGATTTCGCCGAGCGTGGCGCGGGCGCGGGCGCACTCGACGGCGAGGGCGAGAAGGTTGGTTTCCGATCCTCCCCTGGAAGGGGAGGTGGCAGTCGCGCTGGCGACTGACGGAGGGGTATCGCCCTCTCGATGGGGCGCAACCCCTCCGTCATCGCTGCGCGATGCCACCTCTCCCGCCGGGGGAGGATTTCCGCATCGCGCGCCCTCCCGCAACGCATCGAGCGCAGCCCGGCACGCCGCCTCGTCGCGCGTCGCCTTGACCCGGTTGATGCGTTCGATTTGGCCCGCCCTCACCGCGACGTTGTCGACGTCAAGGATCTCGATCGCGTCCTGTTCGGCGAGCTTGTACTTGTTGACACCGACGATGACGTCCTCGCCGCGATCGACGCGCGCTTGGCGGCCGGCGGCGGCTTCCTCGATCATCGCCTTGGGCCAGCCCGCCGCGACCGCCTTCGCCATGCCGCCCTCGGACTGGATCCGCTCGATCAACGCCCACGCGCCATCGACCAGCGACTGCGTCAGGCTCTCGATATAATAGCTGCCGCCGAGCGGATCGACGACCTTGGTCATCCCCGTCTCTTCCTGGATCACGATCTGCGTGTTGCGCGCGATCCGTGCGGAAAAGTCGGTCGGCAGCGCGATCGCCTCGTCGAGCGCGTTGGTGTGGAGCGACTGCGTGCCGCCCAGCATCGCCGCCATCGCCTCGATCGTCGTGCGCATGACGTTGTTGTACGGGTCCTGCTCGGTGAGCGAGACGCCCGACGTCTGGCAATGCGTGCGGAGCATCTTCGAGCGCTCGTCCTGCGCGCCGAGCTGCGTCATCGCGCGGTGCCAGAGGACGCGGGCGGCGCGGAGCTTGGCGATCTCCATGAAGAAGTTCATGCCGATCGCGAAGAAGAACGACAGCCGCCCGGCGAACTTGTCGATGTCGAGGCCGGACGCGACGCCGTATTTTACATATTCCATGCCGTCGGCGATCGTGAAGGCGAGCTCGTGGAGCTGCGTCGCCCCGGCCTCCTGCATGTGATAGCCGCTGATCGAGATGCTGTTGAACTTGGGCATCTCGCGGCTGGTGTAGCCGAAGATGTCCGAGATGATCCGCATGCTCGGCTCTGGCGGGTAGATGTAGGTGTTGCGGACCATGAACTCCTTGAGGATGTCGTTCTGGATGGTCCCGTCGAGCAGTTTTCGGTCGACGCCCTGCTCCTCGCCGGCGACGATGAAGAAGGCGAGGATCGGGATCACCGCGCCGTTCATCGTCATGCTGACCGACATCTTGTCGAGCGGGATGCCGTCGAAGAGGATCTTCATGTCCTCGACCGAGTCGATCGCGACGCCAGCCTTGCCGACGTCGCCGGTGACGCGGGGGTGGTCGGAGTCGTAGCCGCGGTGCGTGGCGAGATCGAACGCTACCGACAGGCCCTTCTGCCCGGCGGCGAGGTTGCGGCGGTAGAACGCGTTCGAGGCTTCGGCGGTGGAGAAGCCGGCGTACTGGCGGATCGTCCAGGGGCGGCCGGCGTACATCGATGCGCGGACGCCTCGGGTGAAGGGGGCGAAACCGGGGAGGCCGGGGTCGGTGGTTACGTCCGCGGCGGTGTAGAGCGGCTTGACGTCGATGCCTTCGGGGGTCGGCCAGGTGAGATCGGCGCCCTTTACTTCCTTGGCGGCGAGCGCCTGCCAGTCTGCGAGCGTGGGGTTCGGTTTGTCAGTCATGCGAAGAACACCACCCCGGCGGAGGCCGGGGCCCAATTGGAGAGGTCGAAGTAATCGAGCGCCGCACCAGCCAAGGCGCCGTTGCCCAATTGGGCCCCGGCCTTCGCCGGGGTGGTGTTGGCTGCGGAGGTCACTTGCCCGTGAACACCGGCTTGCGCTTCTCGAGGAAGGCACGACCGCCCTCCATCGAGTCCGCAGACCCGCGCGTCACGCTGGTTCGCCGCCT
Source organism: Sphingomonas sp. LR55 (assembly GCF_036856015.1). Lineage (NCBI taxonomy): Bacteria > Pseudomonadati > Pseudomonadota > Alphaproteobacteria > Sphingomonadales > Sphingomonadaceae > Sphingomonas > Sphingomonas sp. LR55. The sequence goes on from NZ_JASPFO010000001.1 coordinate 2,937,102, forward strand.
CGGCCTGCATCGCGGTGGGGTAATCCGTCTCGTACGCCGTGGTTATCGCCCGACGCATCAGCCCGAGCGCGACCGTCGGCATCGCCGCCAACCGCTCAGCCAGCGCGAACGCCTCCGCATCGAGTGCGTCGTCCGCGACGACCTTGTGCACCATCCCCCAGTCGAGCGCCTTGGCCGCCGGCACCCGCTCGCCAAGCATCATCATCTCCGTTGCTCGCGCCTTGCCGATCAGGCGGGGCAGCATCCACGAGGCGCCACCGTCGGGCACCAGACCGATATTCACGAACGCCTGGAGGAAATACGCGGTCTCGCTGGCGACACAGAAATCGGCGGCCAGCGCGAGGCTGCAGCCGATCCCCGCCGCCGGGCCGCGCACCGCGCTCACCACCGGCACCGACAGATCGGCGATCGCCGCCATCGTCGGATTGTAACTGTTGGTCAGCGCGGCGAACGTCGCCTCGCCCGGATTGTCCGAACCTAGCGCTCCGCCGCCGACATCCGCCCCCGAACAGAACGCCCGTCCCGCACCAGCGATCAGCACCGCCCGCGCGCCGCCCAGATCGCTCAGCGCCGCGCGCAATTCCTCGAACATCGCCGGCGGTGCGGCGTTCAGCCGGTCGGGCCGGTTGAGCGTCAGCACCAGCACGTCGCCGCGCCGCTCGCTCAGGATATGCTCGTACGCGGCCATCAGATCCCTCCTAGTGCGCGCCGGTATCGCCCGGCGTCTCCATCAATTCGACCAGCATGCCGCCAAAATCCTTCGGGTGCACGAACACGATCGGCGTCCCATGCGCGCCGATCCGCGGTTCACCGAGCACGGTCGCGCCCTTCGCCTTCAGGTCGGCGACTGCGGCATGGATATCCGCCACCTCGAAACACACATGATGCTGCCCGCCCGCCGGGTTTTTGCGCAGGAAGCCGGCGATCGGCGAACTCTCGTCATACGGCTCGATCAGCTCGATCTGGGTGTTCGGCGCATCGATGAAGCACACTTTCACGCCCTGCGCGGGCAGGTCGAACGGCTCGCCGATCGCAGTCGCGCCGAGCAGCAGGCGATACGTCTCGACCGACTTCGCGATCGACGGAGTCGCGACCCCGACATGGTTGAGCCGGCCCAGCATGGCGGTCATCCTTCGATCCTCGGGCTGTCGGGCGTCCGGCGCGCCATCGCGGCGCCCTCGATCAACCCTTCGATACGGCTGACACGCTCGCGCAAGGCGACGTGGCTGTCGGCAAGACGCGCCAAGCCGGCACTCAGCCCCGTGAGTTTCGCGTCGAGCCCATCGAGCCGCTCCTGATAGGTCAGCAACGCCTTGATGACGCCGAACGCCTTTTCGGTCGCGCTCATGCGGCGTGGCTCATCGGCACCGGGTCGCCCGCCAGCGCACGATCGATCGCTTCCAGCGCGCGGTCGATCGACTGTTCCATCGAATCGATCTTCGCATGCCATTGCGGCAGCATCGCCTCGATCTCCGGCAGGATCAGCGCGAACGCCTTCTCATCCTCCCCGTCGGCGCGATCCTCCGTCGCGAGATATCGCGTCGAAGCTTCCCGGAGGACATGGCCGACGGATTTACCATTGCTGGCAGCAAAGGCATCGAGCGCTGCCTTGTGATCGGGCGAGGTCAAAAACGTCACGCGTTCGGTCTGCATGTCATGACTCCTTATCATGACATGATAATGTGCGGACGATCGCGATACAACGCGTCATTCCGCTGGCTCCGCGGCGGGCTTGGCCGGCACCGGCGGGACGACGCCGAGTGTATAGCCACAGACGCCGAGCACCTGCCGGATCATCGCATCACCGGTCGGCGCGACGAAGTTTGCCTGTACCGCGAAGCTGGCGCCGTTGGTCGTCTCGACCCGCACCGTCTTCGATTTCACCAGGAAACTGGTCAGCTTGGTGATCGCCGCGGGATCGGCGATGTAAGTACCGGTCCCCGGAAACTGCCAGTTATAGGTGAATGCCGGCCCACCATCGAAGCGCACCGCAACCAGCTTGTCGGCGCCCGACCCGAGCGGTTGCGGCTGGATGAACTGGATCGACACGATCGGCTCGGAGGCGACGTCGCACTTCACGACGAAGCGCGAGAGGCCGTCGTTACCGGTGACCGAAGCCGAGATGCTGCGCACGCCCGCCGAATTTGTGCGGTCGGCAAGCTTCCAGATTGGCGTGGGCGTGGGCGAAGTGGCTTGCAGGAGCAGGAGAAACGCGAGCATCAAACCTCCGTCCCCGTAGACGTCATTACCCCAGCAGAGGCTGGGACCTCAATCCGCAAGCCCGTCCCTTGCGACCCGAGTCCCTGGCTTTCGCCGAGTCGACGCGTCAAGGACTGGTCCACGTGACGTACCGGGTCACAGCGGGATGTTATCATGCTTCTTCCACGGATTCTCCAGCGCCTTGCCGCGGAGCTTCCGTAGGCCCAGCGCGATGCGGCGGCGCGTCGAGTGCGGCTGGATCACTTCGTCGATGAAGCCCTTCGACGCGGCAACGAACGGGTTGGCGAACCGCGCCTCGTATTCCGCGGTGCGCTCCGCGATCTCTTCCGGCGTTTTCCCGCGGAAGATGATCTCGACTGCGCCCTTCGCACCCATCACCGCGATCTCGGCGGTCGGCCATGCGTAGTTCAAGTCGCCGCGCAGGTGCTTCGACGCCATCACGTCGTATGCGCCGCCATACGCTTTCCGCGTGATGACGGTGATTTTCGGCACGGTCGCCTCGGCATAGGCGAACAGGAGTTTCGCGCCGTGCTTGATGATGCCGTTATGCTCTTGGGCGGTGCCGGGCAGAAAGCCGGGGACGTCGACGAAGGTCACGATCGGAATCTCGAACGCGTCGCAGAAGCGCACGAACCGCGCTGCCTTCTTCGAGCTGTTGATGTCGAGCACGCCAGCGAGCACCATCGGCTGGTTCGCGACGAAGCCGACCGTGCGGCCTTCGATCCGGCCGAAGCCGGTGATGATGTTGGCCGCATGCGCCGGCTGCGTCTCGAAGAAATCGCCTTCGTCGACGGTCTTCCGGATCAGCTCGTGCATGTCGTAGGGCTGGTTCGCCGACGCCGGGATCAGCGTGTCGAGGCTCTCCTCGATGCGGTCCCATTCGTCCGCGGTCGGGCGCTCGGGGACGCCGTCACGGTTCGACGCGGGCAGGAAATCGAAGAAGTCGCGCGCCGCAAGCAGCGCTTCGATGTCGTTCTCGAACGCGTTGTCGGCAACCGACGTCTTGGTGGTGTGAGTCACCGCGCCGCCGAGCGCCTCCTGCGTGACGACCTCGTTGGTCACCGTCTTGACGACGTCGGGACCGGTGACGAACATGTAGCTCGAATCCTTCACCATGAAGATGAAGTCGGTCATCGCGGGGCTGTAGACCGCGCCGCCGGCACACGGGCCCATGATGAGCGAGAGCTGCGGCACGACACCGGATGCAAGCGCGTTGCGCTGGAACACCTCGGCATAGCCGCCGAGCGAGGCAACGCCCTCCTGGATGCGCGCGCCGCCGCTGTCGTTGAGGCCGATGATCGGCGCGCCGACCTTCATCGCGCTGTCCATCACCTTGCAGATTTTTTGCGCGTGACGTTCGCTGAGTGAACCGCCGAACACGGTGAAATCCTGGCTGAAGACGAAGACGAGGCGGCCGTTGATCGTGCCCGAACCCGTGACCACGCCGTCGCCGGGGATCACCTGGTCCTGCATGCCGAAATCGACGCAGTTGTGCTCGACATACATGTCGAGCTCCTCGAACGACCCCTCGTCCAGCAGCACGTCAAGGCGCTCCCTCGCGGTGAGCTTTCCCTTGGCGTGCTGCGCTGCGATCCGCTTGAGGCCTCCGCCGACTCTGGCGGCTTCGCGGCGGCGTTCAAGCTCTTCGATCGTCGATGACATCGTCTCTCCGTCCTGCTGACTGCCTTCACAGAGCGGGATGCTATGCGCAAATGCAATGTTGCAAACTTGCCGACGTAATGTTTGCAAACTAGGCGGAGGGATGACCCTTCCTGCACGTCGCCTCTTCGTCGGACACCGCCTGCGCGACCTGCGCCGCGTCCTCGGGATTAGCCAAGCGGCGATGGCGGCGCGGATCGGCCTGTCGGTGAGCTATCTTTCGCAGATCGAGAATGGCGACCGGCCGGTGACCGAGGGCGTGCTGATCACGCTCGCGCGCGAGTTTCCGGCGGATTGGGGGAGCATCGACGCGGCGGACGATACGGCGTTGCTGATCGCGACGCTGGAGGCGGTGTCGGATACGAGCGTCGAGGCGCCTGCGCTCGACGAGACCGCGGTGCGGCGGGCGGTGAAGCACCAGCCGTTGTTGGCGCAACGGCTCGTCGCAATGCACGACGCGTATCGCCGCGCGCAGGAGCAGTTGCGGGCGCTCGACGACCGGTTGGTGGCCGGATCGGGCGCGCCGGGGTTGTTGCCGTGGGAGGACGTGCGCGACTGGTTTCACGCGGCAGGTAATTATGTGGATACGCTCGACCGGCGTGCGGAGGAGATTGGCGAGACTTTGGGCGCGGACCGAATTGCCGCGCTGGAGGCTCGGCTTGCGGCGCGCGGCGTGTCCGTCGCGATCTCGGGCGCGCTCGCCGCACCATTGCGCGACTATGACGGCGCGACATTGCGGCTCGACGGGTCGCAACCGGGCGAGACGACGCTGTTCTCGCTCGCGCATCAGGTCGCGCGGCACGAGTTTGGCGACGTCATCGGCGGGATCGTCGCGGCATCGGAAATGGCATCGGGGACGGCGCGCGCGCTGCTGACCGCGGGGCTGACCAACTACGCGGCGGGGGCGATCGTCATGCCCTATACCCGCTTCCGGACGGAGGCGCGGAGTGTCCGCCACGATATCGACCGGTTGCGGCGGATCTTCGGGACGAGTTTCGAGCAGACGTGTCATCGGCTGTCGACCTTGCAGCGGCCGGGCGCGCTCGGCATTCCGTTCTTCTTCTGCCGGGTTGACATGGCGGGGAACATTACGAAGCGGCACTCCGCCACGCGGTTGCAGTTCGCGCGGTTCGGGGGAGCGTGTCCGTTGTGGATAGTTCATGAAGCGGTCGCGATTCCGGACCGAATCCTGACGCAGCTGATCGAGACGACCGACGGCATCCGCTACGTCTCGATGGCGAAGGGGCTGGTGAAACCGTCCGAGACGTATACGCGGCCGGCGCGACGCTATGCGGTAGCGCTCGGGTGCGAGGAGGCGAACGCATCGGAGTTCATCTATGCGGATGCGCTGGGGACGGGCGGGATCGCGACGCCGATCGGATCTTCGTGTCGGGTTTGCTTGCGGACGGACTGCGACCAGCGGGCGTTTCCACCGGCGGCGAGTGACATCCGGGTCGATCCGGATAAGCGTGGGGCGGTGCCGTACGAGGTAATTTAGCGGAGACTACCGCCTACTGTACCACCCCGGCGAAGGTCGGGGCCCAATTGGGGGACAGCGATGACGAAGGACTGTGAGCCGTTACTTCCGACGTTCCAACTGGGCCCCGGCCTCCGCCGGGGTGGTAAGTCCGCCGGGGTGGTGGTCGCAATCAGGCTGCCGCCGGGTCCTTCGGAAAGAAATGCTCGACCACGCTGTTCGCCAGCCGCGATGGCCGCAGCGTCTCCGCATCGAGGCAGCACCAGCTCGACTTCACTTCGGCGAGCACATCCTCGCCGCGCTTGATGATCGTCTCGTAGAATGCGCGCGCGCCCTGGACCTTCTCGAGCAACACCGTTGCGATGACGTCGTCGTTGAGGAACGCCGGCTTGCGGTAGGTGATCTCGTGCTTGAGCGCGACCCAGAGATGCCCGGCCACCGCTTCGGCGGGCGCGAGGCGTTGCCAATGGTCGATCACTGCGGCCTGAACCCACTTCAGATAGTTCGCGTTGTTGACGTGACCCATGAAGTCGATGTCGTCCGGCTCTATGCCGATGGCGTAGGTATGGGGAATCGCTGTCGTCACGCGTAATATATAGCACGCGAACCTGAACATAGCGATGATGGCCCGGCCGCTCCGCCGATAAAAGACATCGACGGAACGGTGATCAGGCGGGGATGTCGGCGACGTGCCCCGGCAGCGTCTCGCCAAGCCCTTGGGCGATGCGAACCGCCACGGGATGCGTGCCCGGTTTTGCGAACAGACCCTGAGCGAGTTCGGCGGGAAGACCCGCGTGGATCGTCAGGTCGCCGACGACGCACGCGGAACTCTTGGCATGGCTGGGCCGCACTGCATGATGCTCGCGCTTTTCGACGGTGCGCCATGCCCTTGATGATACCGTCGATCGACTCCTGCTCGTTCGGCTGGATCGTCTCGATGGCGTCGCTGTAGGGCAGACAGGTCATGTAACCCTCATTTGCCCTTGGCGGCGCCGGGGACGAACGAGAACAGCTCGGTACGAAGCGATGCTGGTGCCCCCGGCTTGAACCAGCTCGTGTCCTGGATATGGCTCGCGGTCACATAGATGCGGCCATCCGCGCCTTCGGAGAAGGTGTCGGGCCAGCGCAGGCGCGGATCGGTCAGCACCGGCTCGACATGATCGCCGACCAGCCGGGTGATGCCATTGTCGGTGGGTGACGAGATATAGAGGACCCCCGCCTTGCTCATCCACAGACCGTCGGCGACGTGCGTCTGTGCCACCGTCTTCACGCCCGCCGCGCGGTCCGTCTCGCTGACGCCGTCGCGCAGCAGCGCGGTGTCGATCGCATACAACGTCTTGCCGGTGAGCGCCTGGTAGTAGAGCGTCTTGCCATCGTTGGAGATCGCGATGCCGTCGGCGGCAAAGGCCGGCTGGCGATTGTCGGGGCGGACGAGCGGCTTGCCGTCGGTCATCACCGTCACGCTCTTGTCGATCTGCGTCGACCCGTGCCCATCGAGCGCGCGGAAACCCTTGCCGGTTTCGAGATCGATGACGATGATCGCACCGCGTGTGCCCGAGTCCGTGATGTACCCGGTCCGGCCGTCGGGAGAAAAGCGGATGTCGTTGAGGTAGGTACCCTGCAACGCGACGTCGAGCGGCACCTTGATGACCTTCGTCACGCGGTTCGTCGCCAGATCGATCTTGACCAGCTTGGGCGCGCCTTCGAGGATCTTCTCGTTGCCGGGCGCGCCGGGATCGAGCACCCAAAGATTGCCGTGGCCATCGGGCACGATCGACTGCACGCAGACGAAATAATCGCCGACCGGCATCTCGTTCGACTTGGCGTTGCGCCAGCTGTTCCACTTGCCATCCGGATAGGCCCTCAGCGACCCGTCCTTCATCACTTCGGCGACCGAGATCGGCGCGTCGTCGGTCCAGCGCGGGAAATTGACGAAGCGGCGGCCATCGGCGGTGACTGCGACGCCGGTCGCCTGGTGATCGAACTGCGCGACTTGCGTCAACGCGCTGGCACCGCGCGGCCGGGCCTGCGCGACGCCGATCGCGGCGGCGGCGATCACCGCGATTGCAGCAGCGCCGGCGAGGAAGGGCTTGGTCTTGGACATCAAAAGGCTCCGGTCAACGGTATCGGAAAGATCGGCAGGGGTGCCGGTAAAAAGCTGGATCAGGTGGCGGGCGACCGCGCGCGGATTCTCACGCTGGGGAAAATGGCCGACGCCGGACAGTTCGACAAAGGCGAACGGACCGACGAATTTGCTCGGCACCGCCTTGCTGGCGGCGGGTGGATTCACGCCGTCGACCGCGCCCTGGATATAGATCGCCGGCAACGACAGCGTCTCGGTCGCCTTCACCTTGTCCTCGAGCCACTGGCTGCGGGAATCGGGCTCGGCTTCGTCCCACCGCGCACGGTAGCTGTGCAGCGTGACGTCGACCCAATCGGGCGTGTCGAAGGATCGCGCGACCCGCTGAAACGTCGCCTCGTCGAACCAGCCCCGCGGCGACCAGTTCTCCCAGTGAATATGCGCGAACCCCTTGCGGTCGTCGCGGACCGCCTGCGCACCGCGCCCGGTCGCCATGAACCAGTGATACCATTGCCGTTGCGCCTGCGCGAACGGCGGCGTCGGCATGCCGCCGAGACGCGGTGGCGTGGCGAGCATCGCCAGTCGCGCGACCCGGTCGGGCCAGCCGACCGCGAGCGCTTCGGCGGTATTCGAGCCCCAGTCATGTCCCGCGATCATGAACCGTTCGATGCCGAGCGCATCCATCAGCGCGATCATGTCCATCGCCAGCACTGCGCTGTTGCCGGTCCGCGGCGTCTCCGCGGCCAGGAACCGGGTCTCGCCGAAACCGCGCAGCGTCGGCACGATGGTGCGCAAGCCGGCGGCGTGGAGCATCGGCAGGACCGCGTCCCAGGTCGAGCCATCGTCCGGCCAGCCATGGATCAGCAGCACCGGCTGTCCCGCGCGGGCCCGTATCGGTATAGGCGATCGCCAGCGTGTCGGTAGTGATGATCGGCATGTCAGTGCGCCTCGATGTGCGTGCAAGACTCGGGTTTCGGCATCACGCGCCATGTTCCGTGCGTGCGCCATCGCGGCGTCATGCGCGCGCCGCCAGCTTGGCCCCGGCCGCGGTCGCCAGGCCAAAACCGACATGGTTCAGCGTGTGCAGGCCGATCGTGCTCGAATCCGCGTCCCATTCGGGAGGTTTGACGCCGAGCAACGGCCCCACGAGCCAGTGCATCGCCCCGTAGAACGCCAGGCCGAAACCGATCCCGGACACCAGCACGTCGCTGTCCTCGTCGGTCGCCGCAGCATAGACGATCGCCGCGCCCGCCGAGAGCAGCAGATGCCCGCCCTGCACGATCGCCTGCTCACCCGGCGCCGCCAACCGATCCGCCGGGGAGTCGCCAGCCCGAGCTTATGCGCGGTCGTCCGTTCGAGATCGACGAGTTCCGACGGTGTCCCGGTCGCCTTCTCGCCGCGCATCAGCAAGGCCGTGATCGCCAGCCCGGCAACGAGCCCACCTGCTACCGCGCCCATGGTCCGTCTGGTGCTCATGCGTCGTTCCCCCGGTCGTCGGGCAGGCTTTCCTCGCGGCCGGGCACCGACATGTCGTAGGCATTGAGCAGCAGCGAGACGAGGCAATAGCCGCCGACCAGATAGATCAGTTCGGCGGTGCGCTCCTCGCCGAATGCGGCAACCGCGCGCCGGTAGGTGGTTGCCGGGAGCTGGCGGCCGCCGGCCAGTGTGGCCGCAACGTCGTAGGCGGCGGCTTCTTCCTCGGTCAGGTCGGCAGGACGCTGGCCCGCCGCGATCGTCGCGACCTTTGCATCGCTCAAGCCGACGGCCGCCCCCACCCGCTCATGCGCGTACAGTTCGTACCGCGAATTGAACGCCGCGCCTGTGACGAGGATCGCAACCTCATGCGCGGCCTTGGGTAGCGTCGCGTTATCGATCAGCGCCTTGGTATAGGTCCACGCCGCGCGACCAAAGGCGGGGAAGCGCAGCATCGGGGCGAACGGCCCGATCAGGGCGCCGTCGTCCCGACGCGACACGAACCCCTTGAGATGCTCGGCGATGTAAGCGCCCATCTCGTCATGCAACGGACGCAGCTCGGCGGGCATGTCCGCGGGCGGAAACGGCGCGGCGCGCATCAGCCCTGCCCCGCCCCGGCGTCGCGCGCGACCGGCTCGTGATAGGGGCATCCGTTGGTGCGCGCACGGAAGTCCGCCGAATGGCGATACGTGTCCTTGCGGACGCGGTTGATGTTGCCCAGCGGGCGATGCGCGGCGATGCCGGTCCACACGCTGAAGCGGCTTTCCTCGTTGATGCGACGGACATGATCGTCGCTCCAGCTATCCTGTGCCGCCGCGCGCACCGTGCCGACGCGGAGGAACGGCGCATCCTGCTCGTCCCATTGCACGGTCGCGTCCTCGACCGGCTGCGCGTCGAGATCGCGGCATAGCTGGACCCGGAATTCCCATTCGAGATCCATGCCACGCACCTCGGCACGGACCTCCTCGCGGATCGCGTTCTCGCGCCCGTCGACGTCGATCTCCTTGCCGGTGAGCGCGGTCATGTCCGGTGCGACCGGCGCCAGGCTGAACTTGGCGATATAGTCACCATATCGGAACGCGGTGGCGCTATAATAGGTATCGCCAAGCGGCTCCGAATTGGGCGCACCGCCAAGCGAGTTCAGTCCGCTCGGCAATTCGCCGCCGACCGCTTCGAGAGCATGCCGGACCCCGCGCAACACCGCGGAGGCAACCGTCTTGGTGCCCTCCATACGGTCCGTCGTTCTGGCGAGAAGCTTCAAATTGCCGAGAAACTTTTCTGCGGTCTTGGCCTGGAACACCGGGCCGTTGACCATGACGAAATCCTGCGCGCTGCCCTCGGCGCCCGGCAGTCGCTCACCCTCGACATCGAAGACCTTCATCGCCAGGCCGCGAGGCAGGCTGATGACGTCGGGCAGGATATCGCCCGCATTGGTCGAGAGACGGATCAGCACCTTGTGCACACCCGGCGTGGCGAACAGTCCCTGCGCCAGCTCCGCGGGCAGGTTCGCATCGACCGTCAGCTCGCCTTCGAGCAGTCCGTGCGACTTTGCGTGGACCGACCGAACCGCATGGCCGTAATCCTCCGCGGTGCGCTCGAGGATGATATCGAACGCGTCGTTGAGCTTGGCGACGGTCGCCTGCTCGTCGTCCTGCTTCTGCTCGACGTCGGCGCTATAGCGGATCGGTCCGTTGACCATGTCTTTGCCTTTCAGTGATCGTAAAGAGATGGGACGCGCCGGCATCGACGCGTCCTATCGGCCGGTCTTATCGGTTGGCCTCAGCGCTTGCGCGGGGCGCCGGCAAACGCCGCCTTCAGCCGTGCAACCGCCAGGTCGTTGGCGTCCTTCGCGCCGCGCACCACCTTCGCCATCCCGAAGAATTCGTGCGTCACGCCGGGGAAGGTGCGCTGTTCGACCCGGTCCCCCGCCGAACGCATCGCCTGCGCCAGCGTCTCGCCGTCGGAGCGCAGGGGATCGATCTGCGCGTTGATGATCGTGGTCGGCGGCAGGCCACGCAGATCGGCGGCAACGAGGTTCAGCCGGGGATCCTGCGCGTCGGCCTTGCTCGACTGATAGTAATAGCCAAACCATTGCAGCATCGCGGCATTGAGCGGCTTGGCATTCGCGGAATCACGGCGCGACGGCAACGACGCATCGTTGTTCGCGATCGGATAGACCGAAACGATGTGTAGCGGCATCGTCAGGCGGTTGTTGCGCGCGTAGATCGCGGTCGCGACCGCCAGATTGCCGCCCGCGCTTTCACCCGCGATCGCGATTTTCGCGGGGTTGCCACCCCATGACGCGGCATTCGCCAGCGTCCAGCGATACGCGGCGGCGGCATCGTCATGCTGCGCCGGGAATTTGAACTCCGGCGCGTGCCGGTATTCGACCGATACCACGATCGCGTTGAGCGCCTTGGCCATCGCCCGCGGGGCTGCGTCATAGGTATCGACGTCGGCGATCACCCAGCCACCGCCATGATAATAGACCAGGACCGGCAAGCGGGCTGCACGCGCGCCATTTGCGGAACCGGCGGTCGCGGGCTTGTAGATCCGGGCGAACTGCTTGGGATCGGCACCATAGGGGATGTCCTGCGTCGTCACGCTCTGGTCGGGCGTGGTCGGCATGCCCTTGCTCGCCATCAGGGCCTTGGCTCCGTCCGCTGCCGACGGCTGTTGGCGTGCCTCTGCCGGCGTGAGCGTCTCGATCGGCTTGCCGCCGAGTGCCGCGAGTGCATCGAGCACCTGTTGCATGTCGGGCGCGGCCTTTGCGGGCTGCGTCGCGGTTGCGGCGGGCGGTGGTGGTGGCGGTGCGGAAATCGACCGCGGCGACTGCGCGATGGCGCCACCAGCGGTCAACACCAGCGACGATGCGAAGACGCTACGGGCGAGCGCCTGCTTGAGGGAAAGTGTCATGGAGCCTCCTGTTATCTAGAGGCAGCAACCCCGGTCTTGACACAATGGTTGCGGTACGGAACCGGACACAGCCCCGATCCCTTTGAGGAGCGGGCCTTTTTCCGGGAAGCAACGATGACGTGGAATGTATTGGGAACCGCCGAACCCGATGTGTTGATCGAGCACATCCAACAGGGCGATACCAAGAACCTGTTGCTGCGCAGCCTGAGCACCGACGACTTCGCGCTGCTTGCACCGCATTTGACCCGCGTGCCGTTTTCGATCGGCGATACCCTGTCGCATGCAGGGGATGTGATCGACAGCCTGTGCTTCCCGGAAGAGGGTATCGCCGGGGTGCTCGACGCGCTCGAAGGCGAGCATCGCTATGCCGTCGGGCTGATCGGTGCCGAAGGGTGCATCGGCTGGCCATTGCTGCTCGGCACGACACGATCGCCCTATGACGTGGTGATGCGGGCGGAACGCGGCGAGGCCTTGCGGATTTCGGCCGAGCGCTTCGTTACGCTCGCCGAGCAGAGCACCACGCTGCGCCTGTCGCTGTTGCGGTTCGTCAACGTCTTCATGATCCAGATGGGACGGACGATCGTCTCGTCGCTCGCGCATTCGATCGAGCGGCGCATGGCACGCTGGATCCTGCTGTATCACGATCGCGTCCGCGACGACGACATCTGCATGACCCATGAGGAGTTTCGACTGATGCTTGGCGTCCGTCGGAGCAGCATCACCGATGCGCTCCACCGGCTCGAGGAGGAGCAGGCGATCCGGGCGGTTCGTGGCCGCGTGATCGTTCGCGATCGCGCCAAGTTGATGCTGCTCGCCGCAGACACCTATGGCCATGCGGAGGCCGAATATCGGCGCCTGCTGGGGGAATGACCCGGGCCTTCCCTCCAGCCCCCGCGCTATCGATGGGAGTCGCCAACCGAGGGGGCTTCGGGTCGACGAGAACCACCCGACTCCGCCCCCTCCCTGGGCTCAGTAGGTCGGCGCGCTCGCGTCCGCCAATGCCTGTCGCAGGGGCCATCCCTGCGACGCATCGTTCGCGATCAAGCGACGCACGGCGGTCTGCGAACCGACCTGATTATAGTGACCGGCATCGAAATATAGCAGCCCGCCGTCGGCGCTCTCGACGATACAGCGCCGTTTGGGGCACATCGCCTTGAGCGGCGAAAGATAGGTAAACCCGATCGCCTTCGCCTGTGCCGCGAGTTCCCGATCGTTTTTCCACAGGCGCGGTTCGATGGTTCGTGCCAGCAGTCCCGGATCGCTTCGCCTGACGCTCTCTGCCATGATCCGGGGCACCGGCATGGAATATTCCGGGGTCGGCCCCATGACGATCAGCGCGATGCCCTTGCCCGCAAGCCGATCATGCAGCCGTTTCAGCGCGGGAATATCCAACCGGATCCAGCGCCAGATCACGAGCACCGCATCGGGCCGCGCGGTATCCAGGTCGCGGACCAGCACCTGGTGCATCAGGTCGTCGCACACGCGACCGGTCGGCCGCGGATCGAGCGGCATCTCACAGCCGAACACGACCGCAGTCTGGAAATGCACCTGTGGCAGTACCACCGATAACCCACGCCACATCATCGATGCATGGCTGTCTCCCACCAGCAGCCAATTGGGCTTGCCCTGTTCCCGCGCGAGACATGGGATCTTGTCGAAGTCGCCAACGCTGCTTTGATTGGTGAGAAAGCAGTTCGCCTTGGGCTTTGGCATCGATCCGGACTGGCCCCCGGCGCTTGCTATCGCCAGAACCGTCGGGGAAAATCGTTCCGGCAGGCCGCCGGTCGCCAGGATACCGACCTGCAACAGCGCTGCGATGGCGATCAGCCCGCCGCACCATGCGCCCAGTCGGCGTGGTGCCATCTTTCCGCGAAAGGGGCCTTCGATGAATTTCCAGGACGCAAATCCGAGGATCGCCGTCACGATCAGAACGATGACCGCGTCCCGTATCAGCAGTTTGCCGATCAGTCGGTGCTGGCGGTAGAGAACGATGACCGGCCAGTGCCAGAGATACAGCGAATAGGACGCCAGGCCGATATAGCGCGCCGGGGAAACGCTCAACACGCGATGCACGATCGTCGATGTGCCCTGACCGGTGATCAGAACCAGCGCCGCTCCCAGGCAGGCCGGCACGACGACCAGCCCCGGAAACCCGTGCTCGGGCCGTACCAGCAGGAGGGAGGCGGCGATCAGACCCAGCCCTGCCGCGGCGGAGGCCAAGCGCGTCAGCGGCCGGGATGTCAGCCAGTCCCCCCGCATCTGCGATGCGAGGACGCCGACCATCAATTCCCACCACCGGCTAGGCAGAAGATAGAATGCCGCTGCGGCGTTCGTCCGGACATAGGCGATGCTCACCGCCAGCGAGAGCAGTGCCGTCGCCGTCATGATCGGCACCAGCCATCGTTTCCACCGGGAATGCGCGATCAGCAACGGCAGGAACGGAAATACCAGGTAGAATTGTTCTTCGACACCCAGCGACCAGGTATGCAGCAACGGCAAGGTCGCGCTGTCGGCCGCGAAATAGTCCGATGTGAAATAGAAGAATATGTTGCCGACACACGCCAGCGCCGCCAGCGCACTGGTGGCGAAACTCGCCAGCTCCTGGGGATAGAGCGGGATCGTCGAAACCAACGTGGTGGCGATGATCATCACAACGAACGCCGGTGCGATCCGGCGCAGGCGTCGCAGGTAGAAATCGCCAAAGGTGAACCGCCGCGCCGCAACGCTGGCAAGGACGATCCCGCCGATCAGATATCCCGATATGACGAAGAAGATATCGACACCCAACCCGCCCGCCGGGAAGCGGGTCGGGAACAGATGATAGATGATGACCGCAATAACCGAGATCGCGCGCAGACCATCGATGTCGCCACGATATGGCGTGGCATGCACCGGCGCAGTCGTCGCCCGGTCCGATCCTAGATCCGAACCGTCACGCTGTCCCGATCGTCCATGTACGACAAACGCCGCCCCCGCCTGCATATTTCTCTCCCCCGGCGGCGGGTTAGCAAACCATTTTCATATGGCAATACTATCGAGGTCGGCCATTTGCCTCGATCACGCGTGAACCCTCTCTTTTTCGTACAAATGCAAACCGACCGAACAGAAACCTCCATTTCGATGCAATTTGCTACGGCTTCTCGGGTTCAATCCCGCCAAAAACCCAGCCCAATTCTACGCTGTATTTGCCAACGGCGAATCCATCGCATCGAGCGCTTCGGATATAAGCGCCGCGACGACCGTCCAGCCGAGCTGCTCCGCCTCGACCAGCGCATCTTCGAGATGTTCGCGAAGGCGTTGGTCGGGCTTGAGCGCGCGTTGCGGCATGCACTATTCCAGTCGAGCAGGGTTCGGCTTTCAAAGCCTGGCATGGTCGCCACGGTAAGAGCCTGTGACAGATCACGTCAATCGCTGCGCGCTGGTGTAACGAAAAGCCGTGCCGCATGGCACCGTCGGCGATCTGGATGGTTGTTCCAGAAAGCCATACCGGCTGGAGAGATGACCATGAAACTGACCGGAAAATTCGATACGCGCCGTGAAGCCGAGATGACCGTCGAGCGGCTGGTCCAGCAATTCAACATAGATCGTGCCAAGGTCCTGGTTGCCCCGGATGGCGAGGCGAACTCCGCGGGCACCGAAGATGCCGGCGCCGACGCCGCTGCTGGCACATCAAGCCAAGAGACGCGAGATGATGCCGCGTTGAACGGCAGGGTCGTGGTCACGGTCGACGTCGCTGATGACGCCACCGCCGACGAAGTGCGCTCCGCGTTTAACGAGTTCGACGCATCGGCGTAGGTTCGACCGGTGGGTGATCAGAAGCGCGCGTAAAAGGCGTGTGAGTCGCGCGCTAATGGTCCCGCGTGTTCCGCGCATTGCTCGAGCAATGCGCGAGCATCGCCAAGGCCGTGACTAACGTAGCATCGCGTCGCATAGCCATCGATCAGCATGTCCAACCCCATCCCGAAATCATCCGAAAACCAGTCTTCGTTCATCGGCCCATAGTCCAATTCCGAAACACCGAATTTCTCGACGATCGCAGCCAAGACATTTCCGCTCGCCGGTTCGATATCGGACGTCTCGATGCGAGCGGGAATGGCATTGGCGGCACACACTATCAGCAACCCGAATACCAACGTGGTGTGATAGGAATGAATGAAGCGATAGAGATCGGCGTCGTGCTGTGGCAAAGAGTTCGCCGTCCTACTGTCGAATGTAATCGACGGTACAAAGCCAAATTTCTTGTATATTGATCTCAGGGCAGCGTCTGCCTGATGGAAGGTCGCGCCGCGACATTCCAGAAACACCTGCGTCAGGCAGATTTCCCCGACGAGATCCCAGTCCGCATCGCAGAACGTATAGGCCAGATCGTGATCCAGCGCGATCGCCACGTCGGGGAATATCGTACAGTGCTCCGATCGGCGACGGCCAAAATCGGTCTCGAACATCGCCGAATGCGTCTTTGCATAAAGATCCGTCCTCGCCATCATCGAGGGGTGCGTAAATCGCGACAAGAGCGATGACCGGCATACAAGATGTTCGGCGACGGCAACGTTCGTCACCCGCTCATACAGCCATGTCGCTTCGTGATGCCGAAACGGGAGCCGCTCGACGCCGAAATATCCGGGCGACCGGATCAGTGCCTCGATCCGCGCCAGCATAGGCAAGCACACACCATAGCGTCGCGCGCACAATAGAATGATACCGAACCGGCTTGCCTCGGCTGGCCGCCGTTCCGCGTTGGCAATAAATGCCTCAGTACACACCTCATGCACCGCCCATGAAACGAATGCCACGACGCGGTCGCGAAGCTGACCGGCGCGCGTGACGACCGGTTCCGCCAGTTCGAAGAACAGCAGGATTTCGGAAATGACCTTCGATGCGCGCAACCCTTGGGATTGAAACGTGTCGGCGTCTATCGCGTCCAACTTGGCGATAAGCGGCCTGACCGACAAGAAGTACTTTACCAGTTCGATCGTGATGCATTCGTCTTCGACGGTCTTATCGGCCATGACATTGCTCATATGTATAATGGCGCCTCGTCATGGCCATGATGCGAAGACGAAACGCCATTATGTCAGTGATTCTCAATGCTGAGCGATCGTCTTTCCGATGGTCGACGGGTTTGCGACCTTTTCCAGGCCGCCCTGAATTCCCGTAACCAGGAAATAGTGGGACCCACCGACGACATTCCAGTCGGCGACGACGTTCGGATCATTCAGAACCGTCGAAGATACACTGAGGGCGTCGCGCATCGATGTATCGAGATTGATGATCTTCCGATCGTGGAGCGAGTGGGCAAGTTCCGCGATCTGTTTTTGCGTTGGCATCATACTCTCCTTTTTGGGTGATTCGCCCTGGGAGGAAAATACTCGTCTGCATGATATTATGAATGTCAGTATGCACTAAAACGGAGGCAAACTTTGTTATACGATAAATTCTGTTGACTGTTCCACTTTGCTCGCGACTGGCCGCGGAGCAAGATTCCGCAGAGCATAGTGGCGATCATATCGATCCTGCTGCGTGAGTATGGTTGGCCTGCCACGAACAGCCTGGTTTGACGGTTTACGGCGCGCACTGTCGGCGAATAGTCATGGTGCGGCAAAATGCCGGGTGTAAAATATGGCCATGACGATACGCCTAATCTGCCTCGATGCCGACGACACGCTCTGGCACAACATGCGGCACTTTAATGCGGCCGAGGATGCGCTGCTGGAGATGCTGCGGCCGTTCGCCGACGCGCAGGTCGCCCGCCCGACGCTGGAAGCGTGCGAGGCGCGCAACCTGCCGCTTTACGGTTACGGCGCGAAGGGTTTCACGCTGTCGATGATCGAGACCGCGGTCGAGCTTTGCGGTGTCGATCTGAAACCGACGATGGTCGCGGACATCCTCGCGGCAGGCCGGTCACTGCTTGCGCACCCGGTCGAACTGTTCGACGGGATCGCGCAGACGCTGGAGGATTTGGCGGATCGCGGGCGGCTTGTCCTCGTCACGAAGGGCGACCTATTGCATCAGGAGGCGAAGCTTGCCGCATCTGGCCTCGGCGATCGGTTTGCCGGTGTCGAGATCGTCAGCGACAAGACCGCCGATACCTTCACGCGGCTGTTCAAGCGTTATGCGGTGCAGCCTGCCGAGGTGGTGATGGCAGGGGACTCGATGCGCTCCGACGTGCGTCCGGCGCTGGAGGCTGGGGCATGGGCGGCCTATGTTCCACAGGACGGCGCGTGGGCTCATGAACATGCGACGCCCCCTGAGGATTCCGATCGTTTCGAGACGCTGGGAAGCCTCGCCAAACTGCCCGCGCTGATCGATCGTATCAATCGCGGTTGACCCTTCGGTTCGGGCAGGCGCCCTGGTCAGAAAACTTTCGGGTCGATCGTCATCTGCTTGCCCTTCATCGTACCGCTGCGTTTGCCGCTTCCGACCAGATCCCACACCTGCTTGGGCGAGGGCAGGGCTGTGAACGATGGAAAGACGGACGTCGTGCTTTCGACATCCTCCAGCGACACCGCATAGGTCCCGCTCTTGTCAATCTGGCCCATCAGCGAAGGATAGACGCTGACGACCCGACCGGCATCGTAGAGTGCCATGATGTAACCACCCGTGCTCGCGCTCGACCGATAGACGCCGTACTCGGTGCTTGCGGTGCCGTCACGACACCAGTTCGGTTGCGGCACGGGCGCAGTCGGCTTCTCCTCCGTTTTTGCCTTTGCTGCCATGGTGCTGGCCATCAGTGACATCAGCAGGTCGCCACCGTTCGGTTTGGCCTGTTTGGCCTTGGTGAACGTCATCGGCGTGGCGCAAGTCTTGACCGGAGCTGCCGCGATGGTTGCGATGGTAGTTGAGGGCGGCCAACGGACGGCCTTGATCACCTGTTGCATGCTGGCGTCGAGCTGGTCCGCGGTCAGCGTCTTCGCACTCATGCGGATGCTGACAATCCATTCGCCGACCGGCACGACCGCGAGGGCGGTACTCCGATATGCGCCGCCGGGTGAGGCATAGACCTGGCGCAGGGACGTTGCCGTGCCACTGTTCGTCGCGGCGAAGGCGATCGGATCGGCGCTTGCCGGGGCGGCATGGCGGAAGATGTCGCGCGTTTCGAGTGCGGTCTGCGACCGATCGAACCATAGCGCCACATCGGGAATCGCGGGGTGGAAGAGATAGATCGTTGCGAACACGCTCTTGTCCGCTACGTCATATTGCGCCGCCACGTCATGCTCGGTCTCGGTCGCATCGGTCAGCGTCGTGCGCGAAAGACCGGCCAGTTGCGGCATGAGAATCAGGCCGGTTTCGGCGTGTTTCCAGCCCTTGTCGGCCGGCACGCCCAGATCCCGCGCCGTGACCGGCGTTGCCATGACCAGCGCCACTATCAGCACCCACTTGTTCACGCGCGTCCCCCTTTTGCACGATCATGAGCGAGCTTGGCTTCGTCGGCAAGCGTGTGTGGAGACGCTCCATTCAGACGATCCGGGGACCGAAGACGGACCAGCGGTGCGGGCGTTGAGCATCGAATTGCCGTGCTGATCCAGATTGGGCGACCACATTGCGATCGAGGCAATGCCGGGCGCGATCGCCATGATACCGCCAGATCGCCGTCGTTCATCCCGGCACCCGCCATCACCCGGTTCCTCCATATCGCCATGCGCAGGCGACGGGAAATTAGCCGACGTGCGACACGGGAAGAACGGAACTTCGCGAGACGCCACTCGAACGGTATTTGGTGGAGCCGCAAGCTACTCATGAGCCGATTCCCTCTCCGGTTAGCTCTACAGAGCGCAAGAACAGAAAGTGAACAATTAACCTTGTGATAGCCCAGTCCAAGGTTTAGGAACCCGCCAAACGCGAGCGATCGCGCAAACAAGGAAGGACGCGGCTCGAACCGCGCAGGAGGCGGATTGTGGTGACGGATGAGGATCGACGCTATTACGAGCGTCGCGCCGAAATGGAGCTTGAGATGGCTGCCGCGACGGAGGACCCGAACGCGTGTTCGAGCCACTATGCGCTCGCCAATCTTTACCTCGCACTCGTGTTCGAGAAGGACGTGCAGGACGCTTCGTAAAGGAAGATCGCCCTTTTGGGCGGCCCGACCGACATCACGCTGCCAACCGACAGGGCAACCCGCTCGGTACCGGAAAGTGAGCTTGCGATAACGGCCGGTGGTGCCCCGGAGATGGACGTTTACGCGCAGTGGGAGCAAGCTCGGCAACTGACGCTCAGGGGGGCTGGATGGACCGGGGCGCATCGATATTTATAGGGATTGTGTCGGCTACGCTTGCCGGGTCGTTGGTGGCTCAAGGACTGCGACCAGAGCGCACGCGGTTGATAGCGCCTGATGAAAAGGCATGGTTCGATAGGCAGTCACCAGCGATACAGAAAGCGGTTATAGCTGCTCTACGAAGCGCCAAAGCGTGTGTTGCTGACTATTCCAAACGGGATGGGGTCAAAGACGCCATGACTGCCGCGGGTTTGCCACAACCGAGATTTTACACCGGCATTTCCAACGGCACTGTTGTTTATCGGACGGTGCCCGGGATTAAGAGTTGTTACCCAGCCTTTACTGCCCAAGACCCAGATCAACTGTTCAAGTACCTGCAGGACGCCTATGCGGGGCCGCCACGCACCATGAGAGTTCAGCAATCGTGCGAGGCAGCGGCCTCGCAGTACGCCGCAGCTTTCAACAGAACCCTTGCCATGGTGAAACCTGATACGCTCCACGCCGCCTGTCCCACGGGGCAGCCAGAAGGGAAATAGACTGACCGCAATGGACGTTCCCGAAATGTGATTCCTTCTGGGAAAAACGTCATCTGCCCAATGTTTGGCATCGCCACCAGCCTCCCAAAGCGGACGGGCTGTTTTCGTCCCATCCCAGCTGCGCGCCCTTCCCGCTTCCCAACTTCAGACGCTCGTTCATCCGTGTGAGATAGCAACTTTAGAAGTCGGCTGCCCGCGCCCGAACTTCGGCGGTTCGCGAACAATCGACACTCTTGGCGGGTCGCTATGCAGAGGCCGCCGCTGGTGATCGAGACGTCTCGCGGTAAGTAATCCCTAAACTCGTGCTTGCCATGCGGCGCGTCCTTTTCACTGGAACGTGCAAACTACCGCTTCTCGCGCCGCTTGCGCTCGCCGATCGACACAATCAGTCAGCGTCCTAGCGGCGAGCGTAAATAGTCGGCGAGCAAGGCCGCCACGTCGTCGTAAATCGTAATCGCGCCTGCCGTGCGCAGCTGCTCGTCCTTGAACTTGCCCGATCGGACGGCGACCGCGGCGATCCCGCATTTGGCGGCAGCCTCGATGTCGTAGGGCGTATCGCCGACGACGATCACCTCGGCGGGATCGATCCCCGGCAGTTTCTCGAGCGCTGTCGCGAAGACGTCGGGCGCGGGCTTGGTCTTCTCGACGTCGTCGCTGCTCGTCGTCGCGGCGATCAGGTCGCGTGCGTCGAGCAGGTCTATGTAATGGTCGAGTTCCGCCTCGGAGGCCGACGAGGCCAATACGACTTGCTGGCCGAGACCATGCGCGTGCGCCAGCAGGTCGTGCGCCTGCGCGAACGGCTTGGCGGTCTTCAAATACTTCGCCTTGAAGATCGCGCCGTGCGTGTCGCCGAGGCCTTCCTGCTGATCCTCGTCCGCATCGGGCAGCAGCGTCGGCACGAGCATGTCGGTCCCCTTGCCGATCTGGTCGTGGATCATCTGGCGGTCGAACGATGCGCCGACTGTCGCGAACGCCTCCTCCCAGGCAAGGACGTGCATGTCGTTGGTGTCGACCAGCGTACCGTCGATATCAAAGAGAATGGCTTTGATCTGCATGAGACTATCCCGGATCTGAAGTCGTGCATCCGCCATTCGGAACACCGCAGCGCCCTTGAAGGCGTAGCGGGAGAACGGAGTCGACAGAGTGCGATAGCGTCCTAACGGTCCACACTCCGAATTGACCCAACTTAGGCGATCTTGGCTAGGCTTCGTCGTTTAAGGGAGCAATCGATAGCTTCTGTATCGCCAACGCAACGACATCTCTCTAACAATGCGGCTTGGCAAGTCATTGTTATGCGTAGTTTTTCGCGTTGCCCGAACACTTCGATTTAAACATATCGATGTTGATACCAATCAGTATGAAATATAAATGGCAGATATTGGCCTTCAGCAGGAACGATGATGCTGTCCGGATCGCTATACTCCCCAGAATACGCTCACACCGACGGCGACGACGCATCTGCGTGGCAGCCGGAACTTCGCAGCGACAGTGCATAGTGTTGATGATGATCGGGCGGCATTTGCGCCATTGCCGAGTCATGTCTGATGAGCTGCCCTGTCGCGCGTGAGCATCATACTGCAATTCTATAACGGAGACATTCTGATGCGCGCACTGGTTTGGCATGGAAAAGGCGATGTTCGGGTCGATACTGTTGCGGATCCCGAGATCAAGCATCCCCGCGATGCGATCATCAAGGTTACGGCCTGCGCGATCTGCGGGTCCGACCTTCATCTGCTCGACGGATACCAGCCGACGATGCAGGCGGGCGATATTCTCGGCCACGAGAACATGGGCGTCGTCGTCGCACTGGGCTCCGAAGTTACCAATCTGAAGATTGGCGACCGCGTCGTCGTGCCGTTCACGATCAGTTGCGGTGATTGCTTCTTCTGTCGCAAGGGGCTGTTCTCGGCCTGCGAGCGGACCAATCCGAACTCGGAGATGGCGATCAAGGCGATGGGCCATTCGCCCGCCGGCCTGTTCGGG
This sequence comes from Sphingomonas sp. LR55, assembly GCF_036856015.1. Classification (NCBI taxonomy): domain Bacteria; kingdom Pseudomonadati; phylum Pseudomonadota; class Alphaproteobacteria; order Sphingomonadales; family Sphingomonadaceae; genus Sphingomonas; species Sphingomonas sp. LR55. The sequence continues at coordinate 2,959,658 of NZ_JASPFO010000001.1, forward strand.
TTCAGCCACATGCTGGGCGGCTATTGCGGCGGCCAGGCCGAGTATCTGCGCGTGCCGATGGCCGATATCGGCCCGATCAAGGTGCCCGACAGCGTCACCGACGAGCAGGCGCTGTTCCTCTCCGACATCTTCCCGACCGGCTACATGGCCGCCGAGAATGCTCAGATCGAGCCGGGTGATACCGTGGCGATCTGGGGCTGTGGTCCGGTCGGACAGTTCGCGATCCGCTCCGCGCTGATGCTCGGCGCGGGCCGCGTGATCGCGATCGATGAGGTGTCCGAGCGTCTCGCCATGGCCGAGGCCGGCGGCGCGGAGACGATTAACTTCGCCGAAGTCGACAGCGTCTATGACGAACTCCAGTTCCGCACCAAGGGTCGCGGTCCGGACAGCTGCATCGATGCAGTCGGTGCCGAGGCGTCGGGTCATGGCGCGATGGACGCGGTGATCGACAAGGTGAAGGCGGCGACCTTCCTCGCGACCGACCGCGTGCACGTCCTGCGCGAGGCCATCATGAGCTGCCGGATGGGTGGCACGATCTCGATCCCCGGCGTCTATGTCGGGATGGGTGACAAGATCCCGATCGGCGCGATGATGAACAAGGGCCTGACGATCAAGACCGGCCAGACGCACGTCCAGGCCTATACCAAGCCGCTGCTCGCGCGGATCGAGGCGGGCGATATCGACCCGAGCTTCGTCGTGACGCACCCAGCCAGTCTCGAGGATGCGCCCGAGATGTACCAGAAGTTCCGCGACAAGCAGGACGGCGTCATCAAGGTCGTGCTGCGACCGTAACCCCTCCCGACCCGGTCCGCTCCTGTCGAGCGGATCGAGTCGGTCTGTTTTCGATCCGCTCCCTTCAGAAGGACGTCCCGATGAGTGACAAGGTTCAGACCCCCGTTCCCGGCAATTCGGCAAGCAAGGGCGCACCGGACGGCGCCTCGGACGCTCCCTGCGGCAACCATGGCGCAAACGTCCATGGCCGCAGCGAAGGCGGCGAGAGCGGCCGCGGATCCTACCCCAACCCGCATGCCGGCAAGACCGAGACGAACACCGGCTTCATGGCGCATGGCGGCCAGACCAACATCGCCTATTATGGCGACGGCTAAAACACGCCATGCTCGTATATTAGGCTTGCCGGCGCGCAATTTAATAACTTCTGCTATTCTCGGCCGCACGGAGGCCAGCCCTTAATTCTGTAATGGAGCAACGCATGCTGTGACCGACCGGAACGTAGGCGGGAAACGGTTTGCGCCCGTAGTATCGAGCTTTGAGTGACGGCCAAGCGACCTTGACTAGGTAAAAATCACCTTGAAAGTCCGCCTGCCGCCCGAGGTTGTTGCGATCGACCAGGAACAGGATGCGCCGGGCATCGGCGTGCGCGAGCAGGCGATAGGCGAGCGTGGCGGCGGTGAAGGTCTTGCCCGCGCCCGTCGCCATCCGCACGAATGCGCGCGGCCGGTCGCTGCCGAGCGACGCCTCCAGCCCTTCGATCGCCTCGACCTGGCAGTCGCGCAGGTTCGTGGTGATCAGCGGCGGCATGTCGACGAGGCGCGCACGCAGCGACGATCCCGCCTTCAGCCACTCGTGCAGCGTTTCCGGCCGGTGGAAGGCAAAGACCCGACGCGAGCGGTGAAGGGGTCGACGCGATCCGAGAATAGGATCTCGGTCCCCGTCGCCTGATAATCGAAGCGAAACGGTGTGCTCCAGGCCGCCAGTATCTGCTGCGGCTGCGGCTGATAGCCCCGGGCTTGCTCGGTCACGCCGGACAACGTCGTGCCCGCCGGCTTGGCCTCGATCACGCCGCAAGCCTTGCCCGCGACGATCAGGAGATAGTCGCAGGGCCCGGTCGCCAGGGGGAACTCGCGCACCGCGACTCCCGGCGCGGCGAGACGGTTCATGTCGGCGCGGTCCTGCACCACCCATCCCGCCGCCGCGAGTTGCCCGTCGATGACCGCCCGGGCCCGTGCTTCCGGCGTGCTGTTCACGCCGCGGTCCTGGCCGAGCGGACTGGATTCTGCAACACGTTGCGGCGCAGACGGCAGGGTCGCTTCCTCACTCGCCGGACGCCGCAGACCCGAGCACGAGCATGCCGCTTTGCCGGGCAAGTCGCTCGCCCTTGATCGCTGCGGCGATCACGTCCGCCAGCAGGTCGCGCAGCTGGCTGCTGGTCGACTTGAAACCGACGGCACGGGCGGCGGCTTGCATGACCTGGTCGTCGGTCGCGCCGTAGTTGATCCGCACCACGTCGAGGATCGCGATTTCGAGTTCAGCCGGCGGCAGCGTGTCAGACTTTCGCAGCGAGGCTGAGCGAACCGTGCTGCGGTCTCGCACCTTTGGCGTCCGGCTCGGCAGGTCAAGAAAATCGTCTTTGTCGGTGATGCGGCCTTCGCGGACCGACACCGCGATCGCCGCTTCGACTGCCTCCTGAATACGGGGGCCGGCTCGCTTCAGTCCCCATGCGTCGCGAATACGATTGATGACTTCGCAAGCGTGGACGGGGCCCTCGATCCGCACGACCTCTTCCGCGAGCATTGACAACGCGCCACGCGGCGTCTCGTGAAGCTCGCCGAACAGATGCGAGGGTCGGGTGAGTTCGGCTTCTTCGTATAGGGTGTTCGAGGGCTGCACGTCGGGCGCCGCCAAGCCGACCTCGGTAAAGCCTTCGCGTTCTAGCGTCGTGATCTCGACGTTCACGGCACGCGTGGCCTTTCCGCCGGCGGCCTGGGAATCATGCTCGGCCTTGGCCGCCTCGATCCGTGCGATGACGAGGTCGATCTGTTCCTTGGGCCGCTGGAACCAGTCGGTGCTCCAGATGCGGTGGATCGTCCAGCCGTGGCTCTCGAGGACCGACTGACGAAGCCGATCGCGATCGCGGGCCGAGCGGGCGTCGTGATATGATGCGCCATCGCACTCGATGCCGATGAGATAAGGGCCGGGTCGCCTCGACCATGTTGGTCCGCGTCGCGCCGGCATCGAACACGCCTTGCGGAATGCGGTGGAAGCGCAGGCCCATGCCGGCTTCGGCTGTGTAGGGGCTGGGGACGATAAACAGCTTGTTCTCGTAGAACTGGCGGTTGCTGACCGCGATCAGCGACTGGTGCTTGCTACGGTAATGCCAGCGCAGCATCCGCATCGGCAGGCCGCGCGCGGTGAACAGGCCTAGGATGCTTTCGATGTCGGTGACGCGGGTGCCTGCATCGTCGTCATCGTCTGCGCCGCCGCCGGTCATCTTAGAGAAGAAGGCGGTGGGCGGCAGCTGCTTGGGATCGCCGACAACGACGACCTGCTTCGCGCGGGCGACCGCACCGAGCGCGTCGACCGGCTGGATCTGGCTCGCTTCGTCCATGACCAGCAGATCGAAGTCGAACAGGCCGGGCGCCAGGAACTGCGCCACGGACAAGGGGCTCATCATGAAGACCGGCTTCAACGCCTGCACCGCGGGCGCGGCCTTCTCCATGAGCTTGCGGATCGGCATGTGACCGCGCTTGCGGGCTATTTCCGCGCGCAGCACGCCGAGCGGACCGACCGCGCCGCCGTCCCGTGCGGGGACCGCCTGATGATGCGCCTTTTCGCGCCTTATTGTCGCAAGTATCGCGAAGTGGGGGCGGAGATTGGCTACAGTACCGAGTATCGAGCAGGACGAGCCGACCGTTTCGGTATTCCAGAGCGACCTTCCCATAGATGAAAAGCTGGATCGCGCGCGGACCGAGCTGCTCGATCTCTCGGCGAGGAACCGTCTGCTCAACATGCCGCGCCCGGCGAAAGGCGCGAAAGCGGTCGAAGTCGTCGACGAGATCAGCAGCGAGATTTTCCGCATGCTCGTCGGTGAGGCGCGCCCTTTCTCGTTCCTCGCGGGCAAGGCGGCACCCGCCGGTGAGCAAACCGGCGAAGACGTGCCGGCGGAAGAGTCGGACGAGATCGCCGATCTCGCGCAACCCGAAGATGACGTCGCCGACGAACGCGGTGTCTACTCGCGTCACGTCGACACCCGTCTCCAGACCCGCCTGACGCCCAAGGGCCTGCAAAAGCGCCTGCTCGAGCTCTACTTCGATGCCCGCACGCTGGAGGAGGAGCAGGGTGGCGCGCGAGTTCGCCGACATGGATCGACAGCGGATCGCGACCGCGAGCTTCGAGGTCGTGAAGGGTCACCAAGTCTACCACAACCTGTTCAGCTGCGGATGGCTTCAGGGCCATTCTAACGCCGGCGATAGGCAGCACCCGGATTACGCCTTTTCAAATTTTTCTAGGACGTCGATCGCTCGAGATCCGCAATCGCCACGTCAAAAAGACTGTGTGTGAGTTGCATACCATGCGGGATGTCGGACAGTAGGTTACGGCCCGCGAGCGAATCGTGGGTCGAGGCGTGGAAACCTCATGGTCCAAACGGCCCGGTCGAGTGTTCGATCGGGGTGATAGTACGAGAGCAAAGGACCTTTGGGTCGAAACCTCTACTTTCAACGGTTGTCATGAATCTCGAGCTCCCGTCTTTGGAAGCCGCATCGTTCCTTGCAATGGGGTGCCGAGACCGACTTCGGCACGCACCTCGAAGGCGCGCGTGGAGTTCTGAACGCCAAGTTTGAGCGGAACATCCAGCGCGATGCGGAAAAGGCTCATGCACTTTCCCAAGCCGGGTGGCGAGTTTTGACGATTTGGGAGCGTGAAACTCGTACGCGCGAAACACTTTTAGCGCAGCTCAGCCGGGAGTTTCTCGACTGACACCATCCGCCATGCCCGATGCAGACTATGCCGCTAGCACGGTTTAAGGTGAGCCATTTCCCTAGCCAAAGCGTCCCAAGCAGTCGTTGCAGACCCTCGCGACGGCGCTAAGGTCGTCCGATGCGCGAGCCAGATTTCGAGATCGACGGGTGGTGCCTTGAGGACGGGGAGGCCTACCATGCCGACGCGCCTGAAACCTTCTGGATACCTGAGCGAGACAGGCGAGAAAGCCTTGAAGCTGGCGATCATGCAAAGCTTATTTTTTGCATAAATGTCGACAATGCGGATGGGAATGTCTCATTCGAGCGGATGTGGGTGCTTGTCCGAGAGCGGACATCAGACGGGTATCTTGGTGTTCTAAATAACGAACCCGATACCGTCGCCGAGAACGACGAGTTTTGGCTTGGCACGGAGCTTCCATTCTCTGCCAAACACGTGATCGCCATCGACGAACGAGACGCGACCACCACGGCGCTCGCCCTCGACGAGCCACGCACGCGCTGGCCAAGCTGACGGGTGCTTCGGACCGGTGCTGATAGGGCATTGGACGTCCGCTAGGTGTTTGATCCCACGGTTTGATGGTGCGATCCTTTCGTTAGAATGGAAGGAAGCAGCATGGGACAGGTACGTCACGGGAGCGCCACGACCACGCACGCCGTCAGAGCAGCAATACAGCGATCGCAAGCTTCGCTCTCGACGCTGAGCCGGGAGCTCGGGATCAACCCGAAGACGGTGGCGAAGTGGCGTAAGCGAGCGACGGTTGAGGATTTAAAGACCGGGCCGAAGGCCCCTCACTCCACGACCTTGACCGAAGCCGAGGAGGCCGCGGTCGTCGCATTCCGGCGCCACACACTCCTGCCGCTCGACGATTGCCTCTATGCGTTGCAGCCATCGATCCCGCATCTGACACGCTCAGCGCTGCACCGCTGCCTGCAGCGGCACGGCATATCCCGTCTGCCAGATATCGAGGGCGACAAGCCTAATCGACAGCGCTTCAAGCGCTACCCGATCGGCTTCTTTCACATGGATATCGCCGAGGTTCAGACAGCCGAAGGCAAGCTCTACCTGTTCGTCGGCATCGACCGCACGAGTAAGTTCGCGGTCACCCATCTCGTCGACAAGGCTGACAGGCGAACGGCGTGGGAGTTCTTGGAACACCTGCTGAAGGCTGTGCCCTACCGTATCCACACGATCCTGACCGACAACGGCATCCAGTTCGCCGAGCAGCCGCGTAACCGGAACACCGCCTGGTCGCGGCAGATGCGCTTCGACATGATCTGCGAAGCCAATGACATCGAGCACCGGCTTACCAAGCCGAACCATCCTTGGACCAACGGTCAGGTCGAACGGATGAACCGCACGATTAAGGAAGCGACCGTCAAACGCTTTCACTACGAGAGCCACGAGCAGTTGCGGGTGCACCTCGCCGACTTCATGGCAGCCTACAATTTCGCCCGCCGGCTCAAGACGCTAAGTGGCCTCACGCCTTACGAATACATCGCCAAAATCTGGACGTCAGAGCCCGATAGGTTCATCATCGATCCGATCCACCAGATGCCGGGACTAAACACCTAAGGAAGGAAAGCGGACTTTCCGCATTCGGGAACGCCGATGGCGATAGCCGACACAACGCTGCGACGTCAAAACGATGATGAAATGGAAATGCGTATGCCTTTTAAATCCCATGATCGCGCTGCAACTGGGGCGTAAAACGAGATTCGCCTTCGAGCACAAATTTGTATTGATCTCGCTCAATCCGATTTCTGCCTTTGAGCGTTACCATCCAATGGAACCAGACGAACCATTGTTACGCGATGCGTATGAAGCGGGCTTGAGAAGCGGTCAACGCGAGGGCGTTCCGGACCAATGCCCCTTTGAAATTCAAGACAAAATGTCAGAGCGTTTCGCGTGGCTTTCCGGTTTCAGCGTTGGCAAAGCCGTACGAAGGTTAAAGTAGCAATCCTTGCTTTGCATCAAACGACGGAAACGCAATCTGGGAGTGCGAGACACCGAGTTCGCCACCAATTCGGTAAAGCGGCATCTACGCAAAACGAATTGATGCGTGACGGTTGGGAACAGTTGCCGTCCCCCGCGGGACCGGTAACGACGAGTATGCGTGATGAATTTGCAGCTGGCGTCGCTCGCGACGGTGATGACGACGGTATCCGCCAGATTTTAGACGAAGTCGCCGCTTCAACCGGAATGGGGTTTGTCGCCCTTGCTCGTGTTACCGATACACGCTGGATTGCCTGTCAAGTCGTCGATCAAATCGACTTTGGGATGTCACCGGGTGAGGAACTGAGGGTTTCAACGACTATCTGCAACGACATACGCGAGCACGGTAATACTGTGGTGATAGACGACGTGGCGGGAAATCCGAAGTGGCTAAGCCATCCCGCTCCGGCCCTATACGGGTTTAAGAGCTATGTTTCACTTCCCATCGTCCTCACCGACGGCTCGTTCTATGGCACTCTTTGCGCCATCGATCCCGAACCACGGAAGCTAGCTGGTCTCGGCAAAGTTTCGATGCTGAAGGGGTTTGCGGACAGGATCGCCTCGATACTATCTGCCGATTGAACCAGACGCGAGTTAGGATAACGAGCATTGTTTCGTCGCGAAGCTTGGTCCGCACGAGGCGCATTGTCCGGCGCAGACGATTATCGCGGACCGTAGATCGCCTGCATAAACGTCCAGGTGTGAACGCAAGCGGAATGGCCGATACGCAACGAAAGCAGCCTGACCACTTCTGGTAAGGCAGGCGGAACACCTGAGGCTAGACCTTTACCGTCGGACGTTGGGCGTCAGGGCATCTAGTGCCTGGACGATATAGAGGGCGAGAACATCATGCCCCTCCATTTTATCGGCTATTATCAGCGCTTCCAGTAGAAGCGCCTTCAATCTGTTCTGTTGGTCGAGAGTCATCCTCGGCCTCCTGTCTCGCATTCCAACGCGCACCGTGAGGTCTAGCGGGAATAATCTAGATCAAGACAGCAGGCTGATGCTACCTGTATGGGATTGATCGGAGTTAAGCTTGGCACTTTCGATTTGAGCAGCGATAGGTCCAGTGGCTAGGCGCCCCCCGCGCAACCCATTGCCCGTGGGTTTATGCACGAACTTTACGCCAACATGACGGCCGCATCGCCTGCCTCGTAAACCGTCGCCAGCATTGCCTCCACTCGGTCTAATCCTGATTGGCTCAACCGGAGGTCAATCGTTGCGTCGTGTTCTCCCTCAACGATCCCGCGCTGCTGCAACACTTCGATCCACCGAGCAGCGGTCGAGTTTGCGATGCCTGCATATGTTGCGATCTTGGACAGCCCAATGCTCCTGCCCTCGGCCTCGGCCAAGTAGATGCCGATGAGCACTGATCCGATCGGATCAGTGCTTAGATCGGCACCGAACAGCCTGATACGAGCGTCGTGTACATGACGTATCCGAAGCGCTGCCTCCCATAGCCTAGCCGGTGGCGGGTCGCGGCCGTTATCATGCCAGAACAGCGTACTTATCAAACGATCAGGTCCCGAGAAGCGGGTAACAAGCAGATTTGCCGCGATGGAGGTGCCGTCAGGTCGCAGGTATCGTTTCTGCAATCGAACAGGGGCGGCACCTTCTTTTAATAGCGCTAGCATGTCGGCGCTTCGTTCCAGATCCCGAGGATCCGTAATTTGACGATAGGATATTCCGATCACTTCGTCTTCACGACGTTTCAGCAGGTCGAGAAAACCTTGATCTGCGTGCAGTATCGTCCCTTCGAGCGATGATACGCAATGAGCAGCAGGCATTGTTCCCTCCTCAACGGATTTGAATTATCCACATATATTAGCATCAAAAGTTATGACTAGGAACAGACGAGCCTTACGGCATTGTAGAGCTTCTCTCTCTACTTCATAGTATCGGCTCGACAATGCAAGTTCGAACAATGAACCGGCGGCCAAAGTCAGGAATCCAGGAAAACTCCGACGAATATTGCCTTCTAAGCGTTTTGCGGCAACGATGCGCATACGGTATCGTCGAACGTTAGCGAAGCTCAATCGGCGGGAGCACCTTTTACAACCGGAGGTTGCGGGCTCGAGGTCTGCCGCTGGCAACCTAGCCTGATCGATCGTCTGCAATCAGGAAATGCAATCGGACCGGGCAACGGCAAAGATTGGGCGACAGCGGAACGGCCGGTCTGGGAAGGAAAGCGGACTGACCGCTTAGCGGTCCAGAGGCAACGTAGTTGTCACCAGAAATTAGCGGACAGCGTACGGGACATAAATTTTTCAAAGCCGTCTGGCAGAAAGATAGAGGGGAGGCTCGAAAACCTCCCCAGCCCATTACTGCCTTTCCGCAAGTTTATGATGCGGATTAGAGCCATTGCGGTTTACGCGTTCTCACGCGCAAGACAGTCTTTTCGAACAACGCCGGACATGCGCCTGTCAATGGAGTCGGCCCCAATCACATTCTGATTAACGGGCAATGTTACTAAAATGTCCATACCCGTTCCGCTGATGTCACCTTTCGCTATCACCGAGGCAAGCTTGTAAGGGGAAAGGAAAGCGGACTGGCGGCTTCAGACGCTCGCTACAGGAAAGCTATCACGGAATGCGCGCGCCGACTGCATCGGATTTTTCCACGGCAATTGCCTAACATATAGTGTATCGAAAAATCCGAAATTTGTTATTCTCGCGAAATGAAACCGAGCAAGCTGCAGGGCCACTTCGAACGGATCTTCGGGCGACCGCTAACCCCGTTTGAAGTCCAAGCTATGAACGAAGCCAGGGCTCTGACGGAGGGAAAGCGCGACGCTGTAAAAGCCATGCGTTTGGCAATAAACTCTGCGATTAGCCGTCAGATACGTGAACAAAGTCCTTGAACCACGCGCGATCCAGAACGATCCTATTCTCATTCAATATCTCGATCGTTGTCGATACGCATAGTTTGCCGTTTAAGATGTCAGCCGCCATGATCTCGCGGGCCCCCGCGATAGCCATTTGCCGAGCAACCTCCAGCCCGGGGGCGAGAAATCCGTCATCGTCTGTGATCCAGCGACCATATTCGGACACATTGACGAAATATCGCTGCATGCCCTCAGTATGTCGGAACGCCGACTAGTGGTCATTTACCCATGTTGCACGGCCGCGTCGTAACCTGTTTGATGCTTAGTCCACGCGATTTCGGTTAACCACCAACCGTGACACATTTACCGCGATTAACGAATGGCCGTTATGCGAAAGCAAGATTGGTCGCCCGAACGTCTGAGTCTGGGCGAAAACGGAATGTCCGGTTTGGGAAGGAAAGCGGAAGGACCGCTTTTGGGGCCGCACCCCAGGAAATCAGCCACTTAATGGACGTCCCAGATGCAGGCTTTTGCATCGGCGGAACCCGAGGTTTCCTGCCGTTCGTTGGTCGCTGTAAAGCCCGTGAATTGGCTCATGGCTTTGATCGCGATTACTGTTGGCTAAGCGGCATTCGATGATAGTATCCATGCTACTGCGTCACTGCAAAGGACCTGTTCATGATTGCCGTCCTCGCCACCCTCCTGCTTCCGATTATGCCTCTCGAAAGCTCGGCGAAGTGGGATATTGCAGGAATGACCACAACCCGTCCTGCGATCAGTTATTACGAGGAAGGCAAACCAAGCTTCATTATGACGTGCAGCGGTACGCAAACCACCGTTCAGGTTAGAGGATTCACGACAGCGCAAAGATGGCCCCAGCCTGCGATGTCCTTGAGTTTTGGCACCGCAACGCGTTCTGCCAATCCCGATCTACGAATGATCGGAGATCAAACGGCCTTCGAAATCCAGTTTGCGATCAGCGATCCCGTACTGTTGGCACTAAAGAACGGCGCGCCACTAGTTGCGACGTACAACGGCAATTCGCGCACTTTTCCAGTAGCACCCGCCGCATTCCGCCAAGAATTTGCAGAGAAGTGTTCCGCCCTAGTACCGCCGGGAATGCGCGTCAGCTGATAGCATCACGATCAGGGACGTTGCGTGCGCGGTCATAGTTATGAACGGATGTCCGCTTTCGAGACCGCGAGTTTCCCACTGGAACGTCCTACTCTGGGCGGAAGCGGAATGCCGGGATGGGAAGGTTAGCGAGCGTCCCCTTGCAAGCGATCTATTCCGCGGGCTGACGGTAATCGAGCGGAACAGGTTTGAAGATGGCAGCTAAAGCGCATCCTAGAACCAAGCCCGTCAAAACTAGCGGGCTGAAAGTAGCGTTGCCTCGAATCATCTCGATCGCACCGGTCACGGCAAGCCAAGTGGCAACCAGCAGAAACAACCTTGCGAAGAACATCCGTAGTCGTGGAGGCATCCGGTTTTTCAGCCGCCTGATCCAACTCGACATCGATAGCTCCCGTTCATCCAAATATATGTCATACGCGGGCAACGTCCGCAATTGAGCGTAAACAGAACGGCCGGGATGGAAGGGGAAAGCGGTCAAGCTACTTTAGGCTTCCGGTAGGCGACAGTGCTCGGAGTCGGCTCGGCTTAGTGCCCACCGATACCATCCCGGAAGCCATGACCAAAGTCGCGTACAGCGTCTTTCAAGCCAGCATATTGCGTGATCGTCACGAGGACGAGCACTGCTGCAATCAAGAGGTGCTTTGGTCTAGCCCGACGAAGTTCATCAGTAGCGTTCATGGTCTGGTTCCCCACCTATAAAGCCGCGTTACTCTATGCCTGCGTCAGATCGGGGGCAACCGATACTGCGGCCAACATTGTCCTACATCCTGAATGAACGACGGCTTCCAGGCGCCGCGATACGGCGCTGAACGGCGACAATTGGGCGACTGCGGACGAGGCGCCCCTACAGATCGACCCGGAAGTCCGCCGCAATTCGCCTGCCTACAGCGGCAAACGAAGCTGCCCCGCCTCAACATCCATCGGCCGGTAGAGCGCGCTGTAGACGTGTTCAGCAACCTCCCTTCGTGCGTCCGCCCGCAACCGCTCCTGCGGCACCGTCAGCGCCACCAGCGCCCAGCCGGGGGCCTGCTCGATCAGGTCAGCGATCCGTTCGGCGGTGATGACGCCCGCCATCAGTTGAAGGTCGCGTAGGGCGACAGGCCGCGTTTCGCGAATTCCGCCTCGATCGGCGCCGGCACGTTTTCATGACAGGCGGCCAAACGAAAAGGGCACCTAAGTTTCCCTAGGCGCCCTTCCAGTTCGAGCTGTGCTTGGGAGCGGCTCGTTCTGTCTCGTGAAACTAGATACCGTTCGACAGGTTAGTGTCGGGATCGTTCGTCCGCATATCGTCAGCTTGGTTCTGACCGGTTGCACGGACGGCATCCGCCTTGTTCTCGAGGCGCGCTTCGGCCGCGTCGTTGCTCACGTTGTCCGCAGCGTCTTCCAGGTTATCTGCGACAGCCTCAGTGTTGGACTCGATGTTATCGGCTGCCTGCTCGCGTGGGCTGGAGTTGCATGCCGACAGCGAGACAAGCCCGGCTGCCATTGCGATAACGAATGCCTTCTTCATTTTCGATCCCCTGTCGTTCGTTCTGAACTAGGCAGACTAAAATTCTGTGCGGGGTGATTTGTTCCGTCGCGCTCCGCGGTGCGGGCATACTTGATCTATATTCGTGGCGAATGTGTCGTTTAAATACAAAGTATCAAATCGGTTCGAGTTTTGATTGACCCCTTAGATTAGAAAGACTTCGGTTAGATTATCGGCCTGGGGAGGCCGAATCAGGAGGGGTTATTTAATGAAATTTACAGTTAGCGCGTTCGCGGGCGCCCTTACCATGGCCACGCCTGCGGTTCAGGCGCAGACAGCGCCGGTGACGACCGCAGCGACGGCCTCTGGTACGTTACGCGCGGGCACCTCGGTTCCGCTTAAAATGAGCGAACCGCTGACCACGCTGGGCAAGAAACTGAAGGTCGGGCAGCGTTTCCAGCTTGAGACGGCTGAGAACGTGATGATCGACGGCAACGTGGTGATACCGGCTGGCAGTCCCGCGACCGGCGAAGTCACTGAGGTCCGTAACAAGGGCATGTGGGGCAAGTCGGGCCGTATCAACGGTCGTGTGCTCTACGTTCGTGCAAACGGTCGACAGATCCGGATGTCCGGGCAACTGGACGACAAGGGCACTACGGGAACCGCGGCCGTTGTCGGGTCGCTTGTTATCATCCCAATCGCAGGGTTCTTCATGACTGGAACCAGCGCGAACATACCGCTGGGTACGCCTGTCACCGCTTTCATCGACGAGGATGTGTCGGTTGCATTCTCTGGGACAGCCGCGCCGATGGTCGTAGCTCCCGCCGCCGTTGTCCCGGTAGCGGCGCCGGTCACCATCAAGAAGTAATCGAACGGCGCGGGTCGAAATGCCCGCGCCGGTTTGTTCAGACTGGCTTGGCGCCAGCCGTGCCGCACTTCGCGAACTTACCGTTCGCGCTCTTGCACCGAACCGTCTTGACCGGCGCCTTCGGGCATTTGGTGAAGCGCCCCTTAGCGTCCTTGCACGGCGCAGCCATCGAGGGCGCCCCGACGAGCAGGGATAGCGAAGCGGCAGCGAACAGCAGTTTACGCATCTGGTATTCTCCTGCCCGAGGACCGGGCCTCGCGAAACTGCGTCGTCCTAGTCCGCTCGTCAACGGCTGCGTTCCGACGCCCGATGGGAGTGCATTTCGGATCGATGGAGGGCTATTCAGACGCTTGGGTTGACCGGTGTTATTCCTGCTTATCCTATCACCGGTTCAGGACGTCGGCGGCTCGATTCCTCATACGGACGAGATGCAACGATATTTCCTATATCTGAACGAGCCGGGTTCCCGGATAGCCGACGATGAAGGGTTCTTGGCAGTGGACCTAAACGACGCCATTCGGGTGGCCACTGCAGGTGCCCGAGAAATTATGGCAGCTGAAATTTTATCCGGTAAGCTTTGCTTCGCCACCTCTATTCAAATCCTAAACGGTCGGGGCGCAACGATGCATACTGCCTGGTTCAAGGATTTAGTGCTCGTAACCGATCGCTGACTGCGGCGTGGACTGCGGCGCGCATCGCCTGCACCGCGTTGCCCCCGTCCAAGCTCGCTGCGCGTGCGGCGGTCATCGCGGCCAACTCATCCACCGTCAGAGGTCGACCTAAGGTACGTTCCAGGTACGGCTGAACTTTGCTGGGCTTCATTGTGGGAACATAGATCAGACCGTTGCGACAACCTAATGCTGTGGTCCGGTCTTGGCGGGGCTAGTTTGTCGGACGGGCGTTTAGCGCCGATCGCTGGCCGCGGTGGCTTGTCATGTTTCTTTTGTCCGAGGATGGGGCGTTTGTGCGCTTCGTCGGTTTGCTCATGGCTGGTGCGGATTACTCCAGCCGAACCAGCCGGCCCGCCTCGCGTTTACACGGGCGCTTGAGGCGGGCCGTTATTATGGTGAAACCGTAGCTCTTGTGAGTTCGTATCTGGATCGCCGGGATGGATCCTCCCAAATGCACGTTCCGGCCGGCTCGCTCTTTGTGACCTTTGGGCGGGCCGTTTTTTTAACTGAACGACGGCGCGCCAGTGCTCCACGCAGGCCCGGTATGATTGTGCGTTCCTTACTACGTGAAGCGAACCCGCTCGTAGGCGCGTATCTATCCGGCCAGTGTAACCCCAACATACCCTGGTCGGCTCGTCCTTGGATTCCGCCAGGAGCGAGCCGTTTACCAGCGAACCTCACGCATGCTTTTGCGTTTCCGTTCAGCCAGGTGCCCGGAAAGTGACTGGCCGGCTCGCCCTCTCTCCCTTGTCAGGTCGAGTCGTTACCGACGGCATCGTCAGGGGCGGTTTCGAAGTACGTGACCGGAGACAATCGGCAATCTGGAGGCTACCCGTGGCCGAATGATCAAATCCGGCGGAGGTGGGAGCGATTCATGAAGCGGCAGGTGTCGGTCCATGGGCTACGCATAGAAGTGTACGTCCAGGAAATTGAACCGGGGCGGTGGAAGGCGACGGGCGAGTATGCTGGAAAGATCTGGAGTGTGACCAGCACGTCGGCGAACCGGGCGGCATCGAACTGGGGCGTTGCCGTGAGCAAGAGAGATTTTACCTGACTTTCGAGAGCGAGCGCCTGTTCCCATGATTGAGGAACGCCCATCATATGGAGCCGTCATGAACCACCCCCGCGAATGGTTTCAGCCCAAGGTCGTGGGCATCGGCTGGTCTCCCCGAACCTGGGAGGGCTGGGCGATCATTGTCTCCGTGATCGCGATCGGCGCGCTTGTCGGTCGGGTGAACCTGTAATGTGCAATCGAGCAAGGTTCGACGGCGAACCGGAAACCATCACCGAACGTTTCGGTGCAGAATGGCTTGCCGATAAGCCGATGGACAATCGGTTCGATCCGAAGGAACTGCGCCCGTTCGGTCGGGCGTATGTCGTGCGGAACGAAGGTGACCGCCGCGGGCTCGACGTTATGGAATGGGACGTCCTGGCGGGGCAGGCGAAACAGGCCGGCCGCAAAGTTGCGCAGACCAACGTGCGCACGCTGCATCTCCCGCAATGGCGGTCGCTGGTCACTGATCCGGCCAACCGCTGCCTGATCCCGCTGACCGAGTTTTGTGAATGGGCGCGCGAGCCCACCGACCTCGGCGACGGCAAGAAGCCGATCAAGGGGGAGATGTGGTTCGGGGTGACCGACCAACCCGTGTTCGCGATCGCGGGCTTCTGGCGACAGGTCGGCGATGGGCGCTACTTCGCAATGGTCACCTGCGACGCGAACGAACTGGTGGCGCCGATACACCCCAAGGCGATGATCACGATCCTGCAGGCTAGTGATCACGAGCGGTGGCTGACCGGAAGTTATGACGACGTGCTGGCGCTGCAGCGGCCCTATCCAGCGGACCGGATGACGGTGCGGGGGCCAGTGTTTCCGACACGCACGACGACCCCTCTGCTGATTTAAAGATGGTCAGGCAGGAGGTCTCACGTTTTCGTCAAACCGGGCTGAGCCGGATCAATCTCCATCTCCGTGTCGCTGGGTTCGAAGCGGATCGTCCAACGGGGATACCCTTCCGGCGAAACTTCAATATCGGGTAAGCCGATCGGATCGGTTCCCGTTTCCACCCAGCCCGCCCCGTGGCACCGATCGCATGCCGTTCGCTTGCACCGAAAGCTGACGAGATCGATCTCGGTATTCCACTGCCCGCGCCCCTTGCAGACCGGGCACATGGCGTCGAGGCTGCCGTTGCGCGGCTGGAGAGGTACGACGTCGAACGCATGCGGGCTCTCAGGTCCGTCGCAGTAAATGATATTGCTAGCGTGGGGCATGCGAACTCGCTTCTCAGGTAGATATTTTGACGCGGGTGTCTGTCGTCCAGGTCCCGTTACGTGTCATCTCCCGTCGGATAATTCATCTCCTCTATCGCTGTTTGACCGTTGTCCAGCTTCCGCCCAGGGCGTCAGGGCCATCCGCTGCCGGAACTCATCCAGGCACTGGGCGCGACGGGTCGGCTCCTTATCGTGCAGGTAGCGCCGCATGTCAGCCTCAAGTCGGGCTGCCGCGGCAAAGCTCCCGTCTCTGGTCGGCGTCATCATTCCCCGGATCGCTGTGATGTCTTCCTTCAACTGCTCCTGCTCACCGTGAGTGAATGCGTTACTATCCACGATCAGCTTGGCCGACATGATTGCCGTCATCATCGGGAAGGCGAAACCCGGACCGAAATGCATGAGGAAGAGCGCTACGGCCCGACCGGTCTTTGTGACGGGGTAGATATCGCCATAGCCCGTCGTGGTCGCCGTGGTGAATGCCCACCAGAAGGAGTCCACCGCGTCATACTTACCCTCTGCAATCTCGAAAATGAGACCTGATGTAGTGACGGTGAGGAAGTAGATTACCGCGACGAGCAGAAACGAGCGGCCCATTAGCGATGCGAGTTTCTTCATGGCCCCACCCTGTTAATCGACCGCCCTCGGACGGCTAAGATGAAAGCTAACGTCGTTCGCGCCTTTGATCCATCAGTGTCGCGGACGTCCTTCGCGCGCCAAAGCCGTTCTGCGGTATGAACGGCAAGCAGCATGGCACCACATTCGGCCTGAGAAGTTGTCCATTCAAGCCATGCCGGCTTGAAGGTGGCATTATGAAACTGACTGCAAAATTCGATACCAGGCGTGAAGCGGATATGACTGTTGAGCGGCTGGTCCAGCAATTTGAGATCAATCGTGCGAAGGTCGTTGTCACGGTAGATGGAGATGACAACACCGCTGGCATTGCCGAAGACGGTTCAGACAATAAGGCCGGCGAACCAAGCCCGGAAGCTCGCGACGACGCGGAACTGAACGGCAAGGTGGTCGTAACCGTTGAGGTGGCTGATGACGCTACTGCCAGCGAAGTGAAAGAGGCGTTCGCCGAGTTTGACGCTTCTGAGCAGGCGATAAAATAATGGCTAACGACACCACCACACAGACGCGACAGCGCGAGATCGCCACCGAGCATTTGCTGTTCAAGCTCATGGAATTTGTTGAGGCACGCCACGCCGGCCTGCTCGACTTCATGGAGCAAAGCCTCGACCATCTCGGCGACCCGGCAACAGACGAAACCAAAGATGATGATGATGCGGTTCGCCAGATTGCTCGGGCAATGATCATCGGCGCGCGCAAGCAAGGCGTGAGCTAAGCACGCACCGACGGTACTTAAGAGATGTCGGTCGTCCACGCCGGCGACCGCGTCTCTGAATGCATCTTCCACTCGCGCCTAACCCCTGCGACGCCGTCACCGCGGTCCACGTCCCGCGCTTGCCAGCGATCGCGGCGGGTGGTCCATCAGCCTGTCCCGCTTCCCCGTATTCGGAGACCAACGCCTGATTACTGCGGGCGAGCAAATAAGATCATATCAACCGCAAGGGCAACACGTTGCCAATCATCGCAGCCTTTCGGACTGGACAGGGCGTCACCGAGAGAATTGAGCACCGCCTTCGGGGCGGAATGCCCATGGGCTTGAACGATTTGGGCCGCTCGTAACCAGACCTCGCGTTCAGTCATCGTGGGATCGCTAGCCAATGATCGGATAATGAAGACCGGTTAAAGCCCCCCCCAAGAGGCGTCCTGATCAGGTAACGTAAGGAAATGTACGCCCCACCCGGTGTGCGCGGATCCGAGTGGGGCGCGGCATGCTCCCCATACGCATACTCGAGATCTGTGTCTCTGCGCCACAATAACCCGGATTGGTTTAAATAAACGAAACGGTGGCTTTATTGGAAACCAGTTTGCCGATCAGTCCTGGCTCGAACGGTAGGTCGAATATGGTTCAAAACGGATCGTTCCTCTCGATAATATACTCGAGGACCTTGCTTGGCAGAGGATGCGCAAAGTCGACGCCAATGGCCGATGGGCTACTCCACGCGACCCAACCCTCTACGTCTGTGAACTTCGGTATCGCTATGCGAATAAAGGTGCCGACGGTAGCGGCTAGATTGGTCTCGATACGGCAACCGCGATTGGTGCAATCCGTGATCTTTACCACACACGAACTAGCTTCGTCAGTAGCGACCGATGCCTCCCAATCGACTAAAATGCGGGCAGCAGTTCTCTGCTCCTTGCCCGTCCATCCTGGGCTGGCGGATTTGAAGGATCGAACCGTCATTACGAGCTTCCTTGCACTGGCCGGCTACACTGTCTTGTGAAAGTGAGTCTAAAGAGGCTTCAAGCCGCGAAATCGAGTCGTCTGCGTCTTGCATGTATTTTGACATAGTGCGGTAAGGCGTCAATCCATTCCAAGGAGCGACAATGATTACTACTCGAATCGCGGAGCCATATGATTTATCTCCGATAATGGCCTTCGACTCGTTCCCTGGCGACCGGATCGCGGAGATTGTCGAGCGACGAATGCTCGTCGCTGAAACAAATGACGTCGTTGTTGGCTACGTCGCTTGGCAGCAGGGCGGCTGCATCGGCAAGGACTATGTAAATAAGCTAGTGGTTGACGATGCGCACCGCCGTCGGGGTATCGCGCAGGCGCTAATGGGTGCGCTAAATACTGTATTGAGCGGCAGAGTGTTCATCTCGATCGCAGCGCAAAATGCCCCTGGCGTCTCGTTTCTTCGGCAGGCCGGTTGGACGCCAGCGGGACATGTCTTAGGCTTGCTACCGTTTAACGAAGCCGAGCTGTTCTTTCACCAAGACATGTGGCCGGCAACGTCGGCCGTACCAAAGGCGACGGACGAGCGGAGCAGGTGAATGCGCCCCGCATGTCCGTGTGACTGAACTGAGCGGGGCGCTGAGGGTACTCGACACTGGAAGCAGGGCCTCGATCGCTAGATACGACGGCACGATTAAAATCTCATGAAACATCCCGCCCGCTCCGTGTGACACCTCAGATGCCGCGGGCGGGATGCCGAGCGTTCGCCGTCTTGGATTGGCGAAGCTCTCTGTACGGTGTTGCCGATGGCAGCTGGGGCGGCAAGGAGAACAAATCGGGTCGATCCCGAAGTGGGACGACGCTGTTGTTACGGTCAAACCCTGTATGTGTCGTCGATACGTCAAATCGCGTCATTTACTCGCTCCAGATAATCGATGCCCGGCGACGTCATGAACATTATAATAAGTAAGCCGGAACTGCATTCTCCGTAGTCCAAATGTTACCTTGAAACGTTACTGATGTGATCTGACCATTTGTCATCGTATTGGAAATGTCATGCCATCCATCGCAGCCGAAAAACAAATGATTGATCAACTACTTATGGCAGAAAGTGTGGCGCACGCAGCATCAGTTTCTGCTACTAGTCCAGTCGAGAAAGAGGAGCGCTACATCGAAGCGGAGCGGTTTGCTGATCGGGCCTGGAGCCTCGCGGAAACGAACGATCACGCGTTTGTCGTGTCAGACATTTGGCGTTGAGTTCCGCGGTCGCGATAGCCGCTGACGCCCTTTCGATGTCCAATAAATCCGGAAACTAACCGTTCGTTCGAGACAGCAAACCTGCTTATGCGCGGACCGTCGGCACCTGCGCTATGTCCGTAGTCCATGCCGGCGACCGCATCTCAGACCGCATCTTCCATTCGCGCTTGAACCCCTGCGACGCCGTCACGGCCGTCCACGTGCCGAACCTGCCATTGATCGCGTCGAGCGCCCCCATCAGCCGGTCCCGCTTCGTCGTATCCTCTTCGAATAGCGTACGCGGCCGCTCACTTTCAGGAAGCAGATCGTCGAGCATGATGCCGGCCTTCGTGTAGGCGTAACCGTCACGCCATGCCTTCTCCGCGCCGCGTCTTGCCGCCGCGATCAGTTCGAGGCTATCGTTCGTCATCGGATGCAGCGTCACCATCCGCGAGGCGCCGTATTGCGGACGGTCCGGCTTGTGCTTGTTCGTGTGAAAGAATGTCGTGAGGCGGCGGGCAGCGACCAACCCATGCGCTCGCAACTTCTCGCCGGCCCGCAGCGCGTATTGCGACAACGCGCCCATCATCCGCTCGAAGTCGCAGATCGGCGTTCCAAACGACCGGGTTACAGCCATGCCCTTACGCCGCGGTTCGACCGCCTCAACCGCGTTTGACGGCACGCCGCGAAGCTCCGCCACCAGCCGCTCGAGCACGACAGTGCCGACAGCACGCGCTTGTTTCATCGGCATCTCGCGCAGAGCCCCGGCGGTATGGATTCCCAAGTCGGTCAGCTTGCGTACGGTCGCACCACCGACACCCCATACGTCGCCGACCGCCGTTTCCCGCGCAACGGAAACCCTGAAGCCGTGCGTAAGCATCTCAGCGCCATGCAGGCTGAAGGCGACATGTTCGCCGCGGTGGACGATGCCGAGTCCGATTGGCTGTCCGCGTAATGCAGGACGTATGGGAACAGGCATTCGCGTTGATGGCCGACTACGGGCAAATGGGTGCTTGCGAGATCGTGGCAGCGGGTATGCAGAAGACTTCACCGGGGCAGTCTGATGAGTATCGACAATGGGAGGTGCTTGCGGGCTGCCTAAACGCGGTGGCCGATGCCAGCCGGACTAGCCACTGATGCTACAGGCCGTCTGATGGTTGCCCTTCCACGGATCACGGCATTCGCCCGCTCGGCCACGGACGATCATGAACAGGTGAGCTCTCACGAGGCCTTACCCTCACGCCCCCCTTTTTAATAGGCTGGGAACGCCAGCCGCAGGCGGCGGGGGCAACTTCGCAGAACCTGCTCTGTCGCGTTCCTGGAACAAGCCAATCGGGTTTAACGAACACGGCTCGCACACGACCGGGGTCAGTGCACAAGCCGCCCGCGTCAGTTCTCCATCGCCGCCGCCACGATTTCAGCCGGCACGTTCCCCCGCGGCAGATGCAATGCGATCATCGGCTCTTTCAGAGCGGCGGCAGACTCGCGCGCCACCCGACCGGTTCCGGTCACGAGTACCATCGAGCTTTGGACCTGCCGCCCCCGGCGAAATCGGAAGGTCATAGGTCAAAATTTGACTGAGTAGGTGGGGGAGGGGTAGCAATTCTGAAAACCCCTGGGACAGGTCGACCGGGCGTCGGGGTGTATCAGAAATCCCCCGCGCCGCCGCCCCTCCCCCCACCACCGGCCCGGCGTTCGCCAACCACTTGGAATGTTTCGCGTTGTCCCGGTTCCACCCCCGGGCTTCGTTCCCGGCTGGCTGAAGGTTTGTGTCCGGTCTCATGCGTCTCGATCCGATGCCCGTGCGCAACCACGTTCGGGGCGGTCCGACCACGCAGCCCGTCCACGTCCAGCCTTTATCAGAACGTGATTTGCCTAAGCTCACGGCGCCGACCCGCCGGCCCGTAGCCCTCAACCCCACCCAGCGTGCCGAGGCCTTCAGCCGCTCCCCGCCGACGCACCAACACAAAGGATTCAGTTCATGCCCAAGTTAACACTGACAAATTCTTCAGCGCTGCTCGCCCAATGCGAGCCAGGAAAACGCAAGACGGACTACTATGATGATACAGTTACTGGCTTTGTACTGGAATGTAGATCTAGTGGAGGTAAAAGCTATTACATTCGCTTTGACCAAGCCGGCCGACAAAAGCAGTTCAAGATAGGACGTTTCGAGGATATTACATTTGCCGCCGCGAAGAAAGCCGCGCAGAAGCTTCGATCCGAGGTCGTGATGGGCGGTGACCCCAGCGCGCGGAAGGCGGAGGCTAAGGCGGTTCCGGTGTACTCCGAGCTCGCCGCGCAGCACCTCGCGGACGCCAAGCTTCACCAGCGCTCGTACGACACGACCGAGGGTTACATGCGGCTGCACATTCTGCCGAAGTGGGGCAAGATGCGTTTGACCGAAATCGACGGCCGTGCGGTCGCTCACTGGCTGGCGGACAAGAGGGCGGAAGGGTTGGCGCCCGCAACCGTCGTCAAGATCAAGGCGATCTTCGGCAGATCGTTCGAGTTGGGCGCGAGATGGGGTGTTCCCGGATGCGAACGGAACCCGGTCCGGGGCGTCCAGAGCAAGCCACTCAACAACGCCCGCGAACGGTATCTGACGTCCGCCGAAGCTACTCGCCTCCTCGCAGCCGCCGAGAAGTCCCGCAATCCGCAACTCGCGGCTGTGGTCGGTCTGCTGCTGCTGACCGGAATGCGGGTGTCGGAACTGCTGTCGACCCGCTGGGAGCACGTGGACGTTGAGCGGCGCACACTGCACGTGCCGACCTCGAAGACGGGGCGGTCTCGACATGTGCCCTTGGCCCGGGCGGCGGTGGACATCATCGAGCACCTGCCGAAGGCGACCGGCGCGGTGTTCCTGTTCCCCAGCCAGAAGGACCCGAGGAAGCACCTGACGACGATCAAGCACGGATGGCAGACCGCTCGTGACACCGCTTCGCTGCCGGGGCTGCGGGTTCATGATCTACGCCACAGCGCCGCCAGCTTCATGGTCAACTCCGGCGTCGATCTGTTCGCGGTCGGCAAGGTGCTTGGACACGCCAATGTGGCTTCGTCTAGCCGCTATGCCCATCTTAGTCAGGACACGCTCATCGCCGCGGTCGAGGCGGGCGCCGCCAAGCAGGCTCAACCGGCTTGATCAACTTTCTCCCCCTCCGTTCACTGACTTCGGTCGGTGGGCGGAGGGGATATTCTCGCATTCATTATTTTTTTGGCCGCCTTTGACGGCTCATCGAGGATATTTGAAATGACTTACTTAGCCAGTGACGCCGAAGTTCTGATCGGCGGCTTCACCCTCGCGCAATGGGATGTCCGATGGGCGCACATACCCGGCGGCTTCACCGATCCGCCCCGAACCCTCATCGGCAAGTCCGGGCTCTATCGCGTGATGCTCAACGGTGAGCCGATCGCGATCGGGAAGTCGTCGGGCGGGGGCGGAAGCGATCTGAAGAAGCGCATACCCTGATTAGAACTCCGCTCGCGTTAAGATACCGATCATGATCAACCAGACGGTGGGCTAGATAACTGTTGCTGCATTTAAAAGAGCTCTCCGTGCTATGTCGCTTGAATATAAGCGGTAAGTGGTCAGACGGGTGCATTCATGACGTGTCTAACAAGGGCTTGCTCATTTCTTGCACGAACCCGCCGGCCATCGGCACTTACGTCGACATTCGACGTGGGACACTGGTGATCATCGGCAGAGTAGTTTGGAAGGGTGGAAGCCGCTTCGGCGTGCAGACGCAGGATCCCGTTAACATAGCCGCCCTCGTGAACGAACCCGTGCTGAAGAGCCGTCCGTCGGCGTCCCGGCGTAGTCTGACGCGGGAAAAGCCAGTTCAAAGTGTGACCCAACGCGCCGAACGAAATCGACAGCGCTCGTCCACGATTCAATTCGTATGCGTTGTCATGGCTGCACTGGGAATCGCGTACTTCGCGGCAATCTCTTGTTATCAGGCTCTCGCGGTGCCCTTGGGAACGATAGCGAACGCCCTTGGCGGCGGGGGTGCCCAGTAACCAGTATTCGGGATCGAGCCCAGTCCCTACCCAAAGCGCCCCAAGCAGGACCCAAACGGCTACCCATCGGAAAGACCGTTCAGCCTAAGCCGCCGCTGTTCCCTTGTGGAAGTGCCATAAAGTAGATGGTGCCGCTTACAGGACTCGAACCTGTGACCCCCGCATTACGAATGCGATGCTCTACCAGCTGAGCTAAAGCGGCCCGACGACGGACGTATCCGGTCGAGGTGGCGGCAACTACCAGCGGTTTTGCGGGCTGACAAGCGGTTTGCGAGTTTACCCGGTGTTTACCAAGCGCGGTGCACAAGCATGGCGACGATACGGGGATCTTTGGGCATGACGACGGCACGCAGCGTAGAGCACGGACGCGCAGCGGGCGCAGATATACTGGCGTTCGCAGGACCGTCGGATCGGACGATGGCGGATGCTGGGGGTTCGACCGATGCGGGCGTCAACGACATCATGTTCGATCTCGGTGGCGACGAGCGGCGCATGCATGTCCGCGCGTATAATCACTGGGTGTCGCTGCTCGACGGACGCCCCTATCCGTCGATCGCGAACCTCGAGCCCGAGACGATCACCGATTTCGGCCCGCACAGCGTGCTGCTCGATTTCAGCCATGGCATGGGCGACCCCAAGATCGCGTATCTCGGCCGCGCGCTGCGCGAGGAATGCGGGCTGGAAGGGCCGATCGCGACGATCGCCGACGTGCCGAGCCGCTCGCTGCTGTCGCGGCTGACGGATCATTATCTGCAGATCATCGCCAATCGCGCGCCGATCGGTTTCGAAGCGGAATTCGTCAGCAGCCGGGGGCGGACGACGCTGTATCGCGGGATTCTCATGCCGTTCGCGTCGGGTGGGGTGACGATCGATTTCATCTACGGCGTGATCAACTGGAAGGAACTCGCCGACGCCGATCTGCAGGCGGCGCTTTCGGCGGAGCTCGATGCGGCGGTTCAGGGCAATTCCCGCGTCGCGGGGGCCGCCGCGCAGGTCTGGGCCGATGGTCCGAGTGGTGGGTTCGATGTCATGCCTGCCGAGCCGGCGCCCGTGGAGACGCTGGTACTCGATGATCCGTTGCCGGACGAGTATGTGGTGGCTGGTCCACTTGGCGAGCAACTGGCGATGGCGCGCGAGAGTGCGGCGCAGGTCCGGGCTGCCGAAGCGCGTAGTCGGGCGGCGCTCCACCGGACGCTGGGTCGGGCGCATGATCTTGCGGTGTCGGCCGAGCACGACGACGGCGATTTCGCCACATTGTTCAAGGCCGCCTGCCTGCCAGGCCAGGCCGACGTGATGATGCAGATCGTTACGCTGGTCTTCGGCGCGACTTTCGAGGCGGCGCGGCTGAAAACGTTCGCGGCAGTGTTGCGGCATGCCCAGCGGCATCAGGTGCCGGCGGGCGGGTTCGCAAGCTTTCTGGGCGGGTTCGACGGCGATCTCGCGTCGATCGCGGCCGCCGAACGGTCCGTATCTTAGGTGCGATGCAGCATTATTCTTCGCACCTGCCACAAGGGTTGAGATAGGCGAACGGGGGGCGCATAGGCCCTGACCTATGGCGAACCAATCGTTGAAGACGCTCACCGAGACCCTCGCGGGCCGGTTGACCGAACGGGCCCTTCCGGGCGAACTCAAGGACTTCGGGGCGAGCGAGGTGGCGCAGGCCGCGGCGTTCGTCGCGGCGACTGCCGCGCACCGCGACGACGGCGCGCCGGCGATCGCGATCGAGCCGATCAGCGCGGACGACACGCGGCGGCGGATGCGGCTCGCGATCGTCAACGACGACATGCCGTTCCTGGTCGATTCGATCGCCGCGGCGATCGGCGCGCAGGACATCGCGGTTGATCGGATCATCCACCCGGTGGTTCGCACGACGCGGACGCCCGACGGTACGCTCCACGCGATCGACGCGGACGGCCAGAGCGCGGGTCGCCCCGAATCGATGATCTACCTCGAGATGGAGCGCGCCGACGCACGCGACCGTCGCGGGCTGATCGAGGACCTGACCGCCGTATTGGCCGACGTCCGCGCGGCGGTGACCGACTGGCGCGCGATGCAGGCGGCGCTCGACGACGATATCGCCAAGCTGCCCGAGGGCGAGGGCGCGGCGCTGTTGCAGTGGTTCCTGGGCGGGCACCTGACGCTGCTCGGGCACCAGATCTGGCACCGTGACGGCAGCGGTCATGCCGCGCTGGGGATCGCGCGCAACGAACATCGCGTACCGATCCTCGCCGAGGCATCGCGCGCACTCGCGATCAAGTGGTTCGAGGCGGGCAACGATGCACCGCTGCTACTCAAGTCGAATTTGATTTCGACCGTCCACCGCGCCGTGCCGCTCGACCTCGTCGTCGTGCCGGTAATGGAAGGCGCGACGGTCGCCGGACTGTCGATCTATAGCGGCTTGTGGACCAGCGCCGCGCTGGCTGCGATGCCGCGCGACGTGCCGGTGTTGCGCACGCGCCTCGCGGCGATGAAGGCGAAGTTCGGCTTCGATCCGCGCGGTCATGCCGGCAAGGCGCTGACGCACGCGTTCACCGCGCTGCCGCACGACCTCGTGATCGCGTTCGCGCCCGATGCGCTGGAGGATCTGGCGCTGACCGCGATGAGTCTGGCGGATCGGCCGCGGCCGGCGCTTGTGCTCGTGGAATCGGCACTTGGCCGACACCTGTTCGGGTTCGTCTGGCTGCCGCGCGACGACGTCACCACCAGCCGCCGCGTCGCGATCGGCGACATGCTGGCGGAGGCGGCGAATGCGAGCGTGCTCAACTGGTCGATCGCGCTGGAGGACGGCGAGGTCGCGATGATCCGCTATACGCTCGACCTGCGCGGCGATGGCCGGATGCCCGACGTCGCGCCGCTCGCGCTCCGGTTGCAGCGGATGGTGCGCGGCTGGGTGTCGGACGTCGAGGCGGCTCTTGTCGAGACGTTGCCGCCGCCGCGCGCCGCACGGCTTGCGCTGAAATGGGCGGCGGCGTTCCCGCAGAATTACCGCAACCTCAGCACGCCCGCCGAGGCCGCCGAGGACATCCAGCGGATCGCCGCGCTGGCCGACCCGGAAGCGCGCGGTGTGCGCCTCGTCCCGGGCGAGGCCGGTGCGGATCCGCAGCTCAAGATCTACAAGCTGGGTGGCGCCCTCCCCCTGTCCGACGCAGTCCCGGTGCTGGAGAATTTCGGCTTCCGCGTGATCGGCGAACTGCCGACGCGGTTGCGCGACGACAGCGTGCCGTTCGTGCATGATTTCGTGCTGGAGGCGAACGATGCCGCGCAGCAGAGCGACGCGCCCGTGCTCGAAGGCGCGATCGCGGCGGTGCTGGAGGGCGCGGCGGAGAACGATGCGTTCAACCGGCTGATCGTCGAACTCGGCATGCGCCCCGAGGCCGTGGTGCTGTTCCGCGCGTGGTTCCGGTACCTGCGCCAAGCGGGGCTTCCGTACGGTCTGACCACCGTGGTCGACGCGTTGCGCCGTGCGCCGAAGGTCGCCGCCGCCCTGATCGCGCGGTTCACCGCGGTCCACCACCCCGATCATCCCGGCAATGCGATCGAGGCGGACCAGGCGATCGAAGCCGGGCTCGACGCGGTCACCGCGATCGACGACGACCGTATCCTGCGCGCCTATCGCAACCTGATCGCGGCGACGTTGCGGACCAACGCGTTTACGCCCGCCGCATCGGAGGCGCTCGCGTTCAAGCTCGACAGCCATCTGATCCCCGGCCTCCCCGCCCCTGTGCCCTGGCGCGAGGTGTGGGTCTATTCGCCGCGCGTCGAGGGCATCCACCTGCGCGCCGGCCCGGTTGCGCGTGGCGGTCTGCGCTGGTCCGATCGTCGCGACGATTTCCGCACCGAGATCCTGGGGCTTATGAAGGCGCAGCGCGTCAAGAACGCGGTCATCGTGCCGACCGGCGCGAAGGGTGGCTTTATCCCAAGCAGCTCCCTGCGCCGTCTAACCGCGACGCGTGGCTGGCAGAGGGTACCGAGAGCTATCGGATCTTCATCCGCACCTTGTTGTCGATCACCGACAACATCGTCGAGGGCAAGGTCGTCCATCCCGAGGGCGTGACGATCCTCGACGGCGAGGACCCGTATTTCGTCGTGGCGGCCGACAAGGGCACCGCGACGTTCAGCGACGTGGCGAACGCGCTGGCGCTCGAACGGGGATACTGGCTCGGCGACGCGTTCGCCTCCGGGGGCTCGGTCGGCTACGACCACAAGGCGATGGGGATCACCGCCAAGGGCGCGTGGCTCAGCGTTCAGCGGCATTTCGCCGAACGCGGGCTCGACGTGCAGAGCGAGAGCATCACCGTGGTCGGCTGCGGCGACATGTCGGGTGACGTGTTCGGCAACGGCATGCTGTTGTCGAAGACGCTGAAGGTCATCGCGGCATTCGATCACCGCCACATCTTCCTCGATCCCGATCCCGATCCGGCGACCAGCTGGGAAGAGCGCAACCGGATGTTCGCGCTGCCGCGGTCGAGCTGGGCGGACTACGACGCCAGCTTGATCTCGAAGGGCGGCGGCGTGTTCGCGCGGACCGACAAGGTGGTGAAGCTGTCGCCGCAGGTGCAGGCTGCGCTCGGCGTGACGGTGAGCGAGATGGAGCCAGGCGCGTTGATCTCGGCGATTCTCAAGGCGCCGGCGGACTTGCTCTGGTTCGGCGGCATCGGCACCTATGTGAAGGCCGCGTCCGAGGCGAACGTCGCGGTCGGCGATCCGGCCAACGACCGGCTGCGCGTCAACGCGGAGGATCTGCGCGTGATCGCAATCGGAGAAGGCGCGAACCTGGGTGTCACGCAGGCGGCGCGTATCGCCTTCTCGGCGCGGGGCGGGCGGATCAACACCGACTTCATCGACAATTCGGCGGGCGTCGACTGCTCGGATAACGAGGTCAACATCAAGATCGCGCTCAACCGCGAGATGATCGAGGGGCGGCTGGAGTACGAGGACCGCAACACGCTGCTCGCTAGCATGACCGACGACGTCGCGCATCTAGTGCTGGAGGACAACCGCCTCCAGACGCTGGCGCTGTCGATTGCCGAGGCGGACGGCGCGGTGGCGATGCCGAGCTATGTCCGCGTGATCGAGATCTTCGAGGGCGCCGGGCGGCTCGATCGTGCGGTCGAGGGGCTCGCGTCGAACGATATCCTGCTCCGTCGTGGTCAGGATGGGCTGGGGCTCACGCGTCCCGAGCTCGCCGTGCTGCTCGCGACCGCCAAGCTCGGGTTGCAGGATGCGATCGAGCATGGCGACATCGCCAAGGACGATGCGCTGAAGCCCGACCTCCACGCCGCCTTCCCCGCAGCGATGCGCGAGCGCTTTGCGACCGCGATCGACGAGCACCGGCTGCGGCCCGAGATCGTCGCGACCAAGCTCGCCAACCGGATCGTCAACCGATTGGGCATTCTCTATCCGTTCGAGCTGGCGGAAGAGGAAGGCGCAGCGATGGGCGATATCGCAGCGATGTTCGTCGTCGCCGAGCGCCTGTTCGACCTGCCGGCGCTATGGGCGGAGATCGAGACCGCGGTGATGCCCGAGGCGGCGAGGATCGCGCTGTTCGACGAGGTAGCGGTCGCAACGCGCTCGCAGATCGCCGACCTGTTGCGCGTATCGGCGCCGGGGACGGCACCGGGCGACGTGCTCGCACGGCTGGCGAAGGGCATCACGCAGCTCGACAGCCAGACCGCGGCGCTGCTCCTCGAAGAGGCGAGCGCGCAGAGCAGCCGTATCGCGGGGCAGCTCGAAACGGTCGGCGCGCCGGGTGACCTAGTGCGGAAGGTCGTCCGCCTGTTCGAGATGGACGGCGCGGTCGGGCTGGCCGATCTCGGCGAGCGGATGGCGCTCGACGAGGCCGTGCTCACGCGCGCGTTCACGCATCTTGGGCAGGCGCTCGGGCTCGATTGGGCACAGGCAAATGCTGCGCGGATCAGCCCTACCGATCCGTGGGAGCGGTTGCTGATCGCCGGTCTCGCGCGCGATTTCCAGCAGTTGCGGCTCGAGTTCCTCGCGCGGCGTGGGGCGCAGGATCCGCAGGGTGCGGTCGAGGCGTGGCTGACGGCAAACGCCACGCGCGTGGCGCAGTTCAAAGCGGTCATCGACCGCGCGCGCCATGCGGCGGTGCCGAATGCGGCGATGCTGGCACAGATTGCCGGGCAAGCGCGGGTGCTGCTGGGACGGTAACTAAACCCCCTCTCCCCACCGGGGAGAGGGAGGGGCCCGCACGCGCTTGCGTGTGGGAGGGTGAGGGGCATGAGGCTCGGGATGCTGATCCCAACAGCCCCTCACCCTCCCGTCGCAAGAGCTCCTCCTTCCCTCTCCCCGGAGGGGCGAGGGAAAGTTTACGCAGCCCGCCGCGCTGCCAGTTCCGCCTTCCAGCCCCGGGCGCGCCACCACATGATCACGCCGGTCACCGCCAGCACCGCCGGCAATATTCCGCCGATAAAGATGATCACCTGCCACAACGCGCCCATGTCGGTGCCATCGTGGATCCGCCGCATCCACCGCCCCACACCGCCCTGAGGCCGCGCCGGCGCCGCGGTCGCGCCACCGGTATCGTCGGCGATCTTCACCCCGACCGGCGTCCCCCCGCGCGAGAACGTCACGGTCCAGTCCGCGCTGAGATCGGTCGGCCACGCCACGCTGCGCAAGGGTGCGCCACCTGCCAGCGCCCGCGCCTTGCCGATCGCCACGTCGAGCGGCTGAGCCGGCTTCGCGAGCGGCTTCGCACGCATCATCGCGCCGCGATCTGGCCCGCCCCTCGGCCGCGAAGCCTCGCCGGTGAGCTTCCCGAAGAACTGC
Organism: Sphingomonas sp. LR55; assembly: GCF_036856015.1. Lineage (NCBI taxonomy): Bacteria > Pseudomonadati > Pseudomonadota > Alphaproteobacteria > Sphingomonadales > Sphingomonadaceae > Sphingomonas > Sphingomonas sp. LR55. The sequence continues at coordinate 2,989,943 of NZ_JASPFO010000001.1, forward strand.
GGAAACGAGATCCATGCGCCGGTCAGCGACAGCACGAACAACGGCAGCGCGATCCAGAAGCCGAACAGGTGATGCAGGTTGGTATCGACGTTGCGATGGCGCCGATACCGCAGCCCGCGCGTCCACTTGCCGATCGTCGGCCACCACAGCCACAGCCCGGTAAAGCAGGACACCATCATCGCCACGCCGATCCAGCCGACGATCGAACGTCCGACGCCGGGGAGTTGCAGGCTCCCGTGCAGCACGTGGAGGAACCGTACGAGCCCACCATTCGAGGGCGAAACCTCCAGCACGCGCGGTCGGCGGATCGAGATACACCATCGTCCGCTGCGGTGGCCCCGGCCGCTTGGGCGCACTCCCCGCCGCCGCTGCCGCAATCACTACCGGGCCGCCGTCCTCGGGCATCGTCAGCATCGCGATCCGCTCGCCGTGTGTGAGCCGGGCCGCCGCCGCGGCGACATAGGCGTCCGGGCTGAGCACTGTCGTCCCTGATACCGCATAGCGGCTCGGATCGACGATCCGGTCGAGCGCATCATGCCACACCAGCGCCGCGCCGCTCAGCGACAGCGGGATGATCAGGATCGCGAGGATCAGCCCGATCCACTTATGGACCTGAAACCAGGCCCGTCGCATCGCCAGTTTACTCATCGAATATTCCCCCGTTCGTGGAGCGTGGCATGGCGGGCGTAGCCAAGTCCATCCATCCCCTTTCCGTCATGTGCGCTCAAACATCCGCCCAGCGGCGCAGCAGATTATGGTACACCCCCGTCAGCCGCACCGTTGCCGGATCGCCCTGCCCCTGCGCGGCCGCGACCGCCTGCACGCCCTGATCGAGATCTAACAGGATCCGCCGCGCGCCGTCGTCGCGGACCATCGACTGCAGCCAGAAGAACGACGCGACGCGCACGCCGCGCGTGACCGGCGCGACGCGGTGCAGGCTGGAGGCCGGATACACCACCATATGGCCGGCGGGCAGCTTGACCGATTGCGGGCCGAACTGATCCTCGATCACGAGTTCGCCCCCGTCATAGGTTTCCGGTTCGGCCAGGAACAGTGTTGCCGACAAGTCGCTGCGGATCCGGAAGTCGGAGCCGCGCTTGATCCGGATCGCGTTGTCGACGTGCAGGCCGAAATCCTGGCCGCCGGCGTAGCGGTTGAACAGCGGCGGGAAGACTTTCAGCGGCAGCGCGGCGGCGACGAACAGCGCGGAGCGGCCGAGCGCGTCGAGGATAATCCCGCCGGCCTCGCGCGCTGCGGCCGAGTCCTCGGGCAGTTGCTCGTTGCGCTTGGCCAATGCCGATTGCGGACCCGAGGTCGCGTTACCGTCGATCCACTCGGCCGCATCGATCAGCGCTCGGACGCGCGTGACCTCGGTCGGATCGAGCACGTCTGGAATGGCGATCAGCATACTGCCCCCTCGCGCAATGCCGCCACGCCGGACGTCCGGAACGCCGGGATATCGCTCGCCGCCAGCCACGCCTCGGCCTTGGCGAGGAATGCCGCGTTGCCCCGTGCGCCCGCCTGTCTCAGCCAACCAAGTGCCATTTCGATCTCCCCCGCCGCGCCAAGCATGCGCGCGTGATTGAAGCAGCCGCGGAAATCGCCGCCTTCCGCCGCAGTCGCATAGCATGCCGCGGCACGCGTCATGCCGCGCTCGCAAGCCCAACCGTCTTCCGCGAAACTGCCGACGAAGTTGATCGCCTTCGCACTGGCGAGCCCCGAGTCCATCGCAGCGACCTTCTCCAGCAACGCCAGCGCAGCCGGCTTGTCCTCGGCAACGCCCTCGCCCAGCGCAAGCAACGTCGCATAATTATACATCGCCCAGTCGAGCCCGCGCTCCACCGCGATCCGGTAGCATTCGGCCGCGCGCGCCTTGTCGACGCGCGTGCCCCAGCCGAGATCGTAGCAACGCCCGACCATGTTGAGCGCCATCACGTGATGCTGCGCCGCGGCCTTCGTGAACCACCCGAGCGCCGCTTGTCGGTCGGCAGCGACGGCGGTGCCGTCGAGAAGCATCTGCCCGTACACCGCCTGCGCCTCCGCCACGCCCGCATCCGCCGCCTCGCGCACGAACGCCGCGCGCTCCTCCGGACTTCCGGAGAGGCGCGCGGCGATGGCGGCGGGCGTGAGGGTATCGATCGCCGTCATGGCCTCAGAACCGCAGGTTTACCGTACCGAAGATCGTCCGGCCCGCGGCGATCGCGGCATAGTGGCTGGTGAAGGTCTGCGAGAAATAGGTCTTGTTGGTCACGTTCTGCGCGTTGACGCTGAGGTCGACATTGTCGGTCAGCTTGTAGCTCGCGCGCGCATCGAAGCGCCAGTAATCGGGAATGCTGCGCGTCAGCACCTTGGTCGCAGCGTTGACCGTGACCACCCCCGCAGCATTCTGCGTCGCAGTGCGGTTGTCCGCATAGCCGCCAATCTGCTCGTCCATGTACAGCGCGGTGCCACCGATCTGAAGCCGCTTGGTCACGTTGACGTTGGTCGTCGCGGTGAAGCTGTTCTTCGCAGTCTGCGGAACCTGCTTGCCGGTGTTGACCGACACGACGCCGATCGTCCGGGCTGGCTGGATCACCGTGGTAACGCCGTTTGCAGTCGTCGTAATCGCCGCGGCGGTCAGCGTCGTGAAACCGCCATCGATGATCTTAGGATCGAGATGCGTGAAGCCGCCGAACACCGTCCAGCCGGGCAGGATCGTCCCGCTGACGTTGAATTCGAAGCCGCGAATCCGCGTCTCGCCGATGAACGACGCGGTGTTGGTGTCATCAAGCACGCGCGCGTTCGAGATTTCGGTCTGGAATACCGCCGCACCGAGTTGGAGCTTCTCGCCGAACAGACTGGCCTTGGCGCCGACCTCGTACGACTTGGTTTTTTGCGGCTTCAGCAGGCTGAGCGTCGCGACGGTGATCGAATTATCCTCGCGGCCTTCGCCGAGCAGGCTGTTGGGCGGCGTCGCGGCGGTCGCATAGCTGGCATACAGGCTCGTTTCCGACGTCGGCTTGAACACCAGGCCGGCCTGCCAGTTGAACAGATTGTCGACGCGCTTGACCTTGGTCTGGGTCGCGCCCGGCAGCGTGATGGTGGATTCGAACCGGTCGTAACGCGCGCCCAGATTCAGGATCAGCGACGGCATGAGCGTGATCGAATCGAATGCGTAGACCGCCTTGGTATTCGCGTCGTTCTGCGTCTCGGTCGAGGTCGCGCCTTTCACGATCGGTGTCGCGGTGGTCGACGTGTCGCTCGTGTAATTGACCCACGGCGCATACGGGTTCGGGTCGAACAGGCTCACGCAATAGGAGCGCGCGATCGTGACCGTGTCGCAGCGCGGGCTGATCGTCGAGCCGTTGGCCGACACGAACGTACCGCGCCGCGTCTTCTCCCACGAGATTTCGGTGCCGAGCGAGAAGCTGTGTTCGATGCCGCCGGTGTTGAACTTGCCGTACAGATCGGTCTGGTCGACGATGCTCTCGCTATAGCCGTAGCGCGTGTTGCCGCGCGTCCAGACATAGCCGCCGCCCGTTACCTTGGTACCGCCGGTGACCGCATTGACCCCGCTGGTCGTCGTGGCGGTCGTACCATAGACATTGCCCTGGCTGTCGTCGGGCAGCGTGAAGATATAGCTCTGGTCGCTGTGCGTGTAGCGCGCGGTGTTGCGCAGCGTGATGCCGCCGAAATCATGCTCGACGCGGAGCGTTGCCTGGTTGGTGGTCGCATCGCGGAAATCGCGCGCGGCCAGCCCGTAGAAGTTCTTCCGCGAGACGTAGCCGGTCTGGCCGCTGGCGGTCGTCACAGTGCCGAGCGCAGGCTGCGTCGTGACGTTGCCGGTGCCAGGATGGTTGGCGATCGTATAGAGATACGGAATGCCGCTGTCGGGCAGTTCGCTGCTCTCCATGTGATAGAAGCTGGCGGTCAGCCGGGTCGGCGTGCCGAGCCCGACCGCGAACGATGGCGCGATGCCCCAGCGCTTCTGCCAGATCGCATCGCGGCCGGCGACGTCCTGGTCGTGCCACATCCCCTCGATCCGGAACGCGGCGGTATCGGAGACCTTGAGGTTCACGTCGCCGGTGATGCGCTTGTAATCCGCCTCGCCGTAGCTGGCACTGAGCGATCCGAAATTGTCGAGCTGCGGCAGCCGCGACAGGATGTTGATCGTGCCGCCAGCCGAGCCGCGCCCGCCGAGCGTCGAATCCGAGCCGCGGACGATCTGGACCGAATCGACCGCGAACACTTCACGCGTCTGCGCGGCGAGATCGCGGACGCCGTCGACATAGATGCTGCCCTGGCTGTCGAAACCGCGGATGAACGGGCGGTCGCCGATCGGATTGCCGCCCTCCGCTGCGCCGAAGGTGATGCCGGGCACGGTGCGCAGCGCATCGGCGAGGCTGTTCGACCCGGTCTGCTCGATAACTTCCTGCGGCAGGACGATAACCGAGCGCGGCGTGTTCACCAGCGGCGCGACCTGCTTGGGACCTTCGTCGTGCAGGCGCTGGCCGTTGACGAGGATTTCCTCGCGCTGCTGCGCATCGGTCACCGGCGCGGCCGACTTGTCGGCATCTGCGGCATAGGCCGGCGCAGTCGCGAAGGCGCCGACGCACGACAAAGCGAGAAAGGCCGGCACAGAGGACGAGCGCGGCAACGATGCACGCGGCGAAGGTAGCGACATAGACAAACCCCTTTGTTCTGAGGGGCTCGCTATTGAGAGTCGTTCGCACTGTCAACGCTAATGCGAGTAGTTCTCAACCTGGATTATCGAACAGCCATGTTCTCAACGCGCTAGCGAGGTTCGGCGGATTATCCGCAACGATGCGAATTGCGTCGATTTCGGCGACGAGCGCTGACAGGGGCAAGGCAAGACGCGTCGCAGCGGCTTCGAGCGCCCGCCAGAAGACGGGTTCGAGGCTGATCGAGGTCTGGTGGCCGGCGATCGTGATCGAGCGCTTGACGGGCCCGTGGAACCCGCCCGCGGGCGCTTCGATCACTGGTCGGTCACTCGGTGTCGAACAGCGAAGCCAGCTGTTCGATGATCGTGCCGCCAAGCTGTTCGACATCCATGATCGTCACGGCCCGCGCGTAATAGCGGGTGACGTCGTGACCGATGCCGATCGCGACCAGTTCGACCGGCGACTTGCTCTCGATCCAGCCTATCACCTGGCGCAGATGCCGCTCGAGATACGATCCCGAGTTCACGCTGAGCGTCGAATCGTCGACCGGCGCGCCGTCGCTGATCACCATCAGGATACGACGTTCCTCGGGCCGCGCGACCAGCCGCGCGTGCGCCCACATCAGCGCCTCGCCGTCGATATTCTCCTTCAGCAACCCCTCGCGCATCATGAGGCCCAGCGAGTTGCGCGCGCGCCGCCACGGCTCGTCCGCACGCTTGTAGACGATATGGCGGATGTCGTTGAGGCGCCCCGGCTGCGGCGGCCGCCCGGCGGCGAGCCACGTCTCGCGGCTCTGCCCTCCCTTCCACGCGCGAGTCGTGAACCCGAGAATCTCGGTCTTCACACCGCAGCGCTCCAGCGTGCGCGCGAGGATGTCCGCGCTGATCGCCGCGATCGAGATCGGACGACCGCGCATCGATCCCGAATTGTCGATCAACAACGTCACGACGGTGTCGCGGAAGTCGGTCTCCCGCTCGGCCTTGTAGCTGAGCGACAAAGTCGGGTTGACGATCACGCGCGAGGCGCGCCGCGTCGAGGATGCCCTCCTCCTGATCGAAATCCCATGACCGCGACTGCTGTGCCATCAACCGCCGCTGGAGCCGGTTTGCGAGCTTCGACACGGTCGACTGCAGGTGCACGAGCTGCTGGTCGAGATAGCCGCGCAGCCGCGCCAGTTCGTCGGCGTCGCACAGTTCGGTGGCGGCGATCACCTCGTCGAACTGAGTCGTCCACGGCTTGTAGTCGAACGCGCCGCCCATGTCCGCGAAGGGGCGGTTCGGGCGGACCGGCTGCATGCCTTCCTCGCCGTCGTCGCCGGGCTCGCCGTCGATGTCGTCCATCGACTCGTCGCTCTGCTCCTGGCCGTCGCTTTCCTCGTTCTGCTGCTCGGCCTGCTCGCCGCGCGCCTCGACTTCGCCCTGGCCATCCTCGCCCTGGTCGTCGCCTTCGTCGCCCTCGTCCTGCTGCTGCTCGTCGGTGCCTTCGTCCTCGGAGCCGCCCTCGTCGCTTTCCTCGGGGACCTGATCGCCTTCGACCAGCTCCAGTTCCTGCAACATTTTTCGCGCAAGGCCCTGGAACGCCTTCTGGTCGTCGAGCGCATAGGCCAGTGCATCAAGATCGGTCTTGCTCTCGATCCACTCGCGCACCAGCGCGAGACCGGGTGCGGCGATCGCAGGCGATTCCTGCCCGGTCAGCCGCTCGCGGACCATCAGGCCGAGCGCGGTCGACAGCGGCACCTCGTCACGGTTGCGCGCGCGTGATGGGGTCTGCACGCAAACGAACGTCGAGCGCCCGTTCAAGGTTCTCCGTAATCCCCGCATAACCGCGCGACCCAAGCGCCTCGACCCGTGCGGTTTCGACCGAATCAAACACGGCGCGCGCAACCGCCTCGACCGGCGCCGCACGGTTGTGCAGCGCGATGTCGTGATGCTTCAATCGCAGCGCGAAACCGTCCGCGAACCCACGCGCCTCGGCGACCTGCTCGAGCGGCAGGGCACGCGCGGGCATCGGCACCTTGATGTGCTTGCCGCTCTGGGTCGGCGCGTCCGCGGTGAAGGCGAGTTCGACCTCCGGCTCCTCCGAAATCGCACGCGCGGTGCCGGCAAGAACCGCCTTGAAACGATCGAGAGGGGTTTCGTTGGCCAAAGGCTCAGGCCTTACCCACCACGCTCTCGGGGAGGTCCTTGCCGAACACGCGCTGGTAATATTCGGCGACCAGCGGCCGCTCTGCCTCGTCGCACTTGTTGAGGAACGACAGGCGGAACGCAAAGCCGACGTCGCCGAAGATCAGCGCGTTCTGCGCCCAGGTGATCACCGTACGCGGGCTCATCACGGTCGAGATGTCGCCGTTGACGAACCCCTTGCGGGTCATGTCCGCCACGCGGACCATGTTCTCGACGACCTTCTTGCCGTCCGGCTTGTCGTATTCACCCGACTTGGCGAGCACGATCTGCGCCTCGACCTTGGCGGGGAGGTAGTTGAGCGTGACGACGATGTTCCAGCGGTCCATCTGGCCCTGGTTGATCTGCTGCGTGCCGTGATACAGCCCGCTCGTGTCACCGAGGCCGACCGTGTTGGCGGTCGCGAACAGGCGGAACCAAGGGTTCGGGCGGATCACGCGGTTCTGATCGAGCAGCGTCAGCTTGCCCTCGGTCTCCAGCACGCGCTGAATCACGAACATCACGTCCGGACGGCCGGCGTCGTACTCGTCGAACACCAGCGCGGTCGGGGTCTGCAACGCCCAGGGCAGCAGGCCCTCGCGGAACTCGGTGATCTGCTGGCCGTCCTTCAGCACGATCGCGTCGCGGCCGATCAGGTCGATACGGCTAATGTGCGCGTCGAGGTTGATGCGGATGCACGGCCATTTCAGGCGCGCCGCGACCTGCTCGATATGCGTCGACTTGCCGGTGCCGTGATAGCCCTGGACCATCACGCGACGATTATGCGCGAAGCCGGCAAGGACCGCGAGCGTCGTGTCGGCATCGAAGACGTACGCCGGATCGAGATCGGGCACGCGCTCATCGGCTTCGGAAAACGCCGGCACTTCCATGTCGGAATCGATCCCGAACATCTCGCGCACCTTCACCATGCGGTCGGGTGCGTCGAGGATCGTGGTCTCGCGGCTATCGGGCTGGGTATTCGGGATATCGGTCATGTTGGCCTCGTGTTCCCGACCGCTCTAGGACAAGCGAGGGGCGTTACTCAACCGCGACCTTATCCGGTAGCGGAAAGAGTGTGACGAACCGCTCGGCGAGCGCACGGTTCCCGGTGATCTGCAATGTGCCCGCGGCTTCCGCATCGCGAAAGGGCCTTGCGCCATAGACGAGCGATGCAATCGTCATCGGATCGCCGTCGAACGTGACGTCCGCTGCCGACGGGTCGGCGCGCACGACATGGATCCAGTCGCCATCGACCCGCCCGACGAACCCCTCGCCGCCCAGCCGAAAACCGACGACTGCGGTCCAGCCATCGGCACGCTGCCGCGAGAACATCGTCCGGAACGACAGCATCAGCGAGGCCGCGCTGAGCGGTAGGGTGGGATCATGCGCAGGCGACCGCGCCGCCCATCGACCGAGTTCGCGGATCGCGGTCTCGCTCTCATACCCCCAGGGCGTCAGTTCATAGACCTGCACGCTGGCCGGCGACGGGAGCATGCGTCGGATCAGGATGCCGGCGCGCGCCAGTCCCGCCAGCCGCTGTGTCAGGACATTCGCACTTATGCCGCCGAGGTCGGCCTTCAGTTCGCCGAACCGGCGCGGACCGAACATCAGTTCGCGCACGACCAGCAGCGACCAGCGCTCTCCCACCAGTTCGAGCGCCATCGCGGTGCCGCACGCATCGTCGTACCATCGATTCGACGAGGCATCAGTTATATTTTCTAACTTCATAGTTGTTTTAAGTAACCATTGCGAGCATGCAATGCAAACACCGGTGCGAAACCGAGTCGAAACAGGAGAGCCGCCATGGGCAAGGCCATATTCTTGAACCTGCCGGTCGCCGACGTGGCGGCCGCGACCGCATTCTACGCAGCGATCGGGTTCGAGCGGAACGCGATGTTCTCGAACGAGCAGGGCTCGGCGATGGCATGGTCCGACACGATTTCCGTGATGCTGCTCGATCGCGCCTTTTATGCGACCTTCACGTCCAAGCAGATCATCGACGCGAAGACGACCAGCGGCGTGCTGCTGGCCCTGTCGTTCGACAGCCAAGCCGAGGTCGATGCGATTACGGAAGCGGCCCTGGCGGCGGGCGGACGCGAATTGCACGACCCCGAGGACATGGGCTTCATGTACAGCCGCGCCTTCGAGGACCTCGACGGGCATGGCTGGGGACCGTTCTTCATGGACATGGCCGCCGCGGCGGCGACGATGGGCGGGGCCCAGCCGAACTGACCCGGCGGAGCAGCGGCGCGACCCGAACGCCGACGCGTCAGGCGAACGCCGCTGCGCCCTTCAGGTGCTGGTAGGCCGCGATCACCTTTTGCAGGTCGGCCTCGTGCGCGCGGTCGCCGCCGTTGCGGTCGGGATGGAAGCGCCGCACGAGTTCGCTGTAGCGTTTGCGCAGTTGCGTGCGGTCGGTATCGGTCCCCAATCCGAGCACGCGCAACGAGCGCCGTTCGCCGTCGGACAGCACGCGGCCGTCTTTCCGCGCCGCCGCCATCCGCTCGCCGAACCGTGCACCGATCGCATCGATCGGATCGGCGAAGTCCGCCCATTTTGGCGGCGTATCGCCGCCGCCATGCGCGAACGCCCGCGTCTCGCGCTCCCAGCCCGCCATCGGTCGCTGCGCATGATGGATTTCGTCCGCGGTCATCCCGTCGAAGAAATTATACCCGGAGTTGAACGCGCGGACATGCTCCAGGCAGAACCAGCGGAACTGCGGCGGGCCGCCATCGCTCGGTCCCTCCAGTGGCGGCGCGCGAAATTCGCCGGGCTCCTCGCAGTCGCGCCACATGCAGACGCGCCCGGTCCCTTCAACGCGGCCGTGAAACCGTGGGCTGGGGCGTTCCTTGCGCTCTTTTCGATCGTCGTCCGCCACCGGCTCCCCGCGCTTCCAAAACGGGCTATATAGGGAGCATGACAGACCTCGCCACCGGCTCCGTACAGGACCAGATCACCGCCCGCCTCACCGCGACCCTCGCCCCGACGCACCTGGTCGTCGTCAACGAGAGCGGGCTCCATGCCGGCCACATGGGCGACGACGGCACCGGCGAGACGCATTTTCGCGTCGAGGTGGAAACCCCGAAGTTCGAAGGCCTTAATCGCGTCGCGCGCCAACGCCTCGTGAACCAGGCGCTCGCCGAACTGTTGAGCACGAAGATCCACGCGCTTGCTATCAAGGCCCGCGTACCCGGGGAAATCTGATGGCGTACAAGCTCTGGTACTGGCCCTCCATCCAGGGGCGCGGCGAGTTCGTCCGGCTCGCACTTGAAGGCGCCGAGATCGCCTACGAGGATTGCGCGCGCGGCGTTGGCGAGGAAGGCCTGATGGCCGATCTCAACGACCGCACGGGTCGAACGCCGTTCGCGCCGCCCTATCTGGAACTCGACGGCCTGGTCATCGCGCAGGTCGCCAACATCCTGATGTATCTCGGCGAGCGTCACGGTCTCGCGCCGTCGACCATGGCGGACCGGCTGTGGCTCAACCAGCTCCAGCTGACGATCGCCGACCTCGTGGCGGAGGTCCACAACGTCCACCATCCGGTCGCGATGATGGACTATTACGACGACCAGAAACCCGAAGCCGCGCGGGCGGCGAAACAGTTCCGCGAGGAACGGATGCCGAAGTATCTCGGTCATTTGGAGGATGCGGCGCAGGCCAATCCGGGCGACTGGCTGATCGATCACAAGTGGAGCTATGCCGACACCTCGCTGTTCCAGGTGATCGAAGGGCTGCGGTACATGTTCCCGAAGCGGATGAAGACGCTCGAACCCGACTACCCGAACCTCGTCCGCATCCACGATCAGGTCGCGGGACTGCCGGGCATCAAGGCGTATCTGAAAAGCGACCGGCGCTTGGCGTTCAACACCGACGGCATCTTCCGCGCCTATCCGGAACTCGACGCGGTATGAGGCTTGGCAGCCTCCCCACAATCAGCACCTTCCTGGTCAGCACCTCCCCGGCGAAGGCCGGGGTCCAGTTGGAAAGGTCGATATGGCGACGGGCTGTCCATCGTTACCCCTGTCTCCCAACTGGCCCCCGGCCTTCGCCGGGGAGGTGCGTCGGGCTATGAGAACCCCACGCCCAGCCGCGCGCATCCTCCTCGTCGACGGCGAAAACCGCGTCCTGATGTTCCGCTTCACCCCCTCCGATCGCCCGCCACTCTGGTGCACGCCCGGCGGCGCGGTAGATCCCGGCGAGAGCTATGCCGCTGCCGCCCGCCGCGAACTGTGGGAGGAAGTCGGCCTCGACATCGACTGCGGCCCCGAAGTCGCGCAACGCACCATCGATTTCCTCACCTTCGAAGGCGTCGAGGTCACCGCCGACGAACGCTATTTCCGGATCGACGTCGACACCTGCGAGGTGAAGGCGGGCAATCTCACCGAACAGGAGAAGCAACTGCTCGTCGGTCACCGCTGGTTTTCTCGAAATGACATCGCGGGCTTTCACGAAACGCTCTATCCCGCAGACCTGGTCGAACTTCTCGACGCCACGGAACCTGCCAAGGGATAGCGCCATGCTCGATGATTTCGTCCTCCAGACCATCCTGCCGTCGACGCACGATCTCGGCGGGTTCAAGGTCCATCGCACGCTGCCGAACAAGGAAAGGACGATGGTCGGGCCGTTCCTGTTCTTCGACCAGATGGGCCCGGCGCATCTCGACGTGGGCCAAGGCATCGACGTGCGGCCGCACCCGCATATCAACCTGTCGACCGTCACATACTTGTTCGACGGCGCGATCGACCACCGCGATCTCGCTCGGCACGCAGGCACGGATCGAGCCGGGCGCGGTCAATTTGATGACCGCGGGCCACGGCATCGTCCATTCCGAACGCTCGCCCGGCGACGAGCGTGCCGAAGGGCCGAACCTGTCGGGCATCCAGACCTGGCTGGCGATGCCCGAGGCGGTCGAGGAGATCGACCCCGCGTTCGAGCACGTCACCAAGGCGCAGCTGCCGACGATCGAGGCGCACGGCGCGCGCTCGCGGATCATCATGGGGAGCCTCTGGGGCCAGACCGCGCCGACGACGACCTATTCGGGCACGATCTACGCCGACATCGCGCTCGACCCGGGCGCGAGCGTGCCGATCGACGCAGCTGCCGAGGAGCGCGCGATCTACCTCGCAATGGGCGAGGCGACGCTGGAAGGCGTGAAGCTCGAGCCACAAGTCCTTTACGTTCTCCGCCCCGGCATATCTGCAACGCTACGGTCTGCGCATGGCGGCCGCGCGATGCTCTGCGGCGGCGACGCCTTCACGACCCCGCGCCATGTCTGGTGGAACTTCGTCAGCTCGAACCGCGACCGCATCGAACAGGCGAAACGCGACTGGAATGCGGGCAACTTCCCGAAGGTACCCGGCGACGAAAAGGAATGGATCGAAATTCCCGCGATCCCGAAGACGGTCAGCTATCCCTGATCTCTCCCCTCCCGCAAGCGGGAGGGGGTAGGGGTGGGCACGCGCCATCGCGGAGCACTCCGTTTGAAACTAGCCGCGAGCCCACCCCCAACCCCTCCCGCGAGCGGGAGGGGAGTAGAAGGCGTATCTCCCCTCCCGCTTGCGGGAGGGGTCGGGGAGGGCATGATCCAGGCGCAGCGCGACGGGTAGGCCTCCCTAACCCCTCCCGCAAGCGGGAGGGGAATGATGTCGAACCTGCAACGCATCGCGCTATCCACTGGCGTAACCCTGGACGTCGCGATCAGCGGCGACCCGGCGAGTCCGCCTGTCATCCTCCTCCACGGCTTCCCCGAATCACACCGCACCTGGCGCGCCATCGCCCCCGACCTCGCTCGCGACCACTACGTCATCGCCCCCGACCAACGCGGCTTCGCGCGCTCCTCAAAGCCCGAGGGCGTCGACAGCTACACCCCCGACAAGATCGTCGCCGACCTCATCGCGCTCGCGGATCACCTGAACATCGACCGTTTCACGCTGGTCGGCCACGACTGGGGCGGCGCGGTCGCGTGGATGGCGGCGCTGCGCCACCCCGAGCGCATTGCCAGGCTCGTCATCATCAACGCCCCCCACCCGCTCGTCTTCCAGCGCACCATGTTCGACGACCTCGAACAGCGCGCCGCCAGCCAGTATATCCGCGCGTTCCGCAACCCCGACCTCGAAAAGCACATCGAGTCGATAGGTCTCGAACCCTTCTTCGACACCAGTTTCTCGAAGCACGCCGATCTCGCCGCGATGGCCGAGGACAAGGCCGCCTATCTCGACGAATGGGGCCAGCCCGGCGCGATCACCGCGATGCTCAACTGGTACCGCGCCAGCGCGATCGTCGTCCCCGCAATGGACGAAACGCCGCCCCGCCCCGCGTTTCTGGATGCGCCGTTTCCGCCGACTAGGATGCCGGTGCTGGTGATCTGGGGTATGCAGGACAGCGCGCTGCTCCCAAGCCAACTCGACCTCGCCGCCTATGTCCCCGACCTCACGATCGAGAAGATCGATGCAGGCCATTTCGTACCGTGGCAGAAACCCGACGCAGTGATCGCCGCAATGCGCCGCTGGGGAATCTGAGAACCCTCTCGATCCTCCCCCGCAAGGGGTAGGTGGCGCCGAAAGCGACGGAGGGGGAGGACACGCCACGGAGGTGATCGCCTCCCCCAAATCCGTCATCCCAGCGAAAGCTGGGATCTCATGGTGGCAGGTGCTGCGACCCGAATTGGGAGATCCCAGCTTTCGCTGGGATGACGGATGGGGCGGGGACGGGACTGGCAGAGCATTTACGCGGGCGTCGAACGGCGTGAGCTATGTCGTGAAGCGATCAGCGCACGACCCGAGCGCGCACCTGTCTAAATCCTGACCACCACATTCGGCGATCGTTCAGCGGCAGGGGAGCAAAACCCCGTTCATGCCGTTGATTCGGCACCGAACACAGGAGAGCAGCCATGCGTAAGATGATCCTCGCGGCCGTCGCCGCCGCCACCCTCGTCCCCAGCTTCGCCACCGCACAGAGCTACGGCGAAGTCCGCCGCGACCAGCGCGAAATCCGCGAGAGCCAGCGCGACCTGCAGCGCGCACGCCGCTACGGCGACCGCGGCGACGTCCGCGAAGCCCGTCAGGAACTGCGCGAAGACCGTCGCGAAGCGCGTGAGGACTGGCGCGACTATCGCCGCACGCACGGTAACGTCTACCGCCGCCCCGCCTATGTCGGGCCGCGCGGCTATCGCTATCGTCCGGTGAGCGTCGGCTACCGGTTCGCACCGAACTATTACGGTCGCCAATACTGGATCAACGACTATCAGACGTACCGCCTGTCGCGCCCGGCCTATGGGTATCAGCGCTGGGTCCGCTACGGTCGTGACGTCGTCCTGGTCGATACGCGCAACGGCCGCGTCGCCCAGGTCAATAACGGCTTCTTCTACTAAGACCTTCTACCAAGTTTGGGCGGCCCGGGAGCGATCCCGGGCCGCCCTCGTATCTGGTGCCTCAGTCCTTCTCGTAGGCGCCACGTCGCATGACGTAGTCTCGTGTCTCGTACGGCGCCGAGAGCCCCTCGACCCAGGCGCCATGCGCATGCGTCAGCGCAACCAGTTCCATCCCCCGTTCCCCCGGCCAGCCGCGTACGCGGACCTCGTGGCGGTGCAGATCGCGATTCGGCTCCATCATCACCCAGCCGAGCGGTCGCTCCACCGTCGCGCGCGCCCGCTGCGTCCATCGCGACCCGGATCCGCTCGCGGGAGGTCGCTGGCAGATACTGCCACACCACCGAATGCATCAGCACGCGCGTAACGCCTTTGGGCTGCGGTTCGGCCAACCGAGCCTCGACCCAGTCCGCCGCATCGCCTTCGGCCAGATCGACGCCGCCCTCGCGCACCATCGCGATCGCCGCGGCCAGCCGCGTCTGTCGTTCGACCGCATCGACCCAGACATACGCCTCGAGCCGCGCCGCTGCGGCCGGATCGGCGACGTCCACCGGGTGGATATCGACGCCGCGTGTCGACCCGATCTCGACCGGAGCGCTTGGCGGCGGCGCGCCCCGCCATTCGGGGTTGATAGTCACAGGCGATGCCGATGGCCCGACATTCACACCGCCAAGATCGAACCGATAGCGATCGATCAGCAGATTGAGCCCCGCGCTTGATCCGATCTCCAGCACCTCGAACCGCGGCCCGTACCGCTCGGCCAGATGCAATATTCCGGTCAACATTCCGGCGGACCGTGCCGCCTCGTTGGTCTGCGGCGGTCCGTCGAGCCACGGCAGCAACGCCGCATCCTGTGTCACGAGCGTTGCCTTTAGTATCGCGACGGTTCGCGCCGAGTCGGTTTCTACGCCGGCGAATACGGCAGAAAGCTCCGGATCGACGCCCGCGCGATGCAGTGCGTGCAGTCCACCCACCAGCCGTAACGCCAAGGCATCCGCGACCGGCTCGCCCGCCCAGTCGAGCACCCGCCGCCCCGTCTCGCTGTCCCGATCGAGCGACTCCGCCAGCGCGCTGCAAACCCGCGCCGTGATCGGCGCATCCATCGCGGCGCAATAGCCCGCCTGAATTCCGAACGCGGAGCAACTTGCCATTACATTTGCCATACGCACGTTGTTGCACCCGCCATGCCCCCCGTAAAGCCCGGCACGTGCCAGATTCTTACCCACCCTCCCAGATCATCATCGCGGTCCCCAAGGGACGCATCCTCGCCGAGGCCCTGCCGTTGCTCGCGCGCCGGGGTGCATCCTGAGGCGTCGTTCTCCGACGAGAACTCACGCGCGTTGCGGTTCGCGACCAACGATCCGGCGATCTCGCTGATCCGGGTGCGCGCGTTCGACGTCGCCACCTTCGTCGCGCACGGGGCGGCGCAACTGGGGATCGTCGGGTCGGACGTGATCGCGGAGTTCGGCTATTCCGAGCTCTACGCGCCGGTCGATCTGGGTATCGGGCATTGCCGGCTGTCGGTCGCCGAACCTGCCGAGATGGCCGCACAGGACGACCCGCGCGGCTGGAGCCATGTCCGTGTCGCGACCAAATATCCGCATGTGACGGCCGCGCATTTCGCCAGCCGTGGCGTGCAGGCGGAGTGCGTGAAGCTCAACGGCGCGATGGAACTGGCGCCGACCTTGGGATTGGCGCCGCGGATCGTCGATCTCGTGTCTTCGGGGCGGACGTTGCTGGAGAACGGACTGGTGGAGGTCGAGACGATCATGGAGGTAACGAGCCGCCTGGTGGTTAACCGTGCCGCGATGAAGACGCGCAGCCGGGTGGTGCCGCTGGTCGAGGCATTCCGCCGTGCGGTCGAAGCGCAGGAGATCGCGGCATGAGCGCTAACCTTCTGCTCCCCTCCCGCTTGCGGGAGGGGTCGGGGAGGGCACGCCCGCCCCGATCGCACCGTGCGAGGCTATGTCATTCCTTCCCTGACCCCTCCCGCAAGCGGGAGGGGAATGTGATCCGCCTCTCCACATCCGACTCGGACTTCGCGACGCGCTTCACCGCGCTGGTCGAGGACCGCCGTGAATCCGACGCTGGCGTCACGCAGGACGTCGCCGCGATCATCGCGTCGGTCCGCCGCGATGGCGAAACCGCGGTCCGCGATCTTACGCAGAAGCACGACCGCCACGATCTGGAAGCCACTGGCTGGCAGATCGACCCCGCCCACTGCAAGGCCGCGTTCGACGCACTCGATCCGGACCTCCGCGCCGCGCTCGAACTCGCCGCAACTCGCATCCGCGCGTATCACGAGAAACAGCGCCCGCTCGACAGCGACTCGGTTGACTCCGCAGGCGTCCGGCTCGGCGCGCGCTGGTTACCGGTAGATGCCGCCGGCATCTACGTCCCCGGCGGCCGTGCCGCCTATCCCTCGTCGCTGCTGATGAACGCGATCCCCGCTAAGGTCGCGGGGGTAGGGCGCCTGACGATGGTCACGCCGACCCCAGATGGCCAGATCAACCCACTCGTTCTCGCTGCCGCGCATCTCGCCGGCGTCGATGAAGTGTGGCGCGTCGGTGGCGCTCAGGCGGTTGCGGCGCTTGCATACGGCGCGGGCCGGATCGAGCCGGTCGACGTGATCACCGGCCCCGGCAACGCCTGGGTCGCCGAAGCCAAGCGCCAGGTCTACGGCGTCGTCGGCATCGACATGGTCGCTGGCCCGAGCGAAATCGTCGTCGTCGCGGACGCGCTGAACGACCCGGAATGGACCGCCGCCGACCTGCTCAGCCAGGCCGAGCACGATCTTAGCACGCAGTCGATCCTGTTCACCGACGACGCGGCATTCGCCGACAAGGTCGTGGCCGCGATCGACCGCCAACTGCGCGACCTTGCTACTGAAGCTGTCGCGCGGGTTGCGTGGGATACCAATGGCGCGATCATCGTCGTCGAGACGCTGGCGGACGCGGTTCCGCTGGTCGACCGTCTCGCCGCCGAGCATCTCCAGCTGGCGATTCCCGACCCGCAAGGCTTCTTCGACCGCATCCGCCACGCCGGCTCGGTCTTTCTCGGCCGCTACACGCCAGAGGCGATCGGCGATTACGTCGCTGGCCCCAACCATGTCCTTCCTACCGGCCGCCGGGCGCGGTTTGCCAGCGGGCTGTCGGTGCTCGACTTCATGAAGCGCACCAGTTTTCTAGCGTTGGACGAAGCCGCGTTGCGCGAGCTCGGCCCTGCCACGGTCGCTTTGGCAAACGCCGAGGGTCTACCTGCGCACGCAAAATCGGTGGCGTTGCGGCTGCGGCTGAACAGTTAGATTGGTTCACGCGGAGACGCGGAGATGTTGCGCGCGGCGCAGCCGCTTCGATCTCCTCATCGGCGGATGATTGGGAAGCCGCTGCGCGGCAAGGTCCACACCTCCGCGGCTCCGCGTGAACCAATCTTCTTCGACTCCCCGCACCGAAACGCAAAGGGCTGACACACAGCCCCCGCGCCTACAGGCAACCTCTTATGACTCGAACCGCCCCCCGCACCAAGGCGCGTGCCGCCGCTCGCCTCGCCGCCGTCCAGGCGACCTACCAGCACGAGATGGAGGGCACCGCGATGCCCGTCCTGCTCAACGAATTCCACCAGCACCGGCTCGGCGCGACGATCGAAGACGTCGAATATGCCGAGGCCGATGTCGACTTCTTCGACGACCTGGTGACCGGCGCCAACGCGCGCGCCGGCGAGATCGACGTGCTGATCGAGGGCAAGCTCGCCAAGGGCTGGACGCTCGCGCGGCTCGACAAGCCGATGAAGGCGATCATCCGCGTCGGGACGTACGAGCTGCTCGCGCGCAAGGACGTGCCGGTGGCCGCGGTGATCAGCGAATATGTCGACGTCGCGCATGCGTTCTACGACAAGCGGGAGTCGGGGTTCGTGAACGGGTTGCTCGACGGGATCGCGAAAGAGGTGCGTGCCTAAATCCTCCCTGGCACGGGGAGGGGGACCATGCGCGGCATGGTGGAGGGGGCTTCCGCAAGCGTACCGGTGGTTGAGCGTTACGGACCTTCTTTCGCGGCCGGAAGACACCCCGCTGGCGTAACGCTCGCGGCACGCCCCCTCCACCCTCCGCTTTGCGGACGGTCCCCCTCCCCGTTCCGGGGAGGATTTGCGTGACCGAGGACGAGTTCATCGCTGCCTTACGCGCGCTCCCGCTGCATCCGGCGGCACGCGGGCTTAACGACGACACTGCGCTGCTCGACGCGGGCCCGCTCGTCGTTACTACCGACACGCTGGTCGAAGGCGTGCATTTCCTCCCGACCGACCCCGCGCAGGACATCGCGTGGAAGCTAGTCGCGACTAACCTCTCCGACCTTGCCGCGAAGGGGGCCAAGCCCGAAGGCATCCTCCTCAACTACCCGCTCGGTGACAACGTTTGGGACCGCGCGTTCCTCGAAGGACTGACCGAGGTCCTGGACGCGTTCGACACGCGGATCATCGGCGGCGACACCGTGACGCTCCCCTAACGCCCCCCGCATCCTTACCATCACCGCGTTCGGCAGCGATGCCGCCGCCCCTGCCCGGAACGGCGCGCAGGGAGGCGATGCGCTCTACGTCACGGGCACGATCGGCGACGCCGGTGCCGGGCTAGCCATTGCCCTCGGAAAGCGAGGCGCCGCCGAACTGCTCGCCGCGTACCGGCGCCCGCAGCCACGGCTCGTCGACGGCCGCATCCTCGGCCCCCAGGTCCACGCGATGATGGACGTGTCCGACGGTCTGCTCATCGACGCATCCCGCATGGCGCTCGCCAGCAACCTCGCCGTCAGTATCGACCTCGCGCGCATCCCGCTTTCCGACGCCTATCGCGCGTTCTCCGGCGACCGCCTCGCCGCAGTCACAGCGGGAGACGACTACCAACTCCTTTTGCTGCACCGCAAGATTTCGTTACCGACGCCGCTCGGATCGGCACGTTCTCGACCGGCGCGGGGCTTACCCTCCACGACTCGGGCCGCCCCGTCCCGCTACCGCCAAGTCTAGGCTACGAGCACAGCCCACGCGGATAACTTGCGCAATACCCCTGCACTGATAGGCTCTCCCCTCGGGACTCGGCAAAGTCGGGACCGGAGAGGACCTGACAATAGGGATAGCGCCGTATGACGACCGTCTATTTGGCCATGATCTGCGGCGTCATCGCCGTCCTATATGGTTTCGTCACCAGTCGACAGGTGCTCGCAGCCTCCCCCGGCAACGCAAAGATGCAGGACATCGCCGCCGCCATCCAGGAAGGCGCGAAGGCCTATCTCGGGCGCCAATACACCACCATCGCGATCGTCGGAGTCATCGTCGCGGCGATCCTGTTGTTCACGCTCGGCATGATCTCGACGATCGGTTTCGTCATCGGCGCGGTGCTGTCGGGTGTCGCCGGCTATGTCGGCATGAACATCTCGGTCCGCGCCAACGTCCGCACTGCGGAGGCCGCGCGCACGTCGCTGCAGGCCGGGCTGACGCTGGCGTTCCGATCGGGCGCGGTAACCGGCATGCTCGTGGCGGGCCTCGGCCTGCTCGCGATCAGCGCGTTCTTCTGGTACCTCACCGGACCCGCAGGCCATGCGCCCAACGACCGGATCATCGTCGAGGCGCTCACCGCGCTCGCGTTCGGCGCCTCGCTGATTTCGATCTTCGCGCGGCTCGGCGGCGGTATCTTCACCAAGGCGGCGGACGTCGGCGCGGATCTGGTCGGCAAGGTCGAGGCGGGTATTCCCGAGGACGACCCCCGCAACCCGGCCGTGATCGCGGACAACGTCGGCGACAACGTCGGCGACTGCGCGGGCATGGCGGCCGATCTGTTCGAGACGTACGTCGTCACGCTCGGCGTCACGATGATCTCGATCGCGCTGCTGATCCAGGCGAGCGGCGCCGAGCTGATGCGGCTGATGACTCTCCCGCTGCTCGTCGGCGGCGTGTGCATCGTCACCTCAATCATCGGCACCTACATGGTGCGGCTCGGTGGCGGCAGCATCATGGGCGCGCTCTACAAGGGCTTCTTCACCTCGACGATCCTGTCGATCCCGGCGATCTACCTCGCAACGCAGTACGTGCTCGGCGACCTTCACCGCGTGATCGGCGGCGCAGGCTTCCTCGATCCCGCAACCGACGATCTCACCACGCAAGCCGCCCCCTCGCTGACGCAGAGCTTCACCGGCATGGACCTGTTCTGGTCGATGATGATCGGGCTCGTCGTCACCGGGCTGATCGTGTGGATCACCGAATATTATACCGGCACCAATCACCGCCCGGTCCAGTCGATCGCCAAGGCATCCGAGACCGGCCACGGCACCAACGTCATCCAGGGCCTCGCGATCAGCCTCGAATCCACCGCGCTGCCGACGCTGGTGATCGTCGTCGCCGTGATCGTCGCGTACCAGCTGGCCGGGATCATCGGCATTGCGTTTGCGGCAACGGCGATGCTCGCGCAGGCCGGCATGGTCGTCGCGCTCGATGCCTACGGACCCGTCACCGACAACGCAGGCGGGATCGCCGAGATGGCCGGGCTGCCCGACGACGTCCGGCAGAGGACCGATGCGCTCGACGCGGTCGGTAACACTACCAAGGCGGTCACCAAGGGCTATGCGATCGGCTCGGCCGGACTCGCCGCGCTGGTGCTGTTCGGCGCCTACACGACCGATCTTGCTACGTACTTCCCCGACGTCACGGTCGATTTCAGCCTCAGCAACCCGTACGTCATCGTGGGCCTGTTGCTTGGCGCACTGCTCCCGTATCTGTTCGGCGCGTTCGGAATGACCGCGGTGGGGCGCGCGGCGGGCGCGGTCGTCGAGGAAGTCCGCGAGCAGTTCCGCAACAACCCCGGAATCATGCTCGGCACCAGCCGCCCTGACTACGCACGGACAGTTGATCTCGTCACCAAGGCGGCGATCCGCGAGATGATCGTGCCCTCGCTGCTGCCGGTGCTGTCGCCACTCGCCGTGTATTTCATCATCACCGCGGTCGCGGGCCAGGCCGCCGGTTTTGCCTCGCTTGGCGCGATGCTGCTGGGCGTGATCGTCTCGGGGCTGTTCGTCGCGATCTCGATGACGAGCGGTGGCGGCGCCTGGGACAACGCCAAGAAATACATCGAAGACGGCCATCACGGCGGCAAGGGCTCCGAGGCGCACAAGGCGGCGATCACCGGTGATACGGTCGGCGACCCCTACAAGGACACTGCCGGCCCCGCGGTGAACCCGATGATCAAGATCACGAATATCGTCGCGCTGCTGCTGCTCGCGGCGCTGGCTGGCGGCGGAGGCTGAGGCGGAAGCCGCAGCAAGCGCGACCGGCCGGCGGGGGCCCGACGCCCTCGACCGGCGGCGCGGCTTTGCCGCGTCGCCCTTCGTACTATTACCGCCGACCGCGCTAATCGGTGGCGAAGCCAGCTGATCCGTTTCGGAGCAGTCGCCTACGGAACATTCGCGGATTGGCGCAGGATCGCACCCACCTCCGGATGACGACCGACTGATTGCACTTAGTCTGCGACCGGATGAACACCCCGGTCGCAGCCTCTTCCAACGTCCTTTCTTCGACGGACATAGACGCGTTCATCACGCGCTGGAGAGCCAACGAAGGCGGGGCCGAGCGCGCCAACTTCCCCCTCTTCCTCACCGAACTCTGCCGGCTGATCGGCGTGCCGGTGCCCGATCCCGCCGACGCGACGCACAACCGCAACGACTATGTCTTCGAACGTGCCGTCCGACTCCAAGATATCGGAGGCATCCAGCGCAACGGCCGAATCGACCTGTATCGGCGCGGCTGCTTCGTTCTCGAGGCCAAGCAAAGCCGCGAACGCGGTGGGACCAAGGAGGTTGCCAGCCCCGAACAGGCTTCGCTGCCTGGCCTGCCGCCTCCCGACGATGCCGACCGTCGCGGCCGGCGCAGCGCGCATCGAAGTTGGGACGTGCTGATGCGCAACGCCCGCGAGCAGGCCGAACAATATGCTCGCGCCCTCCCGACCGATCACGGCTGGCCGCCATTCATCCTGGTCTGCGACGTCGGCCACGCGATCGAATTGTTCGCGGACTTCTCGGGCCAGGGCAAGGCGTACCGGCAATTCCCCGACCGTGCCGGCTTCCGCCTGTATCTCGACGATTTGCGTGATCCGGCGATCCGCGATCGCCTGCGGAAAATCTGGCTCGATCCGCACGCGCTCGATCCTGCCCGCCACGCGGCGATCGTAACCCGCGACATCGCCCGGCGCCTGGCCGAAGTGAGCAAGCGGCTGGAGGATCGTGGCCATGCGCCCGAGCCGGTCGCGCATTTCCTGATGCGCTGCCTGTTCACGATGTTCGCGCAGCGTGCCAACCTGCTCGATCGCGGCAGTTTCACGCAGATGCTGATCGACGCGCGCGACGATCCGTCGAGCTTCGCGCCGATGCTGGAGGATCTGTGGAGCGCGATGAACACCGGCGGGTATTCGCTGGCAATGCGGTGCACGGTGCGGCGCTTCAACGGCGGCCTGTTCGCCGAACGTACCGCGATCCCGCTGCAACGCGAGGAGATCGGCGAACTGCTCGAAGCGTCGCGTCACGACTGGACCGAGGTCGAGCCCGCGATCTTCGGCACGCTGCTCGAACAGGCGCTCGATCCGGTCGAGCGGCGGCGGCTCGGTGCGCACTACACGCCGCGCGGTATGTCGAACGGCTGGTGATCGCGACGATCATCGAGCCGCTTCAGCGCGAATGGGAGACGCAGGTGCTCGGCACGGTCGAGCGCGAGCGGTTGTCGCGTCCCGCGGTGGCGATCCGGGCAGTGCATGATTTCCACGAACGTCTCGCCGCGACGACGGTGCTCGACCCCGCCTGTGGTACCGGCAACTTCCTCTACGTCGCGCTCGAACTGATGAAGCGGCTGGAGGGCGACGTGCTCGAAGTGCTCGCCGATCTCGGTGGCCAGGAAGCGCTCGCGCTGGAGACCGCCACCGTTCATCCGCGCCATTTCCTCGGGATCGAGCTGAACCGCGCGCGGCGGCGATCGCCGAGCTCGTGCTGTGGCTAGGCTATCTCCAGTGGCAATTGCGCAATCGCCGGACGATCGCCGACCCGGTGCTGGAGAAGCTCGACAATATCGCGACGATGGACGCCGTCCTCGCGCATGACCGTGTCGCCGAAGACGGCACGCTGACCAATCCGCGCCGCCCCGATTGGCCGGATGCGGAGTATATCGTCGGCAATCCGCCCTTTATCGGCAAGGGTGCGGCGATGCGCAGCGCGTTTGGCGAACGCTATCTGACGGCGCTGTGGACGGCGCATCCGCAGATCAACCGATCGGCCGATTTCGTGATGTATTGGTGGGATCGCGCCGCCGAACGCCTGACCGAAGCAGATACGCGGCTCAAGCGGTTCGGCTTCGTCACGACAAACTCGATCACGCAGGAATTCAGCCAACGCGTCATCACGAAACGGCTCGCAGCCCCAGTACCGATCGGTATCGTGCTTGCGATCCCCGACCACCCTTGGACCAAGGCGACCACCGACGCCGCGGCAGTGCGGATCGCGATGACCGTGGTCGAACGCGGCGTGCCGGTCGGTCAGCGTCTCCAGATCGTCGCGGAACACGGGCTCGATACCGACGCCCCGATGCTCGGCTTCGCGGCCACGAGCGGCAGGATCAACGCAGACCTTTCGATCGGTGCAAACGCGGCAGCGGCGTTCGCGCTCGTCGCCAATGACGGGCTGTCGTGCAACGGCATGATGCTGGCAGCCCGCGGGTTCGTCCTGACGGCGGCAGAAGCGCACCATCTGCTCGCGATCTCGCCCCCTGCGGCGACCGGCATAATCAAGCCCTATGTCGGCGGCGCGGATCTTGTTCGTCATCTCAGTAACCGATGGATCATCGATGCCTATGGTCATGACGAGACCGCTCTGCGCACGATATTCCCGGCCATTTACCAGCATCTGCTGATGACCGTGAAACCGGTGCGCGATACCAATCGGCGCACAGCCTTCAAGGATCGGTGGTGGATCTTCGGCGAACCGCGCCGCACGTTCCGTCCCGCGCTGCACGACCTGTCGCGCTACATCGGCACGACCGAGACGGCCAAGCACCGCATCCTGCAATTTCTGCCTGCGACGACGACGCCCGACCACATGGTCGTCTGCTTTGCGCTGGACGACGGGTTCTCGCTGGGCGTGCTCTCGTCGCGCGCGCATCTGCAATGGACCTATGCCAATTGCGGGCTGATCGGCGTCGCGCGGTTCGAGCAGGGGCATCGCTACACCAAGTCGCGGATTGCCGATCCGTTTCCGTTTCCCGATGCCACGCCCGATCAGCGCACTGTGATCGGCGACCTCGCGGAGGAACTCGATGTCGCGCGCAAGGACGTGCTCGACACGCAGACCGACCTGACGATGACCGGACTCTACAATCTGCTCGCACGACTTCGCTCGGGATCTGCGTTCGATCCCGTTGCACACGACCAGCGCCAACGCGGTCGCGTCGATATCCTCGCGCAACTCCACGACCGCATCGATACGGCCGTCGCCACCGCGTACGGCTGGCCTGCAGATCTCAGCGACACCGACATCGTCGCGCGCCTGGTCGCGCTCAACGCCGCGCGTCACGCCGAAGAAAAGGCGGGCCGCGTCCGCTGGCTACGCCCCGACTACCAGATCGCGCGCGCCGGGCTTACCGCGCTGCCGCTGCCCGCGCGAGCGGAGCAGATCGAGGCGGACCTACCCGCCGCGCCACTTCGCAAACCGCAGTTCCCGCGCGATGCGATCGGCCAGACTGCGGCTGTCCTCGCCGATCTGCGCGGTGGCGTCGGGCTGACCAGCGACGAGATCGCACGCCGGTATGCGCAAGGCCAGAAGGTTCGCCCGCGGATCGCCGCGACGCTCGCCGCGCTGGCCCGGCTTGGCCATGTCGCTGTCGATGGCGATCGCCACACGCTTCGCCGCGCCGCTTGAGAACTCGGGGTTATCGTCCTGCCCATTGCCGAATCGTCATTTTCCCCCATATTGACGTGGCAGGCTTGAGGCGGCGTCCGCGAGTAATATCGCGAGCGTCGTGCGTTGCGCGTCCAGCTTTCCTTTTTCGCGAACCTGCGGTAAGGGCGCTCGTCCCGAAATTCCCCCAATTCAGAGATTATATTTGGCCAAGGAAGAACTGCTCGAGATGCGCGGCCGCGTGGTGGAACTCCTCCCCAACGCGATGTTCCGGGTTCAGCTCGAAAACGACCACGAGATTCTCGGTCACACCGCCGGCAAGATGCGCAAGAACCGCATCCGCGTGCTGGTCGGCGACGAGGTGCTGTGCGAACTCACGCCGTACGATCTGACCAAGGGTCGCATCACCTACCGCTTCAAATAAGCGCCGCGCGCCGTTCGTGCGGTTGCGTAGCCCAAGCATCGAGGCACCTGTGCTGGTTCTAGCCTCCTCCTCGCCCCGCCGCCGCGATCTGCTCGCGCGGCTCGGCGTCGTACCGTCGCGCGTGGCCTCTCCCGATATCGACGAAATGCCGCGCAAGGCCGAGCTGCCCCGCGCCTATGCGCTCCGCCTTGCGGTGGAAAAGGCCAGTGCGGTCGCGCGCGCCGAGGGCGAGATCGTGCTCGCCGGCGACACGACGATCGCGCTCGGCAGCCGCATCCTGCCGCCTGCCGACACGCTGGAGATCCAGCGCGACCTGCTCGGCAAGCTGTCGGGCCGGCGTCATCACTGCCTGTCCGCGGTCTGCGTGATCGACGCGACCGGCAAGGTGCGCACGCGCATCGCCGACACGATCGTCGCGTTCAAGCCGCTGTCGCCTGCCGAAATCGACGACTATCTCGCGTGCGGCGAAGGGCTGGGCAAGGCCGGCGGCTACGCGATCCAGGGCCGTGCCGAGGCATTCGTGCGCTTCCTGTCGGGTAGCCATTCGGGTGTCGTCGGTCTGCCGCTGTTCGAAACGCGTGCGTTGCTGAAAACGGCTGGCGTCGCGCTTGCCTGAAACCGGGCCTGAATGGCTCTACGAAGCCGGCATCGGCGAAGCGCGCGCTGCGCTGGTGGACGATGATCAGATTCTCGAAGCCGCGATCGAGTTGGACGACAGCACCGCGCTGAAGGTCGGCCTCGTCGCCCGCGCGCGTCTGGTCGAACTGCTTCCGGGTCGTCGTGGTCGCGTCACGCTTGATGGCGGCGAGGCGCTGATCAACTATCTCCCCCGGCATTACACAAGGCGCGAGCCTGACTGTCGAGATCGTCCGCGAGGCGCTGCCCGAGGCCGGCCGCGCGAAGCTCGCTAAGGCGGTTCCGAGCGACCTGCCCCCCTGCCCCGCCCCGACGCTGTACGAGCGCCTCATGGCGACCGGGCTGCCCGTTCACAGCCCCCGCGCGCACGAACCTGATGCGCTAGAGGCGGCAGGCTGGTCCGAACTGCTCGACGAGGCCGTGAGTGGCGAGATCGTCTTCCCGCTTGGCGCGCTGCGGCTTTCGCCGACGCCAGCGATGACGTTGTTCGATGTCGACGGTGCACCGCCGCTGGATACGCTCGCGATCGCCGCCGCGCATGCCGTGGCGCGCGATCTCGCCGACACGGTATCGGCGGCTCGATCGGCATCGATTTCCCGACCCTCGCCGGCAAGGCGCAACGCAGCGCCGTTGCCGCCGCGATCGACGAATCACTGCCGCAACCGTTCGAGCGCACCGCGATGAACGGCTTCGGCTTTCTCCAGATCGTCCGCGCACGCCCGCGCGTCGATCCCCGAGATCCTCCGCGCCGATCCGATAGGCGCCGCGGCCCGAGCGGCGATCCGCACGCTCGAACGCACCCCGCCGACCGCCTCGCGCCGCCACACCTTGCCCGCAGCAGTCCACACGTGTCTGATGATGCGCCCCGACTGGCTCGCGGAACTCGCGCGCCGCACCGGCGTCGTTCACGAACTGGAGAGCGCACGATGACAATCGTCAAATGCCCGATCTGCGACCAGCCCGCAGTCCCGGAATACAAGCCGTTCTGTTCGAGCCGCCACCGCGACCGCGACCTGTTGCAGTGGCTCGGCGAAGGGTATCGCATTCCCGGTCGCGCAATCTCGCAAACGGGGCTGGACAGCGCCGAAGACCCCGACTAAACGCGCCCTTCCGATCGCAAGGTCGGACACTTCTCCGGTCCCAGACCGGACGTGCCCGGATAGCTCAGTTGGTAGAGCATGCGACTGAAAATCGCAGTGTCGGCGGTTCGACCCCGTCTCCGGGCACCATTTTTCCTCAATTTTTACAGCGACTTAGAGATGCTCTCGCTCTCCTTGGTGAGCGGACTTATGGTAGCACAGTGCTAGCACGTGCTTTTTCGGGGCTTCAGCGGTTTCAATGCGTTAACGCTAGGTGCGCTACGTCAGCCGCCGTCGATTTAGCACGTTGCAAGCACGGTAAGCGCACTCCGCAAACCAGCGAGCGCGACGCTTTGGGAGCATATCAGGCATGGAAGTAAGCCGAGTTTCGGCAAAGGAGCCGTTCGCAATATTTCGGCGAACCGGCAGCACCGTCTGGTGGACACGGTTTAGTATCCGAGGAGAAGGGCAGATCAGGAAGTCGCTTGCGACGACCGATGAAGCTGAGGCGCGGCGCGTTGCATCGAAAATGTGGCACGAGGCGCAGTATCGTAGCGAAAACGGTCTGAAGGCCGTCCAGCGCACTTTCCGGACGATTGCCGAAGAATTTATCGAAAATATGCACGAGCTTGTTCGTCTCGGCGAGAAGCGCTTCGATAGAGCCGACCGCATCGAACCGTTGGTGCGGCGCTATTTCATTCCCTATTTTGATGGCAAAGCGATCGATGCAATCACTGACGCGGATATCACGCGCTACGTTGATTGGCGGAAAAGCTTCTGGATTACGGGCCCCGGCAAAGATCAAACTCATATCGAATATGAACGGAAAGGCCGGCGCGTCAAACGGCCGGCGACCGACATGCGCCGCGTACCGAGCCTAAGCACGCAGCGCGGCGAAGCGGTGGTGCTGCGTCAGCTTTTTCGACAGGCGGCGAAGTGGGGATACATTAATCAGAGCCAGATTCCCGATGTCGATACGCCCCGAGTTCCGCCATCGCCAAGACCTAGCTTCTCTGCCGCCGAGATTGAGCGATTGCGGACCTTGGCCGAGCAACGCATGATTGACCCGGCAATCAATCAAGAAGTTCGGCGCGACCGAACGGTTCTCTACGCATACGTTACCCTTGCCGCGAACTCCGGAATGCGGCCGACCGAACTACGTAATTTAAATTGGGGCGACGTCTTGGGGTACCGCGCGGGCATCGGCGCGCCGATCGGCAAACGCGATATTCGCCTGATGGCGCGCGGCAAAGCTAAGTTTCGAGAGTTCATCCCGCACCACGGCGCGCTTGCAGCGCTCGACCTGTTATGGATGCTCTGGAAGCGGGATCATAACAATTTGCCGACCGATAGTGACCCCGTATTCGCATCAGTCAGCGGCAACCGGCTTACGTCGCTGAACAACAGCCTGACCGCCCTTCTCGAAGCTGCGAACCTTAGGACGGACCATCGTGGGAAGAAGCGAGATAGCTACAGTTTCCGACATTTCTATATCTCGCAGCAGATACGGTCCGGCGTCGACGTCTTTGTCCTCGCGCGGAACGCTGGCACCAGCCCAGACATGATCGATAAATTTTACGGGCAGGTCAGCGTTGAACAGTTCAAGGACGCTCTTCGCCCTGCATGGGTGTAAACTCCCCTTGCGCGGGTCGTACAGGGCCACCACCGATCGTCGGACTGTCGTACAAGCCATGGCCGCCAGAGGCGCTCACAGGGGCGCTCGCGCTGATACGTTGGTTCATCCCGGTGTTTACGCCTCCCCGTTGAGGCACTTGAGTCGATGCCTTACAGCAGGAGGCAAATGATGAAGCAGGAGTATCGGGATCGCGCTGGGCAACTGATTGGATGGAGCGAGCAGCGCGGCCGGCCAGTCGGGGGCCGTGACCCACTGGAACGCTGGTCGGATGGTAAGACGGACACTGCAACGAAACGCGCGATCGGCCCGGCCCGCGGGTAAGCTGTTTCAACGCGCCATGTAGCTCGGCCGTAGCACCAACGATGTTCGGCTTAACTGCCTATCGCGGTCACAGCCTCTGCAGCAGTATGACTGCCTCGAAATAAGCATTCTGCCCGGCCGGCCTAGCTTTAAAATCCGCCTTTCCAAGTTCTATGTTGATCGACTCAATGAATTTGAACGGGATTGCGCCGTCGCTTTCTTCAATCAATTCAACAATATTTTTTACCATATCGAATTTTTCGACCACTACCTTTGTAGCTAACTCGTAAAACGAGTGATATCTACTTACTACAAAAGCCACTTTTCCACCTGGCTCTAAGACACGGGCCATCTGTTCAAGAGCCAGGATCATCTTTTCAAAATACGCCAACGTCGGTAAAGCCTTCGGACCTCTAGCGCGTTGAGGCTGCATCCATTCGACCAGTCTAATTACATCCTTCGGCAGCTTTGCTTTGAAGTCTGGCTTTGCCATAATACTGCCTATAAGGCCGCTTTCACGAGCAATGACCTCTTCTTCTGACATCAGCCCAAGTGCGATCAGCGAAGCTGCCCTGCTTCTCAAATATGTTTCACGCCCGGAGGATGCGGGCAGGTATGGCGGGGATGTCACAATACCGGAGATCGATCCGCTAGGTAATGGCAGATCCGCAATATCCGCGACTTTGAAGACTGGAGTGACTGAGTTACTAATAACACCCGCATCTCGCATCGAGATATACTGCTTAAGACGGGTAAATATTAATTTAATCTGGCTATGAAAATTAGCGGTAAAGCTTCTTTTGCTAACTTCTACGGAGAACCTATTGTCACCCGTCCCCATCCACCTCAACGAGATCTTTGTGGCCAAAGCGTGACTAATGCATAGTTGCGCCAAAGATTTCGCATGCGCATTCTTTATTTGTTGTGCACGGCTTAGAACCTCCCCTACCTCAGCTTCAATTGCCTCTGCGACTGCCCCCGTTAGATGAACAGCGCGGTCACGAAGTAAAAACTTAGGAAGCTTGAATATAGCTTTCACGTCTCCAACTACGGAAGGTATATTGCACAAAGCAGATATAACGTCCTCATTGGAATTCAATTCAAGATTCGACTTTTGCTGGGATATGAACACAGACAACGGATCGATATCGGTACCTACAGAAGATAGGCCCATAATCGTGGCTTCTACGTTTGCCGTCCCGCTACCGCAAAAAGGGTCAAGCAATATATCTTTATCGTCCGGGCACGTTATATTGATAAGCGCCCTTGCCATTCTCGGAAAGAACTTCGCCTTATATTTGTGGAAGTCGTGAGATAGATACACGTTCCTCTTGCGATCATGCGCGCCTTTGACCTTAATCCTCGTTTCCGCCAGGCTATTCGTGTCGCCGGTTAGCAGATACCCTTCCTTCGCCGTAATCTTCGTAATGTCAAAGTTAAGGTACGGTGATCTCTCAAGCAAGGTCGAGGCCGTCAGTATTTCTACGTAATCCTGCGTTTCTCGGACCAACAGATTTCGCAGTTTTGCATCGACATGACCGAGATCGTGCCGTTTTAATATAATAGAATGCCAATAAGACAAACGCCTTAGGGCCTTCCCTAAGTTAACGTCGCCAGCAATTACATAAAGATATTCGGCGTCGCAGAGGACCTTTGGCTGCTCCACCGGATAGACTATCGTATCGCCTCGATTGATGGAAACATCTTGCCCCAAGATTGCCGTAAGCTCCAACTCGGCAAGGCGTCGCTCATTAGCACATTCAAAATCAACTTTTAGCGTAACCCAAAATTCCACGAGCACCCTCTCTGCAGTCGTCGCGTCCTTATAATCTGCCAGAAGGAGGGTCAACCAACCCGCCCCCGGATGGACGGATTCTCGACCGTCTGATAGGTGATTGCTCAACGCGCAAAATCGGTTGAAAATGCTACCATCGATCACTTCTCCGCTTGGCGGTTCGCCCCCTATCGTGCGTAAAGGGCGCACTGCGAAGGAAGGGCCGTGTCAGCAATGCGTCTACCGCTTGGGATGCCAGTCTTACGCCCTTTTAGAACCCGCACTTTTTGCGAAAGCTGGCTTTCAGAAGCAGGCGCCGTTGGACGCGATCGATCGAGCGCTTGACGATATCGTAAAGATCTTCATTGACGGGGTGATCCGTGCAAGGGCATCCGCTTGGTTTAATGAGGTAGAAAGTGGCATTTACCTCGCCGCACTTTTCGACCTTTGCGCCACCGGGCTTTATACCAATGGCCTTCAAAAATCGGCGGAGTTCGTCTCAGACGCAGTAGTTTGCGACGAAACTCAAGCATTTTTCCCACTCACGTGGATGTGCCCCCACTGCGTCGCGAAGGGGAAGCCGCTGGACGAATGCTACCTCCCGGACGCCGTACGGAAGGCCGAGCCACGCGGCTCTTTTCCGTTTAAGGATTATCCTCGTGTCGAACGCCTCGCCAAACCAGGTGGTAGGGCTATTGGCGATTTTGGCATCAAGATCCTTAAAGCGATCTTGCGGGGCGTATTCTTGAAAACAGCTCCTGAAATAGTGATGCGTGACGGCGGCGGGATCAGGGGAGAGTTTGACCTCACGTTTGCCAGCGAACAGCACCTGATATTCGGAGAAGTTAAGGCTAAGCCGCTGATCGTTTACCCGCTGAGAATTGGACTTTCAGCAGCGCCCAGCTTGGGAGGGCATCGCTGGCATCGGATTAGCGCAAGAGACGCAAAGGACATGACGATATATCTTGCGGCATCTGACTATCACTTGCCCATAACTCCACCTACTGTTCTGGATAGTGACGTGTGGCCTCTGCCACAACTAGCCACGCTTTTAGGGGATCCAAACCACCTTGAGACCATCGTCCAGAATTGGAAGTTGCACCTTGATCGCTACCGAGCGTGGGTAAATGAACCTCGTGACACGCGGTGGCACCGATTTGGGTGTGGCAACTTCTCTGTTAGGGAAGACGGCGTTTCCGTGGAGAAGCGAGTTGCGAACACGAAAGAGCTGCCGGGCTTAGACCGGACCGACGATGTGAAAAAGGGAATGGCTCAGCTGCTGAGGTTCGCTCGCTACAAACACGATTGTCCGCAGAGAGCTATCAGCTGCGTTCTCATTGGAAATACTCATGCAGAGACCCACGCCGCAGAGTATGTCGATCCGGTAGTTACTCTGAAAATAATGCGCGATGGGCAGGATACTCATCCTGTATGGCTATTCGACGCAATCATTGGATTTACACGAAACGATATTAATAACCCGGGCTTGCATAGTATATTCGATTTGTCCCGCGTATTTCGGCAGTAATGAAGCGATGGCTTTTCCGTGACACTCTCACAGCCAAAATACTCGTTGATATGAAATGACTCTATCGGCGATGTAATTGGTGGCTTTTTTACTATTGCCTAATATTAGTGCACTTTTACATTCTCATCTCCGAATACTTTATTAGTAAAGCGTCTTATTTTTTACTTTGCCTCGTCTACTAACGTGATGGCGTAGATCGTCAGCATTCCTCTACCAACATGATCGTAAGAACCCTGCGCGTCAGGGCGGAACTGGCCGGATCGCGTGATCGGAAGCTGAGCCCCCTATCGTAGTAATGGATCTTCCAGATAATCTGCTGACCTGCCGCACTCAGGAACGCGCAATCATGTTCGCCGTGCGGATCGTTTTCTGACGAGAAATCGGTAAACATCTGGACGGCTAGGAAGACCTCCAACTGAGCCTCAATGGGCAAGGCCGTGACCCCACAGCTCAGGCATATTTCGCCGCCGCCACCGGTCCTTCGCAGACGATCGTTGAGGCGGGCCGCGATCGCGGCCCGCCTCATCTCGTCGGCCATATCAGTTTGTCGCCTTCTTCGCCTTCGGCTTGAAGTTCGCCTTACGCTCCGCAATGGCAGCGGTCAGCTGCGGGTCGAGTTCGCCAGCGTTGATCGCTTCGATGATCGAGCTGATGATGTCCGGCACCTCGTTAACGTCTTGGACTGAAACAGCGTTCATGCCCTTGGCGAATTCGAGCGGCTTGCTGCCGTAGCGAAGCTGGAAGAACATCTTGCCACCGGCATCAGCGAACCAACCCTTGCGAACATGACGCGCCGCTTCGACGCGGACTTTTTGCCCCGCCTCGTCGGTGCGCGTAACCTTCTTGGTTGCCCGAAACGCCGTTCCGGCGATTTCCGCCTCGGCTAGTGCCTTCTGTTCGGCGAGATACTGGAGGAGCTTGGCACGAAAACCATGCTCGGCAGTGCCTGGATTAGCCGGGGCAGCTGCAACCAGCTTGAGTGATTTAAGGATCGACATGGGCATCTCCTTGCAATTTGTGACTAGCAAGTCTTAATGCCTTCGCTCCTGAGAGCGACCGGAGATTGGCGGAAGATGTCATTAAATACCCAAAAATAATTATTCCGCCATGAACACGTTTTAGCCGTCATTTTATGATTTATCCGTCGCTATCTTACTTTTAATTCTACTGCTATCATGTTTACCTTGGCTTTATCATTTCTCGACTTACTTTCTTGATCTTCAATATCATCTGGTGATAGTTATCACTGCGGCCCACGATCAGCGGCCCGCGTTCTGCATGATATGTCGATAAACCGTAGGGCCTCGCGCGGCGGCAGCCCCCGACATTTACCGAGAGGACGAAACTTCCCTGTGCCGTGGCAGCAGAAGACGATCACTCGTTTGGGGTCGAAGTTCTTTCGTGATATAATCTGCGACGCCTTCCGCATTGTGGACGGCTTGGATGTCGAGATTACCGCCCTTGACCATGCTTTCCCATATGCCATCGGCAATCAGACAAAAACGCAGCTTCTGGATACCGGTCATCTTGAAAAGCGCATGGATGTGGATGTTGGTGTCCGGCTTTTCGATGGTCGCGATATAATTCGTTCGCTTTTCAGGGCGGCGCAGAAACGCGCGACCGATTAGTTTGCGATCAAGGTGCCCGTGAAACTTCTCCAGCGCCACCTGCGCTTCATCCATGCCGATCCCCCGGTTGAAGACGAATGTAACGAACAGGTCAGGATTGAAATCGGTCATCCAGCGAACACATTCGACCCGATATTTTTCGCCCGTCGTTGCGGGCAATGTGGCTTGTGCCATCTTGCTCTCCATTTGACCAAGTTCCGTTAGTCGGCTCGTATTATTCTATTTATCATCACGAACGATCTGAAGGGCCTACCGATAAATACGAGCGTTCCCACAAATGGAGGCACGCTGCTATGATCCTCGATGACGTATTCTTGTTCCTGAAAGGCACGGGCGCGGCCCAGAGCCACGCTGTCTTTTCGACCGTCTTTCTCGGCCACTCCCCACGGTACTACGATTACTTGCGCTGCTCCGGGGCGAAGCCGAGCCTGCACTCGCTGCTTAAACTCGCCATCTGCCTGCGTGATATGGCTCGTGCGGGAACCGGAAGCCCCGTCGAAGCCCTCGCGGGCGACCTCGCCCACCGCGTTATGTCACGGGCACTAACGCAATGCCGCTGACGCAACGGCATTTGATTATCACCATACAGGCGGCTTGCCGCTGACCCGACGCTGGCATAGTTCTACCCGCAAATGCGATTGGGGGGGACGTGGCGAAAGAATTGAAGCTGGCGGTCGGCGCGTTAAACATTCGGCTACACCCGCATTCACCCGAGCTTTACGACGAATACCTACAGGCAATTTATGGTCTGCGGATGCCGGTTCGTATTCGAGGTGACCGGTTCGGGATGATAACACTTCTCGATCGACGCGGTGCCGAGAAGGGCCTGATCACCGGCTACCTTCGCACCTTTACGAAGATTGATCCAAAAAGCCGCTGGTTCGATGAAAACAGCTTAGACGACGCTGATCCTGATCTACTCCGACAGATCAGTATTCCGGCAAACGCCCATCCGAATTCGTCGGCGTTTCGATTTGGCATAAACATTCAGAAGCATCTGCTTACCTTCGAGCAGTACAGCGGAGGGCGACAACTAACCCCACGAAGCGCGGAGGTGATTTTCCGTGCGCTCTCGGACGAACGCGCAATCGTGGATCGCTTCGGATCGGTGAAAATCAGCATCCTGCAAGATCGTGCGTCTCTTGATCGCATCTTTACCCTGCGGCGTTTGAAGAGCGTTCGCTTCATAATCGACCGCCCCAATCCCGACATATGGGGCGATGATCTCGAGGGGCAAATCGATAATCAGCTTGCTGCGGCTCACGCGCAACGGATTGAAGTTGCTTACACAGCGCCGCCCGGGGGATCATTGCAGGAGACGCCAAGCCTTCGAAGGCTTGGCACGGCAGCCCTCACTAACGGCGAAATCGAAGCGCGTGGTTACAACGGCGATGGTCATGTCCGGATATCGACGCGAGATAGCCCGCGCGTCGATCAGACGCGATATGATCCTGAGGTAGAAAGTGAAGCGACCGCTTTTGACCGTTTACGGCGTGGCATGGAAGCGAACCAAGGATGAGGCTGCCGGCCAGCTACAGGGGTTTGTGGGGAGCTTTGTCGCGTTATTGGCGCGACTATGGAGGCTGGCGTGACTTTTTCCGTTCGCCGCTCCTTCACTTCTCAGTTGCCGTAGCCGGAGCATCTTATTCGGCTTGGCTCAAACCCGACTGGACCGATCTGCCACTATCGCTTTTGCCAAACCTTCTTGGTTTTAGCCTTGGCGCATATGCGCTGATTTTTAGTTTGGCAAATGAACGCTTGTTGGCAGCGCTTAACGTTCCTACCGCTGATGGCCGCTCAACCAACCTCAGAATAGTTAATGCCACCTTTTTGCATTTCATCTTGGTTCAGACTTCCGCGATCATCTTCGCACTCGCGAACAGATCCACTCTATTCATCGACGGTGTTGGGCTTTTGCCTCTGACGGAAGCTAGTACCGCAACGGTCCGACTCATACTCTCCAGCCTCGCGGGAGCGGTCGGATACTTCTTAACGGTCTATGCAGTTGTCTTGCTAGTTGGCGCGGCGCTAGCTGCCTACAGGTTGGCCATCATGAGTGGCAAGGCCGCTTCCGTAGTGCAACAAATAGCGGCTTTACCCGCAGCGCCGCCGGCCACATCTTCCGCAGGGAGTAAGACAGAATAGATGAACTGACGTCGGCACGCGTATTCCGCACTAGGGACTATCTAACGACGCGTCACTACGGGGATTATCGGGAGTACAGCGTTAGTCGCTTTCAGGTTTACTCGACCGAGACATGTAGCCGAGACGCGTTCAGCGTCTCCTTTAGGTTGACGCAGCGCTTCCGAGACGCATCGTGCCATAGGTCTACACCCTTCCGAGACAGGAGATGCGATGATTATCGGGTACGCGCGCGTCAGTTCCAGCAGCCAGAGCCTCGAAGTACAGCACGAGCACCTCACTGCGTCCGGCTGCGTAAAGATTTTTGCGGAGAAGCGTAGTGGTCGATCAGTCGAAGGGCGTGAGGCCCTGGGGGATGCGATCGACTTCGTGCGCGACGGCGACGTTCTGGCGGTAACCCGTCTCGATCGCTTGGCGCGATCGGTGGTGGACCTACACCGCCTAATCGAAAGGCTGACTACCAAGGGATGCGGATTTCGCGTGATCCAGCAGTCTGGCATCGACACGACGACCAGCACTGGCAAGCTTACCTTGTCGATCCTCGGTGCAGTAGCTGAGTTCGAGGCCGACATCCGCCGCGACCGGCAGCGGGACGGCATCGAACGTGCCAAGGCGAATGGGGTCTATCGCGGTCGCCAGCCTAGTATCGATACGGCTCGCATTGGAACACTGATGGCGGCAGGGATACCACCGGCGACTATCGCCCGTGAAATGGGCGTCGGCCGCGCGAGCGTCTATCGGCACCTGAACAAGCTATCCGTCGATTGCCGTCACGATATGACGCCGGCGCCGTGACTGAATCGCGGAGGCCCCTACATCCGCCGAAGGTCTGCCATCGCCGGTCTCAAATAAGCTAGTGGGTCTTTCGCCTGACACGCGTTCATGAGCGCCTGGTAGCTGTTTACCACCCAGCTAGGGGCGAGCGCGGAAGCGTCGACTGGATGCAGTTCCATAATGCTGTTCGCGGCGTCGATTGCGAACAGCAAAGCTTCGACGTTGTGATGGATCAGCAACTCTTCACTAAGTCCGTCCCAATCGGTGCGAGCGATCGATTTAGGTCTTGGCACGCACAGTTCACCCATCAACATGCGAGAACCCACAGCGGTATGCCGAATGGGGAACGGTACAGTGGCGTAGCCTGGCCGATCAACAACCTGGGGAAAGAAGTTTGTCGAGCTAAACAAGCTGCTAGATACGCGTGGAAACCCGGTAGCTTGCCTCTGAGATGCGAGCAAGGTTGGCGACGAAACGTCGAAGGTAATCAGCAGGTCATCGTCGCCTAGGCGCTTCCTAAGACCCCGCTGAATTGCAGACAGCGCAACCGCCGATCCAATATCAGCCATACCAAGGACATGGATACGGTTCTGATCCGGCGTAAGTAAGCCGTCGTCAGCAATTCGCACGAGCATGTCGGAAAGATGTGAGAAGTCCTCGCGCATCTTGCCACCAAAAGCCCATCCGCCTGCCGGAAACCATTTTACCTCACGATACCAGGCGAGGGCGTCACTACGGTTTTCGCCCTGAAGGACGTTTAAGTAGCGCGTCTTCCCAACTCGGTGGCGATCGAAATATTTGAGATTCTCAACGGTGATATCGAGCGCCGCCCTAAACGTTGGCCATGGTGTTCCGGCCGCGACGCCGCGACTTGGAATATCGAGGGTCATAGCCTCGTCTGTGTGGTGCTCTAGAGCGGTTACGACCCACTGACGTGTCGCATCGCCACGCCAGAGAGCCGGATTTTTCAGCAGCTGGTACCCGCCACTATCGCCGAGGATCGTGACGCCGCATCCGGGACGCCGGCTAAACATACCCATTGGCACTGACGCGCCAAGATAATGTCCTAGTGAAAACAGGGCTCGATCAACGTGGAAAAATGGGTTCGTCGGGTCGAGGTAATCGAGATCGGCAACCTTGGACAACCAAGACGGCAACCCCATCGGCCTGACGCTGGCATCCGGCCGATTTATAAAGCCATGCGTGCGAGGCTGACCCGCGTTCGTGAAGGTCGCACGCTCATTGTACGGCGCGCCCGTGTAGAGTTTTGTCATGTCGGCATCCCTATGCCGGTGCCCGCAGGCACCGGAGTTGGAGTATCAGGCAGCTTGCTGGTTGGCGGCTGAGGCGTCTTGAGAAGCAGACGCAGCTTCATCAGCGGCCGGGCAAGAGCGAGGTCGCTCTACACGCTCGAACATAGCCGGATTTCGTACCCCGCCTTCGAGTAGCGTGGGCACAAACAGTTGATATCGCGCTACTCGCGTCTCGCAGTCGAATTCGACCAGTCCGCCAGTGTCGATGCTGATCTTCACCGAGATCGGACCGACTTCATTGATCACATTGACGACCCGGAATAGATCGACGCTGGAAATCGTTGCAATACCTGAACGGTCGCCCACCGCCGGTATCGACACTGGGGCGGCCTTGTCGCCTTGCGCGAACGTCAGGTTGCCCTTGGTTATTTTCACTACCGTCGCGTGCCGCCCTGTCGCGGCTTTCACAGCAAATTTAGTCAGCAGGTCCGGGAGCTTCCCGTTCTCCAACTCGACCTGTGAGGTGCCAGTCGCCGAAAACGATCGTATATCGATGGTCCACTGACGAGAATGCTTCGAGGAACCGAACGACAACAGTGGCAACGCACGCACAGAGAATGGCTTGATGCGCTCATTCCGGCTCTCAAAGGTCAATAGGCGGGTGTCCTTGCTGTACCGCGCGCCATTAAACGACGCCCTCGACACTCCGCCCGCGAGTTGCCCCATCAGCTTCTTCGTCGCGCTGCCGTTGAAATGGTAAGGCCAGCTCATCTCGCCGGCCGGCAACACGGTGTCGACCTTGCCGGTCACACGTACAACCACGCCGGCCGCAACGCGCGATGCGGCGACTGTCAGAGCAGACCGTCCGGTGAGCATCACGATCGGCAAGCTGGGCATCATGCTGCTACCCGCGTACGTCTCTTCATCCGGTCGCGCGACCTCATCGCTAACCTGCCGATCAAACATCATGCAGACGGTCGATACGTTCGCCCAATACCGAACCTGATCCGGCAGTCCTGCATCTAGCGCCGGCAGATAGGGAGCGAGCTGACCGATGACGCTGGCCGGGACAGCAGAAAGCGGTACGATCCGCATATTGCCGTCGCTACCCATTCGCGTGATGCTCAGAGTAATGTCGGGGGCGAATGGTAAGGCGGGCGTAGCGGTAATTCCGTTGATATCAAGCGCCCGGCCGAACTGATCGAGATCGAAATCGACGACTTCTTCGCTAATATCACCTTCGCCGCCGCCCAGAGCCTCCTTATGGGCTCCCACTACGCCGTCGATGCCACCATTAGCCGCGATCCAGTCCGCAAGCGCAACCTCGTCAGAAGGAAAGGTTGCGGGATCGGCAAAGGCAAAATAGTGGAGCGCCTTGAACAGCTTTGCGCCTCGGTCGACGAGGTTGCGTGCCTCTTTCTTGGCGACCTTGTCCGTGATGGTGTCCACGACATAACCCAGGACCAGCTGCGAGCAATGGTTGAATACGTCGACCTTGTTCTTGATGTTCCGCTCAGCAAACAAAGACATGATGGCATCGGCAGCTTGATAGATCGGTTCGCCGTCTATTTCCCCTGTCTTAGCTAAGCCTCCCAACTGCTGGAGATGCAGGAATCCGCCCGCCTGCACGAGCAGCTTATCACGTTCGCTCTGCTTGCTCGCAGTTACCGCTCGGCCGAACCGCTCGTTGAAATCGAGGATGAGGTCGAACGGCGTCGGCCCGTTGGAAAGTAGCATTGGTTGTCTCCGGTCGCAGCGAGCGTATCTCGATACGGAGGAGATGTCGGAGACAGTCGTGGTGCGCAGGCAAGACACGGGCGTCCCCGGCACCTCATCGGTGTCGAGAAGCCCGCCCTGCGTTCCTGGCGGTTCGCCTAGGCCCGTTTACCTAGGGGCGATCCTTCGGCTTGCGCCGGCCGCCCACGAAAGGCGGCGGTCGGATCAGAGCAAAAACGGCGTATGCCGCTTCACCAACGCGCAGCCTCTATGCCGGTTTTAACCCATGCGATCAACAGGATCGTTGTCTTAGCCTAAGACGCGGGTCTTAGCTAAGATCGGGCGCACCTTCGGATTGCGTCACCGTGCTTTCTTCCAGCTATCCGCTCTGTTGCTCATCGCGAATTTATTGTGCAACCGAGAGACCTGATCACTCGGTCAAGATGCACCTTAATTGTTCTGCGTCAGGTGCCAAGCACGCAATCGGAAGCTCGGCCGCGGAAGAAAGACCTTCGAAGCCGCACCACTCGCCAAGCCAAGCGCGGCTAAGTTCTTCGAGTAAAACGGCATCCTTCGATGAAAAATTTGCGATCGTGTGCGACGCAGGGTTCCTTACTGCATCGACAAGCTTCTGCTGCAACGGCCGGATCTTTTCCGGGTCCGTCAGCTGATTATCTGACCGCTCCATACGTTGTGAGAGCAGCGCTGGGACGATGACGAGTAGGGCGCCCAGCGTTAATTTCATGCTAGCCGGCGGGAAGGCGAAAGCCTCTTTTGCATTGAAATATCGGTCATAGTCCGCTTCGGGAGGAACTTCCGGCGGGTTCGCATAATCGATTTCGCAATAGCCCGAAGCAAGCGACTGCAGGATCGCTTCCGGCAGGTTCACAAGTGTATGAACTCTGCTGGCTGGATCGACCAGTTTACCGGCGGCTTCTACCAATGCACTCATCATGAACAAAAGCAGATGACGGACAGCCTTCTCAGCGGCACGTCGCGTGAACAGATCAGCCTGTAGGCGCACGGATTTGCGATCTACTATTAGGGCAGTTGCCTGATCGACGACGTCCAACCAGCCTCGAAAGGCTTCCAGCCCAGGTGCGCCGATCTGCCGGATGCGCTTTGAAGCGTCTGCTGCAGCCTGCCAATCGAATCCAAGCAAGCCCCGGCCAGGAACGGCTGTCAATGCGCCACGGATCACGACCAGGTTCCGAAATGTCGCGAGCCTTGGGTGTTGGTCGCTC
The DNA here is from genome assembly GCF_036856015.1 of Sphingomonas sp. LR55. Classification (NCBI taxonomy): domain Bacteria; kingdom Pseudomonadati; phylum Pseudomonadota; class Alphaproteobacteria; order Sphingomonadales; family Sphingomonadaceae; genus Sphingomonas; species Sphingomonas sp. LR55. The sequence goes on from NZ_JASPFO010000001.1 coordinate 3,031,170, forward strand.
ATCGTCAGCGTCATCTCGGCGGCAGCTACGAAATCTGATGCCTCCATCGACTGCAGGCATTGTCCATATTGAGCCCAGATCGAAAGATCCTTTGTCAGAATGCGCCGAGCGATTACCGGGCTCGCGCAGACAAGCTCACCCGCACTGTTCCGCTTGCACAAGAAGTTAGACAGGGGATGGTTCAGCAAAGCAGCTTCCTGCGCAGCGTTGACCCGTCCCACTGCGAGGTTGGCAAGGAGATGCTCGGATTCCGCACCTGCTGGAAGAACTCGCGCCAGGAACCGGTCAATCGCGGGACCCGAGCGCGCGGCGCACTGACTGATCAATGTCATGCGATCGCATGGCGCGAGATCCAACAGCGCCACGAACACGGTGTCTGGACCGCCGCCTAGGCTGAAAAGGCGATGGGCAGTGGCTTGGTCAACGTTGCGCGACGCGGCTTCAGCAAGGAAATCGGCGTTGCCGAGCGGCGTCATTATCGCCTCGTCATGCATATCGCCATAGACCGAGTTCAAAAAGGGCTGCTCGCTGTCCATCAAACGTCGGATGGCGTCATAGCCAATTGGTGAAAACGCGAGGGTCGTCAGCTGACCGTCGCTTTCCATACTCCTGAGCCGCGACAGCATGGACGCCATACCCCCGTCCCGAATACTGGCAAAAGCGTGGAAGCGCTCAATCATTAAAATTGGATAGGCGCCCGCCTCGATCGCCGCCTCAATACTATTTTGCAGAATGTCAGTCGGGAAGTCTTGGGCACAGGTATCGACCTTGATCGCCAATCTTTTTTCAATCGCCTGACAAATTGCACTGGCAAAATGCGCGCTGGATTCAAGACCATCCGAGACCAAGTTGATGCAGATAGGGGTATGGTTCGAATAGCTTGCGGGCATACAGAAATGCCCATCAACCCATTGCTGCACGAGCCTGGCAGATCCTGCTTCGTCGCAGCCCTGCGGAACCATCACGAGCATCGAGCGGCCCGGTTTTGCTCTCCAAATTGTCTCGGCTCGCATTGCGAACCAGTCACAATCCCGTCTCATATTGCGACCTGCTGCTGGCGGATATTGAACTCCTGCCAGTTTTTAGGTGCCCGAAAGCCCTCGGCGAAGAAGGGCACCCGGAAACGGACGCTTGACGATGTATCCATACGCAAGACCTTCAAGTCGACCAATGTTCCCAAGCGTTTTCGCCATGCGAGACGATCGTCCACCGCCACCAGTGCCTGATCAATTACAAAAGGAATGGCTGCATCTTGAAGCGCCAACGAACTCGCCTGAGCAACACGATAGAGCAGCATCCAGAGCAGATCACGTTCCCGCGCGGTCTCGAGTGACAGCATGCTGTCGATCGGCTCAAGCATCTCATAAGCTTTGAAAGGCAGCTTCGACTTGTCTGCGCCCACTAAGGTCGCGACAGCGGCGCGAATGTCGCTTCGGCTAGCGGGACCAGATTTAACCTGCAGGGCAGTGGTTGCCCCGATCTGCCAGAGGAACTGAGGCATGCCAGCGCACAAGCTCCAAGCATATTCGATCGCTGCCGAGTCGAACTGCACGAAGCTTTCAATTCCTTTTGGAGCGACTATTTGCGAAGCTGTCTCGACTTCGGCGAAACCTTCGAGCTCTATGGACTGGCTGCTTCCAAAGAACGCATTTTTGTATTCACGAGCAAACACGTTCATGTGATTGCTACCAGAAAGTAGGATGCCGATAGATGTGCTTGTCTGCGAAACTTCACGAAGGCTCTGGAGCAGCTGTTCGAGCTCTATCCTTTTGCGGCCGCCCATCTGGTAGGGGGCGACCAGAGCTTCCGCCTCGTCAAGAAGAAAGACAAAGCGCGCCTGCGACCCGGTCCATTCGCGCAGCCGCTCGACTAGCATAATCAGCGAGCTCGAAAGACTGTCCTCATCGTAGCAGTCCTGGATCGCACGGCGCACTTCCTTCCAATCGTTGTTGAAATGTTGCCGGATGCGCGCGCAAAGTGCGTGGTTCCGATCATCAGCGGGAAGATTGGGGCGAACCAGGCCGTGCTGGATCGTCTTGAAGAAGACGCCGGCAACCGTGTGCTCCGACGAAGACAATTCAACCTTACGTTCAGCAAGCGTCTGATAAATGCTGATTGCGCCAGATCCAGTGACTTGGCTGCAACGCTTATGGAAAGCATAAAGAAGTGAAGTTTTGCCAACGCGCCTCATTCCACTGAGGAGGACTGGGCTAGGATTCTTTGCGGACACAAGAAACTGATGAAGATTTTCTATTTCGTCGAACCGACCGATGAAAGCGTCGTCCACTACCGGTGTGTTTGCCACCCCCGGATAGAGGTCCATCAACGTGTCGATGTTCAGGACCCGGCTCGACGCACGTCCTCGATCTACCGGTCGCACGGTGCAGACAGCATCTTCTACGATCAGATCGTCGGTTACCGTCTTCGCCTCAATCCTTATACGAATGCTGTCACGACGCTCAGCTTCCGGTCCAAACCAGCTCGGTCCAAAACGCAAATTAACAGCATAGTCCGTCGCGAAGTAGATAGGATTACTCGACAGCTCTTTGTAACGACTCTCATCAGCAAAAATGACATCATCTTCCGCGAAAAGCCTCGCAAAGAGTTTAGCAGGAACCAAGCCTTCGGGAGTCACGACTATCGGTAGGTCGAGGCCACCCGTCTTGTCGGCCGGCGGACGAAGCTGGATCGACCCGTCGAAGCTAACTCTGAGAGTAGGTTGGCTGGTTTGAGATGCACTCGGAAGGTTCTTGATGAACATTCTGAACGGCGCGCCCTTCGCTTGCCCTGCAAGGTGCTCTGCTAGTGATTGTGAAACAGGCAGCAGGTCCGGTCGGTTGAGAGCGACAGCGCGGATTTCGAAAAGCTGGGAAAGGCGGGGCACTATGGCGGCTTCGTGACGTTGCGCGAGCTTGATAATCACCTCATGCGCGCCATGGTCATTGAGCAGATTCAGTAACGGGATACGATACGTCTGCGGTTCGCTAAGGTTCGTTGCCGCGTCCCAGAGGCGTTCGGCCACGGGAAGCGCCAAAGGCCCTGATACGAGCGCCTCTAGAACCCGACCGGTTCGCGATGGCAGCCCTGTCGTGAGCATCCGGCGAAATGGTGAAGCCCGGCCGAGGATCTCCGCCCAAGAGCCGCCCGCGCCGGACTTCCGCAGCATTTCCTGCTCGCTGTCAGCCGCAACGGCGCCCGACAGAAGTTGGAAGGCAATGTCCGTCCGCTTCGACTCCCCTATATCAGCGGCACCGTCGCGCGGATTAGAAAGCCAAGCCGCAGCCGAAGGGAAGATGTCCGCCACTTCAGCAGTCGGGATCGTGGCATGGTCACTAAGTGAATCTATCGCCTGGCCGATGGCCGTCAACCGCGCAGCTTGCGTAGTTCCTGCTGTCTTCGCAACGCTATGGCAGACCTCGTGCGCCAGAGACCAATCCTGCGCTTGGATTGCCGCGATAAGCTGCTCAGGCAAAGCTGTGACATCTGCCGACACAAGGTCTGGAAGGGCGAGCGCGTCTGGGATATCGCTCGCGTCAAACTGCGCCGCTTCAGATGATTCAGTTGTGACTGGCAGGTGTTCGACAGGAGGCGCACTCAGCTCCCCGCTCTCCAACAACAGTGATACACAGTCGGACGGTCTCTGCGCTTGAATAATCGTGTCCGCAACTTCTAGCAGCCGATCGAAGGCCGACTGCAGCACCTCGGCAACATACTGTTCATGCAAAGATAGAGATCTCTCAATAACAAAATCAAGGTACCATATTGACAGTTTGGTAAGAGCGGACTGCTCTTCGTCACGAAAGTTTGGAGAGTTTTCTATCCAGGTTGCAAGCTTTTGAACAGCCTCAGTAACCAAGAGCGTAAAATCGGACGATACCGAGGCTTCAAGCCACAGTTGCGGATCATCGCAGCGCCCAACGAAGACGGATAGAGGGGTGGTCAAACTCGACAGAATGGAGGACACTGGATCAAGCTTGCTAGCAACCTCTACCAAATGCGCGCGCTCGGCACGGCGGTCCAACAGAATATCCTGCCAAGCTGCCTCCAGTTCGGTAAGGGACATCGTTTCGTCGAGGGTGTCGACGCCTGCAGCGTTCAAGCGAGCAATTGTCTTTTGCAGTCTCACGCCCGCTTCAGGATCCCGCAGGTTGTTGGCGCGCTGCTCCTCACGTTCTAGAATAGCAAGCTGCCAAAAGTCGAGCAGATCCGACGCCGCGTCAACGTCGAGCCTGCTCAGCGCGGATTCGAACGCATCTTGATCGAAATCTATTGCGGAGACGTCCTCGCCGGCTTCGCGTAATATTGTTCGAGCTCTGGCTTCTATCGCTTCGACTGCAGGTTGAGCTGAGGTGGATATGGCAGACTGAGCAATGGTATCCCCACGTTCGCGCGCTAGACGGAGTGCCTCGCTGAACGCGCGCCGATCGACGAGATAGTCCGCAATGTCGCGCGTTGAGGGGACCACACCTCTACCTTTCCAACGCATGACGCTTGCCGCTATTTCCAGAGGCTTCGGCGCCACGGGACCGTGGAACTCAGGTAGATCTATGAAGGAGGTCGCCCAGTCCCGATCAGTCGCGGACCACTCCCGCTCAGCTATGGGAGTGGTGTCGCCTACAAGTGTTCGATGGTCTAAGCCTTGATCCGCACCTTCTAGTATCAAACGAACCTCTGACTCCAGCCATTCAATCGTGGCTGCGTCTCCATCGTCACGTAGTCTCTTTTGTATGATAGACAGTTCTTGGCGATAAGATCGCTGCCTGGCATCCGGTTGATCGCTAGCTTCAGCTAGGTAATCTTTCAAAAGTTGCCCCGCCTGATCGAGGTAGCGTGTTAGCTGCTCACGATGCCGGCTCTCGATTCGATCGTCGGGTCGTTCGCTTTGAAACGCTCCTAATACCGAGTCGATGGCACGGCCTGAGTTCAATTCTCCTGCTAGTGCCGCCGCACGAACGGTGTTGATTTCTGTCGCATCCAATAGAGGAAGAAGGAGAAGCTCGCGCGCCTGTTCACGCAGACGCCGAAATGTTCCGCTCATTGTAGCTGGAGCCAAAATGTAGCTAATTAGTGACTTTGCTGCTTCTGCCTGCTCAGCAGGTCTACGCAGCATCCGAATAATATCAACGCCGGTGTCAAGTATGTCGAGATTGCTGCTAATACATTCGATCAGTTCGTGGATCGATCGCCCTACCAGATTGGCATCACTTAACCCCGACGAAGGATCGCCAATTTGGGCTAGCGGACCAAACATTAGGATGTCTCGGAACCGCTCAAGTGCGACAATTCGGCGGAAACTGGGATATGCGTCGCAAGACGACGAAGCTGGATCTACGAATTGCAACATTGCCCGACGAACTAGTTTCGGTGCTGTCGACACATACGATAAAGGGCTATCCAGCTCGTCACTGCCTTGATCAATCAGCAATCGAAATATAATTGCCCCACCGACAATCCACGGCGCATCAAGAAACACCGGAAGAACCGCGGCCAATGCCATAGAATTGAGTTCACCGAGGAAAGCTGTAACTTCCTCGGTTGGCTGTTGAGTAACGTAAGCCAACACGTCCTCGCGGAATTCATTTTCCGTGTTACGACGAGCCACCTCCTTTTCGGCGGCACGCACCAAACGCTTACCGGCTACGGCTAAGGTTTCACTACCAATAGTCATACGCCAGCTGGAGAGAAGGTCGATACTTGGCCGAACTTGGTGAAGTGCGTTTGTGATCGTGTCGAGCGAAGTCAGTTCCGCAACAAGTCGTTCATGATCGATGGACGCTGCTACGAATGCATCCTTGAAAGATGTTCCAAGCAATTCGTCTAGTTCATCGTACATGGAAGCTTGACGGGCACTACCGAGCTTCACAGTATCAATTAAAGCAGCGGTGCTGCGTCGTGACAGATCGACTGCTTCGACGATCGCCTGCCAAGATTCGGCGGGGCCATCAAGGGCGACCGTTGCATCCTGGCATAAGGCCTGCTCGGCGGCGAGGCGCGCATTGCGCATGTCATGAGTGACAGCGTCCAGCGCTTCAAGCCATTGTAGCGTCTCCGGCGAAATGTCGTACTTTCCCGGCGAAACCAGCTCAGGCGCGGCCAGCTTGGGCCGACGAGGTAGGGAGGCGACGACAGACCTTGCCTCGCTCGCGCCTTGAGTTGAGACTGAAGTCGGAACTGCCGTTGCAAGATCCTCATTGAAATAAGCTTCGCTTACCGGGCGGCACCCGAGATTGGCGGCGGTATATAGCAACTGGAGGCATTCGTCGGCCGGCAACAGTGACGCGAACAGTACAATGCTACGTGAGAGCCAAATGTTATCGAGCGTGACGGGACATTTTTCCGCGGCGATCGCAGACGTAAGCGATTTAGCTGTTAAAAAAGTTCTACCCGCTAAATTCGGCCGCTCCTCACCGGCCTCTACTAACCAGTCATACAATAGGGACATGTCTGGAGCCTTGCGGTAGCCCGTCCAAATCAATTCTGCGAACGAAAAAACCGGAGGTAGCAGACGCCCCCTCGTACCGTTCCGCCCGCGCTTATTATAACCCTCCTCGGCTACGAACCCGATTTCGCCTGCGCGGTCTCTCGCTGCGGGCAAATTGCCGAACAGTGACGCCATATTACGGTCCCGCACCAACTGGTCGGCACCCAACGGCTTGGGACTACCGGGAGCGGTCCTCTTAAGATGCGCCTTAACGCCTTGGCGGATCGTCGCTGCGCTACACTGATAATATAGTGGCAGGTACTCAAATAATACGCTGCGAAGATGTTCGTCGGCGAACAAGCTAGGGGGCAAGCTGCCATCGAGAAGCGGCCAGAACTCGCTTGCATTCTCAGCGTCCATTTCAACGGCCATCGTTTCTCATCCACCCCAACGAACCGTATGGGCCACTGCTAACGCCCAAATTATCCGGTAATTGTCCGGATATGCGGGCACGATCGCTTTGTAATCAACCCTGTGTTTGCCGTGCACACGTGACTGCGTTCATTATGGACGCAAATGTGAGGGAAGGATCTGGGACGAGATGCTCCATTCTCCCTGACTTTTGACCGGTATCGCCCCCTGCCCCACCGCCTAAAGCTAGCACTTTCCTAGCACGGACTAGAAATAATCATTATTTTACAATAAGATAAAGGCACGACTAAGCTACTGAAAATCGCAGTGTCGGCGGTTCGACCCCGTCTCCGGGCACCATTTTCCCTTATCGGTCGAGACGTCCAACATCCTTGCCGGGCAAAGCCTGAACTCAAGGCTGATGCGCGGCAGCGAGAAATGAGTCCGGCGTGGGGTTCATTGAAACGGGTGGTCTCGCAACGCTCTGTAATCATGACGTCCGACGAGCTTTTTCAGCGGCTCGATCAAGAGGCCCTGACACTATCGGCGGGAGAAGCTGATAGTTTTCGACGTTCAGCAGCCCAGAGTCATGCCTCCCCTGGCATGCGTTACCGAACTCGAGACTGGCGAGGCTGTGCAACGCTCACGATGTCGTTACCCAAGCGGCAATGCGCTAGGTTCGGGCTTGCAAGCCAATAACCCTCGATTACCAAAAGCTATATGAGGATACCCTCGGCCCCGGCGGCCAGCCTCTAAGTGTGTATTCACTGTAGAAAACTGGAGCGGGCGAAGGGATTCGAACCCTCGACCCCAACCTTGGCAAGGTTGTGCTCTACCCCTGAGCTACGCCCGCTCTGGCGCCTATGTCTCCGGTCTGAAGCGACACGGTGACTGGGTGAGGCGCGCTGTTAGCCCGAGGTTTCGAGATCGGCAAGCGCCTTTTCGATATTATAGCGAAATTCGCCAAATTTATTGTGCGCCGCACCAACCGATCAGTCGATGCGAGATTCCGCTTGGCGACTCCCCTGTAGAACATTACAAGAACAATTGTGAACGAGTCGTCCGCCTTGATTGCCCGCCTGAAGCGGATCGCCACGACCGGTATACCGGCTCAGGGGGATGATCGTGCAGACGATGCGTGGCTGACGGGCGGTTTGGCGAAGGCGCAGTTGCATGAGATTTTCGCCACCGTGGACGACTCGGCCAGCGGCGCGGGGTTCGCGATTGCGTCAGTTCTGGCGGCTCGGGCGGCGCCGGTGATGTGGTTGCGGACCGAGGCGAGCGAACGCCAGGGCGGGCGGCTACATGCGACCGGGCTGGTCGAGATGGGTCTCGACGTGTCGTCGCTGGTGCTTGGGCTGGTCGAGAACGAAACGGATTTACTGCGCGCCGCCGCCGACGCCGCGCGGTGCCACGGGCTTGGTACGCTGCTGATCGAGTCCTGGGGACGTGCACCGAAGATCGACCTGACCGCGACGCGGCGGCTGATGCTGGCCGCCGAAGCCTCGGGCGTGACGATCCTCAGCCTGCGCATCGGTGCAGACCCGGTGCCGAGCGCGGCGGCGTCACGCTGGCAGGTTGCGGCGTGTCGATCGCGACCGCTGGAGGCCGACGCACCGGGCAAACCTACCTTCGACATCGAATTGCTGCGTCGACGCGGAGGCCAAGCCGGGCTTCGCTGGCGTGTGGAGTGGGACCGTGACGCGTATATCTTCGACAATACCGCCTTCGCCTTTGGTGATTCCAAGACGATACCTGGCGCTGGTATTCCCGTGGCTGCCGATCGAGCGGCTGCGGACGATGCGGCCGCATCTGTTCGTCGGACGGGCTGAGACGCCGATCGCGTTCGTCGAGACGGTGTCGGGCAGCGTCAGGCTGAAGGCGCTCGACCGAGAAGCTATGAGGGCAGGACTCGTTCCGGGGCTGACGTTAGCAGATGCCCGCGCGCGTCCCTGAGCTGGAGGTGTACGATCATGACGCGCATGCTGATCACGAATGGCTCGAGCGACTCGCCGACGGGTGCCAGCGCTATACGCCGTCGGTCGCGCTCGACGAACCCGATGGGCTGATCCTCGACATCGCCGGGTGCGTGCACGAGTTCGAGGGCGAGCGTCGCCTCGCCGCCGATCTCGAGGAGCGCCTCGCGCGGCGGGGGCTGCTGGTGCGCCATGCGTTCGGCGACACGCCCGACACCGCGCGCGCTGGCCCGGTATGCGGGGGCACCTGCCCCCGATGAAAAGCGCGCGGTGAAGCGGTTGCCAGTGGCTGCACTGGGGCTCGACGAGGATGCGACCACCGCCTTGTCGCGCGCTGGGCTGAAGACGGTCGGCGATGTGATGGCGCGGCCGCTGGCGACGATCGCGGCGCGGTTCGGCGAGGAGGCGGCGATGATGATTCGCCGGCTCGACGGGTCGGTGAAGGGGCCGATCGTCGCGCGCCGCACCGTGCCGAAAATCGGTGTCGAACGGCGTTTCGCCGAACCGATCGCGCGGACCGAATATGCGCTGGAGATGCTGGCAGACCTGGCGGGCGAAGCGGCGGGTCAACTCGCCGAGCGCCACGAAGGCGGTCGCCGCTGGGAGGCGCGCCTGTTTCGCGCCGACGGTCTGGTCCAACGGTTGCGGATCGAGACTGGCCAGCCGACACGCGACGTCGCGCTGCTGATGCGGCTGTTCCGCGAGCGGATCGACAGCCTCGCCGATCCGCTCGATCCCGGATTCGGCTATGATTTGGTCCGGCTCGATGTCGCGCTGGCCGAGAAACTCGACGCCTCGCAGTTGAAGCTCGAAGGCGGCGAGGCGCAAAAGGGAGAGGTCGCGCAACTCGTCGACCAGCTCGGCACGCGGCTGGGCCGGGCGCGCGTCCGCCGGTTCTCGGCGCGCGACAGTCATATTCCCGAACAGGCCGAGCTGATGCTGCCTGCCGCCGAGGCCCCTGCCCCGACACCGTGGATCGCGCCCGAAACCGGCGAACCGCCGCTCCGCCCGATCTATCTGTTCGACCCGCCGCAGCCGATCGAGTCGATGATGGCCGAGGTCCCCGACGGCCCGCCGCACCGCTTTCGCTGGCGGCGCACCGTCCACGACGTGGCACATAGCGAAGGGCCGGAGCGGATCGCCGGCGAATGGTGGCGCCGCCAGGACATCCCGACGCGCGATTACTACCGTATCGAGGACCGCCGCGGCCGCCGCTTCTGGATCTTCCGCCACGGCCTGTATTCCGAGATGGAGACGCCGCGCTGGTACCTCCACGGCGTCTTCGCGTGAGCGGCGCGGCGCCATGACCGGGTTCGCCGAACTCGTCGCCGCGACCAATTTCTCGTTTCTCGATGGGGCGAGCGATGCCGGCGTGATGGTCGGGCGCGCGGTGGAATTGGGACTAAGCGGGATCGGGATCGCCGATTCCAACACGGTTGCCGGCGTGGTTCGCGCGCATCAGGCGTTGAAGAAGGCACGCGACGGCCTGCTCGGCATGGCAATGCCGCCGATCGATTTCCGCCTGGTGGTGGGTGCGCGGCTGGTCTTCGAAGACGGTACGCCGGACATCGTCGCCTACCCTTCGACCCGACGCGGCTGGGGGCGGCTGACGCGGCTGCTGACGGTCGGTAACCGGCGTGCCGAAAAGGGTGGCTGCATCCTCGGGCTCGGCGACCTGATCGCGCATCATGCCGACATGATGCTGGTGGTGATGCCTAAGAGCAGCGCGCGGGGCGCGACCCCCGTGTCGCCGCTGCCGGACGGCGATGCCCTGCCCGAACGGAGAGAGCGCGATCTGGCGACGGTCCTTAGCGCGGTCAGGCGACTGGGCGCGGATGCGGTCTGGCTCGGCGTGACGATGCCGCGCGGCGGTCGCGATCGGCGGCGACTGGCGCGGCTTAGTCGGATTGCCGATGCGGCAGGCGTTCCCGTGCTCGCGACGACCGACGCGCTCTATGCCTATCCCGACGACCGCGATCTGCACGACGTCGTCACCTGCATCCGCGAGCGCACGACGATTCACAAGGCCGGGCGGTTGCTCGCCGCGAACGGCGAACGGCATTTGAAACCCGAGACCGAGATCGCCCGGCTGTTCCGCGATCGCCCCGATGCGGTGGCGCAGAGCGCACGCCTGTTGTCGCGGATCGCCTTCACGCTCGACGATCTCAAATACGAATATCCGCACGAACCGATTCCGGCCGGCTGGGAGGCACAGGATTGGCTCGAACATCATGTCTGGCAGCTCGCGCTGGAACGCTACGATTACCGCGTGCCGGAGAAGATGCGGGCGCTGCTCCACGAAGAATTCGCTCTGATTCGCGAGCGAAAATACGCCTATTTCTTCCTGACCGTGCACGACATCGTCCGGTTTGCGCGCGCGCAGGATCCCCCGATCCTGTGCCAGGGACGCGGCTCGGCCGCCAACTCGGTCGTCTGCTTCCTGCTCGGCGTCACCTCGGTCGATCCGATGAAATACGACCTGCTGTTCTCGCGGTTCGTGTCGAGCGAGCGCGACGAGCCGCCGGATATTGACGTCGATTTCGAACATGAGCGGCGCGAGGAGGTGATGCAGTATATCTATCGCCGCTATGGTCGCGACCGCGCCGCGATCGCCGCGACCGTCATCCATTATCGGCCGAAGAGCACAGTACGCGAGGTCGGCAAGGCGCTGGGACTGACCGAGGACGTGACGCAGCGGCTGACGAGCACGGTGTGGGGCAGTTTCTCGAACCGCTTCCAGGAACAGCGGTTTGCCGAAACCGGCTTCGACATCGACAATCCGGAGATCGCGCGGCTGCGCGAAATGGTCGACCGGCTGCTCGAATTCCCGCGCCACCTGTCGCAACATGTCGGCGGGTTCGTTCTCACCCAAGGGCGGCTCGATGAGATGGTGCCGATCCATAACGGCGCGATGGAGGACCGCACCTTCATCGAATGGGACAAGGACGATATTGACGCGCTCGGGCTGATGAAGGTCGATATCCTCGCGCTCGGGATGCTGACGTGCATCCGAAAGGCGTTCGACCTGATGCGCGAGCATGACCACGGCGATCACAAGCTCGATACGATCGCAGTCGCTGAGGACGACCGGGTCTATAACATGCTGTGCAAGGGCGACAGCATCGGCGTGTTTCAGGTCGAGAGCCGCGCGCAGATCAACATGCTGCCGCGGTTGCGCCCGCGCGTGCTGTACGATCTGGTCGTGCAGGTCGCGATCGTCCGGCCGGGGCCGATCGAAGGCGACATGGTGCACCCATATCTCCGGCGGCGCAGCGGCAAGGAGGTGGCCGAATATCCTTCGCCCGATCCGAAGTTCGGGCCGCCCGACGAACTCAAGCAACTGCTCCGCTTCACCTACGGCGTGCCGCTGTTTCAGGAACAGGCGATGAAACTGGCGATCGTCGCGGCCGGGTTCACGCCGAACGAGGCGAACCAGTTGCGGAAAGCGATGGCGACGTTCCGCAAGGTAGGCGGCATGGATAATTTCCAGGCCAAGCTGATCGGCGGGATGGTCGGCCGGGGGTATGAGCGCGAGTTCGCTGAGCGGTGTTTCAAGCAGATCGAGGGGTTTGGGTCGTACGGCTTTCCCGAGAGCCATGCGCTGTCGTTCGCGCGACTGGTGTACGTGTCGTCGTGGATCAAATGCTTTCACCCGGCGGTGTTCTGCTGCGCGTTGCTCAATTCGCAGCCGATGGGGTTTTATGCGCCGGCGCAGTTGGTGCGCGATGCGGTCGAGCATGGGGTGACCGTGCTGCCGGTCGATGTGAATGCGAGTGGTTGGGATAATTCGCTTGAATCCTCCCCGGCACGGGGAGGGGAACCGCGCGAAGCGGGGTGGAGGGGGGCTTCAGCGGACGGACCGTTTGCGGCTGGGCTCGTTACGGACGGCCCGGTTTTAGCTTCCCCCTTCCAGGCGGTACGTTTGCGGCGCGCGCCCTCCACCATCCTGCGGATGGTCCCCCTCCCCGTGCCGGGGAGGATTTGCGTCTCGGCTTTCGGCAGGTGGATGGGTTTCGACAGGACTGGGCCGACGAGATCGTCCGCGTCCGGACCACGCCGTTCGCCAGCATCGAGGACCTCGCGCGGCGGGCGAACCTGCCACAGCGCGCGATGAACCTGCTCGCCGACGCCGACGCGTTCCGATCGATCGCCAAGGAGCGCCGCGAGGCGTTGTGGGACGTCCGCAGGACACCGCCAAAGCAGCTTGCGCTGTTCGCTGCCGCGGACGTGCCTGAACTCGGCCAGGAACCCGATGCGCATCTGCCGGCGATGCCGCTCTCCGAACAGGTGGCAGCGGATTACCAGACGACGCGGTTGTCGCTGAAAGCGCATCCGATGAGCTTTCTCCGCGAACGGTTCGCGGCCGAAGGTATCCTGTCGAGTGCGCAGGCCAACGCTACCAAGGACGGGCGGCGTGCGAAGGTCGCGGGGTGGTGCTGGTCCGTCAGCGGCCGGGCAAAGGCAATGCGATCTTCGTGACGATCGAGGACGAGACCGGCGTCACCAACGGACTGATGTGGGCACGCGATTTCGAGGCGAACCGCCGCGCGGTGATGGCGTCGCGGCTGATGGTGCTGGAGGGCGTGATCCAGCGCAGCGAGGAAGGCGTCACGCACCTTATGACCGCACGGGTGCAGGATCGCACCGAGATGCTGCGGCTGCTGTCGGAGGATCACGCGCTGGAACCGCCGCTCGCACGTGTCGACGAGGTGATCCGCCCGGTCCTCACGCGCAGCCCGGATGCCCGCGCACACCACCCGCGCGACGCATCCCCGCGACGTACGAGTCCTGCCGAAGTCGCGCGACTTTCATTGATTCCAATCCGGTCACGGCTGCCGGTCAAGTCACGGATGCCGATCTCCTTTAGAATCTTACGCCCGTCTCGAACCTTACGCCCGTCTCGAATCCTACGCCCGTCACCCCAGCGAAAGCTGGGGTATTTCACGTGGCACGCGACCAGCGCCTCACGGGGATACCCCAGCTTTCGCTGGGGTGACGGGTTTGGGGTGACGGGTTTGGGGTGACGGGTTTGGGGTGACGGGTTTGGGGTGACGGGTTTGGGTGACGAGTTTGAGGTGACGAGTTTGAGGTGACGAGTTTGAGGGCGACGGGTTTGAGGGGGACGGACCGATGGGGATGTACCGACGGTAACCGACCAAGGATCGACGGACCGTTTCAACGGCGGCGGCGGCGCGTGGAATTTCGACCGCGATGCTCTACAGGTTGGCTCCAGAGGTGGCATTCGCCGCCGCCGCCCCCCAAATAGCGCGCTAGAACCACACGGGAGTTGAACTTGGCCACGCTTGGAATGTCCCCCGCGGAGAAGGACGCCGTCGAGGCGTTCCGTCGCGATGTCGTCGAACCGTCGATGACGAAGCTCGTGATCATCGATTTCTGGGCGGAATGGTGCGGGCCGTGCAAGGCGCTGACGCCGACGCTGGAGAAGGTCGCGGCGGATTATGCCGACAAGGGCGTCGTGCTGGCGAAGGTCGATACCGACAAGAACCAGTTCATCGCCGCGCAATTCCAGATCAAGTCGATCCCAACCGTCTATGCGATGTTCCAGGGCCAGTTGGTCGCCGACATGACCAGCGCGCGCACCGAATCGCAGTTGCGCGTGATCCTCGACCAGTTGCTCAAGCAGCTGCCGATCGAGGCCGAGCCGGCGGATGCCACACCCGATGTCGAGCCCTTGATCGCGATGGGCGAAGAGGCGCTCGCCGCAGGTGACGGTGAGCGTGCGCTCGGGATTTTCCGCGAGATCGCCGAGATCGCGCCCGAGCATCCGCAGGTCCATGCCGGCTTCGTCCGCGCGCTGGTCGCGACCGGGCAGCTCGACGAGGCGAGCGACTGGCTGGCGAACCTCGATCCGGCGATCGCTAAGGATCCCGCGATTACCCGCGCACAAGCCGCACTCGCGCTCGCGCAGTCGGCCCCGCCGGTCGCGGACCTGTCGCCGCTGCTGGCCGCAGTCGAGGCGAACCCCGACGATCTGCAGGCCCGGTTCGCGCTCGCCAATGGCCAGATGGCGGCGAACGACCGTGATGCCGCCGCGGACACGTTCCTCGGCATCATTGCCACCGAGCGCGATTGGAACGAGGGCGCGGCGCGGACACAATTGTTGAAGCTGTTCGAAGTCGTCGGGCTCGAAGACCCGTGGGTGTCTGGACAGCGGCGGCGTCTGTCTGCGATCCTGTTCGGATGACCACCGAGTCGCCCCCTCGCGCCACCACGCGGCTATCGATCTTCCCGCTGCCGGGGTCGCTGCTGTTTCCCGGCATGCATCTGCCGCTGCACATGTTCGAGCCGCGCTATCGGGCGATGATCAGTGACGCGATGGCACGTGATCGGCGGATCGGCATGATCCAGCCGCGCGGCGGGCCGAACGATGACGCGAATGCGCTGTACGACATCGGCTGCGTGGGCAAGATCGCCGAGGTCGAGGCGCTCGACGACGGGCGGTACAACGTCGTGCTCGAGGGCATCGCGCTGTTCCGGATCGTCCGCGAGTTGGACGTGACGACCGCGTTCCGACAGGTCGAAGCGGAATTGCTGCCGTTGATCGAGGACGACGCGCTGTCGCTTGGACGGCGCTCATCGCTGGAAATGGAGTCGCGCCGGTTCGCCGACATGCAGGGCTATGCGGTCGATTGGGATGCAGTCGGACGGCTAGACGACGAGAGCTTGGTCAACGGCATCGCCCAGATCGCGCCGTTCGACGCGGCCGCGAAACAGGCGTTGCTGGAAGCGCCGAATATCGAGCAACGCGCGGAATTGATCATCCAGCTGATGCAGTTTTTCGGCCGGCACGACGGCGACGAATCGGTGACGTTGCAGTGAGCACGCTCGATCCTTGGCTGCTCGAACGCCTGGTCTGCCCGATGACGCGGACGCCGCTGCGCTATGACGAAGCGGCGCAGGAGTTGATTTCGGACACCGCGGGCTTGGCCTATCCGATCAAAGACGGCGTCCCTGTGATGCTTGTCGAGGAAGCGCGGCAACTTGGCGGACACGTAGCGGATTAATGCCATCGACCGACCGCCGCCTCTGGAGTCTCGGCGCGGTTTGGGGACTTGGGCTTGTCGGGTCGGGCTGGGCGCCGTTCGACCGCGCGACGTGGTGGATGGAGATCGCACCAGTCCTGATCACGTTTCCGATACTGATCGCACTGCGCCGCCGTTTTATCTTCACCGATCTGGCACTGCTGCTGATCGCGCTGCACGGCCTCGTCCTGATGCTGGGCGGTGCCTATACCTACGCCCGCGTACCGATCGGTTTCACGGTGCAGGACATGCTGCATCTCACGCGCAATCCCTATGATCGTTTCGGGCATCTGATGCAGGGATTCGTCCCCGCCATCGCCTTACGCGAAGTGCTCGTGCGAACCGGCAGCATCGCGTCGCGCCGCCTGCTCACCATCAAAGTGCTCGCCTACTGCCTATCCGTCAGCGCGCTATACGAACTGATCGAGTTCGGGGCGGCCGTTGCGCTCGGTCAGGGCGCCGATGCGTTCCTCGGGACGCAGGGCGATCCCTGGGATACGCAATGGGACATGCTGATGTGCCTGATCGGCGCAGGTCTCGCGTTGACCCTACTGTCCCGCGTTCACGATCGGCAGATCGCGCGCCTCACACGGTAAGCCCTTGCAGCAGTTTCGGCAGATCGCCGCTTTCGCCGCGTGCCTCGGCCATGAAGCGATCCTTGAGCGGCGGGATGGCGTTGACCGCGCTGATGCCGAAACGGCGGACGGCGCTGGCGGTCTTGCCGGGGAGGCCGAACAGGCGGGTGAGCGTGTCGGTGGCGGCCGCGGTCATGAACGTGTCGAGCCCGCGCCAGCGCTGGTAGCGTGCGAGTAGCGCGGCGTCGCCGAGGTCGAGGCCGAGGCGCTTGCCCTCCACGAGGACTTCGACGAGCGTTGCCACGTCGCGGAAGCCTAGGTTGAGGCCCTGCCCGGCGATCGGGTGGATACCGTGGCCGGCGTCGCCGACCAGCGCAAGCCGCGTGTCGGTGATGCGCGCGGCGTGGTGGAAGCCGAGCGGATAGCTCGACCGCGGCGTCGCCATCGACAGCGCGCCGAGGAAGCCGCCCATGCTCTTTTCCGCTTCGGCGAGGAATGCGCGGTTGCCAAGCTTCAGCATGCCAGGGGCGTTCTTCGCATCGACCGTCCAGACGATCGCGGAGCGGTGGCCGTCGGCATCGTCGGGGAGTGGGAGCAGCGCGAATGGGCCGCTCGAATAGAAGATTTCGTACGCCACGTCGCCGTGCGGCAGTTCGTGGTGGAACGCGCCGATGATCGCGGTGTGCTCGTAGGACCAGCGCGCGATGGTGATCCCGGCGGCCTCACGCGTTGGCGAATTGCGGCCCTCCGCGGCGATCATCAGAGGTGCGCGGATCGTGTCACCCGAGTCCAGCATGACGGTGACGCCCGATTCGGCGCGATCGACCGACGTCGAGCGGGTTTGCATGCGCAGATCGACATGCGGCGCGGCGGTCGCGGCGTCGAACAGCGTGCGGCGGAGCAGCTTGTTCTCGTACATCGTCCCGAGCGCGCCATCGTCGGCGTCGGGCACGAAATCGAGCGCGCCCGGCTCCAGCCCGTCGCTGACGCGGATCTGGCGGATCGCACAGCCCTGCCCCGCCAGCGTCGCGCCGATGCCGATCGCGTCGAGCATCCGGTGGCTTGCGCTCGCCACCGCGGAGGCGCGGCCGTCGAAGCCCGGCGCCAGCGTCACCGCGGGGTCGGCCGGGTCGATCACGATCGTCGAAATGCCGTGCACGCCGAGCGCCACGGCGAGCGTCGCGCCGACCAGCCCGCCACCGAGGATAAGTACATCTGTGTCCATGGCGTCGCTTTATCCCGCCAGCCGGTCGCTGCCAACGACGATCCGGGCGCAGCTTAACCCGTGTTGTCGCGTGGTTACCTTGACGTTGAGCCTGCCGAGGGCGATGCATTTCTGAGTTATACTGCAACTGGAGAATACGGGTCATGGCCAGCCGCGCGCAGCCAGCCTTGTGGCGTGAGACGGTGAAGGCGGGTGCCGTCCGCAGCGGCGCGTTGATCGCGGCGATCGCGTTGTTCGTCGGCACGCTGCTGATGGCGCTGGCGCTGGCGAGCTATCACCCGAGCGATGCTGCGCTCAACACCGCGTCGGGCGCCTATCCCGACAATCTGGTGGGACCGCCGGGCGCATGGTTCGCCGATATTGCGCTGACGCTGTTTGGGCCGGCGGTTGCGCTACTGCTGCCGATCGGTCCGATTCTGGGCATGCGATTGTGGCGCGACCTGCCGCTGGGGCATTGGCTGCGGATGGTGCGCGGCGCGGCGATCGGCGTCGCGCTGATGGCGAGCGCGCTCGCGTTCGTATCCGGATCGTCGGTGCTGGCGCTGCCCGCCGGCTGGGGTGGCGTGATCGGCTTGTCCGTCGCGAGCGTCGTGCATTGGGGGCTGAGCTTCATCGGCCAGCCGGTCGCCGAACTCTGGTCCGCCCGCGCGGTCGGTCTGGTCGCGGCGGTCGCGGGCGCGATCGTCTGGGGCAAGAGCATCGAGATCGATCTTGGCGAGCGCAAATGGCGCTTTCCCGCCGCAATCGCACCGAGGCGCTGGGCTATGACGGCTTTGCGGAAATCGACGAGGATAACGACGAGCCGCTGACGCTGACGCGCAAGCCGGTCGAGCCGCGCGCAATCGCCGAGCCCGATCCGCGCCCTGCGCCTGTCATCGCCGACCGCCAGAACGCACCGTCGCAGGCGAAACCCAAGGAGCGCCAGTCGTCGCTCGACTTGCGCGACAATTTCACGCTGCCGAGCCTCGACCTGCTGACGCCGTCGCCGCCGAGCCAGGGCAATGTGATCGACAAGGCGGGCCTCGAGCGCAACGCGCGGCTGCTTGAGAACGTGCTCGACGATTTCAAGGTGACGGGGTCGATCATAGAGGTGCGACCGGGGCCGGTCGTGACGATGTACGAGCTCGAGCCCGCCCCGGGCGTCAAGGCGAGCCGGGTGATCGCGCTGGCCGACGATATCGCCCGCAACATGTCCGCGATTTCCGCGCGCGTTGCGGTGATTCCAGGGCGCAACGTCATCGGCATCGAGCTGCCGAATGCGCGGCGCGAGGCGGTGAGCTTGCACGAACTCGTCGGCAGCCAGACGTTCGAGGACCAGTCGGCGCAGCTGCCGATCATCCTCGGCAAGAACATCGCGGGCGATTCGGTGATCGCCGATCTCGCACCGATGCCGCATCTGCTGGTCGCGGGCACGACCGGCTCGGGCAAGTCGGTCGGCCTGAACAGCATGATCCTGTCGCTGCTGTACAAGCTGACGCCGAACCAGTGCCGGATGATCATGATCGATCCGAAGATGCTCGAACTGAGCATGTATGACGACATTCCGCACCTGTTGTCGCCGGTCGTGACCGATCCCGCGAAAGCGGTGCGCGCGCTGAAATGGGCGGTCGAGACGATGGAGGATCGCTATCGCCAGATGTCCTCCGTCGGCGTGCGCAGCCTCGCCGGCTTCAACGACAAGGTGCGCGGCGCGAAGGCCAAGGGGCAGCCGCTCGGACGGAAGGTGCAGACGGGGTATCACCCGGATACCGGCGCGCCGATGTACGAGGAGGAAAAGCTCGAATACGACGTTTTGCCGCAAATCGTGGTGATCGTCGACGAGCTCGCCGACCTGATGATGACCGCGGGCAAGGAAGTCGAATTCCTCATCCAGCGGCTCGCGCAGAAGGCACGCGCGGCCGGCATCCACCTGATCATGGCGACGCAGCGGCCATCGGTCGACGTCATCACCGGCGTCATCAAGGCCAATCTACCGACGCGGATCAGCTTCCACGTCACGTCGAAGATCGATTCGCGGACCATTCTCGGTGAACAGGGCGCGGAGCAGCTGCTGGGCAAGGGCGACATGCTGTATATGCCGGGCGGCAAGGGTATCGTGCGTGTGCATGGGCCGTTCGTGACCGATGACGAAGTGCGGCTGGTGGCAGATCATTGGCGCTCGCAGGGGCTGCCCGATTACATCTCCTCCGTCACCGAGGAGCCCGAGGAGAGCTTCGCGCTGGAGGGTTCGCCGACCGGAGAGGATTCGGCGGAGGACCAGCAATATCGCCAGGCGATCCAGCTGGTGTGCGAGATCGCAGAAGGCGTCGACCTCTTGGCTGCAGCGCCAGTTGCGGATCGGATATAATTCCGCGGCGCGGTTGATCGAGCGCATGGAAAAGGACGGCATCGTCGGCCGCCCGGATCATGTCGGGCGGCGCGAAGTGCTCCGCGATACCGAAGGGCATGCGATCTAGCGTTGGGAAACCGATACCAGCCGTCCTTCGAGAAACCTTCTGTTCCCTCGCGAACGCGGGGGTCCAGGAGCCACGAACGATGTCGTTTGGAACTCTGGGCTCCCGCCTTCGCGGGAGAACTAGGAGGGGCCGCCCGCCACCAACTTTCCCGCGCGGACAAGGGTTTCGAACCACCGACGGCCGGTATACGGAGCTGATATAAGTTACGAAAAGCAGGTGAGCGTGATGGGGTATCGGCGGTTGTGTGCAGGGGCATTGGCGCTTGCCGTGTCCGGGCAGGTTTCGGCGCAGGATATCCCGAAGCAGACTCCGGGCAGTACCAGCACAGATACCCAGCACCGCCCCCGTTCGGGTGTCCGCCGTGACAGCGATCTGTCGCCGTCCGCGCTGACCGCGGATACGCAGCGCACCCCGCCGCCCGGCCTGTTCGCGGACTGGTTCGACATCCGCAAACGCCTGGCGGACCGCGGGATCGGCGTCAGCGCGCGCTATGCGTCGGAAAGCGGGTATAATTTCGCAGGCGGCGACCGGAAACTGTTGCGCGAGACCGGCCAGTTCGACGTCGGCGTGCTGCTCGATCTCGACAAGGTCGTCGGACTCAAGGGCGGCGCGTTCCAGGCCACGCTCACCTATCGCCGCGGTCGCGATCTCGGCGCGGACGCCAATCTGGGCGTACTGCAACAGGTGCAGGAAGTGTATGGCCGCGGCCAGACGCTGCGCCTGACGCAATTCTGGTACGAGCAGACGCTCGGCGAAAAGCTCGAACTGAAGATCGGTCGCACCAACCCAGGCGAGGATTTCGCGGTCTTCTCCTGCTATTTCCAGAACCTCAGTTTCTGCGGCGCGCAGCCGGGCAATCTGGTCGGCGATTACTGGCAGAACTGGCCGGTCGGGCAATGGGGCGCGCGGCTGCGCTACGACGTCAACGACCACCTCACTTTGAAGACCGCCGCCTATGAGGTGAACCCGCGCAACCTCGAAAAGGACTTCGTGATCGGCCGGTTCCACGGTGCAACCGGCGCGCTGATTCCGGTCGAGGCCGAATGGCATCGCGGCGATAACGACGGCCGCGTGGGCGCGTACAAGGTTGGCGGCTGGGTCAACACATCGAACGGGGATGACGTATTCTACGACGTGAACCGCCAGCCGATCGCGATCACCGGAATGGCGCCGCTCCGCCACGACGCGCGCTACGGCGTGTATTTCAATCTCCAGCAGCAGATCACCGGTACGTCGAAGGACGGCAAGTCGGTGACCGGGCTCAGCGTGTTCCTCAACGCGACGCAGGCCGACCGCGCGACCTCGACCACCGACAACCAGATCGCCGCCGGGCTGTTCTACAAAGGGCTGGTGCCGTGGCGGCCGGGCGACATTCTCGGCTTCGGCGTGGCGCGGACCAACGTGAACGGGCGCGTTGCGAAGGGGCAGGAACTCGATCCGACGCGACCAGCGGTACAGGATGCGGAGTATGCGTCGGAAATCTACTACAGCGTCCACCCGACGCGGTGGCTCGAATTGCGGCCGAACGTGCAGTTCATCCACAATCCTGGCGGGGTGCATGACGCGAACGACGTCGGCGTGCTCGGGATGAAGGCTGCGATCACGCTGTAACGGACGATCAACTTTACATGCCGCCGGCCCTCCGCCCCCGTCATCCTGACGAAAGTTAGGATCCCGAGTAACACCCGCTGCCCTGCTTGATCCTGGGTCCTGACTTTCGTCAGGATGACGGATGCGGTTGTGTGGTGGCCGCAGATCGAATTCAGTGGCGGTTCAAGCGCGGGCGGGCAATCGTCCGCGTTCCAAGGAGATTATGATGTTCAATTCCCGCCCCGCGGTGATCGCGACGATCGCCGCTCTCTCGGTTGCCGCCATACCCGCGCCAATCGCCGCGCAGGCTACCGGCGATCTGGCCGCGGTGCAGAAGCATCTGCAGTCCGTCGAGACGATGACCGCCAGTTTCTCGCAGGCGGATCGCAATGGCAAGGTGCTGACCGGCGTGCTGACGCTGAAGAAGCCCGGCAAGCTGCGCTTCCAGTATGAGAAGGGCGTGCCGATCCTGATCGTTGCGGAGGGCGGCGCGCTGACCTTCATCGATTATTCGGTGAAGCAGGTGCAGCGTTGGCCGATCAAGAATTCGCCGTTGGGCGTGCTGCTCGATCCGACCCGTGACATCACCCGCTATGCCAAGCTCGTCCCCGGCTATGACCAGCGGATTGTGTCGGTCGAGGCGAACGATCCGAAGCACCCCGAATATGGTCGGATCACGCTAGTGTTCGTGCGCAACCCGGGCGCGCCGGGCGGACTGATGCTGCAGGGCTGGGTCGCGCTCGACAGCCAGAACAACCGGACGACGATCCGGCTGACCAACCAGAAATTCGGCGTGGCCGTCAGCGACAACACCTTCCGCTGGAACGACCCACGCACCGTCGGTGGAAGAAAGTAACAAAACTTTCTGGTCATTCATGCCAGCGACAGGTTTCGCACCCTAATGAGTGGCTCGCGGATGTGAGGCATTCGGGATTTTTCCCCTGTTGCCCGGATGGTTTCCCCACAGTCTGCCTGCGTGACGAACGCTGAGTTGGCCCTCGCTCCATGCCCCCGGAGCGAGGGTCTTTCGCGTAGAGCGGCAGGCAAAAGATTTGCCTGACTCGTTCAAGCGCGACCGGCGGGCCCCACTCTTCTCAGGGCCCGGTCGACGACAGCGGCTTCGCCGATGGCGCCTTCTCCCTTCTTCCGAAGCCTCCAGACGCTTCCTTGTCCCCACCTCCTCGCAACGCTACATCGCGGCCGTGAAGATCGTCTCCTGGAACATCAACTCGGTCCGTTTCCGAATCGCCATCGTCGAGCAGTTCCTGCGTGATGAGCAACCCGACATCCTGTGCCTGCAGGAGACCAAGGTCATCGACGGCGACTTCCCGTTGGCGGCGTTCCGCGCCCTCGGCTACGAGCATATCGTCCTGCACGGCCAGCGCATGCACCACGGTGTCGCGATCCTGAGCCGGGTCCCGATCGTCGAGGACGACCGCTTCGACTGGCAGGCGAACAGCGAGGCGCGCCATATCGGCGTCCGGCTGGAAAACGGCGTGCGGCTCGAGAACGTCTACGTCCCAGCTGGCGGCGATGTCCCGAACCGCGAGATGAACCCGAAGTTCGGCCAGAAGCTCGATTTCATCGAGCGCATGACGACCTGGTCCGAAACGCTGCCAGGCCCGACCATCCTGGTCGGCGACTTCAACATCGCCCCGCTCGAATCGGACGTCTGGAGCCACAAGCAGTTGCTCGACGTCGTCAGCCACACACCCGTGGAGGTCGAAGCGCTCGGCAAGTTGCAGGCGGCGGGCGACTGGGTCGATCTCGGCCGCCGCTTTCATCCCGCCCCCGCGCGGTTGTTCACATGGTGGAGCTACCGCGCGAAGGAGTGGGAAGCATCGGATCGCGGTCGGCGACTCGATCACATGTGGGCGACGGGTACCGCTGCCGAGGCGGCGGTGTCGCACCACGTCTACGAACGCTGCCGGAGCTGGCTGAAACCGTCCGACCACGTGCCGATCATGACCGAGTTCGCGTTTTGAGTGATCCGCGCGCCGCCGCCCGCGCGGTCGATGCGCTCCGGCGCGGTTGGCCGATCGCGATCGACGGGCTGGTGCTGCTGGCGGTTGAAACGGCGGATGCGGACCGGTTGGCCGCGTTCGATCCGAAAGGAAATGGCGGCGTGCTGATCTCGTCGGGGCGAGCTGCGACGCTGAAGCTCGCAAACCAACTGGCCGCCGCCGATCCGACCGAGCCGGTGCTGGTCGATCGGGCGCCGTGGATCGATTTCGCCGCCGCGACCGCGTTGGCGGATCCGCAATTCGATCTGGCGACTCCCATGAAGGGGCCGTTCCAGACGGTCGCGCTGACCGATCCAGACGCGGCGGCGGCGGCGTTGCGGCTGGCGCGGATTGCCGGGTTGTTACCCGCTTTCTTCCTCGGCACTGGCGAGCCCGAGGTTCGGATCACGCGCGCGGACATAGAAGCGCACGAGGACGCCACACGACTGACGCTCGCGGCCGCGCGCGCCTCCCGGTCGAGGGCGCGGAGGATGCGGAGATCGTCGCGTTCCGCTCGCCGGAGAGTGCGGACGAGCATATCGCGCTGCTGATCGGCCAGCCCAACGGCCAGCCGCCGCTGGTCCGGCTGCATAGCGAATGCCTGACGGGCGATGTGCTGGGCAGCCTCAAATGCGATTGCGGGCCACAACTGCACGCCGCGATCCACGCGATCCGGGATAGTGGCTGGGGTATCCTGCTCTATCTGCGGCAGGAAGGGCGCGGGATCGGGCTGGTCAACAAGCTTCGCGCTTATGCGTTGCAGGACCAGGGGTACGACACGGTCGACGCGAACACGCGGCTCGGCTTTGCGGTCGATGCGCGGGACTTCGGGGTAGCCGCGAGGATGCTGACTCTGCTCGGGCAGCGCGACATTCGGTTGCTGACGAACAACCCGGCGAAGGTGGCTGGGCTTGAAGCGGCGGGCGTGACGGTGATCGAGCGGGTGCCACATTTCCTGCCGGCAAACCCGCACAACGCACAGTATCTCGCGACCAAGCGCGACCGCACGGGGCATCAGTTCTGACCGAGATTCCTCCCTCGCGCCGTTTGATCGTGGTGTTCGGTGCAGCCGTTCGTCCCGATGGCAGTCCGAGCCCGACGCTTGCGCGGCGGATCGCGTTCGCGGCAGCGGCGGCGGCGCGGTATGTAGATGCAGACCTGTTCTGCTCGGGCGCGAAGGGCACGCATGGGCCGTCCGAGGCTTCGGTAATGGCGGAAATGCTGGCGGAGACGGTCGACCGGTCGCGGATCTATCTCGACGAGGCGAGCGTGGATACGCTGCAGAGCGTGGTCGCGGCGACGGCTTTCGCCCGCGCCGGCGCGTATGCGCAGTGCATGATCTGCACCGACGGCTATCACCAGCCGCGCATCCGCATGCTGTTCGCGATGCTCGGCATGTCCGCGAGCGTGATCCACGTGCCGCATGGCGGGAGCCGGCGGTACCAGCTCAAGATGCGGACGCGAGAGGCGGCGGCGATCCCGTATGACTTGGTCGCGGGGATCGGCGCGATCTGGCGTCGGGGGCGGGGCTAGCGGTCGCTGCGGACGCGTTGAGTTTGCGTATCCCTCGAGCGAGCACCTCCCCGGCGAAGGCCGGGGTCCAGTTGGGAAGGCCGATGTAACGAAGGTCCGTTCGCCGTTATTCCCGTTCCGCCACTGGACCCCGGCCTTCGCCGGGGAGGTGTAATCATCGGAACGGGATACCGGCTGGCTTGTCCTTGACTTTAAGAACCGGGATCTAGTTTATCCTAGCAACCGCGCAACGTCGTCGAAGCTCTCCGCCAGGGCATCGACGCCGATAGCCTTCAGCCGCGCGCCGTGCTCCGCATTACAGTGCGATCCCGCCGACAGACCGATGACATAGCCCCCGACGCCACCGCGCCGGTCGCACCCACCGGCGAGTCTTCGAGGATCGCCGTCCGCGTGATATCCACGTCGAGTTGCCGTGCGCCGAACAGGTAGAGGTCGGGCGCAGGCTTGCCGTTCGTCACGTGCTCGCGGCCGCTGTAGAGGTGGTCTCCGAACGCATCGCGCAGGCCGATATGCTCAAGGTGCCTCGCGATCCAGCTAACTGGGCTCGACGAGACGATCGCCTTGGGTAGATCGGCGGGGAGCGACCGGACGAACGACACCGCGCCCTCGATCGCGTCGACACCTGTCGCCATCACGCGCGCATCTTCGGCTTTGCGCGCGGCGTAGAAATCGTCGGGGAGCGGCCGGTCGATCCAGCGCTCGATCGCATCGATGAAGTGCGGGCCGGCAAGCCCCATAAAGTTCGCCATCGACTCGTCGGGAGTCGTTGGGTGCCCAGCGGCGGTCAGCCACTCCGCAATGTGGCGGTTTCCGACCGCTTCGCTGTCGATCAGCACGCCGTCGAAGTCGAACAGCAGTGCGTCGAACCGGACCGCAATGCTCATGCGCCCGTCCCCCGAGCGCCGAACAGCGCGCTGCCGATCCGGACGTGAGTCGCGCCGATCGTCACCGCGGTCTCGAAATCGTCGGACATGCCCATGCTGAGGCCGGTCAGCCTGTGATCGCGCGCGAGCTTTGCCAGCAGCGCGAAATACGGTGCCGGCTCGATATCCGCGGGCGGCAAGCACATCAGTCCCGCGATCGGCAAGCCGGCGGCACGCGCCTGCTCGACCAGCGCAGGCAGGTCGGCAATCGCGCAGCCACCCTTTTGCGGTTCGTCGCCGATGTTGACCTGGAGGAAACAGTCCGGACGACGGTCGCTCGTCTCCATCGCCTTCCCCAGCGCAGTGACCAGCGACGGGCGATCGACCGCATGGATGCAATCGAACAGCGCCACGGCTTCGGCGGCCTTGTTCGACTGAAGCTGGCCGATCAGGTGCAGTTCGACATCGGGATACTTCTCGCGCAACGCTGGCCATTTCTCGGAGGCTTCCTGCACACGGTTCTCGCCGAACACGCGCTGGCCTTCGACGAGCAGCGGTTCGATTGCCTCGACCGGATGCGTCTTGGAGACCGCGATCAATGTCACGTCTGTGATCCGGCGATCGGCAATCTCGGCGGCCTTGGCGATCCGGGTGCGGATGGATGCGAGCGGCGTGGTGTCGTCAGCTATCATGCCGCGCGCTATAGGCAGCGGTGTGCCCCGCCGTAACCCCATTCCCACACGCTGGCTGATGACCGACGAGCGGATGAGTGACGCTTTATGGCCGGCGCTGAGACGGTTGCCGCCCGGATCGGGCGTGGTGTTTCGGCATTATGCAACGCCAGCGGGCGAGCGACGGGAATTGCTACGGCGGGTTCTACGACTGGCGCAGGCGCGGCGATTGATCGTCGTCGTCGCGGGGGTGTCTTCGATGCGGGCGGACGGCGTGCATGGTCGGGCGAGGACGCGCGGCATCAGGACCTGGCCGGCGCATACGCGTGCCGAAGCGCTCGCCGGGCAGCGCGCCAAGGCGGACGCGCTGTTCGTGTCGCCGGTCTATGCCACGCGGTCGCATGCAGAGGCGGCTGGGCTGGGTCCGGCGCGGGCGATGCGGATCGCCCGCGGGGTTGGAGTACCGGTGATCGCGTTGGGTGGAATGGACGCGCTGCGGTGGCGGCGGATACAGCGATTCGGGTTTCACGGCTGGGCTGCAATCGATGCGTGGCTCCGCTAGTCCTGCGCGCTCCCGCTATTGGGGCAAGACACCCCCCACCCCGTCATCCCAGCGAAAGCTGGGATCTCGTCCCTGAGGCTAGCGTCATCTGTTTCGAGAGAGACCCTAGCGTTTGCTAGAGTGACGAATTGTGGAAGGTGCTTCGAATCGTCTGGGTTCAGATCAGCCTCATCATTCCTACGACCAAGCGGCCGCGGCCCCGTTCCCTCTCCCAACGGGAGAGGCAGAGATGCCAGAGGCGACGATGGTTGAGAACGAGTAAGCAGGTTTACGCCGCAACCACGGCAAATCCTGCCAAACCTTAGAAGCGGAAGGCAGTGCCCAGATACACGGCTTGGCTATCGCGGCGATCGTCGTCGACCTTTACGAAGCGCTCGCGGTCCGAACGGTAACGCACGCCGGCGGTGACCGCGAGGCTCCGGGTCAGCGCGTACGACCCGCCTAGATCGACCGAGTAGCTCGGCGCTTCCTCGACGAGTCGCGGTGCATTTGCCAGCGGACGATCCGCCGCCGCCTTCACCGTGCCGCTGAACCGCTTGGCGCTATAGCTCACCGCAAGGTCGGCAGCCTCCCGGCTACCCGGCAGACCGCCGAGATCGAGCTTGTTCACGTCGCCCGAGATCGCGAACCGCTTCCAGCCAACCGACATGCCGAGGTTATACGCGATCGGCGCGATACCGACCGTCGGCGTGGTCGAAGCGAGGCTGGCCGTGTTGGCAATACCGCGGTTGGTCTGCGCACGGACCGCGACGGTCACCGCGCGGTTATCCTGGCGCGTTTCGGCAGGCGTGAAGCGGAAGCTGCCGGCGTCGAAGCCACCGCGCGCGAACATCGCGGCAAGGCGGGGGTCGGCGGCGGCTGGCGTAAACGATCCGATACCGCGAACCGCAGCGACGTTATGCTTGGCGATCCGGGCGGGCTGTTCGCTGGCGCCGAAGGCGGGCGCGACGATTGCGGCGGTGGCGACAAGCGCCCCGGCAACCACCCCGAAAATTCCCCCACGCGTCATCACAACGAATCTGTCCTTCGAATCCCGTAATCGGATCCTGTTAAACAGCATCTAACATGAATTGATCCACAGCAAAGGCCGCAGAACCGCGCATTCCCACCCTTCGTCGCCGAATTGTCGGACAGTGTTGCAATCAGCACACATGTCGCCGCGTTAGCGCTACCGCAACGGGCATATCGAAACGGGATCGGCCGTTCGACGCCCCGCCTCTCACGCATGCGGGCGTCTGCTTGCGGGCGCGCGGGCACGCCTGTAGAGCAAGGGCTGATTTTCTTGCCAGGATGATGCCCATGTTCCGCCGCTCGCGTATCGCAGTCGTGCTGTTTGCCCTGCCTCTCGTCGCTTGCGGCGGCGGATCGGCGCGTCCCAAGGCGGATCTCGCCGCGTCGAAGATCACGACGATCGGCGTCAACAGCTACCTGTGGCGCGCGAGCCTCGACACGCTGGGCTTCATGCCGCTGCTGCAGACCGACTCGAATGGCGGCGTGATCGTCACCGACTGGTACATCAATCCGCAGACGCCAACCGAGCGCATGAAGGTGACCGTGTCGATCCTCGACCAGGATCTGCGCGCCGATGCACTGCGCGTCGCCGCCCTCCGCGAAGTCAACCGCAACGGCCAGTGGGTGTCGTCGCCGGTCCAGGCCGCGACCACGCAGAAGCTCGAGGACATCATCCTGACCAAGGCCCGCGACCTGCGCCGCGCCTCGATCGCGGGCTGAGGACTGATATAATGGCGTCGCGTTTCAATGCGTTGAAGGCGGACGCGGCGTGGCAGAAGGTCTGGGACGAGCGCAAGACGTTCGCCGCGGACGACCTGTCGACCAAGCCGCGCTCGTATGTGCTCGAGATGTTCCCCTATCCGTCGGGGCGCATCCACATGGGGCATGTCCGGAACTACACGATGGGCGACGTGCTCGCGCGGTTCCGTCGGATGAAGGGCATGGAAGTGCTCCATCCGATGGGCTGGGACGCGTTCGGCATGCCCGCCGAAAACGCGGCGATGGAAAAGGGCGTGCATCCGGGCACC
Organism: Sphingomonas sp. LR55; assembly: GCF_036856015.1. Lineage (NCBI taxonomy): Bacteria > Pseudomonadati > Pseudomonadota > Alphaproteobacteria > Sphingomonadales > Sphingomonadaceae > Sphingomonas > Sphingomonas sp. LR55. The sequence goes on from NZ_JASPFO010000001.1 coordinate 3,060,538, forward strand.
TGGACGCGCGCCAACATCGCGACGATGAAGGCGCAGCTGAAGCGCCTCGGTTTTGCGCTCGACTGGACGCGCGAGCTGGCGACCTGCGAGCCCGAATATTATGGGCATGAGCAGGCGCTGTTCCTCGACCTGTTCGCGGCTGGCTTGGTCTATCGCAAGGAATCGGCGGTAAACTGGGATCCGGTCGACATGACCGTGCTCGCCAACGAGCAGGTGATCGACGGTCGCGGCTGGCGTTCGGGCGCGCTGGTCGAGCGGCGGAAGCTGTCGCAGTGGTTCCTGAAGATCACCGACTTCGCCGACGAGCTGGTCGACGGGCTGGGTGCGCTCGAACATTGGCCCGACAAGGTCAAGCTGATGCAGGAGAACTGGATCGGCCGCAGCCAGGGTCTACAGTTCAAGTTCCAACTCCTCCCCGGCACGGGGAGGGGGACCGCCGGCGAAGCCGGAGGTGGAGGGGGCGCGCCACATACGGCAGCGCCCGCCGACAGCCCCTCCCCCATCCTGCGGATGGTCCCCCTCCCCGTTCCGGGGAGGAATTCGTCGAGGTCTTTACGACCCGTCCGGACACGATGTTCGGTTCCAGCTTCGTCGCGGTCGCAGCCGATCACCCGATCGCGCGCGCCATCGCCGAGACGAACCCCGATGCAGCTGCGTTCATCGCGCTGTGTAAGCGTGGCGGCACCACTGCGGCCGAGCTCGATACGCAGGAGAAGCTAGGCTTCGACACCGGCCTCCGCGCGGTGCATCCGCTTAATAAGGCTTGGGAACTCCCGGTCTACATCGCGAACTTCGTGCTGATGGAATACGGCACCGGCGCGGTGTTCGGCGTCCCCGCGCACGACCAGCGCGATCTGGATTTCGCGCGCAAATACGACCTGCCCGTCAAGCGCGTCGTCAGCGAAGGCGATGACGAGGCCCCCGTGTTCGTCGGCGACACCGCCTGGACCGGCGCCGGCAGCCTTGTGAACTCGCATTTCCTCGACGGCATGGACATCGAGGACGCCAAGCGCGTCGTGATCGAGCGCGCCGAGGGCGAAGGCTGGGGCAAGGGCACGACCGTGTTCCGCCTGCGCGACTGGGGCGTCAGCCGCCAGCGCTATTGGGGCACGCCGATCCCGATCATCCACTGCGACGCGTGCGGTGCGGTGCCCGTGCCCAAGGACCAGCTGCCGATCGTGCTGCCCGAGGACGTCAGCTTCGACGTCCCCGGCAACCCGCTCGATCGCCATCCGACCTGGAAGCACGTCGCCTGCCCGTCTTGCGGCGGCAACGCGCGGCGCGAGACCGATACGCTCGACACGTTCGTCGATCTCGTCGTGGTATTTCATCCGCTTCGCCAGCCAGCCGGACGCCAAGCCGTTCGACCGGACGGGCGCGGAGAAGTGGCTGCCGGTCAACCAGTATATCGGCGGCGTCGAGCACGCGATCCTGCACCTGCTCTACGCCCGCTTCTGGACGCGCGCGCTGAAGCATATCGGCATGCTCGACATCGCCGAGCCATTCGCCGGGCTGTTCACGCAGGGCATGGTCACGCACGAGACGTACAGCCGAGGTTACGCCGACGACGCGCAGCCGGAAGCCGACATGGACGACGACGATTCGAGCGACGCGCCTGTGAAGACGAAGTGGCTGTCTCCCGACGAGGTCCGCAAGACCGATGCGGGATATATCGAGATCGCGACCGGCGGCCCCGTGACGGTCGGTCGCGTGACGAAGATGTCGAAGTCGAAGAAGAACACCGTCGATCCCGAGCCGATCGTCGACCAGTATGGCGCCGACGCGGTGCGCTGGTTCGTGCTCTCCGACTCGCCGCCCGAGCGCGATCTGCCGTGGAGCGAATCCGGCATCGAAGGCGCGTGGCGGTTCGTCCAGCGTCTCTGGCGTCTGATCGAGTCCGACGACGACGCCAAGGCCGAGGGCGACGACATCGCCTTGCGCAAACTTTGCCATCGCACGACGGTAGGTATCGAGAGCGATATCAATGCCTTGCAGTTCAACAAGGCGGTCGCGCGGCTCTACTCGCTGTGCAGCGCGATCGAGAAGGCAGCGCCCTCTGCAGACCGCGAACAGGCGGTCCGCACGTTGCTGCTGCTCGTCAGCCCGATGGTCCCGCATGTCGCCGAGGAAGCCTGGGCGACCGCTGGAAACGACGGCCTGATCGCCGACGCCGCCTGGCCGATCGTCGATCCGGCGATGCTGGTCGACGACGAGGTCACGATCGCGGTGCAGGTCAACGGCAAGCTGCGCGACACGCTCGTCTTCCCCAAGGGCGCAGCCAAGGACGAGGTCGAAGCCGCCGCGCTCGCCTCCGAGAAGATCGTCCGCCTGCTCGAGGGCAAGCCGCCCCGGAAAGTGATCGTCGTGCCCGACCGTCTCGTGAACATCGTCGCATGAAGCGCCTAGCGATCCTCAGCGTACTTGCGTTGACGCCGGTGCTGTCGGGCTGCGGCCTGCATCCGCTCTACGCGGGTGGCAGCAGCGGGCCGGTCGCGGGCGCACTCGGCCAGGTCGAGATCGCACCGATCGCGGGCAAGAACGGCTGGCTGATGGCCACCGCGTTGCGCGACCGCCTGCCGTCGAACGGTGCACCGGCGCTCTACCGGATCGACATCCGCCTCGACGACGCGATAAGCGGCCTCGGCGTCCGCACCGACGACAGCGTCTCGCGCGAACGCCGCACGTTGCGCGCGCGCTATCAACTCGTGCGGATCGGCGACAATTCGGTGCTGCTCGACGCGACCGCCGGCTCCGACGCCGGCATCGACGTCGTCCGCTCCGAATATGCGACGATCGCGGCCGAGAACACTGCGCTCGAACGCCTGTCGCAAATCGTCGCCGACCAGATCGTCGCGCGCGTTGCGCTATATGCACGCAACACGCCTGCGGTCGCCGCGGCGCAGGCCACCACGCCCGCAAAGTGAAGGCCAGCGCCGGCCAGATCCGCGGTGCGCTGGCCAAACCGGGCGGTGACATCCGCCTGTACCTGCTCCACGGCCCCGACGAGGCCGGCGCTAGCGACCTGGCGCGCGTGCTGGCAAAGGCGATGGGCGCGGACGCCGAACGCGTCGATCTCGACGGCTCGACGCTCAAGAGCGACCCCGGCCGGCTGACCGACGAAGCCGCGTCGCTCTCACTGTTTGCCGGTGCAAGGTTCGTCCGCGTCGCCTCGGCAGGCGAGGAAAGCCTCGAAGCCTTTACCAACCTCCTGACGGCCGAACGCGTCGGCAACCCCGTCGTCGCGATCGCCCCGACCGTCAAATCGACCGCCAAGATCGTCAAGCTCGCGATCGACTCCCCGCGCGATGGCGTTCGCCTGCTACGCCCCGACCGCCCAAGACGCCGAGCGCCTCGCGACGACGATCGCCAACGAGAACGGCCTCCGCCCCGCCCCCGGCGTCGCCCGCCGCCTGGTCGATACGACCGGCGGCGACCGCGCCGTCATGTCGCGCGAGATCGAGAAGCTTGCGCTGTACCTCGACGCCGCGCCCGATCGGCCTGCGGACCTCGATCACCATGCACTCGATGCGGTCGGTGCAGACCTCGGCGATGCGGAAATGGGCCGCGCGATCGATGCGGTGATCGAAGGCCGGGTCGACGATCTCGGTGCCGAACTCGCCGTCCTCGAAGAAGCCGGGACGCCGCCGATCCCATGGCTCCGCCAGCTCGTCCGTCGCCTGATCGCGCTGGCCGACATGCGCGGCGAAATCGACCGCGGCGAAGCGGTCGACGCCGTGATGAAACGCCACCGCGTGTTCTTCAAGGAAGAGGCCAGCACCGCGCGGTCCTTGCGGCGCTGGTCGCCGGTAATGCTCGCCACCGCGATCCAGCGCGTCCGAACCGCCGAGCGCGCGATCATGGCATCGGGAAATGCTGGCGGTGTGGTGGCAGAGGCGGCGGTGGTAGCGCTTTCCCAAGCGATCGCCCGGCGAAACTAACGCATCTGCCCCCTCCCCGTTCGTGCTGAGTAGAGACCGAGTAGCTCCGTCAGGAGCGTATCGAGGACTCGTATCGAAGCATGGGTTCCGCGCGCCAACCTGTCCTTCGATACGCCATCTCGATACGCGGCGATGCCGCTACTCGACGGCTACTCAGGACGAACGGGGTTGAGATCCGCCGCATCTCAGATCGCCCCACCCGTAAGCCGCTGGCACACCATATCGAGCTGGTCCAACGTCGAGTAACTCAACGTCAGCGTCCCCCCAGTCTCGGAATGCGCCACCTTCACCTGCAACCCGAGCAGATCCGCCAACTGCCGCTCCAACGCCGCGATATCCGCATCCGGCACCCGAGGCTCGGACGAACCACCACCACCGCCACGACTCCGCCCAGGCTTCGCATCCCGCGCCAGCTTCTCGGTCTCGCGCACCGACAACCCCCGCGACACGACCTGATCCGCGAGCGACTCCACATCGGGCGACCCCAGCAACGCCCGGGCATGCCCCATCGACAGCGATCCATCGACCACCTGCGACTGGACCTGCGCCGGCAACTCCAGCAGCCGCAGCAGGTTCGCGACATGGCTGCGCGACTTGTGGACGATCTTGGCGAGCACCTCCTGCGTGTGGCCATATTCGCCCGCCAGCCGCTGATACGCTTGCGCCTCTTCGATCGCGTTGAGATCCTCGCGCTGAATGTTCTCGATCAGCGCGATCTCGAGCGTCTCGGCATCGTCGAAGTCGCGAACGACGACCGGCACCTCATGCAGCCGCGCGCGCTGCGCCGCCCGCCAGCGCCGCTCACCCGCGACGATCTGGTAGTCATGCCCATGCGGCCGCACGACGATCGGCTGGATCAGCCCCCGCGACGCGATCGAGGCGGCCAGCTCGTCGAGCATCGCCTCATCGAAATGCCGCCGCGGCTGATCGGGATGCGGCGACAGCGAACTGACCGGCAGCATCCGCACACCCGACGATTGCTGCGCCGCACCATCGGCCGACACCGGCGTCTCGCGCGCCATCTCGCCGAGAAGTGCGTTGAGCCCCCTGCCCAGCCCCGGACGGCCGCGTTTGTTACCGTCGCTCATGCCGCAACCTGCGCAGTTGCCGGAAGCCGCCCGATAAGCTCACGGGCTAGCGCTATATACGCCTGCGACCCCGAACACCGATGGTCGTAGATCAGGGCCGGTAATCCGTGACTAGGCGCCTCCGACAGCCGCACGTTGCGCGGGATCACCGTCTCGAACACGACCTTGCCCAGCACAGCGCGAACATCCGCCGAGACCTGGTCGGTCAGGCGATTCCGCCGATCGAACATCGTCAGTGCCACCCCCAGAATCGACAAACCCGGATTGAACCGCTGGCGAATTCGCTCGACCGTACTCAGCAACTGCGACAACCCTTCAAGCGCAAAAAACTCGCATTGCAGCGGCACCAGCAGCGAGTCCGCCGCGACCATCGCGTTGATCGTCAGCAGCCCCAGCGACGGCGGGCAATCGATCAGCGCGATATCCCACGGCCCCTGCGCCGCCTTCACCGCACGATCCAGACGGTGCGTACGCGCGTCGAAATCGACCAACTCGATCTCCGCGCCCGACAGGTCGACCGTCGCCGGGACGATATCAAGCCGCGGCACGCGCGTGTGCACGACCGCTTCCTCGATCGACGTCTCACCGATTAACACGTCATAGCTCGACCGTTCGCGTTGCGAATGGCCGATGCCGAGCCCCGTCGACGCGTTGCCCTGCGGATCGAGATCGACCAGCAACACGCGCATCCCCGTGGCGGCCAGCGCGGTCGCGAGGTTGATGGCGCTGGTGGTCTTGCCCACCCCACCCTTTTGATTGGCGACCGCGATGGTGATCATCGCGCGCTTACCCGATCCAGAACCACGATTGACGACTCCGGGTTCGTGACGCTTTGTTCCACGTGGAACATAAACCGCCAATGCTGCTTGAGCGCGGCCAGCTCCTCCTCGTCGAAACGCCCCCGAGGAAGCAACCACCGCGTCTCCGTTGTGGCGCAGTGCGCCGCGCCACGCAAAAGGTTTTGCAACGACGCGACCGCACGGGCGGAAATGATCGAAGCGTCGGCCGTGGCATTCTCCACCTTCGAGGCATGAACGCGGACCTGTTCGCCGAGCCCAAGCCGAGCGACACACAACTGGAGGAAGTCCGCGCGACGACGACGAGGTTCGATGAGATCGACCGGCCCCTCCCGAACCAGCGCAACGACCATACCGGGAAACCCCCGCCAGTGCCGATATCGAGCCAGCGTTTCGCGGAGGTATCTGCCCCCGCAAGCGCAACAAGCTGCAGCGAGTCCACCACATGCCGATCCCAGATCGTCGGTATCGTCGACGGCGCGATCAGATTCTGATGCGGCGCTTCCTCGACGACCATCGCCACGAACGCGTTCAAGCGCTCGGTCGCTGCCGCCCCGAACCGCTCGATGGTCCAGCTCTGTGCGTCGTCTTCGGTCATGCTGGCACTCGTTTCGTATGCAATAATACCGCGGACAACGCCGCCGGGGTGATCCCCCGCACCCGCGCCGCTGCCGCCAGCGAGGTCGGTCGCGCAGCGCTCAGGCGATCGATCATCTCGTTCGACAGACCCGGCACGCGGTCATAGGCAAGGTCGTCGGGCAAACGGATCGCCTCGTCGGCCCGCAACCGCGCGACCTCCTGCGCCTGCCGCTCGATATACGGAGCGTAGCGCGCGTCCTCTAACACTTCGTCAACGACCGCCGTCGGGATGCCCGCCGCCGCGTCCGGCGCGACATGCGAGAGCGTCACGCCCTCGAACCGGAGCCAGTCGAACGCAGTCCGCCGCGCGCCATCGCGACCAATCGCAACACCTTGATCGGCCACGTGGGTCGCGGTCCGCTCGCAATCGAGAGCCGACCGGAAGCGAGCACGGTCTTCGGCCAGCGCATGCTGATGCGCCAACCGCTCGGGTCCAAGACACCCCGCCGCCTCCGCAATCCCACCCAGCCGCGTCTCGGCGTTATCCGCGCGCAACGACAACCGGAACTCCGCGCGTGCGGTCAGCATCCGATACGGCTCGGTCACGCCTTGCAGCGTGAGGTCGTCGATCATCACCCCAAGATAGCTCGACGCGCGATCGAGGATCACCGGCGCTAGGTCGCATGCGTACGCCGCGGCATTCAGCCCGGCAACGAGCCCCTGCCCCGCCGCTTCCTCATACCCCGTCGTGCCGTTGATCTGCCCCGCGCAGAACACCCCCTCGATCGCACCCAGCGCCAACCGCGTATCGAGCGCCCGCGGATCGATATAATCATACTCGACCGCATAACCGGGCATCGTCATCGTCACACGCTCGAGCCCGGGAATGCTAGCCAGCATCGCCGCCTGAACCTCGGCCGGCAGCGACGTCGACAACCCGTTCGGATAGACCGTCGCATCGTCGAGCCCTTCGGGTTCGAGGAAAACCTGGTGCCCGTCCCGGTCACCGAACCGATGTACCTTATCCTCGATCGACGGACAGTAACGCGGCCCCGCCGCCTCGATCGCGCCGGTGAACAGTGGCGACCGGTGAAACGCATCGCGGATGATCGCGTGAGTCTCGTCCGTCGTACGCGTGATGGCACACGCGATCTGCGGGAGCGGCCGCGTGCGAGTCATCGGCGACATCGTCCAGGGATCGAGGTCCGACGGCTGCTCGGCAAGCGCGGCCCAGTCTATCGTGCGACCGTCGAGCCGCGGTGGCGTCCCCGTCTTCAGCCGCGCCATCGGCAGGTTCCGAGCGCGCAACTGGTCCGCGAGTGGCTTGGCGGCACGCTCGCCGATCCGTCCCCCTTCCTCGCGATCGTCACCTCGGAAGATACGTCCGCCCAGGAACGTGCCGGTCGCTAGCACGACCGCTCGTGCCGCCACGATCGCGCCATCCGCCAACACTACGCCAGCCACGCGATTACCGTCGAAGTGCAACGCCGTCGCCTCGCCCTCCACGATCGACAGCCCTTCCGTGGCTGCCAGCATCGCCTGGATCGCTCTCGAATAAAGACGGCGATCCGCCTGAACCCGAGGCCCCTGGACCGCCGATCCCTTGCTCCGATTGAGCATACGATAATGGATTGCGGCAGCATCGGCCGCGCGCCCGATCATCCCGTCGAACGCATCCACCTCTCGAACCATATGCCCCTTACCGAGCCCACCGATCGCTGGATTGCACGACATCGCGCCAATATGCGCAGCGTCGAACGACACGAGCGCAGTACGCGCGCCCTCCGCGCCGCTGCGGCTGCGGCTTCGGTTCCGGCATGGCCACCGCCAACCACCACTACATCGAACATGTCACGGCCGTAGAACGCCACGACCGACGCGTCAAAGATGTTCCACGTGGAACATCACTTACCGATGCAGAAACGTCCGAACAACGCGTTGAGCATCTCCCCGGTTGCGTCGAGCCCAAGCACGCCAGCAAGGATCGCGCGAGCCTGTCGAAGGTGTTCCGCGACGATAAGCGCATCCGAGCTTCGATACCGAAGAGCCTCGACCGCCGAACCACACTGCCGGCGCTGGTGCTGCTTCAATGCGATCTCATCGCCACGCGGCAGCATCGCAATCGCTCGCCGATGCAGTTCCCCCAAAGAGCATCGAGCGATCCCAGGTCGTTTTGCGAGACCGCCAATGTCCGGCCGGAAGGCAACTCTCCCCGCCCCGGCAAATCGGCGCGCGCATGAATCCAGATCGCATCGGCGCGGGGCGGCGCGGTATCGGCCAGCCACATCACGATGTCCGCCGCGGCGATCGCACCTTCCGCACGCGTGACGCCGATCGCCTCGATCGGGTCGAGCGTGTCAATCAAACCCGCGGTGTCGGTCAGCACATAGGCGACACCGTTCCGCATCACCGGCACATCGATCCGGTCGCGTGTCGTTCCCGAGATCGGCGACACGATCGCCGCATCGCGCTCGCCGAGCAGGTTGAGCAACGTCGACTTGCCGCTGTTGGGCGGACCGCCAATGACCACGCGCAGGCCGTCCTTCAGCCGCTCGACCGGCGGGACATCGACCACCGCCTCGATCTGCGCAGCGAGCGCGGCGATCTCCGAGACGATCGCATCGAACGCGGCAGTATCGCTCGCAACGTCGTCCTCGTCGGCGAAGTCGAGCATCGCCTCGATCCGCGCGGACAGCATGGCGACCGAGTCCATCCAACCGCGAACGGCCTGGCTCACCCGACCCTCCGCCGCCGTCATAGCCGCGACGCGCTGGCTCTCGGTCTCGGCTTCGAGAAGATCGGCGAGCCCCTCCGCCTCGGTCAGGTCGATCCGCCCGTTGATCAAAGCACGGCGTGTGAACTCCCCAGGCTCGGCGTGCCGCAACTCTGGCATCTCCGACAACGCACGCTCGACCGCAGCGATCACCGCACGACCGCCGTGGCAGTGAAACTCGACCAGGTCTTCGCCGGTCGCGGTCCCCGGTCCCGGAAACACGATCACCAGTGCACGATCGAGAAGCGCGCCATCTGCGTCCCGCAGTCCCCGGAGGCTGGCATGGCGCGGCACCGGCAATGGTCCCGCCAGCGCCTCGGCCGCGGCAAACGCCTGGGCCCCGCTCACGCGAACGACGGCGATAGCCGCTGGCGGCCGTCCGCTCGATACCGCGAAAATCGTCTTCACGGGAAACTCAGCCGCTTTTCGTCGCGCTGTCGAACAGGCGCTTCCACATCGCCATCCCCGCCTCGCCCATCGGCTGCCAACCGCGCATCATCGATTCGAGCATCTCGGGTTTGATCTGACCGTCCGGGATCGCCTCCATCATCATCGCGATATAGCGGTCGTGGATCGGCGTCAGGTCGGGCAGCCCGACCGCTCGCCGCGCCTCTTCGGGGGTGCATTCGATCTCGATATTCATCTTCATGTGACGCACCCTCGATGACGCTTGAGCGGTCCATCGCGGCGCTGCATAGCGGGGGAATGTATGCGCGCGATGCCGCCTCGATCGCAACGCCTATCGGTCTGGTCCGGGTGACCGGCACCGGGGACCGGATCGACGCGATCGATATCGGCGTGGAGGATGCTTCGACAAGCGATGCCCCCGCGATCCTCGAAGCACTCCGCCAACTGGAAGCGTATTTCGCCGGACGGCTGACCGTGTTCGACCTGCCACTTGCGCTGTCCCCTACCCCGCGCGGTGCCGACCTCCGCCAGGCAATCGTCGACATCGCCTACGGGCAGACCGCCAGCTACGGCACGCTCGCCAAGGCGATCGGCTCCAGTCCACGCGCGATCGGCCAGGCGTGCGAACGCAATCCTTTTCCGATCATCGTCCCCTGCCACCGAATCCTTGGAGCCGGCGGAGCGCTTGGTGCGTACTCCGCGGGGGAAGGCCCGATCACCAAATCCCGGCTGCTCGACCACGAGCGGCCGCCAGGAGGACTGTTATGACGAACACTACCAAGATCGCCACGCTCGCGGGCGATGGCGAATTCACCGCGTATCGCGCGACGCCGGCGGGCACGCCAAAGGCGGCGATCGTCGTGATCCAGGAGATTTTCGGCGTGAACGCCGGGATCCGCCGCAAGTGCGATACGCTCGCCGAGGCCGGTTATCTCGCGATCGCGCCCGACCTGTTCTGGCGACTGGAGCCGGGCATCGAGCTCGACCCGGACATCAAGCCCGAGATGGATCGTGCGCTCGGACTGATGGGACAGTTCGACCAGGACAAGGGTATCGCCGATATCGAGGCGAGCTTCCGCGCGGTACGGTCGGAGCTCGGTGACGACGCCAAGGTCGGCGTGGTCGGCTACTGCCTCGGCGGGCGCCTGGCGTTCATGACCGCGGCACGGACCGACGTCGATGCAAGCGTCGGCTATTACGGCGTCGGGATCGACGGCTTGCTCGGCGAAAAGCACGCGATCGCACACCCGGTGCTGCTGCACGTGCCGGAGGAGGATCACTTCGTCGACAAGGCTGCGCAGGCAGCGATGCACGCCGGGCTCGACGATCACCCGAAGGTGACGATCTACGATTACGCGGGAGAGGACCACGGCTTCGCGACCGAGTTCGGCGAGCGGCGGTCGGATGCGTCGGCCAAGCTGGCAGACGAGCGGACGGCGAAGTTCTTCGCGGAGAATCTGGGCTAACCACGCCCTCCCCGTCACCCGTGTTCCGGGGTGACGGGCGCCGACGACAGACATGAAAAAGGCCTCGCCGGACGGTTCCGGCGAGGCCTCCCTCTTATCCCAACTGCCCCCGCGATCAGCGCAGCAGCGAAATGATCCCGAGCGTCTCGCCGGTGCCGACCCAGCCCTCGTAGATCATCTTCAGCGCGACCACGAGGATCACTGCGAGGCCGATATACGCGATCCAGCGATACTTGTTGATCACGCGCGCGATGTAGTTCGCGGCGAGGCCCATCATCGCGACCGACAGCAGCAGGCCGATGACCAAGATGCCAGGATGCTCTCGCGCCGCACCGGCGACCGCCAGGACGTTGTCGAGGCTCATCGAGACATCGGCGACGGCGACGGCCCAGGCAGCGCTCGCAAAGCCCTTCGACGAGCGGATACCCGATCGCTCGTCGCCCTCGATCTCATCGGAGCCGGCGTTCTCCGCGCCCTCGCGGATTTCGCGCCAGAACTTCCAGCTCACCCAGAGCAGCAGCAGCCCGCCCGCGAAGATCAACCCGACGATGCCCATCAGCCACGTGACGATCAACGCGAAGAAGATGCGCAGGACGAGCGCCGCGCCGATGCCGATCAGGATGACCTTCTTGCGCTGGTCGGCGGGGAGACCAGCGGCGAGTGCACCGACGACGATCGCGTTGTCGCCCGCGAGGACGAGGTCGATCATCAGGACCGATCCGAACGCGGCAAGCGCCTTCGGGTCGCCGAGGTTGGAGAAGTCGGCGACGATATGCTGCCAGATTTCCAGCGGCGAGCCGGGGCCCGCGGTGCTCGATGCGGCGGCGGCCAGCATGGCGATGATACTCAAGATGTCAGCTCCCGGTGACGTGGGTCACCAGCGGCGAGCGATGGTGACGGATTATAGGGCGTTTAATAGCGAAACGGCACGCGAAAGCCATTGCTCTCGCGTGCCGCTTTTGCTTGGCCGGACATGGGCAAAGCCCATGTCGTCGGTCGGGGCCCTGCCCCGCCGGCCGGATCGATGCGAGTCCCGTTGCAGCGTGCAGCGGGCCGCATTCGATCACTGATTCATGCTGTCGAAGAAATTCTCGTTGGTCTTCGAGATCCTTCATCTTGTCGAGCAGGAACTCCATCGCGTCGATCGTGCCCATCTGCATCAGGATGCGGCGCAGGACCCACATCTTGGAGAGCTTGGCCTTGTCGACCAGCAGCTCTTCCTTGCGCGTGCCCGACTTGCCGACGTCCAGCGCCGGGAAGATGCGCTTGTCCGCAACCTTGCGATCGAGCACGATTTCCGAGTTACCGGTCCCCTTGAACTCCTCGAAGATCACCTCATCCATGCGGCTGCCCGTATCGATCAGCGCGGTCGCGATGATCGAGAGCGAACCACCCTCCTCGATGTTGCGCGCGGCACCGAAGAAGCGCTTCGGACGCTGCAGCGCGTTCGCATCGACACCACCGGTCAGGACCTTGCCTGACGACGGCACGACGGTGTTGTAGGCACGCCCGAGACGCGTGATCGAGTCGAGCAGGATCACCACATCCTTCTTGTGCTCGACCAGACGCTTGGCCTTTTCGATCACCATTTCAGCGACTTGCACGTGGCGCTGCGCGGGTTCGTCGAAGGTCGAGCTGACCACCTCGCCCTTCACGCTGCGCTGCATGTCGGTGACTTCCTCGGGGCGCTCGTCGATCAGCAGGACGATCAGGAACACCTCGGGGTGGTTGTCGGTGATCGCCTTGGCCATGTTCTGCAACATGACCGTCTTGCCGACGCGCGGCGGTGCGACGATCAGCGTACGCTGGCCCTTGCCCTGCGGCGAGACGATGTCGATCACGCGTGCCGACTTGTCCTTGACGGTCGGGTCGGCGGGATCGAGCGTCAGCTTGCTCTCGGGATAGAGCGGCGTGAGGTTGTCGAAATTGACGCGGTGGCGGACGACGTCGGGATCATCGAAATTGACCGCAGTCAGCTTCACCAGCGAGAAATAGCGTTCGCCATCCTTCGGCCCGCGAATCTCGCCCTCGACCGTGTCACCGGTGCGCAGGCCGAACTTCCGCACCTGGTTCGGCGAGATGTAGATGTCGTCGGGACCGGCGAGATAGTTCGATTCCGGCGAGCGCAGGAAGCCGAAGCCGTCGGGCAACACTTCGATCGTGCCGAGCCCCATGATCTGGTCGCCATTATCCGCCTGCACCTTCAGGATCGCGAACAGCAGGTCCTGCTTGCGCAGCGTCGAGGCGCTCTCGACCCCCAGTTCCTCGGCCAGCTGGACCAGCTCGGCGGGTTTCTTCTTCTTCAGGTCTTTGAGATGCATGGGGATTTCCGGATAGCAATCAACGGGAGAACGCTCGGTCGGCGGTGCGCTTGGGAAGCGGAACTGGGCGAGACGAGTCTACTGGAACCCACGACCGGGCAGGACGCCAGGAGGCCGTGTTGGGAGCAGGGGTTAGAATTGGGGGGCGGGTTAGTCAAGCGGGGACGAGAGGCCCTTCAATCCTCCCCCGCCAGGGGAGGTGGCTGGCCCTCGCCAGACGGAAGGGAGCAAACGGCAACGGCTGTCGCGTGTGCCTCCCCCTCCGTCACCTCCGGTGCCACCTCCCCCTGGCGGGGGAGGATCAGGAGGTTAGAACGGCTTCACGATCGCGAGCACGACGATCAGCGTCACCCCCAGCGCGGGGACCTCGTTTAGCATCCGCAGTTGCTTGCCGGTGAGCGTCGGCTTCCCCGCGGCGAGCTTCTTCGCATAGCCGACCGCCCAGCCATGATACCCCGACAAGATCAGCACCAGCACCAGCTTCAGGTGCAGCCACCCCAGCCCCGGCGCGCCGTCCGCCAGCCCGAGGTTCAACGCCAGCGCGATCCCCAGCACCCAGACGACGATCATCGCCGGCGTCAGGATGATGTGCCGGATCTTGCTCTCGCGCTCGACCCAGTTCGCCGCCTCGGTCGTGTTGCCCGCCGCCAACGCCTCCTGATGATACACGAGATAGCGCGGCAGCATGAACAGCCCCGCCATCCAGAAGATCACGAAGATCAGATGCGCCGCCTTCACCCAGTCATAGGCAGCGCCGAGAAAACCGCTCATGTCGTGCTCCTTACGCGGGCGATCAGCTGCTCGACATGCGCGATGGGCGTGTCGGGGAGGATGCCGTGGCCGAGGTTGAAGACGTGCGGGCGCTCGACGAACGCCGCCAGGATCCGGTCGATCGCCGCATCGAGATCCGCCCCACCCGCGATCAACGCCAGCGGATCGAGGTTGCCCTGCACCGGCATGTCCGCAGGCAGCGACGCATGCGCCCAGACCGGATCGACCGTCTCGTCCAGCCCGATCGCATCGACACCCGTCTCGCGCGCGTAAGCCGGAAGCTTGCCCCCAGCCCCTTCGGAAAGCCGATGATCGGCACGCCGGGGCAACGTTCGTGCAGGCGCTCGACGATCGACGCGGTCGGCGCGATCACCCAGCGCTCGAACTGCGCAGGCGAGAGCGAACCCGACCAGCTATCGAACAGCTGCACCACGTCGACGCCCGCCTCGACCTGTCGCGCGAGATACTCGACCGTATTGTCTTCGATCGCATCGATGATCGCACCGAACGCCTCGGGGTCGCGATACGCGAAACGCCGCGTCTCGGACTGATCCTTAGAGCCCTTCCCCGCCACCATATAGGTCGCGACCGTCCAGGGAGACCCCGCAAAGCCCAGGAACGTCGTCTCGGGAGGCAAGGCAGCGGCGACCTTCGCGACGGTGCCGTAGACCGGCTCCAGCCGCCCCATCACCGGCTGCAATCGATCGAGCGCATGGTCGACCAGCGCCGGCTCGAGCCGCGGCCCCTCGCCGACCCCAAAACTCAAATCCTGCCCGAGCGCCCACGGGATCATCAGGATGTCCGAGAACAGGATAGATCCGTCGAACCCAAATCGGCGGATCGGCTGCAGCGTGACTTCGGCTGCGGCGTCGGGATCCGTCGCGAGCGCGAGGAACCCGCCCTTCTCCGCGCGCAGCTCGCGATATTCGGGGAGATACCGCCCCGCCTGCCGCATGAGCCACAGCGGCGGCACGGCCTGACGCTCTCCGCGAAGAGTCGCCAGGAGCGGCTTGAAGGCAGGCGTAATGGGGGTCGGATCGGTCAGCGGAGCACCCTTCTTCTACTATAAGAAGATTCTAGAAATAGGTTGTTGCAGTGGTTGGGCGGTTGAACCCGGGACTTATGCGGTGATCCCCGAATTGCCAACAGCTTGACCCGCTCGCACCGCCACAAACGCGCTGATTCGATTCAAGGCTCCCCGTTACCCACAGCCTGTGGACAAAATCAGCGGCTGTGCGCGAGCGTGTGGATAGTATCGCTGTTATCCACGGCGCGAGGGTCGCTTGGCGAGGGGGACGAGTTACGCTAGCCGTTCTCCCCATGTTACCCACAGATCCACACCCACGGACCCGCCCGCTGGGGATAGAACGCCGATGATGCGGCTCCACCTTCATCTGCTGTCGGATTCGACCGGCGAGACGCTGGAGAACATCGCGAAAGCGGCGCTGGCGCAATATGACGACGTCGAGACCGTGCGCCATTTCTGGCCGATGGTCCGGACCGAGGCGCATCTCGAGCGCATTCTGCAGGAGATCGCGCAGAATCCGGGGCTGGTGATCTTCACGCTGGTGAACCCCGCGACGCGGCGGATCCTGGAGCAACGGTGCCTGGCGTTGGGGTTGCCCGCGGTGGCACCGCTCGACCCGGTGAACGATGCGCTGTCCGGGTTGCTCGGCCAGCAGGCGAAGGCCCGGCCGGGGCGCCAGCATGTGCTCGACGCCGCCTACTTTGCGCGCGTCGATGCGATCCAATGGACGATCGCGCATGACGACGGGATCGCGTGGGAGGAATGGGAAGAGGCCGATATCGTCCTCGCGGGCGTGTCGCGATCCTCGAAGACGCCCACCTCGATCTATCTCGCCAACCGCGGGTACAAGACGGCGAATATTCCGATCGTGGTCGAGAGCCCGCCGCCGAAGATCCTTTATGGCCTGAAGAACCCGCTGATCGTCGGCCTCACGACTAGCGCCGACCGGCTGATCCAGGTCCGCCGTAACCGCCTGCTGTCGCTTAACCAACAGCCCGACACGTCCTACGTCGAGGAGGAAGCGGTGATGCGCGAACTCGCCTTTGCTCGGCGGATGTTCGCCGACAATGGCTGGCCGGTGATCGACGTCACCAGGCGTTCGATTGAGGAAACCGCGGCGGCGATCATTGCCCTGTGCAACCAGCGGCGCAGCGACGACGTCGCAAAGGTGGAGGCATGAGCCTGATCCTCGCTTCGCAGAGTGCGTCGCGTCGGGCGATGCTTACGGCTGCGGGGGTGCCGTTCGAAGCGACCTTCGCGGGTGTGGACGAGGATGCGGCGAAGGCGGCGTTGCGCGACCTTTCCCCGCGCGACCTCGCCGATGCGTTGGCGGAGCTGAAGGCGTTGAAGGTGTCGGCGCGGATGCCGGGGTATCTGGTGCTTGGCAGCGACTCGCTAGTCGCGTTGGAGGATGGCACGATCCTCGACAAGCCGATCGACCGGGCCGACGCGGCGGAACACCTTCGTCTGATGTCGGGCAGGCGGCATGATCTCTGGAGTGCCGCGGTGATCGTCGAGAACGGGCAGGCGATCTGGCGGCATGTCGAGCGCGCCAAGATGCATGTGCGGCCGCTATCGGAGGCGTTTATCGAGACTTACCTCGATGCGGAGTGGCCGGCGATTTCCGGCTGCGTCGGCTGTTACCGGATCGAGGGCCCGGGGGCGCAACTATTCGCCAAGATCGAGGGCAGCCAGTTCACCGTGCTTGGTATGCCGCTGTTGAACGTGCTCGGTTTCCTGCGCGTGCGTGGCGAACTGCCGGCTTAGAAACACGCTCTCTACGCTGCACCCGCCCCCGTCCGTCACCCCAGCGAAAGCTGGGCTTTCTCCCGAGGCGGACGACGCCCGCCAAACGGGGAGATCCCAGCTTTCGCTGGGATGACGGGGAGCGTGGCGTGCCTATTTATGTGAATACAACGACTAAACCGAGTTCACCGGAGCCTTGCATGACCCGTCCCTATGCCGAAGTGATCGGCGATCCGATCGCACAGTCGAAATCGCCGCTGATCCACGGCTTTTGGCTCGACGCGCTCGGGATCGACGCGGAATACCGCCACAAGCTCGTGACCACTGAAGACCTCCCTGCCTATTTCGCCGAGCGGAAGGCCGACCCCGCCTGGCGCGGGTGCAACATCACGATGCCGCACAAGCTCGCCGCGCTCGACCACGTCTCCGACCCCGGCAACGTCCGAGGGACGATCGGCGCGATCAACACCGTGTTCCGCAACCAGGCTGGCGACTGCATCGGCACCAATACCGACGCCGCCGGATTCTGGGCACCGATCGACGACCTCGACATCGCCGGCCAGCCCGTCACGGTGATCGGCGCAGGTGGTGCCGCCCGCGCGATCCTGTTCGCGCTGTCGCGGATGGGTGTTGGCCCGGTGACGATCCTCAACCGCAATCCGCTAAAGGGTGCGGCGTTGCTGTCGGCGTTCGGGCTCAAGGGGCAGGCACTGCCGATCGGTCCTGCCGCCCCGCCCTCGCGGTTGCTGGTCAATGCCAGCGTGCTCGGCATGGCGGGTCAGCCGCCGCTCGACATCGATCTCGGCGCACTCGATCCGGACTCGCTGGTCTACGACATCGTCTACTCCCCGCTCGAAACAGGTCTGCTCAAGGCGGCGCGTGCGCGCGATCTGGAAACGGTCGACGGGTTGGAGATGCTGATCGGCCAAGCGGCGGTCGCGTTCGAGATATTGTTCCACGTGGAACCACCGCGGGATCGAGACGAGGATCTTCGGACTCTGTTGATCAAATGATCATCGGACTGACCGGCTCGATCGGCATGGGCAAGTCCGCCGTCGCCGCGATGTTCGCGGACGAAGGCGTGCCCGTGTTCGACGCGGATGCAACCGTGCATCGGTTGCAGGGCGTCGGTGGCCGGCTGGTCCCCGCAATCGAGGCCGCCTTCCCCGGCTCGACCGTGAACGGCGCGATCAATCGCGCGAAACTCGGCGCAGCGGTGTTCGGCGACGACGCCGCGATCAAGCGACTTGAGGCGATCGTCCACCCCGCCGTCGGCGAGGAGCGCGGCGCTTTCCTCGCTAAGCACGCGGGCAAACACGTCGTCTTCGACGTCCCTCTCCTCTTCGAGACCGGCGGCGACCGCAACGTCGACCTGATCGTCGTCGTCTCCGCCGCCCCCGACGTCCAGCGTGCGCGTGTCCTCGCCCGCCCCGGCATGACCGCGGAGAAGCTTGCCGCTATCCTCGCCCGCCAGACCCCCGATGCGGAAAAACGCGCGCGCGGCCCATGTCGTCCACACCGATACGAGCTTCGACGCAACACGCGCGCAAGTCCGGGCGGTGCTTGCATCCTTGGAAATCTGAGCCGATACCATCGGGATGCGTGAGATCGTCTTCGATACCGAAACCACTGGCCTCAGCTTTTCCGGGGGCGACCGCATGGTCGAGATCGGCTGCGTCGAGATGGTCAACCGGGTCGAGACCGGGCGCACCTTCCACGCCTATTACCACCCCGAGCGCGACATGCCGGTCGAGGCATTCAACGTTCACGGGCTGAGCGCGCAGTTCCTGTCCGACAAGCCGAAATTCGCGCACGCGGTCGACGACCTGCTCGAGTTTGTCGGCGATGCGCCGATGATCGCGCACAATGCCGGCTTCGACTTCTCGTTCCTCAACGGCGAGCTCACCAAATGCGGCCGCCAGATCATCCACATGAAACGGATGGTCGACACGCTGCAGATCGCGCGCAGCCGCCACCCCGGCGCCAAGCATTCGCTCGACGCGCTCTGCTCGCGGTTCGGGATCGATCGCAGCCACCGCGTGCTCCACGGCGCGCTACTCGACGCGCAGTTGCTCGCGCAGGTCTATGTCGAGCTGATGGGCGGCCGGCAGATCGGCCTCGGGCTGCTCAGTGACATCGGCAGCAACGCGTCGACTCCGATCGTCGCACAGGCGCCTCGGGTCGTTCGTCCGCCGCGTGTTTTCGCGGTGAGCGAGGGAGACCTTGCGGCCCATGCAGCGTTTATGAAGGGGATCAAGGATCCGATTTGGGGGCCGTGGCGTCCGGATGACGCTGGCAGAGTGGAGCCAACAGGACCGCTCGAGACTGTAACGCCGACAAGGAGACGATAATGGATATCCGGATTTCTGGTCACCAGGTTGACACGGGCGAAGCACTCAACAGCCACGTGGAAGACCGACTCCAGGGTATCGCCGACAAGTATTTCTCACGCGCCATTTCGGCCGAGGTCACGTTCGGCAAGGGACCGCACGATGCCGGCTTCAAATGCGATATCGTCGCGCATGTGATGAAGGGCCTCGTGCTCAAGGGACACGGCGACGCATATGATGCGCGCGCCGCCTTCGATGGTGCAGCGGCCAAGATCGAAACCCAGCTCCGCCGCTACATGCGCCGCCTGAAGGATCGCCACGCCGGCGAAGCGGTCGCAATGGCCGAGAGCAACGGCTATGATAACGCCGGCTACACGCTGTTCCAGGAAAGCGTCGAGGAGGACGATGTTGCAGATGCACCGCTGATCATCGCCGAAACGCGCGTCGACATTCCCGAGGCCAGCGTGTCCGACGCGGTGATGATGCTCGATCTGCGCAACACCGCGGCATTGCTGTTCAAGAATGCGGGTACCGGCGCGCACAACATGGTCTACAAGCGCGGCGACGGCACAATCGGTTGGGTCGAGCCACAGCGGGCCGCGTCGACCGGCGCGGCCTCCCTCCCCAGTAAAGAAGGGTCCATAAAGGCGCCGGTCTCACGCCTGCGCCTTTACGCCCCCGCGCAACCCGCTAAGGCGGACGCGCGCGGGGGCGTATCGAGACACATGAAGACCATGACCGATTTCAGCGATATGCTGCGTCCCGACGCGGTGCAGACGGGCGTGATCGCCACCAACAAGAAAGCGGTATTCCAACATATCGCAGCCATCGCCGGCGAGATCGTGGATGCGGATGCGAAGATGATCTCTGAACGACTAGGCGCGCGCGAGAAGCTCGGCTCGACCGGGTTCGGTGGTGGCGTTGCGATCCCGCATGCCAAGCTCGACGGGCTGGCGCAGGTTACCGGCGTGTTCGTGCGGTTGGCGCAGGCGGTCGATTTCCAGGCGGTGGACGATCTGCCGGTTGACCTCGTTTTCATGCTGCTGTCCCCCACCGATTCGGGGGCGGTGCACCTGAAGGCGCTCGCGCGTGTTTCGCGGCGGCTGCGCGACAAGGCGTTCCTCGAGAAGCTGCGCGGTGCAGGCTCGCCCGACGCGCTCTACGCGCTGTTCACTGCCGACGAGGTCCGCGATGCCGCCTAAGCTCTCCCCCGTCATCCTGACGAAAGTCAGGATCCAGAGTAACCGATCGATGCGCTTCGTGGCTCTGGGTCCTGACTTTCGTCAGGATAACGGTAGTTTGCTGTTCGCGAGCGACGCAGATGTCTGACACTCCCAACACTGCAGGCGCGGACGCGCATTTCCGCGCGCTGGAATCGCTCTACGCCCAGGCGCCGATCAATCGGTTCTTCGAGTCTTCGCTGGAGATCCCCGAAGCCGGTGTCGCGCGGATCCACTTCACGATCGACGAACGCCATTATCACGCTGGCGGGGCGGCGCATGGGACGAGCTATTTCAAAATGCTCGACGACGCCGCATTCTACGCCTCGAACAGCCTCGTCACCGATCGTTTCCTGCTGACGACCGCGTTCAACCTGCTGCTCACCCGCCCACTGAAGGTCGGGCCGGTGATTGCCGAGGGACGCTGGATCAGCGGCAAGCGACGTGTGTTCGTCGCCGACGCGCGGCTGATCGATGCGGAAGGCGAAGAGGCGGCGCGGGGTACCGGCACGTTCATGCGCTCGCGGATCCCTCTCGCCGGGCTGCCTGGATACCGGGCGCCGGCATGAGCGGCAGGGTGCCCAGCGGTGTGCTCGTCAGCGCCCTCCTTCGCCGCGTCAACGGCGCCGGCGGCTTCGGCGCGGTGATGGCGAAAGGCGACGCGCAGGGCGGCGCGATCCTCGTCATTGCGGTCGACAAGGGGCTCCTCCCCGCCTGCTGGAGCGCGGAATCGGGCCCGATGGACGGACTGCGTTGATCGATTCGACCCCGCCCGAAGACCTCGACGGCTATTGGCGGCGCAGGCGTGCTCGCGACCCCGATTTGTGGGTTGTGGAGGTGGACATCGCAGCGGCGGAACGGTTCGCCGCTGAAACGATCCTCGACGATTGACTCCAAAGCCCCCCAATAGAGGGGAATTGCAACATTGATTGGCGTTGTGCCGGACGGGTGCGATCCGGATCGGTTACGCAGTCGGGGGATGCCTGGACGATCGGCTCGTACGATTGCTTCCACGGTCCAACCGCACCTGAATAAGTTTGAATGACGATTTTGCAGCGGGCCGCGACCATCGCAGCCATGACATTCTCTCTCGCCGGCCTGCTCGGCAACAGCGCACCCGGTCAGGCGACCGGTCTCGATCGTTCCACGGTCAATCTTACCGCTCTCGCAAATCTAAACGCCCTCTCCCCGCAGAATGTTCCGCAGATCGCTCCCGCCGCAGCCACCGTTGCAGCAGTCGAGCCGGTCGCTGCTGCCGAGGAAGAAGAATTCGACACGCTCGCCCAGGCCGTTGCCGCGCAGGATAGCGCCGCCGCCGACGAAGCGCTCCAGTGCCTTGCCGGCGCAATCTATTTCGAATCGAAGGGCGAGCCGCTGACCGGCCAGCTCGCGGTCGCCGAAGTTATCATCAACCGCGCCAAGTCGGGTCGTTTCCCGACCAACGTCTGCGGCGTCGTCAAGCAGCGTGGCCAGTTCAGCTTCGTTCGCGGCGGCCAGATCCCCAATATCAACGCCGGCGCCGCCTATCGCACTGCGATCGCAGTCGCCAAGGTCGCGCTCGCCAGCGCGTGGAACAGTCCGGCCGACAAGGCGCTGTACTTCAACACCGCCGATCGACGTCCTTCAGTCCGCGCTATCAAAGTCGCCTCGATCGGCAACCACGTCTTCTATCGCTGAGACCATCCGTCTCAAGCAACCTTCTACCCCTTGCCCTTCCCCCGTTCGCCCTGAGCGAAGTCGAAAGGTGTGCACCGAACGCAGGTGCTTCGACTTCGCTCAGCACGAACGGGATAGGGAAGGCGATTTGGCTAGGCGTTTTCCCTGAGATCCAGACAACAGTCCGTGAATGAGCTTGCCTCGTTCGCGGATTGTTCTATTTCCGGGGCATGCTCGATATGCCGCCGGACTCCTGCATCGACGAACCGGGATCGCCGCTTTGCGCTGCCGACGTGGCGCGCGGCGTGATCCGGATGTTACTGCGTCACGACCTGACCGCGATGACCGAAGTCCCGCTCGACGGCGGCCGTCGTGCCGACCTGATGGCAGTCGATGCACGCGGGCAGATCGTCATCGTCGAGATCAAGGTGTCGCGCGCCGACCTGCTCGGCGACGGCAAGTGGCCCGATTATCTCGGCCATTGTGACCGGTATTTCTGGGCTGTCCCGGCGGGGTTCGATGTCGGGCCGCTGCATGGATCCGCCTTTCTGCCGGAGCGGACCGGGATCATCGTTGCGGATCGCTATGACGCGGCGATCGTCCGCGAGGCGCATACCACCCCCTCCCCGCGCATATTCGCAAGCGCGGGACGCTGGCGTTCGCGCGGCGCGCGGCGCGGCGGCTGATCGCGCAGATGGACCCGGACGCGGACGGGTTGGCGTTCTAGGCCCATAATCCTCCCCTATGAGGGGAGGTGGCAGCCCGCAGGGCTGACGGAGGGCTAGCGCGCTATCGAGAGCGTAACACCCCTCCGTCTGGCAAGAGCCAGCCACCTCCCCTGCCCGGGGAGGATCAGAAGTTAGAACTTCGGCCCCGACACCGCCTTCTTCACCTTCTTCGGCGCATCCGCGAGGATCTTAGTAACGATCGGGTTACGCCCATCCTGCTTGGCATAGTCCCGCGCCGACATGCCAGCCATGATATCCGCCTGATCGGGATCCGCTCCCTCGGTCAGCAACGTCCGGATCATCCCGACATCGCGGCGCTGCACCGCGCGGATCAGCGGCGTTTCGCCGGCCGAGTTCGCCAGGTTCGGGTTCGCCCCTGCCGCAGTCAGGATCGGGATCATGCCCGTCTGCCCCAGCGTCACCGCAAGCAGCAGCGGCGTATTGCCCTTGCCGTCGCGCAAATTCGCATCTGCGCCCTTTTGCAGCAGGAAGCGCAGATACACCTCGTCGCCGCGCTTGATGACGATGTGGAGCGCACCCTCGCCGCTCGTCACGTCGCGCGTGTTGATGATATTGCTACCGGGCTTGCCGAGCATCTCCAGCACCTCGTTGTTCTTCGCATCGCGCACGGCGGACAGGAACTTGTACCCCTCCGACTGACCCTGCGCGAACGCGGGCGCCGCGACGCAGGTGAGCGCAGGCGTCAGAAGGGTAGCAGCGAGGATCAGGCGAATACGCATCGAGAAACTTCCTTGGTTCGTCCTGGATATGGGGCAACGCTTGCGCCGCAGTAGCGAACAGATCAAGGCTGGAGGCATCATGAACATCCGTTTCATCCTCTCCGCGCTCGCCCTGCCGGTATTGGCGTTATCTGCGTGCAACACGTCCGCGCCCCCTGCTAAACCGCCACTCGAAGGCGCGCGGATTGGCGGCGCCTTTACCTTGACCGACCAGAACGGGCAGCTCGTCACCGAGCGCAGCTTTGCCGGCAAATACCGGATCATGTATTTCGGCTACACCTTCTGTCCCGATGTGTGTCCGACAGATGTCCAGGCGATCGGCGCCGCGGTGAAAAAGCTCGAGACGAGCGACCCTGCACTCGCCGCCAAGATCGTGCCGGTGTTCGTGACGGTCGATCCGGTGCGCGATACGCCCGCGGTGCTCAAGCAGTTCGTCTCGGCGTTCCACCCGCGGATGGTCGGTTTGACCGGTACCGATGACCAGATCGCGAAGATCAAGACCGAATATGCGGTGTATTCGAGCAAGGGCGACCCATCGCCGGGTGGCGGCTACCTCGTAAACCACTCGCGCCAGGCCTATCTGATGGACCCGGACGGCAAGCCCCTCGCTTTGCTGCCGCAGGAACAAGGGCCCGACGCAGTGGTGACGGAAATCAAGCGCTGGGCCCGATGAGCGCGCGCTTCTGGGAAGACACGCCGATCGACCAGCTCGATCGCGGCCAGTGGGAAGCATTGTGCGACGGTTGCGGCAAATGCTGCATCCACAAGCTCGAGGACGAGGATACCGGCGAGCTCGTCGCGACCAACGTCTCGTGCCGCCTGCTCGATCGCCGCAGCGGGCAATGCTCCGATTATCGCCACCGCCACGCCTATGTTCCCGAGTGCGTGCGGCTGACGACCGGCAACGTCCGCGGGATCGACTGGCTGCCATCGACCTGCGCGTACCGCCTACGCGCGGCGGGCGAGCAATTGCCCGAATGGCACTACCTCGTCTGCGGCGACCGCGAGGCGGTCCACCGCGCCAAGCAATCGGTCCGCGGCTGGACGATCAGCGAGGACGAGGCCGGTGAGCTCGAATATCACGTGATCGATCGCGAGCTTTAAGACGGTGATCGAAGGCCTGGAGATCGTCCGCCACCCGCGAGCCCGCCGCGCGCGACTGTCGATCGATCCCGCGAGCGGCCGGGCAAAGCTCGTCCTGCCCAAACGCGCGGCGCTGAAGCAGGCACTGGCCTGGGCGGAGGACAAGGCGGGCTGGATCGCCGAACAGCGCGCCTTGCTCCCCTCACCGCGTCCGTTCGTGCCCGGTGCGGTCCTCACCGTCGCTGACGAACCGCTGACGATCGAATGGACCCTCGGAAGCCGCCGCACCGTCGTTCGCGAAGGCTCGGTGCTGTCGCTGTCAGGCCCGCCTGAAACAATCCCGCGGCGCGTCGAAGCCTGGCTGAAACGCACCGCGCTCGCCGTGCTGGAAACCGAAACCGCCGAATATGCCGCCAAGGCGAAGGTCAGCGTCGCGCAGGTCGCGGTTGGCGATGCCAAGGGCCGCTGGGGTAGCTGCGCATCGAGCGGCGTCATCCGCTACAGCTGGCGCCTAATCCTTGCGCCAAGCTGGGTCCGCCGGGCCACCGTCGCGCACGAAGTCGCGCACCGTGTCCACATGAACCACGCCCCGGTCTTCCACGCGCTGGTCGAGCAGCTCTACGGCGAAGACCCGACGCCCGCGCGTCTGGCTACGCTCGCATGGCGCGGAGCTTCACTGGTTTGGACGGTCTTCCTGAGGGCGATCGCTCTGGAAACGCTGCGTCTGGACCTGATCGCGTGGCCCGTCTCGGGGCATTTCGCGCTGGAGCGGCTGGCGCCCCGCCGGTGACGAGGGATCGCGCCGCTCACGCCCGGTGACGCGATCGATCCAGTCCTGGTTCAACTGCTGCGGCGGTGTCACCGGCGCTTCCGGTTGATCCGCATCCGGCCGCGGGATCGTGTCGCCAGTCTGCGCATCGGTTGGGACCGGTGCCGCATCCTGTTCGATCGGATTGCCATCCGCGTCGACCGCCATCTGGCCGTTGTCGGGCTGGCCGAAATAGCTCTGCTCGTCGGGTTCGAGCTGCCATTCGGGCAACGTCACCTGCGTATCGAACTGTTCGATCGGACGGCTTGCGGTCGCAGGCTTCATAAACGCCGCCCAGGCCTTGGCTGGCGCGGTGCCGCCGTGCAGGCCGGCAATCGGCTTGGCATCGTCACGCCCCATCCAGACGCCCGTCGTGATGCCGCTCGAAAAGCCCAGGAACCAGCCATCCTTCGACGCAGTGGTGGTGCCAGTCTTGCCCGCGACCGGACGGCCGATCTGCGCGGCGCGGCCGGTGCCGGTGTTGACCGCGGTCTGCAACAGGTCGGTCATCTCGGCCGCGACATAGGGCGCGACCAGCACATGGCTGCGGTCGACCTCGTGGGTGTAGATCGTCTGGCCGTTCGCAGTGACGCGCGTGATCCCGTACGGCGTCACCGCGACGCCCTTGTTGGCGACGCTCGCGAATGCGCGCGTCATGTCGATCACGCGGACTTCGGAGGTGCCGAGCACCATCGACGGATGCACGTTGACCGGCGTGGTGATCCCGAAGCGCCGTGCCATGTCGGCGACCGTGTTGAAGCCGACCTCCTGGCCGAGTTTCGCCGCCACGGTGTTGAGCGAATAGGCGAACGCGGTGCGCAAGCTGACCGCGCCGGAATTGCGGCGGGAATCGTTGCGCGGGCTCCAGCCCTGTATCATGACGGGTTCGTCGACGATCGAGTCCTCCGGCTTGTGGCCCGCCTCGAGTGCGGCGAGGTAGACGAACAGCTTGAACGACGAGCCCGGCTGGCGGACCGCCTGCGTCGCGCGGTTGTAGATCGACGAAACGTAATCCTTGCCGCCGACCATCGCGCGCACTTCGCCGCCACGATCGAGCGCGACCAGAGCGCCTTGAGCTCCGGGTGGTGCATTCGCGCGGATCGCATCGTCGGCCTGGC
This sequence comes from Sphingomonas sp. LR55, assembly GCF_036856015.1. Taxonomy (NCBI): domain Bacteria; kingdom Pseudomonadati; phylum Pseudomonadota; class Alphaproteobacteria; order Sphingomonadales; family Sphingomonadaceae; genus Sphingomonas; species Sphingomonas sp. LR55. The sequence goes on from NZ_JASPFO010000001.1 coordinate 3,087,135, forward strand.
GCTGCATCGTCAGGTCGAGCGTGGTCCAGACTTCGAGCGGTTCGGTCGTCTCGTCGATCAGCGTATCGAGCTGTGGCAGCGCCCAGTCGGTAAAGTAGCGGACGCTGTTCTGCTTGGGCTCCGGCGCAAGCTTAAGCCCGCTGACATCGGCATCGGCGGCCTGCTCGGCGGTGATCGCGCCCGTCTCGCGCATCGTCTCCAGCACCACGCCCGCGCGGCCCACCGCGGCTTCGGCATCGGCGGTCGGCGAGTAATTCGACGGCGCCTTCACGAGGCCTGCTATCACCGCGGCCTCGGCAAGGCTCAGATGATCCGCACCGTGGCCGAAGAACTTCCGCGATGCCGCGTCGATCCCGTAGGCACCACCGCCATAATAGACCTTGTTCAGATACAGTTCGAGGATCTGGTCCTTGCTAAACTTCCATTCGAGCGCGAATGCCAGGATCGCCTCGCGGAATTTTCGTCCGAATTTCTTCTGATTGTTGAGGAAAACGGTGCGCGCAAGCTGCTGCGTGATCGTCGACCCGCCTTGCGTCCAGTGGCCGCGATCGTACCGCACCTTCACCGACCGCGCGACGCCGACCGGATCGATGCCGATATGCGAGCGAAAGCGGCGATCCTCGACCGACACGGTCGCGTCGCGCATCACCTGCGGAATCTGCGAATAGGGCAGCCATTCGCCGAAACTCGGCCCCATCGAGACGATCACGGTGCCGTCGGCGGCATGGACGCGGATCATCTGGCCGTTGGGCGACGATTTCAGGCTGTCGAAGCTCGGCAGCTGCGACATCGCGACATACACCGCGATCGCCAGCGCGCCGAGCGCGAGCAGGCCTACCCCTATGCAAACCTGAATAAAGACGACCAACCGCCGACGCCAGCGTGACGCCGGGGGAGACGGGGGCCGACGGGACGGTGAAGCAGAACGCGTACGGGCCATGTGGCCGCAGAATTACGCGTTCCGTTGCTGCCCTACAAGCGCGATCAGGCCGCAGCGTTCGCTTTGCGCGGTCGGAATTCGAGCGACAGCGAATTCATGCAATAGCGCTGGCCGGTCGGTGGCGGGCCATCGGGGAAAACATGCCCCATATGGCTGTCGCAACGTGCACACCGCGTTTCGATGCGCGTCATGCCGTGGCTGCGATCGGCGTGATCGGTGACGGCGTCGGGGCCGATCGGCTGCGTAAAGCTCGGCCAGCCCGAACCGGAATCATATTTGTCTGCACTGTCGAACAGCTCGTTGCTGCACGCCGCGCACCGGTAGATGCCGTCGGCCTTGTTGTCGTTGAGCGCCCCTGCGAACGCACGCTCGGTGCCCGCCTCGCGCAGCACGTGATATTGTTCTGGCGTGAGCCGCTTGCGCCACTCGGCCTCGGAAAGATTTAGCTGGTCCATGACTATGCATCTCGTGCTGGCGGGACGGATTTCAAGACTGGCTCATTCTGGTTGCGTTGGCGATGACCTGGATCAGTGAGGGGCGCAGCAACGGTAGCAGCCACGTCGCGCGTTCGCTCTCGGCGATATGGCGGACGATGCTGGCGATACCGATAGGGCGAGCCAGGCGGCGGGCGAAGTCGGCCTGCCAGATGACCCCTGCTTCGGAGCCGCCTTTTGCGTAGGCGGCGGATGCCGCGACTCCGCTGGCGAGCGCGATCCCCATGCCTTCGCCGGCGAGCGAGGGGATGACGCCGGCCTGATCACCGAGCCGGAACACCGCGTCGACGCCGGTACGTTGGCGCCAGCCATAGGGGACATTGGCGATCGCATCGATCGAGGCATTGGGGGGATCAGCGCGACCCATTCACCAAGTGCGGGCATCTCGCGGCCGAGCGCTTCGAGCAGTTGTGTGGGGGATCCGGCGGCCTGAAGCCGCGAGCGGTGTACCGCCATGCACAGGTTCGCGGTGCCGTCCTCCTGCATTGCCAGTCCTGCATAGCCGCGGTCGAACAGATGCAACTCGATGCTGCCCGCGAGCGATTGGGCCAGAGCCGGTGAGGGGGTGACGCGTACCCGTATTCCCAGGGTCGGATCATCGCCGCGCGCCTCCTCGGGGCGGGCCATGCCGCGAACGTCGTGTTTGCCGCTCGCGAGGAACAGCGCGTCGGTCGCGATCGTCGCACCATCGGCGAGGCGCACGGTCGTGCCATCGATCTCGCGGACGGTGACACCGCGCTCGATCGGCGTTCCAAGCCGCTTGGCTTCGGCCAGTAGGACGGTATCGAGGCGGTGGCGTGATACCGAGACTGCCGGGTGGGGCAGGGCAGCTTCCGCGCGGCGGTTGCCTGCAAAGATACGTGCGCGCGTCACGCGCTGCGGATTGAGCGTATCGGGATCGATCTCGAGCCCGGCCAGCGTCTCGAGCGTCCGCCAGCTCAGGAACCCGCCGCAGATCGCATCGCCCGTCTCACGCGATCGCTCGATAAGCAGGTGCGGTCGCCCAGCGCGCGCGAGGCCAATCGCAGTCGCGGCCCCGGCGAGCCCGCCGCCGACTATCAGCGCAGGCGTTCGACGCATAACCGGAACGGAAAGATGCGGCGGACCTTCGCCTGGGTGACGCCGGCTTCCGCGAGCAACGGTGGCCATTCGTCGGGACGATAGCTGCGCGCGATCGATAGTGTGCCGTCATGCCGGACGATCGGGTGCCAGCGCGCGAGCGTGGCCAGGATCGGGAACCCCCAGTGTGCGAACCCGTGGCGGTGGAGATCGTTGACGAACCACCCCGCGGTCGCGTGGCGCTCCATGAACCGTAAAAACGCGACGAGCTGGTCGTGCGTCATGTGATGCGCGACGAGACTGCTGACGATCACGTCCCAAGGTTCGTCGGCGAGATCGGCATAGTCGCCCGTGACATAACGGATATCGCCGCCGTGCACGCGCGCCGCCTGCTCGCTGCGCGGGTTGAGATCAACGCCGACGAGATCAGCCTCGATGCCTTTCGCCTTTGCCCAGCGCGCGATCCGCCGCAGCATATCGCCGTCACCGAAACCCACATCGAGCAACCGGAATCGTGTCCGCCCTTTGATCGCCCGATCGAGGAAATCGAGCGTCGGTCGGCGCGCCATCGTCACGGTGTTCACGGTCGCTAAATCGCCGACCACATCGGCATAAGTCGCTGCGTCGAGATCGTCGGCGTCCATCAGCTCTTCGGCCTGGCTGCGAACGGCTAGGCTGGATGATGCGAGGCTCATACCGCGCTCCGGAACCCGAAGCCCTCCGCCGCCAGGCCCGGCCCGAACGCCAGCGCGACGCCGCGCCCGATCGGCGGCCCGGCCAGGAGGCGTTCGAACACGAACATCAACGTCGCCGACGACATATTGCCATTGTCCGCCAACACCTGACGCGACGCCGCCAGCGCCTCAGGGTTCAGATGCATCGCATGCTCGACCGCGTCTAGGATCGATCGCCCGCCGGCATGGACCGCCCAGCCGTCGATCGTCTCGGGCGGCTGGCCGTCGCTGACGATCGTTCGGAATGCGGCATCCGCGAGCGCGGTCGCGATCCGCGCGGGCACCTCGCCCGACAGATGCATTGCGAACCCCGCATCGGTGACGTCCCAGCGGATCAGCGTTTCGGTATCGGGCAGCGCGGCGGCGAACGGCGTGCCGAGTTCGATCCCGGTCGCGTCCGCAGTGACCAGCGCGGCCGCGGCGCCGTCGCCGAACTGGAGCATCGCCAGCAACGGCTCGATGTCGTTGGCAGGTTGGAGATGCAGCGTCGAGAGTTCGACCGTCACGACGAGTACGCGCGCCTTGGGCTCGGAGCGGACGATGTGACGCGCGTTACGCAGCGCAACGACCGCCGCGTAGCATCCCATGAAGCCGATCAGCAGCCGTTCGACGCTGGGCGACAGCCCAAGCCGGCGCGCGATGATCTGGTCGATGCCGGGCGCGACGAAGCCGGTGCAGCTCGCCACCACCAGATGCGTAATGCCCTCGACGGCGATCTGCTTGCGCAACGCCTCGATCGCGCGGATCGCCAGAGCGGGCGCATGCTCGGCGTACAGCGTCATTCTTGCAGCCGTGCCGGGATGTGGTTCGGTTGCGTAAAAACCAGCATCGTCGACTGGCGAGCCGCCATCCGCGGTCGGCGGCAAGACCGACCAGCGATGCGCGATACCCGACCGTGAGGCCATCCGGTCGAACACCTTGGTCGATCGCGCACCGGTCCGCTCGCGCGCCCAGGCGATGAACGCTGCGTGGATGTCATGATCGGGAACAGCGGTCCCGACAGCGTTTAAATACGCAGGCAGTTGCTGAGAGGTGTCGGTTGGTGGAGCGGGCATGGAAACGGGTACGACGTCCTTTCATCCACGTGCGAGGACACGTGGGTCGAACACTCAACGCACGGTCGACGAACATAGACGTCGCGGCGGCCGACAATCCGCATGCTTCCCCGAAAACAACTCGCGTCGCAATCCGTCATGTTCATCTGAAAAGTCGTAAACGGCGAATTGCCGCAGCCACCACCGTCACGCCAGATCGCATGGTCAGTCGCAGCCGACGCTTTCGAGATGGTCGTGTCCGACCCCGTATTTTTCCTCGACCAGCGCCATCGCGAAACCAACATAGGCCGCGATTGCATGGTCCTCAGACGCTTCCAGCGCAGCGCACGCCTCTTGCAGTAGCGCATATATTCGAGTCGCGGCCATCAATGGATCCCCTTGCAAGCTGATGTCCTCAAACACAGGTGGTTTCAGGCATCCTATCGCGGTGGATCGAAAGTATACCATAGTATTGATGGCGGATAGGTGTGTGAATTGCGCCAAATCAATACAGATAAAACCACAATGGTTAGTTAGATTCAATCTATTGCACCCACAATGGCGCGCATACCCCGGTCAAATGTGAAAATATCGCTTCAATGTGTAGGGTTATACCGGAAACAGTCCATTTTTGCATGGAAACTGCCGATAATCCTGTCATGTTGACGTGGAGTTTGCGCTGACAATGGTCCCGCGGTGCTACCCGCTGAAAAGGACGGCAAAGGCGGTGCGACCCGTCCGATGTACCGGATCAATGGGTCGATTACCTCGTTGAAGACGGACAAGGGAGTGTTTGGTGAAGAACGAGTCGGTAGTTGATTTGATCAAGGATCTGACCGCCAAGCTTTCGGCGGTCGCTGAAGAATTCAACGGCCGCGTTGCCCATGCTGCGGATCCGGAACCAGTCGGTGCCGAGCCCAGTGAGACGGAACTCGTAGCGCACGCCGAGGCGGTGCTTGCCGATCGACGGCTGCGACGTCGTTTCCTACCCCCGAGCTATTTCACGAGCCAGCCTGGGATATGTTGCTCGCCCTGTTCGTATCGCGGGATGAACGCCAGCCGATGAACATCAAGGCGCTGGTCAGCATGTCCGATGCGCCGGTTACCACGTCCCAGCGCTGGATCGAACATCTGCACAAGCTGAAGCTGATCGATCGGGTAATCGACCCTACAGATCGGCGACGTGTCGAAATTTCGCTGAGCCATAGTGGCGACCAGGCGATGCGCGGTTATCTTCGCGCGCTGCGTCGCCGCTGATCCGGGCATTTTGATAGGCCTATTTCGACTTTATATCGGAATAGAGACAAAAACGTAGCAGATCGGGTCGATTGATCCTGACTGATTTATCATAACCGATTTAGTCGCAAATATGTCAAGTTTGCTCATAAAACATACCGTTACGATTTCGTAGCATTTGATTAAGGCCAGGTGCTTGATCTGTTCCCCATCAAAGGGTGGGGAACACATTGCGCGCAGGCGTCATCTTGAAGATACGGGCTGATACAAATCGGACCCGTGCGAGCGTCGCTGCGCTCTTCGCGATCGTCATGATCGCGACCGGCTTCGCTATGGCTGCCGCCCCGTCCGCCGCACGCGCGGAAAGCCTGGCGGGCACCGTGATCTTCAACACCGCTAATCTTCGGTACGATATGGACGGTGGCACCCGGTCCGTCACCTCGAACACGGTCACGCTGATCGTCGCCGAACGGCTCGACACCCGCCTGGTGCGCGAAGGGCAGGGCGTGATCACGGTTGCGCCGCCGCCCGCACTGCCCACGATCATCCCGTTCGTCCTGACCAATGCCGACAATGGGACCGAATCGTTCGTGCTGGCGACCAGCATCTCGTCCCCAGCGATGACGTTGCGCACGCTGGCGATCGATGCCGATGGCAACGGACGCTATGATCCTGCCATCGACCTCCCACCGGTCGACGCGACGGTACCGGCGCTTGCGCCGGGCCAGTCGATCACGGTGTTCGCGGTCCTGGTCGGGACCGCGGAACAGTCCGTCGCCGATGCCACACTGACCATGACCGCGCGGGCGCTGACCGGGTCGGGTGTGCCAGGAAGTGGCTATGCCGGTCGCGGCGACGGTGGCGGCGACGCGGTCGTCGGGCCGACCGGTGCCACTGCCAGCGTGGTCGTCCCACTGGCCAGCGCACGTGCCGGTCCTGCGTTGATCAAGAGCCAGTCGGTGCGCGCCGCCGATGGATCGCAGAACGCGGTTCGCGATTCGGTCATCACCTATACGCTCGAGGCGCGCTTCACCGATGCCGTCACCGGCGCGCGGATCGCCGATCCAATCCCGGCGGGCACGGTTTTCGTCCCCGGCAGCCTGACGCTCGATGGCGCGCTGCTGAGCGACGCCGCGGACGGCGACGCAGGCCGCTTCGATGCGACCGGCGGCGCACCGGCTGGTGGCGCACAAGGTCCGGGCATCGCCGTCGCGCTCGGGCAGGTCGCCGCGGCGTCCGTCCACACCGTCCAGTTCAAAGCCAAGATTCAATGAGGAGCATAGTCATGATCACGCGTCCGATGATTGCCGCCGTCCTGGCGGCCACTGCTGCCGTCGCCTCCGCGGCCGCAGGGCCGTTGCAGGTCACCAGCAGTATCCTGGTCGAAAGCCGCGCCGCAGCCGCCGACGGCACCACGCGGATCGCGCTGGTGAAACCGTCGAAGGTGACGCCGGGCGACAAGGTCATCTTCGTACTCGCCTATCGCAACACCGGTACGCAGCCACTGAGCAACGTGGTGCTCGACAATCCGTTGCCGCGGCAGATCGCCTATCGCTCGGCCAATCCCGGCTCGCCGGCACCCGACGTGTCGGTCGACGGCAAGACTTTCGGTTCGCTCGCCACGCTGCGCGTCCGCAGCCTCGACGGCAGCACGCGCCCGGCGAGCCCCAACGATGTCACCAGCGTCCGGTGGCGCCTCGCAAGCCCGTTAGCGGCCGGTTCGCAAGGTCAGTTCGCGTTCCAGGCCGTCCTGAAATGAGTGCGCCTCCGTCGACCCAGCTCTCGCAATCTACACAGAAGGAATAATTCGGAATGTACGCAAAAGGGGTAATTCGCACGCTGATGGCCGGAACGGCTGCGGTCGTGTCGCTTGGTATCGCGACCAATACAGCCAGTGCGCAGGCACCGGGGCCCGCCGGCACTGCCGCCGGCACGTCGGTCACCAACACTGCGCAGGCCAGCTACTCGGTCAACGGCGTCCAGCAGTCGGCGACGTCGAACACGACGAGCTTCGTGGTCGATCGCAAGGTCAACCTGACCGTGATCGCGAACCAGCCGAACAACACACAGGTGGCGATCGGCCAGACCGCGGCGGTTACGACGTTCAAGGTCACCAACAACACCAACGGCACGCAGGATTTCCTGTTGTCGTCGAGCCAGACGCCGATCACGAACCTGTTCACCGGCGACAATTTCGACGTGACCAATATCCACATCTACGTCGATTCGAACGGCAACGGCACCTATGACGCCGGGACCGATACCGTGACCTACATCAACGAGCTCGGTGCCGATCAGTCGGCGGTCGTCTTCATCGTCGCCGACATTCCCAACAACCAGGCTAACGCGCTTGCCGGCATCACGCTGATCGCACAGGTCGCGGCGGGTGGTGATGCAGCCGCGCAGGGCTTGCCGCTGGCGGCCAGCGTCGCCCCGAACGACGATGCTGTCGTCGATGTGGTCTTTGCCGACAACGACTCCGATGGCCTCGGCGGCGACGTTGCGCTGAACGGGCAGGGCCGCGCGTCGCTCGGCTACGAGATCACCACGCGCAATGTCGCTTTGAGCGTCGCCAAGTCGCAACTGGTGCTGAACGATCCGGTCAACCTTGCCCTTTCGCCAAAAGCTATCCCGGGCGCGGTCGTGCAATATTGCCTGATCGTCAACAACGGCACGGTCGGCACGCCGGCGTCCAACGTCGTGCTCACCGACGTCATCCCGGCCAACACCACCTATGTCACCAACTCGCTCGCGATCGGCGCGATCGCGCTCGGGAATACATGCCTGCTGACGGGGATCGTCGGCGGCGTCCCGTTGGCGGACGACGGATCGGTGACCGTGCCGGTGCTCAACTATACCGGCTCGTTCAACACGAACACGAAGACGGTGAATGCGACGATCCCGGTCCTGCTCGGCGGGACATCGGTCGCAGCGACGTTCCGCGTGACGATCAACTAAACCCATACCCTCGCACCCGAAAGGACCGACCGATCCCGGCGCGCGTGAAGGACGCGTGCCGGGAGCGGACCCTTGATGCCCAGCTTCCGCCGCCTCTTGCGCCTGTGCGCCCTATTCCTGACGCTGATCGGGCTTGTCATCGGTATCCTGCCGGCGAGCGCCCAGACGCGTATCCAGAATACCGCGACGCTGTCGTTCGACGATGCGGCCAGCGACTCCGGCGTGCGTGCGATCCCGTCCAATACGGTCGCGCTCGACGTGAACCGCGCCAAGCGTCCGACGACGCTTACCTTTCACCTGCCGCCGCCGAATTACGAGCTGACCGGCGCCAAGTGCCAGACCGCGCCATCGCTCCTGTTCACGCCGTCGCCGATCGACGCTGCGACCTACGCCGCATCACCCTGGGTCGCCGCGGTCGACATCTACGCGGACATGATCCTCGTGCTCGACAACCAGGCCGGCAACCACGATCCCGATCTGCGCGAGACGTCGGTCATCGATGTCGACGTCGGCACGATCCACACGACGCTGACCTTGACCGAAACCGCCGTCGACAGCGGGATCTTCGCCGGCGGCATCCCCGCCAGCGCGACCGGCAAGCATCCCGAACTCGCCGCATGCGACATTCGCAACCAGCGCGGCGCGACGATCAAGCTCAGCTTTTCCGAAGACGGCTACAGCCTCGCTTCAATGGCGTCGCTGCTGATCGACCCGGCCGGCTACACCTTCGATTCGCGGACCGGCGCGCTGATCGACGGCACGACCGTGTCGCTGGTCGACGAGACAGGCCAGCCCGCGACCGTGTTCGGGGACGACGGCGTCAGCCGCTATCCTTCCACCGTCGTCACCGGCGAAGCGGTCACCGACGCCGGCGGCCGCGTCTATCCTGGCGAGACCGGGCGCTATCGTTTCCCGCTGACGGCGCCGGGGCGCTATTTCATCAAGGTCGCGCCACCCGGTACCTATACCGCGCCCTCCACCGTCGACCGCGCCACGCTGGCCGCGCTCAAGGACCCGCAGGGCAGGCCGTTCATTCTCAACGACACGAGTTTCGGCGGCTCGCTGACGCTGTCGACACCCGAGCCGTTCTCCGCTGACATTCCGCTCGACAGCCCCGGCGCGGGCACGCTGCTGCTGACCAAAGTCGCCTCGGTGCGTGAGGCGTCGCCGGGCGATTTTGTCCAGTATCTGCTGCGGATCACCAACCGCGACTCTGTCCCGGCCCGCGGGCTCCATGTCGCCGACACGCTGCCCCGCGGTCTGCGCTACGAACGTAATTCCGCGCGGCGGGGACGAGCCGACCGTGTCGAGCGATGGCCGCAACCTCGATTTCGTCATCCCGGTGCTCGCCGCCGGTGCCTCGACCGAGCTGAAATACGTCGTCAGCATCGCACCGGGCGCCCCGACCGGCGAAGCGCTCAATCGTGCGCGCGTCGCCGGGCAGGGTACCATTACCAGCAACGAAGCCGCGGCGTCCGTGCGTCTACGCCCGCTGCTGTTCACCGACGCGATGACGATCATCGGCCGCGTCACCGAGGGGAATTGCGGCGATCCCGTCGACAAGCGCAAGGGCGTGCCCGGAATCCGCCTGCTGATGGAGGACGGCACGTTCGTCGCCACCGACCGCGACGGGCTGTACCATTTCGAGGGCGTCCGCGCTGGGCGTCACGTCGTCCAGATCGACACGTCGAGCATCCCCGCGACGCACGTGCCGGTCGCCTGCGATATCGACACACGCCAAGCGAACAGCCCGATCTCGCGCTTCGTCGAGGGCGCCAATGATGGTGGGGGCGGGTTGCTGAAGCGCGTCGACTTCCAGCTGAAGCCGACCGGCAAGGCCAAGGCGGCGGATGCCGGGCTTCCCGTCGCGGTCCCGGATGCCGCCATCGCCGCGGGGAGCCGCGATTGGCTGACGGGTGAACAGGCGGCCGGCATCGACTGGCTGTTCCCGACCGCCGACCACAACCCACGCGCGCCGATCATCCGTGCGGTCATCAAGCACATGCCCGGCCAGCGCGTCGCGCTCACGATCAACGGCAAGCAGGTCGAGCCCCTCGCGTTCGACGGTACCGACACACGCGATGGCACCGATATCGCGGTGTCGCGCTGGACGGGTATCCCGTTGATCGACGGCGACAATCGCCTCGATGCCCGCATTCTTGCCGCCGACGGCAGCGTCGTGAAGACCCTCCAGCGCGTCGTGTATTATTCCGGCCCCGGCGTCCGCGCGGTATTCGACGCGGCCAGCAGCCGGCTCGTCGCCGATGGCCTGACCCGCCCGCTGATCGCGATCCGCGTCACCGACAAGACCGGTCGCCCGGTTCGCGCCGGCACGCTCGTCCCGTTCACCGTCGACCAGCCCTATACCGCCGCAGTCGAGGCCGAGCTCGAACAGGGGCGTCAGCTTGCCGGCCGCGAACGCTCGTCCACCACTGCGCAGGTGGTCGGTGACGACGGGTTAGCCTTCATCGCCCTCCAGCCGACCACGCAGGCCGGCGCGGTTCACGTCGTCGTCTCGCTGACCGAGGATAAGGTCGTCCACGCCAACGAGGTTCGCGCCTGGCTCGCAGCGTCCGCCAAGGACTGGGTCGTGGTCGGGTTCGGCGCGGGCTCGCTTGGCTACGACATGCTCAGCAAGCGCCAATCGGGCCTGCCGCGGTCGCAGCGTAACAGCGTCGTCACCGACGGCCAGCTCGCTTTCTACGCCAAGGGTCGCGTCAAGGGCTCATGGCTGGCGACGATCGCCTATGACAGCGATCGCAAATACGATCCCGACCGCGGGCTGCTCGGCACGATCGACCCCGACCGCTATTACACCGTCTATGGCGACGGTTCGCGCCAGGGCTATGATGCGGCAACCCGCCGCAAGCTGTACCTGCGGCTCGAGCGTCGCGAATTCTATGCGCTGTTTGGCGATTTCGAGACCGGTTTCACCGACGCGCAGCTGACCCGCTACAGCCGTACGCTCAACGGCGTGAAGGCGGCGTACGAGGGCAAGCGGGTGCGCGCGACCGGGTTCGCGGCGAACACCGACACGCTGTATTCGCGCGACGAGATCCAGGGCAACGGCCTGAGCGGGCCATACCGGCTGTCGGGGCGCAACATCGTCCCGAACAGCGACAAATTGCGGCTCGAGAAGCGCGACCGCTTCCGCTCCGAGCTGATCGTCTCGAGCACCGAACTGACCCGCCACATCGACTACGACATCGATACGTCGATGGGCACGGTCCGCTTCCGCCAGCCGATCCTCAGCCGCGACGGCAATTTGAACCCGATCTTCATCGTCGCGGATTACGAGGTCGAGGGCGGCAAGTCGTCGAAGCTCGCCGCCGCTGGGCGCGTTGCGACCAAGCTGGCCGATGGCCGGGTCGAGGTCGGCGTCGCGGTCATCCGCGACGAGACCGTCGGCAAGGCCACCGTGCTCGGCGCCGATATCAAGGCGCGCGTGACCGCCACCACCGAACTGCGCGGCGAGATCGCCAAGGGTGGGCGGCAGGGGCTGGGGCAGGGGCTCGCCTATCTCGCCGAGGTCGATCATCATGGGACGAAGCTCGACCTGCTCGCGTATGCACGTCAGCAGGATACCGCGTTCGGCGTTGGCCAGCAGAACCTTGTCGAAGCGGGTACGCGCAAATTCGGGCTCGATGGTCGCCTGCGGCTGACCGACCGGATCAGCCTGACGGGGGTCGCCTGGCACCAGCAGCAACTCGACAGCGCGGGGACGCGGACCGCCGCGGACGTCCGCCTCGAATATCGGCGCAACACGGGCACGATCTTCGTCGGCGGCCAGTATGCGGCGGATCGCGGCATCGACGGCAAGGACCGCGACAGCCGGCTGCTCACGCTCGGCGGCAGCCAGGCGCTGTTCGGCGACACGCTGACGGTGACCGGTCAGACGCAGTTTGCGCCCGGCGGCGACAGCGACAGTGTCGACTTCCCGGTGCGCCACCAGATCCAGCTCGCCTACCGGATCAAGCCCGGCATCCGCCTGATCGGCGGGTATGAGATCGCCAATGGCGACGGCTATGTCGCGCATACCAAGCAGTTCGGCGTCGACGTCGCGCCTTGGACCGGTGCCAAGCTGATGAGCACGCTCAACCAGCAGGCGATCGGCGAGAACGGCGCGCGGACCTATGCGCAATACGGCCTCAGCCAGTCGGTGCCGCTCGGCAAGCACTGGACGGTCGACGGCACGCTCGATGCCAGCAACACGCTGAACGGCAAGATTCCCGACGGTGCGGTGGTCAATGCGTTCCAGCCGGTCACCTCGGGCGGTTATGTCGGGCAGGACCAGACCAACGGCGATTACGCTGCGATGACGCTGGGCGCGACCTATCGCCAGGCACGCTGGTCGGTGAACGGGCGGCTCGAATACCGCAATGCCGACAGCGGCGATCGCTGGGGGATCACCACCAACTTCCTGCGCACGCTGGGGCAGGGCAAGACGCTCGCGTCGAGCATCAAGGCGTACACGATCACCGACAAGAGCGGCGCGGTCGCGACCTATGCCACCGCCGATCTGGCGCTTGCGTTCCGCCCGCTCGACAGCCGCTGGTCGGTGCTCGAACGGCTCGAGCTGCGGCATGAGAGCGCGGATGCGGGGTTCACCGACTCCAATGCCCTCGGCGTACCCGCCCATGGCGGCGGCGATCAGGTCACGTCGCGGATCATCAACAACCTCGCGGTGAACTATCGCACCGGTCCGGAAGGGCTCGGCCACGGGACCGAGGCGACGCTGTATTACGGCGCGAAATACGTCGCGGGGCGGTTCGCCGACGACACCTATGACGGGTATATCGACGTCACCGGGTTCGAGCTGCGCCAGGATATCGGTACGCGGTTCGATATCGGCGTGAGCGGATCGGCGCAGCATGCCTGGTCGCGCGGCGCCTGGTCGTGGAGCGGCGGGCCGTCGGTCGGCGTCTCGCCTGCGCAGAACACGTGGATCACCGCAGGCTATAACGTATCGGGCTACCGCGACCGCGATTTTGAGGACGACCGCTACACGCGGCAGGGGCCGTACGTGACGATGCGGTTGAAATTCGACCAAGCGACGATCGGTGGCGCAACGCGCGCGCTGTTCGGCGGGCGGGGATAATACAGGGAGAGAGACCTATGCCGACGCCGAACCAACCCGTCCCAATGCCGCTGCCGCGCGACTTTACCGATCATGGTCCGTGCGTCGAGGATCTCGCACGAGCATTCGCGATGCAGGACGCAGCGACGAGCGAGGCGTTGATCGAGACGCTGGCGACGCAGGCGATTCGCCAATGGCGGCTCGACGATGCAACGTTCTGGCAACGGGTGAAATTTCAGGCGCGGATGATCCGGGCGAAGCAGGGGTCGTGGAGTTCGCACGAGCGGCACTGACTTGCTCCCCTTCTGCAAGCGGGAGGGGTATGTTGTCCGCCTATTTCCCGTCGGTGGTCAGCTTCACCTTGTTCGGGAGCTTCTTCCCCTTGGTCCGGCGCGAGGGCAGCTGGACCGGGTTCTTCTTTTTCCACTGCGCAAACGTCATCGGGCCCTCGGGCGTATCGATGATCGTGTCGTCGATCGAACTCATGCAAATTCCTCCAAGCAAGCCAACGCACACGCGCAGCAAGGGGGCCCTCGAAGGGGGTATTTACGCTCATCAGAAAAAATGGTGCGGCCAAGAAGACTCGAACTTCCACGGGCTTTCGCCCACAACGACCTCAACGTTGCGCGTCTACCAGTTCCGCCATGGCCGCCCATGAAACATCACCGGGCGGACCCGGCATCTGGTAGGCGAGCGCCACTAGCAAGGGTTTGAACGCTACGCAACGGCCTTTGCGAAAAACCGTTCGTCCGGTACCGCAAACGATGCCCCGCTTCCTTTTTCGACCGATACCAGAGCCGAAACGCGGCGCGTGCTCGCGCTCGCGTGGCCGGTGATGCTGACCAGCCTCAACTGGACGATCCTGCACGTCACAGACGTGATCGTCGTCGGGCTGGTCGGCGCGCACGAGGTGGCGGCGCTCGGCGCGAGCCGCTCGATGACGTTCATCGCGATCGTCACCGGGCTTGCGTGGCTGTCGGGCGTCCTCGTCCATACCGCACGTGCCGATGGGGCGGGGGATCTGCCGCGTACCGGGCAGGTGCTCCGCGAAGGGCTGGTGTTGGGGTTACTGCTCGGGCTCGTCGTAGGAGTCGTCATGTTCGTCTTCGCGGACGCGATGCTCGCCGGGATCGGTGTCGCGCCTGCGCTGGTCGAGCCGGCCGGGCGGGTCGTGCGGGTGATGGCGTTCACCTATCCGCCGCAGCTGATGATCGTCGCCGCCAGCTTCTTCCTGGAGGGCGTCAGCCGACCGCGGCGTGTCGCGGTGGTGAACTTGTCGATACTGCCGCTCAATGCGGTGCTGGCCTGGGCGATGTCGGGCGGCCATCTCGGGCTGCCGCCAATGGGAGCGGTTGGCGCAGCGACGGCGACCGCGATCGCGTCGGGGCTGGGGGCGGTCGGGATGATCGCGGCGGCGTTGACCCTGCCGCGCGAAGGAGCGCGGAGTCCGGCGAATCGACCTCGCGGCATGGCGCGGAGTGCCGGCCGGAATCGCCGCACTCGCGGTGTTCGGAATCGTCCCCGCCGTCGCGTCCGGCCTCGAACTTGCCGGCTTCTCGATCCTGATCGCGCTGTCGACGCAGTTCGGCGACGATGTCGCGCATGCGTTCCAGATCGTGTTCTCGGTTCACAACGTCAC
Source organism: Sphingomonas sp. LR55 (assembly GCF_036856015.1). Lineage (NCBI taxonomy): Bacteria > Pseudomonadati > Pseudomonadota > Alphaproteobacteria > Sphingomonadales > Sphingomonadaceae > Sphingomonas > Sphingomonas sp. LR55. Next base: position 3,102,306 of record NZ_JASPFO010000001.1, read on the forward strand.
GTTCGGTTTGGCGCTCGGCCTCGGCTCCGCCTGCGGTGTCCGCGTCGGCAATGCAGTCGGTGAAGGCGATCCCAGAGCGGGCATCTCCCGCGCGCTGATCGCGACCGGGCTGTCGATGCTCGCGCTCGGCCTGTGCGGCATCGTCCTGATCGTTGCGCGCGGGCCGATCGTCGCGGCGTTTCCGGCCGACCTCGCCACGCATACTGTCGCGCTGGCGATGCTACCGGTCTGGGCGCCGTTCATTCTGTTCGACGGCGCGCAAGTGGTGCTGGTCTACGCGCTCCGCTCGCTCGGCGATCAGGTCGTGGCAGGGGTGAACAGCATCGTCGCGTATTTCGTCGTCACCGGCGGTGCTGGCTGGTGGATGGTGCACGCGGGTGTCGGCCCGATGGCGCTGGTCTACGCCTCTGGCCTTGGCATGCTGACCGCCGCGATCCTGCACGGCGGCCGCTTCTGGATCGTAAGCCGACGATTGCGGCGCTGACTCGATCCTCCCCTGACGGGGAGGGCTGACTTGATCCTCCCCGTCAGGGAGGATCGTAGAGCTAGCGCGTCGCCTCACCCGCGAAGCTCAGTTCGAGCCGCTTCGAGTTGGGCGGCACGTTCAGCGTCGCCGAGTTGAAATCAACGGCACCGCCCGGTGCCAGCGTCCGCTGCTGCGGCGTGATCGTCCAGCTATACACCAGCCGTCCCTGCGCATCGCGGAGTTCGGCGCGGATATCGGGGACGCGCTGGCGCTGGTCCGACGGATTGGTCACCTGGCCGCTGACCGCGAACAGCTCCGAGCCGTTCTCCAGCTCGCGTCGCTCGATCGGATTGTCACGCAGCCGCAACGGCGTCTCTGCGCTGCCAAGCCCGAATCCCAGTTTGGCCACCACGCCCGGCGCGCCGAGATAAACGATCGATCCGACCGCGATCAGCATCAACAGCCCGGCCAGGACCGCGGCGACGGTCCACCACCGGGCCGTATTGCGCCGAGGCTTCAGCGGTGGCGTATACGGGGGCTGCTCGACGACCGACGTATAATCCGGGACGATGAATTCGGGAGGCGCAAAGGCTGGTTCCGGCGCGATCTGGGTTGGGGCCGGGGCGCAGCGGAAAACGGTGTGAACCTCTCGACCGGGTCCGGCGTCCGCATCAGCGGCGCGAGCGGCGGCGGCACGGGCGCGAGCGGCGTCGCGGCCGGGATTTCTAGCGCATCCTCGATCACCGGTGCGGGCGCCTGGAACCAGCTATGTCGACAATTGGCGCAGCGCACGGTGCGTCCCTCGCCGCCGATCGCGCTGTCGGGGACCAGATAGCGCGTGCTGCACTCGGGACATTGGAGGATCATGGAGACGCTTCACCAGCGGCCGCCGGAGCGCGACCGTTCATGTTCCGAATAAGCACGCTGCCCGTCTATGTGGCAAGCTTGAAGCGGCGCGCGCTTTCATGCGAAAGCGCCAATACGGGCATTGGCACGGGCATCAAGCGGGCGAGAGCGGGCGCAACCACGTCATGGCGAATATCGTCCAATTCGAAAATGTCGGGCTGCGATACGGCTTGGGTCCGGACGCAGGCCCCGAGACGTTGTCGGACCTCAGCTTCACGCTGCGCAGTGGTGCATTCTATTTCCTCACCGGCGCGAGCGGTGCCGGCAAGACCTCGTTGCTGAAGCTGCTGTACCTCGCACAACGCCCAACGCGCGGCGTGATCCGGCTGTTCGGCGAGGATGCGGTGGTGTTGTCGCGCGACCGGCTGCCAGGGTTCCGGCGGCGGATCGGCGTGGTGTTCCAGGATTTTCGGCTGGTCCCGCACCTGTCGACCTGGGACAATATCGCGCTGCCTTTGCGCGTGGCGGGGATGCCCGAGGCCGATATCGAGCAACCGGTGCGCGAGATGCTCACCTGGGTAGGACTCGGCGACCGGGCGGATGCACGACCGGCGACCTTGTCGGGTGGCGAGCAACAGCGGGTCGCGATCCGCGCGCGGTGATCGCTCGCCCCGAGATCCTGGTGGCGGACGAGCCGACCGGCAATGTCGACCCCGACATGGCGGAGCGGCTGCTGCATCTGTTCGAATCGCTCAACAAGCTCGGCACCACGGTGGTGGTCGCGACGCACGACTTCCATCTGCTGGGGCGGATTCCGGGCGCGCAGATGATGCGACTCGATCGCGGGCGGCTGCTCGATCCGACGGGCGCGCTCCGCTATCCGCCGACACGGCCCGAATGATGAGCCGCGCCACCAAAGCCCGGTCGTCGGCCGAACGCCGCGTGCTCGACGAAGCGGGCGGGCTACGCGCGATGACGTGGGTGATGGCGATCATGCTGTTCCTGACGATGCTCGCGGCGGCACTGGGACTTGCGACCGCGGGGGCTGCGCGGCTGCTCGATCGGCAGTTGGCGGGGCGGTTGACGGTGCAGGTCGTCGATGGCGATCCGGTCCGCCGTGACGTCGCCGCCGCCCGTGTCCTTGCTGCCTTGCGGACGATGCCGGCGGTGGCGACGGCGACGCCGGTCGATCGCGCGGAGCTGACACGGTTGCTGCAACCCTGGCTTGGCTCCGACGGCGCCGATCCGCAATTGCCCGTGCCGGCGATGATCGACGTCGACCTTGCCGACCATGACGAGGCCGCCGCGTCGCGCGTTGCGGCCACGGTCCGGCGTCTGAATTCAAGTGTCCGCGTCGACCGGCACGAAAGCTGGATGTCGCCGGTCAACGACGTGATGCGCACGCTGACGTTCCTCGCGCTGGCGCTGGTCCTGCTGATGGCGAGCGCGACCGCCGCGGTGGTGGTACTCGCCGCCCGTGCGGGGCTCCAGACGCATCGCGCCACGATCGCGGTGATGCACATGCTCGGCTCGACCGATCTTCAGGTCGCGCGGCTGTTCCAGCGGCGGATCGCACTCGACGCGACGATCGGTGGCGTCGGTGGGGGTGTCGTGGCGTTGCTGGTGGTCGCGTTCATCGGCATCCGGCTGCATGGGCTCGGCTCGGACCTGCTCGGCGGGGTGACGCTTGGCGGGGTCGACTGGGTGGTGCTCGCGCTGTTGCCCGTCGCGTTCGTCGTCCTCGCCACGCTCGCCGCGCGTCACGATCGTCCGTGCGCTGAGGCACATCCTGTGATCGTCCGGTTGTTCGGCATCATGGCGCTCGCCTGGGCGTTCGGCTTTGCGCTGTTCATGCTGATGCTGCCCAAGCCCCTGAACGGCTTCACCTCGGATGCAATCGTCGTGCCGACCGGCGGAGCGGGCCGGATCGATCGCGGGATCGCGTTGCTGCGCGATCACCAAGCGAAGCGGATGCTGGTGACGGGCGTCGCGCCGGGGGTGCGGCCGATCGATCTCGCTCTCGAATACCGGACGTCGCCCGCGCTGTTCGCGTGCTGCATCGATCTAGGCGCGGACGCGGTCGATACGCGGTCGAATGCCGAGGAGACCGCGCAGTGGGTGCGCGTGCACAAATACCGGTCGGTGCGGTTGGTGACGTCGGACTGGCATGTGGCGCGGGCGCGGATGGAGCTTTCGGCGGCGCTCGACAAGAATGTCGTGATCCTCGGCGATGGCGTGCCGGGTACGCCGCGGCTCGGGACCTTGGTCAACGAATACAACAAGTTGATCCTTCGCCGGATCGCGTTGTGGATTGGATTTGGCGGATGATTTGGTTGCGCAACTGGGCGTTCATGCTCATTTTCTACATGATCTCGGTACCGATCGTGGTGACCGTGCCGATTTCCGCTCTGTTCGGATCGCGGGCCGTGATCGTGCATTCGACGATCTGGACGCGCTTCCATCGCTGGTGCGCACGGGTGATTCTCGGCGTGCATATCCGGATCGAAGGGACTCGGCCGACCGAGCCCGCTTTCTATGCGTGCAAGCATCAGGCGATGTTCGAGACGCTCGAGTTGCAGGCGCTGCTCGACGGCCCTGCGATCGTGCTGAAGCGCGAACTGGCGGATATCCCGGCCTGGGGTTGGGCGGCGCGGCGCTACGGCGCGATCGTGGTCGACCGCGAGGCGTCGGCGACGGCGATGCGCAGCATGATGCGCGAGGCGACCGCGGCGAAGGCGACGGGGCGCTCGATTCTGATTTTTCCGGAAGGGACGCGGGTGTCGCCGGGCGAGCATCCGCCGCTCAAGCCAGGGTTTGCCGGGCTGTACCGTGCGTTGAAAATGCCGACCGTGCCGATCGCGTGCGACAGCGGGCTGGTGTGGCCGCGGAAGGGCCCGAAGCTGCCGGGGGTGATTACCTTCCGGTTCGGCGAGGTGGTGCCGCCGGGCCTGCCGCGTGAGGAGGCTGAGGAGCGAGTTCATGCGGCGATGAACGCGCTGGATTAAGTTCGGAAGGCTATTCCCAACAGCCGACCACCCCGGCGGAGGCCGGGGCCCAATTGGGGGACGTCGCTAATATGCGCTGCGCGTTGTTACGCTGGCCTACCCAATTGGGCCTCGGCCTGCGCCCGGGTGGTAGAAGATTTACCCGTGAGTCCGCCCGAAATCCTGCACGTCGTCGTCCTGACCCTGTTCGACGATGCTCCGCCGGATCGCCCGGGTCCGCGTGAACAGGTCGAACAGCGCGTCGCCGTCGCCCCAGCGGATCGCGCGCTGGAGGTGGCTCAGATCCTCGGAGAAGCGCTGGAGCATTTCCAGCACCGCCTCGCGGTTGTTTAGGAAGATGTCGCGCCACATCGTCGGGTCGGACGCCGCGATCCGCGTGAAGTCGCGGAAGCCGCCGGCGGAATATTTGATGACCTCGGACTGGGTCACTTCCTCCAAGTCGCCGGCGGTGCCGACGATCGTGTAGGCGATCAGGTGCGGCAGATGGCTGGTGACGGCGAGAACGCGGTCGTGATGCTCGGGCGCCATCGTCTCGACCTGCGCGCCGAGGCGACGCCAGAATTCGGAGACACGCTCGACCGCGACCGGGTCGGCGCCCTCGGGGGCGTGACGATGCACCAACGGTGGCGGAATAGCGTCGCGAAGCCGGCTTCGGGGCCTGAGCGCTCGGTGCCCGCCACCGGGTGCGCGGGGATGACGGTCGCGTCGGGCAGCGCCTCTGTCAGTGCGCGGACGATCTCGGCCTTGCAGCTGCCGACGTCGCTGACGACCGCGTCGGCGGGGAGCTCGGCCGCGAACTCGCGCGCGACGTCGCCCATTATGCCCACGGGCACGCACAGGATCACGAGGTCGGCGTCGATCACCGCCGCCCCCGCCGAGTCCGCGACGTCGTCGCAGAACTGCAACCGGTCCGCGGTTTCGCGCACGCTGTCATCGGCGTCGTAGCCGGTGACGCGGACGGTCGGCATCGCCGCCTGGATCGCGCGCGCCACCGACGAGCCGATCAGTCCCAGCCCGATGATCGTGACGCGCGCGAACGGCAGCATCAGGCGGCTTCGACCAGCGCGCGCAATGCCGCGGTGACGCCGCGCGTTTCCTCTTCGGTGCCGATCGTGATGCGCAGCGCGTTAGGCAGGCCCTGGCCCGGCAGCCAGCGGACGATGTAGCCCGCCTCCATCAGCCCGTGATACGCGGCGTCGGCGGTCAGCTTGCCCTCGAACAGCACGAGGACGAAGTTCGCCTTGGACGGCACGCAGCGAAGCCCGGCATTGCCCATCTGCCCGATCTGCTCGACGAACCAGCCGCGCCACGTGTCGTTGTGCGCGCGCGTTGCCTCGACGAAGGCGGTGTCGGCGATCGCGGCGACGGCGGCGGCCTGGCCCGCGGTGGTCACGTTGAACGGTGCGCGGATGCGGTGCATTGCATCGATGATCGGCGCACAGGCATAGCCCCAGCCGATCCGCTCGGCAGCAAGCCCGTGGATCTTCGAGAAGGTCCGCGTGACGAGCACGTTCGCCTCGGTCATCGCCAGCGCAAGGCCGGCATCGTCCTCCTCGGGCGACAGATATTCGGCATAGGCCTGATCGAGTACCAGCAGCACCGACTTCGGCAGCCCGGCATGCAGCCGCGCGATTTCCGCGCGGCGTGAACGTGCCGGTCGGGTTGTTCGGGTTGGCGACGAACACGACGCGCGTACGCTCCGTCACCGCAGCGAGGATCGCGTCGACATCGGTCGCATAGTCGCGGTCGTCGACGATGACGGGCTCGGCGCCTACCCGGCGCGTCGCGATCTCGTACACCGCGAAGCCGTAGCGGACGTGGATGATCTCGTCGCCGGGGCCCGCATAGGCGCCCGCGACCAGATGCAGGATCTCGTCCGAGCCGGTGCCGTAGATCACGCGTGCTGGATCGAGGTCGTAATGCGCCGCCAGCGCCTCGCGCAGTGCGGTCGCGCCGGCGTCGGGATAGCGTTCCAGCGTCCGGTCGGCGGCGTCGAACGCGGCCTTCGCGGCGGGGCTGGTGCCGAGCGGGTTTTCGTTCGACGACAGCTTGATCACCGTGCGGCCATCGTCGGTCGTCGAGCGACCGGGCGTGTACGGCGCGATCCCCATGATCCAGGGCTTCGGCGCGGGTGCGGGCATGATGTTTGTCATGGTCGCGGGACATAGCGGGCACGGTGCCGCGGTGGCAATGTTTGTGCGTGGTGTAGGCGAACGGATCGTCGGACTGACTTATCCTCCCCCGCAAGGAGGAGGTGGCGCGCAGCGACGGAGGGGGAGGGCGACGCAACAGCTGTGTTCCTGTCCTCCCCCTCCGTCTGGCGAGGGCCAGCCACCTCCCCTTGCGGGGGAGGATCGAGGACGCAGCGCTGGCATGTTCGCGGGCGCTTATGGTAGCGCGCGGCATGCTCGACACGCCTGCCATCGGCCCCAGCACCGACCACGACACCGACCAGCGCTTCGGCCTCGCGCGGCGCGTCATGCTGCCAGGGCCGCTCAGGCTCGACGGCGGCGTGCTGCTGTCGCCGGTCGATATCGCGTATGAAACGTACGGTACGCTCAACGCCGATGCCTCGAACGCCATTCTGATCTGCCACGCATTGACCGGCGACCAGCACGTCGCCTCGCATCACCCCCGCACCGGCAAGCCCGGCTGGTGGACCCGCATGGTCGGCGAGGGCAAGCCGATCGATCCCGCGCGACATTTCGTCGTCTGCGCGAACGTGCTGGGCAGCTGCATGGGCTCGTCGGGCCCCGCGACGATCAATCCGGCGACCGGGCGGCCCTGGGCGATGGGGTTCCCGGTCATCACGATCTCGCGACATGGTACGCGCGCAGGCGATGCTGCTCGACCATCTCGGCATCGGCGTGCTCCACGCGGTGGTCGGCGGATCGATGGGTGGGATGCAGGCGCTGAGCTGGCCCGCGACCTTCCCCGACCGCGTGAAGGCGTGCGTCGTAATCGCCTCGACCGCACGGCATACCGCGCAGAACATCGCGTTTCACGAGGTCGGCCGGCAGGCGGTGATGGCCGATCCGAACTGGCGCGGGGGCGAGTATCACGACGACGACGCGCCGACCGCCGGGCTCGCGGTGGCGCGGATGGCAGCGCACATCACCTATCTGTCCGAAGCCGGGCTGACCGAGAAATTCGGGCGTCGGCTGCAAGCACGCGATGCGAAATCATTCGGGTTCGACGCGGATTTTCAGGTCGAGAGCTATCTGCGGCACCAGGGCCTCGCTTTCACTGACCGGTTCGACGCGAACTCGTATCTCTACATCACGCGGGCGATGGATTATTTCGATCTCGCTGAGGAGCATGGCGGGATGCTCGCCAACGCGTTCCGCGCGACCAAGGCGCGGTTCTGCCTCGTCAGTTTTGACACCGACTGGCTCTACCCGACTGCCGAATCCCGCGCGATCGTCCAAGCCTTGAACGCTGCGGGCGCGCCGGTGAGCTTCGTCGAGCTGTCGAGTCCCTACGGCCATGATGCGTTCCTGCTGGAGGCCCCCGATCTCAACCGGGTCGTCGACGGCTTCTTGAGGGCGGGGCGATGACGATCCTCCTTTCGGACGACGTGGACAAGCTGCAGATCGACCGCATCCATGGCTGGCTGGCGAGCAGCTATTGGTCGCCGGGGATCGAGCGGTCGCTGGTCGAACGCGCGATCGCGGGGTCGCATTGCCTCGGTGCGTATCAGGGCGAAACGCAAGTCGGGTTCGCTCGGATGATCACCGATCACGCGACATTCGCGTGGCTCGCCGACGTTTGGGTCGAGGAGTCCGTGCGCGGGCAGGGGTTGGGGCGGCGGATGGTCAGCTGGTTCCTTGATCACCCCTCGTTCGCAGGACTGCGGAGGATTGGCCTCGTCACTGCCGACGCGCACGGCGTCTATGCGGGGCTCGGCTTCCACCCGCTGGTCCGCGCCGATCGCTACATGGAACGGCTCGCCCCCGGCCTCGCCGAGCAGCTACGGACCGCACCATGACTCTCAGAACCGACCTTGCCGTCATCGCCGAGAACGTCGCGCAGGGCAGTCGCGTGCTCGATATCGGCTGTGGCGACGGCGCGCTGATGGCGGCGCTGCGCGACACGCGCGAGGTCGACGCGCGCGGACTGGAGATCGACGCGCACAACGTCGCCTCGGCGGTCGCACGCGGCCTGTCGGTGATCCAGGGCGATGCGGACATCGACCTTGCGGGCTATCCCGACGCGAGCTTCGACTATGCGATCCTCAGCCAGACGCTGCAGACCGCGCGCGCCCGATCTCGTGCTCGATCACCTGTTGCGAGATCGGCCGGCGCGCGTTCGTCAGCTTTCCCAATTTCGCGCATTGGCGGGTGCGGCTGTCGTTGCTGTGGGGTGGCCGCATGCCGGTGACGCGGCAATTGCCCGAAAGCTGGTACGACACGCCCAACATCCACCACGTCACGATCGACGATTTCCGCGCCTTCGTGAAAGCGCGTGGGATCATCGTCGAGGACGCTTGGTTCCTGTCGGGTGACAAGCGGACCGGCGCGGGCGCTGCCAATCTGCTCGCCGAGCACGCAGTCTTCCTGCTGCGGCGTTAAGGGCGGCGGTAACGGCGCCGCGATAAATGTAACACTATGTCGCCCGATATTGATGGCGATCAGTATCGGCGCGGAACCGATCGGTCGGCGACCGGTTAACACGCCGATGACCAAGACCGCCCTCATTGTCGAAGACGAGATTTTCGTCGCACTCGACCTCGAGAGAATCCTCACTGATGCCGGATACGGCGTGGCGGGGATCGCGGCCGATCGCGAGAGCGCGATCGCGGCCGCGCCGGGTTGCAGTTTTGCCTTTGTCGACATCAACCTGCGTGACGGACCGACCGGACCCGAAATCGCCAAGCGGATGGCAGCCGAGTACGGCGTCAAAGTCGTGTTCGTCACCGCCAATCCCGCTCAGATCGGCGATGCGGAATGCCTTGGCTACATCCGCAAACCGTTCAGCGACGCAGCAATCTTGGCGGCCGCCGCGCTCGCCTGTGACGAGCAACCGGTCATCCACGACGATATCATCCGCATTCGTTAACGGCTGAAGGCGGCTTTCGGGATATCCACGGCCACGGTCAGGCCCGCGCTATTCCATGTGCGCTCGATCTTGCCGCCGAGCTGACGCACTGCGCTCATTTCGATGAGCTGCGTACCAAAACCCGAAGGCGTGGTCGGTTCGGTCACGGCCGGGCCACCTTTTTCGCTCCATGTCAGCGTCACCGTGTCTCCGATCGCCGCCACGATGATCTGCACGGTGCCCATTTCGGTCGCGAGCCCGCCATATTTGGTCGCGTTGGTCGCCAGCTCGTGGAACAGCAGCGCGAGTGGCGTAGCCGATCGATCGTCGATCGTCACGTCGTCGCCCGATACGATCACGCGCATGCCGTCGACGCGTTGATACGGCTCAAACAGCTCCTGCAACAACCCATGAAGGCTGTTCTGCGCCGCCGATGGTCGCGAGTTCGCGCTGTGGGGCCGGACGAAGTCGTGCGCGCGACCCAGCGCGGTAATGCGGTGGCGCAGGTCGGTCGCGATCCCGGCGAACTCCGGTTTGCCGCGTGCGGCGAAGGCGATCAGCCCTGCGATCACCGCGAAGATGTTCTTGATGCGGTGACTCAGCTCCTGGCTGATGATCTCGCGCTCTTCGTAGGCCAGCTTCTGTTCGTGGATGTCGGTGCAGGTCCCGAACCAGCGCTGGATCGCGCCGTTTTCGTCGCGCACCGGTAGCGCTCGACCAAGCACCCAGCGGTAGGTGCCGTCGAAATGCCGGAGTCGGTATTCGATGTTGTACGGCTCGCCGGTGTCGAGCGACTGGCGCCAGACGGCCCAGGCGCGGTCCTGATCGTCTGGGTGGAACATGTCGTTCCAGCCTTCGCCGTCGGTTGTCCCGACGGGCGTGCCGGTAAATTCGTACCAGCGCGCGTTGAAATAATCGTGGAAGCCGTCGGGGAGCGTCGACCACACCATCTGCGGCATGGTGTCGGCGAGTGTCCGGAACCGCAGGTCGCTCGCCTCGAGCGTCCGCCGCGCCTCGGCTTCGGCAAACGCCTGTTCGCGCGCGGTACGGCGGTCGTCGAGCCGCCCCATCGCCGCCTTGGCGAGCAGAGTCAGGCCGTCGCGCTGGAACCGGGTTAGCCCCTCGCGCGGATCGGGCGCCAGCACGCACAGCGCACCGAGTGGTACGCCTTCGCTCGAGACCAGCGGCGCACCGGCATAGAAACGCACATAGGGTTCGCCCGTCACCAGCGCATTGTCGGTAAAGCGCGGGTCCGTGCGCGCGTCGGCCACCTCCATGACTTCGTGATGGTGCATCGCGTGCGCACAGAACGACATGCTGCGCGGCGTCTGTTCGAGATCGGTGCCGGTGCGCGAGAGGAACCGCTGATATTCCTCCTCGACCAGGCTCAGCAACGCGACCGGCGCGTCGCACAATTCGGCCGCGAACGACACGATATCGTCCAGCTGGCCTTTCGCGCGCGCACCGGCAACGTCGTAGGCCGAGATCACGCGGGAGCGCTCGGCCTCGTCGAACGTGGCGGTCGTAGGAACGGAATACAGCGTCGTCATTGAGCTTAGAACGGCACGTCGTCGTCGAGATCGTCCGAGAAGCCACCGGTCTGGCCGAAGCTGCCGCCGCGGGCGCCGCCACCGCTACCGCCACCGGAAGGTGCGCTGCCGCCACGACCACCGCCGCCGTAACCGCCGCCGCCACCCGACGAACCACCGCCGAAGTCGTTGCCGCCACCGCCGCCGGCCCAGTCGTCGCCACCGCCGCGGCTACCACCGCCGCCGCCTGCACCCCCGCCTGCACCACCGCCTGCGCCGCCGTTCGGACCGTCGAGCATCGTCAGGACGCTGTTGAAGCCCTGCAGCACGATCTCGGTCGAATACTTGTCCTGGCCCTGCGCGTCCTGCCACTTCCGGGTCTGGAGTGCGCCCTCGATATAGACCTTCGAGCCCTTGCGGAGATACTTTTCGGCGACGTTCGCGAGACCTTCGTTGAAGATCGCAACCGAATGCCATTCGGTCTTTTCCTTGCGCTCGCCCGACATCTTGTCCTTCCAGGACTCGGATGTCGCGATGCGCAGATTGACGACCTTGCCGCCGTTCTGGAACGCCTTGCTCTCCGGGTCGCGACCCAGATTGCCGACGATGATGACCTTGTTGACGCTGCCTGCCATGATGCCCCTCAGAGGCCGGCGAACACCGCCAGCCAGTATGTAATGCCAGCCATGATGTAGGCGGCGGCGAACAAATAGCCAACCATGAACGCCGGCCATTTCCAGCCATTTGTCTCGCGACGGGTGACGGCGATGGTCGAAATGCACTGCGGCGCGAACACGAACCACATCAGGAAGGCGAGCGCGGTCGGCAGGCTCCAGCGGCCGCGGAGGTTCTCGATCATCGCCTTGCCGCCCTGGTTGCTCGCGGGATCGTCGATCGCGTAAACCGTGCCGATCGCCGCGACGGCGACTTCGCGTGCGGCCATCGCCGGGATCAGCGCGAGGACGATGTCGCGGTTGAAGCCGATCGGCGCGAATACCGGCGCGATGCCGTTGGCGATCCGCCCGGCGACCGAATAATCGACCGCCGAGATCTTTGGCGCGCCGGCGGGCTGTTCGGGCGGCTTGGGGAAGCTCAGCAACACCCACAGGATGATCGTCGAGGTCAGGATGATGCCACCGGCGCGCTTCAGGAAGATCTGCGCGCGGCTCCACAGGCCGATGCCGACGTCGCGCCACTGCGGCCACTGGTATTTGGGCATCTCCATCATGAAGCCCGACGACACGCCCTTGGTCACCGTCCGGCGCAGCACCAGCGCGGCGACGAACGCGCCGACGATGCCCATCACGTACAGCCCGAGCATCACCAGCCCCTGCAACCCGACGAACGGCAGCACCTGCGTGTTGGGAATGAATGCGCCGATGATCAGCGTGTAGACCGGCAGGCGCGCGGAGCACGTCATCAGCGGCGCGATCAGGATCGTGGTCAGGCGGTCCTTCTCGTCGTCGATCGTCCGCGTCGCCATGATCCCGGGGATCGCGCAGGCGAAGCTCGACAGCAAAGGGATGAACGCGCGGCCGGACAGCCCGACGCTCGCCATCACGCGGTCCATCAGAAACGCCGCGCGGACCATGTAGCCGCTAGCTTCGAGCACGAGGATGAAGAGGAACAGGATCAGGATCTGCGGCAGGAACACGATGACCGCGCCGACGCCCGCGATGACGCCGTCGACCAGCAGCGAGCGGAGCAGCGAGATCGGGCAGTTCGGCGGTCAGGAACCCCTGCAACGCGGTGAAGCCCGCATCGATCGCGTCCATGAACGGCTGTGCCCAACTGAACACCGCCTGGAACATCAGGAACATGATCGCCAGCAGCAGGATCGGCCCGGCGACGGGGTGCAGCGCGACCGCGTCGAGCATGTGCGTCCAGCGACGGACCTGCGTCTCGGACACGGTCGCGGATGTTGCGATCTGGCGCGCGGCGCTGGAGCGTGACGATGTCGTCCTGCACGCTGCCGTCGGATTTGCGGAGGCGCATCGGTCCGTTGACGACGATGCTTGAGAGCGCGGCCTTGAGTTCGTCGAGGCCACGCTTGCGCACCGCGACGGTCGGGATGACCGGCACGCCGAGTTCGCGTTCGAGCACCTTGGGATCGAGCTTCAGCCCGTCGCGCTCGGCAAGATCGACCATGTTGAGCGCGACGACGACCGGCAGGCCGAGCGCGATCAGCTGGAGCGTGAAGCGGAGATGGTTGTCGAGATTGGCGGCGTCGACAACGACGACCAGCGCATCGGGAAGGCGCTCGCCGTCCTGCGTGCCGGTGACGACGTCGCGGGTGACTCGCTCGTCGGGGGAGGAGGGTTCGAGGCTGTATGCGCCGGGGAGGTCGACCAGTTCGACCAGTCGGCCGTCGTCGAGCATCAGACGCCCGACCTTCCGCTCGACAGTGACGCCCGGATAATTGCCGACCTTCTGGCGCGCACCCGTCAGCGCATTGAACAGCGCGCTCTTGCCGGCATTGGGATTGCCGACCAGCGCAACCAGCGGTGCTGCGTTCATTTTATGAGGTTATTCTGCCGCTGCAGGCATTGGCGAGACGTGGATCGCGCCGGCGACCGCACGACGGAGCGCGACGGTCATCCGGCCGATCCGGCAGGCGATCGGGCCCTGGCCCAGCGTCGCGCGGTGCAGGACCTCGACATCGACACCCTCGTCGAAACCCAGTTCGCGAAGCCGGCGTGCTTCCGGCCCAGCGAGCCGCGCCCATTCGATCGCGGCGACAATCGCATGCTGCTTGCGAGGCAGCGTTTCGAGGCTGACGGAACGATCGGGGCGAGTGTCCATGATGCGACTGATTATCAGTAACGCCCCGAGAAGGAAAGCCCTAACCGCCGCGGGTCACGACCGTCTCGACGTCCCGTCATCCTGACGAAAGTCAGGATCCAGAGTTACAAAGCGCGTCGTTCCTGGCTCTGGATCCTGGGTCGAGCCCAGGATGACGGATCTTTGGCAGTCCTGCGCGCTAAATCCCTTAAGCCGTCGGATAGCGCAGGCGGCCGACGAATCGCGACAGGCTGAAACCGTGTTCGGTACGCTTGAGGAACCCGGCCTTGGCCTTTTCGAACTGCATGATCCCGTTGATCCGGCGACCAAGGAACGCGCGCGTCTCGGCAAGCCCCTCGCTCTCGTCATCGAGAAACACCGTGATCGTCGACGCATACACGCCGAGCAGGATCGTCCGCTTGGTGTAGTAGTTATAGTCGGTCGCGACGTCGCCGGCCGCGCGCCAGATCGTGTCGACCGTCCGCCACCCAAGCCGCGTCGCCTTCGCCAGATTCTGTGGGAGCGCGAGGATCGCCAGCGCGCGGCGCAGCGACTCGCGGTCGATCGACGTCGCTTTGAGCCGTGCCTCGACCAGCGCCGTGATCTTCTCGCGGACCTTCATCAGCGCCAGCCTCTCTGGCGGCACCGCGGCGAGCATGACGCTATCGATATGCGCGAACCACGCGTCGATCATGTCGACCGGCCCGTCCTTGAACGCGAGCGCGGCGATGTCGGTGTCGATTCCCTGGGCCTGCGCGGCCATGTCGCGCGCGGCATCGGTCCAACCGTCGAACGCCGCGTTGGCGGCGATGCCGGGGGCGAGCTTTGCGCGGATTTCGTCGAGCGTAAGGTCCTGGGTCATACCGTCTCCTGCCGTTCAAAATCAGGCGTATCAAGCGCGTCTTCAAGAGGGAGCGCGATCGGGGGCGGTCCCCGGCGGACGAGCACTAGCGCGACCGCCACCATCACGACGCCGACCAGATCGGCCGCGCCGAGCCGTTCGCCGTACACCAGCCAGCCGACCACGCCGGCGACCACCGGCTGGATCAGCAGGGCGATGCCGATCACCAGCGGCGTGAACCGCCCGAGCGCATATATCATCAGCCCTTGCCCGAGTACCTGGCTGCACAAGGCAAGCCCGATCAGCGGCCCCCAATGCGCGGGCAGCACGCGCTCGCCCATCGCCAGCGCGAACACGAGCAGCGGCACGATCCCTGCCGTGGTCGCCAGCGTCAGCGCCGACAGCGGTGCAAGCGTCGCCCGTGCGCGCGCCATCAGGACGAAATAGACGGTGTAGAGCAGCCCCGCGAGCAGGCAGAACAGATCGCCCGCCAGGTTCTTCGCATCGAGCTGATACGACCGCCCGAGCAGCAACGCACCGCCCGCCGCCGCCAGGGCCAGCGCGAAACCTTGCGTCCGCGTCGGCCAGCTGCGCGCGATCAGGAACCCGTAGATCGGGAAGATCAGCGTCGCGACGTTGCCGAACAGCGTGGCGTTGGCGAGCGTGGTGCGCAGGATCCCGAGATGCCAGGTGCCGAGATCGGCCGCGAAGCACACCCCGCCCGCGAGCAGCCCCACCCACAATTTCCACCCGAGCCGGACCGGTCGCGCGCCCTGCTGGACCGCCAGCACGACCAGGAACGGCACCGCCAGCGTCAGCCGCCAGAACCCCGCGGCCACCGGCCCGACCTCGGTCGCGCGCACGAACCACGGCCCGAACGCCAGCGCGACGTTCGCCACCACCAGCGCCACAAAGGCGATAAGTCCCGGCGCAGCGACACTGTTCGCCTCCGTCGTCAAACCGCGCGGCGTATCGGGCGCGCTAGATAATCTTTGCGGGTCGGGGCGATGCATGCCGCGCTGTAGCCTCCTATCTTCCCCCCGTCAGGCCAATAAGGAGCTTCCATGCCTAGCCTATTCGATCCGATTACCCTTGGCGCCGTCGACGCGCCGAACCGCATCATCATGGCGCCGCTCACGCGTGGGCGTGCCGACAAGGATGCCGTTCCGACCGACATGATGGTCGAGTATTATACGCAGCGGGCGAGCGCCGGCCTGATCATCTCGGAAGCCACCGGCATCAGCCGCGAAGGCCTCGGCTGGCCGTTCGCGCCGGGTCTGTGGACCGACGCGCAGGTCGCCGCGTGGAAGCCCGTCACCGACTCGGTCCACGCCGCTGGCGGCCGGATCGTCGCGCAGCTATGGCACATGGGTCGCCAGGGCCATTCGTCGGTGTACGAGACGCAGCCCGTGTCGTCGTCGGCAACCGCGACCGAAGGCCAGGCGCACACGTTCGAGGGCAAGAAGGATTTCGAGGTCGCGCGTCCGCTCGAGACCAACGAGATCCCGCGCCTGCTGGCCGACTACGAGCTGGCGACCAGGAACGCACTCGCGGCCGGCTTTGACGGCGTGCAGATCCACGCGGCGAATGGCTATCTGATCGACCAGTTCCTGCGCGACAACGCCAATTTCCGCACCGACGAATATGGCGGCTCGATCGAGAACCGCGTTCGCCTGCTCCGCGAAGTCGCCGAGCGCGTGATCTCGGTCGCAGGAGCTGACCGCACCAGCGTCCGCCTGTCGCCGAACGGTGATTCGCAGGGTGTCGACGACAGCAACCCCGAGCCGCTGTTCACCGCCGCCGCCAAGGCGCTATCCGACCTCGGCATCGCGTTCCTCGAACTGCGCGAGCCCGGCCCCGACGGCACGTTCGGCAAGACCGATGTGCCAAAGCTCAGCCCGGCGATCCGGAAAGTGTTCAAGGGCGTGCTGATCGTGAACTCGGATTACGATACGCTGGAAAAGGCGCAGGCTGAGCTCGACACGGGTGATGCCGATGCGATCAGCTTCGGTCGTCCGTTCATCGCGAACCCCGACTTGCCCGAGCGTTTGCGCACCGGCGCGCCGCTCGCAAAGGACGATGCGAAGACGTGGTACAGCCAGGGTCCCGAGGGCTATATCGACTACCCCGCGCTCGAGACTGCGAACGCCTGACGACGGGCGACGCTCGATCCTCCCCCGCAAGGGGGAGGTGGCAGGCGCCAGCCTGACGGAGGGGGAGGCCCGCGCAAACCGTCGTTCCGTGTCCTCCCCCTCCGTCACCTTCGGCGACACATCCCCCTGGCGGGGAGGATCGTGAGGGACGACCCCCTAGTCACCCGCGCCACCATCGCCTAGCAGCGCGCCTCCGCGTCGTACGGCGCACCGGTGACGACAGGATGTGTAATGAGCGACGGCTGGCCGAGCGGCGGCAGGGGAACGGGGCCGCTCATGCCCGGCACCGCCGACCGTGCCGCAAAGTGCGCGGAGGAGCGTGCCAACGGCCGCGAGCAGCGCGCGAAGGAGCGGCTTGCCGCGTCCGAACAGCGATCCGAATCGCGTGCCGCACAACGTGACCTCCAATCCCAGGAGCGCGAACGCGCCCGCGAAAGCCGGCGGATCGAGGAGGATCAGCGGATCAAAGCGCGGCTCGATGCGCCGCCGACCAACGACGTCGAGGCGCTGAAGATCTCCAAACGCCGCCGTTCGGGCGCGCTCGCGCGTAGTGGCGCGGAGTCAAAGACCGACCGCGACACGCGCAGCTACAAGACGATCGTAGATACTGCCAGAATCCGCACGCTTGCCGATCGAGGCGCGTCCTTGTCGGGGCTCGCTGGCGCGTTCGGCATCACGATCGAAGAGGTCGAGGCGGCGTTGCTCGAGACCGCACCGCAGGACTGAAAGCCCGTCAGGCGGCGTGGCCGTCGCCCGCAAGCCATGCCTTCGCCTCGTCGATATCGAGGAAGGTCCGGCAGTTCTCGGCCTTCAGATAGCGTTCGGTCTGGAACTTGGCGAGATGCGAGGCGACCACTGCTGCGATCGGCGCGGACGTCACCTTGAGCGCCTTGGGCATCATCGCCTCCAGCGCATCGACCACCTTCAACGGCTGGATCGCCGCCTTGCGCAGGTCGGCGAGCACGACGAACCGGCCGTGATACAGGCGAGCAGCGGTGCCCCGCGCGAGCAGCTCGGCGGAGAATGCCGCAGTCGTCGCTAGCGACCAGAACCCTTCGGTAACAATGGTGAGCGTCTTGGTCGGAACGTCGAAGGTAATCGTGTACATACTGATCTTCGTTAAGCGCCGCATCTTAACGATATGCTGTCGTTCGGTTCAATCGGTGCCCGGCAGGTCGACGTGGAGCCGGCGAAAGCGTGCCTCGATCAGGCTGTATGCGCCGAACAGCGCCAGACCGATCCCGGTCAGCATGAGCAGCCACTTGCCGCCCGGTTGCGATTGTAGTCGTTCCAAAGCCTCCGCCACGCCGCCTGCGTCGCTGGCATGCGCGGTCCAGGCGGCGAGGCCAAACAGCCCTGCGACGATCAGGAACACGAGCGCGCGTGCGCCGTAGCCGATCCGGCCCATCGTGCAGACATAGCCGGGGGCGGGGGCATCGCCGCGCAAATCGTGGATGAAGTCGCCGCGCCAGGCCTTCTGCGCCTGCTGGAAACCTGCGACGAGGATCCCGATCGCGACGGCGCCGACCAGAACGCGTCCCGCCGGCTGGTCGAGCAGCAATGCCGTCCAGTCGCGTGCGCTTTCATCGCCGGGCGAAACGGCAGCATCGCGTGATCCGGTCTTCATGGCGAGCTTGGCGGCGGTCCAGGCGAGGATCAGATGCGCGATCCCGCTGACGACATGGCCGATCCGCCTGAGGCTGCCCTTGGCATCGCGACCGATCTGCTCGGGGTTCGCCGCAGCCTCGGTCAGTCGCCAGATCGCATAGCCGAGCAGCCCGGCGGCGACGATTCCGAGCAGCACCGGCCCGAGCGGTCCGCCTGCCATCGATCCGATCGCACCTTGGTTGTCGGCGATCTCGCCACCGTGCAGCGCCGCATCGACCGCGAACCATCCGACGAGGATATAGACCACCCCGCGCGCGGCAAAGCCGAGCTTGGCGAGCAGCGTCGCATTCGCATCCGAAATCATGATGGCCCCTTTGTTACGGGGGCATAACGGCGCGGCGGTCGCGACGTTCCTGCGGTGGGGCGGCGGAGAGTGCGGCGTCCGCCGCTATTTTAGGATTTGTCTCCCCGCGAGGGCGGGGATCCAGACTGGGCTCCCGCCTTCGCGGGAGAACAAGGAAGGGCATCGTGCCGCACGACGCCACTCAAACGATCCTCCCCCTGGCGGGGAGGATCGCAGGCGCGGCGTTCGCGAAGAGAATTTCGAGGGACAACGCTGAGTACCACGCTCATCCTTAGTCAGGGGAAGGGTGACGTTGAGGTTATTCCGGAGGTTTGTCGGGTGCGGGGCTTTCTAGCTTTGCATCATCCAGCGTCCTGTCCATCCGAGCCTTCACAGCCGCTTCCGCTGCCTTCTCCGCGGCCGTCCGTCCAAACACCCGCCGGTTCCGATCCGCGCGCACCGCGGCATCGGCCCGAGCCCGCTGCTTCCGTGCAAGCCGCAGGTTGATTACCTCACCCACGCGCCCATCTCACGCGATGAATCGGTCCTTCAACGCCAGCATTGCCAGCGCCGCGTTCGCCGCACCACCACCCTTGTCGCCCTCGGTCGGACGCGCGCGTAAGCGCCTGCGCCTCGTTCTCGGTCGTCAGGATGCCGTTGCCGACGGCCAAGCCGTCCATCGTCAGCTGCATGATCCCGCGTGCGCTCTCGCCCGCGACGATCTCGAAATGATAGGTCTCGCCGCGGATCACGACGCCCAGCGCGACATACGCGTCGAACGTCTCGCTCTCGGCCGCCAGCGCGATCGCACCGGGGACTTCGAGCGCGCCGGGCACGGTGATCGTCTCGTGCGTGTGACCGGCGGCTTCGATCGCGGCCTTCGCACCTTCGACGAGGAGGTCGTTGAGATGATCGTAGAACCGTGCTTCGACGATGAGGAGATGGGCCATTAGTTGGAGCTTTCTTCGGTATCCAGGGAAGCGATCCGCCGCTCACCGACGATCGACAGGCCGTAGCCGTCGAGCCCGACCAGCGTGTGGTGCGTGTTGGTGATCAGCACCATGTCGTGGACGCCGAGTTCGGTCAGGATCATCGCGCCGACGCCGTAGTCGCGCAGTTCCTCCATGTCCGGGGTGATCTCCGCGCCCGCCTTCTTCATCACCGCGGAGGTGAAGGTATTGCTGCGCGGACGGTTGATGACGACGATCACGCCGGCGCCTTCGTCGGCAATCATCTGCATCGAGCGCGCGAGGATGCGGCCCCGGTCACCCGATTCGCCGAAGATGTCCGCGAACGGCGACAGCGCGTGCATGCGGACGAGCGTCGGCTTGGCCGGGTCGATCTTGCCCTTCACGAGCGCGACCTGCTCGGTGCCGGTCGCCTTGTTCCAGAACGTCAGCGCGGTCCAGTCGCCACCCCATTCGGAGGTGAACTTGGCCTCGGCACGCTTCTCGACGAGGTGATCGTGGCGGCGGCGATAGGCGATCAGGTCGCGGATCGTGCCGATCTTGACGTTGTGGAACTGCGCGAAGGTGACGAGGTCGTCCATCCGCGCCATCGTGCCGTCCTCGTTCATGATCTCGCAGATCACCCCGAGGGGTTGAGCCCGGCGAGCCGCGCGACGTCGACCGCCGCCTCGGTATGGCCGGCGCGGATAAGCACGCCGCCGTCGCGCGCCACCAGCGGGAAGACGTGGCCGGGGGTGACGATGTCCGGCTTGCCCTTGGTCGCATCGACCGCCACCGCGATAGTGCGCGCACGATCGGCGGCCGAGATGCCGGTGGTAACGCCTTCGAGCGCCTCGATCGAAACGGTGAACGCGGTCTCGTGCCGGGTGCCGTTGTTGCGGCTCATCAGTTCGAGCCCGAGTTCCTCGGTGCGGTCGCGGGTCAGCGCGAGGCAGATCAGGCCACGGCCGTATTTGGCCATGAAGTTGATCTTCTCCGGCGTCGCCATCTGCGCGGGGATGACGAGGTCGCCCTCGTTCTCGCGATCCTCGTCGTCGACCAGGATGAACATCCTGCCATTGCGCGCCTCGTCGATGATCTCTTCGGGGCTCGACAGATAGCCGTGCTTCAGACGGGCAAGCTCAGCGGGCAGAGGCACGGTAATGCTCCATTCTTTGGAGGTAGCGGGCGAGGACGTCGATCTCGATGTTGACCGACTGTTCCACGTGGATCGTCCCGAGCGTGGTGACGCTCCAGGTATGCGGGATGATGTTGAGGCCGAACTCGACCTCTCCATCGATGTCCTGAACGGTGTTCACGGTGAGCGAGACGCCGTCGACGGTGACCGAACCCTTGGGCGCGATGAACGGCGCGATGTCGGCGCCGGCACGGATCGTGACGCGGTGCGAGCCGCCTTCCTCACTGACCGCGACGACGGTGCCGAGGCCGTCGACATGCCCCGTGACGATGTGACCGCCGAGTTCGTCGCCGAGCTTCATCGCGCGTTCGAGGTTGAACTTCCGGCCTTCGGTCCACTGGTCCTCGGCGGTGCGGCTGATCGTCTCGCCGGAGACGTCGACCGCGAACCAGCTGGGGCCTTTATCGACGACAGTCAGGCAGACGCCCGAGCAGGAGATCGACGCGCCGAGATCGACGGTGGCGGTATCATAGGCGGTCGCGACGACGACGCGCGTATCGCCTGGTGACTCCACGCGCGTAACGGTGCCTATATCGGTGACGATTCCGGTGAACATTATGCCTCGTTTCGTTCGCGCTCGTAGACCTCGAGCCTGTCCATGCCAAGTTGCCGCGCATCGACGACCGCCCAGCGACCATGCGCTTCGGTCAGGTCGGTGAGGCCGATGTCGCGGAGTGCGTGTTTGCCGCCGCCGATCAGGATCGGTGCACGGTAGAGGAGGATACGGTCGACCAAGTCCGTGGACAGGAACGCCGACGCTACGGCCGCGCCGCCTTCGACGAGGATGTGGTCGGTATTGGGGAGGGTGGCGATGTCAGAATGGGAGGGGATGACGGTCCAATTTGCGTGGCCATCTGCTCCAACTCCTCGCTCCACGATCATTCCGTCTGCAATCGTTATTTTGTCACCCGCCCCAATTCCGTCACCCCAGCGAAAGCTGGGGTCTCCCCGTGAGGCTCCGTCGTGGCCGGCAACGGGGATATTCCAGCTTTCGCTGGAATGACGGGGGAAGGGGAGGGGGAAACGGTAAGCTTGGTCGACAGGAGTACGCGCTTCGGCGCGCGCTCTTCCAAGCCCGGCAATCGCACGTCGAGTCGCGGTGCGTCGGCCTCGTACGTGCCGCGCCCGACGAGAATCGCTTCGTGCCGACTCCGTTCGAGATGGGCGTGCGCCCGCGCCTCCGGGCCGGTGATCCAGCGACTCGATCCGTCCGCCATCGCGATACAGCCGTCGAGCGAGGTGGCCAGCTTCAAGGTGACATGGGGGCGGCCGAGTGCCTGCCGCGTCAGGAACCCCGCCATCGAACGACGGGCCTCGTCCGAGCGAATGCCGCGCGTGGCGATGATGCCTGCCGCTTGAAGCCGCGCGAACCCCTGGCCGGACGTTCGAGCGTCGAGATCCTCAAGCGCTGCGACAACGCGCGCAACGCCAGCCTCGATCAGAAGCTCGCTGCAGGCCGGCCCGCGTGACGATTGATGTGCGCAGGGCTCGAGCGTGACGTAAGCCGTGGCCCCCTGTGCTTTCGCACCGGCCTCGGCCAGCGCCATTGCCTCGGCATGCGGACGACCACCCGGCTGCGTCCAGCCGCGTCCAACGACGCGCCCGTCGCGCGCGATCACGCAGCCGACATTGGGGTTGGGCGCCGTTCTGCCGCGACCGCGCTCGGCGAGCGTCAGTGCAGCCCCCATCCAGCGCGAGTCGGTCAGATTCCCATCGCCTTGAGCTTGTCGTCGAGTCGCTTGAACGAGGCGCGCTGCGCATCCTCGCGGGCCTTCTGCTCGGCGAGCGCCTTGGCCTTGATCGGCGCGTCGATCTTTTGCTGCGCGACGATCTGCGCGTCGGTGCGATCCGCGGGCCATTGCTCGACATAGATGATCTTCGGGCGATATTCCTTCTCGACGTACGAATCCTTCATGAACGCGTAGATCAGGAAGCTGGTGACGCCGAGCGCGGCCACGAGAAAGATGAGTTCGTACGGCCGGCGCTGGCTGAGGAAAAGCCGCAGGTCGCGATAGGCGACGATCGGCGTGAAGCGACTGAAAAAGCCCATGCGCGCCAAGATAGGGGGACGGAGCCGGCTAGGCCAGCCCCGCGCCCCTTAAGCTTTAGTTCTGGAGGACAAACGTCAGCGCCATCGATCGCCATGCCTCGACCGGAACGCCGTCGCGCGTCGCGGGCTTGAACCGCCACTTGGCCAGCGCCCGGTCCAGCGTCGCGCGGTAGAACGCGTCGGTGGTCGCGCTGACCCGCTCGACCTGTTTCACCCGGCCGTCGGTGCCGACGAGCACGCGGACGACGACGCGACCCTCGCGTTCGGCGCGGCGTTCCTCGGATGGATAGCTCGGCTGGAAATCGGCGGCGTAGCGTGGGTCGATGCCCGGCTGGACGAACACGGGGGCAGGCTTGGGAGGATCGACCGCGACAGTGCCTGTTCCGGTGCGTTCGATCCCGATTGGCGGCGTGTAGGGGATCGGATCCGGGGCGACCGTAAAGCCGTCGGTTTGCGGTATCTGCACTATTGTGATCGGCGCATCGGGACGCGGCGCGGGGCGCGGTTGCTGGCGGATCAGCGGCTCGGCGGGCGGGGTTGGCTCGGGCGGCGGTGGCAGTGTGTATGGCACGTAGGTGACGAGCGGCTTGTTGGGCACGAATGGCAGCACGTTGGGCGCCGCGAAGAACAAGGCTCCGATCACCGCGCAGTTGATAGCCAGCGCGACGCCGAGGCTCCCGGGATTGAATCCGCCCGTCCGGTTTGGTCGATCCGCGTACATGGTTCGTCTCCCCTGTTTCTCTTCGAGGATGGCGGCGAGATAGGTACCGCCGGGTGGGATGGTACATCATTACATTTCAGAGGCAAGGGGTTGGGGAGGTAGGGACGGGGCGTACGCTGACCGATTGGCGTCTGATCGGCGCCAGTGACGTTTGCGACACGGCGGACACGGCGGACACGGCGGACACGGCGGACACGGCGGACACGGCGGACACGGCGGACACGGCGGACTGGTCTGACGTGCCGGTTCGGCCAGTTGGGCAGCACCTATCGTCGATACATCCACCACCCCGGCGGAGGCCGGGGCCCAGTTGGGGGACGTTGCTAACTGAACCCGGCGCTTCGTTACTGCGACCCTTCCAACTGGCCCCGGCCTTCGCCGGGGTGGTGCTTGGGAAGGGTTGGGCTTCCCTATCGCGACGAGGGATGATCCGATTCGCTCGGATCGACCGCCGGCCCGCCCTTCTTGTTCTCCCGCGAAGGCGGGAGCCCAGACTGGACTCCCGCCTTCGCGGGAGAACATGCTTTACGGGTCGAACTTTGTCGGTGACCGCGAGATCACCGCGCTGCGAGTCGCTCCAAAGCCCGCTCCCGTCCGATCAGCGGCAGCAGCGCCGCCATGTCCGGCCCATGATCGCGGCCGGTCAGCGCGCGCCGCAACGGCAGGAACAGCGCCTTGCCCTTCCGCTCGGTCTCCGCCTTCAGCCGCGCAGTCAGCGCGTGCCAAGGGTCGCTCGACCAATCGATCTCCCCCGCCGCTGTCAGCGCCTGATCGAGATACTCGGCCTCCACGTCGCCCTCGACCACGATCGGTCCCTCAATCACGCCCCACCAATCCGCTGCGTCGGCCAGCGTCACGAGGTTCGGCCGCACCGCCTCCCAGGCCGCCACATCCATCCCCTCGGGCAACCGCTCAACCACCGCTTCGAACGGCAGCGCGTGTAAAATCCGCGCGTTCAGCGCCGCCAGTTCCGCCTCGTCGAACCGCGCCGGCGCTCTTCCGAACCGCGCGAAGTCGAACCCCGCGATCAGCGGCGCGGCGTCGGCGATCGGCTCGACCGGGTCGCTCGTCCCGATCCGCGCCAGCAGCGCGCGGACCGCCTGCGGCTCGATCCCGACCTCGCGGAAATGGTCGACGCCGAGCGACCCGAGCCGCTTCGACAGCTTGCCCTCCGCGCCGGTCAGCAAAGCCTCATGCGCGAACCGCGGCGGCGCGACGCCAAGCGCGGCGAACATCTGCAACTGGAGCGCGGTGTTCGACACGTGATCCTCGCCGCGCACCACATGCGTCACGCCCATCTCGGCATCGTCGATCGCCGACGGCAGCATGTACAGCCACGATCCGTCCGCGCGCCGGATCACCGGATCGCTCATCGTCTTCGCCTCGAAATGTGCCACGCCGCGGATCAGGTCGTCCCACGCGATCGCCGAGTCGTGATCGAGCCTGAACCGCCAGTGCGGCTTCACGCCGTCCGCCTCCAGCTTCGCGCGCGCCTCGTCATCCAACGCCAGCGCAGCGCGATCATAGATCGGCGGCAACCCGCGCCCAGCCTGGATCTTGCGCTTCAAATCCAGTTCCTGCGTCGTCTCATACGCCGGATACACGTGCCCGCTGGCGACCAGCGCCGCGAACCGCGCCTCGTACAGAGCGAACCGCGCGGACTGCCGTTCCTCCGCATCCGGCGTCATCCCGAGCCAGTCGAGATCGGCGCGGATCGCGTCGACGAAGCGCTCTTCGCTGCGCTCTGGATCGGTATCGTCGATCCTGAGCACGAACTTCCCGCCTTTTGCTCGCGCGAACATCCAGTTGTGGAGCGCGGTGCGGATGTTGCCGACATGCAGGCGGCCGGTGGGCGAGGGGGCGAAACGAGTGATCACGGTCATCCCGCCGCTGTACGGAGCGGCGCGGCGACGGGCAAACCCTTCCACCAACGGAAAGCTGCGCCTAAGGGGTGCGGAATATCGAGCGGGAAATAGCTTCATGAAACTGATGACCGGCAATTCGAACCTGCCGCTGGCGCAGGAAATCTCCGCCTATCTCGAGATTCCGCTGACCGACGTCAGCGTGCGGCGGTTCGCGGACGAGGAGGTCTTCGTCGAGATCAACGAGAATGTCCGCGGCGAGGACGTGTTCGTGATCCAGTCCACCGGCTATCCCGCCAACGACAATCTCATGGAATTGCTGATCATGATCGACGCGCTGAAGCGTGCGTCGGCGCGCCGCATCACCGCGGTGATCCCGTACATGGGCTATGCGCGGCAGGACCGGAAGCCGGGCCCGCGTACGCCGATCTCGGCCAAGCTAGTCGCCAACCTGATCACCGTCGCTGGCGCGAACCGCGTGTTATCGGTCGATTTGCATGCCGGCCAGATCCAGGGATTCTTCGATATCCCGACTGACAATCTTTATGCGGCCCCGGTGATGTCGGCGGACATCCTCGCGCGGTTCAAGGGCAAGAACCTGATGGTGGTTTCGCCCGACGTCGGCGGCGTGGTCCGTGCGCGCGTGCTCGCCAAACGACTCGACAACGCGCCGCTTGCGATCGTCGACAAGCGCCGCGAGCGTGCGGGTGAGTCGGAGGTGATGAACATCATCGGCGAGGTCGAGGGGCGCTTCTGCATCCTGATCGACGATATCGTCGATTCGGCGGGGACGCTGTGCAACGCGGCGGCGGCGCTGAAGGAAGCGGGTGCCGAGGACGTGGTCGCTTATGTCACGCACGGCGTGCTGTCGGGCGGTGCGGTGGCGCGAGTCGAAGGCTCGGAGCTGCGCGAATTGGTAATCACCGACTCGATCGGCAACCACGACGTCATCAAGGGCGCGCATGGCAAAATCCGCCATCTCCAGATCGCGCCGCTGCTCGGCGAGGCGATCAAGCGGATCGCGGACGAGACGAGCGTGTCGAGTTTGTTCGACTGAAGACGGACGCAGGCGCGGCAAGGTCCGCGCCGGTGCTCGATAGTGAGCAGCGTCCGGATCGGCCGTCGGTTCGGGAACACCGAACCGACCGACGGCGGCTTTGCCGACGTCCCTAGCTATTTTCCTGCGAACGCAGGAATCCAGGGTAACCAAAGGCGGGGCAGAGCAATTCTGGGCCCCTGCGTTCGCAGGAGAACAAGCTAGCGTCCTATCGCTGGCTCAGCGCAACGATGTGTTCGAACACCGCAGGGTGCAGCGGCTTGGCGAATGCGCAGCCATATTTGAACTTGTCACGCCACGCGACCACCGCCTCCAGCGCCGCCAGACCCGGCAGCGTCAGCCACACCACGGTCCCCGGCCACAACGTAAAGCTAGTCTCCGCGCGAAATCCCGAAAGCGACAGGTCGGTCACCTCGATCTCGAATCGCGTCTGGCCCCGATCACGCAGATGCGCACGCATCTTTACGGCCTTGCGTAGCGCCTGACGGAGTTCCTCGCCCTTCGGTTCGGCGGGGGGATGGGGACGGGCTGTGTCATGTCCGGGACACTGCTCCCCAAGTGGTTACCAATCTCCAAACGCCTTACGATTCGGCAGCTTGAGATGTAGCAGCACGCGACTTTACCGGGGCGCGGATGCCCGCACGTGACCGACGCTTGAGTTCGGCCTTCAAATCTTCTGGCTTGGGTGCAACCAAGAAGCCGAAGCTGACATTGCCCTCCTTCGTCTCGACGACGTGGTGGAGCCGGTGCGCCTGGACGATCCGCTTCATGTATTTCGACTTGGGCAGATACCGGGTCGGAATGCGCTGGTGCACGATCACGTCATGGAACCCGAAATAGATCGCGCCATAGGCCGCGATTCCCGCGCCGATCCACGCGAACCCCGGCCACCAGCCGAGCTGCACGCCGCCGAGCAGCAGCACGAACGACGGCACCGCGAAGATCGCCGCGTAGAGGTCGTTCAATTCCCAATTGCCATGGCGCGCACGGTGGTGGCTTTCATGCAGGAACCAGCCGAAGCCATGCATCACCCAGCGGTGCGCGGCATAGGCGAACGCCTCCATGCCGATCACGGTCCGAGGAACAGCAGGATGCCGAGCCAGATCGCCATGCCCTGCATATAGGGGCGGTAAGGCGCGACGGCGAAAGGCGAATTGTCCCAAGAAAACCAGATCAACTCAGCCCGATAAGCGTCTATTGAGAACGAGACGCAAGTGCATATGCCTTAAGGGTGGATTTGCTGGCCGCCCTGTGCTTTACGCCCAACCAATTCCCGAGTTTCCTAAAAATTGCGTGGAGCCTTCCCGATGAACATCCATGAATACCAGGCCAAGGAACTGCTGGCCAAGTTCGGCGTCCCCGTGCCTGCCGGTTTCGCGGCACTGACCGTCGAGGAGGCCGTCGAGGCCTCGAAGAAGCTTCCCGGACCGCTCTATGTCGTCAAGGCGCAGATCCACGCCGGTGGCCGCGGCAAGGGCAAGTTCGTTGAGCTCGGCCCCGACGCCAAGGGCGGTGTCCGCCTCGCCAAGACCGAGGACGAGGTTCGCGCGGCCGCGACCGACATGCTCGGCAACACGCTCGTCACGATCCAGACGGGCGACGCGGGCAAGCAGGTCAATCGCCTGTACGTCACCGACGGCGTCGACATCGACAAGGAATTCTACCTCGCGCTGACGCTCAACCGCACCACCGGCCGGGTGATGATGGTCGTCTCGACCGAAGGCGGCATGGACATCGAAGCCGTCGCACACGACACGCCCGAGAAGATCCAGTCGATCGACATCGACCAGGCGACCGGCTTCATGCCGCATCACGGCCGCGCCGTCGCTGCTGCGCTGAAGCTCACCGGCGATCTCGCCAAGCAGGCCGCGAACACCGCGTCGAAGCTGTATGACGCGTTCATGGGCACCGATGCCGAGCAGATCGAGATCAACCCGCTCGCGGTCACCAACGACGGCAAGCTGATGGTGCTCGACGCGAAGGTTGCGTTCGACGGCAACGCGCTGTTCCGCCACAAGGACCTGCTCGAACTGCGCGACGAGACCGAGGAAGATCCCGCCGAGCTCGAGGCGTCGAAGTACGACCTCGCCTATATCAAGCTCGATGGCGACATCGGCTGCATGGTCAACGGCGCCGGTCTGGCGATGGCGACGATGGACATCATCAAGCTCAACGGCATGTTCCCGGCCAACTTCCTCGACGTCGGCGGCGGCGCCAACAAGGAGAAGGTGACGGCGGCGTTCAAGATCATCCTCGCGGATCCGAACGTGAAGGGCATCCTGGTCAACATCTTCGGCGGCATCATGAAGTGCGACATCATCGCCGATGGCATCGTCGCCGCAGCGAAGGAAGTGAACCTCTCGGTGCCCCTGGTCGTCCGCCTCGAGGGCACGAATGTCGAGAAGGGCAAGGAGATCCTCGCGAACTCCGGCCTCGCGATCGTCCCGGCGAACGACCTTGGCGATGCAGCCAAGAAGATCGTCGCAGAGGTGCAGAAGGTCGCGGCCTAACCGCTACCAACTGCATACTGATTGTGCGAAATTGGGGCCTGGACGGAAACGTCCGGGCCCTTTTTCGTTGGTATCACGACTGGTCGGACAGGTGGATCGGCGTGACGCTACGGCATGGTGATGTTTCCATACCGCACTTGCGAAAACGACGTAAAACAGCCATCTGTCGCGCCAACGCCGCCGGGTAACGCCGTCAGCGAACGAACTATATCCACCTTGGAAGGAATCCCGATGAAGGTGCTGGTGCCGGTCAAGCGCGTGCTTGACTACAACGTGAAGCCCCGCGTGAAGGCGGACGGAACGGGCGTCGATCTGGCGAACGTCAAGATGAGCATGAACCCGTTCGACGAGATCGCGGTCGAAGAGGCCATCCGCCTCAAGGACAAGGGCGTGACCGAGATCGTCGTCGTCTCGATCGGCGAGCAGAAGAGCCAGGAAACGTTGCGGACCGCGCTCGCAATGGGTGCCGATCGTGCGATCCTCGTCGTCAGCGAGACCAAGGTCGAGCCGCTCGGCGTCGCGAAGATCCTCGCCAAGATCGTCGAGGAAGAGAAGCCCGACCTCGTCATCCTCGGCAAGCAGGCGATCGACGACGACAACAACCAGACCGGACAGATGCTCGCCGGCCTCCTGAACTGGGGCCAGGGCACGTTCGCGTCGAAGGTCGAGATCGCCGACGGTTCGGTCAACGTGACTCGCGAAGTCGATGGCGGCGCGGAGACGGACACGCTCAAGCTGCCCGCGATCATCACCACCGATCTTCGCCTCAACGAGCCGCGCTATGCGTCGCTGCCGAACATCATGAAGGCGAAGTCGAAGCCGATGGCGCAGAAGACGCCGGCCGATTTCGGCGTCGACGTGACGCCGCGCCTGACCACGCTGAAGGTGGTCGAGCCCGCCAAGCGCTCGGCCGGGATCAAGGTCGCCGATGTCGACGCGCTGGTCGGCAAGCTCAAGGAAATGGGAGTCGCCAAGTGAAGACGCTCGTCTGGGTCGAACATGACGGTCAGGCCGTCAAGGATGCCACGCTGTCGGCGGTGACTGCCGCATCGCAGCTCGGCGAAGTCCATCTGCTGGTTGTCGGCCAAGGCGTCGACGGCGTCGCTGCCGAAGCCGCCAAGATCGCCGGCGTCGGCAAGGTGCACGTCGCCGACGGTGCGGCGTTCGCGCATGCGCTTGCCGAGAACGTCGCGCCGCTGATCGTCGAGCTGATGGGCACCCACGATGCTTTCGTCGCGCCGTCGACCACGCACGGCAAGAACATCGCGCCGCGCGTGGCCGCGCTGCTCGACGTCATGCAGATCAGCGACATCCTGTCGGTCGAGAGCGAAGACACGTTCACGCGGCCGATCTATGCCGGCAATGCGATCGCGACGGTGCAGTCGACCGACGCGAAGAAGGTCATCACGGTCCGCGGTACGGCATTCGCCAAGGCTGCGACCGAGGGTGGCTCGGGCGAGATCGAAGCGGTCGCGTCGACCGGCGACAAGGGTCTGTCGACCTTCGCCGGCTCAGAGATCGCCAAGAACGAGCGTCCCGAGCTGACCAGCGCGAAGATCATCGTCTCGGGTGGCCGTGCGCTCGGTTCGGGCGACCAGTTCCACGCGATGATCGATCCGCTGGCGGACAAGCTCGGCGCCGGTGTGGGTGCCTCGCGCGCCGCGGTCGATGCGGGCTATGCGCCGAACGACTATCAGGTCGGCCAGACCGGCAAGATCGTCGCCCCGGAAGTGTATGTCGCGGTCGGTATCTCCGGCGCGATCCAGCATCTCGCGGGGATGAAGGACTCGAAGGTCATCATCGCGATCAACAAGGACGAGGACGCTCCGATCTTCCAGGTCGCGGACATCGGCTTGGTCGGCGATCTGTTCAAGATCGTGCCGGAGTTGACGGCGAAGCTGTAGGCAACGCCGCTTCGCAAGGCGAAGCCAAGCGCAACAGCAAGCCCGGCCGGCGGCGCTCCAGCGCCGACCGACGACGCGGGATTTACTCCCGCGGCGCGTGCCAAGAACGGGCGGTGTGACTTGGTCGCGCCGCCCGTTCTAGTGTCTGCCGAACGTACAGGTCTGCCGACGCCGAACCGATACGCGACAAAATGAGGTCTATTCGCACCCATGCAAGCACTACCCCGGCGGAGGCCGGGGCCCAGTTGGCGACGTTGCTCATGGAGCGTAGCGCTTCGTTACAGCAACCTTTCCACCTGGACCCCGGCCTTCGCCGGGGAGGTGCTTGTAATATCGGAGGGCTCTGCGTCGAAAACCAAGCGCGTCAGCCGAAGTCTATACCCTGCCGCCTACCAACGAACCCCGGAAGGGCTGACCTTCTGATCGCGATGGTTCCCGCCGCCAGCCAGTTGCCGCCCACCGCACGCCTCCCCAATTACCCAGCATGTACGGCGCCCACTCGAACCCGCGCGACCGCCTGATGTCCGCGGCCAGCGCGGCGCTACTCTGCGCCGTCATCGGCTATGCACTGGTCCTGGGTCTCGGCGTGAGCATCCCCGGCACAATCCCCGACGCACTGAAAACCTTCGCCGTCGGTCCCACGCCTCCACCGCCGCCGCCTGAAAAGATCATCCCCCGCCCCGCGAAAAGCCACCGTCCCGAAGGTACAGCGTCCCCTGCGAACCTGCGCTCGAAGGCGACCGAACTCGTCGTCCCCAAGCCGATCGTCCCCCCGATCGTCCCGCCACCGCCGGTCATTGCCGCATTCAAACCCGGCCCCGGCAGCGACGCCACGACCGGCGCCGCGCCAGTCCCCGGACCGGGTACAGGCGCTGGTGGTGAGGGGAACGGCACCGGCAGCGGTCGCTCCGGAAATGGCGACGGCGACGGTGGCGACGAAACCCCGCCCCGTCTCCTGAAAGGCCGCTTCAAGAACAAGGATTTCCCCAATGCGGAGGCGGTGATCGGCGCGGGCGGGATCGTCGGCGTGCGCTATACGGTCGAGACCGACGGCCAAGTCACGCACTGCCTGGTCACGCGTTCCAGCGGCAACGCGGTGCTCGACGCGACCACCTGTCGCCTGATCGAGCTCCGCTTCCGCTACCGCCCCTGGCTCGACGCCGCCGGCCGCCCGGTCCGCTCGACCGTCGTCCACAACCAGGAATGGGTGAACCAGCTCGATCCGTCGTCACGCGGTAATTGAAGCCTACCGCACCAGCCGCCCGCCACTAAGCACACGCGCCAACGCCGGCGAAACCGTCATCAATCCCCGCCCCAGAACGATCGTGACTCCAAGCACCAGCAATGGCTGCACCAGCAGATACGCCGGATACAGCCCTGCTCCCAGCGCGCCGGTAGCCAGCCCGATCATCGGCCCGAACAACCACAACAGCACCAGATGATCGCAAAAGGCTAGAAACCCGTAGCGTTCAGCCGCCCGCAGTCGATCCGCGACACCGCTCCCCGCGAGCGCCCAGGCCACCCGCCAGAACAGCACCGCCGAGGCAAAACGAAACAATATGTCGAACGCCGCGATCGCATGCGGATGCGCGTCGAAGAAGACGTTCCCCAGCAACGCGGTCCAGAGTCGCGGCGCCATCAGCGCTATGAACGGCAACGCACACACGGCGACCGGCCACCCCGCCACCCGTTCCGCCACGCCAAACCGCCGCGCGGCGATCCCGGCGGTAAAGAACAGCAGGATCTGCGGTCGCAACAGCAGCGGGACATGCACCCCGGACACGCCCCACACGACCACGATCAGCGCGACCAGCGCCAGCCAGATACTCGACGCGCGCACCAGTAGCGGCCCGAGCATCATGCAGACGAACAGATCGCGTAAGAACGGCATCTGCACGTTGATGTCGTTGGCGTGGACGAGCGGCACGAGTTCGTTCAGCGTCCAGCCGATGCTTGACGGCGTCGGTGCCTTCAGCTCGCCGAACGTTGCTGCCGCCCCGACCAGCACAATCGCGATCGCATTCCACAGGACCATCGGGAGCAGGATCGTCCGCGCCTTGCCGAGCAGGAACGGGCCGTAACTTCGGCGCGTCGCGGTCGAGACCACCAGCCAGCCCGAGATCATGCCGAGCAGCGGCACCGCGCTGCGCCCGAACATCTCGCTCAGCACGGTACGGAGAACCGCCTGCCAACTGAACGCGACCGCCGCCAGCTCTTCCGCGGTCCGCCCGGTCCAGGCGTGGACATAGACGATCCCCATGATCCCGGTCAGCCGCGCGATCGCGATCGCGGTGGAGAGGCGGCTGTCCGCCCCGCGCGCCGTTCCGGCCGTTCCCGTGTCCAATTACGCCCCTCCGTCTGCGTCCGGCGAGCGCCTTACCCGGCTTGTCGCACGCGAACAGCTCCTTCAGGATGAAGCGGACGCTATTGGGGACCAAGACATGATCGCCGCATTCCTGTTGCTGGCCGTGCAGGCTAGCCCGGACGCTGCCGTATCACGGCGAGTCGAACGCCTGCTGGAGCGGAGTCCGGTGATCGACGGGCATAACGACCTCGCCTGGGAGATCCGCGATCTGCACGACGCGAAGGTCGAGGCGGTCGATCTTTCGGTCGACACCGCACGGCTGCCGAACCCGTTGCAGACCGACATTCCCCGTCTGCGCAAAGGTCATGTCGGCGGTCAGTTCTGGTCGGTCTACATTCCCGCCGACGCGCCGCGCGCGGTCGAGATGACGCTGGAGGAAATCGATATCGTCCGCCGCTTCGTCGCAGCGAACCCGACGACGTTCGAACTCGCGACCACCGCCGCCGACATCCGACGGATCGAAAAGGCGGGACGGATCGCGTCGCTGATCGGCGTCGAGGGCGGGCACCAGATCGACGGGCGGCTGTCGGTGCTGCGTCAGTATCGCGCGCTTGGCGTCGCGTACATGACGCTGACGCACGGCAAGAGCCTGAACTGGGCGGACAGCTCGACCGACGCACCGCGCGCCAACGGGCTCAGCGATTTCGGGCGGCAGGTGGTCGCGGAGATGAACCGGATCGGGATGATCGTCGACGTCAGCCACGTCTCGGACGCGACGATGGCCGCGGCCTTGGCCGCGACCAAGGCGCCGGTGATCGCCTCGCACTCCAGCGCGCGCGATCGCCGACGCGCCGCGCAACATTCCCGACGTTCTATTGCGGGCGATCGGCGCGAACGGCGGCGTGGTCATGGTGAACTTCTACCCGTCGTTCCTGTCGGCCGAATGGCGCGCCTGGGACGTCGCGCGCTCGGCCTATGCGAAGTCGGTCGGCGTGCCGGCGGGGGTCTATGGCGCCAAATCGCCAGCGCCGCTGGTGGCGTGGGACGCCGCGCATCCCGAGCCTCAGGTCACCGCCGCGACGGTCGCCGATCATGTCGAGCATATCGCGAAGATCGCGGGTCACGATCATGTCGGGATCGGCGGCGACTTCGACGGGATCAAGGGACCGGGCCGATCGCGATGAAGGGCGTCGACGGCTACCCGCTGCTGTTCGCGGAACTGGCGCGGCGGGGCTGGAGCGACGGCGATCTGGCGAAACTGTCCGGCGGCAACGTCCTCCGCGTCATGGAGCGGGTCGAAGCGGTCGCGAAGGGAATGGTGGGTATGCCGCCGGTCGACGCGACGGACGTGGCGTCGCGGTAGAAGGGGCGAGTGCTCGTTGCTCGAGTTTCGACCAAACCCGCCAGATCCCGTCACCCCAGCGAAAGCCGGGGTATTCCTCCGTATCAGATGACGTGGGTCAAACGATGATATCCCAGCTTTCGCTGGGATGACGGAATGGTCGGGATGACGGATGGAGGGATGTCACGGATCCGGCATCCGCTGCGGCACAGGAGGCTCCACCACCAGCGGCGGCACCGTCCGCAGCACCAGCCCGATCACCAACGCCGCCACGCCGAGCAGCAAACAGAACGCCGTCACCCCCGGCCATCCGGCATGCGTCCAGGCGAAGCCGCCGGCCGATCCCAGTACGCTCGACCCCATATAATAGAAGAAAAGATAGAACGCCGCCGCCTGCCCGCGCGAACCCTGCGCGCGCCTGCCGACCCAGGCGCTTGCGATCGAATGCGCGCCGAAGAAGCCGACCGTCACGACCGCGATCCCCGCGATCACCAGCACGAGCGGCGTCATCGCGGTCAGCGCGACGCCGACGATCAGCAGAACGACGGGGATCCAGAAGACCTTCCGTCGCCCGAGTCGTCCGGCGAGCGTCCCGAACTTCGCCGAACTCACCGAGCCCAGCACGTAGAGCAGGAACACGCCGCCGACCGCCGCCTGGCTGAGGCCGTAGGGCGGGCTCATCAACCGGAAGCCTGCGTAATTATAGATTGTGACGAACACGCCCATCAGCAGGAACGCCTCGAGATAGAGCAGCGGCATTGCGCGATCGGTGAACAGCGATCCGGCACTCCGCAGCAGCGCCCCCGGCCGTCCCACGCTCGGCGTGAAATTGCGCGAGGCTGGCGCGAGCCGGCGAAACGCCTCAGCCATCGCGAGGCCGGCGATGCCGACCGCGGCCAGCGCCCAGCGCCAGCCTTCGAGATCGGCGACGATGCTCACGACCAGCCGCCCGGCCATCCCGCCGAGCGCGCTGCCCGCGATATACAGCCCCATCGCCGCACCGACCGAGCCCGCATCAACCTCCTCTGCGACATAGGCCATCGCCACCGCCGGCACGCCTGCGAGCGCAACACCAGTCAGGAAGCGCAACACGAGCAACCCGCTCCACCCCGGCACGACCGCCGCCGCCAGCGTCAGCGCCCCCGCCGCGAACATCGCCGCGATCATCAGCGGACGCCGGCCGACGCGGTCGGACACGAACCCGGCAAACAGGATGCCGATCGCCAAGGGCCCGGTCGCTAATGACACCGCGAGCGACGCGCCCTCCGCGGTCAGCCCAAACTGCGCGGCGAAAAGCGGCAGCAATGGCTGCACCGAATACAGCAGCGAGAAGGTCGAGAACCCCGCGAACAGCATGGCCAGCGTGAGCCGGCGGTAGGCGGGCGTCCTGAGCGCAATCGGCGCTTCAGAAGCCACGCAGGAAACTCGCGACGTTGTGGCCAAGCGCGTCGACTGCGTATCCGCCCTCCATGACGATGACGGTCGGCCACTCGCGAGCCGCGATGTCAGCGGCCAGCACTGCGTAGTCGGGCGTGGTCAGCTTGAAATGCGAGATCGGATCGCCCTCCCACGTGTCCGCGCCGAAGCTGACGACGAGCAGGCCGGGATCGAACGCGGCGATCGCGTCGAGCGCTGTGGTCTGCACGGCCCGGAACGCGTCGATTTGCGTGCCTTGCGGGAGGGGCAGGTTCAGTGTCGTACCATGTCCGTTGGCTTCGCCGGTTTCCTCTGCGTGGCCCCAGTAAAAGGGATAGTCGGTCTTCGGATCGGCGTGGATGGACGCGTAGAACACGTCGCCTCTCGTATAGAAGATATCCTGCGTGCCGTTTCCGTGGTGATAGTCGATATCGAGGATCGCGACGCGCGCGACGCCAGCGTCGCGCGCAGCCTGCGCGGCGATCGCGGCGGTGTTGAGGTGGCAGTATCCGCCGCAATAATCCGCGCCGGCATGATGGCCGGGCGGGCGGCAGAGCGCGAATGCCGCGCGATCGCCGTCGAGCACCGCGTGGGTCGCGGCGAGCGCGGACTGCGCGCTGCCGTAGGAGGCGGCCCAGGTCTGCGGCGTGATCGGCGTGGTCGCGTCGAAGCTGTGCGCGCCGATGAGCGCGTCGATACGGGTGAGGTCTAGCGGACGGCGGCCACGGATCGGGAAGGTGTAGGGGATCGCGTTGCCC
The DNA here is from genome assembly GCF_036856015.1 of Sphingomonas sp. LR55. Lineage (NCBI taxonomy): Bacteria > Pseudomonadati > Pseudomonadota > Alphaproteobacteria > Sphingomonadales > Sphingomonadaceae > Sphingomonas > Sphingomonas sp. LR55. The sequence continues at coordinate 3,138,985 of NZ_JASPFO010000001.1, forward strand.
TCGCGTCCCGCTTCGCGCCAAAGTCTGGCCGCATCCTTCAGGAACGCGACGTATGGCGCGGGGTGGACCGCGAGGATCGGCGCCTCGCCACGATCTTCCGGCGCCTCGACCGGACCGAGCGCGCGCAGGATCGCATCGACGCGCGCGGGAGCCTCCGCATAGGCCGTGAATGCGCCGTTGTGCAGTTCCCAGACTGGTGCGTGGGTCCGCTGGGACTCGTCGAAGAACAGTCGCATCGTTGCTCCTTGGTGAGCGGTCACGGGGGAAGAACCGACCGATCGCCCTATGGGTCCTACCGGGTCGCGCGCGTTCGGCAAATTCGAGCGCTTAGAACAGCGCCAGTTGCCGATCGTCGTCGCCGTTCAGCAGCCAGCGGCCGATCACATCGTGGCGCGTCCGGCCGACATGGCTGTGGACCAGTACGAATGCGTCCGCGGTCCAGCCGATCGGCGCGATGGCTTGCGTGAACGGCGCGCTGTCGCGGTAGCCGAGCGTCATGTGGGGGCTGAACCGATAGCCTTCGCGCTGGGACAGCCCCGCCGACTCGCGTGCTACTGCGATCCGCTGATGCAGTGCCGCGAGCGAGGCGTTCTTGTGGCGCGGACGCAGCGCGATGGATCGATCGCTGCCAACCGCCGTGTCGAACTGGAGCGCGAACGGCGCCGCTTCGACCGCATCGCCGATCGCTTTCAGGTCGCGTTCCAGCGCGGTCGAGACGCGGTCGTGGTCGTCGAGGATGTCGATCGTGACATGGAGATGCTCGGGGCGCAGCTTCTGCGCGGGACCGTCGAACCACGCCGCCGCCTCGGTGATCTGGCGCGCTAGCGGAAATGGTGGGCGGATCGCGAAGAACAGGCGATGACGGGCGATCGGTCGATGAAACATGCCGGTTTCCGAATCGGGGGAGGCGGGCCTGTTGCTAATATGTTCTCTATTTCTTGTCGAGGTCCGGTGCGAACTTGCAGGATGAGAGCACCACCCCGGCGAAGGCCGGGGCCCAATTGGAAAGGTCAGAGTAACGACACGTTGCGCTCCGTTAAGCGCGTATCCCAATTGGGCCCCGGCCTCCGCCGGGGTGGATCTGTCTGCCAGAGCAGCCTTACCGAGCCAACGCCTCGGCGATCAGTTTGCGCGAGTTCGCTACCCCATACAGCGCAATGAAGCTCCCCATCCGCGGGCCCTGCTCGGACCCGAGCAGCGTCTCGTACAACGCCTTGAACCAGTCGCGCAGATTGTCGAAACCGCCGGTCTTGCCGATCTCGTAGACGATGTTCTGGATGTCTTCCGCGCTCGCCTCCGCCGGCAACGCGGCGAGCTCCGCATCGAGCCGCTCCAGCGCCGCGACCTCGACGCCTTCGGGCGCACGCCGCTTCAACGTCGGCGCGACGAAATCGCGACTATACGCCAGCGCATAGCCAATCAGCCGGTCGAGCTCGGGATATTTCGCCGCCGAAGCATCGGGCACGTAATTCGCCAGATACCCCCAGACCTGCTCCTTGCTCGCATCGCCCATCACGCCGACGAGGTTGAGCAGCAATCCGAACGTCACCGGCATTTCGCCCGTCGGCAGTTTGCCGTCGTGGATGTGATGGACAGGATTGCCGAGCTTCTGCTTCAGGTCCTGGGCGGCATAATTGCCGCGGAACTGCCAATAGTCGTCCACCGCGCGCGGGATCACGCCCATGTGCAGCGACTTCGCCTTCTTCGGCTCGCGGTAGGCATAGAACGCCAGCGATTCCTCGGGGCCGTAGGTCAGCCACTGCTCCAAGCTCAGCCCGTTGCCCTTCGACTTCGAGATCTTCTCGCCATTCTCGTCGAGGAACATCTCGTAATTGAAGCCCTCGGGCGGACGGCCGCCGAGCACGCGCGCGATCTTCGACGACTGAGTGACCGAATCGATCAGGTCCTTGCCCGCCATCTCGTAATCGACGCCGAGCGCAACCCAGCGCATCGCCCAGTCGACCTTCCACTGCAGCTTGGCCTTGCCGCCGAGCACGCTCTGCTCGATCCGCTGGCCCTCATCCTCGAACGCGATCAGGCCCGTCTCCGCATCGATCACCTCGATCGGCACTTGCAGCACGATGCCGCTGGTCGGCGAGATCGGCAGCACCGGCGAATAGGTCGCGCGACGCTCGGCCCGCAGCGTCGGGAGCATCACGTCTTGGATGCCCTGGAAATGGCGAAGCACACCCTTCAGCGCCTCGTCGAAACGCCCGCCGGTGTAATATTCGGTCGACGACGCGAACTCGTAGTCGAAGCCATAGCGGTCGAGAAAGTCGCGCAGGATCGCGTTGTTGTGTGCGGCAAAGCTGGAATGCGTGCCGAACGGATCGGGGATTTGCGTCAGCGGCTTGCCGAGATGCTCGCGCAGCATGTCGCCGTTGGGTACGTTGTCCGGGACTTTCCGGAGACCGTCCATATCGTCCGAGAACGCGATCAGCCGAGTCGGCGTATTGCTCAGCGCGTGGAACGCGTTGCGCACCATCGTCGTGCGCAGCACCTCGTTGAACGTACCGATATGCGGCAGGCCCGACGGTCCGTAGCCTGTCTCGAACAGCATCGGATTGCCCGACTTGCCGTTCGGATACCGCTTGAGGAGTTTGCGCGCCTCCTCGTATGGCCAGGCTTTGGACTCGAGGGCGGCGGTGCGGATGTCATCGGTCATAGCGTTCGGCGATTAGCGCCTGCGCCCGTGTCCGTCACCCCACCGCCGCATGCGTCTTAGCGGCAACGATCCTTCGCGGTGATCGTCCGGTCGACCGCACGGCCACCGAGCGCACCCGCTGCGCCGCCGGCGAGCGTGCCGAGCAAGCCGCCGCCGACCGCATTGCCGAGCACCGCACCGCCGACGCCGCCTGCGACAAGACCGGTCGTGCCGCTCGAATGGCGGCAACGCTTTGCGCGGTAACGACGGTCATGGCCGCGATACTCACGCTTCGAGCGTGCTTCGGCCTTGCCCGTAGGAATCACGGCGGCGGCCGGGATTGCGAGCGAGAGCGCGCTCAGCGCCATGAGAAACTTCCGCATGATGATCGTCCCTGTTGATGTAGGTAAAGGCCAGTATCGATAAGTGCGCAACGCATGTGAACCGTACCGGTTGCGTAACGGCGAATTTGGATAAGTTCGCGTATCGATGCCCCCCGTCATCCCAGCGAAAGCTGGGATATCCCCGTGGGGATCGCAGCACCTGCCCCATGAATATCCCAGCTTTCGCTGGGATGACGGGCGGGGGCGGGGCATCCCCGATCGGGGTCCTGCGCACCGCTGACCATATCCCCTTCCACAAAAGGTTGCCCTTTCGTTCTCGTTGCAGCAAGGTCGCCAGGATGCCGCTCCCCTATCCCGCCCTCCACGCCAGCCACGCCGGCATCTGGATCGCGAACGCCGAGGGTGCGCGTCCGATCGGGCGAGGCGAGGCGATCCGGATCGCCGCCGATACGCCGGTCATCATGCTCAATGCGCCGCTGGTCGGGCAGCGGCTAGGGTATCCCGACCTGTCGGGGCTCGACCTGCTCGAACTCTACGCCTTCCTTCGTCCCGCGCAGTTCGCGGTGCCGACGCCGAAGGGGATCGCGCGGGTTACCGGCCTCGACGTGCCGACCGAGGATGCGGAGGTCGCGCCGTTCCTGCTGCGCGCGGCCGAGGCGATGCTGGCGCTCACCGATGACGACTGGCCCGAGCGGGAGGGCGCGTGGACCGCTGCGCAATCGCTGTTCCGGTTGCGCTGGCCGTGGGCGCCGGTCGTTGCCGAGCGGCTGAAAAAGCCTGCGGTCAACGAACGCTGGCTGTTCTCGTCGCTGCCCGAATGGGAGGAGCATGCGCCGCGGCCAGCCCCACGTACCGTGACGATCGAGCCGGGTGATGCCGAGGCCCGGCTGGTCGACCTCACCGGCCACGGTGCCGAGGAACGCCCCGGCCAGCGCGCTTATGCCGGTGCCGCCACTGCCGCCTTCGCCCCGCGAGCGATGCGCGACACGCCGAACCTCGTCCTGGCCGAAGCCGGCACCGGGATTGGCAAGACGTTGGGCTATCTCGCGCCCGCGTCGCTCTGGGCGGAGAAGGCCGGCGGCGCGGTGTGGATCTCGACCTACACCAAGACGCTGCAACGGCAGTTGGGGCAGGAAACCGCGCGCTTGTATCCCGACGCGGCGATCCGGAAAGCCAAGGTCGTCACGCGGAAGGGCCGCGAGAATTACCTCTGCCTGCTCAACCTTGAGGACGCGCTGCAAGGCGGGTTCGCGGGGCGCGCGGCGATCCTCGCGCATCTCGTCGCACGCTGGGCCGCCTACAGCGCGGATGGCGACATGGTCGGCGGCGACCTGCCGGGCTGGCTGCCCACCCTGTTCCGCCGCAATGGCTCGACCGCGCTGACCGACCGGCGCGGCGAGTGCGTGTATGCCGGCTGCCCGCACTACCGGAAATGCTTCATCGAGCGCGCCGCGCGCGCCTCGTCCGACGCCGACATCGTCATCGCCAACCACGCACTGGTGATGGTCAATGCCGCGAGAGGGCGCGAACTCGCCACCCGACCGACGCGGTACGTGTTCGACGAGGGCCATCACATCTTCGATGCGGCCGATTCGATGTTCGCGACCGCGCTGACCGGCGCCGAGACGATCGAACTGCGCCGCTGGATTCTCGGCCCCGAATCGAGCGGTCGTGGGCGTAGGCGGGGGCTCGCCGCACGGCTGTCCGATCTTGCCAGCTACGACGAACAGGGGGCAAGGGCGATCTCCGACGCGGTGACGGCGGCGGGGGCTCTGGCGTCCGACGGCTGGTTGCAACGTCTTGGCGAAGGCGCGCCGTTCGGGCCGATCGAGACGCTGCTCGCCGCCGTCCGTGGGCTCACCTACGCAAGAGCCGAGCAGCCGGGCGATGCGGGCTATGGCCTGGAGACCGAACTCGCCGAGCCCGATGCGACGCTGATCGAGGCCGCCGCGCCCGCCGCCGCCGCGCTCGACGCGCTCGTCCGCCCGCTCGTCACGCTTGGCCGCCGGCTCGAAGCCGTGCTCGCCGAAGCCCCCGACTGGATGGACGCACCCGCCCGAGCCCGAGTCGAAGGCGCGATCGCGTCGATCGGCTGGCGCGCGGAGACGGTGGCGTCGTGGCTGTCGCTGCTCGCGCGCGTCGGCGGACCGGTCGATGGCGATTTCGTCGACTGGCTCGCGGTCGACCGGATCGAAGGCCGCGAGTTCGATATCGGGCTGCACCGCCACTGGCTCGACCCGACCCGCCCGTTCGCGGAGATCGTCCTGAAGCCTGCGCACGGTGCACTCGTCACCTCGGCGACGCTGACCGGCGGCGGCGATTGGGAGGTGGCCGAAGCCCGTACCGGTGCGCCGCATCTGCTGCGCCCGGCGGCGCGGTTCGAGGCGAAGAGCCCGTTCGACTATACGCGGCAGGCCGAAGTCTTGATCGTCACGGACGTGAAGCGTGGCGATATCGGTGCGCTTGCCAACGCCTATGCGCAGCTGATCGTGGCCAGCCGTGGCGGCACGCTCGGGCTGTTCACCGCGATCCGGCGCCTGCGCGGCGTGCACGGGCGCATTGCGGATCGCCTCGCGCGCGAAGGCCTGCCGCTCCACGCGCAGCACGTCGATCCGATCGACACCGGCACCTTGGTCGATATTTTCCGTGATGATCCGGGCGCATCGCTGCTCGGCACCGATGCGCTGCGCGACGGCGTCGACGTCCCCGGCGAGTCGCTGCGACTTGTGGTGATGGAGGGGGTGCCCTGGGCGAAACCTTCGGTGCTGCACGCGGCGCGGCGTCTGGCCGGTGGTGGTTCGGCGTATGACGACCGCCTCGTTCGCGCGCGGCTCGCACAGGCGTTCGGACGTTTGATCCGGCGCGCCGACGACTCCGGTGTGTTCGTGATGCTGTCCGCCGCGATGCCGTCGCGGCTGCTCAGCGCGTTCCCGCCGGGGGTGCCGATCGCCCGCGTCACGCTCGAAGAAGCGGTGGCCCGAGTCGCGAGCCGGCTTTCCTCACGGGCCCCGGTAGGGCATGAAAGCCGCGAACCGGCTTGAGGATTGCCATGAAGACGTTGACGCTGTTGCGCCACGCCAAGTCCGGCTGGGACGATCCGGTCGCGCGCGATTTTGACCGCCCGCTCAACGCCAAGGGCAAGCGCGCCGCGGCGATGGTCGGTCGGCATATGCGATCACTGGGATTGGCGTTCGATCATGCGATCGCGTCGCCCGCGGTGCGCGTATCGGAGACGCTGGAGCAGATCGAATCGGGCTATGGTCGGACGATCGCGCCGACGCTGGACCGTCGCGTGTATCTCGCGTCGGCAGCGACGTTGCTCGACGTGGTGCACGGCTTCCCGGCCGAAGCCGAGAGCGCGCTACTGATCGGGCATAATCCGGGGTTGGAAGATCTCGTCCTGATGCTGGTGGAGGACGGGGCCGACCCGCTGCGCGATGCGGTCGAGGACAAATATCCGACCGCCAGCATCGCCGAGCTCCAGTTTGAAGGGGATTGGGCGGATATCACGTCGGCCACCGCCCGCCTGACCCGATTCATCCGCCCCCGCGATCTCGATCCGACCTTAGGCCCCGACGCGGATTGACCACGCGGGGCTAAAACCGGCGGTCTATTTGCCTTGTGCCCGCCAGCGCTGAATCGTCCTGCCGATGATCTGGTCTTCGCCGCCGACGTCGCGCCAGAGTTCGGAAAAGAGTGGGTCGCCCGACGCCGGACGTTTCGATTCCTCGAGCCCGTCGAAACTAACGCGGATCGGGATAGTCACGCCTTCGCCACAGATGATGCATTCGCGATTGCGCAATGCGGGAATCGAATCGAGGAAGCCCCGTGCACCCTCGGGCATCGCCGCGCGGACGAACGCCTGATCGCGGTCGTTGTTGAGGCGCATCGCGATGATCGTGCCGCACTGCGACAGCACGCCTTCCGCCAGATCCGACGGGCGCTGCGTGATGAGGCCGAGCGACACGCCGTACTTACGGCCTTCCTTCGCGATCCGGCCGAGGATGCGACCGACCGCACTGCTCGTCTCTTGGCCGGCGGGGATGTAGCGATGCGCCTCTTCGCAGACCAGCAGGATCGGGCGCTGCGGTTCGTTGCGCGACCAGATCGCAAAGTCGAACGTCATCCGCGCAAGGACCGCGACCACCACGGACGTAATGTCCGACGGCACGCCCGAGACGTCGATGATCGAGATCGGCTTGCCGTCGCCGGGCAGACGGAAGATCCGGCTTAGGAAACTCGCCATCGTGTCCGCGACGAGCATCCCCGAGAACATGAAGCCATAGCGCGGGTCCGCCTTGATCTCGTCGATCTTGGTTTTCAGGCGTAGATACGGCGCGGTGTCGCCGGCGCGGTCCATCTTGCCCATTTCGGCGCTGATGATCGTCGTCAGGTCGCTGAGCAGATAGGGAATGGGCGCATCGACCGTCAGCTTGGCGATCTCCTGACCGAGACGGCTCTTGGCTTTGGCGGCGAGCAGGCATTTGGCGAGGATGTCCGCATCGAACTGCCGCGCGGACCCGCTGCTGGTGAGGAAAACCTCGCAATGCTCCTCGAAGTTCATCAGCCAATAGGGCATTTGCAAATTCGAGACGTCGTACAGCGCACCGTTCGATTTGAACGCAGCCGCATATTCGCCATGCGGATCGATCATCACGATATGGCCCTGCGGCGCGAGTTCGCAGATTCGGTGGAGGATCAAGGCGGCACTGGTCGACTTGCCGGTACCGGTCGATCCGACAAGCGCGAAATGCTTGCCGAGCATCGCGTCGACATAGAGCGCGGCGGGGATGTCGCTGGTCGGATACACCGTGCCGACGGTGATGTTGGCGCGATCCTCGGCGGCATAGACCTGTTGCAGGTCCGACGTGGTGATCGGGTACACCTCGGCGCCGGGCATCGGATACCGCGTCACACCGCGACGGAACCGATAGAGCTTGCCGGTCAGGCGTTCCTCGTCGCCCTCACCGAGAAAGTCGATGTCGGCGGCGATGCAGGTGCCGGCATTGTCTTCGAGCTTGAGCGACCGGATGTTGGCGACCAGCCACGTCGTGCCAACGCGCATCTTCACCTGACCGCCGACCTGACCTGCGGCCGCGACAACGGGGTCGCGATCGTCGCACAGCGCACCGATCGACGCGCGGTCGAGCAACACACGGCTGCTCGATCCAGCGATCGCGAAGATGACGCCGATCGGGGCAGGCGGTACCATGCCGACGGAACCACTGGTCGGCGATGGCGCGCGCAGGAAGGCATCGGGTCCCGGCATTTCACTCATTCTGGCAAGATCCCCAGTCATTTACCCAATGTCTTGCACGCAAGACCGTAAACATCCGGTGAGGATGGTGAAGGAACGCTAAACCCTTCGCGCGATCCAGCCCGCCGCCCAACCAAGAAAGACCGAGAGGGCAACCGCGACCAGACCATAGACGACCGACGAGCGATCCGCGGCGCGAGCGACGAAGCGTTCGAAGCCGGATTTGCGGATGTCGATGTCGCGCACGGCGGCTGCCAGCACGCGTCCGTCGCGGATCAGGAACGTCTCCGCGGTGAAGCGGCCGACCGGTACGCGCGCCGGGATCGAGACGCGCGCCCGGTATAGCACGCCGTCGGTGATCTCGACCGCCCGTGGCGCCTCGTAATAGAGGCCGGCACGTCGTTTCAGGTCGACGAGGCCCTTCTGGAAGCGGTCCTGCGTGTCGGCGGGGGCGCTGGAGGCGGGCGACAATTGTAGGCTGTCGAGCCCAAGTTCGTAGATCGCGCGCGTCCGATCGTCGACGAGGCGGTCGATCGGCTTGGATGAGGCGATCGCGTAGAAGCTCGGTGCGGACCGGTAGCGCAGCCTTGACGCGTTGACCCAGATTCCGGCGACCTTCTCCTTCTCGCGCATCAGGATCGACTGGGTCGGCCCCTTCACGACGACGACGACGTCGGTCGGTTGCTCGCCGGTTGGCAGGCGGCCACCGGGATAGAGAATCGCCCCGAACAGGAGGAGTTCTGCACCGGTGAAGCTGTAGGCGATCTCGATATTGCGCTGCGATACGTCCGGGACGAGCACGGGCTTCGCCTGCGCCATCAGCAGCGGCGCGAATGCCAGAATTGGCCACTTTCTCAAGACAGCGTGACCGAGAAGATCTCCTCGGGCCGCCAGACCAGCCCGAGCAGGATGCGCGCGCCGACCAGCAACACCATCACCGCAAGCGCGAGGCGGAGATATTCGGGGCGGAACTTGGTCGCGAACCGCGCACCGATCTGCGCGCCGACGACCGAGCCGAGCAGCAACAGCCCGGCGAGGACGATATCGACCGCCTTGGTGGTCGTTGCATGGACCATCGTCGCGACCGCGGTCACGAACAGCGTCTGAAACAAGGAGGTGCCGACCACGACGGAGGTCGCCATGCCGAGCAGGTAGATCATCGCGGGGACCAGGATAAAGCCGCCGCCGATGCCAAGCAGGATGGTCAGGATGCCGGTAAAGAAGCCGAGCAGGAGCGGCGCGAGCGGCGAGATGTACAGCCCCGAGGCGTAGAACCGCGTGCGGAGCGGAAGCGCGGCGACGAGCGGGTGATGGCGGCGTTTGCGCGCCTTCGGCGGACGCCCGGTGCGCGCGCGACCGATCGTGCCGATCGACTCCTTCGCCATCAGGCCGCCGATCGAGCCGAGCATGAGAACGTAGACGATCGCGATCACCGTATCGATCTGCCCGCTTTGCTGGAGCAGCCGGAACAGCCACGCACCGAAGAATGAACCGAGGATACCGCCTGCGACCAGCACCCCGCCCATCTTGGTATCGACGCCCTTGCGGCGGAAATGCGCGAATACGCCGGACACGCTCGCGCCGGTCACCTGGCTTGCGGACGAGGCGGCGGCGACGGTCGGCGGGATGCCGTAGACGATCAGCAGCGGCGTCGTCAGGAACCCGCCACCCACCCCGAACATGCCCGACAACAGCCCGACGCCCCCGCCGAGCAGGATGATGACGAGCGCGTTGACCGACAGGTTGGCGACGGGGAGATACAGATCCACGTTAGCAGCGTTACACCGGATTGCGCGCGGGGCTAGGCTGGACTGGGCACCGATCCCGGTGTTTGGACACGGGATCAGAAGTCGCTGCCGATCGACAGCGCCGGTCCCGAGCCGGGACGCGCGCCGCCCGCGATCCGCTCGCGCCAGTCGAGCGTCAGGCGGAGCGATTTATGCGCGATCGGCAGCGTGGCGACGACCGATGGTCCGATGTCGAAACGTTCGGCAGCCCGTTGCGCGCTCGCCCATGTGCCGATGCCGATATCGAGACGGGCCGTCGCGACGGTGCCGAGCGGATGGGTCAGCCGAGCCGAGGCATCGACGAACGTCTGGAGCCCGTCGCGGGCGATCGCACCGGCCTGCCCGTATGTTTCAAGACGGACACCGGGGACGATATCGGCAGGACCATAGCCGCCGAGCACGCCGATCGTCGGTCCGTTGCGGCCACCATCGAGAACGAAACGGTGCTCGACGATCAGGCGGATCGGCATCCTCGTCGGTTGCCACTCGATTCCAACCGCGGCTTCGCGTCCGCGGCCCTCGAGCGGGGCGGCGACCCGGGCCGACAGTGCGAACCGGCGGGCAGCGTCGATCGCGTAGGTTATCCGCAGCCCCGCCTGCGAAGCGCCGAGCTGGCCGCCGGAGACGGTACCGGCCGGGCCCCCGCGTACCAGCAGCCATGCACTACCGTTCAGCCGACTCGCGCCGCGAACCACGAACGGCGCTAACAGGAAAGGCGGTGCGTCGGTTCGGCCGGGAGGTTGCTGCCCGAAAGACTGGGCGGCGATGTGGTCCAGCGACCAGGTTTCCGGCAAGCCGGATACCCTAGGGGCAGCGCGACATCCGTACGCGGTTTCGCCCGGAAAACGATGGCGGGCGGGGCGGGCGTCACGACGGTATCGCTCAACGGCGGGATGACGAATGCGATCTGGCGCGGACCGGGGAATACGGCGGCGGCGGGAAATACCGTCGCGGCGGCGGGAAATACCGTCGCGGCGGCGGGCGGTACCAGTATCTTCGTTAAGGTTGGGCGGATGGGCAAGGGTTGACGGGGCTCGATCTCAGACAACAGTACCGCAATCCTGACCAACACCCAGCCACCCAGCGTCAGCGCAAGGAATCGCAACGGCCGCCCGCCGGTCATCCCGGTGCTGGAACGCTCGGTCCGAACCCGTGGCATGCGCTGATCGACGCTGCGGGGGCGTCGGGAAATTCATGACGGGTCTTGTCCCATACCGGCGCTGCGCCCCGCAGCATGGCGATGTAGCGCGCCACCGCGCAGGGCGCGACGAGCAACGAGACGCAGTTGCCGACGATGAAGCGGGGAAGCGCCCAAAGGCTTCGCCAACGCCGTAGCTGCGACCCGTAAACACCATCCGTGATCCCAGCCGCCACGCCAGCAGGACGGCGTTGGCGATGAACAGCCAGAGCGCGATCGGATGGGACCGGTCGAGCGCTGGCATTGCCTGGCCCGCAAAGTGATGCGCCGCCATCGACAATGCCCAAGCCAGCATCCCGACATAGGCGACCGCGAGAATGACGACGGCGAGCGGTGCCCGCCGATCACGCATCCGCATCCAGTGGTCGGCAAAGGCGCGGGGCCTCGCCCAGCCGGTCCGATCCCAACCGGCTAGCGCGATGCCGTTCATCCACCGTGTTTTCTGGCGGACCGACTCGCGGATCGTACCGGGGAAATAGGCGCGCACGGCGACGACTGCACCGACATCGTCCGCTGCTACCCGCGCAAAGATACAGCGCGCGCCAAGCTCCGCCAGCCGCAAGCCAAGTTCATAATCCTCGGTTAGACTGGTCGCGTCGAACGGATTGCCGCCGCGCGCGAACGCGATCCTGGCAAGCATGTCGGGTGCGATCGCGCAGCCGGTGCCGGCTAGCGGCATTCCCGCCCCCAAAGCGGTCCTGACGACGATCTGCTTCGCGTGCGACTCGGCAAACTCGTCGGCATAGTGTCCCGACACCAGCCGAGCACCGTGATGGACGAGCGGGAGGACCGGCAATTGCACGACATCGTACCGATCGATCAGGCAATCGAAGACACGCAGTTCCTGCGGATGCACGACATCCTCGGCGTCGTGCAGCACGATCGCCTTGGTATGCCGGTGCTCACGGGCATCGTCGCGGCCGAGCGCATGCCACACCGTATTGAGGCAATCCGCCTTGGTCGTGGGACCGTCGCGCGGCCCGATCACGATCCTGACGCGGGCATCATGCTCGGCGATCGCGGCAACGGCATCGATCGTGCCCCGATCATTCGGATAGACACCGACATAGATCCGGTAATCGTCATGGCGATAGCGATCCAGCGCGGTCGACAACATGCCGCCGATTACCGACACCTCGTCCCATGCCGCTACGAACACTGCGATCGCGCCGATGCATCGTGGCGGCGGCAGAGTCGCGAGCGTCAGCCGGGGACGCGCGCCATGCCGAATCCGACGGACGATGAAAACGAGATCGACCAGCAGGTCGTCGATGCCGCCAAGAAAAAGCCCGACTCCGGCAAACAGCAAACTTTCCCGCGCCAAGCCGTCGATGATCCAGAACGACTCGAGCATGGCGTACCCCCGACGACGAGGTACAGCAGCATATGTCCGTTTCGGATTCAGTCCGATCCGAAACGGATGTTTGGCGGTCTCCGCGGCGCAAGTGATGGCGCTGAGTCACTCAAAATATGCAGGTTTGGGCGGGGCCTGCGAACCATCGTCATCGCGAGGCGTTACGTCCGCGATCCCACCCCTTTCGGGATCGGCGCCGATCCACTCCGGCCCGGCCGTACCGATGCGTAGCAGGCGGTACGGCCAAACCGGTGGGACTCAGCCTTGATTACGGACGATCGCGCCCACCACCGCCGGTGTTGCCGCCATTGCCACCGCCGCCGCCGGCACCCGCAGCGCCGACCGTACCGATGTTTCCGAACAGATCCTGGAAGAAGCCGCGTTCGCGACCCAGCGTCGGCGTGGTCTTGCCGTACGGCTTGACCGAGGCAACCTGATCGAGCCCGCCGCGACGGATCGCGGTGACGGTCCCCTTCTGGTCGAAGCTGATCTGCAGCGTGATCTGCGCGTTGGGCCGCGGATTGCGGAACGCCAGGTTGCGGCTGTCGCGTGCGAGATAATACCAATCTCCCTGGTCGAACTGACCCGCGAGCGTCGGCTTGCCGAGCGTCTGGAGCACCGACTGACGGTTATCCACGCCGGGCTGGACCGAGTTGACCAGGTCAGTGTCGACGACATACCCCTGATGCGAGCGCAACTGGGTGCAGCCCGCGCTGGCAAGCGTAACGACCGCAAGCGCGGCGGCGAGACCCGTACGGGCGGAAAACACGCTCATATAAACTCCCAACCGGGGCACGCGAAAACACGTGACGGTTGCGATGCGATTGCATCGGCCGCCGATCGCCTCGATATGCGAGGATGCGCGGGCAAACAAGTCGGTGCGCGGTCGATGGTCGAAGGACGACGGATTGAGCTGGTTGGGAAGACTGCTCGGCGAGAAGCCGGACGAAGCGCTGCCGCTGTATACCGCGGTCGTGACGCGGGCGCGTGCCGAGCATTGGTATCGGGACGGCGCGGTGCCGGACACCGTCGACGGCCGGTTCGACATGATCGCGACTCTGCTTGCGGTCGTCATGCTACGGCTCGAGGCGGAACCCGCCGGTGGCGAGCCCGCGGCGCGCCTTGCCGAACGCTTTGTCGACGACATGGACGGCCAATTGCGTGAAATCGGGATCGGCGACATCATCGTCGGCAAGCATATCGGCAAGATGATGAGCATGCTCGGCGGCCGACTCGGCGCATACCGGGATGGACTGGCGGCTGGAGATATCACGCCAGCGCTGCTGCGAAACCTGTATCGAGGGGTAACGCCGGCCGATGCCGCGCTGGTGCATGTGCGGACGTCGCTGATGGCGTTTCATGCCGCGCTAGAAAATACGCCAATGATGAAACTGCTCGCAGGAGAGCTACCGTGAGGCCTGGTATGAACAAGGCTGAATTCAGCCGCCCCGAACGCCTCGACACGATCGGCGAGCGTGAGCGGATCGTCGAGATCGTCGCCAACGAGGACGAGCGTGCCGCGCTGGCGAAGCGCTTCGCGATGGTATCGATCGCGCGACTCGAGGCACGGTTCGGGATCAAGCGGACCGACAGCGGCATCGTCGTGAAGGGGCGCGTCACCGGGGCTGCGGTGCAGGCGTGCTCGGTTACCGACGAGCCGCTTGATACCAGGATCGACGAACCGGTCGCGCTGCTGTTCGTGGAACAGCTGGTGGCGGAAGGCGACGAGGTCGAACTGTCCGACGATGCGCTCGACACGGTGGCGATCGAGGGGGCGCGATCGATCTGGGCGAAGCGGCGGCCGATACGCTGGCGCTGGCGATCGATCCGTTCCCGCGCGGGCCCAATGCGGCGGCGGCGCTGGCGGCGGCGGGGGTGATCAGCGAGGACGAGTTTCGCCCCGCCAACGCGTTCGCGGATCTCAAGGCGAAGATGGCGGGCAAAGCTTAGGCGCGATTTGCGGAGACTCCCCGCCAGGGGGAGATGGCTGGCGCGTGGCAGACGGAGGGGGTGGCAAGCACGACCCCGTGTTTCGTATCCGCCCCTCCGCCACTGTCGGCGGCATCTCCTCTGGCGTGGTAGGATTGACGGGCTGCCGTCAGGTCCCCGTCCGCACCGCTAGCAGCGCCGCCACCTTCGCCCGGAACGCGCGCAGGCTCGCGCCCGACAGTTGCGCGACGCTGGCGAACGACACGCTGCGCGGATTGATCGCGGCGCCGTTTTTCCACACCTCCCAATGGAGATGCGGGCCAGTCGACATGCCCGTCGATCCGACATAGCCGATGACTTGTCCCTGCCGCACGCGCGTGCCCGACGACACTGCGATCCGGCTCATATGACCATAGCCGCTCGCCATGCCGCCGCCATGCATCAGCTTTACGAAGTTACCATAGCCGCCGGTCCGTCCCGCGAACGCGACGATGCCGTCGGTCATGGCATGGATCGGCGCACCATAGGGCGCGCCGATGTCGAGGCCTTTGTGCATGCGGGTGAAGCCCAGCAGCGGATGCATCCGCAAGCCGAAGTTCGAGGTGATGCGCCCCGATACGGGCAAGCCGGACACGGCGCGCCGCTCGGTCTGGCCGTTCGCGTCGAACCAGCCATCGGTCCGCGGCGGGGCGCCGGCATCGCCGTCGCCACCACCATCGGCATCCGCGCCGCCCGGCCCGAAGCGGACGAGTTGCACCTTGTGTCGCCCCTGATCGATCCCGGCAAACAGCAGGTCGCCGATCCGCGTCTCCCCGGTCGCTGCGCGCTGGCGCTGGATTATCAGGTCGAAACTGTCCGCCGGGTCGACGTCGCGACCGATCGACACGCGCGTAGCAATAGCCTTGATGTACGATTCGACCGCCTTGGCCGGCACCCCGGCGGCGCGCATCGATCGGTACAGGCTCGATCCAACGAGCCCCTGGATCCGCAGTGGCGTCGCGTCGATCGCAATCGGCTTGCGGTGCATCGCCAACCCGGTCGCGGTGCGCGCCAGAGCCAGCCCCAGATCGAACCGGGCGCGGAAGTCGAGCGCTTCGAGCGGTCGGGTAACGGTGCGATCAGGGCGTCGACCAAGCGTCAGCGCGATGCGTGTTCCCGCGGCGATGTCGTCGAGCGGTACCGCTTGCGCGACCAAGGCGGCGGCGGCATCGGCATCGGGACGACCGACCCCCGCGCGCATCAGGACGCGATCGAGCCGGTCGCCCTGGCCGAGTGTCGCGGAGAGCTCGACCGTCGGCCGTTCGGGGACCTCGGCAAGCGGTGCGACAAGGTCGTTGGCGGCCATTCGCCGGCCGGTCGCTGCCCCCTGACCGATCGCGGTAATGCCCTGTGCGCGGGCCTCGTCCCATTCCGCGCCGGCAAGCGGTGGCGGCACCGCACCGACCAGTGGTTTGATCCCCGGCGACAACGCCCAGCTTGCTGCGCACAATGCCGTGCACGTCGCCAACCCGCGCCACCAGTCGAGGCTGCCGATCCGCGCGCCCAGGTCCGGAACCCAGTCGATCCGTGTTGCCGCACCGCGCAAAATGTCGACGGGCGACTCGCGCGGCGTCAGTGTTGCCGATGACGGCATGCGCAAGACAGGGCCCCGCGTCACCGCGACGCCGGCCAGTTCATACCGCTGATCGTCCCGTAGAAACACGCGCGCTGCCTTGATGGTTGAAGGGGTAGTCGAGGAGGTCGTCGAACCGGGGCGTCGACAAGGAATCGCCGACCAGGATCGCCGCACAGTGCACGGATGACAGTCCTCTGCCGTAAAATATGCTAAAGTCGACTTAAACGGCGCTATTCCGGTGGCACGTCGCGATGAAGCGGTGGCGCGTCGCGTCGAACACGCAGGTGATCCGCCCGGCGCCGAGTGGCGTCCGGCGACCCCGCTTTAGTCGAGCAACAGGAACGCAGTGATCGTCAGGCGTCCTTGCAGCGGATCCTCGCTCAGCACGGTGTCCGGTGCGATCAGGCCACTGTGCAGCGATGCGCTGCGATAGATCACGGCCCGGTTATAGCGGGCCTCGACCTGCGCGATCTGCTCGAACAAGGGGGTCGAGCCGGCGATATAGGATGGCTCGGGCAGGCCGTCGCGCGCCAGCTCGGCGTTGAGGCGCGCGTAATAGTCCGGTGCGTGTACGGCATCGACCGTTTCGGTACCCGTCGCACGGTGTCGATAGAATGCGGTTCCGTCGCGCCGTTCGGGGCTGAGATAGTGCACCAGCGCGATGCGACCGGGATCGACCGCATCGACATGCGGCAGCCGCTGCGCCAGCGTGAGTCGATCGGCCGGTATGGTCACCATCGCATAGCTCGCGTCGATCGTCGCGAACCCGGCATTGTGATAGAATACTCCTGACAACACCGCCGTCAGCGCGGGTCGGATCGCCGCAAGATAGCCCGCCGGCAGCGGCGCGCGTAGCCCTGGATAATGGTTGCGACCCTGCTCGAACGCATGCGTGGCGGCATGGGTACGCAGCGCATCGGGGTCGGGATGAAAACCATCGACGATCGCGAGCGGCTGACCCTGCATGCCGATCTGACGCGCCGAAATCTCGGGACGGATCATCTGTCGCGCCTGTGTGGTGCGATCGCGACAGTCGAAACCAAGTCGTGCGAAACGAGGGTGGTGGCTGTTCCCACCGCGAGGCCGCTACGCCGGGTGAGGACGCGTTTCAGGCGCAGTGTTCTGCTCGATGGCGCTCGGCTCATGCCGCCGGATAGCGGACCGGTTGCTGCGGAGCTACCCGATCGGCCCGTTACCGATTGATTTCGCGATCCTTGTTGCCGTCGGGATCGGCGTGCGTATGTTGCCTGCAACAGACAAACCGGGGTGATGATTGCACATGATGTCGAAATTTACCGTTCTGGCCGGCGTATCGCTCGCGGCCTTCCTGGTTCCCGCCGCACAGGCGCAGCAGCAGACGGCCGCAGCGCGCCCTGCTCCGGTCGCCGATTTGGTCAAGTCGGTCGATATTCCGTACCAGCAGTTCACGCTGAAGAACGGCCTGCGCGTTGTCGTCCATACCGATCGCAAGGCGCCCGTCGTGGCGGTCAGCGTCTGGTATAACGTCGGGTCGAAGTTCGAGCCGAAGGGCAAGACCGGCTTCGCGCATCTGTTCGAGCATCTGATGTTCAACGGCTCCGAGAACGCACCCGGCGATTTCTTCGAGCCGCTGAAACAGGTCGGCGCCACCGACTTCAACGGCACCACCTATTTCGATCGCACCAATTATTTCGAGACGGTGCCGACCGCGGCGCTCGACCGCGCGCTGTTCCTCGAATCCGACCGGATGGGTTATCTGACCGGCGCGATCACGCAGGGCGTGCTCGACGAGCAGCGCGGCGTCGTCCAGAACGAAAAGCGCCAGGGCGACAACCAGCCCTATGGCCTGACACAGTACAAGATCACCGAAGGGCTGTTCTCGGCGGATCACCCTTACGGCCACACCACGATCGGCTCGATGGCGGATCTCGACGCGGCCTCGCTGCAGACCGTGAAGGACTGGTTCAAGGATCATTACGGCCCGAACAACGCGGTGCTGGTGCTCGCCGGCGACGTCGATGCGGCAACCGCCAAAACGCTCGCGGAGAAGTATTTCGGCGGCATCCCCAAGGGCCCCGAGAGCATCGTCCCGCCCGCGCCGATCCCGACCCTGCCCGCGCCGGTCAGCGAGACGATCAAGGACCGCGTCGCCGCGGTGATGATCAGCCGCAACTGGGTGGTGCCCGGCCTGAACGACAAGGACGGCACCGCGCTGGACGTCGCGGCGGGCGTCCTCGGCGGTCTCGCCAGCAGCCGGTTCGATACCGCGCTGGTCAAGAAGGAGAAGCTGGTCACGCGGATTTCCGCCGAGAACAGCAGCTTCAGCCAGCTCGGCATGTTCGAGATCCAGGCGATCGTCCGCGAGGGCGTCGACCCTGCGCTGGTGACCAAGAGGATCGACGAGATCCTCGCGGACTTCCTCAAGAACGGCCCGACCGCCGACGAGGTCAGCCGCGTCGCGACAACGACGGCAGCGCGCAAGATGGAGGGGCTTGAATCGGTCGGCGGGTTCGGCGGCAAGGCGGTGACGCTCGCCGAGGGTGCGCTGTATTCGAACGATCCGGGCTTCTACAAGAAACAGCTGCTCCAGCTTGCAGCGGAAACACCCGCTAGCGTCCGTGCGGCGGCGGCGAAGTGGCTGTCGCGTCCGGCCTATTCGCTGACCGTCGTGCCCGGCGCGCGCGATGCCTATGCCAATGCGGTCGTGCCGCCCAAGGCCGATGTGGTGCCCGCGCCCGAAGCGCCGCCGAAGGGCACGCGTGGCGCCTTGCCGGCGGTCGGCACAGTAGCGGGGCTCAGCTTCCCGAAGGTCGAGCGCACCCGTCTGACCAACGGTATCGAGCTGGTCTACGCGCAGCGCGACGCGGTGCCGGTGACGCAGGCGGTGCTGAGCTTCGATGCTGGCGTCGCGGCCGACGTGCCCACCAAGCTCGGCACGCAGAAGCTGACGCTGTCGATGATGGACGAGGGCACCGCGACACGCGATTCGCTCGCGCTGGCGGAAGCCAAGGAGCGTCTGGGTGCGGATATCGGTTCGGGCGCATCGAACGACCGGACCTTCCTGTCGCTCCAGGTGCCGAGTGCGAACCTGGCGCCGGCGGTCGACCTGTTCGCGGACATTGCGCAGAACCCGGCGTTCGCCGACGCCGAGGTCGCGCGCGTCAAGAACCAGCAACTCGCGCAGATCGCACAGGAGCTAACCAGCCCGCAGGGGGTGGCGACGCGCGTGTTGCCGAAGCTGCTCGGGCCGACATCGCCCTATGCCAAGGCGCAGGGCAGTGGCGATCCGAAGGCGGTGGCGGCGCTGACGCGTGCCGATCTGGTCGCGTTCCAGCAGGCGTGGCTGCGGCCCGACAAGGCGAAGATCTTCGTCGTTAGCGATCGTCCGCTCGCCGAGGTGAAGGCGGCGCTCGATGCGCGGTTCGGGTCGTGGCGGCCGACAGGTGCGGCGGGCGTGAAGCAGTTCCCGGCGAGCGTGACGCCGTCCGCGCCGAAGATCGTGTTGATCGACCGGCCGGACAGCCCGCAGTCGCTGATCGTCGCCGGCGTGCCGACCGGACTCAAGGGCACGCAGGACCTGCTGCCGATCGCGACCGCAAACGATGCGCTCGGCGGCAGCTTCCTCGGTCGCGTCAACATGGACCTGCGCGAGACGAGGCATTGGTCGTACGGCGTGTCGGGGCGCTTCCAGCAGAACGAGCAGGCCGCACCCTATGTCCTGTCGGCGCCGGTGCAGGCGGACCAGACCGGCCCGTCGATCGCGGCACTGCGCGGCGACATCGGCGCGTTCCTCGGCAAGGAGCCGATGACGCAGGTCGAGTTCGACCGTGCGATCAACGGCGCGATCCGTTCGCTGTCGGGCAATTTCGAGACGTCCGACGCGGTGCTCAGCGCAATGCAGCAGAACGACCTGCTGAAGCGGCCCGACGATTACTACGCGACGATCACGCAGCGATACCAGGGACTTAACCTGCCGCAACTCAACACTGCGATCCAGCAGGCGCTCGATCCGAAGAAGACGATCTGGGTCGTGGTCGGCGATGCGAAGACGGTGCGGCCGCAGCTTGACAGCATCGGTTTGCCGGTCGAGGTCATCCCCGCGGCGTCGGTTGCCGGCGCCAAATAATTGCAGAGCCCGGGCGTTCCGGGCGGTGCTTCAGGAGAGAGAATAATGGCAAACGTCGATGGCAGCTGGGATTGCGTGGTCAAATCGCCGCTGGGCGACCAGAAGATGACGCTGACCGTCAACAGCGCCGGCAGCACCTTCACCGGTGCGGTGTCGGGCGCGATGGGCGGCATGGACGTTACCGGCGACGTCGATGGCGACACGATCACCTGGAAGCAGAGCATGACCGTGCCGATGCCAATGACGCTCGACTGCAAGGCGACCGTCGAGGATGACGTCCTCAAGGGCAGCGTCGCAGCCGGCGCGTTCGGCAGCTTCCCGCTGACCGGTACGCGGACCGCGTAACGGAGTAGTCGAAAGAGCGTGGCACCAGACCCTCCCGAGGCCCCGTCATCCCAGCGAGAGCTGGGATCTCATCGAGCGGCCACCGGCACCCGCCAAGCGGGAGACCCCAGCGTCCGCTGGGGTGACGGTTTTGGGCGAGTATCGTTATCCACCGCGACATCGTCATCCCAGCGAAAGCTGGGATCTCATCGAACGGCCACCGGCACCCGCCAAGCGGAAGACCCCAGCGTTCGCTGGGGTAACGATATTCGGCGGAGGGTGATCACGCGATCGATTCGCTAGCTACTATGGGAGGGGCTCGTATTTCCGCACGGAAAGGCGAGCCTTTTTCTTTTTCGGTCCGGGAGGGAAGGAAGAAGAACATGAAATCGATGACTCGTCTGCTCACAGCCTGCGCGCTTGCTACGCTTGCCGTCGCTACAACCGCCCCCGCGACCGCACAGAATTACGACGAGCGCCCCGCCAAGATGGCGCCGCGCGACGTCGGCTACGACTATGTGCGCAAAGTCGTCGAGATCCCGATGCGGGACGGGGTGAAGCTGCACACCGTCATCGTCGTGCCCAAGGGCGCGAAGGACGCGGGCATCCTGATGACGCGCACGCCCTATGACGCCGACGGCCAGACCAAGGTCGACAGCGGCACCTATGCGGGGATACTTCAAAACGGCGACGGCGCGGCCGACGTGATCGCCGCGGCGGGCTATATCCGCGTGATCCAGGACGTCCGCGGGATGCACGGATCGCAGGGCATCTACATGATGAACCCGCGCGCGCCGGGACTGCACAGAACCCGGCCAAGACCGACGATCTCGACTGACACCTACGACACGATCGACTGGCTGGTGAAGCACGTCCCCGAATCGAACGGCCGCGTCGGTATCAGCGGGATAAGCTATGACGGCTTCCTGCCGCTGATGGCGCTGATCAACCCGCATCCGGCGCTGAAGGTCTCGGTGCCGATGAACCCGATGGTCGACGGCTGGCGCGGCGACGACTGGTTCCACAACGGCGCCTTCCGCGAGGGCATGATGCCGTACGTGCTCGGCCAGGAGGCGACCAAGGACGCCGGCACGCCGTGGATCACCGACACCGCCGACGATTACGACTATTACCTCAAGGGCGGCTCGGCGGGCGCGATCGGCAAGGCGCAGGGGCTCGAACAGCTCGGCTTCTGGCGCAAGATCACGCAGCATCCCGCCTATGATTCGTTCTGGTCGACGCAGGCGATGGACACCGTGCTTGCCGGCCAGCCGCTGAAGGTGCCGACGCTGATCGTCGGCGGCCTGTGGGATCAGGAGGACATCTACGGCGCGCCCGCGGTCTACCGCGCGCTGGAGCCCAAGGACACCGCCAACGACATGGTCTATCTGTCGATGGGGCCTTGGTATCACGGCCAGGAGGTGCGCGACGGCAGCGCGCTGGGTGCGATCAAATGGGACGCCGACACGGCCAAATGGTGGCGCTGGCACGTCCTCGCGCCATTCCTTGCTCACTATCTGAAGAGCGACCAGCCGGCGATGGACGTCGCGCCCGTGACGATGTTCCAGTCGGGCCGCAACGAGTGGCAGAAGCTCCAGAGCTGGCCGACCGCTTCCACGGCGGGCACGCCGCTCTACCTCAAGCCGGGCGGCGCGCTCGGCTTCCAGGCCACCGGCGGCGCGGCGACGACGGCGGACTATATCTCCGACCCGGCCGCGCCCGTCAGCTACCGCGTGCGCCCGACGCTGCCGACCTATGCGAGCGGATCGACCTGGAAACAGTGGCTCGTCGACGATCAGCGCGCGGTCTCCGGCCGTCCCGACGTGCTGACCTTCACCACCGACGCGCTGACCACACCGACGACGATCGCCGGTGTTCCGGAAGTGAACCTGACCGCGGCGACCAGCGGCACCGACAGCGACTGGGTGGTGAAGCTGATCGACGTGTATCCGGACGTCTATCCCGGCGAAAAGGCGATGGCGGGGTATCAATTGTCCATCGCGATGGACATCTTCCGCGGGCGCTACCGCGAGGATCTCGCCGTCGCCAAGCCGATCGCGGCTAACGTACCGCTCAAGTACAAGTTCGCGTTGCCGACCACCAACCATGTGTTCCTGCCGGGGCATAAGATCATGGTGCAGGTGCAGTCGAGCTGGTTCCCACTCTACGACCGTAACCCGCAGACCTTCGTCCCGAACATCTTCTTCGCGCAACCCAAGGATTACGTGAAGGCAACGCAGAAGATCACCGTCGCAGGTCCCGACGAAAGCTATATCAGCTTGCCACTGGTACGCTGAAAGTCCTGCATCACCCCGGACGCGATCCGGGGTGATGTAAGGAAATGACTATCTTGCATATATTGGCGTTTGCTCGCGTAACTGGTTCTTAGGAGGCGGTGGGTCATAGATCTGTCGCACAACAGACCGGATCGCCGATGAAACGCCTCCCCTGATCGCGCCGAACCCGCCGCGGCTGAGCGAGCACCTCGATGCGCTGCGTCGGGTCGAGGCATCGGGGGTGTTCAGCAACAACGGCCCGGAGGTTCGCGCGTTCGAGGCCGGGGTGACCGAAAAGCTGTTCGGCGGCCACGGTGCATGCCTCGCGGTCGGCAACGCCACGCTCGGGCTGATGCTCGCAATCCGCCACGCGTCGGGGATGCGGACGGGCGGTCTGAACCCGAAACAGGGCACGCTGGCACTGATGCCCGCGCTCACCTTCGCCGCGACCGCGCAGGCGGCGGCGTGGGCCGGGCTGACGCCGCTGGTCTGCGATATCGATCCTGACGATTGGGGTGCCTGCGCGCTGGAAGAGGAGCGGCTGCTCCAGCGACACGGTGAGCGGATCGGCGTGGTCGTGCCCTATGCGACCTTCGGCAACGCGATCGACCTCGACCGCTACGTGCATTTCCAGCGGTGCTACGGCGTCGGTGTGGTGGTCGATGCGGCCTCGTCGCTGGGGACGCTCGACGATGCGGGAGTTGGCTTTGGCGCGCGCGCTCCGTTCGCGGTGGTCCATTCGATGCACGCGACCAAGACGTTCGCGGTCGGCGAGGGGGCTGATCCACAGCGGCGACGTCGACCTGATCGCGACATTGCGGTCGATGGGCAATTTCGGCTTCGAGGGCAGCCGCAATGCGACGCTGCCCGGGATCAACGCCAAGCTGCCCGAGATCACCGCGATCATCGCGCAGGCCAAGCTCGCCGAGATCGATGCGATTGCCGGGCATCGTGCGGAACTGGACGATACCTACCGCGCGACGCTGCCCGATTTCCAGTTCCAGGCGGTGTCAGGTCGCCGCCGCGCGATGCAGTTCATGCCGGTGCTGCTCTCCGAGCATATCGCGCACCACCGCGACGCGATCGTCGAGAGCATCGAGGCGGACGGCGTTGGCTGCGGTCGGTATTTTAGCCCGCATCTCGGCGAACAGCCGTGGTTCCAGGCGACCGCGATGATCGAGCCGACGCCGGTTGCGGACAGGATCGCGGGGCGGATGCTGTCGTTGCCGATTACCGATGCGATGACCATCGACGATGCGCGGCGGGCGGCAACCGCGCTGGCATCGGCGTGCGCGGCGATCGTCCAGCCGCTCGACCGACGGGCGTCGGTACGCGGCCCCGGTGGTGCGATCGCGTCGGTCATCGTAGTCGGCGGTGGCCCTGCAGGAACGGCGATGCTGACCTCGGCGACGAAGCGCGGTCTGCTACCCGATCTGGCCGCGTCGGGGCTGATGGTGATCGAGCGCAGCAACGCGATCGGTGGTGGCCGGCTCGGGCGCTACGCGATCACCTCCGATTCGACCGCGCAGACTTTCCTAACGGCAGTGCGCGACAATGTGCATCCCGAACTCGCGCGGCTCGTCGATCACCCCGCCGGGCGTGCGGTCGCCGCGCATGAGGGTGCACTCGGCGTACCGCTGACCGAGGTCGGGCCGCTGTTGCGTGCGACCGGCGATCGCTTGACGGATATCGTCCGCGAGAATGGCGGCACCGTGCTGACCGGGCACGAGGCACTGGGCGCGAAACGGGTCGGCGACGGCTTGTGGAGCGTACAGGTCCTCCGGCTGGCCGACGGGCATGTCTTCGACCAGCTCGCACGCAACGTCGTCATCGCGACTGGCGGTCACCAGCCGCTCGACCGGCTCGCAACGCAGCGCGTTGCGGGCGGCAGCCTGGTCGATCTCGCGAGCGGACGGCTGCTCCAGTCGGACGACGTTCTGACCGTCGGCGGGTTCGAGAAGGTCGCCGATATCCTGACCGGCAAGCGCAACCCGAAGATCGCTGTGATCGGCGGGTCGACCAGCGCGCTGACGACGATCGCGCTGCTGCTTAAGAGTCAGCCGGCGCTGCCGCTGGGGGCGGGGGCCATCACGCTGCTGCACCGCCGTCCGCTGCGCCCCTTCTATCATTCGATCGAAGCGGCGCACGCCGAAGGGTTCACCGATTTCGGCCCCGACGACGTCTGCCCGGTGTCGGGGTTCGTCTATCGTCTTGCAGGATTTCGCCTTGAGGCGCGCGATCTGGTGTTGAGGATGCTCGGCATCGACGGTCGCGCGCCCGATCCCCGCATGACGTTGCACCGCATAGCCGGCGATGGCGAAGGCGATGGCGACGAAGACGCGCGCGCAGTCGTCGAACAGGCGGATCTGGTGATCGCGGCGCTCGGTTATCGACCGATCGCACTGCCGATCGTCGACCGCGACGGCCTGCCGATATCGTTGGCGGCGCATGACGGCAAACCAATGGTCGATCGCCATTGCCGGATCGTCGATGCCGACGAAGCGCCGATTTCGGGACTGTACGGGCTTGGGCTCGCCGCCGGGTTCGTGCCGTGGGGGCCGCTCGGTGGGGAACGTAGTTTTTCGGGGCAGGCGAATGGCTTGTGGTTATGGCAGAACGATGTGGGCCTCATGATCGTCGATCAGGTGATGACATCGAAGGTAATGGCAGCAGCGTGAGTTCGACGGGAATGCAGAGCGACATTCGGCAGGATCCGACCGTCGATGCGCGCGCGGGCGTACCGGTGATCAGCGTCGTCATGGCGGCGTACAACGGTGCAGGGTTGATCGAGGAGACGCTCGCCAGTCTCACGGCGCAAACGTTCGGGGATTTCGAAGTGATCGTGGTCGACGACTGCTCGACCGACGACACGCGCGAGGTGATACGCGCCTGGCCCGATCCGCGCGTGCGACTGGTCGTGATGGCGAAGAACGGCGGCCCGGTGAAGGCGCGCAATCGTGGGTTTGCGGAGGCACGTGGGCGCTACATCGCCGCGCTCGACCATGACGATATCTGCCGCCCCGATCGCTTCGCGCGTCAGGTGGCGTATCTCGACTCGCATCCGGACACGGTATTGCTGGGCACTGCCGCCGAGTTGTTGACCGAAGGCGTGGTCGGTCCGTCCAGCTATGCGCCGACCACCACGCCCGCGCTGGTCGCGTGGCTGACCTGTATCGAGAACCCGCTGGTCTGGTCATCGACGATGATGCGGACCGAGGTGGCCCGGCGGCTCGATCCTGTGACCCGACCGGAACTCCTCTATGCCGAGGATTTCGACCTGTATCAGCGGATCCAGCATTTCGGCGCAATCGCGCGGCTGGACGAGGCTCTGGTGCTGTACCGCGTCCATCCCGGCGGCGTGTCGAAGCGGTTCGTCGATATCATGGAGGCGGCGTCCGTGCGCGTGCTGACCGAACGCTATGCGCGGTTGTTCGACGAACGCGCCGCGCGGGTCGCAGGTCTGATCGTCCAACACAGCATGGCCAAGCGCCCCGTTCCTGACCGCGCCGCGCTGGCGACGTTGGGGAGCGCGCTGAGCGTGATCCAGGCGGATTTTCTCGCGACGCACGACTGCTCGGCCCACGATATCCGCCTGATCCGCTGGGAGACGGCGCGACGCTGGGGCGACATTGGCCGCGCGGGGTTGCGCGCGGGGACGGTGCGGCTGGGCGACGTGCTGGCGGTACGACCCGATCATCTCGGGCTTGGCTATGCCGGGTTCGAGGCGCTGCTGTGGTCGGGATTTATCGGCGGCGTACGCCGCGCGCGTCGGCGAATGGAGCAGAGCCGGATGGCACAGACCGCCGGGTAGGTGGCGGGGCGGGGCAGGGCCGCGCCGCGCCGCGCGATGGGGTAACGACGAACATATCCGCCGGAGAAATTGCCACTTCACCCATCACCGTCACCCCAGCGAAGGCGGGAGTATTTCACGAGGCGGATGACGCCCGTCAAATCGGAATATCCCAGCTTTCGCTGGGATAACGGCTCAGACCTTCGCCGCGTAGATCATCCGGCCGGCACCAAGCCGCGCGAACACCTGGTCGAGATCGCGCTCGCCGACCGCGAAGCAGCCCTGGCTGCGACCGAGCATGCCGTGGCTCTCGATCATGTCCTTGTTCGCGTACCATGCCGAATGCACGACGATGGCGCGATCGAGCGCGTTGTCGTTGGTCGGATCGAGGCCGATCAGACGCTGCGAGCGGCCATGCTTGCCGACATAATAATCGTCGGTGACGAACGCGCCCTCGGACGAGGCGTTCGAGCCGAAGCGGTTCGAGAAGCGCTCCAGATATCCGGTATGCGCCGGATCCGAGCCGCTGCCGTGCGCGACCAGCAACGAGGTACTGCGTCCGCTGGCGAGATCGATGAAGTGGAACCGCGGCTTGCCCGACGGTGCCGCGAAATCGGCGATCGCGATCCGGTCGTGATGCTGGATGCGGCTACCGTGACGGCTCAGCGATGCCATCGCCTGGCGCAGCAGATCGGGCCGGACCACCCGCGGCGAGGTGACCGCGACCGTGGTCCGCGGCAGCGGTGGCTGCGTCATAGGCTTCAGATCGCGCGCAGTCAGCGCCCGCGAAAGATGTGGCGTAGCGGATACCGCCCCCGGTACCGCAAGTGCCCCCGCCAAAACCAAACCGTTCTTCAGAAGCGCGCGTCGTTCGCGCACAAGACCTTCGTCGTGCATCGATTTTCCCGTAATTGCCCCAGTTCCCGTGACCGAACGTATAGCCGATTTTCGGTGAATATTCTGCAACCATTTCCACTGGTTGTGGGTCCGTTCCCTCGAACTACCCCGGCTTGGGGTCGCTTCGTCGACTCAGCGGCGCGACGGCACGTTCTGGAGAATCGTGCGTTGGACGCAATATCGAGACTCGGAGAGCTACGAAGAGATGAGCAGGATCGTGCAGTCTGCTACGGCAATGGGGTTGATGTTCGCGCTGTTCGCGGGTCAACCCGTGTGGGCCGCATCGGCCGCCGCGATCGCGGCGATGCCGATTGAGCAGGCCGCGACCGAGCTCTCGCCGAACCAATTCGTCTGGAAGGACAACGGCTCTAGCGAGCCGGTCAGCATCGTCATTAGTCTGCTGGAGCAGCGTGCGTTCGTCTATCGAGGCGCGACGATGATTGCGGCGACTACGATCTCCAGCGGCAAGGATGGCAAGGATACCCCGCTCGGCACGTATCCGATCCTGCAGAAGAACGCGGTTCATAAGTCGAGCCTGTACGATGACGCATCGATGCCGTTCATGCAGCGCCTGACCTGGGACGGGATTGCAATCCACGCGGGCCGGAATCCGGGCTTCCCGCATCGCACGGGTGCATCCGCGTACCACTCGGCTTTGCGAAGCAATTGTTCGGGGTCACGACGCTAGGGACGACAGTGACGGTAACGGATGATTTCGAGGGTGGCGTGGCCCCGGAGCCGCCGGTCGCGGATCAGGAGACCGCGATCGCCAATTTGCGCCAGTCGGTTTCGCTGAGTCAGTAAACGACCCCACGCCGTCATCCTGACGAAAGTCAGGATCCAGAGTAATAGGCCTCGACGCTAGTGGCTCTGGATCCTGACTTTCGTCAGGATGACGGATGCTGGGCGATCGGGAGCCCGAGCTCGACCAATCGCACACGGAAATCCGCGGCGTTCGTAAACAGCACCGATTCGATTCCCAATGCCTGCGCCGCCGCTACATTCGCCGCATTGTCATCGACAAACACCGCGTCTGCCGCCGCCAACCCGAACCGCGCCAACGCCAGCCGATAGATCGCCGCATCCGGCTTCACCATCTTCTCTTCGCCCGACACGACCACGTCGCGGAACCTGTCGAACAGATGGGCTTCACGCGCGGAAGGGTGGCCAGAACTCGTGGCTGAAGTTCGTGATCGCGAACAGCGGTACGCCGGCCGCGTCCAGCTCCTCGACGATCTCGTGCATCCCAGCGATTCGCGCACCGATGCTCTCGTTGAATCGCGGCCCCCAGGCGGCAATCAGCGCGGCATGCTGCGGATACAACGCAGCCAGCTCCGCCGAGGTATCGGCGAAGTCGCGGCCAGCATCGTGCTGGAAATGCCAGTCGACCGTCACGACATCACGCAGGAACGCGTCGAGCGCCCGATCGTCATCGATCAGGCGCTGGTACAGGATCCGCGGATCCCAGTCGTAAAGAACACGACCGACGTCAAAAATGACGGCGGTAACCAGGAATTTAGCCCTGGCGTGCCTTGAAGCGACGGTTGGTCTTGTTGATGACGTAGGTACGGCCACGACGACGGATCACGCGGTTATCGCGGTGACGATCCTTGAGCGACTTCAGGGAATTGCGGATCTTCATGATCGATTCGCTTCTTTTCAAATCTAGGTGTGCGGAAAGACGGGATCGCCTAATGGCGGGGTGTGTCCAAGTCAAGCAACGGACACGCTCCTACCATCCGGGAACCCACTCGGCTGGTCGGAGCGTTACTATAGCGCAACATTCTAAGGAAGTCCCGATGGCGGTTCGTTCGATCCTGGTCCTGGCGCTGGCAAGCGCATCCCTCACCGCGTGCGCGACTGGCCCGTCGCTGCCCCCGACCGAGGTGCTGCGCTATCATCTCGGCGAGCCGATCGACCGCGGGACGATCGCCGTGCAGCCGCTCACCGGCGGCGGCCCCGCCAGCCTCGAGTTCAAGACCTACGCCGCCGCCGTACAGGGCGAACTGCTGAAGGCCGGCTATAGCGTCCCCGCACCGGGCGCGAAGCCGCTGCTGGTAGCGACCGTGGGCTTCACCCGTACCACGCAGGCCGGGCCGCCCAAGCCTGCGCCGTTCAGCATCGGTCTCGGCGGCGGGGGCTTCAGCGGCGGTCGTGGCGGCGGCGGTGTCGGGCTCGGCGGCGGGGTCGGCTTCCCGATCGGTGGCGGCGGTCGTACCGCAATCCTCGTCTCCGAGCTGTCGGTGACGATCAAGCGCAGCGCCGACCAGTCGCCGGTCTGGGAAGGCCGCGCGCAGACCTTCGCCGATGCCCGCAAGGCCGACGCGACGACCGATATCCAGGCCGGGAAGCTCGCTCGCGCCTTGTTCATGGGGTTCCCCGGCGAGTCCGGTCGCACTATTCAGGTGAAATGACCCTACAGACCATGAGCCCCGTCACCATCAATGCAGCCTTCGATGGCGGCAACATTCGTGTTGTCGCCATCGAGGGAGACCGAATCGACCTCGAGATCGTCACCGATTTCCAGTCCGATTTCTTCCAGTGGTTCTATTTCCGCGTGGCGGGGCGGCTGGCCGCACCCTGACCTACCGCATCCTGAATGCGGGCAAGTCGGCCTATCCGTTCGGTTGGCCGGATTACAAGACGCGCGCCAGCACCGATCGCCAGGCGTGGCGGATGATCGAGACGCGCTATGAGAATGGCGTGCTCGAATTCGACTTCACCGCCGATACCGATCTCGCCTGGTTCGCGTATTTCGCGCCGTACACGATGGAAATGCACGAGGCGTTGGTGGCGCGCACCGCGCTGCTGCCGGGCGTCGCGCACCGCGAACTCGGCCAGTCGCTCGACGGGCAGGGGATCGATTGCTTCACGATCGGGTCGGGGCCGAAGCAGGTCTGGATCTACGGTCGCCAGCACCCCGGCGAATCGATGACCGAATGGTGGATGGAAGGCGCGCTGGAGCGGCTGACCGATTCGGCCGATCCGATCACCGCGGACCTGCTGGCGAAAGCGACCTTCAACGTCGTCCCCAACATGAACCCGGACGGCACGCGCCGGGGCCATCTGCGCACCAATGCCGTGGGCGTGAACCTCAACCGCGAATGGCACACGCCGACGCCTGAGAAGAGCCCCGAGGTCCTGTGCGTCCGCAACGCGATGGACCTGACTGGCGTCGACGTCGCGATGGACATCCACGGCGACGAGGCGATCCCCGCGAACTTCATCGCCGGTTTCGAAGGCATCCCCTCTGGACCGACGCGCACGGCGACAAGTTCTACGAATACGGCCGGCGGCTCGCGGCGCACACGCCCGATTTCCAGACCGAGAAGGGCTATCCCAAGTCCGCACCGGGCTCGGCGAACCTGTCGATGTCGACCAACCAGCTCGCCGAGCGCTTCGGCGCGGTGTCGATGACGCTGGAGATGCCGTTCAAGGATCACGACGCCAACGCCGATCCCGAATTCGGCTGGTCGCCCGAGCGCTCGAAACAGCTCGCCCATGCGATGCTCGAGACGCTCGCCGGCATGATCGACGAAATCTGATCGCCCACGGCATACCGTATCTGCCGTCATCCTGACGAAAGTCAGGACCCAGAGCCAAGATGGGCGACGTCCCGTTACCCTGGGTCCTGACTTTCGTCAGGATGACGGATAGTTGTTGATACCAACCCGCGCCATCCCAGGAGCCCGAATGCCGACCCTAGTCTTGATCCGCCACGGCCAGTCCACCTGGAACCTCGAGAACCGCTTCACCGGCTGGTGGGACGTCGACATGACCGCCAAGGGTGAGGCCGAGGCCAAGGCCGCAGGCGAGCTGATGGCCGCCAAGGGCCTCGACTTCGACCAGACCTTCGTCAGCCTTCAGACCCGCGCGATCAAGACGCTCAACATCGCGCTGGAGGCGATGGGCCGGCTCTGGCTCCCGGTCGAGAAGGACTGGCGCCTGAACGAGCGGCACTACGGCGGACTCACCGGCCTCGACAAGGCGGAGACCGCGGCCAAGCACGGCGACGCGCAGGTCCACATCTGGCGCCGCAGCTTCGACGTCCCGCCCCCGGTCTTGGAGGACGACAGCAAGTTCGACCTGTCCAGGGACCGCCGCTACGCCGGCATCGCCATCCCCAAGACGGAAAGCCTCAAGGACACCATCGCCCGCGTCCTCCCCTATTGGGACGAGCGGATCGCCCCCGCGCTCAAGGACGGCCAGCGCATCCTGATCTCCGCGCACGGCAATTCGCTCCGCGCGCTGGTGAAGCACCTGTCGAACATCCCCGACGACGAGATCACCAGCCTCGAGATCCCGACCGGTCAGCCGATCGTCTACGAACTCGACGCCGACCTGAACGCGACGGACCGCTACTACCTCAGCGAGCGCTGACGCCGCCCTTGAGTAGCACCACCCCGGCGAAGGCCGGGGCCCAATTGGAAAGGTGGCAGTAACGGAGCGCTGCCACCGGTTAGCTCCGTTTCCCAATTGGGCCCCGGCCTCCGCCGGGGTGGTGCAGTTTTGCGTGGCACATACCATCCACCCACCAAAACATTGCCCTAACCCCCGCCCATCGCTAGGCACGGCGCTCCTTTGATCCGGGGACGGAAATGGCTCTAGTCGGCATCATCATGGGCAGCACCTCCGATTGGGAGACGATGCGCCACGCCGCCGAGACGCTCGACGCGCTCGACGTCGCCTACGAGACCAAGGTCGTCTCCGCGCACCGGACGCCCCAACGCCTCTACGACTACGCGACCACCGCCGCCGATCGCGGCCTTAAGGTGGTGATCGCCGGCGCAGGCGGCGCGGCGCACCTTCCCGGCATGGCCGCCTCGATGACGCACCTCCCGGTACTCGGCGTCCCCGTCGAATCGAAGGCGCTGAAGGGCATGGATAGCCTGCTCTCGATCGTCCAGATGCCCGGCGGCATCCCGGTCGGCACGCTCGCGATCGGCAAGCCCGGCGCCATCAACGCAGGCCTGCTCGCCGCCGCGATCCTCGCGACGTCCGACGATGCGCTGGCCGAGCGCCTCAAAGTCTGGCGCGCCGCACAGACCGACGCCGTCGCGACCGACCCCATCTGAGCACGATAGCCTGAAAGACGCTGACATGACGCCGCTTCCCCCGGATCGACCATCGGCATCCTCGGCGGAGGCCAGCTCGGCCGCATGCTCGCCACCGCCGCGGCGCAACTCGGCTATCACACGCACGTCCTCGCGCCCGACCAGGAGAGCGTCGCCGCACAGTCCGCCTCGACCATGACGCGCGCCGATTATCACAATCGCATCGTGCTGGCTGATTTCGCCGACGCCTGCGACGTCATCACCTACGAGTTCGAGAATATCGCAGTCGAGCCCGTGGAATGGCTCGCAGACCGCGTCCCCGTTCACCCGAGCCCCCGCGCGCTCCGCGTCGCTCAGGAGCGGATCGGCGAAAAACGCTTCGTGGAGAGCGTCGGCGGCCGCCCGGCACCTTGGGCTGCGGTCGACAGCCTCGAAAGCCTGCAGGCAGGCCTGAAGGCGATCGGTACCCCCGCCATCCTCAAGACCGCGCGATTCGGCTATGACGGCAAGGGTCAGGTCAAGATCGACACGCCCGCCGCGGCGCAAGCCGCGTGGGACGCGATCGGCGGGCTGGCAGTGCTGGAAGCTTTCGTGCCGTTCGAACACGAGTTCTCGATCCTGATCGCCCGCGGCCTCGACGGCAGCATCGCGCGCTACGATCTCGCCACTCAACGTCCACCGCGACGCGATACTCCGCCACTCGTCCGTCCCCGCGCCCGCCGCCGTGCTGGCCCAAGCCGACGAAGCTGCAGCGCTGGCACAGCGGATCGCAGCCGAACTCGACTATGTCGGCATATTGGCGTGCGAGTTCTTCGTCGGTGCGGACTGCCCGGTGTTCAACGAGATGGCGCCCCGCGTACACAATTCCGGCCACTGGACGATCGAAGGCGCTGAGTGCTCGCAATTCGAAAACCACATCCGCGCGATCTGTGGCTTGCCGCTGGGTGCGACGACACTGACCGGGCGTGAAGCGACGATGGAAAATCTGATTGGGAACGACGCCGATCGCTGGGAAAACCTTCTCGCGGAGTCCGGCGCCCACCTGCATCTATATGGCAAGGGCACCGCGCGGCCAGGTCGGAAAATGGGTCACGTCACGCGGATCACTCGCTAACGGCGGATGCCGTCCGATAATCGGCTGTTCCACGGCTCGTTTCCGGTAGCCGACCTAAGTCCGCGTAAGGAGGGGGACGTGCCGCCGAATTTATCCCTCAATCCGTACTCTATCGACGCGAAAATTGCAGGGATAGGCACTCCGGTTCGCCTTGCGACCCATCGAGAAAAAGCGAATTTTGATACAGAAATGGCGGAGACGGAGGGATTCGAACCCTCGGTACCAGTAAACCCGGTACGGCGGTTTAGCAAACCGCTGGTTTCAGCCACTCACCCACGTCTCCGGCTGCAGCAGATGCGGGGCTATAGCGAGGGTCGGCGTACTGAGCAACGGCTGTAATGGCGGTTTGCGCGAATTCCGCTGGTTTGGTGGGTGTGGCCGACAAACGCGTCGCTCATCCCGAATTGGCCCGACTTCGCCCGATTTCGACACGTACTTGGCGCTCGTTCATTGCACGGCAAGGCACGCGTCGGTTAACCTACCGTTGGCAGGGTGCCTTGATAGTGTGGGGATCGATCGACATGCGTAGCTTCTGGCTTGGCCTTGGCGCCTTAGCGGCGGCCCTCTGTGGGGGCACCGTGTCGGCGCAGGTCCGCACGATCGATCCAAACCAGGCGATCGATGGCGACCTTTCCGCGCAGGCATATTCCACGCCATCACGCGGCCAGGCGGCGACGCAGCCGTCGCGCCCGACCTATGTGGAGCCCCTGTTCAGGCAGGTCCTACTCCTACGCCTCCCCCGCCTGCTAGCCAGCAGGCCCCGGAAACGCGCGCCGAAGCGACGATGCAGGCCGCCGACACCTACGAGCGCGATGATCTGCTGGCGGCCGGTGAAGGCGTGTTCGGCAAAGGGGCGGCCGGACTTGGTGGGCTGCTTGAAAAGATACTGAAGGACCAAGGTCAGCCCAACGCTTATATCGCCGGGCGCGAGGCCTCTGGAGCGTTCATTCTCGGCGTGCGGTACGGCTCGGGTATCATGAGCCACAAGGTCGAGGGCCAGCAGCCGGTCTATTGGACCGGGCCTTCGGTGGGCTTCGATGTCGGTGGCGACGCCAACAAAGTCTTCGTGCTCGTCTACAATCTTTATGACACGGAAGAGCTCTACAAGCGGTTTCCCGCGGTCGAAGGGCGCCTCTATCTCGTGGGGGATCTCGCTGCGACCTACCTTCGCCGCGGCAACGTCGTCTTGATTCCGATCCGGCTAGGCGTTGGCTGGCGCGCAGGCGTGAACGTCGGGTATATGAATCTTACGCACAAGAGCCGATGGCTGCCGTTCTGATGTGGTCGGTATCGCCGGCAACGTAAACCCGCAACGTAAAGAGTGTGGTTGACGCCGGCGGAATCGAGCATCTGCAGATTAACGGTGGCGCCTTTTTCGGGAGTTACCGAATAGGCATATCCGTATTGAACAGGTCCCGGCGCGCCGTATCAGTAGTTCGCGAGGTGCAGATCGGACAGATCAGGGCTGGTGGCGGCGATCTCATGCGGCCGCGTCGACCTGATAGCGCCAAGAGTTCAGTCAGTGTCACGTGAACCGCTCGGATTCCATCTGGTCGCAGACTTAGGCCAATCAAAAACGGTACGCTAAGCGCGACATCTGGATTTCCAAACGCATTTGGAAAATGGTGCCCGGAAGAGGACTCGAACCTCCACGACCTTGCGATCGCCAGCACCTGAAGCTGGTGCGTCTACCAATTCCGCCATCCGGGCACGGGGTAGGAGGGCGCCTCTAGGGGAGGGTCGCGATGCTTGTCAACACGCCTCTTGCTGGGGCAAGGGGTTATTCGCGAATGAGCAGGCAAAACAAAGTGGACGGACGGGCGATGAACGACAAACTGGTGACGCTGATCGGAGGTGGCGGTTTCGTCGGCCGCTATGTCGCACAGGCGCTGCTAGCGACGGGCGCACGCGTCCGCATCGCGCAGCGCGATCCGCGGCAAGCGTTCTTCCTGAAACCGCTCGGTGGGCTCGGCCAGACGCAGTTCGTCGGTGCCGATGTCACCAAGCCCGAGACGATCGCGCATGCGGTGCACGGCTCGGACGTGGTGGTGAACCTGGTCGGCGTGCTGGCGGGCGATTTTCAGCGGATCCAGGCGCTTGGTGCGCAGGCGGTCGCGCAGGCTGCGGCGAAGGCTGGCGTTGGCGCGCTGGTGCATGTGTCGGCGATCGGCGCGGATCCGGAGTCTGCGTCGGCGTACGGCAAGTCGAAGGGGCAGGGCGAGGCGGCGGTGCTTGAGGCATTCCCCAACGCGACGATCCTGCGGCCGTCGATCGTGTTCGGCCAGGAAGACCAGTTTGTGAACCGCTTTGCCGGGATGATCGCCAAGGCGCCGGTGGTGCCGGTGCTGCGCGCGGGCGCCAAGTTCCAGCCGGTGTTTGTCGGCAACGTCGCGGATGCGGTGGTTGCAGCCGCGTCCGATCCCGAGACGTACGGCGGCCAGACGCTGGAACTCGGCGGGCCCGACATCATCACGATGGGTAACCTCATCCGCTGGATCGCCACGACGATCGGCCGCAATCCCTCGATCGTCGAGCTGCCGGACTTTGCCGGCGCGATGATCGCCAAGGCCGGCTTCCTGCCCGGCATGCCGATCACCAAGGATCAGTGGACGATGCTGCAGAGCGACAATGTCGTTACCGGTACCGATGGTCTCGCGGCCTTCGGGATCGAGGCGACGCCGCTGTCGACGGTCGCGCCGGGCTGGCTGGTGCGCTTTCGCAAGGCCGGGCGGTTCGGCCGTCGTGCGGCGACCCGCGCTGCGACGCCGACCGAATTGCTCGACGGCCGCGGCGCAGTCTGACGTTTAGGCTGTCCCTGCCTGCCTGATACCCAAGACGCTGGAGCGCTTGCTTGACCGACCTTCTTACCGTCATCCTCCTTGGCATCGTCGAGGGGATCACCGAATTCCTGCCCGTCTCGTCGACCGGCCACCTGATCCTGGCCACACGTCTGCTTGGCTATGATGCAGGCCGCTGGGAGGTATTCAACGTCGTCATCCAGCTCGGCGCGATCCTCGCGATCGTCGTATTGTACTGGCGGACGTTCTGGGCGGTCGGCATGGGGCTGATCAAGCGCGAGCCGAAATCGTGGCTGTTCCTGCGCAATCTGGTGGTCGCGTTCATTCCGGCGGCGGTGATCGGCCTCGCGCTCCACAAATATATCGAGTCGTTGCTCGGCAATGCCGAGGTCGTCGCGATCGCGCTGGTCGTCGGCGGTTTCGCGATCCTAGCGGTCGAGCGGTTCGCGCCGCGTAGCGATATCAGCGGCGTCGCGGACATTCCGCTGAAGACGGTGATCGGCATCGGTTTCTTGCAGTGTTTGGCGATGGTCCCGGGCGTCAGCCGGTCGGGCGCGACCATTCTCGGCGCACTGGCGCTTGGCGTCGAGCGGCGGACCGCAGCGGAGTTCAGCTTCTTCCTTGCGATCCCGACGATGCTGGGCGCGAGTGCGCTCGAGCTGCTGAAGAACCGCGATGCGATCGCGAGCGGCGGTGGCGTCGGGCTGGGCGCGATCGCGATTGGCGCGGCGGTCTCGTTCGTCGTGGCGCTGCTGGTGGTGAAGTGGTTTGTTGGCATCGTCACCAAGCACGGCTTTGTCCCGTTCGCGCTATACCGTGTCGTAGCCGGTTCAGCGGCGTTGATCTGGCTGTTGAGCAAGTAAGTCCGGATCGGTACAAATAATTACAGTTCAGAATGTCCGCCAAAGAAGGGGACGTAAAAAATAGCTATATAGGGCATTACAGCTGTCGTATATGTTGATTTAGTCGTGACAAGCCTCCGATCGCGCAATAACGCGGCTGTCGGAGGCTATCATGGCGAACGATTCGATGCTCAAATTTGTCGGCCGGGAGCAATCCTATCCCGACAAGCGCACTGCGGACGAGCGGGCCGACGATTTCCGCGAAATCGCGCAGCGCTACGCGGTCGAACCTGCCGAGGAGCAGGCCGGGCGCTGTTCGCAGTGCGGCGTGCCCTATTGCTCGGTCCACTGCCCGCTGCACAACCACATCCCCGATTGGCTCCGGTTGACCGCGGAAGGGCGCCTCCGCGAGGCGTACGAACTCAGCAACGCGACTTCGACGATGCCCGAGATCTGCGGCCGGATTTGCCCGCAGGACCGGCTGTGCGAAGGCAATTGCGTCATCGAATTCACCGGGCACGGCGCCGTCACGATCGGCTCGGTCGAGAAGTTCATCACCGACACCGCCTGGGAGAATGGCTGGGTCGAGCCACTGGTGCCCGGCAAGTCACGCGGCCAGTCAGTCGGCGTGATCGGTGCGGGGCCGGCTGGCCTGACCGCAGCGGAATATTTGCGTGGGCACGGCTATGACGTTCATGTCTACGACCGCTACGATCGCGCCGGCGGATTGCTGACCTACGGCATCCCAGGCTTCAAGCTTGAAAAGCCGATCGTCATGCGCCGCGTCGAGCGGCTGAAGGCGGCGGGCATCGTCTTCCACGAGGGCTTCGCGGTCGGTCACGATGCGCGCCTCGACGACCTACGCCAGCGCCATGACGCGATCTTAATCGCGACCGGCGTCTATAAGGCGCGCGCGATGGACTTGCCCGGTGGCGGATCGAACGGCGTGGTTGCGGCGCTCGACTTCCTCGTCGCCTCGAACCGCAAGGGCTTCGGCGATGCCGTCCCCGCGTTCGACGACGGCAGCCTGAATGCCGAGGGCAAGGACGTCGTCGTGATCGGCGGCGGCGACACCGCGATGGACTGCGTCCGCACCGCGATCCGCCAGGGCGCCAAGTCGGTGAAGTGCCTCTACCGCCGCGACCGCGCCAACATGCCCGGCTCGCAGCGCGAAGTCGCCAACGCCGAGGAGGAGGGTGTCGAGTTCGTCTGGCTGTCCGGCCCCCAGAGCTTTGATGGCGGTGACGTGGTGTCGAGCGTGAAGGTCCGGAAGATGCGTCTCGGCGCCCCCGACGCGAGCGGCCGCCGCGCGCCCGAACCGGATCCCGCGGGCGACTATTCGGTGAACGCCGATCTCGTGATCAAGGCGCTCGGCTTCGACGCCGAGGACCTGCCGACGTTGTTCGCGACGCCCGAACTGGGCGTGAGCCGCTGGGGCACCGTACTGGTCGACGGCAAGACGCTGATGACTTCGCTCGACGGCGTGTTCGCGGCGGGCGACATCGTCCGCGGCGCGAGCCTCGTCGTCTGGGCGATCCGCGACGGCCGCGACGTCGCCGCGACGATGCACAAATGGCTGAAGACCAAGGCGGCCAACGCGAAGGTCGCGGCATGAGGCTGAAACCCGAAGAGGTCGCGGCGATCAAGGAGGCCGCTGCGGAGACGTTCGGCGAAACTGCGGTCGTGCGCCTGTTCGGCAGCCGGATCGACGACAGCGAGCGCGGCGGCGACATCGATCTCCACATCGAGGTCGATGACGTTGCAGACGAAGGGCGTGCCCGCGGGAAATTCGAGGACAGGCTGTTTCAACAGATCGATCCGCAAAAGGTCGATGTGGTGCTCACCATCCGTGGCGGTACGCCGCGTGGGTTCGAGCGCATCGCCTATCGCGATGGGATCGTGCTGTGACGGAACCCGAAGAGGACATCCTCGAAATCATCTGCGAGCGGGTGCGGTCGCTTAACGTCGCTCTCGACGAGGACATGCGGTTGCTCGGTACCGTGCCGACCGATCTGACGGCGTTCGAGGCGATGACGGAACACGGACGCGTCGGATCGCGCGCGCTGCTGAAAACGGTCGAGCAATTGGAAGACCAGTTGATGCGGCTGTTCCGCACCATCCTCCAGGTACGCGCCGTGGATACGAAGGACATGTACGCCCGCGACGTTGCCAACCGGATGGAGTCGTTGCGGATCATCGATAGCGCCGACGGCTGGATGGCAGTCGTCAAACTGCGCAATCGTCTGGTCCACGACTATCCGCTGACCAGCGAGGCGCGGTTCGCCAAGCTGGTCGAGGCGGTCCAGGCCACCGACATTCTCCGCGCCGCTACCCAGCGCGCGCTCACCTACGTCGACAAGAAGGAATGGTTGGCATGACCAACGAAACCGAACGCGCCCGCCTCG
Source organism: Sphingomonas sp. LR55 (assembly GCF_036856015.1). Lineage (NCBI taxonomy): Bacteria > Pseudomonadati > Pseudomonadota > Alphaproteobacteria > Sphingomonadales > Sphingomonadaceae > Sphingomonas > Sphingomonas sp. LR55. Next base: position 3,178,718 of record NZ_JASPFO010000001.1, read on the forward strand.
CCGCTGAAGGCATGTACCGCCCCGAATTCGAGGGCGATGCGTGTGGCGTGGGCCTCGTCGCCGCCACCGACGGCCGTGCGTCGCGCCGTGTCGTGCAGTCCGCGGTCGATGCGCTTAAGGCCGTTTGGCACCGTGGTGCGGTCGACGCCGACGGCAAGACCGGCGATGGCGCGGGTCTGCACATCGACCTGCCGCTGCGCTTCTTCGACGACGCGGTTGCCGCGTCGGGGCACAAGGTCCGGCCGAACCGTCTCGCGGTCGGCATGATCTTCCTCCCGCGCACCGATCTTGGCGCGCAGGAGGATTGCCGGACGATCGTCGAGAGCGCGATCATCGAGGCGGGCTACACCATCTATGGCTGGCGGCAGGTGCCCGTCGATGTGTCGGTAATCGGCCAGAAGGCGCAGGCGACGCGCCCCGAGATCGAGCAGATCATGATCGCCGGGCCCTTGCCCGAGGAGCAGGACGCCGCCGAGTTCGAGAAGACGCTGTACCTCGTCCGCCGCCGGATCGAGAAGCGCGTGATCGCGGCGCAGATCCAGGGTTTCTACATCTGCTCGCTGTCGTGCCGCTCGATCATCTACAAGGGGCTGTTCCTCGCCGAATCGCTGTCGGTCTTCTACCCGGACCTGTGCGACCAGCGCTTCGAGAGCCGCGTCGCGATCTTCCATCAGCGTTATTCGACCAACACCTTTCCGCAATGGTGGCTGGCGCAACCGTTCCGCTGCCTCGCGCACAACGGCGAGATCAACACGATCCGCGGCAACAAGAACTGGATGCTCAGCCACGAAATCCGGATGGCGAGCCTCGCGTTCGGCGACAATTCGGAGGACATCAAGCCGGTGATCCCCGCCGGCGCGTCCGACACCGCCGCATTGGACGCCGTGTTCGAGGCGATCTGCCGCTCGGGCCGCGATGCGCCGACCGCCAAGCTGATGCTCGTGCCCGAAGCCGCCAGCCCGGACATGCCGCCTGAACATACCGCGATGTACCAGTATCTCGCGAGCGTGATGGAGCCGTGGGACGGCCCCGCCGCGCTGGCGATGACCGATGGTCGCTGGGCGGTCGCGGGCATGGACCGCAACGCGCTACGTCCACTCCGCTACACGCTAACGTCGGACGGCTTGCTGATCGTCGGTTCCGAGAGCGGCATGGTCGTCGTTCCCGAATCGACGATCGTCGCCAAGGGTCGGCTCGGGCCGGGCGAGATGATCGCGGTCGACCTCGACGAAGGTCGCCTGCTCCAGGATCGCGAAGTGAAGGATCGTATCTCGGGCGAGGCGGATTATGCCGCGATGATCGGCGAATTCCACACGCTCGCTGATCTCCCCTCGGTCGAGGACGCGATCGTCCGCTACGACCGCGCCGAACTCGCACGTCGCCAAGTCGCGGCGGGGCAGACGATGGAGGACATGGAACTGATCCTGTCGCCGATGGTCGAATCCGCGAAGGAAGCGATCGGGTCGATGGGCGACGACACGCCGCTCGCGGTCATCTCGGACAAGCCGCGGCTGATCAGCCAGTTCTTCCGCCAGAATTTCTCGCAGGTGACCAACCCGCCGATCGATCCGTTGCGTGAGCGCCACGTGATGTCGCTGAAGACGCGGTTCGGCAACCTCGCCAACATCCTCGACGTGCGCGACCAGCGCGAGCGCGTGCTGGTGCTCGACTCGCCGGTGCTGACGGGCGAGCATTGGTCGCGGCTGAAGGCGCATTTCGGTAACGCGGTCGCCGAGATCGACTGTACGTTCGACGTCGGCGGCGGCCCAGAGAAGCTGCGCGCGGCGATCCAGCGGATCCGCAACGAGGCGGAACAGGCCGTCCGCCAGGGCAAGAGCGAGATCTTCCTCACCGACGAAGCGATCAGCGAAGACCGCGTCGGCATCGCCGGCGTGCTCGCGGTCGCCGCGGTGCACACGCACCTCGTCCGCCGCGGGCTTCGGTCCTACGCGTCGATCAACGTCCGCTCGGCCGAGTGCCTCGACACGCATTATTACGCCGTGCTGATCGGCGTCGGCGCGACCACCGTGAACGCCTATCTCGCCGAAGCCGCGATCGTCGATCGCCAGTCGCGCGGGCTGTTCGGCGATTTGGACCTCGCCGAATGCCTCCGCCGCCACCGCGTCGCGGTCGAGGAGGGGCTGCTCAAGATCATGTCGAAGATGGGCATCGCGGTCATCTCGTCCTACCGCGGCGGCTATAATTTCGAGGCGGTCGGCCTGTCGCGCAGCCTGGTCAACGACCTGTTCCCCGGCATGCCCGCGAAGATCAGCGGCGAGGGCTATGCCTCGCTCCACGTCAACGCGACCGATCGCCACGAAGCGGCGTTCGATCCGGCGGTCGCGACGCTGCCGATCGGCGGCTTCTATCGCCAGCGCCATACCGGCGAGACGCACGCCTATTCCGCGCAGCTGATGCACCTGCTCCAGACCGCGGTCGCGACCGACAGCTATACGAGCTACCTGCAATTCTCGCGCGGCGTGTCCGACCTCCCGCCGGTGTACTTGCGCGATCTGCTCCAGTTCAACTTTCCCGCGGAGGGCGTGCCGGTCGACCAGGTCGAGGCGATCACCGAGATCCGCAAGCGCTTCGTGACGCCGGGCATGTCGCTCGGCGCGCTGAGCCCCGAGGCGCACGAGACGCTGGCGATCGCGATGAACCGGATCGGCGCGAAGGCCGTGTCGGGCGAGGGCGGCGAGGACAAGTCGCGCTTCGTGCCCTACGCGAACGGCGACAACGCGAACTCGTCGATCAAGCAGGTCGCGAGCGGGCGCTTCGGCGTGACAGCGGAATATCTGAACGCGTGTGAGGAGATCGAGGTCAAGGTCGCACAGGGCGCCAAGCCCGGCGAGGGCGGTCAGTTGCCCGGCTTCAAGGTCACCGAGTTCATCGCCAAGCTGCGCCATGCGACGCCCGGCGTGACGCTGATCTCGCCGCCGCCGCACCACGACATCTACTCAATCGAGGATCTCGCGCAGCTCATCTACGACCTGAAGCAGATCAACCCGCGCGCCCGGGTGTGCGTGAAGCTCGTCTCGTCGGCGGGCATCGGTACGGTCGCGGCGGGCGTGGCGAAGGCGCATGCCGACGTGATTCTGATCGCCGGCCATGTCGGCGGCACTGGCGCGTCGCCGCAGACGTCGATCAAGTACGCGGGCACGCCGTGGGAAATGGGGCTGTCGGAGGTCAACCAGGTGCTGACGCTCAACGGCCTGCGCGGTCGCGTGCGGTTGCGCACCGATGGCGGGCTGAAGACCGGGCGCGACATCGTCATCGCCGCGATCCTGGGCGCGGAAGAGTTCGGGATCGGCACGCTGTCGCTGGTGGCGATGGGCTGCATCATGGTGCGGCAATGCCATTCGAACACGTGCCCGGTCGGCATCTGCACGCAGAACGACGCGCTCCGCCAGAAGTTCGTCGGGACGCCCGAGAAGGTCATCAACCTGATGACCTTCATCGCCGAAGAGGTGCGCGACATCCTCGCGCGGCTCGGCGTGAAGAGCCTCGACGACGTGATCGGCCGCACCGAGCTGTTGCGGCAGGTCAGCCGCGGGGCGGAGCATCTCGACGATCTGGATCTCAACCCGATCCTGGCGAAGGTCGATGCCGACGATTCGCAGCGTCGGTTCTCGCTGTCGACGTTCCGCAACGAGGTGCCCGACAGCCTCGACGCGCAGATCATCAAGGATGCGGCGGCGGTGTTCTCGCGCGGCGAGAAGATGCAGCTGACCTATTCGGTGCGCAACACGCACCGCGCGGTCGGCACGCGACTGTCGAGCGAGATCACGCGGAAGTTCGGGATGTCGACGTTGGCGGACAACCACGTGACGATCCGTTTGCGCGGGTCGGCGGGGCAGTCGCTCGGTGCGTTCCTGTGCAAGGGGATCACGCTGGAGGTGTTCGGCGACTCGAACGATTACGTCGGCAAGGGGCTTTCGGGCGGCACGATCATCGTGCGGCCGGCGGTGAGTTCGCCGCTGGCGTCGCAGGACAACACGATCATCGGCAACACCGTGCTCTACGGCGCAACCTCGGGCCGGCTGTTCGCAGCAGGGCAGGCGGGCGAGCGTTTCGCGGTTCGTAACTCGGGCGCGATCGTGGTCGTCGAAGGCTGTGGTGCGAACGGGTGCGAGTACATGACCAACGGCATCGCCGTGGTGCTCGGCGCGGTCGGCGCGAACTTCGGCGCGGGCATGACCGGCGGCATGGCGTTCGTCTACGATCCCGACGGCGTGTTCGCGAAGCGCGCCAACCCCGAGAACATCACCTGGGACCGCGTGAAGTCGCTCCACTGGGCTGACGTGCTGCTCGACCTGGTGCGCGATCATGCGGACCATACCGACAGCAAATGGTCGAAGGGCCTGCTTGAGGACTGGGACCGGGTGGCAGGCCATTTCTGGCAGATCGTCCCGAAGGAAATGCTGACCCGCCTGAGCCATCCGGTCGACGACAGCGCGGAATTGGTGGCGGCGGAGTAACGCCAAACCTCACACCACCCCGGCGAAGGCCGGGGCCCAGTTGGGGGACGTCGCTAACGAAGGACGGCGCTTCGTTACCGCGACCTTTCCAACTGGGCCCCGGCCTTCGCCGGGGTGGTGTAGTAAGTTGGTTTCGCGCAGAGGCGCAGAGGCGCAGAGGACGCGGAGCTGTATCGTCCGGTACGGGCTCTCTGCACTTCAACGCGCGTTGCAGAAATGCGAGCTTCGCAACAAGCGCAACACCTCCGCGCTTTCTGCGCCTCTGCGCGAACAAATCTAATCGCCACAAACGCCACGCCACCCAGCCCGCGCTAGTGACACAGCCGCCCCCCACCGCCTAAACGGATGGCATGTGGCAGCTTTATCAATTCCCCCTGTGTCCCTTCTCGCGAAAGGTGCGCCTGCTGCTGGGCGAGAAGGGGGTCGGCTACGAACTGGTGCGCGAATCGCCCTGGGATCGCCGCGACGAGTTCATGGACATGAACCCCGCCGGCCAGACCCCGGTGATGGTCGACGCGTCGCGCGGCGTCGCCCCGCTGATCGATTCGATGGCGATCTGCGAATTCTTCGAGGAAACCGTCGAGAAGGCGGCGATGATCAACGGCACCGCGACCAACCGCGCCGAAATCCGCCGGCTGGTCACGTGGTTCGACACCCATTTCTACCGCGATGTCACCGGGCCCTTGCTCCACGAACGCATGGTCAAGCGCCTCGCGCACCGCACCGCGCCCGATGCGAAGGGCCTGCGCGAGGCGATGAAGGCCGCGGTCGGGCACCTCGACTACATGGATTACTTGCTCGATCACCGGAACTGGCTTGGCGGCGCGACGATGAGCCTCGCCGATCTGGCGGCCGCCGCGCAGATCTCGGTCACCGATTATCTCGGCGGGATCGACTGGAAGGGCCACGACCAGACCGCACGTTGGTATCGCGGCTTCAAGAGCCGCCCGAGCTTCCGTCCGCTGCTGTCCGAACGGATGGAGCTGATCTCACCCCGGCGCACTACGACAATGTCGATTTCTGAGGTGATCGCGTATCCGGACTTCGAGAAGGTCGACATCCGCGTCGGCACGATCGTCGAGGCCGAACCCTTCCCCGAAGCGCGCAAACCCGCGATCAAGCTGCGGATCGATTTTGGTGCGGAGATCGGCGTGAAACGTTCGTCCGCGCAGATCACCGAGTATTATACGCCTGAGACTCTGGTCGGCCGGCAGGTCGCTGCGGTGGTCAACTTCCCGCCGCGCCAGATCGGCCCGATGATGTCCGAAGTCCTGACGCTCGGCTTCCCCGACGCGGATGGGAAAGTGGTGCTGATTTCGCCGACCGGCCAAGTCCCGAATGGGGGCAGGCTGTTCTAAACAATAATCCTCCCCCGCCAGGGGGAGGTGGCTGGCGCTTGCCAGTCGGAGGGGGAGGAAAGCGAAACGGCTGTTCCGTGTTCTCCCCTCCGTCACCTTCGGCGACACCTCCCCCTGGCGGGGAGGATCAGCCGCAGCCGCTCCCTTACTGGCGCAGGTCGTTCTGCGTGATCGGCACGATCTTCACCTCGACGCGACGGTTCGCAGCGCGCCCCGCATCGGTATCGTTCGACGCGATCGGCTGCGTTTCGCCGTAGCCGCGCGTGCCGATACGCGCCGTCTGCACGCCGTGCCCCGCCAGATAATCCGCGACCGACCGCGCACGGCGTTCGGACAGCGTCTGATTATACGCGTCGCTGCCCGTTGAATCGGTATGCCCGTACACGTCGATGTACGTCTGGTTGTACTGCGACAGCGTGTCCGCAACCTGATCGAGCGTCCGCTGGAACTGCGGCTGCACGTTGGCGCTGTCATACGCGAAGGTGATGCCCGACGGGATGTTGAGCACCAGATCGTCGCCCTGGCGGATCACCTGTACATCGGTGCCGGCAGTGCGCGCGCGCAGGTCGCGCTCCTGCTTGTCCATGTACGCACCGATGCCCGCACCCGCGAGACCGCCAATGCCGGCGCCGAGCAGCTTCTCAGTCCGGTCATGCCGTCCACCGACGACGTCGCCGAGCAGATAGCCGCCCAATGCGCCGCCGATACCGCCTAGGGCTGTCTTCGAGATGGTCTGGCGACCGGTCTCTGGATCGGTGGTGCAGCCGCTGGTGGCGATCAGTGCGGCCAGTGCGGCGCCTGCGAACATCTTGGTTTTCATAGATAATCTCCCTGAGACATGATGAGGACGGCGTTATGCCCGTTACGGCCGATAACCCGGTGTCGCGACGATTGTTCCGCCTGCGCACTGAACCGAGCCTGACCATCTTGGCGGCGTAATGTCGAGCATGCGCAAGGACGGTTGTGCGACGGGCCGTTGTCCTGCAAAGAGGCGGCGAGCCAATGGCACCGCTTCCCCCTTCCCCTGGATCGACGTCGCGATCATCCTCGCGCTCGTCGCGTTGAACGGCGTGTTCGCGATGAGCGAACTCGCGATCGTCTCCGCGCGGAAAGCGCGGCTCGAGGCGATGGCGCGTTCGGGCAAGAAGGGCGCGCGCCGCGCTGGTGCTCGCCGCCGACCCGGGCAAGTTCCTCTCGACCGTCCAGATCGGCATCACGCTGATCGGCATCCTGGCGGGCGCCTATTCGGGCTCCAGCCTCGGCATGCCGACCGCCGCGCGACTGCAGGCGTGGGGGCTGTCCGCCTCGACCGCGGAGACCGCCGGCTTCGCGATCGTCATCGGCCTGACCACCTACGCCTCGCTCATCATCGGCGAACTCGTCCCCAAACAGTTCGCACTGCGCGCGCCCGAGGCGATCGCGTCGTTCATGGCGCCCGTCATGCGCTGGCTCGCGATCGGCACCGCGCCGATCGTGCTGGTGCTCGATTCGACCAGCGCGCTCATCTTTCGCGCGCTGCGCCTGAACCGCGAATCGGAGGAGCACGTCACCGCCGAAGAGCTTCACATGATCGTCGCTGAGGCGTCGAAGTCGGGGATCATCGAGGAGCATGAGCGCTCGATCATCTCGGGCGTCGTCCGCCTCGCGGATCGCCCGGTGCGCGAAGTGATGACGCCGCGGACCGAGATCGACTGGCTCGACTGCGACTGGGGGCCCGACGAAATCCGCGAGACGCTGCTCGCGTCGCAGCATACCCGCCTGCCGGTCGGCGAAGGCTCGATCGATGCGGTCAAGGGCGTCGTCCAGGCGCGCGACATCGCCGCGGCGCTGTTCCGCGGCGAGCCGATCGACCTGCGCGCGCTGATGCGCAAGGCGCCCGTCGTGATCGACCAGATCGACGCGATGGATGCGCTGCTGGCGCTCCGTGAGGCCGAAGTGCCGATGGCGCTGATCCACGACGAATACGGCCATTTCGAAGGCATCGTCACGCCCGCCGACCTGCTCGCGGCGATCGCCGGCGAGTTCAAGTCGGACTCGGATCCGGACGATGCGCCTTCGGTCGTGGTGCGCGACGATGGCTCGTTGCTCGTGGCGGGGACGATGGCGGCGGACTCCCTCGCCGATCGCCTCGGCATCGACCTACCTGAGGATCGTGATTACGCCACCGTTGCGGGGTTGGCGCTGTCGGTGTTCCGCCATCTGCCGGGCGAGGGCGAGAGCTTTGTCGAGCAGGGCTGGAAGTTCGAGATCGTCGATCTGGATGGGCGGCGCATCGACAAGTTGCTGGTGAGCGAAGTCTGAGGACTCCGCCGGGCGTGGGTGCTTGGGCGAAGTTCAGATGCAAAACCGGCGTACAGATACTTCTGATCCGCTCCGCTCCGGCTGGCGAGACTTCCTAACAACCATCATCCCAGCGAAAGCTGGGATCTCCCCGTTTTGCGCGCGACGGATCCCAATTGGGAGACCCCAGCGTACGCTGGGGTGACGGGCTTTTGTGGTGACGGAGTACGGTACCTGAGGGGCGGACTGATGGTTTTCTCGCCGCCTGCTCGGTTCGCAGACCGTCCTGATTCCCTTCCGTTCGTCCTGAGTAGCTGCTGAGCTTGTCGAAGCGGCGTATCGAAGGATGGGTGGGCGCTCGGAACCTGTGCTTCGATACGAGCCCTCGATACGCTCCTGACGGAGCTACTCGGTCTCTACTCAGCACGAACGGAGAAGGGCGGCCGATATCGTGGTCTTGGTCCGCGCGCAGATCTCTGCTCAGCACGAACGGAAAGGGGATGGTAAGCCTCCGCTCTCGTTTACGGGCGAGATCTCGGCCTCGGTCTTTGCGTCGACGGCTGGAGCCGCAACCGCGGGGTCAACTCCGGGTTCACCAACGGCAGGCGCGCTGGAACTCTCCGCCGGTACTTCCGAAACTGGCTTAGCCCCCGGCTCCAGGTCACTCGGCACGAACGGCACGACACTCGGCGGTGGCCCGGACATGCCCGCAGGATCACCCTCGACGCGGCCGTGGAGGTGGTCGATCTCCGCCTGTCGCCGGTTCAGGTAGAACGACCGCGTCGCCGCGTACGGATCGGGCGAATTGTCGTGCAGGTCCTTCAACGTCTGGTCGAACTCGGACCGGTGATCGAGCGCGCCGAGGATACCCGCCGGCACCGTGTACGACGTGCTGGTGAACGGATGACCGACGCCGACCGGCAGGATCAGGCGATCGACCGCGCCGCCCAACAGGTCGCGGATCGTCGTCGGCCCGACGATCGGGAGGAACAGGAACGGGCCGTTCTTGACGCCGTAATAGCCCAGCGTGTTGGCGAACCCGTTCGAGCGTCGCGGCAGGTGGAACGGTTTGCGCTTGGCCATGTCGAGCACGCCGGCGACGCCGATGGTCGTGTTGATCGCGAACCGCCCGACCGTCTCCGCCGCCTTGCCCGGCTTGAACTGGAGCAGGAAGTTCAGGAAGACGATCGGCTCGCGCAGGTTATAGAGGAAATTGTGGATTCCGCGGCGGATCGGGCTCGGCACGTTGTTCTTGTAGGTCCGCGCGACCGGCCCGATCACGGCGTCGTCGACCTTCTGCGTCACCGCGAACGACTCGGCGTTGACCGCGCGCAACGGATCTCCCGCGGTCTCCTTGCGGCCTGTGACGACGATGTCCTTGGGGATGTCGTTAGGGGTCCGCTGGGCAGGCGGGGTCCCCAATGGCGCAGGGCCGACCGGCGGAATGTCCTGCGTCGGCAGCCCCTGCGGGAGGATCTCGATCGCAGGAAGCGACGCGGCCAGGGCAAGCGGCGAAACCGCTATCGACGCGACCGCCGGGAAGTCACCCGCGAAGGGCGACAGCACCGCGCCGGGTAGCGCTGCACTCGCAGCATCGCCGGGCAACGATATCGGCGCGGCCGTCGCGTGAACGGGGGCAGCCGTCAACAGCATTGCGCTTATCGTTACCAGCATGTGCACTCATCGCCCTGTTATCCGCCGCTCTCCTACATCGAGATGTGGCGCGCCCGACATGCCCGTCGGCGCGCGTGGAGCATAGAGCCAATCGTCATTTCCGCCGAGGGTCGCGGTTAACTGATCAGGCCCGCGGCACCCCTTCGATGCGTTGTCATGCGTCCGAGCGCGTGGCTCACAGCTTGCCGAACACCGCCTCGAACCCGGCCTTGTCGCCCGCCGCGAGTAGCCGCGCCTGCTCGATCCAGCGATCGCGGCCCATCCGTCCGGTGAAGTTGCCGAGTTGCGCGTCGATGCGCTGCGCTTCGCTCTCCGACAGCGCCGCCATCTGGCCAATCGTCGCAACGCCGAGCGCGCCGAGCTGTGCGGCGACCTTCGGGCCGAGTCCCTTCAACTGCGTGACGGGGTCGTCTGCATAGGATGGTGCCGGCTGTGTCGACTCGATGGGTGCCACCGGTGCCGGCGCCGGCGCAATTGGAGCGGGTTCGAGAGGTGTCGGCGGCGCTATTTCGGTTGCCGGGCTGGCCTCCAGCAGCGCAGCCGCGGCGATCGGCTCGTCGGCCATCCGGTCCGGCGTTGGTGCGACGTCAGAGGCGGGCGTGTCGGCGATCGGCGCAGGGGCAGTACGAACCGTGGGCGGGCGCTCGGGTTGGGGCTGGACCGGGGGCTGGACCGGGGGCTGGACCTGGGGCGGCGTAACCGGGGCGACCTTCTGCGCCTGTACCTGAGCCTGCGAGGCCGTGCGCGTTTCGGGTTCAGCGTCGATCGGCGTGGGGGGAACGCCGGCCTCCTTGGCGTTGGCGATCACGTCGTGCGTGGCCTTCGTGCGGCTGCGCTTGGCCCGGATGCCCCAGATCAGGCCGATCACCACAAGGATCGCCACCACGGCGATGATCGTGAAGTGGATCGCGGTCAGCGTGGCGATGCCGTCGGGCAGCAGGCTGAGACCCGAGGCGGAGGTCGCGGAAGTTTCGTTCATTCCTATACCGTAGCGCCGCGCGCTGCGGGCGGCGAGATCAAATCGGCTGGCTCGTACCTGACGATCCTCCCCCGCAAGGGGGAGGTGTCGCTGAAGGTGACGGAGGGGGAGGAAACGAAACAGGGGTTTCCTCCCCCTCCGTCTGGCAAGCGCCAGCCACCTCCCCCTGGCGGGGGAGGATCAGGACTGGATTACGCGCCGCGCGCGATCTCTCGCCAGCCGATGTCGCGGCGGTAGAATCCCTCCGCGAAGTCGATCGCCTCGACCGCGCGGTAGGCGTTCGCCTGTGCCGTTGCGACATCGTCGCCGGTCGCGGTCACCGCGAGCACGCGCCCGCCCGATGCGACCAGCCCACCGTCCTCAAGCCGCGTGCCTGCGTGGAACACCGTGCCGCCCGCAGCCCGCGCAGAATCCAATCCGACGATCGATCCGCCGGCCTTGGGAGTCCACGGATACCCCTCTGCCGCCATAACCACCGTCAACGCAGTCTCGTCGCTGAACTGCGCCGCGGGCATATCGCCGAGACGCCCTTCTGCGGTTGCCAGCATCGTCGCGAGCAAATCGCCCTGGAAGCGCATCATCAGCACCTGCGTCTCGGGATCCCCAAACCGCGCGTTATACTCGATCAGCTTCGGCCCCTGCGGCGTCAGCATCAGCCCGGCATACAGCACGCCCGAGAACGGCATGCCCTCCGCCGCCATCGTAGCGACGGTCGGCGCGACGATCTCGTCGATCGCGCGCTTCTCCAGCGCTGGCGTCAGCACGAGCGCGGGGCTGTACGCGCCCATCCCGCCGGTGTTCGGCCCGGTATCGCCTTCGCCGACGCGCTTGTGGTCCTGCGCGGAGCCGAACGGCATCATCGACACGCCGTCGGTCAGCACGAAGAGGCTCGCCTCCTCGCCTTCGAGGAATTCCTCGATCACTGCCTCGGCTTCCCCGTCGGCGAACAGCGCGTCTAGCGCGGCATCGGCTTCGGCCGCACTGAACGCGATCACCACGCCCTTGCCCGCGGCGAGCCCGTCCGCCTTGATGACGACCGGCAGCGAGAAGGTGCGGGCAAGCGCGATATCCGCCTCCTCGCGGGTCTTCACGCGGACATAGCCCGCGGTCGGGATGCCGGCCCGCAGGCACATATCCTTGGTGAAGCCCTTCGACCCCTCCAGCTGCGCCGCCGCCTTCGACGGCCCGAACACGGGGACGTCCGCAGCGCGCAGCGAGTCCGCCAGCCCGTCGACCAGCGGCGCTTCGGGTCCAATCACGACCAGACCGACCTCATGCTCGCGGACGAACGCGACGACCGCGGCGTGATCCGTCGCATCGAGCGGCACGAGCGTCGCAACGCGCGCGATCCCGGGGTTGCCCGGCGCGGCATACAGCGTATCGAGGCCGCGAGATTGCACCAGCTTCCACGCGAGCGCATGTTCGCGACCCCCGAGCCCAGCAGCAGGACGTTCATGCCCGATCCCTTTTCCGATGAATTGTCCAGCGACATGGTGGCAAACATGGGGCGGCTGGTAGCCGAGCCGGTCGCCGGCGACAACGCACTCGCCATGTCGGTCGGCGAACTCGCGTTCAAGCTGAAGCGGATGGTCGAGGGCGAGTTCGGCCATGTCCGCCTGCGTGGCGAGATCTCCGGGTGGAAGCGCGTCGCCTCCGGGCATTGCTACATGTCGTTGAAAGACGACCAGGCGGTGATCGACGGCGTCATCTGGAAGGGCAATGCGTCGAGCCTCGCGTTCGTGCCGCAGGACGGCATCGAGGTGATCGCGACCGGCAAGCTCACCACCTATCCCGGCCGCTCGAAATACCAGATCGTCATCGAGCGGATGGAGCTGGCCGGCGCCGGCGCGCTGATGGCGCTGCTCGAGAAACTGAAGGCGAAGCTCGCGGGCGAGGGACTGTTCGACGGCACGCGGAAAAAGCGGCTGCCGTTCATGCCGAAGGTGATCGGCGTCGTCACCTCGGGCACCGGCGCGGTGATCCGCGACATCCTCCACCGGCTTGAGGATCGCTGCCCGACGCACGTGATCGTCTGGCCGGTCAAGGTGCAGGGTGAGGGCTCCGCCGCCGAGATCGCCGCCGCCGTTCGCGGGTTCGACGCGATCGTCCCCGGCGGTCCGGTGCCGCGCCCCGACCTTGTCATTGTTGCGCGCGGCGGCGGCTCGGTCGAGGATCTGTGGTCGTTCAACGAGGAAATCGTCGTCCGCGCTGTGGCGGCGTGCACGATCCCGATCATTTCCGCCGTCGGGCATGAGACAGACACGACCTTGTGCGATTTCGCCGCCGACCTCCGCGCGCCGACGCCGACCGCCGCCGCCGAGATCGCGGTGCCGGTGCTCGCCGACCTCCGCCTGACGATCGACAGCCACCGCAACCGCACCGAGCGCTGCGCGCGCCGCCACGTCGAGCGTGGTCGCGAGCGGCTCGATGCGTTGGCCCGGTTGCTGCCAAAGCGCGACCAGTTGCTCGGGCCTCAGCGCCAGCGCGCCGACGACTTTGGCCAGCGTCTCGATCGCGGGCTTGAGCGGCGGCTGACGCTCGCGCGGGGCAGTCTCGATCGTTCGGGTGCCGCACTCCGTCCCGCCACGCTGGAGCGCAAGCTCGAAGCCAAACGCGCGCAGCTCGACGCGACGTGGCGTCTCGTCCAGTCGCTCAACCCCGATGCGATCCTCGACCGGGGCTATGCCCGCGTTACCGCTCGCCCCGGCGGCGAGACGCTTGCCTCCGCCAAATCGGCGCGCGACGCGGGGACGCTGACGCTTCACTTCCGCGACGGCGTGGTGGATGCGGTCACGGACACCGGCCTTGAGCGCCCCGCCGCCAAAACCTATCCTGCTCCCAAGGCGAAGGCCGCGCCCGATCCGGCGCCACGCCAGCCGACCCTGCTGTAAAGAAGAGTTCTCGCAATGCTGATGTCCAACTCCGACCGCGCCGCGCGCCTGCATTATATGGCGAACGGATTCCGCGTCCTCAGCCCCGGTGACCACGTCGCCTGCGCCGCCACCGGCCACCGCATCGCGCTCGAAGACCTGCGCTATTGGAGCGTCGCGCGCCAGGAAGCCTACGCCACCGCCGCCGCCGCCAGCGAAGCGATGGCGCCGCGATGATCCGGGCGGCGGTGCTCGTCCTGCTGGCCGCGACCAGCGCCACCGCCCAGCAAGCGCCGCCGCCAACTACCGCAACTGCGAGCCCCTTTCGCTGGACCGGCACGCTCAGCCAGGGCGGACTGATCCTCGGGACCGCCCCCGCCGGAACGCGCACCGTCATGCTGAACGGCACGCCGATCGCGCTGGCCCCCGACGGCCGCTTCCTCGCCGGCTTCGACCGCGACGCCGGCCCGCAAGCGATGCTGAGCGCGACACTTGCCGACGGTCGCACGATCCAGCAATCGCTGACGATCGCACCCCGAAGCTGGGACATCTCGCGGCTGTCCACCCTGCCCAAATATCCCGTCCCCGAGGCAGAATTCGCGCGCATCCGTCCTGGCGAGCTCGCGCAGATCGTCGATGCACGGAAGATTTCCGCCTCCTCCGATGGCTGGCGAGGGGCATTTGCGTGGCCGGTGACAGGGCGGATCTCGACGTTGTTCGGATCGCAGCGCATCTACCGCAACGGCGAGGCGGGATCCTATCATTCGGGGATCGATATCGCGCGCGAGACGGGGACCGTGGTGCGCGCGCCGGCGGCCGGCGTCGTGATCTTCGCGGCCGACCATCCCTTCACGCTGGAGGGCAACCTGCTGATGCTCGACCACGGCATGGGCCTCAACAGCGCGTTCCTGCATCTGTCGCGGATCGACGTGAAGGTCGGCGATCGCGTGACCAGGGGCCAGCCGATCGGCGCGGTCGGCATGTCCGGCCGCGCGACCGGCCCGCATCTCCACTGGAGCCTGCGCTGGAACGACGCCAAGCTCGATCCGCTGCTGCTCGCCGGGCCGATGCCCGGCGGCTAGCGTTGCAGGCCGGGGGGATCGGCGGATAGAAATCGCCGCGCCGCCACGGCGGATCGACCGGTTCCTCCGGATCGCGTTCGGCAAAGTTCACATAGCCGAAGAACGTCGCGATCAGCCGTTCGCTCGCGTCGAGGATCGGCCTGCGCCCATGCATGAAGCGCGTGTTGTCGAGCATCAGCACGTCGCCGGCCTGCCAGGCGACCGCGGCGCTGACGCTGTCCCCCGCCGCCTTGATCGCCTGCAGCCACGGCTCGGGTACCGGATAGCCGTCGTCGAGCAGCGGAAAATCGGGGCGGTTGTTGTTGAACCGTGCAAACAGCAGGAAATTGCCGAACGCCTGCGCATCGATGAACATCGGCCGATGCAATGCGGGCCGCGTGAAGATCCGCAACACCTGTCCCTCGATCCGCCGAAAGGAATACGGGCAGGACGGCGGCGGCGCAGCCAGCACCGCGTCGCTCGGATCGGGATCGCCGAGCCAGAAGTCGAGCAACGCGGGCCAGGTCGGCTTGATATACAGCAGCCGTCGATCCTCGAGCAGGCGGCGCAGCGCGTCGGGCAGCGCGTTCACCAGCGCGACACCATCGCAGACCAGCGTTTCACCACCACGCGACGGCGGCGACAGGCAGGCGAAGAACGCCGCGTCGGGCTTCCACGGTTCGCGCGACAATTCGGGGTGAAGCGAAAACGCCCCGGTCCCGCCATCGACGGTATGGATGTTGAACTCCGGCTCGATTGGTCGCCGCCCCGGGCTCTCGTTCATCACCGAGGTCGAGCAGAATTTGCCCGCGAACCGCCGGAATTGCGCAGCATCGGCGCCGAACCCGCGCACCAGCAGCGCGCCGTGCGTCTTGTAGAGCGCGACGATCTGCGCCGGGTCGATATCGAGGATCCCGGCTTCGTCTGCGGGTTCGACCAGCACATAGGGGCGGCCGGGCTCGGGAGCGTGGATCTTTGGCATGGCCGGGCAGGGATAGCGGCAATCCGGCAGCGGAGCTATACCCGCGACGATGACCCTGACGCTGGCCGATCTCTACGCTTCGCCCGATCATTATCTGCATTCGTTCGACGGCGACACCGCGGTGTTCGTGCCGATGGACCGGGCCGCCTATCACCGGTCGATCTTCCTCGATGCGCGGATTTCGCCGGCTGAGGACGGTGCGCTGCGGGTGCCCGTTGCGGCATTGATCGAAAGCATTCCGGCGTCTTTGCCGACCGGCTGGATCATGCATGTCGCGCATTGCGGATCGACGCTGCTCGCACGTGCGCTAGATGACGCCGACGCGAACCTCGTGTTGCGCGAGCCTCAGGCGTTGCGCCAACTCGCCTTCGGCCCACCCGATGGACGACTGGCGCTGACGACCGCGATGCTGTCGAAACGCTACCGCCCGGACTTGCCAACGATCGTCAAGGGCAACGTCCCGACCAACTTCCTGCTCCCCGGATCAGCGCGGCAACGCCCGGCGCGCCGATGATCTTTCTGTATCTGCCGTTGCGCGAGTATCTGTTTGCCATCCTGCGCAGCGACAATCATCGGACGTGGCTCCGCAATGTCACGACGCAGCTCGGCAAGCATGTCGGCGGGGCAATCGGCGCGCTGCACAATGCTTCCGATGCCCAGCGCGCGGCTGCGCTGTGGCTCGCCCAGATGCAACTATACGCCGACGCGGCGGGGGGCATGGTGAACGCGCGCAGCCTGGATGCAGAGACGTTCTTCGCGGATCCGACCACCGCCCTGACCGCGGCGGCGGCGCATTTCGGCGTACCGCTGTCACCGCGCGAGATCGAAGCCCGTGTCGGGGGCGCTGTTCGCGACCTATTCGAAGAACCCGGCACAATCGTTCGGAAACGCCGATCGCTTGGCGCGCCGTAACGATATCGAGGCCGAGCTCTCCGTCGATCTCGACGAAGCCGAACGCTGGATCGCCGCGCGCGAGACAGAAGCCTCGTCCGCACTGGCGACGCTGCGAGCTATTCCGCTCGCCGTTTGACCGTCGGGTACGTGATCGCGGCGGTGTTCAGCGCACCCGAATGCCACGCACGCTGCGCTCGCCGTTGATCGCGATGAAGTAGTTGCCCATCGCACCCTGACGGATACGGACCTTGGCGCCGGCCTTTGGCGGGAACGACATCGGATCGGTTGTCATCCAGACCGCCTCGCTGTCCGCCAGCCGGAGCTCGATCCGGCCATTCTCCATCGGTCGTGCGCTTGCGATCGTAGTGTTCAGCTCGGTGAAGTCGTCGGTCTTGGGACCGTCGTCGCGGTCGCCGCCACCGAACAGCGGAATATGGGGCACCGAAAAACCGAACAGCGATTTCCGCGCCTTTCGGATATCCTGGCGGTCTACGATCGTGACGTCCTTCGCCTTGACCGCGGTTTCGATCGCAGCCGCCGCCGCGTCGAAACAGGCAAGCCTTGATTCGGCACTGGAAATCGCGCGGCAATGCGACAGCGATTCCATGACTTTACCGCTCGACATCTCCTGTGCCGTGCCTTCGCCGCTGCAGCATATCAAGGCGATCGAAGCCATTAGAATCCGTCCGGTCATCCCGCTTTCCCCGCAATTTTCCTCGCCATCACGCTATGCCGATCCTGCTGGGTCGACAAGTCGAGCGAAGGGGAGTGTGGCGCGCTTGCTACAATCCGCAATAATATGTCGCTAGTGTTACGGCGCCGTTGGCGAACCGTCGCAATTCGATTACGCAACGCAACATCTAACCGGCAAACGTCGGAAGATGGTCCGGACAACGGATCATGAAAGGGGACTTTTCATGCTTGCTCCATATCGTTCGCGCTTGTTGGCTTCGACCTTGCTGGTCGGCGCCGTGATCGCTGCCAATCCCGCCTTCGCGCAGGACGCCAATCCCGCCAGCCAGCCCAAGACGGGCATCCAGAGCACCGACGCCGCGGCCCCCGCCGCTGGCATTTCGAGCCAGGAATCGGCGCCTCCCGCAGACGCGAGCAGCACGGGCGAAGTCGTCGTCACCGGTACGTTGATCCGTAACCCGAACCTGATTTCGTCTAGCCCGGTTGCAGTGATCGGCCAGGAAGAGATCGCGCTGCGTCAGTCGGGCAACGCCGAGTCGCTGATCCGCGATCTTCCGGGCGTCGTCGCGTCGATCGGCCAGAACGTCAACAACGGCAACGGCGGTGCGTCGTTCGTCGATCTTCGCGGTCTCGGCAACTTCCGCAACGTCGTCCTACTCGACGGCACGCGTATCGTCCCATCGAGCACGGTCGGTCGCGTCGATCTGAACAACATCCCGCTGGCCCTGATCGAGCGTGTCGACACGCTGACCGGCGGCGCGGCAACGACCTATGGCGCCGACGCGGTGTCGGGTGTCGTCAACTTCATCACCCGCTCCGATTTCTCGGGCATGGAGCTTAACCTCTCCAAGGGCATCACCGAAAAGGGCGATGGCGCGTCGACCCGTGCGGACCTGACCATCGGCGGCAACTTCGCTGATGACAAGGGCAACGCAGTGCTCTCGATCGGCTACCAGAAGTCGGACCCGATTTATCAGGGTTCGCGTCGCATCTCGTTCAACAACTACACATCGACCTCGGGTGGTCGTGGTGGTTCGGGCACGACGGTTCCAGGCCGCTTCACGGTTGGCAGCGCACAGAATGCGCTCGTGCCGGAGACCGGTACGTTGCGTCCGTATGTGGCCTCGCGCGACGGCTTCAACTTCAATCCGTACAACGTGTTCCAGACGCCGTTCAAGCGCTACAACCTGTACGCTGCCGCGCATTACGATGTCGCCGACAACGTCCAAGTCTACACGCGCGGTATGTTCTCGAAGAACACCGTCAACACGGTGATTGCACCGTCGGGTCTGTTCGGCACGTCCGCACTCATCCCGCTCAGCAATCCGTATCTGCCGGCAACGGCGCGCGCAATTCTGCGCTGCCAACCCGGCATATTCGTTCCCGGGCGGTGGTACGCCTGTTTTGATCAACCGTCAGCTGACGGCGGCCGAGTGCACCGCAGCGGCATCGGCGACGAGCCTCTCTGACCCGAACTTCCGCGCGATCACGACGACGATCGGTCGTCGCAGCACCGAAGTCGGTCCGCGTCTCTCGCAGTTCGTCACGCAGATCTTCGATTACCACGCTGGCGCCAAGATCGGGATCACGAACTCGATCAACCTCGACGTGTCGGGTGGCTATGGTGAGTCGGAGAACCGCCAGACGCAGTCGGGTTATGTGCTGGCGTCGCGTGCGCGCACGGCATTGTTCGCGACCAACACGACGAGCTGCCTCGCGGCTTCGCCTGCGGTCACGACCGTCAATGCGAGCGGCCAAACGGTTGTCCTCGCCGCCGGCGGTGCGGGCACCAACGCAGGCAGCGGTTGCGTTCCGCTCAACATCTTCGGTGCAGACGGTTCGATCACGCCCAATCAGATCGGGTATCTGACGGCAGACAGCACGACCCGTCAGTTCGCGTCGCTGGCCCAGGCCCGCGCGCTGCTGACCGGTGATTTCGGTTTCTCGTCGCCATTGGCGAGTGAGCCGGTCGGCTTCGCTGCCGGGACCGAGTATCGCAAGTACAAGGGCTCGCAGAGCGCCGATACGCTGTCACAGACCGCGGGTGAGCTCGGCGGCGCCGGTGGTGCAGTCCTGAACTTCAACGGCGGTTATGAAGTCGTCGAAGGCTATGGCGAGTTGATCGCGCCGCTGATCGCGGATCGTCCGTTCTTCCGCAGCCTGACGGTCGAAGCTGGCGTGCGCTATTCGGACTACAAGGTGTTCGCGGACAACAACCCGAGCTACAACACGACCACCTACAAGGGCGGCGGTAGCTGGGAGCCGTTTGATGGCCTGAAGATGCGCGGCAACTATCAGCGTGCGGTTCGTGCGCCGAACATCGCCGAGCTATTCTCGCCATCGAGCGTCGGGTTGACCAACCTGGCGCAGGATCCGTGCCGCACGACGGCAACGTATGCTGGGCCTGCAACGAACGCCAATCTGGCAGCAGTCTGCCTTGGGCAGGGTGCTCCGGCAGCCTCGATCGGCCTGATCCGGAACCCGACTGCAGGACAGCCGGCGGCAACGTTCTCCGGCAGCCTGGCACTGCGTCCGGAAACATCGGACTCCTACACGTTCGGCGTCGTCATCCAGCCGAAGCACTTCATTCCGGGTCTGTCGATCACGGTCGATTACTATAACATCAGTATCCGCAATGCGATTTCACAGCCATTGCCTGGTGACGCGATCGATGCATGCTTCGGTCAGGGCGTCGCAGCCGGTGGCGCCGTCAACGTCAACGCAGCCAGCGCTTCGAACCCGCTCTGCACGGCGATCCGTCGCAACCCCGTCACGGGTGCTCTCGATGGCGATCCTGCAACGACGGGCGGTCTGAACTTCACGCCATCGAACCAGGGTCGTATCCTGACCGACGGTATCGATCTCGGTGCGAACTATCGCCGCGATCTCGGCTTCACGAAGCTGAACCTCAGCTTCCAGGGCAACTGGACGAACCGCTCGAAGTTCAAGGCAACGCCGATCTCGCAGTATCGCGAGTGCGTCGGGCTCTACAGCAGCAACTGCGGTTCGCCGGGCTCGGCAGGTCCAAGCTCGGCGGCAGGTTCGCTCCAGCCCGCGTTCACGTGGAACCAGCGTACCACGCTGACCTTCGGTCCTGCGGACATCTCGCTCCTGTGGCGTCACGTTGGCAGCATGAAGGTCGAAGACGGCGTCACCGCCTTCGCCGGTACGATCGGCTCGGGCGCTCTCGCTGGCGAAGTCGTCGATTTTGGCAAGATCAAGGCGTATAACTACCTCGATCTGGCGACCCGCATCGGCGTTGGCGACAACCTCGACTTTACGGTCACCGTCACCAACCTGCTCGACAAGGCGCCTCCGATCGTCGGTGGCACGATCGGTTCGACGTCGTTCAACAGCGGCAACACCTTCCCGTCGACCTATGACGCGATCGGTCGCCGCTTCCAGTTCGGCGCACGCATGAAGTTCTGATCGGATCGCACCGATCGTCTGAAGAAGGGGCGGGCTTCGGCCAGCCCCTTTTTTGTGTGTTTCCCGGGTCTTCGCCCTGCTCTCCGTTCAGGCGTCGAACCCGAAGCGTTCGACCCAGGGCGCGAGGATCGGCAGCACCGGTGCGAGGTTGTCGGCATAACGCCGCCATTGCCCCCGTCCGTCGAACAGACCGCGGCGCACCTGCGTCGCGCTGGCGGTGCGCACGCCACGCGTCTGCGCGGTGCGATCGAATTTGCGGAAGTCCTCGGTCCAGGGCAGGTCGAGGAACGCGGCGAGATGGCGCACGGTCGCCTCGAAGTCGGTCACCAGCCGGTCGTACCGGACCTCGTGAAACGCCAGCGGCAGGCGGCCGCGGCACAATTCGGTCAACTGCATCAGCGCATCGTAATGGCGCGCGGTTTCCACCAGATCGCTGAACGCCCATGCGGCGGTGCTCGGGGTGAAGTTGATCCGGTAGCAGCTGAGCACGATGTCGCGTGGATCGCGGCGCATGATCAGGATCTTGGCGTCGGGAAATAGTCGCGCGATGATCGGCAGCTTGATCCCGTTGAACGGGTTCATGTCGACGAACGTTTTGCCGACGACGCTGCCCGCCATCGTCGTCACCCGCCGCCAATAAGCCGCGCGCAACGCGTCGATCGTCGCGAGGTCGAGCGTATCGAGCGACGGCATCGTCCCGTCGTTCGCGACCAGCACCTCGTCGGTATCGACCAGCGTATCGCGTTCCTCGAGCGCGACGACGTCGGGTGCGCTCGCCAGCACGTTCTCGACCAGTGTCGTGCCGGACCGCGGATAACCGAGCAGGAACACGTGTCGCGCCGCCGCACCGGCAACCGCACCGTCGACGATCGCGCGGGGGGCGGGGGGCGTATCGCGAACCTGTGCCGCGATCGTCTCGATAAAGCTGCGATGCGAGGGGCGGTCCGCGGTCGGTGACAATTGTGCAGTGTAGATCGACCGGAAATTCGTCTGCGCGCGACCATAGGCGGCAAACGCGTCCCGCGTCCGATCCTGCCGGTCGAGCGCGTCGCCGAGCAGCGTGAAGGCGCGGGTGCGATCATCGCCCTTCACCGCGGTCTTGAGCAAGGCGGTCATCCGCGCTTCCGCTGCCGTCCCGTCGCGCGCTTCGATGTCGATCGTCGCCAGTGCGCACAAAGCGGTCGGCTCGCGCGGGTCGATCGCCAGCGCGCGATCCGCGAGCTGGCGCCCGGTTGCGGCATCCCCGTCCTTCGCGGCCCCGTCCGCGAGCTTGGCCAACGCCGGTGCCAGCATCGGATCGAGCGCCAGCGCCTGCGCGTAACTGACCTTCGCGTCCGCCCAGGATCGCAACGCATCGTAGACATAGCCGCGCTCGAGCCACGTCGCTGCGTGAAACGGCGCAACTGCAAGCGCCTGGTCGAGCACCGCTGCAGCCTCGTCGAGCAACCCTTCCTTGCGCAGTACCGCGCCGATCGCGCCGAGGATCAGCGGATCCCCCGGCGCTAGTATGAGCGCCTGCCGGAGCAGGCGATGCGCGCCCGCGTAATCGCCCGACTCTTCGCGCTGCCACGCGGCGAGATTGAGCAGCATCGGGTCGACATCGCCCCGCGCGAGCGCGGTTTCAGCCAATTTCGCAGCCTGCGCGATCGCATTGCCCGCCAGTGCGCGGTCGATCTTCGCGCGCAATATCGGATCGCGCGCGGTGGTTGGTCTGCGGCTTCCCGTCTGTCGCATATTTAGCCTTTTCGAACTGTCGTCTGATCTGCCACAAGTCTTGGGGGTACTGCACCCAGGTATGCAAGGGACTCGACCATGATGCGTTTCTTCGTCGCCGCGGCGTTGCTGATGCCGATCGCCGCCAGTGCCGTAGCTTCACCGCCGCAGAAGGACGTCGGTGAAAAATCCGCCGATCCGGGCGCCAAGATGATCTGCAAGAAATTCATCCGGACGGGGTCGCTGGTCGATGGTTACCGCATCTGCAAGACCAAGGCCGAATGGGAGCGCGATCGCGATCTGCTGCGCCAGTCGACCGGGAGCTCGTCCTGCAAGGATGTGTCGATGGGACAGCCCTGCGGCTGATCGCACGCGCCTCCGCCGCAAGGCGTCTCGACCGGATGCGGTCAGCGGCGCGGCATCTCGACGAGGGGGGCAGGGGCGTGAGCGCAACCCCGGCGGCGGCACCGACCGCCTGCGCCCAGACCAGGACCTTTTCGATCTCGTCTGCATGCGTGTCGGCAGCGTCGCGGTGCTCCTCGGCACGATCCGCGATCCCGAAATCCGCTTGGAGCTTGGAATGGCGCGTGAACGCCGGACCCGTCACGATCTCGTGCAGACCCGCATCATCCAGATCGAGGCCGAACAGCGTCGCCAATCGGCGCATCGTCCCAGCTGGATCGCCCGTTAGGCTCTCACTGTCGAGCGTTCTTATCCGCTCCGCCCCGAACCGTTCGACCAGCCGCGCAAACAGCATCTGTTGCGCGAGCCAGCCAACCGCGGCGACCTGGAGATCGGTCAGGCCGAGATAGTCGCGTGGCGCAAAACCGAGATCGACCAGCTTGTCGTCGAGCAGCCCGAGCAACAGCACGCGCACCCAGAGCCGCCCGTCGATACCCTTCTTGGCGACCGATCCGAGATACGTCCGCAGCGGCGCGTAGAGCAGTAGCGCACGCGACTCCGGACGCAGCGTCAGGATTGGCGCGGCGAGCGCGTTGATCGCATTCGACGGCTTTACGATCACCGCCTCGCCCGGTGCGAACGGCCGCGCCAGCAGGGTGAGTACGTCGTCGAGTACGCTCGCCATGTCGGGGCCCTTATCGCCGCGACGCCGCCAGCCGATCAGATCGTTGAGGATCGTCGGCTCCTTCAGTCCCATCGCCCAACCGGGACGGTCAAACGCGCGCGCGACCAGCGTCGAACAACAAAAGGCCGAGTGGAACACGAAATGGAGCGGGGCGGTCGGCGGCGCCGCAGCGATGATCGCACGGCGTGGTAAAACCAGCGGCTCCAGGTCGTCGGGCAGATGTTCCTCAGTCAGGAAAATCGATGTGCGATGCACGGCGCGGGAGACCGGCAGAAGGTGGACGGCATCCTGGACGGGGTCATAGCGGTGCGCCAGCCATTCGGCATCGTATGCCGTCGCGGCTACCGCTGCTGCAAGCGTTGGAAACTGTGGGGATGTTGGACTGACCATATAGCCCAACTGCGCAACGAAACGGTCGCTTGTCCACCCGTGCAATCGCGGTAAGCTTGGTCGCGATTTTGGGGGCACGGGCGGGCATGAATCAAATTGTGGGCCATAGGGAGATCGAGACTCTTCTGGGTGCGGCGAGGCAGGCGCAACGAGCGGGAAATGCCGATGAGGCGGCGCGGTTATGTCGCCTCGTATTGGCGACGACCGGCGATCATCCGCTTGCGCTCAATATCCTGGGACGACAGGCTTTGGCGCGTGCTGCACCGATCGAAGCTGCCGCCCTGTTCCGGCGGGCGATCGCCGCCGATCCGGTTGCGCCCGAACTGCACATCAATCTGGCCACGGCGATGCGCGAGAGTGGCAACGACGACGGCGAGCAAGCCGCGTTGGAAGGCGCGCTGGCGATCGACCAGCGGCATTTCATGGCGTTGGTACGGCTTGCCGAATTGTTCGAGCGACGCGGTGAAGACGATCGCGCCGCCGAACGCTGGAGCGGGGTCCTGGCGATGTCGGTGCTGCTCGAAGAGCGCACGCCCGCGATCGATACGATGCTGGCACACGCGCATGCCTTCGTCGCGCGACAGCAGGCGGCGTTTGCCGAGGCGGTCGACACTGGCCTTGCCCGGTTGCGCGACGGCATTGCGGCCGGCGACCGGCGGCGTGTCGACGGGTGCATCGACGCGTTGATCGGGCGGCGGCGGATATACACGAACATCTGTTCCGGCCTGCACGTCCCGTTCCTACCCGCCGATGAGTTCTTTGATCGCGCGCATTTTCCGTGGCTCGCGCAGATCGAAGCGCAGACCGACATCATCCGTACCGAACTGGAGGCGCTACTGGCGGCGGACTCGCCCGGCATCCAGCCTTATGTAGTGATGCAGCCAGGCACGCCCGAGAACAAATGGTCGGCGCTCGACAACCGGCTCGACTGGGGTGCGTTCCACCTGTGGAAAAACGGCGTTCGTGACGATGCCGCCTGCGCGCGCTGTCCGCAGACCGCCGCTGCGATCGAGGCACTGCCGCTCGCCAACTTGCCCGCCCGCGCACCCTCCGTTTTCTTTTCACTGCTGCGACCCGGCACGCGCCTTCCCGCGCATACCGGCGTCAGCAACGTTCGCGCGATCATCCATCTGCCGCTGATCGTACCCGACAAATGCGGGTTCCGGGTCGGCGGTGAGACGCGCGAATGGCGGGTCGGCGAGGCGTGGGCGTTTGACGACACGATCGAACACGAGGCGTGGAACCGTTCCGATCAACTGCGTGCGATCCTAATCTTCGATGTCTGGAACCCGTATCTCACCGAGGTGGAGCGCGACGTCCTGCGCGCGTTCTTCCCTGTAGCAGACGCGAACGGCTATGATCTTCGCGCGCAGATCGGCGACTGAGCGAGAGCGGCGTTGGTAACGCCGCTCTCGCTCCGCTTAGGCGACCTGGAGCACCAGCTTGCCGTCGCCTTCGTCGACCTTGACGGTCGAGCCGTCCTTGACCTCGCCGCGCAGGATCATGTCGGCGAGCGGGTCTTGCAGATAGCGCTGCACCGCACGCTTCAACGGCCGCGCGCCGTACACCGGATCATAGCCGACGCGTCCGAGCCATGCTCTCGCGGCATCCGTCAGGTCGAGGACGATCTTGCGGTCGGCGAGCAGTTTGTCGACGCGGGATACCTGGATGTCGACGATCGGTGCCATGTGCGACTGGCCGAGGCGGTGGAACAGGATCACCTCGTCGAGCCGGTTGAGGAATTCCGGCCGGAAATGCGATCGGACGATCTCCATCACCTGCGGCTCGACCGACGAGACGTCGTCGCCCTCCGCCATGTTCGCGAGGTACTGGCTGCCGAGGTTCGACGTCAGGATGATCAGCGTGTTGCTGAAATCCACCGTGCGCCCCTGGCCATCGGTCAGTCGCCCGTCGTCGAGCACCTGCAACAGCACGTTGAACACGTCGCCGTGGGCCTTCTCGACCTCGTCGAACAGGATCACCTGATACGGCCGCCTGCGCACCGCCTCGGTCAGCACGCCGCCTTCCTCGTACCCGACATAGCCCGGAGGGGCGCCGATCAGCCGCGCGACCGCGTGCTTCTCCATGAACTCGCTCATGTCGATGCGGACCATCGCCGACGGATCGTCGAACAGGAATTCCGCCAGCGCCTTGGTCAGCTCGGTCTTGCCGACGCCGGTCGGCCCGAGAAACAGGAACGACCCGAGCGGCCGGTTCGGATCCTGCAACCCTGCGCGCGCGCCGCACCGCGGTCGAGACCGCCTTCACCGCATGCGCCTGGCCGATCACGCGCTTGCCGATCGTCGCTTCCATCGCGAGCAGCTTGTCGCGCTCGCCCTGCAGCATCCGCTCGACCGGAATGCCGGTCCAGCGGCTGACCACGCCGGCGATATCGTCCGCGGTCACTTCCTCGCGCAGCATCGCGCCCTTGGTCGCCCCCGCCGCCTCGTCGAGCTGGCGCTGCAACCCCGGGATCGTGCCGTAGGAAAGCTCGCCTGCCTTGGCGAGATCGCCCGATCGTTGCGCCTGCTCCAGCTCGAGCCGTGCGGCATCGAGCTGTTCTTTGACCCGCGCCTCGGCGTTGATCTTGTCCTTCTCGCCCTTCCAGCGCGTCGTCAGCTCGGCGGATTGCTCCTCCAGATTGACGAGTTCGCCCTCCAGCGTGTCGAGCCGGTCGACCGACGCGTCATCGGTCTCGCGCTTCAACGCCTCGCGTTCGATCTTGAGCTGGATGATCCGCCGGTCGAGATTCTCGATCGCCTCGGGCTTCGACTCGACTTCCATCCGGATCCGCGACGCGGCCTCGTCCATCAGGTCGATCGCCTTGTCGGGCAGGAAGCGATCGGTGATGTAGCGGTTCGACAGCGTCGAGGCGGCGACGATCGCGCCGTCGGTGATCCGCACGCCGTGGTGGAGCTCGTACTTCTCCTTCAGCCCGCGCAGGATCGAGATCGTGTCCTCGACGGTCGGTTCGCCGACCATGACGGGCTGGAACCGCCGCTGCAACGCGGGGTCCTTCTCGACGTACTTGCGGTATTCGTCGAGCGTGGTCGCGCCGACGCAGTGCAATTCGCCGCGTGCAAGCGCCGGCTTAAGCAGGTTGCCCGCGTCCATCGCGCCCTCGGATTTACCCGCGCCGATCAGCTGGTGCATCTCGTCGATGAACAGGATGACGTCGCCCTCGGCGGCCTTCACCTCGTCGAGCACGCCTTTCAGCCGCTCCTCGAACTCGCCGCGATATTTCGCACCCGCGATCAGCGAGCCCATGTCGAGTGACATCAGCCGGCGATCCTTCAGCGTATCGGGCACGTCGCCATTGGCGATGCGCAGGGCTAGCCCTTCCGCGATCGCGGTCTTGCCGACGCCGGGTTCGCCGATCAGCGCAGGGTTGTTCTTAGTCCGGCGGGCGAGGATCTGGATGGTGCGGCGGATCTCCTCGTCGCGACCGATGACGGGGTCGAGCTTGCCGTCGCGCGCCGCCTGCGTCAGGTCGCGCGCGAATTTCTTGAGCGCATCATAGCGGTCCTCGGCGCCCGCGGTGTCGGCGGTACGGCCCTGGCGGACGGCGTTGATCGCGGTGTTGAGCCCCTCGGGCGTCACGCCGCCGGCCTTCAACGCCTTGCCCGCGGCGGTGTTGAGCGAGAGCGTGAGCGCGACCAGCAGGCGCTCGACGGTAACGAAACTGTCGCCCGCCTTGCTTGCGATCTGCTCGGCCTGGTCGAGGACGCGCACCGCGTCGTTGTCGATCCCCGGCGTGGTCTGCGCGCCCGAGCCGGACACGACGGGGATTTTGGCCAGCGCGAGATCGGTTTCCGAGGTCGCGCGCTTGGCGTCGCCGCCCGCGGCCGCGATCAGCCCTGCGGCCATGCCCTGCTCGTCCTCCAGCAGTGCCTTCAACAGATGTTCGGGCGCGATCCGCTGATGGTTCATGCGGATCGCGACGGTCTGCGCGGATTGCAGGAAGCCCTTCGCGCGGTCGGTGAATTTGTCGATGTTCATGACGAATTCCTGTGGGATGGTTCGGTATCTGGCCAAAAGATGGTGTTGCATTTGAGCAACACAAGAGCTTCCGGGAGATGCTAGCACGTGCCATCGAACCGAGACATAAAACCGGAGTGGCCTACCTCGAAGGGGTGCGGTGCTTACGTGGTGACAAGCTCGGGGTTAGCCAGGGACCCTAAAAACGCTCGCGCGAGCGGCATTTCTGCCGGTGGCGGGCTCCAAATGCCGAACTTGCAAGCATGGAGTTCTAGGGTGACGATTCTCTCCGCAGGGTGCTCGTTGGGCGCCCGCTGCGGGAGAGAAGTCAAAAAACTGGTGCTGCCGGTGAGGATTGAACTCACGACCTCAGCCTTACCAAGGATGCGCTCTACCACTGAGCTACGGCAGCACTCGTCGGCATCGCTGCCGGCGGAGTGGGGCTAAGAGACGAGGGCGGCGCGGTTGTCAAGCTATCGTGCGGCGATGTAGGGCGGATTTATGGATGATCGGGATAGAAAGGCGGCCGAAAAGGCGGAGCGCATGGCCGCCGCCTTGCGGGAAAACCTGCGACGGCGGAAGGCGCAGGCGCGTGCGGTAAGCGCCGCGCCCGCGACTGGTGACGAGCCGGTCAAGTAAGGGCTGCGCATTTTCCGGCGAGCCAGGCGCGATCCTCCGTATCGGTCATTTCCGGGGTCAGCACGGCCAGCACCTGCGCGTGATAGTCGTCGACCCATTGGCGCTCTTCGGCGGTCAGCAGCGTCGGCTCGATCAGCGAGCGTTCGATCGGGCAAAAGGTGAGCGTCTCGAAGCCGAGCATTGCGCGGTCGGCGCCGGGGATTGCGCGGGGTTCGATCAGGATCAGGTTCTCGATGCGGATGCCGTATTCGCCGGCCTTGTAGTAGCCGGGCTCGTTGGAGAGCATCATGCCGGCGCGTAAGGGCTCCATCGCCGCGCCGCCGAGGTAATTTGGCGAGGCGATCCGCTGCGGGCCTTCGTGGACCGCGAGATACGCACCGACGCCGTGGCCGGTGCCGTGGCCGAAATCGAGGCCGGCTTCCCAGAGCGGACGGCGGGCGAAGGCGTCGATCTGGCCGCCCATCGTGCCGTCGGGGAAAACCGCGGTGGCGATGCCGATATGGCCCTTGAGGACGCGGGTGAAGCGGTCGCGCATCTCTGCGGTCGGTTCGCCGATCGGCATGACGCGGGTCACGTCGGTGGTGCCGTCGGCATATTGGCCGCCGGAGTCGATCAGGTAGAGCTGGCCCGGTTCGATCGGCGCGCTCGATTCCTCGGTGACGTGGTAGTGCGGGATCGCGCCGTGCGGGCCGGTGGCGGAGATCGTGTCGAACGAGGTGTCCTTGAGGACGCCGGTCTGTTCGCGGAAGGCGAGCAGCTTGGCGGCGGCGCTGAGTTCGGTTTGCCCCCTTCACGCATTCGGTTTCGACCCAGCGGAGGAAGCGCGCGAGCGCGGCGCCGTCGCGGGCGGAGGCGGCGCGGTGGCCGGCGATCTCGACCGGGTTCTTGATGGCCTTGGCGAGGACGACTGGGTCGCGCAGCGGCAGGATCTTCGCGCCGCCGGTCTGCAGCGCTTGCGTGATCGCGGCGACCGCGCGTTCGGGGTCGGCGGCGACGCGTTTGCCGGCGTAGGTCGCAAGGGTTGCGGCGAAGGCGGTGCGGTCGTGGAGGCGGACCGCGTTGCCGAGATGCTGGCGTACCGCGTCGTCGAGCTTGTCGGGGGCGACGAACAGGTCGGTGGTGCCGTCCGCGCTCACGATCGCGTAGGACAGCGCGACGGGGGTGTGATCGACGTCGCCGCCACGGACGTTGAGTGCCCAGGCGATCGAGATCGAGTGCCGTGAGGACGACCGCGTCGGCGTTCTGCTCGGAGAGCCAGTCGGCGATCTTCGCGCGCTTTTCGGCGGACGAGGCGCCGGTGAACTGGTCGGGCTGGACGGTCAGCTTGGCGGGGGAGGGGGCGGGGCGGTCGGCCCAGATCGCGTCGATGGGGTTGGCGTCGACCGCTACCAGCGTGGCGCCGCGGTCGGCGAGGGCTGTGGTGGCTTCGGCGACCCAAATTCCGGTGTGGAGCCACGGGTCGTAGCCGATGCGGCCGCCTTCTGGGGCGTGCTTAGCGAGCCAGGCGGCGGGGCTGGTCTGGGGGACGTCGGCGTAGTCCCACTGCGCGCCGTCGACCTGTTCGCGGACCTGGATCGTGTAGCGACCGTCGGTGAAGATCGCGGCGCGATCGGCGAGGACGACGGCAGTGCCGGCCGAGCCGCCGAAGCCGGTGAGCCAGGCGAGGCGCTGCGCGTAGCCGCCGACATATTCGCTCATGTGTTCATCGGTGAGCGGGATGACGAAACCGTCGAGATTATCGGTGGTTAGCTGGGCGCGGAGGGCCGCGAGGCGGTCGGCTAAGCGGGCGGTCGGGTTCATCGGTTCGGTCTCTCGTCAAAAGTGAAGTATAGAAAGTGCAGACGCTGGCGACGTTTCAATACTTGCCCCTGGTGGGCGTTGCGGACGGGTGCGACGGCATGGATAGGGGTGCGGATCGGGCGGTCACGGTCATGCCGGGCGTTGTGACAGAAGGCAGATGTGTAGGACAGCGGGTGCGGGCGGGGAGCTTCGTCGGGTGGCTTTCTCGCAGGGCTGACGAACCACATTTACGGCCCCCTTGTTCTCCCGCGAAGGCGGGAGCCCAGACTGGGTCCCCGCCTTCGCGGGGAAACAGAGTTAGGGGCGCCACCGAAGTTTTGTACCACCCCGGCGAAGGCCGGGGCCCAATTGGGGGACGGCAATAACGGAGGATTGCGCGCAGTTAGTGCAACCTTTCCAATTGGGCCCCGGCCTTCGCCGGGGTGGTGTTGGCTGGGTCGGCCGTCACGCTTGCAACGCCGCAGCGTTTGGCTTCCACCCTCCGCCCGGCTAACACCGCTGCATGACCACGCCCCCATCGCCGAACAGCGCCCGCACAGCTTCACCACGCATGGCGTGACGATCGAGGATCCGTATGCGTGGCTGAAGGATCCGAACTATCCGGAGGTCGATGACGCCGACGTGCTGGCGTATCTCGAAGCAGAGAACGCGTATTTCGAGGCGCAGATGGCGCCGCACAAAGCGCTTACCGATACGATCTACGAAGAGATGAAGGCGTGCATCAAGGAGGATGAATCCTCGGTGCCGCAGAAGGATGGCGATTGGCTCTACTGGACTGCGTACGAGACCGGCGGGCAGTACAAGAAATGGTGGCGGAAACCCGTTGCAGGGGTGAGGACGAGCTGCTGCTCGACGAGCCGGCGCTGGCGGAGGGGCATGAGTATTTCCGGCTCGGCGCGTTCTCGGTCAGCAACGACGGGCGCTATCTGGCCTATGCGATCGACGATAACGGGAGCGAGCGGTTCGAGGTTCGGGTCAAGGATCTGGATACCGGCAAGCACCTGCCCGATGTGATCCCGGGGATGCTCAGCGAGATCGTCTGGACCGCGGACGACGCGGGGTTCCTGTACGGGCTGGCAAACGAGCAGTGGCGGACGGACAATGCGCGGTTCCACCGGCTGGGGACGCCGATCTCCGAGGACGTCGTGCTGTTCCACGAGGAAGACGAGGGCTTCCGCGTCGGCGTCGGCGAGACGAGTTCGCGCAAGTGGATCGTGATCGCGACCAGCGACCATGTGACGAGCGAACTGTATCTGCTGCCTGCGCACGAGCCTTTGGCGGTGCCGATCCTCGTGTCGGCGCGGAAGGTGGGCCGCGAATATGATGTGGACGAGCATGACGGGACGCTGTTCATCCATACCAACGACGTCGATCCGAATTTCCGGCTGTGCACTGCGCTGGTCGAGGAGCCGGATGCCTGGACCGAACTGATCCCGGCGAGCCCGACGTTCTACATGACCGGGGTGGAGTGCTATCAGGACTTCTTCGTGGTCGACGGGCGCGAGGACGGGCTCGATCAGATCGCGATTCATCGGTACGAGACGCCGACCGAGGGCAAGCGGATCGACTTTCCCGAGGCGAGCTATGTCGCAGGGCTGGGGGATAATCCCGAATACGACATGACGGTGCTGCGGCTTGGGTATGAGTCGATGGTCACGCCAGGGACGGTGTATGATTATGACGTCGATACCGGCGAGCGGACGATGCTCAAGGTTCAGGAAATCCCGAGCGGGTATGACGCGGCGAAATACGCGACCGAGCGGCTCAAGATCGTCGCGCGGGACGGGACGGAGATCCCGGTCTCGATCGTGTATCCGGCCGGGTTCGTTCGCGATGGGTCGGCGCCTTTGTTCCTCTATGCGTATGGCGCGTACGGCTATGCGATCCCGCCGGGCTTCTCGACGGGGCGGATGAGCTTGCTCGATCGCGGGTTCGCCTATGCGATCGCGCATATCCGCGGCGGCGATGATCTGGGCCAGCAATGGTATCTCGATGGCAAGCTGGAGAAGCGCGCGAACACGTTCAACGATTTCGTCGATGTGGCGAAGGCGCTGGTCGATGCGCAGTGGACGTCGGCAGGGAAGATCGCGATCGCGGGGCGGTCTGCTGGCGGCGAGCTGATGGGGGCGGTGGTCAATTCCGATCCCGAACTGTGGGGTGCGGTGATCGCGGACGTGCCGTTCGTCGATGTGCTGAATACGATGCTGGACGAGACCCTGCCGCTGACGCCGGGCGAGTGGCCGGAGTGGGGCAATCCGATCGAAGATGAGGCGGCGTTCGCGCTGATCCGGTCGTATTCGCCGTACGACAACGTCAAGGCACAGGCTTATCCGCCGATGTTCATTTCCGGCGGGCTCAACGATCCACGCGTCACGTACTGGGAGCCGGCGAAGTGGGCGGCGAAGCTGCGGTTGATGAAGACCGACGACAATGTGTTGCTGCTCAAGACCAACATGGGCGCGGGGCATGGCGGCAAGTCGGGGCGGTTCGAATCGCTGCGTGAGGGTGCGGAGGAGCACGCGTTCGTGCTGTGGCAGCTGGGCGTCGCGGGGTGAGCCGGTTCACGCTCTCGATAACGGCGCAGGACGCGGATATCGACGAGCTTGGGCATGTGAACAATGCGGTCTGGGTGCAGTGGATTCAGGCCATCGCGACTGCACATTGGGAGGCGGTGGCGCCGGCCGAGCATAAGCTGGCGTATGTGTGGGTCGTGACGCGGCATGAGATCGATTACCGTGGGAGTGTTGTCGCGGGGGAGACGGTCGTTGGTGAGACTTGGGTCGAGGGGGCGCCTAAGGGGCTCGGTTCGATCGGCATGTGCGGTTTGTCGGGGATGATGGGCGGGTGAAGCTGGAGGCGGTTACGACCTGGGCTTTGCTGGACCGGGGGACCGGGCGGTTGATGCGGGTGCGTGAGGATGTCGCTGCGCCGTTTTATCCTCCCCGGCACGGGGAGGGGGACCGCGACGCGTAGCGGCGTGGTGGAGGGGAGCGCCGCAAGCGTTACGGCTGTGTCGGAGCGATACCGGGCGCTGCGATCGGGTAAGGCGAGTCTCACGGCTGGTACTTTTGCCGCACGCCCCCTCCACCAGCTTCGCTGGTCCCCCTCCCCGTTCCG
Source organism: Sphingomonas sp. LR55 (assembly GCF_036856015.1). Lineage (NCBI taxonomy): Bacteria > Pseudomonadati > Pseudomonadota > Alphaproteobacteria > Sphingomonadales > Sphingomonadaceae > Sphingomonas > Sphingomonas sp. LR55. The sequence continues at coordinate 3,212,140 of NZ_JASPFO010000001.1, forward strand.
GGGAGGATTAGCCGCTGTTTCTCAAGGCCGTGGCGATGGCGTTGATGGAGAGCAGGATGCCTTCGCCGATGCGAGGGTCGTCCTCGCCGGCACGGCGGCGCTTGATCAGTTCGATCTGGAGGAGGTTGAGCGGCTCGATATACGGCAGGCGGAGGCGGATCGAGGCGTCTAGGGCGGGGTGCTTTTCGAGGAGGCGGGACTGGCCCGTTACCGTGAGCAGGCCGTCGTGGGTCTGGTGCCAGCCGTCGCGGATCGTGGTGAAGATCTCGCGGAGCTTGTCGTCCTCGACGAGCCCGGCATAGCGTTCGGCGATGCCGATGTCGGACTTGGCCAGCACCATCTCCAGGTTCGCCAGCGCGGAGGCGAAGAGCGGCCAGCCTTGCGCCATGTCCTTCAGCAGCGCCTTGTCCTCGAAATCGGCGATCGCGCGGCCGACCCCGTACCAGCCGGGGAGCATGACGCGAGCCTGCGCCCAGCTGAACACCCACGGGATCGCGCGGAGGTCCTCGATGCGGTCGGACTTGGTGCGGCTGGCGGGGCGGCTGCCGATCTTGAGGCCGGCGATCTCGGCGATCGGGGTCATCTGGCGGAAGAAGGTGCGGAAGCCCTCCGTACCGTAGACGAGGTCGCGGTAGCTGTGGAACGCGGTGTCGCTGAGCTTGTCCATTGCCGCGGAGAAGCTGGCATTGTCGGCGTTGGAGAGGCGTTCGGGCTCGAGGCTTGCGAGCAGAGTGGCGGAAGCGATCGCTTCGAGATTGGTCATCGCGGCGTCGCGCGTGCCGTATTTGGCGGCGATGACTTCGCCCTGCTCGGTGATGCGGATGCGGCCCTGGACGGTGCCCGAGGGCTGCGCGCGGATCGCGCGGAACGCCGAGCCGCCGCCGCGGCCGACCGCGCCGCCGCGTCCGTGGAACAGCTGCATGCCGACGCCGGCCTTTGCGAAGACGGGTTTTAGCGCGGTCGAGGCTTTCGAGAGCTGCCAGGTGGAGGTGAGATAGCCGCCGTCCTTGTTGCTGTCCGAATAGCCGATCATCACTTCCTGATGGCCACGCGTCTTCGAGATGGTCGCGATCTCGGGGAGCGCGAACCATGCGGTCATGACGGCGGGGGCGGCTTCGAGATCGCCGATCGTCTCGAACAGCGGGACCGCCATGATCGCGGCGGTCGGGGTTTCGCCGGGGCGGTAGAGGCCGACTTCCTTGAGCAGGAGGTTCACTTCGAGCAGGTCGCTGACCGACTGCGCCATCGAGACGATGTAGTTGGTGATGCACGCGGGGCCGTAGGCGGCGTGCGCATCGGCGGCGGCTTGGACGATCGCGAGTTCGCTGGCGGTTTCTTCGGAATATTCGGCGAAGCGCGAGGTGAGGGGGCGGGCGTTGGCAAGCTCGCGGCGGAGCAGCGCGACGCGCGCGTCTTCGTCGAGCGCGAGGTACTCGTCCTCGACGCCGGCGACTTTCAGCAGTTCGGCGACGACGCGTTCGTGGACGGCGCTGTTCTGGCGGAGATCCAAGGTGGCGAGGTGGAAGCCGAACGTCTCGACCGCGCGGATCAGCCGGCCGAGTGCGCCGCCGGTCTTGAGCGCGATGCCGAGGCCGTGCGCGAGCGTGACGAGGTCGGCGCGGAAGTCGGCGGGGTTGGCATAGGGCTCGCCGACGAGGCGGCCGGGGCGGGGGCGTGCTTGCCGGTGAGCGCATCGTGCGTCGCGGACAGGCGGGCGTAGATGCCGGAGAGCGCGCGGCGATAGGGCTCGTCGCTGCGGCTGGCGGCATCGTCACCGCTGGCGTCGGCGAGCGCCTGCACCGCGGCGTCGGCGGGGGCGTGTTCGGTCGAGATCGAGAGCTCGGCGCCGAGTGCGTGCACCGCGTCGCAATAATAACCGAGCACAGCCTCGCTCGCCTTCGACAGCGCGGTCTTGAGCGAGTCCGCGGTGACATAGGGGTTACCGTCGCGGTCACCGCCGATCCAGCTGCCGGGGCGCAGGAAACTGGGCGTGCGTTCGCCGAGCGCGCGGTCCCAGCGCTGGTAGAGCGCGGGAAGCGCGGGGAGGAACACGTCGCGCAGATAGCTGAGCGCGGTGTCGACCTCGTCGGTGACGTAGAGGCGGTCGCGGCGCAGGACGCGGGTTTGCCAGAGCAAAGCGATCTGGCGGAGGATCGCGTCGTCGACGCTGTCGCCATCCGGCGTGGTGTCGCGGCCGAGATCGCGCAGCGCCATCAGCTCGGCGATGCGGTTGCGGTGGTCGATCATGCTTTTGCGCCGCACTTCGGTCGGGTGCGCGGTGAGCACGGGGGCGATCAGTGCGTGGTCGAGCAGCGTGCGGATCTGGGCGCGGTCGATGCCCTCGGATTCAAGCTGCGCGATTGCGGAGGCGAGGTCGGCGCCGTCCTCCGCGGCGATGCCCTGGCGGTCTTCGGCGAGATTGGCGAGCATCGAGAAGAGCATGAAGCCGCGGACGAAATCGAGCGTCTCGTCGAGGCTGAGCTTTTCGAGGCTGAGATCGACCGCGCGATCGTCGCCGGGCTTGCCTTCGGAGGCGTCGCGGTGGCGCTCGACCGAGGCTTTTCGGATCGTCTCGGTGGCCGCGAACAGGCGCTCGCCACCATAGGCGCGGATGACGTCGCCGAGCAGTTTGCCGAGGAAGCGGATGTCGGAATTGTTCGCGATTGCGGGGAGGCTTGCCATGATTCCCTGCTGCGCTGCGGCAGGGATCAGGTCAACCTCATGCGGTATATTTGTCGTGTCGAACCGGTCGTCGTCGACACTTAATTGCGTCGATCAGCGCTTCCGTGACTCCGCACGCTCTTCCGACGTGACCGTGCCGTCGTGGTTCAGGTCCATCTTGTCGAACCAGGCGAGCGTGCCTTCGCTCCATTCGATCGCGGTGATGACACCGTCCTTGTTGCGGTCGAACGCCTTGATGCGGGCATTCGGCGAGGGGAGTTCGTCCTTGGTGACCCGATCGTCGCCGTTGCGGTCGAGCGTGCGGAAACGCCGTTCCATGCTGGCGCCGAAGTCGAGCCGCGAGGTCACCGAGGGCGGCACGAAGCCGACCGCGTTGGCGTCGGCCTGCGCGCGCTGCTCGTCCTTGTTGCCGCACGCGGACACCAGAATTCCCGTCGCGGCGAGCGCCGCTACCAGTTTCACCTGCATAGAATCTCCCGTCGTATCGATGCCGTCAGGCCTCGAGTTCGATGTCCCAATAGAGCCAGTCGTGCCACGTGTCGTGCAGGTAGTTGGGCGGGAAGCTGCGGCCGTGTTCCTGGAGGTGCCAGTTGGTCGGGCGGATCGCCTCGATATGCAGCGGCATCGCCGCCTGTTTCGGCGTGCGCCCGCCTTTCTTGAGGTTGCAGGGCGAGCAGGCGGTGACGACGTTCTCCCACGTGGTACGCCCGCCTTGCGCGCGGGGGACGACATGGTCGAAGGTGAGATCGCGCAGCTTGCCGCAATATTGGCAGGTGAACTTGTCGCGCAGGAACAGGTTGAAGCGGGTGAAGGCGGGAAATTGCGACGGTCGGACGAACTGCTTGAGCGCGATCACCGAGGGCAGTTTCAGCGCGAAATTGGCGCTGCGGACTTCGCGTTCATAGGTGGCGACGATGTCGACACGGTCGAGGAAGACAGCCTTGACCGCGGTTTGCCACGGCCAGACACTGAGCGGATAGTAGGAAAGCGGCGTGTAGTCGGCATTCAGCACGAGCGCCGGACAACCATCCGGATGACGCATCAGATCGGGGTGAAACACGGCTCCTCCCACTCAGGCTTCGCAGAGCGCCCTATGGACGGTAGCGATGACGGCAGCATGACAGCACGGCGCGTAGCGGTCGGTCAAGCGCGGTGAGTGTCGTGACGCGGTTCGCGCCGAGCCCGACCGGGCGGCTGCATCTGGGCCACGCGGCGTCGGCGATCCGCGCGCACGACTTTGCGCGCGAGCGGGGCGGGCGGTTCGTGCTGCGGATCGAGGATATCGATGGGACGCGGAGTCGGCCGGAGTTCGTCGATGGGATTCTCGAGGATCTGGCGTGGCTTGGGTTGCGATGGGACGAGCTCGTGTTTCAGTCGGAGCGGCTGGCGACGTACGACGCGGCGATGGAAGGGTTGAAGGCGCGCGCTCGTGTATCCGTGTTTCTGTACGCGGGCGGAAATCGCGGCGAGTGCCTCTGCGCCGCAGGGGGAGGTCGGTCCGGTCTATCCGGGGATTTGTCGGGGGCTTTCGGCGGCGGAGGTTGCGGCGCGGACGGGGGCGTGTTGCTGGCGGTTGGATATGGCGAAGGCGGTGGCGGAGGTCGGCGCAGTGTCGTGGCATGACGCGACGGTCGGGGCGGTGGTTGCGGCTCCGATGGTGCAGGGCGACGTCGTGCTGGCGCGGAAGGATGCGCCGGCGAGCTATCACCTGGCGGTGACGCTCGACGATGCCGCGCAGGGGGTGACGGACGTGGTGCGCGGGGTGGATTTGTTTGCGGCGACGCACGTGCACCGGGTGTTGCAGGCGCTGCTGGGGTTGTCGGTGCCGCGCTATCATCATCATCCGCTGGTGGTGGATGCGGCGGGGCGGCGGTTGGCTAAGCGCGATGGGGCGTTGTCGTTGGCGGAAATGCGGGCGGCGGGGGAGGATGGGGCGGTGTTGGCGGCTCGGGTGCGGAGTGGGGGGTGATCGCGGCCTGCTAAGCGAAAGCCAAGTGAGCGCCTGAACTGAGTGGTGCCGATACCCCCGAACACGGTGCGGCCGCAACGCCGCGCACCTGCACTTCCTTGTTCTCCCGCGAAGGCGGGAGCCCAGTCTGGGTCTCCGCCTTCGCGGGGAAACATGGTGGCAGCGCGGCGGCTCCAATGTTGTACCACCCCGGCGGAGGCCGGGGCCCAATTGGGGGACAGTGCTGGCGTAACGCATCGCTCCGTTACCTCTGCTTTCCCAATTGGGCCCCGGCCTCCGCCGGGGTGGTGCTTTTACAGCTCGATCCCCAGTCTCGGCGCTGCCCACGTCATTGCCGCGTACAGCGCGATCGTCAGTACGCAGCCCGCCGCCAGCGACATCCAGAAGGGTACACCATGTCGCAACAGCGCGGGGATCAGCAGGAACATCGGTAGCGAGGGCAGCACGTACCAGAAGGTTGCGCCGGCGTGCGCGGCCATTGTTCGGGGATCGGGTTTGTCGTGCCAGAGCCAGATCATGCCGAGCACCGACACGAGCGGCAGCGATGCGACGAGCGCACCGAAGCCGGGATAGCGCTTGGCAAGTTCCGATGCGGCGGCGATCAGGATACCGGAAATCAGGGCTTTGAGCGCGAGATAGAGCATGCGCCATGTGCGCCGTCCGCACAGCATTCCGCAACGGTGTTGGCACCATGAGGCTTCCGGGCAACATGGGTCATTTCCCGGCATCGGGTACGCCATTGCTACCCCGCCGGTGCGCGCTTACACTCGGGCCATGAACACATTCCTCGTCATCCTCCTGATCGCGGCGATGATCGCGACCGTCGTGGCTCTGGTGCGGGGCGTCGTGTCGTTCCTGCAGGAGGGCACGGCGCAGGTCCGCGACGGCAGCGGGCCGAGTGCCGCGTCGCTGAAATCGAATCGGATGATGCAGCAGCGGATCTTCTTCCAAGCGCTCGCGATCCTGATCGTGGTGGTGATCCTGTTCGCGGCGGGGCGGAACTAAGGCGACTGCAATTGGGGCTACGTCGCTCGCACTCTGCCGTCATTCCAGCGGAAGCTGGAATCTCGTTGTTGGGTGGGCGTCGCGAACCACGAGGGATACCCCAGCTTTCGCTGGGGTGACGGGGGCTGTGGGGCACGGGGTTCGGGGGCTGCGGGGCGCAGGATTGGGGTGCTGTGGCGCGCTGGGTTCGAGTGCTGTGGGGTACGGAATTTCTTCGTTGGGTCCCGACTTCGTCGTTGGGTGGCGTTAGCGTTGGGTGATGGGGCCTCACCGCGTTTCAATCTGGAAGATTCATGGTCAAGCTGAACAAGATCTACACGCGGACGGGGGACGACGGCACGACGGGGCTCGTCGATGGATCGCGCGTATCGAAATCGAGCGCGCTGATGCAGGCGATCGGCGATGTCGACGAGGCGAATTCGGCGATCGGCTTGGCGGTGATCGCGCTGGGCGACCAGCCGATGGCGGCGGCGCTGACCCGGATCCAGAACGATTTGTTCGATCTCGGCGCGGATCTGGCGACTCCGGCCGGCACGGACGAGGCTGGCGGTGATCCGTTCGCGCCGTCCGAGATGGTGTTGCGGATCGTGCCGTCGCAGGTCGACCGGCTCGAGCGCGAGATCGATGCGCTGAACGCGCATCTTGCCCCGTTGCGCAGCTTCATCCTGCCGGGAGGATCGGCCGAAGCCGCCGCACTGCACCTGGCGCGCGATCAGCCGTCGCGCGGAGCGATCCGCCGTCGGTGCGAGCGAGACGCAGCCGCTCAATCCGGCCGCATTAGCGTATGTTAACCGGCTTTCGGATTTCCTGTTCGTGGCATCGCGGGCGGTGAACCAAAACGGCGCCGGAGACGTTCTTTGGCGACCGGGGGCCACGCGCGACTAGGCGCGTATCGTCGCTCGCGTTCCAACGTCGCTTCGCTCGACGTAGAACTGAGGAGAGATCGATGCCCAATCCCGTTCGTCCCGACCGCGAAGGCCTGCCGGAAACGTCCCCGTTGGCCGAGCGGTTTGCCGCCGTCCGCGACCTGACGCTCGCGCTCGCGGCGCCGCTGTCGGATGCGGATGCGACGGTGCAGTCGATGCCCGATGCGTCGCCGACCAAGTGGCACATGGCGCATACGACGTGGTTCTTCGAGACGTTCGTGTTGCGCGATCATGTCGCCGGCTATGTGCTGCACGACGAGCGCTTCCCGTTTTTGTTCAATAGCTATTACGAGGCCGAGGGGCGGCGTCACGCGCGCGATCGTCGCGGGATGGTGACGCGGCCGTCGATCGACGAGGTGCGGGCGTATCGCGCGCATGTCGATGCTGCGTTGCTGGAGGCACTGCCGGATTTGCCGGAGGAGGCGCGAGACTTGGTGGCGCTCGGGTGCCATCATGAAGAGCAGCACCAGGAATTGTTGGTAACCGACATCCTTCACATGTTTTCGGAGAACCCGTTTGAGCCGGCGATGTGGCCGGCGGCGCGGAAAGTCCCGGTCGCAATGCCAGGGCCGATCGGCTGGATCGCGCATGAGGGCGGGATCGTCGAGGTCGGGCATGACGGCGAGGGCTTCGCGTTCGATTGCGAGGGCCCGCGTCACGCCGCCTTGCTGGTGCCGCATGCGATCGCGGACCGGACCGTGACGAACGGCGAATGGGCGGCGTTCATTGCCGATGGCGGCTATACCGAGGCGCGGCACTGGCTGGCGGATGGCTGGGCGTGGGTGAAGGCCGAGGGCATCGTCGCGCCGCTCTATTGGGAGCAGGGTGAGGCGGGCTGGACGCGGTTCGGGCTCGATGGTCGGCGCGCGATCGATCCGGCGGCGCCGGTGACGCATGTCAGCTTTTTCGAGGCGGATGCCTATGCGAGCTGGGCCGGCGCGCGGTTGCCGACTGAGTTCGAATGGGAGGCGGCGGCGGCCTCGCACGACGCGAACGGGGGCAACCAGATGGATGTCGCCGGACCGGTTGAGCCTCGGCCCTCCGCGGGCGGACCGGCGTTCTTCGGCGACGTCTGGGAATGGACCGGCAGCGCGTATCGGCCTTATCCCGGGTTCGTGACGGCGGCGGGCGCGGTCGGCGAATACAATGGAAAGTTCATGAGTTCGCAGTTCATCCTGCGCGGCGGGAGCTGTGCGACGCCGCGCGGCCATGCGCGGGCGAGCTACCGCAATTTCTTCTATCCGCATCAACGGTGGCAGTTCACCGGCGTGCGCCTCGCGAAAGATATCTGATGTTGAAGCCTGAGATCGAGGACGGCCAGCAGACGTTGGCCGATCCGCAGTTCCGTGCGGACGTGCTGGACGGGCTCGCTCGGCGGCCGCGGGCAATTCCGGCGCGGTGGTTCTACGATCGGCGCGGCTCGGAGCTGTTCGAGAAGATCACCGACCTGCCCGAATATTATCCGACGCGGACCGAGCGGGCGATCCTGGAGACCGCGTGTCCGGAGGTGGCGACGCTGGCCGGCGAAGGTCGTGCGGTCGTTGAGTTCGGGTCGGGATCTTCGACCAAGACGCCGATTCTGCTCGATGCCGTCGCGCCGTCAGTCTACGTGCCGATCGATATTTCGGGCGATTTCCTGCGTGAATCGTCGAAGGTGCTGGGCGAGCAGTTCCCGGACCTTCTCGTGCTGCCGTTCGAGGCCGATTTCATGCGGCCGCTGAGCTTGCCCAAGACGATCGCCGACACGCCGAAGCTCGGATTCTTTCCGGGGTCGACGATCGGCAACATGATCCCGTTGATGGCGGTCGACCTGTTGCGCGCGATGCGGACGTCGCTTGGCGTCGGCGCGATGCTGTTGATCGGGATGGACCGGATCAAGGCGGAGGACGTGCTCGTCCCGGCGTATGACGATGCGCAGGGCGTGACGGCGGCGTTCAACCTCAATCTGCTCGAGCGGATCAACCGTGAGCTGGACGGCGACATTCCGGTCGACGCGTTCCGCCACAAGGCGGTGTGGAACGACGATCGCGCGCGGATCGAGATGCATCTGGAGGCGGTGCGCGACGTCACGTTTACCGTCGATGGGCGGACATTCGAAATGTCTGCAAGTGACTCTATCCACACGGAAAACTCGCATAAATATGGCGAGCGGGATGCACGGATCCTGTTGCGGTCGGGGGTGGACGCCGGTGGCGGCTTGGACCGATCCTGAGGGGCTGTTCGGGGTGTATCTGGCCGAGGCTCAGGTGGAGCGGCCGGCGCCCTAAGTGGCGCGCAGTCGGCGGTGATCAGCGGGACGTCAGCATCGCTCAATTGCGGACATTTGCGGTGTTGTGCATATTAGCGCTTTGGGTGCGCCGCCGATGAATGGATCTCAAATTTTTGTCGTCGTCTTTGCTGCCGTGTCGATTGGCGTGAGTTTGGTTGCGATATGGCACATCAGCAAGATATCCGGCCTTAAGGGAAAGCCGTTTTGGATTGCTGGTTCCCTGGTCGGATTTGGGGGCTTTACTACCAGTCTCAGCTTGCCGGGCGATCTCTATATCAGTTTCGGGCTGCAAATCCCCGTGGTCATGCTTTTGACGAAGGCGAGCGCTGGAACGGTCATCAAGGCTATGTTTCCGTTCATTGCCGTTGTGGCGCTCGCGAAATGCCATTGGCCGAAGATTACTCCCGGGATTTGAAAGGTGGCCATTCCGCTTCCTTTCCATTCGAACCATTGCCGTCGTGCGAGAAGCAAGCGGTTGTGCGTGCGGTGGGGTCTCTAGCTGGGCAGTGCCGTTGCCGAGCTTGTCGTTCGAACGAGTGGTGCCTTATTTGGCAATGCCCCATCCCGACCCGACCCTGAAGGGGAGAGGGTTAGCGCACCACCTTCGCGCGCCAGGTCGTGATGTAGTCGATGTTGCCGCGGCATTCGCCCATTTCGGATTGCTCGGACAGGCGCAGGCGGGTGCCGTCCCAGACGAAGCTCTGGTGCACGCCGCAGTCGCCCAGCCCGCGGCCCTTGGCGTAGCTGGTGAGGACGCCGTTCTCGAAACTGCCGTTGACGACGCTCTTGACCGGCGTGGCGGAGTTGGCGCCGGTTTCCTCGAAGCCGGAGGGGGCGTCGGTCTGGGCCGGCGTGATCGTGGCGCCGTCGATGATGAAAAGCGCGCCGATCAGATTGTATGCGCCGGTCGAGCAGGGGAGGATCGCGAGCGACTTGCCGCCGCCTAGCGCGTGAACTTCGGTTGCGAACTGGGTCGGGTCGGCGCCATCGGGGAAGTTGCCGATATCGCACGACCCGCGTTTGCGCATCGTCGCGATCTGCGCGGCGGTGAGCTTGGCGGCGGCGCCCGAGGGCGCGATCGCGGCGATGACGGGGAGGGCTGGCGTCGGCGCGCGAGGCGGCGGGGCCTCTGGCGACGATGGCGTCGACGGTGCCCGCCCGACCCTGTTGCGCGTCGATGTAGCGGAGTGCGGCGGCGGCGCCTTTCAGCGAGAGCGTGGCGAGCGTGGCGCCGTTGGCGTCGAGGATTTTCAGCGATTGGGCGTTGGCGATTGCGGCGGCAAGGGCGGTTGCGTCGCGCAGGGCTATGGGCTTGCCGTCGACCGCGAAGCTGGCGGGCGGGCGCTTGGTGGCGGCCTGATCGTTGCGGGTTTCGATCGCCAGCGAGATCTTGCCGCCGCCGTTCGCGACCGGGCCGGGCTCTCGCACGAGGTTGAGCGTGAGATTGTCCTGGCCGATGCTCGCGTCGGGGAGGAGCGAGCCGAGCGTGCAACGCAGGGCGTTGTCGCAGCCTACGGTCCAGTCGGTGAAGGTCTTCGTGGCGCCGGGCTTGGGCGGCGCGTGCGTGTCGGTCGGCTGTGGTGCCGTCGGGGCTGCGGGAGCGGGCTTGGTCTTGGCCTCGGGCGCGGAGTCGGCCTTGGGCTGCGGCGTGGGCTGGCTCGGCGAACAGGCCGTCATCAGCGGCAGCATGACGAGGGGGGCCAGGAGGGGCGTGAGGGCGGAAAAGATCGGTTTGCACAGCATACTTGCAGCCTAGCGCGCTGGCAGCGCGGGGAAAAGCGGCTAGGGAGGGGGCAACAAATCAGGAGAGTGATGTGCAGACGATCGGTGTGATTGGTGCAGGGCAGATGGGCGCGGGGATCGCGCAGGTTTCGGCACAGGCGGGGTACCGCGTGCTGCTGGCGGACGTGTCGCTGGAGGCGGCCGAGAAAGGCAAGGCGGGGATCGCCAAGGCGCTTGGCCGGCTGGTCGAGAAGGAAAAGATCGGCGGGGACGCGCGCGATGCGGCGCTGGCGCTGATCGAGCCGGTCGCGAGTGTCGCGGACATGGGCGATTGTGCGATCGTCGTCGAGGCGGCGACCGAGCGTGAGGCGGTGAAGCGTCAGATCTTCGCCGAGGTCGGCAAGGTGCTGGGACCGGACGCGATCCTGGCGTCGAACACGTCGTCGATCCCGATCACGCGCCTCGCCCAGGCGGCACCCGATCCGGCGCGCTTCATGGGGGTGCATTTCTTCAATCCGGTGCCGGTGATGCGGCCGATCGAACTGATCCGCGGCCTCGCGACGTCGGACGCGACGGTGGCGGCGGTCGAGGCGTTTGCGGAGAAACTCGGCAAGCAGGTGGTGCATGCCAACGACGCGCCGGGCTTCATCGTCAACCGCGTGCTGATGCCAATGATCAACGAGGCGTGCTTCGCGCTCGGCGAGGGCGTGGCGAGCGTGCGCGATATCGACCTCGCCTGCCAGCTCGGGCTGAACCATCCGATGGGGCCGCTGACGCTGGCGGACTTCATCGGGCTGGATACGTGCCTGGAGATTACGCGGGTATTGTTCGAGGGGACGGGCGATCCGAAGTTCCGGCCGGCGCCGGTGCTGGTGAAGTATGTCGAGGCTGGGTGGTTCGGGCGGAAGACTGGCCGCGGGTTTTATGATTATTCAGGCGCGGAGCCTGTGCCTACTCGGTGAGGGGGAGCAGCCGTTTCGTTGAAGCGGCTGCAGCCTTGCGTGATAGGTCGTGATTGCTGGGCTGGAACACTCCAATCAGAGCGCCGACTGTTTAGCAAAGTCCCGCAAAGTGGTGCACGCCGGTGGAGCCGAGGGGGATCGGTTAAAATCCCCGTAAGCACTCGAAAACAAAGGATAATTATTTCGGCGTCGGGACCATTATGTTAGCCCTTTGTACTAGCTGAGGCAAGACGGCCCCGGATTTTGATAAGGCCCTTGCTTCGGGTGCGCCTCCGTGCTGCCCTCTTTGAGAAGCGGGAGACGGGGAAATGATGCAGGGACTGATAGAGATTGCCGAAAGGCCGTGGGTATCTCTCGTTATTGGAACCGCTATCGGGCTGTTTAGCATCATTCTGTCCGTTATCCTTTACCGGCGCAGTCTAATTCGAAACAGCCTCTCATTCGTCAAAGTCGAAGTCGAAATACTTACAGTGAACAATCCAACTTGGCAGTCCGATCTTGATATCAAATATCAAGGGATTGAGATAACTCGCCTAACAGCAGGACGGGTTGGAATCTGGAACTCTGGTAATACCACCATAAACTACGATCAGGTGGTAGGCTCTCAGCCTTTAATGGTTAAGGTCCCTGACGATAGTAGGCTACTAGTCTGCCATGCAACTGTGGTTTCAAGAACTGTGCTAAACGTAAAGGTCGAACAATGCGAAAACAATCAGGCGAAGATTTTGTTTGACTTCCTTGATCCCGGCGACGGTTTTGTCCTTCACATTGCACAGTCTTCGCCCCGAAATACGCTAGCGGTAACGGGTACTATTAAAGGATTGCCGCATGGGCTCACGGAGTTTCCAATTTCAGGACGGCTTTGGGTTGCCATAGCGCGAAGCTCAGTCCTGCCAATCCTGATAATGGGCTTTGGCACTGGATTATCCGGCCTACTCGCTCGCGCACTGAGCACCGCCTATTCACTAAAGCCAGACGACTGGCAATATAAAGCAATTGCAACAACTATGTTCGTTGTGATGATCCTGCTTGCGATTGGCTCCGCCTTCCTAGAGCGCCTTATTCAGAAAGGGCGAAGCGCTAGTATTCCTAAATCAATAAGAACTGATCCTGTTATCTCTTCGTCGATGGGAATTGGTTCGAAGTAGGTACCTCCCGACGGCCTAAAATTGATAGAGATTTGCGAGAAGGTAATTCCAACAAGAGTGAGCGCGGTTTACCCCGTATGCCCGGTCCGCCCCTCTCACGATTATGACACGCGTAGCGCGACCTGCATTATCGCGCGTGGTTCTCCATCCCTGCATGACGTGTCACTATCGCCAAACGATCCGCTTCCCGCTCTGTCCAGAATAACCTAACGAGGGATTGGTCAATGCCCGTGAGATAATCGCTGGCATCCTCTTGTTCTCCCGCGAAGGCGGGAGCCCGGACTGGGTCCCCGCCTTCGCGGGGAAACATGCTGCTTTTGCTCAAAGCGAGTTGCAGGATTGGGTCGATTCAGCAGGGTAGTTTGGCATCGTCGTGCATCCGCGCGTTGGTACAGTTCCGGCGCTGTGGTATGTGCCGTGAAGTCTGGAGCGAAGGTTCGGTGATGAGCGGCAGCACGACGATGACGATCAGGGTGACGTCGGCGCTCAAGGCGCGGCTGGGGCGGTTGGCGCAGGATACGCAGCAGAGTCCTTCGGATCTCGCGGCAATGGCTGTGTCGGGGTATGTCGATCGTGAGCTTGCCGTCGTTGCTGGTATTCGGCGTGGGCTCGATGACGTCGAGGCTGGTCGGGTGATCGGGCATGACGATGCCATGCGTGCGCTTCATGCGGCGATCGACAAGGTTGGCGACAACGTTGGCGACAAGGCGGGTGGTTGACCCGGACCGTCGTCTGGTCTCGCGATGCACTGGACGATCTGGTGGCGCAACTCGCCTATATTGCAGCGGATAACCTTGACGCCGCACACCGGGTTGCGGCTAGGATCGGTGATGCGGGCGCTGCGCTTGGGGCTATCCCGACCGGGCGTCCGGGGCGGGTTGGCGGTACTTTCGAAAAATCGGTGACGGGGCTGGCGTACGTGATTGCCTATGCGATCACCGTACGTGGCGACCGGGAAGAAATATCGATCCTGCATGTGATCCATACCGCACGGGACTGGCCGGCTGGGACATGGCCCAAAGATTAGCGAAGCAGGCCTATAACCAAATCGGTTAAATAGCTTGACATCGTCACGCTCGTTTGGTACATAACGGGAACGCTGAAGAATTGCGGGCCGGGCTGATGGCTCGGGGGGAGAGAGGCCGGGACGGTCGGGGTGGGAGCCTCGGGTGTCGCCGGCCTTTTCGCGTTCTGACGGGTCCTATTGCTGGGAGAGCGGGGATGGTGCGGTTGGTGGCGGCGGATACCGCGGGAGCATCGTGCAGTATGTGGGGATGAGCCATTATTTCCGGCTCGCGGCGGCAGGAGGCGGGTTTTACGTGTCGCTGGCCGGGGGCGTGCTGAACGCGGCGTGTGCGGCGTGGCATCGGGATTTTGCGGCGCGGGCGACGGCGCTGGGCTTCGATGTGATCTGGTCGCTGAGTTACGAGCTGTTCGATGCGCATTGCTGGAACGACTGGAAGCAGCGCGCCGCCGATGGGTCGCCGGCGCTGACCGGGTGGGCGCCGCCGTCCACGCTGTTGTCGCCGGCGCATGGTGGCGCGATGGGGTATCTGCAGGCGGTGGCGCGGGCGTTCATGGGGATCGCCGTGGCGGGGGGGGCGGCGAAGTTCCAGGTGGGCGAGCCGTGGTGGTGGGTGATGCCCGATGGGCGGCCGTGTCTTTATGACACGAGTGCGATGGCGGCGTTCGCGCCGGTGGCGATGGCGAGCATTCGGGGGCGAAGACGGCGGCGCAGGTGGTGACGCTGGAGGCCGCGGGGGCGTGTCTGGCGGCGTCGACCGCTGCGCTGGTGGCGGCGGCGAAGGCTCAGGCGCCGGGGTGCGTGTCGCATCTGCTGACCTATCTGCCGACCGTGCTGGATGCTGCCGCGCCTGAGGCCAAGCGCGCGAACATGCCGGTGGGGTGGGCGAGTCCGGCGTTCGATGTGCTGCAGCTCGAGGATTACGACTGGGTGACGGCGGGGGATTCCGCGTCGTCCGCGCAAGGGCTGGCGGTCGTTTCGGCGCGGAGGCTGCCGTTGCGGCGGTGGGGACGCGGTTTCGATTGCATGGGCGAGGGCTGGACGGGCTCGATTGTGTTGGGCTGGTGGCTTTGGCGCTGCGGGCCGGCGGGTATGCTGGCGAGGTTCCGACCGGGTATTCGCTGCGGTGTGGCGATTGGGGTGTGCTCGATCGGGTGCTGGTGCGGGTTGCCTTTGCTGCAGCCGGGACAGGCGCAGAAGGAAACGACGCATAACGAGGCGCTCGCGCTGCTCGACCTGGCGGTGCAGGCGAGCGTGCTGGCGGTGGGAACCAATGCGCCGCCGGTCGCGCCGGTGGCGGGCAGCGCGTGGATCGTCGGTGCCGCGCCGACCGGTGGCTGGGCCGGGCAGGCGCGGGCGATCGCGGGCTGGACGAGCGGCGGGTGGCGGTTCGTCGTACCGCGCGAGGGGATGACGGTGTGGAGCATCGCCGATGGCCAATATGCGCGGTTCGGCGGCGGGGCCTGGACGATCGGGGTACTGGCAGGGTCGCGCGTCTCGATCGGTGGAGTCGACGTGGTCGGCCCGCGGCGGGCGGCGATTCCCGATCCGACTGGGGGTACCGTCGTCGACAGTCAGGCGCGGGCGGCAATTATCGCCATATTGGGCTGTTTACGCGGCCACGGGTTGATTGGGGCCTGAAACACCCCAAAAACTGTGTCGTTCCGGCAACACCTCTAACTTTTGTGAACTTGCGTGGAAACAAGCCCGAGGATAGGGAGTTTGCGATGTCCGTGTGACACTCATGAAAGGGGATTAGTATGCGGAAGCTTGCCGTCGTTCTGGCACTCGCCTCCACCGCACTCGCCACTCCCGCCCTCGCCCGCGATAAGTCGTGGTACGTAGGCGTCGAAGGCGGTGCGATGATCGTTGAAGACATCGACTATGATATCGGCGCATTGAACAATGCCGGTTCGGTCGATCATGACTATGGTTACGATGTCGACGCCGTAATGGGCTACGACTTTGGCGGTTTCCGCCTTGAAACCGAAGTCGGCTACCGTAAGGCAACCGTGGACGGCTACTCGTCGACCACGACCACGCCTACGTTCGGTGCAACCGGTGTTCGCGGTAACGCGGGTGCAGGTAGCTATGACTACGCTGGCGGTTCGTCGTCGGCTCTCAGCTTCATGCTGAACGGCCTTCTGGACTTCGGTCCGGACGATGGCATCCAGGGCTTTGTCGGCGGTGGTGTTGGTGTTGCTCGCGTCAAGGCGCAGTATGCACTCAACAACAACGGCGACTTCCTGAACGACTCGGACACCGTGTTCGCGTATCAGGGCCTGGCCGGTATCCGTGCACCGCTGACCGACCACATCGACGCGACGCTGAAGTATCGTTTCTTCAACGCCGAGAACGTCAAGCTGGTCGACGTTTCGAACCGCGTGTTCGACGGTCGCTATCGTTCGCACAGCATCCTTGGTGGTGTGACGTACAACTTCGGCGAGCCTGCTGCTCCGCCGCCGCCGCCGCCGCCGCCGCCGCCGCCTCCCCCGCCTCCTCCGCCGCCGCCGGCGCCGGTCGAAGTGGTCTGCTCGCCTGGTCCGTTCATCGTGTTCTTCGAATGGGACAAGTCGGACATCACGCCAGAGGCAGCGTCGATCCTCGACAACGCGATCACGCAGTACCAGTCGTGCGGCAACGCACAGGTCATGCTCGCAGGTCACGCGGACAAGTCGGGTTCGGCTTCGTACAACGTCGGTCTGTCGCAGCGTCGCGCAGATGGCGTGAAGGCATATCTGTCTTCGCATGCCATCCCGGACAGCGTCATCTCGACGGAAGCATTCGGCGAGAGCCGTCCGCGCGTCGAGACCGCCGATGGCGTTCGCGAAGTGCAGAACCGTCGCGTGGAAGTCACCTACGGTCCGGGTTCGGGCCAGTAAGACTTTCGCCAACCGGCTCTCGGGTCGGTTACGGAATGAAGATCGGGGAGGTCAGCGCAAGCTGGCCTCCCTTTTCTTTTGTGCGTCGCGCATCAGCTTGTTGGTTGCGGGGACGGCGGTTTGGGCCGGCGTCGATTTTGTTCACGCGGAGGCGCGGAAGCGCGGAGAGTAAGAGTGGAGATGGCTCTTTCCGGGTGAGCGCACCCGCGAATGCGGCTTTCGATGATCGGCTTCGCCGAGGCGGGGCGATGACGGGAAACGCTGCCCAAAACCTGCTTCTTACTCTCCGCGCCTCCGCGTCTCCGCGCGAACAAAATCAACGCTTGGACCGTTCGCGACGGCGGTGTTTGGCGGAACGTCGATGTATTCACGCGAAGGCGCAAAGGCGCGAAGAGGATACGCGTGTAGCGGGGCTCTCTCACGGGATTTTCAGGGCTGCCGCAGGTGCGGGAGGCGGAGCGCTTGGCTGGGGCCGACATCTTCGCGCCTTCGCGCCTTCGCGTGAACACCTCTATCGACGCTTCACCGTGGCGGTTCGTAGCTGTAGTGGAGCCAGCCTACCGAGGAGATGCAGATGAAGCCGCTGATTGGCCGGGATACGCGGCTGTGCATGTCGCTGTCGGCGCGACCGGGGAACTTCGGGACGCGGTTTCATAACCGGCTGTACGAGCTGACCGGGCTGGATTTCGTCTACAAGTCGTTCTCGACCACCGATCTGGACGCGGCGATCGGCGGGATCCGGGCGCTGGGGATCTGTGGGTGTGCGATCTCGATGCCGTTCAAGGAGGCGGTGATCCCGCTGCTCGACGGGCTGGCGCAGACCGCGAGCGCGATCGACAGCGTCAATACGATCGTCAACGACGACGGGGTGCTGACCGGGCACAATACCGATTACGGCGCGGTGGTCGACCTGGTCGCGGACCTGGATCGGGCGATGCCGTTCGTCGTCCAGGGTTCGGGCGGGATGGCGAAGGCGGTCGCGGCGGCGCTCAGCGACAGCGGGTTCCGCGACGGGGCGATCGTCGCGCGGAACGAGCGGGCGGGGCGCGCGCTGGCGGATCTCTATGGGTATCGCTGGGCGTCGGTGGCCGAGGAGCAGGCGGCGTTGCTGATCAACGTCACGCCGCTGGGGATGACCGGGGCGGATGCCGAGGCGCTGGCGTTTCCGGCGGCAATGATTGCGGCCTGCGAGGTGGCGTTCGACGTGGTGCAGTATCCGATCGAGACGCCGTTTCTGCGCGCGGCGGCGGCGGCGGGGAAGCGGTGCATTACCGGCGCGGATGTCGCGACGTTGCAGGCGGTGCAGCAGTTCGTGCTGTATACCAGGGTGACGCCCGATGCGGGGCAGGTGGCGGATGCGGGCGCCTGGGCGCGCGCCAACTCTTGAGTGCCGGAGCCAGTAATCCTCCCCGCAAGGGGGAGGTGGCTGGTCCTTGCCAGACGGAGGGGGAGGCTGGCGCCACGCATGTTTCGTGTCCTCCCCCTCCGTCACCTTCGGTGCCACCTCCCCCTGGCGGGGGAGGATCGTGGGGGGCTCGTTAGGGCGTTTCTACCAGTGCTGCGGCTAGCCAGGGTGGCGTCAGCGCGTCGCCGAGCGACTCGACGCGGCGGTGTTCGACCATCAGGGCGAGGTCGGGGTAGGCGACCCGCGTGCGGGCGCTCGGTTCGGTGAAGGGGGCGACGACGAGGCGGCGGTTGACCTTCGATCGGTGGTGCATCCGCGCGGTGTTCTCCTGGCCTACGTAACACCCCTTGGTGAAGCTGACGCCGTTCAGCTCGCGTGCGTTGCATTCTAGCCAGAGCGTCTCGCCGCTGCCGAGTTCGGCGATGCCCTCGGTGACGCCGAGTGACAGACGATGCTCGTGCCAGCCGGTTGCCGGGTCGCCGGCGGGGGCGAGCCAGCGGCGGCCGAGTTCCGCGAGGCGTGGGTCGGGGACGCCCTGAATGCCGGTCGGGGACCAGTGGACCCTGGCGTCGTCGGGCTGGAGCGTGATCTTGCGACGCAGCCGGTAGAGCGTCAGGCGCTTGGTCAGCGCCTCGGCTTGCGCGGCCTCCGCGTCGATCAGCACGTCGTCGCCGTCGGCCCAGAGAATGAAGTCGAACAGCACCTTGCCCTGCGGCGACAGGAGTGCGGCCCAGGCGGGTGTGTCGGGGGTCAGCAACGCGGTGTCCGCGGTGACCAGCCCCTGGAGGAAGCCCCGCACGTCTTCGCCGGCGACGCGGATCACGCTGCGATCTGGCAACATCGTTGCGGGCATCGTTACGGGTGCGGGTTGGTCCATGCCTACCACCTAGTGTGCGGGGCGCGATTTCCAAGCGGGCGGCGTCTGGCATCTCGCTGCGCAGGCCGATAGGAGGGCGACATGACCGAGCGCCTCACGATCCGCCGCCCCGACGACTGGCATGTCCACCTGCGCGATGGCGCGATGCTGGAGGCGGTGGCGGGGCATACCGCGCGGCAGTTCGCGCGCGATCATCATGCCCAACCTGACGCCGCCGGTGACCTCGATCGACGCCGCAAAGGCGTATCGCGGGCGGATCATGGCGGCGCTGGATGGTAGCGAAGGAGGGGGCGAATTTCACCCCGCTGATGACGTGCTATCTCACCGACAGCACCGATCCCGCCGAGCTCGAACGTGGCTATGCCGAGGGCGTGTTCACCGCGTGCAAGCTGTACCCTGCGCATGCGACCACCAATTCGGCGCACGGCGTGACCGATATCCGCGCGCTGACGGAGGTGCTCGAGACGCTGCAGCGGATCGGCATGCCGCTGCTGATCCACGGCGAGGTGACCGACAAGTCGATCGACATCTTCGACCGCGAGGCGGTGTTCGTCGAGCGCACGCTGGCGCCGCTGGTGCGTGAGTATCCGGGGCTGAAGATCGTGCTTGAGCATATCACGACCGCGGAGGCGGCGGCGTTCGTGGCCGAGGCGGATCATCCGATCGGCGCGACGATCACACCGCAGCACCTGATGATCAACCGCAACGCGCTGTTCGATGGGGGGCTCAGGCCGCACGCCTATTGCCTGCCGGTGCTGAAGCGCGAGACGCATCGGCTCGCGGTGCGTGCGGCGGCGGTGTCGGGATCGCCGCGGTTCTTCCTGGGGACGGACAGCGCGCCGCATGTCGTCGGCGCGAAGGAATCGGGCTGTGGCTGCGCGGGGATCTTCAACGCGCCGTTCGCGCTGGAAGCGTATCTGCGCGTGTTCGACGAGGAGGGGGCGCTCGACAAGTTCGAGGGGTTCGCGTCCGAGCATGGCGCGCGGTTCTATGGGTTGCCATTGAACGAGGGGACTGTGACTTTGGTGCGCGGCGATGCCGAGGTGCCGGCGTCGATCGGTACGGGGGAGACGGCGGTGGTGCCATTCCTCGCGGGGACCAATGTCGGGTGGCGGTTCGAGGGGTAGGGCGCGGTGCCGTTGTCCTGACTATGCCTTAAGCCGGTCGAGCCACAACCGCGCTTCCTTCTGCTCGCCGACCGCGCTGGCGCTGACCGGGCCGCGGGCGGCGAAGAAGTCGCGGTGGAGTGCGAACGGCTCCATCATCAGGCGATCGCGCATCGCGGCGATGTCGCCGCCCATCTCGGTGAGCGCGTCGATCGTCGGGGCGATCGCAGCGCGGACGCGGCGGTCGGTCGTGCGATTGAACAACCCGAGCGAACCGGCGGCGGTCTTTTCCAGCGCGGCGATCAAGGTCGCGCGATAGTCGGTTTCGAGATCCTCGCGCTGGGCGTCGAGGCGGGCGAGGCGGTCGGGTTTTGCCATGGTCCCGGCCTAGCGTGTTGGCTGGGATGGTCAACGCGCGCCAGCCTCGACCCGACCGACTCTGCGGGGCGTCCGGCGACGCAATTGCGCGCAGGTCATTGCGCACGCCCGCTTTACCCCCGATGTTGTCGGCCATGAGCGACGATGTCTCCGCTGGCGTGACCGCGGTCCTCGGCCCGACCAACACGGGCAAGACGCACCTCGCGATCGAGCGGATGTGTGCGCATTCCAGCGGCATGATCGGCTTTCCGCTGCGACTGCTGGCGCGCGAGGTCTATGACCGGGTGGTCGCGATCAAGGGCGCGAACCGCGTGGCGCTGGTCACCGGCGAAGAGAAGATCGTGCCGCCCGATGCGCGCTGGTTCCTGTGTACCGCCGAGTCGATGCCCGATCGCGACGTCGCATTCGTCGGGCTGGACGAGGCGCAACTGGGCGCCGATCCCGAGCGCGGTCACGTCTTTACCGATCGCCTGATGCGCGCGGGGGCGCGAGGAGACGATGATCCTCGGCTCCGAGGCGCTGCGACCGATGATCAAGAAACTCGTTCCCGGCGCGGAGATCGTCAACCGGCCGCGCTTTTCGACGCTGACCTATGCCGGCGCGAAGAAGATCAGCCGGCTGCCCAAGCGCTCGGCGATCGTCGCGTTCTCGGCGGAGGAGGTTTACGCGGTCGCCGAAATGCTGCGGCGTCTTCGCGGTGGTGCGGCGGTGGTGATGGGGGCTCTCTCCCTCGCACCCGCAACGCGCAGGTGGCGATGTTCCAGGCGGGCGAGGTCGATTACCTGGTCGCGACCGACGCGATCGGGATGGGGCTCAACATGGACGTCGCGCATGTCGCGTTCGCCAGCCTCAACAAGTTCGACGGCAAGCGCCAGCGTCGCCTCACGGTGGCGGAGATGGCGCAGATCGCGGGGCGTGCGGGGCGGCATCAGCGCGACGGCACGTTCGGCGCGCTGTCGGATGACGGCCCCGGCGCGTTCCTGCCCGAGGAAGTGCTGGCGATCGAGGAGCACCGGTTTCCGCGGCTCGAGAACCTGTATTGGCGGCAGGGCGAGCCTGACTTTTCCAGCATCGATGCGCTGGTGGCGAGCCTGGAGGCGCGGCCGCCTGCGGGCGTCCTGCGCGCCGCGCCTCAGGCGCTCGACCTAGGTGTGTTGAAGCGGTTGGCGGAGGAGGGTTGGGTGCGCGAGCGGGCGCGGCATCCGGCGATGGTTGCGCGGTTGTGGGCGGCGTGTGGCTTGCCCGATTTTCGGAAAGTCGGGCTCGATCCGCATGCGCGGTTCGTGTCGCGGGTGTTCGGGCATCTGAGCGAGGGGCGCGGGCATATCCCGCACCAGTGGTTCGCCGACGAGATCGCACGGCTGGATACGGTGGCGGGCGACGTGCCGGTGATCGCGGGGCGGATCGCGGCGACGCGGATCTGGGCATATATCGCGCAGCGCGCCGACTGGCTGGCCGAGCCGACCTTATGGGCGGCCCGCACGGCGGCGTTGGAGGAGCGGCTGTCGGATGCGCTGCATGCCAGCCTGACGCAGCGGTTCGTCGACAAGCGCACGACCGCGCTGATGCGTCAGATCGGCGCGGATGCGGGCGCGCTGCCGGTGGTGATCGGGCCCGAGGGCGAGGTGATGGTCGAGGATCATCCGATCGGTCGCCTCGACGGGTTCCGCTTTACCGTCGCGGCGGATGCGCGGGCGAGCGACAAGAGGTTGCTGCTGGCGGCGGCGGAAAAGCGGCTGACCGGCGAGCGATCGCGGCGCGGGCAGTCGCTGGTCGATGCGCCGGACGCCGATATCACGCTCGACGATGCGGCGCAGATCGTCTGGGCGGGGCATCCGGTCGCCAAGCTGGGCGCGGGGCCGTCGTTCGCGCGGCCGAAGCTGATCCTCGATCGCTCGCTCGACTGTCTGGACAAGCCTGCGCGGGAGCGGATCGAGGCGCGGCTGGCACTGTGGCTCGCGGGGATGCTCAAGCGGCGGATCGCGGTGCTGGTCCACCTTGCCGAATTGAGCCGGGATCCGAACGCGACGCCGGCGTTGCGCGCGATCGCCAGTGCTATCGAAGAGGCTGGCGGTATCCTGCCGCGGTTGCCGATGCGGCTCGCGCTCGACGCGATCGATCCCGAGGAGCGCAAGCGGTTGCGCAAGATCGGGATCACGGTCGGGGCGCTCGATCTGTTCGATGCGCGGTTGCTCAAGCCCGAGTCGGCGCGGTGGCGGCGTATCCTCGCCGCGGCCCGCGGGGTGACGATCATCGCTCCGCGTGATGGCGCTACGGTGCTGGCCCGTGGCAGCGAGGGTGCGGTTCTTGAGGCGGGGTTCCGTCCGCTCGGGCTTCAGGCGGTGCGCGTCGACCTGATCGAGCGGATCGCCCGGGCCGCGCACGATCTCGCGGCAGGGTCGTACGCCGTTTGCGCCTGATCCGGCGCTGGCGACCTCGATCGGCGTCGATGCGGCGTCGCTGGAGCGGTTGATGGCCGAACTCGGGTTCAAGGCGCTGGCGGGGGACACGCCGCGCTGGGTCTGGCGCGGTCGTCCGCCCGCACGCGCCGTCGTCCCTGCCCCGATCGATCCGTCGCGGCAGAATGCGTTTGCCGGGCTGGCTGCACTGGTTCGCCATGGTTGAAGGCGCGATGCGGATCGATCGGTTTCTGTGGTTCGTGCGGCTCGCGAAAACGCGCAGCGCCGCGCAGGCGATCGCCGAGAAGGGGCATCTGCGGATCGACGGCCGGCCGATCGATCGCGCGCATTGCCCGGTGCGGGTGGGTAATGTGCTGACGTTTGCGGTGGCCGATCAGGTGCGGGTGATCCGGGTCGAGGCGTTGCCGGCGCGGCGCGGGCCGGCGCCCGAGGCTCAGGGATGCTATCAGGATTTGATTGCCGGGAGGACGCCTGCCGGTACCATCCGTGGTCCGGCTTCCGAGTGACCGACTAGGCTCGACATAAGCGACCGCCGTCATCCTGACGAAAGTCAGGACCCAGAGCCACAGACGCTGCCCTTGGTATCCTGGGTCCTGACTTTCGTCAGGATGACGGAGGGGTGTTGGGCAGGGTGTGATCGGAACGACAAAGCGTGATAACGTCTCGCAGAAGGCTTGCTATGATTGACGCGAGGGGCAGGCACGCATAGTCGCTGGCGCGTTCGTCGCCGGAAAGGAATCCGGCCCAGGAGTTCTGCAATGACCTACGTCGTCACCGATGCCTGCATCCGCTGCAAGTACATGGACTGCGTGGAAGTGTGCCCCGTCGATTGCTTCTACGAAGGCGAGAACATGCTGGTGATCAATCCCAGCGAGTGCATCGACTGCGGCGTGTGCGAGCCCGAATGCCCCGCCGAGGCGATCCTGCCCGACACCGAGAGCGGGCTGGAGCAGTGGCTCGAACTCAACACGACGTTCTCGGCGCAATGGCCCAACGTCACGCGCAACGACAACCAGACGCCGCCGGACGCCGACGCGATGAAGGGTGTCGAGGGCAAGTTCGACAAGTATTTCTCGCCCGAGCCCGGCGCAGGCGACTGATAAGAGGCGGCGAATCCCGAAAAGGGCAAGCCGTCTGCCACGTTCGGCTGGTAATTTTGTTGCCAAGCTGCTAGATGGGTCCGCGACGGGCGCGATGATTCACGTCATCCGCTTGACGTACAGACCTATCCCTCCCCCGATGCAGCAGCGACGAGTCCTTCGTCGAGGCGTCGCGGCGAGGCCTGATCCGGAAAGGCCCCAAATGGCTGCCAAGGCACTGTCCTTCGATGTCGGTGATTTCGTCGTTTATCCCAAGCACGGGGTCGGCCGTGTGATCGAGCTCCAGCGCTCGGAAATCGCCGGCATGACACTGGAACTCTACGTCCTCCGGTTCGAGAAGGAGCGCATGACGCTCCGCGTGCCGACCAACAAGGCCGAAAGCGTCGGCATGCGCAAGCTGTCGTCGGACAAGACGATGCGCGAGGCGATGGATACGCTCAAGGGCAAGCCCAAGGTCAAGCGCACCATGTGGTCGCGCCGCGCGCAGGAGTATGAAGCGAAGATCAACTCGGGCGACCTCGTGTCGATCGCCGAAGTGGTCCGCGATCTGTTCCGTGCCGACGACCAGCCCGAGCAGAGCTATTCCGAGCGCCAGATCTTCGAAGGCGCGACCAGCCGCCTCGCGCGCGAACTGGCCGCGATGGAAGAGCTCGACGAGCCCAAGGCGCAGGAGAAGATCCTCGACATCCTGCGCGCGGCCGCGGCGATCTATAACAAGGACAAGGTGCCGGCTTAACTGCTGGGTACTTTGCCGAGACGAAAGGGCGGTCCCGCGGGGCCGCCCTTTTTCGTTTGCAGGGAACTCAACGATCCTCCCCCGCAAGGGGGAGGTGGCACCGCAGGTGACGGAGGGGGAGGACACGGAACCTACGTTGCCCTTACCTCCCCCTCCGTCTGGCAAGAGCCAGCCACCTCCCCCTGGCGGGGGAGGATCTCAGCGCACCTCTCCCACCACCCCGGCGAAGGCCGGGGCCCAATTGGAAAGGTTGGAGTGACGGAGCGCGGCCTTAAGTTGGCGACGTCTCGCAATTGGGCCGCGGCCTTCGCCGGGGTGGTGCAAGTGGGGGTGGGGCAAGTATTGCAAGTATCCGTTGTTATATAGATCGTTCGTTCCGCTAATCTGAACGTAACCTTGCTACAGATCAAGAAAGCGACTGGCAGTCTCGTTACGCCTCAAATTCAGTCGCAGGCTCCATCGCTGGCTAACTCTCGCCGCACGGAGCGAACGTCTCGCCGGATATCGATTGTTATTCCATCGACTCTCCGCTGACTGACGCCATCCATGTTTGGAAAGGTTAAGTCTATGCGTACGAATCTCCCAAAATACCCGACGGTCGCTCTGATCCTCATCGCCGGTATCGGCCTTAGCGGTTGCGCCACGAAGGGCTTCGTCCGCGAGCAGATCGCCGTGGTCAACACGCGCATCGACGGCCTGGATGGGCAGTTGCGCACGGTCGAGGGCACCTCCGGCCAGGCACTTGCTCAAGCTCAGGCGGCTGCCGGCCAGTCGCAGCAGAACGGCCAGCGCGTCGATCAGCTGACCGGTCGTGTCGACGGTATCGACCAGCAGGTCCAGATGCAGGCCAAGCAGCGCCAGCGCAAGCCGCGCGGCTAAGTCTATCTTCGCACGCGCTTGCATCGACGGACGGCCCGGTTGGACACGCCCATTTTGATCCCGGGCATCTGGTCCACGGGGCTGTTCCGTCGCGTTTGCCGTACGGCCGCGGTCGCTTGGCTGACGCTGGCGCTGGTTGCACCAGTGTCGGCCGCTCCGACGAAGGCTGCGCCGGTTGCGGCCAAGGCGCGCAAGGCCAAGGACCCGGCGAGTTCGCGGACCAAGAGCAAGAGCAAGAGCAAGGCCAAGGCCGTGGCCGTGGTGGCGCCGCCATTGCTGCTCCCCCGCAGTCCGAACCGGCGAGTCGCATGCTCGCGTGGATCGCGGCCGAGCATGACAATAAGGGCCTGCCCTATGTCGTGATCGACAAGCCGGCTGCGTTGCTGCTCCTGTTCAGCGCGAAGGGTGAGTTTCTCGGCCAGACGCCGGTATTGCTCGGCGTCGGGATCGGGGACGATCTCGTCTCCCGGGGTCGGTGCGAAGAACCTTGCCGACATCGGGCCTGCCGAGCGGACCACACCGGCAGGACGCTTTGTCAGCAAATTCGGGCGTGCCTTCGGTCACCAGCGCGTGATCTGGGTCGATTATGCCAATTCGGTCGCGCTGCATGCGGTGATCACCACGCATAAGAGCGAGCACCGCGTCGAGCGGCTGCAATCGCCGACTCCCGACGACAACCGGATCAGTTTCGGCTGCATCAACGTCGGCACCAAATTCTATACCGGCAAGCTCACGCCGCTGTTCCAGAAGAAGGGCGGGGTCGTCTATATCCTGCCCGACACCAAATCGCTCGACGACGTCTTCCCCCGGGTGCGCCTGCTGCCCTATGTCAGCGCTGCCGCCGCCAGCTAGAATGCCCGGCGCGAAGGGACCGTCATGATTTTGCTGATGCTTGCACTCGCCGCCGCGGATCGCCCTGCCGAGCGACCTGCCAGTCGGCCGGTGGTGGTGAGTTCGCTCACGACCCAGCAGCTACTGGAATATTGCCAGGGCAAGGACGGCGATCCGACCGCCAATTTCTGTACCGGCTATATCCTCGGCGAATTCGACGCGCTGTCGGCGTCGGGCGACATCTGCCCGCTGCCGGCCCGCGCCTCGAACATCGAGGTCGCGGCGACGGTGCGGAAGTATCTGCGCGCACGAGCCAAGAAGACGGGCACCGGCGCGCCGTCCTTCGTCGTCCGCGATGCGCTGCGCGACGCCTACCCCTGCAAGAGGCGCTGAGGGCTGGGATTCCTCCCCCGCCAGGGGGAGGTGGCTGGCACTTGCCAGACGGAGGGGGCGGAAAGGGTAACCCCTGTTCCGTGCCCTCCCCCTCCGTCATCTTCGGCGACACCTCCCCCTGGCGGGGGAGGATACTAGGGAGCTCACATCTGCCGCCCGTGTAATTTCGCTTTGCAGCCTCTGCGATCAGGTGTATTGCTTGAACAATACACAGGAGGATGCGATGAACTTTCTTGCGCTCGGGCTGATCATACCTCTCGCCGCCTGCTCGTTCAGCTGGAACGGCGACAGCGAGGGATCCGGGGTCGCCGCGTCGGGAGCGGGCACGACCCGCACCTTCCAGGTCACCGGTTTCGACCAGATCGACCTGCGCGGTTCGGACGATGTCGACGTCCGCGTCGGTACCGGCTTCTCGGTCCGCGCCGAGGGGCCGAGCGAGCAGCTCGACCGGCTCCGGATCGAACGCGACGGCGCGACGCTCGACATCGGCCGCAAGAACGGGACGGGCTTCGGCTGGAGCAAGGGGGCGAACGTCAAGGTGTACGTCACGCTGCCGCGGCTGACCGAGGCGAACGTCTCCGGCTCCGGCAACATGGCGGTGGACCGCGTCGAGGGTAGCGGCTTCGAGGGCGGCATCGCAGGGTCGGGCAATCTGACGATCGCCGCGGTGCAGGTGGAATCGGCGAAATTCTCGATCGCGGGCTCGGGCACCGCGCGCGCCAGCGGATCCGCACGCGATCTGAGCGTGGAGATCGCGGGTTCGGGCAATGTCGAGGCATCGAGGCTCCAGGCGAAGTCGGCCAAGGTCGAGATCGCCGGATCGGGCAGCGTCCGCGCGGTCGTCGACGGTCCGGCCAAGGTCGACATGATGGGCTCGGGCGACGTCGATCTCGGGCCGAAATCGCGCTGCACGATTTCGAAGATGGGCTCGGGGAGCGTCAGCTGCGGGCGCTGAGTCGCGTTGTTCGACTTGCGCGGGGGCGGTGAAGCGGCGACGATAGGCCCATGAGATACCTGCTCGCACCGCTGCTGCTCCTGTCCTCGCCGGCGTTCGCGCAAGGATCCGCGGCGAGCCGGACGGTCTCGGTCGGCAGCTTCGATCGGGTCCGTGTCGAGGGGCCGTTCGAGGTGCGGGTCACGATCGGCTCGCCCCGCGCGACGATCACCGGCGATTCCCGCACGACCGAAAGCGTGGCGGTCCGCGTCGATGGCACCACGCTGTCGGTACGCAAAGGCACCGGCGGCTGGGGCGAACAGCCGCGCAAGGGGGCTCGGGCCCGATCGTGATCACTTTGTCGACGCCCGGGCTGACCTCGGCCAGCGTCGAGGCCGGCGGGCGGCTGACGATCGCGAAGATGCGCGGGATGCGCGTCGACGTGACGGTCAGCGGGAACGGGAGCCTGGCGCTGGCGGCGGCGGATACCGATCAATTGAACGCGACGGTGATCGGCACCGGCCAAATGACGCTCGCGGGCAGGGCCGCCCGGGCGAGACTGGTGACGAGCGGGCCGGGCGCGATCGACGCGTCGGCGCTGGTGGTCAACGACCTGACCGTCCACCTCGACGGCGTCGGCGAGACGAAGGCGGCGGCGCGCTATACGGCGCAGGTGACGAACAGCGGGCTGGGGTCGGTTACGGTCACCGGGAACGCGAAATGCCGGGTGGATGCCGCGGCTGGCGGGCCGGTCGTGTGTGGCGTGGCGAGGGCCGCAGGGTCGGCAGGATCCGCTCCCTGAGGGAAACATGGGCAAGTTTGCCAACCTATTCTCGCCCGCTTTTACAGATCGGCTTCTGCGTGGCCGAGCCAACCCGTATGTATCCGCATTCCCCTCAAATCCGTCACCCCAGCGAAAGCTGGGGTATCCCACGAGGCAGATGACGCCTGCCGCACGATGATATCCCAGCTTTCGCTGGGATGACGGAATTTGGATGAATGCCGGGACCGCCTTTCCCGAAACCATCTAAGGGTCGGCATGACGGCTAAACGGTAGGTCATCGGCGGGAAAAGTAACCCGCCCCCTCAGATCAGCGCCAACTCCGCCAGCTTCGTCATCAACGCAGGCGGCATCACGTCGAGTCCGGTCGCGTCGCCGCCGAGATCGAGCGGCGCATCCGCGTCCTCCAGATACCGCCACCCCTGGTGCGCGCGCTTGGGACGGGCCTGGACCAGCACCAGTTTGGGATCGATGTGGATCGCGACGCGGCCGCCTTCCGCCTCACCAAAGCCGAGGATTGGCGAGCGGGCGATCAGCTGGTGCTTGAGGATCCAGAACATAGATCCCTGGCCGGCGACCTCCTCATGCCGCTTGGGTAGATACCGGGTCGTGAGGAACACCGGCCCTTCCTCACCGCGCAGGCGGAGCCGCTCGGCGAGATGGTCGACGCTTTCCGCGCCGAACGCGACTTTGGTGAGGTGGAGCGGCATGGCGTTGGAAATGGGCCTTAAAACCGGCCGATCAACCGTGCAGGCCCCATAATGACGCGAGCCCGAGGAACGAGAAGAACCCCATCGTGTCGGTCATCGTCGTCACGAACACCGCCGACGACACCGCGGGATCGATCCGGAACTTGTCGAGCGTCACCGGTACGAGCACGCCGCTTAAGCCCGCGGTCAGATTGTTGGTGAGCATCGCCGCGGCGATCACAATCGACAGATTGACGTTGTGGAAGATCAGATAGGTCCCACAGCCGATCAGCGCGCCCAGCATCACGCCATTGGCGGCGGCGATGCGGAACTCGCGGCCGATCATCCGCGCGGTGTTCGAGCTCGTCAGCTGATTGGTTGCGAGGGCGCGTACCACCACCGCCAGGGTCTGCGTGCCGGCGTTGCCGCCCATCCCCGAGACGATCGGCATCAGCACCGCCAGCAGTGCGAAGCTTGCGATCGTCCCCTGGAACAGCCCGACGACCGACGACGCGACCATCGCGGTGCCGAGATTGACCACCAGCCACGTGAACCGAGTTCGCACGGTCAGCCGGATCGGCTCGTTGATGTCGCCATCGCCTGCACCGGCGAGCCGGAGCGTATCCTCGCCCGCCTCTTCGGAGATGATGTGGACGATGTCGTCGACCGTGATCATCCCGACCAGCCGGCCGCCGTGATCGACCACCGCGGCGGAGATCAGCGCGTATTTCTGGAAGCGGAGCGCGACTTCCTCCTGGTCCATGTCGACCGGGATCAGCGTCTGCTCGCGCTTCATCACGTCGGCGATCGCGATCCCGCGCGGCGTGCGCAGCATCCACGACAGCTGGCAGGTGCCGATCGGCTTGTGCGCGGGATCGACGACGAAGATCTCCCAGAAATCGGTCGTCAGTTCCTCGTGGCCGCGCAGGTAATCGATCGCGTCGCCGACCGTCCAATGCTCGGGCACCGCGATCAGCTCGCGCTGCATCAGGCGACCGGCGGACTCCTCGGCGTAGCTCAGTGCCTCCTCGATCGCGGCGCGATCGTCGGGATCGAGCGCGCGCAGCACCGCGCGCTGCTCGTCCTCGTCCATGTCCTCGATGATCGCGACGGCATCGTCGGTATCGAGTTCGGACGCGAGATCGGCGACCTGGTGCGGCTCGAGCGCATCGATCAGATCCTCGCGGACGTAATCGTTCATCTCGGCGAACACGTCGCCGCCGAGCAGATCGGTGACCGCGCGTGCCAGCGCGGCGCGATCCTCCTGCGGGGTCAGTTCGAACAGATCGGCGATGTCGGCCGGGTGCAGCGGCTCGACCAGCGCACGCGCCGCCTCGTCGTTGCCGTTCTCTACCGCATCGAGCACCGCCCGGACGAATTCGGGGCGCAAATGGTCGTCGCGATCGAGTTGAGTCTCGGGCGCGGTATCGGTTTCGGGCTCGGGAAGCTCGAGTTCGCTCATGGCTGCCTCCCTTAAAAGATGGTCGGTTGGGGCCTAACGCGACGCGTGCGCATTTGCCAGTCGGAGTGCGGCTCCCTATCTGCCGCGCATCAATTCAGGAGAACATGAATGGCCGACACCCCAGAAACGCTCACGCTGACCCTCGAGGGCGGCGACGTCACGATCAAGTTCCGCCCCGATCTCGCACCCAAGCATGTCGAGCGGATCGCCGAGCTGGCGAACGAAGGCTTTTACGACGGCGTGCCGTTCCACCGCGTGATCCCGGGCTTCATGGCGCAGGGCGGTGACGGTGGTCGCGGCGACGGCACCGGCGGGTCGAGCAAGCCCAACCTCAAGGCGGAATTCTCGGCCGAGCCGCACGTCCGCGGCGTGTGCTCGATGGCGCGCACCAACCAGCCCGACACGGCGAACTCGCAATTCTTCATCGTGTTCGACGACGCACGCTTCCTCGACAAGCAGTACACCGTCTGGGGTGAAGTCACCGACGGCATGGACCTGATCGACGCGCTGCCGAAGGGCGAGCCGCCGAAGACGCCTGGCAAGATCGTGAAGGCACGCGCGGCCTGAGCTGAAGGCTGTCTCCGGCGCAGCATAGCTGCGCCGGAGACAGCCGAAGCCCACCGGCGGGGCAAAGCTCCGTCCGACGGCGCGGCTTTGCCGCGACGCGCTTCGGGGTTGGAGCGTGTCGCGCTTCGGGTTTGGAGGAAGTCGCGGGCGTTGCCTTTTCCTCCCAATCCCTATTCCAAACCTCACCCGTCATCCCAGCGAAAGCTGGGATCTCCCGATTCGAGCCTCGCCGCTTCCCAACTGGGATACCCCAGCGTTCGCTGGGGTGACGGACAGGGGGCAGGGGACCGCAGGGGGCAGGGATAGCAGCGAACAAGCCGCGCTACGTGAGCTGAATTCCCCTCCCGCTGGCGGGAGGGGCTAGGGGAGGGCGTGACGTACGTACCGGCTTCCGTTCAGTGAGCCACGCCCCTCCCCGACCCCTCCCGCAAGCGGGAGGGGAGTAGCGGTTAGACCTCCGCTACGGTCCTGATCAGCCAGTCGTGGAACAGCTTCACCGGCTTGCTCTGCAATGCCCGTGGGCGGCAGACGAACCAGTAGCTGTACGGGCTCTCCACCTCGATATCGAACAGCCGCACCAGCCGCGGATCGTTCGCGTCCTGGAAATGGCTGGCGTGCATGAACGCGACGCCAAGCCCCTGGGCGGCCGCCTCCAGCATCAGCGCGCCCGAATCGAAATGATCGATCGCCAACGGCTCGATATCGTCGAGCCCCGCCGAATGCCGCCATGCGGTGAACGTATCCGGCATGTCGCGGTGGACCAGAGCGGTCAGTGTCGCGAGCTGTTCGGGGCGCGTAACCGGATCGGCGCGGTCGAGCAGGCTGCGTGCACCGATCACATACACCGAATTGCGATCGAGCCGCCGTGCGTAAAACGCTGGATCGATCTCGCGCGACAGGGCGATCACAGCGTCGAGCCCGTCGCCGAGCCGCGACACCAGATGCGCCGCGGTATCGATGTCGAGATGCAGTTCGGGATGCGCGTTGCGCAACTCACCCAGCCGCGGAAACAGCTTCTGCGACGCGTAGAGCGGCAGGATGCCGAGCCGCAGCCGCAGCACCTCGGTCGTGCTGGTCAACGATTCGACCGCATCGGATAGCGAATCGAGCACCGGGGCGATCTGAGCCAGCAGCCGCTCGCCATCCGCATTCAGCACCATCGCCTGATGCCTGCGCGCGAACAAAGGCTTGGCGATGAAGCGCTCCAGGCTCTGCACGCGCCGGCTGAGCGCAGGCGCCGACAGCGCCAGATCCTCGGCCGCGGCCTTGATCGACCCCAGCCGCGCGACCTGCACGAACGCCTCGATAGCCCCCAGTGGCGGCAGCCTGCGCATGATTCCTCTTTCGACTCGACGCGTGTGACAAAGACCGCAGGACGCATTCAGCCATACGATTGCAGTTAGCGCAATCGTAGCTGATCCCTTCGCACTTGCAACATGAACCGTCTCGCCGCAAAAAGACCTCGCCTTTCAGGCATCCTCTCCTAAAAACTTTCATGGGCTGGCCTTTATTGGCCGGCCCTTTTTTTGTGCGTTTTCCATCCGGGAAGGCGATTTCAAGGCCTCGAACCATCGGAACCGGCGCCCTATCTCAGGCGCTACGAGTTCGAATGGAGTCGACATGCCCGACAGCGAAATCCCAACGCGGAAAATCCAGGTCGCCAATGCGCGTCCCGAGGATAGTGGCCGCGGCCTCGCGCACCTTCCGCGCGCTGATGGCGACGCTCGGCATCGGCGAAGGCGACGTCATCGAGATCCTCGGCAAGCAGAACACGCCCGCGCGGGCAGTTGGCCCGTATCCGGAGGACGAAGGGCTCGACATCCTCCGCATCGACGGCCTCCAGCGTGCCAACGCCGGCGTCGGCTCGGGCGATTTCGTCGAAGTGCGGAAAGCCGAATCGAAGCCTGCGACGCGCGTCGTCTTTGCCCCCGCGCAGCAGAACCTTCGCCTTCAGGGTTCGACCAACGCACTCAAGCGCACCTTCCTCGGCCGGCCGATCTGCCAGGGCGATATCGTCGCGACCGCAGGGCATCAGCGGGTCGGCAACATGCCGCCCAACGTCCAACAGTTCATGAACGCGCCGGCGTACGCGCTCCAGGAGATCCGCCTCGCGGTGATCGCCGCGAGCCCCAAGGGCGTCGTGCATATCGACGAGAATACCGAGATCGAACTGCGCTCCGAATATGAGGAGCCGCAGGCCGCACGCCGCGCCGACGTCACCTATGACGACATCGGTGGCATGGCGCAGACGATCGACCAGTTGCGCGAGATGGTCGAACTGCCGCTCCGTTACCCCGAACTGTTCCAGCGGCTGGGCGTCGATCCACCGAAGGGCGTGTTGCTGCATGGCCCTCCCGGCACCGGCAAGACCCGCCTCGCGCGCGCCGTCGCTAACGAATCCGACGCGCAGTTCTTCCTGATCAACGGTCCGGAGATCATGGGCTCCGCCTATGGCGAATCCGAGTCACGTCTCCGCGAAGTGTTCGAGGAAGCGGCGAAGGCAGCCCCTTCGATTGTGTTCATCGACGAGATCGATTCGATTGCACCGAAGCGTGGCCAGGTGTCGGGCGAGGCGGAAAAGCGTCTCGTCGCGCAGTTGCTGACGCTGATGGACGGCCTCGAATCGCGCGCGAACCTCGTCGTGATCGCGGCCACCAACCGTCCCGAGGCGATCGACGAGGCGCTGCGTCGTCCCGGCCGGTTCGATCGCGAGATCGTCGTCGGCGTGCCGGACGAACGTGGCCGTCGCGAGATCCTCGGCATCCACACGCGTGGCATGCCGCTCGGCGATCGTGTCGATCTCGATGAATTGTCACGCACCACCTACGGCTTCGTCGGCGCCGATCTCGCCGCGCTGACCCGCGAGGCGGCGATCGAGGCGGTGCGTCGGATCATGCCCAAGCTCAATCTGGAGGAGCGGACGATCCCGCCCGAAGTGCTCGACGAATTGTCGGTCACGCGCGAGGACTTCCTCGGCGCCCTGAAGCGCGTCCAGCCATCGGCAATGCGCGAAGTCATGGTGCAGGCGCCGACCGTGCGCTGGGCGGATGTGGGCGGTCTCGACGACGCGCAGATGCGGCTGAAGGAGGGCGTCGAACTCCCGCTCAAGAACCCTGACGCGTTCCGCCGGCTCGGCATCCGCCCGGCCAAGGGCTTCCTGCTCTACGGCCCACCCGGCACCGGCAAGACGTTGCTGGCGAAGGCGGTTGCGCGCGAGGCGGAGGCGAATTTCATCGCCACCAAATCGTCCGACCTGCTCAGCAAATGGTACGGCGAAAGCGAGCAGCAGATCGCCCGCCTGTTCCAGCGCGCACGCCAGGTTGCACCGTGCGTGATCTTCATCGACGAACTCGACTCGCTGGTGCCCGCACGTGGCTCTGGCGCAGGCGAGCCGCAGGTCACCGAGCGCGTCGTCAATACGATCCTCGCCGAGATGGACGGGCTGGAGGAACTGCAGTCGGTCGTGGTGATCGGCGCGACCAACCGGCCGAACCTGATCGACCCGGCGTTGCTCCGGCCGGGCCGGTTCGACGAGCTCGTCTATGTCGGTGTTCCTGACAAGGCCGGGCGCCGTCGCATCCTCGGAATCCAGACGCAGAAGATGCCACTGGCGTCCGACGTCGATCTCGATCGTCTGGCGGACCGTACCGACCGTTTCTCGGGTGCGGATCTGGAGGACGTCGTCCGCCGCGCCGGCCTGGTGGCGTTGCGCCGTTCGATCGATTCGACCGACGTGACGATGGCCGACTTCGAGGGCGCGTTGAAGGAGTCGCGCGCCAGCGTCACGCCGGAGACCGAACGCGAATACGAACAGATGGCCGCCCGTCTCAAGCAGGACGCGACGGCGATCCAGCCCATCGGTTTCGCCTTTCCCGCGAAAAGTGCGGAATGACTAGCGCCCCCTCCCGGCGGAGGGGGCTACCCATCGGCGATCCGTGTCTGCGCCGCTATACGTTGACATTACCTCATCCGGCTCCGATGTAACTTCCATGTACGCCCCCGCGACACATAAGCGTTTCCGCGACCATTCCGGGCAACTCGCCGCACGTGGTTAGCCCGAGCTCGCGGCTATAGGCCGTTCGAGTTCGGGCTTTATTCGATCTGACCTTTGGGCCGTGCTCTGCACGCCCATGATCTCGAGTAAACGGAAACCACATAATGTCAGACTCGGCCTCGAAATCCGGCGATCATCCGTCGGTGCGCCAGGATATAGACGATCGCGCTCGTTCACCTCGGCCCTTCTTGCGGATGCGGCCAAGGCATTTCTTTTCCAACAAGTTCGACATGGATATCGTCGAAGACTATTCGGAAGCGGATGCGGACGAGCATTCCGTGCAGCGGCCGAAATGGCTGAACCGACTTATCCAGATGAACTTGTTGTTGATGATCCTGCTGATCGGCGTGCCGGTGCTTTTGTACTGCATCATGGTTTCCGCAAAATAGCGGCCGGTTGCGAGGCGGTAGACCGGAACACGAGCGCCGCCGGACCGAGTGGAGGGCGCACGCGTAACGATAATGCGTGCGCCCGAAATGCGTTTCGGGTCGACCCGTTCTAACTGTCCCTGGCATCCTTCAGCGACACCCAGGCATAGGCGATCATCACGACGCATGCCGCGCCCGCGACCAGATAGGGCAGCGAGTGTTGCGCCTCGTATAGTCCGACGCCGATCGACGGGCCCAGCACGAAGCTGGCGCCGTTAATCGACGTCACCTTGCCCGCGACCGAGCCTTGCGCGTTGGCGCCCACCGCGAGCGAAGAGCCCGCCGTGAACCCCGGTCGCGTGAAGCCGAAGCCGAGGCTGGCCAGCGCATAGGCGGTGGCGATCGTGTAGAGCGATGTCGCGATACCGGTCAGCGCGGTGCCCGCCGCCGCCAGCACCAGCCCGGTCAGCACGAGTTGCCGCGGTGTCATGTTGAGACGCGGGATGATGCCCCATTGCGCGAGCAGTGCGGCGCCGGCACCCATCATCAGGACGATGCCGGTCGGCTCGAGCGCGAGGGCAGGGGCGAGGTGGAGTCGGTCGATCACGAGGAAGCCGATCGCCTGCCCGGTCATCGCCTGCGCGTGGCCCATCACCAGTCCGGCGATCATCCAGGCGCGGATGCGGGGATCGGTGTAGCCGACATGCTCGACATGCGATCCGGTGGCGGCGGCGACCGACGCGCCGGTCGGGGCGCCGCCGATCGAGGGATAGGCCGAGCTCGCGCCGTGCGTCTCGTGCGGGGCGACGATCTTGTCATCGGGCAGCATCCGCCGCACGGTGATCCACACCGCGACGCCGAACACCGCGAACAGGAACGCGGGGCCCGCGAGGCCGATCTCGACCCCGGCGATCGAGCCGAGGATCAGGTACGGCGCGATCGCCGGCCCTAATATGGTGCCGAGCCCGAATGCCGAGGCGAGCAATGTCAGCGCCTTCGTCCGCTCTTCCCGCGTTGTCTCGCCGGCGACGAGCGCCTGTACCG
Organism: Sphingomonas sp. LR55; assembly: GCF_036856015.1. Taxonomy (NCBI): domain Bacteria; kingdom Pseudomonadati; phylum Pseudomonadota; class Alphaproteobacteria; order Sphingomonadales; family Sphingomonadaceae; genus Sphingomonas; species Sphingomonas sp. LR55. The sequence continues at coordinate 3,248,753 of NZ_JASPFO010000001.1, forward strand.
CCGGCGGGGCAGCAGCGCCGAACGTCCCGTAGATCAGCCGGCCACCGATGAAGCACAGGAACGCGGTCGTGCCGCCGATCCAGGCGTTGATCCCGGCGAGCAGGAACACGCCGCACAAGGTCAGCGAGACGCTGAACCCGCCGACGCCGAGCAGGATCATCGCACGTCGACCGTGCTTGTCCGACCGATTCGCCCAGAACGGCGCGGCGATCACCCACAGCAGCGCCGAGACCGAGAACGCCGCCGCCACCGCGCTGTCGGCGACCCCGAGCGATCGCCCCAGCGCTGGCAGTACCGATTGCAGCGCGGTGTTGCCCGCCGCGATCGTCAGCATCACGAGAAACATCAGCGCGAAGCGGCGGTCGATCTTCGGGCCTTCGGGCGCCCCGCTGGTCACTGGGCTAATCATCGGGCCGATCCTGGTCGCGCCCACTGATACGCGCGCTCTACCCGCGCGACCGTCACCGAATAGCGGTCGTACCAGAGCGCTCGGCCCCGATCGCGAATCGCCGCATGTTCGGGGTGATCGCGCCACGCGATCGCGGCGGCGTCGTCCGCCCAGTAGCTGACGGTGATTCCCATGCCGTCCGTCTCGCGCGCACTGTCGACCCCACGATAGCCGGGTTGTGCGGCGGCAAGCGCATCCATCGCCGCGGCGGCCGTGGCATAACCGTTCATGTCCGCGCCGTTACGAAACGACACGAAAATGACCGCCACCTCTCCTGTTCGATCATCGTGCATGGCCCGTGCTTAAGCGATGGCGCGGGCTTGGCAACGGCGTTGGCCGATCGCCGGAACCACTTGTCGCCGCACGACTTCCACTTCGGTTCGTCGCCGCATGCAACCCGCGGCCCTTGAAACGCGTTCGGAATTCGTGCGACGGGAGGGGCAAAGCTCCGCCACCGTGCGGGACCCCTGATCGTAAGGAACACGATGCCCAGTTCGACCACCGCCACCCGGCGTGCACGCAGCCGCCCTGCCGGCGTGCCGTCCCCGTGGCAGATGTTCTTTTCCGGTTTCCTGAAACATCCGGTCATGGTCGGATCGATCGTGCCGTCGTCGGACAAGCTGATTCGGAAAATGCTCGGTCCGGTCGATTGGGCGAACTGCAAGCTGTTCGTCGAATATGGCCCCGGCGTCGGTACCTTCTGCCGCCCGATCCTCGACCGGATGGCGGCGGATGCCAAGCTGGTGGTGATCGATACGAACCCCGAGTTCATCCAGTATCTGCGCCACACGATCACCGACCCGCGCTTCTTCGCAGTGCTGGGGTCGGCGGACGAGGTCGAGACGATCGTCGCGGATCATGGCTTCGAGAAGGCGGATTACGTGCTGTCCGGGCTGCCGTTCTCGACGCTGCCCCCCGGTGTCGGCCCGGCGATCGCGACCGCGACTCACTCGGTTCTGCGCACCGGTGGCGCATTCCTGGTCTATCAGTTCTCGCCCAAGGTGAAGGACTTCCTGACCCCGCATTTCACATCGATCGACCACGATATGGAGTGGTGGAACGTGCCCCGGCACAGCTGTATTGGGCGTGGAAGGACTGACGCAAGCGCGGCCAAGTCCGCACCGATGCGCAAAGCGATAGCGGAGCGCAGCGTCAGGCCCGGCCGGCGGGTCGGCTAGAATTAGCCGAACCCGTCCGACGGCGGCTTTGCCGTCGGCGCCGAATAGGCTGACCAGCGCCATTCCCCCAAACGCGAACTTCACCCCCGGCTCCCAACGGCGCCCCGTCACCCCAGCGCAAGCTGGGGTATCCCGGTTCGAGTCCCGGCATGCGCCAACGGGGATACCCCAGCTTTCGCTGGGGTGACGGAGTATGGGCGGGTTGCTGGTGTGACGGGATGTAACCGGGGAGCGGATTGACAGGCTGGAGTACTGGGTCGGCAGGCTGGCACGAGCGCGCCGCTACTCGTCGATTCCGAAGTTCAGCCCGCGCGACAAACTCGGGTCGACCACCGCGACCACGAAATACGCGCCGAGCTGCTTGATCCGCTGCAGCCAGCCGGTGTTCGCCTGGTACAGCGCCTTGGTCACCTCGGTCGACTTCGCGACCTCGCCCTCGATATAGCCGCGAACATGGCCTGCGAACGCCGCATCCTCGATCCGCAGCATCAGCTCGAGATTGATGAACAGGCTGCGCATGTCGAAGTTCGCCGAGCCGATATGGACCGCGTCGTCGATCACGTAGAGCTTCGTGTGCAGCTTGGTCGGCTGATACTCGAACAACCGCACGCCCTTGCGCAACAACCCCGCATAGGTGAACCGCGCGGCGGCGATCGTCGCGTTGTTGTCCGATTTACTCGCGGTGACGATCCGCACGTCGGCCTGCCGCCGTCCGGCCTTGTCGAGCCGCCGCAGCAGGGCGGGGCTAGGCGTGAAATACCCTGCGATGATGTCGATACGGCGCCCGGCGCGCATGTCGTCGCGGACCGCACGTGCCCAAGGCGACAGCTTGCGCGTCGGGCCGCCGATCAGCCACCGGGTTGCGCCCTTGGTCTCGCTCCAGTGCGACAGTGCCGCGTTCAGCCGGCGCAGCTTGTTCTTGGGCTCGTGGATCCAGTCCTTCAGCGCGTCGAAATAGCCGGCGAGCCGCCCTGCTGCCGGTCCCTCGACCAGCAGACCGAGATCGCGCCAAGCCTGCTCGGCGGCGGTGCCGAAATAATCGTCCTCGATATTGAAGCCGCCGATGATGATCCGCGCTTCGTCGGCGAGTGCGAGCTTCTGATGGTTGCGCAGGAGATAGCGGCGACCGAACCTCGCGGAGAACCGGCACACGGAAATGTTGGCGGCTTCGAGCGGTTCGAAGAAGGCATGCGGCGCATCGTCGCTGCCGAAGCCGTCGACGATCAGCGCGACGTCCACACCGCGCTTGGCGGCGGCGATGAGCGCAGCGTTGACGCGTTTGCCGGACTCGTCGTCGGCGTAGATGTAATAGAGCACGCGCAAGGTCCGCTCGGCGCCGTCGATCAGCGCAAGCACCGCGTCGAGACGGCGAGGACCCGTATCGAGCAGCGTCATCTGGTTGCCGTCGACGGCGAATGTCGGCTGTTCGGTGGGATCGTCCATGGCGTGCGTGATGGACATGGGGGGCTCGGGTGGCAACCCAGGGACGCTGATCCGCGCAATTCTTGACTTTGCGGGCTACCCCCCGTAGGCGACGCATTCTCATTCTATCGTTGTTACGAAGGAAGCCGCATGGCGCGCGTTACCGTCGAGGATTGTGTCGACAAGATCCCCAACCGGTTCGACCTGGTGTTGTTCGCGGCCCAGCGTGCGCGCCAGATCTCGGGCGGCGCCGAACTGACGCTCGACCGCGACCGCGACAAGAACCCGGTCGTCGCGCTGCGCGAGATCGCCGACGAGAACGTCAAGCCGGCGCATCTCAAGGAACAGGTCATCCAGGGCCTGCAGAAGGTTCGCGTCGACGATGACGACGAGGTCGATGCCGTCGGCAGCCTGGCCGCTTCGGCCGAGGCTCTGCGGCTTACCGCCGCTGCGCCGCCGCGGAACCAGAATCTTGGAGCGGATTACGAAGGGTAAGGCAGTGGATTAGCTCGCTAATCCACGTCTCGGCCGCACCCTCGGCCGGCGGGCATCGCCCGACCGACGACGCGGCTTTGCCGCGGCGCGCGAAATAAAGAGAGCCCGTGGACCCAAGTCCGCGGGCTTTTTCTATACCCTCTCCCTGAAGGGGAGAGGGAAGGGGCCCGCGGCGACTTCGCCGTGGGAAGGGTGAGGGCACGCGTGGGATGGTCCGGCCCAAAGCCGTCATTCCCGCGGAGGCGGGAACCCATACTGGCTAACCTCACAAAGGATCGCAGACGCCTGAGTATATGGATCCCCGCCTGCGCGAGGATGACGATGACGCGAGTTACGAGCCAAGTTTCAGACGGGCTAACTGCCCACCCCATGTTCTCCTGCGAAGGCGGGAGCCCAGTCTGGATCCCCGCCTTCGCGGGGAAACATGCTTACTCACGTCGCGTTCGGTATCACCCCAAGGTAGAGCGCCACGGCAAAGCCGCGTCGTCAGTCGTTGCTGCGCAACGCTGGCCGGGCTTTCGACTTGTCCGAAAATAGCTGCGCTATTTCGGGTCTCGACCCTTAAACCCCTGCGCCACCACGAACCACTCGACCGACCCCTTGCGGCTCGCCGGCGGCTTGGCATGCTTCACCGTCTTGAAGTTGCGCTTCATCTCCGCGACCAGCTCCAGAATCGGCGCCGCCCGCGAACACCTTCGACACGAACGTGCCACCCGGCTCGAGCACCTCGCAGGCAAAGTGCAGCGCGGTTTCCACCAATGCCATCGTCCGCAACGCATCGGTCTGCGGATGCCCGACCGTGTTCGCCGCCATATCCGACAGCACCAGGTCCGGTGCGCCGCCCAGCGCCTCGATCAGCTTGCCGGGGGCTGCGTCGTCGAGGAAATCCATCTCGAAGATCGTCACGCCTTCGATCGGATCGACCGGCAACAGGTCGATGCCCACGACCGTCGCCTTGGGGATCCGCCGCCGGATCACCTGCGCCCAGCCGCCCGGCGCGAGGCCGAGATCGACCACGCGCTTCGAGCCGCGTATCAACTCGAACCGCTCGTCGAGCTCGATCAGCTTGTACGCGGCGCGGCTGCGATAGCCGTCGGCCTTGGCGCGCTTCACATACGGATCGTTCAGCTGCCGCTCGAGCCAGCGCGTCGACTGTGCGGTCCGCTTCCGTGCGGTGAGGACGCGGACGTGCCCGCCGGAACCGCCCCGGCTCATGCCGCGACTCCGGTGGCTTTGCCGGGCTTGGGCGAACCCATCAATCCGCGCAGGATGCCCTCGCGAATACCGCGGTCGGCGATGCCGAGCCGTTCGGCGGGCCACAAATCCATGATCGTCTCCAGAATGGCACAGCCCGCGACCACCAGGTCGGCGCGCTCGTTGCCGATGCACGGCAGCTTGGCGCGCTCCGTGATCGACATATGGGAAAGGTCGGCGCTGATTTTCCGCATCGCGGAGGCCGGCACGATCAGCCCATCGACCACCGAGCGGTCGTAATGGCTGAGCCCGAGATGCACGCTGCCGAGCGTCGTCACCGTGCCGCTGGTGCCGAGCAGCCGCGGCCGTTCGATATGCCGGGGCAGGCGGCTGGCAAACCCCGCGAAGCTGTCCGCGACCACCTGACGCATCCGCGCATAGGCAGCGCGGCGACCGTCCTCGCCCTCGCCACCACCGGCATGCTCGGTCAGCGACACCACGCCCCACGGCGCCGAGTGCCAGTCGAGCACGGTCGGGATCGGCGTCGAAGTGTCCACCAGCACGAGCTCGGTCGACCCGCCGCCGATGTCGAACACGAGCGCGGGGTCTTCCCCCGGCTCGATCAACGCATGGCAACCGAGCACCGCCAGTCGCGCCTCTTCCTCGGCGGAAATGATGTCGAGATGGATCCCCGTCTCGGCCAGTGCGCGTGCGATAAATGCGGGGCCGTTCGACGCCTGCCGACACGCCTCCGTCGCCACCGACCGCGCGAGCGTGACGTTGCGGCGCTGAAGCTTCTCCGAACACACGCGCAAGGCGGCGATAGTCCGCTCGATCGCCGCATCGCTCAGCTTGCCGGTCGACGCCAGGCCCTCGCCGAGCCGGACGATCTCGCGAGAACGCATCGATTACCGCGAAGCCGCCAGCCTGCGGTCGCGCGATCAATAGTCTGCAATTGTTGGTGCCGAGATCCAGCGCGGCAAACGCCTGCGCATCGGCCCACCGCCCTCGACCGGGCCGGGTCGCCGCCGGACGGGCAGGAGAGCCCTGCCGGAACGGCATTCGGGTGGAAACATCCCCCATCGCCGCAAAACTCGCTATCTATATCTGCCGCTGCGGGAAAATACCCGCCCGGTGCTTGGCAACGAATGTAGCGCGGCGGCGCGATTACGCAAGCGAACTGGCGGATCGGCATCATCTTGGCGTTGACAGCGCGAAACTGCCCGCCTAGATCGCGCCCTCGCTGATGCCCCGTCGTCTAATGGTAAGACTGCGGTTTCTGATACCGCCTATTGAGGTTCGAATCCTCACGGGGCATCCAGCGCTTTATCCTTTGACACCGAAACCGGACCTCTGTGACAAGAGTACGCCTTGGGCGTGCTTCCCCTTGTTGGCTCGAGATCGCCGCGTTTCTCTGGGATGTGGGGCTGAGATGGCTGGTAAGAGGTAAAGTCGCTGGGATGAAATGCGCGCTTCGCCCCGAGAGAGATTCCTACAAGATCATATGCGGCGGATTAGGGAGCTGTGCGCCTAAGACCCAGAAGCCGACGTTCACGGCGGCTTAAGCCTTCTCCAAATCCGGTCATTGGTTCAGGGGCTACTCGACGGCCGAAACTGGTCGACTATCGACAGGCAGGGTTTGGCCGGCTGATGTGCAAAGCAGACGGTGGTTCGTCAATTGAGGCGCCACAGAATCCAGATGTGAATTATCTGCCTAGCTAATTCGCTCTCAATATCGGCAACTCATCGTTAGTATTCCTTGGAAGATCGATCGGTCATCAATACTTGCGGCCCGCGAGGGGTGTCTTGAGATGGGAGAGTGGCGGCGAGCCAAAACTAACGCAGCAGATCAGGCAGATCGTAGAGGAGCTTGAGTGCTTCTGCCCAACCCACATCGGAGAAGAGCTGAAGGATCTCGACGAGATGTGTGCGGCGGGCCTGGTCCTCGAAGATCGAACGATAGTCGGCGATGTAGCGGCGGATCAGCCGGACAACCGCGCTATTGCCAAGGCTTTCATGATGATAGCCTTCTCGCGCAGCAGAGCCAAGTAACACACTGTGGATCGCGTCGAACACGGCGGACGGGGCGCCCGGGATTAGATATTCGTAAAGCTCGATCAGATGATGAACCGTGGCGGGATAGCCCGACACCGCGAGCAGTTCGAGGATCGCGGCATAGTCCGTAAGGAACCGCGCCATCGCTGCGTGGGTCGGCAACCCTAGGGCGGGGTTCTGCTCATTGGCATGCGCGCCGGACCCGAAATAGAGTTGGTTCATCGCATGGTGGGTGACCCGTTCTGCCATCTGATACGCCTGGCCGGCTGCCTTCCGGTCGTCCGCTCCGGCGGATTCGTCCATCGCTATCGCATAATGCTCGGCAGACACGCGCGTCGCGGCGCTCAGGATCATGTCGAGCCCTTCCTGCGCCCGGTCGGTCATGGCACTGGCGTCATCCTCCTTCGATCCGTCGTAGCGGTGGAAGAAGGCCCCGCGCAGCTGCGAGGAGTAACTGTCGAGGAGATTGCCATAGGTGATCGGATCGGCGGACCAGGCCTCTAGCCAGACGCGGGCGGCGGGACGCCCCTGCCCGGCCCAGAGCTGCGCGACGAAGCCGCCGAGGGCGCTTTGCACGCCGTCGCGGCTGCTGGAGGGATCGACCGGCACGATCGGTAGCCGCGCGCGCACGATCTCGACGATCGCTTCGCAATGGTCCGGATCCTGCCAAGTAAATTTTCGCAGGAAGCTGACGAGGAACGACGCGAGCACGCCGTCATGCTGCTCCTCGGCGGCGACACGGTAGGCGATCGCCCACATTCGCTCCGGAGCCGCATCGCTGATCACCTGCAGACTGCGGGCGACCTGCAGCCGCACCTGGGGCACCGGGTCGGCCACCATCGACTCAAGCATGTCGACGATATGCGGGTGTTCCGCGGCAAAGCGTGGTGCGAGCGATAACCAGGCTTCGGCGGCATAGACACGCACGTCCCAATTCCCCCAGCTGAGATTCACGCCTGTGTTTCCTTCACTTCCGGAAACACGCTGGCCGACAATCGGTCGAGCAATGCCATCAGGACGTCGAGCGATGGCAGGCCGTCATCGCCTGGCTGATAAGCCGGGCTCTCCGCAAGCCGCTCGACCGCGTTCGAGACATGCCCCCAGGCAGAGCGAATGATGCGGTCATGCAGGTCATCGCCATGCGTATCAAGCTGACCGACCAGCGCGATCGTATCGGCCCACAGTTGGGCCAGCGCCGGCACATCGCTCGCCGATGGGGTGCCGCCGACCAGCGCATGCAATGCGTCCGACGCAGCGAGGACGGCGCCCTCGGGACCGTTCTCGAGATCAGCGCCCTCGCGCGTCAGCATCTCGCGATAATAGCCCGTATGTTCGCCCCAACTGACTTTGAAGCTGCTAAGCGGCGTATTGTCCTCGAGCCCCTCGCCGGCCTCGAGCTCGGTGCGCAGGTTGCGCATTCCGTCGGTCGCGATCAGCACGTCGGGCACGAGACCGAGCACACGACTGAGTGTCCGCCGCCAGTGCGCGCGCTCATATTCGTCTTCGAATGTGTCGAACGCCAGTGCCTGCTCTTCGAATGCCTGCCGCGACGACAGATCGCGATCGGGATAAGCGGCGGCGATCAGGCGGACAGCATCGCGAAGCGTGTCGGAATGGCGCAGCAACTCGGGGTGGGTCGCATAGGGCCAAAGCATGACGCGGATATCGGTCTCGCGCTCGGCACCCACCCCGAGGATGCGGGACCACACGGTCCCCGAACTTCGTTCCGAGGCTGCCGCGAGCACAGCCGCGCGATAGTCATCCAGATCTGCGGCGCGCAGAAAGCTCACGAAATGCGCGACCATATCGTCGTCCTGGACCGGCCGATCCTCGTCGGGCTCGTCCCAAGCTTCCATCCCGTAATCGCGGTCGGCGAGTGCGAAGCTCGTCCCGTTGGGGAACGCCACGACGATACTGTCACCCTCGGCGAAGCCATCGCTCAACCTCTTTCCCAGTGTCGCGTCAATTAGTGCGCGGGTGGCATGTGTGACCGAGATCGATAGAAAGTCGCGCAGCGCGCCGCCGAGATGCCAGCGGCAATGCTGGTAATCCTGTCGGCGGTTCGACGAAAGCGGCATGATCCGGCTCGGCGCGCCGCCAAGCCAGGATGTGCCGTCGTCGGTAATCTGCTGAGTGAACAAGGTGCGGTATATCTCGCCGGCAAAGTCCGGCTTCGATCGCGCGATCGGCAAAATCTGCTCTGCGAGCCAAGTCGCCTCCTGATCGGCATGCGCCGAAAAGTGCGGCTCACGCAGGATGCGGTCAAGCAGGGTTTGCGACGCCGCAGGGTCCGATGCGAAGCTAAGCCCGGTAAACCGGATCGCGTTGGTGACCGTCGAGGGCATTGGCGGATCGCTCGCCCAAGCGAAGGTCAGCAAGGCGCGCGCCGCCGTTCCGAACACCGCAAGCAAAGCAGGATCCGAGAAGTCCGCCTTGTCGAACAGGGCATGGAGTAGGAAACGCGCTGGATCGCTCAGCGCCCTATCGGCTTGGGCTATGGAGGCCGCTGCCAAGGTCGCCCAGGCGAGCGCATGATCCGGCCCTACCGACCCGGCCGTATCGATCTCGATACCGACGAAGCGCGAGAGGCGCGCCAGCATGGTCGCCAGCCCCGCGGCGGCGGGATCGGATGCGATGCGGGCGACGAGGCCATCGATATCGGCCGAAGTCTCGACATTTTCGACGGCGGTCCGCAACGCGACATTGGCGACGACCGGATCGATGTTCGGGGCAGCGAAGATGGTACAGATAAGAGCCCAGCTCGCGGGCCGGCCCGGCGCATCGCCGCGCCACAGCCGCTCGACCGAAAAGCGTAGTGCCGGCGCGAGCATCAGGGCGCGCGAACTGTCGCCGCTGACCTGCACGATCAGCCGGGTGGGAATATCCCATTCGAGGAAGAAGCGGCCGGCGACATGGTCGAAGAGAACATGGTGCGTAAAGCTGACGAGGTCGCCGGCCTCGGCCAGCACGCCCGACTGGATGACGGCATCCAGCGATGCATGTGCCACGAGCACTTTGCGGATCGCAAGCGCGCCTCGCGCTGCCATCTCCCCGACAGTTCTCGCCGCCGCTTGCTGCATCAGTGTCGAACTGAGCCGCTCGTCCTCATAAGCGTCAATGAGCCCCGATTGACTGCGTATCGCCCCAAAGCTCGCCGGACTCGCGCCATCGGACAGCAACTGTGCGGCAAGCGACAGGTTGAAGATATTGTGGAGCAAAACCAGCAGTGGAGGCGGGGCAGCCGCGAACAGGTCGGCGAGCGTGGACGACGCGCCGCTAAGGTTTCTCAGATCGGTTTCCGCGAGGCGCGGCACGAGAAAGTGCCGAACACTCGCGAGCATCGGATCGGCATGATGAGGGTCCGGCGGGGCGCCCGCCATCGCCGACCGATAGCGGCGGCCGTTGCGAAGGTCGAAGGTCCGGATCGACGCGATGACGATCCAATCGTCGAGCCGGCTGCTCACCGCTTCGATGAGGGTCGCGAACACTGCTTCGGCCGGGCCGCCGCGCGGCGTCGAGCGCATCGATCATCAGGATTTTGCGCCCCGCGCCCGGAAAGGCGGCGAGAATGTCGAGAAGCGGGTGCCCTAGACCGAGTTCGGATTGCAGGTCCGCGGCAATGGCGACGCCGGGAAAGCGATCAACCGACAGGAAAACGAGTGCGTCGCCCGCATCACGCTGGCGTCTTGCGCTGCCGACGAGCGCTCCGGTCTTGCCGGCACCGGGCTCACCGATCACTAGCATCGACCCGGCCTGAATGGCCGCGTCCAGAGGACCGTCGCTTCCGCGTGCCAGCGCGAGACCGCCTGCGATCGGCAGGCGCGTATGGAGTGCGAGACGTTCCAGTTCCTGATCCGTCGCCGCCCCAAGACGCGCGATATCAGCTGCGAAATCCGCCGGTGCGATGTCGGCATATCCCAATGTCCGCAAGGCGCGCAGCAAGCCGGACCGATCGGCCGGGGCGCCATTTCCGATCAACGCGCGGACGATACCCTTGAGGTCGCGGAGCGGGGCGTCGCCAGCGGCCTCGTCGCCAAACACGTTACGCCCGAGAATGCGCGACGCTTCGCGCCAATCGGCCTCGCCCTCGTCCATGTTGAAGCGACGCACGCCGAAGATGCGTGCCATGTCGACAAGGTCGTCACTGGACGCCGCAATACCGCGGTGCGTCTGCCATGCCGGCCGAGCGATCGTCGCGAATGCGTCAAGAGCGGTCAGTTCCGCAAGATTACGCTGGGCGAGCGTAATGTCCCAGGCGCCGCCGAGATCGAAGGCGCGCAGGCCGCTCTCAAGCTTGTCGAGCGTCGCAGCAGCCCGCGCATGGACCGCGAGGACCGCGACATTGCTCGTAAGGTTGGGCAACCCAGCGCCCTGTTTGGCGTCCGCGACGCTCCGCGCAAGTTGGCCTACGGTCTTTGTCAGCGGCGCTTTCTCGCCGGTCGCAAGCGTCGCAGTCGTTTTGCACTGAAGCTGGATGGCGCCTCCATCGGACTGGGTCACTTCGATATCATCGAGGCCCTCGCCGGTTTCGAGCCGGATCGCGGTCGGGAGCGCAACATTGTTAATCCCGAAACGTCCACCGATCGGCAATCGGGCAAGGATATGTGCAGCTATCCAGGTGGCGACCTCGGCTTGGAACGCCATGCCCGCCTCGGTCGCCCGACCGCCGGCGCGCATCGGAGCCCGGACCACCGGGGTACCCGCGACGCTCGCCATCAGAATGTACCGTCCGGAAAATCGCCGACCGTCAGAACAATCTCTGCGCCCCCCGCCCCGGTCCGCTGCAAGTGACGTTCGGCTGCGACGAGCAATTGATGCAGATGCTCCTGTGCCGAATGGCGCCGGGTTTCGACCGTCCCGACTGGCGTGCGATCGATGTCGTCGAGCAGTTCTGCGGGTACGACAATATCGATCCGGACGCCGCGATATTTGGCCGCGACGACCAAATCGTCGCCCCGCACCTTGAGCGACTTGCTATACTCGAGTTCGACGTGACGAAACCGGACTCCCGCCCCATCGCTGTCCGTCTCCGCGATGAAACCGATGCCGGCTGCCTCGAAAGCGCTGATCATCGAAAGAAGATTGTTGCGCATGGGAAAGCGGGTGCTGCGCTCGAAGTCGGCGATGGTTGGCCGTGCGACGCGGGCATTGACCGCCAATTGCTCTTGGCTCCATTCCAAAAGTGCGCGTGCCGCCCGACATTGGGCCGCTGAAATGGTGCTTGCTTCGTCAATCATGTCATACATAATGTATGGCATCTTACGCATCTTCAAGATCTTTAGGGACGTGCGAAATTTTTAGCCGCGTCGGCGCGCCCTCTCTATCCAGCCATTCTGCGAACAAATCGTTTCGAGACCGGCATAGTCGAGCTCTCCGTCTCTATAGACTCGAGGATCCGGCAGGCTACCCAGCAGCGAACGCCGGTGAGCTGAGCAGGCTAACGACGGCTTTCAGCATCAAGGCAGCCCGCGTCGAACGTCCACTTCTAGGACAAGCTGCTGCTGTACCACCGCGGGTGAACGAACGGCCGCTTACACCACCTCAGCGCCGAAAGCGGCCCTTCCGTTTTCCACCAGGATTGGTGGCTAAGTGCGACGTGTGCAGCCGCTTCCCATGATACTGACTTGTGACCAGTAGGCCGTGTCTGCATCGACTTTAGGCAGGTCGAGAGCGTCTCGAAAATCAATTTTTCAGATGCTTCCAAGAACCAGGTTGTCATGTTTAATATGCGTTGCAAGCGGACAATTTGATGCTCGGCGCCGAGGCAATATTACAGAATACAATTATAAGCACATGTGATTACTGGCGTAGTACTTAATCACATTACAAAGTTATTACCACTGATGAAAAATATAAAACATGATGATTTAATTTGAAGATATCGCAAAGCGAATATATCAGAGAAGGGTTACGAAATATATTTTCGTCAACACTTGTAAACAGTTTGGCCATTTATATTGACACCATAACTAATTGACGGACGCATGGTTTCATGATTCAAATCGCTTGTGGGTCGTGAGGGCAAAGCGCCGCTGCGACTTGGCGCAAACGACTTCCCAGTGAGGCAGACAATGGGCGGCGAAGATTGGCACGGGCACATCAAATGGGCGCTGGAGCGCCGTGGCACTTCGCTGTCGCAGATCGCCCGTGATTTGAGCGTCAGTCCCAGCACTGTCACCAGAGTTTCCAAAGGCCTCGTGCGCTCGCGCCGGGTGGAAGAGGCCATCGCCGCAGCGGCAGCCTTTACGCCTGCCCAGCTCTGGCCTGCGAATTATCCGCAACCAGCCGGAGGTGATCGATGATGTCGTAGCAGATAGCCGCGCGAACGCGCGGAACTATTACAAGCTACGGAAATGAAAAGGCCCCGCCGGGTGCAACCAGCGAGGCCCATAGAAGATCAAGGACCTTACTGCCCCTGATCTCCTTCATTCCGTGAAACCTGTCAAGGTTCGGCCCCCCCGGATCATGCCCCCTCACGTCCATCGCATCCGATTGCGAGATGGAAGGAACGATCGATGACATTCAAAACCACAGGCCATGCTTACGTGGCAGACCCAGCATCCAGTGCTAATAGCGCCCCGATTGCCAGTTTCACCCGCGACAAACATAGCGATGCGCATCATGTGCGGATGATCCGGGCTGACGATGGCGGCGCGCTGCGCACCTTCAACGGCGGACTCACGCATGAAAATGGCTGGTACACAAGCCGTAAGGCCGGACGTGTTCTCCACTGGCAGGGTGCGGCGCAGTACGATTTCCTGACACGCGCCGAGGTGGAGTTCACGGTGGTTCGGGTCGCGTCAGAATCTGTGCGCTTTGAATTCACGCGGCGAGGCAAAAAGCAGGTTTACACCATCGACGTCGAGCTGGTTGCACCTGATGGCACCGTCACGCTTATAGAGATCAAGCGAGATGAGCGTGATCTTGCCGATCCGGAGTATCGCGCGAAGCTGACGGCGGTTCATGAAATTTGTGATGAGCGCGGCATCCGGTTCAAGGTCATCCTCCGCCACCAGATCTGGGACAGCCTCGTTCATCGTCGCAATGTAATGATGTTTTGTTCACGCAGGTTCGTGACGATCCTACCGGAGCATTTGGAGCGTCTGGAAGCTCACGAACGGCTGGTGGGCACGAATGCTACCTTCGGAAGCGCCGCCAAAGCGATCGCGCCTAACTGCCCCCGCACCGGCGAAGCCGTGATTCAGGCGCTGACGGTTGCTCGGCGCATTGAAATCGACCTTACCCGTTCGCTCTTGGATACTACGCCGGTGACCATTCACTGAGGCGGCGGTGTCTGCCCGGGATCCAATCTCCTCAATGGTCTGGGCCACGATCCAATCTCGATCCGAAGCGCCTGTCGCCGGCATCGTTCCGATGCCGGCCACCTCCTGGCGCGTCCCGAAAGGTTAAAATTCCATGGCGCACATCCGCTTTTCTCCCGGCGCGATCGTCGATGTTCGCGGAGCCGAATATCATCCGGCCTATGCTCACGGCCGGGTCCAGCTTACCCACCTGATCACGGGCGAGATCCTCAAGTACGAGCAGAAGGACGGATCGCTCGAATTGCCGACCGTCGAGCAATTCCAGCTGATGCAGCACGGTGGAGATGCTGTGACCCGGACACCGCGTTCATCCGACACAATCCGCAATTACAACGATAGCGCAGAATGGACACGCGATCAGGCGGGTGCGATCTCTTCCCGCGCTTTGCGCATGGCGACTGCCTGCCAGATGCTGGACGAACGGGGCGTTCCGCAAGGCATCGGCGCTATTGAGGCCGCCCTCGACGATTGCTGGACGCCCGAGTTGGCCCATCAATTCGGACAAAAACCTTCTGCATCGTCGGTGAAGAATTGGCGAAAGAACCGCGGCACCATCGGAAATCGCCATCCTCGTCACATGGTTCCGCTGTCCGGCAGGCGCATCCTTCGTTCGCCCAACGGCAGCATCGATCAGCAGCTCCTCTGGACATGCGTGCTCGAGGGCAGGAAGGCGGGGCGCAACGTCGCGGACATCCATGCCGATTATGCCTATCAGCTCAATCTGGTGAATGACGGGCGTCACCCATCCATTGACAAGCCGCACGAGCCTTTTGAGGTCTGTTCAGAGCGCACCGTGCGACGCCGTTTCAACGAACTAGAGTCGGACAAGACCTTGGCCACCTCCATAGAGGTAGAGGCGGTCAAACAGGATTGGTTAGGAGCGGGCAAGCCGCTCGCGGCTGATTTCGTCATGCAGTATGTGATAGTGGATCACACTTGGCTCGACGTACATGTCGTATGTCCGGCCCTTCAGATGGTTCTTGGACGACCGTGGTTGACACTCGCTATCGACGTCAAAAGTCGCGCCATCGTTGGCCATCTTATCACCTTCCAAGATCCGTGCCGATGGTCGGTCAGCGAGATATTGCGGCGCATCGTGCTGCCCAAACGTCCCCCGCCGGCCATGACAAGCCGATATCCGGTTCTTGCAATGCTTTGCGGCAAGCCGGGCTGCCTGATCCTCGATAACGCCGTCGAATTTCGTAGCCACACGCTCGAAGCGGCAGCGCGGGATGCGGGATTTTCCGTTCGGTTCTGCCCGATCAAGCAGCCAACCTACCGAGCGATCGGCGAGCGTGCGATCAAAACCCTGAATGATCAGACAACCCGTCTGCTGCCAGGGCGAGCATTAACGCTGAACGATGCCAGACGTTGGGGTTACGACGCCGAGGCTCAAGCCATCGTCATGCTCGATGAGCTGGAGGCGATCGCGAACCAGATCATAGCATCGTACAATGTCGAGCCGCATGACGGCCTGGGTAGCCAGCAGCCCGCGCTGGTATTCGAACGAGACATCAATCGCTTCGGCATCAACGACTTCGCGGACTTTGCATCATTTTCACGCGACGTGATGGAGGTACGCTCCGGCGCACAGCTTTCTCCCTCCGGCATCCGCGCCTTTAACCTGCGCTATCATGAGATTCAGGCGGTGCCGGAACTGTTGCGCGACCTCGTGCCCATCGAGCCGCGCCGCCAGCGGCGCAGCGATGCCACCGCGACCGTCGAGTTCCGCTACGACAGTATGGATATCAGTCGCATCCATGTCTGGAATCGCAAGACCCGCAAATATGTCGAACTAACGTGCGCAGATGAGAGATACAGCAGCGGCATGCCCTTGTGGCTGCACGAGCAGATCGAACGCGAGGCGCAAAAGCAGGGGTTGGCGTTCAACACGCAGGAGGAGCGGATGAACGCCCGCGGGCATCTCATTGACGCTATCCGTAACATCAGCCCTGGCGACCTTGCAGCTTCACGAAAGCGCCTGGCCACCCTCATCGAAGTGCCACGCATAAGGCAAACTACAGGAAACATCGTTGATCTGGTTCAAGCGACGCCCTCTTCGGTAACGCTTGGCGATTTCATCGCCAATGACCGCGCACGGTTGACCTCGCTCGACCAGGACATCCTCTCATCACGACCTGATCCGCGTACCAAACCGGCCAAATCGGCGCTCGAACGTCGCCGTGAGCATGCTGCGACGGGGCAAATCGAACTCGACGCCCCGGCTCGCAAGCGCCGGCTGCCTATGACCAAGGGGGTACCAATGACCGAACGGTTCAGCTCTGCCCCCGAGCAGGAGACGACCGCCAGCGCAGCCACCCGCGTCGGCAAGGCCAAGGCGCGGTTTGATGCCATTCGCGTAGATTACCCACCTCAGACGGCGGTTGTTGCAGCGCTTGATGAAATGCGCATTGCAGCGATAGGCCGTCCGGCACACGCTTCTTGCGGGGGAGCCATGATTGTCGCGCCCCATGGTTGCGGCAAAACCGAGTCCATCGTTGCACTTCGCCGTCTCCTGGAAATATCGGCCGACGAGGGCTGCAAACCGTTGCTCCATGTCGAGACAGCTGGGGCAGGGACGACCGACTCCCTGCCAACCTCAATCCTGCAGGCTCTCGGAGCAGCTAGGCCGGACGTTGGCACCGAAAAGGCGCGCTGGCCAAGAGCGATCGCTGAGATGCGACGCTGCGGTGTGCAGATCGTCGTCTTCGATGAGTTCAACCGCGCCGCACGTAGACCTCGAATGAGCCGTTCGATCGCCACGGCAATCCGCGAAAAGATCATGGACGCTGGTATCGCGCCGGTAGCCTTTGTCGGCTCGGAAGATGCCGGTTCGGTCCTGGCCCAAGTACCTGAATTGATGGAGCGGCTTGACGATGACATCGATCTGTCGCCGCTACGCTGGGACACGAAAGGAGACCGCGCCCTCTTCGTAAGCTTCCTGGCCGATCTGGACGATGCGATGGTGGATGCAGGCATTCTGGCTTGCCTGTCGGGTCTTACGCACGAGGGTATTGCGCGACCGCTTTGGGAAGCATCGGCGGGCAGGGTGCGGCGCATCTGCAAGATCGTGCGTGCCGCCATGGCGGTTGCCCTGCACGATGGCCGGGGCTCCATCGATCGGAACGATTTGGCAGAGGCAGTCGATAGCTACTGCATCCCCCGTGATTTCTGCCTGAGCAACCCGTTTCTCAGGCAGGCTGGGCAATGAGCACCGCTCTTTCGCCTTGGCGCGTAACGCGCGTCCTTCCGATAATCCCGGGGGAATCGTTGGATGGCTATGTCGCGCGCGTTGCGGCGGCTCATCACATGCCGCGAATGGCGAAGATCACCGAGGTCACGGGTGACATTCAATCGGACCGCCCTCATGCCTCCTTCTGCGACGATACGGGTCTGGAAATCCTTGCCGACTGTCTGGGGGTCAGTCCTGAAATCACCCGGTTGCATTCCCCGCTATGGTCACCCGATGCAAGAATGCTCAATCTCTTCGGGACGGTCGTACCTCGGGAATTTCTACAATTTTCCTACAGGCGCTTTTCACCCAAGGCATTGTCGATGTCCGCGCATCATCGTGGCCTATGGCAGGTCCGCCAACTCCCGATATGCACTGAAACATGGGAGTATCTTGAAGAGCACTGTCCGAACCCGTCCTGCCGTCGCCGTCAGATCTGGCGACGCACCGCAGGCATCGACCTATGTGATTATTGCGCAGAACCACTTACGCGGGCCCAGGCAATACCAGTGCCCGAAAACCTGCGTGAATGTCTCGGGATGCTCGTCGGCTTGATACACCATGACCCGGACAGGCGACGAATCGCCCGGTGTCATCTGCCACCTGATTTGGCCGAGTTGAACGGTGGACATCTGCTCGAACTCGCTTGCACGCTCGCTCCAGTCGTCGACCGGCGGGTGACTTCCTTGTTCGGCGACAGATCGCTTTGTCTCGACAGCGCCCGGAACCATGTCGTTCCGGCCCTTGCAGCGACATGGCCCTTTCTAGCTGGCTGGCCTGGCGCGATCGAGCAGCATGTCGCCGAAAAGCTTAACGTCGGTGGTCGCGAGAAAGGTGGGAGTACCCGCAAAGCATTTTATCGAGTGCTGTGCGATCGCGACGATCCGCGACTGTCGCCTGTCGTCCAGAAGGTTCTTTCCCAACTCGTTGAGCGATGCCGGGCCGCACGCTCAAGTGGCGTTACCATCGCGGAAATGACGAAATTGACCGGTGCGGACCGGCCAACCCTTTTCGAAATGCGCAAAGCGGGCAAGCTGCCTTCGTTCCTGGCGCTCGACGGGATCAGGTTGCAGGTTCTCGTCGATCGAGAAGCGGTGGCGCCAATGCTCACCCGCAAAAAGACTCGCCGGCGTTTAGTTCATGCCGCCGAGATGCTCGGTACGCCGACGTACGCTATCCGCGAATTGGCTCATCTCGGCTTGGTAGCAGTTGCATCCGTACCGCCGGGCCGTGGAGACTCTCAGCAGCTCGCAGTGTGCCGAGACAGTTTGGAGGCCTTCCACGGCAAGTTGTCTCGCCGTTTAAGCCCGTCAAAAGGGGAGTATCCAATTAGGCTTACAGAGGCAATGCGGGGGATTGGCGGTTATTCAAAGCCCTGGGCGAGAGTGCTTGAAGCGATTGCGGAGGGCGACTTGGCGGCAAGCTCGGTTGATGGGGACGAGCCATTGGCGCAACGTATAACGGTTAGATCTGAGAGCATTCTCTTACTCGAATGTTTTCAGCAGACCGAAGGCATGGATTGGAGCGGCTGCATGGTAACAAAATCCGACCTTGCTGAAATGATGAACATCAGCCCCCCGCATTTTAGTCGCCATTCGGAGTTCCTGCTTGGGCCCGGTCCCGCTTTTCGGGAGATAACTATGGATACGGCCCATGAATTAGCCCGAAGGTATATCAGCACGAGTGAGATGAGCCGAAAATTAGGTTTGTACCGGCGCGCAGTTGGCAATTTCGCTAGAACTCATGGGGTTAAACCTCAGGCTTCGGGCTTGTTCAGCCGTACTGAGGCCGAACAGCTCTTACCGGGTCTGCTCGTTAGCTGACACCGTGGTAGGAACCACAGCGGCATGATCGTTGCAGCCCTTCGCCGCTTAACCCGTTTGTCGCGCATCTGCGATGGCGACAGGGTTTTCCGTCATCCCTAGTACCTAGCGACGACTTTTGGGACAAAGCCGTCGTAGCAAGTCCAGCCACATCGCGACGATCTACGGGAAAGGCTGTCTGGCGCTCGGCGCCTTTCGCGCGACGGCATGGTGATCGCTCCCCCGCCGTCTAGAAAGGGATAGGCTATCGAAAGAGTCTGGGTGACATCGCCCAGCAAAACGATCGATTTCGCTACTGATTTCATCATGGTAGGCCGCTTGCATGACCGCATCCGATCGCGCCGAACAGAATCTGATCCTCCGCTGTCCGGAGCCGCTCAATGCGGAAACGCCCCCGGATAAACTGATCACGTCCTTCCTGACGCCGCAGGCGAACTTCTACATCCGCAGCCACGGACCTACGCCGGAGCTGGCCGACGATCATCGTATAGCGCTGGACGGCTTAGTCGACCGCCCGCGCTCCTACACGGTTGCCGAACTTCAAACGGCATTTGCGACCCGGACAGTGACCGCGACCATGCAGTGCGCCGGCAATCGTCGGGCACATCTTCAAGACGTGGAGAAGACTTCGGGCGATCCCTGGGACGTGGGCGCGATCGGCAATGCGGCGTGGACCGGCGTCGCACTGTGCGACGTGCTCGCCGCAGCCGGCATCCAGGACGGCGCGTCGTTCGTCGGCACTACGGGGGCCGACAACGTGGATGTCGATGGTGAGACAGCACTGTTCGGTGCCTCGATCTCGATCGCCAAGGCGCTAGAGCCCGACGTGCTGATCGTCTGGGCCATGAATGGCGAGGCGCTGGCCCCCGAACATGGCGCACCGCTGCGGCTCGTCGTGCCGGGTTATGCGGGCGTTCGTAGCGCCAAGTGGCTGACGCGCATCGAGGTGCGCGATCGCCCGTCCGATGCGCCGATCCAGGCCAAGGACTACAAGCTCTTTCCGGCATCGGTAGCGAAGGAGGACGCGGACTGGGATCGGGGTCTGACTATCGAGGAGATGCCGCTCAATGCTGCGATCTGCGCGCCGGTGGACGGCGCGCATGTCAGCGCCGGCGCGTGCGAAATCGCGGGTTATGCGGTCGCCTTCGGCCGAGCGGTCTCGCGCGTCGAGGTCTCCGTCAATGGCGGCACCGACTGGCTGCAGGCGGAACTGACTGCAAAACCCGATGCGCCTTGGAGCTGGACGCAGTGGCACGTCACGGTCGATCTGTCTCCCGGACTCCACGTCCTGA
The DNA here is from genome assembly GCF_036856015.1 of Sphingomonas sp. LR55. Taxonomy (NCBI): domain Bacteria; kingdom Pseudomonadati; phylum Pseudomonadota; class Alphaproteobacteria; order Sphingomonadales; family Sphingomonadaceae; genus Sphingomonas; species Sphingomonas sp. LR55. The sequence goes on from NZ_JASPFO010000001.1 coordinate 3,269,214, forward strand.
TCGTGCGCGCCGTTGACGGTGCCGGGCAGATGCAGCCCGAACGGCCCGAGGCGATCTGGAACTTCGCCGGCTATCTCTCGACTGCCTGGCATCGCATCGCCGTTACCGCTGGCTGATGGACGCGCCGCACGACGCCGATCGGGCCCATGCGAAGCTGGCGGAGAGCGCGAGCAAGCTGAAGGACAGCGCAGTCCAGCAGGTGGACAGCGCCGACCGTCGCACAGAGCTTGCCGCGGACCGCACCATCCTCGCCGGCGAACGCACCTATGCTGCCTGGGTACGTACCGGACTGGCGGCGCTCGCTTCCGGTATCGGCGCGCGCGCTGCTCAAGGACGTCGTGTTCCCGTGGCTGGCGACGGCGACCGGGACCATGCTGATCTTGTTCAGCGCCTTTTGCTTCGCCGCTGCGGTGTGGCGAGAGATGGGCGCAGGCGCCCCGCCGCCACGACCGGACATCAAGCGCCTGCCAGCGACGTTGCTCCTAGTGATGAACGGGTTTCTCATGCTCGTGTCACTGGCCGCGCTCGTCGGCATCTGGACGGCACGCTCGTAGCAGCCATCCCTAGGTTTGCTGCGAGCCGATCAGACCCCGCAGCGCATCCGCGGCTTTCGTGCGGTATCACCCCCTTGTGACGAAGCCCAAAAACGACGTGGGCCAAAGCCGATCGGTCCCGCATGCAGCGTACCCGGGGTCGGTACATAATAACGGGCTTAGATAGACGCTGCCGACTGCCCGGTCCGAGCATTTGCCCGACCAACATGCCCATTGACGGTTGGGGCAAACGTCTCATAGATCGACTTTGGCAATGGATTTCTGCCGGGCAATTTGGCCGAACCGCTCTGATAAGAGCTGATGATTCCTACTTGGCGCCTTCAGGCAGCAAGGAGGAATTGTGCGCGCTGCCTTTCGCAATCTCGTCGGCACGCTGAACGTCGCGGCATTCATGCGCGATCGTCACGACCATGCGATCTCTGTCCTGCGCTGGGCGCTGATCTTGCTGCCCATGGCGGCACTCGTCGGGACGCTATGTGCGGCGTTCCTGCTGAGTCTCGATACCGTTACGCGACTGCGGTTTGCGTCGCCTTGGCTGCTCTATCTGCTGCCGGTGGGCGGGTTCGTTGTCGGATTACTGTACCATCTCACCGGGCGCTCGGTGGAGGGCGGCAACAACCTGATCGTGGAGCAGATCCACGAGCCTGGTGGCGGGGTGCCTCTGCGGATGGCGCCGCTCATCTTCTTCGGCACAGTGGTGACGCATCTTTTCGGTGGCTCGGCCGGACGTGAGGGCACCGCCGTCCAATTGGGCGGAAGCCTTGCCAGCGGTTTCGGCCGCGCGCTCCGCCTCGATGCGGGCGGCACGCGCATCCTGTTGATGACGGGTATCGCAGCCGGGTTCGGCGCGGTCTTCGGCACGCCGATCGCAGGCGCGGTCTTCGCGCTCGAAGTGCTGGCGATCGGCCGCGTCGAATACTCCGCGCTAGTGCCTTGCCTCGTTGCGGCGCTGGTCGGAGATTGGACGTGCCTCGCCTGGGGTATCCATCACGGTGTCTACCCGATCGGCGCGTCGATACCGGTCGATGCGCTGCTCGTGACGAAGGCAGGTGTTGCGGGGATCATATTCGGACTGGTTGGTCTGGCCTTCGCCGAAGCCAACCACCTGGTCGGGGGATGGCTCAAGCGGATTGTTCCCTATGGTCCGCTACGTCCAGTGATCGGCGGGGTCTTCGTTATCGCGCTCGTCTTCTTGTTCGGCACGCGCGACTATCTGGGCCTGGGTGTCCTGGCAGCGAGGCCCGACAGCCTTACCATCGCCAGCTTCTTCGGACCGGACGCGCATCCGTGGAGTTGGGCGATCAAGCTCCTGTTTACCGTCGTTACGCTCGGCGCGGGTTTCAAAGGCGGTGAAGTCACGCCGTTGTTCTTCATCGGCGCAGCGCTCGGTAACGCGCTGGCGCCTTTCTTGGGCGTGCCGACGGGCCTGTTCGCCGCGATCGGCTTTGTCGCGGTCTTTGCCGGGGCCGCCAATACCCCGCTCGCCTGCACCTTCATGGGAATCGAACTGTTCGGCGCCGGCTATGCGGTGCCGATCGCCGTCGCCTGTTTCGTGGCCTATCTCTGCTCGGGCCACAACGGCATCTACCTGTCGCAGCGCGTTGCGATACCCAAGGTGCCCGCGAACGGCCTTGCCCCCAATGCAACACTGCGCGAGACACGTACACGCTGCACAGCACTTCGCGCGCAGAACCGCGTGCCGTGAGTTGATGGGCCTAGCCTGATCCCCCGATACGTCGGGCGCAGCCTTCGGATCGGGGTCTTGCGCCTTGCCCTTCGCGGCGCCCGGCTGCTTTGCGCTCATGGCGGTCAGATAAGCAACGATCGCCGGCACGTCAGCCTGTGCAACGGGAGCCTTGTAGACCTCGCGCATCTTGGTGACCTCCGCGGTCCACTGATCGGAAGAGAGTGGCGGCTGGTTCAGCGCCATGCTCGCCGAATGACACGAGGTGCAGTTGGCGTTGATGACGTCGGCATGCGGGCCGGCGGGATATTGGCCTTCGTCGGTCGGGAGATCGACCGTAGTGGACGCCAGCGAGAAGCCGCGCGCCGAGACGCTTGGCGGCGGTGGTGCGGTCGGGGCGGCAGGCGGCGGGGCGACGCGGCTGTTCGGGGCACCGATCGCGAGCAGAAGAACGACGGTCGCGCCGACGAACCCGAACGACAGCGTGCCGATGGAAGGCGTTTTCATGGGGGAGCGCTCCTCAGCCGACGACGATGTTGGTGGTTTCGATGTTGCCGCGCATGAACCCGCCCGGGTTCCAGATCGGCGTCATCGGCTGCGCGATGCCGGCGGTGTTCCAGCAGCGCGACATCAGTCTGGTCGGACCCGCATGCGTGAGCGGCACCTGCGCGTCCCAGCGGCGGAAACTGTATTTGCCGTGATCGGGGCCGAGCGTCGTCTTGTACCAGGTCTTGCCGTTGTCGGTCGACACATCGACCTTGGCGACGCCGCAATCGCCGCCCATCGCAATGCCGCCCAGCGGGATCGACCGGTCGAACGCGATCGCCTGCCCTTCGTCGAGGCTCGTGACCCAACTGCGCGGGATCATCTTGTTGATCGGGACGGCCGGGAAATCCTTCTGGCCAGGCCGCACGTTCGCGCCTGGAGTGTCAGGGATCTTGTACGCCTTAGCCATCCAGTAACCGTCGTCGGGCGCGGCAAGCACCTCGATGTCGTTCAGCATCTTGACCCAATAGGTCGAATACCAGCCGGGTACGATTAGCCGGACCGGGAAGCCGTTGAGGAGCGGCACCTGTTCGCCGTTCATCCCGAAGGCGAGCATCACTTCGCCGTCGCGTGCGTGGTCGATCGACAGCGACTTGGCGAAATCCGGTGCGCCCGCAACCACCGGCTGGTCGAGCGCACCGAACCGTACCGCGACCGCGCCCGGCTTCACGCCGGCGATGTCGAGCACATCGCGCAGCCGCACGCCTAGCCATTTGGCGTTGCCCATCGCCCCGTGGCGCCACTGCGCGCCCGCGACGGGCGGCTGGAACAGCGCACGCGAATTGCCCGAGCATTGGTTGATCGCCGCCAGCTCGACGCGCGGCAGCTTCAGCAGTTGCGCGAGCGAGATCGACAGCGGCCGCGTGACCGCGCCGTGCACCTTGATCCGGAATGCCTCGACATCGATCGCGGTCGGAATGTCGGCCCAGTGCCAGCGGACGAAGAACTGGTCGTTCGGCGTAAAGACGTCGCCATTGAACACGCTCATCGGCGTTTCCAGCAGCGGCGGGTGGATCCGCTGGAGGATCATGCTGCCCTTGCCGGGGAACGCACTGGTCATCGGCCGTTCCGATGGGCCACCCGGCAGATGCAGGTCGACCATGCTCTGCGCCAGCGCGGGTGCGGCGATCAGCGCGCCGCTGCCGATCGCAGCCTCTGCGAGAAAGCGACGGCGGTTCGTCTCCTGCGCCAGTTTCATATCCAGGCTGTCCACCAACATTCTCCCGTTTCTGTCATGATCTGTATGCGCGACCTGTCCGCCGGTCTGCCCGGTACGGGTCGATCGGATGCGCCGGTTCGATCCGGCAGGACGATCAGTTCGGCCCTTTAATTGGCTTGGGCGATGCAGGGCGACACGAACAGGTTTCCGCGCCAGCCGCCTGCGACCGTCTTGGCGCCGACCAGCAGCCACATCGCGGCGAGTGCGATCGTGAGGACGGTGCCGACGATCCCGAAAAAGCCGAGCTGGAGCGTCGTGCTGAGCTTGAAGGTCGCGACCGTGTAGACGCCGAGCGGGAAGGTATAGCCCCACCACCCAAGGTTGAACGGGATACCCGCGCGCCAGTAGCGGATCGTGATCAGCGTCGCGAGCGCCAGCCACCACAGGCCGAAGCCCCAGAGCAACAGCCCGGCGATCGTGCCGATTCCTTGCGCCACTGCGCCGATCTGGCCGAAGCCGTTGGCGGCGAGGATCGCGGGCGCGTCGCTACCGAGCACCAGCATCCCGAGCGCACCGGTGCCGATCGGACCGAGCGCGAGCCAGCTCGAGGCGGCCATGCTCTCGTGCGGCAGCTTGTGGAGAGCCATCCGCAGGATCAGGATCGCAAGAATGCCGAACGCGACCGGCACCGAATAGGCCCACAGGACATAGGAGGTCGCCAGCACAACGAACTGATGATGGGCGTCCGCCAGATGCGGTGCGAGCAGGCCTCCGCTCGCGCCTGCGACCTCGGCCGCGACCACTGGCAGGAGCCACACCGCGGTCATGCCGTCGAGCGAATGTTCGTGCCGGGTAAACATGAGGTAGGGGATCGCTACACCGCAGGCGAGCGACATCGCGACGTCGATCCACCACAATGTCTCGGCGATCGGGATCACGCCGGCGCCGAACCGCGGCAGGCCGAACGCCAGGAACCCGTTGATGATCGTCGCGAGGCCCATCGGGATCGTACCGATGAACATTGATACGGTGTTGTGCCCGAAGATGCGCCGCGCCTCGTGCCCGAACATCGTCCAGCGCGCGGTGTAGAGCCCAACGAACAGCGTGAAGAGCGCGATGTTGAAATACCACAGTGCCTCGCCGACCCGATGCAGCGATGCGCCGACCCCCGGAACCTGCGGCAAGGCCAGCGCGAGGATGCCGGTGCCCATCGTCGCGGCGAACCAGTTGGGGGTGAACTGCCGGATCATCTCGCGTGGAGAGTCGAGCCGGCTGAGCGGCTTCAGGCCATCGAGAACGGGTTTCAAATCGGCGGTCACTTGCCAGTCTCCTTGATGAGATCGGTCAGCGCATCGGCCGCCCGGGTACGATAGCGCTCTTTGTGCCTCAGCGCGTAGAACGGACGCCGCGGCAGACCGAGCGGCAGATCGTGCAACGTTCCGGCCGCGATTGCAGGTGCGACGACATGCTGCGACAGGACCGCGACGCCTGCGCCAGCCTCGACCGCGCTGCGGACCGCCTCGTTCGACGGCAGGGTCAGCGCGGTGGTGAGGTCCGACGGATCGACGCCGCGCTGGCGCAACACCTCCTCGAACGACGAGCGCGTGCCCGATCCCTGCTCGCGGACAATCCAGCGCGCGGCGCGGATCCAGTCCTCGTCGATCGTGTCGGCAGCGCGGTTGCTAACCAGCACCATGCGGTCGTTCGCGACCGTCCAATGCGCGAGCGCGGGCTCGTCGATCACACCTTCGACGAAGCCGAGCTCGACTGCGCCGTCGAGCACGCGCGCCGCGGCCCCTTCCGTGTTGTCGATCGCCAGTTCGATCGTGATCGCGGGGTAGCGCGCATGGAACCCCGCTAGCTGGCGGGGTAGCCAATAGCCCGCGATCGTCTGGCTTGCGACCAGCCGCAGTGTGCCGCGCTCCAGCCCGGCATATTCGGCCAGTGCAAGTTCCGCGCTCGCCGCACGGCCAAGGACGGCGCGCGCGTCGATCAGAAACATGCGGCCCGCTTCGGACAGTTCGATCCCGCGGCCGACCCGGTGGAACAGCGGCACGCCGTGCCGAGCTTCTAGCGCGGCGATGGCAGCGCTTGCGGCCGACTGCGTCACATTGAGCGCTTCGGCAGCGCGCGTCATGTGCTCGCGCTCTGCGACACCGACGAAAATCCTGAGTTGTTCGAGGGTCATGCCCGATCTCCTTGCCCCAATGATAGGGAAAGGAGATCAATCGAACCAACCGAAGATTACCGTCATTCCAATCAGATATACCGATTGGTCATTTCAGAATGTCGATAACCGCCTCACGTTCATCGACCAGTTCGGCAATCGTGCGATCGAGCATCGATCGCTGGAACGGATCGAAGGTAAGGCCTTCGATAAGCGCATACCCACCGCTCATGCAGTGCACCGGCACGCCGCACACCAGTCCTTGCGGGATACCGTAGGAGCCATCTGACACCACGCCCATCGACACCCAATTATCGCCTGCGCCGTGCACCCAGTCGCGCAGATGGTCGATCGCTGCATTTGCGGCCGACGCGGCCGAGGACGCACCCCGTGCTTCGATGATCGCGGTTCCGCGCTGCGCAACGGTGGGGATCAGGGTTTCGCGGTACCAGGCCTCGTTTCCGATACGGTCGGCAAGCTTTTGGCCGTCGAGTTCGGCATTCCCCCAGTCGGCAAACATCGTCGGCGAATGGTTTCCCCAGACGACGAGCTTTGTAATCGCATCGACACCGACACCCGCCTTGGCCGCAAGCTGTCCCTGCGCGCGGTTGTGATCGAGGCGGATCATCGACGTGATGTTTTCGGCAGGGAAACCCGGTGCGCTTTGCGCAAGGATCCAGGCATTTGTGTTGGCGGGATTGCCGACGACCAGGATCTTGGCGTCACGTTTGGCCACTGCGTCCAATGCTGCACCCTGCGTCTTGAAGATCGCTGCGTTGGCAGCGAGCAAATCACGGCGCTCCATGCCCTTTGAGCGGGGACGAGACCCAACCAGCATGGCCGCATCGATGTCCTTGAAAGCCACCATCGGATCATCAGTAATGATCACACCTGCCAGTAGCGGGAACGCGCAATCCTCCAGTTCCATGACCACGCCGCCTACGGCGTCCATCGCCTGCGGCACGTCGAGCAGTTGAAGGATAACGGGCTGGTCCGGTCCGAACACGTCACCCTGCGCGACCCGGAAGAGCAGCGAATAGCAAATTTGTCCTGCGGCACCGCTGATCGCGATCCTGACGGGGGGCTTGGTCATTTTGGAAAGGGCTTTCCTTGGGAAATTACAGACGGTGTAAGACCGATCAACGCGTCGCCAGGGCAAGCGCCGCATCGCGCCCGGATGGCACCAGATTGGCGAGACCTTTTCCTGATCGCACGGCACCAGGAACGTAGATCAGGCTTTGCGCATCCGTACTGATCGGGATTGTCGACACGGTGGTGTACGTCAGCGTGTCGATCCCAGCGACCTTGTTGGTTCCGGCCAGGCTGGCATAGATCCTCGTACCATCGCCCGACGGCCAAACCGCACTCGGAGCCGCTTGTAGCGGGACGGTTGCCACAGCCTCCAGGCTGTCGGTTCTATAGACCTTGATTGCAGGTTGATCGCCGCCAACGCTGACATAGGCAAAGGAATCGTCTGCGCGCTGGGCGAAGTTGACCGCGCCCGTTGCTGGACCAGTGTTTATCACTTCGCGTAGCGCAAACGGCGGTTTGGCAGCAAAGACCGTGGTCGTGCCGCTCTCGCGGCGTGTCGCCCAGATCTGTTTGCCATCTGGCGAGACCGCGATTGCTCCCGCACCTGCACCGGTGCTGGCAACGTGTCCGACGACGCGCCGATGCTCGACGTCGACAACCAGGATGGACGGCCTTTCAGTAAGCGATACAAAGGCATAGCGTCCGTTTGGTGACAGGATGGTCGCGCCCGCTCCGCCACTTGCTGGTACGCGGGTGATCTCCCGCGCGGTCTTAGGATCCACGACCGCGATGGCATGTTCATCGCCGAGCGAAACCCAGAGTTCGTGCCCATTGGGCGTAAACGCGACGGCGGTAGGCGACGTCTGGAACACGGTCCGGCCTCGTTCCGTGTTCGTGGCCAGATCTACGAGCGTCACACTGTGCTGCGCTGATACCGATACCGCCAGGGTCCGCCCGTCACGCGTTGCAGCCAGGTGCTGGACGTTCGGGCTGGAAAAGCTGGGCTCAGCTATCGCGCTCTTGGCGAGGTCGATGCGTCCCAGTTCGTTGCCCGCTGCAGGATCGATGACAACGATCTTCGTCGATGTAGGGTCAGACACATAGATCCGGTCATGATGGCTGAGGTCGATATCAGCCTTCGACCACGGTGCCTGAACCGCCTTGATATCGTAGGGAAAGTCGTCCGCCGCAGGTGCAGCCCAATAGGCCTGAGCGATCACCGGGACTGGCGCTACGGAGGCCAACATCGCGGCAACCAAAACGATCGCAGCTTTCATCGTTTGATCCTTATCGCGGATCCGGCGGGTGATCGTGCCAGTCCGATGCCGTTAGATCGACCGATATGTCCCCTGCGTCCAACGCATGGTCGCGATGGTTTCAATACGAAAACGCGATCATAGATCGCCTACCGTTCTTGTTAGATGATCAGAACAACCATGCTTATGCGTTGGATCGACGGCTGCGCCGCGATCATTACGCTGTCACGCTCGGCGTTGATCGCTCGCGTGTCATAAATGGGAACACTAAAGGCATGACGATGAAATTTCGCACGGCTTTGCTAACGGCGATAGCCGTGTCCGTATCGACGGGTGCTTTAGCGCAAACGGACGGTTTCGCGTCCGCAATGAATGCGGCGATGGCGCGGATGCACGGCGCGATGATGACCGGTTATTCGAGCGATCCCGATCGCGACTTCGCCAAAATGATGATCCCGCATCATCAGGGCGCGATCGACATGGCCGAAGTCGAACTGCGGTTCGGCAAGGATGAACGCCTGCGCCGGCTCGCCCAGGGAATCATCGTCGAACAGCGTCAGGAAATCGCGGTGATGCAGGGCATCTTATCCGAAGGCGGCGCGTTGCCGCCTCACACCGAACCGACCGCGACCGGTCACCCCCATCACGGAGACCGTCCATGAAGCGTTTCACCCTAACCGCCTGCGCCGCCTTGTGTTTCTCGGGCCCTGCGTTTGCACAGCAAGTGCCGAACGCGACCCCCGACGTCCCCGTCAGCGCGCACGACCGGTTCTACACTTCGGACCAGTTCTCCAACACCGTGTCGGTGATCGATCCGTCGACCAACACGCTGCTCGGCGTCATCAGGTTGGGCGACCAGACCCCCGCCAATCTCAGCCCGCTCTACAAGGGACAGCTGCTCGTCCACGGCATGGGCTTCTCGCCCGATCGCAAGACGCTAGCGGTGATCTCGATCGGGTCGAACTCGGTGACGTTCATGGACACTGCGACCAATGCCGTGAAGCACACCACCTATGTCGGTCGCTCGCCGCACGAGGCGTTCTTCCGTCCCGACGGTCGCGAAGTCTGGGTCGCGGTGCGCGGCGAGGATTATATCCAGGTGCTCGACGGTAAGACCTTCGCGCCGACCACGCGCATCCCCGTTCCTAATGGCCCCGGCATGACGATCTTTTCGCCAAACGGGAAATACGGTTACGTCTGTTCGAGCTTCTCGCCCGAGACAGTTGTGATCGACACCGCCTCGAAGAAGATCGTCGGTCGCGTCAAGCAGGCGAGCCCGTTCTGCCCTGACATCGCCGCGACGCCCGACGGTAAGCAGGTCTGGTTGACGCTCAAGGACGTCGGCAAGGTCATGGTGTTTGACGCCAAGCCACCCTTCGCAGTGCTCAAGACGTTCGATACCGGCGCGATCACCAACCACGTCAATATCGCCCGCAATAAGAACGGCCAGTTCGCCTTTGTGACGGTCGGCACCGAGAATGTCGTGAAGGTGTTCCGCACCACTGACTTTGTGCAGGTGGCGAGCATCCCGGTCGGCGCGCTCCCGCACGGCCTATGGCCGTCGGGCGACGGCACGCGGATGTATGTCGGGCTGGAGAACGCCGATGCGGTCGCGGCGATCGACACAGCAAGCAACACCGTCATCGCGACGATTCCAATCGGTCAGGGGCCGCAAGGCGTGGCATATGTTCCCGGCGCGGTGCCGGTAGGCGATGGCCGTGCAAACCTGGTGCCGCTCGCGCAGGCCGGCATGAAGATCCAGCTGACTCTATCCGGGACTGGGCGCAGCCAGGTCACGCTGTTCGATCAAGGCCAGGTCCAGATTTTGCAGGCGGCGGTTGCGGGCCTCAGCCCAAAGATGCCCTATGTCCTTGGACTATCCTCCCACGCTGACGGCAGCGGCGTGATCCAGCCTCTGGCGAAGTTCATGACCAATCCGGCGGGCGGCGCGATAGTAAACACGCTCGGACCGCTCCGCCAGATCGTCAGCGACGCGAAAGGCGACATGCGCCGTTACCTCGTCATTGCTCCGGGCGACCCGATGATGCCGGGCGCTGTTGTTCAGGTGCAAAAATGAGGATTCCGGTGAAACCTGCGATCTCTTGTCCGTATCCGGTATCTTGGTCATGACGCTGGTATAGGCTGCCGCAGCGTTTTGAGACTGTCGGAAAACACATGATAGCCGACACCCCCGTGCTACGCTTTTGCCGAACCACCCGCGCCTTAGCCCTTAATGATCGACAAACCCTGTCGCTTTGGTAGGGTGTACGAGAACATGCTTTCGAGGGTTTGTCGTACATGCTGGTCGGATATATGCGGGTTTCGTCGGCCGACGATCGCCAGACGGTCGATCTCCAGCGCGACGCGCTGGTCACGGCCGGCGTCGATCATCGTCATCTGTATACCGACAAGGCATCCGGCGCGCGCGACGATCGGCCAGGGCTGAAAACCTGTCTCGACTATCTAAACGCGGGCGACACGCTGATCGTTTGGAAACTCGACCGGCTTGGGCGCTCGCTGCCTCACCTGCTGACGATCGTCACAGACCTCAAATTGCGGGGCATCGCGTTCCGGTCGCTGACTGAGCAGATGGATACGACCACGCCGCACGGCGAATTGCTGTTCTCGCTGTTTGGCGCATTGGCGCAATATGAGCGGGCGTTGACACGCGAGCGGGTAATGGCAGGACTGGCCGCAGCCAAACGCCGAGGACGCCGAGGTGGCCGACCGCCGATGATCGAGGCCGAAACGCTCGAACGGATTACTGCCGCGTTGGAGGGAGGGGCCAGCAAGGCGTCAGTCTGCCGAAGCTTCAAGGTGCCGCGCTCGACCTTGCTCGGCACGCTTGCGCGGATCGGCTGGACCGCGCCGGTCAAGATTTAACTGAACGTAGCGACCCTACCGTTACAGCTGCCAGAACCGGGGCAACTTCGCCTTAAATCTTCGAGCTCCGGCCCAACGGCGATCGTCGATCAGTACAGATGTTGAATACGGCTCAGGCGACTTCCGAGCAATGCCTCAGCTGGCGTCCAGAGAGGTCGCGTCAACTATGGCTTGGAACTGGCTCATAATTTCAGGATGCCTTGAAGTGATATAGCTTGCGACTTTGTCGTTGCCGATCAACCGTTTCAAGTAGCGCGACGACAGCACGAGTTCGAGAACGTCGTCGCCGAAATTGGAGTCCCGAGCACGGAAATCGGCATTGAGCGTTTCGAGTTCACGTTCCATCCGCGCCATCTGTTCCGGCGTGACGCCAAGTATCTTCTTCGGCTGATCGGGTTTGGCGAGATCGCACTGGCGGGTCGCGGCCAAGATCGCTCGAGCGTAGCTGGCGGTGAAGTTGTTCATCGCCGCCATCATCTCGGCCGCGGCAAACTGCTTCTCCGGCTTCAGCTTGCGGAGGATGTCGAAGACGACCGCGTTGACGTGCTTGTCCTTGAGTATCTCGACGGTATCGGAGGATATTCTGTCGAGCATGGTCCGTCGGCGGGCGACCAGCGTTTCGTCCATGCCCAGCGCCGCTGCGATCATGGCGGCCGGTACCCCGCGATCAAGGGCACGCGTGATCATGTAGTGCTCCTGCACCGTAGCCAGACGATTCACCCGCTTGTTGTAGGTGAAGGCTTCGTCGTCGTCAGCGACGATGCACGGAGCCGACTCCACGGACGCTTCGCGGAGCGCATGCAGACGAAGATGGCCATCGAGCAGCATGTGCCGTCCGTTCTTATCGGCGACCGTGACGGCCAGTGGCTCGACGATGCCGATCTTACGCACCGATGTTGCGATGCGGACATAGCGCTTCGACTCGACTATGCGGACCGTCATGGGGCGGACCGGCAGGATCGCGTCAAGACGAAGGTCCAACACCTCGCGAGCGAACGATATCCGGATCGGATCTGTCACGTCGGGTCCCCGGCGATGCCAAGGCGCTGAGCAACAGGATGAGGGAGGCTGGCCAGCCCTTCGGCTCGAAGAAGCGTGACAAAATGCTCGTCCGCCAGCAGCTTGCCCATCGCGCCGACGATGAACGTGAGACGTCCTTCCGTTAGCGTTGCCTTCTTCACCAGAAGCCGCTGGCGCTCGACCTCCTTTTGGTAGGCGCGGACGAGCGCAGCGGCGGTTGTGGGCTGGCTGCGTTTCGGTCCGCTTCGAACGGACTTGATGCCTTTGCCGATCAGGTTCCGCTGATCGACGATCCTCCGGATCGCGAGAACCTGAGCGCCCGGTAACGACCCCGCTTCGTACGCCTCCGTAAGGGCCCGCTGCACCTGCGCGTCGTCGGCACGGGCGATCTCGGCGGCGATGGTGTGTGGAATGACACCACGTTCAACGGAGTCCAGCAGCCGTTCCTCGCCTTTCTCAAGCAAGAAGTTGATCGTCCAGACGTACTCGGGGCTGAAGCCCACCTTCCGCGCGATCTCCGTATGGCTGTAGCCGCGCTGCCGTAGCACGCCCACTTCGCGGATTAGCTCGAGCGGGGACAGGTTGCGGCGCGCCATGTTCTCGACGAGACTCATTACGTAGCATTCGTCGCGCGTGGCTTCGATGACGATGGCTGGGATCGCGGTTGCGCCCAACTTGACGAATGCCTCCATGCGACCTTGCCCGCAGATTAGTTCGAAGCCCTGGCCGATTGGTGAACGCCTGACCATGATGGGGCGCTTGAGTCCGACCGCGCGTATGCTTTCGACGAGCTCTTCGAAGACCTTCCGGTTGCGTACCCGGGGGTTCAGCACTTCGATCGACGCGATGGAGATGTCGATTATGTCGGGCGTCACAGAGCGTACTCCACGGCGTGACGGCGCAGCAGGTGGTACAGCGGCGAGAGGTCTTCGGCGCGATAAGCATCGAGCATGATGCCGTTGTCCTCTCCCATGCCGAAACGCGGCTCGGCACCGAGATCAATCCACGGAAGGAGATAGTGGTCGCGCACCGTCCTGTTGTCCGGCGCAAGGCGAACGATCACTGTGATGTCGGGCCGCAGACCAGCGTCGAGGCGGACCCGCCAGCGTAGCGATCCAGCGGCGGTCGTCCGGCATCGAGCGATAACGAGCGCGATCGTCACCTCGTGGTTGACGACGAGCAGATCGGTCGTTCCGTCGACCGAGACATGGGCGCCGACCGCTTCGATGCCCAAGACGGTGCTGGCGACCACCTCGGGGTGCATCAGGCGAAGCTGGCGATTGGTCTCGACGTAGCGGAAGTCGCGGTCGGGGGTGTAGCCTATCAGCTGGTATGCCCGCAGCAGGCTGCCGAACCGATGTCTATAGGCAGCCGTTGATGGCATCGACTCGACCTCGTCGATGATCATGCCCGACAGGACGCCTTTGGCGGAGAGCAGGTCCGACAGCATGGTCAGGAGATCGGAATCCGAGAAGCGCCGGGCGCGCTCAGCGAGGATCTTTTGTGCGGCTTCGAACAGCCCCGGATCGACGATCGACTCGAACGCACCGATCCGCCGGATCCACATGTCCGGTGGGTTCACCACGCGCTGCTTCTTCAGTTTAAAGGAGACGCGGTTGTAGACGTTGTTCCCGATGTACTTCTCGTTGCTCAGAATCTGCCTGACGACGGAGCGGGTCCATGACTTGCCCAGATCGGTGACGAAGCCTTCGCCGTTGAGGGCGGTCGCGATCTCGCGCTCCGACCTATGCTCGAGTACGAACCATCGGTATATCCGACGCACCGTTTCGATCTCGATGTCCGGTCCCGGCACAAGGATGACGCGGTCCGTCTGGAGGCTCTTCTGTTCGCCGGCTGCGAGGAGCGTCTTTGGTTCGTTGCGCTCGTTCACAAGATGTCGACGCAGGCCGTATCCTGCGGGGCCGCCCTGCCGATAGCCCATAGTGATTAGGCGGCACTGCCCCGCGAAGACCTTCGTGGACAGTTCACGGCTATATTCGCCGGCCATCATCCGTTTGACGGTCTTGATTACGTTCGCCTGGAAGCTGCCGTCGTTGTCGAACTGCTCCGCGCAGTAGTGGACGTGTATGCCGCGTTCCCGGCAAATGAATTCGTAGTAGGCGCTCTCATCCGCGTCCTGGAAGCGCCCCCAGCGACTGATGTCGTAGACGAGGATCGCGTCGTAGTCGGCCTTGCCGCTCTGCACGTCGTCGATGAGACGTCTGAGCGCATCGCGTCCGGCGATGTTCAGTCCGCTACGACCTTCGTCCGCATAGGTGCGGACAATTTCGATGCCCCGCCTGGCGGCATATGCCGCGATCGCTTCGGCCTGGTTCTCGGTCGAGTACTTTTGAAGGTCGGTCGACATGCGCACGTACTGAGCGGCCCGCACCAGCTTCATGTCCGGAGGTTCTTCCCGCACCGCTTTTCCTGACGCTTGTCACGGGCGTGTCGCTCCCGTGTCCGACTGACGTCTCTCTATTCGCGGGAGGATGGAATGTCGTTGTCGGATAAGGACCGAAAACTTCGCGCGGGAGACGGAAACAAGTTTCCCATTGATCCGGCCGCAGACACGGTGGCGTCATTCGCCAGTGTCATCGCCGACGCGCTGCGTCGGGATTTCGGCACATCCCCGGCGAAAGTGAAGCATATCGCCCGTCTTACGGGAGCGAACGCGCGGACGGTGCAAAACTGGCTCTATGGGAGGAACGGTCCGAGCGGAGCGGGGCTAGTGGTGCTGATGCGCCATTCGGATGCGGTCATGCTAGCCGTTCTCGAACTCGCGGACCGGTATGAGATTCAACACGCAGCGAAGAGCGAGAAGCTCCGGGGGAGCTGCGTTCACTAATCACGATGCTGCTGGAGTATCTCGGTCCGGAATGACGCGGATCCCGCAACGAGCATCGACGCACAGTCCTTGCCAATAGCATGGACTCAATTGCGGGCTTGTCAGGTATGGATCGGTTGCAGCAAATTGTAGGTGGTGCTCGCTCGAAGGCGGACATCGAACCGCGTGGCGAGGCCAGTGGTCAAAGCAACGATGGAATCTGCGTCATTCGGTATGTTGACGGCTGAGGCGAGGGAGTCCGATTCGGACGCCCGCCCAAGCTCAAATCTGATCGGACCGCGTTGGGCGAGCGCCGGCAAGTCGGTGCACGAATAGCCAAGCTTTTCGAGGGCCACCATGCCCCGCTCTACCGGGCCCTGACGGCTTTGACGGTGGCGGCATAATGCCGACCTTCCCACAACCGGCCTGTAATCCTAACTCAACCGCGCCGGACAAATCGGTGTCAAAATTCTCGCTGATCGGTCAAAAGCTTTGTCACTTGGTTTTGACAGATCACGATATGTTCTGACCTGAGAGGGCAAGTTTTCGTGTCAAAGGACACGCTTCCTAAATTTCCTGCAGGAATTGCAGCATCATCGTCAGGGCTTCGTCGGTCAGGCCGAGCGAACGTTGCGGCCATGCGGCGGTGTGCGGCCAGCACGTGATCAACCCGCGATGCTCGAGTGTCAGCAGCCAGCGTCGGATCGTCACTTCGGACAGCCCGGTGGCGGCCTGCACCGCGTCGATCGTCAGCGGTGACCCCTCTTCGTAGGCGACGAACAGCCCGAGCAATATATCCCATGCGGGATCCTGGAACAGCGCCCGAGCCGACGCGAATGCGGCCGATCGGGCGCGTTGCTGATGAAGCAGGGCGCGGGCGCGGTCGAGTTCGGTCGGCGATGGCGGCTCGATACCCGATCCAGCCCCGTTACCCGGGGGTGTCGCCGGGGGAGCGTCACCAAGCGGCATCTGTGGTGGCGTACCTTCCTGCGGTAAGGTGTCGGGCAAGGGGTGGTGCGCTGGGTAACGCAAACGAAGGGGGTCGCTCATCGGCGTCGATCCATATTTAGAAGTCGGTGTCGGGGTCGGTGTAGATTCGGCGGTCAGGGCGATCTTGACGCGCTGGACCAGTCCGGATCGCAGCCATGCGACCATCGTCGGCGGCGGTGGCGCTCGGTGCCGACCACCAACAGAGCCAACATCGGATAGGCGATCTTGCTGATCGCCGCGGCGTACATCCAGGGCACAAGGTCCGGGTCGTATGCGCGGACGCCGTGCACCGCGATCGCGAGCAGGTGCAGCGCGCTGATCCAGATCGGCCAGAACCGGTTCGCGAACAGCGCCACCGTGACCAATCCGGCCAGCAGCGCCAGGTCGATCGATAGCAATGCGGTATCGACCGACCGGAATGCGGGCCGCGCGGTGAACGCCAGCAGACTCGACAGGATCGCAGCGAGCAGGAACGCCGCCGCAACGATCCGTTCGGGGAGCCCACCATGGCGAAACGCGAACCAGCATGTCGCCAGCGCAACCGCGTAATAGACCAGGACGTGGATCACGGGGCGCGACCGAGTTCGAGGTCAGGCCGCCGCGGCGACGATCGAGAGATGGCTGATGTCCGCACCGGTGAAGAATGCCTGATCCGGTTTGGGCAGGCCATCGCCGAAACCGACGAACTTGCCGATCCGTTCGGCGCTGCGATGCGCGGCGATCACATGACCCTGTGCCTGAGCGATCGCCGCCATGGCGCCGCCAAGTTCCTGGACGACGGGTTGGGCGATCCGCGGCGTGACGCCGGCGCTGCCGCCGAACGTCGTCGTGGCAACCGCGAGGTGCGAGCAGATCGCAAAGGCCTCGGTCAATTGGGCTTCGAGCCGGTTCAGCAGGGTGCCGATATCGGTGGCGGTCTGCGTCAGCTGAGTGTCCATGCAAGTATCCGCCGATGGCGGCCTTCTCGATCGATTAGCCGGACACGTGCCCTAGCCGTTCGATCAGCTCGGCGAGCACGTTGAGACCGCTTGCGAGCATGCCGAAGCCCACCGCGAGGATCACTGCGATAGCCGGTATCCAGAGCAAGCGGGCCGCGACCGATAGGTCGTTGCTGCGTTGTCCTGTACGCCTGATCGGAAGCAGTCCCGCGAACGATGGCCTTTGGGGTGCACCGGCATCTTGGCCCACCCGGTCCGCACCGGCATCTTGGAAAGCTTCCGGTTCGACAACCGGCTGAGCGATCTGTGGCATCGATGCCGCGGGAGCTGCCACCCATGAAGATTGCCCCCGGATTGTCCGGGGCCCGGCGCCCTTGGGTCCGACAGCGGATCAATACGTTCGTGCCGAGCCAGCATGCGGGCCGCATCGCCGCGATCGGTCGCGCCGAGAATCCGGACCGCGTCGGCGATGTAGCCGTC
Organism: Sphingomonas sp. LR55; assembly: GCF_036856015.1. Classification (NCBI taxonomy): domain Bacteria; kingdom Pseudomonadati; phylum Pseudomonadota; class Alphaproteobacteria; order Sphingomonadales; family Sphingomonadaceae; genus Sphingomonas; species Sphingomonas sp. LR55. Next base: position 3,286,750 of record NZ_JASPFO010000001.1, read on the forward strand.
GACGGTGCCTGGCGCGATACCGAGCTCTACGGCGATCTGCTTGGTCTTGCGCAACGCGGCCACGCCGCGCAGCACGTCGCGGTGCCGGTTCGACAGACGATCGATGCGGGGTTCTTCCATCTCATCCCCCTTCACCGGGCTGGCGGCATAACAGACCGAGCATGCCCCTAAAGGGTTAACGGTCGGGCAAGCAACCACCTGCGCATTCGTGGCCGATGGCGGCACTTCGAAAGGACACCCGCGACAAGGCTCGGCTCATCGCATTTGAACCATTCTCTATCCGACTTGCACGTTTTTCGCTCAATCATGCGTTAGGATGCACGTGCCGGCTCGCCATCAACCTTTGGCTCGTCACCAAGGCGGGTCGGCACAAATCCCAACTCTTTCAAATGCTACGACGCCTCGGCGATCAGCTTGGCTGCCTCGGGCGTGTTCCATTCATAGCCGCCGGTCATCCGCCAGACTTCCTTGCCTGCCGAATCGTAGAGGATCGTGGTCGGCAGGTTCGCCTGATAGGCGAGGCTGAGACCGAGCTTCGGGTCGAGATAGGGCTTCAGCGTCGAAAACTTCTTCGCGGCGAAGAACGGCGTCACCTTCTCCGCGCCCTGCAAGTCCTGGCTGACCGCGATCACCTGGACCTTGCCCGCGAGCGACTTCGCCGCGGCGTCGAGCGTCGGCATCTCCGCGACGCACGGCGCGCACCAGGTCGCCCACATGTTGAGCAGCAGCGGCTTGCCCTTGAACGCGGCGAGCGTGACCGATTTGCCGTCGGGCGCGGTGAAGGCAACCGTCGGTCCGGTCTCGCCCTTGTGGCTGCGGTCGAGCTTTTCGGTGCTGGTGGCAGGACCGGTGGCTTCGTCGGGCGCGGGGGCGGACGTAACCTCGTCAGCGGAGACGGTGTTCGCTGCGACGACGTTCGCTTGCTCCGGCGCGGGCGATTTCCTATCGCAGCCGGCGACCAGCAGGCCCATTCCCACCAGACAGACGATTGGGCGCGAAGTGAACACAGGACGCAAGACCATGGACGGTTCCAATTCGATGTGGGGTGGGCGGTTCGCCGAGGGGCCAGCCGCGGTCATGCGCGAGATAAACGCCTCCATTCCCTTCGACAAGCGGCTCTGGCAGCAGGATATTGCCGGCTCGAAGGCGCATGTCGCGATGCTCGGCAAACAGGGCATCGTTTCAGCCGAGGACGCGGCGACGATCTCGGCGGGGCTCGACGCGGTCGCGGCGCATTATGCCGAGCACGGCGTCGAGGAGGATCTGGTCCTCGAGGACATCCACATGCAGACCGAGGCGCGGCTGGCCGATGCGATCGGGCCGGTGGCGGGTCGCCTCCATACCGCGCGCTCGCGCAACGATCAGGTCGCGACCGACTTCCGCCTCTGGGTGCGTGACGCGATCGACCAGGCGCTGGCGGCGCTGGCCGGATTCCAGGCTGCGTTGCTGACCCGCGCGGAAGAGCATGCGGCGAGCGTTATGCCGGGCTTCACGCACCTGCAGTCCGCGCAGCCGGTGACGCTCGGGCATCACCTGATGGCGTATCACGCAATGATCGCGCGCGACGTCGGGCGGTTTGCCGATGCCCGCGCAAGAATGAACCGGTCGCCGCTCGGCTCGGCCGCGCTGGCCGGGACGGGTTTTCCGATCGACCGCGAGATGACCGCCGCCGCCCTCGGTTTCGACGGGCCGATGACCAATTCGCTCGACGGCGTCAGCGACCGCGATTTCGCGATCGAGTATCTGACCGCCGCGACGCAGACCTCGCTGCATTTGTCGCGGCTCGCCGAGGAGTTCGTGCTGTGGGCGTCGCAGCCGTTCGGGTTCGTCGCGCTCAGCGATCAATGGTCGACGGGCAGTTCGATCATGCCGCAGAAGCGCAACCCCGACGCGGCCGAACTGGTGCGCGGGCATGCCGGGCGGATCCTCGGCTGCATGACCGCGCTGATGGTGACGATGAAGGGCCTGCCGCTCGCCTATTCGAAGGACATGCAGGACGACAAGCCACCGGTGTTCGAGGCGCACGACCTGCTCGCGCTGTCGATCGCGGCGATGACCGGCATGGTCGAGAGCGCGACGTTCCGCACTGACCGGATGCGCGGGCTGGCGGAGAGCGGCTTCGCGACCGCGACCGATCTCGCCGACTGGCTGGTGCGTGAGGCGGGGCTGCCGTTCCGCGAGGCGCATCATGTGACTGGGCGCGCGGTGAAGCTGGCGGAGGAGCGCAAGGTCGCGCTCGATGCGCTGCCGATCGAGGACCTGAAGGCAATCGATGCGCGGATCGACGAACGCGTGTACGGCGTGCTCTCGGTCGATGCGTCGGTCGCCAGCCGGACCAGCTTCGGGGGCACCGCGCCGGACAATGTGCGCGCGGCGATCCGCGCTGCGCGGGGAGAGATAGCATGAAACGGCTTCTGGGATTGGCGGGACTGGCATTGGCTCTTTCGGGCTGCGGCGCGGCGGACGGCCTGGTGCCGGCGGAGGGCAAGACGCTCCCGGTCGCGCCTTACGGTGCGAAGACCCCGCCGACCGCCGCGCAGCTGCTCGCGCCGACCACGCAGCAACGTCCGCAGCGCAGCGACGAGCTGCTCACCCAATCCGACGAGCGCCGCAGCGACGAGTTCGACCTGCCGCCGCCAAATTGAAGACCTGATCCATGGACCATTTCGCTTACCGTGACGGTGTGATGCACGCCGAAGACGTCGCCCTGCCGGCGATCGCCGAGGCCGTCGGCACGCCCGTCTACGTCTATTCGACCGCCACCTTTCGCCGCCATGCGCAGGTATTTCGCGATGCGCTGAAGCCTGCGGGGCGCGTGCATCTGGCCTATGCGATCAAGGCGAACCCCAACGTCGCGGTGCTCCGGGTGCTGGCCGACGAGGGTTATGGTGCCGATGTCGTTTCCGCGGGCGAGATGCAGCGCGCGCTGGCGGCGGGGATCCCGGCGTCGGACATCGTGTTCTCGGGTGTTGGCAAGACGCGCCGCGAACTGGCGCAGGCGCTGGATGCGGGCATTGGCCAGTTCAATCTCGAGCTGGAAGAGGAGGGCGAAGTCCTCGCCGCGCTGGCGCATGCTCGCGGCGAACGCGCGCCGGCGGTGTTGCGCGTGAACCCCGACGTCGATGCCGGCACGCACGCGAAAATCTCGACCGGGCGCAAGGAGAACAAGTTCGGCGTCGCGATCGATCAGGCGGTGGCGATGTTCGATCGGCTGTCGAAGCATGACGGGCTCGATCTGCGCGGCGTGGCGATCCACATCGGCAGCCAACTCGCCGATCTCGCACCGTTGGAGGCCGCCTATGCGCGCATCGGCGAGCTGGTCGCGGAACTGCGCGCTGCGGGTCACACGATCAGCCGCGTCGATCTCGGTGGCGGGCTCGGCGTGCCTTACAAGCCCGACGACGTACTGCCGTCGCCGGCGGACTATGGCGCGATGGTTGCGCGCGCGACCGCCGATTGGGATGTCGAACTGATGTTCGAGCCGGGGCGCGTGATTGCGGGCAATGCCGGCGTGCTGCTGACCGAGGTCATCTGGGTGAAGCCGGGCGTCGTGAACCCGTACGTCATCGTCGACGCGGCGATGAACGACCTCGCGCGCGTCGCAATGTACGATGCGTATCACGATTTCGTCGCGGTCGAGCCGAGCGGCGAGCGGATGATGGCGAACATCGCCGGGCCGGTGTGCGAGACCGGCGACACCTTCGCAATGGGGCGCGATATCGACGCGGTGAAGTCGGGCGATCTCGGGATTTTCCGGACCGCGGGCGCATACGGGGCGACGATGGCGTCGACCTATAACAGCCGCGCGCTGGTGCCTGAGGTGCTGGTCGACGGCGACCGGTTCGCAGTGGTTGCGGATCGCATTCATCCGGAGACGATCCTGGCCGCCGAGCGCGTGCCGGAATGGCTCAAGCGGTGACATCGCCCGCTCCGCTGCCCCCGCTACAAAGCCTGCCGCTGTTCGTAAGGCTAGCGGGGCGCCCGGTGATCCTGCTGGGCGAGGGCGAGGCGGCGGATGCGAAGCGGCGGTTGCTCGATAGGGCTGGGGCCGATGTGGTCGGCGAGGATGCGGCGGCGTCTCTAGCGATCGTCGCGATCGACGACGAGGACGAGGCGCTGGCGGCAGTCGCGCGGCTGAAGGCGCGCGGGATCCTGGTCAATGCGGTCGACCGCTCGGCGCTGTGCGACTTCACGCTGCCGGCGATCGTCGACCGCGCACCGGTGCTGATCGCGATCGGCACTAGCGGCGTATCGGCCGGGCTGGCGGCGGCGTTGCGTCAGCGGCTGGAGGCGATCGTGCCCGCCGATCTCGGCAAACTTGCGCTCGCGTTGCAGGCGGCACGCGGTGCGTTGCGGACGCGCTGGCCTGACATGGGCGAGCGCCGCCGGGCGCTGGCGACCGCGATGGGGGCGGGCGGGATGCTCGATCCACTGTCGCCGACGCATGACGTCGATGCGTGGCTGGCGCCGACGGACGCGCCCGCTGCGGTGCGTGACGTGGCGATTACCCTCGTCCTGCTGTCTGACGATCCCGAGGATTTGACGTTGCGCCAGGCGCGTGCGCTCGCCAGCGCCGACCGCGTCTACCACGGCCCCGACGTGCCCGCGGCGATCCTCGACCGTGCGCGTGCCGACGCCGCGCGGTATTGCGCTGCGATGCCGGCGGATCCGGGCACGGGCCTCACCGTCGCGGTCGAGATGGCGCGATGAGCGGTTTCGGCTTCCGCATCACCAACGGCGAAGCGACGCGCGTTGGCGTGAAGGAGGCGCTCGACTGTACCGCCGACCTCGTCTGGGTCCATCTGTCGACCACCGCCGAGCATGCCCAGACATGGCTGCGCGACGAGGCCAAGCTGCTCGATTACGTCGTCGACGCACTGACTGCGACCGAGACGCGCCCGCGGTGCGAAGCGGTCGGCGAGGGCGCGTTCCTCAATTTGCGCGGGCGGTCGCACGAGGAACTCGATACCTCCGACATGCTCGCCTCGGTGCGGATCTGGGCGGTGAAGGGCCGAGTCTTCTCGGTCACGCGCAAACCGCTGATCGCGGTCGGCGAGGTCGAAAAGATGGTCGAGCGCGGCGAAATCCGTGATCCGGGCGATCTGATCGCCGCGTTTGCGACCGCGATCACCGCCGACCTCGATCCCGACGTCGCGACGCTCGGCGACGAGCTCGACGATTGCGAGGAACAGCTCGACGCCAACCGCGTGTTCGAACTGCGCCGCACCGTCAGCAAGGTCCGCGTGGCGGCGATCGGCTATAAGCGCTTCCTCAGCCCGCAACGCGCGGCGCTGGAGAAACTGGCGGCGTTGCCCGGCGACTGGCTCGCCGACGACGACCGGCTGCATCTGGCGGCGGCGGCGGATCGCGCCGCGCGGATGACGGAGGAGCTGGAGTCGATCCGCGAACGCGCGGCGCTGGTCCACGAGACGCTGACCGATCTGCGCGCGGAGCAGATCGACAACCGCTCGCTGATCATCTCGATCGCGGCGATGGTGTTCCTGCCGCTGACATTTCTCACCGGCCTCTACGGCATGAACGTAAAAGGGCTGCCCTATGCCGAGGAGCCGTGGGCGTTCGATGCGATCGCCGCGGCCTGCCTCGTGATCGCGGTGGGCGTCATCGGGTATTTCTCCGCCCGCCACTGGTTCAAGAGGTAGGACTTCTAACCTCGATCCTCCCCTGGCGGGGGAGGATTGGAAGCTCAGGCGGCGCTGGCAGTCCGCCAGGCTTGGGCGATCTCGTCGAGCATGTCCGCGGAATCGCGGAACGGCTTGGGGTCATGGCCGAGCGAGGCGTTGATGACCGTCTTCCGCGCGCCGCCATACAGCCGCGCCAGCGTCTCAGAAATCTGGCCGCCTTTTTCAAAATCGAGGCCGGCCTCCAGCGCGAACAGGATCGCGGTGGCACGCGTGATGCGCTCGCTCTTGACCGCGAACTTGCGCTTTTCACACGCCCAGGCGGCTGCCCGCAACGCTGCGACCAGTTCCTTGTACAGCAGCTGTACCAGCGCCGGGCCGTCCGCCGTTGCGGTGTGGCCGACCGCGTCGATCTGGCGATAGGTCGCGAACGGGTCGCGCGTGAGGGTGGAGGCGTAGGTCACGAGCTCTTGTTCCACTGGGCGATCTGGCCGGTAAGAAACGTCTGCGTCGATTTATACGCCGACACGCGCGAGTTCATGCTGGCATATTGCTGCGTCAGCCGTGTTGTCAGCTGCGCCGACTGGTCGGTCACCTTGTCCTGCTGTTTGGTCACATCGGACTGCGCCGCCGTATAGCGCACGGTCGAGGCGCCGAGCCCGGTCAGCGTGCTGGTCGCGCTGGTCGTCAGCGCGGTCAGCGTCGCCGAAAGGCCGAGCGCATTGGTGCCCGACGGTGCGAACATAGATTCGATGGTGTCGGGATAGGCCGCGAGCTGCTTCGCGAGCAGCGTGGAATCGACGCGCAGGGTGCCGTCCGTATTGGTCGCGACGCCGAGTTCCGCCAACGTCCGCGGGAGACCGGCGGTCGCGCCGCCAACCAGTGGCTTCGAGGTCAACGCCTTCAGCGAGCTCAACAACGACTTGGCGGCAGGGTCGGCACGGAGATTGCCGGTGATCGGATCGGTCTGCTCGGTGATCGTCTTCAGGACCTCGTTATAGGTCGTGACGACGTCGTTGACCGCCTGCGTCAGCGCATCGGTCGGCGCCGTGCTGGTCAGCGAGACGGGGACGGTCGACACGCCGCTCAACTGCAATGTTACGCCGGAAACCAGATCGCTGACGGTGTTGCTCGGCCGTTCGACGTCGATCCCGTCGACGGTGAGCTTGGCGTTCTGTGCGGTCGATACCAGACTGGTCTTGGTCGCAGTACTGCCACCGATGTCGAGCGCATTGCCGGTGGCGCCCTTCAGCGTGAACGCGTTGGCGCTGCCGGTTGCGCCCTTGACCGACAGATACGCGCCGCCCTGCGCATCGGTGACGACCGAGGCGGTGACGCCGCTCTTCGACGCGTTGATCCCCGCCGCGATCGCGTCGATGCTGCCGTCGCCGATATTGATCGCGACGTTTGCGCCCCCGCCGACGTTGAGCGTCAGCGCGCCGGTGCCGAGCGATGCGGTGCGATTGGCGGCGGCGACGGGGTTCGTCGTCCGCGCGACCTGGCCGGTGGCGAGGCGCGTGACGGTGACGCTGGCCGACAGCCCCGACAGTTTCGCGCCCGACTGTGCGGTGGCGGACAGGATTGCGGCGTTCGAGCTGGTTGGTTGGGTCTGCAAGCTGCCGCCCTTCACCAGATTGGCGAGCGCGGTGGAGAAGCCGGTCATCGTGCTCTTGAGCGACGCGACGCCCGAGATCTGCGCGGTAAGCGTGTCGGATTTGGATTTCAGCGTTGCCGAGCGGGCGGCAAACTGCGCCTCGACCAGCGATGTGACCAGCGTCCCGGTGTCGACGCCCGACCCCGCGCTGAGCCCTGTCAGCAGTGCCTGTGTCGCGGTGTTGATCGCGGTCTGTGCCGCGGACGCGGTGGACGTTGGGGTCGGTGTCCCCGTCGTGCTGGTGGTCGATGTTACCATGGCGAAATTCCTGCACGTGCGCGCTCGTCTGTAAGAACGACCGTTTGGCGGCGATGTTTAGGCCTGTTTCATGCCGTTTTCGTCGAAGCGGGCGTCCTTCGGTACAGTGACGAACGGCTGGACCCCGCCGGCCGTACTGCCCGCCGCCGCGTTCAGCCCGAATACGAAAGCGAGCACCGTCGCGATCGCCATGTACAGGTCGTCGCGGACCTCCTGATTCTCCTTGCTGGTGTAATAGATCGCACGCGCCAGCATCGGATATTCGAGGACGGGTACCCGGCCTTCTGCGGCAAGTTCGCGGATCGCGAGCGCGGTGGCGCCGCGCCCCTTGGCGACCACCACCGGCACCTGGTCCTTGCCGCGATCATAGCGCAGCGCCACGGCGAAATGCGTCGGGTTGGTCAGCACGACATGCGCCTCGGCGACCGATTTGCGCAGGCCACCGCTTGCCATCGCGCGCATCTTCGCGCGCATCTGGCCCTTCGCCTCGCCATTGCCCTCGGTCGACTTGTGCTCGTCCTTCACCTCCTGCTTCGACATCCGCATCTTGCCCAGGCGGCGGATGATCTGGATCGGCAGGTCGATACCGGCGATCGCGCACAGCCCGAACGCCATCGCGATCAGGATCCCCTTGAAGATCCCGCCGAGCGTCGACAGCGCCTGGTTGAGATCGGCGGACGAGGCGAGGCCCATCGTCGAATGTGCCGCGTTCCACAGCATCCAGCCGCCGATCGTGCCGAGCAGGATGACCTTCAGCAGCGACTTGCCGAGCTCGATCCAGCCGTTCGCGCCGAAGATGCGCTTGATTCCAGCCGCTGGATCGACACGGCTGTATTTGGGTGCGAGCAGGCCGCCGTTGAACCCAAGCGACCCGAGCCCCGCCTGGCTCAGGATCGCGGCGCCGATGCTGACGATGAACAGCGTGATGAGCGAGGGCGCGAGCTTGCCGCCGGCTTCCATCAGCGGCCGCCACGGCGAGAAATCCTCGACGTCCGCATGCGTGAACTGGAAGCTGGAGCTCATGATCGCCTTGCATGCGGTGATCAGAGTCGGGCCGGCATAGATCAGCCAGGCGACACCGGCGAGCATGCTGAGCGCTGTGGCGAAGTCGCGCGACTTGAGGATGTCGCCTTTCTCGACCGCATCCTTCTTGCGCTTTGCGGTTGGTGCTTCAGTTTTTTCGCCCGAGTCTTCAGACATCAGCCGAGCACCAGGTTTTCGGTGGCGGCGAGGCCTTCGCGGACGATCACGAGCATGTAATCGCCCATCGTCGGGAACGCGATCGCCAGCGTGACGACGCCGACCGCGAGGCTGGCGGGGAGGCCGACTGCGAACAGATTGAGCGAAGGCGCGGCGCGGCTCAGCATGCCGACGACGATGTTGAGGCAGAGCAGCAGGAAACCCACTGGCAACGCGAGCAGCAGCCCCGCGAGGAACGCATAGCCACCGAAGAACGCGATCGCCTTTAGCCGCTCGACGCCGATCCAGGCGGCACCGGGGAGGACGTCATAGCTCTTCACGAGCAGGTCGATCAGGATCAGGTGCCCGTCGACCGACAGGAACAGCAGCGTCAGCATGATCGAGAAGAACTGGCCAAGGGCAGGGGAGGACTTGCCGTTCTGAGGGTCGATCGAGGAGGCGAAGCCGAGCCCCATCGCGCCTCCGATGACTTCGGCCGCGATCATCGGCGCGGCGAACGCGATCTGGAGGACGAAGCCGAGTGCGAGCCCGACCAGCGCTTCGGCGGCGGCGGAGAGGATCGTGGTGACCGCGAAGATGTTCTGCGGCGGGACGATCGGGTGCGCCGCGAGGACGAGGAACCCTATCGCGCCCGACAAGGTGACGCGCACGGTCAGCGGCACCGACACGGACCCGAACACCGGCGCGGCGATGAACGTCGCACCAATGCGGATCATCACGAACACGAGCGCCCACAGCTGCGGCTCGATCGAGAGGCCGAAGCCTAGCACTGTAAAATCCCCTCCCGCTCGCGGGAGGGGTTAGGGAGGGCGCGACGTACGTACTGGCGTCCGGTCGGTGAGGCACACCCTCCCCCAACCCCTCCCGCCAGCGGAAGGGGAGCAGCAAGTGCGCTCATTTCACGAGATCCGGAATGCGCTCGAAGATCCCGATCGTGAAATCGCTCAGCAGCCCGAGGATCAGGCTCCCGAAGATCAGGATCGACACCGCCACCACCACCAGTTTCGGCACGAACGACAGCGTCTGCTCGTTGATCGAGGTCGCCGCCTGGATCATCCCGAGGATCAGCCCAGCCAGCAGCGCCGGGATCAGGATCGGCGCACTGGCGAGCGCCAGCACCCACATCGTCTGATTGGCGACCGTCAGGAAATATTGCGCGTCCATGGTCTCAGGTCGCGAACGAGTTGGCGAGGCTGCCCATCGTCAGCGCCCAGCCGTCGACCAGCACGAACAGCAGCAGCTTGAATGGCATCGAGATGATCGTCGGGCTGAGCATCGCCATGCCGAGGGACATCAAGACGGTGGCGACGACGAGATCAATCACGATGAACGGCAGGAAGATCAGGAAGCCGATCTGGAACGCGGTCTTCAGTTCCGACGTGACGAACGCGGGGAGCAGTACCGAGAACGGGATGTCGGTCGGCGTCGCATAGGGGCCGGATTTCGCGATCTGCGCGAACATCGTGACGTCCTTGATCCGCGTCTGCTTGACCATGAACGCGTGCAGCGGGACGCCCGCCGTCGTGATCATCTGCGTGCCGGCGAGCTGCCCGGCGGCATACGGCTGGATCGCGGTCGTGTTGATCTGGCTGATCGTCGGCGCCATGATGAAGAAGCTCAGGAATAGCGACAGCCCGAGCAGCACCTGGTTCGGCGGCGTCTGTTGCAGCCCCAGCGCCTGGCGCAGGATCGCGAGCACGATGATGATCCGCGTGAAGCTGGTCATCATCAGCAGGATCCCCGGCAGGATCGTGAGCAGCCCCATGATGATGAGGACTTGCAGCGACAGCGACAGCGAGCCGCTCTGGCCGGTATTGCCTGCGGCCTGACCACCAAGCTGGCCAAGCGCGCGATCAACGGCGTCGCCGACGGCGGGGTTGGTCGGGGCAGGGACGGCTTGTGCGAAGGCGGGCATTGCTAGGAATAGCGCGAGGACTATCGCCAGCAGGACCCAAACCCACCCGTTTCCCCGCGAACGCGGGGACCCAGGACCAAGCAGCGCACCGTTCGTGGCTCCTGGATTCCCGCGTTCGCGGGAAAACGAAGAGCGCTTCGGCGCTACGAACAGGGCAGGACCCGAGCCCTTGCGCGTCACCGTCGGACGAACAGCCGCGCTCATGTGTCGACCTTGTCGATCAGGTGCACGCCGCCGCGTCCGACCGAGACGAGCAGCCGGCGGCCCTCGAAATCGATCACCGCAAGGCGCAGGCCCGGCGAGATCATCATCGTTTCCTTGACGCCGATCAGCCGCGTCGAGGGCTTGCCCGGGATCCGGCTCTCGAACTTGCGCCAGAGGTACAGGCAGCCGAACATCAGCCCGCACACCAGTGGCAGCAGGATCACGAGCTTGAGGATATAGGTCCAGAGCATCGGGTTCAGCCGCGCTTGTCGGGGCTGACGAGCTCGGTCATCCGCACGCCGAAGCGCTCGCCGACCGTGACGACTTCGCCGCGGCCGATCAGCGTGCCGTTGACGAACACGTCCAACAACTCGTTGGCCTGGCGATCGAGCTCGATCACGCTGGATTCGCCCAGCGCTAGCAACTCGCGCAGCGTCAGGCTGGTCGAGCCGATCTCGACGGTCAGCTTGACGTCGACATCCTGGAGCAGCCGGAAATTGGCGGCCACGGCGGCGTCGACTGGGAAGCCTCCGGTCATGTCGTTCATGCTGCAAATCCTTCGTCGAAACGTGTAATCGAGGTGAGCTGGATGGCGGCGAAGCCGTTCGATGTGCCGACCGTGCCGCAGCCGAGCCGGTTGTTGCCGACCATCACCGGCACGTCGCCCGAGATGGTGATCGGGATCACGTCGCCGGGCTTCAGGTCCATCAGCATCGTCAGCTTGACGACCGGCTCGGCGAGCACCGAGCGGATCGGAAAGCGCACGTTCATCGCCGCGCGCGTCAGCTCGGTGCGCCACGCCGGATCGGGCTCGGCCGACTTGCCGACGACCTTGGCGGTCAGCGACGGCGCATGCGGCTTCAACGCGGAGACGGGGTAGACGAGGTCGAGGAACACCGGCTTCGCGACGCCCGTGGCGATCCCGAAGCGCGTGACGATCATCGCGTCCTCGCCGTCGAGATCGGCGATCATCGCCGGGTTCACCTCGACACGCGTCGGCTGAAAGTCGAACCGCGCCATCGGCTCCCACGCGGTCTTCAGCGGCGCGGCGATCATCTGGCCGATCCGCGCAACCATCGCTTCGGCGGCGGGCGAGAACTCGGTCGGCAACGTGTGCGGCGCAGCGCCGGTGCCACCGAAGAACATGTCGAGCATCTCGAGCACGAATTTGCCGTCCATGATGCACAGCGCCTGCGCCATGCCCGGCGTCATGATCAGCGGCAGCCACGCGGTCAGCGCATCGCTGCGTTCGGCGCGGTAGTCGGTGAAGCGCTGGACCACGAGAGGCTCGGCCCAGCAGCGCACTTCCTGGCGCAGCAAAGGCTCGAACACGGCGCGCAGGCCGCGGGCAAAGCGCGCCGAGAGATGCTGCAACGAATGCAGGTCGCCGAACGGATTGAGCTTGGCCCCGCCGAGCACGCCCTGATGCAGCACGCCGCCCTGGGGCGCGCCGGAGCGATCCCGGTCGCGTCGCTCGCGTGTCTTTGCTGAGGCCTCGTTAACCATGCCTCACTGAACAACGAAACTGGTAAAGTAAACGTTACCGATGCCGCCGAAGCCTTCCTTCTGCTTGAGCGTATCGTTGATCGCTTTGGCCAGCCGGACCTGCAACTGACGCTTGCCGTCGCTGCTCATCACCTGCTCTTCGGTAGTGTCGCCGAGCGCCATCAGGATGGCCGAACGGACCGCGATGTCGTTGGTCTTGAGGTTGGTGATGACCGTGTCGTCGTACGGCGTGGCGACCGCGATGCCGACCTGGACAAAGTGCGCCGAGTCCTGGAGATTCGAGGTGAATTCCTTCTCCATCGGGTAATAGGTCGACGCGTATTTATCGCCGCCCTCGCCCGCGGGCGGCTTCATCCCGTGGTTTTCAGGCGCGGCCTCCTCGCCCCCGCCATGACCACCGCTCTCTTCGCCACCCTCACCGGCATGCTTCTGCTCGCTCTTGGGAACCAGCTTGGGCTTGCCGTCGTCGACTTCGGCATGGCCGCCGCCAAGCAGCCCGGCGTTCGACGCATAGACGCCCGCGCCGACGCCGCCGCCGACCAGTACCAGCAGCGCAACGCCGCCGATCAGGATCGTCTTCATCTTGCCCTTCTTCTTCGGGGCGGCGTCTGAAGTTTCTTTTGTCGCTCATGTCAGGGTCCTTCGGGTCAAGCGATTCGGGTGTCGTCGGCGGCGTCCGCGATCATCGCGGCCGTCGTCGTCGTGCGATTCGGAATCTGTGATGGGGTGGGCGCGCGCTGCTGGCCGGAGCCGGCATTGCCGTCACCGAGCGCGCCTTGGCCAAGCTTAAGTCCGCGCGCTTCGGCCAGCTCGGCGAGGCGCGGTTGTGCGTCGGCCAGCAGCGTCCGGGTCGCGGCCTGCTCGGCGTTGAAATGGACGTGGACGGTTTCGCCATCCTTGCGCATCGAGACGTTGATCGCGCCGAGCGCGTCGGGGATCAGACGGATCCGCGTATCGGTCGCATCGGCGGCGTCGCGCAAGATCTCGATGCGCTCGATCATCGCGTGCGGCCAGCGCTCCTGCCGCATGTCGAGCGGGGCTTGTTGCGCCTCGGCGGTCTTGATCGCAGGCGCCGATATAGGTGCTCCGGCAGCGACCGATGGCGCGGTCGGATCGGGCGTGTCGCGCTCGTCGCGCGCCTTGGTGGCGGCCTGGATCGCGGCGCCGAATACCTGGCTGGCGGACGCGACGGTGCCCGGTTGCGGCTGGATCGCGGCAGGCTGCGCGAGCGTTAGCGCCACCGGGGTCGTCGCGTCGGTCGCGACCCAGCGCGGCGTGGCCGGCGCGGTGTCGGCGTCTGGTGCTGGCAGCGACGATTGCGCGGTCGAACCGGGTTCGCACGCAAGACCAAGTGGGGGACTCACGCTCGAGATTTGTGGTGCGACGGGCACGGTCCCCGCTAGCGCCATGATCTGCAACGGCGGAGCCGCGACGGGCGTGGTGATGACCGGGGTGGCGGGCGTCAGGGCGACCGGCGTGACCTCTCGCGGAGAGATCTGGCTACGGTCGACGACTCCCACCGCAGGTTGCGGCGAGGCTGTGGCGACGGGTAGGGCGCTGGGCTGTGCGACTGGGCGTAGCGCGATCGGGATTTGCAGAAGTGCGGGTGGCGCGACGGGCGTAGTGATGACCGGGGTGGCGGGCGTCAGGGCGACCGGCGTGACCTTTCGCGGAGAGATCTGGCTACGGTCGACGGCTCCCACCGCAGGTTGCGGCGAGGCTGTGGCGACGGGTAGGGCGCTGGGCTGTGCGACTGGGCGTAGCGCGATCGGATTTTGCAGAAGTGCGGGTGGCGCGACGGGGATCGCTGTTGACACAGCCCGTTCGGCCTGTGCGAGCTTCGTCGCGCTGCGGGATTGCCGGGGGCCGGGGTGATCGAGGTCGTGAGGTCCGGTTCCGCCGCCACGAGAGGCTTTGCGTCCGCCGCACCGGTAGCGCTGGGTTTCGCGCCAACAATCGCCGATCCGGCGGGGACGACGGCGTTCTCGGCCACGATCATCTTGGCGGCTTCGGGGGCTGCGAAGGTGCGGGGGACGCGACTAGCGGGATGTCCGGGTTTGCCTGCGCAAGGGGAGGAGCGAGCGTGGGCTGCGCGATCATGGGCTGATCGGGGAGGGCCGGTTGATCGGCGAGTGTCGCGTCGGCGGTGTCGTCCGACGGGGTCGTCGGGGTGTCGTTCTTGGCCTTGCCGCCGCGGGGCGCGATCGCGAACGCCGCGGGACGCGCCGCACTGGGGCTCGGACGCGGGGCGATGGTGCGTTTGACGATGTCAGGCGTCGCGGGCTCCGGAGTTGCCGGGATTATTGGCTGTACGAGCGTTGGCGATGTCGGGCGCAGACCTGCCGCAAGCGGTTCGGCGAGGAGGGTGACGATCGCCGGGACGATCGGCTGTGCGGCCTCCGTCACGATCGGGGTCGGCAAGGTGTTGCCGGTCGCGGCGGCGTCCTGCCGGACGATCGTGCCGGCCGACAGCGCCGGGATCGCGTCGATCGGAGCCGGCGTCGTCGGCGCACCCTCCGCGGCAGCGTCGTCGTTCGCCTGCGCGAAGGAACCCGCGAAATCGCCCGGTGTCGGACCATTTGGCACGGTCGTCGACCGCGCCTGGGCCGGCAGCATGGGAGAAAGAGTCGCGGTCTGGATCATGCAGGATACTCGTTCGGGTGGCGGTATGGCGCCGTCGGCTCCCGCTCAGCAAGGATCGTGCCGAACCCTTCGGAAGGCGGGCGATTCCTCCATTGCGCGGATCGCCTTCAGCACAGCATCGGCGTCGGCGCGTGCGAGCAGCTTCTCGACCGCGGTCTGATCACGCTTGGCGGCGCGCGTCGCTTCCGCGGCGCGGTCGACCTGGTGTTCGGCCGCCTGCATGCGCTCGACTGCGGCGTCGGCGGATTTCTGCAGGCGTTCGCGGTAATGCGCGGCGGCGCCCAGCGATACCGCGACCTGCGTCTCGTGGACCGGCGCGACCGCCTCGACGAGCAGCGCGATACGCCCGGACAAGAGTTGTTCGCTGGCGAACTTGTCGTGCGCGCGCGCTTCGTCGGCGCGGGTCAGCCCGAGCTGGAGCGTGCGGACGCGGTGGATGCGCGCGAGGGTCTTGCCGCGCTTGTCCATCTCAGCCGCCGAACACGCCGGTCAGCTCGGCGACGGCGTCGTTCAGCGAAACGGTCTCGTCGGCATCCTGGCGGATATATTCCATGACCGCCGGGTGGCAGGCGATCGCCGCGTCGATCGCCGGATCGGCGCCGTGACGGTAGGCACCCATCAGCACGAGATCGCGGTTTTCCTCATAGGTCGCGAGGTGGCGACGCAAGGTCCGTGCAGCCTTGGCATGCGGTGCGTCGACGATATCGGTCATGACACGGCTGACCGACGGGCCGATGTCGATCGCCGGATACACGCCGCGCTCGGCGAGCTGGCGGTTGAGGACGATATGGCCGTCGAGGATCGAGCGGGCCGAGTCGACCACCGGGTCGTTGCCGTCATCGCCGTCCGCCAGCACGGTGTAGATCGCGGTGATCGATCCGCCGGTGTGGACGTCGACGCCGGCGCGCTCGATCAGGTTCGGCAGCATCGCGATGGCACTCGGGGGATAACCGCGCGGACGCGGGTTCGCCGAGCGCGAGGCCGATCTCGCGGCCGGCATGCGCGACGCGGGTCAGCGAATCCATGATCAGCAGGACCTTCTTGCCCTCGTCGCGGAAGGATTCGGCGATCGCATGCGCGCGGAGCGCGCCGCGGATGCGGAGGACCGGCGAGTGGTTGGCGGGGACTGCGACGACGACCGAACGTTTCCGCGCTGCGCCTGCGACTTTGGTTTCCAGGAAGTCGGCGACTTCGCGTGAGCGCTCGCCGATCAGGCCGATGACGATCACGTCGGCCTGCGCGGCGCGGACGATCATGCCGAGCAGCACCGACTTGCCGACGCCCGAGCCCGCCATGATGCCGACACGCTGGCCCTGGCCGATCGTCAGCAGGCCGTTGATCGCGCGAACGCCGACGTCGAGCGGTTCGAGTACGCGGCCACGGTCGAGTGGCGACTGGAGTTTGCCGGCAAGCGGCCAGCGACCGGCGCCGCGGATCGGGCCGAGCCCGTCGATCGGCTTGCCGGCGCCGTCGACGACGCGACCGAGCAATGCCGCGCCGACTTCGGCTTCGCCCGGCGCGCCGATCGGCTTGACCGGCGCCCGCGGGAGGAGCGCGGCGGCACCGCCAAGGTTCATCATCAAGGTGCGGCCGTTGCGGAAGCCGATGACCTCGGCCTCGACGCTCGCATCGCCCTCGCCGACCTGGCAGACGGTGCCGACCGGCAATGTCAGTCCGACCGCTTCCATCAGGAGCCCATCGAACGACGCGAGGCGGCCGGAAACCTTGGGCTTGGCGACGAAATCGGCGTTGGAGAGGGTTTCGAGATAATCGGCGGTAAAGCGGTTCAACATTTGGGCACCGGCACGCGGTCGATCGCGTGCGCCAACTGGTCGAGCCAGAGCTCGGGGCCGTCCTCGACGATGGTCGATGCGCTTTCGAGCACGAAGCTGCCGCGCGCGACGCCGGGATCACCGGCCGCGAAGATTGTCTTCGGCAGGCGGCCTTCGAGTAGCGCTACGTCGTCCGGGTGGACGCGGAGCAGCGCGAATTCGGCGGAGTCGGACAGGAGTTCGGCGGCGGTTTCGATCCGGCCGGCGAGGACGTCGGGGGCGATACCGACTTCACCGACAAGCTTCGAGACGAGGAACAGCACGGTCTGACGGAGCTGCCCTGCGATCCGTTCGCGGTCGATCCGGTCGGCGCCGAGCGCGGTCGCAAGGTCGCCGAGCAAGGCCGCGTCGCGTGCGCCCGCATCACGCGCGGCGGCAGCAGCAGCGGCGAGACCCTCTGCATAGCCGGCGGCATGTGCGTCGGCGAGCGGATCGATGAACGACGACTCGCTGACCGGATCGAGCGGATCCCAGCCGGCGGTCGGGTTCACGTCCTTGTCCGCCGGGCTGAAATGCTTCGGGGCGCTCGGCTCCGTCGTGAAGTTCGGGGACGCGAAGGTAGCCGGACGCACCGTCGCGCGCTCGCGGATATCCGCGGCGGCAAAGCCGGACGGCGGTGCGAACGCGCTGGCCAGGATGTTCGCGGTCGTCGTGTGGCGCGACGCGAAGCCCGCCGTGAACCCGTTAGACATAATCGTCCTCGCCCCCGCCCATCTGGATCGTGCCGTCCTTTGCGAGCCGCGCGCGATCGCGATCATCGCCTTCTGCGCTTCGAGCACTTCGGCGAGCTTCATCGGCCCGCGCGCTTCCATCTCGTCGCGGATACCGTCGGCGGCGCGCGCCGACATGCAGCCGAGGAAGCGGTTGCGGATCGTCTCGTCGACGCCCTTCAAGGACTTGGTCAGGATCTCGCTGTCGACGTTGCGGATCAACGTGCCCAGATTCTTGTCGTCGAGGTCGAGCAGATTGTCGAAGATGAACATCGCTTCCTCGATCGCCTTCGCTACTTCGCGGTCGATCTTGAACAGCTTCGGCATGACGCGCTGCTCGGTCGCTTTTCGTGCGCCCGACAGGATCTTGGCGGCCTCGCGCGTGCCACCCAACGTAACGCCGGCGCCGCCGGGCGCGGAAGCGGTGCGGTTGGCGAGCAAGGTGCGCAGCGTATCGACCGCCTCGGGCGTGATCGGCCCGAGCCGCGCGATGCGATGGAGAATGTCGGGCTGGACCGCATCCGGCAGCAGCTCGAGCACCTGGCCGCCGATCGACGCGTCGAGATTGGCGATCAGGACGGCGGCGATCTGCGGATGTTCCTTCTCGATCATCGCGGCGATCTCGGGCGCGTCGAGCCAGTCGAGCAGCTCGAGTTCGCAGGCGGCTTCGGCCGGGGTGATCCGCGCGAGCACGCTCTCGGCCTTTTCGCGACCAAGCGCGCGGTTCATCACCGCCTCGATCTGCGGGCGCGGGTCGAAGCCGATCGCGGTGCGCTCGCGTGCGTGGCCGACGAAATCGTCGAGCACGTCCTCGACTTCCTGCTCGGACACGTCGGCGACCTTGAACATCGCCGCGCCAAGCTGACGCACTTCCTCGGGGTCGAGCTTCTGGAGGATGGCGGCGGCCTCCTCCTCGCCGACCAGCATCATCAGTACCGCGGCGCGCTCGACGCCGGTGTAGGTGCGGATCGCAACGTCGCTCACTTCGCGTCGGCCTTGATCATGTCGCGCACGGCGAGGGCTGCGCGCGTGGGATTGTCACGGGTGAAGCCGCGGACCGCACCGATCCGGTCGTCATAGCCGCGCGTGTTTTCGAGCTGGTCGAGGCTGACTGGGGCGGCGACACCGATCCCGGTCACGCCACCTTCGCCGTCGACCCCGCCGATCGGCTGGCCCAGCGCCGGCCGCGACGTCGCTTCGTCGCGCTTCTTCATCAGCGCCTTGGCGATCGGACGGACGCCGAGCAGCAGCACCAGCAGCGCGATCAGGATCGCGGTGCCGTTGCGCGCGAGCACCGGCAGCCACGCATTGTCGTACCAGGCGGGGCCGGCAGCGGTATCGGCGGCACCCGCGAACTTGCGGCTGATGACCGTGACGTTGTCGTTGCGTGCCTGATCGAAGCCGACCGCGCTCTTCACGAGATCGCTGATCTGGTTGATCTCCATCGCGGTGCGGCGGCCCTTGTCGGGATCGCGCAGCAGGACGGCGACCGACAGGCGCTTGACCCCGCCCGGCGTGGCACGCGTGACCGATACTTCGCGACCGAGGTCATAGGCGCGCTGATACTGGTCGGACTGCTTCATCGCGTCGGGGGCGGGGCCACCGGCGACCGGCTGTGCGGCCGTACCGGGATTGCCGGTCGCAGCCTGCGGCGTCGACAAGGTGCTGGCGGCGGGTGGCGTGTTGCTCAGCGCGCCGGGAATGCCGCCTGGAGCAGCGCCCGCGCCGTCCTTCTGGTTGCCGGTCCAGTTGCCCGTCTCGGCGCGGAGGACGCCCTGTTTTTCATAGCTCTCGCGCGTTGCCTGGCTCTCGTCGAGATTGACGTCGGCCTGCACTTCCGCGGTAAAGTTGCCTGCGCCGACCAGCGGCGTCAGCAGCGCGATCAGCTGCGTGCGATACTTGTCCTCGACGCGGCGCTGGATATCGATCCGCGCGTCACTGGCTGCACCGGCGCCGTCGTTGCCGCCGGCCTTGGTGAGCAAAGCGCCCATCTGGTCGACGATCGTCACGGCCTCGGGCTTCATCCCCGGCACCGACGAGGCGACGAGGTTGATGATCGAGCTGACCTGCGCATCGCTCAGCGAACGCCCGCCCTGCAATTTCAGGATCACCGACGCGGACGGCGAGGCATTGTCCCGGACGAACACCGACGCTTCGGGCATCGCCAGATGCACGCGTGCCTCGGCGACGGCGTCGATCTCCTCGATCGACTTCGCCATCTCGGATCTGCGCGCTTGGCGGAGGCGTTCGCCTTCGACCGCGCGGGAAACGCCCATCGGCAACTGGTCGAGGATCGCGTAGCCGCCCGGTGCTGCTTTCGGCAGGCCCTGGCCCGCGAGCAGCATCTTCGCACGGCTATAGTCTTCCTCGCCGACGGTCAGTGCGCCGGTGCCTTCGTCGATATGGCTCTTGATGTTGGCCGTGGTCAGCGCGGAGGTGACCGCAGCCTTGTCCGAGTCGGGCAGGCCGCTGAACAGCGTCTTCTGCGTCGGCGTCGACAGGCTCATCCACGCGAGCGCGGCGGCTGCGATCAGCCCGACCATCAGCGCCATCGGCAACGAACGACGAACCGCGGGCTGCGCGAACGCGCCCTTGATCTGCTGGAGGGGGTTGGCGAACCGTTCGGTGCCGCCGGGCGAAGTGGGGATGAGTGCGGTGCTCATGTCAGACCGGCATGCTCATGATATCCTTGTAGGCGGACAGCAGCTTGTTGCGGACCTGCAACGTCGCCTCGAACCCAACCGACGCCTGCTGGCGGGCGAGCATCACTTTCGCGATGTCGACCGTCTCGCCGCGCTCATAGCTTTCGCTGAGCTTGGCGGCCTGGGTCTGGCCGTCGTTGACGCTCTTCAGCGCGGTTTCCATCGAATCGGCAAAGCTGGTCGGCTTGACCGTTTCGGTCGGTGCGACGTTCCCGGCCGCCCCGGCGCGCGACAGCGCCTGGTTGCGTTCGAGGATCTGCGAGCGCAGCGCCATCACGCGGTCGACGCTCATTGCGCCGCCACCGATGCCCGAGACGCCGCTCATGCCGAGGCGGCCCAGTTATGGACACTGCCGATATCGTCACCCTGCTCGCGCGCCTTGGCGAGGCGATAGCGCAGCGTGCGTTCGGAGATGCCGAGACGCTTGGCGGTCTCGATCCGGCTGCCGTTGCACGCCCTCAGCGTCTCGCGGATCGCGGCGAATTCGCTCATCTGGACGATGTTACCCAGAGTCCCGGGGGCGTCTCGGGTTCCGACGGTGCCGTGACAGGCGCGAGCTGAGTCACGGCCACGGTGCGCTGGAACGTCATCGTCACCGGGCGATCGAACACGATGTGGTTCGCCTCGATCGTGTCGCCGCCGCAGAACAGCAGCGCGCGCTGAATCACGTTCTCCAGTTCGCGGACGTTGCCTGGCCAGTCGTGCAGCATCAGCAGCTCGATCGCCGCATGGCTCGGCCAGGGAATGACGTTGCGGCTGCCGGCGTGACGCAGGATCAGCGTCGCGGCGAGCGCGGGGATGTCCTGCGGGCGCTCGGCCAGCGACTTGGTCGCGAGCGGGAACACGGCGAGGCGGTAATAGAGATCGGCGCGGAACCGACCGGCAGCGACTTCGGCGTGGAGGTCGCGGTTGGCGCAGGCGATCACGCGGACGTCGATCGGCTGCGGCACCGACGCGCCGAGCGGCACGACCTCGCGCTCCTGCAACACGCGGAGGAGCTTCGCCTGCAACTGGAGCGGCATCTCGGCGATTTCGTCGAGCAAAATCGTGCCGCCATTGGCTGCCCGGAAGAATCCGTCGCCGCCCGACGACGCACCGGTGAACGCACCCTTCTGGTGGCCGAATAGCAGCGCCTCGAGCATCGATTCGGGGAGCGCAGCACAGTTGATCGCGATGAACGGCTTGTCCTTCCGCGCGGAGCCATTGTGGATGGCGCGAGCAAGCACTTCCTTGCCGGTGCCGGTCGGCCCGTTGATCAGCACGGTGATGTCGGCGGTGGCGACGCGCTCCGCGAGGGCGAGCAGCGCGAGCGACTCGGGGTCTGCGGCGGTCGGCATTTCCGGGCCACCGATCAGGGCACGCGCGAAGCCGTTGCCGACCGCGGTATCCTCGGCGGCAAAGCTGATCCGCGCCGGTGCGCCAGCGCGCGACGGGGTGACTTCGCGGCCTTCGCAGCCGATCACGACGGTGCGGGCAGGGGCGGTGATACCCTCGCCATCCGCGACGAGGAACAGATCGTTCGGGCCGGGTTGGGCGGTGGCGAACGAGCCCACGCCGAAACCCTGCGCGCGCAGCGACGAGACGAGCGCGTATTTCCGCGAAGTGACTGCGGCTGATGGAAAAATCGAACGCATGGTGTTCCCCCTGGACGATTCGTCGATTGGGGCATTGGTGGTAAACTTGTGGTTAAACGCTGCCGTCTGCCGGCAAATTTTATCCGGGCGCGTTCGCGCGGACACACGGGCTCACCCACACGCGCGTCCTGCCTGCGAGCACGCGTCCCGCCTACGTGCGAGGCGATCCGAACGCGGTCGGGGCCTGCAATTTTTTTCTAAAGCCCGCTTCGACCCGGCCGTTACTCACTCTGACGGCACGGGACTTCGCCATGGGGGCGGCGCGGATCGTCTGAACATTCACGGAGATTTCGCAATGACTGTCATCGGTACCAACGTCTCGGCACTGCGCGCCCAGAACGCTTCGACCTCGGCTTCGAACATGCTCGCAACGTCGATGGAGCGTCTGTCGACCGGCAAGCGCATCAACTCGGCCAAGGACGACGCCGCCGGCCTCGCCATCTCGTCGTCGATGACGTCGCAGATCAAGGGCATGAACCAGGGCATCCGCAACGCCAACGACGGCATCTCGATGGCGCAGACCGCAGAGGGCGCGCTCGACGAGGTCACCAACAACCTCCAGCGCATGCGTGAACTCGAAGTCCAGAAGGGCAACGGCACGTATTCGGTGGACGATCAGAAGAACATCAAGGCAGAGCAGGACGCATTGTCGACGCAGATCACCAACGTCCTGTCGAACACCGCTTTCAACGGCGTCAAATTGTTTGATGGCAAGGCGGGTGCGGGCACCGACGGCAAGGTTTCGATCCAGGCCGGCGCGAACTCGACCGATGCGATTGTGCTGGACCTCGGCGGCGATCTTTCCGTTGCTGCCACCGGCGTGGGCACGGTCGTGACCACCGGCGGTTCGGCAGGCACGTTGGCCGACTACGACACCGCGATCTCGAACGTCTCGAACCGCCGTGCGAACCTCGGTGCGGCGCAGAACCAGCTCCAGTCGGCGGTCAACAACCTGACGTCCAACTCCACCAACCTGTCGGACGCCAAGAGCCGCATCGAAGACACCGATTTCTCGTCGGAAACGACTGCGCTCGCCAAGGCACAGATCCTGAGCCAGGCATCGACGGCGATGCTCAGCCAGGCGAACCAGAGCCAGCAGAGCGTCCTGAAGCTGCTTCAGTAATCCGAGCCCCGGCATCGGCATCGCCCCCAAAGGATGACGATGCCGATCGGATCCGCCGCCCCGTCGTTCAGGCGGTACGAAACCCCGATGGCGCAGGCCGTCGGGGTTTTTGGGGTTTTGCGCCAAAACGCCGAAGCGATGTCGCCAGCGCGGCCGCCGACGCGCTAGACATACGGCATGACCATCAGAATCGGTATTGGCGGCTGGACCTACGAGCCGTGGCGCGGGACCTTCTATCCCGAGAAATGGCCGCAGAAGCGCGAACTCGACTATGCGGCCGGTCACGTCACCGCGATCGAGATCAACGGCACCTATTATGGCCGCCAGAAGCCCGCGACGTTCGCCGCCTGGGCCAAGGCGGTGCCCGACGGGTTCGTCTTCTCGCTCAAGGCCTCGCGCTATTGCACCAATCGCAAGGTGCTCGCGGAGGCGGGGGAGTCGATCGCCAGGTTCACCGGGCAGGGGATCGTCGAACTCGGCGACCGGCTCGGGCCGATCCTGTGGCAGTTCATGGCGACCAAGACTTTCGATGCGGACGATTTCGCCGCGTTCCTGAAACTGTTGCCCGATCGGCAGGACGGCGTCGCGCTGCGTCATGCGGTCCAGGTCCGGCATGAGAGTTTCGCGGTGCCCGAATTCGTCGCGATGTGCCGCGATGCGGGGGTCGCGATCGTGTTCGCGCAATCCGCCGAATACCCGGCGATCGCTGACATCACCGGTGACTTCGTCTATGCGCGACTGGAGGATGCGGAGGAGCGCTTCGTCGCCGGCTACGCCCCGACCGCGCTCGACGACTGGGCCGGCAAAGCGAAGATCTGGGCTGCTGGTGGCAGACCGCAGGGGCTACCCTATGTCGAGGATGCCACGCCGCCGAACCAGCCCCGTGAGACGTTTATGTTCTTCATCAACGGTGCGAAGGTGCGTGCTCCCCAGGCCGCAATGGCGTTGATCGCGCGCATCACGGCCTGACCATCAGTCGAACGCTTCGCCGGCCTAGGGTGAAACCGACCGGATCGCGGTCAGCACATGCGCGAGCAGGCCATCGGCGTCGTGACGGATATTATGCCCCCCGGCATCCCGATCTTCCGCGCGTTCGGCGTCGTCAGCAGCGGACACAGGCTGTCGGTTTCCTCCACCCCATAGATGCACGTGACCGGCGCCCAGGTCAGCTGGTTCCCCGTCGTCACCCCCATGCTGTCGGGGGTGCCATGATCGTAGAGCAGGCTGGACGGATCGGCGCGGTAGAACACTGTGTCCCCCGGCAGGATCAGCACGATCGCGGCAACGCGGGGGCGCAAGGCCGCCGGCAGGTTGGCGAGACCGGTCTGGACGATATCCGCGCCGTAGGACTGCCCCATTACCACGATCCGCTTCGCGCCGGTCCGCGCCAGCGCGGTCCGGATGCCCTCCGCGATGATCGCATCGAGCTCGGCGCGCGTGACATGATGTGCGAACAGCGCGGGCGTGGTGATCCCGACGACCGGGATGCCGTGCTCGGTCAGCCCCCGCGACGTCGATGCGCCGAGCAGGAAGCGCAGCCCCATGTCGCCCGAAAAATTGACCACCGCGATTGGCGGCGGTCCGGACGCGTGCACGCCGAGCGCCGGATACACATGCACCGGATCGCGGTCGAAATAGCCGGCGAGGTAGACGAACAGCACGACGATCCCCGAGATGATCCCGGTGACCCAGGCGCCACGGCGGACGCGCCGTGCCACGACGGTGCGGGAATGCTTCGTCATGTTCACCGGACCATTCTTATGCGTATTACGATCGGGCGGCGATAGGCCGCCCTCCCATGCGCTTTCATGACGCGCGGATTACGTGATCATCCGTTTGAGCGTCTCGATCCGATCGGCCTCCGCCGCGGGCTTGTCCGTCCTGATCCGCGCGATCCGCGGGAAACGCATCGCCACGCCCGATTTGTGACGTTTCGAGATCGTGGAGCGAATCGAACGCGATCTCCAGCACCAGCGTCTTCTCGACCTCGCGGACCGGGCCGAAACGGTTCTGCGTATGATTGCGGACGAAGCTGTCGAGCATTTTCAGCTCTTCATCCGTAATCCCGGAATACGCTTTGCCGACGGGCAGCAGCTCGCCGTCCTCGGTCCAGCAGCCGAACGTATAGTCCGAATAATAGGACGAGCGGCGCCCCGAGCCTCGCTGCGCGTACATCATGACGCAGTCGGCGGTCAGCGGATCGCGCTTCCATTTGTACCAGAGACCCGCACGGCGGCCGCCGACATAGGGCGAGTCGCGGCGCTTGAGCATGACGCCCTCGATTGCGGCATCGCGCGAGGTTGCGCGGATCGCTTCCAGCGCGGTGAAGTCCTGCGCTTCTATGACCGCACTCAGGTCGAACCGCTCGGGATCGAGTTGCGGCATGAATGCCTCCAGCCGCGCGCCGTTCGGTCCACGGCAGCGCGCGCAGATCCTCCTCGCCATCGATCAACAGATCGTAGAGCCGGACGAACGCGGGGTACTCCGCCAGCATCTTCGCCGACACGGTCTTGCGGCCAAGCCTTTGCTGGAGCGCGTTGAAGCTCGCCGCGCCGCCGCCATCCTCCAGCGTGCCGCCCTGATGCTCGCCCTTCACCAGCAGTTCGCCGTCGACCGTCCCCGGCGTCCGGAATGCGGCGGCGATTTCCGGAAAGCTGCCCGTCACGTCGTCGCCGGTGCGGCTATAGAGTCGCGTCTCGCCGGCGACATGGACGATCTGCACGCGGATGCCGTCCCATTTCCACTCGGCCGCATAGTCGGCGAGATCGACACGCAGATCCTCCAGTCCGTGCGCGAGCATGAACGGCCGGAACACGGGCACGTCGGCCGGCGTCGGCTGCTCGCCCGTGCCCTCGGCCCAGGCGAACAGGCTCGGATAGGGTGCATCCAGCCCATGCCAGACCTCCTCGACCGCATCGACATCGAGCCCGAACGCGTCGGCCAGCGCGGTCTTCGCCAGCCTCGCGGAAACGCCGATCCGCAGCGCGCCGGTCGCCATCTTGAGCAACGCGAACCGCTCCTCGGCATCGGATCGGTCGAGCATGTCGGCCAGCGCGGCGGGGGCATCGGCACGCGACAGCGCCGCCAACCGCTCGACGACATCGGTAATCGACAGGGGTGTGGGGTCGACCGGCACCGTCGGTTCGGGCCAGAGCAGCGCCACCGTCTCCGCGGTATCACCGACATAGTCGCGACTCATCCGGAACAGCACCGGGTCGACGCGCTCCTCGATTAGTCCTCGGATGACTGCCGATTTCACGCCCTTGAGATCGAGATCGCCGGTCAACGCCGCCATCGCCCAGCCACGATCGGGGTCGGGCGTGGCGCGCAGGTAATCCGCGATCAGTTTCAGCTTCGCGTTGCGCGACCGGGTGTAGGTGAGCGAGTCGAGCAGGGCGGCAAAGCGTGCATCGGTCGTCAACGCACGGGAAGCCGCCGCCGCTCCGCGAACCCGTTCAACGCGGGCATCTTCACCGCGTGCGCGTGTAGCTGAAGAGCGCCTCGTGCGGCGCCTTGCCATCGATCCGTACCCAGACGTCGATGCGGTTGGGCCCGAGTCGCCGCATCGTCAGACCGTCGAAATGGATCGCGTCCTTCTCGATCGCGACGAGCGCGAAGCTTTCCGGCTTACGCGTTTTATCTTCCCAGCCGGTCAGGTCGGCGTTGAAATGACGCAGCCGATAGGCCAGCGATTTACCGACGGGGACGATCTGGATCAGTTCGTAAAAAGCGACCTTGCCCTCTTGCGTCTGGGTGAAATGTCCCGTGATCTGACCGGCTTCGGGCGCGGAATAGACTTCGATGGCATCGCCGCCGAGACCGGGACCGCGCCAGCTTCCTCCAGCCACGCGAGCGAATCGATGTTCGCGTTCGGTGACGCCACGCCGGGAACGGCGGACCGCGTCTCGTCGGGAACGGCCGCGAGCGACGAGGCCGGCAAGGCCGCGAGTGCGAGGATCGAGATCCAGAAATGCATATAGCCTCCACCGTTTCCGGCAGAGGCTACATGTTTGGCGGCTCTATGCGAGTCGCAAGCGATATCCGCGTTAGTCGACCGCGTTCTTGATGCCCTTGCCCGCGAGCAGGCCGAGCACGAGGAAGATCACGAACAGCGCGATCGCGATGAAGAACAGGATTTTCGCGATGCCGATGAACGCGCCGCCGATGCCGCCAAAGCCGAGCAGCGCGAGCACGGCGCCGATGACGAGAAAGGTGATTGCGAGCTTCAGCATGACGGACTCCTGTTTTCGATAGGGTCGCTGAACCGGTGCGGCTGCCTGATTGTTCCCTTACTGTAACGATCAGCCCTTGCGGCTGGCCTCGAACAGGAACCAAGCGCGTTCTTCGGCATGATCCGTCCACTCGTCGACGATCCCGCTGGTCGCATTGTCCTTGGCGGCGTCGGCGGCGTCCTTGACGATGCGGAACTGCTCGACGAGCTTCAGATTGTCCTCGCGCAGTTCGGCGAGCATCTCGGTCGGGCCGACGAACGCCATGTCGTTGTCCGCGATCGTCTGGTGGCGCGAGATGTCGCCGATCGAGCGCAACGTGGTGTTGCCCGTCTTCCGCACGCGCTCGGCGATCGCGTCGGTGGTGCCGAGGATCTGCGCGGACTGGTCGTCGAGCAGCAGGTGGTAATCGCGGAAATGCGGCCCCGACATGTGCCAGTGGAAGTTCTTGGTCTTGAGATACAGCGCGTAGCAATCGGCGAGCGCGGCGTTCAGCGCGTCGGCGACCGACTTGGTGCTGTTGCTCGGCAGGTCGGTCGGCGTGTCGAGGGCGGGGTTGATATCGGCCATGGCTAGCTCCGGTTTTGAAGATCGTTGCGTAAACGATCCGAACGCGAAAATGCTCCTCCCGTCAAACGAGCCGGAGCGCGCTGAGCGCGAGGACGAGGCCGAAGATCACGAATACGATGCCGATGGCGATACGGAGCGGCTTGAGCGGAAGTTTCAGCCATGCGGCTTCGCCCATCAAGGCTGCGGGGACGATCACCACCAGCGAGCCGATCGTCGCGCCGATCGCGGCCAGCGCAGGGACGGGGGTCCGCGCGGCGAGCGTCAGGACGATGAACTGCACGCCGTCGCCGAACGCGAGGATGAAGAGGCCGAGTGCGGTGGTCGCGAGCGCGCCGATCTTCCAGCCGGTCAGCCGCTCGGGCGCCTTGGCCGGAAAGAACGACCCGCCGCCCTGCAACAGCAGCGCGAGCGCGAGCATGAGCTGTTGTGCGTTGGGCGCGAGCTTCGGCCCGATGATCGCGCCGAGCGTCGCCGCGAGGCCGCTCGCCGAGAGCAAGGCTACCGCGGCCATCAGGATCACCAGCCCCGGCTTTGCGTACCGGTCCGACAGGATCGCCGCGAGCCACGCGGTGCGGTCGCCGACCTGCGCCAGCGCGGCCGCGACGAGGGCCGCCATCAAGGCGTCCATGGATTATCCCGCAAGACGCACCGAACAGGCGGCGGCGAACGCGTGGCACGCCTGGACGTCCTGCCGCTCGCAGCCGACCGCATCGCGCAGGATCGCCAGCCAGCCATGCACCAGCGCGCCATGCTCGCCACGCGAGAGCGCCGAATCAACGAAGTGCGCGACGGTGACCGCGGGATTGAGGCCGTTGCTGTGCGCGATCACGCGGATCGCATCGATTTCGGTGGCGATGTCACAGGGGCGGGAATAGGGCGCTCGGACATCGATCGCGGCGATTCGCGCGGCGAGATCGGCCTTCACCGCGATCATGGCGTCGATCTCGTCCTATGTCCGCGGGTACCATCTCGGTGAGTCGTAGCGCCTGCCCCATCATCCCGCTCCTTTTTATCTGACGATATGATGCGCTTGCGGTGGTGAATAGCGGGTTAAATGCGGCGTCGTGGCGGATGCGGGGGCCGTAAAGCTTGACTTCGTTCCTTACGTCCGCCATGCGCCGCCCCTGATGGAGCGGCGGCGTCAGTTCGCCGCTTTCGCATTTTCAAGCCATAGGAATTGGGCTCATGGCCAAGCCGACCACCGTAAAGATCAAGCTGCTCAGCACCGCTGACACCGGCTTTTTCTACGTCACCAAGAAGAATCCCCGTACCAAGACGGAGAAGCTCTCCTTCTCGAAGTACGATCCCGTCGTGCGCAAGCATGTCGAGTTCAAGGAAGCCAAGATCAAGTAATCGGGTTGGCGGTGCGAACCGCCGTCTGATTGCGAAGATCGTGAAAGCCGCGGGTAATTCCGCGGCTTTTGGCGTTTGTGTCCGGAACGTCCGTCATCCCAGCGAAAGCTGGGATCTCCCGCCGCGAGGGTACGCCCGCAACGGGGAGACCCCTGCTTTCGCTGGGGTGCCGGGGTGGGGCGCGTACGCCCGACCCTCCCCGTTCGTCCTGAGTAGCCATCGAGTAGTCGCCGCAGGCGGCGTATCGAGAGGGCGTATCGAAGGACAGGTTGGCGCGGGGAACCCATGCTTCGATACGCGCCCTCGATACACTCCTGGCGGAGCTACTCGGTCTCTACTCAGCACGAACGGGGGTGGGGGGTAGGCACTAAATCATGGGTTGAGGCGGTAAGGCGGGTCGAGGCGAACGGCGCGTTTCCGCTCCCGCCTCAGATCAACGCCCCGACCGCATCCATGAACCGCGCCAGACTGATCGGCTTCGACACATACGAATCCGCGCCCGCAGCCCGTATCCGTTCCTCGTCCTCGCGCCCGGCATACGCCGTTACCGCCATCACCGGGATCGCGCGCAGCTCCTCGTCCGCCTTCAGTTCGAGGATGATCTCGTAGCCGGTGACGTGCGGCATCTGGATGTCCATGATGATCAGGTCGGGTACGAAATCCCGTGCCCGCGCAACGGCTTCGCGGCCGTCGCGCACGGGTTCGACGGCGAACTGGTGCGCGCGCAGCAAATCGCAGAATAGTTTGAGGTTCAGTTCGTTGTCCTCGACAACGAGCACCTTCTTTGTCACCGCCGCACCTTATCCGGAAAGAGGGCACGATAGGCAATGCGCGACCGCGATTCAAACGAAGACGCCGAAGCGCTCGCCCTGCGCGCGCTGGTATGGACGCTGGTCGAGCCCGACCGCGCGATGCGGCTGTTGTCGGTCACCGGCCTCGAGCCGCACGATCTCCGCGCAAGGGCGAGTGACCCGACCGTGCTGTCGGCGGCGCTCGGCTTTCTCGAAAACCACGAGCCGGATCTGATTGCGTGCGCCGAATCGCTCGGTGTGAAGCCCGAGGCGCTGGTCCGCGCGCATGCCAGACTGGACCAAGGAGATTTCGAAGCATGAGGCCGTTGTTGATCAGCGATTGCGACGAAGTGCTGCTGCATATGGTCAAGCATTTCGGCGTCTGGCTCGACGAGCGCCACGATATCGACTTTGCGATCCAGCACGGCGATTTCTCGACCGCGATGACGCGGCGTGACGGTGGCCCGCCGCCGTCGCGCGAGGACATGTGGGCAATGCTCGGCGAGTTCTTCCCCGCCGAGATGCATCGCCAGACGCTGGTCCCGCATGCGGTCGAGGCGCTCGAGCGGCTGGCGCAGGTCGCGGACATCGTCATCCTCACCAACCTCCAGGACGAATGCCGCCAGCCGCGGATCGAGCAGCTTGCCAAGTTCGGCATCGCCCACCGCGTCGAGTGCAATCAGGGCGGCAAGGGCACGCCGGTGTCGCGACTGGTTGAGGAATATGGGTCGCCTGTAACGGTGTTCGTTGACGATCTGGCGGTGCATCACGAGTCGGTCGCGAAGCACGCCCCGGGGGTGCACCGGTTGCACATGGTCTCGGAGCCGACGTTGGCGGTGAATGTGCCGAAAGCGCCCGAAGCGCATGCGCGGATCGACGACTGGCGCGAGGCGGCGGACTGGATCGCCGCGCGGTTCGAAGCGGGTGTGCCGGCGAACGCCTGATTCCCTCTATCCTCCCCTGCAAGGGGAGGTGGCGCGAAGCGACGGAGGGGTGACGCGCTATCGAGGGCGGGTCACCCCTCCGTCAGCGCTGCGCGCCGCCACCTCCCGTTGCAGGGGAGGATAGGGGTTGGGCGTGCCCACGCACTTGACCCATCCCCCACCGCTGTGGTGATACCTCCGCCATGACCGATCGTATCGACCGCAAGCTCGAAGAGCTGGGCCTCACCCTTCCCCAGGCTGCCGCGCCCGTCGCCGCCTATGTCCCGACCGTGCTGGCGAACGGCATGCTCCACATCTCGGGCCAGTTGCCGTTCAAGGACGGTGCCTTGGTCAAGGGCCGCGTGGGAGACGACGTCTCGATCGAAGACGCGCAGGACGCCGCCCAGCTGTGCGGGCTCATGCTGGTCGCGCAGATGAAGGCGGCGCTCGGGACGCTTGGCCGCGTCGAGCGGATCGTGAAGCTCGGTGTATTCGTCAACTCGACCGGAGACTTCACCGACCAGGCCAAGGTCGCCAACGGCGCCTCCGAGCTGATGGTCGCGCTTTTCGGCGATAGCGGCAAGCACGCGCGCTCGGCCGTTGGCGTTGCCGTCCTCCCGCTCGGTGCTGCTGTCGAGATCGACGCGATCGTGCAGGTTTCCGCCTGACCTCCTTGGAGGCGTGCCCTCGCGTCTCTACCTAAGGCAGTGATGAATTCGGTCACTGCTCGCATCGCCCAAGGCGTCACCTCGATCGCGGCCGAGGACTGGGAAGCGTGCTCCGGCACCGCCAACCCGTTCGTCGGCCACGCCTTCCTCTCCGCACTCGAAACATCGCGCAGCGTCGGCGGCCGCTCCGGCTGGCAGGCGCTGCCGGTCGTGGTCGACGGCCCCGACGGCAAACCGGCGGGAATCGCGCCCGCCTACGCCAAGAGCCACAGTCAGGGCGAATACGTCTTCGACCAGGGCTGGGCCGACGCGTGGGAACGGGCAGGGGGCAATATTATCCCAAGCTTCAGATCGCCGCGCCGTTCAGCCCGGTGCCGGGCCCGCGCCTCCTCCTTCGCGACCGCGAGCAGGCCCCCGCGCTGATCGCCGCTCTGGAGGCGGTGACCGACCAGAGCGGGCTGTCCTCCGCGCACGCGACCTTCATCGATCCGGGCGAGGTGGCGCTGTTCGAGGCGGCGGGCTGGCTGATCCGGCAGGGCACGCAGTTCCACTGGAAGAACGACGGCTATGCCAGCTTTGACGATTTCCTCGCCGTGCTCGCCAGCCGCAGGCGGAAAGCGATCCGCAAGGAACGCGCCGCCGCGGTAGAAGGCCTGACGATCCGTCACCTCACCGGCGCCGAGATCACCCCCGCGCACTGGGACGCGTTCTGGGTCTTCTATCAGGACACGGGCGCGCGAAAATGGGGCAGCCCTATCTGACGCGCGCGTTCTTCGACCAGATCGGCGAGACGATGGGCGACCAGATCCTGCTGATCCTTGCCGAGCGCGACGGCCTCCCTATCGCCGGCGCCCTCAACCTGATCGGGGAGGACACGCTTTACGGCCGCTATTGGGGCGCGACCGAGGAGGTGCCGTTCCTCCATTTCGAGGTCTGCTATTACCAGGCGATCGACGCCGCCATCGCTCGGGGGCTGCAGACCGTCGAGGCCGGCGCGCAGGGCGAACACAAGCTCGCGCGCGGCTATGCGCCCGTCGCGACCTATTCCGCACACTACATCCCCGACCCAAGCTTCCGCCGCGCGATCGCCGACTATCTCGTCCGCGAACGCGAGGCGGTCGCCGAGCAGCAGGAGTATCTCGGCGAGCTTACTCCGTTCCGGCGGGGCGAACCGCAGGCTTGTTGACGCGGTACAACAGGCTGGTTCCATCGCGGCGGATCAGCGTCAGGTCGCGGACCAGCGCCGGATCGAACTTCTGCGGGTGGATCAGCCACATATAATCGAACGCATCGCGCGGGAATTTCGCGAGCGCCATCGAGATCGGCCGCCAGAACTGGCCGCGGCATTTGACGTCG
The DNA here is from genome assembly GCF_036856015.1 of Sphingomonas sp. LR55. Lineage (NCBI taxonomy): Bacteria > Pseudomonadati > Pseudomonadota > Alphaproteobacteria > Sphingomonadales > Sphingomonadaceae > Sphingomonas > Sphingomonas sp. LR55. The sequence goes on from NZ_JASPFO010000001.1 coordinate 3,319,660, forward strand.
CTCACCACCTCCGACGGATCATGCGCAAAGCCCTTCGCCGCCGCATAGTTGGTCGTCAGCAACTGTGCGCCCGCCATCGACCATTGGTCGTTGGTAAACGCCAGCCGCCGCTCCAGCAGCAGCGCCGGCACATGCTCGAGCCGCGAATACGCCCAGTCGTCGCGACACCGCCGCCCGACGAACGACACCACGCGAGACCGCTCGGGCACGGTATCGATCGCCGCGATCGCCTGGTCGTAGCTGCGATCGTACATCAGATAGCTGACCGTCGTCCCCGCCAGCCGCACCCCGAAGAACGCAAACCCCAGCACCGCGAGCACCGCCGCCCCACGCAACGACAGCCCATGCCGCGGCCGCAGCGCGATCACCGCGATCGCCAGCACGAACGGGGCAAGCCGCATGTCCGCATAGGCCGACCCGAACACGATCCGCGGCAACAGCACGTACACCGCCGCCAGGAACAGCGCCGACAGCCCCAGGTTGCGCGAATATTCGATCGTCTGGTCGCGCACGCCCCGGAACAGGATCACGAACAGCACCGTCACCGACGCGATGTCGAACGCCATCCACCGATCGCGCAGGACCATCGTGATCCAGTTCATCTTCCAGCGCCAGTTGAACCAGTCCTGCGTCTTGCCGCCGACATGATCGCCCGAGCGCCACACCACCATCATCACCATCGGCAGTGCGAGCGGCAGGCAGTTGAGCCCGGCCTGGACGAACGCCCTGAACCAGCCATGCGCCCAGCTTTTGGGATCGCTGTCGCGGCGGATGTCATGCTGGCGGATCAGCTCGGCGGAGAAGGCGAGCACGCCCAGCACGCCCCAGCCGAACGTATGGCACAGCCACAACAGGCACGAGACGGGGATGAAGATCGCGGTGCGCAGCTTGGTGCGCCCGAGCCGCCCCATCCGCAGCCACAGCGCGAACAGGTTGAGCGCGAGCGCCATCGCGAGCGCGAAATTCACGAATCCGAACTGGAACGGGTAACTATAGGCGAGCGGCAACGCGAACAGCGCGGTCGCCGGGATTCGGCCGTGCACCTCGCGCGCGATCCACAGCAGCCCGGTCACGGTCAGCGCCGGGATCGCCATCACGATCAGCTTCACCGCCAGCTGCAACCCGAAGATCGGCGCCAGCGGTTCGATCAGCAGGTCGATCCCGAGGTTGCCGATCATCTGCCAATGGAAGTTATACCACTGGGAAAGCCAGGGATTATCGCCGATCGCCAGCTGGACGCGGTAGCGCCCCATATGGCCCGGCAGGTCGACCAGCGGCGGGATTTCCGGCCACAGCAACGGTATCATCGACGCCAGCGCCACCGCGACGACGAAGCCGCGCGTCTGCCACCAGTTCAGCCGCCCCGTCTTACCGTCGTCCACTCATTCCCCGCTACCGCAACGTCGTCATCGGATGCGATAGAGGCGGAGTCTTGCCCCATGCAAGGGGAGACGTACGAAGCCCGGCGGGGCCCGGCCGGTTTGCAGCATCGTCGCAAGACTGTTCGGATAGCTGTGCGTCACGTCGATCTCGGAAAAATCTCCTGGACAGAAAGCGACATAGGTCACGTTCCACGCGCGCGATCGTCGCGCTGCGGTCGGGGCGGCTCAGAAAATAGCGATACATCGCCATGTTGCCGCGGTTGTTGCGGTGATAGCCGGCGCCGACGGTCGACAGATGCGTCGCGCCGATCAGATAGGATGCCATGTTCGTCGGTGCCATCACCACGCCCGGCGGATACCGATCGACCTGCGCCCAGGCGTCGCCGGTGTTGCAGAGGATCTGCGGCGTCGTCGCAGGCGGGATCCGCACGCCGGGATTGAGGACACGGACCGCGACGACGGGCGCCTCGGCATAGGTGATGCCCGCCGAGACCAGCCAGGCGCCGATCAGCGCGGGCGTCGACCAAGTCGTTCGACGCCGCGCCGCCAGGATCAGGCCGGCGAGCACCGGTATGACGGTCGGTGCGCCGATATACGTCCCCCGCGCCTGTGACAGCGAGACGAGCGCCGAGACGCCGATCACGCCGACGAGCGGCATCATAACCGCCCAGCGCTTCGGCGTGCGTGCAACCATCCAGGCCGACGCGATGCACCCCGCGAGCAGCAGTCCGCCGATCGACAGCGTGCGGGCGAACGTCGCCTGCGCAAAAATGCTGTTCGCTTCGTCGATGTGCGGGAGGAAGGCGGCACGAAGGAAGGGGTCGACCATCCCGTACGGCCCGGTCAGGCATCCCGGATAGGCGGCCAGCGTCCCGCCCAGTGCAAGCGTTCCGAGCACGCCGCCCACGACGATGCGCGATGGCCATGTCCGCAGCCACGGTGTCGCCGCTGCCAGTGCGCCAAGCGACGCGGCGACGGCGAGCGTGCCTGTCGCCGACGCCGGCGTGAAGGCGTCGCACAGCGCAGGCGACCAATAACCGGGACGCATCGCCACCAGAAAGACGCCGGTCGTCGCTGCAAGGGCTGCCGCGAATCCCGTAAGACGCAGCCGTTCGCGGTCGCCGGATACGACCCAGAACATCGCCAGCGTGGCGACGAGTGCGGCGACTTGCGGCGCGGTTTCCAGTCCGATGACGAGGCTGGCGGCGACCGCAATACCCGCCATGATGCCGCTGCCGATCGTCGGCCGACGCATCATCACGAGGATCGCGATCTCGATTGTCACGATCTGGAGCGCGTGGTGATCGATTCGCCCCGGGATGAACAGCGTGATGCCGGGATAGGCGAGGCCTGCCAGAATGGCCGCCACGACCGCCGCCTCGTTACCCCATAGCCGGCGCGCGATCCGCGCCGACAGGAATATGTTGCAGGCAAAAAGTAGCGCCGGGTACAGCAGCACCGCAGTCAGTTCGGCACCGTGACGGCCGACCAGCGGCGTCGCCGCAAGGATGATCCCGGCGATCCCGAAATCGTTCAGCCGCGACCAGTGCATCGGTGCGCCGAGCGGGGGCGCCATGCGGTATTGCGTCCAGTCGTTGAAGCCCTGGCCATTGAGCCAGTCGCGGACCTGCGCCAGCCGCATCATGTCGTCCGCATCGGGCAGGATCAGTTGCCCGACGCGGTGCCAGTCGGTGATCGCCCAGCAGGTCGACAGCAATGTCGCCAGCACCACCGCGACGATCACGTCGAAGCGGATCGCACGGTCGCGGCGTGCGACATAAGCGGGTGCGTCGTCGATTGGCGGCGGGTTTGGCATGCGGTCATCCTGCGGTGAACGTCGCCGGCTTAGCGGCGAATAGTTAACCCTCTTTTTAGCGTTCGGTCCGTATGCCTTCGGGCAAGGGAGGATCATCCATGCCGACAGTGCTGGCCTATCAATCGCCGATCGTCGAACGCGGAACGTCAGCGGTGGAAGCGGAGGATGCGGTCGAACTGTCGATCGTCATGCCCTGCCTCAACGAAGCCGAGACGCTCGCCCTCTGCATTCGCAAGGCGCAGGAATTCCTGCGGTCGAGCGGGGTTGCCGGCGAGGTCGTGATCGCCGACAACGGTTCGACCGATGGGTCGCGCCAGATCGCGAATGCGATGGGCGCGCGCCTCGTCGGCGTCGAGACGAAGGGCTATGGTGCGGCGCTGCTGGGCGGGATCGCGGCGGCCCGCGGACGCTTCGTGATCATGGGCGATGCCGACGACAGCTACGACTTTCTCGCGTTGATGCCGTTCGTCACCGCGCTCCGAGATGGCGGCGAACTGGTGATGGGCAACCGGTTCCAGGGCGGGATCGCTCCCGGTGCGATGCCGCCGCTGCATCGATATCTTGGCAACCCCGTCCTCAGCTTCCTCGGGCGTCGCCTGTTCAACGCGCGCATCGGCGACTTCCATTGCGGTCTGCGCGGATTCCGCCGCGATTCGGTCCTTGGTCTTGGCTTGCGATCGTCGGGCATGGAGTTCGCCAGCGAGATGGTCGTCAAGGCGGTCATGCACCGGCTCGATGTCCGCCAGGTGTCGACCACGCTGTCGCCCGACGGTCGCAGCCGTCCGCCGCATTTGCGGACGTGGCGCGACGGCTGGCGGCATCTGCGCTTCCTGCTGACCTATGCTCCGCGATTCCTGTTCGTCTATCCCGGCCTGATCGCCGCAGCTGGCGGCGCGGCGGGAGTCGCGGTACTCGCGACCGGCGGGGTCGAACTCGGCGGTATCGAACTCAGCGCGACGACGATGCTGTTTGCGGCGATGACAATGCTGCTGGGTAGCCAGTTGATCGGCTTCGGAATCCTCGCAAGACTCTACGGCGTCGCCAGCGCCTTGTGGCCGACCAGCATGCGGGTCGATCAATTCCGCCGCCACTTCAGCGTCGAGCGCGGTTGCATCCTCGGTGGTCTTCTCCTGCTGCTTGGCATGGCCGGTAGTGCAGCGCTGCTCGCCCAATGGGGGCGGGCGGGATTCGGGCCGATGGAGCCGGTCCATCTCATGCGTCTGGCGATCCCGACGATGGTGGCGTGCGTCATCGGGTTGCAGACGATGTTTACCAGTTTCCTGATCGGACTGATCGACACCCGACCCGATCGCTGAGGTTGGGATGGGCATGAAAAAGGGGAGGATACGATCGCCGTATCCTCCCCTTTTTCATGCTGATCACGCGCTTCGGTTCAGCGTGACAGCACCGTCACGAAGTGCAGCCCGCGATCGAATACCCACGAGAACGGGCGCGGGTACAGCGACAGCCGCGTCGCGAACCTGCTGACGCCCAGATCCAGCGTCCGCCAGATGCTGGTCCATTCCTTGCGCGACAGATAGTTATACGGCAGCCTGACGCCGTGCGCGGCGTTGCCGACCCAATCCATGAAGCGCAGCGTGGTGTTTGCGGCGATGCCGTTGCGCAGATGATCCTTGATGATGACCATCGGTGCGATCCGCGCAATCTCGGCGAGCACGGCTTCGGGGTCGTCGGTATGATGCAGCACGTCAACGACGATCGCCGCGTCGAAGGCGTTGTCTGCAAACGGGATATGTGCCCCATCGAACGCATGGACCGGGATCGCCGTGTCCGGGCGCACCAGCACGTCGATGCCTTCGATCGTCACGTCTGGCCGCGTCTGCATGATCAGCACGGCCAGATCGCCGCTGCCGCAGCCGACATCGAGCACCCGCGCATCGGCGGGCAATCGATCGGCGATCACCGCGGCCAGACGCCGAATACGACGGCCGAACACCAATTTGTCATGAACCGCACCCAGCACGTCGCATCTCCCCAATCAGAGATGCGACCTTGCCGTTGAGTCGATGATATTTGGTTAACGCGCGGTATGTGGCGACCTTCGCCGTCTTACCGGTCGCGGCGCCCCAGCAGCCGCAGCCGCAACGCGTTCAGCTTGATGAAGCCCGCCGCATCGCGCTGGTCGTACGCGCCCTGATCGTCCTCGAACGTCACGACCTTCTCCGAATACAGCGAGTTCGGCGATTTGCGGCCGACCACGTACACGCCGCCCTTGTAGAGCTTCAGGCGGACGGTGCCCGACACCTTCTCCTGGCTGTGATCGATCGCCGCCTGCAGCATCTCGCGCTCCGGCGAGAACCAGAAGCCGTTGTAGAGCAGCTCGGCATAACGTGGCGCCAGTTCGTCCTTCAGATGCGCGGCGCCGCGATCGAGCGTCAACTGCTCGATGCCGCGGTGCGCGAGGTGATAGATCGTTCCGCCCGGCGTCTCGTACATGCCGCGGCTCTTCATGCCGACGAAGCGGTTCTCGACGAGGTCGAGACGGCCGATGCCGTGGCGGCGGCCGTATTCGTTGAGCGTCGACAGCAGGGTGGCCGGGCTCATGCCCTCGCCGTTGATCGCGACGCCGTCGCCGCGTTCGAAATCGATCGTGATGTATTCCGGCGCGTCAGGTGCGTCCTCGGGGTTCACGGTGCGCGAATAGACGTAATCGGGGACCTCGTCCCACGGATCTTCGAGCACCTTACCCTCGGACGAGGTGTGTAGCATGTTCGCGTCGGTCGAGAACGGCGACTCGCCGCGCTTGTCCTTGCTGACCGGAATCTGGTGCTGCTCGGCGAACTCGATCAGGCGCGTGCGGCTCGTCAGGTCCCATTCGCGCCACGGTGCGATCACCTTGATGTCGGGCGACAGCGCGTAATAGCCGAGCTCGAAGCGGACCTGGTCGTTGCCTTTGCCGGTCGCGCCGTGGCTGACCGCGTCCGCGCCGACCATCTTGGCGATCTCGATCTGGCGCTTGGCGATCAGCGGCCGCGCGATCGACGTGCCGAGCAGGTACAGCCCCTCGTACAGCGCGTTCGACCGCATCATCGGGAACACGTAGTCGCGCACGAACTCCTCGCGAAGATCGTCGACGAAGATGTGCTCGGGCTTGACGCCCATCATCTCGGCCTTGGCGCGCGCCGGCTCGAGCTCTTCGCCCTGGCCGAGATCGGCGGTGAACGTCACGACCTCGCAGTTATACGTCTGCTGGAGCCATTTCAGGATCACGCTCGTGTCCAGGCCACCGGAATAGGCGAGCACGACGCGGTTGATCTGATCGGTCACGGGCAGGGTCCTTCGGGCAATATCCAATGCGGCGCCCCTATGCGTTGAGTGGCCCTCATGCAACCGCGCGCATTCATGGCGCGTACAACCAAACCGGTCTATTCGCGCCTCGCATCCTCTGGAGTTTAACCACCGTGCTACGCCAAAGCCTCACCCTCTTCGTCCTCGCCGGCCTTGCGACGCCAGCGCTCGCGCAGGAAACCCGCGCGTCCGCCTCGGCCAAGTTCAAGACCGAGTTCGCTGCGTCGGACACGAACAAGGACGGCGTCCTCACGCGCGCGGAAGTGCAGGCGCGGATCGGCAACATGAAGGTTGGCGGACAGGGGCGTCCGGATCCGGTCCACGCCAAGCGTCTCGCCGACCTGTGGTTCACCAGCGCGGACAAGAACAAGGACGGCAAGGTCACGCAGGCCGAAGCGCAGGCGCTGCTCGCGGCGACGTTCGCGAAGTACGATGCCAACAAGGACGGCAAGATCGGCGGCGACGAGCGCGCTGCCGCGAAGGCCGACGTGCAGGGGCCGCGCTGACGCCCACCCGATGGTCGCCAGAATTCCGTTCGTCCTGAGTAGGGGCTGAGCGAAGCCGAAGACCCGTATCGAAGGACATTGCCCCGGGCGAATCCTTCGATACGCCGCTTCGACAAGCTCAGCAGCTACTCAGGACGAACGGACTTAGTCCCGCAACGCCCGCTCGCCCTCGATCATATAGTCGCGCGTGAGCGGCAGCGTCATCCGGCTCTTCGACAGCTGAATCTGGTAATTGACCATCCCGCCAGTGCGGAACGCCGCCGCGGCGCCTGCCAGGTAGAACGTCCACATCCGGTAGAAGCGCTCGTCGTACAGCGCGACGATCGCGTCCTTCGCGGCCACCGTCCGGTCGTACCATTGGTCGATCGTCAGCGCGTAATGGACGCGCAGCACCTCGATATCGGTCGGGAACATCCGCAGTCCCTCATACCCCTTCACGATTTCCGACAGCGCCGGGTTATAGCCACCCGGGAAGATGTACTTGGTCGTGAAGGTGTCGGTGACGCCCGGCCCGCCCATCCGCCCGATCGTGTGGAGCAGCATCACACCGTCTTCGGTCAGCAGATCACGGCATTTGCGGAAGAACGCCTTGTAGTGCGCCGGGCCGACATGCTCGAACATCCCGACCGACACGATCCGGTCGAACGTTCCGGTCAGCGCGCGATAATCGATCAGCTCGAACTTCACCTTGTCGGCGACACCGGCTTCCTCGGCTCGACGCCGTGCGACCTTCAGCTGTTCCTCGCTCAGCGTCACGCCGAGCACCTCGGCACCGGTCTTCCCGTGCAGGTACAGCGCCATCCCGCCCCAGCCACAGCCGATGTCGAGCACGCGCATCCCCGGCTGGATCGCCAGCTTGGCGGCAATGTGCGCCTTCTTATCGTTCTGCGCCTGCTCCAGGCTGTTGCCCGCATCGGTGAAGTACGCGCAGGAATATTGCCGGTCCGCGTCGAGGAACAGGTCGTACAACCGGTCGGACAGGTCGTAGTGATGCGCGACGTTCTTCTTCGACCGGCGCGCCATGTTCACGCGGTCGACGCGATGCACCACCTTGTCGAGCAGCTTGATCGGCAGCGACGGATTGAGCCCGCCGCCACGCTCCCACGGGCTGTTGCCCTTGAGCAGATTGACCAGATCGCGAATATCGCCGCGCTCGATCACGAGGCGGCCGTCCATGAACGCCTCCGCCGCGCCGAGTGCGGGGTGGCGGACGATCGCCCCTGCGACTCCCGGCTGGGTCAGCCGGATCGTGACCGGGTTATAGGCGGGGTCGGGCTTGCCAAAATGCTTGGTGGTGCCGTCCGCGTGGATGAGCGTGAGTTCGCCGGTTTTAACCTGCCGGGCCAGGAAACGATCGAAAAGTGCCATGAGGCGTTAGCTAATGATTGGTACGGAATTGCGCCACCCCGCGGCCGATCAGATTCCCGCATACCAGTCGTAATCGACGTTATCTTCCCAATAGCCCCCCTTGCCCTTGCCAATGCCTTCGAGGCTGGCGACCGCGTCGATCGCCGTGACGTATTTCGCGTGCTTGTAGCCTAGTTGCCGTTCGACGCGCAGCCGGACGGGCGCGCCGTGGGCGACGTCGAGCACCTGATCGTTGAGCGCCCAGGCGAGGATGGTCTGCGGGTGGAACGCGTCGACCAGATCGACCGACTCGTAATAATTCGCGCCGCGGTACAGGTCGGCGCAGGTGAAGACGATGTAGCGCGCGGTGCGCTTCAGGCCGGCGGCGTCGAGCAGCGCGCCAAGCTTCGGTCCCTGCCATTTGCCGATCGCGCTCCAGCCCTCGACACAATCGTGCCGCGTGATCTGCGCGCGCGCGGGCATCTGGCGAAGCTGCGGCAAGCTGACCGACAGCGGCCGATCGACCAGCCCGCCGACCTTGAGCCGATAATCCGCGAAGTTGTTGGCGACCATCGCGGTATAGTCCGCCGTCCCCGGATTGCTTGTGCCGTTCGACCGGAAGATCGGCGACATCTGCGCAGGGCTGAACTCTGGCGCCAGCGCGTTGCGGTTGGTCAGCGCACGTTGCAGCCCGCGGTTCATGTCCTCGCCCATAAACAGGATTTTCCGCGCCTCGGGGTTCGCGGCGATCTTATCGCAGCCGGTCAGCAGCGCGCCTGCACCAATGGTCGCGCCTACAATTAGCGAGCGGCGGGTAATCAGCGAGCTCATGCGACGTCCTCCGACGTGTGCTTGGGAACATGCCAGCGCCCGGTGATCATCGACCGTACCTCGTTCCAAGTCCCCGCAAGGATCACCAGTGCGAGATGCGCGATGATGAACAGCACCAGCCCGGTCGCGGCGATGAAGTGGATCGACCGCGCCGACTGCCGCCCGCCAAACACCTCCAGCAGCCACGGCCATGCCGCATCCATCCCCGGCGACATCGTCAGCCCGGTCAGGATCATCACCGGGATCAGCACGAAGATCGTCGCCACGTAGGACAGCTTCTGGAGGATGTTGTACGCGCCCGGCCGCTTTGGATCGTGGAAGCGGAAAGCGAGATGCTCCTTCACGTCGTGCCCGACCTCGCGCGGCGACAGCTCGGCGGCGCGGACGCGGAGATCGCGCTGGAAATGCTTGTTGACCAGGCTGACGATCATGAACCCGAGCAGCGCGAAGGCGAGCACCAGCGCGAACAGCAGATGCCACCGCCGCGAAATCGCGAGGTTATAGCTCGTCGGGATCGTCAGCAGGTTGAGCAGCGACACCAGCCAGCTCGGCCACTGGTCGAGCGTCGTCCACGCGGTGTCGAAATTCGCGCCGTACCGGCCCCAGTACAGCCGCGGATGCGCCTTGAGGATGCCGATCCCGCTGCCGATCATGATGAACATCGTCACCACCGTCACCCAGTGCCATATGCGCGTCGCGAGCCGATGGCGCTTGATGATCGGGGTGCTGATAGTCGGGGCAGTGGGATCGTTCATGCTCGACCTTCGCTATAGGCAGTCGGACCATGGCATAGCAGGAATAAGTGTATGACCGAATGGCATTCTTACGAGCCCGCGGACGGCCATCGCCTGCCGCATGATCCGCTGAACGCGATCGTCGCGCCGCGACCGATCGGCTGGGTCAGCACGCTGTCCGCAGACGGCGTCGCCAACCTCGCGCCCTATTCGTTCTTCAACCTCTTCAACTACGCGCCGCCGATCATCGGCTTCTCGTCGATGGGCTGGAAGGACAGCGTCGCCAATATCGAGGCGACCGGCGAGTTCGTCTGGAACCTGGTCTCGCGCGACCTGAGCGAGGCGATGAACACGACCGCCGCGAACGTCGCCGCCGACGTCGACGAGTTTGCGCTCGCCAAGCTGGAGATGGCAGCGTCGACTACGGTGAAGCCACCGCGCGTTGCGGCGTCGCGCGCAGTTCGAGTGCAAGCTGACGCAGCTGATCCGCCTGGAAACCAAGGAAGGCCGCGAGCTCGACCAGTGGCTGGTGCTCGGCGAGGCGGTCGCGATCCACATCGACTCGGCCATGCTGGAGGACGGTGTCTACCAGACGGCGCGCGCAACCGATCCTGCGCGGCGGCGGTCCTGCGGATTACTTCGAGATCACCGAGGACGCGCTCTTCAAGATGCGCCGGCCGGGCTGACCCCGACGTCCGTCATCACCACAAAGTCCGTCATCCCAGTGAAAGCTGGGATATCCCGGTAACGGAGCGCACCCTCGCCGCACGAGACCCCAGCTTTCGCTGGGGCGACGGCTTCTTTGGAAATGTGTGACGCCAAACCAAGCGTGTTCACCCGCGAAGGCGGGTGCCCAGACTGGGTCCCCGCCTTCGCGGGGAACATCGTGGTTCAGGCGTATGCTCTGTAAAAAAACACGATCGTCGTCGTCGCCGTCACCAGCAGCGTCCACCCGCGGATCACCGCATCCGGCAGCTTCCGCCCGAACCGCGCGCCGAAATACCCGCCGACCACGCCGCCCGCCATCATCGGCAGGCACAATGTCCACGCCACCATGCCGGTCGCCGCGAACACGATCGTCGCGGCGGCGTTCGCGGTCGCCAGCATCAGCGTGCGCGGCGCAGCGAGCTTGGCGGGCGACGCGCCGGACAATAATCCCCAGGCGGCGGTCAACATCATCCCGACGCCGCCCCCGAAATAGCCGCCATAGATCCCCAGCAACGTCTGCGCGGCGATCAGCGAGCGCGACCCGATCGCAACGCGTGCATGCAGCCAGGTCGAGGCGGGCTTGCCGAACGCGATCGCGAGCGTCGCCATCAGCAGCAGCCACGGCACGATCACGTCGAACGCGGTCGCCGGGGTGAAGAACAACAGCAGGCTGCCGACCAGCCCGCCGACGAACGTTATCCCCGCCAACGTGCGGATACCGACGCCACCGACCGGCCCGAGATCCGCCCGATAGGCCCACGCGCTGGCCATCGCCGCCGGCTGCACCGCGACGTTGCTGGTCGCGTTGGCGATCGGCGAGGGCAGGCCGAGCGCGATCAGCGACGGCATCGTCGCGAAGCTGCCGCCGCCCGCCAGCGCGTTCATCGCGCCGCCCAGCATCCCCGCACCCGCCGCCAATCCCAGCGAAGCCAGATCAGACAAAGGCGGCATCAGACTCGGCGGCGGCCTCGCGATCGATCTGCGCGCGGCTCTTCTTCTCCGACGCGGTCTTCAGCTGTCCGCACGCCGCGTCGATATCGCGCCCGCGCGGCGTCCGCACCGGCGCCGAAATCCCCGCGCCGAAGACGATGCTCGAGAACGACTTGATCTGCTCGGGCGTCGAGCACTCGTATTGCGCACCCGGCCACGGGTTGAACGGAATGAGGTTCACCTTCGCCGGCAGCTCGTACTTCCGCAGCAACCGCACCAGCTCGCGCGCGTCGTCGTCGGAGTCGTTCTTGTCCTTTAGCATCACATATTCGAACGTGATCCGGCGCGCGTTGTTGGTGCCCGGATAGTCCGCGCATGCCTGAAGCAGCTCTTCGATGCCGTACTTCCGATTGAGCGGCACGATCTCGTCGCGCACTTCCTTGGTCACCGCGTGCAGCGACACGGCAAGGTTCACGCCGATCTCGGCCCCCGCACGCGCCATCATCGGCACCACGCCCGATGTCGACAACGTGATCCGCCGCCGGCTCAGCGCGAGCCCGGCGCCGTCCATCACCAGCTTCAACGCATCGCGGACATTCTCAAAATTATAGAGCGGTTCGCCCATCCCCATCATCACGATGTTGGTGAGCATGCGGCCCTCGGGCTGGCTCGGCCATTCGCCCAGCGAATCGCGTGCGAGCATCACCTGCCCGACGATCTCGGCCGGCGTCAGGTTGCGCACAAGCCGCATCGTGCCGGTGTGGCAGAAGGTGCAGTTGAGCGTGCAACCGACCTGGCTCGACACGCACAACGTGCCGCGATCCGCGTCGGGGATGAACACCATCTCGTAATCCTGCGCGTCGTCCGAGCGCAGCAGCCATTTCCGCGTGCCGTCGGTCGACACCTGCGCCTCGACCACGTTGGGGCGGCTGATGACGAAGCGCTGCTCGAGCCACGGGTGCATCGTCTTCGAGATATCGGTCATCGCCGAGAACTCGGTCGCGCCGCGATTGTAGATCCAGTGCCACAGCTGCTTGGCGCGCAGCTTGGCCTGCTTCTCCTCCAACTGCGACGTCTCCAGCGCCATCCGCAGATCGGCGAGCGACAGCCCGAGCAGGTCGATCCGCCCATCGCTGCGCGGCACGAAGCTGCGGGGAACGGGCACGGGATCGATGTGCCCCGGAATAGGCATGAGGTTCGCGGCGGTCTGCATGACGCGGCCCGTAGCGGAATTTTCGTGATTTTTCTACTGGCTGCGGGATGGGAGCGGAGTCGGCGCAGTCAGGCCGAACGTCACCCAAAATAACCACCACCCCGGCGAAGGCCGGGGCCCAATAGGAAAGGTCGTCGCAACGGAGAACTGAGCGTCGGTACACCCGTCACCCAATTGGGCCCCGGCCTTCGCCGGGGTGGTGGTACTGAGTGAGGGCGAACGCCTACAGTTCACCCCCCGCTACATGCCAGCACAGCCGCATCGATCGCTGTCGCCGCCCCGGACAGCGCATACACATCCGCAAACGGCCGCCCCCCGACGCCGACCGCCTCGACACTCATGCTCCGTCCCGACCGCATCGCCGCCACGATCGCCCGATCGCTCGGCGCATCGCTCGCCCACGCATCCAGCCCGTTCGCCACCAGCGCGAATCGACGCTCGCCAACCGTCAGCGTCACCCCCGCCGACCGATCTCGCTCCCGACTGAGTCGCACATACAAAGACGCGCGCAAACCCCGCTTCGGCCACGTTGCCACGCTCGCAAACCCGGACGAGCGCCCCCCGCCATCACCGGCCGAGCAATCGCGTAACACCGCGGGGGCGAGGCATCGCGAAACGCCCCCAGCCCTTGTAGACGCCGATCGTGTCGCGCGCCGATGCCGGGACCGCGGTCGCGAGGATCAGCAGAGCCGCCAATCTCACGCTGGAGCGAATCCCGTACCAAGATGCGGCACTGTCGCGCGTCCGTTCTCCACCAGCGTGACCGACCCCTGCGGCAACCCCTTCGCAATCGGCGCACCGAGCAACGGATCGACCGCCGCACCTGTCATCACGCCCAGCATCACCCGACTCGAGATCCCGTGCATGATCACCAGCCGGTCGCCCGACTCCTCCGCGGTATCTGCCAGCCACCCGCCAACCCGCGCAGCAATCTCCGCATACGTCTCGCCGTCCGGCGCAGGCTTCAGCGTGCCCCCCGGCAGCATCACCGGCCCGACCTCATCGACGACGTCCGCGTAATAGCGGCCGCCCCACGACCCCATGTCGATCTCGACCAACCGGGCATCGGTCCGCGCGTCGTGCCAATCCAGCTCCAGATGCTCGCAGATCACCGCCAGCGTCTGCAAGGCCCGCCCGGTCGGCGACGCCCACAACGCCAGCTTCGGCTTCACCCCCAGCACCCCACGCAAAGCCCGCCCAAGCTCGTCCGCCTGCGCGAACCCAGCCCGAGTCAACGGCGTATGCGCGGCATTCCCCTGCAACCGATGCGCCGCGTTGAACACGGTTTCGCCGTGCCGCGCGACGAAATCGCGTCCCTTGCGAAGGGCCGGACTATCGCTTGATCGGGCGTCGCGTTCACCCTGCCGTTGGCTTGGAATCATGGCCCGCGTTTCAACCCCCTGTGGCGCAAAAGCAACGGATTTCCGCGTTTATCTGGGGTTCATGCAACGCCCGCGCGGTTGGTCCATTGGAGCGGTCCGCCCCGCGTAATGGGGCGCCAGATCAGTAAGGAGTAACCCAATGCGTACGCTCATCGCCGTCTCGCTGCTCGCCACCACAGCCGTCGCAGCACCCGCCCTCGCGCAGACCAACCCGACCTTCACCGGCCCCCGCGTCGAGGCCACGCTCGGCTACGACCACACCGGCGCCGGCAGCAGCGTGTCCAACAACAACGGACGCGACGACCAGAAGATCGACGGCCTGCTGTACGGCGGCGGTATCGGCTACGACATCGCGACCTCGGACAACATCGTGCTCGGCGCCGAAGCCGAACTGACCGGCTCGACCGCGAAGAGCGACCGCAACGACTACACCAGCGACTTCGGATATGGCCGCGTCAAGCAGGGCCGCGACATCTATGTCGGCGCGCGCGCAGGCTATGTCGTCGCACCGACGACGATGCTGTACGTCAAGGGCGGCTACACCAACTCGAAGCTCGAAGTGCTCGCGGGCAGCACCAGCCAGACCACCGACAATAATTTCAAGCTCGACGGCTGGCGCGTCGGTGCGGGCGCCGAGCACGCGATGGGCCCGAACAGCTACGCCAAGCTCGAATATCGCTATTCGAACTATGAGCGCGGCAACATCGACTATGCGACCGGCGCCACCAGCAGCCGCTTCGACGTCGATACCGACCGCCATCAGGTCGTGGCGAGCTACGGCTTCCGCTTCTGATCGCTTTAACGCGACGTTTACCGTGATCAAAGAAGGGTCGGGGCGCTTGCTCCGACCCTTTGTTGTTGGGTAAGCCATTAGCGGATTGCCCCCAGCCCCGAGTCCGGCTGTGGAGGCCGGGGGAATTTTGATGAAGGCGACGATCGAACGCGCAACGCTCCTCAAGGGGCTGAGCCATGTCCAGTCCGTGGTGGAGCGGCGCAACACCATCCCCATCCTGTCGAACGTGCTGATCGAGGCGACCGCTGAGGGCACGCTCAAGCTGATGGCGACCGACCTTGATCTCCAGATCAACGAATCGATCGCAGCAGCGGTCGACCAGCCCGGCGCGACCACCGTATCCGCGCACACGCTGTTCGACATCGCGCGCAAGCTCCCCGAGGGGTCGCAGGTCCAGCTCGCCGCGTCGGAAGGCCGGATGAGCATCGTCGCAGGCCGCGCGCGCTTCTCGCTCGGCACGCTGCCGCGCGACGATTTCCCGGTGATCGCCGAGGGCGAACTGCCGACCCAGTTCGAGCTGCCCGCCGAGACGCTCAAGCAGATCATCGACAAGACTCGCTTCGCGATCTCGACCGAAGAGACTCGCTATTACCTCAACGGCATCTTCCTGCATGTGGCGGACGGCGACAGCTCGAACCCGGTGCTGAAGGCCGCCGCGACCGACGGCCACCGCCTCGCGCGCGTCACGCTGCCGCGTCCGGAGGGTGCCGAATCGATGCCCGACGTGATCGTGCCGCGCAAATGCATCGGCGAGCTGCGCAAGTTGCTCGACGAGGTCGACGGTTCGGTTGGCGTCTCGCTGTCGCCGACCAAGATCCGCTTCGACCTCGGCCAGGCGATCCTGACCTCGAAGCTGATCGACGGCACCTTCCCCGACTACAGCCGCGTGATCCCGACTGGCAACGACAAGATCCTCAAGATCGATCCGAAGAGCTTCATGGAAGGCGTCGACCGCGTCTCCACGATCGCGACCGAGAAGACGCGGGCGGTGAAGATGGCGCTCGACCGCGACAAGATTACGCTGTCGGTGACCTCGCCCGAAAACGGCACTGCCGCGGAGGAAGTCCCCGGCGATTACGTCGCGCTGCCGTTCGAGATCGGCTTCAACAGCCGCTATCTGATGGACATCCTCGCGCAGATCGACGGCGACATGGTCGAGGTGCACTTGGCTGATGCCGCCGCCCCGACGCTGATCCGCGAGAACGACAAGTCGCCCGCGTTGTACGTGCTGATGCCGATGCGCGTGTGATTCGGTCCGCCTGTCGCTCCGTGGTATAGCGGGGCGACAGGCAGGAGCCGGATCATGAACGTGATTGATGTTGCCGATTTAAAAGACCAGCTCGGCAAATTGATAGACTGGCTGGAGGCCAGGGAGATCGTGCACATCACACGCGACGGTCGGCCTTTCGCGTGTGCGACCCCGGAATTACCACTCGTGCCTTGAGCCAAGCGCCTCGATTGCAGTCAGCTAGAGATCTTGGCGAAGTATCGACCGTAAGATCGCAAATTCACAGGTGGCCGGCGTGCCGCGCTTTGGCGTTCCCGCTCTGTAAAAGCATCGGGCTTGGAGACTGTCCGGAGACGGGCAGCCGGCTTCACATATTGCGATACCAAGCATGTGAAGTCGTAGTCATCGAAAGGCCATCCTGTGGGGTGGCTTTTTCGTTTGAACCCATCGTCGTATCTGATACTAACAGTAATGTCAGTAAGGAGTCGACTCGATGGCGAAGCTTCCTCCGTTTCCCGGTACGACCGGTCGTCGCGATTGGCGTACCGCGTTCGATGCGATCAGGAAATTGCTCGCGAACG
This sequence comes from Sphingomonas sp. LR55, assembly GCF_036856015.1. Taxonomy (NCBI): domain Bacteria; kingdom Pseudomonadati; phylum Pseudomonadota; class Alphaproteobacteria; order Sphingomonadales; family Sphingomonadaceae; genus Sphingomonas; species Sphingomonas sp. LR55. The sequence continues at coordinate 3,336,420 of NZ_JASPFO010000001.1, forward strand.
GCGACGACACGACGCAGGTTTTCCGGATCATGCGCGCGCTGAACGTCGGCAACGCACCGATGAACTACGCGCGGCTGATCGCTTCCGAGCAGGGCGGCCGGATCGCCTATGACCGCGTCGAACTGGCACAGCGTTTCTCCGATCCCGCGTTCGTCGCGAGCTTCGCGCCCGGCACGGTGGGGGCGGCGTATCGGAATTTCCTCGAGACGACAGGCTATTCCGCGGACGGGCTGGTCGAGGTCTCGCGGCTCGAGCCGTCAGAGGACGATCTGGCGCATCCCTATGCGTGGTTCGGCCGGCGGGTGCGCGACACGCACGACATCTGGCACGTGCTGACCGGCTACAAGGCGGACGAAAGCATGGGTGAGGCGGCGCTCGTGGCGTTCAGCTACGCGCAGGTCGGCGGGCTCGGCTGGGCGCTGATCGGCTCGGCTGCGGCGCTGAAGAGCATGCGCGTTACGGGGAGCAAGCTGTTCGCGAAGGCGGTCTGGGAAGGCTATCGCAACGGACGCAAAGCAAAGTGGATTTCGGGCGAGGATTATCTGCACCTCCTCCACGAACCGCTCGACGCTGCGCGCGAACGGCTCGGGATCGTTACGCCGGTCGCCTATCTGCGGGCACAGCGCGAACTCGGCCCCGAACTCGCCTCGTATCTCAGCATGCAGAAGGCGAAGCTCGAACCGGCGATCGTCCCCGAGCGGATCGCCGCCTGAGGCAAAGGCTGACGGCGCGCGAAAATTGCCGCTAAGGGCGGTGCGATGCTGTCGCGCCTGGTCCTTACCGATTTTCGTAATCATGCCGATCTGACGCTCCAGCCGGGGCCGGGGTTCGTGGTGTTGACCGGCGAGAATGGCGCAGGGAAGACGAATATCCTCGAAGCTGTGTCGCTGCTCGCACCCGGCCGCGGACTTCGTCGCGCTGCACTGGGCGAGATGGCGCGGCAGGGCGGGGCGGGAGGCTTCGGTGTCGCGGCGACACTTTCCCCCTCCCGCTTGCGGGAGGGGTTAGGGGAGGGCGTGACGTACGTACTGGCGACCGGTGTCGAGGAAAGCGCGCCCCTCCCCGACCCCTCCCGCAAGCGGGACGGGAGTCAGAGCCGGAAGTGGGAATACCCTCGTCCGGCGAAGTCGACGTCGCGACCGGCACGCTAGCCTCGGCCCCAGAACGCCGCATCGTCCGCATCCAGGGCGCCACCACCACTGCGAACGCGCTCGCCGAATGGCTCACCATCCTCTGGCTCACCCCGGCGATGGACCGCCTGTTCGTCGCCCCCGCCAGCGAGCGTCGCGGCTTCCTCGATCGCCTCACGCTAGCCCTCGCCCCCACCCACGCCCACCACGCCGCCCGCTATGACGCGGCGATGCGCGCGCGAAACCGCCTGCTCGCCGACGAAGGCCGGCCCGATAGCGACTGGCTCTCCGCGCTAGAGGCGCAAATGGCCGAGCACGGCGCCGCGGTCGATGCCGCCCGGCGCGAGACAGTGACGTTGCTCGGAACACGGCTTGCGGAACAAGGCGACAGCCCATTTCCCCGCGCCGGCCTGACACTCGAAGGCTGGGCCGGCGATACCACGCGCCTGCAATCCGACCTTGCCCAGGGCCGTGCGCGCGATGCCGCTGCCGGGCGCACGCTCAGCGGACCCCACCGCGTCGACCTGATCGTCACCCATCTCGACAAGGCGCGAGCCGCCTCGCTCGCCTCGACCGGCGAGCAGAAGGCGCTCCTGCTCGGCATCGTCCTCGCCCACGCCGACCTCGTCGCGGAACGCACCGGCCAGCCCCCCGTCCTGCTCCTCGACGAGGTCGCCGCACATCTCGACCCGGCGCGCCGTGCGGCGCTGTTCGCGCGGCTTGCAGGCCGCGGCCAGGTGTGGATGACCGGCACCGAAGACGCGCTGTTCGATGCGATCGGCGCCCAGGCAACGCGGATCGCGGTCGGGCGTTAGGCTGAACGCGCGCTGTCGAGCAGGCTCACCGCGCGTTCAAGCGGGCGCGGGCAAAGCTCCGTCCATCGAAGACACGGAGAGACGATGATGACCCGGAATTTCACGCGCGCAGCCCTCGGCGTCCTGATGGTCGCAGCAACCACCGCCCCCGTTTTAGCGCAGGTCCGTGACGGAGGACGGCCCGAGGGGCGTTACGACATGAGCCGCGCGCCCTGGTTGCGCCCCGGCTATCGTCTGGAAGGCGTAGGCGTGCCGGTACTCTTCCCCGAACTGCGCAATACGCGGCGCGGCATTGCGTTCGTGATGCCGAACTTCGATGCGAACGGCGATGGCCGGATCAGCCCCCGGGAAGCCGACGATGCCAACCGCGAGTTCGCCCGCATCGCGGGACCCCGCCGCGACCGATTCGACTGGGATGCGTATGGCCGTGACCCACGCGGCTACCGCGGCGGCGGCACCACGGTGGTCGAGACCACCACGACGTGGGATCGCGGCGCGATGCGCAACTACGGCTTCCGCCAGACCCCGCGCGGCGCGACGCTGACGCTGCAGGAGGACGTACTGTTCCGCACGGATAGCGACGTGCTGCGTCCCGGCGCGATCGAGAAGCTGCGTCCGCTCGCGCGCTATCTGCGCGGTAACCCCGGCGTGCGCGTGTCGATCGATGGGTTTACGGACTCGCGTGGTACCGACGCGCACAACCAGGACCTGTCTGAGCGGCGCGCGGCGAGCGTCCGCCAGGCGTTCGACGACATGGACGTGGTCCGTGCCCGCTTCAGCGTCGTCGGCCACGGCGAGCGCGATCCGGTCGCCACGAATGCAACGCCCGCCGGCATGCGTCTCAACCGCCGCGTCGAAGTCACACTCCTCGGCCAGCGCGCCGACCGTTTCTGAGGAGCAGCTCCCTCTCCCCCTCGGGGAGAGGGAAGGGGGCCGCCGCACTTGTGGTGGGAAGGGAGAGGGGCGTGAGGCTCAGGAGTTCGCCCCAACTCCCCCTCACCCTTCCGTCGCCTACGGCTCCTCCTTCCCTCTCCCCCAAGGGGAGAGGGACGTAAGGGCCGCGCCCCTTCAGCCGCCCACCACCCCGGCGAAGGCCGGGGCCCAGTTGGGCGACGTCGCTAACAGAGTGCGGCACGTAGTTATTGAAACCTTTCCACCTGGGCCCCGGCCTGCGCCGGGGAGGTGGCTTCACCGGAGAAGCCGCGAGCCGCTGTCCTACACGACCCTACGCTGTCACCATCCCCGCATGGCGCTCCCAACCTCCTCGAAACCGACACGCCCGACACGCGAAGTGCACACTCGACACAAAACGCTCCCAGCGTCCGCACTTCCTATACTTCACTCCCGCGCACCCGAGCCCCTACAGGCCATTTCGCTTCCGTTTCGGCCCTCGGATGCCTATATACTTGTCATGGCATCCAACCCTGAATCCAATAATCCCAACCTCCCGAACATGGGCGACTACGGCGCCGACTCGATCAAGGTCCTCAAGGGCCTCGACGCGGTGCGGAAACGCCCCGGCATGTACATCGGCGACACCGACGACGGCTCGGGCCTCCACCACATGGTGTTCGAGGTCAGCGACAACGCGATCGACGAGGCGCTCGCCGGGCATTGCGACCGGATCGACATCGTCCTCAACGCCGACGGCTCGGTCTCCGTCACCGACAACGGCCGCGGTATCCCGACCGGTATCCACACCGAGGAAGGCGTGTCCGCAGCCGAGGTCATCATGACCCAGCTCCACGCCGGCGGTAAGTTCGAGAACACCAACGACGAGAACGCCTACAAGGTCTCGGGCGGCCTGCACGGCGTCGGCGTCTCGGTCGTCAACGCGCTCAGCGAATGGCTCGACCTGACGATCTGGCGCAACGGCGAGGAGCATTACATGCGCTTCGCGTTCGGCGATGCGGTCGCGCCGCTGAAGGTCGTCGGTCCCGCCACCGAAGGCCAGAAGGGCACGCGCGTCACCTTCTTCCCATCGCCCGCGACCTTCAAGATCACCGATTTCGACTTCGACAAGCTCGAACATCGCTACCGCGAACTCGCCTTCCTCAACTCGGGCGTCCGCCTGTTCCTCTCCGACGCGCGGCACGAGGAGATGAAGACCGTCGAGCTCTATTACGAGGGCGGGATCGCCGCGTTCGTGAAGTATCTCGATCGCGCGAAGGTGCCGTTGATGCCCGAGCCGGTCGCGATCAGCGGCACGCGCGACGACGTCACGATGGACGTCGCGTTGCAGTGGAACGACTCCTATTACGAGAACGTCCTCGCCTTCACGAACAACATCCCGCAGCGCGACGGCGGCACGCACATGGCCGCGTTCCGCGCCGCGTTGACCCGCACACTTAATAACTACGCCGAGAAATCGGGCATGTTGAAGAAGGAAAAGGTCCAGCTCACCGGCGAGGACATGCGCGAAGGCCTGACCGCGATCGTCTCGGTCAAGCTGCCCGATCCCAAGTTCAGCAGCCAGACCAAGGACAAGCTCGTCTCGTCCGAAGTCCGCCAGCCGCTCGAAAGTCTGATGGCCGACAAGATGGCCGAATGGCTTGAGGAAAACCCCGCGCACGGGAAGGCGATCGTCGCCAAGATCATCGACGCCGCCGCCGCGCGCGAGGCCGCCAAGCGCGCGCGAACTGACGCGCCGCAAGGGCGTGATGGACATCGCCTCGCTGCCCGGCAAGCTCGCCGACTGCCAGGAGCGCGATCCCGCCAAGTCCGAACTGTTCCTGGTCGAGGGTGACTCGGCCGGCGGCTCGGCAAAGCAGGGCCGCGATCGCCATTTCCAGGCGATCCTCCCGTTGCGCGGCAAGATCCTGAATACGGAGCGCGCGCGAGGATCGCATGCTGTCGAGCCGCGAGATCGGCACGCTCATCACCGCGATGGGCACCGGCATCCGCGACGACTTCAACGCGGACAAGCTGCGCTACCACAAGATCGTCATCATGACCGACGCAGACGTCGACGGCGCGCACATCCGCACGCTGCTGCTGACGCTGTTCTATCGGCACATGCCCAAGATCATCGAGGGCGGTTACCTCTACATCGCCCAGCCGCCGCTGTATAAGGCGACCAAGGGCCGGTCGGAGGTGTACCTCAAGGACGACGCGGCGCTCGACGAATATCTGGTCGATGCGGGCGTCAATACGATGGTGCTCGATGGCCCCGGCGGCGGTCGTTCGGGTCGTGACCTGAAGGATCTGGTCGATCATGCGCGCCGGATGCGGACGCTGATGCGCTACGTCCCGAAGCGCTATGATGCCGGCATGATCGAGGCGCTGGCACTCGGCGGCGTGTTCGATCCCGAGGCTTCGGTCGAGGACCGCACCTCGCGTCTCGAAGTCGTGACGCGTCGTCTCGAACTCGACGACGGCGACGCACGCTGGACTGCGGTGCTGACCGAAGACGGCGGCATCCACTTCCAGCGTGCATGGCGCGGCGTCACCGACCACCACATCATCGAGGCCAGCTTCCTGGTATCGGCCGAAGCGCGCAAACTCCACGCGCTGTCGGGCGAGCACGCCGAAAGCTATGCGCAGACCTCGAACCTCGTGCCCGCTAGCAAGGCTTCGGCGGCGGAAGAGCCCGAGGCCGAAGAGGGTGCGGAGGCCGGTGCCGGCGTGATCGGCTCGGTCACTGCGGTCGCTGCACGCGGCTCGACGCAGGTCTCGCGCCCAAGCCACCTGCTTGACGCCATCCTGACCGCCGGGCGGAAAGGACTCGCGATCCAGCGCTACAAGGGGCTCGGCGAGATGAACGCCGAACAGCTCTGGGAAACCACGCTCGATCCGTCGGTCCGCTCGATGCTCCGCGTGACCGCGCTCAACGCCGAGAGCGCGAACGAGATATTTACGCAGCTTATGGGCGAAGTCGTCGAACCCCGCCGCGAGTTCATCCAGGACAACGCGCTCAACGTCGCCAACCTCGACGTCTAAGGACGGAACATCGAACGTCCAACCGCGCTTAACGGCCATCTATCTAGGAGCGTAGAACATGGCCGAAGACCGGTTGGACATCGATGTGAAGACCCTCGAGGACAATAGCGACCTGCGTCAGGTCGAGTTCGAGGGCGAAGTCAGCGAAGAACGCTATCAGTTCGCGGTGCAATATGATGTGCTCGAAGCGCTGAGCACGGTGGCGCCGGAGGGTGATGCGGTGGCGATCTTCAAACAGCATCTTGACGAGATCGCCGACCTCGGCGTCGTCGCGCTGGCCCGCGATCCCGACCAGGAGATCGTCGTGATCAGCGAGAATGATCTCGACTGACGACGGCGTTTGACGTGGCGGTCGTCGCGCTCGCCTTGCGGACGTGGCGGCCCCGCCAGAAGCGGATCGCGGTGATCACCACTGCCGCGACCGCGACCAGGATCGCCACGCCGACCAGCTTCTGCTTCGGCATGACCTTGTCGACCAGCGCGATCAGCCCGTCGCCGAACACATAGCCTATCCCCGTGAACAACACGCCCCACACCAGCGCAGAGATCGCGTTGAGCACCACGAAGGTGCGCGCGGGGATATGCGAGGTACCGATCGCGATCGGGCTGATCGTGCGCAGTCCGTACAAGAATCGGAAGCCGAGGATGAACACCGTCGGATGTCGATCGAGCGTGTCGAGCGCCTTGGCGAAGGCGGGCTTCTCGGCGATCCGGCGGACCCGCTTGGTGTCGCGATAACGGCGGCCGGCGAAGAAGAAGAGCTGATCCGCGAAGAACGATCCGGTCACTGCGGCGGCGGCGCTGCCGACCAGCGATACCAGATGCTGGTGCGCGAGCAGCCCGCCGGTGACGACGCTGGTTTCACCCTCGAACGCTGCGCCGAGGAAGATCGCGGCAAGGCCGTACTGCGAAATGAAGCTTTCGATCGACATTCGCCGCCCTTGCCGGACCGCACGGGGTTTGGCCAGCCGTGCTTATCGGCCCAGATAGTGCATCTTGCCGATCGGCACGCCGCGCATCCGTAAAAGCGCGTAGGCCGTTGTAATGTGGAAATAGAAGTTGGGCAGGACGAAGGCGAGCACGTAGCTTTTGCCGGTGAAGTCGATGCTGCCACCCGGCGTGACGAGCGTAACCGGGGCGTCCTCCTTGCCGTCGATCGCTGCGCGGGGAACGGTATCGAGAAACGCGAGCGTCGCGACGATCCGCTGCTGGAGCGCGGCGAAGCTGGCTTCGTCATCCGCCATGGCGAGATTGGGGATGTCGCCGATCCGCACCATCGCGCCCTTGGCGGTGTCGCTGGCGCGCTGCACCTGCGCGGTCAGCGGCGTCATGTCGGCGGTCAGCCGGGTGTCGAGCAGGTCCGCCTCCCCGATGCCGTGGTCGCGCGCGAACATCTCGCCGACGGTCAGGATCGTCGACAGGCTGGCAAAACCGCGGCGGAAGGCGGGGACCGTGAGGTCGTAGAGGCTGGTCATGCGAGAAGGCTAGGCGCGCTCTGCAGGCGGGTCGAGCAGGAACGTCGCCAGTGCGCTCCAGGCGGGGTGCTTGGCCGCAATGCCGACGGTGTGGAGCGGGCTGCTCGACGGGAGCGCGACGATCTCGGGGCCAGCGACGTCGCGGCCAAGGAGCTTCATGCCTTGCTTGAGCGCGGTGCCGCCGTTGAACGCGATCGCGCGGAGGTGCGGCAGGGTGGCGAGCAGCGCGGGGAGGTCGTTGCCTTCGATATCGACGATCGCCGCATCGGTGCTACCTGCGCGGCGGGCCGAACCGATGACGTCCCACAGCGCGACGCGGGCCTCGCGTAACGCGTCGAGCCGGTCGTCATAGTCCAGCACGGCGAGGTCGCGACCGACGACGGGCGACATCAGCTGCCAGAACTGGTTCTGCGGATGGGCGTAATAGCGCTGCGCCGCAAGCGAGCGATCCCCTGGCAGGCTGCCGAGGACGAGCAGGCGCGCATCGGGCGCGGCGATCGGGGGAAGGAGTGCTTGAGGGACATGGGTGTCTTTAGTGAAGATAGCTTTCCGTTCGACAACCCCCATCCGTCATCCTGACGAAAGTCAGGACCCCGAGCCGCGAAAGTCACCGTTCGTAACCCTGGGTCCTGACTTTCGTCAGGATGACGAGGCGAGGCGCTGCGGATCGCTATCGCATCTGTCCATTTCGTCTTTGATCCCGCAGGCAAATCGATCCGTCACCAAACCCCGGTGATTGCGCATAATCCCGCAAGCGTCCTATCACACGCACATGAAGATCATGCTCTCCGCCAGCCTCGCCGTGCTCGCCTTTGCGAGTGCCCCCGCCGCCGCCCGGCAACTCACCATCGACGACGTGACGATGCTCAGCCGCGTCGGCGCGCCGACCGCGTCGCAGGACGGGCGTTGGCTCGTCTGGGCACAACGCGAGACCGATCTCGCCGCGGACAAGGGGCGCTACGATCTCTGGCGGCTCGACCTGAGCACGCCGGGCGCGACGCCGGTGAAGCTGCTCGCTGATCCGCAGGTCAACGAGAACGACCCGCAGATCGTCGGCAACACGGTGTATTTCACCTCGGACAAGGGCGGCGAAGATGCGGTCTGGTCGGTGCCCGTAACGGGCGGCACGCCGCGCAAGCTGACCAGCTTCAAGGGTGGGTTCAGCGGCTTCAAGGTCGCGCCGACCGGCGACAGGCTGCTCGTCTGGGCGGACCGCAAGCCCGGCGCGCCGAGCCTCGAGCCGGCGATGGTCAAGAAGGATCCGAACGCGGGCGCCGGCCGCACTTACGACCAGTTGTTCGTACGGCATTGGGATACCTGGGCGGACGGCACCCGCTCGCAGCTGTTCGTCTTGCCGCTCACGGCGACCGGTGCACCCGGCAACGGGACGGCGATCGTTGGCGCGCTGGTCGGCGATACGCCCTCGAAGCCCAATGGCGGCGGCGAGGAAATCTCGTGGAGCCCCGACGGCCGCACCGTCTATTTCGCGATGCGCGAAGCCGGCCGGATCGAGGCGCTGTCGACCAACCTCGATATCTTCTCGGCGCCCGCGGATGGTTCGGCTGCACCGGTCAACCTGACCGCGGCGAACAAGGCGACCGACAATCTGCCGACGGTATCGCCCGATGGCCGGACGCTCGCGTTCTTCGCGATGCGGCGGCCGGGGTTCGAGGCGGATCGCCAGGTACTGACGCTGCGCGACATCGCCAGCGGCAAGACGGTGTCGCTGACCGAGCGCTGGGACCGGTCGGTCGGCTCGATCGCGTGGGCGCCCGATTCGAAGTCGCTCTACGTGACGGCGGACGACACGCAGGAGACGCCGCTGTTTCGCGTCGATGCGACCACCGGCGCGGTCACGCGGCTGACGCAGGAGGGACATGTCAGCGCGGTTGCGATCAGCCCGCGCGGTCCCGTGGTGGCGATCGACAGCCTCACCGCACCCGCCGATTTCTACCGCGTCGCGGGCACCGATGCGCCGCAGCGGCTGACGCAGGTCAACGCGACAAAGCTCGCCGGGATCGACATGCCGACGGTCACGCGGTTCAACTTCAAGGGCGCGAACGCGGACACCGTCTGGGGCTATGCGGTGAAGCCGTACGGTTCCACCGGCAAGGTGCCGATCGCGTACATGGTCCACGGGGGCCCGCAGGGATCGAGCAACAACAGCTGGTCGTATCGCTGGAACCCAGCGGTGTTCGCAGGCGCCGGCTACGGGCTGGTCGCGGTCGATTTCCACGGGTCGACCGGCTACGGTCAGGGCTTCACCGATGCGATCAGCAACAACTGGGGCGGCTGGCCGCTCGAGGATCTGCAAAAGGGTCTGAAAGCCGCGACCGACAAGTTCGCGTGGCTCGATGCCGACAATGCGTGTGCGCTTGGGGCGTCGTACGGCGGCTATATGATGAACTGGATCGAGGGGCAGTGGCCCGATCGCTTCAAGTGCATCGTCCAGCATGACGGCGTGTTCGACGCCCGCGCGATGGCATACGAAACCGAAGAGCTCTGGTTCGACGAATGGGAGCATGGCGGGAAGGCCTATTACGAGGACCCGCAGGCGTTCGAGAAATGGAACCCGGTCAATTACGTCGCCAAGTGGAAGACGCCGATGCTGGTGATCACCGGCGAGAAGGATTTCCGCATTCCGTACACGCAGGGGCTGGCGACGTTCACCGCTTTGCAGCGGCGCGGGATTCCATCGCGGTTGCTGGTCAACCCAGGCGAGAACCACTGGGTGCTGAAGCCGAAGAACTCGCGGCAATGGTATGGCGAGGTGCTCGGCTGGATGGATAAGTGGACGGCGAAATAATTCCCCCATGTCGTCATGCCGGAGCCCTTCCGGCATGACGACACGAGCTCACCTCAGCCACCGCTCCCCAGCACGTTGATGGTGAACGCCAGCACGCCGATGTTGAACACGAACGCCGCCATGCACTGGCCGAGCGCCGCCTTGCGCACCCGGCGCGAGGTGATCTCGACGTCGGAGGTCTGGAACGTCATCCCCAGCGTGAACGCGAAATAGGCGAAGTCCCAGTAATCGGGCTCGTCGCAACTCGGGAAATCGAGGCCCTTGGCGTCCTTCCCGTCCGGATCGTCGACATAATAAAGATGCGCGTAGTGCAGCGTGTAGATCATGTTCGAAAACAGCCACGCCAGCGCCAGCGTCGCGATTGTCAGAGCGATCCCGACCGCGTCGTTCTTGCCCTGCAGTTCCTTGGCGACCGCGACCAGGATGACGAGCATGATCATACCGCTGAACCCGAGCAGCACCGCGCGATTGGCGTCGTTCTCTTCCGCCGCGCGGCGCATCCGTGCCGCGGTGGCGTTGCGGAATAGCGTCGAAACCGCGATCAGGAACACGACCGCAGCGACGTCGAACGCCGCCATCGTCCCCCGGCCCAACCCGATACGTGGGATCAGCGCGGCGAGGCCGATCGCGAAGACCAGCACGAACAGGATGAAGCGCGGCGGGGCAACGCGTTGGCCGAGGCCCCAATATCTGGGTTTGTCGTTCATGCCACAGCGCTAGCGCTTAGCGGGGACGTCGCCTAGATACGCGCGCATCATGGCTAAGATTGAAACCCCGCGCCGCATCCGTGGCACCCAGGACATTTTCGGCGACGAGCAGCGCCGCTTCGCGCACGTCCTGTCGACGTTCGAACGCGTGCGGGCTCTGTATTGCTTCCAGCGCGTCGATATCCCGGTGTTCGAGTCGACCGCGGTGTTCGCGCGCTCGCTCGGCGAGACGACCGACGTCGTGTCGAAGGAAATGTACACGTTCGAGGATCGCGGCGGAGACTCGCTCACGCTCCGCCCCGAGTTCACCGCCGGCATTGCGCGCGCCTATCTGACCGAAGGCTGGCAGCAATTCGCGCCGCTGAAGCTCACCACCAGCGGTCCTGTGTTCCGCTACGAACGCCCGCAAAAGGGCCGCTTCCGCCAGTTCCACCAGATCGACGCCGAGGTGATCGGTGCTGCTGAACCAGCGGCGGACGTTGAACTGCTCGTGCTGGCGGACCAGCTGCTGCGCGAACTCGGGATTTCCGAGGGCGTGACGTTGCAGCTCAACACGTTGGGCGATGCGGCGACGCGCGACGCCTGGCGCGAGGCGCTGGTCGCGCATTTCGAGGTGCATCGCGGCGAGCTGTCGGAGGACAGCCTGACCCGGCTCGAGAAGAACCCGATGCGGATCCTCGACTCGAAGGACCCGCGCGACCGCCCGATCGCCGACAGCGCGCCCGATATCGACGCGTATCTGACGCCCGAGGCGCGTGCGTTCTTCGAGGCGGTGACGGCCGGGCTCGATGCGGCGGGTGTCGCGTGGGAGCGCAACGCGCGCCTCGTCCGCGGCCTCGATTATTATCGCCACACCGCGTTCGAGTTCGTGACCGACCGGTTGGGCTCGCAGGGAACTGTGCTCGCGGGCGGCCGGTACGACGGGTTGATCGGCTCGCTCGGCGGGCCGGAGACGGCGGGCGTGGGTTGGGCTGCTGGTGTCGAGCGGCTGGCTATGCTGTTGGAGGAGCCGGCGGCGGCAACGATCGATGCGGTCGTTGTGCCGATGGGTGCCGAAGCCGAAACCCGCGCGACCGGTATCGTTGCCGATCTGCGGCGTGCAGGCGTGGCGGTCGAGATGGCGTATAAGGGTAAGATGAAGGCGCGGATGGCGAAGGCGGATGCGCTCGGTGCACGGTTTGCGATCATTATCGGCGACGACGAACTCGCCAAGGGTGTTGCTGCGGTGAAGACCCTTGGCGCGGGCACGCAAGCCGAAGTCGCGTTCGCAAATCTTGCGGAGGCGCTGCGTTGAACGTCGCGCCGTCTGCCGGCTCGCCCCCCACCCGTCATCCCAGCGAAAGCTGGGATATCCCGGTTGGCGGACGCAACACCCGCCCCAGTGAGATCCCAGCTTTCGCTGGGATGACGGATAAGGGGGCGGGAGAATGACCCAGATCTCCCCCGACCGCATCCGCGCGATCGAGGCTCGGCGTGACGAGTTGCAGGCGCTGATGTCGACCGGCGATCTCCCCTCCGACCGCTTCGTCGCGGTATCGAAGGAATATGCCGAGCTCGAACCCGTAGCCCAGGCCGCCACCGAAGTGCGCCGATTGCGACAGGAGGCGGAGAGCCTCGCGTTCATGGCCGAGGATGCCGACGACGAACTCCGCGCGATGGCGTCGGACGAGCTTCACGAGAACCGCACGCTGCTCGAAACCGCGGATCGCAAGCTCGCGCTCGCGCTGTTGCCGCGCGATTCTGCCGACGAGCGCTCGGCGATGCTCGAAGTCCGCGCCGGCACCGGTGGCGACGAAGCGGCGCTGTTCGCGGGCGACCTGTTCCGGATGTACCAGCGTTATGCCGAATCGCAGGGCTGGCGGGTCGAGATGATCTCGGGTTCGTCGTCCGACGCGGGCGGCTTCAAGGAAGTCGTCGCCAGCGTCACCGGGCAAGGCGTCTTCGCCAAGCTCAAGTTCGAGAGCGGCGTGCACCGTGTCCAGCGCGTGCCCACCACCGAGGCCGGCGGCCGGATCCACACCTCGGCGGCGACCGTCGCGGTGCTGCCCGAGGCGGAGGAGGTCGACGTCAAGATCGACGACAAGGACCTGCGCATCGACGTCTATCGCTCGTCGGGGCCGGGCGGGCAGTCGGTCAACACCACCGACTCTGCGGTGCGGATCGTCCACATCCCGACCGGGCTGACGGTGATCCAGCAGGACGAGAAGTCGCAGCACAAGAACAAGGCCAAGGCCCTCCGCGTGCTCAGGACCCGGCTGTACGAGGCGGAGCGCGACCGGCTGCACGCCGAGCGGGCAGGTGCACGGAAGTCGATGGTCGGCTCGGGCGATCGCTCGGAGCGGATCCGGACGTACAATTTCCCGCAGGGCCGTGTGACCGATCACCGCATCAACCTGACGCTGCACCGCCTGCCGGAGATCGTCGCAGGCGAGATGGACGAACTGATCGGTGCGCTGGTCGCGCAGGACGAAGCGGACCGCCTGGCGCAGCTGGATGGCTAAATTCTGCTCCCCCTCCCGCAAGCGGGAGGGGGCCGAGGGTGGGCTCGCGGCCGGTTCCAGACGAGCGTTCAGCGTGGGTCTCTCGACCCATCGCAACTGGTGTGTCCGCGGTGAGCGCGTGCCCACCCCCAACCCCCTCCCGCAAGCGGGCGGGGGGTAAGTGCGGCGATCGCCACCGCCGCCGCGCGGTTCGCCTTCTCCGCCACCCCCGCCTCGACGCGGAACTCCTCATGGCGCACGCGCTTGGCGTCGAGCGCAACGCGATACTCCTCAACCCCGACCGCTACACCGTTCCCCAGACCTTCGCCCCCCTCGTCGAACGCCGCCTCAACCACGAACCGGTCGCCTACATCACCGGCACCCGCGGCTTCTGGTCGATCGATCTCGCCGTCGGCCCCGGCGCGCTCGTCCCCCGCGGGGACAGCGAAACGCTCCTGATCGCCGCGCAAAAACACTTCGCCGGTCGCGCCCCCGCGACGGTGCTCGACCTCGGCACCGGCCCCGGCACGCTTCTCCTTGCCGCGCTCGACGAATGGCCCGCGCAAGGCCTCGGCGTCGACTATTCCCCGAAAGCGCTCGGCTACGCCCGCGCCAACGCCGCCACCCTCGGCATGACCGACCGCGCCCGCTTCCTCCGCGGGAGCTGGGCGAGCGCGATCACCGGCCAGTTCGACCTGATCCTCGCCAACCCGCCCTATATCGCCACCGACGAGACGCTCCCGGCCGAAGTCCATGACCACGAACCGCACGCCGCGCTGTTCGCCGGCAGCGACGGGCTCGACGACTACCGCATCCTCGCCGCGCAACTCCCGGCGCTGATCGCGCCCGGCGGCGCGGCCGTCATCGAGATCGGATCGACGCAAGCCGAGCCCGTCACCGCACTGCTCGAAGCGCAGGGTTTGCACGTCGCGCTCCACCACGACTATGGAAACAACCCTCGTGCGCTGGTCGCGACGACAGGAATACGGCGCTAACCGGCAGTTTTCGCTTGTAGTATGGCCTTTCCGCCCGCTATCACGCGGGCAGGGGCACGCACTCTCGACGATTGGTCGGTTTAGAGCGATGACCCGCATCCTTCGCTTTGAGGTCGCTGCAGTCCGGCGGCCCTGGCAAGTTCGACGCACCGATCTCGTTTAGATCGTCGGTGCGCGGCGGGGGTTTGCACCGCATTTCGGAGCACGACCAGATTTTGGTTCGACGACTGAGGACACAAGCTTGATCAACAACCGGCAAGCCGGCCGCCGTCGCGGTCGTGGCAACAATAATAATGGCGGCGGTGGCGGTGGTGGCGGTCAACGCCAGGGCGGCGGCGGTGGCCAGGGTGGTCGCGATACCGGCAACCGCATCGACAGCCGCGCGCGCGGCAACGCGAGCCAGCTGTACGAGAAGTACAAGAACCTCGCGCGCGATGCGCAGCAGCAGGGCGACCGCGTCAATATCGAATATTACCTCCAGTTCGCGGACCATTATTTCCGCGTCCTGAGCGAGACGCGCGCACGGTTCGAAGAGAGCCAGCCGCAGGCGCAGCAGCAGCCACGTCGCCAGCAGCCGTTCGATCTCGACGGCGACGACGATTACGGCGACGAGGGCGAACCGATCCGCTCCGGCGAGCAGCAGGGGCAGCAGGCTTCGGCCGAGCAGCAGAATGGCGGCCAGAACGGCCAGTACCAGAATGCGTCCCGGCAGAATCGCGACACGCAGACCCGCGAAGATCGTCCGCAGCGCGATGACCGGCCACAGCGCGAAGAGCGCCCGCGGTACGAGAACACCCGCTATGAGGGCCAGCGTAACGAGGGCCAGCGTAACGAGGGTCAGTCGCGCAACGAAGGTCAGCGCGAAGACCGCGTTCGTGGTGAAGGCCAGCGCAACCAGCGCAACGCTCCCCGCGATACGCAGCAGCGCGACGAGCGTAGCGGCGAAGAGCAGGGTCAGGCGCGCGAGGCCCAGGCCCGTGAGAACCAGGCGCGCGAGACCCAGCCCCGCGACGAGCAGGTCCGCGAGCCCCGCTCCGACTACCGCGATGCGCCGCAGCGTGAGACGATCCGTCGCACGCTGCGCACCAGCGTCCAGGTCGCCAACGCCAACCAGGATTCGGAAGCCGACGCGGTCCGTTCGGTAACCGAAGCCTCGGAGCAGGTTGCCCAGCCGATCGAAACCGTCGAGACGACGACGCCTGTCGCCGCAGCCACCGAGGAGCAGCCCCGCCGTCGCGGTCGTCCGCGCCGCGATCGCAGCCTCGACGCACCCGTTGCGACCGAAGATGCAGCACCGACCGCATTCGATGCGGACCGCCTGCCGCCATCGCTCGGCATCTCGGCCATAACGCCGGCGCCAGCGACCGAAGCGACTGCTACTGACGCGGCGCCGGAAGAAAAGCCCCGCCGTCGCCGCGTTCGTGCGGTACCGGATGAGGTCGCAGGCTGAAGCCGTCATCCCGGATTGATCCGGGGTATTGCTGAGACCTGAAAAGGCCGGTGCCGCGTTACGCGACACCGGCCTTTTTCATGTTCGACGTCTGATCAGCGTGCGCTCAATCGATCCGCGCGACATCCTCGTCATGCCCGCTTCCCGAGCTCAGGAACGCGAGTCCCATCAGCAGCCCGGCCATCATCACCGATCCGCCGACCCCGCCGATCACCGCGAGCATCGTCACCAGATGCAGCGGCCCCTGCAGATGCGCCATCGCCGCAATCACCGCCGCGACGCAGATCGCCGCCGCCAGCACCATCCACGCCATGATCGCGCGAAACCGCGCCCATGCGAACGCCGCATAATGCGGGTCGTCCAACCCGGCGGGTGGTTCAGGCAGTCGATCGGTCATCGCTTCACATTGCCGCGCAAACATGGTTTCCTCAAGTCAGGCGCACCAGACGCATATGAGGAGAGGCGAAGATGACGATCGCGGCGATCCTGAAGGACCGAAAGGGCGGCATAGAGTCGCTCCACCCGGACTCGACTGTGGCGGAGGCGGTGGCGCTGCTCGCAGAGAAGCGGATCGGCGCGGCACCGGTGCTCGATGGCGACCGGGTGGTCGGCATATTCTCCGAACGCGATGTCATCCACTGCCTGCAATCGGACGGGGCCGCGGCGCTGGACCGGCGGATCGCCGATGTGATGACTACCGCGGTGAAGTCGGTCGGGCCGAACGAGTCCGCGATCGGCGCGCTGTCGCTGATGACTCAGCGCCGCATCCGCCATCTGCCGGTGATCGACGGCGACACGCTGGTCGGCTTCGTCTCGATCGGCGACTTGGTCAAATACCGCATCGACCGGATCGAAGCCGATGCCGCAGCGATGCGCGAATACATTCAGTCCGCCTAGATTAGGGGCTAAACCAGGGGGCTAAACTAGGCAGCGACAGGTTGTTTCCGCACCACGGCGATCAGTTCGCGCACCGTCGCCCGCGCAAAGATCAGCATCGACGCCGCATAGACCGCTGCGCCAATAGCCACGAGGACCAACAGCCGCCAATGCGCGTCGAGCGGCGGCAGGCCGCGATCCACCAGCCCGACGATCAGCGCCATCGCGATCGCCGCCAGCGCCGGTGATGCGACCGCCCGCGCCACGTCTCGCGCGCACCCCGATTACCGGCAGTGTCCGCCATGCGCTGATCGCCAGGTAGAGCGGATACGCGGTGATCCACGCGATGCCCATGCCGGTAGGGCCCCATTGAACGCCGACCAGAAACGCCGTGGTCAGGATCATTGCACCGACCGCGCCGTTCTGGACGCCGATTCCCGGACGGCCGCGCGTCCGATGCTGGCGTGAACAACACCTGCAACGTCATGAACGGCATCGCCAGCGCGAGCAGGTGGACGATGGGCGCCGTCTCGCGCCATTTGTCGCCCAGCACAGTCAGCACCAGCGGCTCGGCGGTGGCGGCCAGCCCCATGTAGAATGGCATCGCGACGATCATCACCATCCGCACCCCCTTCACGAACGCGCGCCCGATCGCAGCGGGATCGGCTTGCATCCGCGCATAGGCGGAGAAGGCGACCTCGTTCAGCGGCGGCACGAATTTCGAGACGAAGATCTGCGTGAGGAACAGGCTGGTCGTATAGATGCCGAGCATGTGCGGCGAAAAGCTGCGCCCGGCGATGAACACGTCGGTCTGGCTCTGCAGGAACCAGAACAGCTGCCCCGCGGCCATCACCCCGCCATAACGCGCGATCGTCCCGGCGCCGCGAAAGTCAAAGCTCGGCCAGACTAGCGACCGCGCGCTCCACGTCATCATCGCGCCGCGCACGCTAAACAGCACGATCGGCGCCAGCACCAAAGTCCATACCCCGAGACCATAGAGCGCACCGCCGAGCGCCGCACTGGCCGAGGCGATCGACGCGGTGATGTTAGCCTTGGCCTGGTGACGGAAATCCATCGCCCGCGAGAGCAGCGCATACGGGAGCGCGATGAAGGGGGTCGTCAGATAGAGCAGCGCCTGGACGCGGAGCATGTCGCCGACGATCGGCTGGCGGTAATAGGCGGACGCCAGCGGCGCGAGCGAGAGCTGGGCGACGGCGAGCCCGACGTTCAGGACGATCAGCATCCCGAACAGCTGGCGGACTTCGCGCTCGCTAATTTCCTTTTGCTGGATCAGCCCACTCGCCAAGCCATAGCCGTTGAGCATCGCCATGAAGGTGAGAACCACCTGGCACATCGCGAACAGGCCGTAATCGGCAGGCGCCAAGATGCGGATAACCAGGAAGGTCGCGCACCACTGCACCATCTGCGCGACGATCTGGCTGCCCGATCGCCATATGAGCGCGCTGCGTACCTGTCCGGCGAGCGAGGTTGGTCCGGAGGGCGCGCCCAAAGCGTCCGAGGGCCCAGGCGCCGACAGGGTCTCGGGCACGTTCGCCGGCGGGGGGCAGGGATCGCGGTATCCATCGTATCGGGCATGTAGCGATATGGGCCTTCACAAGCGCTTAAGGCGAGGCCCTAAAGACGGATGGTGCGTGCCACAGGACGCGGGGGCATCCTTTGGAAATCTCCGGCGGCGGAATGAAGTGCAGTTACAAGTGCTTCGTCAGCACCGGCAGGGGTGTGTGGGGCGTCATAAACGCGCAAACTCGAGAAAATTGCCACAAATGTGAAAGATTGTGTTTGACGCGAATCGGAACCCCGCCTAGAGGGGTGTCACCGCAGCGGAGTGCCTTACTGGTTACCGCGGTGGTCGCAAAAAACCAGATGCTGCAAGCTTTCTCGGAAGGG